>NZ_SHKP01000004.1:0-218818 GCF_004217215.1 Rivibacter subsaxonicus
GGGACGACCGCCGCAGTGAAGCGGAGCACGCCGCCCGGCCGTGGCTTGGCGAAGCGATCGAACACCAGGAAAGCCGAACGACCGCAATGCGCCGCTAACAGCCGTTCCGATCGAACGTCTGTTGCGAGCATTGGCGTGGTCCAGCTTCATCCCTTGACGGCGCCCGCCGTCAGCCCCGAGACGATCTTGCGCTGGAACACCAGCACCAGCAGCAGCAGCGGCACGGTCACGATCACCGAGGCGGCCATGATGCTGCCCCACGGGATCTCGAAGGCATTGGAGCCTGCCATCTGCGAGATGCTGACCGGCACCGTGCGCTGCGTGTCGTCGACGACGAAGGTCAGCGCGAACAGGAACTCGTTCCAGGCGCCGATGAAGGCCAGCAGCCCGGTCGACACCAGCGCCGGCCACAGCAGCGGCATGAAGACCGAGAAGATGATGCGCAGCGGGCCGCAGCCATCCATGATCGCGGCCTCTTCCAGCTCCTTGGGCAGCTGGCGCATGAAGGTGCTGAGGATCCACACCGTGAACGGCAGCGTGAACACGGTGTAGGGCACGACCAGGCCGAGCGCACGGTTGTAGAGGCCGAGCGCCTTGATCAGTTCGAACATGCCCGAGAGCACCGCGACCTGCGGGAACATCGAGACGCCGAGGATCGTCAGCAGCAGCAGGCCCTTGCCCTTGAACTGGATGCGGCCGAGCGCATACGACGCCGTCACGCCCATCAGCAGCGCGAAGCCCACCGTCAGCGTGGCCACGAAGATCGAGTTCCAGAGATGGCGGCCGAACAGCTGCTCGCCCTGGAACAGCGCGAGGTAGTTGTGCAGCGTCGGCTGCGAGGGCCACAGATTGGTGTCGAACAGCGCGGCGCCGGTCTTCAGCGAGGTCGAGACCGCGTAGAACAGCGGGAAGACCGAGACGAAGACGAGCAGCGCGGCAAAGCCGTAGATGGCAATGCTGGCCGGTAGCGAGCGCTGGTTCATTGCGCGTCCTCCGCCAGCTTGAGCCGCGCCGCGCGCATGAACAGCAGCGCCGACAGCAGGATGATCAGGAACAGCGAGGTCGAGGCCGCCGAGCCGAAGCCGACGTTGCCGTTGTCGACCATCTCGCGTCGCACGAAGCCCGACATGCTGATCGTGCGGCTGCTGTTCGAGGTCAGCACGTAGATCAGGTCGAAGACCCGCAGCGCGTCGAGCAGGCGGAACACCACCGCCACCATCAGCGGGTGCTTGATCAGCGGCAGCGTGATCTTCCAGAACACGCGCAGCGGGTGCACGCCATCCACGCGCGCGGCCTCGTAGCAATCCTTGGGCAGGGTCTGCAGCGCGGCCAGGATCAGCAGCGCCATGAAGGGCGTGGTCTTCCAGACGTCGACCGCGACCACCGTCCACATCGCGAAGGCCGGCTCGGCGGTCCACGCGATCTTCTCGCTGATGAGCCCGGCGCGCAGCAGCAGGTCGTTGATGACGCCGAACTGGTCGTGCAGCATCCAGCCCCACATCTTGGCCGAGACGATGGTCGGGATCGCCCAGGGCACCAGCACCGCGGTGCGCACCAGCGCGCGGCCGTGGAAGGCTTGGTTCAGCAGCAGCGCCACGCCGAGGCCGGCCAGCGTCTCGAGCAGCACCGAGACGATCGCGAACTTGAAGGTGTTGCGGATCGAGATGCCCCAGTCGCTCTTCCAGAAGCCGTCGGTGTAGTTCGGGTTGAAGAACAGCCCGTACTCGCCGAAGTAGTTCTCGAGGCCGATGAAGCGGCTGTTGCTCAGCTCGTTGAGGTTGGTCTCGGTGAAGGAGAACCAGATCGAGCGTCCGAGCGGCCAGGCCGCGACGACGATCATCGCGACGATCATCGGCGCCAGGAAGATCCAGGCGGTGCGGGTGCGGTTGTTCTTCATTTCAGCGGCCTGTCCTCGTCACCACTGGCCGCGGCGGATCAGGCGCAGCTTGCCTTCGAGGCGGCGGGTGGCGTCCTCGCCCTGGGCTTCCTTGGACAGCACGTCGTGCGTCGCGTCCCAGAACGACTGGCTGACTGACGGGTACTTCAGACCGGTCACGGTCGATGGCCGCGCCACCGCGTTGGCGAAGACCTCGCGCAGGTTGGCCATGAAGGGGTTGGCGCGCGCGATGTCGGCATCGCCGTAGAGCGCGGGTCGGGTCGGGTTGAACGAGCCCTTGATCGCGCGGTCCTTCTGCACCACCGGTCCGGTCATGTAGAGCAGCAAGTCGACCGCGGCCTCGGCGTTCGGCGAGTAGCGGTTCACCGCCAATTGCCAGCCGCCGAGCGTGGCCGCGCTCTTGGCGCCGGCGCCCTCGCCGCGCGGCAGCGCGGCGACGCCGACCTTGCCATTCACCGGACTGTCGGGCGCGTTGAGCAGCGCCCATGCGTAGGGCCAGTTGCGCATGTAGAGCGCCTGGCCGTTCTGGAACACGCCGCGCGTGTCTTCCTCGCCGTAGTTCAGCACGCCGATCGGCGCGATGCTGCCGATCCAGCCGGCCGCCATGTTCAGCGCGCCGGCCGCGCCGGCGTTGTTGATCGAGATCGTGCCGTCGGGCTCGACGATCGTGCCGCCACCCCAGCTCGCGACCCACTCCAGCGCGTTGCAGGTCAGGCCCTCGTAGGCCTTGGCCTGGAACACGAAGCCGTGGAAGTCCTTGACGCCGGCCGCGCGCTCCGCGGCCTGGATCTTCTTCGCGCCGGCGCCGAGTTCGGCCCACGTCAGCGGCACGCTCAGACCGTGCTTGGCGAGCAAGTCCTTGCGGTAGTACAGCAGCCCGGCGTCGACGTACCAGGGCATGCCGACCAGGCGACCGTTCACCGTGTTGTTCTGGATGATCGCCGGGTAATGCTCGTTCTCGGCGCCCTTGGTGTAGGCCTTCAGGTCGAGCAGGTGGTCCTTGAGCACGCCGGGCCAGACGGCGTCGATCAGGATGATGTCGACGTCGGTCGAGCGCGCGCCGAGCAGTTGGCGGTAGAGCGCCAGCGCCTCGGTCGGGTTGGCCGGCGGCGAGAAGGTTTTCACCTCGTTGCCGGTGCGACGGGCCCAGGCGTCCGCGTGCTTCTTGCAGACCTCGAGCTCGTTGCTGGTCGAGCCGCAGGCGATGGTGATGGTGGCGGCGGGGCTGGCCGCGGCACCGGCCGCGAGGCATAGCGCGAGGGCGAACTTCTGGAGCGGGATGTTCACGGCTGGGTTCTTCTTGTCATTGCACGACGACGTAGACCACGGCGCTGCTGCCCGGCACGACGAAGCGCCCGCTCGCAGGCTCGTAGCTTGCCGATTCGCGCGGCCGTCGGTCGGCGGCGTTTTCACCGAGATGCACCGGATGCAGCCTGTAGTTGCGGCCGGCCAGCTCGGGCAGCTCCAGCGTCTGCGCGCGCGGATCGACGTTGACGAGGTACAGCAGCTCGGCGAAGCCGGCGCCGTCCAGGCGGCGGCCGTCGAGCCGGCCGGCCATCACGCGCGGGTTCTGGCGGGCGCCGCTGTTCGGAAAGCTCAGCCGCGCGCGCACCGCGTCGGCATCGGGCAGGCGCAGCAGCGCGCTGCTCTGGCGGATGCGCAACAGGTCGAGGAACTGATCGCGCGCGAAGCCGATGTCGGCTGGCTGCGCGCGCAGGCGCTCGTCGCGCAACAGAGGGGCTGCCAGCGCGTCGTAGGCCGGCGTGCCATGGGTCGGCGGCAGGCCACTGCCGAAGTGGTTCTGGCGGTAGCTCCAGTCGATGCGGTTGAACCAGTCGCCCGAGTCGTAGCTGTTGGCGTCGAGCGACTTGCTGCGCAGCAGGTCGATGCCGGCGTGAAAGTAGGCGATGCCTTGGCTGAACATGTTCAGCGCCGCCGCCAGCATCTGCACCCGCGCGCGCTCGGCGCTGCTGGTGCCGCGCGGCAGCTTGAAGGCCGCCACGTCCCACAGTGTGTGGTTGTCGTGGTTCTCCACGTAGTTCACCACTTCGCCCGGCTGGCTCGCGTAGCCGGCGGGCTGGCCGGCGTAGTCGATGCGGGCGAGCGGCTTGCGTTCGCCGGAGTGGGTCGTGAGCTCGTAGTCGCGCAGCGAGCCGGCCAGGCCGACGCGCACCAGGTCGGCGGCGCGCAGCAAGGGCTCGATCGAGGCGCTGGCCTGGTCGCTGTCCTCGAAGTTCAGGCCGGTCACGTAGCCGCGGCGTGACTGCAGTTCCTGCTCGCCGTCGCCGGCACCGCCGCCGCGGATCGCGTCACGCGCGCGGTCGCTGAAGGTGCCGATGCCGCTGCCGCCCAGCGACAGTTGCGAGGCCTGAACGAAGCGCTTGCCATCGGCCACCTCGCCGAAGTTCCAGCCCTCGCCGAGCAGGTGGATCTCGCGCCCGTTGTCGGCCGCCAGCAGCGCCTTCAGCGCCACCATCGCCGCGCGCGGCTGGTGGCCCATCAGGTCGAAGCGGAACGAGTCGATCCGGTACTCCCGCGCCCACAGCCGCACCGAATCGAGCATCAGCTTGCCCATCATCAAGTGCTCGGTCGCGGTGTTGTCGCAGCAGGTGCTGCGCTCGACCTGGCCGTCGGCGTCGAGCCGGTGGTAGTAGCCGGGGACGATGCGGTCGAGCACCGACTTCGGATGCTGGCCCGAGGCATAGGTGTGGTTGTAGACGACGTCCATGCCCACGCGCAGCCCGGCCGCGTGCAGCGCCTGCACCATCTGGCGGAACTCGATCACGCGCGCCGCGCCGTCCTCGGCGTCGCTGGCGTAGCTGCCCTCGGGCGCGTTGAAGTGGAAGGGGTCGTAGCCCCAGTTGAAGCAGTCGCGCTCGGCCACGGCCTTGACCGCGTTGCGCTGCGTGGTGCCGTCGGCAGTGGCGTCGGCCGGGATCGCCGGGATCAGGCAGCCGCGCTCGGGCACGCTGCCGAAGTCGAACACCGGCAGCAGGTGGACGTCGCTCAAGCCGGCCGCGGCCAGCGCGCGCAGGTGGCGCATGCCGGCCGATCCGGCTTCTGCGAAGGCAGCGTACTTGCCGCGGCGCGCGACCGGCACGCTGGCGTCGTTGATCGAGAAGTCGCGCACGTGCAGCTCATAGATCACCTGGTCGGTGGCGGCGCGCGCGCCCTGCGGCACGGTGTGCGCATCCCAGCCGGGCGGCTTCAGCGCGGCCGAGGCGAGATCGGCCACGTAGCTGCGGGCCGAGTCGGCCGACAGGCTCACCGCGTACGGGTCGGTGACCGCGTTGCGCACGATGCCGACGCCGGGCACGAAGACCTCGACCAGATAGCGGTAGTAGGCGCCGCTGAGGTCGACACCCTGGCGCGCCGACCAGCTGCCGCTGTGCGCGTCCCACTGCATCGGCAGCGTCGACAGCGCCTTGCCGGCCGGCTTGCCGTACAGGCACAGCGCGACGCTGCGGGCGCTCGGCGCCCAGAGCCGGAAGCGCGTGCTGCCCGGCGCGCCGGCGCGCGGGTCGGCGCGCTGGACCACGACGCCCAGGTCGTCGAGACCGGCCGCGGCGGCGTACAGATCGTCGAGCGCGCCGGCCGGCTGCAGGCCGGTGGCCTCGATCACGCGGCCGGCATCGTCTTCACGGACCAGCAGCAATTGCCCGCGATGCAGCGCCTGTAGCCGCGCCGGCGGCAAGGCCGCCAGCTCGAGCCGCGCCCCCGCGCCGACGAAGGCAAAGCGCTCGGCGAGCGCGGCCGGCAGCGGCTCGGCGCGAATGTCGAGCGTGAGCGCGCCGTCGGCGCCGCGCACCGGCATGCCGGGCTCGGCGAGCAGGGCGCCACGCTCGGCGTGATGGAGCCGGTAGCGGCCGCTGACCGGCGCGCCCGGCCATGCCAGCAGGCGCCGGTCGAGCCAATGGGCGCGCGCCTCGCGCCGCGTGGTGGCGGCCGGCGCCAGCAGCACGGCGTGCTCGGCGCTGTTGCAGTCTGCCAGCGCGGGTGCGGCGACGGCCGGCGCCGCGCCCGCCGCGAGCCCGAGCACCAGCGCCGAGGCCAGCACGGCCGTCGGCCGCGCGCCTGGACGCATGCTCCTGTTGTCTCCTGGGCCCATCGCTGTCCGCTCTCGTCATGTGGTCGCCGTCGCGGCCGCGGGCAGGCGGCGATCGGTCTTTGGCGGCGCGATAATACAGTAGCAAAACTACATCAATGGGCCAGGTTCTTCAGGGTAACTACCAAGCGATGGCCTCATTGGTTCACGATGTTGTGCTGTAGTTTGGCTACAGTATGGTGGCGTCGGTTTCTGCTTCCGTAGAACATTCCTCCGGCTTCGATGCCACGGCCTCCGGGCGCGTCCACACAGTCCCACCATGTTCCGAAACACAAGTCTTGCCCTTGGCCTGCTGGTCGCGCTCGCGTCCGCCGCCGCGACCCCGCCGGTCGACCTGAGCCACGTCCCGCCGCGCGTCACGGCCAGCCCGCTGGCCCCCGGCTGGCAGCATGGCGCCTTCATGGAGGTCTTCGTGCGCGCCTACCAGGACAGCGACGGCGACGGCATCGGCGACCTGCGCGGACTCATTGCGCGCCTCGACTACCTCCAGGACCTCGGCATCAAGGGCATCTGGCTGATGCCGATCCAGCAAAGCGCCGACCGCGACCATGGCTACGCCACCACCGACTTCCGCGCCATCGAGCGCGACTACGGCGCGCTGGCCGACTTCGACGAACTGATCCGCGAGGCCCACAAGCGCGGCATCGGCGTGATCACCGACTACGTGATCAACCACAGCGCCAAGGAGCACCCGCTGTTCGCCAGCGCCGCCGCGAGCCGCCAGAGCCCGTTCCGCGACTGGTATGTCTGGCAGGGCAGGGCGCCCAAGGGCTGGGACATCTGGGACAAGGACCCGTGGACGCAGACCCCGAACGGCGCCTACTTCGGCACCTTCGGCCCGCACATGCCGGACTTCAACTTCCTCAACCCGAAGGTGCTGGCCTACCACGAGGACAGCCTGCGCTTCTGGCTCAACCGCGGCATCGACGGCTTCCGCCTCGACGCGGTGCCGCACCTGGTGGAGCGTGACGCGGTGGAGTGGAACGACCAGCCCGAGAGCCGCAAGCTCACGCGCGAACTGACGCAACTGGTGCACCGCTATCCCGGTCGCCACGTCGTCTGCGAGGCCACCGCGAATCCCAAGGTCTACGGCCTGCCGCAGGTCTGTGGCAGCGCCTTCGCCTTCAACCTCGAATCGAACATCGTCAAGGCCGTGAAGTCGGGCGGCGCCGACGAGGCCGCGCTGCGCTTCGTCGCCGACTACTTCGTCGCGGCGCCGGGCGGCATGGCGACGATGATTTCCAATCACGACCATTTCGCCGGCGCGCGGCTCTGGGACCAGGTCAAGGGCGACCAGCGCCAGTACCGGCTGGCCGCGGCCAGCTACCTGCTGCTGCCCGGCACGCCCTACATCTATTACGGCGAGGAGATCGGACAGGCCGGCGCCGACGCGCCGGCGGATCCCGACCATCCGTTGCGCTCGCCGATGAGCTGGAGCGCCGGGCCCAACGCCGGCTTCGCGCGCGAGGGCATCAAGCCGTTCCGGCCGATCGCGCCGAACGCCGCGAGCCACAACGCCGAGGCGCAGCGGCGCGACCCGGACTCGCTGTTCAACTTCTACAAGTCGATGATCGGGCTGCGCAACCGCCTGCCGTCGATCGCGCAGGGCAGCTACGAGCGGCCCTTTGTCGCGGGCCAGGCGATCGGCTTCCAGCGCCGGCTCGGCGACGAGCAGAGCCTGGTGCTGATCAACTACGGCACCACGCCGGCCGCGCTCAGCGTGCCAGCGCTCGGTGCCGGCAAGCCGCTGCAGGCGGCCTATCCGGCCGGCGCCGCGCCGCTGGCGGTGGGCGCCGACGGCAACGCGGCGATCACGCTGGCGCCGCAGTCGGTGCAGGTCTTCGTGCGCGGCTCCGAATCCGTGCCCGGGCAATGAAGCCGACCGCAAACCGCGCGCTGCCCGCCGTGGCTGCGCTGCTGCTGAGCGCGTGCGCGGTCAACGCGCCGGCGCCGCGGCAGGCGCCGGTCGCCCCCGTCAAGCCGGACCCCGGTTGCCTGCCGGCGCCGCTGGCCGGCCGCGACCTCTACCTGCGTGGCGCCTTCAACAACTGGGCGGCGACCGAGAACGAGCGCTTCGCCTGGGTCTGCGACCACCACGAATTGCTGGCCGCGCTGAAGGGCGAGCATCCCTTCAAGCTCGCCGACGAGGACTGGTCGGACGACGCCGACTTCGGCGCCGGCCCGGGGCCGGACCGGCGCCTGGAGCCCGGCCGCGCGCGCACCCTGGTGCCCAAGGGCACCGCAGTCGAGGCTGCGTTCGAGGGCCAGCAGCGCTTCGTGCTGCGCTGGCCGGCCGGCGCCGCGCCGCAGCTCGCGTTGGAGGCCTTGCCGGCGGGTTCGCTCGACGTCGAGGCCTGGCGCCGACGGCACGCGGTGGCTGCGACCAGCGTCGATGACCCGGTCGCGCTCGGCCTGCGCTTCGACTCGCGCGACGCCGCGCACAAGGCGCCCTTCGGTGCGATCACGGCCGGCACCGAGGCGCGCTTCGCGCTGGCGGCGCCGGCCGGCGTGCAGCGCGCGACGCTGGTGGTCGAGAAGCGTCGGCTCGAAGGCAACCAGGAAGTCCTCGAGTACCGCGAGGTGGCCCGCGTGCCGATGGAACTGCGCGACGGGCGCTGGCGCGCGACGCATCGCTTTGCCGAGCCGGCGGTCTACGGCTACTGGTTCGAGATCGAGGTGAACGGCAGGCGCTACGCCTACCAGAACAACCGCGACGCGATCTACTGGACGCGCGAGAAGGGTTCCGGCGGCCTCGGCCTGGTCGAGCCGCTGCCGGAGCAGCTCAAGCGCATCCGCCGCTTTCGCCAGACGGTCTACGCCGCCGACTACCAGGTGCCGGCCTACGCGCCCGACCTCGTCTACTACTACGTCTTCCCGGACCGCTTTCGCGATGGCGACCCGCGCAACAACCCGCGGCCGGGCGCGCGCGGCTACCAGGACAAGCCGATCGAGCTGCACGCGAACTGGCTCGAAAAGCCCTTCAAACCTGGCAGCGGCGACGGCTCCGATGCGATCTACAACAACGACTTCTTCGGCGGCGACATCCAGGGGTTGATCGACAAGCTCGACCACATCGCCGATCTGGGCGCCAACGCGCTCTACATCACGCCGATGTTCACCGCCGCCAGCAACCACAAGTACGACACCGCGGACTACCGGAGCATCGACCCGGCCTTCGGCAGCAATGCCGACTTCCAGCGCCTGACGCAGGAAGCGGCGAAGCGCGGCATCCGCGTGATCCCCGACACTTCGCTCAACCACACCGGGATCGACTCGATCTACTTCGACCGCTTCGGCAAGTACCCCGGCATCGGCGCCTTCGAGGCGGGGCGCATCCGCGCCGATTCACCGTGGGCGAGCTGGTACCGCTTCGATCCGATGCAGGCCGACCCTGCCAGGCAGTACCGCGGCTGGGTCGGCGTGGCCGACCTGCCCGAACTCGACAAGAGCTCGAAGGACTTCCGCGCCTTCGCCTACGGCGAGGGCGGCGTGACGCAGCAATGGCTCGAGCTCGGCGCCGCCGGCTGGCGCATGGACGTGGCGCCCTGGGTGCCGGACGACTTCTGGCGCGAGTGGCGTGCGGCCGTCAAGCGCGCCAAGCCGGACGCGATCACGATCGCCGAAACCTGGTTCGACGCCTCGAAGCATTTCCTCGGCGATGCCTTCGACTCGACGATGAACTACATCTTCCGCAACACCGTGCTCGACTACGCGGCCGGCGGCGATGCGCGCAAGCTCTACCCCAACATCGAGCTGATGCGCGAGCAGTACCCGAAGCAGAGCTTCTACGCGTTGATGAACCTGGTCTCCTCGCACGACCAAGCGCGCGCGCTGCATGTGCTGGGCGCGACCGACGAGCGCGACGCCGCCGCGCTGGAACTCGCCAAGCGGCGCCTGCGACTGGCCACGCTGTTCCAGGCCATCTTCCCCGGCTCGCCGGCGATCTACTACGGCGACGAGGTCGGCGTCGGCGGCGGCGACGATCCCTACAACCGCGCGACCTATCCCTGGCCCGATCGCGGTGGCCGGCCCGATCTCGCGCTCGAGGCCGACGTGAAGCGCTTGCTCGCGATGCGCAAGGCGCACCCGGTGCTGCGCCATGGATCGTTGGATGCGCCGCTGCTGCTCGACGAACACCTGATCGTGCTCGCGCGCGAGCAGGCCGGCGCCTTCGCGATCAGCGCCACCAACAATGCGGGCAACGCCAGGACGGCGAGTGTCAGGCTGCCGCCCGCGATGGCGGGGCGCAGCTTCGTCGACGTACTGAGCGGTGCGGTCGTACAAGCCGAGGGCCAGACGTTGAGCTTCAGCGTGCCGCCGCTGTTCGGCCGCGTGCTGATCGCGCGCTGAGCCTCACGGCCCCAAAGAAGGAAGCCCCCGCGGCTCGCGCCGCGGGGGCTTCTGTTCTTCGCTCAGCTCAGTCTCAGAACTTGTAGTTCGCACCCAGGAAATAGGTGCTGCCCCACTTGATGTACTCGAGAGGGCGATCCTTGGCGCCGGCGAAGTAGGTCTGGTAGGCCTCGTTCGTCAGGTTGGTGACCTGGAACAGCAGACCCAGTCCGTTCAGCGGGCCGTCGCGGAAGTTGTAGCCGAGCTGGGCATCGACGATGGTTTCGCCGACCACGTAGCGCAGCGTGCGGTTGCCGTTGAAGTTGCCGATCTCGCCGATGAAGTCCGAACGCTTGCGGCCGCTGATGCGTGCCTCGAAGCCGCCGTTCTCGTAGTACGCGGTCAGGCTGTAGACGCGATCGGACAGGCCGGGCAGCGAGATGTTGTCGGGGCCGACGCTGGACGAGCTTTCCGGATCCTTGATCGAGATGTTGCTGCTGTTGAAGCTCGCGTTGGCCACGACGCCGAAGCCCGACAGCACCGGGGTCAGCTTGTCGAAGGGCAGCGACGCCGAGAGCTCGAAGCCCGACAGGCGGCCGCCCTGGCCATTGGTCGGGGCGGAATAGCTGCCGGTCGGCGAGATCGGGCAGGTCGGGCAGCTCGGGTTCGGCGCGATGCCGGAGGTGAACTGCGTGAAGTCGAAGTTCGGGTTGGTCTGCGTGTAGATGTAGGAGTCGAGGTCCTTGTAGAAGTAGGCCGCGGCGACGTAGGCCTTGGTGCCCCAGTACTTCTCGTACGAGATGTCGAAGGCGTTGGCCTTCCACGGGTCGAGCTGCGGGTTGCCGCCGCTGCCGTTGACGTTGCGCACGCCGTTGGTGGGGTTGTCGTCGACGTTGACCTCGATCGACGCGCGCAGCTGGTCGACGCGCGGACGTGCCATCTGCTTGGCCAGCGCGACGCGCACGAACTGATCGTCCTTGAAGCCGAACGCCAGGTTCATGCTCGGCAGCACGTCGGTCATGGTCTTGCCATCCGAGACCGGCGTCGGCGTGCCGCCGTTGGTCAGCTGGATGGCGTCGGACGACTGGTCGGTGCGCACCACCTGCACGCCGACATTGCCGCGCACGCTGACGCCGCTCCAGACGTCGGAGTCGATGTTGGCCTGCAGGAAGCCGGTGGTGGTCTTCTCGTTGACGTCCCAGGACTTGGCGACCAGGTAGGGCGCGGCCGTCGAGCTGGGGTTGAAGGTCATGTAGCGCGCCACCGCGGCCGGCACGTTCCACGACGGGATCATGCCGACGCCGGCGAAGCCGAGGTCGACCAGGCCGTACTGCAGGTCGGGGGCGATCGCGGTGTCACCCTGGGCGCCGACGTTGATGTTGCCCTCGGGCTGGCGCTTCTTCTTTGAGCGGTCGGCGTAGTTCAGGCCGGCGCTGATGTCGGAGAAGAAGTCCTTGGCCACCGGCATCGGCACGCTGCCGACGAACTTGAAGCCCTTGAGTTCGTCCTCGACGCTGGGCACCTTGCCGTAGCCCGAGCCATAGATCGTGTTGCGCAGGAACAGGCGCGTCGCGTCCGAGTAGTCCAGCGTCGGCCTCATCTGCGAGAAGCCGTTGTTGATGAAGCCGATCTCGACGTTGTCGAACTGCGGCGCGGGCACCAGCTGGGTGTTGTTCTCGAGGTTGAGCTCGTCGCGCGTGGCCTTCGAGTAGTTGATGTCGGCGACCAGCTTGACCTCGCCGAGCATCAGCTTGTTGTTCCAGCCGATCGCGCGGATCTCGTCCTCGCGCTTGTTGTACATGCCACGCACCAGCGGATAGACGCCGCTGAGGGTGCCGTTCGTGAGCGTGCCGTTGCCGTTGACCGCGACGTTGGAGTAGTCGCAGGACGGGTTGCAGGGGAAGTTGCCGTTGTACTGGGTGTTCATCTCCCACTGGTTGGCGGTGTCCTCCTGCTTGGCCCTCGATGCAAACAGGTCGAGCACGCTGTTGAAGTCCTTCGACGGCTTGAACTCGATCGTGCCCATCAGGCCGTCACGCTGGGCGCTGCCGGTGCGACGCAGCGCCTTCATGCCGTCGGTGGCCCAGGTGCCGGCCGGCAGGCCGGGCCGCGCATCGGTCTTCCAGGGCTCGTAGAGGCCGACCTGCTGCTCCTGGACCGGCGTGTCGAGGTGGGCGTAGCCGAGCGAGATGCCGATGGTGCGGTCGGCGAACTGGTCGATGTAGCTGATCGAGAAGCGGTTGCCGGTGGAGTCGGCATTGGCCGCCGAGCCCAGCGAGTTCTGCGAGACCCGCGCGTTGAGCGAGACGACGCGGCCGGCGAAGTCGAGCGGCTTGACCGTCTGCATGTCGATCGTGCCCGACAGGCCCTGGCCGATCAGCGCGGCATCGGGTGTCTTGTAGACGAGCACGCCCTTGAGCAGTTCGGAGGGGTACTGGTCGAACTCGACGCTGCGGTTGTCGCCGGTGCTGACGATCTCGCGGCCGTTGAGCAGGGTGGTTGCGAAATCGGGCGACAGGCCGCGCACGCTGATCACCTGGGCGCGACCGGCCACGCGCTGGGCCGACAGGCCGGGCAGGCGCGCGATCGACTCGGCGATGCTGACGTCGGGCAGCTTGCCGATGTCCTCGGCCGACACCGCCTCGACGATCGAGGTGTTGTCCTTCTTGACGGCGATTGCGCTCTCGATGCCGCGCCGGATGCCCGTCACGGTGACCGTGTCGAGTTCGGTCGCCGGCTTGGCGCTGGCGTCGGCGGGCGCCGGCGTGGGGGTTGGCGCGGCCTGCTGGGCATGGGCGCTGCCGATGACCAGCAGCAGCGCTGCGCAGCCGGCGGCCACCGGGCTGAACTGGAACGACGCGCGCTTCGGGGCTTGGCCCTCGAACCGCTGCTTGGCGGAAGTTCTCATCTCTCGTCTCCTCAGGTTCTTCAGAACAACACAGATTCGTGCGTGTGAGATCGGCAGCCGCGCTCGCAAGGCCAGGGCCTCAACACTCCATGGAATGTTGTACTAAAACTAGATATGTTGCCAACCAAAGTAAACCCTAGCGCCGCATTGATGTCCTGATGGCGGCCACGTTTCATGGGCGTACGCCGCGTTGTTTCAGGGTATTTACCGGCAATCTGTCGCCGTCGCGCGACAGCTGCTTCGAGTCCGGAATGTAGTGGGACTACTTATGCAGGTGCTGCGGGGCAGCATCAGTTCGGCTACATCGCGCGCCTGCTCCGCCCGCGCTGCTGGCGGGATGGGCGCGATCCGCGGTGACCGACGACCAGGCGGCGACCACGTCGCCGTGACCGCCGCCGAAGCTCTCAGTCCGCGCTCTGCTCGATGGCGAGAGCTGCCCCGGTCAGCGCCGCCTCGGTGTCGACGATCAGCACGGTCGGGATGCCTTCGAGGTAGCTGCGAAAGCGGCCCTTGGCCTCGAAGCGCTCGCGAAAACGCGAGGCGAAGAAGCGCTCGCCCAGGCGCGGCACGATGCCGCCGCCGATGTAGACGCCGCCGCGCGCGCCGAGCGTCAGCGCCACGTTGCCGGCAAAGCTGCCGAGCAGCGCGCAGAACAGGTCGAGCGTGCGTGCGCAGTCGGGGTCGCTCCCGGTGGCGGCGCGCTCGACGATCTCTTCGGCCGTCAGGGCGGCGGCCGTGGCGCCGGTCGTCGCGGTGGCCGCCGCATGCAGCACCGGCAGGCCGATGCCGGACAGCAGTCGCTCGGCCGAGACATGCGGGTACTCGCGTCGCACGCGCGCCAGCAACTCGCTCTCGAAGTCGTCGGCAGCCGACAGCGTGGCGTGCCCGCCCTCGCCCGACAGCGCGACCCAGCCGTGCCGGGTCTGCACCACGCCGCCCACGCCGAGGCCGGTGCCGGGGCCGATCACCGCCAGCGTGCCGCCGGGCGCCGGCAGGGGCCGCTGGTCATGGCTGCGCAGTTGTGACGCACCCAGGCGCGGCAGCGACAGGGCCAGTGCCTCGAAGTCGTTGAGCACCAGCAGCATGTCGAGGTCCAGTTCGGCCTCGACCCCGGCACGCGAGAAGCTCCAGTGGCTGTTGGTCAGGTCGACCTGGTCGCCGGCGACCGAGGAGGCGACCGCGAACGCGGCCCGGCGCGGTGGGCGGTACGCGGTGCCCAGCAGCAGCTCGAGTTCGCCGAGGTAGGCATTGACCGCCGGGGCCGGACCCGCGTGCGCCAGCACCGGCAGGCGGCGCACATGCTGCACGGTGCTGGCGGCGTCGGCCAGCCAGCCAAAGCGGGCGTTGGTGCCGCCGATGTCGGCAACCAGGCGCGGAAACGAGTCGTGCGCGGCCGAAGCGTCGCCCCTCATGGACGAACTCACGGCGCGGGGCACGGGCAGGGCGCTGCGCGCATGCCTGCGCGGCGCTTCGCGGTGGATCGGGGTCGGGGGACGCAGGCGGGCATGGTCATCTCGGGACGAAAGGGCGGCGCTCCGTGGGGCCGCGACGCCCGGCACCCGGAGCGGCGCCGTGATGGGATGCATGGCGCGGGCCAGGCTGATGGCTCGACTCGCGTAACGACTACAAAGGTAGCGAAACTACAGTTCAAAAACAATAGCATGAAACCTACTGGCTCCGCTCAAAACGCTGCCGCGATCAGCGCGGTGGCGGCAACGGCCAGTCTGTAGCCAGTGAATCCAGGGGGGCATGCTGGTCGCGTCAGCGGTTCCCGGACGGGTAAATCGGCGACCTTCAAGCTTGAAACTGTAATCCAGCTACAGTAAGTGCGGCACTTCTGCAACGCGTCGGTCTGGCGTCCTGCGGCCCGACCTGCGTCACCCGGGGCGCTGGTTCTCGCCGTTTCGGGGCTCCGACCTGCGGCCCGATAATGAATCGGTGCCCTGGGCCGAGCGTCGTTGCCGAGCCGGGCCGACAGCCATTCACCGCGAGTCCGACCGCCAGCATGTCCCCATTCGATAGCCCCCGGCTGATTGCCGACATCGGCGGCACCTACGCCAGGTTTGCGCTGGAAACCGCGCAGGGCGAGTTCACCCGCACCGCGTCGCTGCGCTGCGCCGACCACGCCGATTTCCACGCCGCGGTCAGCGCCTACCTCGCCACCTTGCCGGCCGCGACCCGTGTCGAGCACGCGGCGGTGGCGATCGCCAACCCGGTCGACGGCGACCAGGTGCGGATGACCAACTACCACTGGCAGTTCTCGATCGAGCAGATGCGCCAGCAGCTCGGCCTGGAAACGCTGGTGGTGGTCAACGACTTCACCGCGCTGGCGATGTCGCTGCCACGGCTGGGCGCGCGCGAGCTGCGCCAGGTCGGCGGCGGCGAGCCCAACAAGCACGGCGTGATCGGCCTGCTCGGTTCGGGCACCGGCCTCGGCGTCTCGGGCCTGATCCCGGCCGGCGACGGCTGGATCTCGCTCGGCTCGGAGGGCGGCCACAGTTGCTTCTCGCCGCGCGACGAGCGCGAGATCGCGGTGCTGCGCTACGCATGGAAGTTCTTCGACCATGTGTCCTTCGAGCGTCTGCTCTCGGGCCCGGGTCTGGAGCTGATGTACCGCGCGCTGGCCGACCACGCCGGCGCGCCGATGCAGCCGCTGTCGGCGCCCGAGATCACGCAGCGCGGGCTCGATGGCAGCGATGCGGTCTGCGTCACCACGCTCGAGGTGTTCTGCGCGCTGCTCGGCACCGCGGCGGCCAACCTGGCGGTGACGCTCGGGGCGCTGGGCGGCATCTACATCGGCGGCGGCATCGTGCCGCGCCTGGGCGAGTACTTCGATCGCTCGCCGTTCCGCAGCCGCTTCGAGGACAAGGGCCGCTTCAGCGCCTACGTGGCGGCCATCCCGACCTACGTGATCACGGCCGAGCACGCCACCTTCACCGGTGCCTCGGCGATCCTCGAGGCGCAACTCAAGCGGCTGCGCGCGGCCCCCGGCTCGGCGATCCTCGAGCAGATCCGGCGTGCGCGCGGCGAGCTCTCGCGCGCCGAGTTGCGCGTGGCCGAGCATGTGCTGGCGCATCCGCGCTCGGTGCTCAACCACCCGATCGCCGAGATCGCGCGCGCCGCCGAGGTGAGCCAGCCGACGGTGATCCGCTTCTGCCGCTCGCTGGGCTGCGAGGGGCTGTCGGACTTCAAGCTGCGCCTGGCCTCGGGCCTCACCGGCACCGCGCCGGTCAGCCATGTGCAGGTCACCGACGACGACTCGATGCTCGAGCTCGGTGCCAAGGTGCTGGGCAATACCGCGTCGGCGATCCTCGAGGTGCGCAACCAGCTCAACCGCACGATGATCGACCGAGCGATCGAGCTGCTGATCCACGCCGACCACGTCGAGTTCTACGCGGTCGGCCACTACGGCGTGGTGGCGCAGGACGCGCAGTTCAAGTTCCTGCGCTTCGGCGTCTCGAGCGCGGCCTATACCGACCCGCGCCTGCAGCTGCTGGCCGCGGCGGTGCTCAAGCCGCGCGACGTCGCGGTGATCATCAGCAGCGGTGGCAAGCTGCCCGAACTGCTCGAGGTGGTGGCCAAGGCGCGCGAGCGCGGCGCCGCGGTGATCGCGATCACCGCCAGCCAGTCACCGCTGGCGCGCAAGGCCGACGTGGCGCTGATCGTCGACCACGTGGAAGACGTGGCCACGCACCTGCCGATGGTCAGCCGCATCCTGCACCTGCTGGTGATCGACATCCTTGCGGTCGGGGTAGCCATGCGACGCAGCCCTGATGGCGCCGGCGCGCTCGACGGCCAGGCCGACGAGCGGCTCGACGAGGCGGCGAGCCGGGCACCGGCCGGCCCCGCGGCGCGCAGTGCCGCGCCGGGCATCAGCATGGCCTCGCCGCTTGCGCGGCTCACCTCACACAGTCGCTGAACGAGTGGGCGCTGTTCTTTCGGCCCGCGACCGGCGGGCCGTCGCCGGCTCCAGCTCCGGGCAACCCTGAGTCACCGCAGCGCCGCGACCGCGACACGGCGACGCACGCCGTTTCAGCGTCGCACCAGAACCAGCGCCAACTCGGCCCAGTCGGCTTGCGATGGATGGTCGATGCGCACATAGGGCAGCTTCGGCCATTGCCAGTCCGACTGCGGCAGTAGCGCGCGCAGCGCGTTGATGTCGACGTGATAAGGCGGTCCTTCGACCCGGCCTTCGCGCGCACCCGGGCGCGGCGCCTGCATCGCCAGCAGGCACAGGCGGCCGCCCGGACGCAGCCAGCGCCGCAACTGAAGCGCGTAGGCAATCCAATGGTCGGGGTGCAGCGCGCACAGGCAGGTCTGCTCGTAGACCGCGTCGAGCGGCGTGCCTGGCTGCCAGGCGAGTACGTCGGCTTCGACCAGCGTAGCCCGCACCTCGGGGCTCGAGGCAAGCCGCCGGGCGACCAGCGCGATGGCCGCGCTGGCGTAGTCGATCGCCGTCACCTCGAGGCCGGCGCGCGCCAGCGGTTCGATCTCGTGGCCGGCGCCGCAGCCCGGCAGCGCGACGCGGTCGCCACGTATCAACGTGCCGTCTGCCAGCCAGCGCGCCAGCTGCGGGTTGGCGCCGCCACGGTCCCACGGCAGATGCTGTTCGACGAAGCGTTGTTGCCAGAAGGCGCGGTCGGGCCCACTCATGGCGCGACTGTAGGTCCTCCCCCGAAGGAAGGCGGTAGCCCCCGCTTCGCTTAAGGATTCGTGAGCCAAGACTTAGGGCCGATTTAGCAGCGACGGCGCGGCGGCGCTCCTAGAGTCACTGCGTCGTGCCGCCAGGTTGCGACCCTCAACGCAACCCCGAGCGAGACCACGATGCTGACGACGACCCTTCACCGTTCCGAACACCCGAGCGCTGCCGCCGCTCTTCCAGCCACGCCGGCCGTGCCGCATGACGCGCCGCCGCGCCTGGACCTTTACGCGCCGATCCACAAGGCACTGCGGCTGTTCATGAACGACACCCTGGCCCGCGTCGGGCGAATCGACATCGACGACGCGGCCGAATGTGCCGCGACGCTGGCGCAGGTCGACGGGCTGCTCGAGTTCTGCGCCCGCCATCTGGCGCACGAGAACGAGTTCATGCATCCGGCCATCGAGGCCCGTGCCGGCGGCGCCGCCGCGCGCGCCGCGGCCGACCATGGCGAGCACCTGATCGCGATCGCCGAGTTGGCGGCCGAGGCGCACCTGCTGGCCTCGACCACCGGTGCCGCGGCACGTTCGGTGCTCGCGCTGCGGCTGTATCGCCACCTCGCGCTGTTTGTCGCCGACAACCTGCAGCACATGCACATCGAGGAGACGGCGCACAACCAGGCGCTGTGGGCCCACTATCGCGACGACGAGCTTGCGGCCCTGCATGGCGCGCTGCTCGCCAGCATCGGCGACGCCGAGATGGCGCAGGTGCTGCACTGGATGCTGCCGGCGCTGGCACCGGTCGAGCGGGCCGAGATGCTCGCCGGCATGCAGGCCCAGATGCCGCCCGAGGCCTTCCGCGGCGTGCTCGGCATCGCCCGCGATCGGCTCGACGACACGGCCTGGGCCAAGCTTTGCCGGGCGCTGAAGCTGCCGGTCGCGCCCGGCCTGTGCGGCGCCTGAGCGTCAGCCGACCGGCAGCTCGACCAGCTTCAGGCTGCGTTGCAGGTCCAGCCTGAAGCGGCCACGGCCGGTCTTCTCGATGCGCACGCCGGCGCCGCGTTCATCGAGCCGGCGCGCGAGCAGGATCAACCGCGCCTCGAGGTTGTCGGCGACCTCCGGCAGGCCCAGCCGGGCATCGAGGCGCAGTTCGCGGTTGCTGAAGCTGTCGCGGCCCTCGTCGACGACGCTGCGCGCGAGCTTCCAGAAGATCGCGCCGGCCACGCCCTTGACCAGGTAGTCGTCGTCCAGGAAGACGCTGTCGTTGGGCGCGAAATGACGCACCACCAGCGGCGGCCCGCTGGGCACGGTCCGCTCGACCGCGGTCGTCGATGGATCGTCGGCCACGTCGGTCGCCGACTGCAGCAGCGCGATGCCGGCGCCGATCTGCGTGCCCAGCGTGGCCAGCAGATCCTCGTCGTCGTAGTCGAAGAACAGGTCTTCGGTGCTCTCGACGAACAGCACGCCCTGGACCCGACCACCGGCCAGCAGCGGCACCGCGAGCTGGCTGCGCGCATCGGCCAGGCCCGGCAACGGGATGTCGGCGTGCGCCGGGTCGGCCAGGCCGCTGGCGGCAGCGGCGTCGCGCATCGCCCGCGCGTAGCGGTAGGCGGTGGTCGCATGGCCGATGCGGATCGCGCTGCGCTCGCGCGCGGCCACACCGATGATCCCCTGCCCCCATTCGATCTCGGAGCCCAGGCCCGAGCCGGCGTAGCCGAAGCTGGCGACGGTGTAGAGCCGCTGTCGCGACGGGTCGGCCAGCAGCAGCAGCGCGTGCGGCAGGCCAAGGCGGTCGCGCAGGCAGGCCATGGTCTCGTCGATCAGCGCCTCCAGCGTACTGCACGCGGCCAGGTGCTCGCTGGCCGAGCGCAGCAACGGCCCGCGCGCACAGCGCGGCGGGGCCGGCGGCAGTGTGCGACCTGGCACCAGTTCGATCGCGCGGACCCGGTAGACGTCGGACCCGAGCAACCTGAACACGCCGTCCATGCCGGTGTGCGAGGCGATGCCGGCCAGCTTGGCGCGCATGCGCTCGAACAGCGGCCCGCTGTCCTCGGTGTGGTCGTACTCGATGTGGAGGCGGGCCTGCTGGGCCGTGACGGGGTCGACCACCAGCACCACCGCGCGCCGGGTCGCCAGCACGTTGGCGCGGGTGCGGTTGAAGAACTGGAACGACAGCGCGACATGCTGCGGATCAACGTACTCGACCTGCGACAGATAGGCCACGTTGGGCACCCCGGCGGCCGACACGGTGGTCATCACGGCCGGGACCACGCCGTCCATCGAACTGCGCAGCGCCTCCAGCACCGGCGCCGCTCCGGTCGTGAGCGCCGCACTCATGCGCAAGCCGCCTTCAGCGCGCTGCCGGCGTTGGGGCCGGGCGTCTGGTCATAGGCCTCGGTCGGACGGAAATGCGCCGCGACCATGTCGCCCGGTCGCCAGGAATGGATCGCGCAGGCGAAGTCGTGACCGAAGCCGAGCGCGTCGATCGCGGCCGCGAACTGCTGCTGGTGGCGGGTTGCCGTGGCCCAGTCGGTCGGCGTGGCCTCGGCCACCGTCGCTCCCGGCGCCTTGAGCTGCAGCGCGCGGTGGGTCGGCGGTTCGGTGAACACCACCGCGATCGGTCCACCGCCACGCAGCTGCTCGAGCAGCGCGCTGCATTGAGAGGCGACCAGCAGGACGGTCATCAGCGCGCGGTCCGCGCTGACGCGACAGCCGACGGCGCGCACCACGCTTGGCACGCCGTCCGCGCCGCAGGAGCCGACGATGATGCTGACGCCGCCTTCGATGAAGGTGACGGTGGCGGCGTCGAGCTGCAATGGGGCAGGCGTGGCGTCCATGGTGACTGCAATGCTAGGGCCCCTAATGCGGCGGTGTCGAGCGGGCAGGACTATGGCCGCGCGTAGACTGGATTTTCCCGTCACTCAACGAGGTCGACCTCATGAAGTCACGCTCCACGATGCCGCTGGCGCTCGCGCTGGCCGCCGCCGTGCTCGCCGGTTGTGCCAGCACGACCGGTGCGCCGCCCAAGGACACGCTGGCCCGCATCAGCCAGACCCAGACCCTGACGCTGGGCTACCGTGAGGACTCGAGGCCGTTCTCGTTCAAGGGCACCGACGGCGCGCCGGCGGGCTACTCGGTCGAGCTGTGCAAGCGGGTCGCGAGTTCGCTCCAGGCCCAGCTCAAGCTGCCCAAGCTCGACCTGAAGTGGGTACCGGTGACCGTGGCCACGCGCATGCAGGCCGTCAACGACGGCAGCGTCGACCTCGAATGCGGCACCACCACGCGCACGCTGGGCCGCGAGGAGCAGGTCGACTTCAGCAACACGACCTGGGTCGACGGCTCGTCCTTCGTCTCGGCCGCTGCCACGCCGCTGCGCAAAGTGCCGGATCTCAATGGCAAGCGGGTCGGGGTGATCGCCGGCACCACCACCGAAGCGGCGCTGAAGGCGCTCGCCGGCCGTGGCGTGGTGCCGGTCTTCGTGCCGGTGACGACGCACACCGACGGCGTCGCCGCGGTCCGCGACGGCCGTGCCGACGCCTATGCGACCGACCGCCTGATCCTGGTCGGCGAGGTACTCGGCAGCCCGGCCGGTGCCCTGCTGCTGCTCAGCGACGACTATCTCTCGGTCGAGACCTACTCGCTGATGCTGCGTCGTGACCCGGCCTTCCGGCTGGCCGTCAATCGCGGGCTGGCCCAGCTCTACCGCAGCGGCGAGATCGGCGCGACCTTCCGCCAGGTCTTCGGTCCGCGCGTGACGCCGGCACCGCTGCTGGAGGCTGCGTACATCCTGAACGCGCTGCCGGATTGAGATGGCGGCGGCCGGCAATCGACAGCGATCGCCGGCCGCGCCTCAGCGCTGCGACAGCAGCACCGGCGCCGAGGCGCCGAGCACGGCCGCCGCGACGACCTCGCGCACGCAGCGGTGGCGCTGAGCGCCGGAGCGCTCCTGCTGACAGCTCTGCGCCGCGGGGGCGTATGCCGAGCCTTCGCTCAGCCAGGGCGTGCGCCCGTCCTCGGCGAACAGCAGAACCGCGCACGACAGCACCGCAGCGCTGGCGACCGCGGCCATCAGGCCGCCCGCCCATCGTTCGCTTGAAGACAACATCTCGAATGCTTTCATGATCCTCTCCAACCAGGGGAACTCGTCGGCGTGCCGGTGGCTCATCTAGAGCCTCCGCACGCCGGCCACATGACCGACATAGCGGCCGTCCGAATAGAGAACGCCGTCGGCGAACTCCAGTTCGGGCGCGGCGCGCGAGCGCGGAGCCGCCTCTTCGGCAAGCCGCGCCGCGATCCGGGCCAGCAACGAACTGGCACTGCGCAGCGCCAGCGCTGCGGCGTGGCGCAGGGCACCACCGGAGTGCCGCGTCGGCACCACCACGGGACCGCCGGGGCGCGGGCCGCTGGCGCGGCGAGGAGCGAGATGAATGATCGTGACCATGATCGTTTCCTTGGCGATCTGGCTGCGGCCGTGGCGCCTTTGCGCCGGCGAGGCTTCAGCCCGGATTCAGGGTCCCTGCGTCCGCAGGGCATCGAGTTCGTGGCGCAGGCCCAGTCGCGCGCGCTGGCGCTGGGCGCCGGTGCCGTGGCGACCGCCGTTGCGGGCGGAGGCTGCCGTGGCGAAGGGATTGCGCGGCTTGCGCTGGCCGAGGCTCAGCGTCTGATTGCCGCGTTGGGCAGTGGTGGTCCATTTCATGGCTGACTCCTTGAGTGGCAGATTCGGGAACGTGAACGACGGCGACTGATGGCGGGTGCAAACGGCGACGGCCCGGGGGCTCTCGCCATCCCGGGCCGTCGCGAGGCCGAGGCCCCGTGCGCGTTGCGCAGACTTCTAGGTCTGCGCGTGCAGGAGGTCCGGCCCGCGCGGGGCCCGAAGGATCCGCAGCGAGTTGAGGCCAGAGACGGCGATGCCTTGCGACGTGGCAAACAGCATGTGCATCGAGCTTCGGCTCCGGTGAGGGTTGGTCGGTGGCGTCATCGTTGGCGGGCCGGGGACTGCTGCTGCAGTTGGCTGGGCATCGCGATCGACTTGCTCACATGATAAACAAACATTGATCTTGCGCAAGCGACTTTGCGCAGGATGTGGCGCAAATCGCGCGCGCATCCCAAAGCTTTGGGGGTGCCCGGGGCGGGCACCGATGGCGTCACTTCTTGCGCTTGAGCGGCTGGATGCCGCGCTGGGCGCTGGTCCAGGCGCTCTGGTCGTCGACCGGCGCCTTGTCCTTGGCCGCTACCGGCGGTGCAGCAGGCATCGTGCTCAGCACCTCGCCGAGCAGGTCGAGCAGGCGCGTGCGGGCGCGCTGCGGGTGGCGCCGGTAGTAGCTCAGCACCAGGCCGACGATGAAGCGCTCATCGTCGTCGCGCGGCAGGTTCTCCGCATCGCTCGACACCGGCCCGGCGCTGGGCACGCCCGGGACGATGTGCGGACTCGGCGCCGCCGCGGCCGGTGCCCGGGCGGGCACTTCGGCCGCGCCATGCGGATGGTCCATCCAGCCCGGCGGCTTGTGGCAGGCCTGCTCGAACTGGCGTGCCAGGCGCTCGCCGATCTGGCGTCCGCGCGCCTTGATCTGGCTCCAGTAGCTCGGCTGGATGCCCAGGCGCTCGGCGAAGCGACCCTCGAGTCCGCGCAGCGTGGCGGCGTCGGGATGCTTGATGGTGGCCTGCACGAACTCGTCGAACAGGCGCAGCGCGTTGGCGAGTCGGATCGAGGCGAGGTCTTGGGGCATGCAGGCGCGATGATAAAGGAGCCTTGCGCTGGCGCTGCGGCCGCGGCGGGCGCGCTACATTCAACGCGGCCCTTTGCTCGGAGTCGCCCATGCCGCTTGCCTTGCCGCTTTCTGCGCGTCGACTGTTCGCCGGTGGCGCGGCCCTGGGCCTGTGCATGCTGGCGGCCGGAGCCGCCGCCGCCGAGACGCCGACCGTGCAGCAGCTCCAGTGCCGCGGCTTCGAACCCTTCTTCGCGATCACGGCCGGCCCGGACGCCGCCACCTGGTCGGAGCCCGGCAAGGAAATGACGCTGCGTGGTGGCTTCAAGCCGCTGGATTTCCTGCAGCCGCCGTGGCTGGTCTGGCGCGGCGTCGACGCCAAGGCGCGGCGCAGCGCGCCGGCGGTGGTGGTCACGGCGCGCCAGGAGGCCTGCGTGCCGTCGATGGGCGAGGGCGACAAGATCGCCGCGCTCGACTGGCGGGCGGTCGTCTCGCACCCCGACGGCCGTGTCATGACCGGCTGCTGCACGCTCAAGACCGGGATCGACCTGTCCCGTGCGCCGGTGGCCAGAGCCGCTGCCAAGCCGTCCGAGGACTGGTCGCGTCACCTGGGCGAGCTGCTGCCGGCGATCAACGTCTGTCTGGTCGATGGCGTGCCGAGCACCGAGCGCGTCAGCAAGGCCTGGCCGATGAACCACGGCAAGGCGGGCGTGCGGCTGGTCGATCGCGAGGGCGTGGCTTACGACTGCGTGGCCGATCTGGGCCTGCGCAAGGTCGAGACCGTCGAGCGGGTCGCGCTGGGCGACACGCTGCCCGGCGACGGCGACCCGGTCTTCTGGCCGGCACGCGAGCAGCCGCCCTCGATTCCCTGCGGTCGCGCCGAGCGGGTGCTCGACCGCCAGGGCCGCACGGTCGGCTACCTGAACTACCAGGCCTGCTGACGCGGCGGCGCGCGGCGTCGACCGCCGGTAGCCGGGGCGGCGCCTCCGGTCGGCCGGTTGCTGCACCGGCGGCCGGCGGCAGGGACAATCAGACATCGACGACCAACAGCGATGCCGCGATGAACGCCACCGACCCCGCCACCGCCCTGCCTCTGGGCACGCCACTGTCTGCCGCGGCCACGCGCGTGATGCTGCTTGGCAGCGGTGAACTCGGCAAGGAAGTGCTGATCGCGCTGCAGCGCCTCGGCGTCGAGACCATTGCCGTCGACCGCTACGACAACGCACCCGGCCACCAGGTGGCGCACCACGCCCGCACGATCACGATGAGCGATCCGGAGCAGCTGCGGGCGCTGATCGAGGCCGAGCGCCCGCTGCTGGTGGTGCCAGAGATCGAGGCGATCGCCACCCCGGTGCTGCAGGACCTGGAGGAGCGCGGCGTGGTGCGCGTGATCCCGACCGCCCGCGCCGCGCGGCTGACGATGGATCGCGAGGGCATCCGCCGCCTGGCCGCCGAGGCGCTCGGGCTGGCGACCAGTCCCTACCGCTTCTGCGACTCGCTGGCCGAGTTGCAGGCGGCGATCGATGGATCGACGGCGGAGGGCGGCGAGCGCCGTCCGGGCATCGGCTACCCCTGCGTCGTCAAGCCGGTGATGAGCAGTTCGGGCAAGGGCCAGAGCAAGATCGACGGCCCGGCCGACGTGCAGGCGGCCTGGGACTACGCGATGGCCGGCGGCCGGGTCGGCGCCGGGCGGGTGATCGTCGAGGGCTTCATCGACTTCGACTACGAGATCACGCTGCTGACCGTGCGCGCGATCGGCATGGACGGCCAGATCGAGACCCACTTCTGCGATCCGATCGGCCATGTGCAGGTGGCCGGCGACTATGTCGAGAGCTGGCAGCCGCATCCGATGTCGAGCTTCGCGCTCGGCCGCGCGCGCGAGATCGCCAAGGCGGTCACCGACGACCTCGGCGGCCAGGGCCTGTTCGGCGTCGAGCTCTTCGTCAAGGGCGACCAGGTCTGGTTCAGCGAGGTCAGCCCGCGTCCGCACGACACCGGCATGGTGACGATGATCACCCAGCGCCAGAACGAATTCGAGCTGCACGCGCGCGCAATCCTCGGCCTGCCGGTCGACACCCGGCTGGCCAGCCCCGGTGCGAGCGCCGTGATCTACGGTGGGGTCGACGCGCGCGCCATGGTCTTCGACGGCGTCGATGCCGCGCTGCGCGTGCCGCAGACCGAGCTGCGCCTGTTCGGCAAGCCCGAGAGCTTCGTCAAGCGTCGCATGGGCGTGGCGCTGGCCTTCGACGCCGATGTCGAGCGTGCCCGCGCCCGCGCCAAGCAGGCGGCCGCGCTGGTCAAGCCACGCGCAGTGTGAGCGTGACGAGCGTGGGCCGCCGCCCGCGCCGGTGGCCGGTGCTGCTGCTGTGCCTGGCGGCGGCGATCGCGGTGCATCTGCTGTTGCTGGCGTGGCCACTGGCGCCACGCGATGTCGAGCAACCAGCGGTGCCGGCAAGGGCCGCCTCGCGCGTGCAGGTCTTGAAGCTGGGCCACGCTCTGGCAACCGACGCGCTGGTCGCGAGCGAGCCATCGACCCGCCAGCCTCGGGCCGTCGCCGCGCCCGTCGCATCCGAGCCGGCGGCGAGCGCGGCCGCGACTCGCTCGACGGCGCCCGCGTCGGGCCCGCAGTCGGCGTCGACCGAAGCGCTGGGCTCGGCCGTGGTGCCCGATGCCGAGCCCGACTGGTGGCCGCGCGAACGGCTCGACGGCGGCCCGCAACCGTTGCAGCCGGTGTTGCTGGACAGCGCGCGCATGGGGATCGATCAGCTGCCGGCCGGCAGCAATGCGCTGCTCTTCATCGATGCCAGCGGTCGTGTCGAGCGCATGGAGTTTGGCGGTACGCCGCTGGCGGCGGCGGTCGAGGAGGCGCTGCGCGCCGCCTTTGCCGCCACTCCCTTCGCGCCCGGAACGCGCGACGGCCAGCCGGTACGCGCGCGGGTTCGCATCGCCCTCGATGCGGTGCTCGACGAGCCGCCGCCAGCGCAGCCGGTAGCGCGCTGATGCGCTGCTACTCGTCGTCGTGCACCTTGAACTGCGTCACCAGTTGCTGCTGGACCGAGGGCGGCGCCTGCTCGTAGTGGCTGAAGGCGAGCGTGTAGCGACCCTGGCCGCCGGTCATTGCGTTCAGGCGTGACTGGTAGCTCGACAGCTCGGCCAGCGGCGCCTGTGCGCGCACCGTGAGCCAGCCCGGCTGCAACGCGTCGGTGCCGGCGACCTGGGCCCGGCGCGATGCGAGGTCGCCGGTGATGTCGCCCATGTGCGCCTCGGGCGTGGCGATCTCGACCTCGACGATCGGCTCCAGAACGATCGGCCGCGCCTCCTGGACGGCGGCGACGAAGGCCTTGCGGCCCGCGGTGACGAAGGCGATCTCCTTGCTGTCGACGCTGTGGTGCTTGCCGTCGTAGACGATGACCTTGACGTCGACCACCGGCTGGCCGGCAAAGGCGCCCTGCGCCAGCGCCAGGCGCACGCCCTTCTCGACCGCCGGCATGAAGGCGCCGGGGATCACGCCGCCCTTGACCGCGTCGACGAACTCGAAGCCGGCGCCGCGCGCCAACGGCTCGATGCGCAGGAAGACCTCGCCGAACTGGCCGGCGCCGCCGGTCTGCTTCTTGTGGCGATGGTGGCCTTCGGCATTGGCGGTCACCGTCTCGCGGTAGGCGATGCGCGGCGGCTTGGTATCGACCTCGAAGCGATGCAGCTCGGTCAGGCGCTCCATCAGCAGGCGCAGGTGCAGGTCGCCGAGGCCGCGCACGATGGTCTCGTGGGTCGCGGCCGATTGCTCGATCGCCAGGCAGGGGTCTTCGGCCGTGAGCTTGGACAGTACCTCCCACAGACGCTGCTCGTCGCCGGGCCGCTTGGGCAGCAGCGCCAGGCCGTGCACCGGCACCGGCAGCTCGATCGGCTTGAGGTGGATGTGATCGTCCTCGGCCGCGTCGTGCAGCACCGCGTCGAGGTGGATCTCGTCGACCTTGGCGACCGCGCACAGCTCCCCCGGGCCGGCGCTCGGCACCTCGACCAGGCTCTTGCCCTGCAGCATGAACAGGTGGCCGACCTTGAAGGGTTTGCGGCCGTCGCCGATGTAGAGCTGGCTGTCGCGCGTGACCGTGCCCTGGTGGATGCGGAAGATGCCGAGCTTGCCGACGTAGGTGTCGACGGTGAGCTTGAACACATGGGCCAGCACATGCGCCTTGGGATCGGGTCCCACCTCGATCGGCTTGGCGGCGGCCCCCTCGCCGAGCAGGAAGGCCGGCGGGTTGCCCTCGGTCGGGTTCGGCATCAGCCGCGCGAAGACCTCGAGCAGTTCGGTCAGCCCGGCGCCGTTGCGCGCCGAGACGAAGCAGACCGGGATCAGGTGACCCTCGCGCAGCGCCTGCTCGAGCGGCGCGTGCAGCTCGCCGGCATCGACGTCGCCCTCCTCGAGGTAGCGCTCGACGAAGGCCGCATCGACCTCGACCACCTGCTCGACCAGCGCGCGATGCGCCTCTTCCACCGAGGAGAAGTCGGCCTCGTGGCCCGGCCGGGCGGCCGGCGCGAAGAAGCAGTCGACCACCTCCTTGCCGCCGTTGGCGGGCAGGTTCAGCGGCAGGCATTCCTTGCCGAAGGCGGCGCGCAACTGCTCCATCAGCAGCGGCAGGTCCAGGCCCTGGGCGTCGATCCGGTTGACGACGATCATGCGGCACAGCCCGCGCGTCGCGGCGGCCTGCATCAGGCGGCGTGCGGCCGGTTCGATGCCGTTGCCGGCGTTGACGACGACCACCGCGGTCTCGACCGCCTCGAGCGCGGTCAGCGCCGGCCCGATGAAGTCGGGGTGCCCGGGGGTGTCGATCAGATGGATGCGCACCTCGCCGCCATCGGGCAGCGGGTGGTGCAGGTGCACCAAGGCGCTGTTCAGCGAGTGCTCGTGTTTCTTCTCGAGCGGGTCGAAGTCACTGACGGTGCTGCCGCGCTCGACGCTGCCGGGGGCGCCGAGTGCCCCGCTGCGATGCAGCAGCGCCTCGACCAGGGTGGTCTTGCCGGCCGCGGCCGGCCCGATGAAAGCCAGCGTGCGCAGCGCCTCGGGCGGCAGCGCACGCAATGGGGTGGATGGCATGGCACGCGTCTCCTTGCGCGCCATTTGCAGGCACGCCGTGGTGCGGCGTCGCCATCAAGATTTCCTGAGCAGCACCGCGGGGCTTGGGCCGGGGAACGGGAGCGTAGGCTTTTGGCCGGTGCGGCACAAGCGGGGCGCTGCGGGTGGCACGCCCGGCTTGGTGGCCACGGACAGCTCAGGCGTGGCCGAGCACCGGATGCGGCTCGTAGCCGGTGCCGAGTGCGGCGAGCTCTTCGGCGGACAGCGCCAGCTCGACGGCGGCGGCCGCCTCGTCGAGCTGCGGCAGCTTGGTGGTGCCGATGATCGGCGCGGTCACGCCGGGCTGGTTCAGCAGCCAGGCGTAGGCCAGGGTGGCCGCGCTGATGCCGCGCTGCGCGGCCATCGCCTTGAGCCGCTCGACGGTGGCGAAGTCGCTGGCGCGGTAGTAGTAGCCGAGCGCGATGTCGTCGCTCTGGGCGCGGGTGGTGGCGCCGGCCTCGCGGTCCCCGGCGGCGCGGTTGCCGGCCAGGAAACCGCGTGCCAGCGGGCTCCAGGGCAGAACTGCCACGCCCTGGCTGCGGCACAGGGGCAGCATCTCGCGCTCCTCCTCGCGGTAGGCGAGGTTGTAGTGGTTCTGCATGCTGACGAAGGGCGTCCAGCCATGGCGGGCTGCTGCCTCCTGCATCCGGGCGAACTGCCAAGCCCACATCGAACTCGCGCCGAGGTAGCGCACCTTGCCGGCCTTGACCACCTCGTGCAGCGCTTCCATCGTCTCCTCGACCGGCGTGTGCGGGTCGAAGCGATGGATCTGCCAGAGGTCGATGTAGTCGGTATCCAGCCGCTGCAGCGAGGCATCGATCGCGTGGAAGATGCGCTTGCGACCGAGGCCGTGGCTGTTGGGCGGGAAGCCGCGGCTGTCGCCCTTGTAGTCGAGGCTGACCGGGAAGAAGAGCTTGGTCGCGATGACGACCTCCTCGCGCCGGCAGAACTCGCGCACGAAGCGGCCGGTCAGGATCTCGCTCTCGCCGGCCGAGTACATGTCGGCGCTGTCGAAGAAGTTGATGCCAAGCTCGACCGCGCGTTGCACCACCGGGCGGCTCGCCGCCTCGTCGAGCACCCACGGCCGCCAGCGCGGCGTGCCGTAGCTCATCATGCCCAGGGCCAGGCGCGAAACGACGAGGCCGCTGCGGCCGAGGCGGGTGGTCTTCATCGAGCGTTCTCCGTTGGGCCGCTGCAGCATAGGCGGCCCGGGCGCGCCTGTCCGGCCTGGGGCTTCAGGCGCTCATCCAGCGCTGCGCCGACTGCTCCATCACCGCGCGCAACGGCTCGCCGCCGGCGCGGCACTGGCGCAACCAGCGCGCGTCGTTGCCGTCGAACAGCGTGTCGCGCAGGCCCTGCAGCGCGTCGACCGCGCCGAGGTCGAGCGCATGTTCGTCGAGCCGCGAGAGGGTGCGCAGGATGTCGTCGCGCAGCCGCTGGCGCTGCTTGGTCTTGGGGTCGACGACCTCGCCCTCGAGGCCGAAGCGGCAGGCCTGGAAGCGGTTGAAGGTGTAGACGAGGTAGTCGTCCTCGGCCGGCTCGAAGGGCCGCTCCAGGCTGAGCTGCCGGCACAGGCACTGGAGGTAGGCGGCGAGCGCTGCCGCCTTGTGCACCGACAGCGGCGTGTCGCAGACGCGCAGTTCGATGGTGCCGTACTCGGGCTTGGGCCGGATGTCCCAGTAGAAGTCCTTCATCGACTGCACCACGCCGGTGGCGCTCATCTTGTCGAAGTAGACGCCGAACTCGGCCCAGCTGGTGGTGAACGGCGCCCGGCCCGAGAGCGGGAACGCGAACACCGAGTTCAGCCGCGCCGAGTCGAAGCCGGTGTCCTGGCCCTGCACGAAGGGCGAGGAGGCCGACAGCGCGATGAAGTGCGGCACGTAGCGGCTCAGCGCGTGCAGCAGCCACAGCGCCCGGTCGCCATCGGCGCAGCCGATGTGCACATGCTGGCCGAACACGGTGAACTGCTTGGCGAGGTAGCCGTAGAGCTCGCTGATGTACTGGAAGCGCTCGCCGGGATAGATCTGCTGCTGGCTCCAGTGCTGGAAGGCATGGGTGCCGCCGCCGGCGATGGCGACGTTGAGCCGGCGCGCGGCGTGGGCGAGCTGGCCGCGCATGTCGAGCAGCTCGGCCAGCAGCGGGCCGTGCTGGTGCTGGATCGAGCTGCCGATCTCGATCATGCTGCGCGTGATCTCGGGCTTGATGTCCCAGGCGCCACTGTGGCGTGCCGTCTCGCGCAAAAGGTCGACCGCCTGGGGCGCTAGGTCGAAGTCGTGGGTCGAGAGGATCTGCAGTTCGAGCTCGACCCCCATCGTCAGCGGCTCGGAGTGGCTGAAGTCCTGCAGCGGCATGGCCTCAGCTCCTTGGCTGTTGAGTTGCCTCGCCCGCCACGCGGTGCAGGGCGAACTGGGTGATGACCGGGCCGGCGAGCTGCAGCAGGGTCGAGGCGATCAGCAGCGCCTGCCAGACGCCGGCGTCGATCGCCGGCGCGCCGGCCGGCCAGCCGTAGGTGCTCGAGCTCAGCAGCAGTGCGGTCTGCGCCATCGGCTGCAGCGCCAGCGTCAGCGCCAGCGCCTGGCGCCAGCCCAGGCCGCTGACGCGCGAGAAGGCGAACACCGCGGCCCCCTTGCCGAGCAGCCGCGCACCGATCATCGCCAGCACCAGCGGCCAGACCTGCGCCAGGCCGTCGAGCGTGGCGAGCAGGCCGATGCTGACGAACAGCAGCACGGCCAGTGCGGCGCCGGCGCTGCCGAGCTGGGGCAACACGCTGAGCCGGTGGCCCATGCGCGCGCGCGCCACCGTGCCCGCCACCAGCAAGGTCAGCAGCGGCGACAGCGTCCACTGCACAGCCAGCAGCGCGGCGATGACGATCAGCGCCAGCTGCAGCACCACGCCGGAGGCAGCGTCGCGCGTCGGGCGGGTCAGCCAGGCCAGGGCAAAACCGGCGCCCGCGCCGAGCAGGAAGGAGCCGGCGAGCACGACGACCATGTTGACGAGTGCGGCCAGTGCCTCGCTGCCGACGCCGGCGCTGCCGGTCGCGCTGGCCAGCAGCTGCCACAGCTTGACCGCCAGCACCGCCAGCACGCTGTTCAGTGCGGTCAGCATCAGCAAGCGCTCGGTGACCTGGCCGCGCGGCTGCGCCTCGTGCAGCACCGCCATCGTGATCACCGGCGAAGTGGCCATCGCGACCGCACCGGCGAGCGCGGCCGCCGTGTGGCCGACGCCGAGCCAGGCCAGCACGGCCCACACCGCGACGGCCGCGAACAGCGCCTCGGCCAGCGACTGCAGTGCCAGGCCCGGGTTGTCGACCAGCCAGCGCGGGCGCACCCGGCTGCCGAGCTCGAACACCAGTACCCCGACCGCGAGGTCGAGCAGTGGCTTCCAGGGATCGAGGTCGCTGCGCTCGAGCAGGCGCAAGGCCAGCGGGCTGGCCAGGGCGCCGACCAGCATCTGCCCGCAGACGCGCGGCAGGCGCGTCGATCGGTGCAGCACCTCGCCGGCAACGACCGCGACGATGACCAGCAGCGCCAGGCCGAGCACCGGGTCGGCGCCGCGCAGCAGTTCGAGCAGCCACGGCAGGGTTGGGGTCGGATCTGGCATGGGTTGGCGGTTCGGATGGTGGCGGGCGCAGTGTGAACCCTGAGGATTGCAGATTGAGCCCCTCGTTTATCGCAGGCGCGCGTCCTTACCGATGGATGCCGAACATGGGCTTCGGTCGCAGTTGCCGACACGTCGATCCTGGGGCTTGAAAGCGGCGCCACGCGCCCCAAGTCCCCGGCCGGCGGTGCCACGCCACAATCGCTGCCCGGCGGCGCCGGCCACCGGCCAGACTTTAGCGATCCGAGCATCATGGAAAAACAAACCCTGCCCTTCCAGGCCGAGGTGCAGCAGTTGCTGCACCTGGTCACCCACGCGCTCTACTCCAACAAGGAGATCTTCCTGCGCGAACTGATCTCCAACGCCTCGGACGCCTGCGACAAGCTGCGCTTCGAGGCGCTGGCCGACGCCACGCTGATGGAGGGCGGCGCGCCGCTGGCGATCCGGCTCGCCGTGGACCGCGAGGCCAGGACGCTGACGGTCAGCGACAACGGCATCGGCATGAGCGCCGAGGAGGCGGTGAGCCATCTGGGCACGATCGCCAAGAGCGGCACGCGCGAATTCATGAGCGCGCTCAGCGGCGACCAGCAGAAGGACGCGCAGTTAATCGGCCAGTTCGGCGTCGGCTTCTACTCGGGCTTCATCGTGGCCGACCGCATCACCGTCGAGTCGCGTCGCGCCGGCCTTGGCGCGGCCGAGGGCGTGCGCTGGAGCAGCGACGGTAGTGGCGCTTTCGAGGTCGACTCGATCGAACGCGCCGCGCGCGGCACCGACGTGATCCTGCACCTGCGCGAGGACGCCGCCGAGTACCTGGATCGCTGGCGACTTGGCTCGCTGGTGACCAAGTATTCCGACCACATCGCGCTGCCGATCGAGATGCGCAAGGAGGTTTGGGACCAAGACGCCGGCGCGATGCGCCAGAGCGACGAGTGGGAAACGCTGAACGCGGCCTCGGCGCTGTGGACGCGCAGCAAGAACGAGATCAGCGAGGAGCAGTACCACGCCTTCTACGAGGCCCTGACGCACGACTCGCAACCGCCGCTGGCCTACAGCCACAACCGGGTCGAGGGCCGCAGCGAGTACACCCAGCTGCTCTACCTGCCGGCCAGCGCGCCGCACGATCTGTGGAACCGCGATCGCGCGACCGGCGTCAAGCTCTACGTGCGGCGCGTCTTCATCATGGACGACGCGCAGGCGCTGCTGCCGGCCTACCTGCGCTTCGTGCGCGGCGTGGTCGACTCCAACGACCTGCCGCTGAACGTCTCGCGCGAGCTGCTGCAGGAAAGCCGCGACGTGCGGTTGATCCGCGAGGGCTGCACCAAGCGCGTGCTGTCGATGCTCGAGGACCTGGCGCAGAACGCGCCCGAGAAGTACCTCGGCTTCTGGCGCGAGTTCGGCGCGGTGCTCAAGGAGGGCGTCGGCGAGGACTTCGGCAACCGCGAGCGGCTCGCGAAGCTGCTGCGCTTCGAGTCGACCACGCAGACCGAGCCGACCGCGCTGGCCGATGTGCTGGCGCGCATGAAGGAAGGGCAGGAGGCGATCTACGTGCTGACGGCCGAGTCGCTGGCGGCCGCGAGGTCGAGCCCGCAGCTCGAGCTGTTCCGCAAGAAGGGCATCGAGGTGCTGCTGCTCAGCGACCGCGTCGACGAGTGGCTGCTGAGTCACCTCACCGAGTTCGAAGGCAAGCCGATCAAGAGCGTGGCCAAGGGCGCGGTCGACCTCGGCGCCCTGCAGGACGAGGCCGAGAAGGCCGCGGCCGAGGCCGCCGGCAGCGAGTTGCAGCCGGTGCTCGAGCGCCTGCGCGGCGTGCTGAAGGATCGGGCCAAGGATGTGCGGGTGACGGCGCGCCTGGTCGAGTCGCCGGCCTGCCTCGTGGCCGAGGAGGGCGAGATCAGCGGCCATCTGGCGCGCCTGCTCAAGCAGGCCGGGCAGCTGCGGCCTGAAGATGCCGAGCGGGCGCGGCCGGTGCTCGAGATCAACCCGGAACACGCGCTGGTCAAGCGGCTTGCATCCGAGGAGGCGCGTTTCGAGGACCTGGCCCAGCTTCTCTTCGACCAGGCCGTGCTCGCCGAAGGCGGGCAGCTCGAGGACCCGGCGGCCTTCGTGCGGCGACTCAACCTGTTGCTGGTCGGCTGAGTCGCTACCCGTCGGCCAGGCGCTGCAGCTGTTCGTGCAACTGGGAGACCTGCTGCTCCCAGTAGGCGCCGCTGCCGAACCACGGGAACGCCACCGGGAACGCCGGGTCGCTCCAGCGCTGGGCGATCCAGGCGCTGTGGTGGAGCATGCGCAGCGCCCGCAACGGTTCGACCAGTTGCAACTCGCGTCGGTCGAAGTCGCAGAAGTCCTCGTAGCCTTCGAGCAGGCAAGCCAGCTGGATCCGCTCGGCGGCCGGGTCGCCGCTCAGCAGCATCCAGAAGTCGTGCACGGCGACGCCGGTGCCGCAGTCGTCCAGGTCCACGAAATGCGGGCCGGTGGCGCTCCACAGCAGGTTGCCTGGGTGGCAATCGCCGTGCACGCGCTGCCAGCGCAGGCCGTCGACGGCCTCGAAGCGCCGGGCCACGATCTTCAGCACCTCGGTTGCGGCACGCAGCCAGCGCTCGCGGTGCTCGGGGCCGAGCAGGTCGGCCTGCACGAGTGTCGACACCGCGCCATGGCCGAGGCTGTCGATGTCGAGGCGGCGGCGGTGGCGGAACGGTGCGCGGCGGCCGATCGCGTGGATGCGGCCAAGGAAGCGGCCGATCCAGGTCAGCGTCTCCGGGTCGTCGAGTTCCGGGGCGCGGCCGGCCCGGCGCGGGCTGACCGAGTAGCGCATCGCGCCGACCCGGGCCAGGGTCGGCGGATGCCCGAGCAGGTCGAGCTCGATGCCGGCCACCGGTGTCGACTCCAGCACCAGCGGCGCCACCACCGGAATCTCGGCCTCGGCGAGCTCGCGCGCGAAGCCGTGTTCCTCGAGGATCTGCTCGTCGGACCAGCGTCCGGGTCGATAGAACTTGGCGACCACGGCGTCGCCGCCTTCGAGCATCGCGAGCACGACCCGGTTCTCGTAGGAGTTGAGCTGCAGCAGGCGGCCATCGGTGCGCTGGCCGACGGCGTCGAGCAGGTCGAGGCTGCGGTGTGGCGTGAGCTCGGAGAAGGGCGCGCCGGCTGTCGCGGCCGCGGGTGCATCTGGGGTCATCCCCGATGCTCGCATGCCGACCGCCGGCGAGGTGCTGGCAGGACTTTGGCGCTACTGCGAGCCCGGGCCGCGGCGGCCGATCTGCTGCTTGAGCTCCTGCATGCCGTCGATGAACTCCTCCAGCCGCAGCGCCTGGCGCTTGAGCTGGTAGTTCATCTCGGCCGCGTGGGCCTCGACCATCGCCTCCATCTGGCTGCCTATGGTGTCGGGTTCGAGCTTCAACCAGGCCTGCGACTCACCGCCGTCGCGCTCGACCTTGGCGCCGGCGTTGCGGGCGATCCGCAGCATCGCGTGGTTCTCGCTGAGCGCGTGGATGTAGAGGCTGTCGATGCCACGATTGCGCGCATGCATCACCGCATGGTCGAACAGGCGGGCACCGTAGCCGCGGCCGCGGGCCGACTCCAGCACCGAGACGCCGAACTCGACCATCGTCGGCCGGCCGGGCAGTTGCTGCGCCACCGGCTCGTAGGCCAGGTGCGCCATCGCGATCAGCTGCAGGCGACGGTTGAAGATGCCGAAGACCTCGTCGCGGTCGAAGCGGATGCCCTGGACGTACTGCCGGATCTGCTCGTCGCTGGCCGGGAAGCCGAAGCGCAGGTAGCGGTCGCCGGGCTCCAGCGCCACTAGGTGCGCCTCGATGCGGTCGCGGTGCCGCGCCGCCAGCGAGCGGATCGGCACCCAGCTGAACCGCGGCGGGCGTGGTTGCGCCGGGTCGCCGGGGCGAGCGTGTCGATCGGCCTGTTGGCCGAAGCGGTTGAGGAAGTCGCCGGGGTAGCCCATGGGTGAATGATAGGGGCAAACCCTAATAACCATTGGAGACTCGGGCCTAGTGCGCCGGGTTGCCGTTGGGGCGCCGCCCCTAGCGGCCTGCGCCAGCACTGGTACTTGCTGTATGATCGAGGGCTTTCCCGCCAATTGGCTCCGGGAAAGTCTGCGCTTTCGGCCCCGACCGCCGGTGCAAGTCCGCCTAAGAGGCCTCGATTCGCGCCGCTACCGCAAGGTGGTGAGCGCGACCCGACAAGAGGTACCGACCGCGGAAGTTCGAGCCAGGATCCACTCAAGGAACGTCATGAAAACCTTCAGCGCCAAAGCGGCCGAAGTGACGCACGAGTGGTTTGTGATCGATGCCACCGACAAGGTGCTCGGACGAGTGGCCAGCGAAGTCGCTCTCCGTCTGCGTGGCAAGCACAAGCCAATCTATACGCCTCACGTCGATACCGGTGACTTCATCGTCATCGTCAACGCAGACAAGCTGCGTGTCACCGGCAACAAGGCCAACGACAAGATCTACTACCGTCACTCGGGATTCCCGGGCGGCATCTACGCGACCAAGTTCAAGGACATGCAAGCCAAGCATCCGGGCCGTGCGCTCGAGAAGGCTGTCAAGGGCATGCTGCCGAAGGGTCCGCTGGGTTACGCCATGGTCAAGAAGCTGAAGGTCTATGCCGGTGCCGAGCACCCGCATACCGCTCAGCAGCCCAAAGTGCTCGAGATCTAAGGAGCCGCGATGATCGGTAATTGGAACTACGGCACTGGCCGCCGCAAATCGTCGGTGGCCCGTGTCTTCATCAAGCGCGGCACCGGCCAGATCGTGGTCAACGGCAAGCCCGTCGACCAGTATTTCGGCCGCCAGACCTCGATCATGATTGTCAAGCAGCCGTTGTTCCTCACGAACAACGTCGAAGCCTTCGACATCAAGGTCAACGTCCACGGTGGTGGCGAATCGGGTCAGGCCGGCGCGGTGCGCCATGGCGTGACGCGCGCGCTGATCGACTATGACGAGACGCTGCGCCCCGAACTGCGCCGCGCCGGCTTCGTGACGCGTGACGCGCGCGAAGTGGAGCGCAAGAAGGTCGGCCTGCACGGCGCCCGTCGTCGCAAGCAGTTCAGCAAGCGCTGATACGAGCAGGAGGATCGGAGCGGCTTATTGCCGTTCTGCATCGATCCTCACCGCTTGTTGCCAAGATCAGGCCACCTCCGGGTGGCCTTTTCGTTTCCCAACGACAAGAATTCAGGGATTGTCTTCTCGTCCCGTCCCATGCGTCTGAAGTTGCTTCGTCGTCGTCTGTCGGTCAGCGCCCCGCGCATGACCGTGCGCAGCCACCTGTCGTGGCCGCTGCGCTGGGCGGCACTGGCGCTGATGCTCGGCTTCTCGGCGGCGCTCGCGCTGTGGGCCTTCGAGTTCGGACGCGAGATCGCCGGCCTCGACGGCAACCTGAAGCAGCAGCTGGCCGCGACCCAGGAGGAACTCGCCCAGACGCGGCTCGAGCGCGACCGCGCGCAGGGCATCGCCAACACCGCCGACAGCCTGCTCAAGGCCGAGCGCGCCACCCAGGACAGCCTGGCGGCCCAGGTGCGCTTGCTGCAGAGCGATAACCTGACGTTGAAGGCCGATCTGGGCTTCTTCGAGCGCCTGCTGCCACTCGGCGGTAAGGAGGCCCTGGCGGTGCGCGGCATGCAGGCCGAGGTGCCGGTGGCCGGACGTCTGCGCTACCAGTTGCTGGTCATGCAGGGCAGCCGGGCGCCGGCCGACTTCCAGGGCCGCTATGAACTGGCGCTGAGCGGGCAGCTGGACGGCAAGGGCTGGACGCAGGCGGTGGCCGGCGGCGCGCGCCCCATCCGTTTCCGGCAGTACCAGCGGGTGGAAGGCGAGGTCGACTTCCCGCCGCAGGCGGTCGTGCAGAGCGTGGAAGTCCGCTTCGTCGACGCCGACGGCGGCGTGCGGGCACAGCAGAGCCTGAAGCTTTGACGGCGCGAGTATCAACAACAAGGAAGGGACGTCGATGTTCGGAATCAATCGCAATAAACAACCGCCGATACGCACGCTGATCGGCGAGGGCACCGTGATCGAGGGCGAGGTGCGCTTCAGCGACGGCCTGCGCATCGACGGCGAGGTGCTGGGCGACGTGATCGCCACCGGTGCCGGCCGCAGCCTGCTCGTGATCGGCGAGAAGGCCTCGATCACCGGGCGCGTGCACGCCGCGCACGTGATCGTCAACGGCACCGTGCGCGGGCCGCTCGAGTGCGAGCAGTTGCTCGAACTCCAGCCCAAGGCCAGGATCGAAGGCGATGTGCGCTACCTGACGCTGGAGATGCACCAGGGCGCGCAGGTCCACGGCGAGTTGCGACCGCTCGATGCGCCTGTAGAGCAGGAAATGCCCGCACTCAAACTGGCCTCAAACAACGGTTGAGCGCACGCGGCGGCGGCAACTGCGACAATCAGGGCATGGATCGCGGCTTCCGGCCGCGCCGCTGAAGGAGAAAGACGATGAGTGCCGTCGCTGAGAACAAGGTTGCCGTTGGCGGCAACGACATCCCGCCCCCGCCGATCCTGTTCACCGACAGCGCCGCCGACAAGGTCAGGCAGCTGGTCGACGAGGAAGGCAACCCGGAGCTGAAGCTGCGCGTGTTCGTGCAGGGCGGCGGCTGTTCCGGCTTCCAGTACGGTTTCACCTTCGACGAGATCGTCAACGAGGACGACACGCAGATGGCCAAGAACGGCGTCACGCTGCTGATCGATGCGATGAGCCTGCAGTACCTGAGCGGCGCCGAGATCGACTACAAGGAAGACCTCGAAGGCGCGCAGTTCGTCATCAAGAACCCGAACGCGACGACGACTTGCGGTTGCGGGTCCTCGTTCTCGGCCTGATCGTCCGGATCACCCGCTGACAAGCCGCCCGAGGGCGGCTTTTTCACGCCGGGTAGAGCGCGCCGAGCACCCGCGCGCCACGCGCGCCGGTCACCGCCGGCTCGTTGCCAGCTACCCGTGAGAGATGCGCGCGCGCCAGCCAGGCGAAGGCCACGGCCTCCACCTGCAGCGGCGGCAGGCCACGCCCGGCGGTAGACAGCACCGTCACGGCGGGCAGCGCCGCCCCCAGCCGACGCATCAGCTCGCCGTTCAGCGCACCGCCGCCGCAGACCAGCAATTCCGCGGCCGAGGGCATCGACGCCGCCAGCGCCTGGGCGACGCTGCGCACAGTGAGCTCGCACAGGGTGCTCTGCACGTCCGCCGCGGCCACGCCCGGGTGGCGTGCCAGCAGGCGCTCGAGCCAGTCGGCGTGGAACAGGTCGCGGCCGGTGCTCTTGGGCGCCGGCGCGGCAAAGTAGGGTTCGCACAAGGCGTCGGCCAGCAGCGTCGGCAGCACCTTGCCCTGCGCGGCCCACGCGCCGTCCGCGTCATAGGGCAGGCCGCGCGTGCGCTCGATCCACAGATCCATCAGCACGTTGGCCGGGCCGGTGTCGAAGCCGCTCAGGCGGCCGTCGGCGTGCAGCAGGCTCAGGTTGGCGATGCCGCCGAGGTTGAGCACGGCAATGTCGCGACCCGGTCGCGCGAACAGCGCCCGATGCACCACCGGCACCAGCGGCGCCGCCTGGCCTCCGGCGGCCAGGTCGCGGCTGCGAAAGTCGGCCACCACGTCGATGCCGCAACGCTCGGCCAGCAGCGCGGGCGCGTTGAGCTGCAGGGTGTAGCCGGTGCCGTCGAAGGCGCCTGGTCGGTGCCTAACGGTCTGGCCGTGGGCGCCGACCGCCTGCACCTCGGCGCCAGCCACGCCGCTGTCTGCCAGCAACGCGTCGACGGTCCGCGCATAGGCCTCGGTCAGCGCGTTGGCCGCCAGCGCGGCGCGATGCAGTTCGTTCTCGCCGGGGCTGTTGAGCGCCAGTAGTTCGGCGCGCAATGCCGGATCGAAGGCGTGCTGGACATGGGCCAGGACCTCGGGTCGGTCGTCGGCCGACCAGCGCACCAGCACACCGTCGACGCCATCGGTCGAGGTGCCGGACATCAGTCCGATGGTCGTCGAGCCGACGCCGCCCACCGTGCGACGCCGCCCGCGCTTACTCGAAGCGGGCGCCGATCGCCGCCGGCGCGGCGGCCAACTGGGCGCTGGCGGTCTGCGCCGTCTCGGTAAAGCGGGCGCGCGCGGCGGTCGAGACGGTGACCGATTCCGAGCTGCGCGCCATCGTCACCGGATCGACATGGCGATCGTTGACGAGGAACTCGAAGTGAAGATGCGGCCCGGTGGCCCAGCCGGTGGCGCCGACCGCACCAAGCGACTGGCCTTGATCGACGCGGGCGCCACGGCGGGCGTCGATGCGCGAAAGGTGGGCGTAGCGCGTTTCGCGGCCGCCCGCATGCTGCACGATCACCACGTTGCCATAGCCGTTCTGCCAGCCGGAGAAGGTGACGATGCCATCGCCGACCGCGCGCACCGGGGTGCCCGTGGGTGCAGGGTAGTCGACGCCCAGGTGCCGGCGCCAGCTCTGCAGCACCGGGTGGAAGCGCATCGCAAAGCCCGAGCTGACCCGCGAGAAGGCCATCGGGGATGCCAGGAACGCGCGGCTCTTGCTGCTCCCGTCGAGGCTGAAGTAGCCGCCCTTGCTGCCCGGCTCCTGGAACCAGACCGCGTCGTAGCGCTTGCCGTTGTTGACGAACTGCGCCGCCAGCAGCCGGCCCGAGGAGGACGAGCCCCAGGTGATCGGCTCGCCGTCGGCGGTGAGCGCCTCGTAGAGCACCGAGAAGGTGTCGCCACGCTTGAGTTCGCGGCGGAAATCGATGTCGGTGCTGAACAACTCGGCCAACTGGGAGGTGATGCCGTCGGGCAGGCGCGACTCGTCGGCGGCGGCGAACAGCGTGCTCAGGATGGTGCCGGAACCAAGCCGCACCTCGGCCGCCAGCGGTACCTGCTCGCTGAGCGCGGTGAACTGCCCGTCGGCCGCGCGGCGCACGCTGATGCGGGTGAAGTGGCTGCCCTGCTGCGCGGCGCTCGCGGCCGGGGCGCGCACGGTGAGTTCCTGTAGGCGGCCGTTGGCGGTCAGCGCCTTGCTCATCTTGCCGGGGCGACCCTCGAGGATCGTCCTCGCCGTCGGGTCGCTGCGCAGGAAGGCGGCGGCCTCGGTGTCGTCGATGCCGAGTCGGCGCAGAAGCGCATCGGCGGTGTCGCTGCTGCGGGTCAGGTCGCTGCGATAGAGCTCAGGAGAGAACTCCTCGAGTGCCTTGAGCTGTGCGTCGAGCGCGGCCGGGGCGATCGATTCCGAGATGAGGCGGCGCGGCAGGTCGGCCGCATCGGGCGCCAGCGGCGCGATCGCGAAGGCGGTGACGCCAGCGCTGGTCAGCGCGGCCACCACCACGGCGGTCAGCCGGCGCGGGTGGCGCTGGAGCACCGACTCGGTTCGGCGCCAGGCGCGAGCGACCAGTTGGTCTAGAGAAGACAAGGGCACGAACGATCCTGAACTAGGCATCCCGGCGCTCGATGTCAGAGCTTGCACGGGGTTGGAGGGAGAACAGCGTGGCGGCCGCGGCCACCATGCACGCCGAACCAACGCTGGGCCCGGACAGGGAGTCTCAAGCCTCGGGAACCAAGCTGGGGCGCATCAAAGGCCGCCCCTACAATCCCGAGAGAGGTCGCGATTTTAGCCGCGCCGGCCGGCCGGCCTTCGGCGATAACCCTCAAGAACACTCCATCCCAAGCCCCGGGCGCCCAATGGCTCACGTTTCTGCAACTTCCGATCAGCTCAGTCGTCATCAATCGTCCGAGGCGTCTGCGCCGAAGTATCCGCTAACTGACAAGGTCCGCGAAGCCTTGGCGATCAGCCTGCGCGGGGTCGAGGAACTGCTGCCGCAGGAAGAGTGGGCAGCCAAACTGGCGCGCTCCGAGGCCACCGGCGTGCCGCTGCGCATCAAGCTCGGCCTCGATCCGACCGCACCCGACATCCACCTCGGCCACACCGTGGTGCTCAACAAGATGCGGCAGTTGCAGGATCTGGGCCACCAGGTGATCTTCCTGATCGGCGACTTCACCTCGACCATCGGCGACCCCTCCGGCCGCAACAACACCCGCCCGCCGCTGACGCGCGAGCAGATCGAGTCCAACGCCAAGACCTATCTTGCCCAGGCCAGCCTGGTGCTCGACCCGGCCCGTACCGAGATTCGCTACAACTCCGAGTGGAGCGACCCGCTCGGCGCGCGCGGCATGATCGAACTCGCCGCCAAGTACACGGTGGCGCGGATGATGGAGCGCAACGACTTCCATGACCGCTTCCACGCCGGCACGCCGATCTCGGTGCACGAGTTCCTCTACCCACTGATGCAGGGCTACGACTCGGTGGCGCTCAAGGCCGACCTCGAACTCGGTGGCACCGACCAGAAGTTCAACCTGTTGATGGGACGCACGCTGCAGGCCGAGTACGGCCAGGAACCGCAGTGCGTGCTGACCATGCCCCTGCTCGAAGGCCTCGACGGTGTCGAGAAGATGAGCAAGAGCAAGAACAACTACATCGGCATCAGCGAGGACGCCAACAGCATGTTCGCCAAGCTGCTGTCGATCAGCGACGTGCTGATGTGGCGCTACTTCACGCTGCTGAGCTTCAGAAGCGAGGCCGAGATCGCGGCGCTCCAGGCCGAGATCGAGGCCGGTCGCAACCCGAAGGACGCCAAGGTCATGCTCGCCAGCGAGATCACCGCGCGCTTTCACGGCGCGGCGGCGGCCGAGGCGGCGCATGCCGACTTCCAGCATCGCGCGCGCGGCGGCGTGCCCGACAACATTCCGGAAGTGGCCCTGACCGGCGCACCACTGGGCATCGGCGCCTTGCTCAAGCAGTCTGGTTTGGTAGCTTCGACCAGCGAGGTCATGCGACTCATCGACGGAGGCGGCCTACGTGTCGACGGTGGCGTGGTCGCCGACAAGTCGCTGAAGCTGGCCGCTGGCACCTATGTTGTGCAGGTGGGCAAGCGCAGGTTCGCGCGTATCACTCTCGCGCCCTGAGCTGATGCTGACTCGGCGCGCGCTGCTGCTCGGCCTGCTGGCGGTTGCCACCGTTGCCGGCGCCGCCCCGTCCGCGGCCGAGCAGGCCCGGATCGACGCGCTGGTCGACGGCATCGAGCGCGAACCGTCGCTGAAGTTCGTCCGCAACGGTCGCGGCTACGGTGCCATCGACGCGGCGCGCTTCCTGCGCGAGAAGCAGAAGGCGATGGGCGACAAGGTGCGCAGCGCCGAGGACTTCATCGAGCAGATCGCCACCCGCTCCAGCACCACAGGCCAGCCCTACCTGATCCGCTTTGCCGACGGCCGCGAGCAGCCGGCGGCCGAGTTCCTGCGCGCGCGACTGGCGCCGCGCTGAGCGGGCGACGGCAGCATGCAGATCCACGGCTACTTCAGGCTTTCGGTCGGCGTCGCGCTGGCCACGATCGCGCTGAAGACGGCGGCCTGGTGGTGGACCGGCTCGGTCGGCCTGCTGTCGGACGCGCTGGAGTCCTTCGTCAATCTCGCCGCCGCGATCTTCGGACTGTGGATGGTGACGGTCGCGGCGCGGCCGGCCGACGACGATCATCCCTTCGGCCATGCCAAGGCCGAGTACTTCTCGAGCGGCTTCGAAGGCCTGCTGATCCTCGGCGCGGCGATGGCCATTGCGGTCGCCGCGCTGCTGCGCTGGTGGCAGCCGCAGCCGCTGGAGGCGGTCGGTATCGGCATGGTGCTGTCGGTTGCCAGTTCGGCGCTCAACGGCCTGCTGGCCTGGGTCATGTGGCGCGCCGCGCGCCAGCATCACTCGATCGCGCTCGAGGCCGGCGCGCGCCACCTGCTGACCGATGTCTGGACCTCGGCCGGCGTCGTGCTGGCGCTGCTGCTGATCGTGCTGACCGGCTGGCAGTGGCTCGACCCGGCGGTCGCGCTGCTGGTGGCGGCCAACATCTCGCGCGAGGGCATCGCGCTGGTGCGACGTTCGGCCGACGGCCTGATGGATCACGCGCTGACCGACGCCGAACAGCGCGTCATCGAGGACACGCTGCGAGCAGCCGTGGCCGCGGTCGATGGCGTTCGCGCCGACGACCTGCGCACCCGCCGCGCCGCGCAGCTGCGCTTTTGCGAACTGCATCTGCACGTTCCGGCCGACTGGACCATCGGCCGCTCGATGCGGCTGCGCGAGGACATCGCCCGCGCCTTGGTGCGCGCGGTGCCACGGCTGCAGGTCACGATCGAGCTGCTGCCTTTCGGCGAGGAGCCGCTCGGCCGCGCGGCTTCGACGAGCCCGTCGTAGTCGGGAACGCAAACGGCCCGCCGAGGCGGGCCGTTCCTAGCGTCCGTGCCTTTGGTGATCAGTCGGCGTACTGACCGGCCGCCTTGATCACCGGGCCCCACTTGCCGATCTCGGCCTCGACCCACTTCTTGTGCTCGGCAGGATTGACCCGCGCGTCGGTGACGACCACCGCGCCGAGCGCCTCCTGGCGCTTGTCGAAGTCGGCGTCCTTGAGCGCGACCTTGAGCGCGGCGTTGAGCTTGTCGAGCACCGGCTTGGGCGTGCCCTTGGGCGCGTAGAGGCCGTGCCAGATGCTGACGTTGAAGCCCTTCATGCCGCTCTCGTCAAGCGTCGGCAACTGCGCCAGCTTGCCGGGCAGGCGCTTGGGCGTCGTGACGGCGTAGGCCTTGACCTTGCCGCCCTCGATCTGACCGGTGGTGTTGGTCGTCTGGTCGCACATGATGTCGATCTGGCCGCCGATCAGGTCGGTCATCGCCGGGCCGGTGCCCTTGTACGGAACGGTCGTCATGTCGACCTTGAGCGTGCTCTGGTAGAGCAGGCCGCACAGGTGCGAGGCCGAGCCGAGGCCAGCGTTGCCGAGGTTGACCGTACCCTTGTTGGCGCTGATCCACTTCACCAGATCGGCGTAGTTGCCGGCCGCCAGCGAGGGCTTGCCGATCAGCGTCATCGGCACCTCGTTGATCAGGCCGAGGTACTCGAAGTCGTCGAGGGTCTTGTACTGCAGGTTGCGGTAGAGGCCGGGCGAGGTCGCCATGCCGATGTGGTGCAGCAGCAGCGTGTAGCCGTCGGGTGCGGCCTTGGCGACCTTGGAGGCGCCGAGGGTGCCGCCGGCGCCACCGACGTTCTCGATGACGATCGGCGTGTTGCCGAGCTGCTTGCGCAGCGCCTCGGCGAAGTCGCGCGCGACCTTGTCGGTCGGGCCGCCGGCCGCGAAGGGCACGACGATCGTGATCGGCTTGTTGTCCGGGTAGTTCTGGGCGAACGAGCCCGTCACCGCGAGCGTGGTGGCCATCGCCAGCAGGATGCGCTTCATGTACTTGTCTCCTCTAGAGCTTGGGGAATCGACCGACCCCGATGCTAGGGCCCGAGCGTCACCGCGCGCGCTGCGGAAACTACGTAGCGGTGCCGCGGGCCGGCGCGCGACGCGTGGCTACTCGTAGCTGCGCGCGTCCTCGATCACCTTGCCGTCGTTGGGCAGGCTGCCGGCGGCAACCAGCTCGACCTCGCCGCGCAGCTTGGTGATCTCGCGGATCGATTCGACGACTCGCGATGCCAGCGCCTCGTCGGCGCCGGCCGCGGCCTCGACGCGCAGGCTCATGCGCTCGGCCGCGATGGTGCCGCTGAGCACGAGGCGCGCGCGCAGCAACTCGGGATGGCGCCTGAGGATCTGCGCGACCTGGCCGGGATGCACGAACATGCCGCGCACCTTGGTGGTCTGGTCGGCGCGGCCGAGCCAGCCGCGGATGCGGGTGTTGCTGCGGCCCGTGGGACAGGCGCCCGGCAGCACCGCCGACAGGTCGCCGGTGCCGAAGCGCACCAGCGGGTAGTCGGGGTTGAGCGTGGTCACGACCACCTCGCCGACCTCGCCGTCGGGCACCGGCTCGCCGGTGCCGGGACGCACGATCTCGAGGATCACGCCCTCGTCGAGCACGAGCCCCTCGCGCGCCGAGGTCTCGTAGGCGATCAGGCCGAGGTCGGCCGTTGCGTAGCACTGGTAGGCCTCGACGCCCTGCGCCCGCACCGCGTCACGCAGGCTCGGCGGGAAGGCCTCGGCCGAGACCAGGGCCTTGCTGAAGCTCAGGCGCTCGCCGGCCTCGGCCGCCTTGTCGAGCAGCAGCTTCAGAAAGCTCGGCGTGCCGGCATAGGCCTGCGGACGCAGCTCGCGGATCGCCTGCAACTGCAGCTCGGTGTTGCCGACGCCACCGGGGAACACGGTGCAGCCCAGTGCGTGGGCGCCGCTTTCCATCATCGAGCCGGCCGGCGTGAGGTGGTAGCTGAAGCTCACGTGAACCAGGTCGCCGGCCTCGATGCCGGCGGCGCGCAGCGCGCGCGCGCTGCGCCAGTAGTCCGCGGCCGCACCCTCGGGTTCGTAGAGCGTGCCGGGCGACTGGAACACGCGGCGCGCGCCGCGGCCGGCGCGCAGCCCGCTCCAGCCGATGGCCGAGAAGCCGCCGAAGGGATCGCCGTCGGCGCTCGCACGCGCCTGCTGCTGGCGTGCCAGCAGGTCGCTCTTGCGGGTGACCGGGAGCCGCGCGAGCGCCTGCCGGCTCGTGATGGTGGCCGCGTCGATGCCTTGCAGGATCTCGCCAAAGGCCGCCGTGCCGGACTGTGCGGTGGCCACCAGCGCCGGCAGCGCTGCCAGCAGCGCCGCCTCGCGCTGCGCCGGCGCGCGCGTTTCCAGGGGATCGAGGACCGGCGGATTCATGCGAGCAACTCCCTTTGCGTCTTCTTCGGCAGCGCAGCCAGCACCAGCGCATGCGAGCGGCTCACCAGTGCGCGCAGATCGGGCAACGGCAGGCCGCACGTGGCGTCGACCTTTACCCAGCGGGCTCGTGCCAGGTAGGGCGCCGGCGCGATGCCGGGCAGTCCGGTCAACTCGATGAAGCGATCGGCATCGACCTTGAACGAGCAGCCCTCCACCGGACCCGGCCAGGGCCCGACGACGAAGAACATCTTGCTGCCGACGCTGGCAACCCAGTCGGCGCCCCACTTGATGTCGGTGGTCGCGCCGGGCAAGCCCGCGGCATGCTCGCGCAGCGCCTCGAAGGCAGCAGTCGCGGATCGCCTCATTCCTCGCTCCAGCGCTCGACCCGCTTCTTGAGGTCGTCGAGCCAGCGTCGCACGTCGGCGCTGTCGCGCAGCGTCTGCACTTCCCACTCCGGCGTGCGGCCGGGACGCTTGGCAATGCGGACCCGGATGACCTGGCCGTCGACCGCGGCCTCGACCGCCTGCATGCCCTTCCAGTCGAAGCGCGAGGCGCCGCGCTCGCTGAACTGGCGCAGGTCACGCAAGCCGCGCCGCAGGCGCTCGAGCCCTTCCTCGGGCTTGAACGGAGGCAGGGCAAAGAAGTCGTCACTCATGGCGTTGATGAACGATGAAGGCGTCGCTGCGCGACGGCCGATGAACGATGAAACAACGATTGCCGTGTTCGGGCGCCTTGCTCATTGGCGCCGCAGGCGCCTTCATGCGAGGGCGCAGCCGAGCGTTCATTGTTCATGCGAGCCAGCGCTTGCGCCGCTTGTAGCTCTTCACGTCCCTGAAGCTCTTGCGTGCACTGTCGTCCTTGGCGCCGCCGGTTCCGAGGTAGAACTCCTTGACGTCCTCGTTCTCGCGCAGCTCGGCGGCCTTGCCGTCCATCACGATGCGGCCGCTCTCGAGGATGTAGCCGTAGTCGGCGTAGCGCAGCGCGATGTTGGTGTTCTGCTCGGCCAGTAGGAAGGTCACCTTCTCGCGCTGGTTCAGGTCCTTCACGATCTCGAAGACCTCCTCGACGATCTGCGGCGCCAGCCCCATCGAGGGTTCGTCGAGCAGAACCATGTTCGGGTTGGCCATCAGCGCGCGGCCGATCGCGCACATCTGCTGCTCGCCGCCCGAGGTGTAGGCGGCCAGCGAGGTGCGGCGGGTCTTGAGGCGCGGAAAGTAGTTGTAGACCTTCTCCAGCGTCTGCGCGACCGCAGCCTTGCCGTCGGTGCGGGTGTAGGCGCCGGTGAGCAGGTTCTCCTCGATCGTCAGGTGCGCGAAGCAGTGCCGGCCCTCCATCACCTGGATCACGCCGCGCTGCACCAGCTGCGCCGGCGTGAGGCGCTCGATGCGCTCGCCGCGCAGCTCGATCGAGCCCTTGGTGACGTCGCCGCGCTCGCCGGCCAGCAGGTTGCTGACCGAGCGCAGCGTGGTCGTCTTGCCGGCGCCGTTGCCACCCAGCAGCGCGACCACGCTGCCCTCGGGCACCTGCAGCGAGACGCCCTTGAGCACCAGGATCACGTGGTTGTAGATGACCTCGATGCCGTTGACGTTGAGGAGGATGTTCGGTGATGTGCTCATGGTCGTCGGCCTTCACTCATGCAAGCACCGTGCTCGGTGCTTGCATGAGGGCTCCGCAGGAGCCCTCCCTCGCCCTTTCCCTCCAGGGGGAAGGGCGTGGTGCAAGAAGCTCAAAGTCCGGGCGGGGTCGCCGCTCAGCTCTGACATTCCTCCGGGGTGCGACGAGTCAGCTTCTTCTCGCTCGCGTACTTGTCGGCCGCGGCCTTGACCATCGGCTTGATGATCTGGTCGTCGCTCTGGAACCAGTCGGAGCTGAAGTTCCACTTGCTGCCATCCCAGGTGTGGACGCGGGCGTAGGAGGCGCCCATGTGGTCGGCGCAACTGGTCGAGATCGGCCGCATCACGCCCGAGAAGCCAAGCGCGTCGAGCTTCTTCTGGTCGAGCGCCAGGTTCTCGTAGCCCCAGCGTGCCTGCTCGCCGCTGACGACCTTGCCCTTGCCATAGCGCTCCTGGGCGCGGCGCACGCCTTCCACCGCCAGCATCGCCGACATCAGGCCGCGCGTGTACAGCACGGTGCCCACTTCCTCCTTCGGGCCGGTGCCCTGGCCCTTTTCGTGGACCAGCTTCAGCACGTCCTGATGGACCTTGGCCTGGCCGGCGCCATGCTGCAGCGCCAGGCCGTTGTAGCCCTTCGCGCCCTCGCCCACGTCCTTCACGTCGGGCTCCGCGGCGGCCCACCAGACGCCATACATCTTGTCGCGCGGGTAGCCGGTGGCCACTGCCTCCTTGAGTGCGGCCGAGTTCATCACGCCCCAACCCCACAGCAGTATGTAGTCGGGCCGGCTCTGGCGGATCTGCAACCAGGCGGCCTTCTGCTCGACGCCGGGGTGCGTGACCGGGATCGCGCTGAACTCGAAGCCGTGCATCTTGCTGCGCTCGGTCAGCAGCGGGATCGGCTCCTTGCCGTAGGGGCTGTCGTGATAGACGAGCGTGATCTTCTTGCCCTTGAGCTTGTCGAATCCACCCTCCTTCTTGGCCAGGTGCTGGATCAGCACGTCGGCCGCCACCCAATAGGTCCCGGCGAGCGGGAAGTTCCACTTGAAGACGTTGCCGTCGGCGCTCTCGCTGCGGCCGTAGCCGGCGGTGATGAGCGGGATCTTGTCGGCCGGCGCCTTCTCGGTGAGCGCGAATGTGATGCCGGTCGACAGCGGCTGGAACACCGTGGCGCCGCCGTTCTTGCCCTTGAGCCGCTCGTAGCACTCGACACCACGGTCGGTGGCGTAGCCGGTCTCGCACTCCTCGAACGAGAGCTTGACGCCATTGATGCCGCCCTGCGCGTTGACCAGCTTCAGGTAGTCGACATAGCCGTTGGCAAAGGGCACGCCGTTGGGCGCGTAGGCACCGGTGCGATAGACCAGCACCGGAAAGAACTGCTCCTTGGCCGCCTGGGCGCTGGCGGTGACGGGAGCCAAGGTGGCGCTGATGCCGACCGCCATGACGGCGGCGGCAAGCGCAAGGGACTTCAGTTTCATGTCTGCCTCCAGGGATGGAACAAAGATGCACTCTGCGGTGCGGGAATCACTCGTGACGGGCGTTTCGGCGCCGATGTTCAGTGCGGGAATGGCCACAGGCGCAGCTTTTCCTTGGCGGTGGACCACAGCCGCGCGATACCGTGCGGCTCGACGATCAGGAAGAACACGATCAGCGCGCCGAAGATCATCGACTCCAAGTGCGATGCCAATGCGGTGTCGATTTGCACGCCGAACAAGGCCGGCAACTGGTTGAGCATGATCGGCAGGATCACGATGAAGGCGGCGCCGAAGAAGCTGCCCATGATCGAGCCGAGGCCGCCGATGATGACCATGAACAGCAACTGGAACGAGCGGTCGATCGAGAACGCCGCCGGCTCCCACGAGCCGAGGTGGACGAAGCCCCACATCGCGCCGGCGACGCCGACGATGAAGGAGCTCACGGCGAAGGCGCTGAGCTTGGCGTAGACCGGCCGGATGCCGATCACGGCTGCTGCCACGTCCATGTCGCGGATGGCCATCCACTCGCGGCCGATGTGGCCGCGCACCAGGTTCTTGGCCAGCAACGCGAACACCAGAACGACATCGAGGCAGAACAGGTACTTGGCCACCGGCGTGTCGAGCGGTATGCCGAGGAAGCTCAGATTGGAAACGTTGACCGAGCCGGACGACGAGTTGTTGGTGAACCAGGCGACGCGCAGGAATGCCCAGTCGACGAAGAACTGCGCCGCCAGCGTGGCCACCGCCAGGTAGAGGCCCTTGATGCGCAGCGACGGTATGCCGAACAGAACGCCGACGGCGGTGGCGCAGGCACCGCCGAGCAGCATCGCCAGCAGCATCGGCATGCCGTCGATGCGGACCTGGAAGTTGTAGGCCGCGTAGGCGCCGACCGCCATGAAGGCGCCGGTGCCCAGCGAGATCTGGCCACAGTAACCGACCAGGATGTTCAGCCCGATCGCGGCCAGCGACAGGATCAGGAACGGGATCAGGATCGCGCGATACAGGTATTCGCTGGCGAAGGCCGGAATGACCAGGAACGCGAAACCCAGCATCAGCAGGATCGCGATTCGGTCCTGCCGGATCGGGAAGATCTGTTGATCAGCCCGGTAGCTGGTCTTGAACTGGCCGTTCTCGCGGTAGAACACGGATGGAGCTCCTAGACGCGATCGATGATCTTTTCGCCGAACAGCCCCTGCGGGCGAACCAGCAGGAACAGCAGCGCCAGCACGTAGGCGAACCAGATCTCGATGCCGCCACCGAGCATCGGCCCGAGGTAGACCTCGCTGAGCTTTTCGCCGACGCCGATGATCAGGCCGCCGACGATCGCGCCCGGCACCGAGGTCAGGCCACCGAGGATCACCACCGGCAGCGCCTTCAGCGCCACCAGCGACAGCGAGAACTGCACGCCGAGCTTGGAGCCCCAGATCACGCCGGCGACCAGCGCGACGAAGCCGGCCACGCTCCAGACGATGACCCAGATGCGGTTGAGCGGGATGCCGATGCTCTGCGCGGCCTGGTGGTCGTCGGCCACCGCGCGCAGCGCGCGGCCGGTGGCGGTCTTCTGGAAGAACAGGCTGAGTGCCGCCACCAGCGCGGCGGCAATCAGCGCCGCGTAGAGGTCTTCCTTGTTGATCAGCAGTCCGCCCTCGAACAGGCGATCGAGGATGAAGATCGGCTCCTTGGGCATGCCGATGTCGATCTTGTAGATGTCGGAGCCGAACACCGTCTGGCCGAAGCCGTCGAGGAAGTAGGCGATGCCGAGCGTGGCCATCAGCAGCGTGATGCCTTCCTGGTTGACCAGCTTGGACAGCACCAGCCGGTTGATCAGCCAGGCCACCGCCACCATCACCGCCATCGCGGCGACGAAGCCGAGCACGTTGCCCAGCGTGCGGTTGTCGAAGCCGAGCCAGGCCGGGATCCACTGCGAGAAGCGCGCCATCGCGAGTGCCGCGAACAGCACCATCGCGCCCTGCGCGAAGTTGAAGACGCCGCTGGCCTTGTAGATCAGCACGAAGCCGAGCGCGATCAGCGAATAGAGCATGCCGGCCATCAGGCCGCCGAACAGGGTCTCGAGGAAGAAGCCCATCGATGCAACCTCGCGCTCAGTGGCTGGTGCCGAGGTACGCGCGGATCACGTCCTCGTTGCCGCGCACCTCGTCCGGGGTGCCGTCGCCGATCTTCTTGCCGTAGTCGAGCACGACCACGCGGTCGGAGATGTCCATCACCACGCCCATGTCGTGCTCGATCAGCACGATGGTGGTGCCGAACTCCTCGTTGACGTCGAGGATGAAGCGGCACATGTCCTGCTTTTCCTCTACGTTCATGCCGGCCATCGGCTCGTCGAGCAGCAGCACCTGCGGCTCCATCGCCAGCGCGCGGCCGAGGTCGACGCGCTTCTGCAGGCCGTAGGGCAGGCGGCCGACAGGTGTCTTGCGGTGAGCCTGGATCTCGAGGAAATCGATGATGCGCTCGACCACCGCGCGATGCGCCATCTCCTCGCGCTCGGCCGGGCCGATGCGCAGCGCCTGCAGGAACAGGTTGCTCTTCATGCGCAGGTTGCGCCCGGTCATGATGTTGTCGAGCACGCTCATGCCCTTGAACAGCGCCAGGTTCTGGAAGGTGCGCGCCACGCCCATCTCGGCCACCTGGCGCGAGTTCATGTGCTTGAAGGTCTTGCCGCGGAAGCTGATCGAGCCTTCCTGCGGTTGGTAGACGCCGTTGATGCAGTTGAGCATCGAGCTCTTGCCGGCGCCGTTGGGGCCGATGATCGCGCGCACCTCGTGCTCGCGCACGTCGAAGCTGATGTCCGAGAGCGCCTTGACGCCGCCGAAACGCAGGCTGATGTTGCGCACGTCGAGGATCACTGAACCGTCGGCCATCACGCGGCCCTCCCGAGGGCAGCCGCGGCCGGGTAGGTTTCGGCCTCGCCGATCTTCAGCGTGGCCGAGATGCTACCGCTGCGGCCGTCCTCGAACTTGACCTGGGTCTCGATGTACTGCTCGCTCGCACCGGCATAGAGCGCCTCGACCAGCACGCCGTACTTCTCGGCGATGGTGCCGCGACGGACCTTGTTGGTTCGGGTCAGCTCGCCGTCGTCGGCGTCGAGTTCCTTGTGCAGGATCAGGAAGCGGCTGATCTGCGAGCCCGCCAGCAGCGCGTCGGCGGCGAGGTCGGCGTTGACCTTCTGCACGCAGTCGCGCACCAACTCCGCCACCTCCGGCTTGGCCGCCAGGTCGGCGTAGCCGGCGTAGGGCAGGTTGCGCTTCTCGGCCCAGTTGCCGACCGCATCGAAGTCGATGTTGATGAAGGCGCAGACGCGGTCACGCTGGTGGCCGAAGGCGACCGCCTCCTTGATGAAGGGAAAGAACTTCAGCTTGTTCTCGACGTACTTGGGCGCGAACAGCGCGCCGTCGCTGGCGCCCCCGGCCAGGCGGCCGACGTCCTTGGCGCGATCGATGATCTTGAGGTGGCCGCCGGCATCGAGAAAGCCGGCGTCGCCGGTGCGGTACCAGCCATCGGCGCTCGTGACCTCGGCGGTGGCGCCCGGGTTCTTGTAGTACTCCTTGAACAGGCCGGGCGATCGCACCAGGATCTCGCCGCTGTCGTCGACCTTGATCTCGACGCCCTCGATCGGCACGCCGACGGTGTCGGCACGCACCTCGTTGTCTGGCTGCAGGCAGACGAAGACCGCGGTCTCGGTCGAGCCGTAGAGCTGTTTGAGGTTGATGCCGATCGAGCGGTAGAAGCTGAACAGGTCGGGTCCGATCGCCTCGCCGGCGGTGTAGGCCACGCGTACCCGGGACAGGCCCAGCGTGTTGCGCAGCGGGCCATAGACGAAGAGCTGGCCGAGCGCGTAGTGCAGGCGGTCGATGGGAGGCAGCGGGTGGCCGTCGAGTGCCGACGGGCCGACCCGGCGTGCCAGGTCCATGAAGTGCCGGAACAGCCAGCGTTTGAAGCTGCCGGCGTCTTCCATGCGGATCATCACGCTGGTCAGCAGGCCCTCGAAGACGCGCGGCGGCGCGAAGTAGTAAGTGGGGCCGACCTCCTTCAGGTCGATCGTCACCGTGCTCGCGTTCTCCGGACAGTTGACGACATAACCGCAGGCCAGCCACTGCGAGTAGCTGAAGATGTTCTGGCCGACCCAGGCCGGTGGCAGGTAGGCCAGTACTTCCTCGTGCTCCGTGAGCTTGTCGAAGCGGGCGCCGGCGGCGGCGCGGTCGATCAGCGAGGCGTGCGTATGCACCACGCCCTTCGGGTTGCCGGTGGTGCCGGAGGTGAAGAACATCGCCGCCACGTCCTGCGGCTGCGCGCGCTCGCCCTCGGCCCTGACGAAGTCAGGCTGGTGGATGTTGAAGTTGAGCCCGTCAGCCACCAGCGTGTCGAGCGAGGCCAGGCCCGGCTCCTCGACCTTGCGCATGCCGCGCGGGTCGTCGTACCAGATGCGTGCGAGGCGCGGGCATTGCGGGCGGATCTCGAGCAGCTTGTCGACCTGCTCCTGGTTCTCGACGATGGCGAAGCCGACCTCGGCGTTGCCGAGCGGAAACAAGAACTCGGCCGCGACGGCGTCCTGGTACAGCGGCACCGGGATACCGCCCAGTGTCTGCACTGCCAGCATCGAGGCGTAGAGCCGGGGACGGTTGTCGCCGACCACGACCACATGGTCGCCGCGCGCGAGGCCGGCCGCCGCGAGACCGCCGGCTATATCGCGCACCAGCGCGGCCAGTTCGCCCCAACTCAGCGTCTGCCAGATGCCGTATTCCTTCTCGCGCAGCGCCGGCGCCTGCGGGCGCTGCGTCGCGTGCTCGTGAAGAAGGCGAACGAACGTGGTCTGCACCTGGGTTCTCCTTGCGGATGCGTCGCGATGCTAGGGCGCGCTTTGACGCCGAGGTGTCTTTCCAAAGACAATCTAAGGGCCTGTCCGGAAGGGACTTTCCCACCCCCTGATCGCAAGTCGCTGGCTCCTCCCGTGCAAACCGTCGCCCCCGAAGCGCTCACCATGGCCGGCCTGCGGGCGCGCTCGCGCGCGGCGCACACCGACGAGTTCGATGCCGTGCCCTGGGTGGCGCGGCTGGACGACGAGGATCGCCTGCTCGCGCAGCAGACGATGCGGGTGGTCGAGGTGGCCGCTGGCGAGACGGTGTGCCGCGTCGGCCGTGCCCCGACCTACTGGTTCGGCCTGCTCGACGGCCTGCTCAAGATGAGCAACGACTCGGCGGTCGGGATGCCGATCACCTTTACGGGCGTGCCGCCTGGCGGCTGGTTCGGCGAGGGCACCGCGCTCAAGCGCGAGCCCTACCGCTACAACATCGAGGCGCTGCGCAGCAGCCTGGTGGCCGGCATACCGGTCGAGACCTTCCATCTGCTACTCGAACGCAGCATCGGCTTCAACCGCTTCATCCTGCAGCAGCTCAACGAGCGGCTCGGCCAGTTCATCGGTGCGCGCGAGATCGACCGATTGAGCGACCCCGACTCACGCGTCGCACGCAGCCTGGGCGCACTGTTCCATCCGGTGCTCTACCCCGGCGTCGGCTCGCTGCTCAAGATCACCCAGCAGGAGCTGGGCTACCTGGTCGGCCTGTCGCGCCAGCGGGTCAACGTCGCGCTGCGAACGTTGCAGGCGGTCGGCCTGATCCGCATCGAGTACGGCGGTGTGCGCGTGCTCGACCTCGAAGGCCTGCGGCGCTACCAGTCGCGTGCGGCATGAGAAAGGGCAGCCGAAGCTGCCATCGGGTCATTGCGGCAGCCGCAGATCAGACGCGGCGGCGCGTCGCGACGAAGCCGATCGCGCCGAGGCCGGCCAGCATCAACGCGTAGGTGCCCGGCGCGCGCGCGGGCGGGATCTCGAGCGCGTCTGCGGGGTCGTTGCCGTCGGCAGCCGGCGGCCGATCACGGGCGATGGTCGCGTCGGCGTAGAGGTCGGCCGCACGGCTGTGCGTGTCATAGCCGATGCCGCCAGCCAACTCGCTGAACGCAGCGTCGGCACCAGGGCGGTCGGGGTTCGCGAAGCCGCCGTCGTTTGCGGCAGCCGTGCAGATCAGGCACCGGCCGGTTGCTTCGCCGTCCTGGCTCGGGCCAGCGTGCCAAGCGGCACTGGCATACCAGCCAAGCTCGAAGGGTCGGAACTCCTCGGAGCCGTGGCGGACGAGCGCGTCACGTACGGCGCCGCCGTCGCCGTAACCGAAGATGTACTGATCCTCGGCCAGCGCCGGGATGCTCATGACCGTGGCGATGGCGAGCACTCGCAAGGAGGCTTGGTTCATGAGGGCTCTTGGACTGCATGGCCGCGGACGGATCTCTGCGGCAATCGATCAACCTTAGGTGAGCGATGGCAGGAAACAGCCCCACGGTCGAAGCCTGGCACACCCGCGAGCGCGGGGGTCGGTAGCTTCTCGTTACGCGCCGGGCGGCTCTCAGCCGCCCGCCACGCCCGCAGCCACGTGGCCGGCCGGCACATGGCCGGCAGCGCTCTCCACGTGGCGCGTCTGGTCGTCGAAGAAGAAGTCGGGTTCGAACTCGCGCAGGAACTCGCCCTTTGCGAGGCCGCCCAGGAACATGGCTTCGTCGATCTCGATCTGCCAGTCCATCAGCGTGCGCACGGCGCGCTCGTGCGCCGGTGCGCTGCGCGCGGTAACGAGCGCGGTGCGCAGTCTCATCGCGGCAGTGCCCTCGCGCTGCAGCCTTTGCAGCGCCGTCAGCAGCGGCTTGAAGGGGCCGGCCGGCAGCGGGCTCGCCGCGCGTGCCGCCTCGTGGCGCTGGAACTCGTCGAGCCCGTCGGCCTGGAACACGCGCTCGGCCTCGTCCGAGAACAGCACCGCGTCGCCGTCGAAGGCGATGCGAACCTCGTTGGGATGGGCATCGGTGGCGCGCGCAGAATGCGGCAGCACGCGCGCGGCCGGGAATCCGCGCTCGAGCGCGGCCCGCACATCGGCCTCGTTGGCGCTGAGGAACAGGTTGGCGCTCAGCGGCTTCAGGTAGCGCCACGGCGAGGCGCCGCGCGTGAACACGCCGCGCTGGATCGGCAGGCCGTAGTGCTGGCAAGAGCGGAACACGCGCAGGCCCGAGACCGGGTCGTTGCGCGACACGATCACCACCTCGACCCGCGCGGCGTCGCCCGAGTTGAAGCTGAGCAGCTTGCGCACCAATGAGAAGGCGACGCCCGGACGCGCCGGCTTCTCCAGGCGCTGCAACTGCAGTTGCATGTAGGCGCGGTCGTCGTTCGCTTCGAAGACGGTGTTCTCCTCCTCGAAGTCGAAAAGCGCGCGCGATGAGATGGCCACGACCAACTGGTCGGCAAGGGTGACGGGCATGACCGGATGCTAGCCGGCCGGACGGACGCCAGCCGTGACGGCGCGCTGCGCTCCTTGCCGGCGAGCAAGGAGGCGCCAAAGCGCATACACTAGGGTTAACCCTTAACTGCCGCAGCGCAGATCGTCGAGTCCCGGCAGTCCGCGCGCCGGTCGCCACTGCATCACGGAGATCCCATGTTCAACCGCCTGCTGTCAAAGCTCGTGCCGGCACTCGTGCTGGCTGCCGCCGCCACCCTGCCGGCCCACGCGCAACGCGCGCTGCCGTCCCAGGACTTCGACGTTTATGTCGACCTGCCGACCGGCTTTGCCTTCATCAAGACGCCGATCGGCTGGAAATTCATCCGCAAGCTCGACGTGGCGCAACTCAAGAAGCTGCACCCGATGACGCTGACCACGCTGTTGGAACCGTCGCCGGCCGATGCCCTGGGCAGCCCGCGCCTCGCTCGACTCGAATCGCGTGCCGACGCGATCCGCGCAGGCGGCGAAGATTGAGCGTCGCACCGACGGTTATCGCCAGACGTAGCCAACCGCGAGTAGCACGTCGTAGCGGCCGCGCTTCTGCACCAGCGGGCTGTCGCTGATGCGGTCGGAGAAGATGTCGGCGCCTAGCACCGCCCCCAGCAGCCACTGCGGGCTCAGCCGGTACGAGGCGACCAGGCTCGGCGACAGCGACCACGCATTGCCGACGTCGTAGGCCGGGCGGCCGGGTGCCGCCTCTGCGGCCGAAACGCCGCCGAAGTAGTAGTTGGCCAGCCTCGACGAGCGCCAGAAGACTCCGACCCCCGGCATCAGCAGCCAGCGCTCGCCGACGATCGGTGCCGACCAGTTGAACAGCAGCTCGGTGCCCTTGCTGCGGCCCGAGACATCGCTGCTGAAGCGCGCGGTCCACGCGCCCACCGGGCTGATCAGCACCGCGCCGAGCCCGGCCTCGAGCTGACCCTTGCGCTCGTTCAAACCGGCCCACTCGGGCTGGTCCTCGGGGTCGAGGTTGCCCAGCCGCACCCGCAGCCGGCCATAGAAGGCCACCGGGCCCTGGCGGCCGAAGGTGTAGAAGGCGCGGTCGCCGAGGTACATGAACTTCGGGCCGATGTAGATCGCGCCCGGGATGGCCATCGTGCTCGAGTCGCCATCGCGGTAGACCGACGAGCCGGTGTAGGCCACGCCACCCAGCGTCCAGCCCGCTGGCACTGGCGAGTTCTCGCTGTCGCCCAGCACCTGCTGGATCGCCTGCAGATCGTCGGCTCGCGCGGCGCCGGCCAGCAGGGCCAGCAAGGCGGTCGGCAGTAGCAGCTTGCGCGTGTGTTGCATCGGCGATCCTTCCTTGTGAACGACGCCGGGGCCGGCGATCTCGCTACTTGACCCAGGTGTTGAGCTGGATGATCGGCAGCAGCACCGCCAGCACGATCAGCATCACCACCACGCCCATCACCACGATCAGCAGCGGCTCGAGGATCGTGGCCAGCGCCATCGCGCGCCGCTGCACCTCGGCGCTCAACTGGTTGGCGGCGCGCTGCAGCATCAGTGGCAGCTGGCCGGTCTGTTCGCCCAGGCGCGCGAACATCGGCAGCAGTCCGGGGAAGCGCTTCTTGGCGGCGAGGGCGGAGGCCAGCGGCGCGCCCTCGCGCACCTGCACCAGCGCGGCCAGCGCGTCGGCCCGCATCGCGCGGTTGGAGAGCGTCTCGGCCGCCGCCTGCAGCGCCTTGAGGATCGGCACGCCGGCGTTGGCCAGCATTGCCAGCGTGCTGGCGAAGCGCGCCGCGTTGTAGCCGCGTGCGAGGCGGCCGATCAGCGGCAAGGTCAGCCAGAAGGCGTCGAAGCGCTCGCGGAAGGCCTCGTTGCGCAACGAGTACATCAGCAGCGCGAGGCCGCTCGCTCCGGCCAGTAGAACGACCCAGCCCCAGCCGCGCACGAAGGCGCTGATTGCCAGCATGGCGCTGGTCAGCCAGGGCAGCGCGCGCTTGCCGCCGGCGAACACGCTGGCGACCTGCGGCACGACGTAGGTCACGAGGAAGACGACGATCACCACCGCCACCAGCGAGACGATGGCCGGATAGAGCGCGGCGCCGATCAGCTTGCTGCGCAGGGCCTGGCGCTCCTCGAGGTCGTCGGCCAGCCGTTCGAGCACGCCGCCGAGTTGTCCGCTCTGCTCGCCGGCGGCGACCACGGCGCGGTAGACGTCGTCGAACTCGTGCGGCTGCTGCGCGAGCGCGCGCGCGAAGGCGCTGCCGGCGTTGACCTCGGCGCGCAGCTGGGCCAGCAGCTCGCGCTGGCGCGGGTCCTCGGCCTCGTCGGCGAGCGCGGTCAGCGCGCGTTCGAGCGGCAGGCCGGCGCCGACCAGTCCGGCCAGCTGGCGGGTCCAGATCGCCAGCCCGGTGCTTGAAAACACCCGGCGCGAGAAGCGCGAGGCAGCGGCGGCCTCGCGCGCGGCGGTCTGCACCGGTTGCACGTCGAGCGGCACCAGCGCCTGCGCACGCAACTGCGCCCGCACCGCCTTGGCGTTGTCGGCGTCGATCAGCCCGCGCGCGGTCTTGCCGGCGGCGTCGAGGGCTTCGTACTTGTAGGCAGGCACTGGCGGCGGGTCGCGGACCGGGAATCAGGATTCTCGGGTCACGCGCACCAGTTCCTCGCGCGAGGTGATGCCGGAAGCCACCAGCCGCTCGCCGTCTTCGCGCATGGTGCGCATGCCGCCCTTCTCGGCGGCGACGAAGAGCTGGCTCTCGGCGGCGCGGGCGTGGATCAGGGCCTGCACGCCGCTGTCGGCCACCATCAGTTCGTAGACGCCGGTGCGGCCCTTGTAGCCGGTCATGCCGCATTCGGGGCAGCCCACCGGGTGCCAGTGGCCGCGCTCGTCCTGGCGCCGGCAGATCGGGCACAGCTTGCGCACCAGCCGCTGAGCCAGCACGCCGAGCAGCGAGCTGCTGAGCAGGAAGGGCTCGACGCCCATGTCGGTCAGCCGCGTCACCGCACTCGGCGCGTCGTTGGTGTGCAGCGTGGCAAGCACGAGGTGGCCGGTCAGCGAGGCCTGGATCGCGATCTGCGCGGTCTCGTAGTCGCGGATCTCGCCGATCATGATGACGTCCGGGTCCTGGCGCAGGATCGCACGCAGCGCCTTGGCGAAAGTGAGGTCTATCTTCGGATTGACCTGGGTCTGGCCGATGCCGGGCAGTTCGTACTCGACCGGGTCCTCGACCGTCAGCACGTTGGTGGTGCCGGTGTCGACCTGGCCCAGCGCGGCGTAGAGCGTGGTGGTCTTGCCGGAGCCGGTCGGTCCGGTCACCAGCACGATGCCGTGCGGCTGCGCGGTCAGGCGCTTGAAGCGCGTCAGCGTGTCGCCACCCATGCCGAGCGACTCGAGCGAGAAGCGGCTGCTGTCGCCCTTGTCGAGCAGGCGCAGCACCGCGCGCTCGCCATGCGCGGAGGGCAGCGTCGAGACCCGCACGTCGATCGCGCGGCCGCCGATGCGCAGCGAGATGCGGCCGTCCTGCGGCAGGCGCTTCTCGGCGATGTCGAGCTCGGCCATGATCTTCAGGCGCGAGATCAGCGCCGCGTGCAGCGCCTTGTTGGGTCGTACCACCTCGCGCAGCGTGCCGTCGACGCGAAAGCGCACCGCGCTGCTGCGCTCGTAGGGCTCGATGTGGATGTCGCTCGCGCCGTCCTTGGCCGCCTGCGTCAGCAGCGCGTTGAGCATGCGGATGATCGGCGCGTCGTTGGCGGCCTCGAGCAGGTCTTCCACGGCCGGGATGTCCTGCATCAGGCGCGACAGGTCGACCGCGCTCTCGACCTCGCCGATCACGGTGGCCGCGCTCGATTCACCGCCGGCATAGGCGCGCGCGATGCGCAGCGCCAGCGTGTCGGCTGCCTCGAGCTCGATCGCGTCCACTGCGTAGAGTCGCATGACCTCGGCGCTGGCCGCGCTCGGCGTGGTGGCCGGCGGCATCCACAGCGTGAGCTGGTCGCCGCTGTCCTCGAGCAGCAGGGTGTTCGCCTTGGCCCAGGAGTAGGGCAGCGGGTGGCGCACGGCCATCTCGAAACTCCGGGTTCAGCGCTGCGGCTCGCTCGCCGCCGGCGCCGGTGCCTGCGGCACCGCAAAGCCGTCCGGCCACAGCGGCTGCTGCGGACTGGTGCCGGCGGGCGGGCGCGCCTCCGGCAGGACCGCGGATTCCTTGATCGGCATCAGGGGGCGCGACGGCGGCTGCAGGCCCCTCTGCTCGGCGCGGATCAGGTCGTAGCGGTCGAGCGACAGCTTGGTCGTCGACTCCTGGTCGCGCATCACGACCGGGCGCAGGAAGACCATCAGGTTGGTCTTGACGCGGCTGCGGTTGTTGGCTCGAAACAGGGCGCCGACCACGGGCAGGCTGCCGAGGTAGGGCAGGCGGTCCTCGCCGCCCTGGTAGGTGTCCTGCATCAGGCCGCCGAGCACGATGATGTTGCCGTCGTCGACCACCACGTTGGACTCGATGGCCCGCTTGTTGGTGATCAGGCCGGCGTTGGCGGGCGCGATGCCCTGTGACACGCGCTGGTCGACCACGTTCGAGACCTCCTGATAGATCTGTAGGCGCACGGTGCCGTTCTCGCCGATCTGCGGCTTCACGCGCAGCGTGATGCCGACGTCCTTGCGCTCGATCGTCTGGAACGGATTCACCGCGCCGCCGGCGGTGCCGGTGTTGGTGAAGGAGCCGGTCACGAAGGGCACGTTCTGGCCGATCGTGATGCGGGCCTCCTCGTTGTCGAGCGTCACCAGATTCGGCGTCGAGAGGATGTTGCCGTCGGCGTTGGTTTCCAGGAAGCGGGCCAGTGCCGAAAGCGCGTAGGTGCCACCGAAATCGCGGATCAGCGCCAGGTTCAAGCCCGCCGACGGCAGTGTGGCGGCGAGCGCGCTGCCGGTCGCGATGGCCGCGCTGAGGTTGAGCAGGTTGTTGCCGCCGGTGCCGAAGTTGGTGCCACCGGCCAGCCCGTATTTGTCGCCCTCCTTGCCGATCAGGCCCTGCCACTGGAAGCCGATGTCGGCCGCCTTGTTGGCGTTGACCTCGACGATCATGGTCTCGACGTAGACCTGCGCGCGGCGCGAATCGAGTTGCTCGATCACCGCCCGCAACTGGCGGTAGAGCGGCTCGGCGGCGGTGATGATCAGCGAGTTGGTGTTCGGGTCGGCCTGGATGAAGCCGCCGGTCTGGGCCTGGCCGGAGCCGGCCAGCGGCGAGGTGGCCTGGATCGAGGTGGCGCCCCCGGTACCGGCCGCGCCGCCGGCCGGCGTCGCGCCGGCGGCGGCGCCGAGTGCGCCGGCGAGCGGACTGGCGCCACCCGTCGTGCCGCCACCGGCGGCGCCGGTCGTGCCGCCGGAACCGCTGGCGAAGGCCGCGCGCAGCACCGGTGCCAGCTTGGCGGCATCGGCGTTCTTCAGGTAGACGACGTGGATGTTGCTGCCGGCGGCCCCGGTCACGCCCGGCTTGTCGAGCTTCTCGACCAGGCCCCTGACGATCGCCAGCCGGGCCGGGCTCGAGGCCTTGACCAGCAGCGAGTTGGTACGCGGATCGGCCAGCACCTGCAGTCCACCGGTGGCTGCGGCCGGCGCGCCACTGACCGGCGCGCCGTCGGCCAGTCGCGCGATCAGCGGTGCCAGGTCGGAGGCCACGCCATGCTGGATCGCGATCACCTCGAGGTCGGTGCTGGCCGGCACGTCGAGGCCGGCGATGATCTTGGCTAGGCGCTGCAGGTTGTCGGCGTAGTCGGTGATGACCAGCGAGTTGTTGCCGGGGTTGGCGTTGATCGTGTTGTTGGGCGTGATCAGCGGCCGCAGCACCGTGACCATGTTGTTCGCGCTCTCGTGCTGGAGGCGGAAGATCTGCGTGATGATCTGGTCGCCGCTGCGCGTGACCGAGCCGACCGAGACGGTGCCGGTCTGCAGCTTGGCCTCGGCCTCGGGCACCACCTTGAGCAGGCCGCCCGACTCGACCACCGCGAAACCCAGCCCGCGCAGCGCGGCGAGGAAGTTCAGGTAGGCCTCGCGCGGCGTCACCGCCTGCTCGCTGTAGAGCGTGATCTGGCCCTTGACCCGCGGATCGACGACGATCTGGCGCTCGAGGATGGCGCCGACCGCGCGCGCCACGCCGTCGATCTCGGCGTTGACGAAGTTCAGCGTCACCGGCTCGCGCGCCTGGGTGAGCCTGTCGCGTCCGGCCTGTGGCTGCGCCGGCACCGGTAGCGATGCCAGCGTCAGCGCTGCGGCCAGGCCGAGTGCGCTCAGGCGCTGCGATGCAGTCGCGGCGCGGGCCGAGAGGGACCGGGACGGGGCCCGTTGAGTGGGGCTTGGCATGCTCATCCGATCACGATGACAGAACGGGCACCGTCGCGCCGTCCGATGATGTTCAACAGGTTCTGCAACGGGGCCGGGTCGCCCTGCGCGCTGGCCTCGCCGCGAAAGCGGACTCCGCCGGCACCGATCTCGCCACTGCCCGAGAGCTGGAGTGCGCCGTCGGTGGTGCTCAACTCCAGCCGCGCGCGGCCGGCGTTGCCCGGGTCGCTGGCCAGGCTCAGGCGGTAGCTGCCGAGCCGGTCGAGGGTGCTGACGCGCGAGGATACGTCCAGCAGGTCGAGCGTGGCGCTGCCGTCGACGCGCCAGCGCCCCTTGGCGCCATGCAGCGCGATGCCGTCTGGCGATGACAGGCGCAGGGCGCCGCCCAGCTGCAGCGTGTTCCAGGGCGTGCCCAGCCCGGCCAGCCATTGGGCCGGCCACTGGCCGATCCAGCCCGGCGCGCCATGCAGCTTGACGCTGACGCGGCCGATGCCCGGTGTCACCGTCAGCAACGCGCGCTCGCTGATGCAGCAGTCCTGAGCGAGTTCGATCTTCAGCCCGTTCAGCGCGGGACGCAGCTTCCATTCGATCCGGCCGGGCAGGGCACGCGCGTCGCGGCTGCCCTCGCCGCCGGCCAGCACCGCCACCGCGCTGCCGTTCCAGATGCTGCCGCTGGCGTCGGCAAGAATCACCCGGCCGCCGGTGCCGCTGGCGACCGAGCTTGCCAGCCATGCCGCCGGCGCGAACAGCACCAGCGCCGCCAGTGCGCCGCACAGCGTGCCCCAGATCGCCCAGCGCCGCGAGGAGGTATCGGCGCGTTCCCAGCGCATCTCCTCCAGCGTCGACTCGTGCCACTCGGTGCTGCGGCCCAAGCGCGGCGCCCCGCGACTCGAGACCGTGGCCGAAGGGCGCAGCGACAGGGCAGCCAGGAGTGCCATCGTGGCTCCGATCAGGCGCGGCCGCCGAGCGCCAGCACCACGGTGCCGCTGTAGCCGGCTGGACCGCGCACGAGCGTGACCTCGACCGGGCGCGCGCGCGCGGCGCTGCGCACCTCGGCCAGCCAAGTGCCGAGCGCCGGGCCGGGAACGCTCTTGAGCTGGACGGTGGCGCGGTCGCCCTGCAGCGTGAGCCGGTTGTCGCTGCCCAGGCGCTCGGTGCTGGCGCGCAACGCGGCCTCGGCCTGCGCCGGACTGACCACCGGCTGCGCGCGCAGCTCGCGCGCCTCGCCGGCCAGGCGCTGCATATGCTGCAACTGGGCATCGAGGGCGTCGATCTGCGCCGGCGCAGTGCGCAGCGTGCGCCAGGCCGGCTGCACCGCGACCAGCCACAGCACGAAGGTGCCGACCACGCCGGCGGCCATCGCCACCCACAGCCGCTCGCGCGGCGCCAGCGCCCGCCAGCGCGCACGCAGCGGCGCCAGCTTTTGCCCGAGCTGTGCCTGCCAGCTCATGATCGCGGCCTCGCGCCAGCGGGAGCTCCGGCCGGGGCGCGCTGCAGCGTCAGCCGGCCGCCGTCGGCCTCGACGCGCCAGCCGGCCGGGGCCAGCGCGGCACGGAAACCATTGATCTGATCTTCGCTCCAGCCCGGCGTGGCCAGGGTCAGCTTGCCGGGTTCGTAGCTGAACTGGCCGACCGGCTGCGGTTGCGGCCAGGCGCTGGCAGCGGCCTGCAGCATCGGTTCGAGATCGCTGTCACCGGCGCGCCCCGCGCTGGCGCGCAAGGCATCGGTCTCGCGCTGCATCTGGACCGGCGCGTCGAGCACCGCGCGCACCTGCGGGTGCGCCGCCTGCAGCAGCGCGACCATCTGGGTCTGCTTGGCGGCCAGCGTCTTGCGCTGCTGCCACGCGGCGAGGTTGAGGCCGACGATCTGCACCACGACCAGCGTCGCCAGCCCCCAGCGCAGCGGTCGCCAGGCGCGGTCGCGGCTTACACGACGCCAGCCGTCGCGCAGGCGGGCCAGGCCGCGGTGCGCGGCGACCAGCGAGAACTGGCGGAGGTTCCACAGCGAACGCGTGGCCTGCAGCGCCTGCTCGGTGGCGCTCTGGATCTGGACCGGCGAGTCGGGACCGAACCATTGCCCGGCCGCGCTGGCCGCGGCCGGTGTGGCGCTGCAGCGCCAGTCGGGCGGCAGTGGCTGCGGCAGCAGTGCGCGCAAGCCACCCGAGCCCGCGCTCGCGCCGAGCGCACCCGGTGTCGGGCCGAGCGGCCAGTGGCCGACACCTTCGGGGTGGGCGTGGCTCAGCGTCAGCTGCAAGCGGCCGTCGGTTGCGAGACTCTCGTGCACGTGCAGCGTCGGCGGCGTGTCGGGCCACATCGACGGCGTCACGCGTTCGACCGCGCGTCCGCCCTGTTCGAGCCGGGCCAGGGCCTGCTGCAGCCAGTTGCGGTCGGTGGCGGCGACCCAGGTCGGCTCGCCCGGGCGGGCACCGGGCGCGAGCGCCAAGTGCAGGCCCTCGACATCGTCGATCACCATCTCCTCGAGCACGCCAGTCAACGCGGCGGCCATGCGCGCTGGCGAGGCCCTGGGGCAGTCGATGCGGTGCCAGCTGACGTCGGTCGGGGCCAGCACCGCGATCAGGCTTTCGGCGCGCGGCAGGGCGCTGGCGGCCCCACGGCCCTCTCGGGCAATGCTCAGTCGATCGTCCGACAGCACCCAGACGAACTCATCCGGCGCCGGCGCCGGGGTGGCGGCAGCGCTGCCCGCCGCCAGCCGGGGCCGCGGCGGGATCAGGACGACCAGGACGCTCATGAAGGGTGCGGAAAGTTCAGATGATTGTAGGTGGGGGACTTTTCGGTTCTTGTCGAATCAAGCACTTACAACCGCTTCTTGATGTGTCTTGGCAGCAACAGCTGGCCCCGGGCCGGTGCCTCAGCGACCCGCGGCAGCCTCCACCGCCGCGCGTCTCTCGACAGCAAAGGTCGATACGTCCATGTTGCGCCGCTGCACCCAGGCATGCTCCTCGACGACGCGGTCATCCAGGCGCAGCCGGCCACTGATCTCGAAGTGGCTCGAGGCGACGCCGACCCTCCGCTTGGTCAGCTCGGTGCCTTGTGGCAGCAGCCGGGCCGCGTCGTCGAGGCTCTTGAAGGGATCGCTCTGGCGGGCCGAGACCAGCCGGTCGGCACTGCCGAGGTCGAGGCCGTCGATGACGGCGGCGATCACTTCGCGCGGCGCGGTGTTCAGGTTGACCGGCGTCGGGATCGGCAACCAGGTCACGTAGGGGCCGAGCTTGTTCAGCGTGGCGGCATCCAGACCCAGCCAGCGCATCTGGTCGAGCCGGTCCGGCGGCAGCGGTGCGCCGGCTTCGCTGGTACCCATGTCGGTGACCTGGGCGCCCGTGGCGTCGCTGGCGCTTGGCGCCGGCGGCAGCGCGCGGCGCAGGTTGGCCGAGACCACGGCCGCCAGCTCGGTGTTGGCGCCGACGCTCTCGAGCAGCCGCGCCAGCACCTTGGCCTCGGCGGCGGCGGCCTCCTTGTCGGCCAGCACCATGTTGCGCAGGTTGTAGCGGGACTGGGCATCACTGATGCCGCCGGACAGGAAGGCCTCGACGCCGGCATCGGCGTCGGTGGCGGTGTTGTTGCGGTCGGCTGCCAGGAAGCTCGACAGCTTGGCCTCCGCCAGCGGCACCGCCCACGGCTCGCCCAGGTGGTCGACCGTGCTGCTGCTGCGCGCATCCTCGCGCAGGATCAGGCGCGCCCAGTCCATCGCCCCGACCAGGATCCAGTGGGCTTGCACCCGCGCGCGCTCAGCCGCCTCGACCTGCACTGCGCGCCATTGCTGCCAGACCATCGCGGCCGACAGCGTGGCGATCAGTGCCACGATCACCATCGCCGTCAGCAGCGCGGCACCGCGCTGCTGGCGATCGCGGATGAGCCCCGACTGACTCATGCCGGCCCCTGCGCCGTGCTCGGCTGCGGCGCCAACTGCACATCGCGGATGAGGGTGCCGGCAAAGCCGCTGCCTTCGCCCAGGCCGAGTTGCAGGCGCACACCGCCCGGCAACTGCTCGCGCGCGACGGCGGCACCGTCTTCGGCAACGTCACCGCTCGATTGCGCATTTGTCCAGCCGTTCTTGCGCCAGTAGTACAGCTGCCAGCCTTCGATACCCTGCAGCGCCTTCAGGTTGCCGGGCTCGTTGCCCAGTAGCTGCTGCGAGCTGAGCCAGGATTCCTGCAGATCCTGCACCGTGGTCGCCGCCGGGCCGCTCCAGCGCGTCCACGCGCCATCGCGCAGCGTCCAGACGACGACCTGTACGCCACCTGCGACGCGGCGGGTCAGGCGCAGCGACGCGCCGTCGAAGCGAAGCGGCACCACGCTGCCGGTGTCCTGGAGCTCTGCGAGGTCGGTCTCCCACTGGCCGATCACGGACTGCAGCCGCAGCTGCCGCTCGAGCCGTTCCTGGCTGGCGTCACGGGTGCGCACGATGCCGTCGACGCCGCGCCAGCTCAGCCCGGCCAGCAGCGCAAGTATGAACAGGGCGACCAGCAATTCGACCAGGGTGAAGCCACTCGACGCGGCCAGCCGCGCAAGTTGGCGTGGCGGGCCGGCGCCGAAGCTCCCTGCGCCGGCCGCGGCCCCCGGGGGGCGCCGCGAACAGGGCGAGCCCGGTGCCTTCATCAGTAGCGCCCGATGACCGTCGACACGCTCAGCACCGGATCGCCGTCGGCGGTCTCGATGCGGGCATCGACACGGCGGAAGTTCGGGTTGGGCGTGGCGTTGACGATCATGCGTCCGCGGTAGGGAGTGCCGAGCTGCTCGCAGGCGAACTCGCTCTCGCCGGTGCCCGGATACTGCCTGGCCAGCCGCAAGCCGACGAGCTGGTTGTCGGCGCACCATTGCGCCGCGCCGACGTCGACCAGGCGCGCGGCGTTGCCGCTCAGCGCCCCGGCCGCCTTGATGCCGGTGGCCAGCGTGATGGCGACCACGGCGAGCGCGACCAGCACCTCGATCAGCGTCAGGCCGCGCGGTCGGGCAGGCGGCTGCTTCATGGCGAGCCGGCAGCGTCGGCGCTGATCGAAAACGGCCCCAGTCCGTCGGTGCTGAGCACCAGTTGACGGTCGCCGAGCCGCAGCACGATGCGCTGGGCGCCGATCACCGGTTCGGGACCCAGGACCAGCGCCCGCGTCGACGCATAGCCGGCCGGCGTGTCGGCGTAGGCCTGCACCGCAAGCGGCTCGGCTTCGAGCCAGCCCGCGGGGCGCTTTTCGGGATCGGGCAGACCGACGAAGCGAAAGCCGAGCGCGGCGCCGGACCCGGCGTCGACCATTGGCACCCAGTGCACCGGCACGCCAAGTGCGCGCGACTCGGCGCGGGCCGACTCGAGCAGCGCCGCCAGCCGCGAGGCCTCGCGGTCGAGGCGTGCCGCGGCCGGGTCGCGCAGTGCGAGCACGGCGATGGTCGAGGCGATCGCGATCAGCGCGACCACCACCATCAGTTCGATGAGCGTGAAGCCGCGCGAGTCAGCTTGGGGCTTGCGGCGACGACTCATGCAGGGCGCGGGCCGGCCTCCGACTCACTGCCAGGAACCGACGTCGGCATCCTTGCCCTCGCCGCCGGCTTGGCCGTCGGCGCCGTAGCTGAAGACATCGACCTCGCCCTTGACGCCCGGATTCACATACATGTACGGCCGGCCCCAGGGATCGTTCGGCAGCTTTTCCAGGTAGGTCTTCCAGTTGCCCGGAATCGGTCCGCCGGTCGGCTTGGCGACCAGCGCCTGCAGGCCCTGCTCGCCGGTCGGGTAGCGCTGGTTGTCGAGCCGGTACAGCTTGAGCGCCTGCATCAGGTTGTTGACGTCGGTGCGGGCCGCGGTGACCCGGGCGTCGTCGGCGCGATCGAGCACGTTGGGCACGATCAGCGCAGCGAGCACGCCAATGATCACCAGCACGACCATCAGCTCGATCAGGGTGAAGCCGCGGCTGCGGCGGTCGGGGTGCGAGTTTTGGTTCATGGGCCGGATCATAATCAGCCCTCATGTTTGGTCATCGTCTCGCGCGCAGCGCTGCCTTTGTCGCTTGGGCCCTGGCCGCCGCCTGCGCGGTCTACTGGGGCCTGCGCGTGGGCGTCGGTCGCCCGGGCTTGCCGCCCGATGCGCAGCCGGTTTCCGCCAGCGGCGGGCTGCATGGCGATATCTCGCGCCTGCTCGGTGCCAGCCAGGTGGCACAGGCCGACGTGCCGGCGCCCCCCGGCCTCGCCAGCCGCTTCAAGCTGATCGGCGTGATGGCGCCGAAGACGAAAGCAACGACGCCGGCGGATCCCGCGCCGGGAATCGCGCTGATCTCGCTCGACGGCAAGCCGCCGCGAGCCTATAGGGTGGGCTCCCGCATCGACGGTGAGTTGCTGCTGCGCTCGGTGGCGCAACGCAGTGCGCAGGTTGGTGCGGCCGATGGCAGCGTGGCATTGACGCTCGAGTTGGCCCCGTTGCCGGCGCCCGCCACGGGCAGCCTGCCGAGCGCGGCCGCCGGGCTGGTGTCGGCCGCTGCCGGGCGCGAGCCGCCGCCGATCCAGCCTGCGCCGCCGGGTCTTGCGATGGCAGGTGTTCCGCCCGGCCAGATGGCGCCGGTACCGCCGCCGCCGACCTCCGAGACCGGCGTGCCCCCGGAGCAGGGCGGTCCGGCCAATCCGGGCGGCGATCCGAGTCTCAGGCGCTGAGTGTTGCCTGGTCCGGGTCGTGTGCCCGGACGGGTTTCATCGGGTCGAAGGACCGCTGTCGACCAGCGTCGATGCCGGCAGCGTCGGTCCCGGATCCTCGCCCTCGGCAACCTCGGTCAGCAGCGCCGCGCTGGCGTGCACCAGCGGCCAGGCCAGCGTAGCGCCGGTGCCGTCCATGCTTTCCAGTCCCAGTTCGAGCAGCGCGCTGGCGCCAAAGACGCCCATCGCGTTGTCGAGCCCCGCGTGGCCGTGGCTGCGGCAGAACACGCAGTAGTCGGTGACCGGTGCGGCGATGCGCGAAGCCACCAGCAGCGCTGCACAGGCGCCCATGCCGTCGACCATGATCAGGTGGCGCTTGCTCGCCGCCACCAGCATCGCACCCACCAGCATGCCGATCTCGTAGCCACCGAACGCCGCCAGCACCTCGACCGGGTCGCTCAGATCCTTGTGGCGGCCCTGCGCGCCCTGCAGCACGACCATGACCTGCGCCAGTTGGTCGGGGCTGAGTCCGCTGGTGCTGACCACCAGTTCGCGCAGCGGCACCTCGGTGAGGCGCGAGATCACCAGTGCCGCGCTTTCGTGCGAACCGACGCCGATGGCGGCGCAGGCCAGCACGTTGCCATGCAACCCGTCGGCGATCTCCATGCCGGCGCGGATCGCGGCATGCGCGTGCTCGGCGGTCATCGCCGGTGCCACGCGCGCGTTGCGGCTGCCGAATCCGATCTTGCGTTGCAGCAGGCTCGGGTTGGACGGCATGGTCTCCGACAGTCCGGCGTCGGCCACCGTCAGGCCCATGCCCTGGATGAACGAGAACACCGCCATCGGCAACCGGCCGCCCAGCAGGTGCGCGACCTGCTCGACGCTCGAGGGTCCGCGCAACGGCAGATCGACCGCGAGGCCGTGGTCGCCGGCGGTGACCAGCAACTGCGGTGACTTCAGCTTGGGCTTGAGGCTGTTCTGGATCAGGCCGAGCCGCACCGCCAGTGGCTCGAGTTCGCCCAGGCTGCCGGTCGTCTCGCTGCGGCGTTGCAGTTTCAGGCGCAACGCCTCCTCGAGTTTCGGATGGGCCGTGGGGGCGATCAGTGAGCGTTGCACGGGCGGTCGGGTCCTTTGAGACGCGGCATTGTGGGGCAGGGTGGGGCGCCGCGCTACCGGGCCGAGCACTGCATTTTCAGCGCAGGAACAGCCGGTACACGGGGTTCGTCGTTTCCTCGACGAAGGGGTAGTCGAGCTGCTCGAGAAAGGTCTTGAGCGCCTTGGCCTCGCCGCGCGGAACCTGCAGGCCGACCAGGATGCGGCCGTAGTCGGCGCCCTGGTTGCGGTAGTGGAACAGGCTGATGTTCCAGTCGGGGTGCATGCTGGAGAGGAACCTCATCAGCGCGCCCGGCCGCTCCGGAAAGATGAAGCGGTACAGGCGCTCATCCCTGGCCAGCTCCGATCGACCGCCCACCATGTGGCGGACATGGCTCTTGGCGAGTTCGTCGTGGGTGAGATCGACGGTGGCGAAGCCCTGCTTCTGGAAGCGAGCCGCGATCTGCGCCGACTCACCGGGCTTGCTGGTCGACAGGCCGACAAAGATCTGTGCGATCTTCGTATCGCTGATGCGGTAGTTGAACTCGGTGACCTGGCGGTTACCGGGGCCGATCAGTTCGCAGAAGCGCTTGAAGGAGCCGCGCTCCTCCGGGATCGTCACCGCGAACAGCGCCTCGCGCTCCTCGCCGACCTCGGCCCGCTCGGCGACGAAGCGCAGGCGGTCGAAGTTCATGTTGGCACCGCAGGTGATCGCGACGAAGGTCTGGCCGCTGCAAGCGTGGCGCGCCGCGTACTGCTTGATCGCCGCCACGCCCAGGGCGCCGGCCGGCTCGAGGATCGAGCGGGTGTCCTGGAACACGTCCTTGATCGCGGCGCAGACGGCGTCGGTGTCGACCACCTCGAAGTCGTCGACCAGCGCGCGCGTCAGCCTGAAGGTCTCCTCGCCCACCGTCTTGACCGCGGTGCCATCGGAGAACAGACCGACGTCGTGCAGCGTGACTCGGCGACCGGCCCTGACCGAGCGCACCATCGCGTCGGAGTCCACGGTCTGCACGCCGATCACCTTGATCTCGGGTCGCACCGCCTTGATGAAGGCCGCCACGCCCGAGATGAGGCCGCCGCCGCCGATGGCAACGAACACCGCATCGATCGGCCCCTGGTGCTGGCGCAGGATCTCCAGCGCCACCGTGCCCTGGCCCGCGATCACGTACGGATCGTCGAAGGGATGGACGAAGGTCAGGCCGCGCTCGCGTTCGAGTTCGAGTGCGTGAGCGTAGGCATCGGAGTAGCTGTCGCCGTGCAGCACGACCTCGCCGCCGAAGCTCTTGACCGCGTCGATCTTGAGCTTCGGCGTGGTGACCGGCATCACGATCACCGCCTGCGTGCCCAGGCGCTTGGCACTGAGTGCCACGCCTTGCGCGTGATTGCCGGCCGAGGCGCAGATCACGCCGCGCTTGAGCTGCTCCGGCGTGAGGTGCGCCATCTTGTTGTAGGCACCGCGCAGCTTGAAGCTGAAGACCTCCTGCTGGTCCTCGCGCTTGAGCAGCACCCGGTTGCCGATGCGACGCGAGAGCTGCGTTGCCGGCTCCAGCGGCGACTCGATCGCGACGTCGTAGACCTTGGCGGTCAGGATGCGCTGCAGGTAGCTCATCGCGAGCGCGTCGCGCTGGCCATTGCCACTCGTGCTGCGGCTCTTGCTGCGGGGCATCCAGTCTCCTCCTATGGTTGCTTGGCATGATAAACGGCGCCCCAGCCGCCCTCGCTGCGCCGCAGCACGCGAACCGGCATCTCGCGCGAAGCCCAAAGAAAAAGGGCCCGATGCCGTGAGGCATCGGGCCGAATCCACCAATGGAGGAGGTGGAGGAGACAAGCGGTGCGGATCACTTCCATCCGCGTGGGCAAAGTGTAGAACGTAGATTGGTGCAACGCAACAAGTTCGCTCGACAGCACGTCGAAACCGATTCGCCCCGGTGGGCACAATGCGCACCCATCGACCGTGGGAGTGATGAATGGAATGCACCGTGCGCTGGCAGCCCGAAGCCGGCATGGCCTTCAACGCCGAGACCGGCAGCGGCCACCTGCTCGCGATGGATGGCGCGCCCGATGGCGGCGGCCGAAACCTGGCGCCGCGGCCTATGGAGACCGTGCTGGCCGGCACCGGAGCCTGCGCCGCGTACGACGTGGTGCTGATCCTCAAGCGCGGCCGCCACGACGTGCGCGGCTGCGAGGTCAAGCTCAGCGCCGATCGGGCCGAAACCGATCCCAAGGTGTTCACCCGCATCCACATGCAGTTCGTCGTGCGCGGCAAAGGGCTGGCGCTGGCGGCCGTCGAGCGCGCGGTCCAGCTATCGCACGAGAAGTACTGTTCGGCCAGCGCGATGCTGGCCATGACCGCGGAGATGACGACCAGCGTCGAACTGGTCGAGGTCGGCTGACGCCCGGATCAGAGGTAGTGCGCGGTGGTGGTCATCACCTTGGCCGCGCCACGCATGACCCAGCGTGCCGGCGCCGGCAACGGTATCGCGCCGGCCCTCTCGGCATCGAGCGCGTGGCGCGCCTCGTCGTCGCGCATCGCGGTCACCACCGCGCGTGAGGCCCGATCGTCGCTCGGCAGGCGGTCCAGGTGCTCGTTCAGGTGCTGCTCGACCTGACGCTCGGTCTCGACCACGAAGCCCAGGCTCAGGCCGTCGCCGGCACGCCCGGCGAGCAGGCCGATGCCAAAGGCTCCGGCATACCAGAGCGGATTGAGCCAGCTGGTGCGGCCGCCGAGTTCGGCGATGCGCTTTTCGGTCCAGGCCAGATGATCGGTCTCGTCGCGCGAGGCGGCGTCGTAGTGGGCCTTGAGCGCCGGGTTGCGCGTCGCCAGGGCCTGCGCCTGGTAGAGCGCCTGGGCGCAGACCTCGCCGACATGGTTGACGCGCATCAGCGCCGCGGCCTGCGCGCGTTCGTGCGCAGGCAGTGCTCCATCGCCGTCGTCCTTGGCCGGCACCGGGTACGGACGTGCTGCCGAATGACTGCCGAACAGGGTGCGCAGCGCGTTGTCGGCCGCGGCGATCAAGTGATCGCTGGCGGAACGGGTCGAATGGGAACTCATGATTCTTGGGAGTGACAGATTTTTGACAGAGGGCGGCAGCCGCGGGCCAGTTGTGGACGGGCAACGAATGGGCCGATCTGTCGTGCGGATTCTCGTCCCCGACACAGTCAGGCGCTGCAATTAGGGTAACTTCCCGGATGGAAGTTGCGCCTTGCGTTGCGGATCCGCTCCGCTTCCCGTGTGCTCCGCTGTAACTCAGGAGATGAATTTCATGAAGAAGACCCTCATTGCGCTTGCCGCACTCGCCAGCGTCAGCGCTGTGTCGGCGCAGTCGTCCGTGACCCTCTACGGTCGCGTCGAAGCCAACGGCACCTACCAGAAGCCCGGCAGCAACGCCTCGGTTGCCGGTGGAGCGAACGGCGAAGCCGTCTACAAGCTCAACGACGGCTCCGTCAACGGCATCGGCGGCTCGCGCTGGGGCCTGCGCGGTACCGAGGACCTCGGCAGTGGCCTCAAGGCCTACTTCGTGCTGGAGTCGGGCTTCAACGTCGACAGCGGTAGTGCCGGCGACGCTGCGCGCACCTTCAACCGCCAAGCCTACGTGGCCCTCGGTTCGTCGTCGCTCGGCGACTTGCGCCTGGGTCGCCAGGACACCCTGACCCGCACCATCGACGTGAACTTCATCGATGACACCGGCGAAGGTGAACTGTCGGTCGCCGAAAGCGTGGCGACCATTGCCGGCGGCACCCGCGCCAACCGGCCGCTGTTCCAGAACTTCGGCTCGCGTGTCGACAATGCCGTGACCTACACGTCGCCGAGCTTCGGTGGCTTCTACGTCACCGGCCTGGTTGCTGCCGGCGAGGGCACGACCGCTCGCCAGCAAGGCGGCCTGATCGGCTGGAAGTCCGGTCCGTTCAGCGTCGCTGCGACCTACGAGGAGTACACGGGCCTCGGCTTCGGCGCGTACAACAAGACCTTCACGGTCGGCGGCAACTGGAACTTCGGCCTTGCCGCGATCTACGCCGGCTACCAGGACACGAGCGATCTGGGTACCAACGTGGGTCCGTCGCTCGTCGGCGGCCAGCGCTACGACCACGAAGGCTACAGCGTCGGCCTGCTGGTCCCGGTTGGCGCCTGGCAGTTCCGCGGGCAGTACACGGCGTCGACGGTCTCGCCCGTCAGTGGCGATCTCGACCAGAGCAAGTGGGGCCTGTCGGCCCGCTACGCGCTGTCCAAGCGCACGACCATGTACGGCGTGTTCACGCAGCGCGATGGTGATCGCGACGACCTCTTCGTTCGTCAACAGGAAGCCGCCATCGGCATCGCGCACGTCTTCTGATCGACCCAGACGAGCGCTGTCGCAAAGAACGCCCCCTCGGGGGCGTTTTTCTTTGCCCGCACGAAACCAGCGGCCAGCGCCCGCGGCATGCCCACGCATGCCCGACGTCGGGCCGGTGCCTCGTGCCGAGCGCGGCCTACCTGGCCTTGGGCTGCTTGACCGGTCGCTGCCAGCCCGGCAGCGTCACCTGCTTCGCGCGTGCCACGGTGAGCTGCCCGGCCGGCGCATCCTTGCCGATCGTGCTGCCGCCGCCGATGGTGGCGCCGTCGCCGAGGGTGACCGGCGCCACCAGCACGCAGTTGCTGCCCACGTGCACGTCGTCGCCGATCACGGTGCGGTGCTTGTTGGCGCCGTCGTAGTTGGCGGTGATGCTGCCGGCACCAATATTCACGCGGGCGCCGACGCTGGCGTCGCCCAGATAGGCCAGGTGGTTGGCCTTGGCGTCAACGCCGAGCGTGCTGTTCTTGACCTCGACGAAGTTGCCGATGTGCACGCCGGCGCCGAGCTGCGCGCCGGGCCGCAGCCGCGCGTAGGGGCCGACCAGCGCGCCGGCGCCAACCACCACGCCGAGTTGCTCGCCGTCGATATGGGTGAAGGGGTGGATCACCGCATCGGCCTCGATCTTGGCGTTGCGGATGCAGCAGTGGGCGCCGATGCGCACGTTGTCGCCGAGCGAGACATCGCCCTCGAACAGGCAGCCGATGTCGATCTCGACGTCGCTGCCCGTCTGCAGCGTGCCGCGCAGATCGAAGCGAGCCGGGTCTGCAAGTCGCACGCCGGCCTCCATCAGCGTCTCGGCCTGGGTCCGCTGGAAGCGACGCTCGAGCTCGGCCAGCTGAAGCGGGCTGTTGACGCCGAGCACCTCGGTTTCGGTGGCCGGTTGTGCGGCGACCACTGGCATGCCGTCGGCTACCGCGAAGCCGACCACGTCGGTCAGGTAGTACTCGCGCTGGGCGTTGTCGTTCTTCAGTCGCGCCAGCGCCTGCCGCAGCCAGGCGGTCGGCGCGGCCATGACACCGGTGTAGACCTCGTCGATCGCGCGCTGTTCCTCGCTGGCATCCTTGTGCTCGACGATGCGCAGCACGCGCGTGGCATCCATCGGATCGCGCACGATGCGGCCGTAGCCGCCGGCGTCGAGCAGCTCGATCGTCAGCAGCGCGAGTCGGGTGCCGCCGCAGGCCTCGACCAGCGCGCGCGCGGTGGCGGCCTCGATCAGCGGCACGTCGCCGTTGAGGATCAGCGTGGTGCCGGTCTCGCCCAGTTCCGGCAGCGCCTGCTGCACCGCGTGACCGGTGCCGAGCTGCGGCTCCTGGCGCACGAAGGCCAGCGCGGCGTCGGCGCCGAAGGCAGCGCGCATCGATTGCTCGACGGCGTCGGCGCCATGACCGGTGATCGTGATCAGCTTGCGAGCCCCGAGCGAAGCGGCGGTTGCCAGCACGTGCTGCAATAGGGGTCGGCCGGCCAGCGTGTGCAGCACCTTGGGCCGGGAAGACTTCATGCGGGTGCCCTTGCCGGCGGCCATGATCACGATGTCGAGCATTGCGGAACTGTCCTCTCAAGTAAGCGAAGGGCCGCTCCCGAGCGTCTTGCCCCCCTCGGGGGGCGGGCTCGGCGCAGCCGAGTCCTGGGGGCGCCATCAAGCTGGCGCGTCGGCGTCCGTCCCCCGGACCCGCTCGCGCTGGGCCGCGATTATCGGCGTCGCCCTGTTGCTGTCGCTGCTGACCGGCTGCAGCGCGCTGCGGCTGGGCTACTCGCAGGGGCCGACGATCGCCTACTGGTGGCTCGACTCGTACCTCGACTTCGACTCCACGCAGAAGCAGCCGGTGCGCGACGCGCTCGGCCAGTGGTTTGCCTGGCACCGCAAGACCGAGCTGCCGCAGCTGGCGGCGATCCTCGACCGGGCCGCGGTCGACGTGATGTCCGATGCCACCACGGCGCAGGCCTGCCGCTGGTCCGACGAGATCCGGCTGCGCCTGGACGCGGCGGTGGAGCACGCGCTGCCGGGCGCGGCCGAGGTGGCGCTGCTGCTGCGCCCGGAGCAACTCGACGCGCTGCGCAAGCGCCAGGCGCGCGCCAACGAGGAGTTCCGCGAGGAGTACATGCAGCCGCGGCCCGAGGCACGCGCCAAGGCCGACCTCGAGCGCGCCGTTGAACGCAGCGAGATGCTCTACGGCCGGCTCGACGCGGCGCAGCGCGAGCGCTTCGCGCAGATCATCGCCGCCTCGCCCTTCGACCCCGAGCGCTGGCTGGCCGAGCGCCAGCGCCGCCAGCGCGACCTGCTCCAGGCCTTGCAGCAGATCCAGTCGGCGGGTCTGGGTCGCGCCGAGGCCCTGGCCGCGCTGCGCGGCTACTGGCAGCGCGCGCGGCGTTCGCCCGACGAGATCTACGGCCGCTACGCGCAGCAGCTCAACGCCTACAACTGCGCCGCCGCGGCCCAGCTGCACAACCTGACGACGCCGGCCCAGCGCGAGCACGCCCGCGCCAGGTTGCGTGGCTGGGAGGCCGACCTGCGCGCGCTGGCCTCCTCGACGTCCTGATCAGGGCGTTGGCGCTCCCGGCGCGAGCATCACCGTCACCGTGCGCGGGCTCAGCGCGGGCCCCGGGAAGTCGCGCAGCGAGGCGTCGAACATCGGCGCGAAGAAGCTGCTGTTGCCGCTGCGGCTGGTGAGGCGACCGCGGCTTTCGTAGATCGGCACCATGCCTTTGGGTTCGCGGATCAGCACGCCGGTCTCGATGATGTAGTCGGGCCAGTCGTTCGGCCCCCCGGCCCAGCCGACGCCCCAGGCCGGACCCCACATCGGTCCCCAGCCGGGGCCCCAGTAGGGCCCGCCGCGCCAGCCGCCGCCATACCAGGCCGCGCTGGCGCCCCAGTTGGGGTTGCTGCGCCAGGCCTGGACGATGCGGGTGCCGACCTGCACCAGCACGTCGGCCTCGGCCGCCGGCGCCGGCCTGAAGCCGAGCCGCTCGATCGCCGGCCGCGCCGCCGCCTCGGCCAGTTCCTGCGTGCTGAGATCGGCCTGCTGGGACGGCAGGCGCTCGAAGGCATAGGTCGCCGGCTTGCGCTCGGCCGGCCACTGACCCTGGCTCGAGACCATCACGTCGAGCGAGGAGACGCTGCTGCAGCCCGCCAGCACGGCGGCCGCGGCCGCGCACGTAATCAGCATCCAACGACGGTTCATGGCACACCTCCTGTCGATCTGCGGGTCTGTTGTCCAACGCCCGATCGCCAGTTTGCGCCGACCGCGCGCGGCGTCAATCGGCGCTGTCGGCAGCCTGTTGCCAGCGCGTCGGCATCGCGACGGTGGCGGGCGCTGCGGGCGTGGCGCAGCCTTGGTCGTCCTCGTCGAAGGCGCGATCGCCGCCGGCATCGACCACGCCGGTCGGGCGCAATGTCTCGAAGGGGTAGAGCGCCCGGTCCTGCAGGTGCGATGGCACCACGTTGCCCATCGCGCGCGCCATGTTGTCGAGCCGGCCGGGGTATTTGCGCTCCCACTCGCGCAGCATCTGGCCGATCTGGACCCGCTGCAGGTTCTGCTGGCTGCCGCAGAGGTTGCAGGGAATGATCGGAAAGCCGCGATGCTCGGCCCAGGCCTCGAGATCGGACTCCGGCACGTAGGCCAGCGGGCGGATCACCACATGGCGGCCGTCGTCGCTGACCAGCTTGGGCGGCATGCCCTTCAGCTTGCCGCCGAAGAACATGTTGAGGAACAGCGTCTGCAGCATGTCGTCGCGATGGTGGCCGAGCGCGATGCGGGTCGCACCCAACTCGTCGGCGACGCGGTAGAGGATGCCGCGCCGCAGCCGCGAGCACAGGCCGCAGGTGGTCTTGCCCTCGGGCACCAGGCGCTTGACGATGCTGTAGGTGTCCTGGTTCTCGATGTGGAAGGGCACGCCGCGCGCGCTCAGGTACTCGGGCAGCACATGCTCGGGAAAGCCGGGCTGCTTCTGGTCGAGGTTGACCGCGACCAGGTCGAAGGCGACCGGCGCCCGCTGCTGCAGGTTGAGCAGCACGTCGAGCATCGCGTAGCTGTCCTTGCCGCCGGACAGGCAGACCATGACCTTGTCGCCGGCCTCGATCATGTTGAAGTCGACGATCGCCTGGCCGACCAGGCGGTGCAGGCGCTTGCTGAGCTTGTTGGCCTCGAAGGCGAGCTTGTCGGCCTTCTTGCCTTCGACGGCGGGAATGGTGAGAACGGCGCTCATCCGGCTGCTCTTTCGCTCTTGATGTGGAAGACCTCGACGCCGACGGCCTCGCTGTCGGGGTAGACGTCGGGCTTGGCGGTGGCCACGCGCACCGCGCGCACCTGTGGGTGGCTCAGCAGCTCGGCGGCGATCTCGTCGCACAGCGTTTCCTGCAGCGACACATGACCGCGCGCCACGCGGGCCTGGATGACGCTGCGGATGAAATCGTAGTCGACCACCTCGTCGATGCGGTCGGCGCGCGGCGTGCTGTGCGCCAGCGGCACGAACAGGTCGACGTCGAAGCGCAGCCGCTGCGGCGCGTCGAGCTCGAAGTCGTGGATGCCGATGCGCACCGAGGGCGTGTAGCCGGCGAGGAACAGGCGCCGGCAGTCGGCCAGGCGCGGGTCGAGAGTCCAGACGCTCATTGGTGCACCCTTGGCGCTGCGCGCCGTCCCTCCGAGAGGGAATTCGCCCCTTCGGGCGGCCGTGCGGGGCTCATGGCTGCTTGCTGCGCACGATGTGCAGCACATCGCGTGGCTGCTTCAGCAGGTGCTGGCCACCGTCGACCAGCAGCGTCGTGCCGGTGATCGCCGGCGACTCGATCAGGAAGCGCACCGCGCGCGCCACGTCGGCCGGGGTCGACGAGCGCTCGAGCGGCGTCAGCCGATGGGCGAGCTCGAACTCGGCGGCATCCATCGGCCCCGAGGGCATCGTCACCCCGGGCGCGACGCCGCAGACCCGCACCAGCGGCGCCAGCGCCTGCGCGAGCAGGGTCTGCGCGGCCTCGAGCGCGGCCTTGGACAGCGTGTAGCTGATGTGGTCCGGGTTCGGGTTCCACAGTTTCTGGTCGAGCAGGTTGACGACGCAGCCCTGGGCCGCGCCAGCGCCGCGCGCCAGCAGGTGCGCGTGCAGCTCGCGCGCGAGGATCAGCGCCGGCGCCGTGTTGGCGCGCCAGTGCGCCTCCATCTCGGCAAAGCCGAAGTCGAAGACCGAGTCGTCCTCGAAGCGGGCCGCGTTGTTGACCACCGCGTCGAGCCGCCCGAAGCGTGCCACCGCGGCAGGGACCAGCGCGCTGCACTGCGCCTCGTCGGCCAACTCGGCCTGCAGCGGCTCGGCGCGCACGCCGACGCGGCGGATTGCCTCCAGCGTGTGCTGCAGGTCTGGCTCGGTGGCCGGGCCGCGATGGTGCAGAGCGATGTCGTGTCCATGCGCGGCCAGCTCGAGCGCGATCGAGCGACCGATGCGCCGCGCGCCGCCAGTGACCAGGGCCACCGGACGCGCCGACGATGCGTTCGAAGCAGGAAGTGGGGGCACGCGCGCTACCTAGAATCGGGTCGATGGATCGGGAGCAGACGAGTGTAGCCAGCGCCCCTGGGGGACGCACCCTTGGGGCCTCGGCGCTGGCGCGGCGGATCGCGGCCGAGATCACGGCCGGCGGCGGCTGGCTCGGCTTCGAGCGCTTCATGGAACTGGCGCTGTACGCACCGGGCCTCGGCTACTACGCGCGCGGCGATCGCCAGTTCGGCCAGCTGCCCGCCAGTGGCAGCGACTTCGTCACCGCGCCCGAACTCAGCCCCTTGTTCGGCCGCGCGCTGGCGCGCCAGGTCGCGCAGGCGATGGACGCCACCGGCACCGACGAGGTCTGGGAGTTCGGCGCCGGCTCCGGCGCGCTGGCCGCGCAGCTGCTTGGCGCGCTCGGCGAGCGCGTGCGGCGCTACGTGATCGTCGATCTCTCGGGCACGCTGCGCGAGCGCCAGCGGCAGACGCTGCGTTCCGCGCTGCCGCAACTGGCCGAACGCGTGGCGTGGGTCGATCGGCTCCCGGACGACGGCCTGCGCGCGGTGGTGGTCGGCAACGAGGTGCTCGACGCGATGCCGGTGGCGCTGCTGCACTGGGACGGCGCGCACTGGTTCGAACGCGGCGTGGCGCTCGGCGTGGCCGACCGATTTGTGTTCGCCGACCGGCCGACGCTACTGCGGCCGCCGGTCGAGGCGGGTTTCGTGCCGGGTACGACGATCGAACTCGGTCGCCAGGCGGCAGCCTTCGTCGCGACGCTGGCCGTCACGCTGCGGCGCGGCGCCGCCTTCTTCATCGACTACGGCTTTCCGCAGGCCGAGTTCTTCCACCCGCAGCGCACCGGCGGCACGCTGATGTGCCACCGCGCGCACCAGGCCGATGCCGAGCCGCTGCTCGAGGTCGGCGAGAAGGACATCACGGCGCATGTCGACTTCACGGCCATCGCGCTGGCCGGCCAGGATGCCGGCCTCGAGGTGCTGGGCTACACCAGCCAGGCGCACTTCCTCATCAATTGCGGGCTGGTCGGCGAGTTGCAGGATGCCTCGCTGCGCGAGCGTGCCAACGCCCAGAAGCTGATCAACGAACACGAGATGGGCGAGTTGTTCAAGGTGCTCGGCTTCGCGACCACGCCCTTCGATGCGATCGGCTTTGCCGCCGGCGACCGCAGCCACACGCTCTGAGCAAGGAAGCACATGCTGCGCTGGCTGCTGATCATCGTGCTGACGCTGCTGGTCTTCAGCGGACTGCTGCGCCCGTGGCTCGCCAGGCTGGGGCTGGGCCGGCTGCCGGGCGACTTCGAGTTCCGCATCGGCGAGCGCAGGATCTGGCTGCCGCTGGCGACCACCGTGCTGCTGAGCTTTGTCGCGATGCTGATCGGCAAGCTGGTCTGAAAAGCTGACAGCCCCCACGCTCCCTGCATTCGCTGCCCCCCCCGAGGGGGCGCAGGCCGGCTTGGGGCGGGCCGGCGCTCGGCCTAGCCCTCGATCGGCCAGCGATGGGTGCACTTGCGGCAACGCACGTTCAGGACGCCGGCGTTGCGCGGGTTCTGTTCGGCGGCCACGTCGAAGCGCGCATAGGTCTTGCACACCGGGCAGACCGCCTGGTTGGCGGTGGCTTCGGCATGGGTCAGCAGGTACAGGTAGCGCCGCAGGGCCCAGATGCCGATCACGGCGCACAGCAGCACCGCTGCCACGTTGCTGAGCTGGTCGAACGCCGGCGACTGGCGGTCGAAGACCTCGAAGGCCGCGAACAGGCCGATCGTGCAGAAGAAGGTGAGCACCAGGTGCGCGTGGCTGGCGATCAGCTCGCGCTCGTACCACTTGCGAAAGCCGTGCTTGCGGATGCCATCGGCCAGATCGCTATGCCACACACCCATTGCAGGCTCCTGAGGCCGGCCCCGGCGGACCATCTTTCCGGGTCGCCGCGACCGCGTTATAATCTGCGGCTCAGGCGCTTTAGCTCAGTTGGTTAGAGCGATGGAATCATAATCCACAGGTCCGGGGTTCGAGTCCCTGAAGCGCCACCAAATCCGACGGCTCCGCATTTGCGGGGCCGTTTTCGTTTGGGCGCCGCGCCGGCTGCCGGCCCACAATCGGCCGACCTTCCCGCACGGCCGCGTCCATGTACAAGAAGCTCACCAAGGAACAGAGCGGCTCGGCTCGAGCAGCGCACGCTCACCGTCTCGCTCTACGTGATGCTGTTCCTGGCGGTCGCCAGCCTCGGCGTCGGGCTCTGGTTGCGCTCGGACGTCATCATCCTCGACGGCGTCTTCTCGCTGGTCAGCCTGCTCGGATCGGGCCTGTACCTGCTGGCCGCCAAGCTGGTCGCGCGGCCCGCGGACCGCCAGTTTCAGTATGGCTACGCCCACATCGAGCCGCTGGTCAACAGCGTGAACGCGCTGATGCTGCTGGTGATCTGCGTCTACGGCTTCTTCAACGGCATCGAGGGCATCCGCACCGGCGGCAACGCGGTCGATCCGCGCAACATCATTCTGTACAACATCGCCAACTCGGCCGTGGCCGGCTGCGCCTGGGCCTACGAGGCGACGATGGCGCGTCGGGTCGACTCGCAGCTGCTGCGCAACGATGCGCGCGAGTGGATGATCAGCTTGGCGTTCAGCGCCGCGACGACGCTTGGCTTTGCGCTGGTCTACGTGCTGCCCGAACCCTGGCGCGGCGTCTGGCTGCAGTACGCCGACAGCGCGATGGTGGCGGTGATGTCGCTGCTGTTCCTGCCGGTGCCGGTGCCGGTCAAGATCCTCAATCACAACCTGCGCGAGGTGCTGATGATGACCAGCACCGACGAGGTGCTGGTCGGCCGCGTCGAGGACGAGATGCGCAGGATCAAGGCCGAGCACGACATCGTCAGCCACAGCAGCCACATCGTGAAGATCGGCCGCATCCACTTCATCGAACTCAACCTGCTGGTCGGCCCTGCCTTCCAGCTCCAGCGCATCGAGCAGCAGGATCAGTTGCGCGCCCGCATCTGGGCCGCCGCCGACCGGCCGATCGACGAGGCCTGGCTCTCGATCTGCCTGACCGCCGATCCGCGCTGGACCTGAACCCGGAGCCCGGCGTGCCTTATCTCTACACACTGCCGCCGCCGCCAGCGTCCACTCCGGCGCCCCGGTCCGGCCCGCAGAAGTTCGCGGTCGAGGTGCGCACCAGCCGCATCGACGGCCAGGGCGCCTTTGCCGCCGAGCCGATCCCGGCGCGACGCAAGATCGGCGAGATCCGCGGCGAGGCGATCTCGGTGCAGGAGGCGCGCCGGCGCGTGCGCGGTCTGGTGCGGATCATGGTCGTCGAGGTGTCCGGCAAGCGCGCGATCGACGCCTCGGCCAGCGACAGCCCGCTGCGCTTCATCAACCACAGCTGCCGTCCGAACGCCGTGCTGCGCCTCCAGCAGGGCCGGGTCGAGTTCTATGCGCTGCGCGACATCGAGGCCGACGAGGAGCTGACGGCGCACTACGGTGAGTCGCACCACGCCGGCCGGCTGGCCTGCCGCTGTGGTGTGCCGGGCTGCAGAGGCAAGCTGTAGAGCCCGCGCACCACGACCGCGGTCGATAATGGCGGCTGTTCAACAGCCTCTGGATCTACACCATGAACCGCTGTGATCGCCTCGGGCGTCGCTCCGTTCTTCTGCAACTGTCGGCCGCGATGGCCGCCCTGACGCTGGCCGCCGGCGCCGGCGCCCAGCCCCAGGTCAGCCGCAGCTTCCCGTACAACGCGCTGCGTGGCGAGATCGTCGTCCAGAGCACCAACGACCTGCTGGTCAACGGCGAGCCGGCACGCATGGCGCCCGGTGTGCGCATCCGTGGCCAGGACAACCTGCTGCTGGTGACCGGCGCGATCGAGGGCCTGAAGTTCATCGGCCACTACACCGTCGACACCTACGGCCTCGTCAGCCAGCTCTGGGTGCTGCGCGACGACGAGATCGTCAAGCCATGGCCGAAGACGGCACAGGAAGCGGCCAAGCTTAGCTTTGATCCGGTGGCGCAGACCTGGAGCAAGCCATGAACGAGCAGATGAGGTTGTCGGGCAAGCGGGCCGCCATCGGCGCGGCCGAGCCGACACTGTCGGCGGGCTCCGGCAAGAAGGTCTTCATCAAGACCTTCGGTTGCCAGATGAACGAGTACGACTCCGACAAGATGGTCGACGTGCTGCGCGCCGCCGAGGGCTACGAGCCGACCAGCGACGTCGAGCAGGCCGACCTGATCCTGTTCAACACCTGCTCGGTGCGCGAGAAGGCGCAGGAGAAGGTGTTCTCCGACCTCGGTCGCGTCAAGCACCTCAAGGCCAAGGGCGTCAGGATCGGCGTCGGCGGCTGCGTCGCGAGCCAGGAGGGTGCGGCGATCATCGAGCGCGCGCCCTACGTCGATGTGGTGTTCGGCCCGCAGACCCTGCACCGTCTGCCGCAACTGCTGAGCCAGCGCAGCGCACAGGACCGGCCGCAGGTCGACATCAGCTTTCCGGAGATCGAGAAGTTCGACCACCTGCCGCCCGCCAAGGTCGACGGCGCCTCGGCCTTCGTCTCGATCATGGAGGGCTGCTCCAAGTACTGCAGCTACTGCGTGGTGCCCTACACCCGCGGCGAGGAGGTGAGCCGCCCCTTCGACGACGTGCTGGTCGAGGTGGCGGGCCTGGCCGAGCAGGGCGTCAAGGAAGTGACGCTGCTGGGCCAGAACGTCAACGCCTACCGCGGCGCGATGGGATCCACCGCGGACATCGCCGACTTTGCGCTGCTGCTCGAGGTGGTGGCCGAGATCCCCGGCATCGAGCGCATCCGCTACACCACCAGCCACCCGAAGGAGTTCACGCAGCGCCTGATCGACGTCTACGCGCGCACGCCCAAGCTGGTGAATCACCTGCACCTGCCGGTGCAACACGGCAGCGACCGCATCCTCAGCGCGATGAAGCGCGGCTACACCGTGCTCGAGTTCAAGAGCATCGTCCGCAAGCTGCGCGCGGTGCGGCCCGACATCCGCATCGGCAGCGACTTCATCGTCGGCTTCCCGGGCGAGACCGACGAGGACTTCGGCAAGCTGATGAAGCTGGTCGAGGACATCGGCTTCGACAGCAGCTTCAGCTTCGTGTTCAGCGCCCGTCCCGGCACGCCGGCCGCGGCGCTGCACGACGACACGCCGTCGGAGCTCAAGCTCAAGCGGCTGCAGCACTTGCAGGCGGTGATCGAGGCCAACGCGCAGCGCATCTCGCAAGCCATGGTCGGCAGCGTGCAGCGCATCCTGGTCGAAGGCCCGAGCCGCAAGGACGCCAGCGAGCTGATGGGCCGCACCGAGTGCAACCGCATCGTCAACTTCCCCGGCGGTCCCAACGCGGCCCGGCTGCGCGGCCAGATGATCGACGTGCTTCTCACGCAGGCGATGCCGCACTCGATGCGGGCCGAGATCGTCACCGACGAGACCGTCGCCGCCTGAGCGGCGACGGCGACCGCTAGAGGATGAAGCGCGACAGGTCCTCGTCGCGCGCCAGCGCCGCCAGCTTGCCGTCGACGTAGGCGGCATCGATCGCCACCGTGCGCCCCTCAAGCCTGGGCGCGTCGAAGCTCACTTCGTCGAGCAGACGCTCGAGCACCGTCGACAAGCGGCGTGCGCCGATGTTCTCGGTGCGCTCGTTGACGTCGAAGGCGATCTGTGCCAGTCGCCGGATCGCGGCGGGCTGGAAGTCGAGCGTCACGCCCTCGGTCGCCAGCAGCGCCTGGTACTGCTTGACGAGGCTGGCGTGCGTGCTGGTGAGGATCGCCTCGAAATCGTCGACGCTGAGCGAGCTCAACTCGACGCGGATCGGAAAGCGCCCCTGCAGTTCCGGGATCAGGTCGCTCGGCTTGGCCAGGTGGAAGGCGCCCGAGGCGATGAAGAGGATATGGTCGGTCTTGACCGCTCCGTACTTGGTGCTGACCGTGGTGCCTTCGACCAGCGGCAGCAGGTCGCGCTGCACGCCCTGGCGGCTGACCTCGGCGCCGCCATGCTCCTGGCGCGAAGCCACCTTGTCGATCTCGTCGATGAAGACGATGCCGTTCTGCTCAGTGTTGTGCAGCGCGGCGCTGCGGATCTCGTCCTCGTTGACCAGCTTGGCGGCCTCTTCGTCGACCAGCAGCTTCAGCGCCTCGGCGATCTTCAGCTTGCGGGTCTTGCGCCGCTGCATGCCGGCATTGGCGAACAGGCCCTTCAACTGCTCGGCCATCTCCTCCATGCCGGGCGGGCTGACGATGTCGAGCGCGGCCTTGGGTTCTGCGAGCTCGATCTCGATGTCCTTGTCGTCGAGCGTGCCCTCGCGCAGGCGCTTGCGCATCACCTGGCGCGCGGTGTTCTCGGGAGCGGCTGGCGCGGCGGCAGGCAACGCGGCGGCATGAAAGCCGAACTCGCTGCCGCCCGCCGCGCTGCCGCGTGGCGGCGGTACCAGCACGTCGAGCAGGCGCTCCTCGGCGGCGTCCTCGGCGCGCGCGCGCTGGGCCCGCACGGCGGCCTCGCGGGTCTGCTTGACAGCGGCGTCGACCAGGTCGCGGATGATGGTGTCTACATCCTTGCCGACATAGCCGACCTCGGTGAACTTGGTCGCCTCGACCTTGATGAAGGGCGCGTCGGCCAGCTTGGCCAGGCGGCGCGCGATCTCGGTCTTGCCGACCCCGGTCGGGCCGATCATCAGGATGTTCTTCGGCGTGATCTCGCCTCGCAACTTCTCGTCCACCTGCTGGCGGCGCCAGCGGTTGCGCATCGCGATGGCAACCGCGCGCTTGGCATCGTTCTGGCCGACGATGTGGCGGTCGAGTTCGGAGACGATCTCCTGGGGGGTCATGCTGCTCATGCCAGTGCCCGCCGGGCCGCCCCAAGGGCGTTGCGCCCCCTCGGGGGGCAGTGAACGAAGTGAGCGTGGGGGTTCATGTCGGTTGCGGTTCGAGCACCTCGATCGTGTGGTGCTGGTTGGTGTAGATGCAGAGGTCGCCGGCAATCTCGAGCGAGCGCTTGACGATCTCCGGTGCGGCGAGCGGCGTGTGCTCGAGCAGCGCGCGCGCCGCCGCCTGCGCGTAGGCGCCGCCCGAGCCGATCGCGACGATGCCGTACTCGGGTTCGAGCACGTCGCCGTTGCCGGTGATGATCAGGCTGGCCGTGCGGTCGGCCACCGCCAGCATCGCCTCGAGCCGGCGCAGCACGCGGTCGGTGCGCCAGTCCTTGGTGAGTTCGACCGCGGCGCGCACCAGGTGCCCCTGGTGCTTCTCGAGCTTGGCCTCGAAGCGCTCGAAGAGCGTGAAGGCATCGGCGGTGGCGCCGGCAAAGCCGGCCAGCACCTGGTCGTGATGCAGCTTGCGCACCTTGCGCGCGCTGGCCTTGACGACGATGTTGCCGAGCGTGACCTGGCCATCGCCGCCGATGGCGACCTGCCAGCCCTGCGGCGTCTGCCGCCGCACGCTGACGATCGTGGTGCCGTGGAACGAGGGCGGGGACGAAGAGGAGGATGCATCCATCCTCCGAAGATAAGGCCGGCGGCGGCCAGATCAACCGCCGTCGCGAACCGGTCTAGATATTCCTGACCTTCACCCGCGCGTGCTCGTTGATGCCCATCGCGTTGAAGAACAGCGCGAGCAGCCGGTGCGCGTCCTCGAAGTGGACCAGCCGCTCCTCGGTGCGGCGCGCGAGCACCCAGTTCAGCAGGTCGCCGGCGGCGATGAAGTCCATGCGGATCAGGCGCTGGCAGTTGATGCTGATCACCGTCGCGTCGCCGACCGTCGACTCGAGGCGCTTGAGCACCGCGCCGATGTCGCCGGTCAACTGGCCCGAGAGCTCGACCGCGGCGGTCTTCTCGCCGGTGGTCGCCTCCTCGAAGATCTGCGACTCGACGAAGCCGGTCGAGACATCGGCGACCGCCGACTTCGGCGCGATCGTCACGCCCGAATGGTCGGCCAGCTTGACGGTGCACTTGCTCGGCTCCCACGACGGTGGCGAGACCTCGTAGGTCACGCAGTAGTCGATCGCGACCTCGTCGAACTGGTCGGGCCGGTTGATGTGGCGCAGCACCTCCATGCGCAGCATCCAGTAGGCCGGATCGGCATCCTTTTCGCCGGTCGGCGCGATCTCGGCCAGCAGCGCCAGCAGCCGCTCGGCGCCGATCCAGCGCATCGACAGCGGTTGCGTGCTCCAGTGGCGCAGCAGTTCGGTCAGGTGGGCGCAGGCTTCGGCCTCGACGGCCTCCAGCGGTGCCCAGTCGAAGACCCACGGCATCGGCATCTGCAGCGCCTGCGCGCGCAGGCGGCCGACGGCCTCGGTTTCGAGCATCTCCGGGGCAACCCAGCCGACGTGACCCTCGATGCGCGCCGCAGACGGCTGCTGGCGACTCGCCGCCACCGCCGCATCGGCCGCCACCAGCGCCGGGATCGAGAACCACTGCGGCGCCGACCAGCCGAAAGCCTGCGCGTAGTCGAGCGCCAGGCTCTCGAAGGGCAGTTGCTGGCCGGTGGCGCGGTAGAGGTCGAACAGCACCAGCCAGGTCTCGGCATGCTGCGCGCGTGCGCCGCCGGCGCCGATCAGGCCGGTGATCGAATGCTCGCAGTTCTCGAAGTCGGCGTTGGCGAAAGAGATCACCGCCTCGTCGAGCTCGGGGTCGTAGGCCAGCTCGTGGACTTCGACGGCAAACGGATTGGTGAAGGCCGTGCCGGCTCCCGTCGCGCCCGGCCGTGGTGCCGGCTGCGGTGGCGCCGCGGCAGGGGGCTGCGCCTGCTGCACGAAGCGGCCGAGTTCGCTGGTCACGGCCTCGGTCGGCGACAGCGGGGTCGGCGCGGTCGGAGGCGTCCAGTCGATCGAGCCGCGCGCGGTCGGCACCGCATCGGCGGCTTCCGGCGCGTTGGCGGCGGCGGGACCATTGGCGTCGGCATCGGCTGCCGAGCCGGCCGCGAAGGGCAGGTTCATCGCCGGCGCCTCGTCGAGCGAGGACGAGACGGTCGGCACCGTGTAGAAGCTCGCTGGCTGGGCCGGCGGGGCGCGTCGCGCGGCGGCGTTCTCGCCCTCGATCTGGGCCTCGATCTCGTCGATCTTGGCCTTCACCGCGGCGTCGGCGCGCGCGGTCTCGGCCTGGCGCGGCGGGTCGGAGTCGTCGAGGTTGGAACTGCCGGCCAGGCCCGACAGGCCGTCGACCGGCAGGCCTTCGCGGCGGATCTTGCGCAGCATGTCGAACTCGCGCTTGCGCACGAAGTCGTTGCGCCGCTTGCGCTCGATCATCGCCTTGAGCTCGCTCTTGGCGTAGCCGCTCTGCGCCGGGTCATCCTCGGCGATGCGGGTGTTGAGCTCGGCCCAGTCCGTCGTCGGGTTGGCGACGAATCGCGCGACCTTGCGCAGGAAGCTGTCGTCCTTCGGATCGGGCTTGATCGAATCGGTCATCGCAAGAGGCCGCAAAAAGTCAGCCGACCCGGCCAGCAGCCGTCGCGGATCCGGCTTCGCCGGTCCGCGAGCGGCAGGCGCCGAAGGCGCTTCGGGGGTGGGCCATCAATCGCCGAACATCTTCTGCTTCATCTCGCGGCGCTGCTGCGCCTCGAGCGACAGCGTCGCGGTCGGCCGCGCCAGCAGGCGGCCCAGGCCGATCGGCTCGCCGGTCTCGTCGCAGTAGCCATAGTCGCCGGCGTCGATGCGGCCGATCGACTGCGAGATCTTCTTGAGCAGCTTGCGCTCGCGGTCGCGGGTGCGCAGCTCGAGAGCGTGCTCTTCCTCGATCGTGGCGCGGTCGGCCGGGTCGGGAACGATCGAGGTGTCCTCGCGCAGGTGCTCGGTGGTCTCGCCGGCGTTGTTGAGCAGGTCGTCGCGCTGCTGCATCAACATCGCGCGGAAGAACTCCAGCTGCTTGTCGTTCATGTACTCGGCGTCGGGCATCGCGAACAACTCGTCTTCGCTGAGTTCGCGTCCGGCCTTGGTCTTCCACGCGTTGGCGTGCTTCGGGTCCACCTTGCGGCGGCTCTTGGTGTCTTCGATAACGGTCATCTGTCGGCTCGGGGCTGCCGGGGGTAGGTCACGCACCAGCAAACTGATGGGCGCGGGCGCCGGAGCGGCGGCATGCTTCTTCGACGCGCTTTTCTTCATGGGAGGCGGTGCTGCCACGGCGGTGGCAACGGCAGCCACGGCTGCCGTCCGCACCGCCGGCGCGGGAGCGACGGCAACCGGTTTCCTGGGTGCCGGCGGCGGTGCGACCACCGTCTTGGCGGCTGGTTTGACTACGGGTTTTGTCGGAGTCTTGGGTGCGGGCTTCTTGGTGGCTGCCGGCTTTGCCGCGACCACCGTCTTCTTTGCGGTCACGGCGGGCTTCTTTGCTGATACTGGTTTGGCGTGGGACACGGATTTGGCCGGTGCCGCCTTGGTGGCCGGCTTGTTTGCGACGCTGGCGGCGGGCTTGGCCCTGGACGGGCTGCCTACCTTGGCGCTGTGTGCCTTGGCGCTTGTGGCGCTTGGGGCCGGGTGCTTGCTCACTGCTGAAGTCTCCTCGCGTGGCGCTTGCTTTATACCCGCTGGCCTGCCTAGGCGAAACGAGTCTGCCGGGCCCTTTCGCCATGGGGGTCCCTCTGTGGCGCGCGGATTGTAGCCACGTCACCGGGCCCTTTCGTACCCGGTATGCGCCCGATGATGTTCAGACCAGACACTGCTCCAGCCCCTGCAGGAAGATGTCCCGCGGCAGCTCGATGCCGATGAAGACCATCTTGCTGGTCCGCGCCTCGCCCTCGGCCCACTTGGGGCCGACGTCGCTGCCCATGAGCTGGTGCACGCCCTGGAAGATCACCTTGCGGTCGAAACCCGTGACCTGCAGCACGCCCTTGTAGCGCAGCATGCGCGGGCCATAGATATTGACCATCGCGCCGAGGAAGTCCTCCAGCTTGGCCGGGTTGAACGCCCGATCGCTGCGGAACACGAAGCTCTTGACGTCGTCGTCATGGGCATGGTGGTGCGGGTGGTCGCAGTGCTCGTCATGCTCGTGATCGTGATCGTGGTCATGGCCGTGGTGATGATCGTGATCGTGCTCGTCGGCCGACAGGAACTCGGGGTCGATCTCCAGCTTGGCATTGAGATTGAAGCCCTTGAGGTCGAGCACGTCCTTGATCGCGACCTCGCCGAAGTGCGCCTTCTCGATCGGCGCGCGCGGATTCATGTGCTTGAGGCGGTGGATCAGCGCGTCGACCTCGGCCGCCGGGGTCAGGTCCGTCTTGGACAGGAACATGCGATCGGCGAAACCGACCTGGCGCCGCGCCTCCTGGCGCTCGTCGAGCTGGGTGTCGGCATGCTTGGCGTCGACCAGGGTCAGGATCGAGTCGAGCAGGTAGCTCTCGGCGATCTCGTCGTCCATGAAGAAGGTCTGCGCCACCGGGCCGGGGTCGGCCAGGCCGGTGGTCTCGATGACGATGCGGTCGAAGTCCAGCTCGCCCTTGCGCTTCTTCGCGGCCAGGTCACTCAGCGTGGCGCGCAGGTCCTCGCGGATCGTGCAGCAGATGCAGCCATTGCTCATCTGCACGATCTGCTCCTTGCTCTCCTCGACCAGGATGTCGTTGTCGATGTTCTCCTCGCCGAACTCGTTCTCGATGACGGCGATCTTCTGGCCATGCGCCTCGTGCAGGATGCGCTTGAGCAGGGTGGTCTTGCCCGAGCCCAGGAAGCCGGTGAGGATGGTCGCGGGAATGAGGGTCTGGGACATGGGAACTCGCTGGAATGGCACCAAGGACAAGCGCCTGAATATGAGGGCGCGGGACTGTCCTTCAAGGGCCGGCGACTGTCAAGCAAGCATCAGGCCGGCAGGGTGAATAGAGGGCCGTTCCGGGCGGGCGCCTTGCGGGGCCACGAGCGCCGCCGGCGGGGCCTGCGGTATTCTCGGCTCCCCCCGACTCCCGGCACCGCTCGTGTCCGAACCCGCTTCTGCCCGCTCGTCCCGCCAAGGCGAACGGCCGGCTCCCCATGAGGACCGCCGCACGCTGTTCGAGCGCATCGTCGAGTTCCTGTCGCCAGGGCCTGACTCCAAGGCAGAGTTGATCGAGTCGCTGGCCGAGGCCGAGCAGCGCGAGCTGATCGAGCCCGAGTCGCGCCAGATGCTCGAGCGCGTGATCCGCATGGCCGACATGACGGCGGGCGATGTGATGGTCGCCGCGCCGCGCATGGACCTGCTCGACATCGACGCGCCCTACGACGAGCTGCTGGCGCTGGTGATCGACACCGGCCACTCGCGTTTTCCGGTCTACGCCGACGAGCGCGACAACATCATCGGCATCCTGCTCGCCAAGGACCTGCTCAAGCTGCAGCGCGCGCCAGAGCTGAACCTGCGCGCGCTGTTGCGCCCGGCGGTGTTCGTGCCCGAGACCAAGGGTCTCAACGAGCTTCTGCGCGACTTCCGCTCCAATCGCAACCACCTGGCGATCGTGATCGACGAGTTCGGCGCCACCGCCGGGCTGCTGACCATCGAGGACGTGCTCGAAGAGATCGTCGGCGAGATCGAGGACGAGTTCGACGACAAGGACCACGACTCCGGCGTCTTCACCCTGGCCGACGGCAGCCAGCGCGTGGCCGGCGACGCCGCGATCGCCGAGGTCAACGAGGTCTTCGGTACCCAACTGCCGGAAGAGGACTTCGAGACCATCGGTGGCCTGGTCGCGCACGAGATCGGCCAGGTGCCGCGCCGCGGCGAGAGCTTCGAGATCGGCGGCCTGCGCTTCCAGGTGATGCTGGCGCGCGGTGGCGCGGTGCGCTGGTTCAAGGTCACGCGGGCGGCGGCGGGCGACGCCACGCCCACCTACGCCGGCAGCGGCGACGGCATCTGATGCCGGTCATGGAGCCGCGGCGGAGCACTGCCGCGACGCTTTTGATGCTCGCCGCCGCGCTGGCGCTGGGTGCGCTGCATACGTTCGCCTTCGCGCCGCGCGACGCCTGGTGGCTGCAGATCGCCTGTGTCGTCGGCCTCGTGATGCTGCTCAGGCGTGCCACCGGCCGCTGGCACGGCGCCGCACTCGGCTTCGTGTTCTCGCTCGGCTGGCTCTGCGCCGGCGTCTGGTGGCTGTTCATCAGCCTGCACCGCTACGGCGGGTTGCCGGCCTGGATGGCGGTGCTGGCGGTGGTGGCGCTGTGCGCCTTCCTGTCGATCTACCTGGCCGTCGCTGGCGCGGCCTGGGTCGCGTTGCGGCGCGGCCGTTCGCCGTTCGTCGGCGCCCTGCTCTTCGCGGCGCTGTGGCTGCTGGCCGAACTGGCACGCGGCATCCTCTTCACAGGATTCCCTTGGCTCGCGGCCGGCTACGCGCATACCGACGGGCCGCTCGCGGCGCTGGCGCCGTGGCTCGGCGTCTACGGCATCGGCGCCGTCGGGGCGCTGGCGGCGGCGCTGCTGGCTGCGTCGCTCGACGAGCGCGGGCTGGGGCTGTCCGGCCGGGCCGGCCTGGCGGCACTGTCGTTGGCGCTGCTGGCGGTGCCGCCGCTGGTGCCGGCCGAGTTCAGCCGCGCCAGCGGCCGGCTCGAGGTGGCGCTGATCCAGGGCAACGTGCCGCAGAACGAGAAGTTCGAGACCGCGCTCCAGCCCGAGACGCTGGCCTGGACCACGCGCGCGCTGCTCGACTCGAGGGCCGATCTGCGCATTGCGCCCGAGACCGCGATCCCGCTGCTGCCCGAGCAGCTGCCCGAGGGCTACTGGGAGCAGCTGCGCGACGAGCTGTCCGCGCCCGGTCGCGGCGCGTCGCTGGTCGGCGTGCCGTTGACGCGCAAGCGCGCCGACGGCAGCCTCGGCTACACCAACTCGGCGGTCGGCTTCTCAGCGGCCGCGCGCGCGCTGCCGGAAGGCTTCTTCCGCTACGACAAGCAGCACCTGGTGCCCTTCGGCGAGTTCATTCCGCTCGGTTTTCGCTGGTTCACCGAGATGATGCACATCCCGCTCGGCGACTTCGACCGCGGCCCGCTGGTGGCGCCCAGTTTCGAGGTCCCGCGACGCGACGGCGGCAACGAGCGGGTCGGCCCCAACATTTGCTACGAAGACCTGTTCGGCGAGGAACTCGCGGCCCGCTACGGCCCGCAGGGCGACGCGCCGACGATCCTGGCCAACATCAGCAACATCGCCTGGTTCGGCGAGTCGGTGGCGGTCGACCAGCATTTGCAGATCTCGCGCCTGCGCACGCTCGAACTGCAGCGGCCGATGATCCGGGCCACCAACACCGGCGCCACGGTGGTCATCGACCATCGCGGCAAGCTTCGCCACTGGTTGCAGCCGCACACCCGCGGCGTGCTCGAGGGCACGGTCGAGGGGCGCGAGGGCATCACGCCCTTTGCCTGGTGGGCCGGCCGCTTCGGCCTGTGGCCGCTGATCCTGCTGGCGCTGGCGCTGGTCGCCGGGCTGGCGTGGCGCCGGCCGGGCGCCGGACGGGGCTGATCCGATGCGCCACACGAGCGCAGATCGCCTGCGGCCGCTGCTGGCGGCCGTGCTCGTGGCCACCAGCCTGGCCGCGGCGGCCGAGATGCAGCCGGAGGCCTACGTCTTCAGCCCGATCGTCGAGCAGGGCGAGCTCGAGATGGACAACAAGGCCGGCATCTCGCGCGACCGCGAGGGGCACAGCGCCTGGGGCGCCTCGGTCGGCATGAGCTACGGCCTCACGTCCTGGTGGGCCGCCGAACTCACCGCCAAGTGGCGCCGCAACGTGGGCGAGAGCGCCGGCTACGACGCCTGGGAATGGGAGAACCGTTTCCAGTTCACGCCGACCGGGCGCTATGCCTTCGAGCTCGGCTTCCTGCTCGAGATCGAACGCCCGCGCGAGCATGCCGAGGGCTGGGAGCTGAACTTCGGGCCACTGTTCCAGACCGAGGCGACGCTGGCGGGCATGCCGCTGCAGTTCAACTTCAACGCGCTGTTCGAACGCAGCTGGCGCGCCGACGAGCCGGAGCCGACCGAACTGCAACTGCAGTGGCAACTGCGCACGCGGCGTGGCGGCGAGGCGCTCGATGTCGGACTCCAGGGCTTCGATCATTTCGGCCCCTGGGACGATTGGTCGCCGCGCTCGAAGCAGTCGCATGTGCTGGGGCCGGCGCTGTTCGGCAAGCTCGAGGCCGCCGGAACGGAAATGCGCTGGGAGCTGGGCCTGCTGTTCGGCACCGGCGGCGCGGCGCCGCGGACCACGCTGCGGACCCAGCTCGAGATCGAGTTCTGACGGACGACTGCCGGTCCCTAGAATCTCCGGTCCGGATCACGAACCCTCGCGCCGCTCCCTGCGCGGTGCCTTGCCATGCTGAGCTTCCAGCAAATCATCCTTCGCCTGCAGCAGTACTGGGATGCCCAGGGCTGCGCGCTGCTCCAGCCCTACGACATGGAAGTCGGCGCCGGCACCAGCCATACCGCGACCTTCCTGCGCGCGCTCGGCCCCGAGCCCTGGAAGGCCGCCTACGTGCAGCCGAGCCGCCGCCCCAAGGACGGCCGCTATGGCCAGAACCCGAACCGGCTGCAGCATTACTACCAGTACCAGGTGGTGCTCAAGCCGGCGCCGGCCAACATCCTCGAGCTCTATCTCGGCAGCCTCGAGGCGCTCGGCTTCGACCTTAAGAAGAACGACATCCGCTTCGTCGAGGACGACTGGGAGAACCCCACGCTCGGTGCCTGGGGCCTGGGCTGGGAGGTCTGGCTCAACGGCATGGAGGTGACGCAGTTCACCTACTTCCAGCAGGTCGGCGGCATCGACTGCAAGCCGATCACCGGCGAGATCACCTACGGCCTGGAGCGGCTGGCGATGTACCTGCAGGGCGTCGAGAGCGTCTACGACCTGCAGTACGCGCCTGGTGTGAGCTACGGCGACGTGTTCCACCAGAACGAGGTCGAGCAGAGCACCTACAACTTCGAGCACAGCGACGTCAAGTTCCTGTTGCTCGCCTTTGGCAAGTACGAGGCTCAGGCCAAGCACCTGATGGAGCAGCAACTCGCGCTGCCGGCCTACGAGCAGGTGCTCAAGGCGGCCCACACCTTCAACCTGCTCGACGCGCGCGGAGCGATCAGCGTGACCGAGCGCGCGGCCTACATCGGCCGCATCCGCAACCTGGCGCGCAGCGTGGCCGCGAGCTACCTCGACAGCCGCGCGCGGCTGGGTTTCCCGATGGCGCCCAAGGCCTGGGCCGACGATGTGCTGGCGCAGCTTGCGCTCAAGAAGGCGGCCTGAGCGATGACGTCCGTGGACAACAACAAGAACCTGCTCGTCGAGCTCTTCGTCGAGGAACTGCCGCCGAAGGCGTTGAAGAAGCTGGGCGAGGCATTTGCCGCCGCGCTCGCGGCGAGTCTGAAGGCGCAGGGGTTGGCGACGGCCGATGCCGCCGTCACGTCCTTCGCCTCTCCGCGCCGGCTCGCGGCGCATGTGGCCGGTGTTGCCTCGAAGGCGGCCGACAGGTCGCTGCAGCAAAAGCTGATGCCGGTGGCGGTCGCGCTCGACGCGAGCGGCGCGCCGACGGCTGCTCTGCTGAAGAAGCTCGCCGCGCTCGGTGCCGACGCAAGCGCGGTGCCCACGCTCAAGCGGCAGATGGACGGCAAGACTGAGGCGCTGTTCCTTGACCAGGTCGCGTCCGGTGTCGATATCCGCGGTGGCCTGCAACGCGCGCTGACCGAGGCTATCGAGAAGTTGCCGATCCCGAAGGTGATGACCTACCAACTCGCCGATGGCTGGAGCGACGTGAAGTTCGTGCGTCCGGCGCATGGGCTGGTGGCGCTGCATGGAGCAGACGTGGTGCCGGTCACGGCGCTGGGGCTCTCGGTGCAGCGGAAGACGACCGGCCACCGCTTCGAGGCTGCCAAGGCCGAGATCGAATTGCGCGATGCCGACAGCTACGCCGAGCAGCTGCGCAGCGAAGGCGCGGTGATCGCGAACTTCGCCGAGCGCCGCGCCGAGATCGTTCGCCAGCTCGCCGCCAAGGCCGCTGGCCTGCAGCCGGTCGACGACGAGGCGCTGCTCGACGAGGTGACCGCGCTGGTCGAGCGCCCCAACGTGCTGGCCTGTGCCTTCGAGCCCGAGTTCCTGGCGGTGCCGCAGGAATGCCTCATCCTCACGATGAAGGCCAACCAGAAGTACTTTCCGCTGCTCGACGCGGCGGGCAAGCTGACGAACAGGTTCCTGATCGTCAGCAACATCAGCCCGGCCGACCCGAGTGCGGTGATCCAGGGCAACGAGCGCGTGGTGCGCCCGCGGCTGGCGGATGCGAAGTTCTTCTTCGACCAGGATCGCAAGAAGACGCTCGCCTCGCGCGTGCCGCAGCTCGACAAGGTGGTCTATCACGGCCAGCTCGGCTCGCAGGGCGAGCGCGTCGAGCGGGTGCGCGCGATCGCGAAGGCGATCGTGACGCAGCTCGGCGGCAGCACCGAACTCGCGGCCAAGGTGGATGCCGCGGCGCATTTCGCCAAGGCCGACCTGCTGACCGACATGGTCGGCGAGTTCCCGGAACTGCAAGGGATCATGGGCGGCTACTACGCGCGCCACGATGGCTTGGGCGAGGTGGTCGCCGATGCGATCGAGGATCACTACAAGCCGCGCTTCGCCGGCGACGCGCTGCCGCGCAACGAGGCCGGCGTGGTGGTCGCGCTGGCCGACAAGCTCGAGACGCTGGTCGGCCTGTTCGGCATCGGCCAGTTGCCCAGCGGCGACAAGGACCCGTTCGCACTGCGCCGCCATGCGCTCGGCGTGATTCGCATGCTGATCGAGCACAGGCTGCCGCTGGCGCTCGATGTGCTGGTCGACGCCGCGGTGCCGGCCTTTGGCGACAGGCTCAAGAACGACCCGCGCACAGCGCTGCTCGAGTTCGTGCGCGATCGCCTCGCCGGCCAGTTGCGCGAGGAGGGCTACAGCGCGCAGGAGGTCGATGCCGTGCTCGCGCTGCAGCCGCAGACCCTGGCCGACGTGCCGCAGCGACTGGCCGCGGTGCGCGCCTTCGCCCAACTGCCGGAGGCCGCCTCGCTGGCCGCCGCCAACAAGCGCGTCGGCAACATCCTGAAGAAGGCCGATGGCGCGGTGGAGCCGCGTGTCGATTCGGCGCTGCTCAAGGAGCCGGCCGAGGCCGCGCTCGCCGCAGCCCTCGGCAATGCGCAGCCGATCGCCGATGCGCTCTTCGCCAACGGCGAGTACGCGGCCTCGCTGCGCGAGCTCGCCGTGCTCAAGGCTCCGGTCGACGCCTTCTTCGACGGCGTGATGGTCAACGCCGAAGACCCCGCACTGCGCGCCAACCGGCTTGGCCTGCTGGCCTCGCTGCATGCGGCGATGAACCGCGTCGCCGACCTCTCCAGGCTGGCCTCATGACGCAGCACGGAGGCTCGATGAAGCTCGTCATCCTCGATCGCGACGGCACCATCAATGCCGATCGCGACGACTACGTCAAGTCGCCCGACGAGTGGGTCGCGCTGCCCGGCGCGATCGAGGCCATCGCACGCCTCAACCACGCCGGCTGGCACACGGTGGTCGCCACCAACCAGAGCGGCCTCGGGCGCGGCCTGTTCGACATGGCCACGCTCAACGCGATGCACGTCAAGCTCAACCAGGAGCTGGCGGCCGCCGGAGGCCGCATCGACGCCGTCTTCTTCTGCCCCCACGCACCAGCCGAGCATTGCCAGTGCCGCAAGCCGTTGCCGGGCCTGTACGAGCAGATCGGCGAGCGCTTCGGCGTCGAGCTCTCCGACGTGCTCGCGGTCGGCGATTCGCTGCGCGACCTGCAGGCCGCCGCGGCCGCCGGCTGCCAGACCCATCTGGTGCGAACCGGCAAGAGCGATCCGGCGCGCCTCAACGAGGCGGCCGCGCTGCAGCTGGCGGCGCGCGTGCCGGGCACCGAGGTGCACTCGGACCTCGCCGCCTTCGCCGAGTTCGTGGTCCAGCGCGAGCGCCGTGCCAAGGCGATCGCGCGTGGCGTGGTCGAGACGCCCGACAGCGGTCCCGGAGGGCTGCACTGATGCTCATCGCCCGCGTCCGCTCTGCCATCTTCGTGCTGTGGATGGCGATCACCGTGGTGCCGATCGCGCTGACGGCGCTGGTGGTGTCGATCTTCGTGCGCGGCGATCCGGTCTACTGGATCTGCATCTTCTGGCTGCGGCTGTGCATCTGGGGGGCGCGCGTCATTTGCGGCGTGAGCCACCGCGTGCATGGCATGGAGCACCTGCCGACCGAGCGCACCGCGGCCGTGATCCTGGCGCCAAAGCACCAGAGCACCTGGGAGACCTTCGCCTTCCCGACGCTGATGCCGCACCCGCTGTGCTACGTGTTCAAGCGCGAGCTGCTCTACATCCCGTTCTTCGGCTGGGCCATCGGCCGGCTCGACATGGTCCACATCGACCGCAGCAAGCGCGCCGAGGCCTGGAACAGGGTCGCCGACCAGGGCCGCAAGTACATGGCCAAGGGCAACTGGGTGATCATGTTTCCCGAAGGCACGCGCACCCCGCGCGGCAGCCAGGGCACCTACAAATCGGGTGCCACGCGGCTGGGCATTTCCACCGGCACGCCGGTGGTGCCGATCGCGGTGAGTTCGGCCAAGTGCTGGCCACGCAAGAGCCTGGTGTTGCGACCGGGCGTGATCGACATCTCGATCGGCCAACCGATCTCGCCGGTCGATCGCCAGCCCGAAGAGATGATGCGTGAGGTCGAGCACTGGATCGAGGCGGAGATGCGACGCCTCGATCCCGAGGCGTACGTGGGCAACGGTCCGGGGCCTGGGCCCGCTTACACTCCGGTCTCATGAGTCGTCGGGCCGCGCCCAAGATCGTCAGTCACCCGTCCCAGCTTGCGTTGCCGCTGTTTGCCGGCGATGCGAGCGACTCGCCCCCCGCCCCCCCTCCCGTCGCGGCCCCCGTGCCTGCCGGCCCTGCGCCGTGGCAAGCCGCCGGGCCTGCTCCCGAAGTTGTTGTCTTGCCCCTGTCCGAATCCCAGGCGACTCCCGCTTCTGCGCCGCCACACCACAACGGCGACTTCCGCCACCCGCGCGCCGAGCGCGACATCACGCTCGGCGGCGTGCGCGTCGGCTACGAGCTGGTGCGCGTGCGCCGGCGCTCGATCGGCATGGTCGTCTCGCCCGAAGGCCTGACGGTGCGCGCGCCGCGCTGGGTCGGCCATGGCGACATCGAAGTCGCGCTGCGCGGCAAGGAACGCTGGATCTGCAACAAGCTCGCCGAGCAGCGCGCCCGCGCGCGCCGCAACGCGGCCTCGAAGATCGACTGGCGCGAGGGCGCGACGCTGCCCTTCATGGGCGAGACCGTGATCCTGGTGCTCGACCCGCGCACTAGCGGCTGCCAGCTGCATACGGGCGCCGAGATGCCCGGTCCGCAGCAGGAGACGCTGGCCGGCGTGCCGCGCCTGACGCTTCACGTGGGCCTGCCGCAGCATGCGAGCGAGGCGCAGATCCGCGACGTGGTGCAGGCCTGGCTGATGCGCCAGGCCAAGCGGGTGTTCGAGGAACGCTGCGCGGTCTACGCGCAGCAGCTCGGCGTGCAGATGAAGCGGCTGCTGCTGTCGAGCGCGCAGACGCGCTGGGGCAGTGCCAGCGCCGACGGCTCGATCCGGCTGAACTGGCGCCTGATCCACTTCGCGCTGCCCACCATCGACTACGTGGTCGCGCACGAACTCGCGCACCTGCGCCACATGGACCACAGCCCGCGCTTCTGGGACGTGGTGCGCTCGGTGATCCCGCACGTTGACGCGGCGCGCGAGCAGCTGCGCGATCCGGCGCTGCCGGCGCTGGAGTAGCGCGGCCGCTTCATGCGGCCTGAACCGCGCCGCGGCAGCGCCGCAGGCCGGTCCACTCGAGGCCGGCGAGCACGGCCACCGCGGCCGCCTGCAGCAACACGAAGCCGCTGCCGAGCGGTGTTGGCGCGATCCCGTCGCTTGCCAGCAGTGCCAGGCTTTCGATGACCCAGACGATGTTGATGGCGATCACCAGCCAGACGCCGGCGCGCGGCGGCAGCGGCCGGCTCGCCAGCCAGCCGGCGAAGGCGGCAAAGGGCAGGAAGCCGATGCCGATGGCCCGCATCGGCGCCTCCGGCAACCCGAGCGGCGCCGCCAGCAGGCCGGCGCCGGCGATGAGGCCGAGGCCCATCGCCGCCGACGAGGCGGCGTCGCACCACAGCACGGTGCGCAGCAACGAGGCGGGAGAGGCGAAGCGGTCGAGGAACATGCTGGACTCCTGGTGAGGGTTTGGGAAGCGGCTCACTGCGGTAGCAGGTGCAGCCATGTTCGGCGCCACAGGTGCGCATGGCGATGACCTCGGAGGTCATGGCGCCGGCGTCGGCGCGATCCAGAATGGCCGCATGCCACACGCCCAAGCCTCGATCACCACGCGTCAACCGGTCGGCCTGCAACTGCGCGACTGGCGCCAGCGAAGGCGTCTGAGCCAGCTCGACCTGGCCGGCGCCGCCGAGGTCTCGCCGCGCCACCTGAGCTGCGTCGAGACCGGCCGCGCGCTGCCCAGCCGCGCGATGCTGCTGCGCCTGGCCGAGCGGCTCGAGGTGCCGCTGCGCGAGCGCAACGGCCTGCTGACCGCGGCCGGCTACGCGCCGATGTACGCGCAGCGCGGGCTCGACGATCCGGCGCTGCTGGCCGCGCGCGCGGCGGTCGACCTGGTGCTGGCCGGCCACGAGCCGTATCCGGCGCTGGCGGTCGACCGGCGCTGGAACCTGGTTGCGCACAACCGCGTCGTGCCGCTGCTGCTGGCCGGGTTGCCGCCGGAGCTGCTGGCGCCGCCGCTCAACGTGCTGCGGCTGAGCCTGCATCCGGCGGGCCTCGGGCCGCGCATCGTCAACATGAGCGACTGGCGCGGGCACCTGTTCGCGCGGCTGGCGCGCGACATCGAGCTCTCGGGCGATGCGGAGCTGGTCGCGCTGCGCGAGGAACTGCTGGCGCTGCCGGCCCCGGCCGCGCAGCGCGGCCCGGTCGAACTGGCCGCACCGGCCGTCGTCGTGCCGCTGCAACTGCGCATGGAGGGCGGCTTCGTGCTGTCCTTCATCAGCACGATCACGGTGTTCGGCACGCCGCTCGACGTGACCGTCTCCGAACTGGCGATCGAGTCCTTCTTCCCGGCCGACGCCGCCACCGCGGCGGCGATGCGCGAGTTCAGGCTGCCGTGAAGCGCAGCACCCCGTCCGCTCCACGCTCGCGCCGCAGGGCGCCTTCGAACCACAGCTTGTGCAGGTGGGCGACCGCCTCGCCCATCGCGAACGTGATCTGGTGCAGGTCGAGCTTGCGGCGGAACAGCACCTCGAGCAGGTCGGACGCGGTGGTCGGCCTTTCGCGGCAGGCGGCCAGCACGTCGGCCAGGCGCTCGTCGTGGTGGGCGCGCAGCTGGTCGATGCGCGTGTGCAGGCCGGTGAAGGGCCGGCCATGCGAGGGCAACACCAGCGTCGCGGCCGGCAGCGGGCGGTAGCGTTCCAGCGAGTCGAGGTACTGCTGCAGCGGGTTGGACTCGGGCTCCATGTCCCAGACGCTGACGTTGGTGGAAATGCGCGGCAGCACCATGTCGCCCGAGATCAGCATGCCCTGCGTTTCGCTGTAGAGCGCGATGTGCTCGGGCGCATGGCCGTAGCCGGCAATGCACTGCCATTCGTGCGCGCCGATGCGCAGCCGCAGGCCGTCCTGCAGCCGGTGAAAGACGGTCGGCACCGCCGGCACCATCGAGGCGTAGTAGTTGGTGCGCGCGCGCACCTTGGCCAGCGCCTCCTCGTCGATCAGGCCGTGCGCGCCAAAGTGCGCGGCGGCGGCGGCGCCACCGTTGCCGGTGGTGCGCAGCGAGCCGAGCTGCGCCGCGTGCCAGTCGAGGCTGCTGATCCAGAAGCCGCAGCCGAAGCGCTCGACCAGCCAGTGCGCGTTGCCGATGTGGTCGGGGTGCATGTGGGTGCAGATCACGCGCGTGACCGGCAGGCCTTCGAGCTCGTTGGCGAAGACCTGCTCCCAGGCCGCACGCGTGGGCTCGTTGGCGATGCCGCAGTCGACGATGGCCCAGCCCTCGACCAGGCCGCGCGCATCTTCCACGCGGTCGCGCAGCAGCCAGAGGTTGATGTGGTCGAGCGCGAAGGGCAGCGCCATGCGCAGCCACTTGAGGCCCGGCGCGATCTCGATGCTGGCGCCGACGGCGGGCAGGGCGTCGCCATGCGGGTAGCTCAACTGGTGTTCTAGAGGATTCATCGCGGGCCCCGATACACTTGGGTTTTGGTTAACGTTTACGTCAACGTCAACTATCGTTCACCCATTCTAGGCAGCCATGCCCGCCACCCCAGTCACCAAAGCGACCAAGGCCTCGAACGCCCAGACCGGCTCGTACACGATCAGCGAGCTGGCGCGCGAGTTCGACCTCACCACGCGCGCGATCCGCTTCTACGAGGACTGCGGGCTGCTCACGCCCGAGCGCGGCGGCGCCGGCGGACGTCAGCGGGTCTACACCGCACGCGATCGCACCCGACTCAAGCTCACGTTGCGCGGCAAGCGGCTGGGGCTGAGCCTGTCGGAGGTCAAGCAGCTGGTCGACATGTACGAATCGCCCGACGACGGCACGCACCAGCTGCAGGCCTTTCTCGACGTGCTCGGCGAGCACCGGGTGCAGCTGCAGCAGCAGCTCGAGGACATCGAGATCACGCTGGCCGAGATCGCCCAGCACGAGGCGCGCTGCCGGCAGTTGCTGGCCGAGGCCGCCAAGCCGGCGGCCAAGGCCACCAAGCCGGCCGCGCGGCGCCAGGCGGCCTGAGTGGCATGAGTGCGATGGACAGTCCGCTCTGGCTGCGAGTGCACGAGAGCTTCCTGCGCCAGGGGCTGATGCGGCACCTGGGCGCCGAACTCGTCAGTGTCGAGCACGGCGCGGTGGCGATCCGGCTGCCGCACAGCGAGCGCGTCACGCAGCAGCAGGGCGGCTTCCACGGCGGCGCGATCGGTGCGCTGGCCGACATCGCCGGCGGCTACGCGGCGCTCACCGTGGCCGAGGAAGGCAGCGAGGTCACCTCGGTCGAATACAAGATCAACTTCCTCGCCGCCTTCACCGGCGGCACGCTGGAGGCGCGCGGCCGCGTGCTGCGCGCCGGCAAGCGGATCATCGTCACCATGGCCGAGGTCGTGCACCTGGACGAGCAGGGCCGCGAGAGCCCCTGCGCCGTGATGCAGCAGACCATCGCCCCGGTGCCGCGGCGCTACTGAAGACAAGACATAGGAGACATCAACATGAACCTGCCCGGCCTCAACTTCATGCTCGGCGAAGACATCGACGCGCTGCGCGACGCGGTGCGTGCCTTTGCCGACGCCGAGATCGCGCCGCGCGCGGCCGAGATCGACCGCAGCGACCAGTTCCCGATGGACCTGTGGCGCAAGATGGGCGAGCTCGGCGTGCTCGGCATCACGGTGCCCGAGGAGTTCGGCGGCGCCAACATGGGCTACGTCGCGCACATGGTGGCGATGGAGGAGATCTCGCGCGCCAGCGCCTCGGTCGGGCTCTCGTACGGCGCCCACAGCAACCTGTGCGTCAACCAGATCAAGCGCAACGGCAGCGATGCCCAGCGCAAGAAGTACCTGCCCAAGCTGATCAGTGGCGAGCATGTGGGCGCGCTGGCGATGAGCGAGCCGGGCGCCGGCAGCGACGTCATCAGCATGAAGCTCAAAGCCGAGGACAAGGGCGGTGTCTACGTGCTCAACGGCACCAAGATGTGGATCACCAACGGCCCCGACGCCGACACGATGGTGGTCTACGCCAAGACCGAACCCGAGCTCGGCGCGCGCGGCGTGACCGCCTTCATCGTCGAGAAGGGCATGAAGGGTTTTTCCACGGCGCAGAAGCTCGACAAGCTCGGCATGCGCGGCTCGCACACCGGCGAGATGGTGTTCAACAACGTGGAGGTGCCGGCCGCCAACATCCTCGGTGGCCTGAACCAGGGCGCCAAGGTGCTGATGAGCGGGCTCGACTACGAGCGCGCGGTGCTCGCCGCCGGGCCGATCGGCCTGATGCAGTCGGTGATGGACAACGTCGTGCCCTACATCCACGACCGCAAGCAGTTCGGCCAGAGCATCGGCGAGTTCCAGCTGGTGCAGGGCAAGGTGGCCGACATGTACACCGTGCTGCAGGCCGCGCGCGCCTTCTGCTACACGGTCGGCAAGAACCTGGATGCGCTCGGGCCGCAGCATGTGCGCCAGGTGCGCAAGGACTGCGCCAGCGTGATCCTGTGGTGCGCCGAGAAGGCGACCTGGATGGCCGGCGAGGGCATCCAGCTCTTCGGCGGCAACGGCTATATCAACGAGTACCCGCTCGGCCGCCTGTGGCGCGACGCAAAGTTGTACGAGATCGGCGCCGGCACTTCCGAGATTCGCCGCATGCTGATCGGGCGGGAGTTGTTCGCGGAGACCATGTGAGCCTGGACGTGCCGACGTTGGTGGGGGAGCGCTGCGTGTTGCGTGCCTTGGTGCCGGCCGACGCCGAATCGCTGCGTCGCCATGCCGACGACGAAGCCGTCTGGCGCAATCTCTTCGAGGGCTTCCCGCGTCCCTACACGCTCGAGGCCGCGCAGGAGTGGTGCGGCCCGGAGCGCGACGAACTCTTTGGCTTGGTCTGGGGCATCGAAGTCGAGCACAACGTTGTCGGCTGCATCGGCCTGCGCCCAGACCACGCCGGGCTGCGCTGCAACGCCGAGATCGGCTACTGGCTCGGCCAGGCCTTCTGGCGGCGCGGCATTGCCAGCGAGGCGCTCGACCTCGTCACGCACTGGGCCTGGGCGATGCGGCCGGAGCTGACGCGGCTCTACGCGCCGATCTTTGCCTGGAACGAGGGCTCGCAGGCGGTCGCGCGCAAGGCCGGCTACACGCTCGAGGCGCATCTGCCGCAGAGCGCCATCAAGGCCGGGCGCGTGATCGACCGCGTGCAGTACGCGGCCTATCGCCGCAATGTGGTCTGAGGATCCGGCAGCGATGCGTGCCGCCGCGAGATTGACGTTGCTGCATCGGCTGGCCGCCGGCCTGCTGGCGCTCGTGCTCGCGGCCTGCGGCGGCGGCTCCAGCGACGGTGCCGCGCCGCCGGCGCAGGGCAACTGGTTCGATGCCACGGTCTACTCCTCGGCACCCGATGCCTCGCTCGCCGTGGCCGAGGAGCGCGCCGCGGTCACGCGCCACACGCTGGCGCTGCCCGCAGGCACGCTCGCCTACACCGCGACCACCGGCCACCTGACGGCGCGCGACCCGGTCTCGGGCGCGGCCCTGGCCTCGTTCTTCTACGTGGCCTACACGCTCGATGGCGCCAGCGCGGCCCGCCGGCCCCTCACCTTCTTCTACAACGGCGGACCCGGCTCGGCCTCGGTCTGGCTGCACCTCGGCTCCTACGGCCCGCGGCGGCTGGCGACCGGGGTGCCGGCGACCAACCTGCCGCGGCCCTTCGCGCTGGTCGACAACACCGAGACCCTGCTCGATGCGAGCGACCTGGTCTTCGTCGACGCGGTCGGCACCGGTTTCTCGCAGGCGATCGCGCCCAACAGCAACCGCAGCTTCTGGGGCGTCGACAAGGACGCGGCGGTGTTCCGCGACTTCGTGCGCCGCTATGTCCAGCTCAACGACCGCACCGCCTCGCCCAAGCTGTTGTTCGGCGAGTCCTACGGCACCACCCGTAGCGCGGTGCTGGCGCGCTTGCTGGAGCAGGCCGGCATCGAGCTTGCCGGCGTCGTATTGCAGAGCTCGGTGCTCGACTACAACAGCAACTGCGCGGTGGTCGAGCCGATCGTCACGAGCTGCGCCGGCTACCTGCCGAGCTATGGCGCCACCGGCGCCTGGTTCAACCTGGTGCGCCCGGCGCCGGCCGCGACCGAACCCTTCATCGCCTCGATGCGCACGCTGGCCGCCGATCGCTACGACCCCGCCGTGCGGGCGCTGATGAGCAGCGGCACCGCGCCCGATGCCGGGCTCGTCGCGCAACTGGTGGACGCGACCGGGATCGCCCAGTCGAGCTGGCAGCTGCGCTTCAACCAGCCGCCCGAGCCGGTGCGGCGCAGCCTGATCGCCGGCACGCTGCTCGGCCGCTACGACAGCCGCATCGCCGCCGCCAACGGCAGCGAGCTCGCGCGCGACGGCGATCCCTCGCTGACGCTGGTCGATGCTTCCTTCGCCACCGCGATCACGAGCTACCTGGGCCAGCTCGGCTACACGAATCCTTCGCGCTACGTGATGTTCAGCAACGCGATCGAGTCCTGGGACTTCGGCCACGACGGCCGCCCGCTGCCCGACACCCTGCCCGACCTGGCCGCGGCGCTGACGCTGAACCCGCGCCTGCAGGTGCTGGCGATCAGCGGCCACCACGACCTGGCGACGCCCTTCTTCCAGACCGAACTCGACCTGGGCCGGCTCGGCAGCCTGCCGAACGTGGTGGCGCGGGCCTACCCCGGCGGCCACATGAGCTATCTGGACGACGCCTCGCGCGGCCGGCAGCGCGCCGACCTGGGCGCCTTCTACCGCGCGGCGCAGGGCTTGTGACGATGCAGCAGCTTCAACGGCAACCCCTGCCACGCCGTGCCGCCGCCCGGCGCCTGCTGGCGTTCGGACTGGCGCTCGGCCTCGGCGGTCCGGTCGTGGCCGCCGAGCGGCCGGAGCTGCCGCCGGCGCTGTTCGAGAACGCACAGCGCGGGCCTTGGGTGCCCCCGGCATCGCTGCCGCGCGGCGGCGCGCTGCCCGAACCGACCCGCGGCGCCGCGCTCCAGGCGCAGGCCGAGGCCAGGCTGCGTGCCGACTTCGAGGCCGCGGCCGCGGCGCATGGCGGCCGGCTGACGCGCGCGCAGGCCGAAGCGGCCGGCCTGGGCTACGTGGCGCGCGAGTTCGAGCGCATCGACCGTCGCGGCGCCGGCAGCGTGCGCTTCGAGGACTTGCGGCAGTTCGCCCGGCAGCGCGCGGCGGAAATGGCACGATGAGAACCCTGCACGAGCTACGCGGCACGACTACATGACCCCCGAACTCAAAGAGCTGTTTGCCAGCAACCGCGCCTGGGCCGCCAAGACCGAGGCGCGCGAGCCGGGTTTCTTCACCCGCCTGCTCAAGCAGCAGACCCCGCAGTACATGTGGATCGGCTGCGCCGACAGCCGGGTGCCGGCCAACGAGTTGGTCGACCTGCTGCCGGGCGAGCTGTTCGTGCATCGCAACGTCGCCAACGTGGTGGTGCACTCCGACCTCAACGCGCTGTCGACGCTCCAGTTCGCGACCGACATGCTCAAGGTCAGGCACATCATCGTCGTCGGCCACAGCGGTTGCGGCGGCGTGGCGGCGGCGCTGCACGATCGCCGCGTCGGTCTGGCCGACAACTGGCTGCGCCATGTGCAGGACGTGCGCGATCGCCACGCTACCTGGCTGGCGACGGTGCCCGAGGCACGCCGGGTCGACGCGCTGTGCGAGCTCAACGTGATCGAGCAGGCGCGCAACATCTGCCAGACCACGATCGTGCAGGACGCCTGGGCGCGCGGCCAGGAGCTGGTCGTGCATGGCTGGTTCTACGGCCTCAGCGACGGCCTGCTGCAGGACCTGTCAATGACTGTGCCGGGTCCGCAGAACGTGGCGCGCATCCACGATCAGGCCGTGGCCGGCGTCCACGCGCGCTACCTCGCAGCGGAAGTCTGATGTTTCCACGCGCGCTCGACGACACCCGCGCCTTCGACATCGCGCGCACGCTGCTCGACGGCTTCAACCTGCATTACCGGCTGTTCCGCGAGACCAGCGCCGCAGCCAAGCAGCGCTTCGAGGCCGGCGACTGGCATGGCCAGCAGAAGGCGCAGGCGCTGCGCATCGAGTTCTACGACAAGCGGGTGGACGAGGCGGCCGAGCGCCTCGAGCACGAGTTCGGCGCCAGCCAGCTCAGCAAGGACACCTGGCAGCAGGTCAAGCTGCACTACATCGGCCTGCTGACCGACCACCACCAGCCCGAGCTGGCCGAGACCTTCTTCAACTCGGTCACGACCAAGATCCTGCACCGCAGCTATTTCCGCAACGACTTCATCTTCGTGCGGCCGGCGGTCAGCACCGAGTACATCGAGAACGACGAGCCGGCCGCGGCACCCACCTACCGCGCCTACTACCCGAGCCGGCCCGGCTCGACCGACGGCCTGCGCGAGATGCTGCTGCGCATCGTCGACAACTACCAGCTGCAACGCGAGTTCGAGGACCTCGGGCGCGACGTCGACTACCTGATGAACGCGCTGCGCGGCCGCTTCGGCGAGATCCGGCTGCGCGCGAACTTCCAGATCCAGGTGCTGTCGAGCCTGTTCTTCCGCAACAAGGGCGCCTACATCGTCGGCAAGGTCATCAACGGCTTCACCGAGACGCCGTTCGCGCTGCCGGTGCTGCACAACCGCCATCACCGGCTGGTCATCGACGCCGCGCTGTTCGGCGAGGACGACCTGCTGATGCTGTTCAGCTTCGCGCGCGCCTACTTCATGGTCGAGATGGAGATTCCCTCGGCCTACGTGCAGTTCCTGCGCTCGCTGATGCCGCGCAAGCCGCGCGCCGAGCTCTACAACGCCCTTGGCCTGCAGAAACACGGCAAGAACCTGTTCTACCGCGACTTCCTCTATCACCTGCGCCACAGCAGCGACAAGTTCCGCATCGCGCCCGGCATCAAGGGCATGGTGATGCTGGTGTTCGACCTGCCGAGCTTTCCCTTCGTCTTCAAGGTCATCAAGGACTTCTACCCGCCACAGAAGGACACCACGCGCGAGCAGATCCAGAGCAAGTACCTGCTGGTCAAGACCCACGACCGCGTCGGCCGCATGGCCGACACGCTCGAGTACAGCAACGTCGCCTTCCCGCGCCATCGCTTCGAGGACGAGCTGGTCGCCGAGCTCAAGCATTTCTGCCCGAGCCTGATCGAGGAGGACGCCAGCAACCTGGTGATCCGCCACGTCTACATCGAGCGCCGCATGATCCCGCTCAACATCTACCTGCAGGAGGCCACGCCCGAGCAGCTCGAGCATGCGGTGATCGAGTACGGCAACGCGATCAAGGACCTGGTGCGCGCCAACATCTTTCCCGGCGACATGCTATGGAAGAACTTCGGCGTCACCCGGCACGGCAAGGTCGTGTTCTACGACTACGACGAGATCGAGTACCTCACCGACTGCAACTTCCGCAAGGTGCCGCAGGCGCGCACCGAGGAGGACGAGATGTCGGGCGAGGTCTGGTACACGGTCGGCCCGCGCGACGTGTTCCCCGAAACCTTCGGCCCCTTCCTGCTCGGCAACCCGCAGGTGCGCGAGGTCTTCATGAAGCACCACGCCGACCTGCTCGATGCCGAGTTCTGGCAGGGCCACAAGGAACGCATCGGCGCCGGCCATGTGCACGACGTCTTTCCCTACGAGCCGCACAAGCGCTTTCGCCTGCACAGCTATTCGCCCTTTGGCAGCATCCTGGAGAGCGAGGCGCTGGCCATGCTCGACGCGGCTGCCCACAGTCCCGGCGGCGCGGCACAGGCCGCCGGTTTCAATCCCATCTAGCCAGCATTTCGACAGAGGAGTTCGACCATGTCCGCCACCAACGACCCCATCGTCATCGTTTCCGCCGCCCGCACGCCGATCGGCGGCCTGCTCGGTGATTTCTCTTCACTGGCCGCCTGGGAACTCGGCGCGGTCGCGATCAAGGCCGCGGTCGAGCGCGCCGGCGTGCCCGGCGACGCGGTCGACGAGGTGCTGATGGGCAACTGCCTGATGGCGGGTCAGGGCCAGGCGCCGGCGCGCCAGGCGATGCGCAAGGCCGGCCTGCCCGACAGCGCCGGCGCCGTGACCTTGTCCAAGATGTGCGGCTCGGGCATGCGCGCGATGATGTTCGCGCACGACATGCTCGCCGCCGGCAGCGCCGAGGTGATGGTCGCCGGCGGCATGGAGAGCATGACGAATGCGCCGCACCTGACCTTTGCGCGCAAGGGCATCAAGTACGGTGCCGCCGCGCTCTACGACCACATGGCGATCGACGGGCTCGAAGACGCCTACGAGCGCGGCAAGGCGATGGGCGTGTTCGCCGAGCAGTGCGTGAGCAAGTACTCGTTCACGCGCGAGGCGATGGACGCTTTCGCGATCGCCTCCCTGGAGCGCAGCAAGAAGGCCAACGAGGACGGCAGCTTCGCCTGGGAGATCGCGCCGGTCAGCCTGCCGGGCAAGGCCGGCGACACGGTGATCGACAAGGACGAGCAACCCTTCAAGGCGCGGCCCGACAAGATCCCCGGCCTGAAGCCGGCCTTCAAGAAGGACGGCGCGATCACCGCCGCCACCTCGTCGAGCATTTCCGACGGTGCCGCCGCGCTGGTGCTGATGCGCGAATCGACCGCCAAGGCGCGCGGCCTGAAGCCGGTGGCGCGCATCCGGGCCCACGGCGTGCACGCGCAGGCGCCCGACTGGTTCACCACCGCGCCGGTCGGCGCGATCGAGAAAGTGCTCAAGAAGGCCGGCTGGAACGCGGCCGACGTGGACCTCTGGGAAGTCAACGAGGCCTTTGCCGCGGTGACGATGGCGGCGATGGCCGAGTTCAAGCTGCCGCACGACAAGGTCAACGTCAACGGCGGCGCTTGCGCGCTCGGCCATCCGATCGGCGCCAGCGGCGCGCGCATCGTCGTCACCCTGCTCGGCGCGCTGCGCGCGCGCGGGCTCAATAAGGGCGTCGCCGCGCTGTGCATCGGCGGCGGCGAGGCGACGGCGATGGCGGTGGAACTGGTCTGAGCGCGGAGCCCGGGCCATGCGCGCTCTCGTCATCGGCGCCTCGCGCGGCATCGGCCTGGAGTTCGTGCGCCAGTACCGTGCCGACGGCGCTCAGGTCACGGCCACGGCGCGCGACGAGGCCGGGCTCGGGCGCCTGCGCGCGCTCGGTGCCAGCGCCGTCGCCCTCGACGTGACCAGCGCGGAGAGTTGCTCGCGCCTGGCCTGGCAGCTCGACGGTGGCGCCTTCGACGTGGTGATCGTCAACGCCGGCGTCTACGGTCCGCGCAGCAGTGGCATCGAGGCGCCGAGCGAGGCCGACTTCGACGCCGTGATGCACGCCAACGTGCTGGGCCCGATGCGGGTGGTTGGCCAGATCGCCGAACTGCTCGAGCCGCAGGCGCGGCTGGCGGTGATCTCCTCGCGCATGGGCGCGATCGGCCCGCGCACCTCGGCCTCGGGCTGGCTCTACCGTGCCTCGAAGGCGGCGCTGAACTCGGTGCTGAAGGACATCTCGATCACGCTCGGCGCCAACGCCGGCGACGAGGCGGCCGCGCCGCCGGTCTGCGTCGCCTTTCACCCCGGCTGGGTGCGCACCGACATGGGCGGCAGCGGCGCCGATCTCGACGTGGCCGACGCGGTCGCCGGCATGCGCCGCACGCTGGCCGCGCTCACGGCGGCCGACAACGGCCGCTTTCTCAACTACGACGGCTCCGGCATCGACTGGTGAGGGCCGCGTGGACCGTCAGCAACTGATCGACTTCTTCGATCGCTACCGCGCCGCCTTCGACCGCCTCGACGGCGACGCGGTGGCCGACTGCTGGCACACCCCGAGCGCCATCGCCGACAGCCGCGACGGCCACGGCCACGGCCGGGTCACGGTCTGGACCGAGGAGGCGCCGATGCGCGCCAACATGCAGGCGCTGTGCGCCGTGTACCGCGAGGCCGGCTTCGCGCGCACCGAGTTCGAACTGCTCGAGCACCTGGCCTTCGGCCCCGACCACATGGTGGCGCACCTGCGCTGGACACTGTGGCGCCGCGACGGCTCGCTGCTGCAGCGCTTTGGCACCGCCTACCAGTTGCTGCGCGGCGCCGACGGTTGGCGCGTGTTCGGCGCCACCGCCTACCAGGAAGACATTTCGGAGATGAAGCGCCATGTTGCTCAATGAAGACCACCGCGCGGTGCAGGACGCCGTCCGCAGCTACGTGCAGGACCAGATCGCGCCCAAGGCCGCGGCCTGGGACAAGAACCACCATTTCCCGAAGGACGAACTGCGTGGCCTGGCCGAACTCGGTTGCTACGGTGTCGCGGTGCCGGCCGAACTGGGCGGGGCCGGGCTCGACTACCTGGCGCTGGCGATCATCCTCGAGGAGATCGCCGCCGGCGACGGCGCGACCAGCACCATCGTCAGCGTCAACAACTGCCCGGTCTGCTCGATCCTGATGGCCTGGGCCAGCCCGGCCCAGCAACAGCAGTGGTTGAAGCCGCTGGCGCAGGGGCGGATGCTCGGCGCCTTCTGCCTGACCGAGCCGCACGTCGGCTCCGAGGCCGGCGGGCTGCGCACCGCCGCCGTGCGCGAGGGCGATGAGTACGTGCTCAATGGCGTCAAGCAGTTCATCACCAGCGGCAAGCATGGCGATGTCGCGATCGTGATGGCCGTGACCGACAAGGCGGCCGGCAAGAAGGGCATCAGCGCCTTCGTCGTGCCGACGAACACCCCCGGCTACATCGTCTCGCGGCTCGAGGACAAGATGGGCCAGCATGCCAGCGACACGGCCCAGATCACCTTCGAGAACTGCCGGGTGCCGGCCGCCAACCGGCTCGGCGACGAAGGACAGGGCCTGAAGATCGCGCTCTCCGGGCTGGAGGGCGGGCGCATCGGCATTGCCGCGCAGAGCGTGGGCATGGCGCGCGCGGCCTTCGAGGCGGCGCTGGCCTACAGCAAGGAGCGGGTGGCCTTCGGCAAGCCGATCTTCGAGCATCAGGCGGTGCAGTTCCGGCTCGCCGAGATGGCCACGCAGCTCGAGGCGGCGCGCCAGCTGATCTGGCATGCGGCCGCGATGAAGGATGCCGGTGTCCCTTGCCTGAAGGAAGCGGCGATGGCCAAGCTTTTCGCCTCCGAGATGGCCGAGCGAGTCTGCTCGGCGGCCTTGCAGACACTGGGCGGCTATGGCTACGTCAGCGACTTCCCGCTCGAGCGCATCGCACGCGACGTGCGGGTGACGCAGATCTACGAGGGCACCTCCGACGTGCAGAAGATCCTCATCGGTCGGGCGCTGGGCTAGCCGGCGCGGGCTCGCCCGGTTGCCGGCGGTTGCGGTTCGCGCACCGCACAACCCCGCCCACCCCGGGGTCTCCCGCCCGGGTTAACGCCAGCGCCAGCGGCGGGCGCCGTTCGTAACATCGACGAGAAGGCCAACGGCCCGCAGTGGTCGCCGGCACGGAGGGATTGTTTCAACACCGAAGCGAAGGAGACGAGCATGTCCAAGAAGAGTTCGGCACCCCAGCGGCGCCGCTTCCTCAAGTCCGCATCGGCCGGCGCGGTCGGTGCCGCGGCCATGGCCGCACCGATGGTCAGCAACGCGCAGACGACCGCGCTGCGCTTCCAGAGCACTTGGCCGTCGAAGGACATCTTCCACGAGTACGCGAACGACTTCGCGACCAAGGTCAACAACATGGCCGGCGGTCGCCTGAAGATCGAGGTGCTGCCAGCCGGTGCGGTGGTGCCGGCCTTCCAGCTGCTCGAGGCGGTCAACAAGGGCACGCTCGACGGCGGCCACGGCGTGGTGGCCTACCACTACGGCAAGAACTCCGCGCTGGCGTTGTGGGGATCGGGCCCGTCCTTCGGCATGGACCCCAACATGCTGCTGGCCTGGCACAACTACGGCGGCGGCAAGGAGCTGCTGGCCGAGATCTACAAGAGCCTGAACATGGACGTCGTGTCCTACCTGTACGGGCCGATGCCGACGCAGCCCTTCGGCTGGTTCAAGAAGCCGATCGCCAAGCTCGAGGACATCAAGGGCACCAAGTTTCGTACCGTCGGTCTCGCGGTCGACATGTACAACGACATGGGCGCCGCGGTGAACCCGTTGCCCGGAGGCGAGATCGTGCCGGCGCTGGACCGCGGCCTGATCGACGGCGCCGAGTTCAACAACGCCAGCTCGGACCGCCTGCTCGGCTTCCCCGACGTGGTCAAGAATTGCATGTTGCAGAGCTTCCACCAGAGCGGCGAGCAGTTCGAGATCCTGTTCAACAAGGGCAAGCTCGACGCGCTGCCGGCCGAGCTGAAGGCGATCGTCGACTACGGCGTCCAGGCCGCCAGCGCCGACATGAGCTGGAAGGCGGCGCATCGCAATTCGCTCGACTACGTCGAGCTGAAGAAGGCCGGTGTCAAGTTCTACAAGACGCCCGACGCGATCCTGCGCGCGCAACTCGCCGCCTGGGACAAGATCGTCGCCAAGAAGGGCGGCGAGAACCCCCTGTTCCAGAAGGTGATCGACTCGCAGAAGGCCTTCGCCGGCCGCGCCGGTCAGTGGTGGAACGACTACACCGTCGACTTCAAGATGGCCTACAACCACTACTTCGGAGCCAAGAAGGCCTGAACCTTCTCGAGGCGTAGCACGCGACAATCCCGGGGGCGCCGTGTTGCGGCGCCCCCGCTTGTTTGTCTGAACGACTTTCTCTAGGAAGCTCCATGCAGAACCTGCTGCTGGCGGTGGACCGCTTTTCCACCTGGATCGGCAAGTTTTTTGCCTGGTCGGTGGTCGGCCTGACCCTCTTGATCAGCTGGGAGGTGTTCTCCCGCTATGCGCTGAACCAGCCGCACGGCTGGGTGCTGGACGCCCAGATCATGCTTTACGGCACCCTCTTCATGTTTGCCGGCGCCTACACGCTGAGCAAGGCCGGCCATGTGCGCGGCGACGTGCTCTACGGCTTCTTCAAGCCGCGCACCCAGGCGACCATCGACCTGGTGCTCTACATCCTGTTCTTTCTGCCCGGCATCGTGGCGATGACCTGGGCCGGATGGGCCTACTTCAACGACTCGCTGGCCATCCGCGAGCAGACCTTCAACGCCGACCCGCTGCCGGTCTACCCGTTCAAGTTCGTGATTCCCTTCGCCGGCGCGGTGCTGCTGCTGCAGGGTCTGGTGGAGATCGTGCGCTGCGTGATCTGCCTGCGTGAAGGCGAGTGGCCGTCGCGCGAGCAGGACGTCGAGGAAGTCGACGTCGACAAGCTCAAGGAGCTGATGCACGTGAAGGATGCAGACATCGAGGCGCTCGACAAGCTGGTGGTCAAGGAAGGCGGCAAGTGATGAAGCTGCGCAAGGAACTGTGGTTCGGCTTCACGCTGATGGCCATCATCGTCGCCGCGGCGATGGGCATGGTGCTGAGCGTCGACACGATGACCAACGGCCACTACGGCCTGCTGATGCTGTCGCTGGTGGTGGTGGCCATCATGCTCGGCTTCCCGACCGCCTTCACGCTGATGGGCATGGGCATGCTGTTCGCGTTCTTCGCCTACCACTCCGGCGGGCAGACCGCCCGCGGCGCGATGACGCAGACGCTCGACCTGATGGTGCAGCGCACGTTCTCGGTGATGAGCAACGACGTGCTGATCTCGATCCCGCTGTTCGTCTTCATGGGCTACCTGGTCGAGCGCGCCAACCTGATCGAGAAGCTGTTCAGGAGCCTGCACCTGGCGCTGGCCCGCGTGCCGGGCTCGCTGGCGGTGGCCACGCTGGTGACCTGCGCGGTGTTCGCCACCGCGACCGGCATCGTCGGTGCGGTGGTCACGCTGATGGGCCTGCTGGCGCTGCCGCAGATGCTGCGCGGCGGCTACGACGTGCGCGTGTCGGCCGGCGCCATCACCGCTGGCGGCTGCCTGGGCATCCTGATCCCGCCCTCGGTGCTGCTGATCGTCTACGGCGCGACCGCCGGCGTGTCGGTGGTCAAGCTCTACGCCGGTGCCTTCTTCCCCGGCCTGATGCTGGCCGGCCTGTACATCGTCTACGTGATCCTCCTCGCCAAGATCAAGCCGGCGCTGATGCCGCCGCTGACGGCGGAGCAGCGCTTCGTGCCGCTGCCGCCGCCGCTGCAGCAGGCCGGCGCTACCGGCGAAGGCCGGGCGCTGCCCTGGCTGCTGGGCGCGCTCAAGGGCAAGCGCAACCAGGCCGTCAGCACGAGCTTCCTGCTGAAGCAGCTGTTCGTGACGCTGCTGCCGCTGATCCTGTTCACCGTCGTGTCGCTGTGGAGCTACCAGACCGTGACTCGCGTCACCGCAGTCGAGGACTTCTCCGAACTGCAGCAGATGGGCGCGGGCAGCGCGACCGAGGCGCAAGACGCAGGCGGCCTTCAGGCTCCGCCCGGCGACGGTGGCGGGCTACAGGAGCCACCAGCCGCCGGCGGGGTGCAGGAGCCGCCCGCCGCGGGTGGCTTGGCGGAGCCGCCGTCGGCCCCCGCCGAGGCCGGCAGCGAACCGGCCGCCGCTGCCGTGGCCGAGCCGCCTGGCGCCGTGGCCACGCCACCCGCCGGCGCGACCGACGGTGCCGCGGCCACCACGCGGCCGGCTCCGCAGGGCTACTGGATCGGCCTGGCGGTCGGTGCGGTGGCGATGGTGGCCTATTACGCGCTGCTCAGCTTCAACCGGCTCGAAGTGTTCAAGATGCTGCTGTCGAGCTTCTTCCCGCTGCTGGTGCTGATCACCGCCGTGCTGGGCTCGATCGTCTTCGGTCTGGCGACGCCGACCGAGGCCGCCGCGGTCGGCGCACTGGGTGGCTTCCTGCTGGCCGCCGCCTACCGGCAGTTGAACCTGACGGTGGTCAAGGAGAGCGTCTTCCTCACCGCGAAGACGAGTGCGATGGTCTGCTGGCTGTTTGTCGGCTCGGCGATCTTCTCGGCCGCCTTCGCGCTGCTTGGCGGGCAGGAACTGGTCGAGAACTGGGTGCTGGGCATGAACCTCAGCAAGACCCAGTTCCTGGTGCTCAGCCAGGTGATCATCTTCGTCCTCGGCTGGCCGCTGGAGTGGACCGAGATCATCGTGATCTTCATGCCGATCTTCATTCCGCTGCTCGACAACTTCGGCGTCGACCCGCTGTTCTTCGGCCTGCTGGTGGCGCTGAACCTGCAGACCGCTTTCCTGAGCCCGCCGGTGGCGATGGCGGCGTTCTACCTGAAGGGCGTGTCGCCGAAACACGTGACGCTGAACCAGATCTTTGCCGGCATGCTGCCCTTCATGGGCATCCAGGTCATCGCGATCATCCTGCTGTACCAGTTCCCGGGCATCGGCCTGTGGCTGCCGCAGGTGCTCTACGGGCAATGAGCGGTAGCTGCGGGTGATTGACGCGTCCATCGCCGGCCGCAGAATCCGGCGATGGACCTTTCCCGGCACCTGCGCATCGAGGCGCACGCCAACCGGCTTGCCAATCACCGCCTGCACGGCGCGATGGCGGCGCTCACGCACGCGGAGCTTCATGCCGCGCGCACCAGCTTCTTCCCGAGCCTGATCGGGACGCTGAACCACATCCTCGAGGTCGACCAGTACTACGTCGGCGCGCTGCTTGGCGAGCCCGAGCTGGCCACGCACTGGGACCGGTTCAAGGCCGACGAGGAACTGGCGCCGCTGGCCGCGCGCCAGGCCGCCTGCGACGAACGCCTGATCGCGTTCTGCGACGCGCTCGATGGCGCGGGCTGCGAACGCGTCATCGAGCTGCCGCGCAGCCAGGGCCGGGTGCAGCGCGAACGCGCGGCCCATGTGCTGGCTCATCTGTTCATGCACCAGACCCATCATCGCGGCCAGGTGCATGCCATGCTGACCGGCACGGCCGTGGAGCCACCACAGCTCGACGAGTTCCTGATGCCGAGCGAGGCCCATCTGCGCGTACCCGACATGGCCGCCCTGCGCTGGCGCGAGGCCGAGGTCTACGGCCCGACGGCCTGAGTGCGCGCCGGCCTTTAGTGTCGTGAGTTGAAAGTTCGTCGATGAATCCAGCCGAGAAGCGGCCGCATCCGTCGTTGCGGTGCTCGCCGGGTGTCGAACCCGGCTCCGCGCCGCGCCTAGGCTGCGGCCGTTTTCGGCGGGATTCGGAACCGTTCTGCAGTCGCTGCCAAGCTGTTCAACGAACCTCCAACTCACGACACTAGAATTGACGTTTACGTCAACGTCAACCAGAACAACGAATCGCCGCGAGGAGACCCGATGCCCATTCTCGAATCCAAGCTCAACCCGCGCGGCGACGACTTCAAGGCCAACGCGGCCGCGATGCGGGCGCTGGTCGACGACCTCAATACCAAGCTCGCGCAGATCGCGCAGGGCGGCGGCGAGGCGGCGCGCGCCAAGCACGCGGCGCGCGGCAAGCTGCTGCCGCGCGACCGCGTCGAGGGCCTGCTCGATCCCGGCACGCCCTTCCTCGAGATCGCGCCGCTGGCGGCCTTCGATGTCTACAAGGACCGCGACGGCAGCGATGCCGCGCCCTGCGCCGGCGTGGTCGCCGGCATCGGCCGCGTCGCCGGGGTCGATTGCGTGATCGTCTGCAACGACGCCACCGTCAAGGGCGGCACCTACTTTCCGCTGACGGTGAAGAAGCACCTGCGGGCGCAGGAGATCGCGCAGCAGAACCGGCTGCCCTGCATCTACCTGGTCGACAGCGGCGGTGCCAACCTGCCCAACCAGGACGAGGTGTTCCCGGACCGCGATCACTTCGGCCGCATCTTCTACAACCAGGCGCAGATGAGCGCGCAGGGCATTCCGCAGGTGGCGGTGGTGATGGGCTCGTGCACCGCCGGCGGCGCCTACGTGCCGGCGATGAGCGACGAGACCATCATCGTCGACAAGCAGGGCACCATTTTCCTCGGCGGCCCGCCGCTGGTGAAGGCCGCGACCGGCGAGGTCGTCAGCGCCGAGGACCTCGGCGGCGGCGACGTCCACACGCGCCTGTCGGGCGTGGCCGACCACCTGGCGCGCAACGACACCCACGCGCTGGCGATCGCGCGCCAGATCGTCGGCCACCTCAACTGGCAGAAGAACGTGCCGGTGGTGCTGCGCGAACCGGTGTCGCCGAAGCTCGCACCCGAGGAGCTCTACGGCGTGATCCCGACCGACACCCGCAAGCCCTTCGACGTGCGCGAGGTGATCAGCCGCATCGTCGACGGCTCCGAGTTCGACGAGTTCAAGGCACGCTACGGCGCCACGCTGGTGTGCGGCTTCGCCCACATCGAGGGCATGCCGGTCGGCATCGTCGCCAACAACGGCATCCTGTTCTCGGAGAGCGCCAACAAGGGCGCGCACTTCATCGAGCTGTGCTGCCAGCGCAAGGTGCCGCTGGTCTTTTTGCAGAACATCACCGGCTTCATGGTCGGTCGCAAGGTCGAGAACGAGGGCATCGCGCGCGCCGGCGCCAAGATGGTGACGGCCGTGGCCTGTGCCAACGTGCCCAAGTTCACCGTCATCATCGGCGGCAGCTTCGGCGCCGGCAACTACGGCATGTGCGGCCGCGCCTACTCGCCGCGCTTCCTCTGGATGTGGCCCAACGCGCGCATCAGCGTGATGGGCGGCGAGCAGGCCGCCAGCGTGCTGGCCACCGTCAGGCGCGACGGCATCGAGGCCAAGGGCGGCGCCTGGAGCGCCGACGAGGAAGAGGCTTTCAAGAAGCCGATCCGCGACCAGTACGAGGTGCAGGGGCATCCGTACTTCGCCAGCGCGCGGCTGTGGGACGACGGCGTGATCGACCCGGCCGACACCCGGCGCGTGCTGGCGCTCGGCCTGTCCGCCAGCCTCAACGCGCCGATCCCGGACGCGAAGTTCGGCGTGTTCCGGATGTGATGAAGGAGGCCCGATGACCAAGCTGATCAAGGTCGAGGTGGCGGGTCCGGTGGCCCGGGTCACGCTCGACCGGCCCGAGGTTCGCAACGCCTTCAACGATGAACTGATCATCGAGCTGACCGGTGCCTTTCGCGCGCTCGGCAACGACGCGGCGGTGCGCGTGGTGGTGCTGGCGGCCAACGGCGTGGCCTTCTGCGCCGGCGCCGACCTCAACTGGATGCGGCGCATGGCCGACTACACGCGCGAGCAGAACCTGGCCGACGCCGCCGCGCTGGCCGAGATGCTGCGCACCATCGCCGCCTGCCCGAAGCCGGTGGTCGCTCGGGTCCAGGGCGACTGCTACGCCGGCGGCCTGGGGCTGGTGGCGGCCTGCGACATGGCGGTCGCCGCCGAGGGCGCGAACTTCTGCCTCAGCGAGGTCAAGCTCGGCCTGGTGCCGGCGACGATCAGCCCCTACGTGGTGCGGGCGCTGGGCGCGCGCGCAGCGCAGCGCTACATGCTCACGGCCGAGCGCTTCGATGCCGCCAGCGCGCAGCGGCTCGGCTTCGTGCAGGAGGTGGTGCCGGCCGCGCAGATCGACAGCACGCTGCAGGCCTTGGTCGATGCGCTTCTGGCGGCGAGCCCGCAGGCGCTGGCGCAATGCAAGCGCCTGCTCGACGAGGTCATCGACCGTCCGCTCGACGAGGCGCTGATCGTGCGTACCGTCGAGCACATCGCCGACGCCCGCGCCTCGGACGACGGCAAGCACGGCGTGCAGAGCTTCCTCGCCAAGAGCAAGCCGCGCTGGATCGGCTGAACATGTGTGCCCCCACGCTTGCCGCTACGCGACTGCGCTCCCCCCCTGGGGGGCGCAGCCGGCCTTGGGGCGGCCCGGCGGCCGTCTGAGCCATGGACTTCGATAGCGCCAAGCCGGTGCTCGATGCGCTCGCCGCGCCCGTGCAGGGGCTCGACACGGCGCAACTCGTCGCGCTCGCCGCCGCGCTCGGCTTTGCCAGCGGCATCCGGCTCTACGCGGTACTGCTCATCACCGGTCTCGCCGGCTACGCCGGCTGGGTCGATCTGCCGGCCGGCCTGCACCTGCTGCAGCACCCGGCCTTCCTCGCGGTCAGCGCGCTGCTGATGGGCGTCGAGTTCTTCGCCGACAAGATCCCGCTCGTCGACTCGGCCTGGGACGCGGTCCACACCTTCATCCGCATCCCGGCCGGCGCCGCGCTGGCGGCGGCGGTGTTCGGCGCCGACCAGGCCACCTTCGCCGCCATCGCCGCGCTGGTCGGTGGCACGCTGGCGGCCACAAGCCATGCCGCCAAGGCGACGACGCGGGCGGCGGCGAATACCTCGCCCGAGCCCTTCTCCAACGTCGCGCTGTCGCTGGCCGGTGACATGGCGGTGCCGGCGCTGCTGTGGCTGGCGGTCGAGCATCCGGTCTGGTTCTTCATCGCGCTGGCCATCGCGCTGGTGGTGGCGATCGTGCTGATCCGCCTGTTGTGGAAGTTCCTGCGTGCGGTGGTCAACCGCATCGAGCACCTGTTCACCGGCGACCTGAGCCACGGGAGTTGATGACAATGTTTAAGAAGATCCTCATTGCCAACCGCGGCGAGATCGCATGCCGCGTTGCGGCGACAGCCCGGCGCCTGGGCATCCGCACCGTCGCCGTCTATTCCGATGCCGACGCCCATGCCGCGCACGTGGCGGCCTGCGACGAGGCGGTGCATATCGGACCGGCCTCGCCGCGCGAGAGCTACCTCGTCGCGGCCAGGATCCTCGCCGCGGCGCAAGCCACCGGCGCGCAGGCGGTGCATCCGGGCTACGGCTTCCTGAGCGAGAACGAGGGCTTCGCCCAAGCCTGCGCCGACGCCGGCATCGCCTTCATCGGCCCGCCGGCGAGCGCGATCCAGGCGATGGGCCTGAAGGCCGAATCGAAGCGGCTGATGGAGGCCGCCGAGGTGCCGCTGGTACCGGGCTACCACGGTGCCGACCAGGACGGCGCGCTGCTCAAGCGCGAGGCCGGCCGCATCGGCTATCCGGTGCTGATCAAGGCCAGCGCCGGCGGCGGCGGCAAGGGCATGCGGGTCGTGACGGCCGAGGCCGAGTTCGACGCCGCGCTCGCCTCCTGCCAGCGCGAGGCGATCAACAGCTTCGGCGATGCCGCGGTGCTGATCGAACGCTACGTGCAGCGCCCGCGCCATATCGAGATCCAGGTCTTCTTCGACGGCCACGGCAACGGCGTCTACCTCTTCGAGCGCGACTGCTCGGTGCAGCGCCGCCACCAGAAGGTGCTCGAGGAAGCGCCTGCGCCCGGCATGGCGCCCGAGCGCCGCCGCGAGATGGGCGAGGCCGCGGTCGCCGCCGCGCGCGCGGTGGGCTACGTGGGTGCCGGCACCGTCGAGTTCATCTGCGAACAGGATGGCAGGTTCTACTTCATGGAGATGAACACGCGGCTGCAGGTCGAGCATCCGGTGACCGAGGCGATCACCGGCCTCGACCTCGTGGAATGGCAGCTGCGCGTGGCCGCCGGCCAGCAACTGCCGCTGCAGCAGGACGAGCTGAAGATCCGCGGACATGCGATCGAGGCGCGGCTCTGCGCCGAGAACACCGACGCCAACTTCCTGCCCAGCACCGGCACCCTGCATGTGCTGCGCTGGCCCGAGGGTGCGCTGAATTTCCGCTTCAACGCCGACCAGGAGCGCTTCCACGAGCCGGCGCCGCTGCGCATCGACGCCGGCGTGCGCGAGGGCGACGCGATCACGCCCTTCTACGACCCGATGATCGCCAAGATCATCGTCTGGGGCGAGGACCGGGCTCAGGCGTTGGCGCGCATGGACGCGGCGCTGGCCGCGACCCGCGTGGTCGGGCCGCACACCAATGCCGCCTTCCTGCGCCGGGTCGTCAACAGCAACTCCTTTGCCGGTGCCGAACTCGACACCGGTCTCATCGAGCGCGAGCGCGATGCCTTGTTCGATGCCGCGCCGCTGTCGCTCGAACTCGCGGCCGCCGGCATCGTCGCGCACGAACTGGCCGCCGAGGCCGCGCTGCAGGGCGCCGATCCCTGGTCGCGGCGCGACGGCTGGCGCCTCTACGGCGCCTCGCGGCGGGTGTTCATGCTCGAGCACCAGCAGGGCGGCAGCGACCGCGTCGTGCTCGAGCGCCTGCACGACGGCGGCATGACCCTGGTGCTCGGCGAGCGCCGCATTCCATTTACCGCGCGCGCGCTCGGCGACGAGCGCCACGAACTGCGTCTCGACGGCCGCCGCGTCGAACTCGCGGTGCACGCGGTCGGCGAGCAGGTCACGGTCTTCGCGCCCGAGGGCAGCGCCAGCCTGCGCGAGGTCGACGTTCTGGCCCATGCCGGTGACGGCGCCGCCGAGGGCGGTCGCGTCACCGCGCCGATGCCCGGCAAGGTGGTCGCCTACCTGGCGCAGCCCGGCGACAAGGTCAGCCGCGGCCAGCCGCTGGCGGTGATGGAGGCGATGAAGATGGAGCACACGCTGACCGCGCCGAGCGACGGCGTCGTCAAGGCGCTGCGCTACGCGGCGGGCGAACAGGTCGGCGAGGGCGAGGCGCTGCTCGACTTCGAGGCCGCTGCGTGATGCCGCGGCGGGAGTGCGTCGCTTCTGCTCTAGAAGCGCGTCTGCATCACCATCCGCGCCGGATTGCCGGCGTGGAGTTCTTCGGCCTCGACGGCCGGAGGCAGCGAATCGGTGTCATCGTCCCAGCCCGACAGCGGCTTGCTGAAGCCGAAGCCGCTGCCCAGCGCGGCCCAGCCGCGCGAGGAGGAGGGTGCCGCGCCGGCCACCGGCGTGCTGGCGGCCAAGGTGCGCAGGCGCGCCTTGTCCTCGATGCGGGTCTCGGCCTCGAACTGCGCGGCAAGCGTGAGCAGTTCGGAGCTCGCCAGGCCCTTGCAGGCACAGAGCACCTCGGCCGCCTCGGCGCGATGGCGCAGCATGCGCGACACGTCGACCGCGACCCCCAGCTCGCGCTGGAGCACGATGCGGATGCGGTTGGCGATGCGAAGGCGACGGGTGCTGTCCATGGGCTGAATCCTCGCCGCCAGCCTACGCCGTTGCCATCCCTCCGCAGAGGGTGAAAGTGCGCGTGGCCCCTTGCGCCGTGGGGTTCCGGACGCACGCGCATCATCGCAGCGTGAAGCAGTGCACACGGCGCCAAAACGAGGCAACAGAGAAATCATGAGTTCATCCCTTCCGAGTCGCGTCACGCTGGTCGACGTCGGCCCGCGCGACGGCCTGCAGAACGAGAAGCAGGCGGTTGCCGCCGCCCACAAGATCGAACTGGTGCAGCGCCTGCAGCAGGCCGGGTTGCGCGAGATCGAGGTCACCAGCTTCGTCAGCCCGAAGTGGGTGCCGCAGATGGCGGATGGCGCCGAGGTGATGGCCGGCATCGCGCGGCCGGCCGGCGTGCGCCACAGCGTCCTGGTGCCCAACATGAAGGGCTTCGAGGCCGCGCTGGCGACGCGGCCCGACGAGATCGTCGTCTTCGGCGCCGCCAGCGAGGCCTTCAGCCAGAAGAACATCAACTGCTCGATCGCGGAATCGATCGAGCGCTTCGCGCCGGTGACCGCCGCCGCGCGCGAAGCAGGGCTCAAGGTGCGCGGCGCGGTGTCGTGCGCCGTTGCCTGTCCCTACGAGGGCGAGATCCACCCCGACCGGGTCGAACTTGTCGTGCGGCTGATGAAGGAGATCGGCGTGCAGCACGTGGGCATCGCCGACACCATCGGCGTCGGCACGCCGCGCCGGGTCCAGGCGGCGATGGAGCGCGCGCTGAAGCACTACCCGTTGGCCGAAGTGAGCGGCCATTTCCATGACACCTACGGCCAGTCGCTGAGCAACGTCTACGCCTGTCTGGAGATGGGCATCGCCAGCTTCGACGCCAGCGTTGCCGGCCTCGGTGGCTGCCCCTACGCCAAGGGCGCCACCGGCAACGTCGCGACCGAGGACGTGGTCTTCATGCTTCACGGCCTCGGCATCGAGACCGGCATCGATCTCGACGCGCTGGTCGACACCGCGGCCTGGATCAGCGGCGTGCTCGGCCGCAAGCCGGTGTCGCGGGTTGCGAACGCGATGCTGGCCAGGCGCGCTGCCGCATAAGCTTGCGGCATGAGTGATTTCAGCTTCTTCTGGCACGACTACGAAACCTTCGGCGTCGTGCCGCGCCGCGACCGGCCCTCGCAGTTCGCCGGCGTGCGCACCGACGCCGATCTCAACGAGATCGACGCGCCGCTGATGCAGTACTGCCAGCCGGCGCCCGACTTCCTGCCCGAGCCCGAGGCCTGCCTGCTGACCGGCATCCTGCCGCAGACCTGCCTCGAGCAGGGCGTGCCGGAGCACGCCTTCGCGGCCCGCATCGAACGCGAACTGGCCCGGCCCGGCACCATCGGCGTCGGCTACAACAGCATCCGCTTCGACGACGAGGTCACGCGCTTCCTGTTCTGGCGCAACCTGATCGATCCCTACGCGCGCGAGTGGCAGGACGGCTGCGGCCGCTGGGACCTGCTCGACGTGGTGCGCTGCTGCCACGCGCTGCGACCCGATGGCATCGAGTGGCCGAAGCACGTGAGCGGCGAGATGGCCGGCCGGCCCTCGTTCAAGCTCGAGCACCTGAGCGCGGCCAACGGCCTCGTGCACGAGGCGGCGCACGACGCGCTGTCCGACGTGCGCGCCACCATCGCGCTGGCGCGGCTGATCAGGACGCGCCAGCCCAAGCTCTGGGACTTCTGCCTGCGCCTGCGCAGCAAGCAGGCGGTGCTGGCCGAGATCGGCGGCGGGCGCCGGCCGCTGCTGCACGTCTCGGGCATGTACGGCGCCGAGCGCGGCGGCATCGCGGTCGTGTGGCCGCTCGGCCAGCACCCGACCAACAAGAACGAGGTCATCCTGTGGGACCTCGCGCATGACCCGTCCGAGTTGCTCGGGCTCAACGCCGTCGCGATCCGCGAGCGTCTTTTCAGCAGGCAGGAAGAGCTGCCCGGGGGTGTGACTCGCTTGCCGATCAAGACGCTGCACATCAACAAGTCGCCGATTGTCATCAGCAACCTCAAGACGCTGTCGCCGGCGATGGCCGAGCGCTGGGGCGTCGACATGGAGCGCGCGCTGCGCCATGCAGACGTCGCCGCCAGCCTCGGCGGCGTGCTCGACGGGCTCTGGGGCGAGGTCTACGCGCGTCCGGCACCGGATCGCGCGCCGGACGTCGACGAAGACCTCTACGGCGGCTTCGTCGGCAACAACGACCGCCGCACGCTGCAGCGCCTGCGCGGCCTCGCGCCCGCGCAGCTGGCGCAGGCGCGGCCGGCCTTCGACGATGGGCGGCTCGAGGAACTGCTGTTCCGCTACCGCGCGCGCAATTTCCCGGCCACGCTCGACGAGGCCGGCCAGGCGCGCTGGCTGCAGCATTGCAGCGAGCGCCTGCACGAGGGCGCGCATGGCGGGCTGACGCTGCAGGCCTTCTTCGACCGCATCGACACCCTGAGCGAGAGCGCCGACGAGCGCGGCCAGGAACTGCTCGGCGCGCTCTACGACTACGCCGAGACCATTGCTCCGCCAGCATGAACGACACCGCCAACCTGCCGCCCCGCCCGCCCGGCTTCGAGCACGTGAGCCGCGTGCTCGAAACGCTCGGCCATCCGCACGCACCGCGCTGGCTCGAGGTCTCCGCGCGGACCGCGCAGGAGGCCGCCGAGGCGCTCGGCATCGAGGTCGGCCAGATCGCCAAGAGCGTGATCTTCCGTCGCCAGGCCGACGATGCGGCGGTGCTGGTCGTCACCTCGGGCGACCGCCGCGTCGACGAGAAGAAGGTGGCGGCACTGGTCGGTGCCATCGGTCGTGCCGATGCCGACTTCGTGAAGGCGTCGACCGGCTTCAGCATCGGCGGCGTCTCGCCGGTCGGCCACGCGACGAAGCCGGTGACGCTGATCGACCGCGACCTCTGCCGCTTCGACATCGTCTGGGCCGCCGCCGGCCACGCCAACGGCGTGTTCCCGCTGACGCCAGCCGAGCTCGAACTGCTGACCGGGGCACCGGTCGCCGATGTCGTGCAGGAGCCTGCCCGGTGAACGCTCGGCAGCCGTTGCCGAAGTGGCAACCGCAGATGGCTGGCGCCGTGCCCAGCCCCTGCAACAGCGTCTGCCGCATCGACGCCGCGAGCGGCTACTGCGAGGGCTGCTGGCGCACCATCGACGAGATCGTGCAATGGGCGCGGCTCGACGACGGCGCCAAGCGCGCCGTCTGGCACGAACTGCACCGACGCGCCGCGGAGGGCGCCACGCGATGACCCCGATCAGCTTCTGGTTCGATCCGATCTCCCCCTACGCCTGGCTCGCCTTCGAGCGCCTGCCGCAGGCGCTCGAGGGCTGCAGCTACGTGGTGCGCTACCGGCCGGTGCTGCTGGCCGGGCTGCTCAAGCACTGGGGCCAGCGCGGGCCGGCCGAGATCGCGCCCAAGCGCAACTGGACTTACCGCCAGGTGCAGTGGCTGGCGCAACGGCAGGGCACGCCGCTGCAGGTCCCGGCCGCGCATCCCTTCAACCCGCTGCCCTTGCTGCGCCTGCTCCACGCCTGCGACGACAGCGGCCTCGGCCCCAATCGCTGGCAATGCGAGCAGGTGCTGCGCCACGTGTGGGAGGGCGGCGCGGCGGTCGACGATCCGCAGCGCATGAGCGCACTGACGCAGCAGCTGGCGCCGGCGCTCGATCCCGCTGCCGAACCGGTCAAGGCGGCGCTGCGCGCGGCCGGCGACGATGCGGTCGCGCGCGGCATCTTCGGCGTGCCGACGCTCGAACTGCCGCCGCGCGCGGGCGAGTCCGAGGCTCGCCTGTTCTGGGGCCTGGACTCGCTCGAGATGGTCGCCGGCGCGCTGCGCGGCGATCCCTGGTTCGACGGCCCGGCCTGGGCCGAGGGCGGCCGCGCGCGGCCGGGCATCGAGCGGCGTTGAAGCCGGGCTACAGCCTGGCCTCGAGCACGATGTTGAACGGCGTCTCGGCGGCGCGCCGGAAGCGCTTGAAGCCGCCCTGCGTCACCACCTCGCGCAGCCTTGCCTCGCCGGCCTGCGCGCCCAGGCACAGCCCGACCTCCTGCGAGCGCGAGGCCGGCGTGCAGATGAAGCTCGAGGCCGAGTAGTAGACGCGGCCGACCGGGTTGAGGTTGTCCTCGAGACGGTCGTTGGCAAAGGGTTCGACGATCATCCAGGTGCCGTTGCTGGCCAGCGCCTTGCTCACGTGCGCGGCGGCGCCGACCGGGTCACCCATGTCGTGCAGGCAGTCGAAGAAGGTCACCAGGTCGTAGGCGCGGCCGGGGAAGTCCTTGGCCGAGGCTACCTCGAAGTTGACGCGATCGGCCACGCCGGCCTGCTTGGCCGCCTTGCGCGCCTGCTCGATCGAGGGCGCGTGATAGTCGAAGCCGGTGAAGCGCGCCTTCGGGTAGGCCTGCGCCATGATGATGGTCGAGGTGCCATGGCCGCAGCCGACGTCGGCCACGCTGCCCCCGGCCTGCAGCCGGGCCTCGACGCCGTCGAGCGCCGGCAGCCAGGCGCTGACCAGGTTGGCGGCGTAGCCGGGCCGGAAGAAGCGCTCGGTGCCGTGGAAAAGCGAGGCATCGTGCTCGTGCCAGCCCAGGCCGAGCCCGGTGCGCAGCGCGCTCTCCATCTTCGGCACCGACTTGAACTGGTCGACCGCGATCTGGAAGGCGCCCGGAATGAAGGCCGGGCTGCCCTCCTGCGCCAGCGCCAGGGACTGCTCCTCGCTTAGCGAGAAGCGCTGGCTGGCCGGGTCGTAGCCCACGTAGCCGCTGGCGGCCTGGGCGCTGAGCCATTCGCGCAGGTAGCGCGGGTCGGTCTCGGTGCGCTTGGCCAACTGCTCCACGGTGGCCGGGCCGGCCTCGGCCATCGCCTTGTAGAGCCCGAGCCGGTCGCCCACCACCACCGTGGCAGCGTGCAGCACCGCGCCGATGTCGGTCACGAACTTGCCCATGAACTCGTTGAGTCGCGCTTCGTCGATGGCCATGACGGTGTCCCTTGAAAGTCCGCAACCATTCCGGCCGGCGGCGGCGCCGCGGCCTAAACTGTGTGTTCACCTTAGTCGCCACCACGCGACCCGCCATCATCCGAATTGCGTACGGCGACCCGCGCCGGCTGCTGCGATGAACCACCTCACCCGCAACGACTACGCTGCCGCGCTGCAGCTGCTGCAGCGGCTCGAGGCTGCGAGCACCGATCCCGCTGCATTTGCCCGCGCGGTGGTCGACGCGATCGGCGAACTGGTGCCCTACGAGCTCGGAACGCTCAGCGTCTGCCAGCTCGATAGCGGCCACCGCGACGTGATCGGCCTGCCCGGCGTTCGTCTGTCGGCGGCCGACCTCGAGGCCTTCGATCACCATTTCCACAGCCACCCGCTGGTGGCCGCGCATGGCCGGCAGGGACGGCGCGAGACCGCACGCATCTCCGACTGCATCGGCCGCGCGGACTTCCGTCGCACGCCGCTCTATGCCGACTACTACCGCCGCATCGGCCTCGAGTACGTGGTCGCGGTGCCGCTGCACCAGGATGCCCGGACGCTGGCGAGCTTGGTGCTCAACCGCTCGACGCTCGACTTCAGCGAGCGCGACTTCGAGAAGCTCGAACTGCTGCGGCCGCACCTGGCCTTTCTCTACGCCCAGGCCTGCAGCAACGTGCAGCGGCGGCCGGCGCAGGCGCTGGCGCCCGAGTCCGTCCCGCAGCCGCCGCCGGCCGCGGCCGACGGCGCGGCCAAGCTCACCGCGCGCGAGCGCGAGGTGCTGGCCTGGCTGGCACGCGGCAAGACCGACGCCGAGATCGCGGTCTGGCTCGCGCTGAGTCCGCGCACCGTCCACAAGCACCTCGAGCACATCTATGTGAAGCTCGGCGTCGAGACGCGTACCGCGGCCGTGATGCGCGGCCTCTCGCTGCGGCCGCCACCGGCGCCGTTGTCAGCGTGTGTTGGATTCGCGTCAGAGCAAGGTAAGTAGCGAGGCCTAGGCTCGCACCAACGTCCGCCACTGGGCGTGACAACAAAGGAGACACCATGGACGACGACCTGGTCAGGCGCATAGCGAGCCACCCGAAGTACCACGAGCTGAAGTCCAAGCGCACCAGCTTCGGCTGGTGGCTGACGCTGGCGATGATGGTCGTCTACTACGGCTTCATCCTGCTGGTGGCCTTCAACAAGCCCTTCCTGTCGCAGCGCCTGGGCGAGGGCGTGATGACCGTCGGCATCCCGCTCGGCTTCGGCGTCATCGTCTTCACCGTGCTGATCACCGCGTTCTACGTGCGGCGCGCCAACAGCGAGTTCGACGACCTGACCTCGGCCATCTCCAAGGACGTGCTGAAATGAGCGCCGCCTCCAACAGGCGCCGCTCGGCGCTGGTGCTGGCCGCGCTGTGCGCGGTCTCCGCCACCATCTACGCCGCCGGTGCCGACCTCGGCCAGGCCCAGAAGCAGGCCACCAACTGGACCGCGATCGGGATGTTCGGCATCTTCGTCGTCGGCACGCTGTTCATCACCAAGTGGGCGGCGTCCAAGACCAAGAGCGCGGCCGACTTCTACACCGCCGGCGGCGGCATCACCGGCTTCCAGAACGGCCTGGCGATCGCCGGCGACTACATGTCGGCGGCCTCCTTCCTCGGCATCTCGGCCGCGGTGATGGCCAGCGGCTTCGACGGCCTGATCTACTCGATCGGCTTCCTGGTCGGTTGGCCGGTGATCACCTTTCTGATGGCCGAGCGGCTGCGCAACCTCGGCAAGTTCACCTTCGCCGACGTCGCCGCGTTCCGCTTCGAGCAGACCCCGATCCGCGTCTTCGCGGCCTCGGGCACGCTGGTCGTCGTGGCCTTCTACCTGATCGCGCAGATGGTCGGCGCGGGCCAGCTCATCAAGCTGCTGTTCGGGCTCGAGTACTGGATCGCGGTGGTCATCGTCGGCGCGCTGATGATGGTCTACGTGCTGTTCGGCGGCATGACCGCCACCACCTGGGTCCAGATCATCAAGGCCTGCCTGCTGCTCGGCGGTGCCTCGTTCATGGCCTTCATGGTGATGCTGAGCTACGGCTTCAGCCCGGAGGCGCTGTTCGCCGCCGCGGTCAAGGTCAAGGCCGACCTCGCGGTGCAGGGCGGCAAGCCGGCCGATGTGGCGGCCCAGCTCGGGCAGTCGATCATGGGTCCGGGCAACTTCATCAAGGACCCGATCTCGGCGATCAGCTTCGGCATGGCGCTGATGTTCGGCACCGCCGGGCTGCCGCACATCCTGATGCGCTTCTTCACCGTGCCCAGCGCCAAGGAGGCGCGCAAGTCGGTGATGTGGGCGACCGGCTGGATCGGCTACTTCTACCTGCTGACCTTCATCATCGGCTTCGGCGCGATCACCTTCGTGCTGACCAACCCGCAGTTCCTCGACGCCAAGGGCGGCCTGATCGGCGGCGGCAACATGGCGGCGATCCATCTGGCCAACGCGGTCGGCGGCAACGTTTTCCTCGGCTTCATCTCGGCGGTGGCCTTCGCGACCATCCTCGCGGTGGTGGCCGGCCTGACGCTGTCGGGTGCCTCGGCGGTCTCGCACGACCTCTACGCCACCGTCATCAAGAAGGGCAAGGCCGAAAGCGCCGCGGAGCTCAAGGTCTCGCGCTGGACCACGGTGGCGCTCGGCATCGTCGCGGTCGCGCTGGGCATCGCCTTCGAGAAGCAGAACATCGCGTTCATGGTCTCGCTGGCCTTCGCGATCGCGGCCTCGGCCAACTTCCCGGTGCTTTTCATGAGCGTGCTGTGGAAGGACTGCACCACCCGCGGCGCGGTGATCGGCGGCTTCCTCGGCCTGGTCTCGTCGGTGGTGCTGACCGTGGTCTCGCCCTCGGTGTGGGAGGCCACGCTCGGCAACCCGAAGGGCTCGGCGCTGTTCCCCTACACCTCGCCGGCGCTGTTCTCGATGAGCATCGCGTTCTTCGGCATCTGGCTGTTCTCGGTGCTCGACAAGAGCAAGCGCGCCGCCACCGACCGCGGCGGCTTCCTGGCGCAGCAGGTGCGCTCGGAGACTGGCATCGGTGCCTCGGGCGCGAGCGGGCATTGAAACCGGGCCGCGGGGCGGCGTCCGCGGGCGCCCCCCGCATCCGGCCTGAGCCGGATCAACCCTGAAACGCGGGACTGCGGGCACACTGCCGCAGTCCCGCTCTTCATTGGCCAGCCCATGCCCGACACCCCGGCTTCGGACACGCAGCGCGAATGGCTGTCGCTGGTGACGGCGCGCATCCGCGATGCCTACCTGCGCAAGCCCTTCTACGTCGATGGCGGGCAGGACCTGGTCTCGGTCTGCCGGCTGCTGTCGCAGCAGGGCCTGACCAACGCGCTGGTGCGCGACGGCGACCGCCTGGGCATGTTCACCACCACCGACCTGCGCGACGCGCTGCTGCGCGCCGAGCCGCCGGCCGAGCTGCCGGTGCGCGAGGTGGCGCATTTCGACCTGATCGAGGTCCAGGCCGACGCCGAGCTGTTCGAGGCCCTGTGGCTGATGGTGCGCCATCGCGTGCACCGCCTGCTGGTGCGCGACGGCGAGGCGGTGCTCGGCGTGCTCGGCCAGCTCGACCTGGTCAGCTTCGTCTCGAACCACTCGCACATCGTCGCGCTGCAGATCGACGAGGCGCGCAGCGTCGCCGAGCTCAAGCAGGCCGCGCTGCGCATCGACGCCATGATCGCGTTGCTGCACGAGGGCGGCATCCGCATCGACCGCATCGCGCGCGTCGTCAGCGAGCTCAACGCGCGGCTGTTCGCGCGCCTGTGGTCGCTGCTGGCGCCGGCCGAGCTGGTCGCCAACAGCTGCCTGCTGGTGATGGGCAGCGAGGGCCGCGGCGAGCAGATCCTCAAGACCGACCAGGACAACGCGCTGCTGCTGCGCGACGGCTTCGACTGCGACGGGCTCGACGCGCTGACCCTGCGCTTCAGCGAGGCGCTCGGCGAGTTCGGCTACCCGCCATGCCCGGGCGGCATCATGCTGAGCAACGCGCGCTGGCGCCAGCCGTTGGTCGCCTTTCGCGCGACGCTGCGCGAGTGGGTCCACGGCGCCACCGACGACGGCCCGCTGAACCTGGCGATCTTCTTCGACGCCAGCGCGGTGGCCGGCGACGCCACGCTGCTGCGCGAGGCGCAGGCGCAGCTTGAACGCCTGCTCGTCGGCAGCGACGCCTTTCTCGCGCGCTTTGCCGCCGCCGCCGACCAGTTCAGCGAGCCGGGTGGCTGGTGGACGCGCCTGACCCAACGCCAGGACGAGCAGCCGCTCGACCTGAAGAAGCTCGGCACCTTCCCGATCGTGCATGGGGTGCGCGCGCTCGCGCTGCGCCATGGCGTGCGTGCGCCGGGCACGCTGGCGCGGCTGCAGGCGCTGGTCGCGGCCGGCCAGCTCGAGCCCGCGCTGGCGCAGGACCTGGGCGAGGCGCTGCAGGCGCTGATGGCGATGAAGCTCGACCACCAGCTGGCCCAGCGCCGCGCCGGGGGCACGCCCGGCAACCTGGTGCTGCCGGCCGAGCTCAGCACGCTCGAGCGCGACCGGCTCAAGGATGCGCTGGCGATCGTGCGCCGCTTTCGCGAACTGCTGCGCCACCGCTTCCGGCTCGACAGCCTCTGACACGCGCGGGACGCACCGATGCACGAGCGCCTTCGCTCCCAGCGCCTGGTGGCCCTGTTCGCGGCCGGCTGGCTGCTGCTGAACTTTCCGCTGCTCACGCTCTGGGATCGCGATGTCGAGATCGCGGGCTGGCCGCTGCTGCCGACCGTGCTCTTCCTCGGCTGGGCCTTGCTGATCGGCCTCGCGGCCTGGGTCGTCGAGGCAGGCGGGGATGACAACAGCGACGACGACGGCGACGACGCATGATCGCCGCCCCGCTCGTCGTCGGCACCGGCCTGGCCTACCTGCTGCTGCTGTTCGTGGTGGCGGCCTTCGGCGACCGCCGTGCGCGCGCCGGCCGTTCGCTGATCGGCAACGCCTGGGTCTACGCGCTGTCGATGGGCGTCTACTGCACCGCATGGACCTACTTCGGCAGCGTCGGCCGCGCCGCCAGCTCGGGTCTGTGGTTCCTGCCGATCTACCTCGGGCCGACGCTGGCGATGCTGCTGGCCTGGATGGTGCTGCGCAAGATGATCCGCATCGCGCGCGTGCACCGCATCACCTCGATCGCCGACTTCATCGCCAGCCGCCACGGCAAGAGCCGCGCGCTGGCGGCGCTGGTGACGCTGATCGCGCTGGTCGGCATCCTGCCCTACGTCGCGCTGCAGCTGAAGGCGATCGCCACCGCCTACGCGCTGCTGACCGGTGCCGAGGCGGGCAGCGCCGGTGCCTGGTGGCGCGACAGCACGCTCTACGTCGCGCTGCTGCTGGCCGGCTTCGCGGTGGCCTTCGGCACCCGCCACCTCGACACCACCGAGCGCCACGAGGGCATGGTCGCGGCGATCGCGCTCGAGTCGGTGGTCAAGCTGCTGGCCTTCCTGGCGGTCGGCGTCTTCGTCAGCTGGGGCCTCTTCGCCGGGCCGGCCGACCTGTTCGCGCGGGCGGCGGCGCGGCCCGACCTGAAGCCGCTGCTCGGCCTGGGCACGCAGGGTCCGTTCGCCGGCGGCCAGTGGGCCGCGCTGACGCTGCTGGCGATGCTGTCGGTGATCTTCCTGCCGCGCCAGTTCCAGGTGATGGTGATCGAGAACGTCGACGAGCGCCATGTGCGGCGCGCCAGCTGGGCCTTCCCGCTCTACCTGCTGCTGATCAACCTGTTCGTGCTGCCGATCGCGCTCGGCGGGCTGCTGCATTTCGGCCCCGGCGGCGCCGATCCCGAGACCTTCGTGCTCTCGCTGCCGCTGGCCCAGGGCCAGCAGGGGCTGGCCCTGCTGGCCTTCATCGGCGGCCTGTCGGCGGCCACCGGGATGATCATCGTCGAGGCCACCGCGGTCTCGACGATGGTCTGCAACGACCTCGTGATGCCGCTGCTGCTGCGCCTGCGCCGCTTCGGCGGCCGCGCCGGCGCCGACCTGACGGCGCTGCTGCTTGCCGTGCGGCGCGCGGTGATCGTGCTGCTGCTGCTGCTCGGCTATCTCTACTTCCGTATCGCCGGCGAGGCCTACGCGCTGGTCAGCATCGGCCTGATCAGCTTTGCCGCCGTGGCCCAGTTCGCGCCGACGCTGCTCGGCGGCATGTACTGGAAGGGCGGCACCCGCGCCGGCGCGCTGGCCGGCCTTGGGGCCGGCTTCGCGCTCTGGGCCTACACGCTGATGCTGCCGTCGATCGCCAAGTCGGGCTGGATGGACAAGGCCTTTCTCACCGAGGGCCTGTTCGGCATCGGACTGCTGCGCCCCGAGCAGCTGCTCGGGCTCGCCGGGCTCGACAACCTGACGCATTCGCTGCTGTGGAGCCTGCTGGCCAACGCCGGGCTCTACGTCGCGGTGTCGCTGCTGCGCACGCCCAGCGCGGCCGAGACCAGCCAGGCGCTGCTGTTCGTCGATGTCTTCGAGCGCGACCACCCCGCAGCCGGCGCCGCGCCGGTGTTCTGGCGCGGTCGGGCCGAGCTGGCCGAGTTGCAGCGGTTGATGACGCGCTTCCTCGGTGCCGACGCCGCGCAGCGGCTGTTTGCCGACTACGCGCGCCGCAGCGGTGCCGTCGACATTGCCGCCATCAGCGCCGACGCGCGCCTGGTGCAGTTCGTCGAGACCCAGCTGGCCGGCGCGATCGGTGGCGCCTCGGCACGCGCGATGGTGGCCTCGGTGGTGCACGAGGAGCCGCTGGCGATCGACGACGTGATGCGCATCCTCGACGAAAGCTCGCAGCTGCGCGCCTACTCGCAGGCGCTGGAGCAGAAGTCGGCCTCGCTGGCGCGCGCCGGAGCCGAGCTGCGCGCCGCCAACGAGCAGCTCAAGAGCCTGGACCGGCTCAAGGACGACTTCATGTCCTCGGTGACGCACGAGCTGCGCACGCCGCTGACCTCGATCCGCGCGCTGGCCGAACTGATGGTCGACGACCCGGCGATGGACGAGGCGCAGCGCCAGCAGTTCCTGGGCCTGGTGGTGGCCGAGACCGAGCGCCTGACGCGCCTGGTCAACCAGGTGCTCGACATGGCGAAGATCGAGTCGGGCCACGCCGAATGGCGCAGCGCCGATGTCGATCTGCGCGCGCTGTTGCAGCAGGCGGCGCAGACCACCGCCGAGCTGTTCCACGCGCGCGGCGCGCGGCTCGAGCTGGAGCTGCCCGATGCGGTGCCGACGCTGCGCACCGACCCCGACCGGCTGACCCAGGTGCTGCTGAACCTGCTGTCCAACGCTGCCAAGTTCGTGCCGGCCGCGGAAGGGCGCGTCGCGCTGCGCTTGCGGGTCGATCCGCAGCGCGCCACCATCGAGGTGCAGGACAACGGCCCCGGCGTGCCGCCGGAGCAACAGCAGCTGGTGTTCGAGAAGTTCCGCCAGGGCGGCGACGCGCTGAACCGGCCGCAGGGCACCGGCCTCGGCCTGCCGATCAGCCGCCAGATCGTCGAGCATTTCGGCGGCCGGATGTGGCTGCACTCTGACCCAGGTCAAGGCGCCTGCTTCGGCTTCGAGTTGCCATGGCGGCATGAGGAGAGTGGCGCATGAACCAGAAGAAGATCCTGATCGCCGATGACGAGCCCAACATCCTCATCTCGCTCGAGTTCCTGATGAAGCGCGAGGGCTACGCGGTTGCCGTCGTGCGCGACGGCACGGCGGCGCTGGCGGCGATCCGCGAGCAGCGGCCCGACCTCGTGCTGCTCGACGTGATGATGCCGGGCATGAGCGGGCTCGACGTCTGCCAGGCGGTGCGCGCCGACGAGTCGCTGGCCGGCGTGAAGATCCTGATGCTCAGCGCCAAGGGCCGCGACACCGACGTCGCCAAGGGCAGCGCGCTCGGTGCCGACGCCTACGTCACCAAGCCCTTTGCCACCCGCGAACTGGCCGAGACCGTGCGCCGCCTGCTCGCCGACGCCGCATGACGATGAAGATCGACCGCCGCGAGCTGCTCGCCACGCTCGCGCCGGGCCTGGTGCTGGCGCTGGTCGTGCTCGGCATGGCCGCGCTGCTGCGGGCGACGCTGGAGCCGGCCGAGCGCGCGACGCTGGCGGCGCTGCTCGAGCCGCGCGCGGCGCTGCTGCTGCTGGTGGGGTTGTTGCTGGCCGGTGGCCTCGGCGCGCTCGGCCGCGGCGCCTACCGCCACTGGGTCGCGGCGCCGGCGCGCCTGGCCGAGGAGGCCCGCGTGCTGGCGGCGACCGACGCGCAGCGCGCGCTCGCGCCGCAGGGCAGCACGGAGAACCGGGCGCTGGGTGCAGTCATCGACGATCTGGTGCGCCAGCGCGGCGCGCTGCGCGACGATGTCCAGGCGCGCGTGCAGGAGGCCAGCCGCGAGATCGAGCAGCAGCGCCAGCGCCTGGCGGCGCTGATGGCCGAGCTGACACAGAGCGTGGTGGTGTGCAATCTCGACGGCCGCATCCTGCTCTACAACCACCGCGCGCTGCTGCAGTTCCGCGCGCTCTCGAGCGCGCCGGCGCTGGCCGGCGGCGGCGAGCTGATCGGCCTCGGCCGCTCGATCTACGCGGTGTTCGATCGCCGGTTGGTGGAGCATGCGCTGCAGAGCATCCGGCAGCGGCGCCAGCGCGGCGATGCCCACCCCTCGGCGCAGTTCGTCACCGGCACGCCGGCCGGCCAGCTGCTGCGCGCGCAGATGGCGCCGGTGCGCGCGGGCGACGAGGAGGACGCCGAAGTCGCCGGCTTCGTGCTGATGCTCGAGGACATCACGCAGCAGTCGGCCGAGGCCGCGCAGCGCGACCGCCTGCTGCAGGACCTGATCGAAGGCAGCCGCGCCGGCCTGGGCAACCTGCTGGCGGCGCTCGAGATGCTCGAATTTCCGGATGTCGACGAGCCGACGCGCGAGCGCTTCCAGGCCGTGATCCGCAGCGAGGCGCGCGCGCTGAGTGTGCGCGTGCGCGACGTGGCCAGCCAGACCGCGCAGACCATCAAGACGCGCTGGCCGCTCGAGGACATGCTCGGTGCCGACCTGGTTGCCGCGGCGCTGCGTGCCATCGAGACGCAGCATGCCTGTCGCGTCGTCGGCGACGAGGTCGACGCCGCGCTGTGGCTGCAGCTCGACAGCTACTCGCTGCTGCAGGCGCTGGTGTTCCTGGCCGGCCGCCTGGTCGAGGACCACGGCGTGCGGCTGCTGCGGCTGCGCCTGGCGCGCGCCGGCCAGCGGGCCCAGCTCGACCTTGTCTGGAGCGGGCCGGCGATGAGCACCGAGACCGCGGTCGGCCTCGAGACCGAGCCGATCCGGGTCGGCAGCGACACGCTGGCGCTGACGGTGCGTGACGTGGTCGAGCGCCACGACGGCGCCTTCTGGTTCGAGCGCGTGCGGGTGCGCCACGAGGCCTTCTTCCGTTTCCTGCTGCCGCTGGCCGAGGCCGGCGAGCGCTTCGAGCCGGCGCCCGGCCCGCGCGGCGAGAGCCGGCCCGAGTTCTACGACTTCGACCTGTTTCGCGTCAGCGAGCAGGCGCGCGAATTGTCCGATCGGCGCCTCGCCGATCTCGCCTTCACCGTCTTCGATACCGAGACCACCGGCCTCGAACCCTCGGCCGGCGACGAGATCATCCAGATCGGCGCGACCCGCATCGTCGGCGGCAAGCTGCGCCGCCACGAATGCTTCGAGCAACTGGTCGACCCGCGGCGCGAGATCCCGGCCGCGTCGATCCCGATCCACGGCATCCGCCCCGAGATGGTCGCCGGCCAGCCGGGCATCGAGTTGGTGCTGCCGGCCTTCCACGCCTTCGCGCGCGACACCGTGCTGGTGGCGCACAACGCCGCCTTCGACATGCGCTTCCTGCAGCTCAAGGAGGCCAGCACCGGCGTGGTCTTCGAGCAGCCGGTGCTCGACACGCTGCTGCTGTCGGCGGTGCTCCATCCGCAGCAGGAGTCGCACCGGCTCGAGGCCATCGCCGAGCGCCTGGGCGTGACGGTGCTCGGCCGCCACACGGCGCTCGGCGACGCGATGGTCACGGCCGAGGTCTTCGTGCGGCTCGTGCCGCTGCTGGCCGAGCGCGGCATCGTCACGCTCGGCCAGGCGCTGGAGGCGGCCCAGCAGAGCTACCTGGCACGTGTGCGCTACTGAGGATGAGTCGCGATGCAGACCGATGAAACAGCCGACACGGTGCTCGACTTCTGGTTCGGACCCGAGCCCGGCGTGCGCCGCGCCGAGTGGTTCCGCAAGGATCCGGCCTTCGACGCGCTGATCGCCGAGCGCTTCGGCGCGCTGGTCGAGACGGCGCTCGCGCATGGCCTCGACCACTGGGCCGGCGTGCCGCGCGCCGCGCTGGCGCGCCTGATCGTGCTCGACCAGTTCACGCGCAACATCCACCGCGGCAGCGCGCGCGCCTTTGCCGGCGACGCGCTGGCGCTGGCCGCTGCGCGGGAGCTTGTACGAAGCGGCTGGGACCGCGGCTACACCGGCGTGCAGCGCGGCTTCGTCTACCTGCCGTTCGAGCATGCCGAGGACCTGGCGGCGCAGCGGGAGGCGCTGCGCCTCTTCGGCCAGCTCGAGCGCGACGATCCCACGCAGCGCGGCCTGCTCGAATGGGCACAGAAGCACTTTGAGGTGATCGCGTGCTTCGGGCGCTTTCCGCATCGCAACGAGGCGCTCGGACGGGCCAGCACGGTCGAGGAGCAGGTCTTCCTGGCGCAGCCCGGGTCGGGCTTCTAGTACGCCGGCACGAGGCGCTTGCGCCGCGTCGGCGCGGCGCACTAATGTTGGAAGGTGCCGCGCCCGAACCTTGTCGCCATGCCCGGCATGTCCCTGCCGACGATCCGCCCCGCCGCGCCCCTCGGCGCAGCGTCGCCGACGCGCAGCCCGGACCCGCATCGACCTAGGCCATCCGGGCGTGGATGGCGTCGCCCTCTCTGGCTCGGCCTGCTGGCCCTTGTCGCGCTGCTGCTGGCGATCGGCGCCCCGGCGCAGGACGACGAGACGGCGCCTGGGCCGGGGCCCGACATCGCGGGACTCAAGCGCGACACCTTGTACTTCCTGGGCTACCAGGTGGCGACGGTCGCGGTGCTCTATGCGCTGCCCGCCCACATGACGAACTTCGACCGCGACAACGCGAGCTTCGACCAGTGGCGCGAGAACGTGACGAACCCGCAATGGGACGATGACCAGCACGTCGTCAACTACCTGCTGCATCCCTACTGGGGCGCCGCCTACTACGTGCGCGGCCGCGAGCGGCGCCTCGACCGCATGCAGGCCTTCTGGTACGGGGTCTTGCTGTCGACGCTCTACGAGTTCGGCGCCGAGGCCATGTTCGAGCCGGTCTCGTACCAGGACCTGGTGGTGACGCCGGTGGCCGGCTGGCTGCTCGGCGAGTACGTGTTCATGCCGCTGCGCGCGAGCCTGCTGGCGCAACCCACGCTGGGCACGCTGGACCGCACGCTGCTGGTCCTGACCGACCCGCTCGGAACGCTGAACGGGCTCACCGACCGGCTCTTCGGCGTGCCGACCCAGCTCAGCGTCGCACTCGTGCCAAGCGGCCGGATCGCACGCAACCCCGCGTGGCAGCCGGTCGGTGCTCCGCCCCGACCCACAGGCCGCGGCTGGGAACTGCGACTGGAACTGCGCTGGTGAGTCCGGCCCGGCGGCGGTCTCGCTAGCGCGGTGGCCGCCGGCGCGCCAGCCGCCAGCCGATCGCGATGCCGAGCGCCATCAGCGCGAGCGCCATCGCCGCCAGCAGCGCGAGTCCGGATGCCGCCGGCAGCGCGAGCCCGGTCGCCGCCGGCAGCGCGGCGCTGCCGCCATCCTGCGTGGCGCCGCGCAACGCGCTCCAGTCGGCGCTGTCGATCTGCGTCATGCTCGTGGCCTCGGGCAGCCCGTAGACGCAGAGCTCGCCGCCCGGAAGCTTGCAGAAGCGCGCGGCCGGACAGGCGCGCAGGATGTCCTGGCGCGCGCCTTCGGCGCATTGCGCGCCGGCGCTCTTCAGGACCGTGATCGTGATCTCCGGATGCTTGGTCAGTTGCTCGGGCATCGTGAGCTCCTTCGCGGTTGGCGCGGGTTGTCGCCGAGGCGACGCGCGGTGCCTGCGGCGTACCATGCCGCCCGTGCCGACCACCCCCGCCACGAACGACGCGAATGCTCTGCCGCGCGACACGCAGAGCGTGCTCAAGCTGGCCGCGGCCTCGATGTTCTCGCTGTTCGACCAGAGCAGCCAGGGCATGCTGCTGGTCGACCGCAATGCGCGCGTGGTCTGGATCTCGGATGGCTACCGGCGCCTGCTGCCGCTGCTCGGTTTCGAGCGCGAGGAGGACTTCGTCGGCCACCCGGTGGCCGAGGTGATCCCGAACACCGCGATGCACCAGGTGCTCGAGACCGGCAAGCCGATCCTCGTGGACCTGATCAGCAACAAGTCCGGCACCTTTCTCGTGACCCGGCTGCCGTTGCGCGACGAATCCGGTGCCGTGATCGGGGCGCTCGGCGTGGTGCTGCTCGATGCGCCCGACGCCACGCACCCGGGCTCGATGCAGCCGCTGCTGGCCAAGTTCTCGCGCCTGCAGCGCGAACTCGACGATGCCCGCGCCGAACTGGCCGCGCACCGCCGCCCCAAGTACACGATCGCCAGCTTCATCGGCGGCAGCGGCCCGGCCCTCGAGGTCAAGCGCCAGGCCCGGCGCGTGGCCTCGACCGACGCCACCGTGCTGCTGCTCGGCGAAACCGGCACCGGCAAGGAACTGATGGCGCATGCGATCCACGCCGCCTCGGCGCGGGCACGCGCGGCCTTCGTCGGCGTCAACATCGCGGCGGTGCCCGAGACCCTGCTCGAGGCCGAGTTCTTCGGCGTCGCGCCGGGTGCCTACACCGGCGCCGACAGAAAAGGCCGCGACGGCAAGTTCAAGCTCGCCGACGGCGGCACGCTGTTCCTCGACGAGATCGGCGACATGTCGCTGGCGCTGCAGGCCAAGCTGCTGCGCGTGCTGCAGGAGCGCGAGCTCGAGCCGCTCGGCAGCAACCGCGTGATCAGCGTCGACGTGCGCGTGATCGCCGCCACCTCGCGCGACCTGGGTGCGATGGTGCGCGAGGGACGCTTCCGTGAAGACCTCTACTACCGCCTGGCGGTGGTGCCGATCCGCCTGCCCGCGCTGCGCGAACGGCTGGCCGACATCGAGGCGCTGGCCGAGGCGCTGCTCGAGGACATCTCGCGTCGCAGCGGCCTCACCGCGCGCAGCCTGGCGCCCGACGCGCTGGAGTGGCTCGCGCGCCAGGCCTGGCCCGGCAACATCCGCGAGCTGCGCAACGCGCTCGAGCAGGCGGCGCTGATGAGCGATGACCTGGTGCTGACGGCCGGCCATTTCTCCGCGGCGGCGCAGACACCGGCGCCCGTCGCCACCGCGCCGGCGCCGGCCGCGCCGCTGCCCGAGCGACGCGCGGCGATGGAGCGCGCCGCGATCGAGGCGGCGCTGCGCAGCACCGGTGGCAACCGCGTGGCGGCTGCAAAGCTGCTGCAGATCTCGCGGGCGACGCTGTACGAGAAGCTGGCGAGGTGGCCGGACCTGGCGAGGTCGTAGGTCGCGGCAGACGTTGATCTGGCGCGAACGTCAGAGCAAGGGTTCAGTCTGGGTCGCGCCAATCGGCGCGCCAGCTTCTCGCACGAGTTGCGACCGGACTTCGGCGACGCCCCGCTTCCTGCACGCGGCCGAGGCAGGATGCCGGCAGGCTGTTGTTCGACAGTGTCTGCAGTCGACCACAAACGGACCTGGGCCCCCAGTGCCGCAGAGCGCTCACTCGCAAGCGATTGATCTCACTCAGTCTTCGATAGCTCGCGAAGAAGTGACTCTGCATGAGGTTGTTCATTCACAAAGATCCATGGGACCGTCGTACAGAGGGCGACCAGTAACCAATCGATCGTGAATGTCCACGGTACGCTAGCGTCAGTCGTCGCTGCCTGAGATCATTTGGCGCATGGAGAACTCCGAGCTGCGGCACCGCCTGCTGGCCATCCTGGCAGCCGACGGCGTGGGCTTCTCGCGCCTGATGGCCGCCGACGAACGAGCGACTGTGGCCATGCTCGACACGGCGCGCGCCATGTTCAGCGAACAGATTTCCGCTCACGGTGGACGTTTGGTCGACACGGCCGGCGACTCCGTGCTGGCCGTGTTCGACACCGCGGCTGGTGCGGTGGTCGCGGCCCTTGCGGTGCAGGCCCGGTTGGACGAGCAGCGCAGTGAAATACCGCCCGAGCAGTGCCTGCGCTTCCGCATCGGCGTCCACTTGGGCGATGTGTTCGAGAAGGCGGACGGCACCGTGTACGGCGACGGCGTCAACATCGCGGCACGCTTGCAGGCGCTGGCTGATGCCGACGGCCTCGCCGTGTCGCAGTCGGTGCAGATGGCGGTTCAGGGGCATGTGGCAGCGCACTTCGAGAACATGGGCGCCCAGTCGGTCAAGAACATCTCGCGGCCGGTGCAGGTGTTCCGCGTCCGGGCCGGTAACACGGCTGCGCCGCGTCGTCTGAAGTCGCGCAGGGTGCTCGTCGCCATCGCAGCGGCCTTGGTGGTGGTGGCGGTGGCGGGCGTTGCCTGGCAGGCCGTGGTGTCGCGGACACCATCGAGCGGCGTCGCGGCCAGCAATTTCGACGCGGCGACCGCGCGCAAGACGCTCGCGGTCTTGCCCTTCGCTAACCTGGGCGACGACAAGGCGAACGAACTCCTCACCGACGGGGTCACGGACGAGTTGATCGGCCTGCTCTCGCGCGTGCGCGGCCTGCGCGTGACGGGACGCGACTCGTCCTTCTACTTCAAGGGCAAGCAGGTGCCGATGGCCGAGATGGCGCGCCAACTCGGGGTCAGCTACCTGGTCGGCGGTAGCGTTCGGCGGGACGGCTCGCGCGTGCGCATCAGCGCCCAACTGCTGAATGCAGCCGACGGCGCGGTGCTCTGGTCGCGGTCCTTCGACCGCGAATTCAAGGACGTGCTGGTTGCCCAGGGCGAGATCGCGTTGGGCATTGCAGGCAGCCTGACACAGTCGATCGACGACTCGGCGAGCTTTGGCGGTCGGGGCACGACGAGTCCCGAGGCCTGGCAGGCCTTCCTGGAGGCCAAGGGCCTGCCGGCGGGCCAACGCGTCGCGGCCTATGAGCGCGTGCTGGCGCTCGACCCGAACTTCGCTCGCGCCCATGTGGCCCTGGCGGATCAGGTGCTCGGGCTGGCACTCATCGGCAAGCTGTCCAAGCAGGTCGCGAGCGAGCGGATGACCAACTATCTGCAGGAAGCCTTGCGGATCGATCCTCGCTACGATCATGCCTATGGCCTGCTGGGCGCGGCGGCCAAGATCGCCGACGACATGCAAGCGCTACGGCGCCACGCACAGCGTGCGCTCGACATCGACCCCGACTCATCGGCGGGCCACGGGTGGACGGCCGAGCTGAAACTGCACGCGGGCGACATGGGCGGGGCACTCCCGGCATTCAGGCGGGCTGCCGAGCCTGTACCGCTGGTCGGTTGGGCACGCCTCAACTATGCGATGGCACTTCGCCACGCGAACCAGCCGGCCCAGGCACTGCAGGAGGCCGAGCTGGCCCTGGCGCTCGACCCGAATTCCGTGCGCGCACTGGCGGAGAAGGCTCACTGCCTGCTGATGCTCGGACGCCGCGACGAAGCGTTGCGGCTTGCTCGTGAGCGGGACTTCACGACCTTCTTGATCCGCTACGGAGCGCCAGAGGACCAGGCCGCCATGCGCCAACGCAAGAATCTGGACGCGCACGCCACCGCCTGGCAGGAGTTCCTGCTAGGACGACCGGATGCGGTTGTCGAGCATCTGGAGGTGGACCACTCCGGCGACATCCAGGGCCGCGCCCGGGTGCTGTTCGACGCGGAGTACGACCCGGTGCGCAGGCGGCCCTCCTTCGAGGCCTGGCTGGCCAGGCACAAACTGACTGAGGCCCACGAGCGCGCGCAAGCCTGGCGGGCAGCCAATCCCGTGCCCAAGCGCTAGGAAACTCCGAGTGGTCGGGCGGCACCCGACTTCGATACCACCGGAACCCAACACCCAATGCGCATAGGCATCGAACCTCGGACCCGGCGGAGGTCGGGGCCGAGCAGCCAGCCGTCAATGTCAGCTAAAGGTGGCTGCGAATGCCTTCAACGGGTCGACACCGGCTGCATCAATCACTGCCCGCCGGCGCCGCTTTGCGGTCGCACGGCCGCTGTCCGAACCCTCGGACACTGTCCGATCGGCGGACAGCGGCGCTGTCCGGTGCTGCGGTCCTATGGCACGTTTGGCCGCGCCAGCCGGCTCTGTCGACCTCGATTCAAGGGTTCTCCCCCAATGGCACATGGCTTGCGGATAGCAGGCTCACCACGGCCGAACACAGGCCGACCTGAGGAGACGAAACGATGAATCGCCACCCGACCCGCGCCCGCCGCGCGCTGATCGCCGCCGCCGCGCTGGCTGCCACCACCTTCGCCCTGCCGGGTGCCGCGCTGGCGGCCGATGCTGCCAAGGAAATCCGCATCGCCCATGTCTACAGCAAGACCGGGCCGCTCGAGGCCTATGGCAAGCAGACCCAGACCGGGCTGATGCTCGGCCTGCAGTACGCCACCGGCGGCACGATGATGGTGAACGGCAGGAAGCTGGTGCTGATCGAGAAGGACGACCAGGGCAAGCCCGACGTGGGCAAGGCCCAGCTCGCCGCCGCCTACGCCGACGACAAGGCCGACATCGCGGTCGGCCCGAGCAGCTCCGGCGTGGCGCTGGCGCTGCTGCCGGTGGCCGAGGAAGCCAAGAAGATCCTGCTGGTCGAGCCCGCGGTGGCCGACTCGATCACCGGCGACAAGTGGAACAAGTACATCTTCCGAACCGGCCGCAACAGCAGCCAGGACGCGATCAGCAACGCGGTGGCGCTCGACAAGGAAGGCACCACGATCGCGATGCTGGCGCAGGACTACGCCTTCGGCCGTGACGGCGTGAAGGCCTTCAAGGACGCGATCAAGAAGGCCAAGATCGTCCACGAGGAATACCTGCCGACCACCACCACCGACTTCACCGCCGGTGCCCAGCGCCTGATCGATGCGCTCAAGGACAAGCCGGGTCGCAAGGTGATCTTCATCATCTGGGCCGGTGCGGGCAATCCGTTCAAGATCGCCGACCTCGACCTCAAGCGCCACGGCATCGAGATCGCCACCGGCGGCAACATCCTGCCGGCGATGGCGAACTACAAGCAGTTCCCCGGCATGGAAGGCGCCACCTACTACTACTTCGGCATCCCGAAGAACCCGGTCAACGAGTGGCTGGTCGCCAACCACTACAAGGAATACAAGACCCCGCCCGACTTCTTCACTGCCGGTGGCATGAGCGCGGGCATCGCGCTGGTCGAGGCGCTCAAGAAGACCGGTGGCGTGACCGACACCAACAAGCTCATCACCGCGATGGAGGGCATGAGCTTCGAGACGCCCAAGGGCAAGATGACCTTCCGCAAGGAAGATCACCAGGCGATGCAGTCGATGTACCACTTCAAGATCAAGGCCGACCCGGCCTTCGCCTGGGGCGTGCCCGAGCTGGTGCGCGAGATCAAGCCCGAAGAGATGGCGGTGCCGATCCGCAACAAGCGCTGACGCGCACGCGGCCGGGCAAAACGCCCCGGCCGCATCACTTCTTGCAGTTGCAGTGCGACCTCCGCAAACACGGAGGCGAGGGGAGAGCTTTTCCTTCACACCAACAACGAGGAGACAAGGCACATGAACAGCAGCAACTTCCTGCGCGCGCTGGCCCTGGTGGCCGCGCTGTGCAGCGGCAGCGCCTTCGGCGCGGTCGCCCTGCCGCAGTACAACGTCGACACCAGCAAGATCAGCGTGTCGGGCCTGTCGGCCGGCGGCTTCATGGCCAACCAGCTCGGCTACGCCTACTCGTCGACCTTCATGGGCGTCGGCGTCTTTGCCGCCGGCCCCTACATGTGCGCGGGCCACAGCAACTACACCGCCTGCATGTACAACGCCACCGTCTCGGCCAGCATGCTGAGCACGATGCAGGCCGACATCAACAACTGGAGCGGCACGGCGATCGACAGCAAGTCGAACGTGGCGAACCAGAAGATCTATATGTTCGTCGGCAACAGCGACTACACCGTCGGACCGAATCCGATGAACGCGGTGCAGACGCAGTACACCAACAACGGCGTGCCTGCGGCGAACCTGGAGTACGTCAGGCGCGCCAGCACCGCGCACGTGTTCCCGACCGACTTCGACGCCACCGGCAACAACGCCTGCAGCAGCAGCGCCTCGCCCTACATCAGCAACTGCGGCTATGACGGCGCCAAGGCCGCGCTGAGCAAGTTCTACGGCACGCTCAACGCACGCAACAACGCGCCGGCGGCCGCCAACTACATCGAGTTCGACCAGAGCGCCTACAGCAACGGCAACCCCGGCATGGCGGCCACCGGCTGGCTCTACGTGCCGGCGAGCTGCGCCGCGGGCACGCAGTGCAAGCTGCACGTGGCGCTGCACGGCTGCCAACAGCACACCGTGGCGATCAGTGACAAGTTCGTCAAGAACACCGGCTACTCGCGCTGGGCCGACACCAACAACATCATCGTGCTGTTCCCGCAGGCCAAGGTCGACAGCACCAGCCGCGGCACCGCCGCCAGCGGTTCGCTGGCCAATCCCAACGGTTGCTGGGACTGGGTCGGCTGGTACGGCAGCAACTTCGCGCAGAAGGCCGGCACCCAGATGGCGGCGATCAAGGCGATGGTCGACCGCCTCGCCTCGGGCACCGGCAGCGGCGGCGGCGGTGGCGGTGGCGGCGGTACCGCGCTGCCGGCACCGACCGGCGTCGGCACCTCGGGCGCGACCGCGTCGAGCATGGTGATCGCCTGGGGCAGCGTCAGCGGCGCCAGCGGCTACAACGTCTACCGCGGCGGCACGCAAGTCAACAGCGCGCTGGTAGCCGGCACCAGCTACACCGACACCGGCCTGGCCGCGGCGACCACCTACAGCTGGACCGTGGCCGCGGTCGATGCAAGCGGCGTCGTCGGCGCGCAGTCGAGCGCCGCGACCGGCGCCACCACCGGCACCGCGCCGCCGCCTGCGACCTGCTTCACGAGCAGCAACTACGCCCACACCACCGCCGGCCGTGCACACCAGAGCGGCGGATACGCGCTGGCGAACGGCTCGAACCAGAACATGGGGCTGTGGAACACCTTCGTCACGACGACGCTGAAGCAGACCTCGCCCGGCTACTACGTCATCGGCACCTGCCCCTGAGCCGCACGCCCCACCAGAAGTTGAAGCAATGGCCGCTCTCCTCGAAACCAGGGACCTGACGATCCGCTTCGGCGGCCACGTGGCGGTCGACAGCGTGTCCTGCGCCTTCGCCGCCGGCACGCTGACCGCGATCGTCGGGCCCAACGGCGCCGGCAAGACGACCTACTTCAACCTCGTGTCCGGGCAACTGCGTGCCTCGAGCGGCTCGGTCTGGCTCGACGGCGAGGACATCGGCACGCTGCCGGCCCCGCTGCGCACGCGCAAGGGGCTCGGCCGTGCCTTCCAGCTGACGCAGCTGTTCCCGACGCTGTCGGTGCTCGAGAACGTGCGGCTGGCGGTGCAGGCGCGCGCGCAGGGCCGCCACGAGGCCAGCGCCGGACGCGTCAGCGGCGTCTTCGACCTGGCCCGCGTCTGGCTCGACCGCCGCACCTGGATCGACGAGGCGATGGGCCTGCTCGAGCAAGTGCGCCTGGCCGACCGCGCCGACGCACCCGCCGCCAGCCTGCCGCATGGCGACCAGCGCAAGCTGGAGGTGGCGCTGCTGATCGCGCTCGATCCCAAGGTCTATCTCTTCGACGAACCGACCGCCGGCATGAGCGTGGACGAGGTGCCGGTCGTGCTCGACCTGATCCGCTCGCTCAAGAGCCGGCGCGACCGCGCGATCCTGCTGGTCGAGCACAAGATGGACGTGGTGCGCGAGCTGGCCGACCGCATCGTCGTGCTGCACCAGGGGCAGCTGGTGGCCGATGGCGAACCGGCGGCGGTGATTGCCTCGCCGGTGGTGCAGCAGGCCTACCTCGGCGTCGTGGCAGAGGAGGAGGCCGCGTGAAGCCTCTGCTCGAACTGGCCGGTGTCCACACCCACATCGGCGCGTATCACATCCTCCATGGCGTCGACCTCGTCGTGCCCGAGGGCGAGGTGACGATGCTGCTGGGCCGCAATGGCGCCGGCAAGAGCACAACGCTGCGCACGATCATGGGCCTGTGGCAGGCATCGAGCGGCAGTGTCCGCTTCGACGGCGCCGCGATCGGCGGCCCCGGCAATGCGCAACTGCCGACGCCGGCGATCGCGCAGCGCGGCATCGCCTACGTGCCCGAGAGCATGGGCATCTTCGGCGACCTGACGGTGGCCGAGAACCTGGTGCTCGCCGCGCGTTCCGCGGCCCGCGTCGATGCGCTCGACAAGGCCCGGCTCGACTGGGTCTTCGGCCTGTTCCCGGCGCTGAAGAAGTTCTGGCTCTACCCGGCCGGCAAGCTCAGCGGCGGCCAGAAGCAGATGCTGGCGATCGCGCGCGCGATCGTCGAGCCGCGCAAGCTGCTGCTGATCGACGAGCCGAGCAAGGGCCTGGCGCCATCGATCATCCGCAACCTGGTCGAGGCCTTCAACGAGCTCAAGCGGCAGCAGGTGACGATCCTGCTGGTCGAGCAGAACTTCATGCTGGCCAAGGCGGTCGGCGACAGCGTCGCGGTGATGGACGACGGCCGCGTCGTCCACGCCGGCGCGATGGCCGAACTGGCCGCCGACGAGACGCTGCAACAGCGCCTGCTCGGGCTGGCACTGGGAGCCCACCAATGAACGCCGCCACGGTCACCGGCACCGCTGCATCCGCCATTCCGAAGACCCCGATCGACTGGCAGCCGCTGCTGCTGCTGGCCGGCGTGATGCTCGCTGCGCTGCCCGCGATCGGCAGCGGTTCGACCTGGGTCACGCTGACCGTTGCCGGGCTGGCGATGGGGATGATGTTGTTCGTCATCGCCTCCGGCCTGACGCTGGTCTTCGGCCTGATGGACGTGCTGAACTTCGGCCACGGCGTGTTCATCGCGCTCGGCGCCTACGTGGCGGTGAGCGTGATGGGCGGCATGGGTGCTCTTGCCGGCAGCGCCTCGCTGGGCTCGAACCTGCTCGCGATAGGCGCCGCGATGCTCGCCGCGGTGCTGATCGCCGGCGTTGCCGGCCTGGTCTTCGAGCGCCTGATCGTGCGCCCGGTCTACGGCCAGCACCTGAAGCAGATCCTCATCACGATGGGCGGCATGATCGTCGGCGAGGAGCTGATCAAGGTGGTCTGGGGCCCGGCCCAGCTGCCGCTGCCACTGCCCGAGGCGCTGCGCGGCGCGATCCTGGTGCCGGTGTTCGGCGACGCCGCGGCGATCGAGAAGTACCGCGTGCTGGCGGTGCTGGTCGGCCTGCTGGTCCTGACCGCGCTGCTGTGGACGCTGAACCGCACCAAGATCGGCCTGCTGGTGCGCGCCGGCGTGCAGGACCGCGAGATGGTCGAGTCGCTCGGCTACCGCATTCGCACGCTCTTCGTCGGCGTCTTCGTCGCCGGCTCGGCGCTGGCCGGCCTCGGCGGTGTGATGTGGGGGCTCTACCAGCAGAGCGTGACGCCGCAGATCGGCGCCCAGGTCAACGTGCTGATCTTCATCGTGATCATCATCGGCGGGCTCGGCTCGACCTTCGGCGCCTTCGTCGGCGCGCTGCTGGTGGGCCTGGTCGCCAACTACACCGGCTTCCTCGCGCCCAAGGTCGCGCTGTTCTCCAACATCGGGCTGATGGTCGCGGTGCTGCTGTGGCGGCCGCAAGGGCTGTACCCGGTGACGAACCGTTGATGAAGAGAAGACCGCCATGCTGAACCGTCTTCTCTCCCACGACCTGCCGCGCAGCCGCTGGCTCGCCGCCGCGCTGCTCGTCGTCTTCGTCGGCCTCGCGCTCGCGCCCTTCGTCTTCGAGGGCAGCCGTGCGCTGAGCGTCGCCGCCAAGATCTGCATCTTCGTCGTGCTGGTCGCGAGCTACGACCTGCTGCTGGGCTACACCGGCATCGTCAGCTTCGCCCACACGATGTTCTTCGGCATCGGCGCCTACGGCGTGGCGATCGCCAGCACGCGGCTCGGCGAGGGCTTCGGCGCGGTTGCGATCGGCACGCTGCTGGCGCTGGTCGTGAGCCTGCTGCTGGCGCTGGTGATCGGCCTGTTCTCGCTGCGCGTCAAGGCGATCTTCTACGCGATGATCACGCTCGCGGTGGCCTCGGCCTTCCTGACGCTGGCCTCGCAACTGAGCGACTTCACCGGCGGCGAGGACGGGCTCTCGTTCCGCAACCCGGCCTGGCTCTCGCCGAGCTTCGAGCCCTTCGAGGAACCCTTCCTCGGCGTCATGATCGACGGCCGGATCCTCAGCTACTACCTGCTGTTCCTCGCCAGCACCGGGCTGTTCCTGGCGCTGCTGCGCATCGTCAACTCGCCCTTCGGCCGCGTGCTGCAGGCGATCCGCGACAACGACTTTCGCGCCGAGGCCATCGGCTTTCGCGTCGTCGCCTACCGCACGCTGTCGAACATGCTCGCGGCGGGCTTCGCCACGCTGGCCGGCGTGCTGCTCGCGCTGTGGCTGCGCTACACCGGGCCCGAGACCACGCTCTCCTTCGAGATCATGCTCGACGTGCTGCTGATCGTCGTCATCGGCGGCATGGGCACGCTCTACGGCGCGGTGGTCGGCAGCGCGCTCTTCCTGCTCGCGCAGGGCTACCTGCAGGCGCTGCTCAAGCTCGCGCACGACGCTCTGACGAGCCTGCCGCAACTGCCGGCCATCGTCGGCGAGCTGGTCTCGCCCGATCGCTGGCTGCTCTGGCTCGGGCTCGGTTTCGTGCTCTGCGTCTATCACTTTCCCAGCGGCATCGTCGGACGTCTTCGGGCGGCTCGCGGGTCGCACTCCTGAAGTCCCTCGCCAGAAACAAACGGAGAAGACCCATGAAGACGATCCACGCCAAACGCATCCCGAGCGCTGCCAGCGCGCTGGCCCTGGCCGCGCTTGCGGCCCTGCTGGCCGGTTGCGGCGACGACGACGAGCCGACGCCCGTCAACACGCTGCCGGCCGGCATCACGCAGCTCGGCGTGACCGCCTACCCGGCCAACGCGCCGACCGGCTCGCCCTTCGGCACCACGGCGGCCACACAGGACCTGCTGACCGGCGGCCTCGGCAAGGGCGGCCTCGCACTGGCCGCGCCGGCCTACGCCGATCCCGCCAACCCGAGCGCGATCGAGCTGCGCCGCAATGCGCTGCATGGCAACTACCGAGGCATCGTCGACATCACGGCCAACGGCGGCTACGGCAGCCTCTACGGTCCGAACATCACGACCGGCGGCAGCCTGACCGCGAGCGAGGGCATGATCCCCGGCCGCGAATACGTCGCCACGCTCGACGACGGCAGCGGCCGCAAGCAGGTCGTGATCGCGGTGCAGGTGCCCGACAGCTTCGATCCGCACAACCCCTGCGTCGTGCTCGGGCCGTCTTCCGGCTCGCGCGGCGTCTACGGCGCGATCGGCAGCGCCGGCGAATGGGGCCTCAAGCATGGCTGCGCGGTCGCGCTGACCGACGCCGGCAAGGGTGTCGGTCTCTACAACCCGATGGACGACACGGTCAACCGCATCGACGGCACGCGCGCCACGCGCGCCGCCGCCGGCAGCCTGAGCTTCTTTGCCGCCAACCTCAGCGACGCGGCGCGCACCGCCTTCAACGCGCTGTTCCCGGACCGCATCGCGATCAAGCAGGCCCATTCGCAGCAGAACCCCGAGAAGGACTGGGGCTCGGACACGCTGGCGGCGGCGCGCTACGCGATGTACGTGCTCAACGGCATCCACGGCACGACGATCACGCCGGTGCCCTTCACCGCGGCCAACACGCTGGTCATCGCCGGCTCGGTCTCGAACGGCGGCGCCGCGGTGCTGCGCGCGGCCGAGCTCGACACCGAGGGCCTGATCGACGGCGTGGTCGCCGGCGAACCGGTGACCGAGATGCCGACCAGTAGCGGCTACGCCATCCAGCAGGGCGGCACGCCCGTGGCCGGGGCCTACGGCCGTCCGCTGGCCGATTACGTGACCTTCGGCAACCTCTACCAGCCCTGCGCCGCGCTGGCCGCGGACGCCACGATGGCCGAGGCTTCGATCTTCAACTACATCCCGCTGGTCGGCATGACCGCACGCGCCACCGCGCGTTGCACCGGTCTCGCGGCCAAGGGCCTGGTCACCGGTGTCACGACCGCCGAGCAGTCGCTCGACGCGCTCAACAAGCTGCGCGCCTTCGGCTGGACCGTCGACCACGACCGCATGCACAACGCCCACTACGCGCTGGGCAACGGCCCGATCCTGTCGGCGATGTACCCGATGGCCTATGGCCGCTTCGGCCTCGAGGCCAACCTGTGCAACACCAGTTTCGCGGCGACCAATGCCGCCACCGGTGCCGTCGCACCGGTCAGCGCCGTGGTGCTGGCCGGCAGCTTCGCGAGCGCCAACGGCACCGCCAACGGCGCTCCGGCCGGCGTGGTCTACAACGACTCGGTCGGTGGCGCCAGGGCGTGGCAGTTCGCGGTCTCGCCCTCGACCGGCGTGGCCGACTTCGGCCTCGACAACGCGCTGTGCCAGCGCGCGCTGGTGACCGGCACCGATCCGGTCAGCGGTGCCGCGCTGACGGCGAGCAGCGTTCCCACCGCGGCCCAGAGCGCGGCGGTGCGTGCCGGCATCGCCGAGGTTCTGGTCAACGGCAACCTGCGCGGCAAGCCGACGATCGTCGTCGCCGGCCGCAGCGACGCGCTGGTGCCGGTCAACCACAACGCGCGCGCCTACACGGCCTACAACCGCACGATCGAGGGCGCGGCCAGCCGGCTGAGCTACATCGAGGTCACCAACGCCCAGCACTTCGACAGCTTCCTGTCCTTCGGCGGCTTCGACTCCCGCTTCGTGCCGCTTCACGTCTACTTCGTGCGCGCGATGGACGCGATGCACGCGCACCTGAAGAGCGGGACTGCGCTGCCGCCGAGCCAGGTGGTGCGCACCGTGCCGCGCGGCGGCGCGCCGGGTGCGGCGCCGGCGATCACCGCCGCCAACGTGCCGGCGATCGCGGCCGCGCCGGTCGTGGGTGACCAGATCAGCTTTGCCGGCAATGCGCTGAACGTGCCGAACTGAGCGGGCGCCGCCCGCCGATTTCCGTAGAGAGAGAGAGACAAATGAAAAAGACAGGTCGTTGGGGAATTCTTCGCACGCAGCTGGCCGCGCTGCTGCTGGCCGCGGCCGGCAGCAGTGCCGGCGCGGCCGGATCCGAGATCGTGATCGGCCAGGTCGCGCCGCTGACCGGCGTGCTGGCGACCACCGGCAAGCAGATGGTGGTCGGCGGCCAGGTCTACTTCGACTGGATCAACGCCCAGGGCGGGGTGCACGGCGCGAAGATCCGCACCATCGTCGTCGACGATGGCTACAAGGTCGACGAGACGCTGCGCCTGACCCAGGAGCTGACCGCCAGGCCCGAGGTGGTCGCGCTGTTCGGCTTTGCCGGCACCGCCAACATCGGCAAGCTGCTGGCCGAGAAGACGCTCGAGCAGGCCGGCATCGCGCTGGTCGCGCCCTACACCGGCGGCGAGCCGCTGCGCTCGCCCTACAACCCGTGGATCTTCCACCTGCGCGCCGGCTATGCCGACGAGGCCGAGCACATGGTCAAGCAGCTCACGACGCAGGGCATCGAGCGCGTCGCGGTGCTGTACCAGAACGACGCCTTCGGCAAGGCCGGCCTGGCCGGCGTCGAGGCCGCGCTGGCCAGGCGCCAGCGGGTGCCGGCGGTCGCCGCCGGCTACGAGCGCAACACGACCGACGTCGAAGAGGCGGTCAGGAGCGTGCGCGCCGCCGAGGCGCAGGCGGTGATCATGATCGCGGTCAACAAGCCGGCCGCGGCCTTCGTCAAGCAGTACCGCGCGGCCGGCGGTGGCGGCCAGCTGTTCAACATCTCGGTGGTCGATCCGGCCGAGCTGGTCAAGCTGGCCGGTGAAGGTGCGGCGCGCGGCCTCGCGATCAGCCAGGTCGTGCCCTATCCCTACGTACCGATGCTGCCGGTGGTGCGCGAGTTCCAGGAGCGGCTGCAGAAGTTCGCGCCGGGCGAGCAGGTCAACTACACGAACTTCGAGGAGTACCTCGGCGCCAAGGTGCTGGTCGAGGCGCTGCGCCGCGCCGGCCCCAAGCCCACGCGCGCCGGGCTGATCCGCGCGCTCGAGTCGATGGAGTCCTACGACCTGGGCGGCATGACGGTCGGCTTCGGGCCGAAGCAGCGGGTCGGTTCGCGCTTTGTCGAGGTCACCGTGATCGGCAGCGGCGGCAAGCTCCGCCGTTGAGCGGGGTGAGGATGATCGGGGAGCGGGGATGAAGTCGAACTACCTGCGCTGCGCGGGTCGCGAGTTGCACTACGTGGAGTGGGGCGCGCCGCAGGCCGAGGTCGTGATCGCCTGGCACGGCCTGGCGCGCACCGGGCGCGACATGGACGAGATCGCGCGCCACCTGTCAGGCGAACGCCGGGCCGCCCCAAGTTCGACTGCTCCCCCTCGGGGGGGCGGACGCCGCGAAGCGGAGGCCTTGGGGGCACCCGACAAGCGGTGGCGAGTCATCTGCCCCGACACCGTCGGCCGCGGCCTGAGCCAGTGGAGCCCGCTGCCGGCGCAGGAGTACTGCCTCGACTTCTACGTTCGGCAGGCGGTCGACCTGCTGCAGCAACTGGGCATCGAGCGCTGCCACTGGCTCGGCACCTCGATGGGCGGCGCGATCGGCACCGTGGCGGCGGCCGGGCCGCTGCGCGGCTGCATCGAGCGCCTGGTGCTCAACGACAACGGGCCGAGCCTGGCGCCCAAGGCCATCGAGCGCATCCGCAGCTATGCCGGCGCGCCGGCGGCCTTCGACACGGTGACCGAGCTCGAGGCCTACTTCCGTAGCGTCTACGCACCCTACGGCTGGCTCAGCGACGAGCAATGGCGCCGGCTCACCGAGACCTCGGTGCGGCGTCTGCCCGACGGCCGCGTGACGCCGCACTACGACCCGGCGATGGCGCAGCAGTTCATCCATCGTCCCGACGACTACGAGCGCTGGGCCGAGTGGGACAGCCTCGAGCTGCCGGTGCTGTGCCTGCGCGGCGAGCACAGCGACCTGCTGCTGCGTGAGACCACCGAGCAGATGCGCCTGCGCGGCCCGCGCGCGGCGGTGGTCGAGATCGCCGACTGCGGCCACGCGCCGGCGCTGAACACGGTGGCGCAGATCGGGCTGGTGGAGAGATTTCTGGCGGGATATTGAGGCAGTGCGCGATGCGCGAGAGAAGCAAGTGTTGCGTGACGTTCAGCACGTCAGTACTGACGCGCAAGGAAATGTCGAGGAAAGGGCGCGCTACCCTGGCGGGCTTCATCAATTGACTTTGGACCGGTCCGTGGCGAAAAGCGCTGTGAACAGAGCAAACATTCTGTTGTCGCTATGCGCTGTCTTCATGTCCGGATGCGCCACTCGCGTCTCCCCGGAGCCTCCGCAAACTGCGGTCGTCTCAGGAAGCAGTTCCAAGGCACAAGTTCACCTGTCACTTGACCAAGGCATTGCCGTCCAGCGGATAACCGCCCTTTCGGTACACCAGGCATCAGCAGGCGGCCGGAGCTTTGTCTTTTACAGAGTGAAGCAAGGCGCCCCGACGGACATCTATCTGATTGCGGTTGAGAACCAAGAGCTGCGCTACTGGGGCTACGTCGACGAGTTCAATCAACAGCCTGACGCAGAGCTGAGGCTTGCTTTGCACTCCATCCTGCCCGGCCTGCTTCCGCCGAAGTAGGCGTGTGATTCGTCAGGCGATCGAAGATCCGCGCGAAGGCAGACCATCGTCAACACCGGGCCGGGACTTCCAGGCCTCCGGTCTATTGCAGCGAAGACCTGCTGTCGTCTTTCCGCTTCGCGCCGGATGCGGATGCGAAGATGCGTACGGCGGCGAAGAAGATCGGCTTAGCCTGATCTGCGTTGCGATCACGCGTTGAACATGCTGTCGACACCCTCACTGTTCTGGATCCGCTGGCTTCAGCTCGCCAGCATCGGCGTCATGCTCTTCGGCCTGGCGATGGTGCTGGCGCCGCTGCTGACGCAGCAGGGCTTCAGTCTGCTGATCTACGGATCGAGCGGCCGCATCGCCGGCTTCGGTGCCGAGGCCGCCGCCTACATCGCCCTAGTCCACGCGGTTCTCGGTGCCGTGATGTTCGGCTGGGGCGCGCTGATGCTGCTGGTGGTCCGCGGGCCCTTCGGTCGCGGTGAGAAGGATGGTTGGCAGATGCTGGCGGTGTCGGTCGCGGCCTGGTTCGTGCCGGACACGACGTTCTCGCTGTGGTCGGGCTTCTGGCAGAACGCGGTGTTGAACCTGGGCTTCGCGCTGCTGTTCGCGGCACCGCTGGCGGCCACCTGGCGCGGCTTTCACGGCGCGCACCGCGCGGCGTAGCTCCGGGCGCTCAGGTCCGGCCCAGTCGGCGCCCGATCCCCTGCAGCGCGCGCCGGCCCCAGTAGCCGCCGAAGTCGGCCGCCAGGCGCAGCCGCTGGCGCAGCGGCAGGTCGGCGCGCAGGATCTCGGTGAGGCAGGCCAGCGTGACCGCGGCGCGCTTGTGCGTGGTCCAGCGCCATGACTTGGACAGCCCCTCGCGGCGCCAGACCTTGTGCACCAGCGGCTGGGGCACGCGCACGAACTCGCCGAGCAGGCTCAGGTGCAGCAGCCAGGGCCAGTCGGCGCAGAACTCGCCGGCCAGGTGGCGGCGCATGCCGCCCACGCGCCGCACCGCCGAGCTGCGCAGCAGGCCGCGGTTGGGCAGCCACCACTGGCTCGGTCGCAGGGTCATCACCGCCAGGCGCGCGCGCGCGCTGGCCAGGCCGTCGAGCGCGCTGAAGCTCATGGTCCGTACCCAGGCCTCGCCCTCGCCGCGCAAGTCGACCACCGCGTCGCTGAAGGCGAGCACCGCCTGCGGGTTGCGCTCCAGCGCCTCGACCAGCGCCGTGACGTAGCCCGGCTCCAACGGGTCGTCGTGGAAGGCGAAGAAGAGGTAGTCGCCGTCGGCATGGCGCAGCAGCCAGTTGACGTTGCCGATCCAGCCCAGGTTGCGCGGCTGCCGGTGCAGCTCGACGTTGGCGCGGCCCTGCGCGAAGCGCTGGCACAGCGCCCAGGTGCCGTCGGGCGAGGCGTCGTCGGCGATCAGGATCTGCAGGTTCGGGTAGCTCTGCGCGGCCAGCGAGGCCAGCGTGGGCTCGATGAAGGTCTCGGCCTTCCAGGCCGGCAGGCAGGCAACCACGCGCGGCAGGCGTTGCCCGTCGTCCATCACAGCGCGCGGATCACCCGCTCGGCCGCCTGGCGGCCGAACATCGGCGCGGTCGTGAGCTTGCCCGGGTCGAGCGAGTGGTAACGACCATGCGAGTTGACGCCGATGCGGGTGCGGTCGTGCAGGCCGCTGGCCGGGTCGTTCACGTCGGTCTTGCCGTAGCCGACGATGACGCCGGCGTCGACCAGCAGCGGCTCGCTCTCGGCCGCGCCGGGGTACCAGGCGTCGATGGCACCGAGCAGCTCGGCGGCAATGGCCCGCGCCGCCTCGGGCGCCAGCGCCGCGCGGCAGGCGGTGTCCCAGTCCGCGGGAGGCGCGATCTCGTGGGTCCAGCCCTTGCAGCCGAGCGGATACCAGGAGAAGTAGGCGCTGCCGTCGTCGCGCACCACCACGTCGCCGTAGGGGCCGAGCACCATCGTCACCGAGGGTCCCTGGCGCAGGCGCTGCGGCAGGCGCGCGATGACGCGGTACTTGAGGCGATGCACCCAGCCCGGCGGCGGCTCGAGCCCGAGGCCGCGATCGATGCGCAGGCGTTCCTCCCACAGGCAGTTGACGACCTGCTCCGCCTCGATCGACCAGGGACCGGCGCTGCCGCCCCCGGCGACGACGAAGCCTGCGCCGTGTGCGCTCACCGAGTCGACGCGGTGGCCGCTGCGCAGCTCGATCAGCGGGTGGGCCGCGATCGCCGCGCGCACCAGCTCGGCGAGCTGGGCGGTGTCGACCGCGAGCTCGGCCGTCTCGAAGGCCGCCGCGAAATGCGCGGTGCGCAGGTGGGGTGCCAGCCGCGCCGGGTCGATGCGGCGGGCCAGGCGATCGGGCCGGGTGCCGAGGTAGTCGAGCGCCGGATCGCGTTTGCGCCGCTCGTCGTAGAGCGCTTGCACGGCCGCGTAGTGGTCCTCGAGCCGATCGGCATCGAGCAGCGAGTCGTGGGCAACCAGATAGTGAAAGGGCGTCGAGAGGCGCAGCGTGTCGGCGACCGGGCCGAGCCAGCGTCGCAGCAGGGCGCCGAACTGCAGCGCCCCGTCGAGCTGCAGGCGGGCGGTGGCGAGCGAGGGGTCGTTGGCGTAGATCAGGCCGAGGTGGATCTTGCCCTCGTTGCGCAGGCTGGCACGCGAGAAGGGCCGCGTGTCGCGCTCGACAAGCCTGACCGGCACGCCCTGCGTGGCCAGCTCCAGCGCGACGCTGGCGCCGGACAGGCCGGCGCCGAGCACGGTCACGCGTGGCTGGTGGTCGTCGCTCCGGCCTTCTCGGATGGCGGCCATGGGTTCTCCCTGGGAACGGGCGGGCGCGAAGCTGCGGCCGCCAGTACCGATGGTCTTGCACTTTGGGCAAATCGCAGTGAGGGCAATCGCCAAGCCGCTGCCGCCGGCGCGCCTTCCGCGCAGAATGTTGGGCCCCGTCCCGGGCCGGCCTTCCGAGCAGTAGCGAGTCCCCTTCATGACCCACGGTCTGATCCGCATCCGCGGTGCGCGCCAGCACAACCTCAAGAACATCGACCTCGACATCCGTACCGGCGAGCTGACGGTGGTCACCGGGCCCTCGGGATCGGGCAAGTCGAGCCTGGTGTTCGACACCTTGTATGCCGAGGGCCAGCGCCGCTATGTCGAGACCTTCTCGGCCTACGCGCGCCAGTTCCTGGACCGGATGGACCGGCCGGCGGTCGACTCGGTCGAGGGTGTGCCGCCGGCGATCGCGATCGACCAGACCAACCCGGTCCGTACCTCGCGCAGCACGGTCGGCACGATGACCGAGCTCAACGACCACCTGAAGCTGCTGTTCGCGCGGGCGACGAATCTGTTCGACCAGCAGACCGCACGGCCGGTGAAGGAAGACGAGCCGGGCGCGGTGTATCGAGACCTGCAGGCGCGTGCCTCGGCGGCGGGCGACCCGCGCCTGATCGTGACCTTCCCGGTCGAGTTGCCGGCCGACACCAGCGCCGAGCAGATCGAGCAATGGCTGGCGGCCAGCGGCTACACGCGGGTCCAGGCCGAGCGCAGCGTGGCGACGCCGTCGGGGCCAAGGAAGGTGCTCGACGTGGTGGCCGATCGCTTTCGCTTCAGCGGCGCCGAGAAGCCGCGCGTGGTCGAGGCCATCGAGACTGCCTTCAAGCGCGGCGGCGGGCGCTGCAACGTCTACGCGAGCACGGGCGAGGAGGGCGCCGAGGCCGAGGTCTGGCGCTACAGCCAGGGCCTGCACTGCCCGGAGAGCGACCGCCGCTACGCCCATCCGCAGCCCTCGATGTTCTCGTTCAACTCGGCCTTCGGCGCCTGCGAGACCTGCCGCGGCTTCGGCCGCGTGATCGGGGTCGATTGGGGCCTGGTGATTCCGGACGAGCGCAAGACGCTGCGCAGCGGAGCGATCAAGCCGCTGCAGACCCCCGCCTGGAAGGAATGCCAGGACGACCTCATCAAGTACGCCGGCGAGGCCGGCATTCCGCGTGACACCGCCTGGAGCCTGCTGACACCGGAGCAGCGTGCCTGGGTGCTCGACGGCACGCCCAACTGGAAGGGTGTCTGGAGCAAGCAGTGGTACGGCATCAAGCGCTTCTTCGAGTACCTCGAGAGCAAGGCCTACAAGATGCACATCCGGGTGCTCTTGTCCAAGTACCGCAGCTACACGCCCTGCGGCGCCTGCGGCGGCGCGCGGCTCAAGCTGGAGTCGCTGCTGTGGCGCATCGGCTCCAGGGACGATGCAGACGCGGCGATGCCCGCGGCCAGGCGCTTCATGCCGGTCGGCGTCGACTGGAGCCGTGAGCAGCTCGAATCACTGCCGGGCCTGAGCCTGCACGACCTGATGCAGCTGCCGATCGACCGCCTGCGCCGCTTCTTCGACAAGCTGAGCTTTGACGACGCGTTGCTCGACGACGCGCTCGAGCTGCTGCTCGACGAGACACGCACGCGCCTGAAGTACCTGTGCGATGTCGGCCTCGGCTACCTGAGCCTCGACCGCCAGAGCCGCACGCTCAGCGGCGGCGAAGTGCAGCGCATCAACCTGACCACCGCGCTCGGCACCTCGCTCGTCAACACGCTGTTCGTGCTCGACGAGCCCTCGATCGGCCTGCACCCGCGCGACATGGGTCGCATCAACCAGGCCATGCTGCGGCTGCGCGACGCCGGCAACACGCTGGTCGTGGTGGAGCACGACCCGGCCGTGATGCTGGCCGCCGACCGCGTGATCGACCTCGGCCCAGGCCCCGGCACCCAGGGCGGCCGCATCGTCTTCGACGGCACGCCGGCCGAGCTCAAGGCCGCCGACACGCTGACCGGCGCCTACCTCGGCGCACGGCGCAGCATCGGCATGGGGCTGCGCCGCATCGTCAACGAGGCGACGCCGAAGCTCATCCTCGAAGGCGTGCGCGAGCACAACCTGAAGAACGTCACGGTCAGCTTTCCGTTGCAGCGGCTGGTCTGCGTGACCGGTGTTTCGGGCTCCGGCAAGAGCACGCTGGTGCAGGACGTGCTGGCCCCAGCGTTGGCACGCCGTTTTGGCAAAGCGACCGAGACACCCGGCGCGTTCGACGCGCTGCATGGCAGCGACTGGCTCAGCGAGGCGGTGTTCGTCGACCAGTCGCCGATCGGCAAGACCGCGCGTTCCAACCCGGCCAGCTACGTCGGCGCCTTCGACGCGATCCGCGTGCTGTTTGCCGACGCGCCGATGGCACGCCAGCGCGGCTACGGCCCCGGCACCTTCAGCTTCAACGCCGGCGACGGCCGCTGCGCCACCTGCGGCGGCTCGGGTTTCGAGCATGTGGAGATGCAGTTCCTGAGCGATGTCTACCTGCGCTGCCCGGACTGCGACGGCACCCGCTTCCGCGCCGAGATCCGCGAGGTGAAGCTGCAGCGCCAGGGCCGCGAGTTCAGCATCAGCGAGGTGCTCGAACTGACGGTGGCCGACGCGGTGCGCCTGTTCGCCGCCGATCGCGAGGTGGTGCGCACGCTGCAGCCGCTGGCCGACGTCGGGCTCGATTACGTCAAGCTCGGCCAGCCGGTGCCCACGCTCAGCGGCGGCGAGGCGCAGCGGCTCAAGCTGGCCGGCTACCTGGCCGAGGCCGCCAAGGCCGGCCCGGCGAGTTCGCAACGCGTGGCGAAGAAGGGCACGCTGTTCCTCTTCGACGAGCCGACCACCGGCCTGCATTTCGACGACATCGCCAAGCTGATGCGGGCCTTTCGCAAGCTGCTCGATGCCGGGCATTCGCTGATCGTCATCGAGCACAACCTCGACGTGGTGCGCGCCTCCGACTGGATCGTCGACCTCGGGCCCGAGGGCGGCGAGGCCGGCGGCGAGTTGGTCGCGGCCGGCACGCCGGACGAACTGATGGCGCATCCGTCATCGCACACCGGTGCCGCGCTGCGCGACTACGCAAAAAGCCTGGGCGACGGCGGCGCGGCGACAGTGCTGCTGGCCGAGGAAGGCCGGCCACTGCAGGCCGTCGTCAAGGCAAAGCGCGAATCGCAGAACGAGGCGATCCGCATCGTCAACGCGCGCGAGCACAACCTCAAGGGCCTGTCGGTCGACATCCCGCGCGGCAAGTTCAGCGTGGTGACCGGCGTGTCCGGTTCCGGCAAGAGCACGCTCGCCTTCGACATTCTGTTCAACGAGGGACAGCGGCGCTATCTGGAGTCGCTGAACGCCTACGCGCGCAGCATCGTGCAGCCAGCCGGGCGGCCCGAGGTCGATGCGGTCTACGGCATCCCGCCGACGGTCGCGATCGAGCAGCGGCTCTCGCGTGGCGGTCGCAAGAGCACGGTCGCGACCACCACCGAGGTCTGGCATTTCCTGCGCCTGCTCTACGTCAAGCTCGGCACGCAGCATTGCCCGGCCTGCACCGCCGATGCCAGCGTCGCGGTGCTGCCGCAGACGCCGGAAGCGATCGCGTCACAACTGCTGCGCGACCATCGTGGCCAGCACATCGGCCTGCTGGCGCCGCTGGTGGTGAACCGCAAGGGCCTCTACACCGATCTCGCCAAGTGGGCCAAGCAGCGCGGCCATTCGCACCTGCGCGTCGACGGCGAGTTCCTGCCGACCGACAAGTGGCCGCGACTCGATCGCTTCAAGGAGCACACGATCGAGCTGCCGGTCGGCGACCTGGTCGTCAGCGCCGAGCACGAGGCCGAACTGCGCAAGCTGCTGGCCAGCGCGCTCGAGCATGGCAAGGGCGTGGCCCATCTGCTCGCGCCGCTAGAAGGCCTGAAGGCGGCGATGGTGGCCGGCGCACCGACCGCGCGCATCGGCCGCGTCAAGGTCTTCTCGACCAAGCGCGCCTGCCCGGCCTGCGGCACCAGCTATCCCGAGCTCGACCCGCGCCTGTTCTCCTACAACAGCAAGCATGGCTGGTGCCCCGACTGCGTCGGCACCGGCCTGGCGCTGACGCGCGAGCAGCGCAAGGCGCTCGACGATTCGGTGCAGGAGGACAACGGCGGCCGCGAACGCAGCTTTGCGGAACCCGAGGTCGAGGACGTGGCCGACGCACCCTGCGAGGCCTGCCACGGTGCACGACTCAACCCGGTGGCGCGCGCGGTGCGCTTCAGAGGCGAGTCGATCGCGGCGCTGGCCGCGCAGAGCGTGGCCGAGTCACGTCAGTGGATCGAGAAGCAGAAGCTCGACGGCCGCGAGGCCGCGATCGCGCGCGACGTGGTCAGCGAGATCAGGAGCCGCCTGAGTTTTCTGGAAGACGTGGGTCTGGGCTACCTCACGCTCGACCGCGCCGCGCCCACGCTCTCGGGCGGCGAGGCGCAGCGCATCCGGCTCGCGGCGCAGCTCGGCAGCAATCTGCAGGGCGTCTGCTACGTACTCGACGAGCCGACCATCGGCCTGCATCCGCGCGACAACCAGGTGCTGCTCGATGCGCTGGCGCGGCTGCGCGAGAACGGCAACACGCTGGTGGTGGTGGAGCACGACGAGGACACGATCCGCCGCGCCGATCACATCATCGATATCGGTCCTGGCGCCGGCAAGCGCGGCGGCCGCGTGATGGCCGAGGGCACGGCCGCGCAGTTGCGTCTGAATGCCGACTCGATCACCGGGCGTTTCCTCAACAAGCCCTTGCTGCATCCGCTGCAGCCGCGGCGCACGGTCGACGGGTCGACGCCGCGGCTCAAGCTGCGCCACGCCAATCTGCACAACCTGCAGGCGGTGGACGTGGCGGTGCCGCTCGGCCGGATGGTCGCGGTCACCGGCGTCTCCGGCTCCGGCAAGAGCACGCTGGCGCGCGACGTGCTGCTGGCCAACGTGCAGGGCATCGTCGCGCAGAAGGCCAGCAAGGCCGGCCGCGACGCGCTCGATGCCGGCAAGCTGCCGCCCTTGCACGGCCTCGGCAGCGTCGACGGCTGGCAGCCGGTCGACCGCGTGCTCGAGGTCGACCAGACGCCGATCGGCAAGACGCCGCGCTCCTGCCCGGCCACCTACATCGGCTTCTGGGACCAGATCCGCAAGCTCTTTGCCGAGACGCTCGAAGCCAAGGCGCGCGGCTACGCGGCGGGGCGCTTCAGCTTCAACACCGGCGAGGGCCGCTGCCCGGCCTGCGAAGGGCAGGGCCTGCGCACCATCGAGATGAGCTTCTTGCCCGACGTGAAGGTGCATTGCGACCAGTGCCACGGCCAGCGTTTCAACCCGCAGACGCTGGAGGTCAGCTGGCGCGGCAAGAGCATCGGCGACGTGCTGCAGATGGAGGTCGACGAGGCGGTGGAGTTCTTCGCCTCGATGCCTTCGATCGCGCACCCGCTGAAGCTGCTGCAGGACGTGGGCCTGGGCTATCTCACGCTCGGTCAGCCCAGTCCCACGCTCAGTGGCGGCGAGGCGCAGCGCATCAAGCTGGTCACCGAACTGAGCAAGGTGCGCGACGACGTCACGCGCCGCGGCAACCGCGCCCCGCACACGCTCTACGTGCTCGACGAGCCCACCGTCGGCCTGCACATGGCCGACGTCGAGAAGCTGATCCGCGTGCTGCACCGCCTGGCTGACGGCGGCCACAGCGTGGTGGTGATCGAGCACGACCTCGACCTGGTGGCCGAGGCCGACTGGGTCATCGACCTCGGGCCCGAGGGCGGCAGTGGCGGCGGCCGCGTGGTCGCCGAGGGCACGCCGGAGCAGGTGGTGGCCAGCGGCTCGCATACCGGGCAGGCGCTGGCGCCGGTGCTGGCGCGCGGCTGATACCGAGCGTTCAAACGCAGAAGGCCGGGCAGGGCCGTTTTCGGCGCATTGCTGAAGTTCAGCTTCGAGCGGCGAACTCGCGCTCCCGACCCGTAGCGGACCTCCAGTATCAGGAGAAGCTGACCTTCGTCAAAGGCACTTAGAGGTCATAGCCTGAAAGGCTGGCCACCCCGACAATCCTGCACCCACTGCCGTGCAAGCCCCTCGCGCCGAGGATGACCTCCGCGGCCCCACCGTTAGGAGTCCACGATGCTCTTTCTAATCCACTTCGAAGTAACCGTTCCTGCCGATACTCCGACGGAGCTGAAAGAACAACTACGTCAGGGCGAACATGCACGCGCCTTTGAGTTCATTGAAGCGGGCAAACTGCGCCGCATCTGGCGCCCAGTAGGCACGGCTGACACCTGCTGCATCTGGGAGGCTGACAGTCTTGAGGAGCTTCATGCCGCGGTACGGTCTCTTCCGCTGTATCCGTACATGAAATTGTCCGTTACCCCTCTCGTTGAACATCCCGTCGCCGTAGCATGGAAAAAAGAGCACGGGCCTATGCCGGCGTTCTGAGGGTAGCGACCTGACACTCGGGCACGTGCGGCTTCTGCAATAGGTCGAGAGCGGCTGCTTTCTGGCATCCACATTGAATGGCTGGTGATGGCCGGGAGGGTGCGTTCGGCGACCAGCATTGAAGGTCAGCAATGCGCCTTCAACGGTCGCTCGCGGCGGCTCGATCCTTCATCGCCGAACACAAGGTCGTGTGGGAGCTTCGCCGGGGGCGTGCCCCGGCTTCGTTCACTGGAAGACCGGGCAGCTTGCCAGCCCGGCCGAGGCCGGGAAGGTGCGGGTCTCGAAGCCGGTGCCGGTGAAGTACTCGCAGACCAGCACGAGCGCCTGCGCGCCCGGGGCCGGCGCCGGTGCCGGCTGCAGCGCGCTCGCCAGGATGCGGGTGCCGCTGACGATGATGAAGAGGTCGAGCAGCACGAAGGACACCAGCGTGCCGATGAGGACGTACTTGAGCCAGGGCTTCTTGTTGTTCATCTGATTGCTTCTGTGGGATCGGAAAGGGAGAAGGACGCCGGCCTCAGGCCGTGCCGTCGAGCACCGCCTGCAGACGGTCGAGGTTCTGTTCGTTGGCGCCGAGGATGAAGCCGCGCAGCGCCGCGTCGTGCGCCTTCTCGAAGCGCATGTGAAAGCGCAGCTCGGTGCCGCCGGGCGCGTCGGCAAAGCTCGCGGTCAATCGGTAGAGATGGTCGCCGAGATGGTCGAAGACGATGCGCTCGTTCGGTAGCAGCTCGACGAAGACGCTGTGGTTGGGGTAGTCGGCGCCGTCCGGCCCGTGCATCACGTAGCGCCAGTGGCCGCCGGGGCTCGGCTCGAAGGCCTCGAAGCTGTTGCGAAAGCCCTTGGGTCCCCACCAGCGTGCCAGTTGCGCCGGGTCGGTCCAGGCTTCGAACAGGCGCGCGCGCGGCACCGCGAAGACGCGGACGTTGAGCACCTCGTGATCGTCGCTGGTGTGGTCGGCCATGACGGCATTCTCCGTGCTGGGCGACGCGTGTCGGCGGCCGCCGCGCAGCGGGCGTGGCGGAAAGATCCACCAGCTTGCCACGACCAGCAGGCCGAACAGCGTGTAGCCAAGCACGAAGACCCAGGCCGGCGCGTCCCAGTACAGCAGGCGCTGCAGCCAGTGCTCGATGAAGCCGCCGCCGTAGGTGGTGGTGCCGGCCTGCGCGCGCAGCCACATCTCGAGCGTTGTCAGCGGACAGACCAGGCCGAGCCAGGCCTCGGCGACGACGACCGCGATCGCGGCCAGGTGCGCGAGCCTGAACCAAAGCGCGTTGACCCAGCGCCAGCCGCGCAGGTTGCCGACGATTACCAGCAACAGCCCGCCGACCACGAACAGCACCACGCCGACATGCAGTATCAGCACCGCATCCGCGAGCAGGCGCAGGGACGTGCTAGATCCGCTCACCGCGTTTCGAGGCCTCGATCAGCCGCTGTAGCCGGCTCTGGCGGGTGGCGGCCTGCTTGGCGCTCGTCACCCACCACAGCAGCTTGTGGCGATAGCTCGGCGGCTGGCGCTCGAAGAAGGTCCAGGCGGCCCGGTCGGCCTGGAACAGCTTCTGCTCGGCCGGCGCCAGCGTGGCGCTCTCGGCCTGCTCGTAGGCGTAGGTGCGCGACTTGTGCTCCACGCGCCGGGCAAAGGCCGCCAGACCAGCGGCCTGCATGCGGCCCTCGGCCTCGAGTGCCGCGACGCGCGCGATGTTGATCGCGCTCCAGGTCGAGCCCGGCTTCCTCGGCGTGAAGCGGATCTGGTAGCGCTGCTCGTCGATGCGCTTGCGCACGCCGTCGATCCAGCCCACGCACAGCGCCTCGTCGACCGACTCAGGCCAGCTCATGCTCGGCTGCCCGCTGCCGACCTTGTGAAAGCCGACCACCAACTCGGTGGCGCTGCCGGCGTTGCGTGCCAGCCAGGCGCGGAAGGCCGCCGCGGTGGCAAAGAAGCGCGGCTCGCCGGGAGCGGCTGGCTTGCTGGCCGGCATCGACAAGCGGACCCGTGCGGAGCTACTGCTGCGACTGCTGCGCCTGCAGCATCGCCGCCATCTTCTGGTGGATCAGGTTGATCGCCTTGAGCGGGCGGATCATCACCTTGAACTCGGTGATCTGGCCGGCGTCGTTCCACTTGATCATGTCGACGCCGTTGACGGCGATGCCGTCGATCACGACCGTGAACTCGAGCACCGCGTCGTGGCTGCCGATCACCTCGCGCACGTAGCGGAACGACTCGTTGAAGAACACGTGGAAGGCCGCCGACAGGTACAGCGTGGTCACCGCCTTGCCGAGCTGCGGCGTGTGCACCACCGGCGAGTGAAAGACCACCTCGTCGGCGAGCAGCGCGCCGAGACCGCGCGTATTGCGGCTCTGCACCAGCTGGTGCCAGGTGGCGATGGGAGTGTTCGAACTCATCAGCAGTCCTTGTTGGTGGGAGGCCGGCGCAACTTGACCAGCGCCAGCTGCTCGGCGCCGATCGTGCCCCAGCGGTAGTCGACGAAACCCAGCTCGCGGTACAGCGCGAGCGCCGGTGCATTCTGCGCGCCGGTCGAGACCGAGAACACCATGCCTTCGCCACGCCGCAGCGCCTCCAGCATCAGCGCGCGCGCGATGCCCTGGCGCTGGTGCGCGGGGTGCACCACCAGCGAGGCGATGCAGATCTGCCCGGGCTCGTCGTCGGGCCCGATGCCGACGACGCCGAGCAGCTCCTGATCGCGTAGCGCGCCGAGAAAGAACTCCCGGCTCGAGCGGATGTCCTCGACCGTGCGATCGAGCGGTGCGAAGTGCCTGACCTGCAGCAACTTGGCCTCCTGCGCGTAGGCGAGCATCAGCACGGCGTGGATGCGCGAGGCCAGCGCGGGTTCGCGGTGATCGAGGGGCTCGATGCGAGGCACGCGCGGGCGGGCCGCGCGGGCCGTGGCTCCCGCTAGCCTATCGGCGCTCACCCGGCGTCTCGGCAGCCAGCGCGAAGGCGCTGGCGCGCGTCGGGTCGACGGGCCGGATCTCGTAGACCAGGCCGCAGGCCAAGCAGGGGTTGTCGGCCGCGATCTGCGCGGCCTCGTCCAGGCTGCCGGCGACGATGAACCAGTAGCCGCCGATCAGCTCCTTGGTCTCGGTGAAGGGGCCGTCGGTCACCGCCTGCCGCGAGACCAACTTGCCCTCGCGCGCCAGGCGCTGCCCGGCCTTGAACCTGCCTTCGGCCAGCAGCCGCTCGTACCAGATGTAGAAGTCGTCGATCGCGCGCTGGATCGCTTCGCGCGGGATGTCGCTGTCCCACTGGCCACGGGAGATGACGAGGTACTCGGAGGGCGAGGTCGGTTCGTTCATGGCTGGCCTCTGGTGGCGGTGCAAGACCGCTGGTGGCGGGGTGTTTCCGGTGGCACTGCTAGTGTGCCGCCCGGGCGCGCCATGAGCCGACTCGCTGCTCCCACTGCCCCAGGTCCACGCCCTTCACGATCAGCCACAGGCAGAAGAACAGCTCGCCGATGAAGGCGGGCACCAGGATGGCCGGGAAGATCGCCGCGGCCAGCGACGGGGCCAGCAGCAGCGCGAAGCTGTTGACCAGGTAGCCGAGTCCGGCAGCCAACATCAGCAGCCCGAGGATTCTCGGGAAGTACCCGGAGCTGAAGATCAGATAGCCCCGAACCAGACACGCGAAGCCGAAGAAGATGAGCCCGATGCCAAAGCCGTGGCCGTGCGCGTTGATCGCCAGGTAGGACAGCGCCTGGAGCTGCTCCGGTGAAAACGCCTTCAGGTAGGCGGCGTTGTCGAGCAGGAAGACCGGAACCAGGAGATTGAGCTTGTTGGCCGCCAGGACGGCGGTCTGGACCAGGTTGAACAGGGTCGCCAGCAGCGCAAGGCCCTCGCTCACCGGCCGCAGCAACAGGTAGAGGATCAGGATCACCGGCACGTCCAGCACGTGCATCAGCAGGTCGCCGGCGACGCCGGCACGCCAGAGGAACGGCGAAGCAGAAATGGCGGCTGCGGTGGCCGGGGCGTCGCCCGAGACGACCAGGGCTCCCCTGACGAAGAGCTCGCCGAAGATGCCGAAGACGATGATCGCCAGGTACAGGATCCCGCCCAGACGCGCGTAGAACTGCGGCGAACGCTCGATGGCAGTGATCATCGTCCGGCGCCGGCTCGCGTTGCGCGAGGGGCTACTGCACCACGCCCTTGCTGCGCAGGAACTCGTCGACCAGCTGCAGCCGTACCTGCGGATCGTCGAGCTCCATCAGCTTCTGCTTGGCCACCATCGGGATCGGCAGGATCTCGCACCAGCGGTTGGCCAGCCAGCCCGCGCTCTCGAAGTTGTAGGGCGCGAGAAAGGGCTCGGTGCCCTGCTGCTTGAGGGCCTGGATCGCGTTGGCCAGGCCCTGCGCCGAGCCGACCAGCGCCGCCGCCGGCAGCACGGCCTCGTCGGCCGGCAGGCGCCGGGCCTGCGCCACCCACAGGCCGTCGGCCTGCTGCTCGGTGCTCAGCGTCTCGAAGCGCTGGGTGCCCTTGCAACGCAGTTGCAGGATGCCGGGCTGGGTGCTGTCGACGCTGAGGATCTCGGCGATGCAGCCGACGCGTTCGAACTCCGCGCCGGCGCCCGAGTCGCCGGCATGGCGCACCTCGCTGCCCTTGCGGATGGCCACGACGCCGAAGCCGCTCTTCTGGCGCAGGCAGTCGGCCACCAGGTCGAGGTAGCGCGCCTCGAAGACCTTGAGGCCGAGCAGTCCGTCTGGGAACAGCACCGAAGTCAGCGGAAACAGCGGCAGCTCGAAGGCACCTTCTTCGGCGAGGCGGGGGTGGATCATCGGTCGGTCGACAGCAAGAAAATCAAATGACGCTCAGCGCAGGGCCGCGGCCGAGCGCCGGGCCGCCCCAAGCCGGGCGCAGCCCCCGCGGGGGCTGCGAACGAAGTGAGCGTGGGGGTCGTCATCGCGCGTCGAGCTCGCGGTGGCGCACCAGCGCTGGAACCTGGCCCCGCAGACGCAGCGCAAGCTGTTCGGCAAACCACACGGAGCGGTGCTGGCCGCCGGTGCAGCCGATCGCCACCGTGAGGTAGGCGCGCTGGTCCTGCTCGAAGGCGGGCAGCCAGCGCGTGATGAAGGCCTCGATCTGGCCGAGCATTTCCATCACCTCGGGCTGTGCCGCGAGGTACTGCGACACCGGCGCATCGCGGCCGGAGAGCGGGCGCAGCTCGCGCACGTAGTGCGGGTTGGGCAACACGCGCACGTCGAAGACCAGGTCGGCGTCGAGCGGCACCCCGTGGCGATAGGCGAAGGACTGGAACACCAGCGTCAGCGAACCGGCGGTGGCCGCCACCAGCTGGCGCACCCAGATGCGCAGCTGCGTCGGGCGCAGGGTGCTGGTGTCGATGACGGTCGAGGCCTCGCGCAGGTCGGCCAGCAGTTCGCGCTCGAGCTCGATGGCGTCGATCAGCGCGCGGGTCGAGGCGGCCTCGTCGAGCTCGCCGGGTTGCGACTCGGCGCTCAGCGGATGGCGCCGGCGCGTTTCGGAAAAGCGCCGCATCAGCGACTCGGTGCTGGCGTCGAGGAACAGCGACCGCACCGCGACGCCCTCCTCGCCCAGCTGCTCGATCAGCGGCAGCAGGTGCGGCAGCGAGCCGCGGCTGCGCACGTCGACCGCGATCGCCAACCGGCGCTGGCTGCGGTCGGCGCGCCCGGCCTCGAGGCGGATGAACTCGCGCAGCAGTTCCGGCGGCAGGTTGTCGACGCAGTAGAAACCGGCGTCCTCGAGCGCATGCAGCGCGACCGACTTGCCCGAGCCGGAGATGCCGGTCACCAGCACCAGCTCGTGCCGGGCGTCGCTGGCGGGCAGGGCCGCAGGCGTGTTCATCAGGCCTTCTCGCGCCTGCGCGGGCTCGGCTTGGTGGCGGCGCCGGCACTCAGCAGCGCCTGCGCGTGCGCGAGGCTGGTGGCGCCTTCGCCGCCGAGCATGCGCGCCAGTTCGCTGGTGCGAGCCGCGCCGGCCACCGGCTGCACGGTGCTGTGGGTGCGGCCGGCCTCGGTTCGCTTGCTGACCACCAGATGATGGTCGGCGCAGGCTGCCACCTGCGGCAGGTGGGTCACGGTCAGCACCTGGCGCTCGGCGCCGAGGCGCTTCATCAGCGCGCCGACCGTATCGGCCACCGTGCCGCCGACGCCGGCGTCGACCTCGTCGAAGATCAGTGTCTGGGCGCCTTCGCCCTGCGCCGCCGCGAGCTCGCTGGTGGTCACCGAGATGGCCAGCGCGATGCGCGACAGCTCGCCGCCCGAGGCCACCTTGGCCAGTGCGCGCGGTGACGAGCCGGCATGGCCGGCGACGCGGAAATCGACGTTCTCCAGGCCGAAGCGCTGCGGCTCGGCAACGGGTTCGAGCGCGGCCTCGAAACGGCCACCGGCCATGCCGAGCTGCTGCATGGCGGCGCTGACCGCGGCGCCAAGCTTGGGCGCGGCGGCGCGGCGCGCCTGCGTCGCGGCCTTGGCCTCGCGCTCGTAGTGGGCGCGCGCGGCGGTGAGATCACGTTCGAGCGTGGCCAGGTCGGTGGCGGCATCGAGCTGCGCCAGCTCGGCCTGCCACTGCGCGAGCAAGGCCGGCAGCTCCTCGGGCGGACGGCGAAAGCGCCGCGCCAGGCTCATCCAGGCCGAGAGCCGCGCGTCGAGCTCGGCCAGCCGCGCCGGATCGAGCTCGCCGTGGCGCAGGCGCGCGCCCAGCGTGTGGGCGGCGTCCTGCAATTGCGCCTGGGCGCTGCGCAGCACCTCGAGCGGTTCGGCCAGCGCGGCGTCGTGCGCGAGCACGCCGTCGAGCGCGTCGATGGCCTGCGCGAGGCGCGCGTCGGCGGCCTCGTCGGCCTCGGTGGTGGCATCGAGTGCGAGTTGCAGCGCGTCGATGATCGACTGCGCGTGGCTCAGGCGCCGGTGCTCGGCCTCGAGCTCGGGCCACTCGCCCTCGGCCGGCGCGAGCTTGGCCAGCTCGTTGATCTGCCAGGCGAGGCGTTCGCGCTCGCGCTCCAGATCAGCCTGCTGCGTGCGGGCGTGGTCGAGCCGGTCGCGCGCCGCGCGCCAGGCGCCAAAGGCGGCGGCCAGCGGCGCGCCGTCGAAGCCGGCGTAGGCATCGAGCAGCGCACGCACCGACTCCGGCCGCGTCAGGCCCTGCCAGGCATGCTGGCCGTGGATGTCGAGCAGTTGCTCGCCGAACTCGCGCAGCTGCGCCACGGTGGCGGCGCTGCCGTTGATCCAGGCGCGGCTCTTGCCCTGGGCGTCGATGGTCCGGCGCAGCAGCAGCGTGCCGTCGTCGCTGTCGATGCCGGCTTCGTCGAGCAGCGCGCGCAGCGCCGGCGAGAGCGCATCGAACTCGGCGCTGACCTCGGCCCTGAGCGCGCCCTCGCGCACCACGCCGGCATCGCCGCGGGCGCCGAGCGCGAGCTGCAGCGCGTCGACCAGGATCGACTTGCCGGCGCCGGTCTCGCCGGTCAGCGCCGAGAAGCCGGCGCTGAACTCGAGTTCGAGTGCCGGCACGATGACGAAGTCGCGCAGGGCGAGGCGTCTCAGCATGATGGGATCAGGGTATCGGTGCGCTCGGCCGGGCCGGGGTGACAGGAGCGGGGGCTCACACCACCACCCCTTCGTTCCAGTGCAGCTTGCGCCGCAGCGTGGCGTAGTAGCTCCAGCCGCGCGGGTGCAGGAAGCGCACCCGGTGCTCGCTGCGCCGCACGTGGATGCGGTCGCCGATCTGCAGGCTGGCCAGGCTCTGGTGGTCGAAGTTGACGCTGGCGTCGCGGCCGGCGGCGATCTCGACGATCACCTCGCCGGCATCGGGCAGCACGATCGGCCGGTTGGACAGCGAGTGCGGCGCGATCGGCGCCATCACCCAGCCGCTGATGCCGGGATGCAGGATCGGCCCGCCCGCGCTCAGCGCGTAGGCGGTGGAGCCGGTCGGCGAGGCGATGATCAGGCCGTCGGCGCGGAAGTTGGCGACGAACTGGTCCTGCACCTGCACCCGCAACTCAACCATGCCGGCGGTGGCGCCGCGCGTGATGACGACGTCGTTGACGGCAAAGCCCTCGTGGATGGTGTCGGTGTGGCCGGTGGTCGCGGCGCTGCCGCGCGTGATGCGGCCGGCGAGCAGGCTGCGCTGCTCTTCCTCGTAGTCGCCGGCGATCATCGGCGCGAGCGTCTGGTGCAGGTCGGTCAGCGGAATGTCGGTGATGAAGCCCAGGCGGCCCTGGTTGACGCCCACCAGCGGCAGGCCATGCCGGGCCAGCTGGCGTGCCACCGCAAGCATGGTGCCGTCGCCGCCGACCACCACGACCAGGTCGCAGCGTTCGCCGATCTCGTCGATCGACAGCAGCGCAGGCTCCGTCAGGCCGGTGTTCAGGCCGGTTTCGCGATCGAGCGAGACCTCGAGCCCCTGCGCCTGCAGGAACGCGGCCACCTCGCTGATCACCGAGCGGCTGCCGGGTGCCTGGTACTTGCCCACGAGGGCGGCGTGACGGAACCGGCTGGTCATGAGGTGCTGAGTTTGCGCGTCAAATTACACCACAGGGCCTGTTGCGCAGACGGGGCTGCGGCGCCGGCGCGACGCCGTGGTCCTAGAATGAAATTCAGCCATGAACACCGCACTCGACGATCGCGCCAGGAGCCTGCTGAAGATCCTTGTCGAGCGCTATATCGCTGACGGGCAGCCGGTCGGCTCGCGCACGCTGAGCCGCGCCTCGGGCCTGGAGCTGAGCCCGGCGACCATCCGCAACGTGATGGCCGACCTCGAGGAGCTCGGCCTGATCGCCAGCCCGCACACCAGCGCCGGGCGCATCCCGACCGCGCGCGGCTACCGGCTCTTCGTCGACACCATGCTGACCAGCCGGCCGCTGACCGCGGACGGCGCAGTGGCGCCACCGCAGTTCGACGCCGCGTTGCAACCCGACCAGCCGCAGCGCGTCATCGCACAGGCGGCGAGCCTGCTGTCCAACCTCAGTAACTTCGTCGGCGTGGTGACGGCGCCGCGCAAGCACGGGGTGTTCCGCCACATCGAGTTCATGCGCCTGGGCGAGCGGCGCGTGCTGGTGATCCTGGTCGCGCCCGACGGCGACGTGCAGAACCGCGTGATCGTGACCGCGCGCGACCATTCGCTGGCCGAACTTGTCGAGGCCACCAACTACATCAACACCCACTACGCCGGTCTCTCGGTGGAGGCGGTGCGCGAGCGACTCAAGAACGAGGTCGACCAGTTGCGCGCCGAGATCTCGCACCTGATGCAGGCCGCGGTGCAGGCCGGCGGCGAGGCCTTCTCCGAGAGCGTCGAGCAGGTGGTGGTCTCGGGCGAGCGCAACCTGCTGTCGGTGCAGGACTTCGGCAACGACATGGGCTCGCTGCGCAAGCTCTTCGACCTCTTCGAGCACAAGACCCAGCTGATGCGCCTGCTCGACGTCAGCAGCCGTGCCGAGGGCGTGCGCATCTTCATCGGCGGCGAGAGCCAGGTGGTGCCCTACGAGGAGCTGAGCGTGGTCTCGGCGCCCTACGAGGTCGACGGCCAGGTGGTCGGCACGCTCGGCGTGATCGGGCCGACACGCATGGCCTACGACCGCATGATCCAGATCGTCGACGTCACGTCGCGGCTGGTGACGCATGCGCTGAGCCAGAAATAGCGGACACCACGCATGAGGCTGCGCCACACGCTGATCGCCCTGGGCTGCGGCCTTCTGCTGCTGCAGGCGGCGCAGCCGGCGGCGGCGCAGAACGCGGTCACGCTCTACGGTGGGTGGCGCGGCGGCGGCTCGTTCCAGCAGGTCGACAGCGATGCCAGTGCCGATGTCGACGCCAGCGGCGCCGGTGCGCTCAGCATCGACTGGGCGCTCGACGGCGCACGCAACGTCCAGCTCTTTGCCAGTGGCCAGCGTACGCAACTGGCGCTGACGCCGGCCAGCGCCGGCGCGCCGAGCTCGGTGTCGATGCGCATCGGCTACCTGCACCTGGGCGGCTCCAACTACGTGGAGGGCTTCGTCGGCCAGGGGCTCTACGTGGCCGGCGGCCTGGGCGCGACCTACTTTTCGCCGAGCCTGGACGGGCTGAGCGCCGAGCTGCGACCCTCCATGAGCCTGGCGCTCGGCTTCGACCAGCCGCTGACCAACGCACTGGCGCTGCGCATGGAACTGCGCGGCTACATCACGCTGATCAACAGCAGCGGCGGCTTCTTCTGCTCGGGCGGCTGCGTCGTCTCGCTTCGCGGCGACGCCTTCTACCAGGGCGAGGCGCTGCTGGGCCTGTCGCTGCGCTTCTAGGCTCGCGCCGGCAGGCCCCACCTAGAATCCGCGCGCGGGCCGTTAGCTCAGTTGGTTAGAGCAGAGGACTCATAATCTCTTCGTTAACAAGATGCGGACATCGAGACGGATGTCTTGGAAGCCGCATGGATGCTTGCTTTCTTCGATATTGAGCGTCGGCCAGACGCTCCTTGAGCAGGCGTCGTGTGCAGTCCGTGTGCAAATCCGTTGCACACGCGCTGCCTGAAGGGGAGTTCATGCCTGTTTTTCAGTTGCCCAGTGGAAGCTGGCGCGTTCAGATCCGCCGCAAAGGGTTGCCGCATTTCGACAAGGTCTTCGAGACCGAGAACGAGGCGAGGATGGTCGAGGCGGAGCAGTTGAGTCTGCCGGCCCAGGGCTTCCAGCCGGCGGAGATCACGCTGCGTGATTTGTGGGAGAAGTACGCGGCTTCGAGCGACTTCCGCACGAAGGCGCTGACGACCCAGACGACCGAGAGCGGGCGCATCAAGCCGGTGCTGAGGCACCTCGGTGATTACGCCCTCAAGCATCTTGAGAATGCTCCGGGGTTGATCTACGAGTTCATCGACCTGCGTGAGCGAGCGGTTTCGCATCGCACCGGCAAGCCGCTGTCGTCCACGTCTCGTCGCCTCGAGATCGCAGCGCTGTCGTCGGTAGTGATTTGGGCCAAGAAGCGACGCTACGTCAAAGAGAACTTCGTGCGGACCATTTCGAGGCCGGGCCAGGCGAAGCGGACTCGCCGCGTCCCGCCGATCGAGATCGCAAAGATCCAGGCAGGCATGCACCATGAGGATCCGGTGGTTCGGCAAGCGAGTCGGTTCATGTACTTGATGCGCTGGGTGGGATGCCGGGCCGGCGAGCTGTCGCGGCTCATGTGGTCGAACGTCAACTGGCCGTCTGGCGATGCGATGTTTACCAATACGAAGTACAAGGCAGAGAACCGCCGAGTGCATCTGACACCGTCGGTGCTGGAAGTGCTGCGGACGCAGCAGGACTACTCTCTGGAGTTCTTCCCCGGCTCGCCGTACGTCTTCACGTCGCTCGCCAGGGCATTGGATGCGCCGGAGCCGTTTCGTCCGTTCAACTATTCGGGGGCGGTAAAGACCTTGCTTGCCTTCGACATCGTCGCCGCTGGATTCCACACGCACGCCATGAGACGCGAGTTCATCTCGCGCGCGATTGAAGAGGGCATGACTTACGCGAGGATCGGCAAGCAGACTGGGCAACGGTCCATTGCATCGGTTCAGATTTACGACCAGGGGGACGTGCTGGCGAAGACGCAGCGCGCGGCGATCGACGAGCACACGACCAGTGTGATCACGAGTGACGTATTCCTCGGGTTTGCCCAGATCCTCGGCATGACGCCGAGCCAGCTGCGCGCTGCTCAGAGCGGTCAGCCGGTCTCGAAGGAGCCGGCGATGTTCACGACTAACGCGGACATCATGGCATCGAGGCGGTCGGTGCAGATCGCACCCACTACAGGTACCCAGGCCAAGAGGCCGCTTGTTCGACCGCCGCGCGCGCGTCGAAAGGCCGAGTAGGGCAGAGACGTCAGGCCGATCTGGCCACGCGCTCGCAGGCCTGGAAGCGCAGCAGGAACACGACGCGCTACTTCGAGGGATCGACTCCGCATCTCGCGGTCGCGTTTCTGTCGCGAGCTCGCTACACGGTGCAGGTCAATGTCGACCTGCCATCAAAGTAGAGATGACTCAAGACAAGCAACTTCGTCTTCCATTCGCTCCTCAAGCATCGCACCGTACCCCGGCGCGACGCCGATGCCAACTGTTCCGACTGATGCTCGCCGAACACGGCCGCATCGGCACGCGGCAGCGACGCTGGGGCTCGATGCGCGCTCGGACGCGGATCACTCGATCGCGCAACTGATGTTCCAGCCTGGTCCATGGGGCCAGGCGCAAGACCCAAGGGCGGCCGTTTGGCCGCCCTCTTTGTGCCCCAGAAGAAAGAAGAGGCCCCAGTCGGGGCCTCTCGAACTGGCGATAGCGCTTGGCGCTATGCCGGCTTACCTGCACGCACGCTCGTTCAGTGAACGATCCGTGCGTAGTCGTCGATGTCCGACTCGTCCAACTTGACGATCTCCGGCTCGCCGGCAATCTGCTGTGCAAGCCATGGCCAATGAACCACCAGATTCACCTCTTGAACGATGAACCCCTCGATCGCCGTGCCGATGGCTTCAAGCGATGCCAGCGACCGCAGCATGACGGCACAGTCAATCACCTTGTCTTCCGGCGCCAACTCCGGCCACTCTTCGACCAGCCTGAGCAGCCCATCGTCCTGCGGCAGATTCATCCCGAGCTGCAGGATGTTGACCTTGCCGGTATCCAGCACGTGGCACGCGAAGGTGGCCATGCGCTTGGCGATGACTTCCTCGAGCCAGTTGTAGGACCGGCTATCGGACATCGGAACGATGTGCCGCCACTGCATACTTCCTGACTGCACGGTCAGCACGCAGTACATCACGCCCGCTCGCGATGGAAACACCGTCATCCGTCCGCCGATCGGGACGAAGCCGCTCTCGAGCCTGCGAATCTCCTTCTCCACTGCTGTGAACTCGAGCAAGTAGTCGCTGGGACTACGTGCCGCCGCATCGGGTGATGCCGAAGCAAGCTCGACTCTGTCGAGCAGTCCTCCGCAACGCAGCTGCTGCAGCAGCGTGAACATTTGGTTCGTTTGGTCTTTCATCTCTGTCCTCTACTGTTGAACTGGTCTTGACGACTGTCTTGACCTGCCCCGTATAGGCACGCTGTTTTCAGAAGTGCACCGAGCACGCTTCGCGTCGCCACACCACCGAAAAGCGCAGCCGGTGAAGACATGGCTTCACCAGCTGCAAAGAATTGGGGTGTCCCCCGCCAAATCGGCGGGGGACGGGTGCGCGCAATCGCACGCACCAGTTCTGTTTGAGTTTCCTTTCTGTCTTTCGATCTTTCTGGTTCTCGCTGCCAAGCAAGACCCATCAATGACCCACGTCGCCGCCAAGCGACGCGGGTCGGTTTCAGTTCGCAACTGGCATCTCCCGATGCCGTGTCTCATCAACTGCCCGGCGCCTTTCGTCCGCCGTCTTTCGACGGCCGTCATCTCCATGCTTCGATCACATCGCATGAAGACTTTCGACGACTACTCAGCTCCGCTCCCCTTCCGACAAGCCTCTTTTTTCGGAGGCGCGGCTTGATGTCAGGTGCCAACCTGACGCCTTCGGAAGTTCCCACGTTATTGCCCGGCTACTGCGCTTCGTGACGCCACCACCTCATCAATTGACATAGCTCTGTGAGCTCTCCGGTCGATGTCTCGACCGCGATTTCCCCCGCCCGATGTTCCATAGCGGCTGGGGTACTCTGTCAACGATTTCCAGTTGTGATCGATGCCCACTTCAGTGGCATCTATGGCTTCATGAAGCTCTGCAACGCATCCCCGTTTGGATGCGACTACGTGCTTGAGCTATCCAGCGATCCAGGCGGCTTGCGCCCCCTGGTACCAACGATCCGAGCTTTCGCCTGATCGCCTCGCCGCGGTTACCCGCGGCGCGTGCAGCCCACACGTGCAGCATGCGTTCAACCGTTGCCGGCTGCCCACAGGCGGTTCTGACGCAGCATCTGCTGCTCCCGCTTTCACCAGACACAGGTCCGATCCTGGTTACCCAGGTGGCCGTTTCCGTGTCGCCCAACCTCTTCATGGATTGGGTCGAAGGGGAGTGGTTAACTCCCCAGCGCCCGTCGCCACGCAGCGAGCCTGATTAGAGGCACTGCGCGACGGGCAGTTGTGCTGCAACCGGCTTGGCGGCCGGTGCAGAGAGAACGAAATTGCGATGGGCGTTGGCGCGCCCCTCGCATCAAAAGTTGCGGTGAGTTGGCGCTTTGCCCGATGAGGTGTCCTGAAGCTTTTGCTTCGACCTGCCTCGTGTAGCACAGGCGCCACCGAATCGAGACCGACCATTCGCATGCCTGCTCAGATCGGCCTCGGCGACCTCATCAGCCATTGACATGGCCGATGAGGTCGCAGCCATGCCTTCGACCAGGCGGCGCATTGAGCGCCATCCGGTCGAACGGGGACGCTGCGCTCCCCGTACCCCTCGCAAGGAACATCTTTAGGTGTGATTCGATTTCATCGAATCACACGGTGCATTCAGTGCGCGCCTGTGCGGCTCGCCGTGGACATTCGACTGCGGTGCGCGAACACACCGCAGCGTGCCTACACGACGCATCTCAACTGCAACGCTGCGCTGTGCAACCCCTGCCGAAGCTCTTCCCCGTCGGGACCTCGTATGTCCGCATCCCGTCCTCGCAGACTGCCTGCATGCGGATCGTCCTGGAGACCGTGGAGCGGGGCTCGTCTTGGTGGTCGACAGGCACCGTTGCGGTCGACAAGGCGGTTCCGCTGTCGCTCAAGTTCGCAGAGCTATATCAGACCGATCTGACGCCCGCACAGCGCACGGCTGTCCGGGCAAAGGGCAGGGCTTCGGCGCAGCTGCTGCTCTGGCCGGTTGACGTGACCTGCTTTCGCTGGTGGCTGCTCGCGTCGGACGGCCGTGGGCTGGTGCACGAGCGAGAGAAGCTTCAGCACGCGCATCGCTCGGGCGAACGGGTCACCTTCGGGGATCAGTACAAGCTCGTGCACCGGCAGCGACAGCGCGAAGCCGGTGGCGGCAAACGGTGGACGTGGGCGATGACGCCGCAGCGCTTCGAGCAGCACTTGAAGATGATTCGCCAGTTGTCCCGTTCTCATGGCCCGGGATCCGGCGTCGGCGACCGGTTGCTGACGTACCTTGATGCGGTCAAGAGGATGCCCGGCTACGCCGGAATTCGAGAGCAGAAGTTAGAGCTGCAGCAGGCTGGGCGCGAGGCCTGGCAGCGGACGCATCGAGCCGACCAGGCGTTCCCTTGGACAGAGCGCATTCCCTACCTGACTAAGTCCTTCGCGTGCTACCACGCGCCGGAGCCGCTCAGGCTCGACACGCTCGCCAACATGATGCAAAGAGAAGCCGCGGCGCGCGGTGCTGCTGCGGCAGCGACCGCGGCTGGCTTTCTGGACGCCTTCGGACAGGATGCGGGTGGCGAACCAGTTGCGCCGATGGATGAAGTCGCAGACCCGGTTTGAGGCTGGTCACAGCAGCGAGGCAGAGGTTGCCCCTTGCTTCGCTGTCGTTCTCAGCGGGTGCGCCTGGAGTCGGAGGTGTTGGCCCAGATCGTTGCTTGCCGCTCGGTCAGGACCGATGAAGCGAGGCGCCACCGAATCGTTGCCGTCGTCGCATCGACAACAGCGACTTCGAGACGGTCGCCGACCAGCCGGACCGCGATGGCCCTGCCGTCGCGCAGGGCGAGGGGCCGGGTGGCCCAGAGTGTCTGGGCTGCGGGCCTGCGGCCTGGGTTGGCAGGACGGGAAGACGGCTTGGACTCGCCGGGGGTGTCGACGGCGACCGAGGCTCTGGACGTACGAATGTGCATGTGATCTCCAAGGTGACGCAACTCAGCGAACACACCTGCGGTGTGTTGCTGTTGCGTCTGGAGATCAGCGCGGGCTACATGGTCGTCGTGGCTCAAATGCGGGCAACGAGTGTCACACCGATCGCCCTACGGGTTGCCCCGCAGGCGAGGGAGCGCTTGGGCAAGCACGAATTTTCCGTATGAGACGGTGATCAGCGGCACGCCTGCCGATCTCGGTCGCCTTGAACCATCAGTTCGAGAATGTTGTCGGTGGCAAGGATGCTCTCGATTAGCTGCGGTCGACCGCCTGCTGACGCTCTTCCGTCCTGATCTCACACGCGGCTCCAGACTGGGTGCACCCGTTCGCAGTGAACGTCCGTAGGACAGCTTGGTGTCCATAGGAGCCGGCGGCGGCGTAGACACGGTGAATGCGTAGGCATTGGCAGTGCTTTCGGGCCTACCTCCCGAGACGAGGCGGCAGTGCTTTGCGGAAACTGTAAGAACCGTGATCGTCTGATCGAGCCGTCTGGAGCTGCCTTACTGCCACCGGCGTTAACGCATGTGCCGAGCGTGCGATCAAACGGCCGCGACATCCAACATAAGCAGAGGGGTCTGCAACTGCGGGGATCGTCGCTGGCGGAGGGCAACTTGCACCGGAGTAATGCGGCCTACCGGAGAGCATCAAAGGCCCGCCTGCAGCGCGTGCGTCAATTACCATCACTGAACAATGGCCGGCAAACGCGCCACCGGGGAGAGGGCATGACCAAGAAGATCAGCGGAGCCGAGTTTCCGCTAGCGAAGATATTCAGCTCCGACTTTGACTACGCAATTCCGTCCTACCAGCGGCCGTATGCGTGGACGGAGGTGCAGGCGGGGGAGCTGTTCTCGGACCTAGTGGACTTCTTCACCAAGGAGAAAGACGACACCTACTTCCTGGGCAGCATCGTGCTCATCAAGGAAGAAGGCAAGCCGCACGCCGAGGTCATCGACGGGCAGCAGCGGCTGACCACTTTGACCATTCTGCTTGCGGCGCTGACAACCCAGTTCTCGGGCGAGCTTCGTGCGGACTTCGAGAACTACATCCGCGAGCCCGGCCGCGCCTCGCAAGGCCTGAAGCCCAAGCCACGGCTTGAACTGCGCGAACGTGACCGGCAGTTCTTCGCGGACTACATCCAAGGCCTCAAGTTGACCGAACTGGTGGCGCTTGATCCAGCGCAGGTGGACAACGAGTCGCAACGCAACGTGCGGCGCAATGCCGAGGTAATGCTGCAGCGCCTGAAGGCGACCTTCGGCGAGGACACGGACCGCCTGTGCGAGTTCGGCGCCTTTCTGGTTCAGCGCTGCTTCCTGGTGGCGGTGTCGACGCCCAGCCAGCAGTCGGCCTTCCGCGTGTTCTCGGTGCTCAACAGCCGGGGCCTGGACCTGCTGCCCACAGACATCATCAAGTCCGATGTCATCGGCAGCATCAAGCAAGTCCACCAGGAAGACTTCACCGAGATCTGGGAAGAGCTGGAAGTCGAGACCGGGCGCGACGGCTTCGCGGAGGTCTTCGGCCACATCCGCATGATCTACGCGAAAGAGAAGGCCCGCCGTTCACTGCTGGAAGAGTTCCGCGAGCGCGTTATCCCCAAGGTGGGTTCGGCAGAGGACCTAGTCTCCAAGGTAGTGGAGCCGTACACCCGAGCCTACCTCATCGCCAAGCACTGCCAGTACATCTCGACTTCGAACGCGGCGGAGATCAACGCGCTGTTGAAGTGGCTGAACCGCATCGACAACTCGGACTGGCTGCCCTCGGCGATGCAGTTCCTGGCCGAGCATGAGAACGACGCGGCCTATGTGCACTTCTTCTTGCGCAAGCTGGAGCGCCTGGCCGCGTGCATGCACATCTGCGGCTACGACGTAAACGCGCGGATCGAGCGCTACGCCACCTTGCTACGGGCGCTGGATAGGAGCCACTCGATGGCGTCGCCCGTGGAGGCCGTCGAATTGACGGCCTTTGAGCAGTCGGCGCTGCGACGCGTGCTGCAGAGCGACATCTACCTGATGACTGCAAGGCGCCGCAACTACCTGATCCTGCGGTTGGACTCGTTCCTGGTGGATGGTGCGGCCACCTATGACCCCACCGTTCTGACCATCGAGCACGTGCTGCCGCAGACAGTGGTCGAGGGCTCAGTGTGGGCCACGCAGTGGCCGAACTTCAGCGATCGCATCCTCTGGCTCCACCGCCTAGCCAACCTGGTGCCGCTGACGCAGCGTCGGAACTCACAGGCACAGAACTACGACTTCGAGCGCAAGAAGAAGGCCTACTTCGGCGGCAAGCAAGGCGTGTCGTCATACGCGCTGACCACCCAGGTCTTGAACACTGCGGCCTGGACACCGGCGGTCGTCGAGCAGCGTCAAGCCGACCTGTTGGAGATGCTGAGCACCAAGTGGGAGTTGGCGGAAACGTGACCTCGGCCGGAGCGGAAGGGCAAAGACTGATCAGAACACGCCCGTACGAGGCGGCAGCAGCAACCAAAGGGAGCCATACAACATGTTCAGAGCGTTGCCCGGGGCGGCACGGATTGAGTCGACCTGCGCCGTGATGTCGCCGGACTGCTACGGCCGCGGTGTCCCGGGCCGGGGCTGAGGGGCGACCATGGAGATTCGCCTCATCGAGAAAGCCGGCGTTCCGGCTTCAGAAATCGATGCGCAGCAGCGCATTCAGAAGGGATTCGATGCCGCCGCGTTTACCAAGGGCTGGCGGGGGTATGCGTCGTTCAAGCTGAGCCGAGGCGGCCCTGGTGGTGGCGACGACGACTTCGACCTTGTCCTGGTGACCCACACCCACATCATCGCCATCGAGCTGAAGAACTGGCGAGGCAAGGCGTTGGTCGCTCGCGGCGGTAACTGGTACGTGGATGGGCAGCCTCGCGGGCGATCGCCAGTGCCGCTCATCAACCTCAAGGCCAAGCGCCTGGGCACCACGATGCAGACGCGTCTGGGGCCTGCGAAGACGCCCTTGGTGCTGTCGTTCGTTGTCTTGACAGGGACGATCGAGGAACTGGATCTCTCAGAGGAGCAGGAAGAAGCGAAGTCCGTGCTGTTCATCGATGAGTTGCTGGAGTGGACCAAGGAAGACGAGTATCGGAAGTTCGTCAACCGCCCCTCCCGCATCAGGCCACTGACCTTCCTGAACGCGTACGACCTTTTCTTCGAGGGGCAGCGAGGTCGCCCTGCTGGCTTCAACATCCATGGCTACCGGCCGGAACCACAACCGCTGTGGGAACACCCCAAGCGGCTCTATGCCGAGTACCGCGCGAAGGAGAAGACCGACCCCGACAAGCTCGCATTGCTGAGGCAGTGGGACTTTTCCGCCCTCGGCTCGGAACTCATCGGTGAGGGCGAGCGCGGCTTCATCGGCCTGCGTGAACAACGCGTCTATGAACACGTCGAGCTGCGAAACGAGGAACTGTCGCGCAGCCTGCTGAGGCCGATCGCTCGGATGTCTGAAGCCGACGTGACGCGAGACTTCGCGGAACTCTATGCCTTGCCCCCCAAGGTGACCCGGCTGAGCGAGTTCGTGAACGCCGGGCTGGCCAGGCTGACTGCGCCGGAGCGCGTTGTCCTCGTGAAAGCGATGCTTCAGCGGTTTGCCGACCTGCACGATCTGAACGTTGCGCACCGCGACATCGGCGCACACTGCCTTTGGGTGGAGCGACCCGCCAAAGTCATCATTTCCGGCTTCCCAGCGGCCTACTACCCGACCATGGCGACCGTCGGCGCCTTCCGAGACAGAGTGAAGGTTGAGCGGGCCAACCTGCCTGAGGACTCAGGCAACGCCGAAGGCGCGACACCTTACAGGCGCGACATCTACATGTTGGGCGTGCTCGCGCACTTGATGCTCCACGGCGAACGTCCTCCTCGTGTGGAAGGCAACTTCGTCTGGGAGAAGCGTGCCGACGACGCCCACAGCGGTGGCTTCGACGCGGTGCTCTCGCGGGCGCTGAGCCCCCAGCCGAAGGATCGCTACGAGTCGGCCCGCGACATGCTGGAGGCGGTGAACGATGTCTCCAAGGGGGATAGCGAGCAGGTCATCGACCTCGCGGCTTTCGACATTTATCGGGCCAAGAGCCGCGTCAGGGACTACTCCGAAGAAAGCAAGCCACTGGCTGACGATGACGATCTCTTGGCCTTCCGGAGCTCTTTTGATGGCCAGCCCGTGCTGGTCAAGGAGTGGCATGGGGTTGAGCCCGACCTCAAGCGGCCTGACCTTGCCATCCGGCTCCTATCCTTCCTGGAGCGTGCCCGGAACCTGCGTGCCGCCGCCCTGCCAGGCCTAGCCAAGGTGCTCGATTGCGGCTTGAGCCGGCGCAGCTTGCTGCTCGTTCAGGGCTGGGTTGAAGGAGAAACGCTGGCCGAGTGGATGAAACGCCCGCAGTCGCGCGATGCAAAGCTCGCTGTCGCACGTGCCTTGACGCGAACCCTGGCGCAGATGCACGACTTCGAGTGGCCGCACGGAGACATCAAGCCGGACAACATCGTCATCGACGCCAACGGCAAACCCGTCTACGTCGACATACTGGACTTCCGCCGTTCCTCGGGTGATGCCTACACGACGGCATACCTTCCTGCGGACTACAAGTCGATGTCGCCACTGGCGCGCGACCGCTATGGGCTGGCGGCCGTGCTGAATGAGCTGCTGGTGGGCACCCAAGGTGAGGATGCCTTGTTGGGGCTGGAGCTGGTTCGCGACGAGATTCAGCGTCTCCTCAGCGAACGCCACCTCTCCGCCCTCGAACCGCTGCAGAGCGCACTCGACGGCAAAGGGCAGCCGACCGACGTGCCGGATCTCGAGCCGTATCGAATCACGGTCAGGAACCTCTCGGCAACTGGAGTGGCCCAGGGCGAGATGGTCAGCGACAACGGGTTCTTCTACCTCACGATGGAGAACTCGCGAAGGAACCCGGGCTCCAGATTGATTCACCTCACCGGAGCAGGTGCTCGGCTGACGATCGAGTGGCAGAGCACCGAGCGGCGCGCTGCGTGGGTGACGGCCAAGCAGGTGGACCTTACCCAGCTCATTTGGGCCCAAGACAAGTGCCTCGGTCGAATTCGTGTCCGATTAGTGTTGGCGGACGGGGCTCGGAACGAAGCGTCTGACCTTGAACCCTCTCTGGAGCTGTGGGACGAAGAGTTCGGTGACCGCCCCGGACAGCCCGCAGAGGCTGATCAAGGCGAGCCTGCATCCGACGAGCCGCAGTTGCCGGCGCAAACATCAGACGGAGAGCAGACCGAGCAAGCCGAAGCACCGGTTGAAGTTGACGTGGAGGAGCTTTGGCGCAGCCTGCTGGACGCCGAAGAGGAATCGCTTCCGCTGGCAACGGTCACCGCCGAGGCGCGGCGAAATCCGCAGCGCGAGCATCAAATGCTCCTGCCCTGCGTCCTGGACGGGGCTGGCTTTGATCCGGATGTGGACGACAGGACATGGGTTGAGCGCAAGAACGCAGAGGGCATCTGGCGCCGTTGTGGGGACCTTGAATTGCGCGACACCTATCTGGGTGCGAACGCGGAGCTGGCCATCGAGCGCTGGGGCGGAAAGCCACCGAAGCCGGGAGACAAGTTGCGGCTGCGCAGCAACATGGAAAATGCCTCCCTCACCCGACGCGCTGCCGCAGTTGATCGAATCCTGGAAGGCCGGTCCGTCATTCCGGACTTGATGGACTACTTCCAGTCATCTGGCAAGCAGCCGGTGCCTATGAAGTTTCACCTTCCGGCTGAGGAAGCGCTCGATGCCTATGCGCAAGGCAGCAAGCGCCTCAATGCGAGCCAGAAAGACGCGTTCCGGAAGGCGCTGCAGTTTGGCCCGCTCAGTTTGCTTCAGGGTCCTCCGGGGACGGGCAAGACCTGGTTCATCGCGTCGCTGCTTCACTACCTGATTTCAAAAGAAGGCGCTCGCCGCATTCTGGTGGTCAGCCAAGCCCACGAGGCGGTGAACACCGCGCTCGAAAAGGCGCTGGAGCTATTCGAAAGCAAGGGCATCGCCTTCGATGCCGTTCGCCTGGGGCATGAATCCGTTGTCTCCGAGCCGATCCGGCACCTCCACGCGGCGTCCATCGAGCAGTCTTACAGAGAGGGCTTCAAGGCTGAGTACAAGGAACGCGTGGTCCGGCTCGCGACTGAAATGGGTTTATCGGCCCCGTTCGCGTCGGCGGCCGTACGTCTTCATGTGAGTGTCGGTCGCCTTGTGGATCAGATCTCCATGTTGACGATGGAGCCCCCAGAACAAGCATCACGCAAAGCGAGAGAGAAGGACGGCGATGCGCCCGCTGAAGACCTAGCGGCCAACCGACTGCGTCAGCTGACGGAGGCACTTCACGAGGTCTGCAAGCGAGATTACCAATACGAGGTGGGAGAAGTTCAGCTCGGCGAGGTGCTCGATGACTTGTTCGAGCAATTGGCCGAGAAGTACGAAGTTCAGTCGCCGCAGGCGTTGCACCGCCTTCGGCGATTGCTGAAGATGTCGGATGACTGGCTCAAGACGCTCGGGGAGCCCGCCGCCAATTTCGTGGAGTTTCTGGCCAAGTCGCGTACGGTGGTTGCAGGTACGTTGGTGGGCATCGGGCGCCGTGCGGCTGGTGTCATTCAGAACATGTATGACTGGGTCATCATCGATGAGGCAGGACGGGCAGCGCCCAGCGAGCTGGCGGTTGCCATGCAGACCGGTCGGCGCATTCTTCTCGTGGGAGACCACAAGCAACTGCCCCCGACGTTCTCGCAGGAGGTGCGGGACGTTGTGGCCAAGAAGCTGAGCCGCGCCCACGATTCAAAGGCCTTCGCAAGCGACTTCGAGCGGGTGTTCGACTCACCGTACGGCGCCGCCGTTGGTGCGTCACTGAAGGAGCAGTACCGCATGGCGCCTGCCATCGGCGAGCTGGTCTCCGATGTCTTTTATGGTGGGCGGCTCGCTACGGGGCGAAACGCCTCGTGGCTGGATACGAGCTTGCTCCCACCGCCTCTTCGGCATGAGGTCTCGTGGGTCGACACCAGTACCCTTGGGAGAGCCGCGCTGGAGAGCACCTCTCCGGATCGCATAGACAGCTGGAACGACGCCGAAGCAGGCGTTGTGATGGCTGTGCTTCGAGCGCTACTTCAGAACCCAGCGCTCGTGCGTGCATTGCGAGAGGGGCTACAGCCTGGTGACCCCATCGTCGGCATCATCAGCATGTACTCGAAGCAGTGCGAGGTTCTCAACCGGATGAAAGGCGAGGCGCGCTGGATACCCGTTGAGCTTCGCAAGCTGATCAAGGTGGACACGGTTGACAGCTACCAAGGCAAAGAGAACCGCGTGGTGATCCTTTCTACGGTTCGCAACAACCCGCAGCTGAACCCTGGGTTCCTTCGGAGCCCGTATCGCATCAATGTAGCGATGTCACGTGCGATGGAGCGCCTGATCGTGGTTGGCTCTACGGCGATGTGGCGCGGAAAGAATGAGGGGACGCCGCTGGGCCAAGTTCTCAAGAAGGTGGAGGCATTGGCTGGCGCGCAGCGCGCCGCCATTGTCCGAGGGCAGGAGTTCAAGGCATGAGCACCGACCACATTCAGTTCAATCGCGTCACCTTTGCCTTGCCGGTGCAACCGTTCAAGGTGACGGCGTTCATCTCAACAGAGGAGCGTCTGCCGGCGGTCACCGAGTTTGTGCTCCGGCTTCTGCACACCTGTGGTCGCGTTTCTCTGGCGGCGTTCCGTGACTATTTCGGGTTCTCAGAGGCGGAAGCCTTGTCGGTGATCGAGTCGTTGGATCGGCAAGGCTATGTCAGCCTGTCAGACGATGAGCTGACCCTCGGCGAGGAAATGCGGCAGAGGTTCGAAGCATCGCCGGACGACTGCCCCTGGGTGACGAAGCTCAAGAAGCGATCGGACGTAGTTCCCTTCGACTTGTTGACGTTCTCGATGCTGGGTCGCGCCGAGTTCGCGTTCGCGACGGAGAACTGGGTGAAGCTGAATCCATCGCCAGACATCGTTGGCAGCAGCGTGGAAAGAGCCAGGCGCGCGTACCGCGAGAGCTTTGGACGCATCGAGCGTGAATCGGCTCGATCGCGCGGCGAGGAGCGGGAGCGCTCCTACGGCGTCCACTCGATTGAGAGCGTCGAGCCACGAAAGGCGGGCTTCGTTCCTTTGACAGTCAGCATGGAGGTAGACGCACGCAACGTGTTCTCTGCCAGGCTGCCCAACGAATTCGAGGCTGGCGCGAGTTTGGAATTGCTCACCGAGTTTCGTGAGCGGATGGCGCTGTCGTTCGAGGCGCAAAGCTGCGACGGTGATGGGGGCCTGCAGGACTTCCTGCAGATATTCCAGCTGGACTTCTTGCAGCCCTACGCCGTAGGAGCCGCGCTGAACGTGCACAAGCTGGCAACCGACGTTGAGCGAGGCTTGCCCGCACCCGCCGGCGTGCAGCCAATCTTTGGCAACCTTTGCTTGAAGAAGAACCGGGACGTTGTGCTGTCTTTGGTTCATGAAGCTAGGACGGGGCACAAGGGTCTTGGCAAGCACTTCGGCTCGGTGGCGTGGATGGCGCCCGACTACGAGTTCTGGGGACGCGGGGAGGACTTCCGACTAATGGTCGATGCACTCCGCAAGACGGTCAGGATCGGGCAGAAGGGGGACGACCTGTTTGTCTTCGACCGAGCACAGGAGCGGCAGGAAGCAGCTGTGCGCGGCAGGTATGCCGGGACCGGGCTTGTGGAGCTTCACCTTGTTCGGCCGGACGCGACAGCGAACACGGCATGGCGCTCATCGGTGGAACTAATGTTGTATCCCGGTCGATTTGCCGTCGCGGTTCTGCATATGCCGCTAGAGGCAGCCCCCGGAGTTCGGGTCGGCGTCGGGTTCATCTCCACGCAGTCAAAGCATCTTCGGACCGTGCACCAGATGATCCTCGATGCCGCGAACGGCAATCGATACGCGGGCAGGTGGTCACCGAACCGGGATGGCGCCGCGAGTCGATCGATGACGTTGTTCGAGCAGTGTCCGTTCTTGGCGTATTGCGACATTCAGGTTCCGGCCTCGACTGGAGGGTCGGTCATCGACGCGTAGCCCGGCTCGGGGTCGCCGTGACACCTGCGTCCGGCTGGTCGTGCCACATGCAAAAGATGCGGCGCTCGCGGTAAATGCTGCTCAACCCTTGTTGCGCTCAACTGTTTGCAATAAGAATCTGCCGCACGATCAGCAGATGCGAACGACAGCAGCCGCTGGCGGATTCAACGGGTCGATGCAACACACTGACTCTCTGCAATAGCGGAAGGGGGTGTTGCCGATGAAGTACCGGACCCGGATCTACTACACGGTCGAGCAGAAATGCCCGAGCTCATCATGGGATCTGGCGCAAGCAGGGGCGGCCAATCGGCCGCCCCTTTTCAAACGCATCGCGTCGCTGCAGTCGCCCGCATTCGTCTCCTATGGCTCTTCTGTTGCGCACAGTGCTTGCGCCAGTGACTGATGCGGAACGGAGCTGGCGAGCTGGTGAAGGTGCACCAACGCGACCTTGACTGCTCGCGGCGTCGACTCGAGATCGGCTGCCGGCAACGGCCCGAGGCTGCGATCACGGCTTATGGCGTCTAGGCCACGGTGCAACCATTCATCGGCCTGCTGTTCAGCAAGCGTCTCGATCGGCTCGATCTGTCCGAGGCCGATCAGAACTTCATAGAGCGACAGCCCCAGAAACTTTGCGAAGCGCCGTGCTACTGGAGCGCTCACGTGCTTGATCGGGCTGGTGCCGCTGCGCAACTTGCCGAAGTGCGTCGCCGTGATGCCGATGTGCGTTGGCAGTTCGTGCCGTGCCAAGCCCCTGCGCTCAATCTCCGCCCGGACTGCGGCGAGGATGTAGCCGCCAGGTCGCCCAATCTCTGCAGTGCTCAAGTGTGCGGCCCACGGCAGCACGCAGTTTGATCTCATCAACGTTCCTACTAGGCAGGTCGGATTGACCTCCCACGTGTAGGGACGCCGGTCAGCAAAGTGCACCGTTCTCCGAGCGCACGATGGCGTGCCTGCTGGGAAGCGCCATCCGCCGTAGCGGGAGTACCAATGCAGCGGCGGTGCCAGCAGACTAACCGGCCACTTCAACTAGCTGCCCGAGCACGCCTCGCCCCGGAGCCAGAGGCCAGCTCGATCAGCAGCCCACGCCATGAACCCCATCCCGTTCGACCCGTTCCCCTTCGCACCTGGCCCCGGTCCGACCGACGAGCCGGCGTTGACTTCGACCGGCGTCTGGATCGAGGAAGTGGCTGTCGTCCGGACGCCGACCGGCGCTCGGCTGCGCTGGCAGTTCTCGATCGCCGGGCCGACGTTCGTCTACCTGATCGCGATCGCGTACTTATGGCCCGATGGAAAGGGCGTGTCGGTTGCCGCCTGCGGAAGACACTTTCTGATGCGCCGACGTTTCGAGTTCGCGTTCCCGCCGGACGTGACCGTCGGCCCGACCGACTCGGCTCGCGTGCTCAACAACGCGCTGCTGGCGGGTTTGCGCCGCGCCGGCCTGGTCGACGCCGAAATGCAGTTGGGGGCGGCGCCAGCGGAGTTCGCCGACTGGCATGCGACCGTCTCAACCGTCGATTGACTCGTTCGGACGACTCGTCCAGACGATCCACGTCCGGACGACGTCCAGCCGTCGTTCGAACGACGCCTCGAAGGTCTAGGCATTCAATTGGAAGACTTCACGATGAATATTCAGATCGCCAACGACCCACCTCGAGTACTGCCGCCTTGTCGCGCCTCAGGAGACGCTCGTCCAGCCGACGGACGAAGCGGACCTCCTCGTCCTGGCGGGAGACATCGGCTTCGACACGGCCGTTGCGCGGCTGTTCGACGACTGGCCATGCCCGGTCGTCGCCGTCTCGGGCAATCACGAGCTCTACGGCACAGAGTTCCATCAATCGATGGCGCGGCAGCGCCAGTTGGCGTAAGGGCGGCTGCACTTTCTTGACAACAGCGCAGTTAGCTTCGGCATCGTCCGCGTCCTGGGTTGCACGCTGTGGACCGACTACCGAGTGGACGAGCCTCGTATTCCGCAGTCGCTGGCGATGGTCAACGCCCGGATGATGCTGAACGATCATCGACTCATTCGTCTGGACGACCGACTGTTCGAGCCGGATGACGCACTCGCGCTGCACGCGGGCTCTGTCGCGTGGCTGGAAGCGAAGCTGGATGAGCCGTGGGACGGCAAGACGCTGGTGGTTCCGCACCATGCGCCCAGCCGGGCGTCGATTCATGAGAGCTTTGCGGACTCGGACGTGAATGGCGCCTTCGGCAACGACCTGGAGCGTCTGGTCGAGCGGGCCGACGTCTGGGTGCACGGGCATATGCACAACTCGTCTGACTATCGGGTAGGCAAGTGCCGGGTGGTCTGCAACCCGGCTGGGTACTGCTACAGCGTGCGCGAGTCACGGCGGACGGGACGATTCGACCTCGAGAACGCGTCGTTCAACCCAGTGTTGGTCATCGACGCCTGAATCGCCCGGGCGAAGGCACTCCGTCCTTGTCGGACAGACCGACATCCGCCTTGGCGGACGAGGTCGGGTCCTTGCCCTACGGGCGATGTTGCGCCAGGCGTTCTGTTGCCAGGTCTCGAACCAGACGCAGTGCGGTCAGGGACGTCTCGTCGAGATCGTCGGCACAGGCATTGAGTGCCGCCGCAAAGTCGATCGAGAAGGACCGCAGCGAGCTGATGCCAGTCGGTTTCGCAGCGCGTGCACGCTGGGCTTGTTGATGAGCACTCAGCAGTGAGTTGATCTGATGAAGCTCGGCATCGCGCAACTTCGGCGCAAGTTCCGCCGGCACGCTCGTGGCGTCGAGAGCAACGACGCCAACCGTCTGCTCGCGTGGCGTGTCGGCCGAACGGCTCGGGTCATTGAGGCGAACGAGCGCAATGTGGGTCTTCTTGAATCGCAGGTACACGGGAAGGGCTCCTATGAGTAGAGCCCTGTGTAGACATCACTAATTCGAACTTGATGACCTGAACTTCATCTAGATCGGTGATGTCATCGGGTGCGAGTGGAACTGCGTCGCTCCAAAGCCGGATGCCCGCCCGCGGCCGAAACTCGTCCGGACGAGCGGACGAGCGGACGAGCGGACGAGCGGACTAGCATGCTCGTAGTGGGGTGCCTCATACAATCGTTCGAGGGGCCGGAAGCTTAAGCCTGGTACAAGCACCCGACTCATAATCGGGCGACAGTGGGTTCGAATCCCACCCGGCCTACCAACGGGTCGTCCTGCCCATACGAGCGTCGTCGAGCCGTCGTCTGGACGAGCTTCGTTAGCTCTGTCTTGCGACCATGCGTGCTCTGTATTGACACTGTCGAACAGTCGCTCCCGGTCAAAATTCCCGAAAGCGCGGCTGCTCTGTCGTCCGGTCGACATGACGAATCCGAACCGACGCTTACACTGGCTCGATAAGTGCAATAGTCGGGGGAGATGCTCGCTTCAGACGAGCAGTCAAGCATGAGCGACCAGTTCTTTGACAAGCCGATTTTCAGATCGCCTTGTCGGTACCCACCCCAAACTGGGCTCTCAAGGACACCGGGCATCCAACTCAGCAGTTCATTGAGTCGCGTCGTCCGGCAGATTTCTTCGCGCGGATCCCAGCCCCGGCACGTCAGGCGCTGCGGCGCAGTCGGCCTTGTTGCTTAAACCGGCCGCGACAGCCTTCGAATGCTGCAGCCCAACGACCCGCATTGCCACGACGCGAGTCGTGGACCAGTGGCCGGCGATTTGCTGGCCGATCTGGAACAACTCCAACTCCATGGAGGGAACACGTGACCGATGGATCACCGACAGAAGCGCTTAGGGGCAGGGACTGAACTTGATGGAGGCCCCATCAAAACTGTCAATCACTCGACGCATTCGAGACATCGGTACAGCGGCTGAGCGATGTGAATGCGATGCTTCGACCTTGGTAGGCACTGTCCTGCGCCTCTGGTGCAAGACGGCATTCCCTGCGCTGTCAAAGCCCGCATTACCTTACTCGAAGGCGCTTGCCTTGCAGGCCGAGGTCACAAGCTTCGTGGCCATTCTTGGCCGGCTGACGCTTCTCGATGCGACGTACTGGCTGAGCTCGTCGTACGCCATGCTCGTCGACGATGACCATCGGAGGAGTCTCGCGATGTTCTTCACGCCGGCCTCGCTGACCGAGGGCCTGCTCGATGACCTTGCCGAGCAGGGCGTCGACTTCGGCAGCCAGTCCTTCATGGACCCGGCCTGCGGCGGCGCGGCTTTCCTGGCGCCCATCGCCTTGCGGATGCGAACGGCGCTGACGGCGCGGGGTTTCACGGCGCTGAAGGTGCTTAGGCACATCGAGAACCACCTCTACGGCTGCGACCTGGACAAGACGCTATGCGAGTTATCCAAGCACTTCCTGTGCATGGCCCTGCACGAGGAGATCCAGAAGACAGGCTACGTCCCGCGATTCAACGTCCGCGCGGCCAACTCCCTCACTAGTCTGGCCGCCTGCCTCGGTACCGTGGACGTCGTTGTCTGCAATCCGCCGTACCGCAAGATGACCGCTGGGGAGCTGGAGCCGTCGCGCGACACGTACGCGGACGTTATCGAGGCCCAGCCGAACCTTTACTGTCTCTTCATCGCTCTCTGCGTCCGCTTGCTTCGGGTGGGAGGACGAGCCGCACTGGTCACCCCGACCAGTTTTCTTTCCGGGCAGTACTTCGGGCGGCTGCGCAAGTTCCTCATCCGCAATACAGACATCGAACACATCGGCATGGTCAGCGACCGTCAGGGTGTGTTCATCGACGTCGAACAAGAGACGGCGATGACGGTGCTGCGGCGCCGCGCCGAGGAGGACCGCACGCAGGTCCGGGCCAACGTCTCTGTAGTCTCGGGTACCGGTCAGTACACAAGCGTCGGTGAGTGCACCCTGCCCAACGCCGGCGCTGTGTGGCCCATCCCGCGCTCTGTCGAAGACGTGGCCCTCCTCAAGACGGCCACCCTCTCGCGGTTCCGGCTGTCCGACTATGGCTACCGCGTGCGCATCGGGGCATACGTCTGGAATCGCGACAAGCGGCCCAAGTTCGAGTCGCTCCAGGACGCCCGTAAGGTCAAGGCGTACACGGCGATGCCGCTCATGTGGTCGCGGGACATCGTCCCGGGCGGCATCGTCAGGCTGGAGGACACCTCTGCCTACGACGGTGAGCATCGCTTCGTCGACCTGGGCGACAAGGAGCACACGTCCGTGGTCACGTCGCCATGCGTGGTCTTGCAGCGAGTGACGTCCAACAACCAGCCGCGGCGCCTTGTGGCGGCCGCCGTGTCGCCGGGCGTCTTCGAGACGTATGGCGGGTTCATTGGCGAGAACCATGTCGTCATCATCGAAGCGGTCAGCGACAAGCCTGCGCTACCGCCCACCAAGATGGCAAAGCTCCTGAGTGCGCACGCGGTCGACCGCTGCTTCCGATGCATCTCGGGCGCCACCAACGTCTCGGCGTTTGAGCTCAATCAGCTCGCGCTTCCCGACCCGCGGGCGCTTCGTGCGGCCATCGTCAATGGTGGGTCCATGGACGAAGCAGTGCGCCGGGCGTTCGGACTGGTTTCCGAGGGTTAACTAAACAAAGCAAACATAGGTCGGACTTTTTAATGCCTCAGTTCAAATCACTGGCAGCGCGCCAGGCAGACCAAGCGAAGGCCCGCGAGAAGGAAGCCGAACGGGCTCGCAGGTACGCCACTAAGCCCGTGGGAGGGAAGCAGTCGTCGGCCAAGCCACGCGGAGTGCCGACACCCCCTCCCCAGCCGCCCGCGCCGGTGCGTCCACAGCGGCCGTGGGCGCAGATCCGCACCGGCAATGCCCACTTGACCTACCAATCACGGACAACCAACGAGGCAGCGGCTGCGCAGCCATGGACCAAAGAGCTCGTGAGCACGGTGCTCGCGGCCGCCGACCAGGGTGGTGTGACGCTGTGCCTGGTTTGGCCGGCGAAGGTCACGGCGCTGCCGTTGCTGCATGCGCTTGCCAACGTCGAGCGCGTTTTCGCCAGGGATCTCCGCGGCGTCCGCACCTTGCTCTATCCGGGCACGCATGCCTGCCGCGCGCCGCTGCACAGCGTGCTCGCCAACCGCGAGGCTTTGAGCGCTTTCTACCGGACCTTGTGGGTGCAGCAGCCGAGCGGCGCATTCGGGGCGGAGTCGTGCACTTCATCGCCGGCGTTCCTCGGCGCCTTATGGGCGCTGAACGACCTTACACAGCACACGCCCGCGGCTCCAAACCCCTCTCTCGCAGAGCTCGTTCCGACGTTTGTCTTTGACCCCGCCAAGCGAGCCTGGGTTACGACGACCTCCAACCCCCTGGAACGCACCCTCGCAAAGGTCGGACGCCTGGCGCTTCGCCGCGACCTCCGTCAGAGGGTCAGCCTCGAGTGGGACATCCCCGACAAGGCACCAGGCGCCCTTATGGTGATGCACCACACGGCGAAGAAGGAGTCGTGGCGGACAGCCTTGGCTGCCCAGACCTTGAAGGGCCAGGGTCGTCCGGAAGTCTTGCTGCTGGACGCAACGGACGCCGCGAGGCGCACGAACTTCGCCGCGGTCCAGCGAATCCCCGACTTCTTGATGTTTACACGAGAGCACGGCTTGTCCGACACGGGTGCAGTCATCGTGACGGACGACCCGAAGACCTTCTTCATCTTGCGGTCGCAGATTCGCGATTCCGTGAGCACGATCTCAACGAGGGTCTGGGCCGCCGAATCCGAGGAGGTGCTGCTCTCGGCACACCCGGTAGCTCCCGATTGGCAGCCCGCTCAGCGCAGCAACTCGAACTTCAGCGTGAGCATCGTCGACCGGGACGCGTCCCAGCTTGCGCTGGCGTTCCAACGTCTGACGTCGGCGGCCGGCAACGAGGAGAGCCCGGTCTACCAGGCACTGCTCGAGGCCTGCATGTACATCCTGCGGCTGTCCAACATGCCGGCGGGATACACCGACCTCACAGCGACGTCGGCAGAGGCCGGCGAAGGCGACTACAGCAGCCAGCAGAACGCCTGGACACCTGTAAAGCTCAAACTCGCCGCAGCGCTCGACTCGGGCTCGTTGAACCCGGTGCGCGACTCCGTTGAACGAGCAATCGCGCGAGCCGAGAAGCTTCTCGACGACTGGAACGATGCCACGCCAATGGCATCTCGCATGCTGGCCGAAGTTCGCAAGCACGCAGTTGCCGGCCGACAAGGCATCTCGCTGGTACTGCCGAGCAACCGGTACGTGCTGCTGGCGCATCGGTTTCTGCAGCGGAAGCTGGGGGCGGATTGGGTCGCCGCCGAAGCGCGTATCGAGTGGCACACGCTCTCCGCCGTGGGCAAGACGCTCTCTGGCGACCGAAAAGGCAAGCACTTCACCTTTGTCGGCATCAATCCAGACGCGCTTCGCATACTGGTGACGCATCCGGAAGTGCCGCACGGAACCGCCGTGCTGGTGGCCTATCGGCAGGCCGAATCCACGCTCACTACGCTCACCAGCATGAAGGACTTGGACGCGTTCAAGGCCTACCGCGGGCGCATCGGTCTGCTGGCCCAGGAGCTGGAGCGGCGCCTTGCGGAGGTGCCGAACCCGCTGGTCATCAGCAAGCTCCGTGAGATGCCCCTCACGTTCAAGTTTGACGGCAACGGCCACAACGGCCAGATCGGCGAGCAGGCGTACTACAAGTTTGAGCTGGAAGGTGGCGGCCGGGCATATGCCTCTGGCTGGGTGTATCGCCACGTGCCCGACGAAGATCCTCCGTTCCGCCGTGCGGCCGCAAGCGCTATCCAGCCTGGCGACTTCGTCTTCGACATGAGCGACGAGCTGCGCGCCAAGCTGGAGTCGTCATTACAGCTGAACAGTGAAGGGGTCAGCTCCGTGGTGGACCCGGTGCGCATGCTGCTCAAGCTGTACCACGACGATGTTCAAAGGCGCTGCGCGTTGATGTTCAAGTCCACGAAGCGGTCGGCGCTGGCGCGAGAGATTCACGCGCGGATGGTCGAGCTGGACCCGAAGGCCGCGGACTGCCGGCCGGGCCGGGTGTACTACTGGTTGGCCCTGCAGGCAAAGGACGACACGCGGCCCCACGCTTCCAAGGACTCCAAGTACTTCAATGTCTTCTGCAAGGCCTTGGGCATCAGCGACGAGGCGGCTGAGCAGCACTGGGGCTTCGTGCGCAATGCGCGGCGACTGAACCAGTACCTGGGGCGGGAGCTGGTCGCCCGATACGCCGAAATTCTGTTCCAGCCCGAGAGCGCCGCGATATACCGCAAGGTGCCCGAAGAGGTAATCCGGCAACTGCAGCAGGAGGCGTTGCACTGCGTCTATCGAGTCGAACGAGTGGTGCCGCCCCCGGCGCGTGTGACCACAACCAAGAAGGGAGAGACAAGTGCCCATCCTCAGTAGGAATCCCCGCGACATCCATCCGGCCTACAAAGAGGCCGTTGTCGACAGCTTGATCAACGGACTGTCGGCACGGCTCGCCGGCCGAGGTGACTTCTACAAGGTCATCTACGGGGCTAAGCCGAGCTCAGCGTTGATGTCGGAGTTCATCGTACCGATGCCGCCCGAGGAGCGCGGCGGCGACGAGGAGGCGGACCCCATCCGCATCAGTGCACATGGCATGGACTTCCAGGTTCGCTCGGCTGCCACAGGCACCAAGCTGGGCGTGTCGTTGACCGGCGCCGTGTACGTCCGCATTCTGCCGACCGAGGACGATGTGAAGCCTGGGGGACGGCTGGAAGCCACGTTCCCCTTGACGCGAGAGGCTCGCGCCGACATCCGTGGCAAGGTCAAGGATGCGCTAGGCAAGCTCGTCACTGAGCTGCCAGGCGGCAAGACGCACCCGGAGTGGGCCGCGAAGAGCTATGACGCCCGCAAGGCAGTGTACGAGTCGATAGGCCTGCCGTTCGACAACCGTCTGGACCGTGCGCCGGTGGAGGGAGATGCGGAGACCGATGGCGCCGAAAGTGGCAGCGACGAAGGCGGCGAGGAAGGTGAGTCCCGCCCGGTCCAGGAGGTTGCCGTCGGCCTGACCACCCCTGACAGCTTGGCTGAAGACATTCCTCCCCCGCCGAAGTGGCTCCGGCTCGAGCTCACCATGCCCTCCTTCGAGTTCACGCCGACCACAGCCGGCGCTGACGCAAACAAGGCAACTGATGCGCTGAACGAGGTCATCGCCAAGCAGCTCGCGGACTGGGCGGCTAGCTCCGACCCAGCAACAGGCGGAAAGATGTGGGGGTACCGGCGAACGCGAGTCCGGCCATCCGATGTGCGGGACTGGAAGCGCTATCTGGAACGGGTACGCGCCTCGAGCCTCGCAATCATCGTGCCCCAGATTGAGTTGCGTTGGGTCGTTCAGGCGGTGCCGGACCCGGTCGACGAGACCCGTATGACTGTCCACGTGGCGCTCGAAAACTGGACAGCTCCGCTCACGAAGACCAACTTCAAGGAGCTGGAGCCATCGCTCTTCCAGGTCTCGGTGACCACGGCGGTGCCGGCGGCTGATCACCAGTTCCTGCGCCTAGACCGCGTCAAGCCGTCCTATCGGTACAACGAGTACCTCAGATACCCGGCGCTGGGGTTCAACGGTGGCATCACCCTGACTGTCGATGGCGCACTGCACCGTCTGTCCACGACTTGGGCGCCGCGCTACGTGCTGCCCCGCATCATCCCGACCGATGGTGCCGTGGTAAGCAACATCGAAAAGCTGTCGCAACCCGACTGCCTGGCCGGCCTAGAGCCGCTCGTCACCGCCTACGAGGCATGGCTGACCAAGGTCGAGCGGCGTCCGGTGGACCTGGGCCTCGACGGACCGAATGCGGCAGTGCAGCGGGCGGCCGAGAAGGAGAAGCTGTACCTGGACCTCGCGGCGTGGCGCCGTGAGCTGGGTGCCATCCGCTGCGGTCTTGACATCCTGGAGAAGTCCCGCGCGAATTGGAGCGGACCTGGTGTGCAAAAGTCGCCGCTAGGTATGCCGTTCGAAGCCTGGGTGTCGATGAACGCCGCTATGGCCAAGGTGGGCAAGTCAAAGGGCTATGAAGAGTGGCGACTGTTCCAGCTTGCCTTCATCCTGGCGTCCATTCCGGCTTTCGCGACGCGCATTCCGGAGTTCCACAGCTACTACACGCCCGAGGTCGCCAAGCACGCCAACGCCGTGACGCTGCTGTACTTCTCGACCGGCGGCGGCAAGTCCGAGGCGTTCCTGGGCCTGCTGGCATTCGTGCTCTTCCTCGACCGTCTGCGGGGAAAGCACCGAGGCGTGTCGGCCCTGATGCGCTACCCGTTGCGCCTGCTCACCCTGCAGCAAGCGCGCCGTACCTTCGCGACGATGGGCGCTGCCGAGGAGGTCCGACACACGCGCGGGCATACCGGCGAGCCGTTCTCGCTCGGGTTCTGGGTTGGAGGCAGCAACACGCCAAACTGGCATTCCGAGGACGGCTACACCGAAGTGCCCGGCGACGATGAAGTCGCCCCGAGTGCGGAGGCCAAGCACAAGGATGTCCAGCCCTACAAGAGCGCGCGCGAGCGCTGGCTGAAGCTGTCCTCGTGCCCGTTCTGTGGCAACAAGGACGGCAGCCTCTTGGCGCTGCGCCGTCAATCAGGCACGGGTGCCAACGGGATGGGGCACTACTGCACGGCCCCGAAGGACAAGTGCTCCTGGAACGCCCGGTTCGCCAAGCCCACGCCGCTGCCCTTCTACATAGTCGATGAGGACATCTACGACCTAGCTCCGTCCGTCCTCCTGGGCACGGTCGACAAGCTCGCCGCCATTGGTCAGTCGCAGGGCACCATCCGCAAGTTCTTCGGAATGTTTGGGTTTGCGCCGCTAGTCGAGACCGGCAGCGAGCGCCTGTACGTACCGATGAAGCCCAAGGACTGGGATGGTCACCCGGGCGCTGGCACACGCGCGCTGTTCCCCGCGTTCGCTTCAGGCGAAAAGAGGTTCTTCGACCCGTTTCCGGCCCTGCTGATCCAGGACGAGGCCCACTTGCTGGACGAGTCCCTGGGGACGTTCTCGGGTCTGTTCGAATCTGCACTGGAAGCGGCGCTCGACCAACTCTCGCCGCTGTTGAAGGGCCATCTCTCGTACGAGCCCGAGTCGACGGTCCGTCGAAAAATCAAGGTCATTGCCGCGTCGGCCACGGTCAGCGAGCCGCAGCGGCAGATGCGCAACCTCTACCAGCGCGACAACACGGTCCAGTTCCCGTATCCGGGGCCCACGCTCTATGACTCGTTCTACGCAACGCCCCTCCAGCCCGACGCTACGTCTGACGACATCGAGCGCGCGGCCATTCCTGCGGGTGACGTGGAGCTGCGCAGCCACTGGGCGCGCGTCTACGCCTCGGTCCTGACCAACGGACACCGCCATACCGTGGCCATGGCCTCAGTTCTGGGCCACTACCACGCGATGCTCACCGGCCTGTACGAGCGCCTGCGCAGCGAGGACCCGACCAAGGAAGAGGCCGCCCGCAACGAACTGATTCGGTGGGTGTCTCCTGGGCCGCTGCGGGCTCAGTTCGTCCGGCTCCTGGCGAGCGCGGATGCCGCGACATTGCTGACGCTGGTGGACCTGCACCGCATCGCCCTGACCTACGTAACGAACAAGAAAGGTGGCGACCAGGTCATCGATACCGAAAAGGTTCAGTTCGAGAAGCTTCACCAGGCCGAGGGTTACGCTGACCAGGCCCTGAGCTCGGAACTCATCTCGGGAGCGGTATCCGCCGCTGACATCCAGGACATTGTCCGGCGGGCCGAGACCCGCGTTGGGGTCAACAAGCCCTTCCCGGAACTGAACGACACCCTCAGGTCGGTCATTGCCACCTCCGCCATCTCGCACGGCGTCGACGTGGAGGAGTTCAACGCGATGTTCTTCGCGGGCATCCCGTCGGACATCGCGGAGTACATCCAGGCCTCGTCACGGGTGGGCCGAACGCACGTCGGCTTCTCGCTGCTGGTGCCCGTGCCGCAGCGGTATCGCGACCGGTTTGTGCTCGAGATTCACGACATCTTCCACCGATTCCTGGAGCGAATGATTCTGCCGGCGGCCGTGGACCGCTGGGCGGAGAAGGCGCTGGTGCGGGTGATGCCGAGCTTCTTCCAGGAGTATGTGTGCGGCATGAACGCCATCGAGCGCCTGTGCGCGGCGGATGACGACAAGAAGCGCAACAGCCCCACCTTTGCCATGGCGCCCGACGTGCGCGACTTCCTGGCCGTTCCAGCCCACATGAAGGCCACTGAGGCGTTCATGGAGAAGGCGCTCGGGCTCTCTTTCTCGCCGTCGCCTGAAGGGAAGAACTACTACCGCTCGCTGCTCAAGAGCCAGCTCACCCACTACCAGCAGGACCTGGGTGTCGACCGCCTGGTGAACAGCACTCGCCTGGTTCAGTTTTTTGCTGCGCGCAACAGCCTCCTGCGGCCAATGACATCGCTGCGCGACGTAGACCAGCCTGGCCTTATCTACGAGTCGGGTGCCGATGCGTCGTACAAGCGCGTGGGAGACGGAATGACAGCGCGGGCGATGACCTTCATTCGGCGAGGCTCCGGCGCCGACATCGATTCGACCGATAGCGCGACAGAAGCGCGGAGCTGAGGGAGAAACGAGATGGCAAAAGCCAAAACGATGAACCGATCGCGCAACCAGCTCGCGACGGCCTACGCCCCAGAGAGCTTTTTCACCTTCGAAGGCGGAATGGGGGCTTGCATTGCCCGCTCTTCGGCCGGCGAGCCAGTCCAGCTCTCGGAGTCCACCATCGACTTGGTGTTCGAGCGGATGAACGAACTGGGGCGTGCCTGGTTCAGCACCGCCTCGTCCGCGCGTGATGGCGACCCGACGAAGCCGCGCATCCTGCCGGCGCAGTGCGTCGACCAGGTGCTGCTTGACCCGACGAGGTCGGAGTTCCAGCTGCCGGGGCAGGACCGCTTCTATCTGTGCCGGCCCTCGCACATGGAGTACACGCCGGCGCCGCTGACGTTTGTGTGCCGGACCTGTGGAATGTTCCAGGACTACGAGACCCTCTCAGAGCTGGATAAGAATCTCGAGAACCTGACGCCCGACCGCTGCCCCAATCCTAAGAAGAAGGGTCAGTGCGACTGGGAGCAGCTCGATGTCGTCTTCGTGCATTGGTCCGGTCACTGGGAGGCAGCATTTCCGGGCCAATGGCACTGGAGCGACCGCGATGCCAAGGTCGTCAAGCGCCGCGACAACTGCGTCTGCGGAAGCTACCTGTTCAGGTTGAATCGGCGCACTGCCGGCATCGGCGATTGGTTCTTCGAGTGCGCCGCCTGCGACAAGCCGCTGTCACCGAAATGGCTGCAGAACGACCGCGACACCTTGCGCATTCTCGGACCGGCGATGGGACCGGACCGACTGACCGAAGTGCGGATGCAGGCGACGCCCTATCGCGCGTCGAGCGCGTACTACGTCAAGTCCGACCTGTTCATCGATTTCAAGGATGGCAGCCAGCAGTTGCTGACTCGGCTGCGTCCTGGACGGGAAGCAGAACTCAAAGACTTCGTGGCCAAGCAGTATGGCTTTGCCGCGCAGCCCATCACGGATGAGGACGTGCAGAAGTCCTGCAAGGGCAAGCCGGAGTGCGTCAAGGACCTGGCGGACTACCTGGCCGCTGTGGAGCAGATTCGCACGCTCGAGGGCTTCGCCGAGCCGATGCGCACTACGCTCAAGGGTGCCATCGAGATGGCCTATACCAGCCGGCAGCGAATCTTGGAGGACCTTCGCCGGCGACAGATTCTGCTGCCCAAGGTGGAGCTTCCGGTAGCTGTCGTCTCGAATCTTCAGAACAGGCAGTCGGCGTTCGCGTCCAAGTTCGACCCTTTCCGCCTGGCCGTCGAACATGCGGCGCTCAAGAGCACGCGCTTGGACGTGGAGACGCGGACCAACGGGAAGAAGCCGTATGTGTCCTTCACCCGGCTGGACGAAGACCTTGCGCCAGAAGACAAGGACAAGACGGACCAGGTGCAAAGCGCCACGCGTGCCTTGCTAGACAAGCTCGGTCTGGAAGACATGGGCCTCATCCGGGAGTTCGACCTGTGTCGGTTCAGCTTCGGCTACTCGCGCATGGAGTCGACGCCCATCCTGCGGGACAAACGGGGCATGGACATGCCGGTTCGCCTCAACCTGTTTCCGCCGGTGAAGCAAAACGACAGCTATCGGTTTCCCGTCTACGTGGTGCAGCAGGGTAATGAGGCTATCTATGTGCGGCTCAAGGAAGAACTCGTTCTCGAATGGCTGCGCACCTTGAAGTGCCCGGACATGTTCACCCTGAACGGGGGCGAGAAGATTGGCGCCGGCCTGCTGGGTGCGGCTCAGCCGATGAGTCCGTTCCTGGACACCCTGCCTGAGACCACGACGCCCCCGGTCTACTACTACCTGTACACCCTGCTCCACAGCTACTCGCACCTGCTGATGAAGCACTTGTCGGAGTACTCCGGCCTGGACCTAGGCTCGCTCGGCGAGTACATCTTCCCGGCTGACCTCGCCTTCGTGGTCTATCGCAACGGCACGACGATGGACCTGGGCAACCTGTCTGCACTCTGGCGCAATTCCGGCCCGGCGATGCTGACCGCAATGCTCAGCTCCAAGGCGACGCAATGCGGTACCGGTTCACTTTGTACAGAGCGCGGCGGCGCCTGCCCTGACTGCGTGATGATGCCGGAGACATCGTGCATTGCCGGCAACAAGCTGCTCTCGCGGTCGGTTCTGCGGTCCATCGGGGGCAGGCCTCGTCTCGATAAGCGGGGCACGCCGATTCGCGGCTATCTCGACACGGTCAAGCCGTAGGTGTTCCGCGATGGCGACCCAGAGGTTGACCGCGTTCGAGCAGACCGTCATCGCCGGCATGGCTGAGAAGGCCGGGCTCGCCGCGACGCTGCTGGAGGCCTGGGTAGAGCTGCCCGCCGGCTCGGTGCAGTCAGCCCGCTCGCTCATCGACGCAGCGCAACTGAACGTGACCGAAGAAGGTGCGACTCAGGGGCTGCTCGAGCGCTCAGCTCGCTTGGGGCTCGTGGAGTCGACGCCCGCGGGATTCAGGCCACGCAATGGAGCGCACGAGCGATTCCCGCGCCTAGCCTTCGCCCTCCATGCCGTGGAGCACTACCGGTCGTCCGTGCATCGCGACGCAACTGTGGCGCAGGTGGTGCTCACCAGACCGCCGCGGCCCAGCGTGTTGGAGCAGAAGCTCTCGGCATTGGGATGGCGAACTGCCGAACTCGAGGCCACTGAGCACGCTTTCCACGGCATGGTGCGAGCGGCCCGGCGACGTGTGGTTGTCATGACGCCGTTCTTTGACAGCACGGGCGCCGCCTGGCTGCAGCAGCTGCTGTCGTACGCGTCGCCGGGCGTCGACCGCACCCTGATTCTTCGTAGCCTGGAAGACAACACGCGGAAGGACTACCCGTTCGGATTCGACGCCATCTCTCCGTGGATCAAGGCGCAGGGTGTGCGGGTCTTCAACTACTCGATTCCGCGCATGGACGGCGGGCGCGAGACCTTCCATGCGAAGGCGGTGCTGTGCGACAGGAGCGCAGCCTACCTCGGCTCGTCGAACGTGACGGCCGCCTCGCTGGAACACTCGATGGAGATGGGCGTGGTGCTGGAGGGGCGAGCAGCGACCGGCGTGGCCGAGGTCGTCGATGCGGTCCTGGCGGCCGCAACGCCGTGGATGTAGGCCTCGCCTCGAACGCGATGGCTGCGTACTGTCGGCCGTGGCGTCCGTAGCGGTGCTGGTGTCCGGCGTACGACGCTGCTGACCAGAGCCGGTGCGGTGGTCCAGCAAAGGATGTTGTCCTTCGAGGTGGCCGGTTCCCGATTCTCCCGCTGACAAGCTTTCGCCGGTCTTGATGAAACTCGAACGTTATGACTCAAACTTCTCTGGCGACTATGGCACTCCCGTCTCACGGCTATATCGCTTGCCGACGCTGCCTCCCAGGAACGGACGCACAGTGGGAGTTCAGCAACTCTGACGGTTCACGGTGGTGCCTCGAAAATTCTCCTGCTGCCTTCGGCGCAACAAGCCCTGGCGTGCTGGTTCTTGGGTTCTCGAAGGGAGTAAACCAGTCGAAGGCTGGTCTGGCGTTTGATGGCATCGCATTCAATGGCATGCGAAAGCAGCTCGCCGCTATTCTCCAGTCGCTGCGCCTCTTGGCTCGCCCTATCGATGACTGCATCAGAGTAGGTGAGCAACGCCTTGGTTTCGGGTCCCTTATCCGGTGCAGTGTTGCCCAATGGGACCCGCAAAAGGAAAAGTACTCGAAGTCCGGCAATGCCATCCTGCAGAAGTTCGCTAAAGGCGACCTCACGGCCCAGGTCGCGAAGAACTGCGTGGAAAGATTCCTGCGTGACCTTCCGGACCGCACCAAGCTTGTCGTTCTGTTGGGCAACGAGGCTCGCTACATCGAGTTCTGCAGGGAGCAAGTAGGGCGCGCCCGAGGCGAAGCCCGGGCCGTCAATGCTGTCAGCTACGACAGCATGGGGGTCCGCTTCGTCCACGTGATCCACGCCAAGGCTCAAGGGGCGCTTGTCCCGGACTGGCTCGCCGGCCGCAACTCCCAGCAAGAGAAGCGTCGCCTCGCAGTCGAAGCCGTGGACGCGCAACTAGCCGGTCATCCCTACTTGCAGGAAGCGGTGTGAGCTCACGTCCACGAGCCATCGATGACGAACGGCCCATCATTGAGGTTCGTAGTGGCCGGAGGAAATATGTCGGCCAGTGAAGGACACTGCCTGTCATGCTGCCCCTGCGCCTCGAATCTCCAGACGCCCTGCCCGCCGGGTTGGCCTCGCGCCTAGTCGCGCACAGAGCCCTTTTCCGAATGCACGAGTTCTTGGACTCGGTCCTGGAGCACACGGCCGTCCGCGCGATTGCGGACGAGCTCGAGGCGCACCTGAGCCAGCAGCGCATCCACGGCTACCACAGCACGAAGGAACCCGTGCCTGGGTTCTTCGTCGCGCGTGGCCTGCGTCCGACGGACGTGGAGACGCATCAGGCCGAGTTTCTCGCCGCTTTTGGGGACCGGTTTACCGAGACCGAACTGGCGGAGATGAAGGTTGCGTGGCATGAGTACTTCGTGCAAGGTGGGCAGCGTCGCCATCGAAACGGCCTGGTGTGGGCCTGCCTGTCGCGGTCGCTAGCGAAGACGTCGGGAACGGAGACGTTCTACCGATACTTCGGCGGTGAGGCTGTCTTCATGCCGCTGAAGAACGACTCATCCGTGGCCGCCAAGCTGGAGGCCATTGGACAGCCCGTGGTCGTTGAGGTCTCGCTACCCGGCGCTGTGCTGGAGGCCCAACACCCGATGGCGATGGCTGTGCTTAGCCACTATCACCGAACCATCCGCCCGGATGCACACCTCTACGAGTCCGAAGCGCGGCTGCGCCAGGCCGTGCCGGCGGCGGATGTCATCCGCGTGACGCAGCTGCACGAATTCCAGCCGTGACCTCCGCGTAGGGGCAGCATTGAGCATTACCCGCTAGCTTTGGCCGGGCGGGAAACAAGGGGCGCTGCGGACCGCGCTCGACGGTTTGCCGATAGTCCGCTGCGATTCGGCGGCGCGATGCCGCCGCCCGTACTGCTACTTCTTCGTATCGTTAGTCGCCGACGCATGCCCGACTTCAAACAGGTCCTTCAGCGTCCACTGTCGCTTCGCGCCGGACGTCCACCAGCCTCGACGTTTGGCCTCTGCTTCGGCCTTCGCATCCTGTGTTGCCAGGGCGTCCAAGACCATTGAACCGCCGGTCCAGAGAACGTGGCGGAACAGCCTGGGCGCGTGCTCGCTCGCCCACAGGAACTCGACTTCCTTCTGACTTTCCTTGGGCACCATCATTACAGTGCGCAAGTACCGCGGCAGGTCTCCCTTGGGAAGGCTCCGGGCAAAGGTCTCAAGGTTCGAGTTGATGTTCTCCACCCGGTGGGCAAATCGATTGCGCACTTCGGCCAGGATCGCGAATGAGCTTGCCTCAACTGGCTTGAGCGCTTCCAGTCCGACCGCCAAGTCGAGCTTTCCCGTGCGCCCAACCAAGTTCAGGCGGTCGCAGTGCTCCCGCATGACATCGTTCTGAAGCTTCGCCGCAATCACGGCGCCGAGTGCGGCCTCCAGCAGCACGACCAGCTTGATGGCGAACTCCCAGTCCGACCCATTCTCGAGCAGCGACTGGTAGTAACCGTGAGGCACGCCGAGCTTGCCCTCGATTCGCGCAAGCCGGGCAAGCTCGTCGGCCTTCAGGTGTTCGACAGCCTTGGCGTGCTCGTCGGGCGTGGGCTTGGCGGATTCATCGGCCATTTCGAATGGTCTCTGCTGTATTGAGAGCCATTGTGGCGCGCCCGTCTGGGAGCAATGAGAGTGTGGCCCCTTTTGGAGCCACTCGTTGCCTGCTCTCGGGTGCATGGCCCCGGGCTAGAGCACGAACACACACTCGCCATTCATAGAAAGAGAGAGGGGACGGGGAAGCCGCCCCTCTCGCGAATGATGAATGAACTAGTCCCACCTCAAGGGAAGGGAACGGGGAAACCGTCCCCCTCCGCTCAAGCCCGTCCATCTGATCTTCGGCGCTGCCGCGTTCCCCACGCGGGTGGGGATGAACCGCTCAGCACGCGGCCCGCGGCTGAAGCAGGAGAGGGTGGGGTACGAGTAAGTCACCAGGGCCGTTATGCGTGTGTCTCTTCAATGATCTGAGCTCGATTGCGCGACTTTCGCGTTCTTATCGCAGCGTGGCGCTGATCCATGCGCACACTGTCGGAATCGTGTGCAAAACCGTTGCACACACAGGACGTGTGCAGCTTGATGTGCAAGCATTGACCATGTTAAGCTGTTGATTCATAACGGATTAAGTCCTAAAAAGTCGAAGTTATAGGACTCATAATCCTTTGGTCGCTGGTTCGAGCCCAGCACGGCCTACCACCGCGTTCCGACCCGTTGCCGCCGCAGCTTGCTGCGTACCCGCAAGGAGATCCGCATGGCCCGCTATGTCGATGGTTTCGTCGTGCCGGTGCCGACGAAGAACCTGGACGCGTACCGCCGCATGTCGCGCAAGTGCGGCAGGATCTGGATGGAGTACGGCGCGCTCGAGTACGTCGAGTGCGTGGCCGACGACGTCAAGCCGGGCAAGCTCACCTCGTTCCCGCAGGCGGTCAAGCTCAAGGCCGACGAGGTGGTGGTGTTCTCGTGGATCGTCTACAAGTCGCGCCGCCAGCGCGACAGCGTCAACGCAAAGGTGATGAGCGATCCGCGCCTGGCCAGCATGATGGACCCGAAGGCCGCGCCCTTCGACGCCAAGCGCATGTTCTGGGGCGGCTTCAAGGGCCTCGTCGAGATGTAGTCGCCGCGGCGCCCGGCAGCCTGCCTCTCAGGCGGCAAGACCCGGTTCGACGGCGGCAATGCGCGCCGCGTGAATCGCCTCGCCGACCGCCGGACCGCTCTTGCCGAGTTCCATCTGCGCGGCCGCGATCGACGCGGTGTCGACCGACTGCGCCGCCACCAGCGCCGCCTTCAGGCGCGCCGCCTGCGGGTAGGCGCTGGCCTCGTAGCCGAGTCGCCCGCGCGCATCGCACTCGCAGGCCAGCAGCACCTCGTCGAAGCGCTTCGGCTTGCGAAAGGCGTCGCAGCGTTCGAGCAGGCGCACGGTCGCGGCGGCGCCGAACTCGGCGCTGCGATGCACGTTGCCATGTTCGCGCGCCACGACCTCGGCCAGTTCGCGGCAGTCGGTCGGCACTCGCAGGCGCTCGCTCATCGATCGCACCAGCCTGACGCTGCGTTCCTCGTGGCCGATGTGGCGCGGCAGCACCTCGGCCGGCGTGGTGCCCTTGCCGAGATCGTGGCCGAGGCAGGCGAAGCGCACCGTCAGCGGCGCCTGCAGGCGCGCGCTCATGTCGAGCACCATCATCAGGTGCACGCCGGTGTCGACCTCGGGGTGGTAGTCGGCGCGTTGCGGCACGCCCCAGAGCCGGTCGACCTCGGGCAGCAGCCGCGCCAGCGCGCCGCACTCGCGCAGCAGCTCGAACATGCGCGAGGGCATCGCTTCCATCAGGCCGCGCGCGAGTTCCTGCCAGACGCGCTCGGCAACCAGCGCGTCGACCTCGCCGTCCTCGACCATCGTGCGCATCAGCGCCATCGTCTCCGGTGCCACCGAGAACTCGGTGAAGCGCGCCGCGAAGCGCGCCACGCGCAGGATGCGCACCGGGTCTTCGGCAAAGGCCGGTGACACATGGCGCAGCAGCTTCTGCTCGATGTCGCGCCGGCCGCCGTGGGGGTCGACCAGGCGGCCGTCGGCAGCGCGCGCGATGGCGTTGATGGTGAGGTCGCGCCGGGCCAGGTCGTCCTCGAGCGTGACCTCGGGTGCGGCGTGGAACACGAAGCCGTGATAGCCGCGTCCGCTCTTGCGCTCGGTGCGCGCGAGCGCCACTTCCTCGCGCGTCTGCGGGTGCAGGAAGACCGGAAAGTCGCGCCCGACCGGCGTGTAGCCGGCGTCGAGCAACTGCTGCGGCGTGGCGCCGACGACGACCCAGTCGCGGTCGTTGACCGCGCGGCCGAGCAGGGCGTCGCGCACCGCGCCACCGACTTCGTAGAGTTCCATGGCGCCAGTGTAGGAGGCGCCGCGTCCGGCTCAGGCCGGCAGTGGCGCGCTGCGGTAGGGCTCGTCGACGGCGACGAAGTCGTGCTCGGCCAGCGCCCCGGCGATCCATTCGGCCACCGCCGGATGCGCCAGCACGCGCCCGGCGTAGGCCGCGGCGGCCGGCGGCAGCGGCAGCGCGTAGGTCTTGAGGCGGCTGCAGACCGGCGCATACATCGCGTCGGCGATGCAAAAGCGCGCGCCGAACAGCCAGGGCCCGCCATGCTGCTCGAGCTGCTGTTCCCACATCGAGCCGATGCGCTGCAGGTCGGCCACCACGCCGGGCTCGGTGGCCAGCAGGCGCGCGCCGACCTCGGGCAGCGCGGCCTCGATGTTCATCGGGCAGTGGTTGCGCAGCGTCGTGAAGCCCGAGTGCATCTCGGCGCAGATGCTGCGGGCGCGCGCGCGCGCCGCCGCATCGACCGGCCACAGCGCGAGCTGCGGATGCATCTCGGCGAGCGTCTCGGCGATGGCCAGCGTGTCCCAGATCGCGAGGCCGGTGTCGGTGACCAGCACCGGCACGCGGCCGGCCGGGCTCAGCGTGGCGACCTGGCGCTTGAACTCGCCGTCGGTCTCGAAGCCGTTGCCGAAACGCAGCTTGCGCTCGTCGAAGGCAATGCCGGCCGCACGCATCAGCACCCAGGGCCGCATCGACCACGAGGAGTAGTTCTTGTTGCCGATCACCAGTTGCATCTCGCTGTTCCTTCGCGGCGCCGCGGCCGCCCGTGGCGCGATGCTAGGCGAGCACGCCTGCGCCAGGGTTGAGGATCGCGCATCGCAGTGATGCGCGCGCCGGGCTCGCTCAGCCGCGCCGGGCGGCGGCGCGGTAGGCGTCGAGCTCGGTGCTGCCGAGCGCGCCGAGGTAGCCCGGCCCCACCGCCTCGAGCGCGGTGGCGCGGATGCCGAGCCGCTCCAGCCCTGGCAGATCGCCGCTGGCCACGTTGGGCACCTTCATCGAGGCCAGGTTGTCGGCGCTCATCAGTGGCTCGCCCGGCAACAGCGAGAGCAGTCCGGCTTCGAGCCGGGCCAGTGCGTCGGGCAGCGGCATCACCGGCCGTGCCTTGCCGGCCCAGCCGCCGGCCAGCCGCACCAGTTCGGCCAGCCGGTAGACCTTGGGGCCGGCGCACTCGATGGTCTGGCCGATGGTGGAGGGGTCGTCCAGGCAGGCGAGGATCGCGCGTGCGACGTCTTCCACCCAGACCGGCTGGAAGGCGGCATCGGCGCCGGCCAGCGGCATTAGCGGGAAGGACTTCTGCAGGCTCGCAAACAGGTTCAGGAAGCGGTCGCCCGCACCGAAGATCACCGAGGGCCTCAGCAGCGTCAGATCGAGCCCGGCCTCGCGCAGCACCGCCTCGCCGGCGGCCTTGCTGCGCAGGTAGTTCGACGGTGCCTGTGGACCGACGCCGAGCGCGCTCAGATGCATCACGCGCCGCACGCCGGTCTGCACGCACGCCTGTGCCAGCGTGCGCGGCAGCGCCACGTGCGTGCGCTCGAACTCGGCCGCGCTGCCGTGCAGGATCGCGACCAGGTTGACTACCGCGTCGCAGCCGGCCAGCAGGCGCTCCAGCGCGGCCGGGTCGTGCACGTCGGCCTGCACCAGTTGCACCCCGGGCAGGCTGGCCAGCGCCTTGTGGCGCGGCGGGCGACGGCTCGGCACCACGATCTGGGTGTCGCCGCCGCCGGCACGCGTCACCAGTTGCGCGGCCAGCGCGCTGCCGACGAAGCCAGTGCCGCCGAGCACCAGAAGTCTCATGGCAGCTCCTTCTCCGCCGGCGCCAGCGGCGCCACGCGCGGGCCGACCGAATCGCCGAGCCTGGCCCGCAGCGACTGCGGCTTGCCGCTCATCAGCGCTGCGTAGTCGGTGCTGTTGGACAGTACCTTCTTGACGTAGTCGCGCGTCTCGTTGAACGGGATGTTCTCGGCCCAGGCCGCGGCGTCGAGCACCGGGCCCTCGCGCCACTTGCGCGGCCGGCCCGGGCCGGCGTTGTAGGCGGCGGTGGCCAGCGGCTTGGAATCCTCGAAGCTGTCGAGCAGCAGCCGCAGGTAGCCGGTGCCCAGGCGCAGGTTCATCTCGGGATTGTCGATCTGGGCCTGGGTGTAGGACAGGCCTAGCTTGCGCGCGGTCCACTTGGCGGTGGCCGGCATGATCTGCATCAGGCCCGAGGCGCCAACGCCCGAGCGCGCGTCGGTGATGAAGCGCGACTCCTGGCGGATCAGGCCGTAGACGAAGGCCGGGTCGAGCCCGGACTCGCGCGCGTTGGCGACGACGTCCTCGCGGTAGGGCGTGGGGAAGCGCTGCGCCATGTCGACCTGCTCGCGGGTGCGTTCGCTGGTGTTGATGCAGCGATCCCAGACGCCGCGCTCGCAGGCCAGTTGCGCGGCGGCCAGCAGTTCGCGGTCGTTCATGCCGCGCAGCGAGTAGTTCCACTCGCGCACGCCCTCGTTGCGCAGGCCGATCGCGATCAGCGCCAGCGCGCGCTGCAGGCCGGCGTTATCGCTGGTGGCGCGCTTTTCCTCGGTGCTCGGCACCGGCGGGCGCGCCGGCAGCGTCAGCGGCTGGCCGAGGTCCTCGAGCGCGAGCTTGCCGTAGAAGTGCAGCGGGCTGGCGATGCTCTTGAGCAGCTCGCGCGATTGCGCCACCAGCGCCGCACTGTCCTGGCTGTCGGCGCTGAGCGCCTGCAGCGCGCGTGCCTTCCAGTAGATCCAGGTCGGATCGCGCTGCTCGGCAGCACTCATCGCGCCCACGCCCTGCACCACCTGCTGCCAGCGGCCGGCGCCATCGTTGGCGCGCAGCGCCGCGCGCACGCCCCAGGCCAGGGTCTCGTCGCTCAGCTCGGGGTCGGTGGAGCGCGCCGCCGTCTGCGCATGCTGGTAGTAGGTGCTGGCGCCGCCATCGAGCTTCTGCGCGGCCTGGCGGCCGATCCCGGCCCAGACCCAGGCGGCGGTGGTCGGCGCCAGCTTCGCGGCCCAGCGGCTGTCCATTGCATCGGCGGCGGCGGCCGGATCGCTCGCCGCCAGGCGCACCAGTGCCAGCGCCGCGAGTTGCTGCGCGGTTGCGTCCTCGGCCGAGGCGCGACGCGCGGTGCCGGCGCCCTTGCCGCCCTTCTTGCCGTTGCCACCACCGAGCGCCAGGTAGCGCTGCGGCTGGTCGTAGAGATCGCCCACCGCCGCCGCGGCGTCGGCATCGACCAGCGCCACCGCGTTGCGCGCCGCCGTCTTGCGGTTGGCCTCGATCGAGAGCCGCGCCTTGCGCCAGGCATCGGCCGGCTTGAACTGGCCGGCCTCGTAGAGCGTCTGGGCCAGCAACGTGCAGCCGTCGTCGGCCTCGCGCTGCGCGAACCAGGATTCGCGTGCCGGCGCGCGTACGTCCTCGCCGTCAAGGTGGCGCGTGAGCAGCGCGTAGCACGTGACCTCGCGGTCGTCGTTCATGCGAAAGCGCGGGAACTCGACGCGGAAGTTGGCCCAGTCGCGGCGCTTGCCGAGTTCGAGCAGCCAGTCGTTGCGCAGCCGGTCCTCGACGTAGGTGCCGGGCCAGCGCGCGTAGAAGACCTCGAGCTCGGCCTGGCCCGCCTCGGGCAGGCGGTTGCCGAGCTCCCAGTACGCGGCCCACATCGCCAGCGGATCCTGCGGGCCGAGCTGCGCAACGGCGCCGGCCAGGCGCGCGCGGTCCTTCTTGCGCAGGGCTTCGCGGGCGTCGAGCAGCGTGGCGCGGCTGGCGTCGGAGACGTTGATCGGCGCGGCGGCCGTGGGCAGCGCCAGGCAGGCGCTCAGCGCGATCGCGGCCAGCGAGGACGAGGCAAGGAGGCGGCGCAGCAACGACTTCATCTTGTTCTGGCGCAGGGGCAACAGCTGTGGGTCGAGAACACTGTAACGGAGCGCTTCGCGCAGGCCTTGTTGGAGGTCTCTACAAGTGTGCTGACCCGCAGGTAGCTGCACAAAATGAAGGCGCGCCTTCATGGGCAGGTACTTGTGGGACAGCACACTAGCTCATGAGTTCGTGCACGCGAGCCGCTCGCGCGTCCGGCTCGCCTGCTCCAGCACCCAGGCCAGGAAGTCCTCGACCTCGGGCCGCTGCACATCGGGCTCGCCGCGTGCCAGCCAGTAGGCGCAGGGCACGGCGAGCCGGCCATCGGCGCCGAAGGGCTCGACCAGGCGTCCGCTGTCGAGCGCCTCGGAAGACAGCGCCAGCCGGGCCAGCGTCACGCCCTGGCCTTCCTCGGCCGCCTGCACCTGCTGGTGGGTGAAGTTGAGGTGCAGCCAGCGCCGCGGCTCCAGCGTCGGCTCGCCGTGGCGGCTGAGCCAGTGCTGCCAGCGCAGGTAGCGCGCGCTCGGCCGTACGTCGTCCTCCTCGAGCAGGGTGTGGGCCACCAGGTCGGCGGCGCGCGCCATCGGCGGTGCGCTGCCCTGCGCGATGCGCGCCGCCAGCGCCGGGCTGATCGCCGGCGTCACGACCTCGTCGAACAGCGGCACCGTGCCGGCCGGCACCGCGCTGCTTTCGCCGAAGCGCAGCGCGACGTCGAGCTCGGTCTGGTCGAGCGCCTCGAGGCGATCGGTGGCGAGGATGCGGATGTCGATGTCGGGATGCTCGCGCTCGAAGGCCGGCAGGCGCGGGATCAGCCACAGCGAGGCGAAGGAGGCGAAGGTCGTGACGCTGACCATGCGCCGCCCGCGCGCCGAGCGGATCTCGCGCACCGTGGCATCGAGGCGCATCAGCGTCGGCCGCGCGGTCTGCAGTAGCAGCCGGCCAGCGCCGGTGAGCGCCACGTGGCGGGTGCCGCGGCTGAAGAGCTGGGCCCCGATCTCCTCCTCGAGCGACTGGATCTGGCGGCTGATCGCCGGCTGGGTGAGGCTCAGCTCCTCTGCCGCGGCGCGAAAGCTGTTGAGCCGCGCGACCGCCTCGAAGGCCCGCAGCGGGCCGATGGCCAGCGGCCGATGTCGCATCCGATTGATGTTCATCGCGTATTGATCAGGTGATGCGAAGTCATTGGACCGGGCCCCCTCCAAGAAGGAAGATTCATCTCACCAACCGCCGTTTCAGGAGCCGATGATGAGCACTCTGATGATGCACCAACCGCAACAATCCATGGCCGCTGCCGGGATGCTGTGGCATCTGGACCCGGGTCGGGCGGTGCGCCTGGCGCCGTCGGCCCAGCCGCGCTGGTTGCGCCTGGCCGGTGGTCGGCTGTGGCTGACCCGGGATCGGGCGCTGCATGTGGCCGAGCAGCGCGGACTGCCCGCCGACGAGTGGCTGCGCCCCGGCGAGGCGGTGGCGCTGGCGCCCGGCGTCTCGGTCGTGGCCGAGGGCTGGCCGAGCGCCGACTTCGAGCTGCTGGAAGCGGCGCCCCAAGCCTAGCGTGGGCCAGGGTTCGCGGCAGCCCATGCCGCGGGCCGAGCCATAGCCAAGGAGTCGACCATGAGCACCTGCGTCAATGCCCAAGCCCGGCCAGCCGCCGACTTGCATCGCGAGCCTCCGATCCTGCCGCGCCACACCCGCATCGGTTCGGCGCTGGCCAGCGCACTGATCGCCGCCGCCCTGCTGGGCGGTGTGGTGGTCGGCCTGACCATGACCGGCGACGACCCGTCGACCCTCGCCCAGGGCGAGGGCGCGGCGGGCGCCAATCCGGTTCGATTGATTGCCTAGGGCCTGTTAACGCTACCGGAGGGCTCGCGTGACCCAGGAAACAAAGGCCGTCAAGGCGCAAAGCGCAGCCGGGGTCGGCCCCCGGCGAGCTTTGCAACGCGGAGGGCCGCAGTTTCCTGGGATCACCCTTCGGGCCCGGGTCGCGCAGGCCGCCGGGCGGCGGGGGGGGGGGGGGGGGGGGCCGCGGCCCCCCCCCCCCCCCCGCCCCGCACCGAGGGCCGGGCCGGCGCCGCGGCCGCCCCCCC
>NZ_SHKP01000004.1:218828-1266677 GCF_004217215.1 Rivibacter subsaxonicus
CGGGGGGGGCCGCTTTTTCGGGGTAACCCCCTTCGGCCCGGGGCCGCGCCGGCCGCTGGGCGGCGTTGCTCGGTCGTTGCGTGCACGAGCACGCGTCCTCCCTCGCGCCTAGCCCTGCGGCCTGCGCGGCCCGGGCGCGAGCCCTCCGGTAGCGTTAACAGGCCCTAGCCTCGTCGCGGACGCGCGCCGGTGGGCTTGGCCGCCCGCTTGCGCAGTGCCGCCGCCAGCGCCAGCCGCGCCCACGGCTGCATCGCGTGTTCGCCGTCGAAGGCCTCGACCGGGGGCGTCCAGTAGCTCATCTCGATCGGCGGCTTGCCGCCGCCGCGCTCGTAGCTGAAAGGGTGGCAGCCCGCGGCGCGCCAGGCCTCGATGCTCTGCGCGTCGGTCTTCAGGTAGAGCTGCTCGCCGGCGACGAGCCCGACCATCAGCCCGTCGACGTAGAGCCCGTAGCCGCCGAACATCGCGCGCGCCGTCACGCGGCCGAGCGGCGACAGCAGTTCCAGGCACAGCGAGACGTAGGGCGGCGGGGCGCGCGGCGGCGTGGCCATGGGGGTCGAGTCGGCGGCGTCGAAGGGCTCGCGCAGTTTCGCGCAAAGCGCGGCGGCTTTGCCCGATCGCCATGGCCGGCCCCAAAATGCGAGGCCGTCAACGCGACCGATCCGCCGATGCCGCTGCCCTTCGATCCGACCGCGCCGTCGCGCGACAAGGCCCAATTGCGCCGCCTGCTGCAGGCCGAACGCCTGGGATTGGTCGACCGCCAGCAGCGTGTCGCCCAGTTGCAGGAGGTGCTGCGGGTCTGGCTCGCGCTGCGCGAGGAAGACACCACCGTCGGCGCCTACTGGCCGATCAAGGGCGAGTTCGACCCGCTGCCGGCGCTGTTTCGCTGGACCGAGGGCGCCGAGGGCGCGCTGCGCGACGAGCAGCACCGGGAACCGCATCCCGAGGACGCGCCGCCGCGCCGCATCGGCCTGCCGGTGATGAACCGCGAGACGAGGCAACTGCGCTTCCACCTCTGGTATCCGGGCTGCCCGATGGAGGAAGACGCCTACTCGATCCCCAAGCCCAAGGGTACCGACGTGGTGGTGCCGACGCTGCTGCTGGTGCCCTGCGTCGGCTTCGGCCCCGGCGGGCTGCGCCTGGGCTACGGCGGCGGCTTCTACGACCGCACGCTGGCCGGCCTCGAGCCGCGGCCGTTCACCGTCGGCGTCGGCTTCGCGCATGGTTTCGTGCCCTGGCTCGAAGCCGAGCCGCACGACATGCCGCTCGACGCGATCCTCACCGAAGAGGGCGTGGCCTGGCTGCGCCGCGATTGAGCACCGACCGATGGCAAGCGACCCCTTCAAGCCCTGGCGCGTCGATGGCAGCAAGCTGCGGCTGGGAGATGTCGATCCGCGTGCCAGGCCCTTCGCCGGCAGCAGCCGCGAGCGCGACGACGCGCGCCTGCTCGAACTCGCCAACGAGGTCGATCGGCTGCAGGATCTGCTCCACGCCAACGGCCAGGCCGACCCGGCCAAGGGTCCGAAGCTGCTGCTGGTGCTGCAGGGCATGGACACCTCGGGCAAGGACGGCACCGCGCGTGCGGTGCTCACGCGCTGCAGTCCGCTCGGCGTGCGGGTCGCGGCCTTCAAGGCGCCGAGCGAGATCGAGCGCGCGCACGACTTTCTGTGGCGGGTTCATGCGGTGGTGCCGCGCTCGGGCGAGATCGTGGTCTTCAACCGCAGCCACTACGAGGACGTGCTGGTGCCGGTGGTCGAGGGCTGGATCGACGCTCGCGAGCAGCAACGCCGGCTCGACCACATCAACGCCTTCGAGGAACTGCTGGCGCAGACCGGCACCACGATCCTCAAGTGCTTCCTGCACATCTCCAGGGACGAACAGAAGGAGCGCCTGCAGGCGCGGCTGGACGACCCGGCCAAGCGCTGGAAATTCCAGCCCGGCGACCTCGATGCGCGCGCGAAGTGGAGCGACTACCAGTCCGCCTACGAGACCGCGCTCGCCGCCACCTCGACCAAGAGCGCGCGCTGGCACATCGTGCCGGCCGACAGCAAGAGCCAGCGCAACCTGATGATCGCGAGCCTGGTGGTGCAGGCCCTGAGGGCGATGAAGCTGGAGCCGCCGAAGCCGGACTTCGATCCGGCGACGATCCACATCGAATAGGCCGCGCGGCGGCCTAGCCTCGGGCGCGCCGCCAGTCCGCGGCCAGCAGGCCGTAGAGCGCCGAGTCGGAGACCTCGCCGGCGACGTGCCAGCGCTCGCGCAGCAGGCCCTCGCGCGCAAAGCCGAGGCGTTCCAGCAGCACGCAGGAGCGCGTGTTGCGCGGGTCGGTGTCGGCCTCGAGCCGGTGCAGCCGCAGCTCGCCGAAGGCGTGGTCGATCAGCAGTTGCAGCGCCTCGCGCGCATCGCCGCGGCCCCAGTGCGCCTGATCCAGTGCGTAGCCGATCTCGGCACGTCGATTGGCCGCGTCGAGATGGAGCAGCGTGGTCGTGCCGATCACGGTGTCGGTATCGGCGAGCGCGATGCCCCACTGGAACAGTGTGCGCGCGGCGAAGTCCTCGCGCAGGCCCTGTACCAGGGTCAGAGCCCGATCGACCGAGGTCCACGGCAGGCTGCTCCAGTGGCGCATCACGTCCGGGTTGCCGAAGATGGCCAGCAGCGCCGGCGCGTCGTCCTCGCGCAGCGGCCGCAGTCTCAGACGCTCGGTCGCGAGCGTCGGCAGATCGGTCAAGCCCGCGTAGAAGCTCAAGCGAGCCCCAGTCGACGGCAGATCTCCAGCACCGCGGTACTTTGGTTCATCGCGTAGAAGTGGATGCCCGGCACGCCGGCCGTGCGCAACTGGTCGACCAGGTCGGTCACCACGTCGAGGCCGAAGGCCTGGATCGAGGCGCGGTCGTCGCCGAAGGCTTCGAGCCGGCCGCGGATCCAGCGCGGGATCTCGGCGCCGCAGGCCTCCGAGAAGCGGATCAGCTGCGTCGAATTGGTGATCGGCATGATGCCGGGCACGATGTCGAGCCTGACGCCAGCGGCCGCGGCCTCGTCGACGAAGCGGAAGTAGGCGTCGCTGTTGAAGAAGTACTGCGTGATCGCGCTGCTGGCGCCGGCGTTGACCTTGGCGACGAAGGCCTTCAGGTCGGCCTGCGGGCTCCTGGCCTGCGGATGCGCCTCGGGGTAGGCCGCGACCTCGATATGGAAGTGCTCGCCGGTCTCGGCCCGGATGAAGGCGACCAGGTCCGATGCGTAGCGGAACTCGCCGAAGCCGCCGTAGCCGCTCGGCAGGTCGCCGCGTAGCGCGACGATGCGGCGGATGCCCGCTGCCTTGAACTGCAGCAGGCTGGCCCGCACCGCGTCCTGCGTGGCGCCGATGCAGCTGAAGTGCGGTGCCGCCTCCACGCCCTCGGCGCGGATCGCCTGCACCGTGGCCCAGGTGCCTTCCTGGGTGGAGCCGCCGGCGCCATAGGTGACCGAGCAGAACTCGGGCTTCACCGCATACAGCTCGCGCCGCACCGTGGCCAGCTTCTCGGCGCCCTCGGGCGTCTTGGGGGGAAAGAATTCCAGGCTCAGCGGCAGCCTGCTGTTGCTCGTGCTCAATCGTTGCTCCCGGCTCCGGGCTGCGCCCGGATGAAGAATTCGCGGTTGCCGTCGCCACCGGCGATGGCGCTGTCGAACCAGTCGACCACTTGCAGGCCGAGCGACGCGACGGCGCTGCGCAGCTTGGCCTCGACCTCGACGTAGGACGCGGCGTCCTTGACCAGCCCGCCCTTGCCGATGTCCTTGGGCTGCAGCTCGAACTGCGGCTTGACCAGCATCAGCAGCGTGCCGGTCGGCGCCAGCAGCTTGGCCAGCGCCGGCAGCACCAGCGGCAGCGGGATGAAGCTCAGGTCGCCGACGATGAGGTCGAAGCCCTTGAAGCGCGAGGGCAGCGCACCCTTGAGCGCGCTGCGCGTCAGACCGCGCGCATTGAGCCCCTCGAAGGCCCTGACCTGCGGATGCTCGCGCAGCTTCGGGTGCAGCTGGCCATGGCCGACATCGACCCCGACCACCTTCTTCGCACCCGCGGCCAGCAGCACCTCGGTGAAGCCGCCGGTGCTCTGGCCGACGTCGAGGCAGAGCGTGCCGGTGACATCGATGCCGGTGTGCGCCAGCGCGCCCTCGAGCTTGAGTCCGGCGCGCGAGACCCACTTTGCCTCGTCGCTGGCCTGCAGTTCGATCTGCGCCTCGGCCGGCAGCTCCTCGCCGTTCTTGGCGACGACCTGCCAGCCCTGTGGCCCGAGCCAGCGCACGCCGGCCTTGATCAGCCGCTGGGCCTGCGAGCGGGTCGAGGCCAGGCCGCGTTCGACGAGGAGTTGGTCGGCGCGCATCGGGATCTACAGTTCGCCGAGCGCGCGCTGCGCGGCCTCGCCCAGCCGGCGGTCGAAGGTCACCAGCGGCGCCCGCAACTGCACCGCCAGCGCGAGGTAGGCAGCGTCGTAGGCGGACAGCTCGAAGCGCAGCGCCAGCTCGAGCTGCAGCGAGACATCGCCGCGATGGAGTTCGATGGCCTGGTCGAGGTAGCAGTCGATCGCGGCGCTGATCGACTCGGCCGGCCAGTCCTGCCTGGCCTTCTTCAGCGCCACGCTGGCGACCTCGCTGTCGAGCAGGCTGGGCGCATGCAGCGCCTTGCCCTCGATGCGGATCTGCGCCTCGTCGCGCAACGGCTCCTGGAACAGGATCGCCGCGATGGCGCTGCAATCGACGACCACCGGCGGCCGCAATGCATAGACCACGGGCGGCTCGGCAACGTAGAGGCGTGGGCCCGGCGCGCTCATCGCGAATCGCGATCGGCGCGGATGATGTCCACCGCGAGCGGGCCGACGCCGGCGGGGGCCGGGAAGCGCTTGCGCAACTCGGCCGCCGTCTGCTCGATGCTTCGGGTGCCGCGCATGAAGGACTGGGTCCCAGGGCCGGCACGCGTTGCCTCGCGCTCGCTGGCCGCCTGCTGGACGATGGCCATCAGCTCGCCCTGGAGCGAGCGGTGGTTGCGTTCGGCGCGCAGGCGCAGTTGCTCCGCGACCTCGTCCGGCACGTTCTTGATCGACAGGTTGACGCTCATGTTGGCTCCATACCGGCTCCGTGGTTCCATTTTGGAGCCACGGAGCGGCGTGGTCAATCAATAGCGGTAGCTGTCGGCCTTGTAGGGGCCGGACTTGCTGACGCCGATGTAGGCCGCCTGTTCGTCGGTCAGCTCGCTCAGCATCGCGCCGACCTTCTTGAGGTGCAGGCGCGCGACCTTCTCGTCCAGATGCTTGGGCAGCACGTAGACCTTGCCGGCCTGGTATTGCTCGCGCTTGGTGAACAGCTCGATCTGGGCGATGGTCTGGTTGGCGAAGGAGGAGCTCATCACGAAGCTCGGGTGGCCGGTGGCGCAGCCCAGGTTCACCAGGCGGCCCTTGGCCAGCAAGATGATCTTCTTGCCGTCCGGGAACTTGACGTGGTCGACCTGGGGCTTGATCTCGTCCCACTCGCACTTGTCGAGCGAGGCGACGTCGATCTCGTTGTCGAAGTGGCCGATGTTGCAGACGATGGCCTCGTCCTTCATCGCCGCCATGTGGGCGTAGGTGATGACGTTCTTGTTGCCGGTGGCCGAGACGAAGATGTCGGCCTTGTCGGCCGCGTACTCCATCGTCACGACCTTGTAGCCCTCCATCGCCGCCTGCAGCGCGTTGATCGGGTCGATCTCGGTGACCCAGACCTGCGCCGACAGTGCGCGCAGCGCCTGCGCCGAGCCCTTGCCGACGTCGCCGTAGCCGGCCACGCAGGCGACCTTGCCGGCGATCATCACGTCGGTGGCGCGCTTGATGCTGTCGACCAGCGACTCGCGGCAGCCGTAGAGGTTGTCGAACTTGCTCTTGGTGACGCTGTCGTTGACGTTGATGGCGCGGAACAGCAACGTGCCCTTGGCGCTCATCTCGTTCAAGCGATGCACGCCGGTCGTGGTTTCCTCGGTCACGCCGATGATCTGCGCGCTCTTGCGGGTGTACCAGGTGGCATCGACCGCCAGCTTGGCCTTGATCGCGGCGAACAGGCAGGTCTCTTCCTCGCTCGTCGGGTTGGCGATCACCGAGAGGTCCTTCTCGGCGCGCTGGCCCAGGTGCATCAGCAGCGTGGCGTCGCCGCCGTCGTCGAGGATCATGTTCGGGCCTTCGCCCTCGCTGCCCTTGGCGCCGAACTCGAAGATGCGGTGGGTGTAGTCCCAGTAGTCGGTGAGGCTCTCGCCCTTGTAGGCGAAGACCGGCGTGCCCTGGGCCACCAGTGCGGCGGCGGCATGGTCCTGGGTGCTGAAGATGTTGCACGAGGCCCAGCGCACCTTGGCGCCGAGCGCCTGCAGCGTCTCGACCAGCACGCCGGTCTGGATCGTCATGTGCAGCGAGCCGGTGATGCGCGCGCCCTTGAGCGGCTGGCTGGCGGCGAACTCCTGGCGGATCGCCATCAGGCCGGGCATCTCGGTCTCGGCGATCTTCAGTTCCTTGCGGCCCCAGTCGGCGAGCGAAAGGTCGGCAATGGCGTGGTCGGGCGTGGCTTTGAGGACGGCGCTCATGGGGAATCTCCGGTTCAGCTTCGTTGAACCGCAGGGCCGCACGAGGGAATGGGTGGACTCACACTCACCGCGCACGATAACTGCCTGCGGGTGAGCGCCGTTGCCTTTGAAAAGGTTCCGAGCCTGGCCGTCATGAGCTGACGGTTGCAACGCTCCTCGGAAGCCGCAATTGTAGCGTCGCCGGCCGAAGCTTGAGGGCTAACCCTGAACAGCGGGGCCTTATGCCGTTAGCATCTCGCGCTTCGCGCGCCGCAGGAGTTGCCGCCGGCGCGCCGCCATCGAAAGCTCCTCGTGTCCGACTTCCTCCAAGAGACCCGCCGCCGCCGCACCTTCGCGATCATTTCGCACCCGGACGCCGGCAAGACCACGCTGACCGAGAAGCTCTTGCTGTTCTCGGGCGCGATCCATATCGCCGGCTCGGTCAAGGCGCGCAAGGCCTCGCGCCACGCGACCTCGGACTGGATGGAGATCGAGAAGCAGCGCGGCATCTCGGTCGCCAGCTCGGTGATGCAGATGCTCTACCGCGACTGCGTCATCAACCTGCTCGACACCCCCGGCCACAAGGACTTCTCGGAAGACACCTACCGGGTGCTGACGGCGGTCGACGCGGCGCTGATGGTGATCGACGCCGCCAACGGCGTGGAGCCGCAGACGCGGCGCCTGATCGAGGTCTGCCGCCAGCGCGACACGCCGATCATCACCTTCATCAACAAGATGGACCGCGAGGGCCGCGAGCCGCTCGAGCTGCTCGACGAGGTCGAGCGCGAACTCGGCATGCCCTGCGTGCCGATGACCTGGCCGGTCGGCCAGGGCAAGGCCTTCGGCGGCATCGTCGACCTGCGCAAGCAGCAGATGCGCCTGTTCGCGCCGGGCGAGGCCAAGCGCGGCGACGACGACGAGATCGTGCCGCTGGCGCAGGCCGAGCAGCTGCGCGCGCGTTTCGGCCACGACTTCGAGCAGGCCGAGGGCAACATCGAGCTGGTGCGCGAGGCCGCCCCCGCCTTCGACGAGGAAGCCTTCGTTGGCGCGCAGCAGACGCCGGTGTTCTTTGGCTCCGGCGTCAACAACTTCGGCGTGCAGGAAGTGCTCGACGCGCTGGTCGACCTGGCGCCGCCGCCGGCCGCGCGCCACGTGACCCGGGCCGACGGCTCCGAGCACGAGGTGCCGCCGCATGGCGAGGGCTTCTCGGGCGTGGTGTTCAAGGTGCAGGCCAACATGGATCCCTCGCACCGTGACCGCATCGCCTTCGTGCGCGTCAACTCTGGCCGCTACGAAAGCGGCATGAAGCTGCGCGTGCAGCGCACCGCCAAGGAGCTGCGCCCGACCTCGGTCGTGACCTTCCTCTCGCAGCGGCGCGAGGCGGTCGAGGAGGCCTACGCCGGCGACATCATCGGCTTCACGACCCATGGTGGCGTGCAGCTCGGCGACACCATCACGCACGGTGACGCGCCGGCCGACTTCGGCACCTTCACCGGCCTGCCGTTCTTCGCGCCCGAGCTGTTCCAGACCGTCGAGCTGGCCAACCCGATGAAGAGCAAGCAGTTGCAGCAGGGCCTGATGCAGCTTGGCGAGGAAGGCGCGATCCAGGTCTTCCGGCCCAACACCGGCGGCGCGATGCTGCTCGGCGCGGTCGGCCAGTTGCAGTTCGAGGTGGTGCAGCACCGGCTCAAGACCGAGTACGCGGTCGACATCCGGCTGATGCCCTGCCGCTTCACCGGCGCGCGCTGGGTGACCTGCGACGACGCGGCGGCGATGAAGAAGTTCGTCGACGAGAACGAGGGCAAGCTCGCGCTCGACGCCGCCGACACCCTGGCCTACCTGCTGACCTCGGCCTACGACCTGCGGTTGAGCCAGGAGCGCTACCCGAAGGTGGTGTTCCACCCGCTGCGCGAGCACGCGGGGCTGGCGCTGCAGAAGAACTGAGCCCAGGTGCGGTCCGGCCCAGTTTCGCCAACAGTGGCCGCGCTGGCCCTCGGGCTGGCGGCGGCCGTCTCGCTCGGCCTGGCCCGCTTTTCCTACGCGCTGCTGCTGCCGCCGATGCGCGCCGACCTCGGCTGGAGCTACCTGACGGCCGGCGCGATGAACACCGTCAACGCGGCCGGCTACCTGGTCGGCGCGCTGCTGATGCCGCGCGTGCTCGTGCACGTGGACGCGCGCCACGCGATGCTCGCCGGCGGCTTCGCCGTGGCGGCGCTGCTGGTCGCGCACGGCCTGGTTGCCGGCGACGCGGCGCTGTACGCGCTGCGCGCCGCCACCGGCGTTGCCAGCGCGGCCAGTTTTGTCGGCGGCGGGCTGCTCGCGGCCCGGCTGGCCACGACCGCGGCCGGCCGTGGCGGCCTGGTGCTCGGCCTCTACTACGGCGGCACCGGCATCGGCATCGTCGCCGCGGCGCTCGCGGTGCCGCCGCTGGTGGCGCTGGCGCGCCCGCACGCCTGGCAGGTCGCGTGGTGGCTGCTGGGCGCGCTGGCCCTCGTCGCGACGCTCGTCACGGTGCGCGGCACGCGCGGCCTCGATGGCGCGCCGGTCGCGGCCGCGGCGCGCGGGCACGCGCCGCTGGCGCCGCTGGCCTTCGGGCTCGCGGCCTACCTGATGTTCGGCCTCGGCTACATCGGCTACATGACCTTCGTCGTCACGCTGCTGCGCGAGCAGGGCCTGGGCGATGCCCAGGTCGTCGCGTTCTACGCGCTGCTCGGCCTCGGCGTGATGGCCTCGTCGTGGCTGTGGGCCGGGCTGCTGCAGCGCCGACGCGACGGCCGGCCGATGAGCCTGCTCAACGCGCTGCTCGCGCTGGCCACCGCCTTGCCGGTCGTCTCGACCCATCCGGTCGCCGTGTTCGCCTCGGGCGCGCTGTTCGGCAGCGTGTTCCTGTCGGTCGTTGCCTCGACCACCGCGCTGGTGCGACACAACCTGCCGCCGGCCGCGTGGCCGGGCGGCATCGCGGCCTTCACGATCGTGTTCGCCGCCGGGCAGATCGTCGGGCCGAGCCTGGTCGGCTGGGTCGCCGACGGTCCCGGCGGCCTAGCGCGCGGCTTCATCTGCTCGGCCGCGGTGCTGGCCTTCGGCGCGCTGCTGGCGTCGCGCCAGCGCGCGCTGGCCGAGGCCGTGCGCTGATCGCTGATCGCTGCTCAGCGCGTCGGAAGCTCGGCCCGGCCCAGGAATTCGCGCAGCCGCTCGACCTCCGCCTCCAGCTCGCGGCGGAACGCCGCATCGCGCGGCGGCCGGCCCTGCGGGCTGCCGAGTTCCACGCCGAGCCCGCCGTTCTTGGCATCGACATTGGCCCAGCCGAGCACCTGCTCGCCGCGCAGCAGCGGCAGCGCGTAGTAGCCGAGCTTGCGCTGCGGCGCCGGCGTGTAGGCCTCGAACTTGTAGGCCCAGTCCCAGAGCAGCTCGAAGCGGCGGCGGTCCCAGACGATCGGGTCGAAGGGGGCCAGCAGGCGCACGCGGCCCGCGTCGCGCTCGATCGCCGTGGCCCAGCGCTTCGAGGCCGGCGACTCGCCCTCGGGCCAGAACCAGCGCACGCCGTCGACCTCGGCGCTCGGCAACGTGGCGCGGGCGCGCGCCAGTGCCGCGCGGGTGTCCTCGCGCAGTTGCGGCGCACCGTAGCCCAGCAGGCTCGCCAGGTAGCCCAGGCTGGCCGAGGGCAGCGGCGCGTACTTGGCGATGATCAGTGCCAGCAGCGCATCGGCCCGGGCGCGGCGGCCGGTCGGGCTGTCGTCGGCCGGCTCGCGCTCGACCGCCTCGTAGACCCGGGTGCCCGCCTCGCGCCGCGCTACGCGCAGCAGGCCGCGGTAGTGCATGCCGTCGAGCAGCTGGGTGCTGGCGTTGAGCGTGCCGCCCCAGTAGCCTTTGATGCGGCCATGGTGCGCGAACTCCGCCAGCACCTCGCGCGGGTGGGTCGCACCGCGCTCGCGCACGAAGGCCAGCACCTCCTGCGCGCGCTGGCGCGTGGCGGCGTCCCAGGCGCGCCGGGCCACGCGCGGGTGCATCAGCGCCACATGCGCGCGCGGCAGGAAGCCGTAGTTGACGAGACAGTCTTCCTCGATCGCCAGCTTCTCGTAGCGGCGCTCGAGGTCGCCGGCCAGGTAGTTGCTGACGCGATGGCGCAGCGTCAGGTCCTGCGCCCTGGCCGGGGCGCGGATCGGGTCGGCCTGGACGAAGCCGAGCCGGTCGATCGCGCGGCCGAGCGTCGTCGGCGCGAACAGGGTGCGTGCCGCGGCATGGCGGCGCAGGTGGTCGAGGCTGATGAGAGTCACGGTCTGTGGGGCTTGTGATGGGCCGCCGGGCCACCTAAGTTAGTAGTCCGCGCGGCCTGCCGTCGCGCCGCGCGGCCCGGGCATGCCGGCGGCAGGAGTGGATCATGAAGCGCTTTGCGGCTCTGCTGATCGTCCTGTTCGCCAGCCTCTGGATCGATGCGGCCGAGGCCCAGGTCGACCATTTCCTGAAGATCGGTGATCTGCGCGGCGAGTCCACCCAGATCGATCATGCGGGCTGGATCGACGTCGACAGCTTCTCCTGGGGCCTGAGCAACCCGGCGCCACCGGTTGGTGGCGCGGTCGGCAGGGCCACGTTCAGCGACTTCAGCTGGGACCAGGCGCTCGACACCAGCACCGTGCCGCTGTTCGTGGCGGTCGCCAGCGGCCAGCTGTTCCCGCAGGCCACCTTCGACGTGGTCAGTTCGGCCGGCGCGGTGCCTCAGACCTTCTTCCAGATGGTCTTCGACAACGCCCAGGCGACCAGCCTGCGGCTCAGCGGCTACGGCTTCGATCAGCGCATCTTTGTCTCCGGTTCGCTGGCGGGCAGCCGGATCACGATGCGCTACTGGCCGACGGATCCGCTGACCGGCGCGCTCGGCGCCGTCATCGAGGGCAGCTGGGACCTGGCCAGTGCCTCGGCCCCGTTGTTCAGCGGCGACCCGCAGGTGCTCGAGGGCCTGATGCTGGCTGCCGCCGGTGCCGAGGCCCGGCCCGCGGCCGACTCGGTCGGCGTCGTGCCCGAGCCGAGCACCGCGATGCTGCTGCTCGGCGGCCTGCTGTTGCTGGGCGTCCTGACGCAGCAACAGCAGCGGCGCCGCCGCTGAGCTCGCCTCAGGCCACGCCGCGGCCGGGCAGCGTGGCGAGTTGGCGGTCGTGCCAGCGGCCCAGCAGCAACTGGGCCGCCATCGCGCCGATCCAGGCGCAGAACATGTCCTTCTGGGTGTCGAAGGGATCGCCCTGGGTGCCGAGAAAGTCGTCGGCGCCGGCGCCGAGCGCGACCGCCGCGCCCCACTCGATCAGCTCGTAGAGCGCGCTGACGGCCAGGCACACCGCGGTGACGATCGTGAACAGCCAGCCACCGGGCCGCAGCGGCGTCTTACGCAGCAGGATCTCGCGCGCCGCGATGGCCGGCACGAAGCCCTGCATCAGGTGACCGATGCGGTCGTAGTGGTTGCGCTCGAAGCCGAACCAGTCCTGCATCCAGAAGCCGAGCGGCACCCGCGCGTAGGTGTAGTGGCCGCCGAGGATCAGCACGCAGGCGTGCAAGAAGATCAGCGCGTAGAGCAGCGTTGTGAGCGGGAATCCGTGACGCGTGGCCAGCAGCAGCGGCACCGCGATCAGCACCGGCGCCACTTCCATCAGCCAGGTGCCGGTCTCGTGAGCGCCGACGGCGGACCACGCCAGCAGGACGAACAGGGCGGCCGAGTAGAGCCAGAGTTGGCGCGACGAGAGGGTGCTGGCGTCGTTCATGGCGCCGATGCTGCCAGAACGCCGCGCCGGGGGCAGTGCCCGGGGGCAGTGCCGGGCCGGTTTGCCGAGCTCAGGCCGGCGCCGCCATGAACTCGCCGAGCAGGCGGTGGAAGTGGTGCACGCCGCGCTCGCGCGTCGGCGCGTAGCGGCCGCGCGAGTAGAGCCGCGAGCGCAGCCCGCGCTGCACGCCGAGCACCACTGCCTCGTCTTCCATCTCGACCTGGTCGAGCCCGCCGCCGGCGCCGCTGTCGAGCCGCTCCGGCCGCCAGACGAAGGCGCGGAACGCGACCCGGGTGCGGCTCGGGCCGAGCGGCATCACGAGGTTCAGCGACAGCCCCCAGGGGTAGAAGTTGAGCATCAGGTTCGGGAAGATCCACCAGTAGTAGGCGGCGATGCGGCGGCCGTGGTCGGGCGAGCTTTCAGGCAGGTCGAAGGCCGGTTCGCCGGGACGTGCGGTGGCGAGCTGCAGCGTGCTGTAGCGGTAGAGCTCGTCCTCGTAGCCGCCCATGTCGAGGCTCTGCATCAGGCCCGGATGGACGAAGGGGATGTGCAGGCCCTCGAGGTAGTTCTCGACGTAGAGCGCCCAGTGGGCGTCGAACTCGTAGTCGCGGTTGCGCGTGGCGTCGGCGCGAAACTCGTGCAGCGGCAGCCAGGCCAGCCGCGCCTGCAGGTCACCGGTGAAGTCCGCCAGCGGCGCCGCCGGTGTCAGCGAGGCAAAGCCCTGCGGGCCGAGGCTGCCGAAGGGCACGTGCGGCAGGTGGTCGCTGGCGGCCGGAAAGTTCTGCGCCTGCTCGAACTCGGGCATGAAGCAGAGCTTGCCGGCGAGGTCGAAGCGACGCGAGTGGTAGCCGCAGCGGATCTGCTCGGCGCGGCAGGGCGCGTGCACCAGCACGTTGCCGCGATGGGTGCAGACGTTGGACAGGCAGCGCAGCTCGCCGGCGCCGTCGCGCGCCAGCAGCAGCGGCTCGTCGAGCAGGCCGGGCAGCAACTCGCGCGGCGCCAGCGAGCCGGGTTCGGCGACGTCGGCCAGCTCGCCGATCCATTGCCAGCTGCGCGCGAAGACGCGCTCGCGGGCCTGGGCCCAGACCGCCTCGTCGAGGTAGAAGCGCTTGTCGAGCGTCGAGGCGACGCGGATGTCGGGCTCGACGCTGAACATGGACGGTGCGTCCGACCGAGGGATCAGAGTCCGGCCGCGGCCCGCAGCGCCGCAGCCTTGTCGGTCCTCTCCCAGCTGAACTCCGGCTCCTCGCGGCCGAAGTGGCCGTAGGCGGCGGTCTTGGTGTAGATGGGGCGCAGCAGGTCGAGCATCTGGATGATGCCCTTGGGGCGCAGGTCGAAGTGCTCGGCCACCAGCGCCGAAAGCTTGTCGTCGCTGATGACACCGGTGCCCTCGGTGTAGACCGTGATGTTCATCGGCCGCGCCACGCCGATCGCGTAGGCGACCTGGATCTGGCACTGACGCGCCAGGCCGGCGGCGACGATGTTCTTGGCCACGTAGCGCGCGGCGTAGGCCGCCGAGCGGTCGACCTTGCTCGGGTCCTTGCCCGAGAACGCGCCGCCGCCGTGCGGGCAGGCGCCGCCGTAGGTGTCGACGATGATCTTGCGGCCCGTGAGGCCGCAGTCACCCTGCGGGCCGCCGATGACGAAGCGACCGGTCGGGTTGATCAGGTACTTGGTGTCCTTGAGCCACTCCTTGGGCAGCACCGGCTTGATCAGCTCCTCGATGATCGCCTCGTTGAACGAGGCCTTCATCTTGGTGGGCGTCTCGCTCTGGTCGGGGCTGTGCTGGGTCGACAGCACGACGGTGTCGATGCTGTGCGGCCGACCGTTCACGTAGCGCATCGTGACCTGGCTCTTGGCGTCCGGGCGCAGGAAGGGCAGGCGGCCGTCCTTGCGCAGCTGGGCCTGGCGCTCGACGAGGCGGTGCGCGTAGTAGATCGGCGCCGGCATCAGCTCGGGCGTCTCGTCGCAGGCGTAGCCGAACATCAGGCCCTGGTCGCCGGCGCCGGTGTTGAGGTGGTCGTCGCTGGCGTGGTCGACGCCCTGCGCGATGTCGTTGCTCTGCTTGTCGTAGCAGACCATCACCGCGCAGCCCTTGTAGTCGATGCCGTACTCGGTGTTGTCGTAGCCGATGCGCTTGATGGTGTCGCGCGCGACCTGGATGTAGTCGACGTGGGCGTTGGTCGTGATCTCGCCGGCGAGCACCACCAGGCCGGTGTTGGTCAGCGTCTCGGCTGCCACGCGCGAGCGCGGGTCCTGGGCGAAGATCGCGTCGAGAATGGCGTCGGAGATCTGGTCGGCGACCTTGTCGGGATGACCCTCGGAGACCGATTCGGACGTGAAAAGAAAATCGCTGCTGGCCACTCTTGAACTCCAATCCAAAACGACACCAAGAAAAACACGAAGGCCCGGTTGCGTTGCCGGGCCCTTGGGTGTCGTGGGGGAGGAGCGGCGAACGCTTTAGCGGCATTTGTAGAGTTGCGGATCTTGTCTTCCCGCCACCCGGCAGGCCGGTGCCGGCCTGCATCGCCCCGCAAGTTGTTCTTTAACCCGGCGATGCCTCAATTCTAGTCCTGCCGATGATCCCTACCAATGCTTGGGCCCGAGGAGGGCGCCGATGAGCGCCTTCGTGCCCGGCGCGCTGCGGGCCCTGCTCGACACGCTGGCCGGCTGGCCGCTGTGGCTGCTGCATGCCATCGGGTCGCTGGTCGGCTGGCTGACCTACCTGGCTTCACCGAGCTATCGACGGCGCTTTCGCGCCAACGCCCTCCAGGCCGGCGTGCCGTGGTCGCGAGCGCGACCGGCGATTGCAGCCGCTGGACGGCTGATGCTCGAACTGCCGCCGCTGTGGCGACGGCCGCAGGGCGCGCCACTGCCGATGCCGGTTCAATGGGGCGGCGGCGAGCATGTCGATGCGGCGCTGGGTGGCGCAAAGGGGGTGCTGCTGCTGACACCCCATCTGGGTGGATTCGAGGTGATCGGACAGGCCTACGCCGAGCGCTTTGGCGCACGCGCGCCTGCCACGGTGCTGTATCGACCCGCGCGCAAGCCCTGGCTTCGCGAACTGGTCGACGAGTCGCGCAGGCGCCCCCGGCTCGATACCGCCCCGGCCACCCTGGCCGGGGTTCGGCAACTGATCCGGACACTGCGCCGGGGCGAAGTGGTCGGCCTGTTGCCCGACCAGGTGCCGCCCGAGGGCATGGGTGTCTGGGCGCCGTTCTTCGGCAAACCGGCCTACACGATGACCCTCGCCGCGCGACTGGCGCAGCAAACCGGCTGTGCCGTGTTGTTGATCTGGTCAGAGCGCTTGCCGCACGGCGCCGGCTATCGCATCGAGGTGTTGCCGCTGGCCGAAGCGCTGCCGGTGGCGGCCGACGACCCCGACGGCGTGCTGGCCGCCAGCGCCGTCAACCGCGCGATGGAGCAACTGGTGCGCCAGTGCCCCGAGCAGTACCTCTGGGGCTACCACCGCTACAAGCAACCGCGGGCCCAGGCCGTAGCGCCGCCCGCGCCCGCCAACCCCGAACCCTGATCCGATGCGCCTCGTCCTTGCCCTCGTCTGGCTGCTGCACTGGTTGCCGCTGCCCTTGCTGGCCGCCATCGGCCGCGGCCTCGGCCGCCTGCTGTGGTGGCTGGCCGGTTCGCGCCGGAGCATCGCGCTGCGCAACCTCGAGCTCTGCCTGCCCGAGATGCCCGAGGCCGAGCGGCGCGCGCTGGCGCGCGACCACTTCGGCTGGCTCGGCCGCAGCATCCTCGAGCGCGGCGTGCTCTGGTACGCGAGCGAGGCGCGGCTGCGGCGGCTGATCAAGGTCGAGGGCGCGGTCGGCTACGCCGACGCGCATCCCGAGCAGCCGCTGATGTGGCTGGCGCCGCATTTCCTGGCGCTCGACGTGGCCGGTGCCGCGGTCCAGCTCTACATCAAGCGGCCCGGTGCCTCGATCTACCAGGCGCAGAGCAACAAGGTCTTCGACGCCGCGATGAAGCAGGGTCGGCTGCGCTTCGGCAACGCGAAGATCTTTGCCCGCAACGAGACCGCCAAGCCCTTGATGCGCGCGGTCAAGGAGGGCATGGGCTTCTTCAACCTGCCCGACATGGACTTCGGCGCCCGCGACGCCGCCTTCGTGCCCTTCTTCGGCGTGCCGGCCGCGACGCTGCTGGCGCCCTCGCGCATGGCGCGCGCGATGCGCATGACGGTGCAGCCGGTGATCGGCGAGATGCTGCCCGGCGGGCGCGGCTACGTGGTGCGCTTCTACGAGCCCTTCGACCACTTCCCATCGGCCGATGCCGAGGCCGACACGGCCTGGCTCAACCACTGGATCGAGAACCGCGTGCGCGGCAAGCCGGCGCAGTATCTGTGGGTGCACAAGAGGTTCAAGACGAGGCCGGAGGGGGAGCCGGGGCTTTACTAGCGGGGCGGGCTGTTCTCTTGTGCCTGCCGGCGGGGGTGCTCGCTTGTTGTGCGAGGACGCGCCGGGATTTCGCCCCGGCCGGCGAGTAACTTTCTTTGCGGGGCCAAAGAAAGTCACCAAAGAAAGGCCCCGAATACGATCTTGCTCGATCGCGTTGTGGGCCTGTCAAGCAACGCTTTACCGTACCTTCTCTGCCCAGCACGCGAGAGCAGTCGTTCGCCTTTGAACACGCAGGTGCTCTTGTTCCTGCTACAGCCAAATCGTGTTTGGCCCTCTTCTTTGGTGACTTTCTTCTGGGCCAGCAGAAGAAAGTTACTCGCCCGCCGGGGCGAAATCCCGGCGCGCCCTCACACAGTCAAGGAGCCCAGCGGCGGCAGCGGCAAAACAAACTCAGGCCGCGAGCCCGCGCGACGAAGCCACTTCCAGCAGCCCATCGAAGATCAACGAGTCGATCAACTCGTGCTCGATGGCCAGTGCCGGCGCCACCTTCCAGCCGGCGCCGCCGGTGACCAGCGTCAGCGGCTCCATCCCGCAGCGCTGCGCCAGATGCCGGTGCATGCGCTCGATCGCGCCGGTGATCGCGTAGGTGCCGCCGCTGGTGAGCGCGTCGCTGGTGTTGGTCGGAAACTCGCTGACCTCGCCGGTCGGCACGCGCAGGCCGGCGGTGCCGGCCTCGAGGGCGCGCAGCATCATGCCGTGGCCGGGCAGGATCAGGCCGCCCAGAAAGTTGCCCTCGCTGTCGACCGCGTCGACCGTCACCGCGGTGCCGGCCATCACCACCAGCAGCGGCCGCGGCCCCTGGTTGCGCGCCAGCAGGTGACGGCGGGCGCCGATCGCGGCGACCCAGCGGTCGCTGCCCAGGCGCAGCGGGTGGTCGTAGCCGTTGACCAGGCCGGCCTCGCGCAGGCTCGGTACCACCCAGCGCGGCTCCACGTCCCACAACTGGCCGATCTGCTCCTCGGTGCGGCGGCGCACCGCGTCGCTGGCGACGCAGCAGCCGAGCATCGTCTGCGGCACGGAAGCACCGGCCCATTCGGCATCGGCCAGGGTGTCGATCTGCTCGAGGAACACCGCGCCCTGCGCCACCGGCGCGCTGCCGAGGCTCAGGTGCGTGTACTGCGCCCACTTGAGGCGCGTGTTGCCGATGTCGATGGCGAGCAGCATGGATCGCGTGAGGGTGGGCAGGCTTGCCGCACCCCACAGTCGGCTGGCGCGGGCGGCGGCGCGATCATGCCACCCCGCGGGCCGGCGCGGCGAGCGTCGGCGTCGGCGCACCGGCCGCGACCGCGGCCAGCGTGTCGGCCCCCAGCGCCGCCACCTCGCCGATCACGAGGATTGCCGGGCTCTTGACGCCATGCGCGGCCAGCGCCGACGCCAGCGTCGCCAGCGTCGCGCGCACCTGGCGCTGCTGCGGCGTGTGGGCCGCGCTGATCGCGGCGGCCGGGGTGTCGGGTGCGCGCCCGCCCTCGACCAATGCCTGCGCGATCGCCGCCGCATGCGCCACGCCCATGTAGACCACCAGCGTCAGCCGGCTCGCCGCCAGCGCTGACCAGTCGGCGCCGGCGCCGCCGTCCTGGGTGTGGCCGGTGACGAAGGCCACGCCTGGCGCGCAGCGGCGATCGGTGACCGGGATGCCGACCGCGGCCGGGGCCGCGATGCCGGCGGTGATGCCGGGCACCACCTCGACCTCGATGCCTTCGGCGCGCAGTGCATCGACCTCCTCGCCGCCGCGCCCGAAGACGAAGGGATCGCCGCCCTTGAGCCGCACCACGCGATGGCCGGCGCGAGCCTCGCGGATCATCAGCGTGTGGATGAAGCGCTGCGAGGTGCTGACGCAACCGCCGCGCTTGCCGACGGCGAGCACGCGCGCCTCGGGGCTGGCGAGTTCGAGCACGCGGCGGTCGACCAGGTCGTCGACCAGCAGCACCTCGGCCTGGGCGATCAGGCGCGCGGCGCGCACGGTCAGCAGTTCCGGGTCGCCGGGACCGGCACCGACCAGCCAGACGCGGGCTTGCTCGTTACGGATGGCGTTCATGCCTCGATCTCCTGCGGTGTGGCGGCCGGCACGCTGCCGACCAGGCGCTTCAACTCGGGCTTGCACGAGCCGCACTGGGTGCCGCACTGCAACTGCGTCTGCAGCAGCGCCAGGCGCTCGGCCGGGTTGCCGTCGATGCTGGCGAGCGCGCTGCGGATCTGCGGCTCGCTGATGTCCAGGCAGTTGCAGACCTGGCGCGCGCGCTGGGTCGTCATGCCGCCCGGCGGCTGCGGGTCGGGCAGCAGCAGGGCACGCGCATGCTCGGCGATCGGCAGCGCCTCGGCCCACCAGCGCAGCAGCCAGGCGGCGGCCTCCGAAGGCCCGGCCAGCAGCAGCGCGTCGACGCGCGCGGCCTCGCCCTCGCCGCGCAGGCGCACCGTGCGCTTGTGGCCGCGGCGGGCGTCGGCATAGCGCAGCAGCATCGCGCCGCGATCGAGGCCGAGCGCGGCCTCGATGCGGGCGACCAGCGCTGCGTCCGGCGCGGTGGCATGCGCGGCACTGAACTGGAGACCGATGCGCTCGGGCTCTGCGCCGGCGCGCGCCGGCACCGGCACGCAACTCGCGTAGGCAAAGTCCGGCATCAGCGCGATCAGCGTCTCGCGCACCTCGGCCAGGCGCTCGGCCGGCAACCAGGCCGCCGCGTTGAGCCGCCAGGGCAGGACGGCCGGCGCGATGTTGATCGCCGCATGCTTGAGTTCGGGCTGCAGCGATTGCGGGCAGGACTTGCCGTGCATCAGGCCGTTGATGCCGGCACGGCTTTGGCCCTTGGCGTCGGTGCCGCCGACGAACTGGCTGCCCCAGTGCATTGGCACGAAAGCCTGCAGCGGCGCGACGCGCGTGTCGGCCGCCACCGGCAGCACCAGCGAGCCGCGCTTGCTCTTGAGTTCGGCCAGTTCGCCCTCGCGCAGCCCGCGCCGGGCCATGTCCTGCGGGTGCAGTTGCAGCGCCGGCTGCGGCGCGTGGGCAAACAGCGCTGGCACGCTGCCGCTGCGGCTCATGCCATGCCACTGGTCGCGCAGGCGGCCGGTGTTGAGCGCAAAGGGATGCTGGGCGTTGGTAGCCTCGGCGACCGGCTTGTAGGGCGCGGCGATGAAACGGGCGCGGCCGTCGGGCGTGGGGAAGCGCCCATCCTGGTAGAGCCGCACGCGCCCCGACGACCAACCCGCGGCCATCGGCCACTGCTGCGGTCCGCGCTGGTCGAGCACGGTCCAGCTCAGGCCGCCGATGTCGAGATCGCGGCCGACGGTGGTCTGGCGATGCTCGTTCCAGACTGCCTCGGTGCCGGCGTAGTCGAACAGCGAGGGCGCGCCCGGGCGCAGCTTGGCCTCCAGCCGGCGTGCGACCTCGGCCGCGATCTGCCAGTCGCCGCGCGCCTCGCCCGGCGCCGGCACCGCGGCGCGCACGCGGCTGATGCGGCGCTCGCTGTTGGTGACGGTGCCGTCCTTCTCGCCCCAGGTGGCGGCCGGCAGCAGCAGGTCGGCATAGCCGGTGGTCTCGGTGCGGGCAAAAGCTTCCTGCACGACGACGAAGGGGCAGCGCGCCAGCGCGGCACGCACCAGCGCCTGGTCGGGCAGCGACTGGGCCGGGTTGGTGCAGGCAATCCAGAGCAGCTCGATCTCGCCGCGCGCGGCGGCCTCGAACATCGGCACGGCGCTCAGGCCGGGCTGCTCGGGCAGGGCATCGACGCCCCAGATCGCGGCGACCTCAGCGCGGTGCGCGGCGTCGGTCGGGTCGCGATGACCGGGCAGCAGTGTGGCCATGCCACCGGCCTCGCGGCCGCCCATCGCGTTGGGCTGGCCGGTCAGGCTCAGCGGCCCGGCGCCGGGCTTGCCGATCTGGCCGGTCGCCAGGTGCAGGTTGATCAGCGCGCTGTTCTTGGCGGTGCCGCTGGTGCTCTGGTTCAGGCCCTGGCAGTAGAGGCTCAGCGTCGGCGCACGCGCGGCCGGCGTGGTCTCGTCGCCACCGGCCCTCACGTCGGCGCCTTCGCCGCCGAGTGCGAACCACCTCGCCGCCTGTTCGATCTGCTCGGCCTTGAGCCCGCAGACGCGCGCCGCCTCGCGCGGCGTCCAGGCCGCGACCAGCGACTTCAGCGCGGCGAAGCCACCGGTGTGCTCGGCGATGAAGCGCTCGTCGAGCCAGCCTTCCCACACCATCACGTGCAGCATCGCGTGGAACAGCGCGACATCGGTGCCGGGCTGCAGCTGCAAGTGCAGGTCGGCCTCGTCGGCGGTCTCGGTGCGGCGCGGGTCGACGACGACGATCTTTTGGCGCGGATTGGCGGCACGCGCGTCCTCGATGCGGCGAAACAGCACCGGATGGGCCCAGGCGCTGTTGGCGCCGGCGATGAAGAGACAGCCGGCGTGCGCGAGATCCTCGTAGCAGGCCGGCGGCGCATCGGCGCCCAGGCTCTGCTTGTAGCCGGCCACCGCGCTGCTCATGCACAGCCGCGAGTTGGTGTCGATGTTGTTGGTCTGGACCAGCGCCCGCGCCAGCTTGTTGAAGACCGCGTAGTCCTCGGTCAGCAGCTGGCCCGAGAGGTAGAAGGCGATCGCCTGCGGACCCTTGTCGCGCAGCACCGCGTCGATGCGATCGGCGAGCAGCGCGCTGGCGCCTTCCCAGCCCAGCGGCTGCAGCGCGCCGCCGCGCTGCGGGCGCAGCATCGGCCGCAGCAGACGCTCGTCGCGCAAGACCCGCTCGGTCGCGGTCAGGTGCAGCGTGCTGCCCTTGCTGCACAGTCGGCCGAAGTTGGCCGGGTGATCGGGGTCGCCACGCACGCCGGTGATGCGGTTGCCCTCGCTCTGGATGAGCACGCCGCAGCCCACACCGCAGTAGGGGCAGGTCGAACGGGTCTCAGCCAAGAGCAACTCCTGCGGCGTGCTCCCCCGCTCGGCGGGGGGCAGGGGGGTGCGCCATGTCCCCGCAAAGCGGACCGCGCGGCAGCGCGCGTCCGCAGCCGACACCACAGTAGGGGCAGGTGGATTTCGTCTCTGTCATCGCGGGCTCAGGCCGCGTGCTCGCAAGCCCCGGCGCAGGCCGGCAGCTCGTCGATCGCCAGCGTTGCCAGTTCCTCGACATCGACGAAGACCTGGCCGTCTTCGACCTTCAGCGAGAAGCGCTGCGTGCTGCCCTCGTCGGGCGCGGCGGCGCAGCCGTCGGCCAGGCCGATGCTCCAGTTGTGCAGCGGGCAGGCGACGCGCTCGCCGAAGACGATGCCCTGGCTCAGCGGCCCGCCCTTGTGCGGGCAGCGGTCGAGCAGCGCGAAGACGCGCTCGCCCTCGGTGCGAAAGATCGCGACATCGGCGCCGCGCGCGCGCTTCAGGCGCCGCGCGCCGAGCACAGGGATGTCGTCGACGGCACAGAGTTGCTTCCAGTCGCTCATCGCTCAGACCCCCGCCAGGCTCAAGGCCTCGAACTGACGTGCATCGACCTTGGCCTTGTCGAACTCGAACCACGGATCGGGCTCGCCATCGAGCGTGAACTGCAGCCGCTCCCACAGCGCGCGGCGGCGCTCGGCGTTGTCGACCACTTCGCGCTTGGCGTAGTCGAGGCCGACGCGCGCCAGGTAGTGGCAGGTGCGCTCCAGGTACCAGCCCTCCTCGCGGTAGAGCTGGAGGAAGGCGCCGGAGTACTCGAGCACCTCGGCCGCGGTCTTCACCTTGCAGAAGAACTGGGCGACCTCGGTCTTGATGCCGCCGTTGCCGCCGACATAGAGCTCCCAGCCGGAGTCGACGCCGATGATGCCGACGTCCTTGATGCCGCTCTCGGCGCAGTTGCGCGGGCAGCCGCTGACCGCGAGCTTGACCTTGTGCGGCGCGTACATGCGCCACAGCGCCCGCTCGAGGTGCTTGCCCATCTGCGTGCTGTCCTGCGTGCCGAAGCGGCACCACTCGCTGCCGACGCAGGTCTTCACGGTGCGCAGCGCCTTGGCATAGGCGTGGCCGCTCGGCATGTCGAGTTCCTTCCAGACCGCGCCCAGGTCTTCCTTCTTGATGCCGAGCAGGTCGATGCGCTGGCCGCCGGTGACCTTGACGGTCGGCACCTGGTACTTGTCGGCCACGTCGGCGATGCGGCGCAGCTCGGCCGCCGTGGTCTCGCCGCCCCACATGCGCGGAATCACGCTGTAGGTGCCGTTCTTCTGGATGTTGGCGTGCGAGCGCTCGTTGATGAAGCGGCTCTGCGGATCGTCGACGGCCTCCTTGGGCCAGGTGCTCAGCAGGTAGTAGTTCAGCGCCGGGCGGCAGCTCGCGCAGCCGTTGGGCGTGCGCCAGGCCAGCGCCTCGATGACCTGCGGAATGCTGGTCAGGTGCTCCTTGCGGATCGCGTCGCGCACCGCCTGGTGGCCATGCTCGGTGCAGCCGCACATGGCCTTGGTCTTGGGTGCGGCCGAGTAGTCGCCGCCGGCCACGCTCATCAGCAACTGCTCGACCAGGCCGGTGCAGGAGCCGCACGAGGCGCTGGCCTTGGTGCACTTGCGCACCTCGTCGAGCGTGAACAGGCCCTGTTCCTTGATCGCCTTGCAGATCGTGCCCTTGGTGACGCCGTTGCAGCCGCAGACCTCGTCCTCGTCGGCCATCGCGGCGACGCGGCTCACGCCCTGGTGGCCGGTGTCGCCGAGGTTGCTCTCGCCGAACATCAGGCGGTCGCGGATCTCGCCGATCGGCTTGGCGTCGCGCAGCAGCTTGAAGTACCAGGCGCCGTCGACCGTGTCGCCGTAGAGGCAGGCGCCGACCAGCTTGTCGGCCTTGATGACAAGTTTTTTGTAGACGCCGGCGAAGGGATCGCTCATCACGATCTCCTCGTGGCCCTCGCCGCCGGTGAAGTTGCCTGCCGAGAACAGGTCGATGCCGGTGACCTTGAGCTTGGTGCTGACCTGCGAGCCCTGGTAGCGGCCGATGCCATGCTCGGCCAGGTGGTTGGCGCAGACCTTGGCCTGCTCGAACAGCGGCGCCACCAGGCCATAGGCGATGCCGCGATGCGCGGCGCATTCGCCCATCGCGTAGATGCGCGCGTCGGTCACGGTCTGCAGCGTGTCGCTGACCACGATGCCACGGCTGCAGTGCAGGCCGGCGGCCTCTGCCAGCGCGGTGTTGGGCTTGATGCCGGCCGCCATCACGACCAGGTCGGCCGGCAGTTCGCGACCATCCTTGAACTGGATCGCCATGACGCGATGGGCCTGGTCGCCGATCAGCGCCGAGGTCTGCGCGCCGATCTCGAAGCGGATGCCGCGCGCCTCGAGCGAGCGCTGCAGCAGCGTGCCGGCGGTCTCGTCGAGCTGGCGCTCCATCAGCCAGGGCGCGATGTGGACCACCGTGACGTCCATGCCGCGCAGCTTCAGGCCGTTGGCGGCCTCGAGGCCGAGCAGACCGCCGCCGATCACCACCGCGTGGCGGTAGCTGGCGGCGGCATCGATCATCGCCTGCGTATCGGCGATGTCGCGGTAGGCGATCACGCCGACCAGTTCCTTGCCCGGCACCGGCAGGATGAAGGGCAGCGAGCCGGTGGCGATCAGCAGCCGGTCGTAGCCGGCCTCGGTGCCGTCGCTGGCGCGCACCACGCGTCTGACGCGATCGATCTGCGTCACCGCCTTGCCGGTGTGCAGCTTGATGCCTTGCTCGGCGTACCACTCGCGCGAGTTGAGGATGATCTCGTCGACCGTCTGCTCGCCGGCCAGCACCGGCGACAGCAGGATGCGGTTGTAGTTGGGATGCGGCTCGGCGCCGAAGACCGTGATGTCGTACATCCCGGGCGCGATCTTCAGCAGCTCTTCGAGCGTGCGCACGCCGGCCATGCCGTTGCCGATCAGCACGAGACGCGGGCGCGGCAGCTTGATGTCGTCGTTCTTCATCGTGGTCGCTCCGCGCTCAGGCCGCCGCTTCGAGGTGGGCTTGCTTGCGATACAGGAACTCCAGCACCGCCTCCCGGCTCTGCAGATACGCCGGCTCGTGCGCCAGCTCGAGCCGCAGCCGCGGTGCCTCGCGTACCGGCGCCAGTGGCACGTCGAGCACCTCGCCGATGGTGGCGGCCGGGCCGTTGCTCATCATCACGACGCGGTCGCTCAGCAGCACGGCCTCGTCGACGTCGTGCGTGACCATCACCACCGTCGAGCCGGTGGCCTGGACGATCTTCATCAACTCGTCCTGCAGCCGCGCGCGGGTCAGCGCATCGAGTGCGCCGAAGGGCTCGTCCATCAACAGCAGCTTGGGCTCCATCGCCAGCGCGCGCGCGATGCCGACGCGCTGCTTCATGCCGCCCGAGATCTCGTGCGGGCGCTTGGCCTCGGCGGCGGTCAGGCCGACCAGCGCCAGCGCGGCGCGGGCGCGCGCTATCAGCTGGGCCCTGGTCTCGCGATCGCCGAAGACGCGCTCGACCGCGAGCAGCACGTTGTCGCGGCACGAGAGCCACGGCAGCAGCGAGTGGTTCTGGAACACCACGCCACGATCGGGGCCGGGCGCGTTGATCTCCTTGCGGTCGCAGATCAGCGTGCCGGCGGTCGGCTTGATCAGGCCCGCGATCAGGTTGAGCAAGGTGCTCTTGCCGCAGCCCGAGTGGCCGATCAGCGTGATGAACTCGCCGCGGTTGACCTTGAGGTTGATGTCGCGCAGCGCGTGGAAGCGGCCGCGCTTCGTCTCGAAGTGCATCTCGACCTTGTCGATCTCGAGGTAGGCAGTCATGGGCGTGCTCCAGCCTTCATTCGTACGAGAAGCGTCGCGCGATCAGCATCAGCAGCTGTTCGAGCGCCAGGCCCACCACGCCGATGATCAGGATCGCGATCAGGATGTGCGGGACGTTGAGGTTGTTCCACTCGTCCCAGACCCAGAAGCCGATGCCGACGCCGCCGGTCAGCATCTCGGCGGCGACGATCACCAGCCACGCGGTGCCCACGCTCAGCCGCACCCCGGTCAGCACGTAGGGCAGCACCGCCGGGAACAGGATCTTGGTCATCACCTTCCACTCGGAAAGGTTCAGCACCCGCGCCACGTTGAGGTAGTCCTGCGGCACCCGCTTCACGCCCTCGGCGGTGTTGAGGATCATCGGCCAGATCGAGCAGATGAAGATGGTCCAGATCGCCGCCGGGTTGGCGCTCTTGAGCACCAGCAGGCCGATCGGCAGCCAGGCCAGCGGGCTCACGGGGCGCAGCAGGCTGATCAGCGGCGAGGCCATCTTGTTGAGCACCGCGAAACGGCCGAGCACGAAGCCGAGCGGAATGCCCACCAGCGCCGCCAGTCCGAAGCCGATGCTCACGCGCTTGAGCGAGGCCAGGATGTTCCAGCCGATGCCCTGGTCGTTCGGGCCGCGGCTGTAGAAGGGGTCGCTGAACAGCTCGACCGCGGAGGCGAAGGTCACCGCCGGCGACGGGAAGCCGCCGCCCGGCTTCATCGTCAGAAGAGCCCAGATCGCGATCAGCAGGCCGATGCCGGCCAGCGGCGCGAAGATGCCGATCGCCAGTGCGCGGCCGTCGACGCGCTCGATCAGAGGCGGGCGCCGGGCCGGGCGGGGCGGCGTGCCCGCCGCGGCGGCGCCGGCCGGCTTCGAACTCGAGGCGTTGCGTTCGGGGGCGGCAACGGCCGCCAGCGGGGAGTGGAAGACTGCACTGACCATGACAACTCCTTCGGTGCGTGATCCGCTTCAGGCGCGCAGCTTGAAACCGTCGGCGTACTTCGCCGGGTCCTTGCCGTCCCAGGCGGTGCCGTCGATCAGCTTGCTGGTGCGCAGAACATCCTTGGGCACGTTCACCTTGGCGAGTGCGGCGCCCTGCCTGTAGAGCTCGACCTGGTTGACCTTCTTTGCCACCGCCAGGTAGTCGGGGTGCTCCTTCAGCAGACCCCAGCGCTTGTGCTGGGTCAGGAACCACATGCCGTCCGACAGGTACGGGAAGTTCACCGAGCCGTCGTTGTAGAACTTCATGTGGTTCGGGTCGTCCCAGGTCTTGCCGAGGCCGTTCTGGTAGCGGCCGAGGATGCGCTGGTTGATGACGTCGACGCTGGTGTTGACGTAGGCCTTGTCGGCGATGGTCTCGGCCATCTGGTTCTTGTTCTTGAGGCTGGCGTCGATCCAGCGGCTGGCCTCGAGCACCGCCGCGATCACCGCGCGGCAGGTGTTGGGGTTCTTCTGCACGAAGTCGAGCGAAGTGCCGAGCGCCTTCTCGGGGTGGTCCTGCCAGATGTCCTGGGTGGTGGCGGCGGTGATGCCGATGCCGTCGGCGATCGCGCGGTGGTTCCAGGGCTCGCCGACGCAGTAGCCGTCCATGTTGCCCACCCGCATGTTGGCCACCATCTGCGGCGGCGGCACGGTGATGACCTTGGCGTCCTTGAGCGGGTTGATGCCGTAGGTCGCCAGCCAGTAGTACAGCCACATCGCGTGGGTGCCGGTGGGAAAGGTCTGGGCGAAGGTGAACTCGCGCTTGTCGGCCGCCATCGCCTTGGCCAGCGAGGCGCCGTCGACCGCCTTCTCCTCGGCCAGCTTCTTCGACAGCGTGATGGCCTGGCCGTTCTGATTGAGGTTCATCAGCACCGCCATGTCCTTCTTGGGACCGCCGACGCCCATCTGCACGCCGTAGAGCAGGCCCCACAGCACATGCGCCATGTCGAGCTCGCCGTTGACCAGCTTGTCGCGCACGCCGGCCCAGGAGGCTTCCTTGGTCGGGATGATCTTGATGCCGTACTTCTCGTCGAACTTGAGCACCGAGGCCATCACCACCGAGGCACAGTCGGTCAGCGGAATGAAGCCGATGCGCACTTCCTTCTTCTCCGGCGCGTCCGAGCCGGCGGCCCAGGCGCTGGGCGCCACGCCGGCGGTCAGCCCGGCCGCTGCAATGACTGAGCCCTGCTTGATGAATTGGCGTCGTTGTTCGCTCATCAGTCCCTCACGCGTGTTCGTCATCTCGATTCCCCTGGAAGCACCGCAAAAAAGCAAAAAGGCGTCGCGGTCGCTCCGCGCTGGTGCGCTGAGCCGACCGGACGCCTTTGTCCGAACCTGTCTGGTGCGAGGGCGACGCCGTTGCCGCCTTCGTGCCTATTGCATTGCAGCAACCGTGCCAGGACTCCTAGCCGAGGAGTTCGTGGGCCTCGATCACCTTGGCAGCCACCTCGTGCAGCTTGAGGCCCTTGTCCATCGCGAGCTTGCGCAGGCGGGCGAAGGCGGCGTCCTCGTCGAGGCCGGCGCTCTTCATCAGCAGGCCCTTGGCGCGCTCGACGGTCTTGCGCTGCGCCAGTTGGGACGTGGCATCCACGAGCTGGGCGCGCAGCTCGGCCTCCTGCTCGTAGCGCGCGATCGCCACCTTCAGAACCGGTTGCAGCCGCTCGGGCTGGAGCCCGGCGACGACGTAGGCGCTCACGCCGGCCTTGAGCGCGAGGCGCATCGGGTCCTCGGCATCGTCCTCCGAGAACACCACCACCGGGCGCGGGTTGCGGCTGCCGAGCAGCGCCAGGTGCTCGAGCGTGTCGCGGGTCGGCGACTCGCTGTCGACGATCACCACGTCGGGTTGCAGCCGCAGCACGCAGTCGTGGATCAGCGTGGCCTGCTCGATCACGCCGACCACCTCGCAGCCCTGGCGCGCGAGTTCGTCGCGGATCAGGCCGGTGCGATGGGCACCGTCGTCGATCAGCAGCACGCGCAGGGTGGGGGAGGATTCCGACTTCATGGTTGGCTGCTGCAACGCAGCAAAGATCGTGCCCCCGTTTTTGGCTGACGTTTACGTAAACGTCAACGTTGACCCGCTTTCCCTTAGGATTGCGGCTTGCCCCGCGGGAGACCCCCATGACCGACCTGTCCGCCGACCACAAGGCGCTCGCCGACTATCGCCCCACGCGCAAGCTGCGCTTCGTCACCGCCGCCTCGCTGTTCGACGGCCATGACGCGTCGATCAACATCATGCGACGCATCCTGATGAGCATGGGCGCCGAGGTCATCCACCTCGGCCACAACCGCTCGGTCGACGAAGTGGTCACGGCCGCGCTGCAGGAAGACGCGCATGGCATCGCGGTCAGCAGCTACCAGGGCGGCCATGTCGAATACTTCAAGTACATGGTCGAGCTGTTGCGCGGCCGTGGCGGGGAGCACATCAACGTCTTTGGCGGCGGCGGCGGCGTGATCGTGCCGGCCGAGATCCGCGAGCTGGCGGCGCAGGGCGTGCGCATCTTCAGCCCCGAGGACGGCCAGCGCATGGGCCTGCCGGGAATGATCGGCGAGATGCTGATGCGCGCCGACCAGGGCCCGCGCGACGGGGCACCGGCGAGCGTCGAGGCGCTCGCCGGCCACGGCGAGGCCGCGTGGCGCGCGCTGGCGCAAACCATCAGCGCGCTCGAAGAGGGCACGGCCGACGCCGCGCTGAAGGCGGCGGTGCATGCCAAGGCCAAGGGCGCACGCATCCCGGTGCTCGGCATCACCGGCACCGGCGGGGCCGGCAAGAGCAGCCTGACCGACGAGCTGATCCGGCGCCTGCGGCTGGACCAGGACGACGCGCTTCGCGTGGCGGTGATCTCGATCGACCCCTCGCGCCGCAAGAGCGGCGGCGCGCTGCTCGGCGACCGGATCCGGATGAACGCGATCTCGCCATGGTCGAAGGGCGCGCGGGTCTTCATGCGCTCGCTCGCCACGCGCGAGGCCGGCTCCGAGATCTCGCAGGCGCTGCCCGACGTGGTCGCCGCCTGCAAGGCCGCCGGCTTCGACCTGGTGATCGTCGAGACCTCGGGCATCGGCCAGGGCGACGCGGCGATCGTGCCGCACGTGGACGTGCCGATGTATGTGATGACGCCCGAGTTCGGCGCCGCCAGCCAGCTCGAGAAGATCGACATGCTCGACTTCGCCGAGTTCGTCGCGATCAACAAGTTCGACCGCAAGGGCGCGGCCGATGCGTTGCGCGACGTCGCCAAGCAGGTCCAGCGCAACAAGGAGGCCTGGAGCACGCCACCCGACAAGATGCCGGTGTTTGGCACCATGGCCAGCCGCTTCAACGACGACGGCGTCACGGCGCTCTGGCATGGCCTGGCGGCGCGGCTGTCGGAACTCGGCCTGCCGCTGAAGGAAGGCCGCCTGCCGAAGGTGGCGGTGCGCCACAGCACGCACCAGGCCAGCATCGTGCCGGCTGCGCGTGGCCGCTACCTGGCCGAGATTTCGGACACGGTGCATGGCTACAAGAAGCGCGTTGCTCAGCAGGCCCAGGTCGCGCGCGCGGTGCAGCAGTTGCAGGCGAGTGCGGCGATGCTGCAGACCGACAAGCCCGAGCGCCATCGCGCGGTCGAGGCGGTGCTCGACCTGGTGCAACAGCGCGAGACGCTGCTCGAACCCGGCGCGAAGAAGCTGCTCGCGATGTGGCCCGAGATGCAGAAGGCCTACGCCGGCGACGAGTACGTGGTGAAGATCCGCGACAAGGAGATCCGCACCGCGCTGGTCCACACCACGCTGTCGGGCACCAAGGTGCGCAAGGTCGCGCTGCCGCGCTGGGCCGACCATGGCGAGATCCTGCAGTGGCTGATGCTCGAGAACGTGCCGGGCAGCTTCCCGTACACCGCCGGCACCTTTGCCTTCAAGCGCGAGGGCGAGGACCCCACGCGCATGTTCGCCGGTGAGGGCGATGCCTTCCGTACCAACCGCCGTTTCAAGCTGCTCAGCGAGGGTCTGCCGGCCAAGCGGCTGAGCACCGCCTTCGACTCGGTCACCCTCTACGGCGCCGATCCGGCGCCGCGGCCCGACATCTACGGCAAGGTCGGCAACTCGGGTGTGAGCATCGCTACGCTCGACGACATGAAGGTGCTCTACGGCGGATTCGACCTCACGAACCCCAGCACCTCGGTCAGCATGACGATCAACGGCCCGGCGCCGACGATCCTGGCGATGTTCATGAACACCGCGATCGACCAGAACATCGGCAAGTTCAGCGCCGACAACGGTCGCGAACCGACCGACGACGAGGCCGCCAAGATCCGCGCCTGGACGCTGGCCAACGTGCGCGGCACGGTGCAGGCCGACATCCTCAAGGAAGACCAGGGCCAGAACACCTGCATCTTCAGCACCGAGTTCTCGCTCAAGGTGATGGGCGACATTGCCTCGTACTTCGTGCATCACGACGTGCGCAACTTCTACTCGGTCAGCATCTCGGGCTATCACATCGCCGAGGCTGGCGCGAATCCGATCTCGCAGCTCGCCTTCACGCTCAGCAACGGCTTCACCTTCGTGGAGGCGTATCTGGCGCGCGGCATGCACATCGACGACTTCGCGCCCAATCTGAGCTTTTTCTTCAGCAACGGCATGGACCCGGAGTACACCGTGATGGGCCGCGTGGCGCGTCGCATCTGGGCGGTCGCGATGAAGGAGAAATACGGCGCCAACGAGCGCTCGCAGAAGCTCAAGTACCACGTGCAGACCAGCGGCCGCAGCCTGCACGCGCAGGAGATCCAGTTCAACGACATCCGCACCACGCTGCAGGCGCTGATCGCGATCTACGACAACTGCAACTCGCTGCACACCAATGCCTTCGACGAGGCGATCACGACGCCGACCGAGGACAGCGTGCGCCGCGCGATGGCGATCCAGATGATCATCAACCGCGAGTGGGGCCTGGCCAAGAACGAGAACCCGAACCAGGGCGCCTTCATCGTCGACGAGCTGACCGAGCTGGTCGAGGAGGCGGTGCTGGCCGAGTTCGAGCGTATCAGCGAGCGCGGCGGCGTGCTCGGCGCGATGGAGACCGGCTACCAGCGCGGTCGCATCCAGGACGAGAGCATGCACTACGAGATGCTCAAGCACACCGGCGAGCTGCCGATCATCGGCGTCAACACCTTCCGCAACCCGCATGGCGACGCGGTCGCCGAGACGCTGGAGCTGGCGCGCTCGACGGAGGAAGAGAAGCAGTCGCAGCTGAAGCGGCTGGCCGAGTTCCACGCGACGCACGCGGCGGCAGCGCCGGTGATGCTGGCGCGGCTTCAGCAGGCGGTGATCGAGGACCGCAACGTCTTCGAGGTGCTGATGGACGCGGTGCGCGTCTGCTCGCTCGGGCAGATCACGAACGCGCTGTTCGAGGTCGGCGGGCAGTACCGGCGGAGCATGTAGGCGGCCGTCGCGCGGCGCTCAGGCAGCGCCTGCCGCCTGCCGCGCCCGCCACGCCGTCAACAGCGCCCGCACCTCCTCGTCGGGTCGCGCCGCCAGCTTGCAGTACTCCGAGCAATCGCTCTTGCGGGTCAGCAGCCGGTGGTTGACCAACTCGCGGCGCAGCGTCACGTGGTCGCCGAAGGCGTTGGCCGCGCGCAGCACCGCGTTGACCTCGCGCTCGGTGTAGGGCCGCTTGGCCTCGAAGCGGGTCCACAGCACCCACATCGCCATGCGCTGCACCGTGAACTTGGTGGGCCAGCGCAGCAGGCGGCCCTCGGCGTCGAACTGCATCAGCGTGCGCCGCGCGTTGTCGGACAGCGGCGGCGGTGCCGCCTGCGCCGGGCGTGCCACCGGCGGCGCGGCCTTCAGCGCCTGGACGTTGCGGTAGCCGGCAGCGGCGGCGATCAGGTTGAGCAACTCGACGTGGCCGGGCGCTTCGGTGCTTGCCGGCGCGCGCGCCTTGAGCGCGCGGCCCAGGCTGCGGGCGAAGGCGGACAGGTCCTCGATGACGAGCGTGGTGGCTTCTCGGGCCATGGCAATGACTCCAAATGCGGGCAGCCGCTCGGGACGACCGTGCATGCGCACGATGTCGGGGATCGCCGTCTTGCCGAGCCCGAGCCGCTGCCGCAGGGAGCGTGCATGGCGGAGGAGGGGTCAAGGATGCCGTGGCAGGTTTAGCTCGCGGACGGGCCGCGCGGCGATGCCTGGGTGAACTGCCGACCGGCGCGAAGTCTAGCGCGCGTTCGCCGCGCCGGCTCGCCAGGTCAGGGCATCGCCGCGCCCACCGCCTGGCGCACCGGGATCCCGGCCGGGTCGAAGCCGTCCAGGCAATGGACGTTGATGCCGAGGTGGTCGGGCGTCACCCGCTTGCGATGAAAGGGGTAGATGCCGCAGACGCTGCAAAAGTAGTGGCGAGCCGTCATCGTGTGAAAGCGGTACTCGGTGAGCGCATCCGCGCCGGCGAGCAGCCTGAAGCGGCTCTCGTGGACCTTGACCATCAGCGCGTTCTTGCGGCGGCAGATGGAGCAGTCGCACATCGTGAGCTCCGGAAAGTCGGTCTCGATCTCGAAGCGGACCGCGCCGCAATGGCAGTTGCCGCGATAAGTCTGCAGTGACCTGGGGTTCGTCATCGCTGCGTAGCGGCTCCGCGCAATCTCAATCGGGGATCTCGGCCTCGACCAGCTTGGCCAGCAGCACCAGTGACTCCTGCCAGCCCAGGTAGCAGCCCTCGACCGGAATCATCGCGGGAATGCCTTCCTGCGTGATGTGGATCTCGGTGCCGCAGGACACCGCCGTCAGCGCGATGGTGGTCAGCATCTCGCCGGGCAGGTTGGGGTCGTCGAAGGCGTCGGTGTGGCGAATCAGCTCATCCGGCACGAGTTCGACGTAGGTGCCGCCGAAGGCGTGGCTGTGGCCGGTCGAGAAGTTGGTGAACGACATCCGGTAGCTGCCGCCCACCTTGGCGTCAAAGTGATGCACCTTGGCCGTGAAGCCATGCGGCGGCAGCCACTTGACCAGCGCGTCAGGGTCGAGGAAGGCGCGGTACAGGCGGGCCGGGGTGGTGCGCAGGACGCGGTGCAGTTGAACGGTGCTCATGGGCGGGCTCGGTGGCGGGTTGGCAGAGGAAGGCCCTCAGAAGGCACGACGAACGGGCGAGGTGGGAATCGACACATTGACGGCGCGCGGTGCCAAAGCCCGCCGAACGGAGCCTCAGGCGGCGGGGCGCTTGCGGTCGGCCGGATGCTCGACGCCATCGTAGACCGGTACATCGTTCAGCAGGAAGGGGTTGATGCCTTCGAGGCAGCCGACGTTGTAGCTGTACTGGTCGGGGAACGAGCGCCGCTGGTGATGCGTGTGGATGCCGCAGCGCGAGCAGAAGTAGTGCCTGGCCACCTTGGTGTTGAACTGGTAGAGCTGCAGGAACTCCGCGCCCTCGACCACGCTGATCCCGGCCAGCGGCACCGAGGCCACGATGGCGCCCTTGCGCCGGCAGATCGAGCAGTCGCAGCGCCGCGGCTCGACGATGCCGTCCGGGAGCGCCAGTTCGAGCACCACGGCGCCACAGTGGCACGACAGCCGGTGCCTCGGCAGGACGGCCACGCCGCCAACGGACGTGATCATGAGCTCTTAACCCGGGGCCTTGGAGCTGTTCAGGGCCACGGCGGCGCGCACGAGAGCCTTCAACCCATGCTCGTCCAAGGCCTGGCCCTCGTGGAAGTCGATGGCGCGCCGGGTGTTGCCCTGGAGGCTGGCGTTGAAGATGACCGAGGGATCCTCCAGGGCGGCGCCCTTGGCGAAGGTCATCTTCACGACCTTCTTGTAGGTCTCGCCAGTGCAGATCAATCCCGCGTGCGACCACACCGGAACGTTCCACTTCCACTCCTCGACGACATCGGGATCGGCCTCCCTGATCAGGGCACGGAGCCGGCCGAGCATCTGGCCCCGCCAGTCGCCGAGCTCGGCGATTCTTGCGTCGATCAACTGCGAAGGAGACTTGCCTTCTTGCGACCCGCTCTGCTTCATGTCGTTGCTCTTGTGCGGTGGTGGGAGGACGGCCTCTGCGTCATTCTGCGTTGGCCTCCGCGGGTGCGCTGTGCGAGAGACCAATGCCGGCGCGCCTCACTCGGCCCTGAACTCGACATGCAACGGCGACAGCGGCACCGCGACCAGATGAGCAGGATTGACCACCTGCATGGTGCAGATCGCACCCGCGGCCGGGACCTGCTCCTTGTACGAGACGACGAGGCGATCATCGCTCTGGGTGACGCGCGTGATCGACATGGAGTAGCAGCCGTTCGGTCGGCTACCGAGGAAGTAGCCGACCACCTGCTGGCTGCCGAAGTCGATGGCCGGTGCTTGCGGAGGCGGCAGCAGGTTGGAGCTGAACCTGGCCCAGACGGTGTTGAACTCCGCCTGATTTCGCGCGACCACACCCTCGCCGGCCGTCACGCCGGAGTTGCCGGATTGCGCCACCGTGGTGAACGGCACGTTCCGGGTTTCGGAGCTGGCTTCGCCGCCGCCGCAAGCGGCGAGCAACGAAGCGACGACCAGTGAGATTGCAGTTCGCATGCTGTGCATTCTGTGCTGCCTGGTCCTCACCAGCGGCCGTCCGCAAGAACCGGGTGTGCTGACTCACCGCCCCCCTTCTGGCGCGATCGCCGGTCCCGACCGCACAAGCAACGCCACGGTATCGATTCAGACATCAGGGCCTCGCATGGCGCCAGACGCTGATGACCCTTCAGGCAGCTTCATGCCTGCCGCTTGCAGCGCCTGACGCCGCGCTGGTGCAGATTCCATCTGCGAAGGCTCAGGGTGCATTGTTCGCCCGCAGGAATGCGTCCACGACAGACTGCCATCGGGCTGGATAGCTGGGCAGCCAGTGCCCGTTCTCTGGAACCCCGGGGAAGAAGTGGAACTCGAGGTTTCCGCCGGCGTGCGAGAAGGCATCAACATACTGATGAACCGCGTCGTCGCCATAGAACAGGTCGCGAGCGCCATACAGCCAGATCATCGGGGCCTTTGCGTTGGCGCCGTATCGCGCAAACGCGGCGAGGTTGAAGTCGACCGGACATTGGTCTTCCGCCTGTGCCGTCCATCCGCCAACGAAGTTGACGACCGCGCGAACCCGGGATCGATGCTTTCCTTCGGCTGCATAGGCCACCGACAGGAAGCCGCCGCGAGACACGCCGATTAGCGTGACGCCGTCCTGCCTGGCCAGCGGCAAGCTCCGCGTGTACTCGATGGTGGCGTCGAGGTCGGCAAAGGAAAGCGGCAGTGCGTCGTGCCAGTGTTCGACGTCGCAGTCCTTCTCTTCGGATTCGGGCGAAATGCCACTGCTCTTGCCGCGGCCCTGGCGCATGGGCGCAACGACGAGGTAGCCCTGTTTGGCCCAGTGCCGGCCGTCTCTCTTCCAGGAAATGGATGCCTTGGGCGAACCGCCGGCCGATCCGTGACTGAGAACGAGGACGGGGAACGGTCCCTTGCCGCTTGGGAGATAGGTGAAGGCTTCGAGGCGAGCGACGGTCCGGCCGGTGGCGTCATCGCGAACCCGGATCTCCGCGTTTCCAGCGTTGGCGTGATGCAGCGCGGCGGGCAGCAGAAATGCAAGGAAGAGAAGAAGAGACCGCATCCACGCGCCCCAGGGTCTGAGGTCAGCGCGGGCGACAGTCGCAAGCCGGAACACCTCGGGTGCAACGACCGGTGGGCGTCATTGCGGCCTGGCTTCCGCCGGGGCCGTCTGTGGAGGCCGCCCGTACGTGACTGCCGAACGGACCTCGGGCGGGGCGGCATCGGCCACCTGCCAGTCCGGAATCGCGCCCAAGGCGTCGTTCACCGTCGAGAAGGCGAGCCTAAACGCGATGAAGGCCGTCACCTCGAAGATCGCGCGATCGTCGAGCCCGGCGCCGCGAAGCGCGGTGATGTCCGAAGGCCCTGCGCTGTTCGGATCCGACACGACCTTTCGAGCCCAGGCCGCGAGCGCACGGTCCCGGGCCGTGAGCGCGGCGTGGTCGCTGCCTGAGAGCACCGCCGCGGCGGGTGCGGCGCCGGCCTGGGCGGCCAGTGTCTTGCCCCAGGCCAGGGAGCAGTACGAGTCCTGCAACTGCGAGGCAGCCGCACACACCAGCACCGCCTGATCGCGCTTCGAAAGGCTCGCGCTCGCAGTGAGTTGGCCGCGAAGGGCTGCGAAGGACTCGAAGACATCAGGTCGCGAGGCCCACGCCGAGACGAGGTTCATGACAAAGCCCTGTGCGGCCTGGCTTGACTTGTAAACCCGCGCTACTGCGTCGGTGGTCTCGGGTGGCGGCAGAAGCATGAGTCGCTCCTCTGTGAATGAATGACGGTGGAGGTCCGTGTCGCTCAACGGATGAATGGGACTTCCGCGTCCCGAGTCCACCGCTGCGAAGCGGTGACCAGCAACGGGTGCCACGATGGGGTTGCGAGTCTCATCGACCTGCTCGAAAGAGGAGTCCAAGAGCATTCTGTATGTGGGCATCGACCTCGCCAAGAACGCTGGGTGCCGCGGCCTGCAAGGCGTTGCCGTGCATGGCGTGGACGCCACAACGCGCCGCCGGTCGCCCGCGCCAACGGCAGTCGACACCTCAGCCGAGCGCAAACGGCCCCAGGTCGACTCGCGGCGCCTCGCCCAGCACCCGCTGCGCCACCGCCTCGCCCAGCGCCGCCGAGTGCTTGAAGCCGTGGCCGGAGCAGGCCGAGACCAGGGTTACGCGCGGCGCGTCCGGGTGCTCGTCGACGATGAAGTCGCCGTTCTCGGTGCTGGTGTAGAGGCAGGTGGCGCTGGCCACGCAGTCCGGCCGCAGGCCGTGCAGGCGGCCGCGCACGTGGCGTTCGTAGACGGCCCGCACCTCCTCGGGCCGCACCTGGCGATCGACGGCGTCGGGCGCGGTGCGGGTGGCCACCTGCTCGGTGCCGACCTTCACGCCGTCGACGCCATCGCCGGTGGGAAAGCCATAGAGGCAATCGGCCGGCTCCGGGCCGTGTAGCCAGATGAAGACCGGGCAGCGCTGCGGCGCGTAGAGCGCCGGCGTGTCGGTGCCGAACCACTGCAACACCTGGCGCCGCACCGCCAGCCGCGCGGCCAGCGCGGGCCCGGCCAGCGCCGGCAGCCAGGCGCCCGCGCTGAGCACCACCCGCGCGGCATGGTGGGTGGCGCGGTCGGTGTGGACGCTGACGCCTTGCGGGTGGCATTCGATGCGCTGCACCGTCTCGCCGTAGACCAGCGTGGCGCCGTGGCGCTGCGCCGCCTGCAACTGCGCCGCCACGCAGCGCTCGGGAAACAGCATCCCGGCCTCGCGCTCGAGGTACGCGCTCTCGTCGTCGCGCAGCAGGAACTGTGGGTAGCGCTCGCGCAGCGCCGCCGCGTCGAGCAGCTCGTGCTCGATGCCAAAGCGCTGCGCCAGCGCCAGGGTGCGCGCGAAGAATCCGGCCTGGCCGTGAAAGGCCGCGGCGTCGGCCGCGCTCGACGCGATCACCAGGCCGCCGGTGCGCTGGTAGAGGTGCTCGCCGGTCTCGGCCTCGAGCTCGCGCCACAGCAGGTGCGAGCGCTGCACCAGCGGCACGTAGGCCACGCCTTCGCCCACCGCCAGCCGCGTGATGCGGGTGCGACCGTGGCTCGAGCCCTGGTCATGCGGCGGATGAAAGCGGTCCAGCCCCAGCACGCGCGCGCCGCGGCGCGCCAGGTGGTGGGCCACCGCGCTGCCGACGGCACCGAGGCCGACGACGATGACGTCGGGCGCTGTGGCTGCAGTCACGTCGATCGGGTGTTGAACCTCGCTCCTGCCGCGGCCGACGCCGGGCACGGGGCGCTCAGCGCTCGGCCGACTTGCTCAGCAGCGTGAAGTGCTCCACCTGCGGCGGCTGGGCGAAGAAGGGGCCGACGATGGCCCGCCATTGCGCGAAGGCCGGGCCTTCGCGGAAGTCGACCATGTGGTTCTCGAGCGTGTCCCAGAAGATCATCAGCAGGTAGCGCTCGGGCGACTCGATGCCCTTGTTGATCTTGTAGCCGCGAAAGCCCTTGGCTTGCGCGATCACGGTCTCAATGCCGCGCTCGATGGCGGCGTCGAATTCGGCTTGGCGGCCGGGCTGGATGCGGATGTCGGCGAGTTCGAGGATCACGGTGGCGTCTCCCGGGAGTTGCTGCGATCGTAGCGAGCGGCTGAGGCGCCGGCCAGCACCGTGGCAATCCAGCGGCGCGAGTCGGCCGGGTCGATCACGGCATCGATCTCGAGCGTCTCGGCCATGCGGATGGCCTGGCCGCGCTCGACCTGCTCGGCCAGCAGGCGCTCGAACAGCGCCTGCCGCGGCGCGCCTTCGGGCTGTGCCTCGAGCTCCTTGCGATAGCCGAGCTTGACCGCGCCCTCGAGCCCCATCGCGCCGAACTCGGCGCTCGGCCAGGCCGCGGTGGCCAGCGTCTCGTGCAAGCCGCCGCCGGCGAGCGCCATCGCGCCTAGGCCGAAGGCGCGCCGCACCACGAGCGCCACCTTCGGCACCCGCAGCCGCGCGCCGGCGACGAACAGCCGGCTGGCATGGCGCACATGGCCACGCGCTTCCTCCTCGGGCCCGACCATGAAGCCCGGCGTGTCGATCAGCGAGACGATCGGCAGCCCCCAGGCATCGGCGAGCTGCCAGAAGCGGGCCAGCTTCTGAGCCGCTTCGGCATCGACCGCGCCGCCGAGATGGGCCGGGTTGCTTGCGACCAGCGCCAGCGGTCGGCCCTCGAGGCGTGCCAGTACGGTGATCAGCGTGGCGCCGTAGCCCGGCTGCAGCTCGATCAGCGAGTCGTGGTCGACAAGTCGCTGCAGCAGCGCGCGCATGTCGTAGACGCGGTTGCGCTGGGCCGGCAGCAGCGTGCGCAGCGCGGCGCCGTCGTCGCGGTCGGTGTGCCAGTCGGGCGACGGCCCCTGCCAGAAGCCGAGGCAGCGGCGCGCCGCGGCGACCGCCTGGGCCTCGTCGTCGACCAGCACGTCGATCACGCCGTTGGCCTGCTGCACCTCGCTCGGCCCGATCGCCTCGGGCGCGAACACGCCGAGCCCGCCGCCTTCCACCATCGCCGGTCCGCCCATGCCGATGTTGCTGGCGCGGGTGGCGATTACGAGGTCGCAGGCACCGAGCAGCGCCGCATTGCCGGCAAAGCAGCGGCCGGCGGCAATGCCGATGGTCGGCGCGCGTCCGGCCAGTCGGCCGAGCGCGGCGAAGGTGCCCACGTGCAGGCCGGCGACGATCGGCAGATCGCTGTCGCCCGGCCGGCCGCCGCCGCCCTCGGCAAACAGCACCAGCGGCAGCCGCTGCTCGGCGGCGATCTGCAGCAGGCGGTCGGTCTTCTGGTGACTCCTGAAGCCCTGGGTGCCGGCGAGCACGGTGGCGTCGTAGGCCAGCACCGCGCAACGGCGCCGAGCCGGCTCGCCGGCGCTGCCGGCATCGACCTCGCCGACGCCGGTGACGATGCCGTCGGCCGGGGTCTGGCGGATCAGTTCCTCGCGCGGGCGGCGCTGCTCCTGGGCGGCGTAGGCCAGTGCTCCGTACTCGACGAAGCTGCCGGGCGCGCAGAGATCGGCGATGTTCTCGCGCGCGCTGCGCAGGCCGAGCGCGTGCCGCCTAGCCATGGCCTGCGGCCGGGCCGCGTCCAGGGTCAGCGCGTGGCGCGCCAGCGACTGCGCGAGGCGCGCGTCGGGCATCAGCGCCGGGTCGTCGGCAACGGGCGGGTGGCCGGTGCCGGCCTGCGCGTCGGGCCCGAGTTCGCACAGCGTGTCGCCCTCGGCCACCAGTTCGCCGACCGCGACCCGCAGCGCCACGACGCGGCCCGGCGCCGGCGCGCGCAGCTCGTGCTCCATCTTCATCGCCTCGACGATGGCGAGCAACGCGCCGGCGCCGACCGCGTCGCCGGGGGCGACGCACAGTTGCACGACGGTGGCGGCCATCGGGGCTCGGATCAATGTCGGGCGCATCGCGAAGCGGCGGCAGTGAAAGAGCCACTGTAGCGGTCGCCTCGGGCCGCGCCCGACCCCTGCGTGACAGTGCTCGGCACGTGAGACAGGGCTCAGATTTCCACCTAGGGAAAAGTCCCGATCAATTGCTTTGGTGCATTGCGACACGGGACAGCCTGTGCGCGTCCGGCCGTCGCAGCGCAGCAATCGGCGTTCGCGCGGCCGCTTGTGAATCGTGCATGACTCATCCTGTCCTCTGGCGACGAAGGTGACTGTCACGCCATCCGAACAGTGCTCGAAATTACTTGCTGCGGCGCAGCAAGAATCGCTCAATTCCTACTCTCGTCAGCGGCGTTGACGCTCATTCCTGCGGGGAGTAGAACCGTCGCATTCGATCGGCCCGAGGCTTGTGTCATGCCGGGGGTCGAGCGGATCGCCCCGTTGGGACGGCCACGACATGAGGGAACGTGTGCGTTGGTGCGCCCCGTCGGTGAGGAGTGATGAGCCATGCCTTGGAAGGCATCTTGACCACACCAACCACGGAGACATCGATGAAATCACTTTGGCATTCGAAGCGGCTTCCGCTGCGGCCCCTGGCCGCTGCTGTTCTTGCATTGCCGGCGTTGGCCCTCGCGAACGCCGACGTCGAGAAGAACATCGCCAACCCCGGCAACTGGGCCATGCAGGCCGGCGACATGTTCAACCAGCGCTACAGCAAGCTGGACCAGATCAACACCGGCAACGCCGGCAAGATGCAGGTCGCCTGGACCATGTCGACCGGCGTGCTGCGCGGCCACGAAGGCTCGCCGCTGGTGGTCGACGGCATGATGTACCTGCATACGCCGTTCCCCAACAAGGTCTTCGCGGTCGACCTCGACACCCAGAAGATCGTCTGGAAGTACGAGCCGAAGCAGGACCCGGCGGTGATTCCGCAGATGTGCTGCGACACGGTCAATCGTGGCCTCGCGCTCGCGGACGGCAAGGTGTTCCTGCAGCAGGCCGACAGCAACCTGGTGGCGCTCGATGCCAAGACCGGCAAGCTGGTGTGGTCGGTGAAGAACGGCGACCCGAAGCTGGGCGCGGTCAACACCAATGCGCCGCACGTCTTCAAGGACAAGGTCATCACCGGCATCTCCGGCGGCGAGTGGGGCGTACGCGGCTTCATCAATGCCTATGACATCAAGACCGGCAAGCAGGTCTGGAAGGCCTACAGCGTCGGTCCCGATGCCGAGATGCTGATGGACCCCGAGAAGACCATGGTCTGGACCGACGGCGCCATGAAGCCGGTCGGCAAGGACTCGTCGCTCAAGACCTGGAAGGGCGATCAGTGGAAGATCGGCGGCGGCACCACCTGGGGCTGGTACAGCTACGACAAGGCGACCAACCTGATGTACTACGGGACCGGCAACCCGTCGACCTGGAACCCGTCGCAGCGCCCCGGCGACAACAAGTGGTCGATGACCATCTTCGCGCGTGATGTCGATACCGGCGTCGCCAAGTGGGTCTACCAGATGACCCCGTTCGACGAGTGGGACTTCGACGGCGTCAACGAGATGATCCTCGCGGACATCAACGTCAAGGGCAAGCCGACCAAGGCGCTGGTGCACTTCGACCGCAACGGATTCGCGTACACGATGGACCGCGTGACCGGTGCGTTGCTGGTGGCAGAGAAGTACGACCCGACGGTCAACTGGGCGACCCACGTCGACATGAAGACCGGGCGGCCGGCAGTGGTCAAGAAGTTCTCGACCGCGGCAGCCGGACCCGACGTCAACGTCAAGGGCATCTGCCCGGCGGCGCTTGGCACCAAGGACCAGCAACCGGCCTCCTTCGATCCCAATACCAAGCTCTTCTACGTGCCGACCAACCACGTCTGCATGGACTACGAGCCGTTCAAGGTCGAGTACGTGGCGGGTCAGCCCTTCGTCGGCGCGACGCTGTCGATGTTCCCGTCGCCGGGCAGTCACGGCGGCATGGGCAACTTCATCAGCTGGGACGCCGGCACCGGCAAGATCGTGCAAAGCAAGCCGGAGAAGTTCTCGGTGTGGAGCGGCGTGCTCAACACCGCGGGCGGTCTGTCGTGCTACGGTGGTCTCGAGGGGCACTTCAAGTGCGTTGATGCCAAGGACATCAAGAAGGAGCTCTACAAGTTCAAGACCCCGTCCGGGATCATCGGCAACGTGTTCACCTACATGCACAAGGGCAAGCAGTACCTCGGCGTGTTCTCGGGCATCGGTGGCTGGGCCGGTATCGGCATGGCGGCCGGGCTCGAGAAGGACTCCGACGGCCTCGGCGCGGTGGGTGGCTACAAGGAACTGAACCAGTTCACCGAGCTGGGTGGTTCGCTGACCATCTTCACCCTGCCCAACTGAGTACCTCAAGAGACAGCGGGCATCCGCGCGGTGCCCGCCGATCGCGTCACGGGGGATGGCGCTCGCGCGCCGTCCCCCATTTTTCTGCCTGGATGTGTATCTGCTGACATGAGCTTTCGAACCAGCCTCCTTCTCGCCACGCTTGCAGTGCTTGCCTCCACTCCGGTGCTGGCCCAACCCAACGTTGTCAAGACGCCGCTCTACACCGTCACCGACGGCTACAAGGTCGACCCGAACACGATGAAGGGCTTCCGTGCCTGGCGCGCCGCTGCCTGCGACCGCTGCCACGGCGCCAACCAGGAGGGCATGGTCGGCCCGTCGCTGGTCGTCAGCATGAAGACCCTGACCAAGGCGGAGTTCGTCGCCACGGTCAAGAATGGGCGCCTCGACAAGGGCATGCAGAGCTTCGGCAACAGCCCGATCGTGATGGACAACATGGATCACCTTTACGCCTACCTCAAGGGCCGCTCCGATGGCGCGATCACGCGCGCCAAGGTCGAAGAGCTGGCTCCATGAGGGGTTGCCCGCGTGCCCCGTCCTCCCGGCGGCGAGCCGCCGCCGTCCTGCGATACCTTGGCGCACTGACGCTGGCGGTGACGGCGCTGGCGCCGGTGGCTGCCGCGGCGCAGGACGCCGCGCCCAAGCGGGAGGCCTTCAGGGTCTGCCAGGACCCGAACAACCTGCCGTTCTCCAACACGCAGGGCGAGGGCATCGAGAACCGCATTGCCGAGCTCTTCGCCAAGGATCTCGGGCTGCCGGTCAGCTATTTCTCGTTTCCGCAGCGGCTTGCCTTCATCCGCAACACCCTGCGCTACAAGCTGCCAGGCGAGGACTTCCGCTGCGACATCGTGATGGGCGTGCCGGCCGGCTACGACCAGGTCTCGGCGACCAAGCCCTACTACCGCTCGACCTACGCGCTGGTGTTCCCGCAGGGCAAGGGCCTCGATGGCGTCAACAGCGGCGCGGACTTCCTCGCGCTCGATCCGGCCCGACTCAAGAAGCTGCGCATCGGCCTCTACGACCGATCGCCGGCCAGCGAGTGGCTGGTCAAGCACAACCTCGTCGAGCAGGGCGTGCCGTACCCGATCATGAATCCCGATCCGGCGCAGTACCCCGGCGAGATCATCGAGCGCGACCTGGCCGCCGGCAAGATCGACGCCGCCATCGTCTGGGGGCCGATTGCCGGCTTCTTTGCGCGCCGCGTCAAGAGCCCGCCGCTGACGGTGGTGCCGCTGGCCTCCGAACCCGGCGTGCGCTTCGACTACCCGATGGCCATGGGCGTGCGCTACGGCGAACCGCAGTGGAAGCAGCAGATCGAGGCGCTGATCGAAAAGCGGCGCCCCGAGATCCAGGCCATCCTGCGCGATTACGGCGTGCCGCTGCTCGATCTCGAGCCGGGCGGCAAGCCCTGAGGCGCGACGCGGCCGCAGTGAGGGGCCGCCCACATGGCCTGGAATCGAACACTGCTGGGTTCGGGGCTGGCGTGCCTGGCCTCGCTCGTGACCACGGTTGCGGCTGCCACGGACGACGTGGACGCGAGCCGCTCGCGCGAACTGCATCTGGGGCTGGCGCCGAGCGTGCTGAAGATCGAGGCCGCGTTGCCGGGGCGCTACGCGGTCGGCTCGGCGCTGGTGGTCGGACCCGAACTGGTGGTGACGAACTGCCACGTCACCCGCGACGCGCGTGCCATCGAGGTCCTGCATGGCGGCCTGCGCTACCCGGTGCGCGGCCAGCGTGCCGACATGGCGCGCGACCTGTGCCTGCTGCGCGCGCCCGGCCTCGGCGCCAAGCCGGTCAAGCTCGGTGCCGCCAGTTCGCTGCGTCGACGCCAGCCGATGCTGGCGATCGGCTACACCGGCGGTGCAGGCTTGCAGTTCAGCGAGGGTGAACTGGTGGACACCCATCGGCTCGATGACGGCGCGGTCATCCAGAGCAGCAACTGGTTCAGCTCGGGTGCCAGCGGCGGCGGCCTGTTCGATGCCGAGGGCAAGCTGGTCGGCGTGCTGACCTTCAGGCTGCGCGGCGGCGAGCGTCATTACTATTCGGCGCCGGTCGAGTGGCTGCGCGCCCTGGTCGACGCGCCGCTCAGCGATGAACGACCGGTCGCGCCGCTGAGCGGCCAGACCTTCTGGGAACTGCGCGACGAACGACAGCCGCCGTTCCTGCGCGCGGCGGCGCTGGTGCAGGGCGCAGAGTGGGAGCAGTTGCTCGACGTCGCCCTGCGCTGGGCGGCCGACGATGCCACGGACCCCGAACCGCAGCGGCTGCTCGGGCTGGCGCTGACGCGCCTCGAACGTCCGGCCGAGGCCGTGGTGGCCTACCAGCGCGCGCTGGCGCTGGACGCGGGCGACGCCCCGTCCTGGTTTCAACTCGGGGCGCTCCAGCATCGGCTCGGGCAGGATGCGCAGGCGCGCGCCGCGCTCGAGCAGCTCGACGCGCTCGATACCGAACTCGCGCAAAGGCTCCAGGCCCGCCTGCGCGCACAGTGACCCGCCGCACCGAATCCAAAGACATGATAGTGACCACCAACAAACCCCTTCGTCAGCTGCTGCGTGCGCTGCTGCTGGGCCCCTGCGTCTGGCTGGGCGTCGGCGGCGCGCCGGCCGGGGCCGCCGAGGCGCCGGCGCCGCCCTCGGCCGCCGAGCGCGCGGTGTTCAACGAACCGGTGCTGAGCTCACTGCCCCTGCCCAGCGAACTGCGCTACCGTTTCGTGCGCGAGAGCCGCGACCCGGCGCTCGATCCTGGCTTCGAGGATTCGGCGCAGATGTTCCTGCGCCGTGGCAACGATGGCAGCTGCTGCTCGGTGCGCGCCGAGTTCCTCAGCGGACCGCGTGCGCTGCAGCTGCCCCAGTTCGACGACGCGAGCGTGAATCCGGTGACGCTGTTCTTCCTCGAGCGCGAGGTGCGCGAGCTGCAGCGCCTGACGCGCGGGCAGGCGGCGCACTTTCGCAAGCGCATCCGGCTGGCGCTGGTCGACCAGGCCAGCATGACGCGCATCCGCACGCAGTTCGACGGCCGCGAGATCGAGGCCACCGAGGTGCGCATCTCGCCCTTCCTCGACGATCCAAGCCGTGGCCGCTTCCCGGAACTGGCGACGATGCAGTACCGCTTCACGCTGTCGCCGCAAGTGCCCGGCGGCGTGCTCGAGCTGCGCGCCGTGCTGCCGGCCGCCGAAGCCGGCGGCGCGCCGCGCGCCGAAGAAGTGCTCACGCTGTTGCCGTCGGGCGCCAAGCCCCTGCCCGCCAGTGCCGCCGCGGCAGCGCCGCCAACATCCCGCTGAGGAGCCCGCCCTTGACCCACCGTCGCAACCCTTCGCTCGTCGGCTTGGTGGCGGCCATGCTGCTGCTGGCGGCCGGCCCGCTGATGGCCCACGACTACGCCACCGTCGATCGCGTGCTCTTCGTGCAGAGCTGCCTGCGCGAGAACCCGGGCCCGCAGTTCGAGATGATCCACAAGTGCTCGTGTGTTCTCGACCGCCTGGCCGAGCAGCTGAACTACGAGGACTTCGTCGAGCTCAGCACCGACACCAACGCCACCAGCATCGGCGGCGAGCGTGGCGCGGTGCTGCGCGACAACGAGGGCGTGCAGAAGAACGTGCGGCGCTTTCGACAGATGCAGGCCGACGCCAAGAAGGCCTGCATGATCCGGCCGGCCGATCCCAGATGAGGCCCTGGCTGCGGGCGCTGGCACTCACCGTGGGGTGGGGCGCGCTCGCGGCATCTACCGCCGCCGCGCCGGCATTGCGCATCGAGACGCAGGAGCTGGCGCCGGGCGTGCACGTGCATGTGGGCGCGATCGAGGACTGGGGTCCCGACAACGCCGGCGACGTCGCCAATCTCGGCTTCGTGGTCGGCGCGCGCTGCGTCGCGGTGATCGACAGCGGCGGCAGCCGCGCGGTCGGCGAGGCGCTGCGAGCGGCGATCGCGCGCCGCACCGACAAGCCGGTCTGCGCGGTGGTCAACACCCACGCCCATCCCGACCATGTGCTCGGCAACGCCGCCTTCCTCGGCGCCGGCGCGGGTGGCGCCAGTCCTGAATTCATCGGCCACGCACGGCTGCCGGCGGCGCTGGCCGCGCGCGGGCCGTACTACCTCAAGGCGCTCGAGCGCGACTTCGGCGCCGCCGGCGCCGGCAGCGAGATCGTGCTGCCGACCCGCACCGTCGGCGACGCGCTGAATCTCGACATCGGCGGGCGCACGCTGCTGATCCGCGCCTGGCCCACCGCCCACACCGACGCCGATCTCACCGTGACCGACGTGCAGAGCGGCACCCTGTTCGCCGGCGACCTGCTGTTCGTCGAGCATCTGCCGGCGCTCGACGGCAAGCTGCTTGGCTGGCTCGGCGTGATGGACGCGCTCGCGCGCGAGCCGGTGCGCCTGGTCGTTCCCGGCCACGGCGCGCCGAGCCGCGACTGGCCGGCCGCGCTGGCGCCGCAACGGGCCTACCTGCTGGGCCTGCGCGACGGGGTCAAGGACGCGATCGCGCGCAACCTCACGCTGAGCCAGACGGTGAACGAACTCGATGGTCGCGGGCTCCAAGGATGGCGCTTGACCGATCGCTTCCACCGGCGCAACCTGACCGCGGCCTTTGCCGAACTGGAATGGGCCGAATGAACACGCAGTGCAAGGTGCAGCGGCCGCCGTCGACCCATCGGTCATGCACGAGGAGATGTTGATGCACAAGCCCGATTCCCGCTCCTTGTCCCGCCGCACCTTCGGTTCGCTCGCGGGTGCCGTCGCGCTGATGAGTTCGGCCCCGGTGCTGGCCCAGCTCAAGAGTGGCGACAACCCCGAGGCCAGCGAGCGCTGGCAGCAGGTGCGCAAGAGCCTGTTCGCCGGCCGCCAGATCAAGACCCCGGCCGACGGCGTGATCGCGCTCGAGGCGCCGCTGCGCGCCGAGGACGCGGCGATCGTGCCGATCGCGATCCGCAGCGCCTTCGCGCAGAGCCCACAGCGCTCGATCCGCAAGGTCTGGCTGATCATCGACAACAACCCCTCGCCGGTATCGGCGGTGTTCAGCTACACGCTGGCCAGCGGCAAGGCCGACATCGAGACCCGCGTGCGCATCGACGAATACACCCACGTGCGGGCGATCGCCGAGACCGACGACGGCCAGCTCTGGATGAGCACGCGCTGGGTCAAGGCCTCGGGCGGCTGCTCGGCGCCGCCGGGCAAGGATCCGGCCGCCGCCAGGGCCACGCTCGGCCAGATGCGGCTGCGCGCCGACACCAGCGGCGGCGCCGCGCAGCCGGCCTTGGCGCAGCTGATGATCAGTCACCCCAACGACTCCGGCATGGTGATGGACCAGTTCACGCGCCAGTTCACGCCACCGCATTTCGTGCGCCGGGTCGACGTCAGCTACGCCGGCGAGCCGGTGCTGTCGGCCGACCTCGACTTCTCGATCAGCGAGAACCCGAACCTGCGCTTCTGGTTCGTGCCGCGCGAGGCCGGCGGGGAACTCAGGGCCGAGGTCGTCGATTCCAACGAACTGCGCTTCCAGAACAGCGTGGCGCTGCGTCCCGGCTCCGCCGATGGTCCGCGCCAGAGTCTGGTTCAGGGCAAGCCGTAGCGCGGATTGGCGGCCCGCTTCTCGCTCCAGTCGCGCAGCATGAAACGCGCCGCGCGCTGCCAGGACTCGTCGTTGTTGCCGCGCATGTCGACCGACTTGTTGAGCAGCGTGCGGTCGCCGGCGACCTCGCGCAACTCGACGTTGAGGTTGAGGATCAGCTCGCTGACCTTCTGCACCCAGCCCACCAGAACCAGGTCGCTGCCGGCCGCCTTGCCGATGCTCTGCGCGCAGCCGTTGCATTCGAAAAGATTCGCATGAGCCGCGCGCAGCTCGGTGATGGTGGCCTGCGCCGGCGCCGGGTCGACCAGCCGGTAGAGCCCGGCCTGCGCCAGGCCCTCGCGCAACTGCTGGCTCACGGCCTTCACGCGGCGCGCGTTGTCGGCCGCCAGCGCCGGGTTGGGATGGTCCTCGAGCAGGTCGATGTCGGGCATCACCAGCGTGGGCAGGGCGGCGAAGGGGCCGGTCTGGGCCAGCGCGGCCAGCGGCAGCGAGCCCAGGAACAGCAGCACCGGGCGGCGCGGGAGCTTGTTCGTCATGATGGTGTCGCGAGCCTGTGGGCGGCGGCCTGCCGCTGGCTCGCATGCTACGGGGCGGCGCTGCTTCTTGCAGGCGCGGTCGCGGGCGGCGCGCGCGCGGCCGAGCCGGTGCCGGTGGCGCCGGGCGTCTACGCCTGGATCGGTGCGCTCGGCGAGCCCGACGCCGCCAATCGCGGCGCCGTCGGCAATGGCGGGCTGATCGTCGGCAGCCGCGCCAGCCTGCTCGTCAACAGCGGCGGCTCCTACCTGCTGGGGCGCGAGATGATCGAGGCGGCCGAGCGCCTGGGCGGCGGCAGGCCGATCGTCGCCGCCGTGATCCAGCAGCCGCTGCAGGAGTTCCTGATGGGCAACGCCGCGCTGCGCGAACGCGGCATCCCGCTCATTGCGCACGCGGAAGGCGCGCGCCTGATCGGCCAGCGCTGCGACACCTGCCTGCGCAACCTCGAGCGCGATCTCGGTCCCGAGTTGATGCGCGGCACTCGTGTGGTGGTGCCCGAGCGCACGCTGGGCGCGGCGAGCGAGGAGATCGACCTGGGCGAGCGCCGGGTCACGCTGCTGCACCCGGGCTGGGGCACGACGCCGGGCGACCTGGTGGTCTTCGACCACCAGAGCGGGGTGCTGTTTGCCGGCGCGCTGGTCGGTGTCGGCCGCCTGCCGGAGTTGCGCGACGCACGGCTGCCCGGCTGGCTGGCCGCGCTCGATGGGCTGCAGGCGCTGCGGCCGCGCATCGTGGTGCCCGGCTACGGCCCGGTCGGCGCGGCCGATGCCGACACGCCGATGCGGGACTATCTGCAGCAACTCGACCTGGTCGTTGGTGGCCTGGTCGACAGCGGCGTCAGCCTGATCGACGCGCCTGCGCGGGCACCGATGCCGGCCTACGCCGGCTGGTCCCGCTTCGACGCCGTGCACCCGCGCAACGTGCAGCAGCTCTACCTGCGGCACGAGGCCGAGTGGCTGGGGGCCGGCAGGAGCGAACTCAAGGGCGGCGACGGCGGCCGTTGATCCGCCTCGCGCAGGCTGTCGAGCCTCAGCGCGCGGTCGCGGTCGGTTCGAGCGGCAGGCCGCGCAGCGCCTGGGTCAGCTCGGCGGCCTGCCAGATCGCGATGCGGTGCTCGGCGGCAAAGGGCCGCGCGTTGTCGCTGAGCGGTGCCAGGCCGATGTAGAGCGCATCCGGGACGTCGGCGGCTTCGCGCGCCGCCTGCAGGGCGCGCAAGGGTTCCAGGCCCGTGTGGGCCGACTTCCAGCGTCGCGCGCAGACGAGCATGCGGCGGCCCTGGCGCTCCAGCTCGAAATCGACGGCACCGGTCTTGCCCGGCCGCACCGTGTAGCCGTCGCGGCGGAAGGCCTGCTCGAGCAGCGCGGCGAAGGCCGGCCAAGCCATCGTCGCCAGGGCCTGCCGGGTGCTGGCCACGCGCTCGGCGCTCGGCAGGCGCCACTGCCGGCGCGCCGCGATGACGCTGATCACCACGAAGGGCAGGCCCGAGAGCGCACCGATCACGCGAAACTGCACCGGCAGCAGCGCCATGCAGAGCAGGACGATCAGCAGCGCAATGACGATGCTGATCCACCACGGCGAGCGCAGCAGGATCGCAAAGAGCGAGTTCTTCGCCATCTGGAACTTCAATCGGGTCTCCTGTGGGTGAGGGCTGGCGCTCGTCGCGCCCTGTCGATCATCCGCGATGGTAGGTCGCCGGCGCGGCTTGGCCGCGCCGCGCCAGTTGCGTTCGCGCAGCGTCGATGGACATCGCGACGGCCTGCCATCGGCGCACGCTAGGATGGGTCGTCGTCCACCCGCCGTCGTCGTTCATGGACCTGCCCGTCACGCTCCCCCGCCGCGAGTTCAGCGATCCCGATGCTGCCCTCGAGCACGCCCGTGCCATCTACGACGCCGGCATCCGGCACCTGCGCCAGCGCATGGCCGAGTTCGTCGGCGGCGCCTCGATGGGCCTGCGGGTGCGTGCCTGCTATCCGCAGTTGCGGGTGCAGACCGATACCGTCGCGCGTGCCGACTCGCGCCTGGCCTACGGTTTCGTTGCCGGGCCCGGGCGCTACGAGACCTCGCTGACCCGGCTCGACCTGTTCGGCGACTACTACCGCGAGCAGTTCCGCCTGCTGCTGCGCAACCATGCGGTGGCGCTCGAGGTCGGGCCCGGCACGCATCCGATTCCCGTGCATTTCTCCTTCGCCGAGAACGACCACGTCGAAGGCACGCTCAGCGCCGAGCGCCGCCTGCTGATGCGCGACCTGTTCGACCTGCCCGACCTGGCGGCGATGGACGACGGTATCGCCAACGGCACCCACGAGCCGGCACCGGGCGAGCCCAAGCCGCTGTCGCTGTTCACCGCGCCGCGCGTCGACTACTCGCTGCACCGCCTGCGCCACTACACCGGCACCGCACCCGAGCATTTCCAGAACTTCGTGCTGTTCACCAATTACCAGTTCTACATCGACGAGTTCATCAAGCTCGGTGCCGAGCTGATGTCCGAGCCGCCGGGGCAGGGCGGCTTGTTCGAGAGCGGTGCCGACGAGGGCTACACCGCCTTCGTGCAGCCCGGCAACGTGGTCTCGCGGCGCAAGGGGCTGCCACTGGAGCCGGCCGATTTCCTCGGTGCCGCGCCGCCGCGGCTGCCGCAGATGCCGGCCTACCACCTGGTGCGCAAGGACGGCGCCGGCATCACGATGGTCAACATCGGCGTCGGACCGAGCAACGCCAAGACCATCACCGACCACATCGCGGTGCTGCGCCCGCATGCCTGGATGATGCTCGGCCACTGCGCCGGCCTGCGCAACACCCAGCAGCTCGGCGACTACGTGCTGGCCCACGGCTACGTGCGCGAGGACCATGTGCTCGACGAGGAGTTGCCGCTGTGGGTGCCGATCCCGCCGCTGGCCGAGATACAGGTCGCGCTCGAGCAGGCGGTGGCCGACGTGACTCAGCTCTCGGGCTACGCGCTCAAGAGCGTGCTGCGCACCGGCACCGTCGCCACCACCGACAACCGCAACTGGGAGTTGCTGCCCTTTCACGATTCGGCGACCACGCCCGAGAGGCGCTTCTCGCAGAGCCGCGCGGTGGCGCTCGACATGGAAAGTGCCACCATCGCCGCCAACGGCTTTCGCTTCCGCGTGCCCTACGGCACCTTGCTGTGCGTCAGCGACAAGCCGCTGCACGGCGAGATCAAGCTGCCCGGCATGGCCAACCACTTCTACCGCGAGCGCGTCAACCAGCACCTGCGCATCGGGCTGCGCGCGGTCGAACTGTTGCGCGCGCAGGGCATGGACGCGCTGCACAGCCGCAAGCTGCGCAGTTTTGCCGAGGTGGCGTTCCAGTAAGGCGGGCGCAGGGCTTCGCTGCCGATAATCGATCCGATGGACGGGCCGACGACACGCTCCACCGCTTCCGAGCCGATGCGCCTGGCGCGTCGTGCCTGGCAGCTGTTGCATGTCGACTCGGTCCAGGCCGCCGAACTCGCCGAGCGGGCGCTGGTGCGCGCGCAGGCGCAGCAGGACATCGCCGCGCAGGGCCGGGCCCACCTGGTGCGCGGCTACCACCTGCTGCACTTCGCCACGCCGGCCGAGGCGATCGCCGAACTCGAGCGCGCGGTGCGCTGCTGCGATGCGGTGGCCGACCGTGCCGGCCACGTCCTCGCCCGCGCCGGCATGGCGCGCTCGGCCTGGCGCGACGGGCGCTTCGAGGACTCGCTGCAGATCGTGCTGCCCTTGCGCGACGAGGGCCTGGGCCTGCTGCGCAACGAGCAGCGCAGCGTGCTGCTCAACACCATCGCCGGCTGCTACTCGGCCCAGGGCCGCTCGGAGCAGGCCTTCGCCTACATGTACCAGGCGCTGCGCGGCACCGGCCCGGCGCGCAGCCACGGCTTCGACGTGGTGCTGCATTGCAACCTCGCCCATGAGCTGCTGCAGATCGGCGACTACCACGAGGCGCTGCGCCATGTCGACGAGGGCCTGGCCCGCTGCGCCAGCCTCAACAACGCGCGCCTGCACTGCGTGCTGCTGATCAACCGCATCATCTGCCTGATCGAACTCGACCGCACCGTCGAGGCGCTGCCCGACATCGACCGGGTCTGCGCGCTGCCGCCCGACGCCACCGGTCGCGGCGCGCTGGCGGCCCACTTCGAGACGCTGGCGATCGCCGCGCTGCATGGCGGCGATGTCGCGCTCGGCGCCGACCTGGTGGCCCAGGCACAGGCGCAGCACCAGGTCCGGCCGCTGCTGCCCGAGGGCCAGCTCGAGCTGGCCCTGGCCACCGCGCTGCTGGCTGGGCGCCATGCACGCTGGCGCGAGGCCGACGATCACCTCGCGCAGGCGCTGCCGCTGGCCGCCAGCGACGACATCGATGGTCTGAGCCTGCGCGTGCGCTGCCTGTTCTTCCTGACCCGCGCCGAGATCCAGCAGCAATGCGGCGACGTGGCGGCGGCGCTCGAGTCGATGCGCCACTGGAAGCGCCTGCACGTGGAGCGCGCACGCCTGGCCTCGCAGGCGCGCTACCAGGCCGCGGCGCTGCAGACCGAACTGCTGCGGCTGCAGCACAAGCTGGCCGAGAACGACGCCCAGCGCCGCACTGTCGAGCGCGCGCGCAGCGAGCTGCAGGCCAGCAACGAGCAGCTCTCGCGCACGGTGCAGGAGGTCCAGGCGCTGCAGTCGGCGCTGCGCGAGCAGGCCTCGCGCGACGCGCTCACCGGCCTCTTCAACCGTCGCCACCTCAACGACACGCTGCCCGCGATGTGGGCGCTGGCGCAGCGCGACCGCCAGCCGCTGGCGGTGGCGATCATCGACCTCGACCACTTCAAGCTCGTCAACGACCAGCATGGCCACGACGCCGGCGACGCGGTGCTGGCCGCCTTTGGCCGCCTGCTCGATGGCAGCAGCCGACGCAGCGACGTGGCCTGCCGCTGGGGCGGCGAGGAGTTCTGCCTGCTGATGCCACGCACCGGTGCCGCCGCGGCGCAGCGCAAGATCGCCGCGCTGCTGCGGCGCTGGCGCGCCGAGGTCTTCACGCTCGGCCATGTGCGCCTGCAGGGCCTGAGTTTCTCGGCCGGGGTCTGCGACTCCGGCGCGGTCGGCGAATCGGCGGCGGCGCTGCTCAAGGCGGCCGACGAGGCCTTGCTCGCGGCCAAGCGCGAGGGCCGCAACCGCGTGCTGCTGGGGCCGGTGGCGAGTGCCGCGCCGCTCGGCCAACTGACCGGCTCCGGACGCTGATAAAGTCGCTGCACAGGACGCGAAGCCGATGACCACGCTGCTCGACAAGGACCGACGAATCGCACCCGGCGCGCACGCCGCGTTGCGTGCGGTCCGCGCTCGTCGGTAGCCGGCAGTTCCTGCGGCTCGCGAGCGCCGGCCGGCGCAACGCTCGAGCCTGGCGCGATGGCCCATCGCGCCTTCATGCCCTGCTGAAGAATGCCGTCGCGATCCGTTCCCGGATCGCGCCAGGAAGGACGAGTCCGTGAGGACCCAAGAAGAATCTCTGGCCGCGCCGCGCGCGGCCCCCGGCCTCTGGCGCAGCCTGATCGAGCGCCTGCGTGCCTGCCTGCGGCTGCCGGCCGGCGACCTGCTGCACGACGTCACCTATCGCCGCCTGTGGAGCTCGATCCTGATCAGCTCCTTCGGCGGCCAGGTCACGATGCTCGCGCTGCCGCTGACCGCGGCCGTGCTGCTGCACGCCACGCCGACCCAGATGGGTCTGCTCACCGCGATCGAGATCGCGCCCTTCGTGCTGCTTTCGCTGCCGGCCGGCGTCTGGCTCGACCGGGTGCGCAAGTTGCCGGTCTACATCTACGGCGAGCTCACCATCGCGCTGCTGGTGGCCGGCGTGCCGCTGGCGCACTGGCTGGGCTGGCTGTCGATGCCGTGGATGTATGCCACCGGGTTCCTGCTCGGCAGCGTCTACGTGGTGGCCGGCTCGGCGGCGCAGATCGTGCTGACCCAGGTGGTCACGCGCGACCGGCTGGTCGAGGCGCATGCCAAGAACGCACTGGCGAGTTCCGGCGCCGAGGTCGCCGGCCCGGGCGTGGCCGGCGCGCTGATCAAGCTGGTCGGTGCGCCGCTGGCGCTGCTGGTCGACGCGCTGCTGCTCGTCATCTCGGTGGGCATCCTGCGCGGCATCCGCGTGCACGAGCGCATCGAGCGGCGCAAGGACCAGCACTTCTGGCTAGACCTCAAGGCCGGCCTGCGCTTCGTGGTCGGCACGCCGCTGCTGCTGGCGCTGTCGATCACGGTCGGGCTGTGGCAGATGTTCTATCACGGCGCACTGGTGGTGCAGATCCTGTTCGCCACTCGCACGCTCGGCCTCGAGGCCTCGCAGGTCGGCCTGAGCTACGTCGTGCTCGGCGTCGGCACTGTCGGCGCCAGCGTGTTCGGCAACCGCATCTCGCGCCGGCTCGGGCCCGGACCCTGCCTGCTGATGGGCATTGCGATCTGCGGCCTCGGCTGGGGCCAGCTGGCGCTGGCACCGGCGAACACGGTCGGCATTGCCGCCTTCGCCTTCATGCTGCTGTGCTTCGGCTTCGGTGCGACGCTGATCTTCATCAACTTCCTCGCGCTGCGCCAGGCGGTGACGCCGGCGCAACTGCTCGGCCGCATGACCAGCGCGATGCGCTGGCTCACCACGCTCGCCGCCGCGCCCGGCGCGCTGTTCGCCGGCTGGCTCGGCGAGCACGTGGGGCTGCGCGCGGCGCTGGCCTTTTCGGGCGGCGGCGCGCTGCTGCTGGCGCTGCTGGCCTGGCGATTGACGCTGATCCGCACCGTGAGCGAGCTGCCCGCGACGGAAGACGTGGAATCGACGCTGGGCGTCGAGGCGGGCGAGTTGCGCGACGTAGTGGAAGGGCGGGCCTGAGCGAGCCGCGGGCTCCTCAGCGCAGGTCGTGCATGCCGAGCAGCACCCAGATGCCGCCGGTGGCCAGCAGCAACAGCAGCGCTACCTGGCGGCCGCGCGTGTCGCGCAGCGGCCGGCGCGGGCCCAGGCCATGCTCGATGAGTTCGGCGTCGGTGAGTTCGAGGCAGCGCTGGGCGGCGACGATCCAGGCGCCGCCGACCGCGGCAGCGGCGATCGCGCGCAGCGCCACCGCCGAGACGAACAGCGACAGCGAGCCGCCGTCGGTCGCCAGCAGCGCCCAGCCGCTCAGGTACCAGGCCAGCAGGCCGGCCAGGGTGCAACTGGCCGCGTAAGCCAGCCACTCGCCGCCCTGCAGCAGCCGCGAACGCGGCGCCCCTCGGCTCATGCCGGTGTCCACAGCGCCGGCAGCTCGCCGCCGAGGCTGCGGAACACGTGCGACAGCGAGCCGTCGCGCACCAGCGCGCTGGCGCGCTCGATGTCGGGCGCGAGGTAGCGGTCGACGGCCACCGAGGGGCAGGCCGCGCGCAGCAGGGCATGGGCGTCCTCGAGCGCCGGCGAGCTCTTGAGCGGACGCAGGAACTCGATGCCCTGCGCCGCCGCCAGCAGCTCGATGCCGAGGATGTGGGCGGTGTTGTCGATCATGGCCTGCAGCCTACGCGCGGCGAAGGTGGCCATGGACACGTGATCTTCCTGATTGGCAGAGGTCGGCAGCGAGTCCACGCTGGCCGGGTGGGCCAGCGACTTGTTCTCCGAGGCCAGCGCCGCCGCGGTGACATGGGCGATCATGAAGCCGGAGTTGAGCCCGGCGTCGGCGGTGAGGAAGGGCGGCAGCCGCGAGACACCGGCGTCGATCAGCATCGCGATGCGGCGCTCGGCAATCGCGCCGACTTCGGCGATCGCCACCGCCATCGCGTCGGCCGCGAGGGCCACCGGCTCGGCGTGGAAGTTGCCGCCCGAGACCAGCTCGTTGCCATCGGCGAAGACCAGCGGGTTGTCGGTCACCGCGTTGGCTTCACGCAGCAGCACCAGCGAGGCATGGCGCAACTGGTCGAGGCAGGCACCCACCACCTGCGGCTGGCAGCGCAGGCTGTACGGGTCCTGCACCCGATCGTCGCCCTCGAGATGCGAGAGGCGGATCGCACTGCCGGCCAGCAGCGCGCGGTAGTACCGCGCCACATCGATCTGGCCCGGCTGGCCGCGCAACTCGTGGATGCGCGGGTCGAAGGGGCCGTCGCTGCCGCGCGCGGCGTCCACCGTCAGCGCGCCCACCACCAGCGCCGACTCGAGCACCGGCTCGAAGGCGAGCAGCGCATGCAGCGCGAGCGCGGTCGAGGTCTGGGTGCCGTTGATCAACGCCAACCCCTCCTTGGCCGCCAGCCGCAGCGGCGCGATGCCGGCCTCCTGCAGCACGGCGGCGGCGGCGCGGCGTTCACCGTCGACCAAAAACTCCCCCTCGCCGAGCAGCGCCAGCGTCATGTGCGACAGCGGCGCCAGATCGCCCGAGGCACCGACCGAGCCCTGGGCCGGCACGTAGGGGATCAGGCCCGCGTTGAGTACGGCCAGCAGCGAATCGATTACCACCTCGCGCACGCCCGAATGGCCACGCGCCAGGCTGGCTGCCTTCATCGCCAGCATCAACCGCACCACCGGCGGCTGCAGCGGCGCGCCGACGCCGACGCTGTGCGAGCGGATCAGGTTGAGCTGGAGTTGATCGAGCGCGGCCTCGTCGATGCGGGTCGAGGCCAGCTTGCCGAAGCCGGTGTTGACGCCGTAGACCGGTTCCTTGCCGGCGGCGGCGCGTTGCACGACGGCGGCGCTGGCGAGGATGCTGGCGCGGCAGCCCGGATCGAGGCTGATCTGCACGCCGCCAGCGTGGATGGCTTGCAGCTCGTCGAGGCTGAGTTTGCCGGGGGTGATTTGCAGTTGCTTGGTCATGATGTGTCTTCAGTTCGAGTGACGGCGCTGAAAGTTCGGACTGGCGCTGATGCGGTGAGTGCCTGCCGGCGGTGATGCTCGTTCGCAGTGCAACGGCGCGCCGGGAGTTCGCCCCGGCGGGCGAGTAACTTTCTTCTGCGGGCCCAGAAGAAAGTCACCAAAGAAGAGGGCCTAACACGATTTGGCTGTAGCAGGAACAAGAGCACCTGCGTGTTCCCAGGCGAACCTCTGCTCTCGCGTGCTGGGCAGAGAAGGTACGGTAAAGCGTTGCTTGGCTGGCCCAAACAGCGATCGAGCAAGATCGTGTTCGGGGCCTTTCTTTGGTGACTTTCTTTGGCCCCGCAAAGAAAGTTACCCGGCCGCCGGGCCGGGACCCGGCGCGTCCTCGCAAGGGCAATCAGCGCCCCGGCGGCAGCCGAATCACACCCCCAGCATCGGCATCTTCAATCCCTGCTCCCGCGCACAGGCAATGGCGATCTCGTACCCGGCATCCGCATGCCGCATCACCCCGGTGCCCGGGTCGTTCCACAGCACCCGCTCCAGCCGCTTCGCCGCCGCATCGGTGCCATCGGCCACGATCACCACGCCGGCGTGCTGCGAGTAGCCCATGCCGACTCCGCCGCCATGGTGCAGCGACACCCAGGTGGCACCGCCCGCCGTGTTGAGCAGGGCATTCAGCAGCGGCCAGTCCGACACCGCGTCGGAGCCGTCCTTCATCGCCTCGGTCTCACGGTTCGGGCTCGCCACCGAGCCGCTGTCGAGATGGTCGCGGCCGATCACGATCGGTGCCTTCAGCTCGCCGTTCTTCACCATCTCGTTGAAGGCCAGGCCCGCGCGATGGCGATCGCCGAGGCCGATCCAGCAGATGCGCGCCGGCAGGCCCTGGAAGGCGATGCGCTCGCCGGCCATGTCGAGCCAGCGGTGCAGGTGCTTGTTGTCGGGGAACAGCTCCTTCATCTTGGCGTCGGTCTTGCGGATGTCCTCCGGGTCGCCACTCAGCGCGACCCAGCGGAACGGCCCGGTGCCGCGGCAGAACAGCGGCCGGATGTAGGCCGGCACGAAGCCCGGGAAGTCGAAGGCCTTCTCGACGCCCTCGTCGAAGGCGACCTGGCGGATATTGTTGCCGTAGTCCACGGTCGGCACGCCCATCGCCTGGAAGTCGAGCATGGCCTGCACATGCACCGCGCAGCTCTTGGCGGCGGCGTCGCGCAGCACCGCATGGGCACCGGCGTCGGCGCGCGCGGCCTGCCAGCGCGCCAGGCTCCAGCCGGCCGGCAGGTAGCCGTTGATCAGGTCGTGGGCCGAGGTCTGGTCGGTCACCAGGTCGGGGCGGATGCCGCCCGCCTTGGCGCGCTTGACCAGTTCCGGCAGCAACTCGGCCGCGTTGCCGAGCAGGCCGATCGAGACCGCCTTCTTCTGGGCGGTGTAGCGGGCGATGCGGTCCAGCGCGTCGTCGAGATCCTTGGCCTGCTCGTCGAGGTAGCGCGTCTTGAGGCGAAAGTCGATGCGGCTCTGCTGGCACTCGATGTTGAGCGAGCAGGCGCCGGCAAAGCTGGCCGCCAGCGGTTGCGCGCCGCCCATGCCGCCCAGGCCGGCGGTGAGGATCCAGCGGCCCTCCCATTCGCCGCCTCGTGCCCGAGCGCCGGGCCGCCCCAAGCCGGGCGCGGTCCCCTCGGGGGACCGACCGTCGTACTCGGCGGGCGAGGGGCCGACAGGATAGTGCTGGCGGCCGGCCTCGACGAAGGTCTCGTAGGTGCCCTGCACGATGCCCTGGGTGCCGATGTAGATCCACGAGCCGGCAGTCATCTGGCCGTACATCATCAGGCCCTTGCGGTCGAGCTCGTTGAAGTGTTCCCAGGTCGACCACTTCGGCACCAGGTTGGAATTGGCGATCAGCACGCGCGGAGCATCCGCATGCGTGCGGAACACGCCGACCGGCTTGCCCGACTGCACCAGCAGCGATTCGTCCTCGCCCAGCGTGCGCAGCGAGGCCAGGATCGCCTCGAAGCAGCTCCAGTCGCGCGCCGCCTTGCCGATGCCACCGTAGACCACCAGCGCGTCCGGGTTCTCGGCCACCGCCGGATCGAGATTGTTCTGCAGCATGCGATAGGCGGCCTCGATCAGCCAGTTCTTGCAATGCAGGGTGGTGCCGGTGGGCGCCTTCACCGGGCGCGGCTGGGCGTTGACGGGGACGGCAGAGAGGTTGCTCATGACGTGGGCTCCAGGCTGGTGCAATCGATGGGTGCAACTCTACTTGTCTAGACAAGCTTAGGCAAGTAGGATCGATGCCAGCATGGATGCACGCGTGAAACCAAGGACCGGCCTCGCGCCCTACGCGCAGGTCAAGCAGCACCTCAAGGCCGAGCTCGCGCGCGGCCGCTACGCCCCCGGCGCGCTGATGCCCTCCGAGGCCGAGCTGGTGGCGCGCTTCGGCGTCAGCCGCATGACCGTCACGCGCGCGCTGCGCGAGTTGCAGGACGAAGGGCTGGTCGAGCGGCTGCAGGGCGTGGGCACCTTCGCGGCGCAACTGCATCGCGTCTCGTCCACGCTGACCATCCGCGACATCCACGAGGAGATCGCCGCCCGCGGCCATCGCCACAGTGCGACGGTGCATCTGGCCGCCGAGGAGGTGGCCGGCGCCGCGCTGGCGCAACGGCTCGGCCTGGCCGAGGGAGAGCGCGTGTTCCACACGCTCATCGTCCACCACGAGAACGGCCAGCCGCTGCAGTGCGAGGACCGCTACGTCAACCCGGCCTGCGCGCCCGACTATCTGCAGGTCGACTTCACCCAGACCACGCCGACCCACTACCTGCTCGAGGTGGCGCCGCTGTGGGAGGCGCAGTACCAGATCGAGGCCGCCGCGCCCACCGCGCAGGAAGCCAAGCTGCTCGGCGTGCCGCGCAGCGAGGCCTGCCTGGTCGTGACCCGCCGCACCGTCAGCCGCGGCGTGCCGGTGACGATCGCGCGGCTGGTGCATCCAGGCACGCGCTATCTGCTCGAAGGGGCGTTCAAGCCATGACGGCGGTGCAGTTTGTCCGGCTCGCCGACGTGGCGCCCACCCCCTGGCGCAACGGCGGCGGCTCCACGCGCGAGCTGCTGGCCTGGCCCAACGCCGAGCGCTGGGCGCTGCGCCTGAGCGTGGCCGAGATCGAGCGCGACGGACCGTTCTCCTCCTTTCACGGCATCGATCGCTGGTTCGCGGTGATCGACGGCGCTGGCGTCGAGCTGCGCTTCGGCAGCGCCGACCGCATCCGCAGCGTGCGTCGCGGCGACGAGGTGCTGCAGTTCGACGGCGGCATCGCGCCCGCCTGCCGCCTGCTCGACGGGCCGACGCAGGACTTGAACCTGATGCTCGCGCGCGGCCGCGGTGGCCTGCAGCGCCTGCAGCCGAGTGAGCCGTTGTTGCTGCGCGCGCCCCTCAAGGCGGTCTACGTGGCCGACGCTGCGGTGTTGCATCGCGCCGGCGCGGCGCCGCAGCCGCTCGTGGCCGGCAGCCTGGCCTGGAGCGACGCGGCGGCCGGTGAACTCTGGACGATCGAAGCCGCGCCCGGCGCGCGCGCCTGGTCGGTGGCCTACGAACCCGAAGTCGAGAAGAAGAAATGAACGAAGCCCCTCTGCGGCTCTGGCGCAACGCGCACATCGCCACGCTGGCCGGCGATCCGGCCGCCTCGCCGTGGGGCGCGCTGATCGAGCGCGGCGCCTTGCTCGCGCGCGGCGAGCACATCGCCTGGGTCGGGCCCGAGGGCGAGCTCCCGCGTGACATCGACGTTGCCGAGGAGCACGACCTCGGCGGCGCCTGCCTCACGCCCGGCCTGATCGACTGCCACACGCACCTGGTCTACGCCGGCAGCCGCGCGCACGAGTTCGAGCTGCGGCTGCAGGGCGCGAGCTACGAGGCCATCGCGCGCGCCGGCGGCGGCATCCGCTCGACGGTGGCCGCCACCCGCGCGGCCGACGACGAGACCCTGTTCGCGCTGACGCTGCCGCGTGCCCGCGCACTGATGGCCGAGGGCGTGACGAGCATCGAGATCAAGTCGGGCTACGGCCTGAGCCTGACCGACGAGGCCTGCTGCCTGCGCGTGGCGCGCCGCGTCGGCGAGGCGCTCGGCATCACGGTGCGCACCACCTGCTTGGCCGCGCACGCGCTGCCGCCCGAGTTCGAGGGCCGCGCCGACGACTACATCGCCGCCGTCGTCGAGTGGCTGCCGCAGCTGCAGGCGCAAGGCCTGGTCGATGCGGTCGATGCCTTCTGCGAGCGCATCGCCTTCACGCCGGCGCAGACGCGGCGCGTGTTCGAGGCCGCGCGCGGGCTCGGCCTGCCGGTCAAGCTGCATGCCGAGCAGCTCAGCGACCAGGGCGGCGCCGCACTCGCGGCGAGCTTCGACGCGCTCAGTTGCGACCACCTCGAGTACCTCAGCGCCGAGGGCGTTGCCGCGATGGCCGCCGCCGGCACCGTGGCGGTGCTGCTGCCCGGCGCGTTCTACTTTTTGCGCGAGACCAAGCTGCCGCCGATCGATGCGCTGCGCGAGGCCGGCGTGCCGATCGCGATCGCCACCGACCACAACCCCGGCTCCTCGCCGACGCTGTCACCGCTGCTGATGCTCAACATGGCGTGCACGCTGTTTCGCCTGACGCCGGCCGAGGCGCTGCGCGGGCTCACGGTCAACGCGGCGCGCGCGCTCGGCCTGCAGGCCACGCATGGCACGCTCGAGCCCGGCAAGCGTGCCGACCTGGCGCTGTGGGCGGTGGATCATCCGCGCGACCTGGCCTACCGCTTCGGCGGCGCCAACCCCTGCCGTCGTGTCGTCAGCGGCGGGGTCGATATGGAGTTGCACTCATGAACGCTGGCGAAGTCTTCACCCTTCACCATGGCCGCACGCCGCTGCTGGTGAGCCTGCCGCACGTGGGCACGCGCATCCCCGAGTTCGCCCGCGAGCGCTACCTGCCCGCCGCGCTGGAGGTGCCCGACACCGACTGGCATCTCGACCGCCTCTATGCCTTCGTGCGCGACGAGCTCGACGCCTCGCTGATCGTGCCGCGCTACTCGCGCTACGTGGTCGACCTCAACCGCCCGCCCGAGAACTTGCCGATGTACCCGGGCGTCAACAACACCGAGCTGTGCCCCACGCGCGCCTTCACCGGCGAGCCGATCTACCGCGCCGGCTATGCACCCGACGAGGCCGAGGTGACCTACCGCGTGCAGGAGTTCTGGCGCCCGTACCACGACGCGCTGCGCGCCGAGCTCGACCGGCTGCGCACCGTGCATGGCCACGCGCTGCTGTGGGACGGCCACAGCATCAAGAGCGAACTGCCCTGGCTCTTCGAGGGCCGCCTGCCCGAGCTGAACCTCGGCACCGCCAACGGCGCGAGCTGCGCGCCGGCGTTGCGCGAGCGCCTGGCCGCGGTGCTGGCAGCGCAGAGCCGCTACACGCAGGTGGTCGACGGCCGCTTCAAGGGCGGCCACATCACGCGTCACTACGGATCGCCGGGGCAGGGCGTGCACGCGGTGCAGCTCGAGATGTGCTGGAGCACCTACATGGCCGACGAGGCTTCACCCTTTGCCTACGACGAGGCGCGCGCGGAGCAGGTGCAGCCGCTGCTGAAGCAGTTGCTGCGGACGATGGTTGAGTGGAAGCCTGATGGACGCTGACCCCCAAGATCTTCGCGGCCACGTTCTCTGGGCCCCGCGCGCCTGGGTCGCCGGCCGCTGGCACGACGGCGTCCAACTCGCCATCGACGCCACCGGCCACTGGCGCGAAGTCAACTGCGGCGTGGCCCCCGCACCTGAGGCGATCCGCCTGCAAGGGCCGGCGCTGCCGGGCCTGGTCGACGCCCACAGCCACGCCTTCCAGCGCGCCTTTGCCGGACTGGCCGAGACGCGCAGCGGCGAGCACGACGACTTCTGGAGCTGGCGCGACCGCATGTACGGCGTGGCGCTGCGCATCACGCCATCGGAACTGCGCGCCGTCGCGCGCCAGCTCTGCACCGAGCTGCTGCAGGGCGGCTACACGCAGCTCTGCGAGTTTCACTACCTGCATCACCAACCCGACGGCCGGGCCTACGACCACGAGCTGGAGATGGCCTGGGCCGTCGCCGACGGCGCCGCCGATGCCGGCATCGGCCTGACCTTGCTGCCGGTGCTCTACGAGCGCGCCGGTTTCATGCAGCCGGAACTACGCCCCGACCAGCGCCGCTTTGCCACCGATGCCCGGTGCGTGCTGCGCATGCGCGACGGCATCCGCGCGGCGAAGCGGCCCAACGTCAACGCCGGCGTCGCGATCCACTCGCTGCGCGCGGCGGCGCCCGAGTCGATCCGTGCGCTGATGAAGGGCTGCGATGGCGACGAGGGCCCGATCCACATCCACGTCGCCGAGCAGACCGCCGAGGTCGACGATTGCCTGGCCGCCACCGGTCGCCGCCCGATCGAATGGCTTGCGCACGAGGGCCTGCTCGACGCGCGCTGGCAACTGGTGCACGCCACCCACACGACGCCGGCCGAGATCGACGCGGTGGCCGCCAGCGGCGCCGGCGTCGTGCTGTGTCCCAGCACCGAAGCCAACCTCGGCGACGGCCTGCCCGACCTGGCGCGCTGGCTGGCATCGAGCACCCCGCTGACGCTGGGCTCCGACAGCCACGTGGAGCGCGACTGGCCGGCCGAACTGCGGCTGCTGGAGTACGGCCAACGTCTCACGCAGCGCAGGCGCAACGTCTGCGCCGCGCCCGAGCTCGGCGAACCCTCGACCGCGGCGCGCCTGTTCAAGCGCGTGCTGGCCGGTGGCGCCGCGGCGGCGGGACTAAGGCGTTGGGGCCTGGAAGCGGGCGCGAGGGCGGACCTGCTGGTGCTGCCAGCGCCAACGGCGCCGCTAGTCGAGGGCATCAGCGGCGACCCGCTCGACACGCTGGTGTTCGCGCCCGGGGCATCACCGGCCTTCGCGCAGGTGCTGGTGGCGGGTCGCCGGGTCGAGCCCTAGCCCATGCCGACCCGCTGCGCCGCGCGCCGCATGCGCGCCGCCGCCTCGGGCGCGAAACGACCGACCTTCATCAGGTCGTCGATGCGGTAGCCGGGCACGCGGCGCTGGATCGTCGCGGCGATGGCGCGTGCCTCATCCACGCGTTCGGCCAGCACCAGGCATGACACCGCGATGGCGAGGGCGTGGACGTGGGCGTTGGGCCGCGCGCTGGCCTTGAGGGCCCAGTCGGCGGCCTCGTCGTAGCGCTCCAGCCGCAGCAGCGCGATCGAGCGCGTGGCCATCATCGCAAACAGCATCGGGTCGAAGGGGCTCAGCTCGCGCGAGTAGTCCGAGGCCTCGATCGCGATCCGCGCGTCGCCCGACTGCCCGTGCACGAAGGCGCGCGTGTAGTGACCGAGCGCGAAGTTCGGGCTCAGGTCGACCGCGCAGTCCAGCTCGGCCAGCGCGTCGGCCTCCTGGCCGCGCAGCCACAGCGCGCGGCCCATCGCCCAGTGCGCGGCGGGGTCGCGGTCGTCGGCCATCAGGCCCTGCGCGGCGGCGCGCCAGGCCAGCTCGATGTGCGCATCGCGCTCGCCCCAGCCGAGGAAGGCGTTCTGGAAATGGGTGAACGACAGGCCCGCGTAGGGCCGCGAGAAGCCCGGGTCCAGCCGCACCGCGGTCTCGAAGAAATGGCGCGCCGATTCGTTGTCTTCGCGGTCGAAGCGCACCATGTGCCACAGCCCGCGGTGGTGCGCCTCCCAGGCGTCGAGCGAGTTGGGCGCTTTCAGGATCGCGCGGTTGCGCTCGGCCACTTCGATCTGATTGGCGATCGCGCTGACGATGCGGTTGCCGATCTCGTCGAGCACCGCGAGCGCGTCGCCGAGCGGCGCCGTGAAGCTCTCGGCCCAGACGATGCGCGCGCTGCGCGTCTCGCTGAGCTGCACGCTGACGCTGACCTTGCCGTCGGCACCACGCCGCAGCGAGCCGCCGGCCACGTAGTCCACGCCCAGCGTGCGGCCGGCCTCCTCGGCGCCGATGCTGCGTTCGTCGAGCGCGAACACCGTGCCCTGCGCGATCACGAACAGGCTGCGCAGCTTGGCCAGGCGCGTCGTCACGTCGTGCGCCAAGCCGTCGGCCAGGCCGCCGCGCATGGCGACGTTGCGCGTGTGGTCGGCAAAGGGCATCACCGCGATCGAGGCTCGGCGCGTGGCCGCGGTGGGCGCGCCGGCCTCCAGTAAGACGAGCGGGCTCGCGCCAGGCGCCACTGGCTCGACCGCCGCCGCAAGACCTGAGCGCGCGGCGCGCCAGGCATGGCCGATCGGCGCCCAGTCCTGCGCCTCGGCCTCGAACAGGCGCGCGGTGGCGGCCAGGTGTTCCTCGCCCTCGCGCAGCAGACCGCGCCGCGCCAGCGCGTCGAGCAGCAGCGCATGCGCGCGGCGGTCGAAGGGCGCCAGCCGCAGCCAAGCTTCGACGCAGGGAATCAGCTCCTCGGCCTCGGGCGGCAGGCGCTGCGCGAGCTGCTCCAGGATCGCCGCGTGCAGCGCCCGGAAACGGCGCCGCTGCGCGATCAGCCAGGCGCTGAAGGGCGCGCTGCGCTCGATCTCCAGCCCCTGCAAAAAGTCGCCGCCAAAGAGTGAGGCCAGCGCGCGCAGCCGCTCGGGTGCCAGCGTCGCCACGCCGGGCCGCAGCGCGCGCTCCACCGCGAGCGCGTCGACGGCGGCATCCGACAGGTCGATACGGATCGTGTCGCCCTCGGTCAGCAGGCGTGCGCGGCCGGGCTCGTCGAGCAGCGCGCGGGCCTTGCTCAGCGTCCACCGCAGTTCGCCGCGCGGGTCGTTCGGCAGGTCCCAGAGCAGTTCGCAGAGCGAGCCGCGGGCCGGCGCGCGCTGGGCCAGCGCCAGGTAGGCCACCAGCCCGCGCACCTTGCGCGAGGGCGGCAGCGCCTGCGCCACGCCGGCGCGGTGGATCGCCATCGGCCCCAGCAGCCGCAGCTGCAGCGCGGCGGCGTTGGCGTCGGTGCCGACCTCGAATTCCACGCCCGATTCCACGCCGGCTACCACGCTGGCTTCCATGGGCGGCGCCCACATTGGCGCCGTCGGCCCGTGCCGACCCTTGCTACCACCCCAGCCAACACCGGAGCTTTTCCCATGAACGCATTGTCCGACACCATCTCCCGCCAGGCCCAGCCCCAAGCCGCCGCCGTCGAGCCCGACTTCGCCGCGGTGAAAACCCGCCAGCGCGCCGCCTGGTCATCGGGCGACTACGCCGTGGTCGGCACCACGCTGCAGATCGTCGGCGAGACGCTGTGCGAGGCGCTCGACCTGCGCGCCGGCGCCAACGTGCTCGACGTGGCCGCCGGCAACGGCAACGCCTCGCTGGCGGCCGCGCGGCGTGGCTGCAACGTGGTCTCGACCGACTACGTGCCCGCGCTGCTCACGCGTGGCCGCGAGCGCGCCGCGGCCGAGCGGCTCGACATCGAGTTCCGCGAGGCCGACGTCGAGGCGCTGCCCTTCGACGACGACGCCTTCGACGCCGTGCTCTCCACCTTCGGCGCGATGTTTGCGCCCAACCCGCGTCGCACCGCGGCCGAGATGCTGCGCGTCTGCGCGCCCGGCGGCCGCATCGGCATGGCGAACTGGACGCCCGAGAGCTTCGTCGGCCAGCTCTTCAAGACCATCGGTCGTCACGTGCGGCCGCCGGCCGGCATCGAGTCGCCGGCGCTGTGGGGCACGCGCAAGCGCATCGAAGAACTGTTCGGCACGCGGGCCGCGGCCATCCGTTGCGAGTCGCGGCGCTTCAACTTCCGCTACCGCTCGCCGCAGGAGATGGTCGATGTCTTCCGCAACTACTACGGCCCGGTGCTCAAGGCCTTTGGCGCGCTCGAGCCGGCCGCGCAGGCGACGCTGAGCGAAGAGCTGCTGGCGCTGATCGGCCGCTTCAACCGCGCCGAGGACGGCACCGTGGTGCTGCCCAGCGAGTACCTCGAGATCGTCATCACCACCACCCAGAACACGCCGCGCTGAAGAGCGCGCAGGAGCCCACCATGAAGAACGCAACTGAAATCGGCCTCGCCGGCCTGACGGTCGTGGCGCTGGCCGCGCTGACCACAACGAGCGCTCGCGCCGACGCCGTGACCGACTGGAACCTCAAGGCCGGCGAACTCGTCGTCGAGTCGAAGATGGGCACGCCGCCCGCCAACCGGGTGATGGCGATCGTGCAGACCGCGGTGCTCGGGGCGGTGCAGGCCGCACCCGCCAACGAGCCGGCCGCCATCGCCAGCGCGGTGGCGGCGGCCAACCGCGCGACGCTGGCCAAGCTGCTGCCGGCCCAGCAGGCCGCCATCGACGCGGCCTACCAGGCGGCGCTGGCGGCCGTGCCCGAAGGCAAGGCCAAGACCGCCGGCATCGCGGCCGGCGAGCATGCGGCGGCCACGGTGCTGGCCGCGCGCGCGGCCGACCTGGCCCCCGCACCCGACCGCTACCGCCCGCACGCCAGCGCCGGCGCCTACGTGCCGACCGCGGCCGTGGCGGCGACGCAATGGCCGCAGCGCCAGCCCTGGCTGCTGGCGAGCGCGGCGCAGTTCCGCCCCGGCCCGCCGCCGGCGCTGGACAGCGAGCGCTGGGCGCGCGACTACGAGGAGATCCGCGCGCTTGGCGGCCGCAGCAGCACGCGCCGCAGCGCCGAGCAGACCGAGATCGCGCGCTTCTGGGAGTACTCGATGCCGCCGATCTACTACGCCGTGGTGCGCTCGGTAGCACTCGCACCGGGCCGCGACGAGCTGCGCAACGCGCGCCTGTTTGCCACCGTGGCGCAGGCCATGGACGACGCGCTGATCGCCGTGTTCGACGCCAAGTACCACTACAACTTCTGGCGCCCCGTCACCGCCATCCGCAACGGCGATGCCGACGGCAATCCCGCGACCCAGCCCGAGCCCGGCTGGCAGCCGATGATCGATACGCCGATGCACCCCGAGTACCCGAGCGCGCACAGCATCCTGGCCGCCACCGTGGCCACCGTTCTCCAGGCCGACGTCGGCAGTGGTGCGCCGATGCCGGAGCTGGCGAGCAGCAGCCCCACCGCCAAGGGCGCGACGCGGCGCTGGAGCCGGCTCGGCGACTTCGTGCAGGAGGTGAGCGACGCGCGCGTCTACGAGGGCGTGCACTTCCGCTACGCGACAGAGGTGGGCAGCGCGATGGGCCGGCAGGTTGGCGCGCTGGCGGCGCTGAGCCTCAAGCAGCAACAGCAGACGGGCGCACCACGCGCCGGCGGCGAGCCACAACCAGCAAAGCTGCTGGATCAGGTGAGCGCGCGCGGCGTGCAGATCTACGAGTGCCGCGCCGCGCCGGCGGCGCAGGGCGGTGGCGCGGGGTGGGTCTTCGTCGCGCCCGAGGCCGAACTCTTCGACGCCCAGGGCCGGCCCAGCGGCCGCCACTACGCCGGCCCGCATTGGGAAGCCGCCGACGGCAGCCGCATCGTCGGCCAGGCCCTGGCCCGCGCTGACGCGCCGCAGGACGACGCGATCCCCTGGCTGCTGCTGTCGGCCCGCTCGGCCGGCGGCGCCGGGCGCTACGCGGCGGTGACGCGGGTGCAGCGGGTGAACACCAGTGGCGGCGTGGCGCCGAGCGGCGGCTGCGATGGTGGCTCGGTCGGCGTCACTGCGCGGGTGCCGTATGAGGCGGACTATTTGATGTTCGGGGCGTGAGCGACGCAGCGGGCGGCGATGGGAGCCATCGCCGCTTCGCGCACGAACGCGTGCTACCGACCCGAGCACGTTCGACGCTCGCTTCAAAAGCAGCCTCGAATTTGAGCTAGGGGGGGATCTATGCGGCGCCGGGAGCGAGTCCTAGGATGGCCTGCGCAGCGAGGCAGCCATTCCGGCAGCCGCTGTTTGCGGGAGGGAAGATGATGGCAAATACCTCAAACCGGCTGGCGGCGCTGCTTGCGGCGCTGATCGCAGGCCTGGCATTCACCGCTGGCGCAAGCGCGCAGGCCACGGCGGAGAAACCTGCAACGATGACCAAGTCCGCGGAGACCACGGTCCGAATCACCGGGGACGTCACTGCCGTGGATGCGGCCGCCCGTACCGTGGAGATCAAGGGAGAGAAGGGCTACGTCGCCGTCTTCGAGGTCGACCCGGCCGTGAAGAATCTCGAAAAGCTCAAGGTCGGTGACCGTGTGACCGTGGACTACAAGGTGGGCGTGGCACTTGCCCTGCAGAAGGGTGGCGACGGCATCCGTGCCAAGGTCGAGTCCTCCGTCGAACCCGACAAGGCTGGCGCAATGGCCGCGAAGCGCACGACGATCGTAGCCAATGTGGAGAGCGTCGACAAGAAGGCGAAGGTCGCGAAGCTCAAGGGACCTGGAGGCAAGATCCTGGATGTGGCGATTCAAGATCCGAAGGTGCTTGAGGAAGTCAAGGCGGGCGACCAGGTGGTGGCGGTCGTCACGCAGTCCGTGGCCGTCGGCGTGCAACCGGCAGCTGGTGCCAAGCCCGCGGCGAAGCCGGCCTCGAAGTAGATCTCACGCGGAAGGAACGCCACGCCCGGTCGGGTTCGGCTTCGACGCCCAGGGCCGGCCCAGCGGCCGCCAGGATGCCGGCCCGCACTGGGTATAGCCACCGACGGCAGCCGCATCGTCGGCCGGGCCCTGGCACGCGCCGACGCGCCACAGGACGACGCGATCCCGTGGCTGCTGCTGTCGGCGCGCTCGGCCGGCGGCGCCGGGCGCTACGCGGCGGTGACGCGGGTGCAGCGGGTGAACACCAGTGGCGGCGTGGCGCCGAGTGGCGGCTGCGATGGCGGCTCGCTCGGTGTCACGGCGCGGGTGCCGTATGAGGCGGAGTATTTGATGTTTGGGGCGTGAGGCGGGGTTCGGTGGGGGCAGGTCACCGCGAGCGATTCCGTGCATTCGACCCTCTGCGCACGATCGCACCTAGTCGGATGCAACCCTTGTCGACTTCGGCGGGAGTGGCTGACCTCACTGTCTGACCTTGGCCTTCTTCGCCTTTCTGGCGGCTGAGCCTTGGACGAGGTCAAGCGCGTCGCGATAGAGGAATGGGACCCAGTAGATCGGTTCACCCTTGGTGCCGCGACGCTCAAGGAAGCCCACTTCGATTAGCCTTTCGCACAGTGCCACCGTCTTCTCACGAGAGATCCCCCAGAGCGATGACAGCGAGTCCGGATCCTGCTCTGCCTTTTCGCGTTCAAGCCTGTCGAGGTAAGGCTTGAGAGAGGGGTGCTCTGCACAGAGTGTCTGTTCATACCTAGCCTTGGAAACCCGCGGCAGCGCGGCGCGAAGCGCTGACTTGTCGATAAGGTGCTCGTCGGGTGGGTCGCCAGTGCCAAGTTGGAAGTGGCGCAACTGCTCATCGCGTGCTTCGAGAAGCAAGTGAACCACTTCCCGAGGCGCAGTTCTCTTTGTGCCATCAGCGACGCGAGTAATCATCCAGTCGAGGGTCTTGGACTTGCTGGGGCCACGATCAATCTGCGGGGGGAAGACGCTGTAGAAGAGTTGTTCCTGCTTCTCGGCACTTGCGAGGACCTCTTCAGGAGTCACTCCGTAGTGATCGCAGATGAGGTCGTTTGACACGAGGCGACTAACTATGAGATTCAGTAGCGACTGCCGATCCCATGACAGTGTCAGCGTCCTAGTAACATGACTCGCCTCGCGAAATCCAACGCTCACAATCTTCCGCCAGATGTCGTCTCGCAGAAAGATCTTCATCTGGAACTGCGACAGGTCGCGCATGTCAAGGTAGCTTCGGAAGAGAGAGCGAAGCGCATTCCCCTCAAGCTCGTCGCTGTCAGTGAAAGCTACATCAAGCCGATCGAGTACTAACCAAGCGGCAATATTCTGCTGCGCGAACCCGGTGTTTAAGCGACTCAGCAACTCATCCAGCGATCGGTAGCCCAGACCCCGCTGCTCGGGAGTGGGCTCACCGATGGTGATCTTCCCGGTAATTTCAAGGCCCGTGTTGGGGTCCGTAACACCAGCCTCGAGCGCGGGAAACCACTTGCGTAAGTAGTCTGCGGCAGCCTTCAAGCGGCTGAGCAAAGTGACATTGGGGGCCAGTAGTCCGTTCGTAACCAAGAAGTGAACGACTTCAGCGCAAACGGGGTTATCTGTACGAGTGGTGTCGAGATGATGTCGGATGTAGTTGGCAAGAATCGAGAGGAAGTACAGCTTCCACAATCCTCGAAAATGCTCCTCGCTTAGTGGTGGTTGAGTGGTGAGATCGCGGAAAGCAGGTGTTCCGCGAGGATTTTCTGCGGCTAGGAAGATCGTGCGTCGACCCAGTCGGAGGTCTTCCTTTTGGGCGACCAGCAAGGAGTACAGGGCGCTCTTCCCTGAACCCTTCGCGCCGAAGATGATGTCGGCGTCCCCTGAAAGGACGCGCCGCCACTGCTCGGTCTCTACGAAGTAGAGTTGGAGACGATCAAGCTCATCCTCGGCAATGCGACTGCCGAATGTGGCGCTACTGAGAATTGACTGACGAGAACGCATATTCATTCAAGCTAAGGTGAATTGAGGTGAGTTTACTTGAGTAAGCCTTGTTAGCGGCTTCTCAATGTTGACGCCAAATCAGGCTGGAGGCCTGACTTGGGCCGACCCACGGAGCAATTTGGTTTGAATGAACTATTAGTCGGTAGGCTGCCGGAGTAGGACCACTTCCCGCGCGGCAACGCTGCGGGTGAATAACCAAGTAGTGCTGGCAAAGAATCCCGTCAAATTGGGCCGCTTAGTCAGCAACATGGGAAGTTTTACTCCTCAAGCCAAGGAAGCTCTTCGTTCGGTCCGTAGATGTACCCCTCGGAGATGTAGAACTTGCCACTCTTCTTCGGTCCGTAGATGTAGCCGTCAGAGATGTAGTACTTGCCACTGTTCCTAGGGCCGTAAATGTAGCCGTCCTGAATATAGAATCGCCCCGAATCTTTCGGGCCATAGATGTACCCGTCAGCGATGTAGTACTTGCCAGAACTCATGTTGCTCGACTCCAGTGACTCGGTCTTTCTGACATTGTGCGGCAGCGAACGGTCAATCGGGATATGTTTGCACCCGAATGACGATGGGATGAATTGAGCAGTGCGCAGGTCGTGAGAATAGCGGTCGATGTGGGACGCTAGCTGATGTGGCATTTCACTTGCACATCGCCGGCGCCTCGCATCGCCAGTGATCCGAACACTGGGAACTGAGCGGGCGTGAGTACGTAACCGAATTGAATGTGATGCACCTCTTGCTGCCGTTGAGCACTACGCTGTAGCGCGTGTGCCGCGGCACTTGGGATACGTCGCGCAACCCCAGAAGGCCTTGCCGGCGTTGGCGCCGCGCGCGGCGGTGCGCTGGATCATCGGCCCGGCGCATTGCGGGCACGCATGAGCCGCCTGCGCCGCCGGTGCCTTGGCGGGTACCGGCGTTGCAGCAACCTGAGAACGCTGCGCGCCAACCTTGGCCTGGGCCAGCATTCGCTGCAAGGCCGGCCCGTCGACCAACTCGACGTTGCGGCCCTTGGCGAACGCCGCCGCGTCATCGCTGAAGTGGCCAGACGTGACGACGAAGCCGCCGGTCGCGCCGCGCGCTGCCATCACGCCGTAGAGCTGGCGCACGATGTCGACGCCCACCATCTGCGCGCGCCACTGCTTGCACTGCACCAGCCAGGTCTCGCTGCCCTTGACGAGCACGAGGTCCACGCCGCCATCGGCGCCGCCACCTCCGGTCTCCTGCACGCGGTAGCCGCGCAGCCGGTAGGCCTCGCCCACCAGCCGCTCGAACTCGCGCCAGCTCATGCCGTCGATGGCTTGCGCCGCGCGCGGTCCACTGGCTTGCTCGGCCAGCGCGGTGCGCTCGCGGCGCTTCCAGGCCGACACACCTGCACCGAGCAGGCAGATCAAAGGCAAAAGGTACTGGCCGATGCTGGCAAACGTGGCTGTGAGCGTGCCAGTCACGAGCGCTGCCATCTGGCCCGGTTGCGCCGCCGGAACCGGCCGCTTGGCGATGGTCGAAAGAACCACGTAGCTCACGACCGCCAACATCACGCCAACCCACCATGGCAGCAGTGCCACGAGCGCGACCAAGTCTTCAAAGGCGCTTGTCTTGCGCCTTCGTCTATTGCTACTCATCTTGTCATTCCTCCCCGCAAACATTCTGCGTTGCGGGGAGGGCGGGGCCAGCAACCTGCCTGCGGCAAAAGTCTCGAATGGCCTCGCCTTCGTACCCGGGTTGGCAGGGCGTCTCCGTCACGCCGTCGAGGGCTGGCGCATCGCTATGAAGCGCAGCTCCCCCGCGCGGCGTCAAGCACCTTCTTCTGCAGCGCGGGCTCGGGCAGCGCGCGCGCCAGCATCACGGCACCCACCAGTTGCGCCAGCAGCACCCAGGCGCTGTCGGCATCGCCGCCGCTCAGGCGCTGCAGCTCGGCGTGCACCTCGAGCAGCCCGGCCTGGTAGGCCTGGCGCGCCGCGTCGTCGGCACGGGCGATCTCCGGCGTCAGCGCCGGCAGCGCGCAGCCGCGCTCGGGGTGTCGCACATGCGCCGGGCTCAGGTAGCCGGCCAGCATGCGGGCGGTGCCTTCGTCGCTGTCGATGGCGGCGAGCATCTGCGCGGTGCGCGCCAGCTCGGCCTGCACCAGTGCCGCAAACAGCTCGGCCTTGCCGTCGAAGTGCTTGTAGAGCGCGCCGGTGGTCAGGCCGGCCGCCGCCGCCAGCGCCGCCACGCCGCTCTCGGCAAAGCCGTGCTGCTTGGCATGGCTGCCGGTCTGCTCGACCAGCCGCTGGCGGGCGGCGTCCTTGTGGTGCTTGGGGTAGCGCATCGGTGCGGGTACTCGGCTCGGCTCGGTTTGGCTTGACAGGCCCTGGCGACGATCATAGGCTGACGATCATTATCTTATCGGGGCACCCACTGTGGAAGCACCTCCCAACAGCGGCCGCAAGGCCGTACTCGTGATCGGCGCCGGCGACGCCACCGGCGGCGCCATCGCGCGCCGCTTTGCGCGCGAGGGCTTTGTGGCCTGCGTCACGCGGCGCTCGGCCGACAAGCTCGAGCCGCTGCTGGCGCAGATCCGCGCCGAGGGCAGCGAGGCGCATGGCTTTGGCAGCGATGCGCGAAAGGAGGAGGAGATGGTCGCGCTGGTGGAGCGCATCGAGCGCGAGATCGCGCCGATCGAGGTGGCGGTGTTCAACATCGGCGCCAACGTGCGCTTCGGCATCACCGAGACCACCGCGCGGGTCTACTTCAAGGTGTGGGAGATGGCCTGCTTCGGCGGCTTCCTGATGGGGCGCGAGGTGGCCAAGTCGATGCTGCCGCGCGGGCACGGCACCATCATCTTCACCGGCGCCACCGCCAGCCTGCGCGGGCGCGAGGGTTACGCCGCCTTTGCCGGCGCCAAGCATGCGCTGCGCGCGCTGGCGCAGAGCATGGCGCGCGAGCTCGGGCCCAAGGGCATCCATGTGGCGCACCCGGTGATCGACGGCGCGATCGACACCGAGTTCATTCGCAGCAATTTCCCCGAGCGCTATGCGCTCAAGGAGCAGCAGGGCATCGTCAGCCCGGACTCGATCGCCGAGGCCTACTGGCAGATCCACCGCCAGCCGCGCGATGCCTGGACCCACGAGACCGAGCTGCGGCCCTGGATGGAAAGCTGGTGAGCGCCATGAATGCTGCTACTCCGCGCGTGCAGTTCCTGTTCGACTTCGGCAGCCCCAACGCCTACCTGAGCCACCAGGTGCTGCCGGGCATCGAGGCGCGCACCGGCGTGCGCTTCGAGTACGTGCCGATCCTGCTCGGCGGGTTGTTCAAGCTCGCTAACAACCGCTCGCCGGTGGTGGCCTACGCCGAGATCCCGAACAAGCTGGCCTACGAGCATCTGGAGATGCGGCGTTTCATCGCCCGCCACCGAATCGACCGGTTCCGCCTCAACCCCTTCTTTCCGGTCAACACGCTCAAGATCATGCGGCTGGCGGTGGCGGCGCAGGCGCTGGGCTGCGCGCCGGCGCTGGTGGACGCGGTGTTCGCCGCGATGTGGGAGCAGGGCCGCAACATGGACGACGAGGCCGAGATCGCCGCCGTGCTGGGCGCGGCCGGGCTCGATGCCGCGGCGCTGGTGGCCAAGTCACAGGAGCCCGAGCTCAAGGCACGGCTCGCCGCGAGCACGCAGTCGGCCTACGAGCGCGGCGCCTTCGGCGCGCCGACCTTCTTTGTCGGCGACGAGATCTACTTCGGCAAGGAGCGGCTGGCGGATGTCGAGGAGCAGATCCTGCGCGCCAGGGCTTGAGCCACAGCCGCGACCGATCCCGCCTGTCACGCTTGCGGCCCATCGTGGGTCCCGAAGGCGTGCTGTTCGAGAGCGACAAGAGCAACAACGAGACCGATGTGCTGTTGACGATCAACGCCAACAACACGTTCACGGAACTGCAGCAACGGAACCCGGTCTTGCCACAGCCACCCGCCATCGTTCTGAGCGCTCCCGCGGACCGAGGCAGGTACCGGGTGCGGTCAGCCTGATGGTCAATGCCGCCACCGGGGTGACCTGCCCTGGACGCTGGTGATGCGCAGCAATGGTCAGAGCGGCACCGCCGAGATCTAGGGGCCAAAGCGAGCTATGTCCTGTCCGTCTTCCCTTTGGGCGGTGGCATCGAAACGACGGCCGCTGAGCGATTGGCGAAGAGCGACGAACACGGGCGACACAAGGGGCAATTCCTGACGAGGGATGCCGGACTCGTGAACTAGCATCGCGCCGAGCCGCCGCAGTGCGGCCTTAAACACCAGGGGAATGCCAATGCAATGCCTATACCGCGGCACGCGATGTGCCGCGCTCGCCGTTGTCCTTTCAGTGCTGCTGGCCGCTTGTGGCGGTGGTGGTGGTGAAGACGCGCCGACGACTCCAGTGGCCAGCCTCAGCGCTGCGGACGACGAGGCTGCCGTGGCCTGGACTGTGTCGACGCCCATCAATGTGCTGGCCAATGACGTGGCCAGCGCCGGGACGCTGGAGCTTGTGTCGGTCTCGGCGCCGGCGCATGGCAGCGCGCAGATCAGCGGCGGCAGGCTGATCTACACACCGGCGCCGGGCTACTTTGGCGCCGACGCGCTGACTTACACGGTCCGAGCCGTGCAGGGCGGGGCCACCAGCAGCGCCAGGGTCAGCGTCACCGTGAACGCGCAGATCCGCCTCAGGGGCCTGAGTGGTGATCCTGCCTTGCCGAACGCCGTGGTCGTGGGGACGGTGGGGACGAAGTCCTTTCAGACGACGACCGATGCCGCCGGGCAGTTCACGCTCACCGTGGAGGCCGCGCGCGCGACCGACATGGTGCAACTGGCGAGCTCGGGCAACGGGGCGCAAGCCTCCGTCAAGTTCGGTAGCCTGGTCGGCGACGTGGCCTCGCTGCTGCGCGTGGCGACATCGGATGGTGAAGTCACGGCGAACAAGGTGCCGGCCCTCAACATCACGCCGATTTCCACGGCGTTCGCAGCCTTGGCACGCGAGGCCGGCGGCCGTCAGGCGCCTGCGACGCAGCAGCAACTGGACGCGATCGCGCTGCTCATGCCGCTGCATCGAGTGGCCGACCTTGCGACCGCGATCCGCATGGTTGCCAACGGAAGTGCAGCGCTGCCTCCGACTGCAACGGACACAGCATTGCTGGTCGAGGATCCTTCCACTTCCACGACGCTGGCCGCTTTTCTGTCGGCGCACGGGAGTTCCGACGCCTTCATGGTTGCCCGCAAGCAGGTTCTGTCCAGTTCAGGACCTTCGGGCGCAGCCGACTCGTTCGGGTCGGCCGAGCGCAGCATCGCCTACGTGCTGTCCTATGGCTCGCAGACCGACGGGCTGGTGGTGACCTATCGTCCGGACGGTACGGCGAGCGTGGTTGGTCCCAAGGGCGCGCGAGCCGCCACGTGGACGGCTACCACCGACGCCATCAGGCTGTCGCTGTCGCAGCCCTATTCAGTGATCGCGCTCGGAGAAGAGGATCCGATCTTCGGCTGGCAGACCGTTTCACACGACACCACGGGCTACGAGCTGCGCCTGGTGCGCGGAACTGCCGGTGCGGGTTCCGTGATCGTCGTGCCGCTGGGCGAAACCAGGACGCTCGACGGCCCGTTGGCCGGGCGGGTGACGCCCATCGACACTTCATTCGGATATCTGCGCAAGTCGCTCGATCTGTCAACTGCCACGGCGTTTGGCGATGCCGACATGGCGGCGGGCAATCGCTGGGCCGGCGTGCTGGCCGGTACCTCGGTCGGTGGGGAGGCGTCATATTCCGAGGCCGACGCGGTCCGGTTTGCTGGCTCGGGGGCGGCTGTACTCGAGCGCACGAACGCGGCCATCAACGGTTCGGTGGTCAACGGTTGGCTCAGGCTCGAAGGCCCGTATGGTGATCGGCGCTATCTGCGCCTGAGCCAGGACGTCGGCGGTGTCGAGGAACACTGGATCGCGGCCGACTTCGTCAATGGCGCCATGATCGCCGCCAACGAGATCGTGGTCGTCAGGCCCGAGGCCGGTGCGCGTTTCGACAACGGATCAGCGCTGCAGCGTCGATGGTTGAGCGGCTTTGCCGTGGACTCGATCGTGACCGGGCAACTCGTGTTCGACCTGAACGCGGACGGCACGAACGCGATGATCACCCTGTATCCGGACGGGAGCTCCTTTGCCCAGCCCGGCACCTGGTCGATCGACGCAGTGGGCAACCTGACGCAGATCCAGGGCAACCCGATGGTGCGTCAGCGCGACTGGACACTGCTGAAGGCCAGCGGATCGAAGCGTTACGTGATGGAACGCCTGTGGATCCCGAGATCGGGAACCGAGTGGTGGCGAGTCAACGTCGTGATCGACCAAGGCCCCGCGGGCAGCTGACGTAGCTAGGTTTGCCGAAGCGAACTCCGCCTGGTCGCAGGCAGGCGCCGGCGGCCGAAACCTCCTGTCACGCGCACCGCCCGGCCTTCGGGACAATCGCGGCTGGCAAAACACACAGGAGGCAAGCCATGGACAAGTCGATGATCAAGGGTATGGCGGTGGGCGGCGTCGCGATGGTGATGCTGGGCGCGGGCGCCGTCACGGGCTACCAGAAGATGTCGCAGCCCAAGGTGGCCGAGGTGGTCGCCGTCAAGGAGGTCATGGAGACCACGACGACGCCGCGCGAGCACTGCGAGAACGTGCAGGTGCAGCGCCAGGCGCCGGTCAAGGACGAGAACCGCCTGCTCGGCAGCGTTGGCGGCGCGGTGATCGGCGGCGTGCTGGGCCACCAGGTCGGCGGCGGCAGCGGCAAGAAGATCGCCACCGTGGCCGGCGCCGCGGCTGGCGGCTACGCCGGCAACCAGGTGCAGAAGAACATGCAGGAGAAGGACGTCGAGACGAAGACGGAGCAGCGCTGCAAGACGGTGCAGGAGAAGTCGAAGAAGCTGGTCGGCTACGACGTCAGCTACCGCATCGGCAGCCAGACCGGCGAGGTGCGTACCTCGTTCCGCCCCGGCGCCACGCTGCCGGTCAAGGACGGGCAAGTCGACACGACGCCGCCGCAGTCGGCGTCCTGATCGCGCTCGCGGCGCGGGCCTCGCCCGCGCCGGGCCGGCCGCTCACGGCAGCGCCTGCGGCCCCAGGCGATCGATGGCGTCGGTGATCAGCCCGTCGACGCCGGCGTCTTCGAGCCGGCGCGCCTCGGCCTCGCCGTTGACGGTGTAGCAAAGCACGCGCAGGCCTGACTCCAGCGCCTGCAGCACCACCTCGGCATCGACGGCGCGGTGCTCGATGACCACCGCCACCGCGCCCAGTTCGCGCGCCGCGTCGCGCCAGCCGTCCGAAACGCGCTCGAGCAGCAGCGCGCGTGGCAGCGCGGGGGCGTGATCGCGCGCCGCCGCCAGGGCTTCGATCGAGAACGAGCTCAGCAGCGGCGGTGGTGTCTCGATGCTGGCCCACAGGCGCTGGGCCTCGGTCGCGGCGATGCGCCCGCAGCGGGCGTCGTCCTCGGGGCCGGGCTTGAGTTCGAGGTTGAGCATCAGGCCGGTCTCGCGCGCCAGGCCGGCCAGCGCGGCCAGCGTGGGCAGCGGCTCGGTCGCGAACTCGGTGCCATGCCAGCGGCCGGCGTTGAGTTGCGCCATCGCGCTCCAGGGTTGCAGGCGGGCGAGGCCGAAGCCGTTGGTGGTGCGCTCAAGGCGCGCGTCGTGCAGCAGGAAGGGCACGCCGTCGCCGGAGAGCGTCACGTCGCACTCGGCCATCTGGTAGCCCAGCGCCAGGCCGACGCGGAACGCGGCCAGGGTGTTCTCGGGCGCCAGCTTGCCGGCGCCGCGGTGGGCGATCCACAGCGGGTAGGGCCAGGGCGGCAGCGCTTCCATCCGGCGCATCGTATTCAGGAAAGCCGCCTTGCGAGCGCCGTTGCGACATGTGCTTGCACTCTCTGTCGGGCGCCGGCCCTGCGACGCGAAGGCTTGTTGCGCTGCGATAGCATTCGTTTCCGGCGTTTGCCGGGTGCTCCAGCCCTCATGAACGCTCCGCTCCCCCTCCACAGCGTGCAAGCCGCCGCCGGCGCCAACGGCCTCGAAGCGCCGGCCCGCCTGCGCGAGATTCCGTACAACTACACCTCGTTCTCGGACCGCGAGATCGTGGTGCGCCTGCTCGGCGCGCGGGCCTGGGAGCTGCTCAACAAGCTGCGCGAGGAGCGCCGCACCGGCCGCTCGGCGCGCATGCTCTACGAGGTGCTGGGCGACATCTGGGTGGTTCAGCGCAACCCGTACCTGCAGGACGACCTGCTCGACAACCCCAAGCGCCGCGCGCTGCTGGTGCAGGCTCTGCATCACCGGCTCGGCGAGATCCAGAAGCGGCGCCAGCCCGGCACCGCGCTGCTGCCGGCGACCGACCCCGGCACCTTCACGGTGGAGCAGCGCGACGCGATGGTCGGCGAGTTGCTCGAGGCCGCCAGCAAGGCGGTCGGCGCCTTCGCGCGCAGCTTCGAGAAGGTGGCCGCGCTGCGCAAGGCGGCACGCAAGACGCTGGGCCGGCACACGGCCAAGGACAACATCAAGTTCGACGGCCTCTCGCGGGTCTCGCACGTGACCGACGCCACCGACTGGCGCGTCGAGTACCCCTTCGTGGTGCTGACGCCCGACACCGAGGCCGAGATGGCGGGGCTGGTGGCGGCCTGCGTCGAACTGGGGCTGACGATCATTCCGCGTGGCGGCGGCACCGGCTACACCGGCGGCGCGATCCCGCTGACCTGGACCAGCGCGGTGATCAACACCGAGAAGCTGGAGGCGATGAGCGAGGTCGAGCTGGTCACGCTGCCCGGCATGAGCCGGCCGGTGGCCACCGTCTGGAGCGAGGCCGGCGTGGTGACGCAACGCGTGGCCGACGCCGCCGAGCGCGCCGGCCAGGTGTTTGCGGTGGACCCGACCTCGGCCGAGGCCAGCTGCATCGGCGGCAACATCGCGATGAACGCCGGCGGCAAGAAGGCCGTGCTGTGGGGCACCGCGCTCGACAACCTGGCGAGCTGGAAGATGGTGACGCCCGAGGCCAAGTGGCTCGAGGTGCACCGCATGGATCACAACCTCGGCAAGATCCATGACGCTCCGCAAGCCACCTTCGAGCTGCGCTACTTCGACGCCTCGGGCAAGCACCTGGAGCGCACCGAGACGCTGGTGATCCCGGGCTCGACCTTCCGCAAGGAGGGGCTCGGCAAGGACGTCACCGACAAGTTCCTGGCCGGCCTGCCCGGCATCCAGAAGGAAGGCTGCGACGGCCTGATCACCAGCGCGCGCTGGGTGGTGCACCGCATGCCGGGCCATGTGCGCACGGTGTGCCTGGAGTTCTTCGGCAATCCGAAGGACTGCGTGCCCTCGATCGTCGAGATCAAGGACTTCATGTTCGCCGAGGCGCAGAAGCCCGGTGGCGCGATCCTGGCCGGTCTGGAGCACCTGGACGACCGCTATCTCAAGGCGGTGGGTTACACCACCAAGAGCAAGCGCGGCGCGGCGCTCGGTGGCTCCGGCCTGCCGAAGATGGTGCTGGTCGGCGACATCGTCGGCGACGACGAGGCCGCGGTGGCGCGCGCCACCAGCGAGGTGGTGCGCATCGCCAACTCGCGCAGCGGCGAGGGCTTCATCGCGGTCAGCGCCGAGGCGCGCAAGAAGTTCTGGCTCGACCGCAAGCGCACCGCCGCGATCGCCAAGCACACCAACGCCTTCAAGATCAACGAGGACGTGGTGATCCCGCTGCCGCGGATGGGCGAGTACACCGAGGGCATCGAGCGCATCAACATCGAGCTGAGCCTGCGCAACAAGCTGGCGCTGGCCGACCGGCTGGAGGCGCTGTTCGCCGCCGGTTCGCTGCCGCTGGGCAAGAGCGACGACGCGGGCGAGATCGCCTCGGCCGAGCTGCTGGAAGACCGCGTCGCGCAGGCGCTGGCGCTGGTGCGCGAAACACGCGCGCTCTGGCAGGGCTGGCTGCAGAGCCTGGATGTGATCGATGCCGACAGCGGCCGCAGCTTCTTTGCGCTGCTGCAGGACCACACGCTGCGCGCCTCGTGGAAGGTGCAGTTGCTCAAGCCCTTGCAGCAGATCTTTGCCGGCGATGCCTTCGCGCCGATCATCGAGCGCGCCAAGGCCATTCACAAGGAAGTGCTCAAGGGCCGCGTCTGGGTGGCGCTGCACATGCATGCCGGCGACGGCAATGTGCACACCAACATCCCGGTCAACTCCGACAACTACGAGATGCTGCAGACCGCGCACGAGGCGGTCGGCCGCATCATGGCGCTGGCGCGGCGGCTCGATGGCGTGATCTCGGGCGAGCATGGCATCGGCATCACCAAGCTCGAGTTCCTCAGCGACGCCGAGCTCAAGCCCTTTGCCGACTACAAGCAGCGCGTCGACCCGGAAGGGCGCTTCAACCGCGGCAAGCTGCTGCGGCGTGGCCTGGGCGGCGACGCCTGGCGCACCACCGCCAACGCTGACGGCGACCAGCTCGCCGCGCCGGTGCTGGCCGGCGACCTGAGCCATGCCTACACGCCGAGCTTCGGCCTGATGGGGCATGAGTCGATCATCATGCAGCAGAGCGACATCGGCGCGATCGCCGATTCGGTCAAGGACTGCCTGCGTTGCGGCAAGTGCAAGCCGGTCTGCGCGACGCACGTGCCGCGTGCCAACCTGCTCTACAGCCCGCGCAACAAGATCCTGGCGACCTCGTTGCTGGTCGAGGCCTTCCTCTACGAAGAGCAGACCCGGCGCGGCGTCAGCATCAAGCACTGGCAGGAGTTCGAGGACGTGGCCGACCACTGCACGGTCTGCCACAAGTGCCTGAGCCCGTGCCCGGTGAAGATCGACTTCGGCGACGTGTCGATGAACATGCGCAACCTGCTGCGCAAGATGGGGCAGAAGAGCTTCAGACCCGGCAATGCGGCGGCGATGCTGATGCTCAACGCGACCGACCCGACCACCATCAAGCTGGTGCGCACGGCGATGGTCGACGTCGGCTTCAAGGTGCAGCGCTTTGCCAACCGCATGCTGCGCCTGGCCGCGCGCGCGCAGACCGCGGCGCCCCCGGCGACGGTGGGCAGCGCACCGGTGAAGGAGCAGGTGATCCACTTCATCAACAAGAAGCTGCCCGGTGGGCTGCCCAAGAAGACGGCGCGCGCCTTGCTGGACATCGAGGACAAGAACTACGTCCCGATCATCCGCAACCCGCAGGCGACCAGCGCGGAGACGGAGGCGGTGTTCTATTTCCCCGGCTGCGGCTCGGAGCGGCTGTTCAGCCAGGTCGGCCTCGCGACGCAGGCGATGCTGTGGCATGCCGGCGTGCAGACCGTGCTGCCGCCGGGTTACCTGTGCTGCGGCTATCCGCAGCGCGGCTCGGGCCAGTTCGACAAGGCCGAGAAGATCATCACCGACAACCGGGTTCTGTTCCACCGCGTCGCCAACACGCTGAACTACCTCGACATCAAGACCGTGGTGGTGAGCTGCGGCACCTGCTACGACCAGTTGCAGGGCTACCAGTTCGAGAAGATCTTCCCCGGCTGCCGGATCATCGACATCCACGAGTTCCTGCTCGAGAAGGGCATCAAGCTCGAGGCCGGTGGTGCCTACCTGTACCACGATCCCTGCCACAGCCCGCTGAAGCTGCAGGAGCCGATGAAGACGGTGAAGGCGCTGATGGGCGATGCGGTGCTCAAGAGCGAGCGCTGCTGCGGCGAGAGCGGTACGCTGGGCGTGACGCGGCCGGACATTGCCACGCAGGTGCGCTTCCGCAAGGAAGAGCAACTGCAGCAGGATGCCGTGGCGCTGAAGGCGCTGGCGCCCTCGGCCGCGGCGCAGGCCAACGTCAAGATCCTGACCTCGTGCCCGAGCTGCCTGCAGGGCCTCTCCCGCTACGAAGGCGACCTGCAGAACGGCTTGCTCGAGGCAGACTACATCGTGGTCGAGATGGCGCGCAAGATCCTCGGCGAGGAGTGGATGCCGACTTACGTGAAGGCGGCCAACGACGGCGGGATCGAACGGGTGCTGGTGTGAGTATCTTGGCTGCGCGGCCGGTCGCCGGCTGCCCGCTGTGCGGCGAGGCCGGCGGCGTGCCGGTGGCAAGTGCGGGGCGCTGGCGCGTTATTCGCGCCGAGGACGCCGCATTTCCGGCCTTCTACCGGCTGGTCTGGCGCGAGCATGTCGCCGAGTTCAGCGATCTTCCGGCGGCCGAACGCCACGAATGCATCGACGCGGTGAGCGCGATCGAGACGGTGCTGCGCGAAACGCTGGCGCCGACCAAGATCAACCTCGCGACGCTCGGCAATGTGGTGCCGCACCTGCACTGGCACGTGATTGCCCGCTTCGGCTGGGACAGTCATTTTCCGAACCCGGTCTGGGGCGCCGAACAGCGCGAACCGTCGGTGCCGGCGGTGCAGAGGCTCGCGCTGCCGCTGGCTGAACTGGACGCCGCGGTCGCGCACGCGCTGGTGCCTTTCGGCGCCGAATAGACTGCTGGCTGTCAACAACGAGAAGCCCATGGCCGGACTCACGCCCGATTCCCCGACGCCCACCGCCCTGACGGTTCACCAGAGCTCGCGCATCCTCGAGATCGAGTTCTCCGATGGTGCGCATTTCAGGCTGCCCTTCGAGCTGCTGCGTGTCTACTCGCCCTCGGCCGAGGTGCAGGGCCACGGCCCCGGCCAGGAGACGCTGCAGACCGGCAAGCGCGAGATCGGCATCACCGAGGTCACTCAGGTCGGCAACTACGCGATCCAGCCCACCTTCAGCGACGGTCACTTCAGCGGCCTGTTCTCGTGGGACTACCTGTACCAGCTCGGCCAGAACCAGGACCGGCTGCTGCAGCAATACCTAGACCGGCTGGCCGAAGCCGGCCTCGACCGCGATGCGCCGATGGCGCCCGCCGCCGCCGCTGGTGGCGGCCATGCCTGCGGCAGTCACTGAACGCGCCAGACGCCCGCCATGACCCAGACCCACTTCGGCTTCCAGACCGTCGACGAGAAGGAGAAGCAGGGCCGCGTCCGCGGCGTGTTCGACTCGGTGGCCTCGAACTACGACCTGATGAACGACGTCATGTCGATGGGCCTGCACCGGGTCTGGAAGGCCTACACGATCGCCGCCTCGCGGGTGCGCGAGGGCGACGCGGTGCTCGACATTGCCGGTGGCACCGGTGACCTTGCGCGCGCCTTTGCGCGCAAGGTTGGCGCCAGCGGCACCGTGGTCCACACCGACATCAACGAGGCCATGCTGCGCACCGGCCGCGATCGCCTGCTCGACGAGGGGCTCGCGCTGCCGACCACGCTGTGCGACGCCGAGGCGCTGCCTTTTGCAAGCAACAGTTTCGACGTCGTCAGCGTGGCCTTCGGTCTGCGCAACATGACGCACAAGGACAAGGCGCTGGCCGAGATGCAGCGCGTGCTCAAGCCGGCCGGCCGGCTGCTGGTGCTCGAGTTCTCCAAGGTCGCCAAGCCGCTCGAGAAGGCCTACGACTGGTACTCCTTCAACATCCTGCCGCGGCTTGGGCAACTGATCGCGCGTGATGGCGAGAGTTACCGCTACCTGGCCGAGTCGATCCGCATGCATCCCGGTCAGGCCGAGTTGAAGGCGATGATGAAGGCGGCCGGCTTTGCCCACGTGGACGTGCACAACCTGAGTGCCGGCGTGGTGGCGCTGCACTGGGGCCTCAAGGCCTAGCGTGCAGGCCGCCCGGGCCGAATGCCCGGTGCGCCCGTGCCAGCGGCAGTTCGTGCAACCGGAACAAATCGTTACCTCGACGATGTTCTGCGGCCGCAGCCCCCCAAGATAGGGCCTCGGTCCGAGGGAATGCCCTCGATACACTGGTTTGGCAGGTCTGCAAGAGCCGCTACTCCTTGGCGGATCACCGAGACAGACCCCGTGCACACGGATCGTTCGGGAGTCCATGGTTATGCAGTGGAGGCACAGTCCGCCCGGTAGTCGCATCACCCCGCGCATCGCGCGCGGCTTGCTGTTGGGGCTGGTCGTGCTTGGCGTGCTCGCCGGCTGTGGCGGCAAGAAGGGCGGCGCAACCCAGACCGCGGCGCGTGTCAACAAGGACGAAGTGACCGTCCACCAGATCAATTTCGTGCTGCAGCAGCAGCGCAACCTGCAGCCTGGCCAGGCCGATGGCGCCGCCAAGCAGGTGCTCGAGCGCCTGATCGACCAGCAGATCGCGGTGCAGCGCGCCGAGGATCTCAAGCTCGACCGCGACCCGCGCGTGGTGCAAACGGTCGAGGCCGCACGCAGGGAGATCCTGGCGCGGGCCTACGCCGAACGGGTCGGCGAGGCGGCGGCCAAGCCGACCGCCGAAGAGATCAAGGCCTACTACGACGCCAACCCGGCGCTGTTCAGCGGGCGCCGCATCTACAGCCTGCAGGAACTCCAGATCGAGGCCCAGCCCGATCAACTGCCGCTGCTGCGCGAGAAGCTGCAGGGTGCCAAGAACATCGGCGAGTTCGCCGACTACCTCAAGGCCAACGACTTCAAGTTTGCCGGGTCGCAGGCGGTGCGGGCGGCCGAGCAGTTGCCGCTGGCCAGCCTGACGGCGCTGTCGCAACTCAAGGATGGGCAGTCGCTGCTCAACCCGAACGCCAACGGTGCAACGGTCGTGGTGCTCGCCGGGTCGCGCCCGCAACCGGTCGACGAAGCGCGCGCCAAGCCGGCGATCGAGCAGTTCCTGCTCAACGAACGCAAGCGTGATCTGGTCGGCAGGGACATGAAGGAGTTGCGGGCGGCGGCCACGGTCGAGTACCTCGGCAAGTTCGCCGATGCAGCCTCGGCACCGGCGGCCGCACCCGCGGCGGCCGCATCGGCGGCCAGTCAGCCGCACGACCTTACCGAGGGGCTCAAGGGCCTCAAGAAAACCAAGTAGTCGAAGGAGCGCACCGTGGCATATCTGTCCAAGTTGCTGAGCCTGCTCTGGGTGGCGGCATTTCTGATGATCGGCCCAGCCGCGCACTCGCAGGCGGCGCCCGGTAGCGAAGTCAAGCGCGACTACGTGCTCGGTCCGGGCGACGTGGTGAGGGTCACGGTCTTTCAGAATCCCGACCTGTCGCTGGAGACGCGGATATCGGAGACCGGCTTCATCTCCTACCCGCTGCTAGGTCAGGTCAAGCTGGGTGGGCAGTCGGTCGCGACGGCCGAGAAGACGCTGGCCGATGGCCTGCGCAGCGGCAACTTCGTGCGCCAGCCGCAGGTGTCGGTGCTCGTGATGCAGGTCCGCGGCAACCAGGTCTCGGTGCTCGGCATGGTCGGCAAGCCCGGGCGCTATCCGCTCGAGGCCGAGGGCACCAAGCTGACCGACGTGCTGGCCCAGGCCGGTGGCATTGCCGTCGGCGGCAGCGACGTCGTGGTCCTCACCGGCCAGCGCCAGGGCAAGCCGCTGCGCAAGGAGGTCGCCGTCACGACCCTGTTCATCCAGGGGGGAACGGAAGATCCGGTGCTTCAGAACGGCGACGTGCTGTATGTCGACCGGATGCCGATGGTGTACATCTATGGCGAGGTGCAGCGCCCGGGGGTGATCCGGCTCGAACGCGGCATGAGCGTGATGCAAGCCTTGGCCACCGGCGGCGGCCTGACCGCGCGCGGTACCGAAAAGGGACTGCGGGTGCACCGGCGCGGCGCCGACGGCAAGATTGTCGTGCTGCAGCCGGCCATGGACGACCTGGTGCAAAGCGGCGACGTGCTCTACGTCCGCGAGAGCATCTTCTGATCTGATCCGGGCAAGGAGCGCGATCGTGTCAATCACTCAGTTCTTGGCCGTCATGCAGGCACGCTGGAAGCTTGCCCTGTATGTCTTCCTCTTCGTCGTCCTGGCGACTGCCGTTGCGAGCCTGGTGCTGCCCAAGCGGTACACCGCGAGCACGGCGATCGTGCTCGACGTCAAGTCGGTCGACCCGGTGGCCGGTGGCTACGTGCCCGGCTTGATGAGCACCACCTACATGGCGACCCAGGCCGACATCATCACCAGCGATCGCGTGGCGCGTCGCGTGGTGGCGATGCTGAAGCTGACCGAGAACGCCGAGATCCGCGAGCAGTGGCTGCAGGACACGGGCGGCCGCGGCGAGTTCGACGCCTGGCTCGCCAACCTGTTGCAGAACAACCTCGAGGTTCTGCCGTCGAAGTCGTCCAACGTCATCAAGATCAACTTCAGCGGCGTCGACGCCAAATTCGCCGCGCTGCTGGCCAATGCCTTCGTGCAGGCCTACACCGATACCACGCTCGATCTGCGGGTCGAGCCGGCGCGCCAGTACAGCGGTTTCTTCGACGAGCGAGCCAAGACCTATCGCGAGGAGCTGGAGAAGGCGCAGTCGCGCCTGTCGGCCTACCAGAGGGAGAAGGGGCTGCTGGCCACCGACGAGCGGCTCGACATCGAGAACGCGCGCCTGGCCGAGTTGTCTTCGCAGTTGGTGGCCATGCAGGCGCTGTCGGCCGAGTCGAGCAGTCGCCAGGCGCAGGTGAGAAATTCGGCCGACGAGTTGCGCGACGTGATGACCGATCCGATCGTCACCGGCCTGCGCGCCGAGGCGGGGCGTCAGCAGGCCCAGCTGCAGCAGCTCAGCGCGCGGCTTGGCGACGCTCATCCGCAGGTCATCGAGCTCAAGGCCAGCATCGCCGAGTTGCGCTCGCGCATCGCGATCGAGACGCGGCGCGTCTCGGGTAGCGTCGGCGTCAACAACAGCATCAACATCGGTCGCGAGGCCCAGGTGCGTGCCGCACTCGATCAGCAGCGCATCAAGCTGTTCCAGCTGAAGGCACAACGCGATGACGCCTTGATCCTGCTCAAGGATGTGGAGACCGCGCAGAAGGCCTATGACGCGGTGCTCGGCCGTCTCAATCTCACGAAGCTGGACAGCCAGAACACGCTCACCAATGTCGGTCTGCTGAGCTCGGCGACCGAGCCGCCGTTTGCCTCGTCCCCCAAGCTGTTCCTCAATCTCGGCGTTGCAGTCGTGCTTGGCGCGCTGCTGGCGGTGGCGGCCGTGTTGGTGCGCGAGTTCTTCGACCGTCGCGTGCGCACCATCGAGGACATCGCCGAGCAACTGCAACTTCCGGTGCTGTGCGTGATGCCGGGGCCGGCCAAGCGCCCGCGCTTCGGTCGTCAGCCCGATACCGCGAGGATCAGCATGCAGCAGCGGGTACTTGGCCTGCCAGCCGCGACGCGCACCGCTTGAGTTTCTTCAACGAACCGGCATCCGACCATGGCCAAATTTCGCAACGCCGCTACAGGCAACCTCGCGGAGGCCGAAGGCACGGGTGATGCCACGGTTTCCCAATTGCACGACCGTGCGATCGGCGATCTGATCGCCGAGGCGCGTGGCCTCAGCCAGGAGCAGATAGAGCACATCCTTGCCTACCAGCGCGAACACGGAACGCGCTTCGGCGAGGCTGCCATCGCGCTCGGCCTGGCCCGCAACGAGGATGTGCTGTGGGCCCTGAGCCAGCAGTTCCATTACCACCTTTCGAGTGAGCATGGCAGCACGCTCAGTTCTGAACTGGTGCTTGCGGTTCAGCCCTTTGGTCGACAGGCCGAGGCCCTGCGCGCGCTGCGCAGCCAGATCCTGCTGCGAATGGCGCCCGTCGGCACCGAGGTCGAAGTCAGGCGGGCGCTGGCGATCGTCAGCCCCGACAGCGGCGACGGCAAGACCTTCTTCGCCGCCAACCTCGCGGTGGCCTTCAGCCAACTGGGTGGTCGCACCTTGCTGGTCGATGCCGACATGCGCAACCCGCGTCAGCATCAGGTCTTCGGAGTCGACAATTCGAGCGGACTTTCGGGCCTGCTGTCGGGTCGCAACTCGGACAACGTGATCCGCAGCGTGGCGGGCGTGCCGAGCCTCTACGTGCTGCCGGTCGGCGCAACGCCGCCCAATCCGCTCGAACTGGTCGAGCGGCCCGCATTCGGCCTGCTGGTGCGCGAGCTGCTCAGCAAGTTCGATCATGTGATCGTCGACACACCCGCCGCGTGCTTTGGCAGCGACTACGCGGTGCTGGCGGTCCGCTGTGGTTCGGCCCTGGTGGTCACTCGCAAGCACAGCAACCGCCTCGATGCCCTCGACGAGTTGACCCACCAGCTGTCGCAGACGCCGGTCAAGCTCGCCGGCGTGGTGCTCAACGAGTTCCAGGGCTGAGCGCGAGTCCAAAGCGGTGAAGAAGCAGTTGATCCGCCAGCCCGATGAGTCGCCGCGTGCCACGCCGCTGACTGCCGTGCCGGCGCCGGTGCGGGAGCGGCGATGGCTGCACTGAGCCCCGCGCCGATGTCAGCGCCGCTGGCGCAGGCAGCGCGTCAGCACTGGCTTGCGTGGGCGGTGCTGTTCGCCGCGCTGGCCGTGCTCTACGTGCCGACGCTGCGCGACCTTTTCCAAGGTCCGTGGAGCACCGATGCCAATGCCCATGGTCCGATCGTGCTCGTGGTGTCGATGTGGTTCCTTATCCACAAGTCGCGTCAGCTTGCAACCGATCCGACGCTGCTGCTGCGGCCGAGTCCGCTGGCGGGCTGGCTCGTGCTGCTGTTCGGCGCCCTGTGCTATGCCGTGGGACGCTCCCAGGCACTGATCTCGCTCGAAGTCGGTTCGCTGGTGCCGGTAATGCTGGGTAGCGTGTTGCTGCTGTTCGGCTCGACGGTGGCCAGGCGGCTGTGGTTCGCGTTCTTCTTCATGTTGTTCATGGTGCCGCTGCCGGGTTCGGTGGTCGACACTGTCACCGCGCCGATGAAGATGCTGGTTTCGATCGGCGCCGAATGGGTGCTGCACACCGCGGGCTATCCGGTTGCGCGCTCGGGCGTGGTGCTGAATGTCGGTCAGTACCAACTGCTGGTGGCCGACGCCTGCGCCGGCCTCAACTCGCTGTTCACGCTCGAGGCTCTCGGCCTGCTCTACATGAACGTGATGCGCCACTCGTCGGTGGTGCGCAACGTGGTGCTGGCATTGCTGATCGTGCCGATCTCCTTTGCCGCCAACGTGATCCGCGTCGTCGTGCTGGCGCTTGTGACCTACCACTTCGGCGATGCCGCGGGTCAGGGCTTTCTGCACGATTTCTCGGGCATGGTGCTGTTCCTGTCGGCGCTGATGCTGATCATCGGGCTCGATTCGGTGCTGCGATTTGGCGTCTCCTCTGCGCCCGGTGCGCAGGCCGGTCATGCTGGAGTCAACGCATGAGGTTGCCCGACATCAGATTGAGCTCCGCTCTGGCGATAGCCACCGTCATGCTCGCCGGCGCGGCTGCCGCCGTTGCTCTGACACCGCGCCTCAGCGTCGTCGAGAGCGCCCCCAGCCTCGACAGCACGATCCCTCGGCAGTTCGGTGACTGGAAGGAAGTGTCCTCGTCGCTGGTCCAGGTCGATCTCGCGACCCGACGCGAGGGCGAGTCCAGCACCGATCAGCCCTATGACGAGACCGTGATGCGGACCTATCGCAACACACGCGGCGAGGTGGTGCAACTGGCGCTGGCCTACGGCCGCCAGCAGCGCCAGGAGGTCAAGGTCCACCGGCCCGATCTCTGCTATGTGGCACAGGGCTTCAAGATCCTTGCGCTGGAGCCGCTGCGCTTTGACGGCGTCGCGCACGCGGCGGCGCCAGTCGACGGCAAGCGCATGCTTGCCGGGGGCCGGGGTGGCATGGAGGCGGTGAGCTACTGGATCCGCATCGGCGACCTCTACTCCGAGAGTGCCTGGGAGACCCGCGGCTACCTGCTGCGCGAGGGCATGGCCGGACGGGTTCCGGATGGCATCCTGGTGCGTGCCTCGCGGCCCGTGAGCAGTGCGGCCGAGGCGCGGCAGGCGTGGCCGGCGCTGGAGCAGTTTCTGGGCGATCTGGTCCGCGCGGCGCCGCCTGCCTCGGTGCAATTGCTCGTGCGATAGGGAGCAAAGTCGTGGTTAGCGGTTCACTGTCCAGGAGCTCGGCCGCGCGCCGCCGGAGCAAAGTGGCGCCGGCCGTGGAGGCCGAGGAGGTGGTGCCGCTGGTTCTGAAGATGCCGTGGTGGGCAGCGCCGACCGGGATCTGTCTGGGTTTCCTGCTGCCGGTGCTGGCGCTGGTGGCATATGCCGGCACCATCAGCCACCGTTCGATCACGGTGCGGGGCCTCGAATTTCTCACCACACCCTACCTGCTGCTGGCGGCGGTCTTGCTGGTCGCGTCGGCGCTGGCGGGCTGGATTGGGCAGCAGATCGTGCCGCGCCGCCAGGAACCCGAACGTGGCAGCGACCTGGCTCGCGCTGCCAAGGTCGTCGGCTTCATCGCCTTGTTCGCCTACTGTGCCTGGCTGCGTGGCTACCTGTTCAATCCGTACACCGTGTTCCTGGTGCTCACCGGTCAGCTGCGACCCGAACGATTCGAGATCGGCGGAGCCGGCGGGCTGGAATCGCTGCTGAACTTCACGCCGGTGTTCTTTTCGCTGGTGGCCTACGCGGCCCTGGTCTGCCGCACCCGGCTTGACACCACGCTGCGCGCCCTGCTCGTCGCGTTGACGCTGTTGACCCTGTACCGCGTGTACCTGTGGTCCGAGCGGCTGGCCTTGATCGAGATTGCCCTGCCGGTTGTGCTCGCGTGGGTGCTGGCGCCACCGCCCTCCAGACTGCAAGGCATCTGGCGCCTGTTTCGGCGCTTCGGACCGTACGCCGCGCTGCCACTGCTCATTGCGTACTTCGGCATCACCGAGTACACGCGCTCCTGGCAGGCGGAGGCCTACTTTGGCAAGACCAGTTTCGTCAAGTTCGCGGCCGGGCGCTTCGCGAGCTACTACTACACGGCGCTGAACAATGGTGCCGGCATCCTGTCGACCACTGACAAGCCAACGTTGGCCCTCGACAGTGTCTTGCTGTGGCTGCACAGGTTTCCGCTCGGCGTGGGCGCTGCGTTCCAGGAACTTACCGGCTTCAAGTCCCAGGTCGGCCCGTTCCTGACGAAGTACGGGGACATCGAGTTCAACAACCCTTCGGGCCTGTTCCTGGTCGTCTCGGACATCGGACTGGCCGGCGCGCTGTCGTACTTCGCGATCGTGGCCCTGGTCGCTGCGGTCCTCATGCGCCGCTACGAGCGCGGGGATGTGCTTGGTATCGTGCTGTACCCCGCGTTCTACATGAGCCTAGTCGAGATCTTCCGCTATCCGTACCTCGGCCAGCCGCGTGCCTTCTCCCAGTTGCTGGCCGGGCTGATCGCCGTGGCATGCGTGCTCGTATGGCGACGCACCGGTGAGCGCTACAGGCGGCGCCGTGTCGCCGTCGCCGCAAACAAGTCGTTCAACGCCGGCACGGCCTGGCCCGAACCGGCCCGCCTGCGCCGATGAACTCACCAGCCGTGGCGCTGGTCTGGCCTTTCAATGCCCCCAGCAATCGCTACATCGAACTGCACAAGATGCTGTTGCGCGAGATCGGCTACGAGCCGCGCGCACTGAGTCTTTGGGAATTGCTCTGCGGCGGCTGGACGCAGCTGTTGAGCCGGCGCACGCTGGTGACGATCCACTGGCTGGAGGGGCGCCCCTTTCGCAGCACCGGCCGTGGGTTGTCGCTCACCGGCGTGCCGACCGTCGCCTGCTACGTCCTGCTAATGTTGATCATGCCGGCGCGCACTGCCTACTTCATTCACAACCACTCGGTGCACGATGCGACGGGCGTCTGGAAGCGGCTGTCGGTCGGCGTCATCGCGCTGCTGGCGCGAGTCGCGCGCGTGCGGGTCGTCCATGATCCGAGCGCCTGCGACGCCTACGCGGCGAGCTATCTGCCGCATCCGCTGTACTGGGACGCGCCGGATGCCCGCCCGCCGGTGCGGCGCAGTTCGGAGCCTGGGCATCTGCGTGTGACCGTGCTGGGGCGGATCAGGCCCTACAAGCGCATCGATGAACTGCTCGAGCACTGGCCACAGGACATGCCGCTGCTGGTCGCGGGACGATGTGCACCGGACGACGAACTGCAACTGCGGGCCATCATCGCGCGCCGCGGACTGGAGCCTTCGGTGCGACTCGACTGCGGGTTCGTCGATGACGAGGCCTTCTCGGCCTTCTTGGACCAGACCGACGTGCTTCTGCTGCCACATGCCCCCGGTTCGATGCTGGTGAGCGGCGCCTTCTTCGAGGCCTTCGGACGGGTTCCGTTGATCGTCGCCCGCGGTTCCCCGTTCATGCGCCTGATGGCTGAGCAGCATTCGAACGTCCACGTCTACGAGCTACCGCAGGATCTGGCGGCACTGCTGGTAGCCATCCGCCAAGGCTGGATGCCCGCTGATGCCGATCCACGCGCTGCTGTCGCGCGGGCCCAGTTCGGCTGGTCGGCCTGCGTGCGGGCCTATCGCGGCCTGCTCGGCGGCACGCCGATCCATGCCGAGGCGGAGGAGCGTGGCCGTGCCTGAGACCAAGCTGCGACGGCGCGTCCTGCACGGCCTGGCCTGGACCTCGCTCCAGAGTTGGGGCGGGCGTGCGCTGACCCTGCTCATCTTCATGGCCATGGCGCGCCTGCTCGGACCTGAGGAGTTCGGCGTCGCGGCGGCAATCGTCGCGCTGCTGGCGCTGATTCAGATCCTGTGCGCCTGCGGCTTCGTCGAGGCGATCATCCAGCGGCCGCAACTCAATGATGCGGACGTCAATCTCCCGTTCTTCGTGTCGATGGCGCTGGGCGTGCTGACCGGCGTGGCGCTCGTCGCAGCGGGCCCGCTGCTGGCGGGCTGGATGGGCAAGCCGGGCATCGAGCCGCTGCTCCTGATGGCGTCTCCGGTTCCTGTCCTGGCGATGGCCGCAGCGTTCCAGGTCGCCTTCTGGCGCCGCCGGCTCGAGTACCGTCCGCTGACGCTGCGCTTCCTGGTCGCCGCCGGCATCGGTGGCCCGATCGGTATCGCCGCCGCGGTGGCGGGCTGGGGCACGACCGCGCTGATCGTGCAGATGCTGGTCAGCACGGTGGTGGGCACGGTGTGGCTGTGGGTCAAGCCCTTGTGGCGGCCCGGCACCACGATCAGGCTGGAGTCGTTCTGGCCCCTGTCTCGCTACGGCACGAGCGTGGCGGCGATCCAGTTGCTCGATTTCGTCTCGGCGCGCGCCATCGAGTTCCTGATCGTCAGTGCGCACGGCGTGGCCGCGCTCGGCCTGTACGCGGTTGGAGCCAAGGTCTACCAGGTCGCGCTGCAGTCGCTTGGCACGTCGGTGGTGGACGTGGCAATGAGCGCGATGTCCAGGCTCGCAGGCGATCTGAGCCGGATGCGACGCGCCTACCTGCAGGCGGTGGAGCTGAGCGCCTATCTGGCCGTGCCGGCGTTCGTCGCCGGTGCGGCGCTCGCGCCGGAGGTCGTGCGCGTGCTGTTCGGCGCCAGCTGGGCCGGCGCGGAGCAGATCATGCGCGTGCTGATGCTGATGGCTGCGCTGCAGATCCCGCAGCTCTTCAACAGCACCTGCCTGAACGCGCTCGGGCATCCGCGGCTGACGCTGCTGATGAACGTGGTCAGGCTGGTCATCGTGCTTGCGGCACTTCGGCTGTTCCCGGGGCAGAACGCGGTCGAGATGACGATCGCCTTCGCCGTGGCGCAACTGGTGGTCGCGCCACTTTCGCATGTCATCACGATGCGAACCCTGGGTGTTCAACGCTGGGCCGTCCTGGCACGCGTCTGGCCGCCGCTGCTGTGCAGTGCGCTGGCCTTTGCTGCCGTCGAGTTCGCCCGACCGGCGTTGGCGGAGCTGGTCGGCTCGACGGTGTTGACCTTGCCTCTGCTGATGCTGCTCTTCTTTGCGGTCGTGGCATCGACGATGGTGCTGTTCATGCGCCCGCGCTTGCGCGAGGTCTGGGCGTTGTTCCGTGGCACCGCCACAGAAGAACGCGCACCCGCGGCTGCGGCCCGGACCGACCTCAGGTCACCAACCGCGCAGGATCAGGCCGTTCCCGAACTCCCGGCGGTGAGCTTCGAGGTCGGCGCGGCCGGATCGTCGCTGGGTTGGCTGGCCGATGGCAGTGCTCCCGCCGTCGTGGAGGCGTTCGACCAGCGCGCCGCAGATGCCAACGCCGCGCAGGCCGGCGTTGCAGAGCTTCACCCCGCACAATCGATTGCCGAGCCGGTCAACGAACTGCCCCGCGTCAGCCTGGTCATGCCGGTGTGGAACGGCGAGGCAACGGTGCGGGCCTGCCTCGATGCCGTCGAGGCGCAGACCTATCCGCGCGAGTTGATCCAGGTGATCGTCGTCGACAACGGCTCGTCCGATGCCACCGCCCGCATCGTTGCGGAGTATCCGGGCGTGATGCTGCTGCACGAGCCCTCGCCCGGCTCCTACAGCGCGCGCAACCGCGGCATCACCGAGGCGCGTGGCGAGTACATCGCATTCACCGATGCCGACTGCATGCCCGCGCCGGACTGGCTGGCGCGTGCCGTCGACGCCGCCCGCGCCGCGCCGGACGTCGGCATCGTCGGCGGCCGGATCGAACTGTTCGGGCTCGAAGGTGACAGCGAGCTGTGCGTTCAGTACGAGAACATCCTCGGCTTCGATCAGCAGAAGTACATCCGGCGCGGGCACTGCGCGTCGGCCAACTGGGTCAGTCCGAAGGCGTTGATCGAGGCACTTGGCGGATTTGATCCTTCACTGAAGTCTGGTGGCGACTTCGAGCTGGCGCGGCGGGTTCGCGCCGCGGGCCGACGACTCGTCTATTGCCCGCAGGCAGTGGTGCGCCATCCCTGTCGCGGGCGCGTTGGCGCGCTGCTGTCCAAGCGCCGTCGGACGACCGGTGGCCAGTGGGGGCAGCAGCTGACTCCGAAACATCGGTTGAAGTACGTGCTGGGGATTGGGGTCCAGGTGCTGGTGGAGTCGCGGACGATCCTGGCCCGGCGTTCGCTTCCCGTCGGCGTGCGTCTGCGGCTGTGTGGCCTGAGCGCCGTGCTGGCCAGCGCGCAGTGCATCGAGCTGTTCCAGCTGACGCTCGGCAGCCGGCCGCGGCGTTCCTAGCGGGGGCCGGGAGCTTGCCCGCCGTCTCGAGCGCGGCCGTGTGCACAGCGGGTGCAGTTCGCCCGAGTCGCTGTGGCATCGCCGGTCAGCAAGCAGGCACGTGCGCTGGCGCCGTAGGCGGCGCGGACCGATGAAACTGCTGATCGTCTCTCCGACGCCGACTCACCCCACCACGGCCGGCAACCGCGCGCGCGTGCTGGCGCTGGCGCGCGGCATCGAACAGCTTGGTCACGAGCTGCATGTGGCGCAGTTGCTGACCCCCGATGCAGACGCGCAGGCGATGCGTGCCGCCTTCGGTGAGCGCCTTCATCTCCTGATGGGCAGGACGCCCCATGCATCGCCGCGCTGGCCGGCGCGCCTGCGGCGGCGCGGGTTGCAGCTGTTGCGCGATCCGGATGCCTATCTCTGGGGGCTCGACGACTACTTCGATGCGGCGATCCTGCGCCAGCTCGGTGAGCTTCAGCAGCGTCACGGCTACGAAGCCGTGATCGTCGAGTACGTGTTCTGGTCGCGTGCACTCGAAGCCTTCGGCGACGACGTCCTCAAGGTGATCGACACGCACGATCGCTTCGCCAATCGGCACCTGATGTTTCTGGCGAACGGCCAGCAGCCGCGCTGGTTCTCGACCCTGCCATCGGAGGAGGCGCGTGGACTGATGCGAGCCGACCACGTGCTGGCAATTCAGCCGACCGAGGCCGTGATGTTCAGCCAGCAGATCGGCGGCACGCGGCCTGTCGAGGTGGTCGGCCACCTGCTCGACATCGATCCGGTAGTACCGGCCACCTCGCCGAGCGCGGTCTTCCTGGCGTCGGCCAATGACATCAATCTCGAGGCCGGGCGCTACCTGATCGATCGCGTGCTGCCGCTGGTGCGTCAGCAGTTGCCGGAGTTCAACCTGATTCTCGCTGGCGACGTGAGCCAGGTCGCGGCCGCCGGAACGCCCGGCGTGGTCGCGATGGGACGGGTGGGGCATGTGCGCGATGCGTTCTCGCGCGCCGCGCTGGCGCTGAACCCGGTCCGCATGGGCACCGGGCTTACCGTCAAGATGATGGATGGCCTGGCCTGCGCGATGCCCTGCATCAGCAGCCATAGCGGCAGTCGGGGGCTCGAAGCGCAGCGCGATCACGCGTTCCTGTGCGTGCCCGACGACGATCCGGCGGCCATGGCCGAGGCAATCCTGATGCTGCTGGCGTCGCCCGAGCGTGCGCGAGGCCTGGCCGAGGCGGGCTTGAGCTTTGCCCGTGCATGGAACGATCGCCAGATCCAGTCGCTGCGCCAGTTGCTGGGCGCGAAGAACCCGCGGCACGCGTTGACCTGAACGTTGTGCGTTGTTCGCTCCTTGGCGGAGCCGCGCAGCGGAGGGGCTCGTCGAATCGAGCTGCTCGAACCCCCGGGCTCGGCGTTGACGGGGCAATGACCATCGACCATCTTCAGGTCTTTGGTGAATACCGGTTCAGGGAAGGGTGCGCGTCGCCGGAGTCCGGGCGCGGGCCGAGAGGGGCGCTGATGCACGGGCTTGTGGGTCTCGAGTCGAGGTGGGGAGGCATTGCTGGTCGGACAGCGGCATGCGCACTCGCCGTGCTCCTCGGCTCCTGCGGTGGTGGCGATGTGGAGCCCGACGGTGCGCAGAGCTCGGCAGCCTCGGGGCCTGCGCATGCGCTGGCGCTCGGAGCAGGCAGCACGATCCCTGCCGATGCCGGGACCAAGGGCATGTGGTCACAGGTCTACTCCTGGCCCCTGATCCCGATTCATGCGGTGCTCATGCCGGATGGTCGCGTCCTCAGCTACGGAACCGACGGTACGGGCAAGCAGACCGGCAACTTCATCTACGACGCCTGGGACTCGTCGGTCGATCCGAACCTCGGTCACCTGACCTTGCCCAACGGTACCGGCAGCGACCTGTTCTGCAGCTCGCAGGTGCTGTTGCCGCAATCGGATGTCAATGTCTTCATCGCCGGCGGTGACAACTGGACCGGCACCAAGACCACGAACCGCGGCAACCCGAACACCGTGCAGTTCAACGGCTCGGCCAACACGCTGACGCGCACGGCCTCGATGAGCCGCGGCCGCTGGTACGCCACCTCGACCGTCATGCCCAACGGCGAGATCTTCGTGCAGGGTGGGCTCGATGGCGCCGATCGCGCGGAGGTGCGCGCCACCGACGGCAGCTTCCGCCTTTTCCCGGCCGACACCAGCATCCTCAGCTGGTACTACCCGCGCAACTTCGTCGCGCCCGACGGTCGCATCTTCGGCTTCGACGTCAACGGCACGATGTATTACATCGACGTCGGCGCCGGCACGCTGACTCGCACGGGCAGCTCGCTGACCGATGGTGCCCATCCGACCGGCATCGGCAGCAGCGTCGTGATGTTCAGGCCCGGGCGGCTGCTGCAGATGGGCGGCGCCTCGGGCGGCGCCTCGGTCATCGACATCAGCGGCGTGTCGCCGGTCATCACGTCCACGGCACCGCTGTCCTCGCCGCGCTATTGGGTCAGTTCGACGGTGCTGCCCAACGGCCGTGTGCTGGCCACCGGTGGCGAGCGCAACAACCTCGGGCTGGTTGCCGACGCCAACAACACGGCGGAGATCTGGGATCCGCAGACAGGCGGCTGGACCCAGGGTGCCGTCGGCAACAGGGCGCGCATGTATCACTCGATCGCGCTGTTGCTACCGGATGCCTCGGTGCTGGTCGGCGGTGGTGGTGCGCCCGGCGCGCTGGTCAACACCAACGTCGAGATCTACTACCCGCCCTACCTTTTCACGGCCGCCGGTGGGCTGGCGCCCCGGCCCGCAATCACGAGCGCACCGGGTACGGTGACGCCCGGCAAGGTCTTCGATCTCGACATTGCCGATGCCTCGCAGATCGGTCGCGTCGTGATGATCAAGACGGGAGCGATCACGCACAGTTTCGACCAGAGCGCACGCTTCATGGAGCTCGGGTTCACGCGCAGCGGCAATCGCCTGCGCGTACAGGCGCCGTCGCGCGGCACCGATGCGACTCCCGGCTACTACATGGTGTTCGTTCTCAATCAGGCGGGCGTGCCGTCGACGGCCAGGTTCGTGTTCGTGCCGGTCGCGGCCGGTCCCGACGTGGCAACGGCGCCCACGCTGGTCGCGCCGCCCGACCAGGACCTGGTGATCGGCCAGGCGCTGAGTCTGCAGCTGCAGGGTAGCGATCCGAACGGTGACACGCTCAGCTATGGCGCGACCGGGCTCCCACCCGGTGTGCAGGTCAATGCCGCGAGCGGGCTGATCAGCGGTGTGCCGTCGTCGGTCGGTACCTACGCGGTCGTGCTCAGTGTGTCGGACGGCGTCAACACCGCTTCGGTCAGCCGAACCTGGACCGTCAACAGCCAGGTGCCGCCGCAGATCAATCCGCTGTCTCCGGCACCGGCGGTGCTGGTTGGCGGTACAGCCACCTTCAGTGCGAGCGCGAGTGGGGTGGGGGTCAGGTACAAGTGGAATTTTGGTGACGGGACGGCGGAGACGGGATGGTCGACGAGCGGTGTGGCGAGCCACGCGTACACGTCGGCGGGGGTGTACTACGTGACGCTGAGCGTGAGCGACAGTTATGGAGCGCTGCGCACGAAGACCTTCCTGCAGACGGTGCACCTGCCGCTGACGGCGCAGAAGCCGAGGGCCTCGAGCGCGGTGCTGAGCAACACCTCGCCGGCGGGCTTTGCGCGGGTGTGGGCGGTCAACCCCGACAACAACACGGTGAGCGCCTTCGAAGCGGGCAGCGGCGTGCGGCTGGCCGAGATCACGGTGGGGGCGGGGCCGCGCAGCATCGCGGCGGCGGCCGACGGCAAGCTGTGGGTCAGCAACAAGCTCGACGCCACGGTCAGCGTCATCGACCCGAGCAGCCTGAGCGTGGTGCAGACCCTGGCGCTGCCGCGGGCCTCGCAGCCGCACGGCATCGCGATGTCACCGAGCGGAGCCGAAGCCTTCATCGCGCTGGAAGCCACCGGCAAGCTGCTGAGATACTCGACCAGCAGCTACAGCCAGACCGGCATCGCCACGGTCGGGCTCAACGCGCGCCACGTGTCGGTCTCGGCCGATGGTGCGCGCGTGTACGTCACGCGCTTCATCACGCCACCGCTGCCGGGCGAGAGCACCGCCACGGTCAGCCCGACGGCGGCCACCGGAGGCGAAGTCGTGCTGGTCAGCGCGGCCGGCATGAGCGTGACCAAGACCATCGTGCTGCGCCACAGCGACCGCATCGATGCCGAGAACCAGGGCGCGGGCATTCCCAACTACCTCGGAGCGGCCGCCATCTCGCCCGACGACAGCCAGATCTGGGTGCCCTCCAAGCAGGACAACATCAAGCGCGGCAGCCTGCGCGATGGCAACCCGCTGAACTTCCAGAACAGCGTGCGCGCGATCAGCTCGCGCATCGTGGTGGCCACCGGTGACGAAGACCTCACTGCGCGCATCGACCACGACAACGCCAGCGTGGCCAGCGCCGCGGTGTTCGACGCCAAGGGCGTCTACCTGTTCGTGGCGCTGGAGACCAGCCGCGAAGTGGCGGTGCTCGACGCGCATTCCAGGCGCGAACTGTTCCGCCTGGACGTCGGCCTGGCGCCGCAGGCGCTGGCGCTGTCGCCCGACGGCCTGAAGCTCTACGTCCACAACTTCATGGGGCGCAGCATCAGCGCCTTCGACCTGAGCCCGCTGCTCAGCCAGGGGCTCGAGCAGATCAGCGCGGTGGGCACCTGGGGTGCGGTCGGCACCGAGAAGCTCAGCCCCAGCGTGCTGCGCGGCAAGCAACTGTTCTACGACGCACGCGACACCCGGCTGGCGCGCGACCGCTACCTCAGCTGCGCCAGCTGCCACGAGGATGGCGGGCAAGACGGGCGGGTGTGGGACATGAGCTCGCTGGGCGAGGGGCTGCGCAACACCATCGGCCTGCGCAGCAAGGGCGCCGGGCAGGGCTTCCGGCACTGGTCGGCCAACTTCGACGAAAGCCAGGACTTCGAAGGCCAGATCCGGGCGCTGGCCGGCGGCAGCGGGTTGATGAGCGATGCCGACTTCAACGCCGGCACGCGCAGCCAGCCGCTGGGCACCCGCAAGGCCGGGCTGAGCTCGGACCTGGATGCACTGGCGGCCTACCTGGGCTCGCTGACGACGCTCAGCAAGAACCCCAACCGCAGCGCCGCCGGCGCCAACTCCAGCGCCGGCGTGGCCGGGCGTGCGGTGTTCCAGGCCAAGAACTGCGCCTCGTGCCACGCCGGCAGTGCCTTCACCGGCTCGGGCAACTTCACGCCGGCCAGCATCGGCACCATCAAGGCCACCAGCGGCCAGCGTCTGGGCGGGGCACTGACGGCCATCGACGTGCCCACGCTGCGCGATCTGTGGGCCAGCGCGCCCTACCTGCACGACGGCTCGGCGCCGACGCTGCAGGCGGCCGTCAGCGCGCACGCCAACGTGAGCCTCACCAGCACCGAACTGAGCAACCTGGCGGTGTACCTGGGCGAGATCGGCTCGGAGGACTCGGCCGCGCCGCAGGCGGTGGGGGCCGGCACCGGGCTCAAGGGCGAGTACTTCGCCAACACCACGCTCAGCGGCAGCCCGGTGCTCACGCGCACCGAGCAGGTCGCCTTCACCTGGGGCACGGCATCGCCGGGCACCGGGGTGCCGGTCGACAACTACTCGGTGCGCTGGACCGGTAGCGTGCAGGCGCCGGCCACCGGCACCTACCGCTTCCAGACCCGGGCCGACGATGGTGTGCGGCTGTGGGTGAACGGCCAGCTGATGATCGACAAGTGGGTGGTGCGCAGCCAGACCACCGATACCGGCCCCGAGATCAACCTCGAGGCCGGACAGCGCTACTCGGTGCGCCTCGAGTACTTCAAGTCCACCGGATCCTCCGATGTCAGGCTCGTGTGGCAGGCCGCGGGCCTTGCCCCGGTCTATGCCGTCATCGCCAAGGACCGGTTGTTCGCTACGCTCGTGCCTTTGCTCAGTGCACCGCCTGACCAGATCGTGACGGTCGGCCAGACGATCAACCTCCAGCTTCAGGGCAATGATCCCGAAGGCGATTCCCTGAGCTATGGCGCCACCGGCTTGCCACCGGGCTTGGTGCTCGATGCGCTCACCGGTCGTATCAGCGGCCAGCCGACCACCACCGGCACCTTCAACGTGGTGTTCAGCGCCTCGGACGGCAGTACCGGTGCGACGGCTGCGCGGGTCTGGGTGGTCAATCCAGCCTCCGCCGTCGAGATCGGCACGATCACTCCACCTGCCGACGCAGTGGTTTCCGGTACAGCCACCTTCAGTGCGAGCGCGAGTGGGGTGGGGGTCAGGTACAAGTGGAATTTTGGTGACGGGACGGCGGAGACGGGATGGTCGACGAGCGGTGTGGCGAGCCACGCGTACACGTCGGCGGGGGTGTACTACGTGACGCTGAGCGTGAGCGACAGTTATGGAGCGCTGCGCACGAAGACCTTCCTGCAGACGGTGCACCTGCCGCTGACGGCGCAGAAGCCGAGGGCCTCGAGCGCGGTGCTGAGCAACACCTCGCCGGCGGGCTTTGCGCGGGTGTGGGCGGTCAACCCCGACAACAACACGGTGAGCGCCTTCGAAGCGGGCAGCGGCGTGCGGCTGGCCGAGATCACGGTGGGGGCGGGGCCGCGCAGCATCGCGGCGGCGGCCGACGGCAAGCTGTGGGTCAGCAACAAGCTCGACGCCACGGTCAGCGTCATCGACCCGAGCAGCCTGAGCGTGGTGCAGACCCTGGCGCTGCCGCGGGCCTCGCAGCCGCACGGCATCGCGATGTCACCGAGCGGAGCCGAAGCCTTCATCGCGCTGGAAGCCACCGGCAAGCTGCTGAGATACTCGACCAGCAGCTACAGCCAGACCGGCATCGCCACGGTCGGGCTCAACGCGCGCCACGTGTCGGTCTCGGCCGATGGTGCGCGCGTGTACGTCACGCGCTTCATCACGCCACCGCTGCCGGGCGAGAGCACCGCCACGGTCAGCCCGACGGCGGCCACCGGAGGCGAAGTCGTGCTGGTCAGCGCGGCCGGCATGAGCGTGACCAAGACCATCGTGCTGCGCCACAGCGACCGCATCGATGCCGAGAACCAGGGCGCGGGCATTCCCAACTACCTCGGAGCGGCCGCCATCTCGCCCGACGACAGCCAGATCTGGGTGCCCTCCAAGCAGGACAACATCAAGCGCGGCAGCCTGCGCGATGGCAACCCGCTGAACTTCCAGAACAGCGTGCGCGCGATCAGCTCGCGCATCGTGGTGGCCACCGGTGACGAAGACCTCACTGCGCGCATCGACCACGACAACGCCAGCGTGGCCAGCGCCGCGGTGTTCGACGCCAAGGGCGTCTACCTGTTCGTGGCGCTGGAGACCAGCCGCGAAGTGGCGGTGCTCGACGCGCATTCCAGGCGCGAACTGTTCCGCCTGGACGTCGGCCTGGCGCCGCAGGCGCTGGCGCTGTCGCCCGACGGCCTGAAGCTCTACGTCCACAACTTCATGGGGCGCAGCATCAGCGCCTTCGACCTGAGCCCGCTGCTCAGCCAGGGGCTCGAGCAGATCAGCGCGGTGGGCACCTGGGGTGCGGTCGGCACCGAGAAGCTCAGCCCCAGCGTGCTGCGCGGCAAGCAACTGTTCTACGACGCACGCGACACCCGGCTGGCGCGCGACCGCTACCTCAGCTGCGCCAGCTGCCACGAGGATGGCGGGCAAGACGGGCGGGTGTGGGACATGAGCTCGCTGGGCGAGGGGCTGCGCAACACCATCGGCCTGCGCAGCAAGGGCGCCGGGCAGGGCTTCCGGCACTGGTCGGCCAACTTCGACGAAAGCCAGGACTTCGAAGGCCAGATCCGGGCGCTGGCCGGCGGCAGCGGGTTGATGAGCGATGCCGACTTCAACGCCGGCACGCGCAGCCAGCCGCTGGGCACCCGCAAGGCCGGGCTGAGCTCGGACCTGGATGCACTGGCGGCCTACCTGGGCTCGCTGACGACGCTCAGCAAGAACCCCAACCGCAGCGCCGCCGGCGCCAACTCCAGCGCCGGCGTGGCCGGGCGTGCGGTGTTCCAGGCCAAGAACTGCGCCTCGTGCCACGCCGGCAGTGCCTTCACCGGCTCGGGCAACTTCACGCCGGCCAGCATCGGCACCATCAAGGCCACCAGCGGCCAGCGTCTGGGCGGGGCACTGACGGCCATCGACGTGCCCACGCTGCGCGATCTGTGGGCCAGCGCGCCCTACCTGCACGACGGCTCGGCGCCGACGCTGCAGGCGGCCGTCAGCGCGCACGCCAACGTGAGCCTCACCAGCACCGAACTGAGCAACCTGGCGGTGTACCTGGGCGAGATCGGCTCGGAGGACTCGGCCGCGCCGCAGGCGGTGGGGGCCGGCACCGGGCTCAAGGGCGAGTACTTCGCCAACACCACGCTCAGCGGCAGCCCGGTGCTCACGCGCACCGAGCAGGTCGCCTTCACCTGGGGCACGGCATCGCCGGGCACCGGGGTGCCGGTCGACAACTACTCGGTGCGCTGGACCGGTAGCGTGCAGGCGCCGGCCACCGGCACCTACCGCTTCCAGACCCGGGCCGACGATGGTGTGCGGCTGTGGGTGAACGGCCAGCTGATGATCGACAAGTGGGTGGTGCGCAGCCAGACCACCGATACCGGCCCCGAGATCAACCTCGAGGCCGGACAGCGCTACTCGGTGCGCCTCGAGTACTTCAAGTCCACCGGATCCTCCGATGTCAGGCTCGTGTGGCTCGCGCCGGGGAACGCGCCGCTCTACGGGATCATTCTTGCGCCGTGGCTGTCTGCCGACTGAAGCGGGGATGACGCCGGCAGGCTTCGTCGACCACCTCGGCGATGCGCCGCCGGAACACCGCTTCGTCGAACTGCAGCGCGTGCTCCCGGCAGGCCTGAGGGCTGAAGCGCGGCGCCAGGGCTTCGAAGCGATCGACCGCGGCACGTATCGCGTCGACGGTCTGCGCCTCGAAGAACATCCCGGTCGGATGCGATGAGCTTTCGGGCGGCAGGACCGTATCGCGCGCACCGCCACGGCCGTAGGCGATGACCGGCGTGCCGCAGGCCTGCACCTCGACCGGCATGATGCCGAAGTCCTCCTCGGCCGCGAACACGAAGGCTTTCGCTGCCTGCATGTGGCGACGCAACTCGGCATGCGGCTGGTAGCCCAGCACCTCGATGTTGGGCGCGGCCAGCGCGCGCACGCGCTGCAACTCGGGCCCCTCGCCGATCACGACAAGCCGGCGCCCGGGCATGCCGGCGAAGGCCTCGACGATCAACGGCATCTGCTTGTACGGAACCATCCGTGAAGCGCAAAGGTAGTAGTCCTGCTTCTGCTCCTGCAGCGGGAAGGCATCGATCTCGACCGGCGGGTGGACCACCACGCTGTCGCGTCCGTAGACCTTGCGGATGCGCCGCGCGATGAACTCGGAGTTGGCTACGAACTGGTCGACGCCGGCTGCGGTGCGGTAGTCCCAGATGCGAATCCGGTGCAGCAGCCAGCGCGCCAGCCAGGCCTTGGGTCCACCGAGCAGACCCGATTCACGAAGGTACTGGTGCTGCAGGTCCCAGGCGTAGCGGATCGGCGAGTGCACGTAGCTCACGTGCACCTGGTCAGGACCGGTCAGCACGCCCTTGGCGACCGCGTGCGAGCTCGAGATCACGAGGTCGTAGCTGCTGAGGTCGAGTTGCTCGACGGCCAGCGGCATCAATGGCAACAGAGAGCGGTAGCGCGTGCGTGCGCCCGGGAAGTTCTGCAGGAACGTGGTGCGTGCGTGCCGACCGCCGATGTGGGCTCGATCGGCCTCGCTGTAGAAGTCGATCAGCGCAAACAAGTCGGCCTGCGGCCAGACCTGTAGCAACTGCTCGACGACGCGTTCCGAGCCGGCCCGCGTGACCAGCCATTCGTGGACGATCGCAACTCGCAACGCGTACCCCTTCGCTTCAGTCGATGGTCGCGCTCATGAAGCGCTGCCTCAGGCCTTCCAGCAAGGCACGTGCCGCGACGTCCCAGCGCAGTTCGGCGGCGCGCTCCAGCGAGCGACGCCGCAGCTCGGCCTGCAGCGTGGCGTCGCCTAGCACGCGCTCGATGAGCCGAGCCAGTGCGGCAGGGTCGTGCGGATCGAAGTGCAGCGCGGCGCCACCGCAGGTTTCACGCAGCACCGCGATGTCGGAGGCCAGCACCGGGCAGCCGCAGGCCATCGCCTCGACCGGTGGCAGGCCGAAGCCCTCGTAGAGCGAAGGAAAGACGAAGCAGGCCGCGCCCTGGTAGAGCGCCTTCAGTTCGCCGTCGTCGACGAAACCGGCACGCTTGACGACGGCCGGCAGCGTGCTGGCGTCGGTGCCGAAGACGCGCGGGTCGATGCTGCCGGCAATCACGACATCGAAGTTCGGCTGGTCGAGGCGGCGCATGGCCTCGACCAGCAGATCGAAGTTCTTGTGGGGCGCCAGGCTGCCGACCGCCAGCACGTAGGGCCTGGTGCTGGTTCCGAGCCGGGTGTGGATGCGCTGGTCGGCCTCGATGCGCGTCATGTGCTCGCAGCCCTCGGTGACCACCACCGGCGGCCGGGGGGGGCGGCAGTGTTCGAGGATCTCGCTGGCTGAGAAGGACGACACCGTGAACAGCCCCTGGCTACGCCGGCACAGCCAGGGAATGGCGAGCCGGTACCAGGCGCGAAAGCCGCGCGAGTAGGACTGCGGGACCCGCACCGGCGCGATGTCGTGCACCACGACAGCCTGCTTGCGCAGGCGCAGCGGAGCCACATTGCAAAGGTTGACCAGCACGCGATCGCCGACCACGCGTGGCAGATGCAGTTGCTCCCAGCCGATGCCGCCGGCCTCGCCGCTGCGCTCGATCGCGATCGAGTGCAGCGCCGGCAGATCGCTTGCGGTCGTCGGAACGACCAGGGTCCATGCTGTGCCGGCGGTGAGCGGGTCCCCGGCGCGGATCAGCTCGTCCAGGGCCTGGACAAGTTCGCGCGCGAAGCGATCGACACCGGTGGCGCGCCGGGTCAGGAAGCGACCGTTGATCAGGAAGGACGTGGGTGGAGTCAAGCGCGCCTGGAGATCGTGCCGCCTCGCCTCGAGGCCGGGCTCAGTGTACGGGCAAGCGTCGCGACAACAGGCCCCCGAAACGAAGACGGGCCACCCGCAGGTGGCCCGTCGCACGACAGGAGGAGTCGGCGTCGATCAGCCGGTCTGGCCGGTCGAGGTGCAGCTCAGGGTGGCACCGGTGACGGCCGGCTTGGCCGTCATCTTGCAGGCACCCGAAGTGATGCCGCTGCCGCTGTTGGTGTTGCCGCTGCACCAGGTCGAGGTGGTCTGCACGTTGGTCGTGCTGATGGACATCGGCACGCTGTGGTGCACGCCACTCATCGCCGTCTTCTCGAGACCCAGGTTCTCGATCCGGCCGGCCTGCGTGGTACGCGTCACGGTCTTGCCGGTGGCCGGGTCGACCGCGCTGACGCTCGAGCCGGAGGCCTGGCCGATGCGCATGCCCGGAGCATCGACTTCGGTGATCTTGTTGTTGATCATGGCCACGTTGCGCACGGACAGATCGGTGGACAGCTGCGCAATCGCCGCTTCGTCCTTGAAGATCACGCTGTGGATCTCGATGGCGCCGTGGCCCGTGATCTTGCTGGTCGTGAACTTGTTGCCCGGGTTGTAGGGCGGGTTCATCGTCTGGGTCTGGTCGATGGTGTTGCCATCGATCAGGATGTTGCGGGTGCCGAAGGTCTGGTACGAGGCCTCACGGGCCAGCAGGATGCCGGCGCCCATCGGCGAGTTGTGGACCTTGTTGTTGCGCACCGTCACGCCATCGGCGCCGATCATCGTGATGCCGCGACCCCAGTACTGCCCCGCCAGGTCGTTGTTGGCGATGTACATGTTCTTGTTGATGCCGCTGGACTGCTTGTTGCTCCAGTCGGAGTAGGTCTTGCTGCCCGAGCCGAGCGCACCGCTGCCGCCGGCGGCGTATGAGACCACGGCAACCATGTCATCGCCGTTCTCGCGCACCGTGTTGCCGATCACGCGGCCATCGCGCGAGCCCGAGGTGATGTGGATCGCATCGGCCAGCGAGCGCTGCACCGTGTTGTTGGCGACCAGGAAACGATAGCCCTTCAGGATGATGATGCCGGCGCTGCCGGCGCTGTTGGCCAGGTTCGTGCCAGGGGTACCGGCATTGATGATCTTGTTGCCCTGGATGACGACGTTGTTGACCGCCTTGCGCGAGCCATCGGCGTTGCTGGCATAGATCGTCATGCCGGCCGACCACGGCGTGGTCTGGCGGGTGGTCGTGACGGCGGTCTTGGTGAACGAGTAGACGCGCACGCCGTCGGCCTGGATCCAGATCGCCTGGTCGGTCGGGTTCGTCGCGTGGATGGTCGCGCCGGCACCGTACATCGTGGTGTTGGCGACCTTGAGCTTGATGCTCTTGTTGATCAGGTACTTGCCCGAGGGGAAGACCAGCCACTCGCCGGACTTCATGCCGTCGAGCGCCTTCTGGATCGCGGCGGTGTCGTCGGTGGTGTCGTTGGGCTTGGCGCCGAAGGCGGTGACCAGCTTGGCACCGGACGGAACGGCCGGGATCGCCGGGATGATGCTGCAGTTGGCGGTGCTGTTGGCCTGCGCCGTCGCCATCGTCTCGGTGTCCTGGGCTTCGGGCGGCAGGATCGTTTCTTCCGGCAGGTTCGGTGCCATGTCGGCATTCGAGGCGCTGCCATCGGCGACTTCGGTGTCGGTCGAGGGGGTGCTGGTGCTGATCAGCGCTTCGGCGCTGTCCTCGGTCGAGGCGGCCGGCGTGCTGGTGGACGACTCGGCGACCACGGTGTCATCGACCTCGCCACCGCCACCGCACGCGGTGAGGGCACCGGAGACGGCCAGGAGGCAGAGCAGCAGGGTGGAGGGCTTGACGTGAAGCTGGGAGCGGAAAGCCATGGTAAAGGTCGGGTACTCAGAGAGGCCAAAGAGGCATTCCGGGGGCCGCCGTCGCATGGACAGCGGCAGACTCGGAAACGGGAGTGGGCGAAAAGGCGGGAGGGAGGCTGCGCGCAAAGGCAGGGATTACCCGCACGACGGCGCTGTTGCCGGAACCCAACGGTTGGAACCCCGTGAACAGGGTGTCCAGCGGCAAGTCCTTATTGTTATTGCTGTTTTTGGCCAGGTCCGTGAGGCTTGGTAAGCCTGCCGGGGCAACGGTAACAAGGCGCTGCAACAGCTCGGCCGACCGCCGGCGATTTCGGAGGTCCGCTTCGGTTACAAGTGGTCGGTCGAGCATGACCCCCTCCATGCAGGGGGTGTGCCGGGCGTTTAGGGGGCGTGCCTGTGGCGGTCATCACGCCTGCCACTGCGCTTGGCGGCGGCTCTGTAAACGGCTGTGAGGCAGGCCGACCGCGACTGTCGGGTTTGTTACCGGGTATGACCGGCGAGGCTGTCGCCTGCCCCCTTCGGTCGATACATCGCGTCAGCGGCTGTATCGCCGGCGGCTCGGAGCGCTTGGTCAGGCCGAAGCGGCCCTATCTCTTGATGACCAAGTGAGCACCTGCTGACATTTGGCTTCCCAGCCCTGGATACGGGCCGAGGCCAACGGGTCCCCGTGGCTGCCGCGGGGCTCGGCGATCGCCGCACGAACATGGTTCGCGAAGGCCTCGTCGCCCACTGCGAGACGCACGAAATCGGGCGCGCGCCGGTGCAACTCGCTCGTCGCGGTCGCGACCACCGACAACCCGCTTGCCGCGTACTCGTACAGCTTCATCGGGCTGCGGCCGTCATTGGCTGGATGGGCCGACATCGGCAGCAGGGCCACGTGGCAATGCGCCAGCAGCGCCGGCAGCGTGGCGTAGGGCACCTGACCCAGCAGGTGGATGTTCGGCAGCGTCGCCGCCACGGCCCTGATGCCGGCGCCGGGCGGGCCGGCCAGCACGAAAGCAACCTCGGGCAATCGCTCGGCGGCCATTCGCAGCGATTCCAGGCCGAAGCGCTCGTCGAGTGCGCCGGTGTAGACCGCGCGGAGTCCGGGCGGCAGTGGCGGACAGGCTCCGCTGGCACCGGGCCTAAAGTGGTCCAGGTCGACGCCGTTCTCCAGTACCCGTACCGAGTGCCCACCCAGGGCCCGCAGGTGAGCCGCGACCGGCTCGGCCGTCGCGATCAGCGTGTCGGCGCGGGCGACCAGGTCGGCCTCGATCCCGGCGATCGAGGGGTCGCCGCGCATCTCGGCATAGAGGTCGGTCGGGCGATAGACGAGGTGGCGCGCCGCGACGAGATCGAGCACGTGCGCCAGGCGCGGCTCGTCGATCAGGACCAGATCCGGCTCCAGCATCGCGTGGGCCGCCAGCAGCCGCCGTGCCGACGCGGCGTAACCCAGTCCGAATCGACGCGCGGCGTCCGGGCCTCGACGTACCGCGGCCCAGGGCCAAGCACCTGCCGGCACGAGATCGTCAACGCCGTCGATGCGTCGGCCGCCGCGCCACCACCGCATCACCCGCTCACGCTCGAAAGGCCGGCCGAGGATGAGCAGGTGCGCCGGCGTGACCGGCGGGCTCAGGTGGACGACCTGATGGCCGAGGTGGGCGAAGCCGCGTGCCAGGTGGTGCGAGCCCACCACGAAGGGCCCGCCCGCCGGCGTGTGGCTGACGAAGAGGATCTTGCGGCGCTCGCCTGCGTCAACCGCCACTCGTGCGTCCGTAGGTGTCCTCGAAGCGGACGATGTCGTCTTCGCCGAGGTAGGACCCCGACTGCACCTCGATGATCTCGAGCGCCACCTTGCCGGGGTTGGCCAGGCGATGCGTCTCGCCGAGCGGGATGTAGGTGCTCTGGTTCTCGGTCAGCAGCAGCTTCTTCTCGCCGCAGGTCACCTCGGCCGTGCCGCGCACGACGATCCAGTGCTCGGCGCGGTGATGATGCATCTGCAGGCTCAGCGTGCCGCCCGGCTTGACCATGATCCGCTTGACCTGGAAGCGGCCGCCGGCATCGATGCTGTCGTACCAGCCCCAAGGCCGGTGCACCTTGCGGTGCCAGCTGTGCTCGCTACGGCCGTCGCGCTCGAGCCGGCCGACGATCTGCTTGACCTCCTGGCTTCGATCGCGTCGCGTGACCAGCACCGCGTCGGGCGTCTCGACCACGATCACGTCGTCGAGTCCGATCACGCTGACCAGCCGGCTGGTGGCGTGCACCAGCGTGTTGCGGCTGTCGTGCAGCAACGCATCGCCGACGCTGGCGTTGCCGTTCGCGTCGCGCGCGGCGACCTGCCACACCGCATCCCAGGCGCCGAGGTCGTTCCAGCCGGCGTCGAGCGGCACCATCTGCAGCGGCACTGCGCTGCCGGGGCAGCGCTCGAGCACCGCGTAGTCGACCGATTCGGAGGGCACCGCCGCAAAGGCAGCGCCGTCCGGACGCAGGAACTGCTGGTCGACCTTGCTCGCGGACCAGGCCGCGCGCGTGGCATCGAGGATGTCGGGGCGAAAGGCCTGCAATGCCTGCAGCCAGGTCGAGGCACGCAGCACGAAGATGCCGCCGTTCCAGAAGTAGCCGCCCTCGGCCAGGTAGCGCGCGGCAGTGGCGGCATCTGGCTTCTCGACGAAGCGGGCGACGGCGGCCGCAGCGTCCGCGTCGGCCGGCGTGGCGCCGGCCTGGATGTAGCCGTATCCGGTCTCGGGTCGGGTCGGCGTGATGCCGAGGATGACGATGCCGCCGTCCGCAGCGCGCTGCACCGCACGGCGCAGCGCGGCAACGAAGGCATCGGCGTCGGTCACGGTCTGGTCGGCCGGGGTGATCACGAGCACCGGGTCGCCGCCATCGGCGCCGGCCTGCAGCGCCGCCAGCGTGACGGCGGGCGCGGTGTTGCGGGCCGAGGGCTCGAGCAGAACCACCGACGGCTCGCACTTGATCTCACGCAGTTGATCGAGCAGCAGGAAGCGGTGCTGCTCGTTGCCGACGATGCACGGCGCGCGCGTCTGCAGCGTGGCGTCGGGCAGCGCCTGCATGCGTTGCACGGCCTGCTGGAACAGGCTGGTCGTGCCGGACAACGCCAGAAACTGCTTCGGGTAGCCCAGGCGCGACAACGGCCACAGGCGGGTGCCGGAGCCGCCGGCCATCACGACCGGCAGTACATCGATCTTCATTCCATCTGACTTCATCGAACGGCCTCTGCCTGCTGCGTGGTTTCAAATCCTTGAGGGTTCATCGACTGCCAGCGCCAGCTGTCCGCGCACATCGCGTCGAGGTCACGCCGGGCCTGCCAGCCGAGCCGCTGGCGCGCGAGTTCGGCATCGGCGTAGCAGGCGGCCACGTCGCCGGGGCGGCGCGGGCCGACGTGATGGGCGATGCGGCGACCGCTGGCGCGCTCGTAGGCGCGCAGCACCTCGAGCACCGAGTGGCCGCGGCCGGTGCCGAGGTTGGCGGTGAGCGAGCCGGCGCCATCGAACAGGTGACGCAGCGCCGCCACGTGGCCCTCGGCGAGGTCCATCACGTGGATGTAGTCGCGCACGCCGGTGCCGTCGACCGTGTCGTAGTCGCTGCCATGCACCTGCAACTCGGCGCGGCGGCCCACGGCCACTTGCGCGACATAGGGCATCAGGTTGTTCGGCACGCCGCGCGGGTCTTCGCCGATCAGGCCGCTCTCGTGCGCGCCGACCGGGTTGAAGTAGCGCAGGCAGGCGACCTGCCAGGCCGGGTCGCAGCGCTCGAGTTCGCGCAGCAATTGCTCGCCATGCAGCTTGGACAGGCCGTAGGGGTTGGTCGCCGAGAGTTCGGCGTCCTCGCGGATCGGCAGCGACTTCGGGCTGCCATAGACGGTGGCCGAGGAACTGAACACCAGCCTGCGGCTGCCGTTGGCCTGGAGTGCTTCGGCCAGCGATACCAGGCCGCCGAGGTTGTTGCGGAAGTAGGCCAGAGGCTTCTGCATCGACTCGCCGACCGCCTTGTGCGCCGCGAAGTGCACCGCGGCATCGACACCGTGACGCGCCACGGTCGCAGCGAGCGCGCCGCTGTCGTTGACGTCGATGTGCTCGAAGCGCGGCGTGCGTCCGATCAGGTGCGCGATGCGCGGCAGCACGGCGGGTGAGCTGTTGGCGAAGTTGTCGACGCCGAGCACGTCGAAGCCGGCAGCGCAGAGCGCGACCCAGGTGTGCGAGCCGATGTAGCCGGTCGCGCCTGTCAGGAGGACAAGAGGCATCTGTTCTGAAAAGATGAAGCTTCGCCTCAGCCTCGGAGGCTGAGCGTGGCGTTGCAGTAGGCCATCGTCGCCTTGAAGCCGACGATCGTTCGCGCCGTGGTGATGCTGGTGTCGCGATCCTCGTAGCGCGCACCGCACTCGAGACCGAAGCTGCGCGTCGCCTGGTAGCGAGCCAACAGGGTGTAGAGGTAGTTGTCGGCGGTCTGGCCAGACGCACTGATGACCTGGCCGCCGATGTCGATCTGCGTGAACTGGTCGTCAAAGGTGTTGCGCCAGTACTCGACGCCGGCCTTGACCTGGATCTTGCCGGTTGCATCCCAGGTGCCATCGATGCCGAAGCGGTCGGTCAATCGTGCGTCGGTGAGGAAGGTCTCGACGCCGGAGGCGCCGGTAGTGCTGGTGTTGGTGCCGGTATCGCGCAAGTAGCTCAGCCCGAAGTTCAGCTTGCCGGTCGCCTGGTAGTTCCACCCGATCTGGCCGGTCCAGCCCTTGAAGTCGCGCGTGGTGTCGAGTTCGTGCTCCTCGCGGGTGTAGCTCAGGCGCCCCGAAAAGGTCGACAGTCCGGTCGCATTGAGACGCGCAGTGAGGTCGATGCTGTCGCGCGTGTAGTCGTCGGGCGCGAACTGGCCGTTCACGACTACTGACCGCGGATAGGTGCCGTCGGTATGACGGGCGCCGAGGCCGAGCGTCCAGACACCGCGCGGCGCGAACTTGACGCCGCCGCCGTAGGTCAGGGCGCGGCGTGCACGGTCGTCGAAGGCCTCGGCCGTGTAGTCGATGTTCTGGTAGTTGACCAAGGCCTCCAGCGCAATGGCCGCCGTGATGCCGTACTGCACCCGGGTGCCGATGTACTGCGACAGTTCCTGGTTCTTGCCGCTGCGCTCGCGTGCCGTCGAACCATAGTCGCTGAAGCGCGCCAAGCTCTGGGCGAGCTTGAGGTCGACGTTGCCGCTGAGGCGCTCCACCGTCGACCAGTCGAGTCCGGTGCGGAGGTCGTAGCTGAAGTTGTTGAGCTGGCTCTGATCCTTGTAGGCATTGCCACGCAGCGTGACGTTGCCGTAGCCGCGCTGGCGGCCGAAGGGTTGGTCGAAGCCGCCGATCAGGGCCGTCGACGAGACCCAGTCGCTGGTCTTGACGAACTCGTCCGGCACGCGGAAAAGGTTGTCGTCGTGCGCGAAGCCCTGCGAGACCCGAAGGAAGTAGGGCAGCGGATCGTTGGCGCCGGCGGCTGCCGGCTCGCCGGCCGATTCCTGAGCACCCACGCGGGCGCAAACCAACAGCAGGCCGACCGACGCGAGCAAGTAACGTTCTTGCCGGTGCGGGTGCTGGCCGCAAGAGGGGGTTCGCATGGGCTCTCTCCTTGGCGTGTGTTGTGGTCTCGGGCGAGTACCGTATCCGGTCGGTCGCCCCGATCCCTACTGTGCTCTCTTTGCGGGTCTCGCGGCAGGCGTGGGGCCCTCAGAACGCGTGGCGATCGAAGAGCACCAGCCAGGCAGTCCGGGCAATGATCTGCAGATCCAGCCCCAGTGACCAGTTTCGCAGGTACTCCAGGTCGTACTCGATGCGGCCCTTCATGTGGTCGAGGTCGTCGCCGCCGCGGAAACCGTTGATCTGGGCCCAGCCGGTGATGCCCGGCTTGACCTTGTGGCGCACCATGTACGCGCTGATGATCTGGCGGTAGTGCTCGTTGACTGCAATCGCGTGCGGGCGCGGGCCGACGATGCTCATCCGCCCCTGCAGCACGTTGATGAACTGCGGCAACTCGTCGAGCGAGGTGCGGCGGATGAACGCGCCGAAGGGCGTGACCCGCGCATCCTGCTTGGTGACCTGGGTGTACTGGGTGGCGCCGTCCTCGGTCACCGTCATCGAGCGGAACTTGTAGACGATGATCTCTTCGCCATCGAGGCCGTAGCGGCGCTGCTTGAAGATCACCGGCCCCGGCGAGCTGAGCTTGACGCCGATCGCCACCGCGATCAGCACCGGCGTGATGAGCACGAGGATCAAGCATGACAGCACGAAGTCCGACATCCGCTTCACCAGCTCGTTGGTGCCCGTGAACGGCGTCTCGCAGATGCCGACCACCGGCACCCCGGCCATGTCCTGCAGCCGGCCCTGGATGATGCTGATGCCGAACACGTCGGGCACGAAAAACAGCGAGGCGGTGGTGTCCTGCAGTGATTGCAGCAGCGCCTGGATACGCGGCTGCGAGCCTAGCGGCAAGGTGACATAGACCTCGCGCACCGAGTGCGAGCCGACGTAGGCACCGACGTCGCCGAGGCCGCCCAGTCGGTGCGGATGCGCGGCCTCGTCGAGCCGGTCATCGGTGCGGTCGTCGAAGTAGCCGATGAAGTCGATGCCTTCGTCGCGCTGCGCCTCCAGCGCGCGTGCGACCTTCACGCCGAGCGACCCGCCGCCGACCACCACCGCCGTGCGCCGGCGGTAGGGGCTGCGCGCCTGGGCCCGGATGATCGTGCGGCCCAGCATCACGGCCAGCCACAACAGCAGCGGCGTGAGCAGCGCCCACTGCAGGATCACCTCGGTGTCGAACAGGTGCAGGCTGCGCGTGGCGTAGCCACACAGCACCAGGATCGCCAGCAGCGAGATCCACGACAGCAGGATGTCGACACCGGCCGCCAGCGGAGCGTCCGAGAAGCGATTGCGGCCGGGGAAGGTGAGCGCGAAGGCCAGCAGGCACAGCACCAGTTCGGTCCTGCCAACCGGCGGATCGAGCGCCTGCGTCACGAGCAGCAGCGTCGCCGCGATGATCCCCGGCTCGATGAAGGCGGCCACCAGTGAGCGCACCGACTGGGGTGCGCTGTAGAACGTCCGCTTGTATTCCCGGTGTTCGAACATTGCGGTCGGCGCCGGACCCGAGCGGGCCCCGCCGCGATTTGTGGCTCTGTGCGTCGTGCGACCGGGCTGGTCTGCGTGACGCTCCCCTCGACGACTTCATTGTCGCAAAGCACGTGCCTGGACCGGCCCCCAACATGGGAGGGTGTGCGTCGAGGACTCCTACAATCTGCAACATGTTTCAAGAGTGGACTGCAGCCCTGCTGCCTGCGCTGCATGAGCGCGTCACGCTGGCCCTGAACCATGTGCTGGCCTCCGAGCCGGCAGCGGGGCGGCGTCTCGCGGCGCATGCCGGCAAGGTGGTCGAGGTCTGTCCTCAGGGTGCGCCGGCGCCGCTGCCGCCATTGCCGCCGGCGCGCTGGCGCATCACCCCTGTCGGCTGGCTCGAGGCCATCCAGCCGCACGAGGCGGGCGAGCCGGCGCTGGTACTGCGCGTGTCGCTGGCCTCGCCGCTGGACCTGGTGCAGCGCATGCTTGCGGGGCGCACGCCAGAGGTGGCGATCGAGGGCGATGCGGCGTTGGCCACCGACGCAGCCTGGCTGGTCGAGAACCTGCGTTGGGACGCCGAAGCCGACCTCGAGCGCGTGCTCGGTCCGGCCGCTGCGCACCAGATCGGCAGCGTCGGTCGCGGCATCGCGCGCGCCCTGCGCTCCATGCTGGCGCGCCCGGCTCCGCATGGCTCGGGCACCGCGCCCGCAGCGGGCGCTGCGGCCGGAGCGGCGCCCCGATGAGGAACCTGGCGCGGCTGTTCTTCATCGCTTTCACGTTCCTGCGCTTCGGGCTGGATGAGCTTCTGCTCTCCAGTTTCGAGCATCGCTGGCTGCAGGCGCTCAGGCGAATTGTTTCATTTGGTCGCAATCTCGATGCGCCTCGCGGACAACGGCTGCGCGAAGCGCTCGAGAAACTCGGGCCGATCTTCGTCAAGTTCGGCCAGGTGCTGTCGACCCGGCGCGACCTGCTGCCGACCGACATCGCCGACGAACTGGCGCGGCTGCAGGACGACGTGCCGCCGTTCCCGGCCGAGCAGGCGATCGAGTTCATCGAGCGCGCCTTCGGCAAGCCGCTCGACGCGGTGTTCGCGCACTTCGAGCGCGAGCCGGTGGCCAGTGCCTCGATCGCGCAGGTGCACTTCGCGCAGTTGCTCGATGGTCGCGAGGTCGCAGTCAAGGTGCTGCGGCCGGGCATGCTGCGCGTGATCGACGACGACCTGGCGCTGTTGCGCAAGGCCGCGGTCTGGGTCGAGCGACTCAGCGCCGACGGCCGGCGCCTCAAGCCGCGCGAGGTGGTGGCCGAGTTCGACAACTACCTGCACGACGAGCTCGACCTGGTGCGCGAGGCCGCCAACGCCACGCAGCTGCGGCGCAACATGGCCGGACTGCAGCTGGTGATGATTCCGGAGATGGTGTGGGACTACTGCACCCCCGGCGTGATCGTGATGGAGCGCATGACGGGCGTGCCGATCAGCCAGATCGAGCGCCTGCGCGAGGCCGGGGTCGACATCCCGAAGCTGGCCCGCGACGGCGTGACGATCTTCTTCACGCAGGTGTTCCGCGACGGCTTCTTTCACGCCGACATGCACCCCGGCAACATCCAGATCAGCCTCGATCCCGCGACCTTCGGCCGCTACATCGCGCTCGACTTCGGCATCGTCGGCACCCTGAGCCAGACCGACAAGGACTACCTGGCGCAGAACTTCATCGCCTTCTTCCGCCGCGACTACAAGCGCGTGGCCGAGTTGCACGTCGAGTCGGGCTGGGTGCCGGCCGGCACCCGGGTCGACGCGCTCGAGGGTGCGATCCGCGCGGTCTGCGAGCCCTTCTTCGACCGCCCGCTCAAGGAGATCTCGCTCGGCCAGGTGCTGCTGCGCCTGTTCCAGACCTCGCGCCGCTTCAACGTCGAGATCCAGCCGCAGCTGGTGCTGCTGCAGAAGACGCTGCTCAACGTCGAGGGGCTCGGGCGCCAGCTCGACCCCGAGCTCGACCTCTGGAGCACCGCCAAGCCCTTCCTCGAGCGCTGGATGAGCGAGCAGATCGGCTGGCGCGCGCTGGCCGAGCGGTTGCGCGACGAGGCGCCGCGCTACGCCAAGCTGCTGCCCGAACTGCCGCGCCTGATCCACGACGCCCTAGAGCGCACCGCCGGCGGCGCCGACCCGGCCAGCCGCAACGCGACGCAGGTGCTCGAGGCCCTGCTGGCCGAGCAGGGGCGCAGCAACCGGCTGCTGCGCGCGCTGTTCCATGGTGCGCTCGGCTTCATCCTGGGCGCGGTCGCGGCCCAGTTCTGGCTGCGCTGGCCAATGCACTAGAGCTGGCCCGCGGCGGGCAATGCATCACGCTCGCGCCGAACCGATCCCCTGATAATTCGGGCCCAACAAAAGCCTCCGGGCGCGGCCGTCTCGTCAACACCGGCCGGGCCCGGATTCCGAATCCTCGAGCGCTCGCCTTGCCGGAGCCCGTCCCATGCTGCTGACCCTGGTCATCCTCTATCTGCTCGGCACCATCGCCATCGGCCTGTGGGCCGCCAAGCGCGTCAAGACCTCGGCCGACTTCGCGATCGCCGGCCGCAACCTGCCGCTGTTCATGATCGTCACGACGACCTTCGCGACCTGGTTCGGCTCCGAGGTCGTGCTCGGCATCCCGGCCAAGTTCGTCGAGGGCGGCCTCAACGCAGTGGTCGAGGACCCCTTCGGCGCCGGCATGTGCCTGATCCTGGTCGGCCTGTTCTTCGCCGCCAAGCTCTACAAGATGACATTGCTGACGATCAGCGACTTCTACCGCGAGCGCTACGGCCGCGCGGTCGAGGTGATCTGCTCGCTGATCATCATCCTGAGCTACCTGGGCTGGGTCTCGGCCCAGGTCACGGCGCTCGGCCTGGTGTTCAACCTGCTCTCCGACGGCGCGATCAGCATCCCGCTCGGTATGGTGATCGGCACCGTCTCGATCCTGGCCTACACGCTGTTCGGCGGCATGTGGTCGGTGGCGGTCACCGATTTCGTGCAGATGATCATCCTGGTGCTCGGCCTGTCGGCCTGTGCGGTCTTTGCCGCCGGCATGGCCGGCGGTGCCGACAAGGTGGTCGGCCTGGCCGTCAGCCAGGACCTCTTCCGCTTCTGGCCCGAGCCGACGTTCCAGCAGATCCTGTTCTTCATCGCCGCCGCGATCACGATGATGTTCGGCTCGATCCCGCAGCAGGACGTGTTCCAGCGCGTCATGTCGGCCAACAACGTCGGCGCCGCGACCAAGGGTCCGGTGATCGGCGGCATCGCCTACATCCTGTTCGCCTTCGTGCCGATGTTCCTGGTCGTCAGCGCGCTGATCATCATCCCCGAGCAGGCCTCGCAACTGGTCAAGGAAGATCCGCAGAAGGTGCTGCCGACGCTGGTGATGACGCAGATGCCGTTCTGGCTGCAGGTGATGTTCTTCGGGGCGCTGCTGTCGGCGCTCAAGAGCACGGCCTCGGCCACGTTGCTGGCGCCCTCGGTGACCTTCGTCGAGAACATCTGGCGCCAGTTCGTGCCGCGCCTAGCCGGCGCCTCCGGCGACCGCCGCGAGCTCAAGACCATGCGCATCGCGGTGCTGATCTTCTCGCTCTGCGTGCTGGCCTACGCCATTGCGCTGCAGGGCACGCCGATCTACGACATGGTCTCCGGCGCCTACCAGGTCACGCTGGTCGGCGCCTTCGTGCCGCTGGTGGCCGGGCTGTTCTGGCCGCGGGCGACCACCCAGGGCGCGATCTTCTCGATCGTGCTCGGCATCGTCAGCTGGATCCTGTTCCAGCTCACCCCGGCGGGCGAGGCCTTCCCGGCCCAACTGGCCGGCTTCCTGATGGCGGCCATCGGCATGGTGATCGGCTCGCTCGGGCCGCAGGCGCTGAAGAACAAGCATGGCAGCCACCACCGGCTGCTCGGCGTGCAGGGCAGCGGCGGCGCCTGATTCGCGCGGGTCGGACAGGCCCGGCGCCGGCCGCGCGCCAGGGCGACCCCGGCCTGCGCCGGCGTGCTTTCTATAATCACGGGTTTTCCAGCGGGGCCTTCATGCCGATCTACGCCTACCGCTGCGACTCCTGCGGTCATGCGCGGGACGTGCTGCAGCGCCTCTCCGATCCTGTCCTCAGCGACTGCCCGGCCTGTGGTGCGGCCACGTTCCGCAAGCAGGTCACGGCTGCCGGCTTCCAGCTCAAGGGCTCGGGCTGGTACGTCACCGATTTCCGCAACGGCAACGGCAGCAGCACGCCAGCCAAGCCGGCCGCCGAGGGCGCCGGCACCGATGCGGCGCCTGCGGCGGCGCCGGCCAAAGCCGAACCGACCCCGGCAGCCACTGCATCGGGGTCGACCGGCACCGATTCCGCCTGATAGCGCCGTTCACGGCGTCCAACAAGAAAGCCCCGCTTGAAAAAATACCTCATCGCCGGTCTGCTGGTCTGGCTGCCACTGGCGATCACCATCTGGGTGCTGCTGTGGGTGGTGGGACTGCTCGACGGCGTCTTCCGCGCGCTGGCCGGCGTGGCGCAAGCCATGCTGCCCGACGCCGCGGTGGCGGTCATTGCCGCGCTGATGCGAGTGCCGGGATTCGGCGTGCTGGTCGTGGCGCTGCTGCTGCTGCTGACCGGCATGTTCGTCACCAACTTCATCGGTGCCTGGTGGCTGCGCCAGTGGGACAAGCTGCTGGCCCAGATCCCGATCGTCAAGTCGATCTACAGCTCGGTCAAGCAGGTCTCGGACACGCTGTTCTCGAGCAGCGGCCAGGCTTTTCGCGAGGCGGTGCTGGTGCAGTACCCGCGCGAGGGCGCCTGGACCATTGCCTTCGTCACCGGCCGCCCGGGCGGCGAGGTGGCCCGGCACCTGGACCCGCAGACCCACATCAGCGTCTACGTGCCGACCACGCCGAACCCGACCTCGGGCTTCTTCCTGATGCTGCCGCGCGCCGACGTGCGGCCGCTGGCGATGAGCGTCGACGAGGCACTCAAGTACATCATCTCGATGGGCGTGGTGGCGCCGGGCAACGGCGCCTCGCCGGGGCAGCCGGCACTCGCGGTGGCTGCCGCCGCCGACGAGGGGCGAAATCACCGGGGCTGAACGCATGGCGTGCGTTCGGCCCTGAGGGCTTGCGAGACAGCCCGCACAAAGCCTGATCGATCCCAGGCCGCCAGGCTCGATGCCGGCGGCCACCGAAGCCAGAAGATTCCGGAGTCAAGAAATGCGTAGCAGCTATGCCGGTCTCGTCAGCGAAGCGCTGATGGACCAGACCGTCACCCTCATGGGCTGGGCCCACCGTCGCCGCGACCACGGCGGCGTGATCTTCATCGACCTGCGCGACCGCGAGGGCCTGGTCCAGATCGTCTGCGACCCCGACCGTGCGGCGATGTTCGCCACGGCCGAGGGCGTGCGCAACGAGTTCTGCCTCAAGGTGGTCGGCAAGGTGCGTGCGCGCCCGGCCGGCACCGAGAACGCCAACCTGGTCAGCGGCAAGGTCGAGGTGCTGTGCCACGAACTCGAGGTGCTCAACGCCAGCGTCACGCCGCCGTTCCCGCTCGACGACGAGAACCTCTCGGAGACGACGCGCCTCACGCACCGCGTGCTCGACCTGCGCCGGCCGCAGATGCAGAAGAACCTGATGCTGCGCTACCGCGTCGCGATGGAGGCGCGCAAGTACCTCGACGAGCGCGGCTTCATCGACATCGAGACGCCGATGCTCACCAAGAGCACGCCCGAGGGCGCGCGCGACTACCTGGTGCCGAGCCGCGTCAACGACGGCATGTTCTTCGCGCTGCCGCAGAGCCCGCAGCTGTTCAAGCAGTTGCTGATGGTGGCCGGCTTCGACCGCTACTACCAGATCACCAAGTGCTTCCGCGACGAGGACCTGCGCGCCGACCGCCAGCCCGAGTTCACCCAGATCGACATCGAGACCAGCTTCCTCGGCGAAGAGGAGATCCGCTCGATGTTCGAGGGCATGATCCGCCACGTCTTCAGGAAGGCGCTCGACGTCGAGCTCGGCGACTACCCGGTGATGAGCTACGCGGATGCGATGCACCGCTTCGGCTCCGACAAGCCGGACCTGCGCGTCAGCCTCGAATTCACCGAGCTGACCGACGTGATGGCCGACGTCGACTTCAAGGTCTTCAGCACGCCCGCCACGACTAAGGGCGGTCGCGTGGTCGCGCTGCGCGTGCCGGGCGGCGCCGAGATGAGCCGCGGCGAGATCGACGGCTACACCGAGTTCGTCAAGATCTACGGCGCCAAGGGCCTGGCCTGGATCAAGGTGAATGACGTGGCCAAGGGCCGCGAGGGGCTGCAGAGCCCGATCGTCAAGAACCTTCACGACGCCGCGATCGCGAAGATCCTCGAGCGCACCGGCGCGAAGAACGGCGACCTGCTGTTCTTCGGTGCCGACAAGGCCAAGGTCGTCAACGACGGCATCGGCGCGTTGCGCGTGAAGATCGGCCACAGCGAGTTCGGCAAGAAGGCCGGGCTCTTCGAGGACCGCTGGGCGCCGCTGTGGGTGGTCGACTTCCCGATGTTCGAGCACGACGAGGAGGGCGATCGCTGGGTCGCGGTGCATCATCCCTTCACCGCGCCCAAGGACGGCCACGAGGACCTGATGGACACCGACCCCGGTGCCTGCGTCGCCAAGGCCTACGACATGGTGCTCAACGGCTGGGAACTCGGCGGCGGCTCGGTGCGGATCCATCGCGCCGAGGTGCAGAGCAAGGTGTTCTCGGCGCTCAAGATCGGGCCCGAGGAGGCGCGCCAGAAGTTCGGCTTCCTGCTCGACGCGCTGCAGTACGGCGCGCCGCCGCACGGTGGCCTGGCCTTCGGCCTCGACCGCATCGTCACGATGATGGCCAAGGCCGAGAGCATCCGCGACGTGATTGCCTTCCCCAAGACCCAGCGCGCGCAATGCCTGCTGACCGGCGCGCCGAGCGCGGTCGACGAGAAGCAACTGCGCGAGTTGCACATCCGCCTGCGCAACGCGGTGGCGGCGCAGGGCTGAGGCGGCTTCTCGCCGGCCGGTACGACGGGGCGCCTGCGGGCGCCCCGTTCGCTTTGGGGAATCGCCGAGGTTGCGTTGGCTAGAATGGCTAATCGACAGCCGGAGCTCGCCATGGAAGTCAGTGCCACCGAGGCCAAGAACCGACTGGGACAGGTGCTCGAACATGCCCAGCGCGAGCCGGTCTTCATCGAGAAGGCCGGCCGCAAGCACAGTGTGGTCATCTCGTACGAGCGCTACCAGAAGCTGATGGCGGCCGAGGCCGCGCCCCAGGGCGGCGACCCGGGCCGCCGCTTCTACGAGCGCTACAAGGACTGGGTCGACGAGCAGAACCGCCTCGTTGCCGAGGTCGGCGTGTTCGGCGAAGAGTTTCGCCCCTGGTGAGGCGGGATGGCGCAGTTCGACCTGTACGCCAATCCGTCGGCCGCGCAGCGGCAGGCCTTTCCCTACGTGGTCGTGCTGCAGAGCGACCACCTGGATCACTACTCGACACGACTGGTGATGCCGCTGTCGCGACTGAAGCGCGTTCCCGACACGCTGCCGCGCCGTCTCGCGCTGACGGTCAGCGTCGATGGCGAGACGTTGCATCTGGCCTCGCACCTGTGCGCGCCGTTGCCGGCTCGGCTGTTGACGGAGCCGCTGCGCTCGCTGCGCGACCAGGCGCCGTCGCTGCTCGACGCGCTCGACGCGGTCATCAGCGGGCTGTGAGGCGATGAACGCCCCACGTTCGCCCAAGATCCCGGAGTCGGTGCTGGTGGTGATCCACACCCCGTCGCTCGAGGTGCTGCTGATCGAGCGCGCCGATGCGCCCGGCTACTGGCAGAGCGTCACCGGCTCCAAGGATGCGGTCGACGAGCCGCTGCATCTGACCTGCATCCGCGAGGTGGCCGAGGAAACCGGCATCGAGATCGGCTCGGCCGCGGTGCCACTCGCGAACCTGAGCGACTGGGGCCTGGCCAACGTCTACGAGATCTACCCGCGCTGGCGCCACCGCTACGCCGAGGGCGTGACGCACAACACCGAGCATGTGTTCGGCTTGCAAGTGCCGGCCGGCATCGCGGTGCGGCTGGCGCCGCGCGAGCACACGGCCTTCGCCTGGCTGCCGTGGCGCGAGGCGGCCGACCGCTGCTTCTCGCCGAGCAACGCCGAGGCGGTGCTGCAGTTGCCGCGCTTTGCCGCGGACACGGCATGAACCCGCTGCACTCCACGCTGCTGCCGCCGACGCCGCGCAACGACGAGCGGCTGCGGGTGGCGACCTACAACATCCACAAGGGCGTGCGCGGCATGGGTCCGGGCAAGCGGCTCGAGATCCACAACCTCGGCCTTGGCATCGAGGCACTCGATGCCGACGTCGTCTGCCTGCAGGAGGTGCGCCGCTTCCATCGCGGCGAGGCGCGGCGCTTCCAGCGTACGCACCAGGGCTGGCCCGACTCGCCGCAGGCCGATTTCCTCGCGCCCGAGGGCTATGTCGCGGCCTACCGCACAAACGCCATCACGCGCGGCGGCGAGCATGGCAACGCGCTGCTCACGCGCTGGCCGATCGGCGACGTCGGTCATGCCGATGTCTCGGACCATCCCTTCGAGCAGCGCGGCCTGCTCCACGTGCCAGTGCACTACGCCTGGGGCGTGGTGCATGCGGTGGTGGCGCACTTCGGCCTGGTCCACGCCAGCCGCGTGCGCCAGGTCGAGCGGCTTGCAGCCTTCATCCACCGCCATGTGCCGGCCGGCACGCCGCTGATGGTGGCCGGCGACTTCAACGACTGGGGCGAGAAGCTCGATCCGCTGATGCGCGAGATCGGCCTCGAGCGCGCGGTGGCGCCCGGGGCCGTGCCGGCGCGCACCTTTCCCTCGCTGGCGCCGGTGTTCGCGCTCGACCGCGTCTACACGCGCGGCCTGGCCTGCGTCTCGACCGCGGTGCCGCGCGGCAGCATGTGGGCGCGCATGTCCGACCACCTGCCGCTGGTCGTCGAGTTCGAGCCGCTGTGAGCCCGAACCACCAGGGCGGCGCCGCCTCGCGCCCGCGCACGGCCACGATCGACGAGCGGCCGCCGGCCGAGGAGCGCGCCGACTGGTACCTGAGTTCGCGCCCGGTCTACAGCGGCGGCAACGAGGTCGTGCTGCTGCGTGGCGGCGACGCGCTCTTCGCATCGATGCACGAGGCGATCGCCGCGGCCAGGACCGAGGTCTGGGTCGCAACCTACATCTTCAGCGAGGATCCGGCCGCGTCGGCGCTGGCGCAGGCGCTGGCGGCGGCCGCGCAGCGCGGCGTCAGCGTGCGGGTCGTGGTCGACGGCTTCGGCTCCGAGCACTCGCAGGCGGCGCTGCAGCGCCTGCTCGGCGAGGCCGGCGCCGGCTTTGCCGTGTTCCGGCCGCTGACCAGCTGGCGCAGCTGGCTGCAGCCCAACCAGCTGCGGCGCCTGCACCAGAAGCTGTGCGTGGTCGACGCCAGGGTCGCCTTCGTCGGCGGCATCAACCTGATCGACGACCGCTTCGATCTTCACCACGGCTGGGCCGAAGTGCCGCGGCTCGACTACGCCGTGCGCCTGCGCGGCGCCGTCGTCGGGCCGATCGAGCAGACGGTGCGCGCGATGTGGACGCGGGCCCGCTTCGGCAGCGACTGGCGCGACGAGGTGCGCGACATCGCGCGCGACCCGCGGCCGATGATGGCGGCGCGCCGCCTGCTGCGCACCCTGCGGGTGGTCGCGCCGGGGCAGGTGCCGAAGGAGGCGCTCGAGGCGCTGCCGGCGGTGCGCGCGGCCTTCGTCGTGCGCGACAACCTGCGCCAGCGGCGCACCATCGAACGCGCCTACATCGAGGCGCTGCAGCGGGCGCGCGAGCGCGCCGTCATCGTCAGCCCGTACTTCTATCCGGGCCGGCGCTTTCGCCAGGCGCTGGGCCAGGCCGCCCGCCGTGGCGTCGACGTGCGGCTGCTGCTGCAGGGCAACGCCGACTACCGCATCGCCGCGATGGCCGCGCGCGCGCTCTACGAGGGCTTGCTGGCGCGCGGCGTGCGCATCTTCGAGTACCAGCCGGCCTTCCTGCATGCCAAGGTCGCGCTGGTCGATCGCGACTGGGCCACGATCGGCAGCTCCAACATCGATCCGCTGTCGATGCTGCTCAACCTCGAGGCGAACATCGTCGTCAGCGACCACGGCTTCGCTGCCACGCTGGCGGCCGCGCTCGAGCGCGACTTTGCCGATTCGGTCGAGGTCTGCCCCGTCACGCGCCGCGAGCCCACGCTGCTGGGCCGCGCGCGCCGGGTCTGCGTGGCGTGGATCGCGCGGGCCTACCTGCGGTTGGCGGGTTTCACGGGCAAGTACTGAGGGCCGCGGCTCCAGGCCCGCCTGCGCGGGCCTGGACGGCCCGCAGGACCGGAGCTCTGCGACGGGCATGAGACCCCGTCCTCAGACCTTGCCGGTCAGGTCCTCGCCGAAACGGTTCGGCCCGGTCGTGCCGCGCAGGAAGCCGCACTCGATGAACGCCCACAGTGCGCCGATGATCGGCACCAGCACGATCAGCAGCCACCACGCCGACTTGTCGCGGTCGTGCCAGCGCTTGACGGTGATCGCCAGCGACGGCCACAGCAGCAGCGCGTTGACCAGGTAGGTCGTGGTCTGGTCCTTGACGCCGAGGATGCCGAGCAGGATGAAGAAGAAGATCGCGACCAGCAGCAGTGCCCCCACGCCCCAGATCCAGTAGGTCTTGCGCGGTATGCGGCCCTGGAAGCTGAACAGGATCTGGCCCGGCGTCAGCGGGGCGGCGAAGCGGTTGGTCTCGGTGCTCATGCGGGCGGGCTCCGGTGGTTCATCGGGCATCACCACCAACGGCGGCGGCGAACGCGGGCCTGCTTAGTATGCTGTCCGCTACCACCCTTCCCGATGCCATGAACCAACACCTCTACCTGCTCACCGGCGCCTCGCGCGGCCTCGGACGCGCGCTCGCGCAACGACTGCTGCGGCCCGGGCACGAACTGCTGTGCCTGTCGCGCGGCACCGACCCGACGCTGGCCGAGGCGGCACGTGCCGCCGGCGTGGTCTGCGAGCAATGGCCGGCCGACCTGGCCGACCCGGTGCCGGTCGCGGCACGGCTCGAAGCCTGGTTGCGGGCGATCGATCCGCAACGCTTTGCCAGCGCCACGCTCGTCAACAATGCCGCGCTGCTGCTGGCGCCGGGGCCGCTCGACCGCAGCGAGGCGCTGCAGCTCTCGGCCGCGCTGCGGGTCGGACTGGAAGCGCCGGCGCTGCTGAGCGCGGCCTTCCTGCGCGCCACGCGTGACTGGCCCGCGAGCAAGCGGGTGCTCAACATCTCCTCCGGCCTCGGCCGGCGCGCGATGGCGGGCAGCGCCTCCTACTGCGCCGTCAAGGCCGGGCTCGACCACCTGAGCCGCGCGCAGGCGCTCGACGAGGCGCTGCAGCCCAACGGCGCGCGCATCGTCTCGCTCGCGCCCGGCGTGATCGACACCGACATGCAGGTCCAGCTGCGCGGTGCCGGCGCCGAGGGCTTTCCGGAGCACGACATGTTCGTGCAGATGCACCGCGGCGGCCAGCTCAGTACGCCGGCCGACACCGCGGCCCGCATCGTCGAGTGGATGGAGAGCGCGACCTTCGGCGCCGAGGTGGTGGCCGACATCCGCACCGTCTGACATGGTGCCCCCACGCTTGCGGCGATGCCGCTACGCTGCCCCCCGAGGGGGCGCAGTCCGGCTTGGGGCGGCCCGGCGCCGTCCTGACCGCGCATGGGCGAGTTGATCGTCGAGCGACCGGAGGGTCTGTACTGCCCGCCCGGCGACTTCTACATCGACCCCTGGCGCCCGGTAGCACGCGCCGTCATCACTCACGCCCACGCCGACCACGCGCGCGCCGGGCACGCGCACTACCTGGCCGCGGCGCCGGGGGCCGGCGTGCTGCGCGCACGGCTGGGCGACATCAGCCTGCAGGCGCTGGCCTACGGCGAAGGCATCGATCACGGCGGCGCCAGGCTCAGCCTGCATCCTGCCGGCCATGTGCTCGGCTCGGCGCAGGTGCGCATCGAATATCGCGGGGAAGTCTGGGTCGCCTCGGGCGACTATTTCGTCAGTGGCGCCGGCGACGACAACCTCAGCTGCGCGCCCTTCGAGCCGGTGCGCTGCGACTGCTTCATCACCGAGTCGACCTTCGGCCTGCCGATCTACCGCTGGCGCCCGCAGCGCGAGGTCTATGCCGAGATCGACGCTTGGTGGCGCGCCAACGCCGCCGCCGGCCGGCCCAGCCTCTTGCTCGGCTACAGCTTCGGCAAGGCGCAGCGCATCCTGGCCGGCGTCGACGCCTCGATCGGACCGATCTTCGTGCACGGCGCGGTCGAGCCGCTCAATCGCGCCTACCGCGAGGCCGGCGTCGCGCTACCAGCGACACGGCTGGTCAGCGAGACGAGCGACAAGGCCGAGCTCCGTAACGCGCTCGTCATCGCACCGCCGAGCGTGCTGGGCAGCGCCTGGACCAGACGCTTTGCCGACGCCAGCGACGCCTTCGCCAGCGGCTGGATGCAACTGCGCGGCGCACGCCGCCGCCAGGGTGTCGACCGCGGCTTCGTGCTCAGCGATCACGCCGACTGGCCGGGGCTGCAGAACGCCATCAAGGCCACCGGCGCCAGCCGCGTGATCGTGACGCATGGCTACGAGGCGGTGATGGTGAGGTGGCTGCAGGAGCAAGGCTTGGAGGCGGGGGCGTTCAGCACCGAGTACGGGGACGAGGCGCTCGATGTGGCGGCTGACGCGACCGCGGCCGTAGCGTCCCACGACTGAGCGCTCCCATGCGGCGCTTCGCCCTTCTCTACGCCGAACTCGACGCACAGACCTCGACCACCGCCAAGGTCGACGCGCTGGTGCGCTACTTCGCCGAGGCGCCGCCCGAAGACGCCGCCTGGGCGGTGTACTTCCTCGCCGGCGGCAAGCCGCGCCAGGTGCTGCCGACCGCGCTGCTGCGCCAGATTGCGCTGGCGCGTGCCGGCATCGACGACTGGCTGTTCGAGGAGAGCTACCAGGCGGTCGGTGACCTGGCCGAGACCATCGCGCTGGTGTTGCCGCCGCCGACGCGCCTCGGCGATGCCGGTCTGGCGCAGTGGGTCGAACAGCGGCTGTTGACCTGGCGCGGGCTCGATCCGGCGGCGCAGGCCGCGGCGCTGAACGAGGCCTTCGACGAGCTCGACACCGCCGGCCGCTTCCTGCTCGTCAAGCTGATCGGCGGCGGCTTTCGGGTCGGCGTCAGCAAGCTGCTCGTGCAGCGCGCGCTGGCCGAGCATGCGGGGCTCGACGCCAAGCGCGTGGCGCAACGCATGATGGGCTACACCGATGCCAAGGCGACGCCAACGGCAGCGCGCTTTGGGGCGCTGATCGCTGCAGGCGACGAGGCGCCGGCCGACGCCGGGCAGCCCTATCCCTTCTTCCTCGCGCACGCGCTGCAGTTGCCGCTCGATGAATTCGAGTCACGGCTCGGCCCGCCAACCGACTGGCTCGCGGAGTGGAAGTACGACGGCATCCGGGCCCAGATCGTCAGACGCGTCGGCCAGGTGTGGATCTGGTCGCGCGGCGAAGAGCTCGTGACCGAGCGCTTCCCGGAGGTGAGCGCGCTGGCGCAGGCACTGCCCGAGGGCACGGTGCTAGACGGCGAGTTGCTGGCCTGGCGCGATGGTGCGCCGGCAGCGTTTGCGTTGCTGCAGCAGCGACTCAACCGCAAGACCTTGTCGAAGAAGTTGCTGGCCGACGCGCCGGTGCATTGCGTCGCCTACGACCTGCTCGAGTGGGGCGGCGAGGACCTGCGCACCCGCGCGCAACGCGAGCGCCGCGCGCTGCTCGAGCAGGCGCTGGCCGGCACCGGCTTCGGCCTCTCGCCGCGGGTCGAGGGCGACGGTTGGGCCGAACTGGCGGCCCAGCGCGAGCAAAGCCGCGCCCGCGGCGTCGAGGGCCTGATGCTCAAGCACCTGGCGTCGGCCTACGGCAGTGGCCGCACCAAGGCCGACGGCACCTGGTGGAAGTGGAAGATCGAGCCGATGAGCGTCGACGCGGTGCTGGTCTACGCCCAGGCCGGCCATGGCCGCCGCGCCAGCGTCTACACCGACTACAGCTTCGCGGTCTGGAACCGGGCGCCGCGCGACGCCGCAGAGGCGCAGGCCGCGGTCGAGGCGATCGCCATGCGCCGGCCGCCGCCCGAGCCAAGTACCGCCGAGCCGCAGCCGCTGCAACTGGTCAACTTCGCCAAGGCCTACTCGGGCCTCTCGGACGAGGAGTTCAAGGCGGTCGACAAGATCATCCGCGCCAGCACGATCGAGAAGTTCGGCCCGGTGCGCAGCCTGCGGCCGAGCCTCGTGTTCGAGCTCGGGTTCGAGGGCATCAACCGCAGCGCGCGCCACAAGAGCGGCATCGCGGTTCGCTTCCCGCGCATGCTGCGCATCCGCAACGACAAGCCTCTGCACGAGGCCGACACGCTGCAGATCCTCGAGGCCTTGCTGGGCTCTAGCTAGCTGGTCACCAGCGCAGCGCCGCCGTCTGCACGGGCGCGTCCCACAGCGACGCGAACTCGTCGTCGAGCAGGGTCACGGTGAGCGAAGCGCCGGCCATCTCGAGCGAGGTCGTGTAGTTGCCGACCAGCGAGCGCACCGGCTCCAGCCCGTGCTGCCGCAACTGCCGCGACGCGACGTGATGCAGCAGGTAGAGCTCCATGAGTGGCGTGCCGCCGAAGCCGTTGACGTGCAGCAGCAGGCGGCGGCCGCGCTCGGGCCGCAGATCGCCGAGGATGGCTTCGAGCAGGGTCGCGACGATCGCATCGGCCGGCATGTGGGCGGCGCGCCGGCGCCCCGGTTCGCCGTGGATGCCGACGCCGACCTCGATCTCGTCGGGCCCGATATCGAAGGTCGGGCGGCCGGCGGCCGGCACCGTGCAGCTGGTGAAGGCGACGCCCATCGAGGCAGTCGCGGCATTGACCCGGTCGCCGAGCGCCTTGCATTCGGCCAGCGTGGCGCCGGCCTCGGCGGCGGCGCCGACCATCTTCTCGACCATCAGGGTGCCGGCAACGCCGCGCCGGCCTGTGGTGTGGGTCGAGTTCTCGACCGCAACGTCGTCATTCACAAGCACGGTGGCGTTGTCACCCGGCAGCATCTCGCTGGCCATCTGGAAGTTCATCGTGTCGCCGGCGTAGTTCTTGACGATGAAGAGCACCCCGGCGCCGGACTCGACCGCCTCGGCCGCGGCCAGCATCTGGTCGGGCGTCGGCGAGGTGAACACCTGGCCCGGGCACGCTGCATCGAGCATGCCGCGGCCGACGAAGCCGGCATGCAGCGGTTCGTGTCCCGAGCCGCCACCGGAGATCAGTGCCACCTTGCCGGCTCGGACCTGCCTGCGCGCGACGAAGGTCGGTTCGAACTCGACCCGCAACAGCTCCGGATGCGCCTCGACCAGGCCGGTCAGCGATTCGCGCAGCATCGCGTCGACGTCGTTGACGAATTTCTTCATGACGGGCTCCTGAGCAACGATTGGCAGACGGCGGTGATCGCGACCTCGCAGGTCTTGGACCCGGGATCCACGTGGCCGAGCGCCCGCTCGCCGAGAAACGAGGCGCGACCCTTGCTCGCGATCATGTCGCGCGTTGCGAGCATATTGTGTTCGGCCTCGGCGCTGAGCAGGGCGCAGGCCTCGGCGAGCGGCAACTCCTGCTCGGCAAACTGCACCAGCTGCCGGGCCGCAGGAATCAGCACGTCGAGCATGGTCTTCTCGCCGAGATCGGCCTTGCCGCGCACCTTGATGGCCTCGACGCCGGCCATGAACGCAGCGGCGAACTGGCGCCGATCGGGCGTGTCTTGCGCGGCGAGCGACTTGCCCATCGCTAGGAACAGGCTCGAGATCAGCGGTCCCGAGGCGCCGCCGATGGTCGACAGCAGCTTCGTGCCGATGCGGTTGAACGCCGCCGCCGGCGGCAAGGGCTCCAACTCGTCGCGCATCGCCGCCAGCACCTCGAGGCCGCGACGGATGTTGATGAAGTGATCACCATCTCCGATCGCGCGGTCGAGTGATTCGATCTGGCTCTCGTTGGCGAGGATCGCCGCTTGCACCGCGAACAACGCGTCGACGATGTCTTGCGTCTTCATGGTGTCTCTCCCGGGGCACGGCCGATCGTGTCGGGCAGGCGTCGTCCTGCCGTATCGAAGTACAGGCAACTCGCCGCCGGGAACGCAAAGCGCGCGCTCGAGCCGGGTTGCAGCGGACGCTCGAGCAGCGTTCGCGCATGCACTTGCACGCCGTCACGTTCGGCGACGACCTCGTGCTTCACGAGCGAGCACTCGACGATGCGGAACTCGGCGCCGTCGCCACCGATCGCCACGTCCTCGGGGCGGATCGCGACGCTCGTCGCGGCGGCCGGTACCTGGCCGTTGAACCAGGCGCGCGGCAGCACGTTGATCGACGGCGAGCCGAGCCGCTGCGCGACCGCCAGCGTGGCCGGGTTGGTGTAGACCTCGAGCGGGCTGCCGACCTGCTGCAGGCGGCCGGCCTCGAGGATGCCGATGCGGTCGGCCAGGGTCGTGGCCTCCACGTGGTCGTGCGTCACGTAGATCACCGTCGCGCCGGTGTCGTGCTGCAGCCGGCGCAACTCGACGCGCATTTCCTCGCGCAGCTTCGCATCGAGCGAGGACAGCGGCTCGTCCATCAGGAACACCCGCGGGCGGCGCACCAGCGCGCGGCCGATCGCGACGCGCTGCATCTCGCCACCGGAGAGCTCGGTCGGGCGGCGCTCCAGCTTGCTCTCGATGTGCAGCATCTCGGCGACCTCCTGCACGCGGCGGCGGACCTGCTGCGGATCGATGCGGCGCAGCGGCGCGCGCAGCGGGAACGCCAGGTTGTCGAACACGCTGAGGTGCGGGTAGAGCGAGTACTGCTGGAACACGAAGGCGCAATCGCGCGCGGCCGGCAGCAGCGCGGTGACATCCTCGCCGTCCATGCGCACGCGGCCGCGGTCGGGTCGCTCGAGGCCGGCAACGAGCCGCAGCGTGGTGGTCTTGCCGGCGCCGCTCGGGCCCAGCAGCACGAAGAACTCGCCGTCGTCGATGCGCAGGTCGAGCCCGTCGACTGCTCGCACGGCGCCGAAGGAGCGGCCGATGCCTTCGAGTTCAACGCTGGCCATGGCGGCGACCCTCGTCGTGGGCGCGGGTCGTCGCGCTGGCCAGGCGCTGCCCGGAACTGGCGTCGAACAGCAGCACGCGCGCGCGCTCGAACTCGATGCCGACGCGCTCTCCCGGCCGCGGCCGCAGTGCCTTGTCGACCATCGCCTTGAGCGACCCAGCCGCGGTGCTCAGTTCGGCGATCCAGTGCGATCCGAAGTACTCGACCTGCACCACCTCGCCGGCGAGCGTGGTGCCGCTTGGGTTGGCAAGGCGCACATGCTCGGGCCGCACGCCGAGCAAGGCGGTTGCGGCCGTCGCCTCGACACGCGGCACGGGCACGGCGCTGCCGGCGAGCAGCACGCTCTCGGCCCCGGGCTGCACCGCGCCCTCGACGCGCAAGGTATTCATCGGCGGGCGCCCGATGAAGCCGGCCACGAACAGGCAGTTCGGGAAGTGGTAGATGCCGGCCGGGTCGTCGCACTGCAGGATGCAGCCCTCGTGCATCACGACGATCTGGTCGGCCAGCGCCATCGCCTCGTTCTGGTCGTGCGTGACGAAGACCGTGGTCGTGCGCAAGCGGTCGTGCAGCTTGCGCAGCTCGACGCACATCAGTTCGCGGAACTCGGCGTCGAGCGTGCCGAGCGGCTCGTCCATCAGGAAGGCCTTGGGCTGGCGCACGATCGCGCGGCCAAGCGCCACACGCTGGCGGTCGCCGCCCGAGAGCGAACCGATGCGTGAGGCGAGCAGATGCTCGATGCGAAGAATTGCCCCGACGTCGCGCACGCGCGAGTCGATCTCGGCGCGCGGCAGGCCCTCGTTGCGCAGCGGGAACTCGAGGTTTCCGCGCACGCCCAGGTGCGGGTACAGCGCGAAAAGCTGGAACACCATCGCGATGTCTCGCTCGCGTGGACGCAGGTAGGTGACGTCCTGGCCGTCGAGCGTGATCGATCCGGAACTCGGGTACTCGAGGCCGGCCAGCATGCGCAAGGTGGTGGTCTTGCCGCAGCCCGAGGGGCCGAGCAACACGACGAACTTGCCATCCTCGAGCCGCAGCGACGAATCGTGCACGGCGACGAAGTCGCCGAAGCGCTTGTGCAACCGCTCGATCAGGATCTCGGCCATGGCCTATTCCCGCGGCGGCAGCTTGCCCGCCACCGTGTAGCCCGCCACCCCGACCAGCAGCACGGCAAAGGAGTAGCGGTACAGGTCGATCGACCAGGGCTGCATCAGCATCACGAGCCCGGCGCCGATCAGCACGATGGCGACCGGCTCCCAGCGCTCGCGGACGAGCCAGCGACGCGTGCCCGGTGTCGCGGCCTTCATTTGCGCAGCGCTCCGAAGGTGATGCCGCGCAGCAGGTGCTTGCGCAGCAGCACGGTGAACACGAGCACCGGCAGTACGAACAGCGTGGTGCCGGCGGCCATCGCAGGCCAGTCGAGCCCACCCTCGCCGATGATGGTCGGGATGAAGGGCGGCGAGGTCTGCGCGGCGCCGCTGGTCAGCAGCAGGGCGAAGGCGTACTCGTTCCACGCGAAGATCAGGCAGAAGATCGCGGTCGTCGCGATGCCGGTCGTGGCCTGCGGCAGCACGACCTTCACGAAGGCCTGCCAGCGGGTGTAGCCGTCGACCATCGCGGCCTCCTCGTACTCGCGCGGGATCTCGTCCATGAAGCCCTTGAGCAGCCAGACGGCCAGCGACAGGTTCACCACCGTGTAGAGCAGGATCAGCCCGAGCCGGGTGTCGGAGAGCCCGAGCGCGCGATACATCAGGAAGACCGGAATGGCGACCGCGATCGGCGGCATCATCCGCGTCGACAGGATGAAGAACAGCCAGTCGTCCTTGCCCGGCACGCGAAAGCGCGAGAACGCGTAGGCGGCCAGCGTGCCGAGGCTTACCGCCAGCAAGGTCGAGCCGAAGCCGATGACGACCGAGTTGAGATAGCGGTCCGAGAAGCGCGAGGGGCCGGCGAGGATCATCTGCTGCTCGCGCACGAGCTCTTCGTACCAGCTGGTGGCTGGTGGCAACGCCGCCAGTTCCGCCGGCGCCACACGCGAGCGGGTCGTGAACAGGTTGACGTAACCGACCAGCGAGGGCGCGGCAAGCACCTTGGGTGGGTAGGCGATCGCGTCCTGCGGCGTGCGCAGGCTGGTCATGAAGATCCAGAGCAGCGGGATCAGCGAGACGAGCGCGTAGCCGATCACGACCGTTGCGGCGAAGGTGCGCGCGCGCCGCGTCGGCTCCAGCGGGCTGTGGACGGCGTTTCTCAAGTGGCCCCCGGGGCGCGGCGGTGGCTCATCTCTGCTTCACCCGCTCGAGGAAGCGCACGGTCACCAGTGACAGTCCGTAGATCGCGACGAACATGATGATCGCGAGCGCCGAGCTGTAGCCGGTGCGCCATTTCTCGAAGGCCTCGCGCTTGAGCTTGATCGACGCCAACTCGGTCACCGATCCGGGGCCGCCGTTGGTGAGTTGGTCGACCAGGTCGAACATCTTGAAGTTCTCGATCAGGCGGAACAGCAGCGCGAGGATGATGAACGGCAGCACCATCGGCAGCGTGATGCGCCAGAACGTGGTCCATGCGCTGGCGCGGTCGATCTCGGCTGCTTCGTAGAGGTAGGACGGGATCGAGCGCAGCCCGGCCAGCAGCAGCAACATCACGTAGGGCGTCCACATCCAGGTGTCGACCAGCACGATCGCCCAGGGTGAAAGCGTCGTGTCGCCGAGCATCGTGAAGCTGCCGGTCCTGCCGAAGGGGGTCCCGAAGAAGCCGACGATGTAGTTGAAGATGCCGTACTGCGGCTCGAAGAAGTATTTCCAGAAGGTGCCGACCACGGCCGGCGCCAGCATCATCGGCAGCAGGATCGCCGTGCTCCAGAAGCTGTGACTGCGAAAGCGCCGGTTCAGCAGCAGCGCAAGGGCGAAGCCAAGCAGCAACTGCAGCGTGATCGACCAGGTGAGGAAATGCGCGGTCGCGCGCATGTTCTCCCACACCGCCTCGTCATTGAGCACGCGCCGGTAGTTGTCGATGCCGACCCACAGCACGTCGGCGTTCGGACGGTTGGCGCGGAAGTTCGTGAACGAGAGCCAGATCGTCCACAGCAGCGGAAAGATGTTGAAGGCCAGCAGCAGCGCGATGGTCGGGCCGACGAACAGCCAGCTCAGCGCGCGGTCCGACAGGCCGCGGTATGGCCTGCTGCCGAGCTTCATCGGTCCCGCGCCGGCCCGCGCCGCCCCGGCGCCCGGTGTCGGGGCACCGGGCCGGAGCACGGCGAGCGCTGCGCCGGCGTCGTCTTGCAGGGCCCGGTGCATGGGGCGATCACTTGATCTTGCCGTCTTCCGTGAAGACTTCGGTCCAGTCCTTCAGCAGCCCGTCGAGCGCTTCCTGCGGTGTGCCCTTGCCGGCGACGACGTAGTCGTGGGTTCGCTTTTGCATTGCCAGCAAGAGCTGGGCGTAGCTGGGCTCCTGCCAGAAGTCCTTGACGATCTTCATCGAGTCGAGGAAGACCGGCGCGTAGGAGGTGCTCGTTGCGAAGCCCGCCTTGCCGAGCACCGCGTTGTGGCAGGAGAAGCCGCCCGAGTCCCACCACTTCTGCTGCACCGCCGGCTGCGCGAACCACTTGATGTAGTCGAGCGCCAGGTCCTTCTTGTCCGAGTACTTCACTACCGAGATGCCCTGGCCGCCAAGCTGGGCCGCGGCGATCTTGGCCTTGGGCATGACGAAGAAGCCGGTCTTCTCGCCGCCGACATTCGGGTCCTTGGCGATGCCCGGGAAGAACGCGATGAAGTTCATCTGCATCGCGACCTGGCCCGACTTGTAGGAGTCGAGGTCCTCCGTCATGTAGGCGTTCGCATGGCCGGGCGGCGTGCAGCAGTCGTAGAGCTCCTTGTAGAACTTGAGTCCGGCCACCGCCTCCGGACTGTTGATGTAGCCCTTCATGTCGTAGGGCTTGGCCGGGTTGTCGTAGCGCATGCCATAGGCGTACATGGTGTTGGTCACGCCCATCGTGATGCCTTCGGAGCCGCGCTCGGTATAGAGCGCGGCGCCGTAGACCTTCTTGCCGTCGATCACGCGGCCCTGGAAGAACTGGCCGATCTGCTTGAACTCGTCCCAGGTGGCGGGCGGCGCGAGGTCGCGGCCGTACTTGGCCTTGAACTCCTTTTGCAACTCGGGGCGGGCGAACCAGTCCTTGCGGTAGGTGAACGCGACCGCGTCGCCCATCGCCGGCAGCGCCCAGTAGTTCTTCGTGCCCTTGGGCCAGGTCGAGTAGCCCTCGACGGTGGCCGGCATGAAGTCGCTCATCTTGATGTCGTTCTTGTCGAAGAACTCGTTGAGCTTGATGTAGTGGCCCTCGGTCGCTGCCGAGCCGATCCACTGGCTGTCGCCGATCAACAGGTCGCACAGCTTGCCCTTGGAGTTGAGCTCGTTGAGCATGCGCTGCGCGAAGTTGGGCCAGGGCACGAACTCGTACTTCATCTGGACCCCGGTCTTGGCAGTGAAGTCCTTGCTCAGCTCGACCAGGGCATTGGCCGGGTCCCAGGCCGCCCAGCAAAGGGTGAGCTGCTTCTGCTGGGCCTGCGCGGCCGCCGAGAAGAGGCCCGTCGCCGCCAGCAACCCTGCGCCCAGGGTCAGTCGCTTGTTCCAGCACTTCATCCTGTGTCTCCTGTGATGACAGACGGCGCTTGCCGCCTGCGAGGGATGCCCGCCAAGCCCCGGCACGATGCCGGCCACCGGCGCCGCGGGAATCGGCACCGGTCTGCCATCAAAATTAAACCCATCAATAAATACATCAATTACGGCAAACCCTGAGGCGGCCCCCGTCAACCTGGGGCAAGCTCGCACCGTCAAGCGTCGACGTCGGGCTTGGCAGGCTGACAGGCAGTCTGCCGGGGCCGCAATGATGTGTTTTCTGAGGCCTTGACTCTGAGACTTGCCGTGGCTGCGTCCGTCACCATCACCCAGATCGCCGAAGCCGCCGGTGTCAGCAGCGCGACGGTCGACCGCGTGCTCAACAACCGCCCCGGTGTGAACCCGGCGACGACCGAGCGCGTGCGCGATGCGATGCGCCAGCTTGGCGCCGGCACGCCGGTGCGCGGGCGCCCGCGCTCGGTTGCCGGCTACCGCTTCGCATTCGTGCTCCCGGCGGCGCGGCGCGGCTTCTTCGACCAGGTGGATCGCGTCATCGCGCAAGCGGCTGGGGACTTTCGCCACCAGCACATCACCGAGACGACGCGGCGGCTGCCGGCCCACGATGGCGCCGCCTTTGCCGAGGAACTCGCGCGGCTTGGCGATCTCGACGGCGTCGCGCTGCTGGCGCCGGACATGCCGATGGTCAAGCTCGCGATCAACGAACTGGTGCGCAGTGGCGTGCACGTGGTGACGCTGTTCTCGGACGTCGCCGGGTCGATGCGCGAGACCTTCGTCGGTGCCGACAACCGCGCGGCCGGTCGCACGGCTGGCCTCCTGCTCGGTCGCAGCCTCGGCCCCGCGGGCGAGGGCCGTTGCGCGCTGCTGGCGCCGGCGACGCGCTACGCGGCCGAGATCGATCGCGGCATCGGCTTCGCCCAGGTGCTGCAGGAGCGCTTCCCGCGCTGTAGTCTGCTGCGCGTCGACGACATGCCGGAATCGGACGAAGAGGTCTGTCGGCGCACGCTCGAGGCGCTGGCGCCAAACGGCGTCGACGCGCCCGTTGCCGCGGTATACAACGTCGGACCGGGTAGTCACGGCGTTCATCGCGCGCTGTGCCAGTTGGCCGAGCAGCAGGCCGGCGGCCTGCCGCCGATGGTTGCCCACGACCTGCTGGACGTGCACCGGGCGATGCTGGTCTCGGGGGCACTGAGCTTCGTGCTGCAGCAGGATGTCCACTACGCCGTGACCACCGCGGCGCGCGTGCTGCGCGCGCTGTGCGATGGAGTGCGAGGAGCGCTCGCGGTGAGCAACCCGCGCGTCGAGATCCTGAGCGTCGAGAATCTCGCCTGAGAACGGCGTAGCGTCGGCCGTTCCTGTTGCCCGGCCTGCGGTGTCGGGATCGACTAACCTGCTACAACTGCACATGAGACGCACTGCCTCGGATCTCACCCGATGAACGCACCCCTGCCGAGCACCGCTGCGCTGCTCACTTCGAACGGACCCGCCGACGACGAGGCCGGCACGCCCGTGTCGGTGAAGATCCGCGAGCGCATCAAGGCCGCCAACGAGCGCTTTCACGCCAACGACAACATTGCCGACTTCATCGAGCCGGGCGAGCTCGCGGCGCTGCTCGACGAGGTGCAGGCCAAGCTCAAGGGCGTGCTCGACTCGCTGGTGATCGACACCGAGAACGACCACAACACGCGCGACACCGCGCGCCGGGTGGCCAGGATGTACGTCAACGAGGTGTTCAAGGGCCGCTACGTCAAGGCGCCGTCGACCACCGAGTTTCCCAACGTCGAGCGGCTCAACGAGCTGATGATCGTCGGCCCGATCACGGTGCGCAGCGCCTGCTCGCATCACCTGTGCCCGATCATCGGCCGGGTCTGGATCGGCGTCATGCCCAACGAGCATTCCAACCTGATCGGCCTGTCCAAGTACGCGCGGCTGACCGAGTGGATGATGAGCCGGCCGCAGATCCAGGAGGAGGCCGTGACCCAGGTCGCCGACCTGCTGCAGGACAAGATGAGCCCCGACGGCCTGGCGCTGGTGATGGAGGCCGACCACTTCTGCATGCAGTGGCGCGGCGTCAAGGACATGGACTCCAAGATGATCAACAGCGTGATGCGTGGCAGCTTCCTGAAGGACCCGAACCTGCGTCGCGAATTTCTGGCCCTGATCAACAACAAGAAGAGCTGACCATGCTCGTCCGCCTGCTCTATGCCAGCCGTGCCGCCGAACCGGTGACGCACGTCGTGATCGACTCGATCCTGGCCCAGTCGCGCGCCCACAACCCCGAACTCGGCATCACCGGCATCCTGTGCTGGGGCGGCGAGATGTTCATGCAGGTGCTCGAGGGTGGCCGCACCGAGGTCAACCAGCTCTACAACCGCATCGCCGGCGACGCCCGTCATCGCGACCTGGTGCTGCTGCACTACGAGGAGGCGGCCGAGCGCCGCTTTGCCGGCTGGACCATGGGCCAGGTCAACCTGGCCAAGATCAACCCGTCGATCGTGCTCAAGTACAGCGAGCGACCGACGCTCGATCCGCATGCCGTCTCGGGCTGCGCCTCGATGGCGCTGCTCGAGGAACTGATCGCCACCGCGTCGATCATCGGCCGCGCCGGCTAGCGCGCCGCCGTGCGCTGTGTCGCGCTGGGGTTAGCCCCACCGTAAAAGTCCCACCATGAGCCGAGCCCGGAAATGCCGGGCGGGCCATGGCGCAAACCTGCGGGCATCGACAAGATGCCGATGTCGCCGGCATCCGGTCGTCGGCGCGAACAACGATCGAGGAGACCCGCATGCGCATCCACGCCACCGTACGTCCCGTGCTCGGCTGCCTGGCCGTGGCCGCCGCGCTCACTGGCCCGGCCCTGGCCCAGCAGAACATCGACAAGCTCAAGCAGATGAAGGTCTCGGGCACCGACCTCAACATCCCGCCGGTGCCGCAGACGGGCAAGAACGCCGACGCGATCCGCGAGAACCTCAAGCGCGTGAAGCTGCCGCCCGGCTTCAGGATCGAGTTGTTCGCGATCGTGCCCGACGCGCGCCACATGGCGGTCGCGCCGAGCACCAACATGCTGTTCGTCGGCACCCGCAAGACCAGTGTCTGGGCGGTGACGGATCGCAACTCCGACGGCGTCGCCGACGAGGTCAAGGCCTTCGCGCCGAGCCTGAACTTCAAGGTGCCCAACGGCGTCTGCTGGACCAAGGACGGCTTCCTGATCGTCGCCGAGCACAACCGCATCCTCAACTTCCCGGCCGCCGAGTTCTTCTACGAGGGCCCCGACGTCGCGGTCATCGAGGTGGTGCCGCAGGGCAAGCTGATCCCGGTCGAGGAGGAGAGCTACAACCACGGCGCCCGCACCTGCCGCGTCGGCGCCGACGGCATGCTCTACGTGACGCTGGGCCAGCCCTTCAACGTGCAGCCGCGCGACAAGCTCAAGCTCTACGACGAGGTCGGCATCGGCGGCATCGTGCGCCTGAACCCCTTCGACGGCAGCAAGCGCGAGGTCTTCGCGCGCGGCGTGCGCAACTCGGTGGGCCAGGACTTCAACCCCAAGGACGGCACGCTCTGGTTCACCGACAACCAGACCGACGGCATGGGCGACGACATCCCGATGGGCGAGATCAACCGCGCCACCAAGGCCGGCCAGTTCTTCGGCTACCCGTGGATCCAGGGCAAGACCCGCATCACCGAGTTCGGCTACGACAAGGACGCGCTGCCGCCCAACATCGTTGCCGCGCAGGTGCTGACCGAGGCCCACGCGGCCGATCTCGGCATGAGCTTCTACAACGCCAAGCAGTTTCCGGCCAAGTACCAGGGCGGCTTCTTCTCGGCCCAGCATGGCTCGTGGAACCGCACCAAGCCCAACGGCGCGCAGGTGCTGTTCACCTCGCTCAAGCCCGACGGCACGGCCGACAAGACCGAGTCCTTCGCCAGTGGCTGGCTCGACGACAGCACCGGCACCTTCCGTGGCCGGCCGGTCGACGTGGCGGTGATGAAGGACGGCTCGCTGCTGGTCTCCGACGACTACGCCGGCGCGATCTATCGCATCACCTACAGCGAGGCCAAGGCGGCCAACTGATGGCGCGCGGCGCACTGGCGACAACGACGGCGGCACTGGCACTGTTGGCAGCTGGTGCCGCCGGCGCGCAGTCGCCGGCGGTCGAGGCTGGCCGCCAGAAGGCGCAGATGTGTGCCGCCTGCCATGGCCCGCTCGGCCTGGGCAGCGCACCCGATGCGCCGCACCTGGCGGGCCAGCCGGAGATCTACCTCGCCGCCCAGCTCAAGGCCTTTCGCAGCGGAGTCCGCCGTCACGAACAGATGAACGTGATGGCCAAGGCGCTCAGCGACGAGGACATCGCCGCGCTGGCAGCCTGGTACGCCTCACTGAAGATCGAGGTGCAGCCGCCGCGCTAGCCTCGGGGCGCTTCACGCTTGCATCGCAGGCGGTGGGGCGCAACTATGGCGTCCATTGAGTTCGTCGCCGACGAGATGCCGTGTCGGGTGCTCACAATGCACGGCTGGGGCGGCTCGATCCGCTCCCGCGACAAGAACGAGGAGACAAGCTCATGCACCCGAGCCGATTACCAGCAAGATTCACGGGGCCCTTGCGCTGTGCCGTTTCACTGCTGGTCGGGGTGGGTGGCGGCGCGCACGCGCAGACAGCCGCCGCGACGCTCGAACCGGTGATCGTCGTCGGCAGCGGCTTCGAGCAGCGTGCCTTCGAGACGCCGTACTCGGTGTCGGCGGTCGAGCGCGAGGCGATCCGCGCCGGCGGGCCGATGGTCAACCTCTCGGAGTCGATGGCGCGGGTGCCGGGCCTGATCGTCGCCAACCGCAGCAACTACGCACAGGACCTGCAGATCAATTCGCGCGGCTTCGGTGCCCGTGCCACCTTCGGCGTGCGCGGCCTGCGGCTCTACACCGACGGCATCCCGGCCACGATGCCCGATGGCCAGGGTCAGGTCTCGCACTTCGACCTCGCTGGCGCGCAGCGCGTGGAAGTGCTGCGCGGCCCCTTCAGCGCGCTCTACGGCAACAGCTCGGGCGGCGTGATCGCGCTGGTCAGCGCGCCGGTCGACAGCCGCTACGGCGAGGTCGCGCTCGACGGCGGCAGCTTCGGGCTGCGCCAGGCACGGCTGACGGCACAGGCACCGTTCGGCGACACGCCCGGCCGCGGCCTCGACCTGCGCCTCGGTGCCAGCTACTTCGAGATCGACGGCTTCCGGCCCCACAGCAGCGCCGAGCGCACGCTGGCCAACCTGCGCGCCGGCTGGACCGGCGACGCCGACACGGTCGTCGTGAGCCTGAACTACCTCGACCAGCCGGCCGACGATCCGCTCGGCCTGAGCCGCGAGCAGTTCGACGCCGACCCCTACCAGACCACCTCGCAGGCCTTCACCTTCGACACCCGCAAGCAGGCGCAGCAGGAGCAGCTCGGCGCGCAATGGCGGCACCGCTTCGACAATCTCGGCCCGCTCGCCGAGAGCGCGCTCACCGCCTACGGCGGTCGCCGCTCGGTGACGCAGTGGCAGGCGATTCCGGTGCTGACCCAGAACAACCCGAATCCACCTCCGTTCACCACGCGCCACCCTGGTGGCGTGATCGACTTCGACCGCAGCTACGCGGGCGTCGACGGCCGGCTCGTGCTGCGCTGGGCGCTGGAGGACGAGCGCAGCGCGAAGCTGGTGATCGGCGCCACCGCCGAGCGTAGCAGCGAGGACCGGCGTGGTTACGAGAACTTCATCGGCGACCCGCTCGCGCCGAGCGCGATCGGCGTCACCGGCCGGTTGCGGCGCGACGAGACCAACAGCACCCGCAGCATCGACGGCTACGCGCAGGGCGAGATCGAGTTCGTGCGCAACTGGGTCGCGACCCTGGGCGTGCGCAGCGGCACGATCCGCTTCAAGGCCGAGGACCGCTACATCGTCGGCACCAACGGCGACGACTCGGGCGAGCGCGAGTTCAGCTACACCAACCCGGTCGCCGCGCTGCAATGGCGCGCCGCGCCCGGACTCAATCTCTACCTCAGCGCCGGTCGCGGCTTCGAGTCGCCGACCTTCAACGAGCTGGCCTATCGCCCCGACGGCCAGGCCGGCTTCAACGCCGACCTGCAGGCCCAGACCAGCCGCCAGCTTGAGCTCGGCGCCAAGTGGCGCAACGAGTCGCTCGGCCTGAGCCTGGACGCGGCGCTGTTCGAGGCGCGCACCGACGACGAGATCGGCGTGGCCACCAATGCCGGCGGACGCAGCAGCTTTCGCAACGTCGGCCGCACCACGCGGCGCGGCGTCGAGATCGGCGGCGCCTGGGCCATCACCCGCGAGTGGCGCACCGCCATCGCGCTGACCTGGCTCGAGGCGCGCTACGACGACGGTTTCATGACCTGCCTCGCCGCGCCCTGCCTGGTGCCGAACGTGCCGGTCGCGGCCGGCAACCGCATCGCCGGCACCACGCCGCGGGTGGGCTACGCCGAAGTCGCCTGGCGGCCGCTGGCCGATACCGAACTGGCCGCCGAGTGGCGCGGGCAGGGCGCGACGCCGGTCAACGATCTCAATCGCGACTTCGCGCACGGCTTTGCTACCGTGGCGCTGCGCGCGAGCCAGGGCTTCGACCTCGGCGCCGGCGGTCGCATCGAGGCGCTGGCGCGCATCGACAACCTGTTCGACCGCGTCTACGCCGGCAGCGTCATCGTCAACGAGGCCAACAGCCGCTTCTTCGAACCCGGCGCGCCGCGCAACTACTACCTCGGGCTGAAGTGGCGCCTGGGCTTCTAGTGCCGACTCACCGCTGAGGCTTGCGGCCGATGAACAGCTTGCCGCCGCGCAGCAGGGCGTGGCGATGCACGAAGGGTTCGACCGCGGTGAACTCCTCGAGCTCGAAGCCGGCATCGACGATGTGCTGGCGCACGTCGGCGCCGAAGAACTTGATGTGGTCCTCCTGGCCGAAGTGCAGCAGGCGGTCGTGCGCCGACGTCACCGCGGGGTTCTCGTAGGTCTGCGCCCAGCCCTCGATGATCGGGAAGGTCAGCAACGCGACGCCGCCTGGCGCCAGCACGCGATGCATCTCGCGCAGCGCACGGTGATGATCGACATGCTCGAGCACGTGGTTGCAGAGGATGGCGTCCTGCGAAGCATCGGCCAACTCGATCTGCTCCAGGTTGAGCGCCACGTCGGGCGGCTGCGGATTCAGGTCGGCACCGATGTAGCTCGCGCTGATCGGCGTGATGAGCTTGCGCAGGATGGCCTCGGGCGCGAAGTGCAGCACGCGCCGGCCGCGCAGCAGACCTTCATTGGCGTGCAGCCAAAGCGCGAACAGGCGGTGCCGCTCCATGCTGCCGCAGCCGCGGCAACGAGCGTCCGGCCGTGGCGGTATGCCAAAGGCGCTGAAGCGGCCTCGATAGCCGCACAACGGGCATTCGCGCTCGTAGCGTCCGCTCAACGACTGCAGCACGCGCAGGCCGTACCTGAGGTCTTGAAGGGGGCCGAAGCGTAGCGACATGCGCACAATCCTCGAGCGATCCGTGGGCGATGCGATCGAGTATCTCAGTTGCTGCCACGCGCCGCCGCCGGCAACACCCCACAATCGCAGTGCCGCCAAACAGCCTCGCGCCTTGCCCACTCTCGCCCTGGCCCTCGTTCTTGCCGCCGCGCTGCTGCACGCGCTGTGGAACCTGGCCGCCAAGCGGGCCGGCGGCGACCACCGCTTCGTGCTGCTGGTGGCGCTGATGATCGGCGTGCTGTGGGCACCGGTCGGCCTTTGGGCGGGCTGGGATGCGGTGCCGCTCTGGGGCTGGCAGGAGTGGGGCATCGTGCTCGCCAGCGGGCTGGTGCACTTGGCCTACTTCACCGTGCTGCTGCGCGGCTACCGGGCCTCGGACCTGACCGTGGTCTACCCGCTGGCGCGCGGCACCGGGCCGCTACTGACGGCGGTGCTGGCGGTGCTGCTGCTCGGCGAGTCGATCGCCGCGCACGCGGTGGCCGGCGTGCTCGCCGTGACGCTGGGCGTGTTCCTCGTGGCCGGCGGGCCGCGCATGCTGCGTGCGTTGCGGCGCGGTGGCGGCCTCGGCGCCGAAGAGGCACTGGCGCACCGCCGAGTGCGGCTCGGCATCGGCTACGGCTTCGCCACCGGCGTGCTGATCGCGGGCTACACGATGATCGATGGCGTGGCCGTCAAGCTGCTGCTGATCTCGCCGATCCTGGTCGACTACTTCGGCAACGTGATGCGCATTCCCTTCGCGTTGCCGGCCGCGCTGCGCGACCGCGCCGGCACGCTGGCCGCCTGGCGCGCCCAATGGCGCTGGGCGTTGGTGGTGGCGCTGCTGAGCCCGGCCGCCTACGTGATGGTGCTGTACGCAGTGCGCATGGCGCCGCTGTCGCTGGTGGCGCCGGCGCGCGAGGTCTCGATGCTGTTTGCCGCCGTGCTTGGCGGGCGTCTGCTCGGCGAGGGCGACGTGATGCTGCGCATTGCCGGCGCGGCCTGCATTGCCGGTGGCGTCGCGGCCCTGGCGATCTGAACGCGCATGCCGCGATGACGCTCGGCCATCAAGCGCTGTTCGGCGTCGACTTCACCAGCGCACCGCGCCGCGCCAAGCCGATCACTGTGGCGCGTGGCCGGCTCGACGCTGGCGGCCGCGTGCATCTGCACGACGTCGAGGCCTTGCCCGACTTCGCCGCCTTCGAGCAGATGCTTGCCGCGCCCGGCCCCTGGCTCGGCGTGTTCGACCTGCCCTTCGGCCTGCCGCGCGAACTGGTGCTCGCGCTCGGCTGGCCGCAAACCTGGCCGGCGCTGATGCGGCACTACGCCGCGCTGCCGCGCGAGCAGATCCGCGAACGCTTTGCCGCCTTCTGCGCCGCGCGCCCGGCCGGCGCCAAGTTCGCGCACCGTGCCTGCGACGGCCCGGCCGGATCGAGCCCGTCGATGAAGTGGGTCAACCCGCCGGTGGCCTTCATGCTGCAGGTCGGCGCGCCGCGCCTGCTGAGCGCCGGCGTGCACCTGCCCGGCCTGCACGACGGCGACCGCAGCCGCGTGGCGCTCGAGGGCTACCCGGGCCTGCTCGCGCGCGAGCTGATCGGTCGCCGCTCGTACAAGAGCGACAGCCGAGCGCAGCAGACACCGGAGCGCTTCATCGCGCGCAAGGATCTGATCGAGGCGCAGGAGCAGGGCCGCACGCGGCTGGCACTGCGTCTGAAGCTCAGTCATGCGCAGCGCGACGCGCTGCTGGCCGATGCGAGTGGCGACCGGCTCGACGCGGTGCTGTGCCTTGTGCAGGCGGCGTGGGCGAGTACGCGGGCGGGCTACGGATTGCCGGAAGCGATCGATCCGATCGAAGGATGGATCGTCACGGCATGAAGGCAGCGGAGCCCGTTCCTTCTGCATGCTGTTGCGCGCGCTCGGTCCCCGTGATCACGGGGTCTTGCGGTGGTGCGCGCTTGGCTTTGCATGCCGACCGTCACCGTGATGACACGCTCGTGGCGGCGCTCGGATGACGAGTAGGTAGCAACACGGCTTCCGACGGCGGACGAGGTTCACCTCCCCCTTCAGGAGGACATCGGCCCTGCAATGTTGTCGCTTAACTTGCCGAACACGACGGATGTCCGTCGGGGAGCAAGCGGCATGTCAATAGGCATGACAGCAGTTGCGGCGGGGGCTGAATCACGCGACGTGCGCACCGCGCTACCTGGCGATATGGCAGTCGCCACGAACAGGGCCGCGCCGGCGCCTTCGGGGCTCGTCGCATTGTGTCTGCTGGCGCGGTTGCATCATGTGGCTGCCGAGCCCGCAGCCGTCATGCACCAACTCGGCAAGAGCGCCGGTGCGGCGTGGTCGACCGAGGATCTGTTGCTGGCCGCCAAGCACCTCGGCCTCAAGGCCAAGCTCGTGCGTAGCGACCTTGGTCGGCTGACCCTCACACCGTTGCCCGCCATCGCTCTCCTTCGCGACGGTCGCGTCATCGTCCTGGCGCAGTGCGACGGTCAGCGCGTGCTGCTGCAGGACACCACCGCCGATGGCAATGGCGCTGGCAGCCGGCCCACCATCGAACCCCTCGCTGTCTTTGCAGGGCAGTGGACCGGCGAGCTGATCCTCATTGCCAGCCGCGCCAGCCTCGCCGGTGATCTCGCCAAGTTCGACTTCAGCTGGTTCATTCCCAGCATCGTCAAGTACCGCAAGCTGCTGAGCGAGGTGCTGCTGATCAGCCTGTTCCTGCAGCTCTTTGCCCTGGTCAGCCCGCTGTTATTCCAGGTGGTGATGGACAAGGTTCTGGTGCACCGGGGCCTCACCACGCTGGACGTGCTGGTCATCGGCCTCACGGTGGTCATCGTCTTCGAGAGCGTGCTGACCGCGCTGCGCACCTACGTCTTCAGTCACACCACCAGCCGCATCGACGTCGAACTCGGCGCGCGCCTGTTCCGCCACCTCGTCAACCTGCCGCTGGCCTACTTCCAGGCCCGCCGGGTCGGCGACTCGGTCGCCCGCGTGCGCGAGCTCGAGAACATCCGCAGCTTCCTCACCGGCAACGCGCTCACGCTGGTGCTCGACGTGCTGTTCTCGGTGCTCTTCATCGCGGTGATGTTTCTCTACAGCGTGCCTCTGACGCTCATCGTGCTGGTCAGCCTGCCGCTGTACGTGATGCTGAGCCTGGCACTGATGCCGGTGCTGCGTGCCCGTCTCAACGAGAAGTTCGCGCGCGGCGCCGAGAACCAGGCGCTGCTGGTCGAGAGCATCACCGGCATCCAGACCGTCAAGGCCAGCGCGCTGGAGCCGGCCATTGCCAAGCGCTGGGACGCCCAACTCGCGGCCTATGTCTCGGCCAGCTTCAAGACCCAGAGCCTGGCGACCTACGGCCACGAGGGCATCAACCTCATTGGCAAGCTGGTGGGCGCGGCAACCCTCTGGTACGGCGCTCGGCTGGTGATGCACGGCGAACTGACGGTCGGCCAGTTCGTCGCCTTCAACATGTTCGCGCAGCGCGTGGCGCAGCCCATCATGCGCATGGCTCAGATCTGGACCGACTTCCAGCAGACCGGCATCTCGATGGCGCGGCTCGGCGACATCCTCAACACCCGCACCGAGGTGCCACCGCAGGCCGCGGCCCAACTGCCGCCATTGAAGGGCCAGATCCAGTTCGATCAGGTGGCATTCAGGTACCGGCCCGAGGCACCGCCGGTGCTGCAGGGCCTGAGCCTGGACGTGCGCCCGGGCGAGGTCATCGGCATCGTCGGTCGCTCGGGCTCGGGCAAGAGCACTCTCACCAAGCTGGTCCAGCGCCTCTACACCGCCGAGCAAGGGCGGGTGCTGGTCGACGGCGTTGACATCAGCCTGATCGATGCCGCCCAGTTGCGCCGCCAGATCGGCGTGGTGTTGCAGGAGAACCTGCTGTTCAACCGCAGCGTGCGCGAGAACATCGCGATCGTCGACCCGGCGGCGCCTATCGAGCAGGTGATGCATGCCGCCCAGCTGGCTGGCGCGCACGAGTTCGTCAGCGAACTGCCCGAGGGCTACGACACCATCGTCGGCGAACAGGGCACCGGACTCTCGGGCGGCCAGCGCCAGCGCATCGCCATCGCGCGAGCGCTGTTCACCAACCCGCGCATCCTGATCCTGGACGAGGCAACCAGCGCACTCGACTACGAGAGCGAGGCCATCCTGCAGCGCAACATGGGTGCCATCTGCAAGGGCCGCACGGTGATCATCATTGCTCACCGGCTCAGCTCGGTGCGCCAGGCCCATCGCATTATCGTGATGGACAAGGGCCGCATCGTCGAGGCCGGGCCGCACGAGGCCCTGGCCGACAAGCCCAAGGGTCTGTACGCGCACCTTTGGGCGCTGCAGGCGGGAGCGCCGGCATGAATGGGCAGCAAGCCGTGGTGCCGCGCCACCCAGTCATTGAGCTGCTGGCGCGCTATCGCGCGATCTTTCAGGCAGCGTGGCAGCAGCGCCGGGAGCTTGCCGGCCCCAAGCGCATGGCCGATGAAACGGCCTTCCTGCCCGCGGCACTGAGCCTGCAGGAGACGCCGCCGCATCCGGCGCCGCGCCGGGTGGCGATCGTGCTCTGCTTGCTGTTCGTCATCGCTCTTGCCTGGAGCATCTTCGGGCAGATCGACATCGTGGCCGTTGCGCCCGGCCGCATCGTCGTGAGCGAACGCACCAAGACCCTGCAGCCGCTCGAGGCCAGCGTGGTCAAGCGCGTGCTGGTCAAGGACGGCGACGTGGTGCAGGCCGGTCAGGTGCTGGTGGAACTGGATGCCACCAATGCGAGCGCCGACAAGGCCAGCGTGGAGGAGCAACTGGCCTCGGCAGTCTCGGAAGAATGGCGAGCCACGGCGCTGTTGAGAGCGCTGAAGCTGGGCAAGATGCCAGCCGCGCCGCCGGCCCTTGTCGAGGGGTGGAGCGAGGGTCATCGGGTCAGTGCCAACGGTCAACTCCAGGCCGAGTGGCAGGACTTCACCGCCCGGCTCGCCAAGCTGGGTGCAGAGCGCACCCGGCGTGAAGCGGAACTGGCGACCGTGCGCGAGTTGATCGGCAAGTACGAAGCCACGCTGCCCATCGCCAAGCAACGCGAAGCGGACTTCAAGAACTTGACAGAGCAGGGCTTCGTATCTGGCCACGCCGGCCAGGACCGCATGCGCGAGCGCATCGAGCAGGAGCGCGACCTGGCCACGCAGAAGGCGCGACTGGTCGAAGCTCGGGCCGCGTTGATGGAAACCGAGCAGGCGCGCGCCTCGTACCTTGCAGAGACCGCCCGCGCGTTGAGCGAGCGACAGGCGCTGGCCACGCTGAAGCGCCAGCAGTTCACCCAGGAGCGCAGCAAGACCGAACAGCGCAGCCGGCTGACCCAGCTCACCGCGCCGGTGGCGGGAACCGTGCAGCAGGTGGCCATCCATACCGAAGGCGGTGTCGTCACGCCGGCGCAGGTGCTGATGGTGATCGTTCCCAGCAACGCCGAGGTGACGGCCGAGGTGGTGATCAATAACAAGGACATCGGCTTCGTCAACGCCGGACAGGTGGCGACGATCAAGCTGGAAACCTTTCCGTTCACACGCTATGGGACGGTGGCGGCCACGGTGAAGAGCGTGACGGCCGATGCGGTGAGCGACGAAAAGCGCGGCGCGATCTTCCCGGCCGCGTTGACGCTCGGGCAGGGAAGTATTGATATCGATGGCAAGCGAATCGCACTGAGCCCCGGCATGAACCTCACTGCCGAGGTCAGGACCGGCAGGCGGCGCGTGATCGACTACCTGCTCAGCCCCGTGCAGCGCACGGCCAGTGAGAGTCTGGGAGAGCGATGAGATGAGAGTGCTCGTCATCCATCAGAACTTCCCCGGCCAGTTCGGGCACCTGGTGCAGGCGTGGGCCAAGCGACCGGGATGGGACGTGCGCGCCTTGGGCACGACAGCAGCGCCTGGGTTGCCCGGCTTTGGCGGATTGCTGCGTTACCAACTCGCTCGCAAAGGCCGGCCTGACCAACACCCGTATCTGCGTCAGATGGAGGCGGCCACGCTGCATGGTCAGGCGACTGCCAGGGCGATGCTGCAGCTACGCAAGGAAGGGTTCACACCGGACGTGATCCTGGCCCATCCGGGTTGGGGCGAGACCTTGTATGCCAAGGACGTGTACCCGGATGCGCGGCTGATCCACTTCTGCGAGTGGTACTACCACGCCGACGGTGCCGATCTGGGCTTTGATCCAGAGTTCCCGCTGAGCTTTGACGACCGCGCCCGCATCCGCACCTGGAACGCGCTGCACACGCTCAACCTCACGAACTGCGACGCCGCGGTGACACCCACGCACTGGCAGCGCAGCCGGCACCCCGAGGTGCTGCGGCACAAGATCACGGTGCAGCACGAGGGGATCGCGACACAACTGCTGGGGCCGAACCCCAATGCCGCCATCACAACACCGAGCGGCGTGACGCTCAGGGCCGGCGATCCTGTTGTCACCTATGTCGCCCGAAACCTGGAGCCGTACCGGGGCTTTCACCTCTTCATGCGGGCGCTGGAGCAGATCCAGAGAACGAACCCGCGCTGCCACTCACTCATCGTGGGTGGTGATGGGGTGAGCTATGGCAAACGGCCCAAGGACGCGCCGAATTGGCGTGAGCAGATGCTGCGCGAGGTGAGGCTCGATCCAGCACGCACCCACTTCCTGGGGCGGGTTCCGTATGCCAAGTACGTGAGCGTGCTTCAGGTCTCGGCCGCGCACGCTTACCTCTCCTACCCCTTCGTGTTGAGCTGGTCGCTGCTGGAGGCTATGGCCTGTGGCGCACCCGTTGCTGGATCGGACACTGCGCCGGTGCGCGAGGTCATCCAGGACGGTGACAACGGCAAGCTGATCGGCTTCTTTGACGCGGCCGCACTTGCGAAGGGTGTGGGCGAGCTCATCGCACAGCGATCTGCCTTTGCGCCGATGCGAGAGCAGGCTCGAGCCCGCACGCAGGACTACAGCCACGCGGCCGGACTCGCGGGGTATGACGAACTACTCAATGTCGAGCTGACCTATCCGGTCACGCCCAGCGACGCAATGGATAGAACGAAGGGAATTGCATGCACGACTCAATAGTTCCGCGAATCAGGACTTGCAACCGGGAGCATCAGCGAACTCAGTGGGTGTTGCTTGATGGCGAGCGAGGGAGTACCGAGTGCGGGGGAAGCGCCACCGCACGTCGTGACGCTACCAAGCCTATGGACCGCTTTCCGAGGAGCTCGTCATGAGCGGACTGTTCTTGCTGGTGGTGTTGATCGGCTGGGCCGTTGTTGCGTTCCTCCTCGCGCGCTGGGCCACACAGTTGTTCAAGTCGCCCGGCGTGCGGGTACTGGTCGGCGTCGTCGCGTTTCCGGTACTGCTGCTGCTACCACTGGTCGACGAAATCATCGGCATGTGGCAGTTCGATGCGCTGTGCAAGAAGTACGCAGTGCAAGAAATTGACGAACCACATGCCAAGAATCGCAAAGTCCGCTACGTGCGCCGTGGAGTTGATCGTTATGCGGACGGCACGCTGGTCCGCATTCGCATTGATCCGATCGTCTATCGCGATGCGGAGACTGACCAGATCCTTGTGAGCTACCACACCCTAGAGGCAAAAGGTGGGTGGCTTATCCGCACGCTCGGCATTTCGGAGACGGGTTCGCCCTTGCTGTTCAACGCAGGGTGCGCACCGCCAGACCAAGATGGATTCAAGCAGAACTTCAACATCACTGTAGTCAACTGAGGGAAGGCACATCATGTCCACGATTCAAGATGCCTACTGGAATGCGCTGCTGGCAGATGCGACTTACGCCCTGCTAGCCAACGTGGAGAACAAGAGCGGTGACGCGTTGCGTGACCTCCTCAAGGAACGCATGACCGAGCCCTTGGCGAACCACATTGCCACCAACTTCTCGCTCGTCACTCACATTGAGACTGACGACGTCACCGGTTCCGGGTTCGACGCCACAGTCTGGCGTCGATCCGACGGGAAGATCTACGTTTCCATGCAAGGGACGACAGGTCTTCAAGATTTCCTGACTGACGCCCAACTTGCCATTACCGGCAACGGCCGTGATCAGATCGCCGCGATGGCGAACTGGTGGTTCAAGATCACCACGCCGGTTGGTCAAACAGCCCGACAGATCAGCGTTGAGCAAGTCGAGGTCGGTCGCGATCCGTTTGGTTTGCCCATCATGCAAGCGCAGCTCAAGGAAGTGCCCGGTGTCGCTGGTGCGGGCAAGGTCTCTGCTGCGGATCTTGCGGGTGGCATCGAAGTCAACGGCCACAGCTTAGGGGGCTACCTCGCATCTGCCTTCACCCGGCTGTTCGGCGCGCAGGCTCATGTGACCCACACCTCCACCTTCAACAGCGCTGGCTTTGCGCCAGGCAGCGAGGCGGTGTTCGCCCAGTGGCAAAGCGCCATCGGGCCGGGCTATGGCCTGGGGCGCTATCCGAACGCCTCGGAGCAGACCAACTACTTCGCCGAGAAGGGCCTCAACGTCACGACCAATACCTTCTGGTTTAGCCAGGTTGGCAAGCGAGTCTCGATCTTCAATGAAGGTGGCGCCGGCGTCCCCAACCACTTCATCTACAAGCTGACCGACTCACTGGCGTTGACGGTGGCCATGGAGAAGCTCGATCCGAGCATCACCATTGAGCGGGCCAGCACGATGTTTGCGGCGGGCTCCAATCAGATGGCGGGATCGCTCGAAGGCGTCCTCGATGGCCTGCGCCGGCTGCTGCTCGGGCCAGCGTCCGCCAACACGCCTGCCGGCGATGCCGGTGACAACCCGAACTCGCGCGTAAGCTTTCATACCAACCTCGGTGATCTGGGCAAGAGCGCGCTGGTCACCGCACTGCAAGGCAAAGTGCGCTTCGAGACCAGCGGCGCTGCGCTGGGCAGCAAGGCACGCACAGACTTTGGGGCACTGGCAGCACTCCTCACCCTGTCACCGGTCTGGGTTGCCGGCAACGGCACCGATGACGCAGCGTTGAACGCGGTCTGGGCCTCTGCGGCCTGGTCGACACAGCAAGGCCAGTGGCTGGCCGACAAGGGGCTGAGCGCTAGTCAGCGAGAGGCGGGGCAGGCCACCTTCAGCGACGAGTGGATCGCCGATCGCGCCGCGATGCTCGGAGCGCTGATGCGCTACAACACCACCGACGCCAGTGGCGGCGTTGTCCGCAGCCAGGCGCAGGGCGCCTATCAGATCATCTACTCGGACGCGACCACCAGCACGACGCTGGCGGTGCAGAACTCCGGCAGCCAGCCGCGCGCGTATGTCAAGCTCGGCGGCGGTGGCAGCGAAAGCTTGCTCGGCGAGGGGCTCGCCGACCACCTCTACGGCGGCGCCGGCAACGACGTGCTCAACGGCCAAGGCGGCAACGACTACCTCGAGGGCAATGCCGACAACGACACGCTCGATGGCGGCACCGGCAACGACAAGCTGCTTGGTGGCAGAGGCACCGACACCTATGTCTTCACGGGGAACTGGGGCGCCGACGAGATCGTCGATGCCGATGGCACGGGCACTCTGCAGATCGAGGGCCTTACTGGCGGCCTGCCGCAGGGAAAGAAGTGGGTCGACAACGTCTTCCGTTCGGCCGATCAACTGGTGCTTTACAAGCTCGTCGACCAGGGATCGGGCAGGCGGGACGTGGTCATCAGCTTCGAGGGTCGGGCCGACACCATCACGCTGCGCTCCTGGGTCAATGGGCAGTTCGGCATCACGCTCGACGCGGTGACCACGGTGCCGGCCACCAGCAACACGGCCAGCGGGAGCTTCATCAAGAAGCTCGACACCAATGGCACAACCTTCGTGCTCGATGCCTTTGGCAACTACGTCAGCGACGGTGTGCTGACCACGGAACCCGACAGCCTGATCGGCACGGCGGCGGCGGACAGGATGATTGCCGATGTCGGCAACGATGCGCTGATGGGCGGGGCGGGTGACGATCTGCTCGAAGGGGGCGATGGCTCGGACCTGCTGCTCGGAGGCGCGGGGGCGGACAACCTGCAAGGCGGTGCAGGCAACGATTTCATCTTTGGATCGGGGGAGGGGGCGGTGTCGCTCGCAGAACGACGCGCGGGTACGCAGCCTGTAGCGGATGGACCTGAGCTAGGGCGTGGCTTCGGCTGGGTGGTGTATGACCAACCGGGTGTCGATGCCAATGGCAACAAGGTTTGGATCACCGCCGGACCGAGCGCCTCGAGCGTGAGTTCGGATGCGGGCAATGTCATCGACGGCGGCGCGGGGGATGACCGGATCGTGGCCGGTCTCGGCGATGACTTGGTGCAAGGTGGCGCCGACAACGATCTCATTACTGGCATGGCCGGCGACGACATGCTCGATGGTGGGGCCGGCAATGACTCGATCGAGGGCGATGCCACCGATCTTCAGGGCTACATCTCCTCCACGCCAGGGGTGCAGCATGGCAACGACATCATTGACGGTGGTGCTGGTGATGACCGACTGACCGGCGATGGCGGCGACGACTTGTTGTACGGCGGCGCGGACAACGACTCGCTGTGGGGCGACGCCAGCAACGTGCGCGATGCGCCTGCGCAGTTCCATGGGCGGGACTATCTCGACGGCGGGGAGGGCAACGACTACCTCGCTGGTGGTGGCAGTGACGACGAACTCGACGGCGGCAACGGCAACGACAACTTGTGGGGCGACGATTCCGAACAGGCCTTGCCGCTCACTGCACACGGCGACGACACGCTGGATGGTGATGCGGGCAACGACACGCTTGCTGGCGCCGGTGGCAGTGACTTGCTGTTGGGCGGTAGCGGTGATGACGCCCTCTTTGGCGACGCGTCGGAAGACTTTGTCCCGCTCGCAGGCCATGGCGACGACTACCTCGACGGCCAGGACGGAAACGACACGCTCTACGGCGGCGGCGGCGACGACGTGGTGGTGGGCGGCACCGGGAACGATCAGCTGGAAGGCGGCGTTGGCGACGATGTCATCGATGGTGGCGCTGGTACCGATGTCTTGAAGGGCGGAGACGGCAACGACACTTACGTGTTGCGCCTGGGCGAGATGCCGATCAGCGGCCAAGGCTATTCAGAGGTGATAGACGACACGTCCGGGACCGACAGAGTGGTTCTCGAGGGCGTCCCTGAGTCGGGCATTGCGACGGTCAGCGCGTTTGCCGACGCCCTCATCATTCAGTCGACGAGCGCTGAACAGGTGTTCATCAGGCAGGGTGCGGCAGGATCGGTCGAGAGTTACGAGCTTGGGGACGGCCAGCGGCTGAGTACCTCCGAAATGGTCGGACGATTCTCGCAAGACGTGATCGAGACCACGCTCTCAAACGGTGCGCGCATGGCGCTTGGTGGTCGCCGCAACGACGTGCTCTCGGTTAGCGGGGGGCGCGCCGTTCTGAGTGGCGGTTGGGGTGACGATACGCTCACCGCCTTGGGCGGCGGCAACAGCTACAAGTTCTCGCGCGGCGATGGCGCCGACACGATCAGCGACGGCGCAATGTCTGGTGGCTCACTGGGTTTGGACGGTGCGAGCTGCATCTTCTTTGGCGAAACGATCGCTGCGGCTGATATACAACTCAGCTTTCAAGGCACCCGCCTCGTGCTGCAAACAGAGCCGGCTTCATCTGACGCAATCAGCATCGAAGGATTCAATCGGAGCGATGCACTGACGCAGCTCGCGATCGATGAGTTTGCGTTCGATGGTGTCGGGTCGCTCACCCTTGCGCAGTTGCTTGCGCGCGGCTTTGATCTTGTCGGTACTGTCGGCAACGACGTGCTGTTCGGCTCGAGCATCTCCGATCGATTTGACGGTGGGACCGGTGACGACAGTTTTGATGGCGGGACTGGCGCAGATACCTACCGATGGGGAATCGGCTACGGTCGAGACACCGTCACTGACGCCGATGCGAACTTCGCGACGGCCGATACGTTGCAGATCGACGGTGCCTTGGCCCCGAGCGACCTGGTGCTCCAGCGCAGTGGCAATGACCTCATTGTTCGTAGCCGGACAACCACCGACCAGATCACTGTGATCGACCAGTACGCCGGAACTGGTGTCGAGGGGATCAGCTTCGGCGGCGGCTTGGTGTGGACCCGCGTCGATATCGATGCCAACTTGAGCAACGATCTGTCGGAAGGGCCGGACGTCTTCACCGGCACCGTCGGCGCAGACGTCATCTCCGGGCTGGACGGGAACGACACTATCAGCGGGTTGGCAGGCTCGGATGTCATTGATGGAGGCAATGGCCACGACTCCCTCAGTGGCGGTGATGGCGATGACACGTTGTTCGGCAGCGCGGGCACCGACATGCTGGCCGGCGCGGCAGGCAGCGACGTCTTGGATGGAGGCGCCGGCGATGACAACTTGAGCGGCGGAACCGGAGACAACGTCTACCGCTTTGGCAGGGGCGATGGGCAGGACCTGATCACATGGATGAGCAACTCTTCCGGTGCGATGAACACGCTTGAGTTCAAGGACGAGATCACGCCGGCCGATCTGACACTGGTCCAGTACGGATTCGCGGGCGACCTGGTCGTCCGCATCGCCGGCACGACTGACCAAGTCACGGTTGGTGGCTTCTTCCAGGGACCCGACGCCGGGGCGACGCCCAGCACGGTACAAGGGTTCCACTTCCTCGACGGGACCGTGTGGGACGCACGTGCCATCCTTAGCCGGGCCTTCCAGGGAACCACCGCTGCCGACTCCATTAAGGGCACAACGGCGGACGACACGATCTCGGGTGGGGCAGGCGCCGATCTCCTCAACGGCGATGCCGGCGACGACCTGCTCGACGGTGGTGCCGGCGTCGACACGCTGCAGGGCGACTCCGGAAACGACACATTGATCGGCGGCGAGTACATGACGGGCGCTGCCGGCAACGACACCTACGTCATCACCGCTTGGCCGAACGCGGCGCTGACCGTCCACGATTCGAGTGGTGCGCTCGACGTGCTGGTGCTGCCCGCGGAGGCAACGCCGACCACGGTCGAGATCGACCTCGCCTACAGCAACTCGAGCCGAACCTACGATGCGCTGTCAATCACGCTGCCTTGGTGCCCGGCGATCCAGGTCGAGGGCTTCTACGGAAGCGCGACGGCCGACTCGGTTGAGGAGGTTCGTTTCGCCGACGGCACGGTGTGGACGCGCTGGGACCTGTCGGCACGCCTGCGCTCCGGCCGGCTCAGCGACGCCGATGACCAGGCGGTGCTCGGTTTCCGCTGGAGCGACCTGCTTGATGGCAAAGGAGGCAACGACCTCATCAGCGGCATGCTCGGCGACGACAGCTTGCTTGGGGGTGCCGGCCAGGACACGCTGTACGGCAGTGAGGGCCACGACACGGTGTCCGGGAACAGCGGTGACGACGAGTTGTACGGTGACTCGTACTGGTGGACCGACACCGGCGACGGCAACGATTCGATCGCTGGCGGTGACGGCAACGACACGCTGTACGGTACCGGGGGCCATGACACGCTCGAAGGTGCAGCAGGCACGGATGTCTTGTTCGGTGGCGAAGGCGACGATGCCTTCCTGTTTGGCGCGGGCAGTGGCGACGACAAGCTCTACGAGCAGTCCGGCGCGGACAGGGTCGTTCTCGCTGCGGATGTCTTGCCGAGCGATGTCAGTGTGGTGCGTCATGGCGACGACCTGGTGTTGGCCGTGAACGGTAGCGCGACGCAGCTCTGGCTGATGGGACAGGCTGGCCCCAATTGGAACTCATGCGTCGAGCGAGTGGAGTTCGCCGATCAGACGGTTTGGTTGCAGTCAGATCTGTTGTCTTTGGCAAGCGGGACCGGTACTGCCAACAGCACGACCGGTACGGCCGATAACGACAACTACGCCGTCGATCATCCGAGTGATGTGATCGTCGAATCTGCCGGTCAGGGTGTCGATTTCGTGATGAGCAGTGTGAACTTCACCTTGCCCAACGAAGTTGAGAACTTGACGTTGACGGGACTTCTGAACACGCACGGCGTCGGAAACCAGCTCGCCAATCAGCTGACGGGTAATGCCGGAAACAACACGTTGGTTTCAGGAGCCGGCTCAGGCACAGACACTCTCGCCGGCGGTGATGGCGACGATGTTTACGACCTACAGAAGTTCTACTCCTGGACAGCCGGTCCCACGACCAATGCGGACGTCGTCGTCGAGCTTGGAGGCGGCGGGACGGACACGGTCTTGTCCGATGCCTATCACTACACGCTGGAGACCAACGTCGAGCACCTGGTTTCCACCGCAGTGGATTCATGGAACTTAGGCGGCAAGCCCCTGGCCGCGCTGATTCATGGCAACGTTGGCGACAACGCCATTGACGCTTCCATCCGCCTCTCGACCACGCGGATCGACGGAGGCGCTGGCAACGACACGATGCACGGCGGAACGGGCAACGACACCTACGTCGTTGACAGCGTAGGCGACGTCGTATTCGAGGCTGCTCAGAACACCAGCGTCGACACCATCGAGAGCTCCGTTGACTGGGCGCTGGTCGCCGGGATCGAGAATCTGACGCTCGTAGGAACGGTGGCGACCGGCGGCATCGGCACGAGCGCCGCCAACGTGTTGGACGGGTCGGCATATACAAATGCTGCCGGGACGCAGACCTGGGCGGTCAACCAGCTCACGGGTCTGGCCGGAGATGACATCTACCTCATCGACGCCTCCGATTCCGTGACCGAAGCGATCAACGGTGGATTCGACAAGGTCATCGTCGCAGCTGGATCCGTGGGGACCTACGCGCTTGCCACCTACACCAACGTCGAGGCCCTTCAACTGGGGCAGGCAGTCAACCACTCCAATATTCAAGGCACCGACGCGGCCGAGCAGTTGTACGGCAACACGTACTCGAACATCATCGTCGGCGGAGCTGGGGACGATGCGCTGGTAGATGCCGTCTGGCCCGCTGGCACCCTCAGCTATGGTCCAGGCGACTGGGATCGCCTCGAAGGCGGAGACGGAAACGACTCACTGCTCTCGACGTCTGGGACTGATGTGCTCGACGGTGGCATCGGCAATGACGTGCTCACGATCAAGAACAGCACGTCTTCGACCGTCGAGTTCGGGAGCGGGCATGACGTCGTGCACTATCAGTCCGCGAGCGGCATCAGCGTCAGAATCAACGGGGCTTTGAGCGTAGATTCGCTGCAGGTGCAGCGCGAAGGCGAAGCTCTGCGCTTGAGCTTTGCCGGAGGGCTCCACAGCCTGAACCTTGAAAACTTCTACCAGAGTGTCGCCTCGCCGCTGCAGGCCGGCGGTTACAGCGAATGCACCTTCGCAGACGGAACGGTGCTGAGTGCCGACAACTTGGCAGTGCTCTGCGTCAATGGGATAGGCAGCCCCGGAACCGATCAGCGGGATGTCCTCATCGGTACCCCGGAGGGCGACACGCTCGCCGCTCTGGCAGACGCGGACCTGGTCCTTGGCCGCGACGGTGACGACGTCATTGCCGGTGGTACCGGCGATGACACGATCCTGGGCGGAATCGGGGCTGACGCTGTGCAGGGCAACGATGGGGACGACTACGTCCGGGGAGAAGATGGCAGCGACTCTCTCGATGGCGCGCTCGGCAACGACTCTCTGTACGGAGGCGACGGGATCGATCTGCTTTTCGGTGGGGACGGAGACGATAGCTTGTCGGGCGACGCAGGGAGCGACGCGCTTCAGGGCGACGCGGGACTGGACCTGCTCGACGGTGGTGAAGGCGACGACCTGCTGACGGGCGGCGATGGCATCGATACGCTGCGCGGCGGCGCCGGGTTCGACACCCTTGTCGGAGCCGACGGCAGCGACGTCATCGACCCTGGCTCTGGATTCGACGTGATTCGTCTAGGCCGAGGGTCCGGTGCAGACCGCGTTACCGGCTACGACGCAGGCGGCGACGAGATCCTGTTTGATGAAGGCGTCGCACCGACAGACCTGCTTCTCAGTTACTCCGGATCTGATCTGCTCATCACGATTGCAGGAACCGCCGACTCGCTCAGAGTCGAGCAGTTCGTCAACTACTGGAACCAAGTCTCGTTGAGGTTTGCCGATGGCACAACATGGACCTCCTACAAGATCTGGGAGGTCCTCACGACGGTTCACGGGACAGAAGCCGCCGACGTGCTTACGGGCGCGAACGGCTCGGACCGCCTCTATGCCAGGGGCGGAAACGACACGCTGGATGGCCGGGACGGTCATGACTTGCTCGACGGCGGGGTCGGTGACGACACACTCACCGGCGGTACGGGCTACGACACGTTGGATGGAGGTCCTGGAATCGACCGGATGGTTGGTGGCGGTGATAGCGACTTCTACTTGGTCGACAACGCAGCAGACCTCATCGTCGAGGTGAGCGGCGGAGGTGACTACGACTGGGTCGAGGCGTCGGTCGCGTACACCCTCCCGAGCTTCGTAGAAGGACTTGAGCTGACCGGAATTGGCAACATTTCCGGTACAGGTAACAGCCTCGACAACTCGATTGAGGGCAACGCGGGCAACAACACGCTCACTGGTGGCGCGGGTGCCGACGAGCTTTATGACTACGATGGCGGCGCCGACTCGCTCAATGGTGGGACTGGTGCCGACGACATGGAAGGCGGGCCGGGCGACGACACGTACGTTGTCGATTCCGCGCAGGATGCCGTCTACGAGTACGAGTTGGAGGGAAATGATCTCGTACAGGCCAGTGTGAGCTACGTGCTCCCTGACGAGGTCGAACGCCTCACATTGACCGGTGGTTCCGCGCTCTCGGGAGAGGGCAACCTGGCCGCCAACGCGATCACGGGCAATACGGCAGCGAACGTGCTGCGTGGACACGCAGGTGACGACACGCTCAGCGGCGGGACGGGTGCGGACTCCATGTACGGCGGTCTCGGAAACGACAGCTACGTGGTCGACAACGCTGCGGACCTGGTCAGTGAGCTGGCCGGCGAGGGAACAGATTCGGTCAGCAGCAGTGCGACCTACACGCTCGCAGCAGACGTCGAGAATCTGACCCTGACCGGGTCGTCTGCCCTGAAAGGCACCGGCAATGCGCTCGACAACTTGCTGAGCGGCAACACCGGGGCCAACTCGATCACCGGAGGCGCCGGCAACGACACGATCAACGGGGGATCCGGCAACGACACCATGCTCGGTGGCACCGGTGATGACACCTACTTTGCGAATGTCGCGACCGATGTCGTCACGGAAGCGGTCAACGAAGGAATCGACACGGTCAACTCCTCCGCTACGCTGACCCTGAGTGCCAACGTCGAGAACCTGACTTTGACCGGGACCAGCGCCCTCAACGGCACCGGTAACACCCTGGCGAATGTCTTGATCGGCAATAGCGGCAGCAACTTGCTGACCGGCGGTGATGGCAATGACACGATCGATGGGGGGATGGGCAACGACACGATGGTCGGCGGGATCGGCAATGACACCTTCTACGTCGACGTCTCGACCGACGTGATTACTGAAGCCGCGGGCGCAGGCACCGACACGGTGATGTCGGGAGTAACGCTCTCGCTCGGCAGCAATCTGGAGAATCTCACGCTGACCGGGTCTAACTTTGTCAATGGAACCGGCAACACGCTGAACAACACGCTAACTGGGAATTCAGTCGCCAATACGCTCAGCGGCGGCGAAGGCAACGACACGTACATCGGCGCAGCTGGCAACGACACCGTGACCGACAGTTCAACCACGTCGGCCGACGTCTACCGCTGGGGCATCGGCGCCGGCAACGACAGCATCAGCGATGCCGGCGGCGCCGACCGGATCGAGATCGCTGCTGGCGCTGTCAGCTCACAGGTCACGCTGACCCGCAGCGGCAACAATCTGCAGGTCGGTATCACTGGCGCGACCGACGTGTTGACCGTGCTCAACTGGTACACCGCCACGGCCAACAAGATCGAGGAGATCAAGCTGGCTGACGGAACCATCATCGGGGCGGGGGCGGCTCCGATGTCCGTCGTCACTGGCATCGCGGCAAGTACATCGTTGCTGGTCGATGCGATGGCGCAGTTCGACGCACCGGCCGCAGGTGACATGCCTCTGGAACGTCGAGCCTGGTTCGAACAGCCCATGCTGGCGGTGGGCTCGCTGTAGTCTGCTTGTGAGCCTAGAGGCACTTCACCACTAGGCCGCGCCCCGCCTTCGCGCGGCGTGAGCGTGAACTAACTGTCGCTTCTGCCTGATTTCGAGGCAGACGCAAGCGCAACGACAGCCAGAAACAACGTTCAGCCTGCAACCGATATGTAACATCGAATCAGGCTGAATCTTCTTCTGCAAGGTGCCGAGCAGCCTGACCGCGGTGACGCGGTTTTCAGGCACCGCAGATTAGTCGTTGGGGTTGCCTTGAACAAGTTTGTGAAGGCCATTTTGGCCGGCACGGGAGCGCTTTTGTGTCTGGCTTCGGCCTGGGCGCAGAGCGCCGAAGTCGACAGTCGGTTGTCGGTGCAACGGGTGGCTGCTCAGGCCGATGGCCGCGAGTCCTTGGGTCCGGCCACCAGCGTCAAGCCGGGTGACGTGCTCGAGTACCGCTCGAGCTATCACAACGTGGGCAAGGCGCCCGCGCGCGGTCTGACGGCCACGCTGCCGATCCCGGCCGGAACCGAGTTCCTGCCTGGTTCGACGCGGCCCGTCGCCGCCACGGCCAGCACCGACGGCATGAACTTCGCGCCGCTGCCGCTGAAGCGAACGATCAAGCAGGCCGATGGCCGTGTCGTCGAGCAACTCGTGCCGATCGCCGAGTACCGCGCGCTGCGCTGGGCGCCGGTCGACCTGCCGCCCGACCAGACGCTGCAGTTCGTCGCCCGCGTGCGCGTGGTCGACGACCGCGCGCCGGCATCGGCACCGAAGAAGTGATCGCCCGGCGGCCCACAGCCGCCTACCCAGAACGCAGACATGGCATGGCACTGAACAGAACGGTGCCACCGGCCAGCGCAGTTTTTGATTTCAGTACGAAGGACGGAGAACAAGCATGAGCACCACCGCAATCCGCAGCACCGGCGCCCCGCGCTGGATGACCGCGGCCCTGGGCCTGTTGACGGCCCTGTTCCTGTGGGCGGCGCTCATGCCGAACGCGCTCGCGGCCCCTCCGGCCGGCACCGTGATCGGCAACCAGGCGACGGCGACCTTCGTCGACGCCGGCGGCACCTCGCGCAACACGCTGTCGAACCTGGTCCAGACCACGGTTTCGCAGGTCAAGAGCTTCACGCTCACCGCCAACGGCGCCCGCACCGGCGCCGCGGGCCAGACCGTGTACTACCCGCACACGATCACCAACACCGGCAACGGCGCCGACACCTACGCGCTGAACGCGCCGACCGCGGCGGGTGGCTTCACCCACACCGGACTGGCGTATTACGCGGACGCCAACGGTGACGGCGTGCCCGACAACCTGACCGCGATCACGAGCTCCGGCCCGCTGGCCGCCGGCACGCAATTCAGGTTCGTCGTCGGCGCGGTGATTCCGGCCGGTGCCTCCAACGGCCAGACCGGCACGGTCACGGTCAACGTCGCCGACACCGGCAGCAATACCGCGACCAACACCGACACCACCACGGTCGCCAACTCGGCAGTCAACGTCACCAAGGCGCTCTCGGTGGGCAGCGGCCCGTCGCCGTCCGCGGCCTCGATCACCGTGACGCTGACCTATACCAACTCGGGCACCGCAGCCGCGGCCGACCTGACCCTGACCGACGTGCTGCCCGCGGGCATGAACTACGTCACGGGCAGCGGCCTGTGGAGCGGCAGCGGCACCGCGCTGACCGACGCGACCGGCGGCGATCCGTCCGGCATCACCTACAGCTACACCGCGGCGGGGAGCGGCACGATCGCGGCGGTGATCACCAGCGTCCCGGCCGGGTCGACCGGCACCGTGAGCTTCCGCATCAACATCGCCTCGGGCCTGGCGCCGTCCACGCTGACGAACCTCGCGAGCTTCAGCACCACGACGCAGGCGTCGGCGAACACCAACCCCGCGACCTACGTGGTGGCGGCGACCGCCTCGGTCACCGCGACCGGCCCGGCCGCCGTGCCTTCGGCGCCGCAGGGTGGGACGTTGACGTTCTCGAACGTGATCACCAACACCGGTAACGCCAGCGACAGCTTCGACATCACCTACCCGGCTGCTGGCTCGGCGGGCAACAACTTCCCGGTCGGCACCAGCTTCGCGCTGCTGCAGGCCGACGGCGTCACGACCCTGCTCGACACCAACGGCAACGGCACGCCCGACACCGGCCCGCTGGCCGCTGGCGCGAGCTACACCGTGGTGCTGCGCGCGACGCTGCCCGCCGGTGCCACCGGCGGTCCGTTCACGGTCACCAAGACCGCGACCTCGCGCACCGACAGCACCAAGTCCGCCACCGCCAACGACACGCTGACGGCGGTCGTCGCGGCCACCATGGACCTGACGCAGAACACCGCGCGCAGCGACAGCACGCCGGCCGGCACCGCCGCCGCGGGCAACACGGCGACCACCGGCTTCGGCCCCGGCACCGCGAGCGTTATCGCGACCAACACGGTCACGCCGAACCCGAGCAGCTCCGTCACGACGACCTTCAGCCTGGTCGTCAACAACACGACCACTGCCTCGGACTCGTACACGCTGAGCGCCACGGGCCTGCCGACCGGCTGGAGCGCGGCCTTCTACAACGCCGGCGGCGCGAGCTGCTCGACGCTGGGCAGCGCGACCAGTAACACCGGCGCGCTGGCCGGCGGCACCAACAAGCTGGTCTGCGCGGTCGTCACCGTGCCGGCGATCAGCACCGGCAACGCCGCGCCGGGCACCAGCAACCTCACGTTCCGCGCCACCTCGGCGCTGAGCGCGAGCGTTTTCGACAGCATCGTCGATGCGGTCATCGTCAACACCGTGCGCAACATCTCGCTGACGCCCAACGGCGCGCAGCAGGCGGCGCTGGGCGGCTCGGTGACCTACACCCACGACCTGGCCAACCTCGGCAACAGCGGCGAGGGCATCAGCTTCGCCAGCGGCTTCCTGAGCGACAGCCTGACCGCCTCGGGCTGGACCTCGACCGCCTACTTCGACGCCAACAACAACGGCGTGCTCGAAATCGGCACCGACCCGCTGATCACGACCAGCTACACGTACACGCTGCCGGTCGGCCAGACGCGCCAGATCTTCGTGCGCGTGTTCGCCCCGGGCAGCCTGACGGCCGACAACATCTCGACGCTGACTGCCACCTACACCCTCGGCAGCGTGTCGGTGACCGACCGCACCTCGGTGAGCAACGGCCTGCTGCTCAGCAAGGCCCAGGTGGCCGGCACCTGCGCGGCAGCGCTCGCGTCGGGTCCGTTCAGCACGGCCGACATCGTGGCCGGCCCGAACACCGCGCCGGGCCGCTGCGTGGCCTACCAGATCAGCGCCACCAACACCTCGGCCAGCACGATCACCGCGGTGGCACTGAGCGACACGGTGCCGCCGAACACCACGCTGGCGGCCACCAGCTGCGCGGCGCCGACCGCCACCGGCGGCGCCACGCTGGGCGGCACGCTGACCGAGGGTGCGACCGGCACGCTGACCGCGAGCCTGGCAAGCCTGGCCTCGGGCGCGTCGTTCCAGTTCACCTTCTGCGTGCGGATCAATCCGTGATCGATCCGGCGGCCGGCGGGCGCAATCCTGCCGGCCCCGGCGATCCGGCATCCACGGCCGACCGGCCGTCACGCGGGCCCCTCTGGGGCCCGTCGTGCGACCGGAGCGGTCCAAGGCGCTACCCGGCGCCCTGAGGACGGCCCGATCGATGGATCGCATGCCCACCACGCCTGAGCCATCGATGCCGCGCCGCCGCGCGTGGCAGGCGTGGTTGCGACCCGTCGCGACGCTCGCGGCCGGCGTGCTGTTGCAGGCTGCGGCGCTGGCCGGCCCGCTGGCCGGCACCGCGATCAGCAACCAGGCCGACGGCCGCTTCGTCGGCAGCGACGGCATCGAGCGCGCGATGCGCTCGAACGCGGTGGCACTCAGCGTCAGCCAGGCCGCGGGCCTGGTGCTTGATGCCGGCAGCACGCGCAGCGCGCCGGCCGGCAGCACGATCTACCTGCCGCATCGGGTGCGCAACGCCGGCAACGGCGTCGACCGCTTCCGGCTGGCGGTGGCCGAGTTGCCCGGCGGCTTCGGCTTCATCTCGCTGCGCCTGCTGCCCGATGCCGATGGCGACGGCCGGCCGGACAGCAACGCTGCCCTGGTCGACACCGGCGACCTGGCCGCCGGTGCCGCCTTCGGCCTGGTCGTCGAGGCGGTTCTGCCGGCCGGCGCCGCGCCGCTGGCCAGCGCCAGCATCCGCGTCGATGCCACCAGCCAGCGCGATCCGGCCGTCGGCAGTGCCGGCGCGACGCCGCCGGTGGCGCCGTCGATCGATATCGTCAGCGTGCCCAGCGGCGCACAACTGCGGCTGGTCAAGTCGGCCACCGCCGCCGTGGCCCAGCCCGGCGAACTGCTCGGCTTCAGGCTCGTCGCAAGCAACGCCGGCCAGAGCGCGGCGGTCGCCGGCCCGGCGATCGAGATCGACGGCCGCGCGGCCGCGCCGGTGCTGCTGCGCGACGCGCTACCGCCCAACACCAGCCTGGCGAGCATCGAGCCGCCGGCCGCCGGGACCGCGCTCTACCACCTGGTCGGCGAGGCCGCCCAGCGCTGGCGCAGCACGCCACCGGCCGACCTGAGCCAGGTCGACGCCGTCGCGCTCGCAGTCGACCGCATCGATCCGGGCGTCGACGTCGCGTTCGCGTTCACGGTGCGGATCCACGCCAACGCCGCCCAGGCCGGCAGCGGCAGCCTCGCCAACACCGGCCTCGTGCAGTACCGCATCGGCGTCGATCCGCAGCCGATCGTGCAGCCCTCCAACGAGGTGCGGCTGGCGTTGCCGGCACAGCCCTCGCAACTGCTGAACTACACCGGGCCCGACTTCAGCGTGCCGGCGCCCTATGCGCGCCTGGGCGGCACGCTGTTCCTGCGCGCCGATGCCGCGGCCTGCAACGCCGGTGCGGCGACGATCGACACGCGCGTGGTGGTGGTCAGCAGCGCGGGCGGCGACCGCGAGAACCTGGTCGCCACCGAGACCGGCCCCAACACCGGGGTCTTCACGCTGCCGGCGCTGCGCACCGAAAGTGCCGCGGTGGCGGTCAACGACGGCACGCTGCAGGCGGCCCACGGCGAGGCGGTGCGCGTGGAACTGCTCGGCTGCGGCCGCGAGATCGTCGGCACGGTCGCGCTGCAGCAGGGCTACGCCACCGTCTTCGACAGCCGCAGCAATGCGCCGTTGGCCGGTGCGCTGGTGCATCTGGTGCGGGCCGACGCGCTCGGCCAGTGCGGCACCGGCGACGCCGAGGTCCGCGCGCAATCGGCCAGCGGCGCGCTGCAATCGGCGCCGAGCCAGGTCCAGACGGGTACCGATGGCCGCTACCAGTTCGACGTGGTCGCGCCGGGCAGCTACTGCCTGCGCGTCACGCCGCCGAGCGGCTACGCGGCGCCTTCGGCGGTGCCGGTGACGCAACTCCCGGGCGGGCGCCTGATCGTGGCCAGCGGACCGACCGCGGGCGGCTCCTACGGCGGCGCCTTCACGAACGGCCCGCAGCCCGGCCCGGTGCAGGTGGACGTGCCGCTCGATGCCTCGCAGGTCGGCGTGCTGGCGGTGCAGAAGAGCGCCAACCGCGCCAGCGTGGAGATCGGCGACTTCCTCGACTACGCGGTCAAGGTGCGCAACAACGCAAGCCTCGCGCTGGCCACCGGCGTGCAGTTGCAGGACACGCTGCCGGCCGGCTTCGTCTACGAGCCGGGTACGGCCCGCCTGGACGCGCGGACGCTGGCCGAGCCCGGTGGCGGCCGCGGCCCGGTGCTGGTCTTCGACATCGGTACGCTGGCCGCCGGCACCGAGGCCACGCTGCGCTACCGGGTCCGCGTCGGCCCCGGTGCGCTCGAGGGCGACGGCACCAACCGCGTGCGCGCCAGCGCCGGCGGCCTGCAGTCCAACCAGGCCAGCGCGACAGTGCTGGTGCAGGGCGGCGTGTTCGACCGGCGCGGCTTCATCGTCGGCCGGGTCTACCTCGACTGCAACCGCAACCGGGTGCAGGACGAGGGCGAGCTCGGCATCCCGGGCGCCCGCGTCTTCCTCGAGGACGGCACCAGCGCGATCGCCGACGGCGAGGGCAAGTACAGCTTCTACGGCGTCTCGCCGCGCACCCATGTGCTCAAGCTCGACATGGCGTCGATGCCGGTCGGCAGCGAGCTGATCAACCTCACGAACCGCAACGCCGGCGATGCCGGCAGCATGTTCGTCGACCTGAAGAACGGCGAGCTGTTCAAGGCCAACTTCGCCGAGGGCTCGTGCCAGCCCGAGGTGCTCGAGGAGGTGCAGGCGCGCCGCCGCCGGGCCAGCGCGCCGACCGCCGAGGGCGAGCGCGTGATCGGCGCGCGCATGGAGGCCGACACCACGGTCCGTCCGATCGGCGACGTGCGCGCGCAGCCGGCTTCGGGCAAGGTCGCCGCGGTGGTTGCGCCGGGCTTCACGCCGCTGGCGCAGCCGGCCGCCGCGCCGCTGCAATTGCCGCCGACGCCGACGGCCGTCGCGGCGGTCGAGCGCCGGCCGCTCGAGGAACTGCTGCCAGAGCTGCCCGCCGCGCTCGGCTTCGTCGACCTGAAGGATGGCGACACGCTGCCGACGGCGCAGACCGCGGTGCGCCTGCGTGGCGTCGCCGGTGGCGAGCTGCGCCTGCTGGTCAACGGCGAGCCGGTGCCGGCCAACCGGGTCGGCCGCAAGAGCATGCTGGCCGAGCGTCAGGTGCAGGCTTGGGAATACATCGGTGTGGCGCTGCGGCCCGGTCGCAACCAGCTGCTGGCGCAGCAGTTCGACGGCTTCGGCAACCCGCGCGGCGAAGTTGCGATCGAGGTGATCGCACCGGGCCGGCTCGGCGCGATCACGCTGGCGCTGCCGGCCGGCGCGATCGCCGGCGGCCAGGATACGGCGCGCGTCATCGTGCGCCTGGCCGACGAAAAGGGCGTGCCGGTCACGACGCGCAGCGCGCTGACGCTCGAATCCAGCCTCGGCCGCTGGCAGGTCGAGGACCTCGACCCCAAGGAGCCCGGCGTGCAGGTCTTCGTCGAGGGCGGCCGCGGCGAGTTCATGCTGCAGTCGCCGGCCGATCCGGGCCAGGCGCGGGTGCGCGTCAGCGGCAGCGGGCTCGAGGCCCAGGGCACGCTCGACTTCCTGCCGGACCTGCGGCCGATGGTTGCCGCCGGCGTGGTCGAGGGTGTGCTGAACCTGAGGCGCCTCGATGCGCAGAGCATCGTGCCGGCGCGCGGCCGCGACGGCTTCGAGCAGGAGCTGCGCCAGTTCTCGGTCAGCTCTTCCGACGGCAAGGCCGACGCGGCTGCGCGGGCCGCGCTGTTCCTGAAGGGCAAGGTCAAGGGCGAGTACCTGCTGACGCTGGCCTACGACTCGGACAAGGACACCCGCGAGCGCCTGTTCCGCGACATCCAGCCCGACCAGTTCTACCCTGTCTACGGCGACAGCTCGGAGCGCGGCTTCGACGCGCAGTCGACCTCCAAGCTCTACGTGCGCATCGACCAGGGCCGCTCCTGGCTGCTGTATGGCGACTTCACGACGCAGAGCCCGCTCGACGCCCGCAAGCTGGCGGTCTACAGCCGCTCGCTGACCGGCCTGCGCCAGCACTACGAGAACGAGCATGTCGCGGTCAACAGCTTCGCCAGCTACGACAGCACGCGCCAGGTGATCGACGAGATCCCGGCCAACGGCACCTCGGGCCCGTACCGGCTGGGCACCGCGGGGGCCCTCGAGAACAGCGAGACGGTCGAGATCCTGGTGCGCGACCGCAACCAGCCCGGCATCGTGCTGCGCAGCACGCGCCAGACCCGCTTCGTCGACTACAACGTCGAGCCGCTCACCGGCCAGCTGATCTTCAGGTCGCCGATCCCGAGCCTGGACCCGGCCTTCAATCCGCAATCGATCCGCGTCACCTACGAGGTGGAGCAGGGCGGCGAGAAGTTCTGGGTCGCCGGCGTCGATGCCCAGCTCAAGCTGCACCGCAACCTGGAGGTCGGCGCGATCGCGGTCGAGGACCGCAACCCGGCCGATCCGGCCTCGCTGCGCGGCGCCAACGCCAGCCTGCGGCTGGGCGAGCGCACCACGCTGGTCGGCGAGTTCGCGCACAGCGAGAAGGCCTCGGTCGGCAGCGGCGATGCATCTCGCGTCGAGCTGCGCCACGAGGACAAGGACCTGCAGGCCAGCGCCTACACCGCGCGCACCGATGCCGGATTCGACAATCCCGGCTCGTACCTCAATCGCGGCCGCGCCGAGTCCGGCGCCAAGCTGGCCTGGCGCGTCGACGGCGCGACGCTGGTGCGCGCCGAGGCGCTGCGCACCGAGGACGTGAGCACCGGCGGCGTGCGCGACGGTGCCTACGCCAGCATCGAGCGCAGCATCAACGAGCTGCTGCGGGTCGAGCTCGGCCTGCGCCACGGCCGCGAGCTGGGCGTCCCGGCGCAGCCCAGCAGCGTCGGCACCGTGCCGAACGAATTCACCAGCGCCCGGGTCAAGCTCAGCGGCCAGCTGCCGGCGCTGCCGCAGGCCGGGCTGTTCGCCGAGTACGAGCAGGACATCGAGGACAGCGAGCGCAAGGTCGCCGCGATCGGTGGTGACTACCAGATCGCCGGCCGCGGCCGCGTCTACTTCCGCAAGGAGCTGATCTCCAGTCTCTCCGGCCCCTACGCGCTGAACACCAGCCAGAAGCAGAACGCGACGCTGTTCGGCATCGAGGCCGACTACATGAAGGACGGCCGCGTCTTCAGCGAGTACCGCGTGCGCGATGCCTTCAGCGGCGCCGAGACCGAGGCCGCGCTCGGCCTGCGCAACATGTGGACCGTGACGCCGGGCCTGCGGCTGTCGACCAGTTTCGAGCGCGTGCACGTGATCGATGGTGCCGACGCCGGCGAGGCGACGGCGCTCGCGCTCGGCCTCGAGTACACCGCCTCGAAGCTGTGGAAGGGCTCGACCCGGCTCGAGCTGCGCGACGCCACCAGCAGCGAGAGCCTGTTCGGCAGCGTCGGCGCCGCGGTCAAGCTCGATCGCGACTGGAGCCTGCTCGGCCGCGACGCGCTGGCGATCACGCGCAACAAGGGCGCGCTCGAGGGCGAGCGCCTGCAGCATCGGCTGCAGCTCGGCGTGGCCTACCGCGACACCGGCACCGACGTCTGGAACGGCCTGGCGATGGTCGAGAGCCGCACCGACCGCGACGACACGCTGCCGCTGCAGAGCATCGACCGCCGCACCGAGATCGTGTCCTTGCACGCGAACTGGCAGCCGATCAAGCCGCTGGTGCTGAGCGGCCGCAGCGCGGCCAAGTGGGTCGAGGATCGCTCCAACGACTTCGACAGCCGCAGCAACGCGCAACTGCTCGGTGCGCGCCTGACCTACGAGTTCAGCGAACGCTGGGACGCCGGCGTGGTCGGCAACCTGCTGCGCGGCGGCGGAGCGCTGCAGCGCGGGCTCGGCGTCGAGGCCGGCTACATGGTGGCGAGCAATCTCTGGGTCTCGGCCGGCTACAACGCCTTCGGCTTCAGCGACCGCGATCTCGCCGGCGCCGACCGCACCGAGCGCGGTGCGTACCTGCGGCTGCGCTTCAAGTTCGACGAGACGCTGCTTGGTGGCAGCGATTCCCGCATCAACAACTCGCTTCGGCCGACCGGATCATGATGCGCCGCGCAACGCTTCTCCTGGTCCTGCTGGCCGCGCTGCTGCCGGCGGCCTTCGCGACGGCGCGCGACGCGCGGCCCTTGCAGGTCGCCGAGCCGGCGGTCGCGCTGCAGCCGGACTTCGACGCGCTGCACGCGCGGCTCGACGCGATAGGCGCGCGCGGACCCTCGGATCGGCCGTGGGATGCCTATCACCTGGCCAAGGCACGAGCCTGGCTCGACTTCGCCTTCGACGCCCGCGCCCAGCGCGACGCCGGCGGCGCGGTCGAGGCGGCGCTGGCGCAGGCCCGGGCGCTGGCAGTGCAGCTCGAGGCCGGCGCGCCGGACATCAGCCTGGAGACGCCATTGATCGTCGGTGCCGCTCGGCTGCGCGAAGACATCTGGGAGCGCGCCGAGGCCATGAAGCACCACGACGGACGGCGTTGCGCGGCGGCCCGCATCGCCCAGTTCGAGGTGCAGCTGGTCCAGGCCGGCCATGCGCACGATCTGCTCGGCTGGCGCCACGCGCGACCGTACATGCAGGTCGTCGAGCGGCTGGCGAAGGACGCCGACGCGCGGCTGCAGGCCTGTCCGCCGCCGGTGCAGAGCGTGGCCGAGCTGCCGCCCGAGGTGGTGCAGCAGCCGAGTCCGCGCGAGCAGGTGGAGCTGCTCGCGCAACGGGTTCACTTCGCCTTCGACCGCGCCCAGCTCGATGCCGCGGCGGCGCAGGTGCTGGCGCAGCTCGCCTTCGTGATGCGCGAGCATCCGGAGCTGCGCGTCGAGCTGCAGGGCCATGCCGACCGGCGCGGCAGCAACACGTACAACGACCGGCTGTCGCGCGCGCGCGCCGAGTCGGTCCGCGACTACCTGATCGGCGCCGGCATCGGCGAGTCGCGTCTCGTGCTGCGTGCGCTGGGCAAGGCCAGGCCGCTGGTCGACGGCGACGACGAGGCGGCCTTCGCCAGCAATCGGCGCGTCGAGTTCATCGTCTCGGCGGCCGCGAATGCCGAGGCAGGCGCCGCGGTCCGGCAGGAGCAGCGATGAGGCTCAGGGACCGCATCTCCGCTGGAGGCGGCGCGATCGCCGCCGCGCTGGTGCGTGCCATCGCGCGCCACCTGCTGTTGCTCGCGCTGGCGATGCTGGCGCTGGCCGGCCCGGCTCGCGCCGCGGTCACCGACGACAACTCGATCTTTGCCAGCGTCGACGATGCGCTCTACACGCTGAACCCGGCCACCGGCGCGATCACCAGCGTCAGCACCCTGTTGTTCGCGACCTCGGCGATCGGCCGCGACAACGCGACCGGCCGCGTCTACTACCTCGAGGACGCGGCGCCCTACCGCGCCGCGTACTTCGACCCGGCCAGCGGCACCAACACGCTGCTGCCCGGCCGGGTCGGCTTTCGCACCAACCGCGCCGCGGTCGACAGCAACGGCGTGCTGTGGCTGATGGACCCGGCCAACAACAACCTCTTCACCTTCGACAAGACCACCGGCGTGCCGAACTTCGTCGGCTCCGTCTCCGGCATCGGCAACGGCCTGGGCGGCGACATCGCGTTCTCGCCCTCGGGCCAGCTCTACGTGATCGCCACGCGCGCGCTCTATGCCGTCAGCGGCCTGGCGGCCAGCACGGTGGCTACCAACGTCGGCAATTCCGATGGCTGCCCGGGCCTGGCCTTCGTCGATGGTGGCGGCCCGATCGTGGCCTGCGGCGACAGCCTCTACCGGGTCAACCTGTCGAGCGGGGCCTCGACCCTGATCGGAACGCCGGGCCAGGACCTCAGCGACCTCGGTGCCTACTCGCGCTTTGCCGACGTGGCGATCACGAAGACCGCCGGCAGCCTGATCTTCACGCGTGGCAGCAATGCCAGCTACACGCTGGCGGTGCGCAACAACGGGCCGCATCCCGCCACCGGGCCGTTCACCGTCAGCGACACGCTGCCGACCGGCCTGAGCTACGTGAGCGCCAGCGGCAGCGGCTGGTCCTGCACGGCCGCGGGCCAGGTGCTCACGTGCACCAACGCGGCGAGCTCGCTGGCCGCGGGCAGCAACCTCGCGAACCTGGTGCTGACGGTGGCGGTCTCGGCATCGACCGCGAACCAGGTGACCAACACCGCCAGCGTGCGCAGCCTGAGCTTCGACAGCAACGCCGCCAACGACAGCAGCACCGTCGCCACCAGCGTCGGCGCGCCGTCGATCGCCAAGTCCTTCGCGCCGGCGGTGGTCTCGACCGGCGAGGTCTCGACGCTGAGCCTGGTGATCACCAACAGCACCGCGGTGCCGCTCACCGGCATGGCCTTCAGCGACCCGTTCCCGTCCGGCCTGGTGGTCGCGCCGACGCCGACGCTGGTCAACGGCTGCGGCGGCACGATCAGCGGCGCCACCTCGGGCAGCGCGACGCTGTCGCTGAGCGGCGGCACGCTGGGCGCCAATGCCTCCTGCACGATCTCGGTCCGGGTCCAGTCGGCGATCGTCGGCAGCTATGCCAACACAGCCAACGGCGTGTCGGCGACGCAGACCGGCGCCGCCGGCGCGGTGTCGAACACCGCGGTGCTCGATGTCGATCCGCCGATCGACGCCGTCAAGAGCTTCGCGCCGGCCAGCATCGCACCCGGCGGCACCTCGACGCTGACGATCACGCTGAACAACAGTTCGGCAAGCGCGCTGAGCAGTGTCGCGTTCGATGACGTCTTCCCGACCTCGCCGGGCGCGATGACCCTGGCGTCCCCGCTGACCGTCAGCAACACCTGCGGCGGCAACCTGTACCGCAACAACGGCACCGGCGCGCTGCAGGTGGGCTCGACCCGCGTGCGGCTCGTGGGCGGCTCGATCGCGGCCGGCGGCTCGTGCACGGTCGCCGTGCTGGTGACGGCCGCCACCGCCGGCAGCTACGTCAACACCATCGCCGCCGGCGGCGTGACCAGCAACCGTGGTTCGAGCACCGCGCCGGCCACGGCGACGCTGCTGGTGCCGCGGCCCGGCATCGCCAAGTTCTTCAATCCGGCGATCATCAGCACGACCAGCCCGTCGACGCTGACGATCACGTTGAGCAACAGCAGCGCCACCGCCTACACCGGCGCCGCCTTCACCGACACCTACCCGACCACGCCCGGTACCGGCGTGCGCAACGCCGCCGCGCCGGCGGTCACCAACAGTTGCGGCGGCACGGTCACCGCGGCCGCCGGTGGCACCAGCCTGGCGCTGAGCGGCGGCACGATCCCGGCCAACGGCTCGTGCCAGATCACGGTGCAGGTGACGGCCGCGTCCGCCGGCACCTACACCAACACCATCGCCGCCGGTGGCCTCAACACCGCAAACGGCGGCACCAACGCGGCCGCCACCAGCGCGACGCTGACCGCCGTGGTCGCACCCGATCTGCAACTCGCCAAGAGCCACGCAGGCAACTTCGCGGTCGGCGTCAACGGCGTCTTCACGCTGAGGGTCAACAACACGCTCGGCAGCGCCGCCAGCAGCGGCACGATCACCGTCACCGACACCCTGCCGACCGGCCTCAGCTATGTCTCGGCCACCGGCACTGGCTGGAGCTGCGGTGCCAGTGGCCAGATCGTGACTTGCACCAGCAGCAGCGCGATCGCGGCCGGCGCGACGAGCGCCAACCCGATCACGCTGACCGTCGGCGTCGCCGCCGCCGCGGCACCGGGCGTGAGCAACAGCGCCACGGTTGCCGGTGGTGGCGAGAGCAACGACACCAACAACACGGCGACCGACGCGGTCGTCGTGCTGGCCAACCCGGTGCCGGCCAAGAGCTTCACGCCGACCCGGGTCGGCGTCGGTGCGAACTCGGTGCTCGCCATCACGCTGAGCAACCCGAACCCCTCGACCGCGATCAGCGGCGTGGCCCTCAGCGACGCCTACCCGGGCGGCCTCGTCAACAGCGCGACGCCGGGCGTGGTCAACAGCTGCGGCGGCACGTTCACCGCGGCGGCCGGCGCCGCCAGCCTGGCGCTGAGCGGCGCCACGATCCCGGCCGGCGGCAGTTGCACGGTCAGCGTCAACGTGCGGGCCGCGGCGGTGGGCGTCTACACCAACAGTCTTGCGGCCGGCCTCGTGACGAGCAGCAACGCCGGCGCCAGTGCCATCGCGACCAGCGCGGCGCTGACCGTCACGACGGCGGCGACGATCGTCAAGAGCTTCACGCCGGCCTCGGTCGCGGTCGGCGCGAGTTCGACGCTGAGTCTCGTGATCAGCAATCCGAACCCGATCGCGCTCAGCGGCCTGGCCTTCACCGACACCTTCCCGGCCGGCGGGCTGCAGGTCGCGGCAACGCCGGCCCTGGCCAACGGCTGCGGCGGCACGGTCAGCGGCGCCGGCGCCGGCTCGACCGCGCTCAGCCTGGCCGGCGGCGGCCTGGCCGCCGGCGCGAGCTGCACGATCAGCGTCGCGGTGACGAGCGCCAACCCGGGCAGCTTCAGCAACACGACCACCGGCGTTGCGGCCAACGAGGCGGCCACCGGCGCGCCGGCGACGCCGGCGGTGCTCGCGGTCGTCGCGCCCGACCTGCGCCTCACGAAGAGCCACAGCGGCAGCTTCGTCGTCGGGACGACCGGCAGCTACACGCTGCTGGTCGACAACCAGCTCGGCACCGCCGCGAGCAGCGGCGCGATCACCGTGACCGACACGCTGCCGACCGGCCTGTCCTTCGTCGCCGCGGGCTCGGGCGGCAGCGGCTGGAGCTGTTCGGCGGCGGCTCAGGTCGTGACTTGCACCAGCAGCGCCGCGATCGCCGCCGGCGCCAGCGCCAACCCGCTGACGATCAACGTCAGCGTAGCGGCGACCGCCCGACCGAGCGTGACCAACGCCGCCAGCGTGGCGGGCGGCGGCGAGCCGGCCGTCAGCGCCGGCAACAACCAGGCCTTCGATCCGACCCTGGTCGTCGACGCGATTCAGAACCTGTTCCAGCCCGATGGCGCCCAGACCGCGCTGGCGGGCAGCACGGTCTTCTACAGCCACAGCTTCGCACCAGCCCAGGGCGGGACGCTGTCGTTCGGCGTCGCCGAGAGCACGGCGCCGACGCTGGCCGGCTGGTCGGCGCTGGTCTATCGCGACCTCAACTGCAACGCGGTGCTCGACGGCACCGAGGGCGACGCGCCGCTGGGCGCCTCGGTCGCGGCGAGCGCCGGCACGCCGGTCTGCATCGTCGTCAAGGTCGCGGTGCCGGCGACCGCGCCGCAGGGGGCGCAGCACATCGCGACCGTGACCGCGAACTTCACGCCGAGCTCCGGCCCGCCGCTGAGCCTGTCGCGCACCGACACGACCACCGTCGGCAACCCGGGCAGCGCCGGCCTCGTGCTGAGCAAGTCGGTGCGCAACATCAGCACCGGCGGCGGCGCGGCGACCAGCAACGCCGCGCGGCCGGGCGAGTTGATCGAATACACGATAGCCTTCGCCAACAACGGCAGCGAGGCGATCGCCTCGATCCAGATCAACGATGCGACACCGGCCTTCACGGTCTTCGTCTCGGCCGCCTGCGGCGCGCCGCTGCCGGCCAGCCTCACGAGTTGCACGCCCAGCGTGCAGCCGGCGGCAGGCGCCACCGGCGCGATCCGCTGGACGCTCGGCGGCGCGCTCGCGCCGGGGGCCAGCGGCAGCGTCAGCTTCCGCGTCCAGCTCTAGCCGTGGCGTCTCGATAGGCTGATCATCCGTTCCTGGTCTGGGCAACCGAGCTTGTCGAGACGGTCGACAGCCGGGTCAGGAGAACGGATGAACATCAGCCTGCGCGAAATCACCGCCGACACGGTACGTGCCGTCTGCAAGCTGGTTGCCGAGCCGGCCGGCTACGTGGCGCCCAACGCGATCTCGATCGCCGAGGCCTACTTCTATCCCGAGGCCTGGTTTCGCGCGATCTATGCCGGCGAGGAGCCGATCGGCTTCGTGATGCTCGAGGACAGCTCCCAGCGGCGGCCCGCGCCGGCGCAGGCCGAGGTGTCCTTGTGGCGCTTCATGATCGACGCGAAGCACAAGGGCAAGGGTTATGGCCGCGCGGCGCTGCGGCTGGTGATCGCCGACGTGCGGCGGCGCCATCCGGGGCTCGCCACCTTCGCCACCTCCTGCGTGCCCGGGCCTGCGTCGCCGCGCCCGTTCTACGAGTCGCTGGGCTTCGTCTGCACCGGCGAGATCGTCGATGACGAGGAGGTGCTGGTGCTGCGCCTGGACCCGCCGCCGACACCCTGAAGCGCCGGCGTGCGCGGGCCCGGCGCCTGCAGCACAATCGCGCGCCATGGCCTACATGCTCCTGATCATCGAACCGGTCAGCCAGCGCCGCGAGCGCGGCCCGGAAGGCGGGCGCGACGCCTACGCGCAGATGCTGCAGTTCGGTGCCGGGCTGCAGGCGCGTGGCGTGCTGCTGGCGAGCAACTCGCTGGCCTCGACCCACGACAGCGTCCGGCTGCAGGTGCGCGAGGGTCGCCCGACGCTGGTCGACGGCCCCTTCGCCGAGACCAAGGAGATGGTCGGCGGCTTCTTCCTGCTCGATGTCGCCACGCGCGAGGAGGCGGTCGCCATCGCCGCCGAATGCCCCGCGGCTCAGTGGAGCACGGTCGAGATCCGCGCCGTCGGGCCCTGCTACGAGTGAGCTAGGGGTTTGCGCGAGGCGCGCGGGCAGATTGTCGATCCGTGCGGGCCTGGTTCGTCGTGTGCATGTGCCGGCCCGTGCCGGCTCAACCCGGCCCAGGAGCACCCGCATGCAGAAGATCACCCCCTTCCTCTGGTTCGACGGCAAGGCCGAAGAGGCGATGGACTTCTATGTCTCGATCTTCGCCAACGCCTGCGTGCTCGAGGTGCTGCGCTACGGCGAGGGCGCGCCGGCGCCGGCCGGCAGCGTGATGACCGCGCGCTTCGTGCTCGACGGGCAGGAGTTCGTCGCCCTCAACGGCGGGCCGATGTTCCAGTTCTCGCCGGCGATCTCATTCGTCGTCAACTGCGACAGCCAGCGCGAAGTCGATCGCTACTGGGACGCGCTCTGCGCCGGCGGCGTGCCCAACCGCTGCGGCTGGCTGCAGGATCGCTACGGCGTGTCCTGGCAGGTCGTCCCGACCGTGCTGCCGAAGTTGCTGAACGACCCCGAGCCTGCGCGCGCGCAGCGCGCGATGGCGGCGATGATGCAGATGACGAAGCTCGACATCGCCGAGCTAGCGCGCGCTCATCAAGGCAAGTAGAGCAAGGAGACGCACCATGCGATTCATGATCATCGTCAAGGCCAGTGCCGACAGCGAAGCCGGCGTGATGCCCGAAGAGGCGCTGCTCGCCGAGATGGCGAGCTATCACGCTGAGCTGGCCAAGGCCGGCGTGCTGCTCGATGGCAGCGGCCTGCAGCCCACCGCCAAGGGCTGGCGCATCCACTACTCGGGCGGCCGACGCGAGCTCATCGACGGACCCTTCACCGAGACCAAGGAATTGATCGCCGGCTACACGCTGATCCAGGTGCGCTCGCGCGAGGAGGCCATGGAGTGGGCGCGCCGCTTTCCCAACCCGGCCGGCGGGCACAAGGATGGGGAGATCGAACTGCGCCAGCTCTTCGAGCTCGAGGACTTCGCGCCCAGCGAGTCGATCGAGCGCTTTCGCGAGATGCTGCCCGGGCAGGGCTGAACAATCGAAGGAAACCCCATGCACAAGCAGATCTACGTCAACTTGGCCGTAAAGGACCTCGCGCGCTCGATGGCCTTCTTCAAGGCGCTCGGCTTCGGCTTCGATCCACAGTTCACCAACGAGCAGGCCGCCTGCATGATCGTCGGCGAGAACATCTACGTGATGCTGCTGCCGGTGCCCTTTCTGCAGACCTTCACCGACAAGCCGGTGGCCGACGCGCACCAGAGCACCGAGGTGCTGCTGTGCTTCAGTTGCGACGGCCGGGCCGAGGTCGATGCGCTGGTCGCGGGTGCCGTGGCCGCCGGTGGCCGCGCGCCACGCGCGCCGCAGGACCATGGCTTCATGTACACCCACAGCTTCGAGGACCTCGACGGCCACCTCTGGGAACCGATGGCCATGCTGGGTGTGCCACCGGCGTGAGCAGCACGCCCTCGCCGACCCACGGTGCCATCGAGGCGGTCTGGCGCATCGAGGCCGGCAAGATCGTCGCCGGCGTCGCGCGACTGGTGCGCGACGTCGGCCTGGCCGAGGAACTGGCGCAGGACGCGCTGGTCGCCGCGCTGGAACACTGGCCGCGCGACGGCATCCCCGACAACCCGGGCGCCTGGCTGATGACCACCGCCAAGCGCCGCGCGCTCGACCACCTGCGTCTGCACGCGCTGCATGCACGCAAGCACGAGGAACTCGGCCTCGACCTGGAGGCGCAGCAGGCCCATGTGGTGCCCGACTTCAGCGACGCGCTCGACGCCGCGCGCCAGGACGACATCGGCGACGACCTGCTGCGCCTGATCTTCACCGCCTGCCATCCGCTGCTCTCGACCGAGGCACGCGCGGCGCTGACGCTGCGCCTGCTCGGTGGCCTCTCCACCGAGGAGATCGCGCGCGCCTTCCTGCTGCCCGAGCCGACGATCGCGCAGCGCATCGTGCGCGCCAAGCGCACGTTGAGCGCGGCCAAGGTGCCGTTCGAGGTGCCGCGCGGCGACGAGCGGCTGGCGCGGCTCGGCTCGGTGCTCGAGGTGATCTACCTGATCTTCAACGAGGGCTACGCCGCCACCGCCGGCGAGCACTGGCTGCGTCCGGCGCTGTGCGACGAGGCGCTGCGCCTGGCGCGCACGCTGGCCGGGCTGATGCCGCAGGACCCCGAGGTGCTGGGCCTGCAGGCGCTGCTCGAGATCCAGGCCTCGCGCCTGCATGCCCGCATCGACGCGCAAGGCCGGCCGGTGCTGCTGGCCGACCAGGATCGCACGCGCTGGGATGCGCTGCTGATCCAGCGCGGGCTGGCGGCGCTGGCGCGCGCGGTGGCGTTGGCCGCCATGCCGGGCGCGCGGCAGCAAGCACCCGGCAAGGGTTCGCAGGAGCGCGCACCGAGCGCGCTCGGCCCCTACGCCTTGCAGGCCGCGATCGCCGCCTGCCATGCGCGGGCGCGCAGCGTTGCCGATACCGACTGGGCGCAGATCGTCGCGCTCTACGACGCGCTGGCGCAGCTGGCGCCGTCGCCGGTGATTGCGCTCAACCGCGCGGTCGCGGTCGGCATGGCCTTCGGTCCTGCCGCGGCGCTCGAACTGGTCGACGCGCTCGGCGCCGACCCGGCGCTGCGGAACTACCCCTGGCTGCCGGCGGTTCGCGGTGACCTGCTGGGCAAGCTTGGGCGCCACGCGCAGGCGCGCGCCGAGTTCGAGCGTGCCGCCGGCCTGACCCAGAACGAGCGCGACCGCAGCCTGCTGCTCGAACGCGCGCGCGGCGACGATCCGCGCTGAGCGAACTACGCGCCGCTCAGCGCGCGCTGCGCATGGGCGCCGCGCGCCGCGCGCGTGCGCAGCCACCACAGCATCAGGCCGCTCCACAGCACGCCGATCGTGACCAGGTCGAGCAGCGCCCACAGCACCTTCATCGGCAGCCCGCCGTAGTCGCCGAAGTGCAGCGGCTGCGAGAGTTGCAGCAGGGTTGCGTACCAGGGCCGCGGCGCGGCCTCGATGACGCGGCCGCCTTGCGGCTCGACCAGCACGGTCTGCGTCAGGCGCGCGGTCAGCGCGCTGTCGCCACGCAGCAGCACCGCAAAGTGATCGGGCGTGGCGAGCAGGGTGCCGGGAAAGGCGATCATGCTGACCACCATGCCGGGCTCGGCCGCCAGTGCCTGCTCCATCGCGTTCTGCACCACGCCGCCCGACGCCGGCGCGCGCGGCGCGATCGCGGCCGGGGTGCCGCCGCCGGTGCGCAGCGCCGTCACCTGCTCGGCCTGCCAGGCCTTGAGGATCAGCTCGGCCCAGGTGTTGATCACGCCGGTGCTGCCGACCACGAGTGCCCACACGAGCGTGACGATGCCGAGCAGGTTGTGCAGGTCGAGCCAGCGCACGCGCGTGCTGCGGTCGTGGCGCACGGTGCCGAACTCGAGCTTGCGCATGAACGGCGCGTAGAGCACCACGCCGGAGACGATCGCGATCACCAGCAGCAGGCCCATCGCACCGAGGAAGAGCTTGCCCGCCTGGCCGGCGAACAGGTCCACGTGCAGGCGGTAGATCACGTGCATGAAGCCTTCGTTGAACACCGGCTCGCCGAGCACCTGCGCCGTGCGCGCGTCGACCGCGGCAAAGCGCGCCAGGCGCTCGTCGGTGTCGACGCGGGTGTCGAGCTTGACCAGCCACTGCTCGGGCGTCTCCGGCTCGGCGAACAGGTACAGCGGCACCAGGCCCGGGTGATGGGCCTGCGCCGCCTGCACGACCGCGTCGACGCCGGCACGCGGCGTGGCCGCCGGCAGCGACGGGGTCTCGATGCCGGCGCCGCTGGCGTGCGCTATCTCCTCGTAGAAGATCAGCGGCAGCCCGCTCAGGCACAGCAGCAGCATGAATGCCGTGCAGACGAGGCTGGACCAGGTGTGGACCCAGGACCAGCGGCGCAGGGCCGCGGTGCGCATGCTCAGAAGTCCATCGACGCCGTCACCACCAGCGTGCGCGGCTGTGCCAGCACCAGGTAGTTGGCGCCCGGATAGCCGCCGGCCGAGGCCCAGTAGTTGCGGTCGAAGAGGTTGTCGATGCGCGCGCGCAGCGTCAGCTCCTGTTCGCCGATGCTCAAGCCGTAGCGGGCGCCGATGTCGAAGCGCGTCCACGAGGGCAGCGACATCGTGTTGGCGGCGTCGGCGTACTGGCTCGAGCTGTAGGTGAGGCGCGCGTTCAGCGCCAGGCCAGGCAGCACCGGCAGGTCCCATTCGCCGCCGAGGTTGAGCTGGGTCTTGGGCACGCCGATCGCGTGCTTGCCGGTGTCGGTCATCTTGGCGTCGATCAGGTTCAGGCCGCCGAGCAGGCGCACGCCGGGCAGCGGCTCGCCGAACATCGACAGTTCCAGGCCGCGATGGCGCTGGTCGTCACCCACGACGAAGCTGGCCGTCGTTCCGTCGGGGTTGAGCTCGAGCGAGCCGACCGGCTTGCTGATCTGGAACAGCGCCGCGTGGCCGCCCAGCTTGCCGAAGTCGAACTTGACGCCGGCCTCGACCTGCTCGGTCTGGTAGGGCGCGAAGACCTGGCCGCCGTTGGTGACCGGCAGGCCGCCCGGTGTGACCTGCGGCGCCACGTCGCCGCGCACCAGGCCCTCGATGTAGTTGCCGTAGACCGACAGCGCCGAGGTGGCCTTGTAGAGCAGCGCGACCGACGGCGTCGTGCGGCTGGCCGAGTAGCCGGCGTTCTCGACGCCGCTGTTGTAGTCGAAGCTGCGGTCCTCGATGCGCTGGCGGCGCGCGCCGAGCGTGAGCTGCAGGCGGCCGTCGATGAAGTTCATCGTGTCGGCCAGCGCCAGGCTCGAGGTCTCGGTCTTCTGCGTGACCAGCGGCGCGTCGAGATTGCCGCCGACGAAGAAGTCGGCCGGCGGGGCCGGCACCGCGACCGGGTTGTAGAGGCTGCCGGCAAAGCCGGCGAAGTTGGAGAAGGCGTAGGCGTTGCGCGACTCGAATCTGAAGCTCGACAGCGCCGCCGTCAGGTCGTGCCGCACTTGGCCGGTGTTCAGCTTGCCGCGGATGCCGAGTTCGCCGGTCACGACGCGATCCTCGCGCGCGTTGTCGAAGCGATAGGCGCTGGTGCTGCCGTCGGGCATTGCCGCCGGATTGCTCAGCACGTTGTGCTCCTCGCCGCGGCGCGCGCCGGCGGCGGCCCAGACGACGCTGCTGGCGCCGAGATCGACCTCGGCGCGCAGCGTGCCGAAGGTCTGGCGTTCGTTCGACTCGGTCCAGGGCTGGGCGAAGTTGTTCGAGGCGTCGGGCGCCTGCGGAATGCCGCCGATCGGCGTCACGCTCGGGCGCGGCGCGTCGAGCTGCTGGTCCTGGTAGCCGATGTCGGCCGACAGCCGCACGCTGCTGCCGTGCCAGTCGAGGCCGAGGCCGACCACGCTGAGTTCCTGCTCCTCGCCCTCGACCGCGGTCTCGCCGTCGCGTCGTGCGAGGTTGAGGCGCACGCCGGTGGCCTTGTCCTCGCCGAAGCGGCGCGCCAGGTCGGCCGAGGCGTAGCCCTGGCCGCCGCTCTGCATGCCGAGCGTGACCTCGTTCAGCGCCGCGTTGGGTGCGCGCTTGGGCAGCAGGTTGATCGAGCCGCCGAGGGCGCTGCCGCCCGGCGCGGCGCCGTTGAGGAAGGCGCTCGGGCCGCGGAACACCTCGACCCGCTCGAGCAGTTCGGCCGCCACGTACTGGCGCGGCAACAGGCCGTAGAGACCGTTGTAGCTCATGTCGTCCGAGTAGATCGGGAAGCCGCGGATGACGTAGAGCTCCTGGAAGTTGCCGAAGCCGCGCGCGTTGCGCACCGCCGGGTCGTTGACCAGCACGTCGCCGACGCCGCGCGCCTGCTGGTTCTGGATCAGGCCCTGGGTGTAGGCGGTGCCGGCGAACGGCGTCTCCATGAAGTCCTTGTTGCCGAGCAGGCCGACGCGGCCGCCGCGCGCCACCTGGCCGCCGGCGTAGGGCTTGGTCAGGCCGGCGGCCGAGGCGTCGGCGCTGGCCTCGATCACCACCGGCTCGAGCGTTGCGGTGGGGGCATCGGGGGTGGCACGCGGCGTGGCGTCGGGGATCGGCGCGACCTGTGCCACGGCCGGCGCGGCGGCCAGGCTCAGTTGCACCGCGAGGGCGATCAGGCTCAGCTTCAGTGGCTGGTTGAGTCTCATGGGAGTTCTCGCTGCAGGGAAATGGAGGATCGGTTCGAAGTCGATGGCCGCCCGCGACTGATGTGCCAGGCAATCAGTGCCAGCGGGAGGGCCAGGCAGAGCCAGGCGATGAGGTCGCCGAGGCCATCGGAGACGAGGCCGGCCAACAGGCCCGCGGCCGTGACCACGGCCACCAGCGCCGGCCAGAACCAGAGGCGCTTCATGCGCGGCCTCCGTCGACGGAAACAACGCCGCACCGGCCGGGCGACCACGGCGCGAGGGCGCGCGTGGTGCGAGCGGGGCAGGGCGTGGCAGAGGAGAGGAGCGAGCGATGCGGCACAAGCGGTCCGGATGCGGGCCACCCGGGGCGGGTGGCGGGGACGTTTGGCTTGTGCGCGAAGGCAGTGGCTATCGCGATTCTAAATGCAAACGACTCGCATTATCGTGATGCCGACAATCGCGAGGCGGGCGGCGCGCTGCCTGCCGCCCGCGCGCCGTCGTCAGGCCGGCTGGGTGTCGAACATCAGCAGGTCGACGCCGGCCTGGGCGAAGTTGCCGAGGTCGGCCGCGGTGGCGGCGCCCTGCGGCGAGGTCAACGCGGCTTGGATCGCGGCCATCGAGTCGAACTCGAGGATCGCCACCAGGTGCAGCGGCGCCTCGCCGGCGGGTGTGGCGATCGGGCCCTTGCTGATCGTGTAGCTGCGCAGGCCGGGCACGGTCTTGGCCAGCGGGATGTGCGTCGAGTGGTAGTAGGCATCGAAGGCCGCGGCGTCGGCGGGCTTCTTGTACAAGGCGACCAGGCTGGCCATGCTGTGTGCTCCTGACGGGCGCTGCCTGCGGCAGACTGGAACCCGCGGCGAGTGTCGAGCCGCGCGCGCCGGCCGGGCAACTGGCACAAGTCCGTCCCTAGAGGCGGTCGACCGCCTCGGGCGGCGCGAGCATCCGGAGATCCCATGCCCACCTACGTCGCCTTCCTGCGCGCCATCAATGTCGGCGGCCGCTTCCTGAAGATGAGTGCGCTGGCGGAGCATTTCCGCAGCCTCGGCCATGCCGATGCGCGGACCTACATCAACAGCGGCAACGTCGTGTTCAGCTCGCGCGCACGCAAGAGCGATGCGCTGGCGCTCGCGCTGACGCAGGGGCTGGAGCCGCTGCTTGGCTTCAGGTCCGAGGCCTTCGTGCGCTCTCGGGCCGAGGTGGATGCGATCGCCGCGCGTGCGCTCGGCCATGCGTCCGAGGTGCCGTCGTTGAAGGAGGTCAACGTGGCCTTTCTCGACGCGCCGCTGGACGCATCGCAGTTGGCCGAACTGCTGGCCCTGCGCACCGAGGTCGACAGCTTTTCGACCGAAGGCCGCGAGGTCTACTGGCTGTGTCGGGTCGGGCAGAGCGAGTCGAAGTTCTCCAACGCCGTCTTCGAGCGACGACTCAGGCTGCGCACGACGTTCAGGCGAGCAACGATGCTCGAGGGCCTGTCGTCAATGCTGCGCGGCGAGTTGGCGGATCCGAGGTGATCGCGGCGCGGCATCGCCACCGATTCCTTAGCGCCCGCGGCCTCAGCGCGCCGGGCTGATCACGCCGTTGCTGACCGAGACCCGGTCGCCGGGTCGCACGTTGGGCGGCTGCGCCACCGTCACCAGGCGGTCGATGCCGTCGTCGAAGCGGATCGTTACGTTCCACACAGTGGTGGTTCCCGCGTTGGCGGCGGCCGCGCCGCCGGCCGCCGAACCGACCACGCTGCCGGTGGCCGTGGCGATGGTCTGGCCGGTGCCGCCACCGATGGTGCTGCCGAGCAGGCCGCCGAGCACGGCGCCGCCGATGGCGCCCGCCATGCCGGCGCCGGCGCTGGCCTGCTGGGTCTCGGAGATGGCCTGCACCACGCCCATGCCGCTGACGTTGCTGCCGGGCGGCGGTGGCGTCGCGCAAGCGGCTAGCAGCGCAAGTGCCAGCAGCGGCGCCAGCCACCGGACCAGGGTGCGCATGCTCGAGCGGTTCATCGGCGATCCTCCAGGGCAACGAGGCAACAACTGCGAGGCGCCGTTCTCGTTGGCGGCGCCCGCGCATCCATGTTAGTCGCCGAGGCCGGCCTCGCAAGGCGTGGCCCTTGAGGCCTTGGGATTGCACAATGAAGAAGGGGCGCCGGAGGCGCCCCTTGTTGCTGGTCGAGCCGCACGCCAGGGCGTGCGGCTTCTGCGCTTACTGCGCTTCGAACGGCAGCTTGATCTGCGCCAGGTTCTTGCGCGTCTCGACCAGCACCAGCGGACCTTCGTCGATCGCGACCGCCGGCTTGGGTTCGCGCGGCACGTGCACCGGCTTCGGCTCGGCGGCGATCGCCGCCTGCACCGCCGCCGCCTTGACGGCGTCGGTACCGACCCACTCGAGGCCGGCGCCCTGGGCGATGCGGCCCAGCGCCTCGGTCGCGAGCACGAAGGGCGCGGCGACGGGCGCCGCTGCAGCGGCCTCGGCCACAACCACCGGTACCGGCTCGGCAGCAACGACTGCCACCGGTGCCGGCGCGGGAGCCGGAGCCGTCTCGGCCACCGGCTCGATCACGACTTCGGCGACCTCGACCACGGCGGGTGCGACCGGTGCGGCGAGCTCGGCAACCGGTGCTGCGGCCTCGGTGTCCGTGCTCATCGCGACGGCGGCCACGCCGGCAGCGGCAGCAGCGACGCCGACCGCGGCGCGCGGCAGGCGATCGCCGTCGTCCGTTTCAGCGGACTCGGCCAATGCCGCGTCGGCGCTGCCCGTGTCTTCACCACGTTCACTGCCACGGCCACGACCACCGCGACGGCGGCGACGGCGACCGCCCTCGCCAGCTTCCGTGCCTTCGGCCGGCTGGCCTTCGGCGCCGACCGCGGCCGCGTTCAGCGCGAGCTGATCGGCATCGGCACTGGCAGCAACGCCCTCGGTCGCCACGACCGGCGCACGCTCGGCACGCGGCGGCCTCGGCTCACGCGGCTCGCGCTGTTCGCGCGGTTCGCGGTTCTCCCGACCTTCACGCGGTTCGCGTGGCTCGCGCGGTTCACGCGGTGGCCGCTGCTGCGGTGCCTGGGCCTCGCCGGCCTCGAGCGGCAGCGCCTCGGCGCGTGCTTCACCGCGCTGGCCTTGTTGTTGCTGGTTGTCGCCGCGTCCGCCACGGCCTTCGCCACGACGGCCATCGCGGCGCTCGCCACGTTCGGCGCGTTCACCGCCGCGCTCGGCACGGGCTTCGCCGCCACGCTCGCCGCGCGCTTCGCCATTGCGTTCGCCACGGCCGCCACGCTCGCCGCCGCGGCCGCGTTCGCCACCACGGCCACCACGCTCACCACGGCCGCCGTCGCGCTTGCCGCCTTCCTTGCCAGCCGGCGCCACGGGCGCCGCCGGTGCCGGAGCAGTCACCGGCGCCGCGACTTCCTCGCCGCCACCGAAGATGCGCTTGAGCCAGCCGAAGAAGCCGCCGCTGGCAGCCGCCACGGCCACCGGCCTGGCGACCGAGGTGCGGGCCACCGGCATCGGCGGCGCGGCATCGGCCAGCGTGGCCTGTGCGCGCGCGGCCGGTGCTGCTTCGCGCACCGGCGCTGCGGGGGCCGGCTCGTCGGGCAGCACGCCCTTGATGACCGGCTCCTGCTTGGCCTTGCCGAGCTTGTCGCGACGCGTGATGCCGACCTCGTCGTCCGGCTCCTCGATCATCGTGTAGCTGGCCTGCAGGTTCTCCAGGCGCGGGTCGTCGTGGCGCAGGCGCTCGAGCTTGTAGTTCGGCGTCTCGAGGTGCTTGTTCGGCACCAGCAGCACGGTGGTGCGCTGCTTGAGTTCGATCTTGGTGATCTCGGTGCGCTTCTCGTTGAGCAGGAAGCTGGTCACCTCGACCGGCACCTGCACGTGCACGGCGGCGGTGCCTTCCTTCATCGACTCTTCCTGGATGATGCGCAGGATCTGCAGCGCGGAAGATTCGGTGTCGCGGATGTGGCCGGTGCCGTTGCAGCGCGGGCAGGTGATGTGGCTGCCTTCGCTGAGTGCCGGGCGCAGGCGCTGGCGGCTCATCTCGAGCAGGCCGAACTTGGAGATCGAGCTGAACTGCACGCGGGCGCGGTCGTAGCGCATCGCGTCGCGCAGGCGCTGTTCGACCTCGCGCCGGTTCTTGCTCTCCTCCATGTCGATAAAGTCGACGACGATCAGGCCGCCGAGGTCGCGCAGCCGCATCTGGCGCGCGATTTCATCCGCGGCTTCCAGGTTGGTGCGGGTCGCGGTTTCCTCGATGTCGGTGCCGCGCGTGCTGCGCGCCGAGTTGACGTCGACCGAGACCAGCGCCTCGGTGTGGTCGATCACGATCGCGCCGCCCGAGGGCAGGTTGACGGTGCGCGAGAACGCGGTCTCGATCTGGTGCTCGATCTGGAAGCGGCTGAACAGCGGCGCGTCATCTCGGTAGCGCTTCACGCGATTGGCCGTTTCCGGCATCACGTGGTTCATGAACTGCTTGGCCTGCTCGTATAGGTCGTCGGTGTCGATCAGGATCTCGCCGATCTCGGCGGTGAAGTAGTCGCGGATCGCGCGGATCACCAGCGACGACTCCTGATAGATCAGGAAGGCGCCCTTGCCGGCCTTGGACGCGCCGTCGATGGCGGTCCAGAGCTTGAGCATGTAGTTGAGGTCCCACTGCAGCTCGGGCGCGGTGCGGCCGATGCCGGCGGTGCGCGCGATCAGGCTCATGCCCTTGGGGTACTCGAGCTGGTCGAGGTTCTCCTTGAGCTCCTCGCGGTCCTCGCCCTCGATGCGACGGCTGACGCCGCCGCCGCGCGGGTTGTTGGGCATCAGCACCAGATAGCGGCCGGCGAGGCTGACGAAGGTGGTCAGCGCAGCGCCCTTGTTGCCGCGCTCTTCCTTCTCGACCTGGACCAGCAGTTCCTGGCCTTCCTTGATGACCTCGTTGATCTTGGCGCTGCGAGCGTCGACGCCCTCCTTGAAGTACTGCTTGGCGATTTCCTTGAACGGCAGGAAGCCGTGGCGGTCCTCGCCGTAGTCGACGAAGCAGGCTTCCAGCGAAGGCTCGACGCGGGTGACGACGGCCTTGTAGATGTTGCCCTTGCGCTGTTCGCGCCCCTCGATCTCGGTTTCGAAGTCGAGCAGCTTCTGGCCCTCGACGATGGCCAGCCGGCGTTCTTCAGCCTGGGTGGCATTGATCAGCATGCGCTTCACGGTTCACTCTCCTCGTTTGCGCGCGGCGACAACATGTTGCGTCGCTCGCGCGCCATCACGCCGCGCCCGCCCTGGAAGGCGGGTGCAGCCGTCGATGCACGAACAGGCTTGGGTAGAACCGGAAGGAATCGCCCTGGACTGCGCTCGCGCGCCCCAACGCCGCCTCAGGCGGCGCTAAGGCAGGTTTGCTGGCAGCGTTGGCACGTGCGTGAGGTGGACTCGCTTCCGCGCAGGCCCGGGCACGCCGGCTCCGCACCACGCCGCGATCGTGTCGCGGGGTGCCAGGGCTGGCGGCCTGAAGGCCGATGGGGTTGAGCGGAGCTCATCTCACGCGGGCAGCAGCGTCGGCGCAAAGAGGCCGGGCTGCCACCGGAAACCTTGTGTCTTGGTTCGTCCGGAGCCGGTTCTGCCGCGCAGCCGCCGCGTCCGCCGCTCACCTTGGGAGTCGGGCCTGACACGCGCACCGCGCGTTGCATCACCATTTCAATCTCGTTGCCCAAACTAGGCAGCGAGGCCCACGGCAGCGTGGCAAGTGAGAGCTAAACTCTGAAAAATCAATCACTTACGACGCACTCGTGGCGCAACGCATTATAGCGGCCAAAGGCAGTCGGCCCGCGCCACCCGAGCCAGGCGGTGCCAGCCCGCCCAAGCCGGCCGCCGCGGCCGAGGTCCGGCACCTGAGGGTGGCCGAGGACGGCGAGGGTCAGCGCCTCGACAACTACCTCGTCAAGGTTCTCAAGGGCGCGCCGAAGACCCTGGTCTACCGGATCATCCGCAGCGGCGAGGTGCGCGTGAACAAGTCACGCGCGGCGGCCGACACCCGGCTGGCGATCGGCGACGACGTGCGCGTGCCGCCGCTGCGCCTGGCCGAGCCCGACGTGCAAAAGCAGGCCGCGGTGCCGGCGCGCGAGTTCACGGTCCTGCTCGAGGACGAGCACCTGATCGCGATCGACAAGCCGGCCGGCGTGGCGGTGCATGGCGGCTCCGGGGTGAGCTTCGGCGTCATCGAGCAGCTGCGCCGGGCGCGGCCGGCCGCAAAGTTTCTGGAACTGGTGCACCGGCTCGACAAGGAGACCTCCGGCCTGCTGCTGATCGCCAAGAAGCGCAGCGCGCTGACCGCGCTGCAGGAGCAGTTCCGCTCCCGCGAGACCGGCAAGACCTACGCCGCGCTGGTCACGGGCAGCTGGCCGGCGAGCCTGAAGCTGATCGACCAGGCGCTGCACAAGTACCTCAACGCCGAGGGCGAGCGCCGTGTGCGCGCGGTGGCGGCCGACCACGAGGAGGCCAAGCGTTCGATCTCGCAGGTGCGCATCGTGCGCTCCTTCGAGGGCTACACCCTGCTCGACGTGACCATCAAGACCGGGCGCACGCACCAGATCCGCGTGCACCTGGCGAGCGCCGGCCATCCGATCGTCGGTGACGACAAGTACGGCGACTTCAACCTCAACAAGCAGCTCGCGCGCGGCGAGGGTCTTGCCGGCGCGCGTTTCGACCGCATGTTCCTGCATGCGCGGCGCCTGGCCTTCGATCACCCGGCCAGCGGCGAGCGCATCGTGCTGGAGGCGCCGCTGCCGGCCGAATGTGCCAAGCTGCTGAGTCGCCTCGGCGAACCCCACTAGAGTTTCATGACTTCACTGCTACGCCCGCAACGCTTCGACCTGATCGTCTTCGACTGGGACGGCACGCTGTTCGACTCCACCGCGCTGATCGTGCGCTGCATCCAGGCCGCCTGCGCCGACCTCGGCGTGCGGGTGCCGAGCGATCTCGAGGCCTCCTACGTGATCGGCCTCGGCCTCGAGGAGGCGCTGGCCCATGCGGCGCCCGAGCTGCCGCGTTCGCGCGTGCCCGAGATCGCCGATCGCTACCGCCATCACTACTTCGCGCGCCAACACGAGCTGACGCTGTTCGACGGCACGCGCCGCATGCTCGACGCGCTCAGGTCGCGCCACCACTGGCTGGCGGTGGCGACCGGCAAGTCGCGCCGCGGGCTCGACGCGGCGCTGGCGATCGCCGACGAGGGCGGTCCGCTCGGCCGCTTCTTCGATGCCACCCGCACCGCCGACGAGACCGCCGGCAAGCCCGACCCGCGCATGCTCAACGAGCTGATGCGCGAGTTGGGCACCGAGCCCGAACGCACGCTGATGATCGGCGACACCACCCACGACCTGCAGCTCGCTGCCAACGCCGGCGCGGCCTCGCTGGCGGTGAGCTTCGGCGCCCACGAGGCTGAGGCCTTCGAGCCGCATGCGCCGCTGGCGGTGCTGCACAGCACGGCTGAACTGCACGACTGGCTGTGGACGCACGCTTGAACGCCGACGACTCCGAGCCCGGCATCGAGCTCTGCCCCTCGCTCGCGCTGGCCGAGCGCGGCCGTGCCTTCGTCTTCGACGTGCTGGTCGAGGGCCAGGTCGAGCGCGCCTTTGCGCTGCGCATCGACGGCGCGCCGGTGGCCTACCTCAACCGCTGCGTCCACGTGCAGGCCGAGATGGACTGGCAGCCGGGCGAGTTTCTCGACCACGAGCGCCGCTTCATCGTCTGTTCGCTGCATGGCGCCACCTACGAGCCGGCCAGCGGCCGCTGCGTGGCTGGCCCCTGCGGCCGCGGACGACTGGTGCCGCTGTCCCTGCAAGAGGAGCAGGGCGTGGTCCGTTGGTATCCTTCCCCTGATGTCCGGCCGGTGGCCGAAGCCTTTGATTGAACAGTTGAAAGAGCAGTGAGCGCGACACCATGAGTACCTTCAACGACGATCCTTCCCGCCCCGAGCCCGTGATGGACCCGGCACCCCCCGTCGCCACGGCGGCGCTGTCGTCGGTGCGCACGGGTGCCGCGGTCAGCGAGGGCGTGGTCGAGGACTTCGCGCGCGCCTACCTGGCCGATCGCCGGGCCGACCGCCGCTGGCGCGTGGCCGTGCGCCTGGCCTGGCTGTTGCTGTTTGCCGTGATCGCCTACGCGCTGTTCGCCAACCAGAAGCGAGCCAGCGCGCCCAACGGCCCGCACACCGCGCTGGTCGAGGTGCGCGGCGAGATCGCGGTCGAGGCCGAGGCCAGCGCCGAGAACATCAACAGCGCGCTCAAGAGCGCCTTCGAGGACAGCGGCGCCCAAGCCGTTGTGCTGCGCATCAACTCGCCCGGCGGCAGCCCGGTGCAGTCGGGCATGGTCTTCGACGAGATCCGGCGCCTCAAGGCCAAGCACAACAAGAAGATCTACGCGATCTGCGAAGAGGTCTGTGCCTCCGGCGCCTACTACATGGCGGCCGCGGCCGACGACATCTTCGTCGACAAGGCCTCGATCGTCGGCTCGATCGGCGTGCTGATGGACGGCTTCGGCTTCACCGGCGCGATGGAGAAGTTCGGCGTCGAGCGCCGCCTACTGACCGCCGGCGAGAACAAGGCGATGCTCGATGCCTTCTCGCCGGTCTCCGAGAAGCAGCGCGCGCTGGCGCAGTCGATGCTCGACCAGATCCATGCCCAGTTCATCGGTGTCGTCAAGGAAGGCCGCGGCGCGCGGCTCAAGGAAACGCCCGAGACCTTCTCCGGCCTGTTCTGGACCGGCGAAGAGGCCATCAAGCTCGGCTTGGCCGACCACCTTGGCAACCTCGACCAGGTGGCACGCGACGTGATCAAGGCTGAGGAGGTGATCGACTACACCCCGCGCGAGAACGTGGCCGAGCGCCTGGCCAAGCGCTTTGGCGCCTCGATCGGCGCCGGCGCGGTGCAGGCGCTGCGCTCGCTACCGGCGATTCGCTGAGCCGATCGGCTTGGTCTTCATCGGCTTCGCGGCCGACAAGGGCGCCCCGCCGGGGCGCCCTTTTGCTTTGGCAGGCGGAGTGGCGCGCGCGCGCTCGGGCGCTGTTCGCTCGTCGGCGCTCGGCCCGCTGTCCACGCGCGGCCGACCCGCCTTGCGCGACGGCGATTCGGTCGCGACCAGCGCCCCGAACTCGCGCGCCAGGTGCGCCTCGCCATGCTCGAGGATGAAGTAGCGCAGCGCCTCGGCGATCGGTGACAGCGTCTTGGCCAGCTTGTGCACCACGTACCAGCGGCGCACCAGCGGCAGGCCCTCGATGGCCGGTGTCGCCAGCCGGCCGGTGGCGAGTTCGAGGCCCACGGTGTGCAGCGACAGGAAGCTCAGGCCCATGCCGGCCATGACCGCCTGCTTGATGGTCTCGTTGCTCGCCATCTCCATCACGTAGCTCGGCGCGATGCGCTGTTCGGCGAAGAACAGTTCCATCGCCGCGCGCGTGCCCGAGCCTGGCTCGCGCACGATGAAGGGGTAGTTGGCCAGCGCCAGCGGCGTCAGGCCGCGCGACTGCATCAGCGGATGACCGGGCGCGGCCACCACGCCATGCGGATGGGCCGCAAAGGGCTCGGCGCGCGTCGCCAGTTCCTGCGGCGGGCGGCCCATCACGGCGAGGTCGCACTCGTTGTCGTGCATCCACGCCACGAGTTGCTCGCGGTTGCCGACCAGCAGCTTGATCTCCACGCCCGGGTGCTCGGCATGAAAACGCGCCAGCAGCTGCGGCAGGTAGTACTTGGCGGTCGAGACCATGCCGACCGCGAGGCGCCCGGCATCGAGGCCGCGAAAGCGGGCCACGGTGTCCTCGGCGTCCTTCAGCGTGGCCAGCACCTTCTTGACGTGCACCAGCAGGTACTCGCCGGTCACGGTGAGCGAGACGCTGCGCGCGCCGCGGTCGAACAGCGGTAGTCCGACCTGCTGCTCGAGCTCCTTGATCTGCATCGACACCGCCGGTGGAGACAGATGCAGCTCCTCGGCGGTGCGCGCAAAGCTGCCGGTCCGCGCGGCGGTGGCAAAGCAGCGCAACTGGCGCAGCGTGATGTTGCGCATCGGGACCTCGGTTAAGAAAACCTGAAGCAAAGCCGCAGTTCATCTGACTTTACCTGAACCGACGGCGCTCCTACCGTTGAGACAAGCCAACCGCGAACAGGAGACGAGCGATGAACAAGCCGGTCGAAGAAGGGATCATCACCGACGCCAAGAAGCGCTACTCGGCCGGCGTGCTCAAGTACAAGCAGATGGGCTACTGGCAGCCCGACTACGTGCCCAAGGACACCGACCTGATCGCGATGTTCCGCATCACGCCGCAGGAGGGCGTGGATTCGGAGGAATGCGCGGCGGCGGTGGCCGGCGAGAGTTCCACCGCGACCTGGACCGTGGTCTGGACCGATCGCCTCACCGCCTGCGAGCTCTACCGCGCCAAGGCCTACCGCGTCGACGCGGTGCCCAACACCGGTCCCGGCACCAAGACCGAGCAGCAGTACTTCGCCTACATCGCCTACGACCTCGACCTGTTCGAGCCGGGCTCGATCGCCAACCTCACCGCGTCGATCATCGGCAACGTGTTCGGCTTCAAGGCGGTCAAGGCGCTGCGGCTCGAGGACATGCGGATTCCGGTGGCCTACCTCAAGACCTTCCAAGGCCCGGCCACCGGCGTGGTGGTCGAGCGCGAGCGGCTCGACAAGTTCGGGCGCCCGCTGCTAGGCGCGACCACCAAGCCCAAGCTCGGCCTGTCGGGCCGCAATTACGGGCGCGTGGTCTACGAGGGCTTGAAGGGTGGCCTCGATTTCATGAAGGACGACGAGAACATCAACTCGCAGCCCTTCATGCACTGGCGCGACCGCTTTCTCTATTGCATGGAAGCGGTCAACAAGGCGAGTGCCGCCACCGGCGAGATCAAGGGCCATTACCTCAACGTCACCGCCGGCACGATGGAGGAGATGTACGCCCGCGCCGAGTTCGCCAAGAGCCTGGGCAGCGTGATCATCATGATCGACCTGGTGATCGGCTACACCGCGATCCAGAGCATGGCTGTGTGGGCACGCAAGAACGACATGATCCTGCACCTGCATCGCGCCGGGAACAGCACCTACTCGCGTCAGAAGAACCACGGCATGAACTTCCGCGTGATCTGCAAGTGGATGCGGATGGCGGGCGTCGATCACATCCACGCCGGCACCGTGGTCGGCAAGCTCGAAGGCGACCCGCTGATGATCAAGGGCTTCTACGACACGCTGCTGTCGACCCACACGCCGGTGAGCCTGGAGCATGGCCTGTTCTTCGAGCAGGACTGGGCCTCGCTGAACAAGGTGATGCCGGTGGCATCGGGCGGCATCCACGCCGGCCAGATGCACCAGCTGCTCACCTACCTGGGGGACGACGTGGTGCTGCAGTTTGGCGGCGGCACCATCGGCCACCCGCAGGGCATCCAGGCCGGCGCCACGGCCAACCGCGTCGCGCTCGAGGCCATGGTGCTGGCCCGCAACGAGGGCCGCGACATCTGGAACGAAGGCCCGCAGATCCTGCAGGAGGCGGCGCGCTGGTGCGGCCCGCTGAAGGCGGCGATCGATACCTGGGGCGAGATCTCGTTCAACTATGAGTCGACCGACACAGCCGATTTCGTTGCAACCGCCACCGTGTCCGCCTGAGCGCCACAGCCAGAAGGAGAGCAGCATCATGATGACCAATACCGGACGCCGCCTGACGCAGGGCCAGTTCTCGTTCCTGCCCGACCTGACGGACGAACAGATCGGCCGCCAGCTCGAGTACGCGCTCGGCCGGAGTTGGTCGATCGGCATCGAGTACACCGACGACCCGCACCCGCGCAACACCTACTGGGAGATGTTCGGCAACCCGATGTTCGACCTCAGGGATCCGGCCGGCATCCTGATGGAGATCAACGCCTGCCGGAAGACCTTTCCCAACCACTACATCCGCGTCACGGCCTTCGACGCGACGCGCGGCGTCGAGTCGCCGACGATGAGCTACCTGGTCAACCGGCCGGCACGCGAGCCGGGCTTCGGCCTCGCGCGTGAGGAGGGCCCGGGGCGGCAGGTCCACTACCGCATCTCGTCCTACGCCACCGATCGCCCCGAGGGTGAACGCTACGGCACCGAGTAGTCAGCATGGACGCCGGCACCAGCATCGACCTGCAGGCCATCGTTCGCGATGCGAGCGTGCTCGAGGTGCTCGACCGGCTCGATGCCGAGCTGATCGGCCTGGCACCTGTGAAGCAACGGCTGCGCGAGATCGCGGCCTTCCTCGCCGTCACGCGGGCGCGCAAGCAGCTCGATCTCGATGCCGCGCCGCCGAGCCTACACATGAGCTTCACCGGCAACCCCGGCACCGGCAAGACCACGGTGGCGCTGCGCATCGCCGAGATCCTGCATCGGCTCGGCTACGTGAGGAAGGGCCATGTGGTCAGCGTCACGCGCGATGACCTGGTCGGCCAGTACATCGGCCACACCGCGCCGAAGACAAAGGAAGTTCTGAAGAAGGCGATGGGCGGCGTGCTGTTCATCGACGAGGCCTACTACCTCTACCGGCCCGAGAACGAGCGCGACTACGGCCAGGAGGCGATCGAGATCCTGCTGCAGGTGATGGAGAACCACCGCGACGACTTGGTGGTCATCCTCGCCGGCTACAAGGACCGCATGCAGACCTTCTTCCGCTCCAACCCGGGCATGAGTTCGCGCATTGCGCACCACATCGACTTTCCGGACTACACGCCGGCCGAGTTGCTGGCGATCGCGCAGACGATGAGTGCGCAGATGAACTACGACTTCGATGCGCCGGCGCTCGATGCGATGCGCGAGTACATCGCGCACCGACTGCAGCAGCCGCATTTCGCCAACGCACGCTCGATCCGCAACGCGCTCGACCGCATGCGCCTGCGTCAGGCCAGCCGCATCTACCGCGAGGCGCTGGCCGGCAGCGGCAGCATCGACGCGCGCGCGCTCACGCGCATCGCGGCCGAGGACGTGCGGGGCTCGCGCGTGTTCAGCGGCGGCGTCGCGATCGAGCCGCGACCGGTGGTCGAGACCCACATAGAACCAAGCGATCGCTGAGGGAGAAGCGCATGAACATGCAATCTGGCCGTACCACGCTGTCCAAGTTCCTGATCGAGCAACTGCGCGGGCGCGACGATGGCGCCGATCTCGGCGCGCTGCTGGTCGATGTCGCCGCCGCGGTCAAGGCGATCGCCGCGATGACGGCCAAGGGCGCGCTCGGCGGCGTCCTTGGCGCGCTCGACGCGCGCAACGTGCAGGGCGAGACGCAGAAGAAGCTCGACGTGCTGGCCAACGACGCGATCATCCAAGGCTGTGAATGGGGCGGGCTGGTGGCCGGCATGGCCTCGGAGGAACTGGAGGCTCCGTACGCGATCCCGGCCGAGTTCAAGCGCGGCAAGTTCCTGCTCGTGTTCGACCCGCTCGACGGCTCCAGCAACACCGACGTCAACGTCTCGGTCGGCACCATCTTCTCGGTGCTGCGCCACGAGCCCGAGGCGGCGCCGGCGGAGGCCGACTTCCTGCAGCCGGGCTCGCGCCAGGTCGCGGCCGGCTACGCGATCTACGGGCCGGCGACGATGCTGGTGCTGACGGTGGGCGCCGGCACCCATGGCTTCACGCTCGATCGCGAGGTCGGCAACTTCATCCTGACCCACCCGCAACTCGCGATCCCCGAGGACAGCAGCGAGTTCGCGATCAACACCAGCAACGAGCGCTTCTGGGAGCCGCCGGTGCAGCGCTATGTCTGCGAATGCAAGGCCGGCCGCAGCGGCGAGCGCGGGCGCGACTTCAACATGCGCTGGATCGCGTCGATGGTGGCCGAGGTGCATCGCATCCTGATGCGCGGCGGCGTCTTCCTGTACCCGAAGGACACCAAGGACCCGGGCAAGCCGGGCCGGCTGCGCCTGCTCTACGAGGCCAATCCGGTCGCGCTGCTGATCGAGCAGGCCGGCGGCTATGCCTCGACCGGGCGCGGCCGCATCCTCGAACTCGAGCCCGGTGCGCTGCACCAGCGGGTGCCGGTGATGCTGGGCTCGCGCAACGAGGTCGCGCGGCTCGAGCGCTACCACGCCGAGCACGACCGCGGCGACGACCAACCCTTCGTCTCGCCGCTGTTCAACGAGCGCTCGCTGTACCGGCCCGAGATGGCGCTCGGCAGCGGCAAATAGAACAACAGCCCAGAGGCCAGGAGGAAGCCCATGTCGCAACGCCACCCCGTCATCGCGGTCACCGGCTCCTCGGGCGCCGGCACCACCACGGTGATGAAGAGCTTTTCCCATATCTTCAGGCGCGAGAGGATCAAGGCCCAAGCCATCGAGGGCGACTCATTCCATCGCTTCAACCGGGTGGAAATGCGCGAGCGGGTGCGCGTGGCCGACCTCGAGGGCAACCACAACCTCTCGCACTTCGGGCCCGACTCGAACCTGCTGCCCGAGCTCGAGCAGACCTTCCAGGGCTACGGCGAAAGCGGCAACGGCCAGGTCCGCAAGTACATCCACGACGCCGCCGAAGGTGCCGAGCATGGCGCCGAGCCCGGCACCTTCACCGACTGGCAAGCGATGGAGCAGGGCACCGACCTGCTGTTCTACGAGGGCCTGCATGGCGGCTACGTGGGGCCGGATGCCAACGTCGCGCGCCACGTCGACCTGCTGGTCGGCGTGGTGCCGATCATCAACCTCGAATGGATCCAGAAGCTGCATCGCGACCAGAACATGCGCGGCTATTCTCAGGAAGCCGTGGTCAACACCATCCTGCGCCGCATGCCCGACTACGTGAACATCATCGTGCCGCAGTTCAGCCGCACCCACGTCAACTTCCAGCGCGTGCCGACGGTGGACACCAGCAATCCGTTCATCGCCAAGGACATCCCGAGCGCCGACGAGAGCATGGTCGTGATCCGCTTCGCCAACCCGAAGGGCATCGACTTCCCCTACCTGCTGTCGATGCTGCAGAACGCGTGGATGAGCCGGCCCAACAACATCGTCGTGCCCGGGGGCAAGATGGGGCTGGCGATGCAGCTGATCTTCACGCCGATGATCCTGCGCCTGATGGACCTCAAGAAGCGAGCGGCAACGACATGAACCCCAGCCTGATCCTCTTCGACCTCGACGGCACGCTGGTCGACACCGCGCCCGAGATCTCCGACGCGCTCAACGCGCTGCTCGCGGCCGAGGGCCTGCCGACCATCGATCCGGCGCTGGTGCGCAGCTGGATCGGCAACGGCACCCGCGAGCTGCTGGTGCGCGCGCTGCAGCACCTGGCGCTGCGCGGCGTGCGCGACGCCGGCGAGCCGGGCGCCGCCGACGCGCTGATGCCGGCCTTCGGCATGCACTACATGGCGCATTGCGGGCGCGCCAGCCGCGTCTATCCGCAGGTCGAGGCGGTGCTCGATGCGCTGCGCGAGCACGGCAAGCGCCTGTGCGTGCTCAGCAACAAGGAGGAGCGCTTCGCCTTCACGGTGATCGAGCGCCATGGCTTGCGCGACTACTTTGAGCTGCTCATCGGCGGCGACACGCTGCCGACCAAGAAGCCCGATCCGGGCGGCATCCGCCACTGCATGCGGCTGTTCGGCGCCGACGCCGAGAGCACGCTGCTGGTCGGCGACTCGGAGATCGACGTCGCCACCGCGCGCGCCGCCGGCGTGCCGATCTGGGCGGTGTCCTGGGGCTACAACCACGACCGTCCGGTCGCGGTGGCCCAGCCCGACCGCCTGATCCAGAGCTTCGGCGCGCTGTTCGAGCTGACCGCGCTCGACGCGCCGCGCGAGCGGGTGAGCACCTACTGAGTTCGGTCCGTGGCGTTGAAGGCGCTGATCTTCGACGTCGACGGCACCCTTGCCGAGACCGAGTTCGACGGCCACCGCGTTGCCTTCAACGAGGCCTTCGCCGCCGCCCGGCTGGGCTGGCACTGGGACCTGCCGACCTACCGCCGCCTGCTGGCGGTGACCGGCGGCAAGGAGCGCATGCTGGCCTGGTGGCGCGAGCTCGATCCGGTCGGCGCCGAGGCCGGGGACGTGCCGGCGCGCATCCGCGAGCTGCACTTCGACAAGACCGCCCGCTACGCCGCGCTGGTGGCGGCCGGCCGCATGCAGTTGCGACCCGGCGTCGAACGGCTGCTGGGCGAGGCGCGCGCGGCCGGACTGCGGCTGGCGATCGCCACCACCACCACGTTCGACAACGTCGAGGCGCTGCTGCGCCACACGCTGGGTGAAGAGGCGACCGGCTGGTTCGAGGTGATCGGCGCCGGCGACGCCGTCGCTGCCAAGAAGCCGGCACCCGACATCTATCGCCATGTGCTGGCGCGACTGGGCATCGATGCCAACGAGGCGATTGCCTTCGAGGACTCCGGCCCCGGCCTGGCCTCGGCGCTGGCGGCGGGCCTGGCCTGCGTCGTCACGCCGAGCCTGCTGGCGGCCGACGCGCCGTTCGACGAGCGTGCGCTCGCGGTGATCGACCACCTGGGCGAGGACGGCGCTGCGGCCGGTGGCATCGCCCTCGGCCGGCCCTGGCGCGGCGTGCTCGGTCCGGCGACGCTGGCGGCCTGGCGTCGGGTGTATGAAAATGAGAATTGATCGCATTAGAATGCCAGCCAACTGCTGACGCCCAGACGCGTCGGTCCAGCCAGCCCGTGCCACCCAGGCGGTGACTCGAGCCAGCCACTCCCCTGAATCCGCACCGGCCCCGCATCGCCTCGCGTCGCGGCCGGCGAATTGCTGTCCGAGTGGCCGAGAACCAAGACCATGACCTCACGCCAAATCCTTGCCTGGGCCTGGGTCCACAAGTGGAGCAGCCTGGTCTGCACCGTCTTCATGCTGCTGCTGTGCCTGACCGGCCTGCCGCTGATCTTTCACCATGAGATCGGGCACCTGCTCGGCACCGAGGTCGAGGCGCCCGAGATGCCGGTCGGCACGCCGCGCGCCAACCTCGATCGCGTGCTCGAGGCGGCACGCGAGCGCCACCCCGCCAAGCTGCCGCAGTTCGTGGTCGCCGATGCCGACGACGATGCCATCCTGTTCGTGACCCTGGGCGACTCGCCGACCGACGACAAGAACCAGAAGACGGTCGTGGTCGACTCCCGCACCGCCGCAGTGCTGGCCGAGCCCAAGTTCGACGAGGGCTTCATGTACTGGATGTTCAAGCTCCACGTCGACCTCTTCGCCGGCCTGCCCGGCACGCTGTTCCTGGGCTTCATGGGCCTGCTGCTGGTGGTCGCGATCGTCTCCGGCGTCGTGCTCTATGAACCGTTCATGCGAAAGCTCGAGTTCGGCACCGTGCGGCATGAGCGCAGCACCCGTGTGCGCTGGCTCGACCTGCACAACCTGCTCGGCATCGTCACGCTGTGCTGGGCCTTCGTGGTCGGCTTCACCGGCGTCATCAACACGCTCGGCGAGCCGCTGTTCAAGTTCTGGCAGTTCAGCGAGGTCAGCGAGATGATCGCGCCCTATGCCGGCAAGCCGCCGCCGACCGAACTGGGTTCGCTCCAGCAGGCGGTCAGCGCGTCCGACGCGCTGGAGCCGGAGATGAAGCTCGGCTTCGTCGCCTTCCCCGGCACCTTCTTCTCGAGCGCGCACCACTTCTCGGTGTTCATGCGCGGCACCTCGCCGCTGACGGCGCGGCTGTTCAAGCCGGTGCTGGTCGACGCGCAGACCGCCAAGGTCACCGACAGCCGCGAACTGCCCTGGTACCTGAAGGCGCTGCTGGTCTCGCAACCGCTGCACTTCGGCGACTACGGCGGCATGCCGCTGAAGGTGCTGTGGGCGCTGTTCGACATCGTCACGATCATCGTGCTCGGCAGCGGGCTGTACCTCTGGTGGGTGCGCCGGCGGGTGCCGCTGGAGCAGCGCGCGGGCCTGGTGCCCGCCACCGCGGAGGGCGCGGCATGAGGCGCGCCAAGTCGAGGCGGGACGCTCCCGTGAAGGTCTGGCCGGTGCCGATCGCGCTTGGCCTGATCACCGCCGTCGGCCTGGTCGCGGCGCTGCTCGGCGACGGCTGGCTGAACATGCTGTCCTGGCTCGCGCTCGCGTTGCCGCTGGTCGTGATCGCCGTGTTCTGGCGACGCGGTGCGCGGGGCCGCGATCCCGGCCCGGTGACGAACTCCCGCATCAAGTTCCCCGACAACGTCCGCTGACGGCGCGCGCCGTCGGCTTGATCCGCCAGCCACCCGCGCGTCCGCGCGGCCGCCAGCCCCGCAGAACCCCGCGCCCGCCCAGGGGCGCCCTCTGTGCCCGTCGAGGCTGGCCGATCGAAAACCTAACCACAGCTTGATCAAGCCGCTGCCGCGCCGTCCTGGCGCCGGCGACGGTGCCCGTTCCTGTCTTCCAAACCGTCCTGCATCCATGAACCACATCGACTCCCCACGGCCGACCCGGCATCCGGTCGCCCACGCCGCGCGCGTGCTGCTGCTTGGCCTGGCCTGCGGCGCGGCTGCGCCACTGCTGCATGCGCAGACCGCCGCGCCGGTCGAGCCGACGACGCCCGAGGTGTCGCCCGCCACCACCTTGGAGCGGGTCGTCGTGACCGGCAGCGCCGAGACCGCGACCGGTCCGGTCAAGGGCTACACGCCCAAGCGTGCCGCCAGCGCCAGCAAGACCGACACGCCGCTGTCCGAGACGCCGCAGGCGGTGACGATCATCACGCGCGACCTGATCACCGACACCGGCGCCACCGGCCTGCAGGACGCGCTCAACTACGCCGCCGGCGTGCGCTCCGACGCCTACGGCCTGGACTCGCGCGGCGACTGGGCCAGGATCCGCGGCACCGATCCGAGCGAGTACCTCGACGGGCTGCAGAAGCACATCTCCGGCTACTACACCAGCAACACCCGCACCGACCCGTACACGCTGGAGCGCATCGAGGTGCTGCGCGGCCCCTCGGGCATGCTGTTCGGCCAGGGCAGCACCGGTGGCCTGATCAACATGGTCAGCAAGCGGCCGCAGGCCGAGAGCCAGGGCGAGATCGGCCTGCAGTTCGGCAGCTTCAACCGGCGCCAGGTGCAGGGCGACTTCACCGGCGCGCTGACGGCCGACGGCCAGTGGCTCTATCGCATCGTCGGCGTCGGCCGCAAGAGCGATACCCAGGTCGACTACGTGCAGGACGACCGCGCGCTGATCGCCCCCTCGCTGACCTGGCAGCCGAGCGCGGCAACCTCGCTGACGCTGCAGGCGCTGTGGCAGAAGGACAAGAGAGGCTCGACCTCGCAGTTCTTCCCGTGGTCGGGCACCGTTCTGCCCAACCCCAACGGCCGCATCCCGACCGAGCGCTTCATCGGCGAGCCGGGCGTCGACCACTACGACTCCGAGCGCAGCAGCTTCGGCTGGCTGTTCGAGCATCGCGTCAACGAGCAGTGGACCGTGCGCCAGAACCTGCGCTACTCGCAGAACGAGGTCGACTACGTCAGCTTCTATGGCGACTCGTTCACCGACCCGGGCCAGTTCGTGATCGACCCGATCAACCAGCGCGTGCTCGGCCGCTTCGGCTGGTTCCAGAACAACAAGGTCAGGCAACTCTCCGCCGACCAGAACGTCGAGGCCAGGCTGCAGACAGGCGGCATCCAGCATCAACTGCTGTTCGGCGTGGATGTCTCGCGGGCGACCGAGGACACGCGCGGTGCCTCCGACTCCCCGCCGTACTACGGCGGCACAGTCCCCAACATCGACGTCTTCGACCCGGTCTACAGCGGCTACGTGGTGCCCGAACTCGCGCAGATGCCCAAGACGACGCTGAACCAGACCGGCATCTACCTGCAGGACCAGTTGCGCTTCGCGAGCAACTGGATCGGCGTGGCCGGGCTGCGCCACGACCGGGTCACCAACAAGCTCGAAGGCACACCCGACGAGAAGAGCAGCGCCACCACCAAGCGCCTGGGCCTGCTCTACCAGGCGGCCGGCTGGTCGCCGTACGTGAGCTACAGCGAGTCCTTCACGCCGGTCGGCGGCGTCAACTGCGCGGGCGAGCGCTTCGATCCGCAGCGCGGCAAGCAGTGGGAACTCGGCCTGAAGTACCTGCCCGACGAGGCGCCGGTCGCGCTCGGTGCCGCCGTCTACGACCTGCGCGAGAAGAACCGGCTGGTGACCGACGACCTCAACCCGAACTGCTCCAACCAGACCGGCGAGACCAAGACCACCGGCGTCGAACTCGACGCCAAGGCGACGATCGCCAGCGTGCTCGACCTGATCGCCAACTACACCTACACCAACATCGACGTCGCGCTGGAGGGCCTGCCGCGGCACCAGGCCTCGCTCTGGACCAAGTACAGCTTCGCGCTCGGCTCGACCTCGGGCTTCTCGGCCGGCCTGGGCCTGCGCTGGGTCGATGCCTACAAGGATGGCGTCGCCGCCACCACGCCGACGGTGCCGGCGCACACGCTGGTCGACGCGCTGCTGGCCTGGGACAGCACGAACTGGCGGCTGGCGCTCAACGGCACCAACCTGGGCGACAAGGTCTACCTCGCCTCCTGCGGCGCGCGCGGCGACTGCTGGTGGGGTGCGCGTCGCAGCGTGACGATGACCGCGACCTACCGTTACTGAGCGACTGCCCGGCCACCGGCCGGGCGCGCCGTGTGCCGTCTTGAGGGTCTTTGAGCCGGGAGTGCGCGATGAATGAGTACCGTGGATGGATGCCCTGCGAGGCCGAGGAGGAGTCGGTTGACGTTGCAAACGCGGACGTCGGCATCGAGGCCCTGGTGGCCGGCACCCTGGCGCTGATGACCGGCGTGGCCGAGCACGCGCCGGCCTCGCCGATGCGCTGCATGATGGCGCGCAAGGCGGCGGCCAACCTGCTGGCGCTGGCGCATCACCCGCAGACCTCGCAGGCGCTGGGCATGACGGTGCTCAAGTTGCGAGCGCACTGGCAGCGCATCGCCAGCGAGGTCGCCGAGCCGGCCTGCATGGCGGCCGGCCCCGGCGCATCGCGCTGGAAGCACTGAGGCGCCAGGGGCGCCGGCGCACGATGCTGAACAAAAACGATTCGCATCCTCATCTAGAATGGGGAATGGCTGAATCCACTCTCGACGACGTGCCGCTGCACGTGCCGCACCAGGTCGCAGCCGTCGTCGCACCCGCGCATGCCCCCGACTGGGCCGAACGACTGGCCGAGATCGGCTTCCTGCCCGGCGAGAACGTCGCGGTGACGGCGCGCGGCGCCTTCGGCGGCGATCCGCTGGTGGTGCGGGTCGGGCTGTCGAGCTTTGCGCTGCGCCGCGCCGAGGCGGCGTGCGTGCACGTGAGCGCAGCCGAAGTCGGGCCGGCGGAAAGCGTCCGGGCATGAGCACCGCAAGCGTCGCGCCGCTGCGCTTTCACGCGGCCGCCGGTGCGCCGGTGGTGGCGCTGGTCGGCAACCCGAACTGCGGCAAGACCGCGCTCTTCAACCGCCTCACCGGCAGCCAGCAGAAGGTCGCCAACTACGCCGGCGTCACCGTCGAACGCAAGGAAGGCCGGTTCGTCACCCCCGCTGGCAAGCGGGTGCGCCTGCTCGACCTGCCGGGCGCCTACAGCCTGCATCCGCGCAGCATTGACGAGCAGGTCACGGTCGACGTGCTGGCCGGCCGCGCCGATGGCGAGGCGCGGCCCGACCTGGTGGTCTGCGTGGTCGACGCCACCAACCTGCGGCGCAACCTGCGCCTGGTGCTGGCGGTCAAGCGCACCGGCCTGCCGCTGGTGGTGGCGCTGAACATGACCGACCTCGCCGAGCAGCGCGGCCTGCACATCGACGCCGCCGCACTGGCGCAGGAACTCGGCGTGCCGGTGTTGCCGACGGTGGCCGTGCGCGGGCAGGGGGCCGCCGCGCTGGCCGCGGCGCTCGACGATCCGGCGGTCTGGCACCGGCCGCCCGCGGTGCACACCGGCGACGAAGCCATCGCCGACCCGGCCCACGATCACCAGACCGTGCGCGCGATCCTGCAGCGGCTGCAGATCGATACCTTGCTGCCGCACGCGCCGAGCGAGCGCGTCGATCGCGTGGTGCTGCACCCGGTGCTCGGCCCGGTGCTGCTGCTGACGGTGCTGTTCCTGATCTTCCAGGCCGTGTTCGCCTGGGCCGAGTTGCCGATGCAGGCAATCGAGGCCGCCACCGCCGCGGTCGGCGAGTGGATTGGCGCGCTGCTGCCCGAGGGCATGCTGAGGAGCCTGCTGGTCGACGGCATCGTCGCCGGCGTCGGCGGCGTGCTGGTCTTCCTGCCGCAGATCCTGATCCTGTTCTTCTTCATCCTCGTGCTCGAGGAGTCGGGCTACCTGCCGCGCGCGGCCTTCCTGCTCGACCGGCTGATGGGCGGCGTCGGCCTCTCGGGCCGCAGCTTCATTCCGCTGCTGTCGAGCTTTGCCTGCGCGATCCCCGGCATCATGGCCGCGCGCACCATTCCCAACGCGCGCGACCGGCTGGTGACGATCATGATCGCGCCGCTGATGACCTGCTCGGCGCGGCTGCCGGTCTACGCGCTGCTGATCGGCGCCTTCATTCCGCGCCGCGAGGTGGCCGGCGGGCTCGAACTGCAGGGCCTGGTGCTGTTCGCGCTGTACGCGGCCGGCATCCTCAGCGCGCTGGCGGTGGCCTGGCTGCTCAAGCGCTTCACCGCCGCCGGCCAGCAGGTGCGGTCGCTGATGATGGAACTGCCCAACTACCACTGGCCGACGCTGCGCAACGTCGCGATCGGCCTGTGGCAGCGGGCGATGATCTTCATCAAGCGGGTCGGCGGCATCATCCTCGCGCTGACCGTGCTGCTGTGGTTCATGGCGACGTTCCCGGGCCCGCCGGCCGGCGCCACCGGGCCGGCCATCGAGTACAGCATCGCCGGCACGCTCGGCCGCTGGCTCGCGCTGATCTTCGAGCCGATCGGCTTCAACTGGCAGATCAGCATCGCGCTGGTGCCGGGCATGGCCGCGCGCGAGGTGGCGGTCAGCGCGCTCGGCACCGTCTACGCACTGTCGGCCACCGGCGACGACACCGCGCAGGCGCTGACCCCGCTGATTGCGCAGAGCTGGAGCATGGCGACCGCGTTCTCGCTGCTGGCCTGGTTCGTGTTCGCGCCGCAATGCCTGGCGACGCTGGCCACCGTCAAGCGCGAGACCGGCGGCTGGCGCTGGGTGATGGTGATGACGGTCTACCTGTTCGCGCTGGCCTACCTGGCGAGCTTCGTCACCTACAGGCTCGCGGTCGCGGCGGGGTGGGGATGAGCATGGCGCCGGGCCGCCCCAAGCCATGCTCCGCCCCCTTGGGGGGCAGCGCAGCGGCGCAGCCGCAAGCTTGGGGGCAGCGATGAGCGAATTGATGCTCGATCTGGTGGCCTACGCGATCGTCGCGGCCTGTGCGGTGCTCGCGTGGCGCAAGCTGCGGCCGCGCAAGGCCCGGGCCGAAGGCGATGCCTGCGGTGGTTGCAGCGGCTGCGGCGACGACAAGGCCTGCGCCAGCGAGGCGCTCAGCCCGCCACCAGCAGACCCTTCGTCTCGATGAAGCGCACCACCTCGGCCAGCCCGGCGCGGGTTTTGAGGTTGGTCATCACATAGGGCTTGAGGCCCTTGGCGCCGGTGCGCATGCGCTGCGTATCGAGTTCCATCACCGCCAGGTCGGCACCCACGTAGGGCGCGAGGTCGGTCTTGTTGATGACGAACAGGTCGCTCTTGGTGATGCCGGGCCCGCCCTTGCGCGGGATCTTCTCGCCGGCGGCGACGTCGATCACGTAGATCGTCAGGTCGCTGAGCTCCGGGCTGAAGGTGGCCGCGAGGTTGTCGCCGCCGCTTTCGATGAAGACGATGTCGGCCTGCGGAAATTTCTCGAGCATGCGATCGACCGCCTCGAGGTTGATCGAGGCGTCCTCGCGGATCGCGGTGTGCGGACAGCCGCCGGTCTCGACGCCCATGATGCGTTCGGCCTCGAGCGCGCCGGAGACGGTGAGCAGGCGCTGGTCTTCCTTGGTGTAGATGTCGTTGGTGACGACCACCAGGTCCCAGCGCTCGCGCATGGTCTTGCAGAGCATCTCGACCAGCGTCGTCTTGCCCGAGCCGACCGGCCCGCCGACGCCCACGCGCAGCGGCGGCAGCTTCTTGGTTCGTCCGGCGATGTGGTGCAGTGGGCTCATGCGCCGGATGATGCAACAACCGTGCGCAGTGGCATGGTTGCTCTCAGGCCGACAGCCCCACCATCAGTGTCGCGACATAGCCATCGGTCACGTTGCCGCTGACGCTGCTCATCTGCAGCGTGGTGCCGTCGCTGAACACGTTGTCGCTGGCAAAGCTGATGCGGGCCAGGTTGGCGACGCTCGTGCCGTAGCCGCTGGTGGCGTAGACCTCGTTGCAGGCCGCCAGCGGAAAGGTCAGCTGCGAGGTGCGCAGGCGCTTCGAGAAGCTGGTGGCGCTGTTGATACTCCGGTAGATCTCGAAGTGCACATGCGGCATGCGGCCGTCGTAGCAGCCGGGGAAGATGCTGCCGAAGCTGGCGATGCCGTCGCTGTCGGTGGCCTGCAGGCCGCGCAGGTAGTTCTGGTCGGTGACGCCGCTCGAGTACATCGAGTAGCGGCCCTCGCGGTCGCAATGCCAGAGGTAGATCGCGTAGCCGGCGAGCGAGGCGCAGCCGGCGGCGGTGTTGACCAGTTGCAGCTTCAGCGTCAGCGGCACGCCGCCCGCGGTGCCGCTGGTGCCGGCGATGCTCGAGCGGATGTCGCTGCGCACGATGCCCGAGAGCATCAGCGCGTTGGCGACGCCGGCGCTGGTGCTGTTGGAGCCGTCGCCGGGGTAGGGGCCGGCGGTTTCCTCGGGGATCAGCGCGCAACTGCCCGAGCTGCTGCCCGACGACGAGGAGCCGCTACCGCTGCTGCTGGACGAAGTGGCCGCGAGGGCCTCGTCGTCACCGCCGCCACAGCCGAGCAGCGGCAGCACGCCGACGGCGCCGAGTCCGCCGAGCCCGGCCATCCAGCGCAGCGCGCGACGCCGCTCGGCCTGGCGCGCCAGGGTCTGAAGATCGTGGGGGAGTCCGTGTTCGTCCATGCGCCGCAGTCTGGGCGAGGAACGTTGCGGGCAGGTTGCTCGGTTGTGCGCTCGTGTGACGCGCGGCTGTCACGTCGCTGTCTGCGTTCGCCTTGTTCAGGAGCGGAACAGTCGCGAGTACTGGTGCTCATGGCGCGCGCTCAGCAGCGCGAGCCCGGGCAGGAAGGCCTGGCGCTCGGTGGCCGGCAAGGCCAGCGCGTGCTCGACCGCGGCCGGGATCTCCTGTGCGAGTGCCGCCAGGATGCGCTGGCCGGCGCTCTGGCCGAGCGGCACCGCGCGCACCGCGGCCTGCACCGCGTTCTCGGCCCAGCCGAAGGCAAAGGCCTGCAGCGCCTCGTGCGTCGTGGCCGGGCTCGATGCGGCACCCAGCGCCCAGGCGATCGGCCAGCAGGGAGGTTGCAGGGTCGCCAGCGTGGCCAGGGCCGACGCGGGGGTCTCGCGCTGGCGCAGCCAGTCGCTCATCGAGCGGCCCATCTGCTCGGTCTGCTGGCGCAGTTCGGCGCTCTCGCGCGTCGCGAGCCACCAGCGGTTGAGCGCCTGCAACGCGGCCGCATCTTCGGCACGCCAGGCGTCGATGGCCTGCGCCAGCAGCGGCAGCTCGCTGCTGGCCAGGCCGAGCAGCAACTGGTCGACGAGCCAGTCGCGGGCCTGCGACTCGTCGCTGACGAGGCCATGCTCGACCGCGGCCTCCAGCCCTTCCGAATAGCTGAAGCCGCCTACCGGCAGAACCGGCGAGGCGAGCCAGAGCAGCGGGATCAGCGCCGACATCGCACGCGCAGGCTAGTGCTTGCAGCCCGGGCCATGCACATGCGGCTTGTCCGCCGGCTTCACCGCCACGCCGATCGGCTTGCCGCGGGCAGGAGCCGCGGGTGCGTGCGCGTCGTGGTCGTGGCTGTGCTCGTGCGCATGCCCGGCTGCATGTGCGTGCCCATGCCCGCCCTCGGCGTAGGCGCCGGCCTCGGGCTCGAAGGCACTCGCTTCCTCGCCGACGATCAGGTGCATCGCGCGCAGCATCTCGGCCAGCACATGGTCGGGCTCGAGCTTCAGGTGCTCGGGCTGCAGTTCCAGTGCCACGTGGCGGTTGCCGAGGTGGTAGGCCGCGCGCAGCAGGTCGAAGGGGCTGCCGTGCTCGGCGCAGGCGCGCACCACCAGCACCTTCTGCGGGGCCGCGATCACGCGCAGCAGCGAGCCGTCCTCGGCCACCAGCACGTCGCCGCCGCGCACCACGCTGCCGCGCGGCAGGAAGATGCCGAGCCGGCGGCCTTGCGAATCGGTGGCCTCGAAGCGGCTCTTCTGGCGCGTGTCCCAGTCGAGCTCGATGGTCGCGGCGCGCTTGAGCAGCACCGGCGCGAGGCCGCGCCCCTGCGCGATGAGCTTGTTGACGGTGATCATGGCGATGCGGCTTGCGGGCAGTGCGGATGCGATTTAGTATAACGAACGTTATAACGTTGCAGGAGTTTCCATGACCGCACTCAAGCTCACCCAGATCGGCAACTCGGTCGGTGTGATCCTGCCGAAGGAAGTGCTGGCGCGACTGAAGCTGGAGAAGGGCGACACGGTGTTCGTCACCGATGCGGCCAACGGCGTGATGCTGACGCCGTATGACCCGGAACTCGAAGCGCAACTCAAGGCCGGCCGCGAGTTCATGCGCGAGTTTCGCGACACCTTCCACCAACTTGCCAAATGAGTGGCGCCTGGCGCTGGATTGACCGGCGCGCGCTCGAGCTGTTGCACGACGAGAGCATCGCAGAGCATGGCGGTGCTGCCGGCGTGCGCGACGAGGGCCTGTTCGAATCGGCGCTGGCGCGACCGCTGAACTTGGCGGCCTACGGAGACCCGGATCTTGCCGAACTCGCGGCCGCTTACGGCGTGGGCCTTGCCAAGAATCACGCCTTCGTCGACGGCAACAAGCGAGTGGCCTTTCTGGCAGTCGGTCTGTTCCTCGCCATCAACGGCCATCGCCTGGTCGCCAGCCAGGCCGAAGCGACGCTCACCATGCTCGCCGTCGCCGCGGGCTCGCTCGACGAGCCGGCCTTCGCGCAGTGGCTGCGCGAGCACAGCGCGCGTCGCTGAGCGCCTCAACGTCGCTGCTCGATCGTCGGCGCGGGCGGCCTTGTCGCGCGCCGTTCGCTGTCGCCGACCGTGCGCGCCACCTCGGCCCAGGCCTGCGCGTAGCGCTGCGGATCGTCCTTGTCGAGCCGGCTGTGGCGGCCGCCGTCGATCAGCACCAGCGCGCGCGGATCGCGTGCCGCATCGAACAGGCGCTGGCTGTGCACCGCCGGCACGGTGTCGTCGGCGCTGCCGGCGATGAACCACTTGGGCGCGCGGATGTCGCCGATCTTCTCGAGCGACTCGAAGTGCTGCGTGGCCAGCGGCGCCAGCCAGCCGGCCACGGTGCCATGGTCGCGCGCGATGTCGGGCATCGAGGTGAAGGCCGACTCGAGCACCAGCGCGCCGTAGGGCGGCGGCTTGACACCCTCCTCGCGATGGCGCCAGGCCAGCGCGGTGGCCGCGCCACTGCCCATCGAGTGGCCGTAGATCACGCGCCGCGCGGGGTCGGGCACGCGGCGCTGGAACTCTGCCCAGGCCCGTTCGGCGTCGGCGTGCACGCTGGCCTCCGAAGGCAGCTGGAAGCTGCTGTCGCCATAGCCGCGGTAGTCGATCGCCAGCACGGAAAAGCCGGCATCAAAGATCGCCTTGATCTTGGGCTGGTTCTGGAACACGTTGCGGAAGGTGCCGTGCAGGTAGAGCACGGCCGGCGCGTCGGGGTCGGGCTGCGGCACCCAGATCCCCCGCAGGCGCTGCGGCTCGGTACCCGGCACGGCGGCGGCAGACGGCGGCAGATCGAGCCAGAAGGCCTCGTCCTGCGCGGTGATCGGCTTCCAGTCGGCCACGGTGCCGGGGCTCGGGCGATAGATCAGGTTGCGCTGCTTGGCATCGAACCAGGCGCAGCCGTCTAGCACAAGAACAAGGGTTGTCGCCGCGAGGAATGCCGCGAGAATCCGCCGCCAACAGCGATCTCCAACACGAATCGATCCGATCATTCGCAAGAGCATGCCTGAAGACCGACTGTTGCGCTCCATCGTCGGCTGGCTGATGGCCATCCTGCTGGCGCTCCTCGCGCTCGCCGCACCGGCCCATGCCGAGCCCGACTTCCTCAAGGGCTGGGACGGTCGACACGATCGCGACCTCAGCGCGACGATGCTGCAGATCAGCCCCTACACGCTGCACTTCTCGCCCAGCCCCGACCATCAGAATGTCTACCTGCTCGGCGCTGCCGCCGTGCGCGCCGATGGCTGGATGGCGGGTGGCGCCTACTTCAGCAACTCCTTCGGCCAACCCACGGTCTATGCCTTCGTCGGCCGCAAGTACCTGGAGCCCTTCGGCTGGGAGCGCGTCTACTGGACCTGGACCGCCGGCATCCTCTACGGCTATGTCGACGACTACCGGGACGAGGTGCCATTCAACGTGCGCGGCTTCTCGCCCGGCTTCGTGCCGACCGTGGGCTACATGCTCACGCCGCGCACCTCGGTCCAGGTCGCGATCCTCGGGACCGCCGGGTTGATGTTCAGCCTGGTGTTCGACCTGGCGCCCTGACGCGTGCGGCGCGGCACCTGCGTTGCGCCTTGCCTCTCAGAACAGGAAGTAGCGCTGCGCCAGCGGCAGCACCAGCGCCGGCTCGCAAGTGAGCAGTTGCCCGTCGGCCCGCACCTGGTAGGTCTGGGGGTCGATCTCCATCTTCGGCAGCCAGGCGTTGTGGACCATGTCGGTCTTCGTCACGCTGCGACAACTCTTGACCGCGACCAGCCGCTTCTGCAACCCGTGGTGCGCAGCCTCGCCGCTGTGCAGCGCGGCCTGGCTGACGAAGCTCAGCGAGGTCTTCGCGAGCGCGCCGCCAAAGGCGCCGAACATCGGCCGTGCATGCACCGGCTGCGGCGTCGGGATGCTGGCGTTGGCGTCGCCCATCAGCGCATGCGCGATGAAGCCACCCTTGAGGATCAGGCTCGGCTTGACGCCGAAGAAGGCCGGCCGCCACAGCACCAGGTCGGCCCACTTGCCAACCTCGATGCTGCCGACCTCGTGGCCGATGCCGTTGGCGATGGCCGGGTTGATCGTGTACTTGGCGATGTAGCGCTTGACGCGGAAGTTGTCGTTGCGATCGCCGTCCCCGGCCAGCGCGCCGCGCTGCACCTTCATCTTGTGCGCGGTCTGCCAGGTGCGCAGGACCACCTCGCCGACCCGGCCCATCGCCTGGCTGTCGCTGCTCATCATGCTGATCGCGCCGAGGTCGTGCAGGATGTCCTCGGCGGCGATGGTCTCGCGCCGGATGCGGCTCTCGGCAAACGCCAGGTCCTCGGCGATGCCGGCGTCGAGGTGGTGGCAGACCATCAGCATGTCGAGGTGCTCGTCCACCGTGTTGGCGGTGTAGGGCATCGTCGGGTTGGTCGACGAAGGCAGGAAGTTCGCCTCGCCGACCACGCGCAGGATGTCGGGCGCGTGGCCGCCGCCGGCGCCCTCGGTGTGAAAGGCGCACAGCGTGCGGCCCTTGGTGGCGGCCATCGTGTCCTCGACGAAGCCGCTCTCGTTGAGCGTGTCGCTGTGGATCGAGACCTGGGTGTCGGTCTCCTCGGCCACCGCCAGGCACTGGTCGATCGCCGCCGGCGTGGTGCCCCAGTCCTCGTGCAGCTTGAGGCCGATGGCGCCGGCCTCGATCTGCTGGCGCAGCGCCTCGGGCCGGCTCGCGTTGCCCTTGCCGAGGAAGCCCAGGTTCATCGGGAAGGCGTCGGCCGCCTGCAGCATGCGCGCGATGTTCTCGGGTCCCGGCGTGCAGGTGGTGGCAAAGGTGCCGGTCGCGGGGCCGGTGCCGCCGCCGAGCATGGTGGTGATGCCCGAGGCCAGCGCCTCCTCGATCTGCTGCGGGCAGATGAAGTGGATGTGGCTGTCGATGCCGCCCGCGGTGAGGATCATGCCCTCGCCGGCAATGATCTCGGTGCCGGGGCCGATCACGATGTCGACACCCGGTTGCACGTCGGGGTTGCCGGCCTTGCCGATCGCGGCGATGCGCTGGCCCCGCAGGCCCACGTCGGCCTTGACGATGCCCCAGTGATCGATGATCAGCGCGTTGGTGATCACGCAGTCCATCGCGTCCATGGCGCCCGGCCCGTTGACCGCCTGCGATTGGCCCATGCCGTCGCGGATCGTCTTGCCGCCGCCGAACTTGACTTCCTCGCCGTAGCCGCCGGCGCGCAAGGTGTAGTCGGCCTCGACCTCGACGATCAGCTCGGTGTCGGCCAGGCGAACACGGTCACCGACGGTGGGGCCGAACATCTCGGCGTAGGCGCGGCGCTGGACCATCAAAGCGCTCCGTTGATCGTGCCGCGAAAGCCCCAAACCGCGCGCAGGCCGCCCAGCTCGACCAGGGTCACGGTGCGCTGCTGGCCGGGCTCGAAGCGCACCGCGGTGCCCGAGGCAATGGCGAGTCGCATGCCGCGCGCGGCCGTGCGGTCGAAGCGCAGCGCCGGGTTGGTCTCGGCAAAGTGGTAGTGCGAGCCGACCTGGATCGGCCGGTCGCCGCTGTTCTCGACGACCAGCGTGATCGTGGCGCGGCCGGGATTCAGCACGTGGTCGGGGCCGTCGTCGACCAGCAGTTCGCCGGGGGTCATGGCGCCCCCTTGGCCTTGCAGGCCGTCCCCCCGGGGGGGAGCGGGCGCCTTCGGAGCGGCCGTGCGTCGCCCACGCCGCCCCCTACTTGCGGCGGCCGAACCAGAGTGCCGCGGCGAGCAGGGCGCCGAGCACGACGAAGCCCCAGGCATCGGTCGCGTGCCAGTGCGAGCCCTCGGGGCCGTGGCCTTCGTGCGCCAGCGCCAGGGCCGGCAACAGCAGGGCGGTGCTGATCAGCTTGTTCATCATGGCGGGTACCTCACTGAATGGGTTGGTGCACGGTCACCAACTTGGTGCCATCGGGAAAGGTGGCCTCGACCTGGATGTCCGGAATCATCTCGGCCACGCCGTCCATCACGTCGGCGCGCGACAGGATCTTCTGGCCGGCGCTCATCAACTCGGCCACCGTGCGGCCATCGCGCGCGCCCTCCATGATGGCGGCGCTGATCAGCGCCACCGCCTCCGGGTAGTTGAGCTTCAAGCCGCGCGCCTGGCGCCGCTCGGCCACCAGCGCGGCGGTGAAGATCAGCAGCTTGTCTTTCTCGCGCGGGCTCAGGTCCATGGCTCGGCAGTGACGAAGGTGTGGGAGAGGGCGGCCGATCTTATCGGCGCCTTGCGCTGGCAGCGAGCAAGAGCGATGCCACCGCTTGGTGCGCGCGTGCGGTGATCGCAGCACCCGCGCATGGCACGCGGCTTGCGATCCACCCTCTCCGGGAGCTTGGCCTTCACGCGTTGTGCGTGGCGGCGGCCACCAGGAGGACCTCAACATGCAAAGACGATTCCTGCTGCGCGGCCTGGTCGCCGCGCTTTCCGTGGCCGGCCTGATGAGCAGCCTGCCCGCGTACGCCGCCGACACCATCAAGGTCGGCGTTCTGCACAGCCTCTCGGGCACGATGGCGATCTCGGAGTCGGTGCTGATGCACACGGTGCTGATGACGATCGACGAGATCAACGCCAAGGGCGGCGTGCTCGGCAAGAAGCTCGAGCCGGTGGTGGTCGACCCAGCCTCGAACTGGCCGCTGTTCGCCGAGAAGGCGCGCCAGCTCATCAGCCAGGACAAGGTCTCGGTGATCTTCGGTTGCTGGACCTCGGTCAGCCGCAAGTCGGTGCTGCCGGTGGTCAAGGAGCTCAACGGCCTGCTGTTCTACCCGGTGCAGTACGAGGGCGAGGAGCTCGAGCGCAACGTGTTCTACACCGGCGCCGCGCCCAACCAGCAGGCCATTCCCGCGGTCGAGTACCTGATGAGCAAGGACGGCGGCTCGGCCAAGCGCTTCGTGCTGCTCGGCACCGACTACGTCTACCCGCGCACCACCAACAAGATCCTGCGCGCCTTCTTGAAGAGCAAGGGTGTGGCCGACGCCGACATCATGGAGGAGTACACCCCCTTCGGCCACAGCGACTACCAGACCATCATCGCCAAGATCAAGAAGTTCTCGGCCGAGGGCAAGAAGACCGCGGTGGTCAGCACCATCAACGGCGACTCCAACGTGCCGTTCTACAAGGAACTCGGCAACCAGGGACTGAAGGCGACCGACGTGCCGGTGGTGGCCTTCTCGGTCGGCGAAGAGGAACTGCGCGGCGTCGACACCAAGCCGCTGGTCGGCCACCTGGCGGCATGGAACTACTTCATGTCGATCAAGAACCCGACCAACGCCGAGTTCATCAAGAAGTGGAGCGCCTACGCCAAGGCCAAGAAGGTCCCGGGCCATGCCGAGCGCCCGCTGACCAACGACCCGATGGAGGCCACCTACATCGGCATCCACATGTGGAAGCAGGCGGTCGAGAAGGCCAAGAGCGTCGAGGTCGACAAGGTGATCCCGGCGATGTCGGGCCAGACCTTCCCGGCGCCGGGCGGCTTCACCAGCACGATGGACAAGACCAACCACCACCTGCACAAGCCGGTGTTCATCGGCGAGATCAAGGCCGACGGCCAGTTCAACGTGGTCTGGAAGACTCCGGGCCCGGTGCGCGCGCAGCCCTGGAGCCCGTTCATCGCCGGCAACGACAAGCGGCCTGACGGCCCCGAGCCGCGGTGAGATCGACGGCCGGCGGCGCCGCGGCGGACTCGGCCCTGCAGGGCTTCAGCCCCAGCGCGCACGACGCGGCGCGCTGCGCGCGGCGTCGGCGTGACCGGCTGGCGGCGCGCAGCGCGGCCCGTCGCACCCTGTGGATCGGCGTGCTGGCGCTGCTGGCCGCCGCGCTGCTGGTGCTGGTCGCCACCCCGGCGCGCGCGCTCACCACCGACGAGGCGCATGCGATCTCGGCCGGCGACAGCGAGAGCCGGCTGGCCGCCCTGCAGCGCGCGGCCGAGGCCGGCGACGCGCGGCTGCCGGCGCTGGTGCAGGCGCTGCTCGACGGCGCGGTGCAGGTCGACGACAAGCGCGCCTACATCGTGGCGCCCGACGGCAGCGCGGTCGAGGCCGCCAGCGGCGCGGCCGCCACGCTGCCCGAGACGGTCGAGGATGTCAGCAACAACAACCGCATGCGCGGCGAACTGCAGCTCGCGCTGGCGGCCCTGAAGCTGCGCTCGCCGGAGATCGCCGAGCGTCGCGCCGCGCTGCTGGCGCTGCGCGACGGTGTCGACGAATCGAAGCTGTCGTTGGTGGAGCGAGCGCTTGCCAGCGAGACCGACCCTACGCTCAAGGGCGAGCTTGCCGCGCTGCGTGCCGGCGTGCTGGTCAGCTCGGGCGACGTTGCCAAGCGTCTGGAAGCCGCGCGCGCGCTCGGCGAGAGTTCGCAGCCGGTCACGCGCAGCCTGCTGCTCGAGCGGCTCAAGCCGGCCGCCGCCGGCGGCGAGACCGACGCCGCGGTGCGCGCGGCGCTGGCGCAGTCGGAGCGGGCCATCAGCGGCCGGCTGGCATGGGGCGAGCGGCTCGGCGTGCTGTTCAGCGGCATCAGCCTGGGTTCGATCCTGCTGCTCGCGGCGCTGGGACTTGCCATCAGCTACGGCCTGATGGGCGTGATCAACATGGCGCATGGCGAGCTGATGATGATCGGCGCCTACGCCACCTACGTGGTGCAGAACCTGTTCCGCACCTATGCGCCGGGCGCCTTCGACGCCTACATCCTGGTCGCGATTCCGGTTGCCTTCCTCGCCGCCGCGGCGGTCGGCGCGGTGCTCGAGCGCGGCGTGATCCGCTACCTCTACGGCCGACCGCTCGAGACGCTGCTCGCCACCTGGGGCATCAGCCTGGTGCTGATGCAGGCGGTGCGCAGCGTGTTCGGCGCGCAGAACGTGCAGGTCGAGAACCCCGGCTGGCTCTCGGGTGGATGGCAGATCACCGGCAACCTGGTGCTGCCCTGGAACCGCATCGCGATCGTCGTCTTCGCCTTCGCGGTGCTGGCCGCGGTGGCGCTGGTGATCGCGCGCACCCGGCTCGGGCTGTTCGTGCGCGGCGTGACGCAGAACCGCGCGATGGCGGCCTGCACCGGCGTCGACACCCGGCGCGTCGACCTGCTCGCCTTCTCGCTCGGCGCCGGCATCGCCGGCCTGGCCGGCTGCGCGCTGAGCCAGGTCGGCAACGTCGGTCCCGACCTGGGCCAGAGCTACATCGTCGATTCGTTCCTCGTGGTGGTGCTTGGCGGCGTCGGCCAGCTCGCCGGCACCGTCTACGCCGCGCTCGGCCTGGGCGTGCTCAACAAGCTGCTCGAGGGTTGGGCCGGCGCGGTGCTGGCCAAGATCATGGTGCTGCTGTTCATCGTCGTGTTCATCCAGAAGCGGCCGCAGGGGCTGTTTGCGATGAAGGGCAGGAGCGCGGAGGCGTGATGGTCTTCTCTTGCGAGTGCCTGCCGGCCGCTGCGCTGACTGACCCTGCGAGGACGCGCCGGGAGTTCGCCCCGGCGGGCGAGTCCCTTTCTTTGCTGGCCCAAAGAAAGGAACCAAAGAAAGGGCCTCAATACGATCTGGCCGTGCCGAGAACAAGAGCACCTGCGTGTTCACAGGCGAACGACTGCTCTCGCGAGCTGGGCAGAGAAGGTACGGTAAAGCGTTGCTTGACTGGCCCACACAGCGATCGAGCAGGATCGTGTTCAGGGCCTTTCTTTGGTGACTTTCTTTGGCCCCGCAAAGAAAGTTACCCGGCCGCCGGGCCGGGACCCGGCGCAGCCTTACGCAGTAGGACAACACCGCTGCGTCACCACACCTCAGTCGGAGCATCCCAATGAGCGCCGCCATGGCCCAGGCCTCGGCAGCGCCCGCGCCTCTGCCGACCAGAGGTAGTGGCCTGCGCTCCGCCTGGTCCGGCGTGATCCTCGCCACGATCGCGGTCTGCGTGCTCGCGCCGCTGCTCAACCTCGTGGTGCCAGAGAACAGCGCCTTCCACCTCAGCGCCTACGCCATCTCGCTGATCGCCAAGTTCATGTGCTACGCGATCTGCGCGCTGGCGATCGACCTGATCTGGGGCTACACCGGCATCCTCTCGCTCGGCCACGGCCTGTTCTTCGCGCTCGGCGGCTATGCGATGGGCATGTACCTGATGCGCCAGATCGGCCGCGACGGCAGCTACGGCGCCGAGCTGCCCGACTTCATGGTCTTCCTCGACTGGAAGCAACTGCCCTGGCACTGGGCTTTGAGCGGCAGCTTCTTCTGGACGCTGGTGCTGGTGGTCGCCGTGCCTGGGCTGATCGCCTTCGTCTTCGGCTGGTTCGCGTTCCGCTCGCGCATCAAGGGCGTCTACTTCTCGATCATCACGCAGGCGCTGAGCTACGCCGCGATGCTGCTGTTCTTCCGCAACGAGACCGGCTTTGGCGGCAACAACGGCTTCACCGACTTCAAGCGCCTGCTCGGCATCCCGCTCGCGCAGCCCTCGACGCGGATGGTGCTGTTCGTCATCACCGGTCTCACGCTGATCGGCTTCTACCTGCTCGCGCGCTGGCTGGTGGCCAGCCGTTTCGGCCGCGTGCTGCAGGCGATCCGCGATGCCGAGAACCGCGTGATGTTCCTCGGCTACGACCCGCTCGCCTTCAAGCTCGCGATCTGGACCCTGTCGGCCGTGATGTGCGGCGTGGCCGGCGCGCTCTACGTGCCGCAGGTCGGCATCATCAACCCGGGCGAGATGTCGCCGGCGGCCTCGATCGAGATGGCGATCTGGGCCGCGGTCGGCGGCCGCGGCACGCTGCTCGGGCCGATCCTCGGTGCCTTCGTCGTCAACGGCGCCAAGAGCTGGCTGACGATGAGCTTTCCCGAGTTCTGGCTCTACGTGCTGGGCGGGATGTTCATCGCCGTCACGCTGTTCCTGCCCGATGGGTTGATGGGCCTGCTGACGCGGCTGCGCGCCCGCGTTCGCGGCAAGAAGGCGAGCCAGCCATGACCCCCGAACTGATGGCGCAGGGCGCGCTGGCGCGGCAACGGATGCTGGCGCGGCCGGCGGTCTCGGCCGCCGGTGGCCGCGCCGCGACCTGGGGCCGGGTGGTCGAGCCGGGCACGGTCGACACCACGCACGGCCCGATCCTCTACCTGGACGACATCACGGTCAGCTTCGACGGCTTCAAGGCGCTCAACGCACTGAGCCTCACCGTCGAGCGCGGCGAGCTGCGCTGCATCATCGGCCCCAACGGCGCCGGCAAGACCACGATGATGGACGTGATCACCGGCAAGACCCGGCCCGACGCCGGCCGCGCCTTCTTCGGCTCGACGATAGATTTGCTGCGCCTGCGCGAGAACGCGGTGGCGCGCGCCGGCATCGGTCGCAAGTTCCAGAAGCCCAGCGTCTTCGAGCAACTCACGGTGTTCGAGAACCTCGAGCTCGCGCTGGCCGGCGACCGCCGCGCGCGCGCCGCGCTGACCCATGCGCTGAGCGAGGCGCAGCGCGAGCGCATCGACGCGGTGCTGGTGCGCATCCACCTGCGCGAGCAGTTGCATCGACAGGCCGGCGCGCTCTCGCACGGCCAGAAGCAATGGCTCGAGATCGGCATGCTGCTGATGCAGGACCCGTTGCTGCTGCTGCTCGACGAGCCGGTGGCCGGCATGACCGACGAGGAGACCGAGCGCACCGCCGAGCTGTTTCTCTCGCTGGAAGGCGAGCACACGCTGGTGGTGGTCGAGCACGACATGAGTTTCATCAACGCGCTGACGCGCGACAACCCGGCCAAGAAGGTCACGGTGCTGCACGAGGGCAGCGTGCTGGCCGAGGGTTCGCTCGCCACGGTGCAGGCCAACGACAAGGTGATCGAGGTCTATCTTGGACGCTGACTCACTCATGGTGGCGCCATGCTGAGCGTCAAGGACCTGCAGCAGTACTACGGTGGCTCGCACATCCTGCGCGGGCCGGCCTTCGAGGCGCGGGTCGGCGAGGTCACGGTCGTGCTGGGCCGCAACGGCGTCGGCAAGAGCACGCTGCTGAAATGCCTGATGGGGCTGGTGCCGTTGCGCGGCGGCAGCATCGCGCTCGACGGTGCCGCGATCGAGGCGCTGCCACCCTACGTTCGGGTGCGTCGCGGTGTGGGCTACGTGCCTCAGGGGCGCGAGATCTTCGGCCGCCTGACGGTCGAAGAGAACCTGCGCATGGGCCTGGCCAGCCAGCCGGCCGGCACGCCGATCCCGGCCGAGCTGTTCGAGCTGTTCCCGGTGCTGAAGCAAATGCTCGGCCGCCGTGGCGGCGATCTCTCCGGTGGTCAGCAGCAGCAGCTGGCCATCGCCCGCGCGCTGGCGGCCAACCCGAAGCTGTTGCTGCTCGACGAGCCGACCGAGGGCATCCAGCCCAGTGTCATCAAGGACATCGGCCGCGTGATCCGCAAGCTCGCCGCGCGCCGCACGATGGCGATCGTGCTGGTCGAGCAATACGTCGACTTCGCCGCCGAACTGGCCGACCACTACCTGATCATGGAACGCGGCGAGATCGTGCAGCGCGGGCATGGGGCGGACATGCACGCGGATCGTGTCAGGGAGCGGATCGCGATCTGAGGTGGGCGCGGTTCGGGACTCGCGCACAAGCGTCGTTCAGATCAGTTCCAAGGCACCGGCGCCGCCCACCACGGCGCCGACGACCAACCTGCGATCCATGCTGGCCAGGCGCCCGCCATGAGCCCGCGCGAGCGCCAGCAGATAGCTGTCGGTCACCTGGGTATGGCTGGACAGGCGCGATGCATCGATGCACTTGTCGTCGGCGATGCTGATGCTGTCGGCCCAGAACGTGTGCCCGGGCAGGGCGCGCAGAGCGGCGAGCAACGAGGCTACGGCCGCAGGGGAACCTGGCGCATTGGGGTACTTCGGATGGCCGACGATGCGCAGCAGGCCGTTCTCGGTGATCGGGCAAGTGGCGAAGGCTCGCTTGCCGACGCGAGCGAACCACTCATGCGCTTGCTCGTGCTGCACATGGGCCGGGTCGGCCAGCGCAATGAGGACGTTGACGTCCAGCAGGAAGGTCGTCACGGCAACTCATCGCGCAGCTGGTTCACGATCTCCATCGTTACGGGCTTGGCTGCCTTGCGCGCCGGCAAGAGCGGCACGCCGTTGCGCACCGCGGGAGCAGTGCGCGATCCGCGATGCAGGCCCTGCCGGGCAAGTGCGGAGATGACCTCGCCAACGGTCCTGGACTCGCGTTCGGCCAGGTGCTTGGCGGCAGCCAGCACGTCGTCGTCGATAGCCAGGGTCGTGCGCATGGGGCTCTCCGCTTCAGTTCATAATGTGCATCATACATCACGCATCAGATGCAGGCGGTGGCTGACTGAGCCGAGCGATGCCTGTCACTCAGCTCGCCCTCTTCACCACCGCATAGCGCTCCAGCGTCTTCTCGCGCGCCAGCGCGTGGTCGACGATCGGCTTGGGGTAGTCGCGGCCGAGCACCAGTCCGGCCGCCTCCAGTTCGACCGGGCTGGCCTGCCAGGGCGCGTGGATCGCGGCGTCGGACAGCCCGGCGAGTTGCGGCAGGTAACGCCGGATGAACTTGCCCTGCGGATCGAACTTCTGGCTCTGGCTGACCGGGTTGAAGATGCGGAAGTACGGTTGCGCGTCGCAGCCCGAGCTGCTGGCCCATTGCCAGCCGCCGTTGTTGGCGGCGAGATCGAAGTCGTTGAGGTGGGTCGCGAAGTAGGACTCGCCGCGGCGCCAGTCGAGGCCCAGGTCCTTGGCGAGGAAGCTCGCGACCACCATCCGCAGCCGGTTGTGCATGTAGCCGGTCTGGTTGATCTGCTGCATCGCGGCGTCGACCAGCGGATAGCCGGTGCGGCCCTGGCACCAGGCGGCAAAGAGTTCGTCGGCGTGCTTGCCGTGCTCCCACTTGATGCGGTCGTACTCGGGCCTGAAGCTCTTGCCGTCGACCTGCGGGTGGTGGTGCAGCACCTGGTGGTAGAAGTCGCGCCAGATCAGCTCGGAGAGCCAGACCTCGGCGCCGCGCGAGCCGCCGCGCATGCGGTCCCAGGCGATGCCGGCCAGTTCGCGGATCGACAGCGTGCCGAAGCGCAGGTGCGCGCTCAGGTAGCTCGGGCCTTTGACGGCGGGGAAGTTGCGCGTGTCCTCGTAGCGGTCGATGCGCTCGGCGACGAACTCGTGCAGCAGTTCGCGCGCCCCGGCGGTGCCGGGCAGGATCTTCAGTTGCGCCAGGTTGGTGGCTTCGAAGCCGATCGCCGCGAGCGTCGGCACCCGCTCGCCGTTCCATGGCGCGACCAGCGCCGCCGGCAGCGGCGCCAGCGCGTCGGCGTACTTCGCCACCGGGTAGGGCTGCACGAAGAAGCCGTCGAGCTTCTTGAGCCAGGCATTCCTGTAGGGCGTGAAGACGCCGTAGGGGCCACCGGTGGCGGTCAGCAACTCGTCGGTCTCGAAGACCACCTGGTCCTTGCTGGTGTGGAAGCCGATGCCGGCGTCGGCCAGCGCACCGCGCACCCTGGCATCGCGTGCCACCGCGGCCGGCTCGTAGTCGCGGTTGGCATAGACCGCCTGCACGTGCAGTTCGCGCGCCAGGCGTGGGATCTCGTCACGCGCCAGGCCGTGAAGGACGATCAGGCCGGCGCCCGGAGTGCTCGCTCGCTGCGCCAGCGCCTGCAACTGCCGGTCGAGGTCGACCAGGCTGTCGCGGATGAACTCGACGCGGCGGTCGGCCCGTTGTCCCTGTTGCAGCAGGGCGTCCAGGATCTCGGTGTCGAAGACGAAGGCCACGAACACCCGCCGTGCCGCCTTGAGCGCGTGGTACAGCGCGGCGTGGTCATGGGCACGCAGGTCGCGGCGGCACCACACGAGTGCGGCATCGAGTGGCTTCCCGGGAACCTGGGTCATGGCGTGGAGTGTGCCGCGCCCCTAAAATCGGCGCATGCCTGCTGCCGGTGCCATCGACCTGACCAACCAGTTCCTGATCGCCATGCCTGGCATGGACGACGAGAACTTCGCCGGCGCGGTGATCTACCTGTGCGAGCACACCGACAAGGGCGCGCTCGGCCTGGTGATCAACCGGCCCAGCGACATCACGCTGAAGAACCTGTTCGAGAAAGTCGACCTCAGCCTCGAGCGCGACGACCTGGCCACGCAGCCGGTCTACATCGGCGGCCCGGTGCAAACCGAGCGCGGCTTCGTGCTGCACGAGCGCGTGGAGGGCGAGGCTGCCGACGGCGAGAAGGCTTCCGCCGGTGGCGGCAGCTACAGCTCCTCGATGCGCATTGCCGGCGGCGCGCTCGAGATGACGACCAGCAAGGACGTGCTCGAGGCCATGGCCCATGGCGCCGGCCCCAAGCGCGTGTTCGTCACGCTCGGCTACAGCGGCTGGAGCGCCGGCCAGCTCGAAGACGAGATCGGCCGCAACGGCTGGATCACGGTCAGCGCCGAGCCCTCGGTGATCTTCGACACGCCGACCGAGCGCCGCTACGACAAGGCGCTTTCGCTGCTCGGCATCGACCGCGGCATGCTGAGTTCCGAGGCCGGGCATGCCTGAGCCGTTTGGCCTGGCTTCCTCTGCGCCGCAGACCCTCCTAGCTTTCGATTACGGCCTCAAGCGCACCGGCGTCGCCGTGGGCAACACGCTCACCCGTGCCGCGCAAGCGCTGACCACCGTGGCCGCCGAGGGCGAGGCCCGCTTCGCTCCGATCGCCAAGCTGATTGCCGAGTGGCAGCCGGCCGCGCTGGTGGTCGGCGTTCCGTTCCACCCCGACGGCGCCGAGCACGACAATACGCGCCGCGCGCGCCGCTTCGCCCGCCAGTTGCATGGCCGCTTCGGCCTGCCGGTGTTCGAGGTCGACGAGCGCTACAGCACGACCGAGGCGCTGGCCGACGGCGCCAAGGATGCCGACGCGGCGGCGGCCGCGATCCTGCTGAACCAGCATCTGCGCGCACTGCCCTGAAGAACCACGAGCCCAAGTCATGAGCACTCTCTCACTCGACGCCGAAGCCCTGGCCGCCGACCTGGCGCGGCGGCTGCGCGCGCTGCCCGCGCCGGAAGGCGGTGTCGTTCTCGTCGGCATCTGGTCCGGCGGCGCCTGGCTGGCCGAGCGGCTGCAGCGCGAGCTCGGCCTGCCCGGCGCCCATGGCGTGATCAGCAGCACCCTGCACCGCGACGACTTCGGCTCGCGCGGCCTCGCATCGACCGCCGACCCGACCGCGCTGCCCTTCGACGTCGACGGCCGCCACGTGCTGCTGATCGACGACGTGCTCCACACCGGCCGCACGACGCGCGCCGTGATCAACGAGCTCTTCGACTACGGCCGCCCGGCAAGCGTGACGCTGGCGGTGCTGGTCGATCGCGGCGGCCGCGAACTGCCGATCGAGGCGGCCGTCTCTGCGGCGCGCATCAGCTTGCCGGCTTCGCAAAAGCTCACGCTCACGCGCGACGCGGCCGGCCGCCTGTCCTTTGCCATCACCGATAACAACCAGGAGGGAGCCGCCTGATGCTCTCCAAGCGAAATCCGCAGCTCAACTCGCACGGCGAGCTGATCCACCTGCTGTCGATCGAGGGCCTGCCGAAGGCAGTGCTGACCGGCATCCTCGACACCGCCGGCACCTTTCTCTCGGTCAACGACCGCGACGTCAAGAAGGTGCCGCTGCTGCGCGGCAAGAGCGTGTTCAACCTGTTCTTCGAGAACAGCACCCGCACCCGCACCACCTTCGAGATCGCGGCCAAGCGACTCAGCGCCGACGTCATCAACCTCGACATCGCGCGCTCGAGCACGGCCAAGGGCGAGAGCCTGGTCGACACCATCGCCAACCTGAGTGCGATGCACGCCGACATGTTCGTCGTGCGCCACAGCGAGAGCGGTGCGCCCTACCTGATCGCGCAGCATGTGGCGCCGCATGTGCACGTGGTCAATGCCGGCGACGGGCGCCACGCGCACCCGACGCAGGGCCTGCTCGACATGTACACGATCCGCCACTACAAGCGCGACTTCACGCAGCTGCGGGTGGCGATCGTCGGCGACATCGTCCACTCGCGCGTCGCACGCTCCGACATCCACGCGCTGACCACGCTCGGCGTGCCCGAGATCCGCGCGGTCGGCCCCAAGACGCTGGTGCCGGGCGACCTCAAGGAGATGGGCGTGCGGGTCTGCCACACGCTCGAGGAAGGCATCAAGGATGCCGACGTGATCATCATGCTGCGGCTGCAGAACGAGCGCATGAGCGGCGCGCTGCTGCCGAGCGCCGGCGAATATTTCAAGAGCTTCGGCCTGACGCCCGAGAAGCTCAGGCTGGCCAAGCCCGACGCGATCGTCATGCACCCGGGCCCGATCAACCGCGGCGTCGAGATCGACTCTGCGGTGGTCGACGGCGCGCAGAGCGTGATCCTGCCGCAGGTGACCTTCGGCATCGCGGTGCGGATGGCGGTGATGGCGACCATTGCTGGTAACGACGCTTAAGTCATGAAGATCCTCATCACCAACGGACGCCTGATCGACCCCGCCTCCGGCCGCGACGAACACGGCGATGTCGCCATCGCCGCCGGCCGCATCGTCGGCCTCGGCAAAGTCTCGAGCGACTTCGCGCCCGATCGAACGATCGACGCCAGCGGCCTCGTCGTCGCGCCTGGCCTGGTCGATCTCGCCGCGCGGCTGCGCGAGCCGGGCCACGAGCACGAGGGCATGCTGGAAAGCGAACTCGCGGCAGCGGCCGCCGGCGGCGTCACCAGCCTGGTCTGCCTGCCCGACACCGATCCCGCGCTCGACGAGCCGGGCCTGGTCGAGATGCTCAAGTTTCGCGCCCGCAAGCTCAGCCGCTGCCGGCTGTTCCCGCTCGGTGCGCTGACGCGCGGGCTCGAGGGACAGACGCTGACCGAGATGGCCGAGCTCACCGAGGCCGGCTGCATCGGCTTCTCGCAGGCCGACGCGCCGATCACCGACACGCAGGTGCTGCAGCGCGCGCTGCAGTACGCCGCGACCTTTGGCTACGCGGTCTGGTTGAGACCCAACGATCCCTGGCTCGGCAAGGGCGTGGCGGCCAGCGGCGCGATCGCGACGCGGCTCGGCCTCTCCGGCGTGCCGGTGGCGGCCGAGACGGTGGCGCTGGCGACGATCCTCGAGCTGGTGCGCGCCACCGGCGCCCGGGTCCACCTGTGCCGCCTGTCGAGCGCGGCCGGCGTGCAGATGCTGCGTACCGCCAAGGCCGAGGGCCTGCCGGTCACGGCCGACGTCAGCATCAACTCGCTGCACCTCACCGACGTCGACATCGGCTACTTCAACCCGGCGATGCGACTGGTGCCGCCGCTGCGCCAGCAGCGCGACCGCGACGCGCTGCGCGCCGCGCTGGCCGACGGCACGCTCGACGCGCTGGTCAGCGACCACACGCCGGTCGCGGCCGACGCCAAGATCCTGCCCTTCGGCGAGGCCGAGCCGGGCGCGACCGGGCTCGAACTGCTGCTGAGCCTGGCGCTGAAGTGGGGCGCCGAGAGCGCTTTGCCGCTGGCGCAGACGCTGGCGCGCGTGACCAGCGAGCCGGTGCGGGTGCTCGGCGGCGCGCTCGGATCGCTCGCGGCCAGTGCCGGACGCCTGGTCGAGGGCGGCGTGGCCGACCTCTGTCTCTTCGATCCGGCCGCCGAGTGGATGGTCGACGACGCCGCACTCGCCAGCCAGGGCAAGCACACGCCCTTCGCCTTTGCCAGCTCCGGCATGGCGCTGCCGGGCCGCGTCCGCTTCACGCTGGTGGCGGGGCACGTGGCGCACGAGGCCGCGGCATCGGTGCCGACGGCCTGATGCAACTCGTCGCAGCCGAAACGGCCGACGCCCGCGTCGGCGCGCCGCGCGCCGCCTGGCGCCTGGCGCGCGCCACGCTGCACGCGCTGCACGGGCTGTGGCTGGTGCTGCTGGTATTTCCGCGCGTGAGCATCGAGCGTCGCCAGCACCATGTGCAATGGTGGGCCGCCAAGATGCTGCGCATGCTGGGCATGCGGCTCGAGGTCGCGGGTGTGCCGCGCCCGGGTGGCGGCACGCTGGTCACCGCCAACCACATCTCCTGGCTCGACATCATGGCGATCCACGCCGTCTGTCCGCAGGCCCGCTTCGTCAGCAAGGCGGACGTCAAGGCCTGGCCGCTGATCAACAAGCTGGTCGACAGTGCCGGCACGCTCTACATCGAGCGCGAACGCCGGCGCGACGCGATGCGCCTGGTGCACGACGTGGCGGCGGTGCTGAAGGCCGGCGACGTCGTGGCCGTGTTTCCCGAGGGCACGACCAGCGACGGACGCGGCCTGCTGCCGTTTCATGCCAACCTGCTGCAGGCCGCGATCGCGGTCGGGGTCCCGGTGCAACCGGTGGCGCTGCGCTACCGCGACGCCGTCAACGCGGTCAGCCCGGCTGCGATGTTCGTCGGTGAGACGACGCTGGCGCAGTCGATGTGGATGATCGCGCGCGGCCGCGATCTGGTCGTGCGTGTCGAGTGGCTGCCGGCGCAGGGCAGCCGGCATGCCGATCGGCGCGCGCTGGCCGAGTTGCTGCGCCGGGAGATCGGCTCGGCGCTGGGCGTGGTGATCGAGCCAGTCGACGCGGCGTCCGACACCCCTTCGGCCTGAGCCGTCGAGCGAAGCGGCCCGGGACGACCGTCGCGGGTTCTTCGCTCAGGCCTTGCCCTGGCTCGCCACTGCCGCCGCCGCCTTGGCCGCCGCCTCGGCGTCGCCGAGGTAGCGCTTGGAGATCGGCCTCAGTTCGGCGTCCAGTTCATAGACCAGCGGGATGCCGTTGGGGATGTTGACGCCGACGATGGCCTCGTCGCTGATGCCGTCGAGGTGCTTGACCAGCGCCCGGATCGAGTTGCCGTGCGCGGCGATCACGATGCGCTGGCCGCTCTTGATGGCCGGTGCCAGCGTCTGGTTCCACAGCGGCAGCACGCGCGCCACCGTGTCCTTCAGGCATTCGGTCAGCGGGATCTGCTCGGCGCCAAGCTTCGCGTAGCGCAGGTCGCCGCGCTCGCTGCGCGCGTCGGAGGCCTCGAGCGCCGGCGGCGGCGTGTCGTAGCTGCGGCGCCAGGTCAGCACCTGCTGCTCGCCGTATTGCTTGGCCATGTCGGTCTTGTTGAGGCCCTGCAGCGCGCCGTAGTGGCGCTCGTTGAGGCGCCAGTCGTTGATCACCGGCAGCCAGGTCCGTTCCATGTTGTCCAGGCAGTGCCAGAGCGTCCAGATCGCGCGCTGCAGCACCGAGGTGTAGGCCACGTCGAACTCCATGCCGGCTTCCTTGAGCAACCTGCCGGCTTCCTTGGCCTGGCTCACGCCGGTGGCGGTGAGCGGCACGTCGGTCCAGCCGGTGAAGCGGTTCTCGAGGTTCCAGGTCGATTCGCCGTGGCGAATGAGGACGAGTTGATGCATGGCGCGGGGTCCGGCGGAGGGTGACGGTTGGGGAAAGCGACCGGGATTCTAGAATCGCCGACTTCGTCCCTGATCCCGAGCACCCCCGTGAGCTTCTTCCTCGACAACTGGTACCTCTTCCTTGCCGCCGCCGTTTCCGGTGCCGCCCTGCTGTGGCCCGTGATCGGCAAGAAGGGCGGTGCCAGCTCGGTGAGCCCGGCCGAGGCGGTGACGCTGATCAACCGCGAGAAGGCGGTGCTGGTCGACGTCAGCGAGCCGGCCGAGTACGCCGCCGGCCACGCCCTGAACGCGCGCCACGTTCCCTTTGGTGAACTGGAGAGCTCACCCAAGGGCCTGCCGACCAACAAGAGCCTGCCGGTGCTGCTGATGTGCCCCACCGGCGCCCGCGCCGGCCGTGCGGTGGGGGTGCTCGCCAAGCTCGGCTTCCAGAACGTCCGCTCCGTGGCGGGCGGGCTCTCGGCGTGGCGCGAGGCGCAGCTGCCGGTGGAAAAGTCGGCCGGCTGAGCCGCCCGCAGTCGGCCGGCAACGCGGCGTGATCCCTATCACGCCGCCGCAAGCCTTGCAGAATGCAAGGCCGTGACAGGCGCATGACAATTCAGGCTTCGCATTTGCGTTGTGCCCGATTCATGCAAGCCGTCAAGATGTTCACCACGCTGGTGTGCCCCTACTGCCAGCGCGCCAAGATGCTGCTCAAGCAGCGTGGTGTCGATGCCATCGAGGAGGTGCGCATCGATCTCGATCCCGCCCAGCGCGACGCGATGACCCAACTCACCGGCCGCCGCACGGTGCCGCAGATCTTCATCGGCGATACCCATGTCGGCGGCTGCGACGACCTGATCGCGCTCGACCAGCGCGGCGGCCTGCAGCCGCTGCTGCAGGGCCTGCCGGTCTGAGCCTGGGTCCGCCCTCGCCGTAGCCAGCCGCGCCTCGGCGATAATCTTCGCTGTTCCTCGGCCCGCACCGTGGCGTGCGGGCCGTTTGCTTTGCGGCGTGGACTCTGTTGCCATGCCGCCCCCAGACACCGGAATCCATCATGGCCGAGCAAGACCTTTCCCCCGTGTTCCAGATCCAGCGCGTCTACCTCAAGGACCTGTCGCTGGAGCAGCCCAACGCGCCGCAGATCCTGCTCGAGCAGGCGCAGCCGCAGGTCGAGATCAATCTCGGCGTCTCGGCCGAGCAGATCAACGAAGGGCTGTTCGAAGTGGCAGTCACCGCGACCGTGACGACCAAGGTCGGCGAGCGCGTGCTGTTCCTGGTCGAAGGCAAGCAGGCCGGCATCTTCGAGCTGCGCAACCTGCCGCAGGACCAGATGCAGCCGGTGCTCGGCATCGCCTGCCCGCAGATCGTCTACCCGTACCTGCGCGGCAATATTGCCGACATCATCACGCGGGCCGGTTTCCCGCCGGTGCACCTGACCGAGGTGAACTTCCAGGCCATGTTCGAGGCCCAACAGCAAGCGCTCGCCCAGCAGCAGGGCGCGGCCCCCAACGGCAACGGCGGCTCGCCGATCATCGCCACGGCCTGAAGCACGCCGAGGCCGCGATGAAGATCACGGTCCTCGGCGCAGGGGCCTGGGGCAGCGCGCTGGCCGCCAGCGCGGCGGCCTCGGGCATGCACGAGGTGCTGCTGTGGGCGCGTGACGCGCAGCAGGCGCAAGCGATCGCCGCGACACGTGTCAACGCACGCTATCTGCCCGAAGTGGCGCTGCCGCCGGCGCTGAACATCAGCGCCGATCTGGACGCGGTGCTTGCGCATTGCACCCAGGCACCAGCTGACGCGGCACTGCTCGTCATCGCCACGCCGATGGCCGGGCTGCGCGAGATGCTCGCGCGCTGCGCGGCCAGCCTGCCGGCCGGCCACGGCCTGCTGTGGCTGTGCAAGGGCTTCGAGGCCGGCAGCGGCCTGCTCGGCCACGAGATCGCGCGCGACGTGGCGCCCGGCTTGCGCACCGGCATCCTCTCGGGCCCCAGCTTCGCGCTCGAGGTCGCGCGCGGCCAGCCGACCGCGCTGGTCGCGGCCAGTTTCGACGATCGCCTGCCGCAACAGGCGATCGAGGCCTTCCACGCCGAGACGCTGCGTGTCTACAGCAGCGCCGATCCGGTCGGGGTCGAGGTCGGCGGCGCGGTCAAGAACGTGCTGGCGATCGCGACCGGCATCTGCGATGGCATGTCGCAAGCCGACGCGGCCGGACCCGGCCTCAACGCCCGCGCCGCGCTGATCACCCGCGGCCTGGCCGAGATGACGCGCCTGGGCCTGGCGCTGGGCGCACGCGAGCACACCTTCATGGGCCTGTCGGGCCTCGGCGACCTGGTGCTCACCGCCACCGGCGCGCTGTCGCGCAACCGCCGTGTCGGCCTCGAGCTGGCGCAGGGCAAGCCGCTGGCGCAGGTGCTGGCCGAACTCGGCCACGTGGCCGAGGGCGTGGCGAGCGCCGCCGTCGTGCTGCAGCGCGCTCGCGCGCTCGGCGTCGAGATGCCGATCACCGAGGCGGTGGTGGAGGTAATCGAGGGCCGCAGCCGCGCCGCCGAGGCGCTGGCGCGGCTGATGCGGCGCGAGGCGCGAGCCGAGGCCTGAGCCGGGTCTTCAGGTGCGCCAGACGCGTGGCGCGCACGCCGGCAACGCCCACATCGAGTGGCGCCAGGCGGCCCAGACGGGCAGCAGGCGCTGCATCAGCGGCTCGACGCGGTCGGCCATGGCACGCAGCACGAGCACGCGCGGGTGTGGCGAGGTGACGCCGGCCAGCAACTCGGCACCGCCGGCGCCCGGCGCCTGATCCCAGGCCGCACGCGCCGCTTCCACCAGCGCCTCGCGCTCGATCTGTGTCGGCGCGCTGCCGAAGGCGCACCAGGCGGTCGCCAGCACCGAGCGGCCGCCGAAGCCGAGCGGGCTCTGCAGCCGGCGGCGCGTCAGCGCGGCCAGCGCCGGGTCGTCGAGGTCGAGCACGCCGCGTTCGATCCAGTCGCAGCCCGCCCCATCCACCGCCGCCAGTTCGATGGCCTGCTCGAAGCGACCGTGCTCGAAGCGCGCATCGCTGGCCGGCAGGCCGAGCGCCATCAGGTCCCAGCCGATCATCGTGGCGCCCGGCGCGAGCTCGAAGCGCAGATGGTTGCTGGCGCGCGCCGCGTCGTGCACCAGGGTTTCGAGCGGCAGCCACTCGAGCCGCGCGCCGGCGGCCACGCGCGCCGCCAGCGACTGGCGAGCGGTGGGCCCGCCACTGCGATAGAAGCGGGTCGCGCCCGGCGTCGTGATCAGCGCATGCGCGCCGGCGTCGACCTGGGCCTCGATCTGCAGCACGTCGCCGCCGACGATGCCGCCCGGCGGATGCACCAGCACGTGGTGGCAGACCGCGTCGCCCTCGGGGTAGAGGCTCTGCAGCACCCGCAGCGGGCCGCTGTGCTCGCCGCGGCCGATGGTGCGCGGCGCCGCGGCGTGGGGGTCGAGCCGGTAGTCGAGCTTGAGGTGGCCGTGCCAGGTCATGCGTGCGGGGAGAGGGGGCTGGGGCAGCGTGCGTGCCCGCAGGATTCGGGCCGAACGCCCGCGAGCCTACCCGGATCGCCGCTCAGGCCGTCCGCGCCGCCGTTGCCAGCTTGCGCGCCAGCGCGCCGAAGCGCTTGCGGTACTGGGCCGGCGTCAGCCCGAGCTTGCGGCGGAACAGCCGGCCGAAGAAGCTGGCGTCCTGGTAGCCGACCTCGAGCGCGATCGCCTCGACCGCGAGTTCGGTGCTCTCGAGCATCTGCTTGGCCTCCTCGAGCCGCAGGGTGTGCACGTACTCGAGCGGCGCCAGCCCGGTGGCCTGCACGAAGCGGCGCTGGAAGGTGCGCTCGGCCAGACCGCTCATCTGTGCCATCGTCGCCACCGGCGCCTCGCTGCGGTAGTGCTCGGCCGCCCACTCCTGGCAGCGCGCGATCAGCGGGTCCTGCAGCTGCGCGGTGCGCGACATCGCGGCGTAGGCCAGCGGGCTGCTCGAGCTCCAGTCGAGCAGGTTGATCCGCGCGACCTGCATCGCCTCCTCGGCACCGACGTAGCGCGCGATCAGGAACAGCGCCAGCGCGTGCCAGCTGGTGCCGCTGCCGGCCATCAGCAGGCGCTGGCCGACGCCGGCGGTGACCAGCGCCTTGTCGGGCTGCCAGCGGGTGTCGGGATGCTCGCGCTGCAGCGCCTCGCAGTAGCCCCAGTGCGAGGTCGCCTCGAGCCCGGCGAGCAGGCCGGTGCGCGCCAGCAGCACCGCGCCCGAGCAGGCCGAGGCCACCGTCGCGCCCGCCTCGTAGCGCTCGCGCACCCAGGCCGCCTCGGGGTCGTAGCGCTCGCCGAGCGGCTGCCAGGGCGGCACCATCAGGTCGCTGATGACGACCACATCGGGTCGCGGGTCGTCGCCGAAGCCCGCGTGCGGCTCGACGCGCACCCCGTTGGCGCAGCGCAGCGGCGCACCGTCGCGGCTGACGATCAGCACCTCGATCGGCGCGGCGACCTCGACCCGGTTCATCAGCATCTGCCAGTCGCGGCGCGCGCTGAGCAGCAGGTCGTAGAGCCCCATCAGCGTCGAGGCCGTGGTGTCGGGCACCGCGAGCAGCGCCACCCGCAGGCTTGGGGATTCGCTCATGGCGGGGTTGGCGGGAATGTCCGGTTTGTTGCCGAGATGACTTTAGTGCAAGGCTTCACGCAGCGCGACGATGCAGGCACCGGGCGCGCTGGCGCCGTGTTCCCCAACTTCAGGAGATTTGCAATGAAGGATTCCGTTGGACATGAGCTGTCGGGCTGCAACTCGCAGGCGATCGACCTGCTCGAGCGCGGGCTGCACGAAATGCGCTGCTTCGCGACCGATCCGCTGGCCTCGGCCGACGCGGCGATCGCCGCCGCGCCCGACTGCGTGATGGCGCATGTGCTGCGCGCCTGGCTGCACCTGCTCGGCACCGAGGCGGCGGCGGTGCCGGTGGCGCGCGAGTCCTGGTCCACCGCCGTCGCCTTGCCGCACAACGAGCGCGAGGCCGGGCACCTGCGCGCGATCGAGCTGCTGTGCGCCGGCCAGTGGCGCGCCGCGGCGCGCGCGCTCGAGGACCTGTCGATCGCTTTCCCGCGCGACGCGCTCGCGCTGCAGGTCGGCCAGCAGCTCGATTTCTTCATGGGCGACAGCCGCATGCTGCGCGACCGCATCGCGCGCGCGCTGCCGGCCTGGTCGGGCGCGATGCCGGGCCATCACGCGGTGCTCGGCATGCTTGCCTTCGGCCTGGAGGAGAACGGCGACTACGCCCCCGCCGAGCGCCTCGGGCGCGAGGCGATCGAACTCGAGCCGCGCGACGGCTGGGCCCAGCATGCGGTGGCGCATGTGCTGGAGATGCAGGGCCGCACCGCCGACGGCGTGCGCTGGATGCGCGACAACCCCGGCTGGCAGCACGACAGCTTCATCGGCGTCCACAACTGGTGGCACCTGGCGCTGTACCACCTGGAGCAGGGCGACCATGCGGCGGTGCTGGATCTCTTCGACGGCCCGATCGACGGCCACCGGCCCGCGGTACTGCTCGAACTGGTCGATGGCAGCGCGCTGCTGTGGCGGCTGATGCTGCGCGGGGTCGATGTCGGTGCGCGCTGGACCTCGCTGGCCGAGCGCTGGGCGCCGGCCGCCGGCAGCGGCAACTACGCCTTCAACGACGCCCACGCGGCGATGGCCTTCGCCAACGCCGGTCGCGACGATCTGGTGCGCGAGCTGCTCGCCGCGCAGGAGCAGGCGATCCGGCGCGACGACGACAACCGCGACTTCACGCGCGAGGTCGGGGCGCCGGTCACGCAGGCGATCCTGGCCTTCGTCGCCGGTGACAACGCGCGCTGCGTCGATCTGTTGCGCGCCACGCGCAACCAGGCACAGCGCTTCGGCGGCAGCCACGCTCAGCGCGACCTGATCGACCAGACGCTGATCTGCGCGGCGCGCCGCGGCGGCCAGGCCGGGCTGGCGAAGGCGCTGGAGGTCGAGCGTGCGGCCATCCGGGGCCAGCGAAGCGGGCGGCTGCAATGAGCCCACCGTTTGCGACAGCCCCGGCGGCGCGGATCGCCGTGCTCGCGGCGTGGGCGGCCTTGGCGCCCGCGCTGGTGGGTGGCTGCGATGCGCGGTCGCAGCCCGTTGAGCCGCCGCTGCCGCCGGTGCACGCCGACGCCGACGCGAGGGCCGAGCTGCCCTGCTCGCGCAAGCTCTGCCTCTGAGGCCGGGGGCCGGCGTCGCTCAGAACGCGCCGGCCTCGCCCGGGAACACCACCGGCGACTCGTGGCCGTCGGCACCGATCGCCGAGACGCCGAAGAACCAGTCGTCGATCACGATGTTGGGCAAGCGCAATTGCTGCGGTCCGCTGCCGCTGGCGGCCACGGTGCGGCTGAAGCGCCACCGCGGGTCGATGGTGTCGCGCCACCAGACGCGGTAGGCCGTGGCGCCCTTGACCGGCTGCCACTTCACCGTGGTGTCGGGCGTGACCGCGCCCTCGATCGCGACGCCGGTCGGAACGCCGGGCGCCTGCGCCATCGCCGCCATCGTCACCAGGTTGAGCCGTGTGACCTGGGCCAGGTAGGGGAAGTCGACACCGTCGATGGTGTCGCCGTAGTGCACGCCAGCCTCGACCCGCAGGTCCTGGTGCTGGCGGTGGTAATGCTCGTTGGCCTCGGTCACGCGCACCGCCGGAAATCCGGCATCGAGAAAAGCGACCTGGTCGCCGCCGCGGCCGAAGCGGTCGGTGCGGTAGATCAGGTTGACGCGCAGGTTCGTCAGGTAGCGCTCCGACAGCGCCGCCATGTAGCGCGCGATGTTGCGCGAGGGCGCGTCGAGTTCGCCGCCGTTGTAGCGGCGGCGCTTGGCCTCCTCGGGCGTCTCGAGCGCGCGCGTACCCTCGGAGAACACGCGCACGCTGCTGTTGTCGACCACGCCGTTCTGGCCGTGGATGTTGCCGATGATGTCGTTGTTGAGATCGGCCTGGACCTTCCAGCCCTGCGCGCGGGCATGCTCGACCAGGATCTGGCCGCCGAGCAGGCCCTGTTCCTCGCCGCTCAGCGCGGCATAGACCAGCGTGGCGCGAAAGCGGTGCTTGGAGAGCACGCGCGCGGCCTCGATCACCGCGGCGACGCCGGAGGCGTCGTCGTTGGCGCCGGGTGCGTCGCTGGTGGCGTCCATGATGTCGCTGGCGCGCGAATCGAGATGGCCGCTGATGACGATGACGCGCTCGGGGTCGCTGGTGCCGCGCTGGATCGCGACGACGTTCATCACCTCGGTCGGCTGCGGGATGCGTCGGCCGGTCATCACCTTGGACGGCGTGATTACCTCGAGGCAGCCGCCGCAGTCCTTGCCGATCGCGCTGAAGCGCGCCTGGACCCAGCGCCGCGCGGCGCCGATGCCGCGCGTCTCGGAGACGGTGTCCGAGAGCGTGTGGCGGGTGCCGAAGCCGACCAGCTTCTCGATCGTCGCGCGCTGCTCGCCTGCGCTGACCGCGGCCGCGACCTGGCGCAGCAGTGGCTGCTCGACCGGCAGCGCCAGCGGCGGCTCGGCGGCGTGGGTCAGAGCGGCCAGGCCGGCCAGCGAGAGCGCGGCGGCGGCGCGAAGAACGAGAAGGCGGCAGCGGGCGAGGAGGGTGGGCAGCGGCAACATGCCCGGCATCATGCCGCGTCCGCGCGCCGATGGGCCCAGGCCGTGGTGCGCTGTTCGATCCGCGCGAACAGCACGTACATCGCCATCGCCATCGCGCCGATCACGACCAGGCCGGCGAAGGCCAGGCCCATCTGCATGCTCGAGCCGGCGCTGATCAGCAGGTAGCCGATGCCCTCGTTGCTGGCCGTCATCTCGCTGACCGTGGTGCCGACGAAGGCCAGGGTGATCGCCACCTTCAGCGAGCCGTAGAAGTAGGGCAGCGAGCGCGGCATGCCGACCTTGACCAGCACGTCCCAGCGCCGGGCGCCGAGCACGCGCAGCACGTCCTCCAGCTCCGGCTCCAGCGTCGCCAGGCCGGTGGCGATGTTGACCATGATCGGGAAGAAGCTGATCAGGAAGGCGGTCAGGATCGCCGGCCCGGCGCCGATGCCGAACCAGACGACCAGGATCGGCACGAAGGCGGCCTTGGGCAGCGCGTTGAAGGCCGTCATCAGCGGGTACACGGCGGCATAGGCGATGCGCGAGCTGCCGATCAGGAAGCCGAGCAGCACGCCGACCACGATCGAGATGCCGAAGCCGACCATCGTGACCCAGAAGGTGCGCCAGGCATGCTGGGCGATCACGCCGCGGTACTCGAGCATCTGCTCGGCGATGCGCCAGGGGCTCGGGAAGATGAACTCGGAAACCTGGAACGCGCTGCAGATCAGCTGCCAGACCAGCAGGATCGCGAGCAGCAGCAGCCACGGTGACCAGCGCTCGAAGGCGCGGCGCTTCGACGGGCTCATGTGGGCACCCTTGCGCTGCGCGCTGTCCCGCCAGGCGGGAGCGAGCCCACTTTCGGGCGGCCGGGCAGTGGGCTCATTGCGCGACCTCCGAGCCCGTGCCGAGCGAGGTCGGCCTACGCAGCGCGCCGATGTGGCCGCGCAGCTCGTGCACGATGTCGGTGAAGGCCGGCGTGTAGGTGATGTCGAGCTCGCGCGGACGCGGCAGGTCGATCTCGCGACGAGCATTGATGCGGCCCGGGCTGCGGCTCATCACGTAGACCGTGTCGGCCAGGTAGACCGCCTCGCGAAGGTCGTGCGTCACCAGGATCACGTTGAAACGCTGCCTTGTCCACAGGTCGCGCAGCGCGTTCCACAGTTCCTCGCGGGTGAAGGCGTCGAGCGCGCCGAAGGGCTCGTCGAGCAGCAGCATCTTGGGCTCGTGGATCAGCGCGCGGCAGATGCTGGCGCGCTGCTGCATGCCGCCGGAGAGCTGCCATGGGAAGCGCTCCTCGTAGCCGCCCAGGCCCACGCTCTGCAGCAGCGTGCGGGCGCGCTCCACGTACTCGGCGCGTTTGCGCTTGAAGCTGGAGCGGTAGGGCTCGACGATCTCGAGCGGCAGCAGCACGTTGTCGAGCGTGGTGCGCCACGGCAGCAGGCTCGGCGCCTGGAAGGCCATGCCGGTGATCTTGAGCGGGCCGGCCACCGGCTGGCCGTCGATCAGGATGCGGCCGCGGCTCGGCATCTTCAGCCCGGTGGCCAGCTTCATGAAGGTGCTCTTGCCGCAGCCCGAGGGGCCGACGATCGCGATGAACTCGCCCTGGCGCACCTTCAGGTCGATCGCCTCGACCGCGAACTGCTGCGCGGCGAGCAACTCCTCGTTGTAGGCCAGCCAGACGTCGCTGAAGTCGACGAAGTGCGGCGCCGGGCTGCTGCTCATTTCTTCGCCGTCGCGACGAAGATGTTGCGCTCGGCAGCACTCGGCAGGAAGCCGCCGTTCCAGACCGCGGCCGGCTCGATGCGGCCCTTGGTGGCAAAGGCATCGGCCACCTGGCTGGCCATCAGCGCCAGGCGCGGGCCGTTGACCTCGCCGAAGCCCTCGGCCCTGGCGTCGGCGGTGGCGATCGAGCTGTCGATCGCCAGCTTCAGGCGCCGCGTCTCGAGTTCGCTGTTGATGATGCCGTCGCGCGCCTTGACGAACTCGATCGCCGCCTTGGGGTCGGCGATCACTTCCTTGGCGCCCTTGCTGAAGGCGCGCAGGAAGGCCATCACCGCCTCCGGGTTCTGCTTGAGGAAGGGCTCGCTGACGATGATCGCGTTGCCGTAGAGGCGCACGCCGTATTGCGGGTAGGGCATCACCGCCACGTCCTCGGCCTTGACGCCGCGCGCCTCGAGGTTGAGCAGGCTGGTGAAGTAGAAGCCGGTGATCGCGTCGACATCGCCCTTGGCCAGCATGGTCTCGCGCAGCGGCGGGTCCATGCTGATCCATTCGACCTTGCCGACGCTGTTGGCCTTGTCGAAGATCGGCCAAGCCTTGCGCCCGGCGTCGAAGACCGGCGCGCCGAGCTTCTTGCCGGCCAGGTCCTTGGGCGCCTTGAGCCCGCTCTTCTTGAGCGAGAACACCGCGGCCGGCGTGTTGTTGTAGACCATCATCACCGCGACCGGCTTGTTCGGCGCGGTGGGGTTGTTGGCGTGGAACTCCATCAGCGCCGCGAGGTCGGCGAAGCCGATGTCGTAGCTGCCCGAGGCCACCCGCGTGACCGCAGCACCCGAGCCGTTGCCGGCGTCGACCGTGACGGCGAGCTTCTCAGCCTTGAAGTAGCCCTTGGCCGCCGGCAGCAGGAAGAAGGCGCTCGGCCCCTCGAAGCGCCAGTCGAGCTGGAAGCGGACCGGCGTTTCAGCTTGCGCCAGCGCCGGCGTGGCGAGCGCGGCGCCCAGCGCCAGGGTGGCAGCGGCGGCGCGCAGGAACTGACGCTTCTTGTTCTGGGCGAGAGGGCTCATCGGGAGGGCTCCGGTCGGATGGTCAGGTGGCTCGCAACAGGTCTAGCAGGCTGCGTGCCACCACCTTGGTCGCGCGCCGCAGGTCTTCCAGCACCAGGTGCTCGTCGGCGCGCTTGGCGTTGCTCTCTAGCACCGTGCGCGGGCCGGCGCCGTAGATCACGCCGGGAATGCCCCGCTCGGCGAACAGCCGCACGTCGGTGTAGAGCGGCGTGCCGACGGCCGGGATCGGCTCGCCGAAGATGGCCTCGCCGTGGCGCTGGATCGCCTCGACCAGCGGCTTGTTGCCGGGCAGCGGTTGCATCGAACGCGCCAGTAGCAGGCGACGGATGTCGACGCCGATGCCGGGCCGCGTCGCCGCGGCCTCGGCGATCACGCGGCGGAGCTCGGCCTCGACCGCGACCGGGTCCTCCTCCGGGATCATGCGGCGGTCGAGCCTGAGCACTACCTTGCCGGGCACCACGTTGGTGTTGGTGCCGCCCTCGATGCGCCCCACGTTGAGGTAGGGGTGCGTGATTCCGGGCACCTGCGAGCGGACCTGCTTGTAGAGCGTGTTCTGCGCGTAGAGCGCGTTGAGGATCGCGACCGCGCCCTGCAGCGCGTCGACCCCGGTGTCGGGAATGGCGGCATGCGCCATCCGGCCGTTGACCGTGAGCTCCATCTGCAGGCAGCCGTTGTGGGCCGTGACCACCTGGTAGCTGAAGCCGGCGGCGAGCAGCAGGTCGGGCTTGGTGAGTCCGCGTTCGAGCAGCCAGCCGGGGCCGAGTTCGCCGCCGAACTCCTCGTCGTAGGTGAACAGCAGGTCGATGCCGCCGCGCAGTGGCGCGCCAAGCGATTCGAGCGCGCGCAGCGCGAAGCTGTAGCTCGCGAAGTCGCTCTTGCTGACCGCTGCGGCACGGCCGTAGAGCTTGCCGTCAGAGATCTCGCCGCCGTAGGGATCGAAGCTCCAGCCCTCGCCGGGCGGCACCACGTCGCCATGTGCGTTGAGACCGATGACCGGGCCGCCGGCACCGTAGCGGCGGCGGGCGACGAGGTTGGTGATCGAGCCCATGCCGGCGGCCTGCACCTCGGCCTGCGGCACCGGGTACGAATCGACCGCGATGCCCATGCCGGCCAGCAGCTCGGCGCTGCGCTCGGCATGCGGCGCGTTGTTGCCGGGCGGGGTGTCGGTCGGCACCCGTACCAGCGCCTGCAGGAAGCGGACTTCCTCGTCGAAGTGGGTGTCGATCCAGGCGTCGAGGCGGGCGTAGAGCTCGTGGTTGCTGTCGCTGTTCATGCTTGTTCTCGTGCCAGATCATCGAGCAGCGCCGCGAAGGCCCGCACCGAGAGATCGATGTCGTCGCTGGTGCTCGATTCGAGCGGGTTGTGGCTGATGCCGCCGTTGAGGCCGCGCACGAACAGCATGGCCTGCGGCATCGCCTCGTGAAGCTTCATCGCGTCATGCCCGGCGCCGCTGGGCATGCGGTGCAGCGGCAGCGCCAGCGACTCGACCGCGCGCTCCCAGCGCTGCTGCCAGGCGGGGGCGCTCGGTGCGGCGCTGGCCCGCATGATCTCGGTCAGCGTGAAGTTCAGGCCGCGCCGCTCGCAGATCGCGGCCAGTTCGGCGCGCACGTCGGCGGCCAGCGCGTCGCGCACCGGGTTGGTGGTCGAGCGCAGGTCGAGGCTGAAGCGGCAGCGGCCCGGCACGACGTTGATCGAGCCGTTCGGCACCTCGAGCTGGCCGACGGTGCCGACGCAGCTGCCGCCGCTGTTGCCATCGACTCGGCCGGCGCGCTTCTCGACGTAGAGCGCCAGCTCGGCGACCGCGGTCGCGGCATCGCGGCGACGGTCCATCGGCGTGGTGCCGGCATGGCTGGCCACGCCCTGCACCTCGCCGAGGTAGCGCAGGCTGCCGTTGATCGAGGTCACGATGCCCAGCGGCAGGTCGATCTCGTTGAGCACCGGACCCTGCTCGATGTGAACCTCGACGAAGCCGAGGTAGCGCGCCGGGTCGCGCCGCAGCGCGGCGATGGCGTCAAGCGTGGCCGGATGGCCGGCGGCGCGCATCGCGTCGGCGAGCGCGATGCCGTCGGCGTCCAGCTGCGTCATCCAGGCCGGATCGAAGCCGCCGACCAGCGCGCCCGAGCCGAGGAAGGTGGCGGGGTAGCGCTGGCCTTCCTCCTCGGCGAAGCCGACGACCTCGAGGCCGAAGGGCAGGCGCCGGCCGGCGCGCGCGAGCTGCTGCACGCAGGCCATCGGCACGAAGATGCCGAGCCGGCCGTCGTACTTGCCGCCGTTGCGCACGGTGTCGAAATGCGATCCGGTGAGCAACCGCTTCGACGACGGATCGGCGCCGTGATAGACCCCGACGACGTTGCCGACCGCGTCGACGCGTGCCTCATCGAAGCCGCATTCCCGCATCCACGCCTCGATCTGACGCGCGCATGCCTGGTGCGCCTCGGTGAGGTAGGTCACGGTGAGTTCGCCGCGCTCCAGGTAGCCGGGGTCGCTGTGCACCGCGAGCTGCTCGCACCAGTCCCAGACCTGGTTGCCGAGCGCGGGCTCGACGCCGAACTTGTCGTTCAGCCGCAGTTCGGCGATGCGGTCGATGTGGCGCAGGCATTCGGCGAACTCGAGATCGGGCCGGCTGTGCAGGCGGCGCTCGAAGGTGGCGATGATCTGGTCCCGCGTCAGGCCGGCACCGCGCGGGCCGCGCACCGCGAGGATGAAGGGCCAGCCGAATTTCGCGTTGTAGTCGGCGTTGAGCTGCTGCAGCCGGGCGAACTCCTCGGCGCTGCAGGCGGTCAGGCCCGAGGCGGTCTGCTCGTTCGTGCTCTCGGCTGTGAGGCTCTGGCTGACCATCGCCTTGCCGGCCAGCTCGGGGTGGGCGCGGATCAGGCCGAGCTGGGCCTCGCGCGGCGCTTCGCGCACCGCGCGTACCAGCGCGTGCTTGAGCTGCGCGAGCGAGGCGAAGGGGCGACGCGCGGCCGCGGCGCGCGCGATCCAGGGCGAGTGTTCGTAGGTGCCGGCCAGCAGCGCGACGAACTCGTCGGCACCGGCGGCGTTGATCTGGGCGAGGGTCGGCATGGTGGCGAACTCAGGGCTTGGGCGCGACGAAGGGATGCTCGCGGCGCCAGTGGCGCGCGATGTCGATGCGGCGGCAGACCCAGACACGGTCGTGCGCCGCCACGTGATCGAGGAACTTCTGCAGCCCGCGCATGCGCCCGGGCCGGCCGAGCAGGCGGCAGTGCATGCCCACGCTCATCATGCGCGGCCGCTCGGCGCCCTCGGCGTAGAGAACGTCGAAGCTGTCGCGCAGGTACTCGAAGAAGTCGTCGCCGGTGTTGAAACCCTGCGGCGTGGCAAAGCGCATGTCGTTGGCGTCGAGGGTGTAGGGCACGATCAGTTGCTGGGTGCTGCCGCCTGTCTTGTGACCATTCGACAGCGGCACTTCCATCCAGAACGGCAGGTCGTCGCCGTAGTAGTCGCTGTCGTACTCGTAGCCACCTTGCTCGGCGACGAGGCGCCGGGTGTTGGGGCTGTCGCGGCCGGTGTACCAGCCCAGCGGCCACTGGCCGCGGGTGAGGTTCTGCAGGATCTCGGTGCCGATGCGGATGTGCTCGCGCTCGACCACCTCGTTGACGTTCTGGTAGTGGATCCAGCGCCAGCCGTGGCAGGCGATCTCGTGCTGCAACTCGAGCAGCGCCTCGGTCAGCTCGAGGTGGCGCTGCAGCGCCATCGAGACGCCGAACACGGTGAGCGGCAGGCCGCGCCGCTCGAACTCGCGCAGGATGCGCCAGACGCCCACGCGCGAGCCGTACTCGTAGATCGACTCCATGCTCATGTGGCGCGCCGGGTAGCTCTCGGCGCCGATGATCTCGGAGAGAAAGCGCTCGCTGCCCTCGTCGCCGTGCAGCACGTTGTTCTCGGCGCCTTCCTCGTAGTTCAGCACGAACTGCAGCGCGATGCGCGCGTTGCCGGGCCAGCGCGCCTCGGGCAGGTCGCGGCCGTAGCCGTGGAGGTCGCGCGGGTAGGCCGCGCCGGAGCGGAAGACGGTGGTCATGGGGTTCGGAGCCTTCGGTTGTCAGGCGCTCAGGGCCTGCTAACGCTACCGGGGGGCTCGCGCCCGGGCCGCGCGGGCCGCAGGGGTAGGCGCGAGGGAGGACGCGTGCTCATGCACGCTACGACCGAGCAACGCCGCCCCGCGGCCCGCGCGACCCGGGCCTGAAGGGTGATCCCAGGAAACTGCGGCCCTCCGCGTTGCAAAGCTCGCCGGGGGCCGACCCCAGCTGCGCTTTGCGCCTTGATGGCCTTTGTTTCCTGGGTCACGCGAGCCCCCCGGTAGCGTTAACAGACCCTAACGCCTCGGCGAGGTCGGGCACGCGCGGGTGCAGGCGCAGGTTCTGCTCCACATGCTCGAGGTGCTCGTTCATCAGCCGCAGCGCCGCGCGGGCGTCGCGTTTCTCGAGGGCGTCGACGATCGCCACATGCTCGGCATAGGAGGCCTCGGCCGAATGCGCCGACTGGTACATCAGCGAGATCAGCGAGGAGCGCGACAGCAGGTCGGCTACCAGGTCCGCCAGCGTCTCGTTGCCGAACATCCGCGCCAGCACCACGTGGAAGTCGGCCAGCAGCCGGGTGCGGCCCGAGACGTCGGTGCGCTGCACCGCGTTGCGTTCGTCGCGCAAGTGGGTGCGCAGCTCGGCGACCTGGGCCGGCGTGATGCTCTGCGCCAGCCGCTGCACCAGCGCCGACTCGATCAGGTTGCGCACCTCGAAGACCTGGCGCGCTTCCTCGACGCTCGGCGTGGCCACAAACGCGCCGCGGGCCGGCGTCAGCGTCACCAGCTTGTCGCGGCTCAACTGGTTGAGCGCCTGCCGCACCAGCGTGCGCGAGACCTTGAAGATGTCGGCCAGCTTCTGCTCGCCTAGCTTGGTGCCGGGCATCAGCCGGCGCTCGACGATCGCGGTGGTGATCGAGTCGACGATGCGCTCGGTCGATGTCTGCGCGGCCGCTGGCTCGGCGGCGCGCTTGCGGGCCGTGGGCGGTCGGGCGGGGGTGGGGGCGGGGCGGCGCGCTGTCATTGTTGTAGCGAAAGTGCTTGTCTTGCACAGGCAACTGTATACACTTTGGCTGCAGAATCAACCCCGACCGACGAGGACCAGCGATGGGCAAGCTCACCACCCACGTGCTCGACACCATGCATGGCGGCCCGGCGGCCGGGATGAGCGTCGAACTGCTGCGACTGGGCGAGGCCGGCCCGCAGTCGATCAAGCGCATCACGCTCAACCACGACGGCCGCGCCGATGCGCCGTTGCTCGAGGGTGCCGAGCTGAAGGCGGGCCGCTACCGGCTCGTGTTCGAGGTCGAGGCCTATTTCCGCGGACGCGGCGTGGTGCTGCCGGAGCCAGCCTTTTTGGGCGCGGTGCCGCTCGACTTCGGCATTGCCGACACCGGATCGCACTACCACGTGCCCCTGCTCGCGAGCCCCTGGGCCTACTCCACCTACCGCGGGTCCTAGGGTTTGCTTGAGTTCGTTTCGACTTGAAGTGCGCGCCAAGGTGTATACACTTTGCTGCACACGACCCGGTCGCCGCGGCGCCCCGCAAGGGACGCGACCGATCCGTCACCTCACAGTGCCCGCCGTGGTGAGGTGAAACCGTAGCGACGATCGCATGGACACCTACCTGCTCGACTGGGCCAATCTGCTGCTGCGCTGGGCGCACGTGATCGTCGCGATCGCGTGGATCGGCTCCTCGTTCTACTTCGTCTTCCTCGACAACAGCCTGACGGCGCCGACCGACCCGGCGCTCAAGGACAAGGGCGTCAACGGCGAGTTGTGGGCGGTGCACGGCGGCGGCTTCTACCACCCGCAGAAGTACATGGTGGCGCCAAAGTCGCTGCCCGAGAACCTGCACTGGTTCTACTGGGAGAGTTACTCGACCTGGCTCACCGGCTTCGGGCTGTTCACGGTGCTCTACCTGTGGAACGCCGGCACCTTCCTGGTCGACAAGAGCGTGTTCGCCTGGAGCCCGGGCGCGGCGATCGCGGCGGCGCTGGCCTTCCTCGCCGTGTTCTGGCTGGCCTACGACGCGATCTGCCGCACGCTGGGCCAGAAGCCCAACGGCGACCGCAATGTCGCGCTGCTGACAACGCTGCTGGTGGTCCTTGCGTCATGGCTGGCCTGCCACCTGTTCGCCGGCCGCGCCGCCTTTTTGCTGGTGGGCGCGATGATCGCGACGGCGATGAGCGCCAACGTCTTCTTCTGGATCATTCCGGGCCAGCGCACGGTGATCAAGCAGATGAAGGCGGGCGAGCCGGTCGATCCGGTGCACGGCCAGCGCGCCAAGCAGCGCAGCGTGCACAACACCTACTTCACGCTGCCGGTGCTGGTGGCGATGCTCAGCAACCACTACGGTTTTCTCTACACCGGCCCGCACAACTGGATCGTGCTGGTGGCGATCATGGCCGCCGGCGCGCTGATCCGCCACAGCTTCGTCGCCCGTCACAAGGCGCTGGTCGCCGGCAAGCGGGTGCCGTGGGAGTACGCCACGGTGGGCACGCTGGCGATCGTCGCGCTGGTGGCGTGGCTGCGGCCGGCGCCTGTGGCGGCCGTGGCCGCCGGCACGCCGGCTCCGAGCTTCGCCCAGGTCCAGGCTGTCGTCGAGCAGCGCTGCGTGCTGTGCCACGGCGCGCAGGTGCAGAACAAGAACGTCGCGCTGCACACGCCGGCGCTGGTCGAGCAGCATGCCCAGGCGATCTACCAGCAGGCGGTGGTGCTCAAGCTGATGCCGATGGGCAACGCCACCCAGATGACCGACGAGGAGCGCCTGCTCCTCAAGCGCTGGTTCGAGGCCGGCGCCACCACCCGTTGATCGCCCTCCAGGAGACGACATGAGTGCCACGACCGTCCACCCCGTCGACGAGATCCTGCCCGCCCCGCGCCTGGCGGCCCTCGGCCTGCAGCATGTGCTGGTGATGTACGCCGGCGCGGTGGCGGTGCCGCTGATCATCGGTCGCGCGCTCAAGCTCAGCCCCGAGCAGGTGGCGCTGCTGATCTCGGCCGACCTGTTCTGCTGCGGCATCGTCACGCTGATCCAGTCGCTCGGCTTCACCCAGTGGTTCGGCATCCGGCTGCCGGTGATGATGGGCGTGACCTTCGCCGCGGTCGGACCGCTGGTGGCGATGGCCAACGCCAACCCCGGCACCGCCGGCGCGCAGGCGATCTTCGGCGCGATCATCGGCGCCGGCGTCATCTCGATCCTGATCGCGCCGCTGATGGGGCGCCTGCTGCGCTTCTTTCCGCCGGTCGTGACCGGCACCATCATCTCCGTCATCGGCATCAGCCTGATGCGCGTGGGCATCGGCTGGGCGATGGGCGGGCCGGCCAACCTGGCCCAGTTCACCGACGTGCCCAAGCTGGTGATCATGGTCGACCGCGCCAAGGCCGAGGCCGCGGCGCAGGCCGGCGCCGCCGCGGTGCTGGGGGCGGCCACCGGCGGTGGCGCTTCGGCGGCCAACACGACGCCATCGACCGCGCCGTCTTCGGTGCAGACGCCGGCCCAGGCCGCCTCGGCGCTGATGCCGCAGGTCGCGGCCGCCACCTCGGCCGCCAATGCCGCGGCCGCCTCGCCGCTCGGGGCGCCGGTCGTCAGCAAGCTGCCCGGTCCGCTGCCGCAGACCAACAACCCGGGCTACGGCGCGCTCGACAATCTCTCGGTCGCCGCCTTCGTGCTCGGCGTGATCCTGCTGATCGCGCGCTTCGGGCGCGGCTTCATCGCCAACATCTCGGTGCTGATCGGCATCGTCGCCGGCTGCGCGCTGGCGGCCGCGCTCGGCAAGATGAGCTTCGAGAAGGTCGCCAAGGCCGGCTGGTTCGACGTGGTGACGCCCTTCGCCTTCGGCATGCCGACCTTCGACCCGGTGCTGATCCTGACGATGGTGCTGGTGATGGTGGTCGTGATGATCGAGTCGACCGGCATGTTTCTCGCGCTGTCCGACATCACCGGCAAGAAGATCAGCCAGCGCGAGCTCACCGCCGGCCTGCGCACCGACGGCCTGGGCACGCTGATCGGCGGCATCTTCAACACCTTCCCCTACACCAGCTTCTCGCAGAACGTCGGCCTGGTCGGCGTGACGGGCGTGCGCAGCCGCTATGTCTGCGTGGCGGCCGGGGTGATCATGATCGGCCTCGGCCTGCTGCCCAAGATGGCGGCGCTGGTCGAGTCGGTGCCGACCGTGGTGCTCGGCGGCGCCGGGCTGGTGATGTTCGGCATGGTCGCGGCCACCGGCATCCGCATCCTGGCCGGCGTCGACTATCGCGGCAACCGCTACAACCTCTACATCGTCGCGGTCGCGATCGGCTTCGGCATGCTGCCGCTGGTGGCGCCGCGCTGGACCCAGCACATGCCGCACGAACTGCATCCGCTGCTCGAGAGCGGCATCCTGCTTGCGGCGCTGAGCGCGGTGCTGCTGAACCTGTTCTTCAACGGCGCCCGCGGCGACGCGCGCGAGGCGATCGAGGCCGCCAAGGCGCAGGAGGCGCACGCTTAGCTTGCCGGCATGCCCCGGCCCGTGTAGCGTCGGCGTCAAACGCTGCAGGAGATCGCCATGGAACGGCCCGTTCAGCCGCATCAACTGGTGCGTCGCACCCTCGCGCTCGTGCTGGCCGGCGGGCGCGGTTCGCGGCTGAAACAGCTGACCGACGGCCGCGCCAAGCCCGCGGTCTACTTCGGCGGCAAGTTCCGCATCATCGACTTCGCGCTCAGCAACTGCCTGAACTCGGGCATCCGCCGCATCGGCGTGGTCACCCAGTACAAGTCGCACTCGCTGATGCGCCACGTGCAGCGCGGCTGGGGTTTCCTGCGCGGCGAGATGAACGAGATGATCGACCTGCTGCCGGCCCAGCAGCGGGTCGACGAGGAGCACTGGTACCGCGGCACCGCCGATGCGGTGTTCCAGAACCTCGACATCATCAAGGCCGCAAGACCCGACTACGTCGTGATCCTGGCCGGCGACCATGTCTACAAGATGGACTACTCGCTGATGCTCAAGGACCACGTGGGCCACGCCGCCGGCTGCACCGTCGGTTGCATCGAGGTGCCGCGCGCCGAGGCCAGCGCCTTCGGCGTGATGGCGGTCGACGCGGCGCGCTGCATCCGCAGCTTCGTCGAGAAGCCGGCCAATCCGCCGGCGGTGCCCGGGCGCGACGATGTCTCGCTGGCCAGCATGGGCATCTATGTCTTCGATGCCGACTACCTCTACAGGCTGCTCGAGGAAGACCTCGCCAACCCCGAGTCCAGCCATGACTTCGGCAAGGACGTGATCCCGCGCGTGGTGACCGAGGGCCGCGCGCTGGCCCATCCCTTCGCCTTGAGCTGCATCGCCAACCCGAGCGGCGCGCCGCCGTACTGGCGCGATGTCGGCACCATCGACGCCTTCTGGGCCGCCAACCTCGACCTGGCCTCGATCGACCCCGAGCTCGACATCTACGACAGCGACTGGCCGATCTGGACCTACCAGCGCCAGCTGCCGCCGGCCAAGTTCGTGCCCGACCACAACGGCAGCCATGGCATGACGGTCAACACCATCGTCTCCGGCGGCTGCATCGTCTCGGGCTCGCACGTGGCGAACTCGGTGCTGTTCTCCGGCGTGCGGGTGCACTCCTTCTGCAACATCGACCAGGCGGTGATCCTGCCCGACGTGACCATCGGCAGCCGCTGCCGGCTGCGCAAGGTCGTGATCGATCGCGGCTGCCAGATTCCGGACGGCACGGTGATCGGCGAGGACGCCGCCGAAGATGCCGCGCGCTTCGAGCGCACCGAGGGCGGCGTGGTGCTCGTGACGCGGCCGATGCTGGCGCGGCTGGCGGCGTGAGCGCACTCGGCGAGCAAGCGCCGAAGCGTGGCGCCTCGGGACGTGCGCAGCGTAGGCGCTTGACCTGTTCGACTTCGCTGCGCAGCTTCGCAGGCACGGTCGCTGCGTCGAACACCCGCGCAGCGGGGATCGACGCAGCCCGAGTGCCGCCAGCGACCGACGGCACGGCGGTGCCAGCGTCCACCAGTGGTTCGGAGGGAGCGGCGTGAGCGAACGCCCGATGCGCGTGCTCCAGCTCAGCGCCGAGATCTATCCGCTGCTCAAGACCGGTGGCTTGGCCGACGTGGCAGCCGCGCTGCCGCAGGCGCTGCGCGCGGCGGGTTGCGAGGTGCGGCTGCTGCTGCCGGGCTTCCCCGCGATCCTCGCCGGCCTGGCCGACGCGCGACCGGTGGCCGAGTTGAAAGCACCCTGGGGCGAGCGCGGCGTGCTGCACGCCGGCCGGCTGCCGGCGGTGGGCGGGCTGCCGGCCTACGTGATCGACGTGCCGACGCGCCTCGGCGAGGGCGGCCACCCCTACACCGACGCCGGCGGGCGGCCGCATGCCGACAGCCACCTGCGCTTCGGCTGGCTGGGTTTCGCCGCGGCGCGCATCGCGGCCGGCGCCGATGCCGACTGGCGGCCACGCATCGTGCATGGCCACGACTGGCATGCCGGGCTCGCCGGGGCCTACCTCGCGCTCGAGCCCTCGCGGCCACGCTCGGTCTTCACCATCCACAACCTGGCCTACCAGGGGCTGTTCGAGTCCGGCGTCATGGTCGAGCTCGGGCTGCCGGCGCGGCTGTTCGACCTGCACCAGCTCGAGTTCCACGGCCGGCTCTCGTTCATGAAGGGCGGGCTGGTGTTTGCCGACGCCATCACCACGGTCAGCCCGAGCTACGCGCGCGAGATTCTCACGCCAGAGCAGGGCTGCGGGCTCGACGGCCTGTTGCGTACGCGCGCCGGCGCGCTGCACGGCATCCTCAACGGTGTCGACGACGCGGTCTGGAACCCGGCGACCGACGCCGCCATCGTCGCACCCTTCGATGCAGACCGGCTCGACGCCAAGGCGAGCTGCCGCCTGGTACTGCAGCAGGAACTCGGGCTGCGGCCGCAGGCGCAGGCACCGCTGTTCGGCATGGTCAGCCGGCTGGCCGAGCAGAAGGGCTTGCAACTGCTGCTCGACGCGCTGCCGGCGCTGCTGGCACAGCCCGAGGCGCAACTCGCGGTGCTTGGCAGCGGCGACGCGGGCATCGAGGCCGCGCTGCGCGCCGCCGCCGAAGCCCACCCAGGCCGGGTGGCGGTGCGCTTCGGCGTCGACGAGGCGCTCGCGCACCGGCTCTTTGCCGGCAGCGACGTGACGCTGGTGCCCTCGCGCTTCGAACCCTGCGGCCTGACCCAGATGTACGGCCTGCGCTACGGCAGCCTGCCGCTGGTGCGGCGCGTCGGCGGCCTGGCCGACACCGTGGTCGACAGCACGCTCGAGGATCTTGCCGACGACCGCGCCACCGGCTTCGTCTTCGATGCCTTCAGCGCCGAGGCGCTGGCACGTGCGCTGCGCCGTGCCTGCGTGCTGTTCGCGCGGCCGGACGAGTGGCGCGCGGTGCAGCAGCGCGGCATGCAGCAGCGCTTTGGCTGGGACGTTGCGGCGGCGCGCTATGCCGAGGTTTACCGGGAGTTGCTCGAAGGCTGAGCGGTCGCGCGGTACCCGCTGGCTAGAGGTTCGCCATCGCCATGTAGTCGAGCAGCGCCGTGCCGCCGAGCGTGGCGAAGGGCAGTGCCAGCGCCTTGAGCAGCGGTTGCTGCGAGAAGGGCGCGAAGGCGCCTTCGCGCAGGTCGACGATCTGGTGCCGCAGCAGTTCGAGTTGGGCCGGCGAGGCGGGCGCGGTGCCTTGCGGCGGATCGTTTGCGGCCGCCGATGCCGCGTTGGCACGCAGCAGCGCCTCGTCGACCGCGCGCAGCGCGTGCTGGCGCGAGTTCTCGGCGACCCGGCGCAGCGCCACCACGCAACCCAGCACGATGCCCACGCTCAGCAGCGCCAGCACCATCAGCCCGGTCGGCATGCGCCAGTTGTCGAACACCGGGTTGCGCGAGATCAGCAGCAGCGAGAGCACGATGAAGGGGTAGTAGATGAGCCCGGTCACGCACTTGGTGCGCCGGGCCACGAACTGCAGGTCGATCCAGTGGTCGAGCAGTGCCGGCGGCAGCTTGCCCAGGCGCTTCTCGAAGTACCTGATCGAACGCTCTGGCCAGTTGGAATGCAGGGTGCGCAGATCACGCGCGAAGCGCACCGAGAACAGGGTGGCGTCGGCGACGTAGAAGACCAGGAAGTTGAGAACGACCACCGCGCCGCCGGCCAGCAGCATGTGGGCGTGGGCCGACACCTGGCCGCGCACCGGCGCGCCATGCGGTTCGCCGAAGGCCTCGACCACCAGCCAGCCGAAGACCAGCACCACCAGCACGCAGGCCAGGCTGCGGATGAAGCGCGCGCTGCTGCGGTTCTGGACGATGTAGAGCTGCCAGAAGGCGAGCGCGGCAGCACTCATGCGCGGGTCCAGTGACGCCGCCGCGACCGCGTCGTACCGCGGTGCCGGCGGCCGGCAACTGAAGATGTTGACCAGGCGCTGCCACCAGGCGAGCTTGCGGTCCTCGCGCAGTTGCGCCGCGACCAGGCGGCGCCGCGTGTTGCCCAGGTGCAGGGCACGGCTGATCTCGTCGAGGTTGCGCGCGAGCGCGGTCCAGCCGCGGAACACCAGGTAGACGCACAGCAGCAGCGTGAGCAGGTAGATCGCCTCGGTCGGCCAGATGCTGATGCCCTCGGTCAGGCTGATCGGCTTGCCGTCGCCGATGGCGGTGCTCGAGCCCTCGCCATTGCCGGTCAGCCAGGTGGCGAACCGCGGCCAGGCCAGCGCGAGCCGCCATGGCACCAGCACATGAACCAGCAGCGCCAGCAGCAGCAGGCCGATGCGCCGTGACCAGCGTGCCGCGGTGCTGCCGCCGCTGTGCGCGACGAAGCGACGCAGCCGGCGCCGCAGGGGACGGTGCAGCGCGAACGCCGGGAACCAGAGCAGGAACAGCGTGCCGCTGGCGATCAGCGCGAGCGCCACGACCGGCACATGCGGGTAGCGCCGCGAACCCGGTGGGTGGATGTCGACGCAGTTCGCCCAGTCGGAGCCGCGGCACGAGCGGCTGCCGGCGTCGATGCGCCACTTCGTCGGCGTGCTGAAGTCGAAGGCGCTGGTGCGGCCGATCTCGAACAGGCGCGGCTGCTTGAGCCAGGCATCGATCTGCGTCGGCGTGAAGGCCGTGTCGCGGCGGATCTCGTCCAGCGCCAGCCGCGTGCTCAGGAAGGTCGAGGTCTGGTAGCTGTCGCGGAAGGGCGGCGTGCCGGCCTGCAGGCCGTCGTCCAGGCGCAGGCCGAAGTTGGAGGCGACGATCAGGTTGCGCGCCCAGGCCTGCTCGCGCGGATGCAGGAAGCGGGCGTCGAGGTCGGTGGTGAAGAAGATCGCGTTCGGAAACTCCGGCCTCAGGGCCTGCATCACGAGCAGCTTGTCGTAGACGTCATTGCCGACCACGCCGATGGCGCGGATGCCGGCGCCGTCGACCTCCGAGGCGCGCAGCTCCGCATCGCGCTCGCGCAGCCGGGTCGCGAGCCGGCGCAGGTAGTCGAGCTGCGCCTGGCCTTCGGCGCGCTCGACGAGGTTGGCATCGTTGCGCCGGTTCTTGTCGTCGGCGCCCTTGCCGGACTCCCGCCCGGCGGCCGGCGTCTCGACCGCGCCGCGGTCGGGCAACTGGCCGTCAAGCCCGCGCACGTAGTTGAGGCGGGTGATGCAGAAGCCGCGGCCGGTCTTGGGATCGATGTCGAACTGGCGGCGCAGGCTGCGGCCGTACAGCGTGTCCCATTCGGCGACCAGGGCGATGTGGCTCGGTGCGTTCTCGTGCTGCGACAGGCGTCTGCAGGTCTCGCGGTACTGGTCGAGCCTGGTCTTGGCCTCGCTTGCGGTGGCGGCGCGACTGGCATCCGCCGACAGGCCGCGCCGCTCCAGCTCTTCGACCAGGGTGATGCCCAGCCGTCGGTCGTCGCCGATCGTGCGCAGCAGCGAGATGCCCTTGCGCTCCAGCACGGCCTCCAGGCTCTGGCCGCGGGCTCCCAGCTTGAACGGCGCGAGCAGGATGTCGTCGGGCACGGTCGCCGACGGCGACAGCAGCCGCAGGTCGACGCCGGCAAAGGTCCGGGCGCCGTCGAAGTCGGCCGCGGCGACTTCCTGCACCATCGCGCGCAGGCCGTCCGAACCGGTCGGCCCCAGCATCCGCCAGAGCATCCGGGGCGGCGGCGGGTCGCCGGGCCGGGCGGTCGGCTGCAGGCCACCGACGAGCTTCCTGAGGCGGGCGAAGGGGCTGCTCGAGAAGGCATCGTTGTCCAGCCACAGCACCAGCACCTCGCGCGAGCCGGCCTCCTGCGCGCGACCGCTCGGCACCGCTTCGAACCACTCGTAGGGCACGGTCTCCGGCAGGTCGCGCGGCGCGCGCAGGTTGTCCGAGGGCATGAAGTAGCCCAGATGTTCGGTATCGACCGGGGCGAAGCGTTCGGCGTTGAGGCCGGCCAGCACCGCGTAGCGCGTGCGGCGGCGGTTCTCCACGTACTCCGCGTACGGCCCGCCGCCCAGCATCACGGCGAGCACGACGACTTCGTCGACGCCATGCGCGCCCTTGCGCGCGATCTCGGCGGCGAGCTGGCGGTCGCTGCGGCGTTCGTCCTCGGCGCGCGCGCGCGCGGCACCGAGCCGCGCGGCGGCGTCCTGGCGGGCCCGGGTGATCGCGCCGAGCGGGTCCTGCCACAGGCGCGCATCGATGTCCTGTTGCGCGAAGCGCTGCTCGATGCGCGGCTCGTTGGCCGCCGGACGCGTGCCCTCGAGCGGCGCCTCGCGCAGGAACAGCGCGCCGGCGCCGAGCAGCACGGCGGCGATCAGCGCGTTGCCCGGCAGGCCCGGTGAGCCTGATTTCGAGTCCTTGTCCATGTTGAACGGGGTCGTTCAACACCAGCGTAGGCGCCGGCAAGGCGATCGGCGTCCCACGTACGCAGGATGAAGCGCGCGCGCCGGCCACCCTGCTCGCTGGCGCGGAGGGCGCTTTCGGGGCCGTGCCGCCGGTCGGCCGCGTTGGCCGTCGCTACTCGAGCACGAGGTCGAGTTCGCCGCGGCGCAGGCAGTTCTTGCCGCTCTGCTTGCCCAGGTACATCGCCGCATCGGCGCGCCTGAGCAGGTCCACGGCATCGGTGCCGTCGTGCGGGACCAGCACGTAGCCGATCGTCAGGCCGACGCTGCAGCGCTGGCGGCTCAGGTCGAAAGGCGCCTCGAAGGCCTCGAGCAGCTTGCTGCCGAGGTCGTGCGCCTGGCGCTCGTTGTGCGGGCCACTGGCCATGACGACGAACTCGTCGCCGCCGACGCGTGCCACCACGTCGCTGCTGCGCAGGTGCGCCTTCAGGCGCTGGGCCACCGCGACCAGCAATTCGTCGCCGACATCGTGGCCGAAGCGGTCGTTGACCTGCTTGAAGCCGTCGAGGTCGAGCATGTAGACCGCCAGCATGTGGTCCGGGCTGCAGCGCGGCAGCGCCGCGCCGAGCCTGGCGTTGAGGCCGCGGCGGTTGGGCAGGCCGGTCAGCGGGTCGGTGTGGGCGAGCGACAGCAGCACGTCGCGCTCGCGGTGCACATGCTCGGCGGCGGCGGCGGCGGCCATCGCGCGCAGGCCGATCACGCGCATGAAGATCAGCATGTCGAGCGTGGCGCCGATCTGGAACGAGTGCATGCTCAGGAAGCCCCAGTCGACGCGACCCTTGATGAGCCCGACCATCAACGCGGTCGTGACGAAGTAGCCGGCCCAGGCCACCAGGAAATAGCCGCCGATGGCGTCGCCGCGCCGTGCGCGCCGGATCGCGCCCGGCATGCCCATCAGCGCCGGCGCGAGGACGACGGTGCCGACCACCAGGCTGACCAGATGCACGTCGATCAGGTCCAGGGCATAGGCCAGCGCGACCCCGAACAGGAAGATCGCGCCGCCCTTCATCACGCGGCTGAAGTAGCGGCCGGCATCGGGCCCGGCCAGCACATGCTCGACGAACAGGAAAGTGCCGGCGCCGGCGATCAGCGCCAGCAGCCCGGGCGCCTTGATCTCGACCCACAGGTTGTCGGTCCAGAGGTACTGGGCGCCGATGCCGAACTGCGCCACCGAGAACAGCAGGCTGGCGGTGGTGAGGATCGCGTACTTGAGATAGAGCGTGTCGCGCAGGCCCCACCACTGGATCAGGCTGTAGATGACCAGGCACAGCCCGAGTCCGGCGAGCAGGCCCTGCAGCATCTGCTCGCCCAGTGCGCGCGCGTGGAAGGCCGACAGCGTGTTGAAGCTGATCGGCAGGATGCGCGCGCCGAGCGTCTGCACGCGCAGCAGCAACTGGTAGTCGCGCCCCGGCAGCAGCAGCAGCTCCACCGAATGGGTGCGGCTGGCGATCGGGCGCTCGGCAAAGGGCTGCAGATTGCCCATCTGCGCCTGCTGCACCACTCGCCCGTCCTGCACCAGGAACAGGTCGACGCGATTGAGCGGCGCGTACTCGATGTCGAGGACGCGCGGCTCGCGCGCCTCGGCCGGCACAGAGAAGGGAATGCGCAGCCAGGTCGCGTCGCGGTTGAGCCCGAGCGTGGCGTAGGCCGTGGTCGGCGGCTCGAAGCGCTCGGGGGCGGCCAGCACCTGGGCCAGGTCGAGCTTGCCGCTGGCGTCGACCATCACGGTCACGGCGGGCCAGGCCTCGACGCGTGCCTGCCGGTCGTCGAGCACCAGCGCGGCTGGCGCCGCCGCTGCTGTCAGGCAGCTCGCGGCGAGCAGCAGCGCCCCGAGCAGGGCGCGCCACGGCAGGTGGAGGTGACTCATCGCGCGGGTGGGCGTCTGCTGTGGTGGCTCGAAGCCGGCCTCAGGCCGCCATCGCGGCGTCGCGGCCGCGCGTGCAGCGGGCCTCGAGGCGGTTGAGCCAGCCCGGCGCACGCGGGTCGTTGCCCCAGCCGTTCATCATGCCGTGCGCGCGTTGCAGCACGTGCTCGGGCAGCTTCAGCGGCCGCGTCTGGTCCATCAGGAAGCGCGTCATCAGCTGGTAGCCCACCAGGCGCGTGATGAAGCGCGAGATCGAGAAACCGGGCACGAACAGGCGCACGAAGCGGTCGATGCCGCTGATCACGAACAGGCACACCGCGAACACCGCCCTCGACCACCACGACACATGCTGGTCGAGGCCGATGTCACGCGAGGTGGCCGGCCCGCACAGCTGCCGTGTCAGCAGCACCGGGAAGGGCTTGGCGATCCGCAGCGGGATGATCTTTGCCATCGACTCCATCAGCGCGCGCCCGAGCTCGGGCCGCGGGTCGGGCTTGATCGGCTGGGCCCGGCCGCGCGCCTGCATGCGCGCGAACAGCGCCGCGGCCTCGTCCATGGTCTCTGCCATCAGCTCGCGCTCGATGCCGAGCACGTGGCCGACGACGTTCCAGGCATGGAGGTAGGCCTCCTCGTCGTGGCGTTCGAGGCCGACGCCGAGCGTGCGCAGCCCGCGCAGGAAGACATAGCCGAAGGTCAGCAGCGTGTAGGCCAGTTCCTCCTGGCTGCAGGGCAGGCCGTCCTCGCCCAGCTTCCAGCCGTGGATGAACAGCGCGTGGTGCATGTCGCCGGCCGCCGCCGTCGAGGCCGGCATGGGCGCCACGACGCCGGCGCCGACCACCTTGCGCTGCGAGCCGAGTGCGGCGACCGCTTCCTGCGGGCTGCCGCGCAGGATCAGGTGGCGCACCGTGGCATGGATCAGGCGCACCTTGAGCACCTGGGCCAGGCCGCCGCCGTCGGGCGCGTTGAGGCCGCCACGCATCATCAGCGGGAACACCATCGCGGCGGTCGAGCGGATGCGGTACTCGGTGCGCCGCTCGAGCTGGCCGGTCTGGTGCAGCACCTCCGACAGGTCGGGCACCACGTAGCACTCGGGCAGGCTGGCGCAGAACAGCAGGGTGCAGGAGAGCACGCCGTGGTCGATGAACAGCTGCTCGGCGCGGTCGATCGCTGCGTGGTCGGCCCAGGCCGGCAGCACCTGGGCCTGGCGCACGTAGGCCTCGAGCGGGCCGGCGACCTCGGGCGGCACGCTGGCGTCGGCGCGCCAGGTCTCGATCCCGCGGTTGGTTTCCCACTGCGCGAAGACCCGGTTGACCGCTTCGAGGCGCCGCCAATGGTCGGCGTGCATCGACTGCAGCGTGCCGGTCGCGCTGGGGGGGGCGATCGCGTCCCAGGGACCGAGGATGGCGGCGATGGTGGCGTCGGCCAGAGGGTCGGCCTGGTACTCCATGCGGTCGAGCAGCTCGTCGGGGGCGGCCTGGCGGGACATGTTCATGCGCTTCTTGTTCGGAGTTCTGGCGGTGCAAGAGCCGGACCACGTCCGGGCCCTCCGCCCAACCTCCGATCTTCGCCCGACTCGGCCGGATCGCGTCACCGGTCAAGCCCCTGAGGCGCGTGAACTTAGTCCTCGAAAGCCTGTCTGTAAGCGACTGTGCGCGAGACGGAGCGCGGCTCTGGGGCCGGCGGGCCTGTGCTGCCCGGGACGCGCACGTCCTAGGCTGTAGCTACCGCCCGGCCCAGCAAGTCGGCCCCCAGTGCCTCGGCCACCTCGATGCCGTCGACCGCGGCCGACATGATGCCGCCCGCGTAGCCCGCGCCCTCGCCGGCCGGGTAGAGCCCGGCCACGTTGAGGCTCTGCAGGTTGCGGCCGCGCGTGATGCGCAGCGGCGAGGAGGTCCGCGTCTCGACCCCGGTCAGCACCGCATCGGGCAGCGAGAAGCCCTTGATCTGGCGCTCGAAGGCGGGCAGCGCCTCGCGGATCGCGGCCAGCGCGTAGGCCGGCAGGCTGGCGCGGCCGGCGGCGTCCGGCTCGTGCAGGTCGGTCAGGTGCACGCCCGGCTTGTAGGAGGGCAGAACGTTGCCGAAGGCGCTGCTGTGCTGGCCCTTGATGAAGTCGCCGACCAGTTGCCCCGGGGCCTGGTAGCCGCCGCCGCCCATCACGTAGGCGCGCGACTCCCACAGCCGCTGGAAGGCCATGCCGTCGAGCGGGCTGACCGGGCCGTCGCTGCGGCCGTCCTGGCGATAGTCCTGTGGCCCGATGCCGACCACGATGCCGGCATTGGCGTTGCGCTCGTTGCGCGAGTACTGGCTCATGCCGTTGGTGACCACGCGCTCGGGCTCCGAGGTCGCGGCGACCACGGTGCCGCCGGGGCACATGCAGAAGCTGTAGACCGAGCGGCCGTTGCTGGCGTGGTGCACCAGCTTGTAGTCGGCGGCCCCGAGGATCGGGTGGCCGGCGTTGGAGCCGAAGCGGGCCGCGTCGATCAGGCTCTGCGGATGCTCGATGCGATAGCCGATCGAGAAGGGCTTGGCCTCCATGAACACGCCGCGCTCGTGCAGCATCGTGAAGGTGTCGCGCGCGCTGTGGCCGAGCGCCAGCACCACGTGGTCGGCGCGCAGTTGCTCGCCGCTGGCGAGCACCACACCGCGCACATGGCGCGATCCCTCGCGGCCCTCGATCAGCACATCGCTCACATGCTGGCGAAAGCGGATCTCGCCGCCGAGCGCCTCGATGTCGGCACGCATCTTCTCGATCATGCTGACCAGGCGGAAGGTGCCGATATGCGGCTTGCTGACGAACAGGATCTCTTCCGGCGCGCCGGCCTTGACGAACTCGGCCAGCACCTTGCGCGTGAGGTGCCGGGGGTCGGAGATCTGGCTCCAGAGTTTGCCGTCGGAGAAGGTGCCCGCCCCGCCCTCGCCGAACTGCACGTTCGACTCGGGATCGAGCACGCCCTGGCGCCACAGGCCCCAGGTGTCCTTGGTGCGCTGGCGCACTTCCTTGCCGCGCTCGAGCACGATCGGGCGCAGTCCCATCTGGGCCAGGATCAGCGCGGCAAACAGGCCGCAGGGGCCGAAGCCGACCACCAGCGGGCGCCGCTCGTGCGGCCAGTCGGCCGGCGCCTGCGCCACCAGGCGGTAGTTCGTGTCGGGCGTGGGCCGGATGTGCGGATCGCCGGCCAGGCGTGCGAAGACCGCGGCCTCGTCGGCGAGTTCGCAATCGAGCGTGTAGATCAGCACGATCGCCGTCTTCTTGCGCGCGTCGTAGCTGCGCTTGAAGACGCTGAAGCCCTTCAGCGCGGCATCAATGATGCCCAGACGCTCCAGGATCGCCGGTCGCAGCGCGTCCTCGGCATGGCGCAGCGGCAGTCGAAGATCGGTGATCCGCAGCATGGTGCGATGTCAGGACGGACGGGCGACGGCCTTCGGCGGACGCAGAAAATCATGCCGGGCCGGGAACGGCAGGCACGATTTCGGTTCGATGCTGGGCCCGAGCGCGGGGCATCGGGTCCGGTGTCGGCGCGGCGGCGGGGCCGCGCCGAAGCGGATTCAACCGCCCTTGTGCGGGCGCTTGCCCGGGTTCTTCTTGCTGCGGGTGTGCGAGCCACGCTCGAGGCTGCACTTCTGGCCGCGGCCGGTGGTCTGCGTCATGCCCGCCACGGGGGTGGGCCGGGGGGTCGCGCGACGGTCGGCTTCGGTGATGATCTTGTTGCCCATGATTGGCTCGGCTGAAGATGGGTGGAAAACCCTTGATTAGGCCACAACCCGGCTCGCCGCCGTGGTGAGCGCTCCCGCCGGACCCGCTACAAGGCCCACCAGTCGCCCCGAAACTGCGGCTGCAGGAAGTCGATGAAGGCGCGCACCTTGGCCGGCACCAGTTTGGGCGAGGGGAACACCGCATGGATCTCCTGCGCCGGCAGGCCGTGGCCGCCGAGCACCGGCAGCAGCCGGCCGGCGCTGACCGCGGCGTGCGCCACGTACCAGGGCAGGGCGGCAATGCCCAGGCCCGCCTCGCAGGCCGCCAGCAGCGCGCTCAGGTTGTTGCTGCGCAGCGGGCCATGCACCGGCACCGTGAACTGGCGGCCATCGGCGGCGGAGGTATCGACGAACTGCCAGCGCGCATCGCCCATCACGCTGCTGTAGACGAGGCAGGCATGCCCGGCGAGTTCGGCCGGCGTGGCCGGCGTGCCGCGCGCCCGCAGGTAGGCCGGCGCCGCGGCCAGCAGCCAGGGGTTGCTGCCGAGCCAGCGCGCGCCGAGCGTGGAATCGGCCAGGCTGCCCATGCGCAGCGCGACGTCAACGCCCTGTTCGACCAGGTTGACGTAGCGGTCGTCGAAGCTGAGGTCGACCAGCAACTGCGGATGCTCGCGCATGAAGGCCAGCACCAGCGGCGTCAGCACGCGCCGGCCGAAGGCGACCGAGGTGCTGACGCGCAAGGTGCCGGCCATGCCGGCGCCGGCGAGCTGGGCCACGTTGTCGGCCTCCTCGAGGTCGCGTGCGATCGCCTTGCACTTGTCGTAGTAGAGCTGGCCGACCTCGGTCGGACTGACGCCGCGCGTGCTGCGGTGGAGCAGGCGCGCCCCGAGGCGCTGTTCGAGTGCCGCCACATGCTTGGTGGCGGTCGGCTGGGCGATGCGCAGTTCCTCGGCGGCCTTGCTGAAGCTGCCGGTCTCGACGACGCGGATGAAGAGCTCGATGCCGGTGATGCGGTCCATGCGCGGACTTTATTAGGTGCGAACGGCGGGCGCGCACCCGAGGCGGTGCCCGTCGCAGCGGCGCGGCGTCCGCCGCCGGGCGCCGCTTCGAGCAGACGATGGCGTCGGCGTCGATCCCGGCTTTAGGCGGGGGCGCCACACAGCCGTTGCGGGTGATCAACCGCCAAGTCAGACTTGTTGGCCTGTGCGCCAAGGGATTGACAAGTGCGGTGCGTCAAGAGCCGCCAACTTCCACATGAGCCCCACTCCCACGAGCAGTCAACTCGAAGCTCGCCTGCCGAGCGTGACCGTGGTCATCGTCTCCGACGAGCGATCCGTCGATCGCTCGTGGCAGAACGAGACCAAGGCGATCGAGGCCTTCGCCACCCAGGACTATCGCGGTGCGATCGACATCCTGCTGGTCGACAGCGAACGCCATCGCTGCGGGTTCCCGGCGCAGCTGCTGGCGGAGCATCCTCGGCTGGCGGTTGATTTCCTGGTGGCCGAGAGTTCGTCGGCGCTCAAGAACCTGGGCGTTGCCAAGGCCCGCGGCGAACTGGTGGCGGTGTTCGAGGCCGACTGCGTGCCCTTGCCGGATTGCCTGTCGCGGCTCGTGGCCACGTTGCTGCAGTACCCGCACATCAGCGGCGTCAGCGCGAGGACGGTGTACCGCGGCGCCGACCGGAGTTCGCTGCGTCGCTGCCTGGGCTTCATGGGGCGCGGCCAGCAGCAGATCGACCGCCTGGGCGAGGTGCCGTTCGTCTCCAGCGACGCGCAGCTGGTGCGTACCGAGGTGGCCAGGCAGTTCCCGCTGCAGGAGCTGCCCTCGCCCTTCATCTCGGCGCAACGTCGGAACGTGGCCCTGCGGGAGGCCGGACACCGCCTCATGTACGACCCGCAGGCCATCAACATCCACGAGTTCGACGGCGTCGGCTTCGAACTCGAGTACCGCCGGCAAAAGGGCTTTCAGGCCATGGAGCGCCAGTCGTCCAAGTCGCTGTCGAAGGTGCTGCCGCTGGCAGCCAGGAACAGCCGGCGGCTGCTCGGTCACTTGCGTTCCAGTGGCCACCGCGAACTCAAGCCGCTCGACACGCCGCTGGCTCTGACGCTGAGCCTGCTGCTGCCGGTCCTGGAGATCGGCGGCATGCTCGATTCGCTTCGCGGGCGCGACACCACCGGCCAGCGGTTCCGATAGCCCGCGCTGCCAGCGCGTCATTCCGCCGCGGAATAGCACTTATCGCCTGACCGCCGTTCACAAGCCGACGCCCGGCCGCGACCATCCTGCCCAGGACTGAAGCTGCAGGAGATGGCGATGGCAAAGATGAAGGCCGCAATGGCCGCGGTGCTGGTGATGGAGAAGGAAGGCATCAGCCAGGCCTTCGGCGTGCCGGGTGCGGCGATCAACCCGCTCTACGCGGCGCTGCGCGAGCGGCAGTCGATCGCCCACATCCTGGCGCGCCATGTCGAGGCCGCCTCGCACATGGCCGAGGGCTACACCCGGGCCCGGGCCGGCAACATCGGCGTCTGCATCGGCACCTCGGGTCCGGCCGGCACCGACATGATCACCGGGCTCTACTCGGCCAGCGCCGACAGCATCCCGATCCTGTGCATCACCGGCCAGGCGCCGCGGGCGCGGCTCTACAAGGAAGACTTCCAGGCGGTCGACATCGAGTCGATCGCCAAGCCGGTCACCAAGTGGGCAGTCACGGTGCGCGAGCCGGCACTGGTGCCGCGCGCCTTCCAGCAGGCTTTTCACCTGATGCGCTCGGGCCGGCCCGGTCCGGTGCTGATCGACCTGCCCTTCGACGTGCAGATGGGCGAGATCGAGTTCGACATCGACAGCTACGAGCCGTTGCCGGTCTACAAGCCGGCCGCGACGCGCAAGCAGATCGAGCGTGCGCTCGACATGCTGCAGGCCGCGAGCAAGCCGCTGATAGTCGCCGGCGGCGGCATCGTCAACGCCGACGCAAGCTCGCTGCTGGTCGAGTTCGCCGAACTCACCGGCGTGCCGGTGATCCCGACGCTGATGGGCTGGGGCACCATTCCCGACGACCACCCGCTGATGGCCGGCATGTGCGGGCTGCAGACCAGCCACCGCTACGGCAACGCGACGATGCTGGCGAGCGACTTCGTGCTCGGCATAGGCAACCGCTGGGCCAATCGCCACACCGGCTCGACCGAGGTCTATTGCAAGGGCCGGACCTTCGTCCACGTGGACATCGAGCCCACGCAGATCGGCCGCGTGTTCAACCCCGATCTGGGCATCGTCAGCGATGCCAAGGCGGCGCTCGAGCTCTTCGTGCAGGTCGCGCGCGAGCGCAAGGCGGCGAGCCGGCTCAAGGATTTCGGCGACTGGGCCGCGCGCTGCGCCGAGCGCAAGAAGCTGATGCATCGCAAGACCCACTTCACCGAGACGCCGATCAAGCCGCTGCGCGTCTACGAGGAGATGAACAAGGTCTTCCCCCGCGACACGGTCTACGTCACGACCATCGGCCTGTCGCAGATCGCCGGCGCGCAGTTCCTGCATGTCTACGGCCCGCGCCAGTGGATCAATTGCGGCCAGGCCGGCCCGCTCGGCTGGACCATCCCCGCCGCGCTCGGCGTGGTCGCGTCCGACCCGACCCGCACCGTGGTCGGCCTCTCGGGCGACTACGACTTCCAGTTCCTGATCGAGGAGCTCGCGGTCGGTGCCCAGTTCCGCCTGCCCTACGTGCAGGTGCTGGTCAACAACAGCTACCTCGGCCTGATCCGCCAGAGCCAGCGCGGCTTCGAGATGGACTACTGCGTGCAGCTCGCCTTCGAGAACCAGAATGTCGAGGACGCGGCGCTGCGCAGCTACGGCGTCGACCACCAGGCGGTGGTGCAGGGGCTGGGTTGCAAGTCGCTGCGCGTGACCGACCCCGAGAAGATCGAAGGCGCGATGATCGAGGCCCAGGCCCTGGCGCGAAAGTACAGCGTGCCGGTGGTGGTCGAGGTGATCCTCGAGAAGGTCACGAACATCGCGATGGGCACCGAGATCGACAAGATCAACGAGTTCGAGGAGATCGACTGCCGCCATCCGGAGGGCCGCCAGGGGCTCGAGATGGCGGGATTGCTGGAGTGAACCCGATGCCACGCTTCGCCGCCAACCTCTCGATGCTCTTCACCGAGGTGCCCTTCCTCGACCGCTTCGAGCGCGCCGCCAAGGCCGGCTTCACGGCCGTGGAGTTCCTCTTTCCCTACGCCTTCGCGACCGCCGACATCAGGGCCCGGCTGGATGCCAATGGTCTGCAACTCGTGCTGCACAACCTGCCCGCCGGCGACTGGGACGCGGGCGAGCGTGGCATCGCCTGCATCCCCGGCCGCGAGGCCGAGTTCTGCGCCGGCGTGGCGCAGGCGATCGAGGTCGGCACCGCGCTCGGCGTGCCGCGCCTGAACTGCCTGGCCGGCAAGATGCCGGCCGGTGCCGACGAGGCGGTGCTGCGCGCCACCTTCGTCGCCAACCTGAAGTTCGCCGCCGCCGAGTTGCACCGGGCCGGCCTGCAACTGCTGATCGAGCCGATCAACCGCTACGACATCCCCGGCTTCTTCCTCAACCGCACCGAGCAGGCGATCGCGATCCTCGACGAGGTCGGCGTGCCCAACGCCTTCGTCCAGTACGACATCTATCACGCACAACGGACCGAGGGCGAGATTGCCGCGACGCTGCAGAAGCACCTGGCGCGCATCGGCCATGTCCAGCTCGCGGACAACCCGGGCCGCAACGAACCCGGCAGCGGCGAGCTGAACTGGCCCTTCCTCTTTGCGCACCTCGACCGCATCGGCTACCAGGGTCACATCGGCTGCGAGTACAAGCCGGCCAACGGCACCGAGGCGGGGCTGGGCTGGCGGCAGAAGCTGGCGCAGTGAACAAGAACCAAGGCAAGCCATGACGACAACTTCCCTCAAGCTCGGATTCATCGGCCTGGGCATCATGGGCGCTCCGATGGCGGGCCACCTGCGCGCCGCCGGGCACGAACTCTTCGTCCACACCCGCAGCAAGGTGTCGGCGGCGCTGGCCGAGGCCGGCGCCGTCTCGTGCGGCTCGGCCACCGAGGTCGCCCAGTGCGCCGACATCGTCTTCCTGATGCTGCCCGACACGCCGGATGTCGAAGCGGTGCTGTTCGGCGAGCAGGGCGTCGCGGCCGGCCTGACGAAATGCGATCGCGGCCCGGACGGCCGCGTGGGCAAGACCGTGGTCGACATGAGCTCGATCTCCCCGATCGAGACCAAGGCCTTCGCGCAGAAGATCAACGCGCTCGGCTGCGACTACCTCGACGCCCCGGTCTCGGGCGGCGAGGTCGGCGCCAAGGCCGCCAGCCTGACCATCATGGTCGGCGGGCCCGAGGCCGCCTTCGAGCGGGTCAGGCCGCTGTTCGAGCTGATGGGCAAGAACATCACCCTGGTCGGCGGCAACGGCGACGGCCAGACCTGCAAGGTCGCCAACCAGATCATCGTCGCGCTCAACATCGCCGCGGTCGGCGAGGCGCTGGTCTTTGCCAGCAAGGCCGGGGCCGACCCGGCCAAGGTGCGCGCGGCGCTGATGGGCGGCTTCGCCGCCAGCCGCATCCTCGAGGTGCATGGCGAGCGGATGATCAAGCGGAGCTTCGCGCCGGGATTCCGCATCGGGCTGCACCAGAAGGACCTGAACCTGGCGCTGGCCGGCGCGCGCGCGCTCGGCGTCGCCCTGCCGCAGACCGCCGGGGCGGCGCAGCTGATGAACGCCTGCGCCGCCAACGGCGAGGGTCAGCTCGACCACTCGGCGCTGGTGCGGGCGCTGGAGCTGATGGCCAACCACAAGGTCATGCCGGACTGAAGAAACGCGCGAAGATCCGCGCATGGATATCGAACCCCGCACCTTCCTCCGCTCGTTGTTCGACACCGCCGTTGCCGCGGCCCAGCCCTCGCTGGTGACGGCCGCGCATCTGCCGGCGCCACCCAAGGGCCGCACGCTGGTGCTCGGCGCCGGGAAGGCCGGCGGCGCGATGGCGGCGGCGGTCGATGCGCTGTGGCCCAAGGACGCGCCACTGTCGGGCCTGGTCGTGACCCGCTACGACCACGTGCCGCCGGCCTACCGGGCCAGTCCCGGCCGCATCGAGGTGGTCGAAGCCGCGCACCCGGTGCCGGACGAAGCCGGGGCCCAGGCCGCGCGTCGCATCGTCGAACTCGCCCGCGGTCTCACGGCCGATGACTTGGTGCTGTGCCTGATCTCCGGCGGCGGCTCCTCGCTGCTGTCGATGCCGGCCGAAGGCCTCACGCTCGACGACAAGCAGCGCATCAACCGCGCGCTGCTGCACAGCGGCGCCAACATCACCGAGATGAACTGCGTGCGCAAGCACCTCTCGGCGATCAAGGGCGGGCGCCTGGCGGCGCTGTGCGCGCCGGCGCGGGTGATCACGCTGCTGATCTCCGACGTGCCGGGCGACGACCCGAGCGTGATCGCCAGTGGCCCGACCGTGGCCGACGCCAGCAGCTGCGCCGACGCGCTGGCGATCCTGCAGCGCTATGCGATCGAGGTGCCGGGCGCCGCGCTGGAAGGCTTGCGCAGCGGCGCCTTCGAGACGCCCAAGCCGGTCGACCCGCGCCTGCAGCGCAACGAACTGCGCATGATCGCCACGCCGCAGCAGAGCCTCGAGGCCGCCGCGGCGGCGGCACGCGCGGCCGGCGTCGAGGCGCACATCCTCAGCGACGAGATCGAGGGCGAGAGCCGCGAGGTCGGCAAGGTCCACGCGGCGCTGGCGCGCGCGGTGGCGCGGCGCGGGCAACCCTTCGCCAGGCCCTGCGTGATCCTCAGCGGCGGCGAGACGACGGTGACGGTGAAGAGCAAGGGCGGCCGAGGAGGGCGCGCCACCGAGTTCCTGCTCGGCTGCGCGATCGCGCTGCAGGCCGAGCCCGGCGTCTGGGCGCTGGCTGGCGACACCGACGGCATCGACGGCGTCGAGAGCAACGCCGGCGCCATCGCCGGACCCGACACGCTGGCGCGCGCCACGGCGCTCGGCCTCAAGGCGCAGGAGCGGCTCGATGCCAACGACGCCTGCAGCTTCTTCGAGGCGCTCGGCGACCTCGTGACCACCGGCCCGACCTTCACCAACGTCAACGATTTCCGGGCCTTGCTGGTGCTGTAGCCAGCCGCTGGCAGCGTCTGCCCGCCCGCCGTCTCCCGGGCGCCTTTTTGGCGCCGCCCCGGGGCAATCCCACCCCCACGCCAGCCCGCCGTGCCCCCCGCCAAGAGGGGGGGATGAAAGGGGTCTGCCGCTCAAAATTTTCGCCAGCACTCGACAAGGCGCAGCGCGCTGCGCGACGTGCGGGTTCAGATCAACGAGCGGAGACTTCATGCGCCACCCGAGACCTTGTGTCGTCCCTTCCCGCGCGGGCACCAGCCCCCTGCGGATCACTGCCGTCGCGACGGCCGCGCTGGCCGCATTGCTGGCCACCGGCGGCGCGCAGGCCTTCGAGATCGATACGGGTAATCCCGATATCGCGATTCGCTGGGACAACACCGTGCGTGCCAACCTCGCCGCCCGCGTCGAGAACCGTGACGACAAGATCGGCAACACGCCGGCCGCCGACGAGGGCACCTGGCTCTTCGACCAGGGCGACATGGTCGCCAAGCGCCTGGACCTGCTGTCCGAGCTCGATGTCATCTACAAGAAGCGCTACGGCGCCCGCATCAGCGGCGCCGGCTGGTTCGATGCTGCCTACGGCAGCAACGGCCGCTCCAACCCGAATCCGCCGCTGTCGCAGATTCCGAGCTACATCAACAACGTCTTCAGCAGCACCACCAAGCGCCTCTATCGCGGCGCCTCGGGTGAACTGCTCGATGCCTTCGTCTTCGGCGGCGTCGACCTCGGCGACGTGCCGGTCAACGCCAAAGCCGGCCGTCACACGATCTACTGGGGCGAGTCGGTCTACCTCGGCGGCCACCTGCACAGCGTGTCGTACGCGCAGTCGCCGCTGGATCTGCAGAAGGGCTTCGCCACGCCCGGCACCGAAGTCAAGGAACTGTTCCGTCCGCTGAACCAGTTGTCGGCGCAGGCACAGATCACCGACACCCTGTCGCTGGCTGGCCAGTACCTGCTCGAGTGGGAGCCGGCGCGCTTCCCCGAGGGCGGCACCTACCTCGGCCCGGTGGACTTTGCGTTCAACGGCCCCGATCGCTTTCTGGTGGCGAACCTGCCGAACAACCCGGCGCTAGGCCCCTTGGCAGGACAAGGCGTCGGCTTCACGCGCGGCAACGCCGCGGAGCCGAAGCAACGCGGCGAGTGGGGCCTGGCGGCACGCTGGACGCCGGAACTGCTCGATGGTGGAACGGCGGGCCTCTACTATCGCGATTTCGCCGACAAGCTGCCGCAGGCGCTGGCGACCAAGGTCACCTTGAGCCCCGCGCTGCCGGGCGTGGGCAGGGTGCCGCTGGCCAGCGGCAGCGAATACAACATGATCTACGCTGACCGCATCCAGCTGCTCGGCGCCAGCATTGCGAAGAATATCGGTTCGGTGAGCGCCAGCGCCGAGATCTCGTACCGCAAGAACATGCCGCTGAACTCGCAGATCCTGGGCGTCGCCCCCGGCCTGCCCGAGCAAGGCGAGACCAAGGGCCCGCGCGGCAATACCTGGCACGGCCTGGTCAACATGCTGGGCGCGATCGCGAAGACGCCGCTGTTCGACGCCGCGACCTTTGGCGCCGAATTGCAGTGGATGCACCTGGACAAGGTCACCAGCGGTGAGACCCTGTTCAACGGTGTCGGCTACGCGCCCTGCGCCGCCGTCGGCACCGCGCCGGCCAAGGGCAAGTGGGACGGCTGCGCGACGAGCAGTTACGTCGGCACGAGCCTGGCCTTCACCCCGACCTGGTTCCAGGTCTTGCCCGGGGTCGACTTGTCGGCGCCGATGTCCTACGCCGTGGGCCTCAAGGGCAATGCGGCCGTCACCTTCGGCGGCAACCAGGGCCTGGGTAACTACACCTTGGGCCTGTCCGCCGACGTGCAACAGAAGTACCGCTTCGACCTGAAGTACGTCGACTTCGTCGGCCACTACAAGGACAACGGCACCTCCGTCACGGCCGTCAACGGTTTCACGACCTATCTGGTCGACCGCGGCTTCGTCAGCCTGACCTTCAAGACTACTTTCTGAGGATTGCCACGATGAACCGCAATTTCCATCGCATCACCGTCGCAGCCGCTCTGCTCGCTGCCTTTGGCGCGCAGGCCGCCGTCAGCGCCGACGAGGCCAAGGCCCTGGGCGGCAACCTGACGCTGATCGGCGCCGAGAAGGCCGGCAACGCCGCCGGCACGATCCCCGCCTACGCCGGCGGTCTGACCACGCCGCCGGCTGGCTTCAAGGCCGGCGACGGCATCCGCCCGAACCCGTTCGCGGCCGAGAAGCCGCGTCTGCAGATCGACGCCAAGAACATGGCCGCGAACGCGGGCCAGTTGACCGAAGGCACCAAGGCACTGCTGCAAAAGTACCCCACGATGCGCGTCGACGTCTACCCGACGCACCGCACCGTCGCGTTCCCGAAGTTCGTCACCGAAAACACGGCCAAGGCCGCGGTCACCGCAAAGACCACCAACGACGGCCGTTCGATGGAAGGCGCGCATGCCGGCTTCCCGTTCCCGATCCCCAAGACCGGCAACGAGGCGATGTGGAACCATCTGGTGCGCTTCAACGGCGTCGCCTATGAGGCCAAGTACCGCAACCTGAGCGTCGATGCCAGCGGCCGCGCGACCCTGTCGACCGAAGGCCTCAGCACGCAGGAATTCCCGTACTGGGACATCGCCAAGCCGACGGCCGACACCTACTGGCGCATCAAGCTGAGCTACACCGGCCCGGCGCGGCGCGCCGGCGAGGCGCTGATGCTGGTCGACCCGCTCGACATCGGCAGCAAGGACCGCAAGGCCTGGATGTACCTGCCCGGGCAGCGCCGCGTGAAGGTCGCACCGGACCTGTCGCACGACACGCCGAACCCCGGCACCGCCGGTGCGACGACCTTCGACGACACCTTCATCTTCAACGGCTCGATGGAGCGCTTCGACTTCAAGCTGGTCGGCAAGAAGGAGATGATCGTCCCGTACAACGCCTATGGTGCGGTCTACCAGGCCAAGCAGGATGAACTGCTGAAGCCCGGCCATCTGAACCCTGATCTGGTGCGCTGGGAACTGCACCGCGTCTGGGTCGTCGAGGCGACGCTGAAGGAAGGCAAGCGCCATGTCTACAGCAAGCGCACCTTCTACCTCGACGAGGACTCGTGGGCGGCGGTGGCTTCGGACGAGTACGACGCCCGCGGCCAGCTCTACCGCGCCGGCTTCGCCTACATGGCGCCGAGCTACGACCTGCCGGCGCCGTACACCGACATGTTCGGCCACTACGACCTGGTGTCCGGCGTCTACTCGGTGACCGGCTTCACCGCCGAGACCGGCGGCATGCGCCAGACCAAGCCGCTGGCCGAGCGCGAGTGGACGCCCGACGCCCTGGCCGGCGCCGGCATCCGCTGAAGTCAGCCGCAGTGCACGGAGTCCTGCCATGCTGACCGATCGCCGCCGCTTGCTCGGCTTCGCGCTGGCCGGTGCCGCCGTCTGCACGTTGACGCGCGCCGCCGGCGGCGCGGCCGCCGGCTGGCGCGACGTGCTCGACACGCCGGCGCTGCCCTCGGTGCTCGCGCCCCGGGCCCTGGTGGGCGGCCTCGCTCGCGCCGGCTCGCGCATCGTCGCGGTCGGCCAGCGTGGCCACGTGCTGTGGTCCGACGACGAAGGCAGGAGCTGGACCCAGGCCCAGGTGCCGGTCAGCTCCGACCTGGTCGCGGTCTGTTTCTCCGACCACCAGCGCGGCTGGGCGGTGGGTCACGACGGCGTCGTGCTGCACAGCGCCGACGCCGGCCGCAGCTGGACGCTGCAGCTCGACGGGCGGCGCAGCGGCGCGTTGATGGTCGAGCACTACGAGAAGCGACTGGCAGCCGGCGTCACGCCGGCCGAGGAGCTCAAGCGCATCGAGGCGGCGCTGGCCGAGGCCCGGCGCTTCGCCGAGCAGGGCGCCGAGAACCCGCTGCTGGACGTCTGGTTCGAGAGTCCCTCGACCGGCTTCGTCGTCGGTGCCTTCGGCCAGGTGCTGCGCACCACCGACGGCGGCGCCCATTGGGAGCCATGGCTGCATGCGGTCGACAACCCCAAGGGCCTGCATCTCTACGCGGTGGCTGCCGTCGGCGACGCGCTGTTCATCGTCGGCGAGCAGGGCCTGGCCTTGCGCCTCGATCGCGAGAAGTCGCAGTTCCGCGCTATCGAGCTGCCCTACAAGGGCACGCTGTTCGGCCTGACCGGCAACGAGCGCGCGCTGGTCGCGCACGGCCTGCGCGGCAGCCTGCTGCGCAGCACCGACGGCGGCACGAACTGGGCCGTGGTGCCCTCGGGCCTGCAGGTCGGCCTGACGGCCAGCACCCGCGGCGAGGACGGCACGCTGTTCGTCGTCAGCCAGGCCGGCCATGTGCTGGCCAGTCGAGACGACGGCGCCAGCTTCCGCCCCGTGCCGCAGCAGCGGCCGCAACCCACGGCCGCGGTCGTCGCGTCCGGCAAGAGCGCCCTGGTGCTCGGCGGTCCGCGCGGCATTCAAGGCATTGCGCTGCCCTGAGCGGGCAGCCTCCGGAGAATTTCAGATGCACGCTACTGGCACGCCGGCCGAACTGGCCGCGCCCGGTTCGCTCGAGGACTTCGACCCGCAATCGGGATCGCGGCTCGAGCGCCTGGTGTTCAACAACCGGCGCATGGTGCTGGTGATCTGCGCGCTGCTGACGCTGGTGCTCGGCGCGCTGGCCTTCGCGCGGCTCGGGCTCAACGCCAGCTTCGAGAAGATGATCCCGCAGGATCATCCCTACATCCAGAACTACCTGGAGCACAAGGACGAGCTGCGCGGCCTGGGCAACTCGCTGCGCATCGTGGTCGAGAACCCGAGCGGCGACATCTACGCGCCGGCCTACCTCGACTCGCTGCGCAAGATCCACGACGAACTGTTCCTGATGCCGGGCGTCGATCGCGCCTGGCTCAAGTCGCTGTGGGCACCGGCGGTGCGCTGGACCGAGGTCACCGAGGAGGGCTTCCGCGGCGGTCCGGTGATGCCCGACAACTACGACGGCTCGGCAGCCGTCACCGAGCAGCTGCGCGCCAACATCGCGCGCTCGGGCCTGGTCGGCAGCCTGGTCGGCAACGACTTCAAGTCGAGCATGATCGTCGTGCCGCTGCTCGACGTCGATCCCGGTACCGGCAAGCGCATCGACTACCACGCGCTGTCGCGGGCGATCGAGAAGATCCGCGACCACCACCAGAGCGCCGAGGCCGGCAAGGAGCCGGCGGTGCGTCTGCATGTGGTCGGCTTTGCGAAGCTGGTCGGCGACCTGATCGACGGTCTGCACCAGGTGGCGCTGTACTTCGGCCTCGCGGCGCTGGTGGCCGCGGCGATCATCTTCTACTACACCCGCTGCGTGCGCAGCACCGCGCTGGTGATCGCCTGCTCGCTGGTCGCGGTCGTGTGGCAGCTGGGTCTGGTCGCCGGGCTCGGCTTCGAGCTCGACCCCTACTCGATCCTGGTGCCCTTCCTGGTCTTTGCGATCGGCGTCTCGCACGGCGCGCAGAAGATGAACGGCATCATGCAGGACATCGGCCGCGGCGCGCACCGCCTGGTCGCCGCGCGCTACACCTTCCGTCGCCTGTTCATGGCCGGCCTGACCGCGCTGCTGGCCGATGCGGTCGGCTTTGCGGTGCTGATGCTGATCGCGATTCCGGTCATCCGCGACCTCGCGCTGACCGCGAGCATCGGCGTGGCGGTGCTGATCTTCACCAACCTGATCCTGCTGCCGGTGCTGCTGTCCTATGTCGGCGTCGACCCGTCGGCCGCCGAGCGCAGCCTGCGCGCCGAGAGCCCGGAGCGAGCCGACAGCGGACTCAACCACGCCTGGAACCTGCTCGACCGCCTGGTCGAGCGACGCTGGGCGACCGTGACGCTGGTCGTGGCGGCAACGCTGACCGCGCTCGGCTTCGTGATCAGCACCGGACTGAAGATCGGCGACCTCGACCCCGGCGCGCCCGAACTGCGGCCCGACTCGCGCTACAACCTCGACAACGCCTACGTCACCGCGAACTACTCGCTGTCGAGCGACACCTTCGCCGTGATCGTGCGCACCGAGAAGGAAGGCTGCCTCAAGTACCAGACCCTGATCGAGGCCGATCGGCTGGCCTGGACGCTGCAGCAGGTGCCGGGCGTGCAGACCACGGTGGCGCTGACCAACGCGGTGCGCCAGATCACCGCCGGCAGCAACGAAGGCAGCCCAAAGTGGCTGACGATCGCGCGCAACCAGGACGTGCTGAACTACGGCGCGCAGCAGGCCAGCGTCAACAACCCGGACCTGTTCAACACCGAGTGCTCGGTGATGCCGGTCATCGCCTACCTCTCGGACCACCGCGCCGAGACGCTCGACCGCGTGGTCGCGGCCAGCGCCGACTTTGCCGCCGCGCATGGCAGCGAGGATCGCAAGTTCCTGCTCGCCGCCGGCAGCGCCGGCATCGAGGCCGCCACCAACATCGTGGTGCGCAAGGCCTGGGTCCAGATGCTGCTGCTGGTCTACCTGGCGGTGGTGGTGCTGTGCTTCATCACCTTCCGCAGCTGGCGCGCGGTGATCGTCGCGGTCGCGCCGCTGGTCGTCACCTCGGTGCTGTGCGAGGCGCTGATGGTCTGCCTGGGCATCGGCGTCAAGGTCGCGACCCTGCCGGTGATCGCGCTCGGCGTCGGCATCGGCATCGACTACGCGCTCTACCTGCTGAGCGTGCAGCTGGCGCAGCAGCGCCAGGGCGCGACGCTGGCCGAGGCCTACCGCATCGCGTTGCAGTTCACCGGCCGCGTGGTGGTGCTGGTCGGCGTGACGCTGGCCGCCGGCGTGGCGACCTGGGCGCTGTCGCCGATCAAGTTCCAGGCCGACATGGGCATCCTGCTGGCCTTCATGTTCCTGTGGAACATGATCGGCGCGATCGTGCTGATCCCGGCGCTGTCGCACTTCCTGCTGCCCGGCCCGCGGCCGGCGGCCGAAGGCTCGGCGCCGGCGGTTGCGACGGCGAGCTGAGCGAGTTGCGCTCTGGCGTGGAACCGCTGCGGTCGATCAGACCCGATGGAAGCGGTCGTTCAACGTTTGCCGTGATGGACCGCTGAAGGCGGTCCACTGGCGCGCACGCTCGCTACCACGCATATCCCATCTTGAACAGCAGCGCGCGGTTGCCGTCCTTGCCGGCCGCGAACTCCAGGTTGGCCACGATGCCCTGAGCCGGCTTGAGGATGTACTGGACGCCGGCACCAAGGCTGGGGAAGAGGTTGTCCGATCCCGAACAGCCACCCCGATTTGCACCATAGAGGCAGGCCACGCCGGCGAACGCGGTGGCCGTCCAGCGCTCGGCCAATCGATGGCGCTCCTCGACTTCGATCGAGGACATGGACTTGCCCAGGTACTCGCCTGCCGTGTAACCGCGCAGCAGCACCGGCGCATAGGCCCCCGGGGGCGCGTCCTGAGTCCACTGGTTGCTCTGGCGGACAGCGAGGACATGGCCTTCTCCGTGGCCCAAGAAGTGCCGGTAGTCGAGCCGGTACACGTCGAAGTCGCCGCTGTCCTCCGCGCTTGGCCGATAGGCAATGCTGTTCAGATTGAGCAGCCAGCCCTGGGTCGGCGCGTCCTGCAGGTCGCGCGAGTCATGGAGGAAGACCACCCCCAGGCCGGCCGCCTTGAACCCGGTCAGTCCGAGCAGCGAGAGCCGCTCGTCGTCGAGGGCGCTCTGGCCGACGATCTGGTAGTTCGTGGACAGCGCCTGCGCGCCGACGAACCAGTCGTCCTTCACGCGGTAGAGGTAGCGTGCCACGAGTGCGCGAATGTGATCTTCGGACTTCAAGGGCGCGCCGGTCCCGAGGAAGTCGTCGTAGTCGTTCTTGATCTTGCCGCCGAGCGCGAGTATCGACACCCGATGATGGTCGGCGGCAAACGAGGTGCGGGCAAACAGCGATGCAGTCGCAGAGTTCGTGGAGGTGTACTGCGCATTGACTCCGAAGATGGAGACCTGCGATTGCGGGTCGAACTTTTGCAGGTAACCCGCCAGCGCACCGACCGACGTGCCGAGCTTCGGGTTGTTCGAGAACGTCGGCAACAACAACCATGGCGACGGGGTCTGTGTCGAGGCCTCTTCCGCGCTCACTGAGTGGCCGAACAGGCAGCAGGCAGCCAAGAGCGCCCCTGTGAGGCTGGACCTCGCTCTGCGTCTCGTTTCCATGGGCGTCGGACCTGGATCGTGGGTGACATGGCCAACCGGGACTTTGCCGGGAGTCTCGCACTGGCAGCGCCGTGACCAAGATCGCCGCCTGCACCTCGGCCCCGCGGACCAAGGCCAGGCTGCAGTCTTTCGGTGGTGAGCATCGACTCGCGGCCAAGCACTTCACACGCGCCATTTGGGGGGGCACCGGCGGCGCTGATCAGCGCATACTCAGCGGGATGGCGCTGCCGGACGCGTACCCGGCACCACGGCGCGGGATCCGCTACGCGAGGGAGGTCGATCATGAGAACCGATCCATCCGATCCTGCCAACGAGAAGCGCCTCTCGGAGTTGCTGCTCGACGTGCTGATCCGCGCCGGCCTGATCCTGGCGCTGGTGATGCTGTGCTACCGGGTCTTCTCGCCCTTCATCACGCTGATGGCCTGGGCGGTGATCCTGGCGGTCGCGCTGTATCCGCTGCATCAGGCCCTCGCCGCCCGAATCGGCGGCAAGCAGGGTCTGGCCGCGACGCTGATCGTCGTCCTCGGCGTCACGCTGATCGTCGCGCCCACGGCCGTGCTCCTGAACTCGACGGGCGATTCGGTGCATCGACTGATCGACAACGTGCAGAACGACACGCTCGAGATCCCGCCGCCGCGGGCCAGCGTCGCCCAATGGCCCCTCGTCGGCGAGCGACTCCACGCCGCCTGGCAGCTGGCCCATACCGACCTGCCCGCGCTGGTGAAGAAGCTGCAACCGCAGCTCGGCGAACTGGCCAAGGCAGCGCTCTACGTGGTGGGCAGCATCGGTGGCGGCCTGCTGATGTTCGTCGCGGCGTTCATCATCTCCGGCATCCTGATGGCCTTCGGCGAGTCCGGTGCTCGCGCCAGCCGGGCGATCATCGGGTGCTTCACCGGCGACGACCGCGGCGACGAGTTCACCGTCCTGTCGGTCGCGACGATCCGCGCCGTCGCCCAGGGCGTGATCGGCATCGCCTTCATCCAGGCCATCCTCGTCGGCCTGTGCCTGCTCGTCGCCGGCGTGCCGCTGGCCGGCGTGCTGGCGGGCGTGGTGCTCGTGCTCGGCATCGCGCAGGTGCCGGCACTGGTCGTGACGCTGCCGGCGATCGCCTACCTCTGGTCGAGCGGCGACCATGGCACGGGCGCAGCCGCGATCTACTCGGTGCTGCTGTTCGTGGCCGGCATGATGGACAACGTGCTCAAGCCGCTGATGCTCGGCCGCGGGGTCGATGCGCCAATGCCCGTGATCCTGCTCGGCGCGCTCGGCGGCATGGCTACTGCCGGCATCCTCGGGCTCTTCGTTGGAGCGACGCTGCTGGCGCTGGGTTACCAGATCTTCATGGGCTGGGTGGCGGCGAGCACTGCGGCAAAGCCGCCGACGGGTGACGGCGCCCCGTCCGCAGCCGACTGAACTCACGGCCGCCGATGCCAGCCACGCGCGGGCTCTTGCGTATGGCGGTGCCCGCGGCCGTGATGGTGCTGGGTGGGTGCACGACGCTCGGGCCGGAGTTCAGCGCACCGCAGGTGCCCTGGCTGCAGGGCTGGACCGGCGGCGCCTGGCGCACCTTGGCCGACGAAGCGCCGCGTGGCACTCAGCCCCGCGACGACGAATGGTGGCGCCAGTTCGGTGACCCGGTGCTCGACCAACTCGTGGCCGAGGCGCAGCGGCTGAACCCGGGAGTGCGTACCGCCGGGCTGCGGATCATGGAGTCCCGGGCCCAACTCGGCATCGCCGGCAGCGGACTCTATCCTCAACTGCAACAGCTCAACGCGGAGGCCTTGCGCGTCGGCAGCCGCGGTAGCGATGGCAACGGTACCGGCTTCTGGTCCGGCGGCCTGGCTTTCGAGCTGGCCTGGGAGCTGGACTTCTGGGGCAAGTTCAGGCGTGGCATCGAGTCGGCCGACGCCGCCTACTTCGCCAGCATCGCGCAGTACGACGACGTGCAGGTGCTGGTCGCGGCGCAGGCGGCGAGCCTGTACGCGACGATCCGCACCAACGAGCTGCGGCTGCGCATCGCCAACGAGAACGCCGCGATCCAGCAGCGCAGCCTGGAGATCACCGAAAGGCTGTTTCGCAGCGGCAACGATGCCGAACTCGACGTGCAGCAGGCGCGCTCGCAGTACCTCGGCACGCTGGCGACGATCCCCGAGATCGAGAGCAGCCTGCGCCAGACGCGCAACGCGCTGTGCGTGCTGCTTGCCCGGCCGCCCGATGCGCTGCCCGAGCTGCAGGGCGGGCGCGCGAAGATTCCCGAAGCGCGGCTCGAGACGATCGTCGACCTGCCGGCCGAACTGCTGCGGCGCCGGCCCGACGTGCGCGCCGCCGAGATGCAGCTGGCAGCGCAGTCGGCGCAGATCGGCATCAGCGAAGCGGCGTTGTATCCGTCGATCGCGCTTGCGGGGTCGGTGGGCCTGTCGGCGACCAGCATCGGCTCGCCGAGCACCACGCTGAGCTGGGCACTCGGCCCGGCGCTGGTGTGGAACGTGTTCGACCACGGCCGGTTGAAGAACCAGGTGCTGGTGCAGGACGCGCGCTTCCAGCAGCTGTACGAGCAGTACCAGGACGTGGTGCTGCGCGCCGCACGCGAACTTGACGATGCGGCCAGCAGCTTCGCCTACACCCGCGCGCAGGTCGGCATCCTGCGCGACGCTGTGCAGGCCGCAAGACGCTCGCTCGACATCGCGACGATCCAGTATCGCGAAGGCCTGGTCGACTTCCAGCGCGTGCTCGATTCGCAGCGGGCCCTGTTCAGTGCGCAGGAACGCCTGGTCGCCAGCCAGGGCGGCGTGGTCCAGTACCTGATCGCGGTCTACAAGGCGATGGGTGGCGGCTGGCACGCCGGCCGCTCGTGGCCGGTGCTCGACGACGCCACGCAAGCCACGATGGGCGAGCGCAGCGACTGGAAGTCGCTGCTGAAGGCCCCCCTGCCGCCGCCGTCGGCAGAGTTCGCGCCACCCTCCACGAGCCAGCCGCCATGAGCCCAGGTCCCGCACCGACACCGCATGAGGCCGCACCCGCGGGCCGCGGCGCGCGCGTCGGCGCCCTGGTGATCGCCGCGCTGATCGTCGTCAGCCTGCTGCTGTACTTTGTCGGCGACCGGCTCACGCCGAGCACCTCGCAGGCGCGGGTGCAGGCCTTCGTGGTGCCGGTGGCGGCCGAAGTTGCCGGCAAGGTGCTGGTCGTGCACATCCGCAACAACGACGAGGTGCAGCCCGGCCAGCCGCTGTTCGACATCGACCCGCAGCCCTATCGCATTGCGCTGGCGCGGGCGCGCGCCGACCTCGAGTCGGTGCGCAGTTCGGTCAAGGGTTCGGTGGCCGGCGTCGAGGCGGCGCGGGCCTCGCTGGCGGTGTCCAAGGCCAGCCGCGACATGGCCGAACGCGACGCCAGCCGGCTGGAGAAGCTGTATGACGAGGATCCCGGCGCGATCTCGGTGCGTCGCCTCGAGACCGCGCAAGCCACGCGCGACGAGGCGCGCAGCAAGGTGCACCGCGCCCAGGCCGACCTGAGCAAGGCGCAGGAGGCCGCCGGCGAGGCGGGCGACGAAAACGCACAGCTGCGCAGCGCGGTAGCGGCGGTCGAGAAGGCCGAACTCGACCTGGCGCGCACGCGCGTCGTCGCGCCGGCGCGCGGCGTGGTCACCGATCTGCGCACCGACGTCGGCCAGTTCGCGCAGCCCGGCGCGCCGGTGATGACGTTGATCGCGATGCACGACCTGTGGATCAGCGCCGACCTCACCGAAAACAACATCGGCCATGTCGATCCCGGCGATCCGGTGGCGATCGTGCTCGACGCGATGCCCGGCGAGGTGCTGAAGGGCCGCGTGCGCAGCATCGGCGGCGGCGTCGGCAGTGGCCAGTCGACGCCGCCGGGCACCTTGCCGGTGGTGCAGAACAACAAGGACTGGCTGCGCCAGGCGCAGCGCATTCCGGTGGCGGTGGAGTTCGACGCCGACATGCGGCCGCGCCTGAAGGCGGTGCGCATCGGCGGCCAGGCCGACGTGCTGGTCTACACCGACAATCACCCGCTGATGAACCCGCTGGCCGCGTTCTACATGCGCGTCGTCAGCTGGTTCAGCTACCTGTACTGAGCAGCCACATGGCGCGCGGCGACAAGGCGGCCCTGCGGCTGACGATCGGCCTGGGCCTGGCCGTGTTCGTCGCCTACGGCCTGGGGCTGCAGGCGCCTTTTGTCGTCTGCATCATGGCCTTGCTGGTGCTGTGCAAGCCGGGGCCGCCGCTGCCCATGCTCAAGTCGCTCGTGATCGCGGGCGTGTTCGCCGGGCTGGTGGCTGCCGGCGTGCTGATGGTGCCGCTGCTCGAACACTACGCCGCGGCCGGCGTGCTGCTGACGGCGGTGCTGCTGTTCGGTCTGTTCTATTTCGGACAGCTGCGCGCCAATCCGTTGACCACCGTGCTGGTGCTGGCGTTCACGCTGATCCCGGTGGCCGGGGTGCAGGAGCAGGCGCTGGTCGGCGTGCTCGCCGAGACCTTGGCGGTCGGCGTGCTCGTCGGCGGCGCGGTCAGTGCGGCGTCGAATGCCATCTTCCCCGATCCGCCGGCGCCTGCGGCCCGGGCCGCGCCGGCCACCGAGCCCGACCGCGAGAACGCGCGCTGGGTCGCCGGGCGCGGCACGCTGATCGTGATGCCGGTGTTCGTGCTCGCGCTGACCAACCCGTCCTTCTACATGGCGGCGATCATGAAGACGGTGGCGCTGGGGCAGCAGGCCGGCGAGACCGATGCCCGCCACGCCGGGCGCGAGCTCGTCGGCTCGACGCTGATGGGGGCGCTGATCGCACTGGCGGTCTGGCTCGGCCTGTCGCTGTGGCCCAGCCTGTGGATGCTGATGCTGTGGCTGATGGCCGCCGCGCTGTGGGCCGGATCGGCGTTGTTCGGCGCGCGCCGCTCGCGGTTCAGTCCATCGTTCTGGAGCAACGCGCTGATCACCTCGCTGATCCTGCTCGGCCCGGCGATCGAGGACAGTGCCAGCGGCAAGAGCGTGCTCGAAGGCGCCGTGATGCGCACCATCCTGTTCGTCGGCGTGGCGCTGTATGCCTGGGCGACCGTCTGGGCGCTGGAGCGCTGGCGTACCAGGCGGCCACGCGCGGCCGCCGTCGATGCCTTGCTGGAGGAGAGCCCATGATCTTCGTGAACTTCATGATCGGCCTGCCGGTGATGCTGCTGTGCCTGATCCTGCAGACGGCGGTGGCCTTCTGGTGTGTGCGCCACTACGTGCGCCACGCGCCAAATGTCGGCAGCGGCCAGGGCTTCCTGGCCGGCATCCGACCGTTGATCGTCGCCTCGTTGGCGCTGATGCTCGGCACCATGGTGCAGATCATGCTGTGGGGCGGGCTGTTCCTGTGGCTCGGCGAGTTCGAGCACATCTACGACGCGGTCTACCACTCGGCGGTGAACTTCACCTCGCTCGGCTACGGCGACATCGTCATGAGCCGCGAGCGCAAGCTGCTCGGCCCGCTCGAGGCGGTGAACGGCGTGCTGATGCTGGGCATGAGCGCGGCGACCCTGATGGCGATCGTGCAGCACATGATCACGCTGCTGCGCGAGGCCAAGCTGGATGGAACTGCTGGCGGTCGGCCCTGAAGAAGCGCTCCGCGAAGACGGGTCGTCGCCGAACTCCGCGCATGGCCGTCAGTGCGGTGGATCGGCCACCGCCTGCCGCGGCCGCTCCCTGAGGCCGGTCCCACGCGCTGCCGCGCGGCTGCAAGAGCATGCCACCGTAGTTCAGCGGAGCCCAGCCTGCCGGCACGGTGCGCAGGGCAGGGTTCCGTCCCCAAGGCTGGCTTCGCCACCTTGGCGTGGCCAGCGACGGCAACCGACCGTTCGGCATCCACTGACCACTGACCACTGGCCACGGGTCGCCATCGATCCCTAGCGGTCTCTGGTCGAGTGCGGAACCGGCCGTCTACGCCGTCAGCAGTCGCGCGCCTTGCAGCCCGAGACCGTGCGGCGCTGGTGGCGCGGATTCTCGTGCCGGTCCGTGCGCAGCTTCCCGTTGCAGCCAAGCTTCGACCATTGATGATTCGGACGCGAGTGACAGAATGCCGCGGTGAACAGACCGTCGGACCGCGGGCTCAAGCGTGGACCCTGGCTGCTGGCGCTTCTGACGCTCCTGGCGGGCTTGCTCTCGCCTGTTGCACACGCTGCCGAGCCCAAGCGCGTGTTGATCATTCACTCGTTCGGTCGCGATTTCGCGCCGTACAACATCGTCGCCACGACACTGCGCACCGACCTCACGCAGCTGATGCGCGAGTCGGTGGCCTTGTACGAGTCCTCGCTCGACCTCGAGCTCGGCAGCAGCCCCGAGAACGAGCGCCTGTTCCTCGACTACCTCGTGCGCCGCAACCACGGCGCGCCACCCGATCTGGTGATTGCAATCGCCAACCCGGCGATGCTCTTCTGCCTGCGTTACCGCGACCAGCTGTTTCCGGGCCGGCCACTGCTCGTCACCGGCCTCGACCGTCGCCGCCTGGAAACGGTGAAGCTCCCCCCGGGCGATCGCGCGGTCACCGTGACGCTCGATTTCCCGGCCGTCGCACGCACCATCCTCAAGCTGAGGCCCGAGACGGACACGCTCGCGCTGGTCTATGGCCGCTCGCAGATCGAGCAGTTCTGGGGCAAGGCGATCGAGCGTGAACTGGCGCCGTTCGCCGACCGCCTGCGCGTGCTGCCGGCGGGCGACCTGAACCTCGAGCAGATGCGCCAGCGCGTTGCCGCGCTGCCGCCGCGCTCCGCCGTGTTCTATTACATGTTCGCCGTCAGCAATGACGGCGCCTTGCATGAGGACGAGCGCGCGCTCCCCGCCATTCGGGAGTCGTCGAACGCACCGGTCTACGGCATCTTCAGCGACCAGCTCGGCAGGGGCATCGTGGGCGGACCGCTCGTCGACTCGCGCAACATGGGCGTCGTCACGGCGAAGTTGGCAGCAAGCATGCTGAAGGGCGAACTGACCGGTGACAAGGTGGAGGTGCCGATGCCTGTGCCGGCGCCGAGCTTCGACTGGCGCGAACTCCGGCGCTGGGACATTCCGGAGTCGCGGCTGCCGCCCGGAGCAGAAGTGCGCTTCCGGCCGCCTTCGGTCTGGGAAGAGAACCGGCAGCTGATCCTGGCTGGCGCCGCCGTTGTCCTGTTGCAGGCTGTCCTCATTGCGGCGCTGCTGTTCCAGCGCTCACGCCGCCGACATGCGGAGAAGGAGGCCATCGGCATGAGCGGTCGCCTGCTCACCGCGCACGAGGACGAGCGCCGCCGCCTCGCGCGCGAGTTGCACGACGACCTGACCCAGCGCCTGGCACGCCTCGCCGTCGATGCGGGCCGCCTGGAACGCACCGCTGGTGCCGACGCGGCGGCGATGCGCGTGGACCTTGCGCACCTCAGCGAAGACGTGCACGCGATGTCGTACCGGTTGCATCCCTCGGTGCTGGACGATCTGGGCCTGGTTGAAGCGCTGCGTGCGGAGTGCGATCGGGTGGCACAGAGCGGCGACCTGCAGGTGGATGTGGAGGCGCACGGCGTGCCCAGGTCGGTGCCGGCCGAAGCGTCGCTGTGTCTGTTCCGCGTCGCGCAGGAGGCGATGAGCAACGCCACGCGACACGGACAAGCGAGCGCCGTGACGGTGCTGCTGTCGTCGCGTGACCGCGGGCTGCAGTTGGCGGTGGCCGACAACGGCAGCGGCTTCGACCCGGCCCAGTCGCGCGAGCGTGCCAGTCTGGGCCTGGCCAGCATGCGCGAACGGGTGCGCCTGTTGCACGGCGTACTGGACATCGAAAGCACGCCTGGGCGCGGTACCACGGTGATCGCGTGGGTGCCGACATCAACATGAACATGGCCAACGGGAACAAGCCCCGCGTGCTGCTCGCCGACGACCATCGGATCTTCACCGAGGCGCTGAAGGTTCTGCTCGCCGACGAGTTCGAACTCGCCGGGGTTGTCGAAGACGGCCGCGCGATGGTGAGGGCGGCGCGGGAGTTGCGCCCCGATGTGATCGTGGCTGACATTTCGATGCCCTTGCTCAACGGCATCGACGCGCTGGCCGAGTTGAAGGAGCACGATCCGCAGGTGCGCGTTGTGTTCCTGACCATGCATCGCAACATCGCCTACGCGCGGCGTGCGCTCGAACTGGGCGCCGCCGGATTCGTGTTGAAGCACTCCGCCAGTACCGAGCTGGTGATGGCCGTGCATGCCGCGCTCCAGGGGCGCACCTTCGTCACGCCCGATCTTGCCGCCGACCTGATGCGCACGGGCAAGCCTGGCTCGCAGCGCACCGCCGATCCGGATCTGTTGACGGCGCGCCAGCGCGAGGTGCTGCAGCTGCTGGCCGAAGGCAAGTCGGCCAAGGAGATCGCCGCTGTCATGGGCCTGTCGGCGCGCACGGTCGAGGATCACAAGTACCGCATGATGGAGACGCTGGGCATCGAGAACAGCGTCGAGCTGATCCATTTCGCGATCAAGCACGGACTGATCCGCTAGCTTCCGCGGCAACGGTCCGGGCGGTGCCTGGGTCCCGTAGTTTTCCGGTGGCCGGGGCCGTAGCTTTGCGGGCAGCGCATTACGGCCTCGCGGCCTATCGTGTGGCTCAAATGAGCAGCGAAAGCAACTGTGTGTTGCTTGCAGACCGTCACCACGGCTTGCGCGACAGCGTGCGAGGGTTGCTCGAAACGGAGTTCGACACCGTGTTCATGGTGGCCACCGAATCCGCGCTGCTCGAAGGTGCCAGGCGCTTGAACCCGACCGTCGTGGTGCTCGACCTGTCGCTCTCCCACGGCGACCTGGATGGCCTGCTCCAGCGCCTCGGTACATGCGCACCTGGTGCCAAGCTGCTGTTGCTGTCGGTGCACGACGAACGCACGGTCGCGGAATCCGCGTTGGCTGCCGGGGCACACGCGGTGGTGCTGAAGCGTTCCCTGGCCACCGACCTGATGCCTGCGGTGGATGCCGTGCTCGCAGGGCAGCGTTTCGTCTCACCGGAGATCGCACGGTGACCCGCACAGACCGGCCCATGACAGGAGTGACGTGATGACAGGTCGACGACTCGCATCCACGATCAGCACCCACCGGCTCCGGGGCCTCGTGGCGGTGCTGCCGCTGATTGCAGCTCTGCTGTTTGCGCCGCGTCCCGCTGCGGCCGACGAAAGCGGCGTGAGCTTCTGGCTGCCGGGCCAGTTCTCCAGCTTTGCCGCGGTCCCCGGCGACCCGGGTTGGAGCCTGCCGGTCGTCTACTTCCACAGCTCCACCGAAGCAGGGCGCGGGCGCTCGTTTCCGGTGGGCGGCCGCATAACGGCGGGTCTGGACGTGACGGCCGACCTGTTGTTCCTCGCACCCGGCTACGTGTTCGAGGCGCCGCTCGCCGGTGGCAGGGCGTCCTTGGGTATCACGGGGCTGTTCGGCCGCGTGAAGGTCGGCGTCGATGCGACGCTCACCGGCCCCGGCGGCAACACGGTGACGGGAAGTCAGAGCGATTCGCTGACGAGCGTCGGCGATCTCTACCCCGTCGCCTCGCTGAGGTGGAACGACGGCAACCACAACTACCTTGCCTACACGATGGCGGGCGTGCCGGTGGGCAGCTACGAGGTCGGACGCCTGGCCAACCTCGGCACCAACCACTGGTCGCTCGATGCGGGCGGCGGCTACACCTACCTCGACCCGAAGAAGGGACACGAGTTCTCTGCGGTGCTCGGCTTCACCTACAACTGGGAGAACAGCGACACGCAGTACCAGAACGGCACCAGCGCCCACCTGGACTGGGCCGCCTCGCAGTTCCTCTCGGAACAGATCCACGTCGGCCTGGCCGGCTACTTCTACTACCAGATCACGGGCGACAGCGGCGCCGGTGCGGTGCTCGGCGACTTCAAGTCGCGGGTGTCGGGCATCGGCCCGCAAGTGGGCTACTTCTTCCCGATGGGTGGCCACAAGGCCTATGTGAATCTGCGTGGCTACTACGAGTTCGACGCAAGGAACCGGCCGGAAGGCTGGAACGTGTGGTTGACGTTGGCCATCCCGCTCGGATCGGCCAAGCCGTGAACTGACCACAGAAAGGAGGCGTGCCATGAAGAGGATCGTGTGCGTCGCCAAGGTTCCGTCGTCGGTGTCGACTCCTTAGCCCGATCGACTCGAGCGGCAATCCCGCAGACCCTGACCTGAGTGCAGTACCGGTTCCTTCGTCCAAACCAAAGCGAGGTGAAGAGTCATGAAGCGATCCTTACCATGCGCGGTTCTTGGCGTCGTCCTGGCCATCGCCGCGACGACATCCTCGGCGCAGCAACCGATCGACCGCACGGTGCTGCCGATTGCCGAGCCGAAGCGGCCGACCTACACCGAGCTCGACGCGCGCAACGTCAAGCCGCCGGCGCGCTTCGAGGTCAAGGCACCGAAGGGCGCGCCCAATGTGGTGATCGTGCTGATCGACGACATCGGCTTCGGCGGCCCCAGCACCTTCGGCGGCCCGATCCGCACGCCGACCTTTGATCAACTCGCCGCCGGTGGCTTGCGCTTCAATAATTTCCACACCACAGCGCTGTGCTCGCCGACACGCATCGCGCTCAAATCCGGACGCAACCACCACAGCGCCAATGCCGGCTCGATCATGGAGAGTTCGACGGGATTCCCCGGCAACACTGGGCAGATCCCGCAAAGCATCGCGCCGCTGGCGGAAACGATGCGCCTGAATGGCTACAGCACCGGTGCGTTCGGCAAGTGGCACGAGACCGCCGCTTGGGAGACCAGCGTGTCTGGCCCCTTCGATCGCTGGCCCACGCGCCAGGGCTTCGACAAGTTCTACGGCTTCATCGGCGGCGAAACCGACCAGTGGTACCCGCTGATCTATGACGGCGTGATCAAGGTCGAGCCGCCGAAGATGAAGGACTACCACTTCAGCGTCGACATGACGAACCAGGCCATCAACTGGATGAAGGCGCAGCAGTCGATGACGCCGGACAAGCCCTTCTTCATGTACTACGCCACCGGCGCGGTGCACGCGCCGCACCACGTGCCCAAGGAGTGGGCCGACAAGTACAAGGGCCAGTTCGACAAGGGCTGGGACCAGACCCGCATTGACACGATGGAACGCCAGAAGAAGATGGGCGTGATTCCGGTGAACACCAAGCTTGGCGAGCGGCCGAAGGACCTGAAGGCCTGGGACACGCTGCCGGCCGACCAGCGGCGCCTGTTCGCGCGCCAGGCCGAGGTGTTCGCGGGCTTCCTCGAGCACACCGACGACCAGGTCGGTCGCCTGAAGAAGGCGATCGAGGACATCGGCGAGATGGACAACACCCTGTTCATCTACATCGCCGGCGACAACGGCACGAGTGCCGAAGGCGGCTTCGTCGGCATGTACAACGAGATGACCTACTTCAACGGCGTCGCCGAGAAGGTCGAGGACCTGATCCCGCTGATCGACAAGTGGGGCGGCCCGGAGACCTTCCCGCACATGGCGGCCGGCTGGGCCGTGGCCTTCGATTCGCCGTTCTCGTGGACCAAGCAGGTCGCGTCCGACTTCGGCGGCACGCGCAACGGCGTGGTCGTCCACTGGCCCCAGGGCATCAAGGACAAAGGCGGCCTGCGCAGCCAGTTCTCGCACGTGATCGACGTCGCACCGACCATCCTGGAAGCAGCAGGCTTGCCGCAGCCCAAGAGCGTGAACGGCGTGGTGCAGACGCCGATCGAAGGCACCAGCATGCTCTACGCTTTCAACAACGCCGAGGCCCCCGAGCGGCACAAGGTGCAGTACTTCGAGATGTTCGGCAACCGCGGCATCTACAACGACGGCTGGTTTGCGCGCACGATCCACCGCGCACCGTGGAAGACCAGCAACCTGCCGCCGCTGACCACCGACGTGTGGGAGCTCTTCAACACGAAGGATGACTTCAGCCTCACCAACGACCGCGCCGCCGCGATGCCCGCCAAGCTGAAAGAGATGCAGGCGCTGTTCATGAAGGAAGCGCAGAAGTACAACGTGCTGCCGATCGACGACCGGGTCCTTGAGCGCATGAATCCGGCCACCGCTGGCCGGCCCGACGTGATGGGCGACCGCACGAGCCTCACGCTGTACGAAGGCATGGAGGGGATGCTCGAGAACACCTTCATGAACATCAAGAACCGCTCCACCAAGATCACGGCCGATCTCGACATCCCGGCCGGCGGCGCCAACGGCGTGATCCTGGCGCAGGGTGGGCGCTTTGGCGGCTGGTCGCTGTACATGAAGGACGGCAAGCCGGCGTATGTCTACAACTTCCTCGGGCTGTCGCGCTACACCGTGGCGGCACCCGACGCGTTGCCCGCTGGCGCGTCGACCGTGACCCTCGACTTTGTGTACGACGGCGGTGGCGCCGGCAAGGGTGGCAAGGCGACGATGCTGGTCAATGGCAAGTCGGTGGCCGAGGGGCGGGTCGAGAAGACGCAGCCCAACATCTTCTCGGCCGACGAGACGGCCGATGTCGGCATCGACAACCAGACGCCAGTGGCCCAGGGCATCGGCATCGGCGCGGAAACGCGATTCACTGGCAAGATCAACAAGGTCACGCTCGAAGTGTCGAAATGAGCAGAAGCAGCAAGCAACGGCGGGCACCGGCGCCCGCGGCAGTCGCACCGGCGGCAGCCGCGCCCGCGATGGCAAGCCGCACCCGCCGCCATGTACTGATGGCCGGTGCGATCATTGCCGCCGGCGTGGGTGCGGGCTATGCGGGCATGTCGTGGTGGCATGGCCGCGACGCAACGGCAGCGCCGGCTACTCGGGCAGGGCCCGCGGTGGTCGTCGGCGATGGCGTGCAGGGGCCGCTCGGCATGGCGTGGGTTCCCGGCGGCGAGTTCCTCATGGGCAGCGACCACAAGCTCGCCCAGAGCAACGAGCGGCCGGCGCACAAGGTGCGCGTCGACGGCTTCTGGATGGACCGCAGTCATGTCACCAACGCGCAGTTCGCGGCCTTCGTCAGGGCGACCGGGTATGTGACGACCGCCGAGCGCAAGCTCGACTGGGAGGCCATCGGCGTGCAGCTGGCGCCCGGAACGCCCAAGCCGCCGGACTCGGACATGGTGCCGGGCGCGATGGTGTTCGTCGGCACCCCCGAGCAGGTCCCGCTCGACGACTACTCGCAATGGTGGGCGTTCGTGCCCGGAGCGGACTGGCGCCATCCGCAAGGGCCTGCGAGCTCCATCGAGGGCAAGGACGACCACCCGGTGGTGCAGGTCTCGTACGACGACGCGCTCGCCTATGCAAAGTGGGCACGCAAGCGCCTGCCCACCGAGGCCGAATGGGAGTTTGCTGCGCGTGGCGGTCTCGAGCAGGCAACCTACGCCTGGGGCGACGACTTCGCGCCCCAGGGCCGACTGATGGCGAACGTCTGGGAGCAGAAGGGGCAGCGCTTTCCGATCGTGAAAACGGTCGTGAGCGCGCAGGCGGGCGGCGCCGTCGGCACTTCGCGCACAGGCACCTTTCCTGCCAATGGCTACGGTCTCTACGACATGACGGGCAACGCGTGGCAGTGGGTCGCCGACTGGTACCGCTCGGACGTCTTTGTGCTGCAGGCCCGATCGGCCAGCGTGGTGAATCCGACAGGGCCAGCGAAGAGCTATGACCCCGAAGACCGGGGAGTGCCCGTCGACGCGCCCAAGCGCGTCATCCGCGGCGGGTCGTTCCTTTGCAACGTGGACTACTGCCTCAGCTACCGCCCGAGCGCGCGTCGCGGCAACGATCCGTTCAACCCGATGTCGCACGTCGGGTTCAGGCTGGTGGCGGACGCGAATGACTGGAAGCGGCCGAGCTGAGCCGCCTCGTGTCACTTGAACCTCGAGGGCTACGACGAGCTTGATGTCATGGACCGCTCGAACCGCCACTCCACAGGACCTGGTGGCCCGTCGAAATCAAAGGAGGTGAAGAGATGAACCACGACTTCGTGAAGCGCGCAGGACGCGCATCTGTGCTGCTGATCGCCGCGGTGTTCGCCGTCGGCGCCACCGCGCAAAGCTTCGTCTACCCTGCCAAGGGCCAATCGCCCGACAAGCAGAAGAAGGACGAAGGCGAGTGCCACACCTGGGCCGTGCAGCAGAGCAATTACGACCCCGCCAATCCGCCGCCGCCTCCGGCCACGGCGCCGGCACCCACGACGGCGACCGGTACCACGCCGGGTGCCGGTGCGCGCGGCGCGGCGCGTGGGGCCGTGGTCGGCGAAATCGTCGCCGACGACGCCGGTGCCGGCGCGGCAGTGGGCGCAGTAGCCGCACGCGGCCAGAGCCGACGCCAGAACTCGGCGACGGCACAGCAGCAGCAACAGGCCGCGACGCAGCAATCGCAGGCCGGCATGGCGAACTACCAGAAGGCGCGTGCGGCGTGCCTGGAAGGGCGTGGCTATACCGTCAAGTGAGGCCACGTCGAGAGAGCGCAGGTCGACGAGGCGGATCCACGCAAGGGAAGCACTGACGTGAAGCGCGCGATCGTTGTCGCAGCCAGCATTCCCATCCTCCTGGTGACGGCTTGGTGGACCCTGGCACTGGTGTTTGCGGGACCCGCCCCCGCATGGCTGAGCATTGCGCTCGCGTCAACTTACGCATTGGGCACGCTCGCGATTCTTCTGTGGCTGCGGCCGTTCGCCTGGGCGCTCGCGGCCTGCGGACTCGCCTTCGTCGCGTTGCTGATCTGGTGGAGCACGATTCGGCCGAGCAACGATGGCGACTGGCAGGCCGAGGTGGCGCGCCTGCCGCGGGTCGAGGTTCGGGGACAGCACCTGGTCGTCCACAACATTCGAAACTTCGACTACCGCACGGAGAGCGACTTCACTCCTCGCTATGTGGATCGAAGCTACGACCTCTCGACTCTTCGCGGGGTCGATGTCTTCATGTCCTATTGGGGGTCGCCAGCCATCGCGCACACGATCATGAGCTGGCAGTTCGACAACGCGCCGCCACTGGCCGTCTCGATCGAGACGCGAAAGCGCAAGGGGCAGGAATACTCGGCGGTCAAGGGCTTCTTCAAGCAGTACGAGATCATCTACGTGGTGGCCGACGAGCACGACGTGGTGGGGCTGCGCACCAATCATCGTGGCGAGCAGGTCTACCTGTACCGGCTGAGGTCCACGCCGGCGCTCGCCCGAGCGCTCCTGCTGGACTATGTCGACAGCATCAACAGCCTGGTTGAACAGCCGCAGTTCTACAACGCGCTCGCCGACAACTGCACGACGAGCATCCGCCGCCACCGGGAGCACGTGGATCCGGACGCGCCTCCGCTCGATTGGCGTCTCTTTGCCAACGGCTACCTCGACCAGCGCTTGTACGACCGAAGCATCGTGGACACGAGCCTGCCGTTCGCAGAGCTTCGCAAGCTGAGCCACATCGACGACAAGGCGAAGGCAGCGGCTCGGGATCCCACGTTCTCACGGCGGATACGCGAAGGGCTGCCCGATCCGCGGCAGCCTTGAGCTTCGACGCTGACCGCCAACTGAGTGTTGGGTATAACGTGCCTGCAGCACCTGAGCCAACGTGACGAGGCCGAGCATGAACCAAACACGTTCAACGAGTGGTTCTCACCGGCGTGCTGGCGTTGCCATGTCACTCTGCGCAATGCTCGGGGCATTTGCGCTCGTCACTGGTTGCGCAACAAGCACCTATCCGCTGATGCCCGCCCCGACGGTGTATGTCGGGCCACAGGGCAAGCCCCTTCTCGCGGCGGCTGCGGCCGCTGACCAGAAGGCCGCCATCGACCTGCTGTACGTCACCGATCGCGCACCCGGGACCGAGGCGGCCAAGACGCTGCCCTACAGCGCCGAGCGCTCGCATTCGATGGCGTTCGGCACGGTCACGGTCGAGTTCGGTGAGGGGGTCCCCTTGGACACCCTGGTGGCGCAAAGCACGCTGAGCAAGCGCACGGTGCCGCTTGACCTGAAGCTCGGGCCGACCACGGAGCTTGGGCGCTTCCCGCCGATTCCCTATGGCGTCGAGCCTGTCCCCACCGGCCTCGTGCGAGCACCCGCAGCGATCGAGGCGCATGAGCGAGCGGCAGCCATGCTGCAGCGCGAGGTCGCGCGCCGCCTCGGCGCCGCGCCGCGCAAGGAGGTCGTGCTGTTCGTCCATGGCTATGCCAACACCTTCCAGGACGCGACGTTCACGATGGGCGAGCTGTGCCACTTCCTGGGTCGCGAGTTCGTCTGCGCGATCTTCACCTGGCCCGCGGGCGGCTCGCGCGGCCTGTTCTTCGGCTACAACGTCGATCGCGAGTCGGGCGAGTTCGCCGTGCATCACCTCAAGCAGGCCGTTCGCCTGATCGCCGACACGCCCGGCGTGGAAAAGCTGCACCTTCTTGCCCACAGCCGCGGCACCGATGTGCTGGTGACGGCCCTGCGCGAGCTCGAGATCGAGGCCTACATGGGCGGGCTGTTTCTCGACAGCAGATTCAAGGTCCGCAACATCGTGCTGATGTCGCCGGACCTCGATCTTGATGTCGGCGTCGCCAAGCTCTTCAGCATCGAATCCGATCCGACCCTGCCTTTCGGAGGGACGCCGAATCCGCGGCTCGTCCTCCCTGCACCCAAGCTTCGGCTCACTGTCTACATGTCGGAGGGCGACAAGGCGCTCGGCGTCTCCGAATGGTTGATGGGCAGCCTGCGCCGGATGGGTCGTGTCGATCAAGCCTCACTCAGCAAGGAACAGATCGCCAAGTCGCGGGCCATTTCCGGCTTCGCCACCTTTGTCCAGGTCACCAACACAGCCGGTTTCATCGGCCACAGCTATTTCGTGTCCGACCCAGCGGTGAGCGCAGACCTGGTTTCGCTCGTTCGCTATGGCCTCGAGCCTGGCGAGCCGGGCCGCCCGCTCGAGGAGATCTCGCGACCCTTCTGGAGAATCTCGCCGGCGCGCGCGGCCAGCAACTAGCGGGACTGCAGCTATGCCGACGGTCCGCATTCCTCGGCGCGCATGGCGCTCTTCGGCGCGGCGGGCGATTGACCGCTTCGCCCGGCAGTTGCCCATCGGTTGCTCCTGCCCGGAAGCGGGCGTTGCGGCCTTCGCGCCCAACACCCATGCGGCTTGCGCGAGGGCTTCGGCGCCGCGCCCGCGGCGCCCCTACTCGGGCTGGAAGCCGATCGAGCGCAGCACCGCGCCGACGCGCTCGTAGTCGGCCTTCAGCGAAGCGCCCAGCTGTTCGGGCGTGCGCGGCTGCCCGGCCTCGAAGCCGATTTCTCCCAGGCGATCGCGCAGCGCCGGCTGCGCGATCGCCTTCAGCGCCGCGTCGCGGATCTGCGCCTGAACCGGCGCGGGCAACTCGGGCTTGACCCACAGGCCCATCCAGGCCGTGGCCTCGAGCCGCGGGTAGCCGAGCTCGGTGAAGGTCGGCACCTCGGGCAGCAGCGGCGAGCGCTTCGGCGTACTGACGGCGAAGGCCCTGATCCTGCCGGCCCGGATCAGCGGGATCGAGGTCGCCATGCCGTCGAACATCAGCGGCACATGGCCGCCCATCAGGTCCTGCAGCGCCGGTGTCGAACCTTTGTAGCCCACATGCGTCAGGTCGATGCCGGCGGCCTGGTTCAGCTGCAGTCCCATCACATGCGACAGCGTGCCGGCGGTGTAGGAGGCGAAGTTGAGCTTGCCGGGATTGGCCCGGGCGTACGCGACCAGCTCGGCCAGCGTCCTGGCCGGCAGCGCGGGGTTGGCGACCATCACCAGCCCGCCGCACGCCAGCTCGGCCAGCGGCCTGATCTCGGCGGCCATGTCGAGCTTGAGCCGGACGATGTGCGGGATCTCGCTGACCAGCGAGTTCACGCCGACCAGCAGCGCGTGGCCGTCGCGCGGCGCCAGCGACAGTTCGTTGACCGCCAGCACGCCGGCGGCGCCGGGCTTGGGTTCGACGATCACCGTCCGCCCGGTCTGCTTGCCCAACTGGTCGGCGAGCAGGCGCGCGACGATGTCGGCCGAGCCGCCGGCGGCGCCGGCGGCAATGATGCGCAGGCCGCGCTGCGGCCAGGCGCTGCCCTGCGCATGCGCGGCACCGGCGGCGAGGCCGAGGCCGGCGCCGAGCGCGCTCAGCCCGTGGAGGAGGAAGGGGCGACGTTGCATCTGGCGATTGCGCGAGCCTAACGCCGGCCCGCGGGCCGCGGCCGGTCGCGCTTCGTCTTCAAGCGGCCCAGCGCAACAGCGCCAGCACCAGCGCGGCCAGGAAGATGGTCTCGCCGAGCATCAGCATGATCGGCTTGAGGCCGACGGTGGCGAGCTCGCGCAGCTGGGTCTTCATGCCGATCGCTGCGATCGCGCTGACCAGGCACCAGCGCGACAGGTCGTTGCCGAGCGCGCCGACCGGAGCCGGCAGCCAGCCGCTGCTGTTGAGCAGCACCAGTAGCACGAAGCCGACCGCGAACCAGGGCAGCAGCGGCGGCCGCTTGCCGCCGCCCTGTGCACCGCGGGCACGCGTGATCATGGCCGCGAAGACGATGACCGGCACCAGCATCGCGACCCGCATCAGCTTAACCAGGGTCGCGACGTCGCCGGTGTCATGAGACATGCCGTAGCCGGCGCCGACCACCTGCGCCACGTCGTGGATCGTCGCGCCGAGGAAGACCCCGGCCTGGTGCTCGTCGAGGCCGAGCGCGCGCGCCAGCATCGGGTAGACGATCATCGCCAGCGTCGACAGCGCCGAGACGCCGATCACGGTGAACAGCGTGGCGCGCTCCTTCAGCGGATGGGCCGGCAGCGCGGCGGCCAGCGCCAGCGCGGCCGAGGCGCCGCAGATCGCGGTCGCGCCGCCGGTCAGCAGGCCGAAGATCGACTGGAATCCGAGCAGGCGCGCGGCCAGCATTGACACGGCGATCGTCAGCACTACCACCACCACCACCAGCGCCACCGGCTGCCAGCCGAGTGCGACGACCTGGGCCAGCGTGATGCGCAGGCCGAGCAGCGCGACGCCGACCCGCAGCACCTGGCGCGCGGTGAACTCGATGCCGGGCGCGCAGGGCCCCTCGGTCGAGAGGAAGTTCATCGCCATGCCGAGCAGCAGCGCGAACAGCATCACCGGTGCGCCGTAGTGCTGCGACAGGAAGGTCGCGGCGGCGGCCACGACGATGCTGGCCAGCACGCCGGGAAACAGCGTGCGGCCGTGCGCCGGCCAGGCGGCGAGCGAGAGGCTGCTCATGCGTGGGCGCCGCTCATGCCGTGGGCAGGCGATGATCCCTGAAGGTCTCGCGCAGCCTGTTCTTCTGCATCTTGCCGGTCGCGCCGAGCGGGATGGCGTCGACGAAGACCACGTCGTCCGGCGTCCACCAGCGCGCGATCTTGCCGTCGAAGAAGGCCAGCAGTTCCTCGCGCGTCAGCTTGGCGCCGGGCTTCTTCACCACGACCAGCAGCGGCCGCTCGTCCCACTTCGGGTGGCTGGCGGCGATGCAGGCCGCCATCGCCACTGCCGGATGGGCCATCGCGATGTTCTCGAGGTCGATCGAGCCGATCCACTCGCCGCCGGACTTGATCACGTCCTTGCTGCGGTCGGTGATCTGCATGAAGCCGTCGCCATCGATGGTCGAGACGTCGCCGGTCGGGAACCAGCCCTGGCCGTCGTTGCAGACCAGCGGGTCGCCGCCCTCGCCCTTGAAGTAGTTGGCGATGATCCAGGGCCCGCGCACCAGCAGTTCGCCGGCGGCCTTGCCGTCGTGCGGCAGCTCATGGCCCTCGTCGTCGACGATCTTCATGTCGACGCCGAACACCGCCCGGCCCTGCTTGGCCTGCACCGCGATCCGCTGCTCGGCGTCGAGCCTGAGCTGGTTGGCCTTGAGCGTGCAGACGGTGCCCACCGGGCTCATCTCGGTCATGCCCCAGGCATGCAGCACCTGGACCCCGAAGCGATCCTGGAAGGTGCGCATCATCGTCGTCGGGCAGGCCGAGCCGCCGATCACGGTGCGGCGCATCGTCGAGAAGCCCAGGCCGTTGGCCTCGACATGCGCGAGCAGTCCCTGCCAGACGGTCGGCACGCCGGCCGACATCGTCACGCCCTCGCTCTCGAAGAGATCGTGCAGCGACCTGCCGTCCAGCCACGGGCCCGGGAAGACCAGCTTGGCGCCGACCATGCACGCCACGTAGGGCAGGCCCCAGGCGTTGACGTGGAACATCGGCACGACCGGCAGGATCACGTCGCGCGCCGAGCAGTTCAGCGAGTCGGGCAGCGCCGCGGCATAGCTGTGCAGCAGCGTCGAGCGGTGGCTGTAGAGCGCGCCCTTGGGGTTGCCGGTGGTGCCCGAGGTGTAGCAGAGCGAAGAGGCGCTGTCTTCGTCGAAGGCGGGCCAGGCGAAGTCGTCGGCCTGGGCCTCGACCAGCTCCTCGTAGCACAGCAGCCCCGGCACCGTCGACAGGGCGGGCATGTGGGCACGGTCGGTCATCGCCACGAAGGCCTTGATGGTCTTGACGCGCGACGCGATGGCCTCGACCAGCGGCAGGAAGCTGAGGTCGAAGAACAGCACCTGGTCCTCGGCATGGTCGGCGATCCACACGACCTGGTCGGGATGCAGGCGCGGGTTCAACGTGTGCAGCACCGCGCCCGAGCCGGAGACGGCGTAGTACAGCTCCATGTGGCGGTAGCCGTTCCAGGCCAGCGTCGCAACGCGGTCGCCGAAGCCCACTCCGCGCGCGGCCAGCGCCGCGGCCAGGCGGCGCGAGCGCTGCGCCAGTTCGCGATAGGTGCAGCGATGCACGTCGCCTTCGACGCGGCGCGAGACGATCTCCTGCTCGCCGTGGTGCCGCTCGGCGTGCCGGAGCAGCATCGAGACCAGCAGCGGTTGCTGCATCATCTGTCCGTTCATGTTGGGGTCGGGTTCGGGTCGGTGTCAGGGGAAAGCGCTTCAGGCGTGGGCCTCGCGCTGCGCAGGGGCGACGACGTCGTCGCCCGCCAGCGGTTCGCCGGCGCGCTGCAGATCGTGTTCGTAGCTGCGCGCGGCGACCAGGAAGGCCAGCGCCGCCAGCAGGCCGAACAGCGGCATCAGCGCCAGCGCCGACTGCAGGCCGAGCGCGTCGGAGAGGATGCCGGCGAGCAGGGGGCCGGCGGCCAGGCCGAACAGGTTCTGGAACAGGGCCAGTACCGCGGCGCCGGTGGCGCGCACACCGGGGTGGACGACGTCGATCACGATCGCCGACACCGGGCCGACGCTGCAGGTCATCAGGAAGCCGCCGAGGCCGATCAGGGCGAACTGCGTGGCGGCGCCGGGCGCCAGGCCGAGGAGGGAGGCGCCAAAGGCTGCCACCAGCACCAGCAGCGCGAGCAGGCACAGCGCGGCCAGCACCAGCAGCTTCAGCCGCGGGCGGCGGCGACCGGCGCGGTCGACCAGCGCACCCCAGACCACGCTGCCGATCGCGCCGAGCAGCACCACCAGGGCCGCCTTGAGGGCCGCCTGATCGGGCGCCATGCCGTGCACGCGGTTGAGGAAGCTCGGCAGCCAGGACCAGACCGCCGAGACGACGATCAGCTGCGCCGCGCCGCCGATGCAGACCCACAGCATCGTGCGCGAGCGCGATAGCGCCCGCACGATGTGGCGCGCGACGCCGCCCGGCGAGCTGGTTGCACGGTCCAGGCGCGGCGTCAGCTCGACGGTGCGGTAGTCGCGCACCTTCAGGTAGAGCAGCGCCAGCAGCAGGCCCGGCACGCCGACCACGCCAAAGGCGGCCTGCCAGCCCCAGCGCGCCGCGATCAGGCCGCCAAGCATTACGCCGAGCACCGAGCCGATCGAGGCCGAGGCAAAAAAGGCGGCCAGCAGGGCGCCGCGCATGCGGGCCGGGAAATGGCTCGCGATCAGCGCCGCGCCGACCGAGCCGTAGCCCGCCTCGCCGAGGCCGACCATCGCGCGCGCCGCCACCAGCTGGCCGTAGCTGCGGGTGAACATGCAGGAGATCGTCGCCAGGCTCCAGGCGGTGGCCATCACGACGATGGTGCGCACGCGCCCGGCGCGGTCGGCGAACAGCGCGATCGGCAGCGCGCCGAGCGCCACCGTCAGCGAGACCACCGAGACCAGCGCACCGAGCTGCTTGTCGGACAGCGCCCACTCGGCCTTCAGATAGGGGAACAGCGAGACGATGACCTGACGGTCGACATAGTCGACCACCATCAGGCTGATCGTCATCGCGAAGGCGAACCAGGCTTGGCGGCGGCCGAACAGGTAGTCGTCGGCGCCGGTGCGTGAGGCGTCAGAGGCGGGCAGTTGCATGGCGGGCTCGCTGCTCTCAGGGCACCAGCACCGTGGCGCCGGTGGTGCGGCGCGACTCGAGCGCGCGGTGCGCCTCGGCCGCCTCGTGCAGGGCGTAGACCTGCTTGGGCTCGCCGCGGATCTTGCCGGCCAGCACCAGGCCGAAGAGCTCGTCGGCCATCGCCAGCATCTGCGAGCGCGGGGTCGCGTAGTGGATCATCGCCGGCCGGGTCAGCCAGATCGAGCCCTTGACCGCGAGCAGCGTGGTGTCGACCACCACCGGGCCCGAGCTGGTGCCGTTGCTGACCAGCGTGCCGCGCGGCTGCAGGCTGTCGAGCGAGGCCATCAGCGTGTCCTTGCCGACCGAGTCGTAGACCACCGGCACGCCCTTGCCGTCGGTGATCTCGCGCACCCGCTCGGCGATGTTCTCGCGCGACGTCACGATCACGTGCGCGCAGCCATGGGCCTTTGCAACCTCGGCCTTCTCGTCGGTGCTGACGGTGCCGATCATCGTCACGCCGAGTGCGCGCGCCCACTGGCAGGCGACGAGGCCGACGCCGCCGGCGGCGGCGTGGTACAGGATGGTCTCGCCGCCCTTGAGCGGGTAGACCTGACGGAACAGGTACTGCGCCGTCATGCCCTTCATCATCAGCGCCGAGGCGCTGCGGTCCGAGATGCCATCGGGCAGCGGGATCAGCACCTCGGCCGGCATCAGGCGCACGTCCGAGTACGCGCCCTGCGGGCCGAGCAGGTAGCCGACGCGGTCGCCGACCTTGATGTCGACGACGCCGGCACCGACCGCCTCGACCACGCCGACCGCGTCCGAGCCGAGCCCATTGGGCAGCGGCATCGGGTAGCGCCCGGTGCGGAAGTAGATGTCGATGAAGTTCACCGCGACGAAGCTGTGGCGCACGCGTGCCTGGCCGGGGCCGGGGTCACCGACCTCGACCTGCTCCAGTCGCATCACCTCGGGGCCGCCGATCTCGTGTACGCGGATGACTTGTGCCATGTCTGTCTCCAATGTTCAGTAGTTGCGGCAGCGAGCGCTTCAGCGCGCGGCCGCGAGTTCGTCGATCAGGCTCTCGGCGCGTGGCCATTCGCCGTAACCGGAGGCCGGGTTCAGGTGACCGACCTCGCCGAGGTCGACCAGGCGACTGCCCCAGCAGAACGCCAGTTCGGCGACGCTACCGAAGCGCGCCAGCGGGTCGTTACGGCTGGCCGCGACGATGCTCGGGAAGGGCAGCGGGTCGCGTGGCACCGGCAGCCAGCCGGCGCGGCGCAGCTCGTCGAGGCTCGGGTAGCCGGCCGGCATCTCGACATCGAAGTCGGGCGGGGTCGCGAGCAGCGCACCGTGCACCGCGCGCCGGGTCTGGCGTGCCCAGTGCAGCAGCGTGATCACGCCGCCGCTGTGGGCGACGAGGATCAGCGGGCCCTCGATGGCCTGCGCCTCGCGCTCGATCGCCGCCACGCGCGCGGCGCAGTTCAGGTCCACCCGGCCCATCGGTGCCACGCTGCGCACGCGCGGCAGGCGCGCGGCGAGCAGGGTCTGCCAGTGCTGCGCCACATGGTCGCGCAGCCCGGGGACGATCAGCACGGTGGCTTCGATCGGCGTGTTCATCGGCGGTGGTTCCGGTCGCGCGGCGTTGGCCACACCGATCGGGCTCCCGCGACGGTCCGTCGATGACACCGCTCAGGCCGCCTTGCGCAGATAGCCCTGCTGCCGTCCCTTGGGATTGGGCGCGAAGCCGTTGGCGGCCAGGGTCTCTTCGACGGTGTCGTAGAAGACGCCGATCTTGCAGATCTCGCGGGCTTCCTTGGCCGTGGCGATCTCGCGGCCGAACTCGCGCGAGATGCGCACCAACTGCTCGATCTGCTGCACCGTCGTCATCTTGGCGGTGCGCGTCTGGTTCCAGAGGTTGTCCTCGATGCCGCAGCGCACGTGCAGGCCCATCGCAATACCCATCATGTTGATCGGCAGCGTGTTGAGCATGCTGCTCTCGACGGTCAGCATCGAGCCGTCGGGGATGGCGCGCAGGAAGTTGGCCAGGCTGTAGATCGTCGGCTGGTCCATGCCGCCGCCGATCGCCACCCAGTTGCACACCAGCGGGCCCTTGTAGAGGCCGCGGCGGATCAGGCGCTCGACCGTCTCGTAGCTGTTGACGTTGTAGAACTGGAAGGCGCTCTGGATGCCGGCCTTCGTGAGGCGCTGCACGTGCTCCTCGAAGAAGCTCGGCGTCGAGGGCACGATCATGTTCGAGTAGGCGCGGGCGCCATCGATCTCGGCCAGCGAGGTGCCGGCGGTGTCCTTGACGTCCATCTGCTCGAGGACGTTCATCTGCGTGGTGTTGACGGTCACCGTCACCTGGTCCGGCTTCGGGTCCAGCTCGGCCAGCATGTGGCGGGTGTCGTCGGACAGCCATTTGGCGGCCGCGCCGTCGCTCTCGGGGGCGAAGGAGATCGAGCCGCCGACCTGGATGATCATCTCGGGCACGGCCTTGCGCACGCCGGCGATCAGCTCGTTGAACATCGACAGGCGCTTGCTGCCACGGCCGTCGAGCTCGCGCACATGCAGGTGCAGCACGGTGGCGCCGGCGTTGTAGCAGTCGACCGCCTTCTGCACCTGCTCTTCCATCGTGACCGGGATGTCCTGCGGGAAGTCCGACGGGATCCACTCGGGTCCGTAGGGGGCGGCGGTGATGACCAGCTTGTCCTGGTTTTCAGGGAACAGGGAGCCGTCGAGAAAATTCATTTGCTGTCCTTCGCTTGCGGTATTCGGTGGCGCGTCGACACGGCGACGCAAGGGCGTGGAGCCGGTTTCAGTACGGGGCGTCGCCGATGATTCCGGCGCGTTCCATCTTTCGATGGCAGGGCGGGTAGTCCATCACCGCGTAGTGCTGGGTCGAGCGGTTGTCCCACATCGCCATGCTGTCGGGCTGCCAGCGCCAGCGCACCTGGTACTCGGGGATGTGGGCCTGGCTGATCAGGTACTGCAGCAGCTGCGCCGAGCCGGCCGTGTGGTCCTGGCCGAAGCGCACGTTCTCCGGCGTGTGGAAGTTCGTGAAATGGGTCGTGAAGGCGTTGACAAACAGGACCTTCTCGCCGGTCTCCGGATGGGTGCGCACCACCGGGTGCTCGGCGTCCGGGAACTGGGCCTTGAGCGCGAGCCGCTTCTCGATCGGCATCGCGGCGCCGAAGCTGGCCTCGATGCTGTGGCGCGCGCGCAGGCCGGCGATCTGGGCCTTGATGTGCTCGGGCAGGCGGGCATAGGCCTCGACCATGTTGACCCACATCGTGTCGCCGCCGACCGGCGGGCACTCGATGCAGCGCAGCACGCAGCCGAAGGGCGGCTTCTCGCGCCAGGTGGCGTCGGTGTGCCAGGCGTTCTCGTAGCGATCGGCGGGCTGCTCGGGCGACTTGTAGATGCGCACCAGGCCCGGGTTCTCCGGGTCGCTGCCGGCCACCGGATGGTCCTCGAGCTCGCCGAAATGGCGCGCGAAGGCCACGTGCTCGGCGCGCGTGATGTGCTGGTCGCGGAAGAACAGCACCCGGTGCTTCAGCAGCAGCGCGCGGATCTCGGCCACCAGGGCCGGGTCGCGCGAGGCGACGCCGAGGTTCACGTTGGAGAGTTCGGCGCCGATCGTGCAGGTCAGCGGCTCGACCTTGATCGAGTGCTTGAGCACGACGGGGGCAACGGTCGCCGCCGGCGGGTTTGCAGTGTTGAGTGGATCCATGCGCTGTTCTCCGGGTTCTGCGTTGCGCGGTGGTGGCCGCGAGGCAGGAAGCCGCCGTTGCAGGGACGACGGGCTCTGGAAACGGAGATTAAGCAGCCCGCTGCGCCTTCTCCCCCCCATCGCAGAGGGGGGAGGGGTGCCGCTCAGCCCTCCTCGCTGAGCAGGCCGAGGATGCGCGCGCGCTGCACGACCTGCTTGCGGGTGCCGGCGTCAAGCTTGGCGAAGAGGTTCTTCATGTGCCACTTGATCGTCTCCTCCCCGACCTGCATCGCGCGGCCGATCTCCTTGTTGGAGAGGCTGCGCGCCAGCAGTTCCAGCACCTCGCGCTCCTTGGGCGTGAGCGCCATGCTGGGCGTCGAGCGCGGCCGGCCGCCGTCGCGTTCGGCATCCGGTCGCACCGGCGCGGCGGCCGGCGTCGGCCGCCCGGCTCCGGCGGGCGCGGCGTCGAGCACCCATTGGCCGAGGTCGGGGTGAGCGTCGGCGAAGACCCGCCGCAGCCCGTAGGTGTCGGCCAGGTCGACCGCCTCGCGCAGCAACGCCTGCGATCGTTCGCCGCAGCGGTCGAGCGCGAAGGCGCGCAGGCCGAGGATCTCGATGTGGAGCCGGGTCTGGCCCAGTTCCAGCACCAGCGCCTCGGCGCGCGCCAGCGGCTCGATGGCCTGGCGCCAGTCCTGGGCGGCAATGGCCGCGTAGCCATGGGCCAGCTCGCTCAGCAGATCGGCATGGCGCCGCCACAGCCGGCCCCGCGGCGTGGCCGGGTCGGCCATCAGCGCGTCGATCTGCTCGCAACTGCGGCGGCAGCTGTCGGCGCGATAGCGTCGCGCGTGCATCCGCACCTGGTCGCCGAGGCTGGCCAGGCACAGCCGCGGCAGCCCGCGCGCGACGCCGACCGCGTGCATGCCGGCGAGCAGTTCCAGCGCCCGGTGCTCGGCGCCCTCGGCCATCGCGGCGCGCGCCAGCGTGCGATAGGCCAGCAGCACGGTCTCCGGCAGGCCGTTGCGCTCGAGCACATCGAGGCGGTTGGCCAGCAAGGCCGCGGCATCGGCCGGGCGGTCGAGCTCCCACACCGCGGCCGCCAGCAGCGCGGCCAGCATGCAGGAAAAGGCGCTGCGCCGGCCCAGGTCGGCATCGGCGCGGGCCAGGGTCGGACGCAGCAGGCTCTCGGCGAGCAGCACCTGGCCCTCCCAGACATAGCTCAGGCCGACGATGAACTCGCCCCAGCGGTCCACGTACTCCAAGGCACGCCCGAAGTCGCCGCGCGGCGCCTGCTGCTGGCGCAGTCGCGCCAGCGCCGGGTCGCCCTCGAGCAGCGTGCGAAAGGCGGTGCGGTTGGCATGCACGAAGAGCAGCAGCGGATCGCGCAGCGGCGGCGACTCGGCCCAGGGATCGTGCAGGTCGGCAAAGCGGTCCGGCTGGTCGGCGAAGACCGCGGCACCGCCGAGGATCAGCGCGCACTCGCAACGCAGCGCCGCATCGACCTCGGGGCCGGCCAGGATGCGCGCGACCAGCCGTCCGGCCTCCTCGTGGCGCTCGCTCAGCGCCAGCGACCACGCGGCCGCCAGCAGCAGGCGCGGCCGGCGGTCGAGCTCGGCCTCGGGCAAGCGGTCGAGCCAGGCGATGACCGCGCCCTGGCGCCCGCGCACCATGATGGATTCGTAGAGGCTGCGCTCGGCCAGGTCGTAGGCGCGATCGTGCTCGCCGGCCAGCAGCGCGTGGCCGGCGGCCTCCTCGAGCAGGCCGCGCTCGGCCAGCCAGGACGAGGCGCGCGCGTGCAGGCCGTTGCGCTCGGTCAGCGGCAGCATCTCGGCGCGCTGGCGCAATGCGTCGCGCGCCAGCGTGTGCATGCGCAGCCAGTCGCCGTGCTCGGCGGCAACGAAGACTGGGGTCTCGCGACTGATGCGCTCCAGGCGCCGCGAGGCGTCGTCGTCGCCGGTCAGCATCCGGCACAACTCGGGGTGCAGGTTGTCGAGCAGCGCGATCCGGGTCAGGAACGCCAGATCGAGCGCCTCCAGGTTGGCGAGCATCAGCCCGACGAAATGCTCGCGCAGCCCGCCGCGCGGCGCCGTCATCGTCAGCACCTCGGCCTGCGGATCGGCGCTGGCCGAGATCGCCGACAGGGCCAGTTGCACTCCCAGCGGCCAGCCCTCGGCCAGTTCGTGCAGGCGCGCGGCGGTGTCGGCGTCGGCGCGCGCGCCGAGCCGGGCCTGGACCAGGCTCAGCGTTTCCTCGAGCGTGAAGCGCAGCGCGGCCTGGCCCAGCACCAGGCACTGGCCATAGGCGATCAGGTCGCCGAAGCCGAGGTCGCAGTCGGCCCGCGCCGCGACCACCGCGCGCAGGTTGGGCGGCGCATTGCGCAGCAGGTAGGCGAGGGCCTCGCGCGAGGCCGGCGGCAGCCGGTCGGCCTCGTCGACGATCAGCACCAGGCTCAGCGCGCTCTGGGCCACCTCGGCCAGCCACGCGGTGATGCCCTCGAGTCCGTCCGGCGTGGTGACCGAATCGAGCAGGGTGTGACCGAAGGTCGGCCGCGCCGCACCCATCCGCACCGCCAGCGCCAGGCTCTGGATCAGGCGCGAAGGGTCGTCGCGCTGCTGCGCCGACAGCCAGGCGACGACGTCGCCGCTGCCCAGGTATTCGCGCCGCCACTGGGCCAGCAGCGAGGTCTTGCCGAAGCCGGCCGGCGCCTGCAGCAGCAGCACCGGGCATTCGCGCAGGCGAACGTCGCCGGCCATCAGGCGCGAGCGAAGCACCAGTTCGCGCGGCACCCGCGGCGGCGTGACCTTGAGCAGCAGATCCCCGGAAGGCCCAGGGGCAGCAATTGGCGGCATGCGACGGTGGGCACGGACCGATCCGGCGGCCCGCAAGCAACCGATCGATCGTACTCCGCAGTCTCGCCATTCCGGCTCCGGGCTTGCCGCAGTCGCGCTCCCGATCGGTACAAGCGATAGCAACGACTCGCGCAAAGCGAGCTATCGAGAAGAAGGCGGCGGTGCGATCCCGGCGCCGGGCGACATCGATCCGGATGTCGCGAACCGGGATGCAGGCCGCCTGCGAAGCGAAAGCAGGAGGCCCGTGATGCGCACATTCCCCGCTCGTTCGTCCTTGGTGCGGCCGCTGTGGGCGACCGTCCTGGTCGTGGTGGCTGCCGCTTGCAGTGACAACGACGACTACGGGGGCGAACCCCTCGCCCCGTCGCAGCCGATCGTCAACACCACCAGCTTCAACGCCACGCTGTGCGGCGCGCAGGAGGTCGCGAACGTGTCCTCGACCGGCGTCGCGTTTGCGGTGCTCACGGTGGACACCGTGACGAAGGCCATCACCGGCAGCGTCACCACCGTCGGCATCACCGGCTCGGTGGCGCACATCCACACCGGTGCGGCCGGCGTCAACGGGCCGATCACCATTCCGCTGGCGGAAACCGCGGCCGGCAGCGGGGTCTGGGCGGTGCCGGCGAACACCATGCTCAGCGATGCCCAGTACGCCGACCTGCTCGCCGGGGCGATGTACTACAACGTTCACAGCGTGGCCTTCCCGGCCGGCGAGATCCGCGGCCAGATCGGGCGCGACGTGCGCGGCTCGGCGCTGAAGGGCGCCGAAGAAGTGCCGGCGAATGCGAGTGGCGCCACGGGCCGCGGCTTCGTTGCGGTCGACCCGGTCACCAGGACGCTGACGGCCAGCGTCACCACCAGCGGGGTCGCCGGTACCGTGGCGCACATCCATGAAGGAGCCGCGGGCGTCAGCGGGCCGATCGTCTTTCCCTTGACCGAGACCACCCCTGGCAGTGGTGTGTGGGGCACCGTCGTGACGCTCAGCGATGCGCAGTACGCGACGCTCAAGGCCGGCAACTACTACTTCAACGTGCACAGCGCGGCCATTCCCGCTGGCGAGATCCGCGGCCAGCTGGGTCCGATCATCGGCGGCGGCGAACTGAGCGCGGCCAACGAGGTGCCGCCCAATGCATCGGCCGCGACCGGTCGCGGCATCGCCGTCGTCGACCCGGTCACGCTGGCCATCAGCGCCGGCGTCAAGACCAGCGGCCTCACGGGATCCATGGCGCACATCCACGAAGCGGCGACTGGCGTCAACGGCCCGATCATCGTCAACTTCGGCGAGGCTCCCGCGGCCAGCGGCCGCTGGAGTGCCGCTGCAGGCGCGGTGCTGACGCCAAGCCAGTTGAGCAGCTTCAAGGCCGGCAACCTGTACTTCAACGTGCACAGCGCGGCCTACCCGGGCGGCGAGATCCGCGGCCAGATCGCCACGCAGTGAGATCGGTGGCGCGAACGCCTTGCGCAGGGAGCGGGCGCGCGCCGTCGGCAGCGCCCGCCCGCAGGCGGCTGCACCGAGGTTGATGAGCTTTTCCGCGTCTCGTGCAGCGCGGCGTCGAGCGCTCCACAGCGCCGTTCGTGCCGGCTCGGCTATCGTTGCCGGGCCGGACGAGCCATGGCGCTGGCGAGCCCGGCCAAGGAGTGCTCGCCACGAGCGCTGCGGAACCTCGCTTCAGCCGCTGCCGAAGCCCCTGCTCTCGTCGCTGGAGCCGCCGATGCCGATCCGAATCGTTCGCCTGGGATCCCCGCGCGCCGCCGGCGAGGGGCTTCGCATCGGCACCGTGCGGCGGCCGCCGCGCGGCGTGCCCAAGAGCGAGTTCGCCCGCCAGGACTGGTACGACCTCTGGTACCCGAACCTCGCCCCCAGCGTCGAGACGATGAAGCTGGGCCAGCAGGCGGCGAGCGAGCGGGACTGGCAGGCGTTCCGGCGCAGGTTTCGCGCCGAGATGGCGGCACCGGAGGCCGGTCGCACGCTGGACCTGCTGGCCGCGCTGTCGCGCCAGACCAGCTTTTCGATCGGCTGCTACTGCGAGGACGAATCGCGCTGCCACCGCTCGGTGCTGCGCGCGCTGCTGGCCGAGCGCGGGGCCGAATTGACCTGAGTTCTGCGGCCGGCAGCGCGGGCCGGCATCCAGAATGGCAGCAGCCTGCATCCAAGCTTGCGGGCGCCAGCGCCACGGCAACCCGCCGCGGCCATCGCCCTGCCCACGAGGAATCACTGCATGGACGCCTTCATTGCCTCCAAGGACATCGTTGCCATCACCGCGATCCTGACCGGCGCGGTCGCAATCCTGATGCCGGTGCTGATCGTCTGGATCGCGCTGCAATACCGCCAGCGCCGCAACGAGAAGCTCTACGAGACCGTCAAGTACCTCGCCGACCGCGGCCAGCCGGTGCCGCCGGAGTTGCTGAATCCGCCGCAGAAGCCGCATGAGTCGCCGCTGTTCCGCGCCATCACGCTGATCGGCGTCGGCGTCGGCCTGGCAGTGATGTTCAAGTGGCTCGGGCTGGGCTGGCTGATGGGCATCGGCGCGCTGCTGGTGTGCATCGGCGTTGCGCAACTGATCGCGCTGCGCATCGAGCGCAACCGCGCCCCCGGCGCCGTCGAGGCCGGCCGCTAGGCGCCGGTCGTGACGCCGGTGGTGGCCGAGCCCGAGGATGAAGCGGCGCTGGTCGAGCACGCCCGCCGTGGCGATGCCGCTGCCTTTGCCACGCTCGTGCGCCGCCACCAGTCGCGCGTGCGCCAGCAACTGCGCCGCCTGACGCATTGCGACGCGGCGCTGGCCGACGATCTGGCGCAGGAGGTCTTCATGCAGGCCTGGCACGGGCTGGCGGCGTTTCGCGCCGAGGCGAGGCTGTCGACCTGGCTGCATCGCATCGCCTACACCCGCTACCTGATGCACCGGCGCGGCAGCGGCGCGGCGCCCGCATCGCTGGACGGCGCAGCCGAAGGCGGCGGCCTCGAGCCGATCGCCATCGACGAGCAGTCTGCCGGCGTGCCGCTGCGGCTCGACGTGGAGCGCGCCATCGCGCGCCTGCCCGAGCACGAGCGGCTGGCGATCGTGCACTGCTTCCAGCTCGACCTCAGCCACGAGGAGGCGGCGCAGGTGCTGGGCATCCCGCTCGGCACGCTCAAGACGCAGGTGGCGCGCGCCAAGGCGCGGCTGCGCGAGTGGCTGGCCGCCTGGCAACCCGAGGAGGCTAGACGATGAACACGCATCCACCAGCGAGCGGTCGCGACGACGACGAACCTGACTGGCTCGAGTCCCTGCTGCGCGCGGGCGCCGGCGAAGCCATCCCCGACGAGGGCTTCGTCGCGGCGCTGATGCGGCGCGTGGCGGCGACGGCGGTGACTGCCGTGCCGGCTGCCGGCGCGCTGCAGGCGCTGGCGGCGCGGCGCGAGCAGGAGCGCCGCCTCGGCCGCTGGAGCCTGGTCGGTGCCGGCGCCGGCCTGGTCGTCGCGATCGCGTGCGCTGCCGCTGCTGGCGGCGGTGCGAGCGGCGTCGACCTGCGCCTGGCACTCGCCCCGATGCTGGCCGGGCTGGTGACGTCGATCGTGCTGGCGGCGGCGGTGCTGCTGGAGCGCGCGTAGTCGAACGCGAGCCGGGCGAGGCGGGCTTGCCCACCGCCGAACGGGCGCTTGGCGTCGCCATGGCTGGCCCACACAATGGCCGCGCAGGCCGGCGAATCCGTACCCAGCCTCCACCCCATCCGGGAGTGCTCATGGATGACAACGACCCCAGCCTCCCGCACCTCACCAGGGAGACGGTGGCCCTGGTGCGTGCCCTGCTGGAGCGCGACCCCGATACCGGCGAGCACTGCGACCGCACCCACGCGCTGGCGCTGGAACTGGGCCGCGCCGTGGCCCTGCCCGCGGCGGCGCTGTGCTCGCTGGGGCTGGCCGCCCAGTTGCATGACATCGGCAAGATCGGCATTCCCGACCGCGTGCTGCTCAAGCAGGGACGACTGGAGTCCGACGAACTGCTGGTGATGAAGACGCACCCGCAGCGCGGCCACGACATCCTGGCGGTGGTGCCCGACGCGACGCTGGCCGTGGTGGCCGAGGCGGTGCTGCGCCATCACGAGGGCTACGACGGCAACGGCTACCCGGGCGGCCTCAAAGGCGAGGCGATCCCGGTGCTGGCGCGGATCATTTCCATCGTCGACAGCTACGACGCGATGGCGACCGATCGCCCCTACCACCGCGCCAAGGATCACGCTGCCATCATGGAGGTCCTCCATGAGACCAACAGCGGCAAGTACGACCCCTATCTGCTGGGCAGGTTCGCGGGGCTGATCGAGCGGAGCGCGTTCAGGTCGCGCGGTTCGCCGCTCGCATGACGGAGCCCGGCACGCGCGCAGGCGTGCCGGTTGCTGCGCTAGGGCCTTGGCAGCCCGCGCCGCGCCGCCATCTCGGCGCCCATCGCGGCGCGGTCGGCGGCGCTGGCGAGCGCATCGGCGGCCGGCAGCACGAGCCGGTCCTCGAGTGCGAGATGGGATTCGTTGAGGGCGATGAAATCGCGGGCCGCGATCTGTAGCGCCGGCAGCGTGGTGGCGTCGAAGCCGCCGCTCGCCACCGGCTGCAGCAGCGCATGCAGGCCGCGCCACTGCGCGTCGAGCAGGCGGTGTTCGGTGTGCAGACGGCCGACGAGCGCCGCGAGCTCGGCATCGCCGCCGGCCTCGACGCGCGGGAAGACATGGCGCTCCTCGTCCAGGTGATGGGCCGGCGCGGCGAGATCGAAGTAGCGCAGCACGTCGCGTGCCGCGTCGGCCGCCATCGCATCGACCGGCTGTTGCTGCAACTGCAGCAGGTGCTCGACCAGCCGCGCCAGCAGCGCGCACGAGCGTTGCACGCGGCCGTGGCAGGCGGCCAGCATGCCGAAGGGCTCGTCGAAGCTGGCGTCGGGCGAGGCGTGCAGCGTCGCTGCCGACACGGGAAACGGCAGGCGGCTCATCGCGGCGGGCACTGTTGCAACAGTTGCGCCACCACCGCGACCGCCAGCACCTCGGGCTCCTTGCCCTCGATGCCCGTGATGCCGATCGGGCAGACGAGGCGCGCGACGGCCTCGGCCACCACGCCGCGCCGTTCGAAGTGGTGAATGAAGCGCGCGCGCTTGGTGGCGGAGCCAATCAGCCCGCAGAAGCGGAAGTCGCCACGCCGCAGCACCGCCTCGCAGATGCGCAGGTCCAGTTCGTGCTGATGCGTGAGGATCAGGAAGCAGGTGCCAGGGGCCGCCAGCCGCACCTCGGCCTCGGGGGCGTCGACGCAGACCCGCACGACGTGAGGCGGCGAGGGCTGGTCCGGAAACTCGGCCTCGCGCTCGTCGATCCATTGCACGCGGCAGTCGAAGCCTTCGAGCAGGTGCGCGACCGCGCGGCCCACGTGGCCGGCACCGAACAGCTGCAACTCGAAGCGCGGCAGCGCGCGCGGCCAGGCGGCCAGGGCCTCCGCGTCGAGCGCGCCGTAGCGCAGCACCAGCGTGCCGCCACAGCATTGGCCGAGCGTGGGGCCGAGCGCGATGGGTTGTTCCAGCGGCTGCACCGCGTTGCGCTGGAGCCGCTCGCGCGCCAGCGCGATGGCCTGGTGCTCCAGGTGTCCGCCGCCGATGGTGCCGGCCACCGCGTCGGGGCCGACCAGCATGCGGGTGCCTGCTTCGCGTGGCACCGAGCCGCGACTGCTCAGCACCAGCACCACCTGCGCCGCGCGGCCCTCGGCGAGCCAGCGGGTGGCGGTGGCGAGCAGCGCCGCGCTCATCGCATCACCACTTCGATGGCGTCCAGCACCGCTTCCGGCGTCGCCGGCGCACGCAGCGGCGGATCGACGCGATGGTCGCCCGCGGCCGAGATCGCATCGCGGATCGCCAGCCACACCGAGAAGGCCAGCAGCAGCGGCGGCTCGCCGACCGCCTTGCTGCGATGGATGCTGTCGGCCGGGTTCTCGCCCTCGAACAGCCGCGTGTTGAAGATCGGCGGCGCGTCGTTGGCGGTCGGGATCTTGTAGGTGCTGGGCGCATGCGTCAGCAGCGCACCGCTCTGCGGATGCCAGACCAGCTCCTCCATCGTCAGCCAGCCCATGCCCTGGATGAAGGCGCCCTCGACCTGGCCGATGTCGATCGCCGGATTCAGCGAGCGGCCCACGTCGTGCAGCAGGTCGGCGCGCAGCAGCCGGTACTCGCCGCTGAGCGTGTCGACGACGACCTCGCTGACCGCGGCGCCGTAGGCGAAGTAGTGGAAGGGCTTGCCCTGTAGCGTCTCGCGGTTCCAGTGCAGGCCGGGCGTGGCGTAGAAGCCGTCGCTCCAGAGTTGCACGCGCTCGGCGTAGGCGTCGGCGACGACGGTGTCGAAGGGCAGGGGAGTGCCGTCGGGCAGCAGCACCTGCGAGTCGGCGAAGCGGATCGCGGCGGCATCGATACCGCCCGCGCGCTGCGCGACGAAGGCCGCGAGCCGCTCGCGCAGCTGGCGCGCCGCGTCCTGCGCCGCCTTGCCGTTGAGGTCGGCGCCGGTCGAGGCCGCGGTCGCCGAGGTGTTGGCGACCTTGGTCGTGTCGGTCGCCGTGCAGCGCACCCGCGCCAGCGGCAGGCCGAGTTCGTGCGCCACTACCTGCGCGACCTTGGTGTTGAGACCCTGGCCCATCTCGGTGCCGCCATGGTTGACCAGCACCGAGCCGTCGGTGTAGATGTGGACCAGCGCGCCGGCCTGGTTGAAATGCTTGACGTTGAACGAGATGCCGAACTTGACCGGCGACAGCGCCAGGCCGCGCTTGAGCACCGGGCTCTGCGCGTTCCACGCCGCGATCTCGCCGCGCCGCGCCGCGTAGCCGCTCTGCGCGACCAGTTCGTCGACCATGGGTGCTGCGATGTTGTCCTCGACGCGCTGGCCGTAGGGCGTGAGATCGCGTTCACCGACGCCGTAGAAGTTGGCCCGCCGAACTTCGAGCGGATCCTTGCCCAGCGCCCGCGCCACCGCCTCGAGGATGCACTCGATCGCGATCGCGCCCTGCGGCCCGCCGAAGCCGCGGAAGGCGGTGTTGCTCTGCGTGTTGGTGCGCGCCGAGTAGCCGTGCATCGACACGTTCGGCAGCCAGTAGGCGTTGTCGAAGTGGCACAGCGCGCGCGTCATCACCGGGCCCGACAGGTCGGCGCTGAAGCCGGCGTTGGAGATCAGGTCGATCTCGACGCCGAGGATGCGGCCGGCGTCGTCGAAGCCCAGTTCCCAGTCGTACTCGAAGCCGTGGCGGCGGCCGGTGATCATGAAGTCGTCGTCGCGATCGGCGCGCAGCTTCACCGGCCGCCGCAGCTTGCTCGCGGCGAGTGCGGCGACGCAGGCGAACAGCGCCGACTGGCTCTCCTTGCCACCGAAGCCGCCGCCCATGCGCCGGCATTCCACCTGCACCGCGTTGGCCGGCAACAGCAGCGCGTGCGCCACCGCGTGCTGCATCTCGCTCGGATGCTGGGTCGAGCAATGCACGCGCAGCGCGCCGCCTTCGAGCGGCACCGCGTAGGAGATCTGGCCTTCCAGGTAGAACTGCTCCTGGCCGCCGACGCTCAGGCTGCCTTGCAGCCGGTGCGGCGCCGAGACGATCGCGGCGCGCGTGGCGCCGGGCGACTGCTCGCGCGTGAGGTGCGCCGGTGGCAGCACGTAGCGGCCCTGTGCGTGCGCTTCGCGCGCCGTCAGCACGGCCGGCAAGGGCTCGATGCGCAGGAACTCCTTGGCGCGCGCAGCGACCCGGCGCGCGACATCGCGATCGGCCGCGATCACCGCGAACACCGGCTGGCCCAGGTAGTGCACCTCGCCCTCGGCCAGGATCGGGTCGTCGTGGACGATCGGCCCGCAATCGTTGGGGCCGGGGATGTCGGCCGCGCTGAACACCGCCACCACGCCGGGCAGCGCGCGCAGGGCTTCGAGATCGATGCCCAGCAGTCGGCCATGTGCCAGCGGCGACAGGCCGAGCGCCGCGTGCAGCGTGCCGGCCAGCTCGGGCAGGTCGTCGATGTAGCTCGCCTCGCCGGCCACGTGCAGCGCGGCCGATTCGTGCGGCAGCGCCTTGCCGACCTCGCCCGCGGTCGCGGCGAGCTGGCGGATGAAGGCGTCGGTGCTGCTGTTCATCTGCCGCCCCCTACGCCGCGGCCCGGTGCCAGACGCTGATGGCCGCAGCCGGCAGCGGCGCCTCGACCCGCGTCTCCAGCCACAGCCGCCGCAGCAGGTTGGCCGCGGTGCGCTGGCGGTAGCCGCTGGAGGCGCGCAGGTCGGTCAGCGGCTTGAAGTCGGCGGCCAGTGCGGTGACGGCGGCCTCCAGCGTGGCCTCGGTCCAGGGCTGGCCGGGCAGCGCCGCCTCGGCACTGCGCGCACGCCTGACCGTCGCCGCCATGCCGCCGAAGGCCAGGCGCACATGAGCGACCGAGCCTTGCGCATCGAGCCTGAGCGCGAAGCCGGCGCACAAGCCCGAGATGTCGCAGTCGTAGCGCTTGCTGAGCTTGTAGCCGCGCACCGTGGTCGCCGCGTCGCCGTGCGGAATCTCGATGGCCTGTACGAACTCGCCCGGCTCCAGCGCGTTCTTCATGTAGTCGAGATAGAAACCGTCGAGCGCCAGCCGTCGCACGCGCTCGCCCCGCCGCAACACCAACGCCGCATCGAGCGCCATCAGCGCCGGCGCGCTGTCGCCGATCGGCGAGCCGTTGGCGACGTTGCCGCCCATCGTGCCGGCATGGCGCACCGGCAGCGAGGCGAAGCGCAGGCCCATCTCCTCGAGCGCCGGCCAGCGTGCCGCGATCGCGCGCCAGGCATCCTCGAGCGGGGTGGCGGCGCCGATGCGCAGCACGCCATCCCCGTCCTCGATGCGCCGCAGCTCGTCGACCTCGGTGGTCGAGATCAGCAGCGGCAGTTCGCGAAACTGCTTGGTCACCCACAGGCCCATGTCGGTCATGCCGGCCACCAGCCTGGCTTGCGGCTCGGCGGCGAAGCGAGTCGCGAGTTCGTCGAGGCTGCGCGGCGCGAAGAACTGCTGTCCATCGGCCGCGTAGTGCAGCGGCGGCTGCTCGCTCAGTGTCTTCAGCGCGGCCACGATCGGCGCGGTATCGAGCCGAGCCGTCGGCAACTCGAACATCCGCTGCCCGGCATCAAGGATCGGCCGGTAGCCGGTGCAGCGGCACAGGTTGCCGCTGAGCTCGTCGGCCAGCTGCTGGCGGCTCGGCGTCGTGCCTGCCTCGCAATGGCGCTCGTAGCAGGCAGTGAGGCTGGTCGTGAAGCCCGGCGTGCAGAAGCCGCATTGCGAGCCGTGGCAGTCGACCAGCGCCTGCTGCACCGGATGCAGCGCGCCGCCGGCGATGGTCTTGAGGTCTTCGACCGTCAGCACCGCCTTGCCATCGAGCGTGGGCAAAAACTGCAGGCAGGCATTGACGGTGCGGATGCTCAGGCCGCCGACGAGGGTGCCCGGCGCCGCCGTCGCGCGCTCCGCCAGCTCGGCGACGATCACCGTGCAGGCGCCGCAGTCGCCCTCGTTGCAGCCTTCCTTGGTGCCGGTGCAGCGTGCATCGACGCGCAGCCAGTCGAGCAGGCTGCGAGTGGTCGCCGCGCCCTCGACCTCGGCGATCTGGCCGCGGTGGAAGAAGCGGATCGGGCGCGTGTCGGTGCTCAGGGACATACCCTAAAGGTACTCCGTGATCGCGCTCTGTGTATACGATTGCATGGATATCCGATATGCGGAGTAGCGCATGGCGCAACGAGCCGACTTCGACAAGATTGAGATCTACCTCATCCGCGTGCTCCACACCGTGATCACCGAACGCAATGTCTCGCGCGCCGCGCTCAAGCTCGGCAGCAGCCAGCCGGCGCTGAGCGCCCAGCTCAGGCGGCTGCGCGAGCTCACCGGTGATCCGCTGCTGGTGCGCTCGGGTAACGGCCTGGCGCCGACGCCGGTGGCGCTCGAGCTGCTGGCGCCGGCCGCCGAGCTGCTGCAGCAGGCGCAAACGCTGTTCGGCAGCGGCACCAGGAGCCGCGGCTTCGAGCCGGCCGCCAGCCGGCAGGTCTTTCGCATCGCCGCCAGCGACTACCTCGATCCGCTGTTCCTGCCCGAGTTGGTGGCGCGGGTGCGGGCGCTGGCCCCCAACGTCACGATCGAGATCCTGCCGCTGTCGCGCGAGTTCGACTATCGCCAGGGCCTGGCGCGCGGCGAGGTCGACCTCGTGATCGGCAACTGGCTGCAGCCGCCGGCCGAGCTGCACCTGGGCCGGCTGCTGGCCGACGAGGTCGTTTGCCTGGTCGCGGCCGACCACCCGGCCGTGAAGAACCCGCGCGGCTGGACCGCCGAGCGCTACCTGCAGAGCGATCACGTGGCGCCGACCGGCCTGCACGCCGGCGCGCTCGGCGTGATCGACGAGCACCTCGCGCTGCAGGGTCTGCAACGTCGCATCGCGGTGCGCAGCCCGCACTTCGGGCTGGTGCCGCTGATGGTGGCGCGCACGCAGCTGGTGCTCACCACCGGGCGCCTGTTCTGCAGCCGCTATGTCGACCAGTTCGCGGTGCGCATCGTTCGCTGCCCGGTTGCCTTCCCGGCGCTGGTCTACTACCAGCTCTGGCACGAACTCAAGCACCAGTCGGCCGCGGTGCGCTGGCTGCGCGAGCAGGTGCGCGAGCTGGCGCGAAGCTTGCCAAACGGCTCCAACTGATTCACCGACTCATGAACCGCATCGCGCTGCGCGGCGACCTGCTCGACTTCAGCACCGATCCCGGCTTCGGTCCGCCCGACGCAGTCCCCGGCGTTCGGTGGCGGCCCGATCACTGGCTGCTGGTCGACGAGCATGGCCGCATCGCCGGCGTGCTCGATGCATCGGTCAGCGAGCCCGACGCCAGTTACCGCCGCATCGACCAGCGTGGTCGCCTGATCCTGCCCGGCTTCATCGACACCCATGTCCACAGCCCACAGCTCGACGTGATCGCGAGCTACGGCACCGAGCTGCTCGACTGGCTCGAGACCTACACCTTCCCGGCCGAGCGCCGCCATGCCGATCCCCAGGTGGCGCGGGCCGGCGCCGAGCGCTTCTGTGATGCGCTGCTGGCCCATGGCACGACGGCGGCGGTGGTGTTCCCGACCGTGCACAAGCAGAGCTGCGAGGCGCTGTTCACCAGCGCCAACGCCCGCGGCATGCGCCTGATCGCCGGCAAGTGCCTGATGGACCGCCATGTGCCCGAGTGGCTCGCCGATACGGTCGAAAGCGCCGAGCGCGACAGCCTCGAACTGATCGAGCGCTGGCACGGCAAGGACCGACTGGCCTACGCGATGACGGTGCGCTTCGCGCCGACCAGCAGCGAGGCGCAGATGGACATGGCAGGCCGCCTGCTGTGCGAGGTGCCGGGTCTCTACATGCAGACCCACGTCGCGGAGAACCGGGCCGAGGTGGCCTGGGTGCGCGAGCTGTTTCCGCAGGCGCGCAGCTACCTCGACGTCTACCACCGGCACGGCCTGCTCAACGAGCGCGCGGTGCTCGCGCATGGCATCTGGCTCGACGACGAGGATCGCGCGCTGCTGGCCGCCAGCGGTGCCCAGATCGCGCACAGCCCGACATCGAATCTCTTTCTCGGCAGCGGCCTGATCGGCTGGCAGGCACTCGAGGCAGCGGGAGCGAAGGTCACGATGGCCACCGACGTTGGCGGTGGCACCAGCCTGTCGATGCTGCGCACGCTGGCCGAGGCCTACAAGGTGCAGGCGCTGCAGGGCGTGCGGCTGTCGGCCTGGAAGGCGCTGCACAGCGCCACCGCCGGCGCCGCCGATGCACTCGGCCTCGGCCACGAGATCGGCCGCCTCGAGCCGGGGCTGATGGCCGACCTCTGCGTCTGGGACTGGGCCCGCGCCGAGATCGATGCCAATCGCCTCGCGCTGGCCCGGGGCTTGCACGAGAAGCTCTTTGCCTGGATGACGCTCGCCGACGAGCGTCACCTGGCCGCCGCCTACGTGGCGGGAACAGCGCGCTTCGAGCGCACGACAATCGCGCCCTGAACCGGAGCCACCCTCATGACCCCGCGCCTGGCACTCGCCAACATCAGCAAGCAGTACCCGGCCGTCAAGGCCAACGACGGCATCAACCTGCAGGTGGCGCCGGGCCAGATCCACGCGGTGCTCGGCGAGAACGGTGCCGGCAAGAGCACGCTGATGAAGATCATCTACGGCGCGGTGCAGCCCGACGAGGGCACGATCCACTGGAACGGGCAGCCGGTGCAGGTCAAGAGCCCGCACGAGGCGCGGGCGCTGGGCATCAGCATGGTCTACCAGCATTTCTCGCTGTTCGACACGCTGACGGCAGCCGAGAACGTCTGGCTCGGGCTCGACAAATCGGGCACGCTGGCCGAGATCAGCGAGCGCATCGCCAGGGTCTCGCACGAGTACGGGCTCGACGTCGATCCGCTGCGCCCGGTCCACACGCTCTCGGTCGGCGAACGCCAGCGCGTGGAGATCGTGCGTGCGCTGCTGACCGACCCCAAGCTGCTGATCCTCGACGAACCGACCTCGGTGCTGACGCCGCAGGCGGTGCAGAAGCTCTTCGTCACGCTGCGCCAGCTGGCCGACAAGGGCTGCTCGATCCTCTACATCAGCCACAAGCTCGACGAGATCCGCGCGCTGTGCCACCACTGCACGGTGCTGCGCGGCGGCAAGGTCACCGGCGAGGTCGACCCGGGCAAGGAAAGCAACGCCAGCCTGTCGCGGCTGATGATCGGCGCCGAGCCGCCGCAGCTGCAGCACATCCAGGCCCGGCTCGGCGCCAAGGTGCTGGCGGTCGAGCGACTCAGCCTGGCCAAGCAGGACCCCTTCGGCACCACGCTGGTCGACATCGGCCTCGAGGTCCGGGCCGGCGAGATCGTCGGCATCGCCGGCGTCTCCGGCAACGGCCAGCAGGAGCTGATGGCCGCGCTCTCGGGCGAGGACCGGCGCGCGCCGCCGGGTTCGATCAAGCTGTTCGGCACCGACATCGCGCAGGCCTCCCCGCGACGCCGCCGCCGCCAGGGCCTGCACTTCGTGCCCGAGGAGCGGCTCGGCCGCGGCGCGGTGCCGACCATGAGCCTGGCGCAGAACACGCTGCTGACGCGCACCGAGGCGGTTGGTCCTGGCGGCTGGCTGCGCACGGGCCAGGTGCAGCAACTCGCGGCCGATCTGATCGAGCGCTTCAAGGTCAAGGCCGGCGGGCCGGGCGCGGCGGCCAAGAGCCTGTCGGGCGGCAACCTGCAGAAGTTCATCGTCGGTCGCGAGATTTCCGTCAACCCGAAGCTGCTGATCGTCGCCCAGCCGACCTGGGGCGTCGACGTCGGCGCCGCGGCGCAGATCCGCGGCGAGCTGCTCAAGTTGCGCGACGCCGGCTGCGCGCTATTGGTGCTGAGCGAAGAACTCGAGGAACTGTTCGAGCTGAGCGATCGACTGGTGGTGCTGGCGCAGGGTCGACTCTCGCCGAGCGTGCCGACCTCGCAGGCCACGATCGAGATGATCGGCGAATGGATGAGCGGGCTGTGGGACAAGAAGCGTCCCGCGGCGCCGACCGGGGAGGTGGCCCATGCTTAGGCTCGAAGTCCGCCCCCAGCCCTCGAAGGCGATGTCGCTCGCCTCGCCGCTGCTGGCGCTGGCCATCACCGTGCTGGTCGGCGTGCTGCTCTTCATGCTGCTCGGCAAGGACCCGCTGCGCGGCCTGCAGATGTTCTTCATCGAGCCGGTGAAGAGCGCCTACGCGCTCAGCGAGCTGGCGATCAAGGCGACGCCGCTGATCCTGATCGCGCTCGGCCTGGCGGTCTGCTTTCGCTCCAACATCTGGAACATCGGTGCCGAGGGCCAGTTCGTGCTCGGCGCGCTGGCCGCGGGTTGGGTCGCGATGCAGGCCGGGCCTAGTACCGGCGCCTGGATCGTGCTGCCGATCCTGGTGGCGGGCGTGCTCGGCGGCATGTTGTGGGCGGGCATCGTCGCGCTGCTGCGCGACCGCTTCAACGCCAACGAGATCCTGGTCAGCCTGATGCTGGTCTACGTCGCGATCTTCCTGCTCAACTGGCTGGTCTACGGACCGTGGAAGGATCCGGCCGGCTACAACTTTCCGCAGACCATCACCTTCGCCGCGGTCACCAAGATCCCGCGCCTGATGGAGGGCAGCCGCGCCAACATCGGCGTGCTGATCGCGCTGTTCGCGGTGCTGGCGTTCTGGGTGCTGCTGTTTCGCACCTACGCCGGCTTCCAGCTGCAGGTCGGCGGGCTGGCACCGGCGGCGGCGCGCTATGCCGGCTTCTCCTCGCGCACCGCGCTCTGGACCGCGCTGCTGCTCTCGGGCGGCATGGCAGGCCTCGCCGGTGCGATCGAGGCCGCCGGGCCGCTCGGCCAGCTCACGCCCTATGTGCCGGTGGGCTACGGCTTCGCCGCGATCATCGTCGCCTTCGTCGGCCGGCTGCACCCGGTGGGCATCGTGTTCTCGGGGATCCTGATGAGCATGTTCTACATCGGTGGCGAACTGGCGCAGTCGCGGCTTGGCCTGCCGAAGTCGCTGACCGGCGTGTTCCAGGGCCTGCTGCTGTTCGCGCTGCTGGCCTGCGACACGTTGATCCACTACCGCGTGCGCTGGAAGTCGGCGCCCAAGCCGGCGCCGGCCGCGGCGCCGCTGATCCAGGCCGAGGTGGCACGATGAACGAATTCGCACTCCTCATCGCCGCCACGCTCAACGCCGGCACCGTGCTGGCGATCGCCGGGCTGGGCTTGCTGATCAACGAGCGCGCCGGCATCGTCAACCTCGGTGCCGAGGGAATGATGCTGGTCGCGGCGATCGCCGGCTACGCCACCGCGGTGACCACCGGCAGCGACTGGCTCGGCTTTGCCGCCGGCGCCGGCGCCGGGGCGCTGCTCGCGGCCGCCTTCGGCCTGCTGGTGATCTGGCTCAACACCAACCAGTACGCGACCGGGCTCGCGCTGAGCCTGTTCGGCGCCGGGCTCTCGGCGTTTGTGGGCATCGGCTTCGTGCAGGCCAAGCTGCCCGATCGGCCGAACTTCGCGATCCCCGGCCTGGCCGACATTCCCTTCGTCGGCCCGGCGCTGTTTCGCCAGCATCCGATGGTCTATTTCGCGATCGCCTTCACCTTCGGGCTGATCTGGTTCCTCTACCGCTCGCGCGCCGGCCTGGTGCTGCGCGCGGTCGGCGAGTCGCCCGAGTCGGCGCATGCGTTGGGCTATCCGGTGCGTGGCATCCGCCTGCTCGCGGTGATGGTCGGCGGCGCGCTGTGCGGCTTGGCCGGGGCCTACCTCTCGGTGATCTACACGCCGCTGTGGGTCGAGGGCATGGTGGCCGGCAAGGGCTGGATCGCGCTCGCGCTGACGACCTTCGCGACCTGGCGGCCGGCACGTGTCTTGCTCGGTGCCTACCTGTTCGGCGGCGTGACGATGCTGCAGTTCCAGTTGCAGACCCAGGGGGTCGACGTGCCGAGCCAGTTGCTCAGCGCGCTGCCCTACCTGGCGACGATCGTGGTGCTGGTGCTGATCTCGCGCAACCCGGCGTGGATCCGCGTCAACATGCCGGCCTCGCTCGGCAAGCCCTTCTTCCCTGGCGGCTAGAGATAATCGATTTCATTGCTTTCACCCCTGGAGCGGACATGCATTCCAACTCGAAGCGTTCCCTGTTGAAGCTCGGCAGCCTGGCCGCCATCGCGGCCGCGGCGGCGCTGGCCGGCTGTGGCAAGAAGGACGAGGCTCCCGCCGCCCCGGCCGCGGGACCGGCGGCCTCGGGCCCGGTGGCCAAGGCCGAGCCGCTGAAGATCGCTTTTGCCTACGTCGGCCCGGTCGGCGACGGTGGCTGGACCTTCGCCCACGACAACGCACGCAAGGCGGTCGAGAAGGAGTTCGGCGACAAGGTGATCACCAGCTACGTCGAGAAGGTGCCCGAGGCGGCCGACGCCGAGCGCGTGTTCCGCGACATGGTGGGCCAGGGCAACAAGCTGATCTTCGGCACCACCTTCGGCTACATGGAGCCGATGCTCAAGGTCGCGGCCGACAGCCCCGACGCCAAGTTCGAGCACGCCACCGGCTACAAGACCGCGCCCAACATGCGCACCTACGACAGCCGGACCTACGAGGGCGCCTACATGGCGGGCGTGATCGCCGGCGGCATGACCAAGAGCAACACGCTCGGCGTGGTGGCCTCGATCCCGATCCCCGAGGTGATCCGCAACATCAACAGCTTCACCCTCGGCGCGCAGAGCGTGAACCCGAAGATCAAGACCAAGGTGGTCTGGGTCAACGAGTGGTTCAACCCGCCCAAGGAGACCGAGGCCGCGACCGCGCTGATCAACGGCGGCGCCGACGTGCTGATGCAGAACACCGACTCCTCGGCCGTGCTGCAGACCGCCGAGAAGATGGGCAAGCGCGCCTTCGGCTGGGACAGCGACATGACGGCCTACGGCCCGAAGGCGCACCTGGGCTCGGCGATCATCAACTGGGCGCCGTACTACATCAAGTCGGTCGGCGAGGCGCTCGAGGGCAAGTGGACCGGCGGCACCAGCACCTGGTGGGGCGTCAAGGAAGGCGCGATCGACATGGTTTCGATCGCTACCGACGTGCCAGCCGAGACCAAGGCCAAGGTCGATGCGGTCAAGGCCGGCCTCAAGGACGGCAGCTTCGCGATCTGGAAGGGCCCGATCCTCGGCTCCGACGGCAAAGAACTGATCGCCAAGGACGCGGTCGCCGACGACAAGTTCCTCTCCGGCGTCAACTTCTACGTCAAGGGCGTAGAGGGCAAGGTGCCGAGCGGCAAGTAGGCCCGGCACGATGGACGAACACAGGCCGCCGTGGCTCTCGCCGGGCGGCCTGTGTGTTTGTTGAACGGCAATCGATGATCGAACGGCAGCTCTGGCATCCGGTGGCGCGCAGCGAGGCGCTGGCCGCCGGCGCGCCGCTGGCCGTGGCGCTGCTCGGCGAGGAACTCGTGCTGTGGCGCGACGCGCAGGGCGTGGCGCGCGCCTTCACCGACCGCTGCCCGCACCGTGGCGCGCGGCTGTCGATGGGCCGCGTCGTCGCCACCGGCGAACTCGAATGCCCGTACCACGGCTGGCGCTTCGAGGGCGGCGGGCGCTGCGTCGCGATTCCGGCGCTGCCGGACTTCAGGCCGCCGGCGACCCATCGCGCCTGCAGCCATGCCGCGCTCGAGGCGGCCGGCATGCTGTGGCTGCGGCTCGACGAGGGTGGAGCCGCCGCACCGGCGCTCGGCATGCTCGAGGCCGCCGAGCGCGACCCTGCGCTGCGCAAGCTGACGGTCGGCCCCTACGAGGTGGCGACCAGCGCGCCGCGCATCGTCGAGAATTTTCTCGACCTCTCGCACTTCGGCCTGGTCCACGAGGGCTGGCTCGGCGATCGCGCGCACCTGGCGCAGCCGGCCTACGAGGTGAGTACCGCCGCCGACGGCACGCTGATCGCCAGCGGCTGCCGCGCCTGGCAGCCGCAGAGCAACCGGCTCTCGGAAGCCGGCAGCGAGGTCGACTACCGCTACGAGGTGCCGGCGCCCTTCAGCGCGGTGCTGCGCAAGGCGCCGCAGGGCCAGCCGGGCTACCGCGACGTGATCGCGCTGCTCGTGTGTCCGCTGACGCCGGAGTCGAGCCGGGTCTGGTTTCGCATGGCGCTGACCGACTTCGATTCGAGCGACGAAGAGATCGCCGCCTTCCAGGACACCATCTTTGCGCAGGACCGGCCGGTGCTCGAGTCGCAGCGCCCCAGGCGCCTGCCGATCTCCGACGCCGCGCCGGTGCGCGAACTGCACAGCGCGGCCGATCGGCTGAGCAGCGCCTACCGCCGTATGCTCATGGCTCGTGGCATCACCTTCGGGATCTGCTGATGAACACCACCGTCCTGCCCTTCGACCCCGCCCGCATCGCGCCGGCCGCCTTGCCCGGTCTGCTGGCCTCGATGCCCAAGACCGAGTTGCACATCCACATCGAGGGCTCGCTCGAGCCCGAGCTGATCTTCGAGATCGCGCAGCGCAACCGCGTCGCCTTGCCCTACTCGGACTTCGAGGCGCTGCGCAAGGCCTACGCCTTCACCGACCTGCAGAGCTTTCTCGACATCTACTACTCCGGCGCCAGCGTGCTGCTGCAGGAAGAGGACTTCGAGGACATGGCGCTGGCCTACTTCGAGCGCGCCGCCGCCGAGGGCGTGGTGCATGCCGAGGTGTTCTTCGATCCACAGACCCACACCGATCGCGGCGTGCCTTTCGCCACCGTGATCAACGGCCTCACGCGCGCGGCCGACATCGCGCTGACCGAGTTCGGGCTCTCGGCCTCCTACATCCTGTGCTTCCTGCGCCACCTCAGCGAGGAGGCCGCCTTCGCCACGCTCGAGCAGGCGCTGCCCTACCGCAGCCGCTTCATCGGCGTCGGCCTCGACAGCAGCGAGCGCGGCCATCCTCCGAGCAAGTTCGAGCGCGTCTTCGCGCGCTGCCGCGAGCTTGGCCTGCACGTGGTGGCGCATGCCGGCGAGGAGGGGCCGCCGGCCTACATCGAGGCCGCGCTCGATCTGCTCAAGGCCGAACGCATCGACCACGGCGTGCGCTGCCTCGAGGACCCGGCGCTGGTGGCGCGGCTGGCGCGCGACAAGGTGCCGCTGACGGTGTGCCCGCTGTCCAACCTCAAGCTGTGCGTGGTGGACGACATCGCCGCCCATCCACTCAGGAAGCTGCTCGATGCCGGCCTGGTGGTGACGATCAACTCCGACGACCCGGCCTACTTCGGCGGCTACCTCGCAGCCAACTACCAGCAGAGCTTCGCCGCGCTCGGGCTCGATGCCGGCCATGCCTGGCAGCTGGCGCGCAACAGCATCGACGCCAGCTTCGCGCCCGAGCCGCGCAAGCGTGAATGGCGCGAGGCGCTCGACCATCACTTCATCGCGGCGGCCGGTGCTTGAAGCGAGCCCTTGTGGCTTGCGGAGGCGAGCGGCCGTGCGCGATGTCGTGTTCCGATCTCGTCAACCGTCGGTCACTTCGCCGTGAGGCTCAAAGAGCTGCTGCGTGACGCGACATCGGCAACTGCGCGCGCCTTCCCAGCGGTCCCGGCCTACTTCACCAGCGGAATCTGGCTCGTCGAGTCGTATTCCTGCACCGCCTGAATCTTGTTCTCGAGCTGGTAGTAGCGTGCGACCTGCTTGCCCGGCAGGACTTTCAGAAAGCGCTTCAGGTAAGCCTCCTTGAGCTTGGCGCGGTCGGTGTCGATCGCGGTGAGCTCGCGCAGCAACTGGCCGGCCGCCCCGTCCGTCAGGCGGTCCTGGACGTTGACGTAGTCGACCACCGCGACCGTCGAGCGCCGGTTGATGGCCAGCAACTCCTTCTGATAGCGCTCGTACAGAGGCCAGAAGGCCTTGGCTTGGGCTTCGTCGAGCTTCAACTGCTGCTCGACGAAGGCGCGCTTGTCCTTGCGCGCGCTGTCGCGCACCTGCTGCATCGTGTCGGCGGCAGTCTGCGCGGAGGCCGGCGCCAACGCGGCGGCCAGGGCCAGCGCCAGGCACGCGACGAGAATTCTCAAAGGCTGCTCGTGTCTCATGTTGCGTCCTCCTCCGGTTGGCTACTTGACGGTGTATCCGCGTCCTTCGAGGCAGGCCGCGCGTGCCTTCTGGTACGCCGCCATCCCCGCCTGCGACTGCTGAGTGGCGGCCTGCTGCTGCTGCTGTGTCTGCGCCGAATTCTGGCGCCGACTCTGGCCGCGCGCGGCCGCTGCGCCGACCGCGGCGCCGGCACCGGCGTCGTCGGCCACGATCTCGCCGACGACCGCACCGCGCGCCGCGCCGCGCGCGCCGGCCCCTGGCGTCGTCCCGGTCGCCGTGGTTGGCTGCTTGGCGGCGGCGGGTGCCGGCGGCGGGTTGGCCGGGTCGTACTTGCTCTGCTGCACGGCCCAGGTGTGGCACTCGCCTTCGTCCTTCTTTTGCTGATCCGGCGACTGGCCCTTGGCCGGATAGACGAAGGTTTGCGCCGAGACACCGGCGCCGCAGATCACGGCCGCGAGCAGCGCCACGGCGCCGCGGGAAAGGGGTGGGCAAGGCATGGTCGTCCTCCTGGGGTGGTTGGAAATTCGAGAGTCGCTGCTGCCGGTGCGGTGCTCAGGGTCGGAAGATCGCGCCGATCATCGCGACGTGTGTGCGCCGCGCTCCCTGTGCCGGCATCACCGCGATAACGGCGGTCGGGATTGCGACCAGGATCAGCAGCGCGCCCAGGGGCGGCGCTCATGCGCTCGCCCCTTGCAATCGGCGGGATTCGAGGTCTGACGATCATCCATCTCCGCCTTCACCGAGACGACTGCGGCAACGCCTTGCCGGATCGCGTCAGACCGACCGCGTTGTCAGTCTGCTGGGCCGGAGTGCGACCCCGGGTCGATTTCACCGCGCGCGGATGCCTGCAACGCCTCAACTGTGCTGCAGCGCCGAGTGCAGCTCGGCAAAGCTCTGCGAGCGCAGGCTGATCTGCAGCGAGGTGCCGAGCGATTGCTCGATGCGGCTGGCCGAGAACACGCCGCGCAGCACCGGCTGGCCGTCGACGGTCTCGATGACGATCAGGTAGCGCTGGCCGGAGGCCTGCAGCGTGGCGATCACGTCGCCCACCGCGGCGCGCGGCAGGCTGCGCAATTCGACCAGCGGCCAGTCGCTCAGCGGGCTCATCACCTGCTCGACGCTGAGTTCGTCGTGGGCGACGCCGAGGTCGAGCGCACGCCGCGTCACGTGCTCGCCGGCCAGGTCGCCGGCGGTGACGACGCCGCGGATTGTGCCGCGGCCCTCGCGCACCTCGCCGACGAAGCCCATGCGCACGCCGGCGCGCATCAGCATCTGCAGCACCTGGTCGGCGCGGTCGTCGGGCTGCACCACGACCACCGCGCCGCTGCTGAGGTCGGTCAGCAGCGACATCGCCGGATCGGAGGCGCTGGCCGAGCTTCGCTGCGGCGACAGCAGCATCTGGCCTGGGTCAGGCGCGAGCGTCAGGGCACGGTAGCTGGTCACGATGAACTCCCCGCATTCGGCCGACAGCGACAACACGCGCCGCGAGGCCGGTGTGATCCGATGTTCTGCCTGCGCCGGCGCAGCGTCAACGGGGCGCGGCCGGCTTCACCTAGTTTTACGCACCGGCCGCTGCCGACGTGACCAGTGCTGCCCGAAGCGCCTGCGCGCCCGGGCCGAAGGCGTAGGCGTCCATCGCCAGTGAGCCGTAGGTCACGCTCGCGTGCAGCCGGGCCGGGGTGGCGTCCAGGCCGCCGGCGCCGGCGGCGATGTAGAAGGGCAGCCAGTGCTCGTCGCTCGGGTGCATCAGCGCCGCATGCGGTGCCTGCGCCCGGTAGTCCAGCAGCGCCGCCTGGTCGCGTGCCTGGACGCGCTCGGCGACCCAGTCGCGGAAGTCTCGGCTTTGCGGCAGTTCCTGCCCGGCCGGTGTGTCGCCGGCGGCCTGGATCGCGCTGCGGCCGACCAGGCCCAGGTTGTGGGTCAGGCTGCCGGAGCCGAGCACCAGCACGCCCTCGGCCGCCAGCGGCGCCAGCGCGGCGCCGAGTGCCCATTGATCGGCGGTGGCGGCGCGAGGCGCCAGCGCGATCGGCAGCACCGGGATGTCGGCGTCCGGCCAGGCGAAGCGCAGCACGCTCCAGATGCCGTGGTCGAGGCCGGGCTCGTCGTCGAGGCGGGTGTTGTCGATGCCGGCGGCGGCGAGCAGGGCCACGGCGCGATCGGCCAGTGCCGGTGCGCCGGGCGGCGCGTATTGCAGCGCGTAGAGCTCGCGCGGGAAGCCGCCGAAGTCGTGCACCGCGTGGTGCGCGGCGCTGCCCAGCACCACCGGCAGCGGCGCGCTGGTGTGCGGCGAGACCACGACGATCGCGCGCGGACGGCCGAAGGTGGCGTCGATGGCCGGGCCCAGGCGCTGCAGGAAGGCGCCGGTGCTGCCGGGCTCGATCGCGAGCATCGGCGAGCCATGCGAGATGAACAGGGCGGGCAGGAGGGGATTGGCAGTGGACATGAGGCATTGAATCACTGCGCGCCACGTGCCGGATTCAAGGGCTTTGCAGGCAGCGTTCAAGCCCCTCGGTTGGTGCGCCCATGCACTGGCGGGTTAAGGTCGCGGCCATGGCCGTGATCCCGACTCCCGCTGCATTGCCCGCATCCCACCCAGCGTTGCGCCCGCCTTCGGTCTTCACGCTCGCCTGGCGCCAGTTGCTGCGCGACCTGCGCGCCGGCGAACTGCGGCTGCTGGTGGTGGCGGTGACGCTGGCGGTGGCGGCGCTGAGCGCGGTCGGCTTCTTTGCCGACCGCCTCAACGCCGGCCTCGCGCGCGACGCCAGCGCGCTGCTCGGCGGCGACGCGATCGTCGCCAGCGACCAGCCGGCGCCGCCGGCGGTGGCCGCGGCGGCCAGCGCCGCCGGCCTGGCGCTCGCGCGCAACGTGAGCTTCCCGAGCATGGCGCGCGCCGACGAGGCGCAGGGTGGCGCCGCGCGTCTGGTCGCGGTCAAGGCGGTCAGTCCCGGCTACCCGCTGCGCGGCAGCCTGCGCATCACCGATGCGCCCGGCGCGACGCCGCGCCAGACGCGCGAGATCCCGGCCGCCGGCACCGTCTGGGTCGACGCCGCGGTGCTCGACTCGCTCAACCTGCGCATCGGCGACCCCTTGCTGCTCGGCGACGCGGCGCTGCGCATCGCCGCCATCATCGGCGAGGAGCCCGATCGCGGCACCGGCTTCATGAGCTTTGCGCCGCGCGTCATGCTGGCCGAGGGCGATCTTGCCGCGACCGCGCTGGTGCAGCCGGCCAGCCGCGTGATCTATCGCAGCGCGGTGGCGGCGCGAACCGGCGATGCGCGCGCCAAGACTGCCGTGCGCGAGTTCGTGAAGACCGTGAAGGCCAAGATCGACAGCGAGGGCTGGCGCGGCGTGCGCGTCGAGTCGCTCGAGAGCGGCCGGCCAGAGATGACGCAGACGCTGGCGCGCGCGCAGGCCTTTCTCAACCTGGTGGCGCTGCTGTCGGCGCTGCTGGCGGCGGTGGCGGTGGCGATCGCCTCGCGTGAGTACGCGCAGCGCCGGCTCGACGACTGCGCGATGCTGCGCGTGCTCGGCCAGTCGCAGCGCCGCATCGCCTGGGCCTACGCGCTCGAGTTCATCGCGGTCGGCCTGCTCGCCAGCGTGCTCGGCGTGCTGCTGGGCCTGGCGGTGCATGGCGTGTTCGTTGCGTTGCTGGTCGGCCTGGTGTCGGCCAGCCTGCCGGCGCCGAGCCTGTGGCCTGCGCTGTTCGGCATCGGTGTCGGCCTGACGCTGCTGGTCGGCTTCGGCCTGCCGCCGGTGCTGCAACTGGCTCGGGTGCCACCGCTGCGCGTGATCCGGCGCGACCTCGGCGAGATGAAGGCCACCTCGCTGCTGGTGCTCGCGCTCGGTGCGGTGGGCTTCTGCGCGCTGCTGCTGGCGGTGGCCTCCGACCCGAAGCTCGGCGCGATCACCGTCGGCGGCTTCGCGGCGGCGATCGGCGTCTTCGCGCTGGTCGCGTGGATCGCGGTGAGCCTGCTGCGACGGCTAGTGCCGGGCTCCAGAGCGCCGCGCTGGCTGGTCCTGGCAACGCGCCAGGTCGCGGCGCGGCCGGGCTACGCCGTGCTGCAGGTGAGCGCGCTCAGCGTCGGCCTGCTGGCGCTGATGCTGCTGGTGCTGCTGCGCACCGACCTGGTCGACAGCTGGCGCGCCGCGACGCCGCCCGATGCGCCGAACCGCTTCGTCATCAACATCCAGCCCGAGCAGAGCGAGGCCTTCCAGCGCCAGCTGCGCGCCGGCGGCGTCGAGCGCTACGACTGGTACCCGATGATCCGCGGCCGGCTGGTGGCGATCAACGACAAGCCGGTCAGGCCCGAGGACTTCGCGGCCGACCGCGCGCAACGCCTGGTCGAGCGCGAGTTCAACCTCAGCCACGCGGCGCAGCCGCCGACGCACAACCCGATCACCGCCGGCAAGTGGGTCGCCGAGGACCCCGAGGCCCTGAGCGTGGAGGAGGGCTTGGCCGCGCAACTGGGCCTCAAGCTCGGCGACGCGCTGACATTCGACATCGCCGGCATCCAGAAGAGCGGCCGCATCGCCAACCTGCGCAAGGTCGACTGGGGCTCGATGCGGGTCAACTTCTTCGTGATGTTCCAGCGGGACCAGATGCCGGAGCTGCCGGCCACCACCATCGCCGCCTTCCGTGCGCCCGAGGGCGTGGCGGCGGTCGCCTTCGACAGTGCGCTGTCCAAGGCCTACCCCAACATCACCAACGTCGATGTCTCGGCCTCGATCACGCAGGTGCAGCGCGTGCTCGACCAGGTGGTGCGCGCGGTCGAGTTCCTGTTCGGCTTCACGCTCGCGACGGGCCTGGTCGTGCTGTTCGCCGCCGTCACCGCCACCCGCGAGCAGCGCGCGCGCGAGTACGCGGTGATGCGCGCGATGGGCGCCGGAAGCGCCTTGCTGGCCCGGGTCCAGCGGGCCGAACTGGTGGGCGTGGGCCTGCTCGCCGGCGTGCTGGCCGCGCTGGCGGCGGCGGCGGTCGGCTGGGCGCTGGCGCGCTATGTCTTCGAGTTCAGCTGGACCGCCTCGCCCTGGGTGGTGCTGGCCGGCGGCGCGGCCGGTGCGCTGCTCGCGCTGGCGGCCGGCTGGTGGGGCCTGCGCGAGGTGCTGCGGCGGCCGGTGATGGAGACCCTGAGGCGCGCGCCGGAGTAGGGCGCGTGCCGCTCAGGCCCGCGCGAGGAAGCGCGCGATGGCCTGGTTCACCACCTCGGGATGGGTGACCGGCCCCATGTGGCCCAGGCCTTCGAACTCCAGCACCTCGACCCGCGGCAGCACCGCCGTCAGCAGCCGCGCCACCCCGTGCGCCGAGGCCGTGCTGCGCTTGCCCACCATGTAGAGCACCGGCATGTCGAGCGCGCGGAAGGCCGCCAGCGGCGTGGGCTCGGTGGACAGCGCATGCTTCCAGCGACGCACGTTCCTCACCGACTCGGCAATCGGCGGCTTGCGCTGCTCCGGCGTGCGCGCCCAGCTGCCGGCGCCCATCCAGTAGTCGATGAAGCACGCGGCGGCGGCGTCCTGGTTGCCCGCGTCGAGGGCGGTGGCGGCGGCTGCCACCGCGTCGCGGATGCCATCGGCCTCGTTCGGTGCGGGGGACTGCGCCTCGATCAGCGCGAACAGGGTCGGCTCGTACAGCGCCATCGCGCGCACGCGCCCCGGATCGGCCAGCGCCGCGAGTAGCGCGACCGCCGCGCCGTAGGAATGGCCGACCAGCGCCAGCGGCGAGCCGGCCCTGGCCAGCACCGGCTCGATCAGCGCAACCTCGTCGCGCAGGCTGATGACGCGGTCCGAGGGCCACTCCGGGCTCTTGCCGGAACCGTAGGAGTCCGGCGCCAGCACGTGGAAGTCCGGTGCCAGCAACTCGAGCAGCCCGCGCCACTGCGTCGAGTTGCTCGCGTTGGAGTGCATGCACACGACCCCGGGGCCGGTTCCGGCTTCACGAAAGAAGGCTTCGAGCTGTGGCATCGGTGGCTCCTGTGGCAGCGGTGGCGGTCCGGGCAGCGCGGCGCCTACAGCTTCGAGTCCCAGTGATACTGGTGCAGCACGCGGTGTGCGATCGGCGTGAAGACCAGGGCCGTCGCGGCCACGAAGACCAGCCCGGCGTAGAGCGCGTACAGGCCGGCAAAGAGCTTGCCGCCTGGCGTGGTCAGCGCATTGACCGGCCCCATGCCGCCGAGCAGCATGGCGGCGTTGAGAAAGGCGTCGATCAGTGAGAGCTGCTCGAAGTGCATGTAGCCGAGCATGCCGATGCCGAGCGACACCAGCACCAGACCGGCCGCGAGCAGCACGTGCACCAGCAGGCGCCTGGCAAATCCGGCGTGCGACAGCGGGGGCTGCTTTTTCGATTCGTACATGAGCGATCCGCGCTGCGTCCCGAACTCAGATCAGGTAGCCGCCATCGACCGGCAGTGCATGGCCGGTGGTGAACGACGCGCCCTTCGAGCACAGCCACAGCACGGCGTTGGCCACCTCCTCGGGCACGCCGACGCGTCCGAGCGGATGCATCGCCAGCACCCGGGCCGTCCTGGCCGGGTCCGAGGTGAGGCCGGCGCGATCGGCCAGCGGCGTCTGGATCACGGCCGGCGCGACCGCGTTGATGCGCACGCCCTGGTCGGCGTACTCCAGCGCCGCCGCCTTGGTGAGCCCGACCACGCCGTGCTTGCTGGCGTAGTAGGCGACCCCGAGCCGGCCTCCGCGCAGACCGGCCACCGAGGCCATGTTGACGATGGCGCCGCGCGTCCTGACGATGTGCGGCAGTTCGTACTTCATGCTGAGGAACACGCCCTTGAGGTTGATGTCGATCACCTCGTCCCAGCTGGTTTCCGAGTACCGGGCCAGCGGCACGAAGGGATCGCCCTCGATGCCGGCGTTGTTAAAGGCGAAGTTCAGCGCGCCGTAGTGCTCGACGGCGCGGGCGACCAGCGCCTCGACCTCGGACGCCTTCGACACATCGGCCTTGACGAAGATCGCATCGCCGCCGGCGGCGCGAATCAGGCTCACCGTCTCGGTCGACTCCTCGCTGCGCCGGCTGGCGACCACCACGCGGGCACCCTCGGCGGCAAAGGCCAGCGCCGTGGCGCGTCCGATGCCCGAACTGCCGCCGGTGACGAGGGCGACTTCTCCGTTGAACAAGGTCGTCATGGAGTTTCTCCAGCTTGGGAAGTCGATGCCTCGGCGCTGCGAGGCGGGTGTTTCGGGTCAGGCGACGCGCGCTCGTGTGCCCGCCGCGCGTGCCAGCAGGGCCTGCGCCTCGCGCGTCATGCGCTGCACGATGTCGCCGGCCGGCGCCACATCGTGCATCAGGCCGACCGCCTCGCCGGCCAGCATGCAGGTGTTGTCGGGGTCGCCGGCGTGGAAGCCCTGCCAGTAGCGTGCCTCCTCGCGTTCGAGGGTGCCCGGCTCGGCGAGCACCGACTCGCGACCATGCCAGTCGTCGACGAAGCGCGACCTGATTGCGCGCGCGGTGAACGATCCGGGCCAGTGGTAGCGGCGCGCGACATCGGGCACCGTGGTGCGGACCGTCGAGTCGCCGTCGGCCGCCACCGCTGCCGCCTGCAGGCTCGGTGCGACCAGCGCCTCGCTGCTGGCCCAGAAGCGCGTGCCGACGAGCACGCCATCGGCGCCCAGCATCAGCGCCGCCGCGAGCCCGCGCCCGTCGGCAACGCCACCGGCCGCGACCAGCACGGTGTCGGGCGCGGCGCCGGCCAGGTAGTCGGCGATCTCCGGCACCAGCGTGAAGGTCGCGCGCGCGAGCCCGTGGCCGCCGGCCTCGGCACCCTGCGCCACGATCACGTCGGCGCCGGCCGCAACCGCCTCGCGTGCCAGCGCCAGCGTCTGCACCTGGCACATCAGCCGCGCGCCGGCGGCCTTGATGCGCGGCGCGAACGGGGCCAGCTCGCCGAAGGAGAGCATCACCGCGACCGGCGTCTGCGCCAGCACCAGATCGAGCAACTGCGGCTTCTGCGCCAGCGACCAGGTGATGAAGCCGCAGCCGACGCGGGCCGTGCCGGCCGCCGCGAACTCGCGCTCCAGCCAGGCGGCGTCGCCGTAGCCGCCGCCGATCAGGCCGAGTCCGCCCGCCGCCGACACGGCCGCCGCGAGCTTGCCGCCGGCCGCCACGCCCATCGGCGCGGAGAGGATCGGATGCTCGATGCCGAGCATCTCCGTCAGTCGCGTCTGCATCCTGTCCTCCGTTCGGCGGGTGCCGCTTGCCGGGCGAGGCCGGTTCAGCCTTCGCTCAGGTAGCCGCGTGCCAGCGCCAGGTCCTGGTTCTCGAAGATCGCCATCGCCGTCGTCATGCGCCTGAAACCGAGCCTCGCATAGAACGGCTCCTTGCCCGGCACGGCGTAGAGGATGACCTTCTTGTGCCCGCGCGACAAGCTCAGCAGCCGGGCCACCACCTGCTTGCCGAGCCCCATGCCCTGGTGGCTCGGCAGCACCGCGACGTCGCAGATGTAGGAGCAGTCCACGCCATCGGCCAGCGCGCGGCCGACGGCCACGAGCCGGCCGCCGTCGCGCACGAAGCAGCGGAAGCGGCTGTTGGAGAAGGCAGTCTCGAGGTCGGCCGGGTTCTTGTTGCCGAGCGGCGCCGCGCGGTAGAGCGCGGTGAGTTCGTGCCAGTCGAGTTCCTCGAGCGAGTCGGACCAGACCAGCGAGTTCGCATCCTGCTGGCGCATCAGGCCTGCCTCGGCACGCGCTGCGCCGGGTCGTAGAAGAACTGCTCCTCGGCCATGCGCTCGCCCTCCCAGCGCTGGTAGGCCAGCTCTTCCATCTGCGTGACCGTGCCGTCGAGCCACTCGAAGCGGAAGATCCAGCGGATCACCACCCGGTCGCCCTCGACGAAGACCGGGCGCACGCACTGCGAGTGCACCGAGCGGGCCCGCGCCAGCACCTTGCGTTCGTTGGCCACGTGCAGTTCGCGGCCGACGCGCGGCTCGGCCTGGTTCTCGCGCATCGAGGCGCTGGCCGTGTAGAACTCCTCGATGGCCTCGGCATGCGCGTTCTCTTCGACGCGGGCGATGAAGCGTTCGAGCGTGTGTTGGCTTGGCATCGGCGTGGCTCGCGAGGTGGGTGAGGCGGCAGTTGGTGTTCAGCGCGCAAGTTGCGGGAGCCGCGCCGAAAGCGGCGGCACCAGCCGCGCGCCGCCCGCCAGGCGCTGGTCGTGGCGGTAGTCCTCGTGCTCGCGCAGGATCCACGCGTCGCGTGCGAAGCGCGCCTTGAGCGCCGCCACGATGGCCACGAAGCTGTGGGCCTCGGCGGCGTTGCTGTCCAGGTGCACCACGCCGGCCCGCGGCTGCTGCAGCAGCGCCAGCAGCGCGGCCGCGGTGTCGGCCATGAACGAGCACGCCGGGCGCCATGCGCGGCTGGCCGCCACGCAGCCATCGCGGGCCTGCCACTGGTCGAGCGCCATCAGCATGTTGTTGCCGGGCTGGCTGGGGTCGATCTGCCAGCCGATGCGCGCCACCGTGGCGCCGGGATTGGCGCAGAGCACCGCGTCTTCGCAGGCGATCTTGTAGCGGCCGTAGTCGTCACGGGCGTTGCGCGCCGAGTCCGGCGCGTGCGGGCCGTCGGGCTCGTGATCGAAGACCATCGCGGTGCTCGTGAAGACGAAGGGCATCGCCCGCTCGGCCGCGTGAGCCGCCAGCCGCGCGGCCCAGTCGGCGCTCCCCATCGCAAGGTGGGCGATCGCCTCGGCTCGCGTCGCGTCGAGCCACCGTTGCGTGGCCTGGATGTCATCGGGGTTGATGCGCGCACGGTCCCAGCCGATCACGTCCACGCCGGCCGCGCGCGCCGCCTGGGCGAGCCGTGGTGCGAGGGTACCGTTGAGGCCGGTGACGAGCAGCTTCATGCGGCATGCACGGTGCGCGACCCTTCAACGCGAGCCCGGCGGAATGGCATAGGTGCCGACCGCGTGCGCCACCGGCTCGGCTACGCCCTGCGAGTAGATCGACACCTCGCCGATTGCCAGCGTCCTGCCGAGCTTGAGCAGCTTGCAGACGCCGACGATGCTGCGATCGGCCGACGGCTTGCGCAGGAAGTTGATGTTCAGGCTGGTGGTCACCGTCAGCGGCACGATGCCGATCTCGCCGAGGATCGCCACGTACAGCGCCACGTCGGCCACGGTCATCATCACCGGCCCCGACACGGTGCCGCCCGGCCGCAACTCGTCGAAGCCGACCGGATGAATCACGGTGGCGGACGCATTGCCGACCTGTTCGACGATGCTCTTGTTCTGCGGAAACGCCGATGCCAGGAACTCGGTGATCTCTTCTTTGGTGGCCATGTGCGTGCGTGCTGAAGGTGGTTTGCTGATCGGCATCCACGGGTGCGGTCCGCGCTCAGGATGCATGCCCCGCGCCCACCGACCGCAGCAGCGCCGCCCGCGCCAGCAGCCGCGTCGAGTCCAGCGTGGGCAGGGCGGAGTTGGCGTCGTCGAGGATCAACGGGATCTCGGTGCAGCCGAGTATGACGGCCTCGCAGCCCTGTTCCGCCTTGAAGCGCCGGACCACCGACTGGAAGCAGGCCACACCCTCGGGCCGGACGATCCCGCAGACCAGCTCGTCCATGATGATCCGGTGCATCTCGTCGCGCTCGGCGGCGCCGGGTCGCACGCAAGCCAGCCCGCGCGCGGCCAGCTTCTGCGGGTAGACCTCGCTGTCGACCAGCCAGCGCGTGCCCATCAGGCCCAGGCGCCGGTAGCCGCGCCGCGCCGCCTCGGCCGCCACCACATCGGCGATATGCAGCCAGGGCAGCGGCGAGCGCGGCTCGACATGGGCGAAGGCCTGGTGGATGGTGTTGTCGGGGCAGACCAGGAAGTCGCATCCGATGCCCGCGAGCTTGCGCGCCGAGGCCAGCATCAGCTCGCCGACGCCTTGCAGGTCGGCAGCGTCGAGGCAGCGCACGTACTCCGCGAGCGAGGGCGTGTGCATCGAGACCTCGGGATGCGCATGCGGTCCTAGCAGCGCGGCGCCCTCGGCGCAGATCGTGCGGTAGCAGAGCGAAGCGCCCTCGGCGGAGCAGGCGACGATGCCGATGTGGAGGGGTGTGGCCATGGAGCACTCGCAACATCAGGTGAGACTGTCTATGGAGGCGGCGCCAGCGTTGCCCGCTTGGCGGAACCCTTTGCTGGCGCAGGGTGGCAGGGGCAGGGGAGGTCTTGAACTGTGCGGGCGGCGTAGCCTAGGGCTTGGGTTCCGGGGGGAACCTGCAGACCGTCGAGGCAGCCAAATGTCCATCGAGAAGCGCATCCAGGAGCTCGGGCTTGAACTCCCGAAGGTGCCCACGCCCGCCGCGAACTACGTGAACGCGGTGCGCATGGGCAATGCCATCTACCTGTCGGGAACGGTAGCGGCAAGACCCGACGGAACCATCCCCAGAGGAAAGGTGGGCGCCGACGTCTCGGCCGATGAAGCGGTCGAGCATGCGAGGCTCGTCGGCCTCAACATCCTGGCGATCCTGCGGCATGAGCTTGGAAGCCTGGACCGCGCCAGGCGCGTCATCAAGCTGCTGGGGATGATCAACGCGGCGCCGGACTTCAGCGAGCACTCGCGCGTCATCAACGGCTGCTCTGACTTGCTCGAACAGGTCTTCGGTGCCAGGCATGCAAGGTCTGCGATCGGCGTCGGCAGCCTGCCTTTCGGCATCACCGTCGAGATCGAAGCGATTGTCGAGGTGGAGCCCGAGTAGGCGCTGATGGGATCGGCCTCGGCGCGCGCCTTGAGCCGGTTCAAGCCTGGCGACTCACCACTTCTTCCCGGCGTTCTGCGCGCGCATTCTCTAGCTGCCGAGAGATTCAAGTCGCGCCAGCGCTTGCTTGACAGTCATGGCATCGCGTGGAGCGATGGACGGACGACGCGTGTGCGCGTCAAGGCTGCTCGCGGATGAGCCCGGACTCGTGCCGCATGTCCATGGCTACTGAGCACTGGTGAAGCCCCTGCAGACGGCCGCGAGCTTGTTGCCATCGAGATCACGCACGTACGCGGAGTAGAAGTCGTCGTCGTACTGCGGCCGAAGCCCCGGCTCGCCTTCCGAGCTGCCGCCGTTCTCCAGCGCAGCAGCATGGAAGGCCTGCACCGCGGCCCAGCTTTGCGCCTTGAGCGCCACCATCGTTCCGTTGCCTGCCGTGGCACTTAGGCCGTTGAACGGCCGGCACAGCCACAGCGCTAGTTCTGCGGCTCCCTTTGCTTCCGACGTCCCCCAGCCGGCCCAACCGGTGCGTTCCTCTTCGCCCGGGGCGGTACCACGCCTGAACCCCAGAGGCGCCAGCACGGCGTCATAGAACGCCACCGACCGCGCCATGTCATTGGTTCCGATGCAGACGTACGAGAGCATGGTGTTCCTCTGTTCGAGGCGTCCAGCGAATCGAGCCGAGCGGCGCCGCGGCTTCGGCGCAGACCGTCCGGCAGCAGAGCGAAGCGCCATCGGCCGAGCAGGCGACGATGCCGATGTTTAGTGGTGTGGCCATCGCGCGCTTTCAGCGGCGGGTGAAAGTGTCGGCGAAAGCGACGCCGGCACCGTACCGCGGCTCAGCCCTTGCTCGCCACCTGCTGGCGCAGCCGTTCCTCCTGCTCGCGCAGCTCAGGAGTGAACTCGGCGCCGAAATCCTCGGCTGCGAATACCTGCCGGATCTCGATCTCCGAGTCCTCGAGCATCGGGTTGGGGCAGCGCTTGACCCACTCGATGGCCTCAGCCAGCGACTTGACTTCCCAGAGCCAGAAGCCCGCCACCAGCTCCTGGGTCTCGGCAAAGGGACCGTCGATGACCGTGCGGCCGGCTCCCGAGAACCGCACCCGCGCGCCCTTCGACGACGGGTGGAGCCCCTCGCCCGCGAGCATGACGCCCGCCTTCACGAGTTCCTCGTTGTACTTGCCCATCGCCGTCAGCAACTGCTCGCTGGGCATCACGCCTGCCTCGGAGTCCTTGGTCGCCTTCACCAGGATCATGAATTTCATGGTCGTCTCTCCTTGTCATGTGGGCAATGTGATTGGGTCCAGGTCCGCGGGACCGGGTCGCACCGCCACGACGATCGAGTGTGTGGGAAGTCGACAGGCGGGCCTGATGAATTCGGGTTGAAGCGATGAATTCTCAGGAGCTCGACGGCTTCAGAACGGGTGGTGCGTCCGAGCCTTGCGCGTCACTTGGCAAATGATTCAACGCCACTACGTCTTGCCGCGCTTGGCGCCACGACTTGCACTCGGACCACGCCAGGAAGGCAAAGAAAGCAGCGGCATGGGCTGCTGCCGGTTCACTAGTACTGGGACCGCAAGCCCTTGCCGATTTGCTTCATCGTGATCGGAGCTCTCTCCGTGATGTCGCGAAAGAGAGTCTCCGCACTCTTTGCAGAGTTAGCTAAGGTGAGGTTGCTCATAGCTGAGCGAAGGTTTGCCACATCTCGGCGCAACTCATCGTCTGTCACCCTGTCCAGCAGAATCAGCGCTTTGCGACCTGCGAGTCGGGTCGACTCATTGAGTTCGTCATCCAAGAGCTGTGTGCCCCACTCTCCGCTATTGGCGAAAGATCGCTTGTCCGCAAGATAGACACGCGTAACTAGCCTTAGTTCGTCATGCAGGGCGTCCTGCAGACTGAGAAGAGTGTCTCGCTGAAACGCCCGACGGCGCTCCTCTCTGTCGATGTCCGAAGCGGACCGCTGCAATGAGACGGCATGGTTGTTAGATATCCATACGGTCGCGATACTGGCGATGGCGCCCACCAGCGTGCCGATGAATCCCCAGACAGCTGACTCCATGCAACTTCCTCCATAGGCGTAGCGTGCAATGGACGTCGATGGTGAGCGTGCGAAATGCGGTCCAGCGCACCGACGATTGCGTCGATCCTAGCGCCCGAGGCATCAGCGCTGATGCGCCCTTCGCGCCTTTGCAACGGAGGCGGCGCGACGCGTTGGACGGTCTCAATTTCCCGCTATCACCCCGCCGCCTTCGGCCCCGCCACCAACCTCCACAACGACGTCACCTCCTGCGCCCGCGCCACATGCAGCGGATCACTCCGGTCTACCGTCTTCGGATGCCGCGGCCGGGTGTCGAGCCGGCCCGCCACGCGCAGGCCGGCGGCCTCGATCCAGCCCATCAACTGCTCGCGCGGTCGCAGGCCCAGGTGCTCGGCGAGGTCGGAGAGGATCAGCCAGCCTTCGCCGCCCGGCGTGAGGTGCGCCGCCAGGCCGTCCAGATAGCCGCGCAGCATGCGGCTCTCGTGGTCGTAGATCGCGTGCTCGATCGGCGAGCTCGGCCGCGCCGGCAGCCAGGGCGGGTTGCACAGCACCAGCGGCGCGCGGCCCTCGGGGAAGAGGTCGGCCTGCAGCAGTTCGACGCGGTCGCTGACCTTGAGGCGCGTGAGGTTCTCGCGCGCGCAGGCCAGCGCACGCGGGTCGGAGTCGGTGGCGATCACGCGCTTGACGCCGCGCCGCGCCAACAGTGCGGCGAGCACGCCGGTGCCGGTGCCGATGTCGAAGGCGAGTTCCCTGTCGCGCGGCAGCTCGAACTTGGCGACGAGGTCGACGTACTCGCCGCGCACCGGCGAGAACACGCCGTAGTGCGGGTGGATGTGCTCGCCGCCGAGCGCCTCGATCGGCACGCCCTTCTTGCGCCACTCGTGGGCGCCGATCAGGCCCAGCAGCTCGCGCAGCGAGGCCACGCTCGGCTGGCCATCGCCGGGGCCCCAGACCTCGGTGCAGGCGGCGTGCATGTCGGCCGCGCGGCGCAGCGGCACGCGGTGCTCGGCGTCGAGCGGAATGAGCAGCATGCCCAGCGTGCGCGCGCGCTGCGACTGTGCCTGGCGATGCTGGTTGAAGGCGTCGACCAGCGCCGGCGGCGGCTTGTTGGCGTCGGCGCGCTTGGGTTTGGGTTTCGCCTCGACGCGGCGCGCGAGCGCCTGCAGCAACTGGCGCGCGTTCTGGAAGTCGCCACGCCACAAGAGCGCATTGCCTTCGCTGGCGAGGCGAAAGGCGGTGTCGGCGTTGAGGGTGTCGTCGACCACGCGCACGCGCTTGGGCGGCGGCACGCCGGCCTCGGAGCGCCAGCGCGCGGTGTGCGGCTGGCCGCCTTCGGTCCAGGTGAGGACGGGGTGCGTGGGAGTGTTCATCCGGGACTTTGTTGAAGGCGGCCCCGGAGTGTCCGCCAAGCGGCGGACCGGTTCTTCAGAACACCCCGGCGGTGCGTGCCGCGCCCATCGTCGTGCGCGTCAGGTCGGCCATCTGGGCGTTGACGTTGCTCGACGGCGAGCTTGTCGCGCGGCCGGTCCAGACGAGCTGGCCGCTGGCCACGTCGGTGATGCCGAGTTCCATGCCGAAGCCGGTGTTGACGCTGCCGCCACCGCCGCCCACCGGCACCGAGACGCCGCCGCCCACGCTGACGCCACCGCCGCCGCCACCACCGCTGAAGCCGCCGAGGCCGATGCTGAACTGCGGGCTCTGGTTGAAGGCCTGCGACGACGGTGCCACCACGGCCAGCGCGAGCGCCTTGGCGTTGGCGTTGCGCGCGGCCGGCAGGTAGGCCGCGGCACCCTGGCCGCCGCTGGCGGCACCGGCCGGCGCGCGCACCGCGCTGGCGCCGGCGGCCGTGACCTGGGCCGCGAGTTGCTCCTCGCAGACCAGGCGGATCGTGTTGTCGCCCGCCTCGCAGACGACCATCACGCGGGCGCCGGCAAAGGACCTGCCGCGGAACTGCGGGTCGACCCACTGCGCGTCGAGCGTGGGGCCCGTGGCGCAGCCGGCAAGCACGAGGGCACAGAGGGCGGCGGCACTGGCGGCCGCGATCCGGTGGTTCGTCAGCATGGGTGTCTCCCTTCGATCGCCTGGATGGCGGGCAGCATAGCGCGCACCAGGGCCGGCGCAGAGGCCGGCAAACGCCGACCCGCGGACGGCTGCGTTATCGGAACAACAGCCAGACGAGGCCGAGGCTGAGCCCGGGCACGAACAGCAGCACCGTGACCCGCAGCACGTCGCTGACGAGGAAGGGCAGCACGCCCTTGTAGGTCTCGCTCATCGGCACCTCGCGCGCGATGCTGTTGACCACGTAGACGTTGAGCCCGACCGGCGGCGCGACGAGCCCGATGCCCACCGTCATCAGCACCAGGATGCCGAACCAGATCGCCTTGTGCTCGGCCGACAGACCCCACAGGTCCAGGCCCATGATGGCCCGGAACAGCACGGGAATCGTCAGCAGCAGCATCGAGAGCTCGTCCATCACGCAGCCGAGCACCACGTAGAACAGCAGCACCGCGGCCACGATCACGAGCGGCGCCACGTGCAGCGCGCCCACCCACTGCGCCAGTTGCGCCGGCATCTGCGTGAGCGCCAGGGCGGCGTTCATCATGTCGGCGCCGAGGAAGATCATGAAGACCATCGCCGAGGTCTCGGCGGCGCCGAGGAAGCTGCGCTTGATGCCCTCGAGCCCGAGCTCGCGCTGCGCGATGCCGGCCACGAAGGTGCCGAGCGCACCGACCGCGGCGCCCTCGGTCGGCGTGAAGAAGCCGCCGTAGATGCCGCCGAAGACGAGCACGAAGATCGTCGCGATCGGCCACACGCCGAACAGCGCGCGCCAGCGTTCGTTCCAGGGCAAGGGTTCGGCCGGGGTGGCGAGCTCGGGGTTGAATCGGCAGACGATCGCGATCACCGCGATGTAGCCGGCCATCGCCAGCAGCCCGGGAATCAGCGCCGCGGCAAAGAGCTTGGCGATGTTCTGCTCGGTGAGGATCGCGTAGACCACCAGCGGCACCGAGGGCGGGATCAGGATGCCGAGCGTGCCGCCGGTGGCGAGCACCGCGGTCGACAGGCGCCCGTGATAGCCATGTGCCTTCATCTCGGGGTAGGCCACCTGCGCGATCGTGGCCGAGGTCGCGACCGACGATCCGCAGACTGCGCCGAAGGCCGCCGCCGCCAGCACCGCCGCCATGCCGAGGCCGCCGCGCACATGGCCGACGAAGGCCGCCGCCGCCTTGAACAGTGCCTTGCTCAGACCCCCCTGGGTGGCGAACTGGCCCATCAGCAGGAACAGCGGAATCACGCTCAGGTCGTAGACCGACAGCCGCGCCACCGCCGAGCCCTTGAGCGTGTTGAGCAGCGCCATGTCGTTGGTCATGGCCCAGTAGCCGACGGCACCGGGAATGAACATCGCCGCCGCGATCGGCACCCGCAGCGCCATCAGCAGCAGCATGGCGCCGAACATCAGCAGGCCGAGGGTGCTTGGAGTCATGTGTGCCCCCACGCTTGCGGCTGTGCCGCTGCGCTGCCCCCCGCGGGGGCGGAGCCTGGCTTGGGGCGGCCCGGCGTCAGGTTCATTTCGCCACCTGCATGCCGACCTCGGCCGCGTGGGCCGGTTGCTCGAGCGTGCCCTGCCACAGACCGATCGCCTGCACCAGCGCGATCAGCGCGATCAGCGCAAGGCCCGGCGCCAGCACCGCGTAGCTGATCCACATCGGCGCGCCGAGGATCATCGTGGTCTCGCCGGCGGCCGCCACCGAGAAGGCGCCGGCCGCGGTGCGCCAGGCCAGCAGCCCGCAGAACACCGCCATCAGCAGCGCGCCGACGGCATCGAGCCGGCGCCGGGCCGGTGCGCGCAGCTTCTGCGTGAAGAAGTCGACGATGATGTTGGCGCCATGCAGTTGCGCCCACGGCAGGCACAGCGAGATCGCCAGCGCGACGCCGAACTGCGTGAGTTCGACGTCACCGGAAATCGGCGTGCCGGCCAGAACGCGGCCGGCGATGCTGGCCACGGTCAGCATCGCCACCAAGAAGGCGGCCAGGCCGCCGAGCAGGGCAAAGGCGTGCGCCAGGGTGCGCAGCGGCCGCAGCACGCGGCCGAGCCGCACCGTGCTCACTGGCGGTTCTTCGCGAGCAGGTCGCGTGCGTCCTGCAGCATCTGCTTGCCGTTGTTGCCGGCCTTGTCCTGGTTGGCGACCCACTCGTCGTAGACCGGGGCCGAGGCCTTGACCCAGTTGTCGAGCTCGGCGCCGGGGATCGTGTAGAAGGTGTTGCCGCGGTCGGTGGCGGGCTTGCGGCCGGCGGCCTGGCTCTCGTCCCAGATCTTGCCGGCCATCGCGGAGAGGCCCGCGCCGCTGTTGCGGTCGATGATGGCCTTGAGGTCGGCCGGCAGGCTGTCGTACTTGGCCGGGTTCATCGCCAGGATGAACAGCGCGGTGTAGAGCGCCGGGCGGGTCGGGTCGGTCTCGGAGTGGTACTTGACCATCTCGTGCAGCTTGACCGAAGGGATCACCTCCCACGGCAGCAGGAAGCCGTCAATCACGCCCTTGCTCACCGCCTCCGGCACCGCCGGCAGCGGCATCGCCACCGGCGTGGCGCCGAGCGAGGCCAGCAGCTTGTTGGTCATGCGGGTGGGCGCGCGCATCTTCAGGCCCTTGAGGTCGGCCATGGTCTTGACCTGCTTCTCGCGGGTGTGGACGTAGCCGTCGTCATGGGTGGCGAACATCAGCGGCTTGATGCCGGCGAATTCCTTCTGGCCGTACTTGCCGTAGAAATCCCAGGCCGCCTTGGAGCCGGCGCTGGCGCTGCTGCTGATGAACGGCAGCTCGAAGACCTCCATCACCGGGAAGCGGCCGGCGGTGTAGCCGGGCAGCGTGAAGGCGATGTCGACCACGCCGTCCTTGACCTGGTCGATCAGTTGCGCCGGCGTGCCGCCGAGCTGCATGGCCGGGAACACCTGGCACTTCATTCGGTTGTTCGATTCGGCGGCGATCTTGTCGCACCAGGGGCCGAGGATCTTGGTCGGCGGCATCGCGGCCGGCGGCCAGAAGTGATGGACCTTGAGGGTGATCTCCTGCGCCCCGGCGGTGAAGGGGGCGAGCACGGCACCGGCGGCCAGCAGCAGCGACTTGAGAATCGGTTGCTTCTTCATGGGGTCTCCTCGTGGTTCGAATCGCGGCCGATGATGCGCGCGCCGCGCGGCGACGCAAACGGGGAAAGTACGCGAGCGCGCGCGCTGATCGCACGCGCGGTGGCGCTCAGGCGGCCGGCAGCACGATCCCGGCGCAGGCACCGAAGCCGATGCGGCGCGCGCCGGGCCGCTCGCAGCGGGCGCGCAGGGTGAGCTCGTCGCCGTCTTGCAAGAAGCGGCGTTCGCTGCCATCGGGCAATGTGAGCGCCACCTTGCCGCCCTGCGAGAGCTCGAGCATCGATCCGCCCTGGCCCGGCCCCGGGCCGCTCTGGGTGCCGGTGCCGAGCAGGTCGCCGGGCTGCAGGTTGCAGCCGTTGCTGGCGTGGTGCGCCACCATCTGCGCCAGCGTCCAGTAGGCGTCGCGGAAGTTGGACTGACTGATGCGCAGCGCGGGCAGGCCCTGCTCGCGCATCGCCGCGCTCGACAGGAACACCTCGAGCGCGATGTCGATGGAACCCGCGCCGCGGTTGAACTCGCCGTCGAGGTAGGGCAGCGGCTGCGGGTCGCCGGCCGGACGCTCGAAGGGCGCGCGAAACGGCGCCAGTGCCTCCATCGTCACCAGCCACGGCGAGATGGTGGTGGCGAAGTTCTTGGCGAGGAAGGGCCCGAGCGGCTGGTACTCCCAGGCCTGCATGTCGCGCGCCGACCAGTCGTTGAGCAGCACGAGTCCAGCCAGCGCGGCCTCGGCCTGCTCCATCGACAGCGGCGCTCCCAGCTCGTTGCCGGTCGCGATGAAGGCACCGAGCTCGAGCTCGTGGTCGAGCCGCTCGCAGGGCGCAAAGCGCGGCAGCTCGTCCTGCGGACCCTTGAGCTGGCCGCGCGGGCGCGTGACCTCGGTGCCGCTGACGACGATCGAGCTGGCCCGGCCGTGATAGCCGATCGGCACATGCTTGTAGTTGGGCAGCAGCGGCTGGTCGGGGCGGAACAGCTTGCCGACCGCGGTGGCGTGGTGGATGCCGGTGTAGAAGTCGGTGTAGTCGCCGATGCGGCAGGGCAGCGAGAGCTCGATCGCACTCTGTGGCACGAGGCAGCGCTGCAGCGCGCCCTGCAGCGGACTGTCCTCGCCGAGCGCGTTGAAGACAGCGTGGCGCAACTGCTGCCGGCGCTCGGGCCCGGTGGCGAGGAAGGCGTTGAGCACGCCGCGCTCGAGCGCGCCGAGCGGCACGCCGAGATCGATCTTGGCCTCGGCCACCTTGCGGAAGTCGAGCACCTGGTCGCCGATCGCGATGCCGATGCGCCAGGCCGCCGGGTGGTGATCGCCGCGGCGGCGGAAGCGGCCGAGTGGCAGGTTCTGCAGCGGGAAATCGGTGTCGGGCGCGTTGGCCGACTCGACCCAGCTGCGCGCGGCCGGGTCGTGGGTGAAGTCGATCGAGGAGTTCATCGCGCTGCCTCCTTCAAGCCAGCCCAGCAATCGGCGTAGGCCGCGTCGAGCGCGCCGCCGTTCAGCGCGAACTCGGTCAGCCTGAAGCGCCAGCGGCTCTCGAACATGAAGGCCAGCGTGTTGTCGAGCTTGTGCGGCGCCAGCGGCGCGTTGCTGGCCTTGTCGAAGGCCTCGGTGTCGGGCCCGTGCGGCACCATGCCGTTGTGCAGGCTCATGCCACCGGGCCTGAAACCCTCGGGCTTGGCGTCGTACTGGCCGTAGACGAGGCCCATGAACTCGCTCATCACGTTGCGGTGGTACCAGGGCGGTCTGAAGGTGTCTTCGGCCACCAGCCAGCGCGGCGGGAAGATCACGAAGTCGCAGTTGGCGGTGCCGGGTGTGTCGGTCGGCGAGGTCAGCACCGTGAAGATTGACGGATCGGGATGGTCGAAGCTGATCGAGCCGATGGTGTTGAAGTGCGCGGTGTCGTACTTCAGCGGTGCCAGGTTGCCGTGCCAGGCGACGACGTTGAAGGGCGAGTGCGGCTGCGTGGCGCGCCAGAGTGCGCCGCCGTACTTCTTGACGATCTCGAACTCGCCGGTCGTGTCGTCCACCGCCGCCACCGGCGCCAGGAAGTCGCGCGCGTTGGCCAGGCCGTTGCTGCCGATCGGGCCCAGCTCCGGCAACCTGAACGCGGCGCCGTAGTTCTCGCAGACGTAGACCCGCGTCGGCCCGTCGACCGCGATGCTGAACGCGATGCCGCGCGGCAGCAGCGCGATCTCGCCCGGCTTCACGTCCAGCAGCCCGAGCTCGGTGCGGATCTGCAGCGCACCCTGTTGCGGCACCAGCAGCAGGTCGCCGTCGGCGTTGACGAAGGCGCGCTTGTCCATCGAGCGGTTGAACAGCGCCAGGTGCGCCGCCATGCCCGTCTGCGCCTCGGGGTCGCCGTTGAGCGCGATGCTGCGCAGGCCCTCTACGAAGTCGGCGCTCGCGGCCGGTACCTCGATCGGATGCCAGCGCAGCGGGTTGGGCGGCGTGTCGATGCCGTCCCTGGCGCCGGTCTTGAGCCAGGGCTGGGCCAGCGGCGTGAACGCGCCCACCACCACCGAGGGCCGACGACGGTAGACCCAGCTTCGCTGGTTCTCGGCGCGCGGCGCGGTGAAGGCCGAGCCAGAGATCAACTCGGCATAGAGGCCGTGCGGTGCGCGCTGCGGGCTGTTGCGGCCGACCGGCAGCGCGCCGGCCACGGCCTCGGTCGCGAACTGGTTGCCAAAGCCGCTCTGGTAGTTCATTGCCTTGAATCCTGGTCGAGAGTATTGATGCGCGCCGCGGCCAGTGCCTCGCCCAGCGCCTCGGCATCGCCGATATGGTTGGCGAGCAGCAGCACCAGGCGTGCGTTGAGCGCGTGGCTCTGTTCGGTGCTCAGGCCCTGGTGGGCCTGCAGCAGGGCCTCGTAGAAGGCGTCGGGTGACGCGAGGCGGTTGTCGGTGAGCAGCGTTGCCATGAGCTTCACTCCTGCGCCAGCGCGCGGCGCAGTGCGGCGCGCACCACGTCGGCGGTCGGGGCGCGCCAGCGTGCGGCGACATGGCCATCCGGGCGCAGCAGGTAGGCGGTGCCGGGGCGCGCGTCGTAGCGTTGCCAGGCAAGTTGTTCATTGGCGGCCAGCGTGAGGTATGCGATGCCGTCCACCGCCGGCGCCGAGCCAAAGACCAGTAGCGTGAAACCGGGGCCTACCCGGCGCAGCAACCAGCCCTCGGTGGTCGGCGCATCGAGCGCCGGCGCGCCGACCGCGACGCCGCCGTCGAAGCCGCCCTCGTCGACGCTGTTCAGCGGCGAACTCGTGTAGGTCGTCGGCAGCGAGAGCCGCCCGCTGTTGACCAGCGCGCGCGCGAAGCCGTGCTCGCGCGCCAGGCCCAGCACGGCGTCGCGGAACAGGCGCGAGATCTCGCTCTTGGGGGTGATGAAGTCGGTGCTGCGGGTCGAGGCGCGCAGGTTCTCGTCGGCGGCGGCCTCGCGCTCGACGCCGTAGCTGGCGATCAGCGCCGTGCCGGCCTCGCCGCGCAGCACCGCATCGAGCTTCCAGCCCAGGTTGTCGGCATCCTGCACGCCGGAGTTGGCGCCGCGCGCGCCGAAGGGCGAGACGCGGTGCGCCGCGTCACCGGCGAACAGTACGCGGCCGTGGACGAAGCGATCCATGCGCTCGCAGGCGAAGGTGTAGACGCTGGCCCAGACCAGCTGCACGCCCGGCTCGGCAACGCCGCTGGCGGCCAGCAGCGCCTTGACGCGCGGCAGGATGCGCTCGGGCTGCTTCTCGGCGTCGGGGTCGGCGTCCCAGCCGAGCTGGAAGTCGATGCGCCAGACGCCTTCGCTCTGGCGATGCAGCAGCACGCTCTGACCAGGGTGGAAGGGCGGGTCGAACCAGAAGCGGCGCTCTGCCGGAAAGTCGGCGTCCATCGTGACGTCGGCGATCAGGAAGCGGTCGCGGAACACGCGGCCCTTGGCCTCGAGCCCGAGCGCGGCGCGCACCGGCGAGCGCGCGCCGTCGCAGGCAACCAGCCAGTCGGCATGCAACTGGTAGCGGCCATCGGGGGTCTGCACCGTGAGCAGCGCGCCGTCGTCATTCGATTCGACGGCAACAACCTCGTTCTTCCAGCGCAACTCGATCAGCGGCAGCGCCAGCGCGCGCTCGACCAGCGCCGCCTCGGCAAAGTACTGCTGCAGGTTGATGAAGGCCGGCCGCTCGTGCCCGGCCTCGGGCAGCAGGTCGAAGTGAAAGACCTCGCGATCGCCGAAGAGCACGCGGCCGGTGTGCCAGCCGACGCCGCGATCGACCATCGGCTGCGCCACACCGAGCCGGTCCCAGATCTCGAGCGTGCGCTTGGCAAAGCAGATTGCGCGCGAGCCGGTCGAGAGCTTGTCGTCGTTGTCGAGCAGCAGCACGCGCTGGCCGCGCTGCGCGAGATCGATCGCCAGCGTCAGGCCGACCGGGCCGGCACCGACGATCACCACCGGATGGCGCGCCGACGTGGCGGCGTCCTGCTCGGGCGAACGGTGCCAGGCGAAAACTGTCGCCTGCACCTGCGCGGCCGTCGCGGCCGGGTCGAGACGGAAGCCCACGCAGTTCAGCCTTCCAAGGCCTTCCACATCGCGACGTCGCGCTCGGCGGTCCAGATGCGCGGATCGCGCAGGCCGCCGGCTTCGTCGAAGGCGCGTGTCACGTCGAAGGGCATGCAGTGGTCGAAGATGACCCACTTGCCGTACTTGGGTCGTAGCGCGTCGATGGTTTCGCGATACACGGCGTTCAGCTCGCGGCCGGCGGCTACGCCGGCCTTGACGCTGGCGTAGAGCTCGCTGACGAAGGCGCGCGTGCCCTCGAGCCCGGCGCGCACCTGCTCCGACGTCTGCAGCGCTGCGCCGCGGCCGGGCACCAGCTTTTCGGGCTTCAGTGCCGCGAGGTTCTGCAGTGTCTGCGGCCAGTCGGAGAAGTAGGCGTCGCCGGCGTAGGGCGTGGCGTCGAACTCGACCAGGTCGCCGCTGAACAGCACCTTGTCCTGCGGCAGCCAGACCACCGTGTCGCCCTTGGTGTGGCCGCGGCCGAGTTGCAGCAACTGCACCTCGAGCTTGCCGAGCCACAGCGTCATCTTTCCCGTGAAGCTCAGCGTCGGCCAGGTCAGGCCGGGCGGCACCGACTCCACGTTGTTGAACAGGCGCGGGAAGCGGCCGATCTCGCTGGCCTTGTCCTGCTCGCCGCGCTCGCGGATCAGGTCCAGCGTGTCATGGCTGGCGATCACGTGCTCGGGCTTGTAGGCGCTGGCGCCGAGCACGCGCACCGCGTGGTAGTGGGTCAGCACCACGTATTTGATCGGCTTGTCGGTGACCTCGCGGATGCGGCGGATCACGTCCTGCGCCATGGCTGGCGTGGCTTGCGTGTCGATCACCATCACCGCGTCGTCGCCGACCACGATGCCGGTGTTCGGGTCACCCTCGGCGGTGTAGGCCCAGGCATGTGGCGAGAGTTGCGTGAAGCTGACCTGCTTGACCTCGAGGTCGGCGTGGGAGGCAAAGGCCTTCTGGCTCATGGCTTGCGCGCTCCGGTGGAACAGAAGAGCTTGATCTTAGCGCCACAATTCGCTAATGTCTAACGCGTTTGCCTAATCACAATCACATTCCGATGCCCGACAGCAGCAACCGCTCCCCCGCCGCACGTGCGCCGCGCGGCATCCAGAGCGTGGAGGTCGGTGGCCGGCTGCTGCAGGCGCTGCTGCGCGCCGGTGGCGCGCTGCCCTTGAAAGCGTTGGCCGAGCAGGCCGGCATGAGCGCGGCCAAGGCCCATCCCTACCTGGTCAGCTTCGGCAAGCTCGGACTGATCGAGCAGGACGAGGCCAGCGGCCACTACGGCCTGGGGCCGCTGGCACTGCAGCTCGGCCTGGTGGCGCAGCAGCGGCTCGACCCGGTGCGCCTGGCCGGCGAGGCGCTGCCGGCGCTGGCCGCGCAGATCGGCCACACGGTGGCGATCGCGGTCTGGGGCACGCAGGGGCCGACCATCGTTCGCATCGAGCTGCCGCCGACCGCGATCCACGTGGCGATGCGGCCCGGCACCGTGCTTTCGCTCGCCGGCACCGCCTCGGGGCAACTGTTCGCCGCGCACCGGCCGGCGGCCGAGTTGCGGCCGCTGCTGAAGGCCGAGCGTCCGAAGATCGACGCGGCCGAACTCGAACAGCGGCTGGGCCGCGTGCGCGCGCAGGGCCTGGGCATCTCGGTCGATGCGCTGGTGCCCGGCGTCAGCGCGATGGCGGCGCCGGTATTCGGCCCCGACGGCGCATTGCTGCTGGCGCTCACCGCGATCGGGCCGAGCTCGATCTTCGACGTGGCCGCGCGCGGTGCGGTGGCGCGCCACCTGCAGGCGGCGGCAGCGCATGTCGCGGCGCGGCTCGGTCGGGCGGCGGCCTAGGGCCTGTTCACACTACGCAGACCCGTGCGAACGGGTCTGCCAGGGTGCAGAGCAAGGCGCACGACGACGCCCAGGCTGGGCCGCCTGGGCTAGGAGTGCAACGCCGCGCTGCGCCCTGGCAGGCCCGTTCCCGTACGGGTTGTCACCAGAAAGGCCGCGCGCGTCGTTGCCCATCCTCGCCGGGGGCCGACCCCGCCTGCGGTGTGCGCCTAACTCGCGGCCTTTCTGGTGACAACGCATCGGGTCTCCGTAGTGTGAACAGGCCCTAGCGTGCTGTCCCACCCGGATCGTCAATTGGCCGTGCGTGACGCGCTCATCGCGTTCTGCCGCTTGGCCTGCTCGCGCTCGTGAGGTGTGACGCACACGACGTCGCCGCCGAAGGCTTCGCGCCAGACGTAGCCGCCACGACAGGTGTTCGGGCCGTAGGCCCCGCCGCCGACGACCTTGTTGTTCCTGGCATTGGCGTTCTGTGCCTTCGCCTCCGCGCGCTCGGCCGGCGTGACGCAGACGCCATCGCCGTCCTGGGCGTCGCGCCAGACGAAGCCGGACTTGCATCCCGCCGCCATGGCCTCGACCGGCATCGAGTTCGCGAGCGTGATGACGACGGCAAAGAAGGCCATTGTCGAGAGCTTGCGCATGATCTCGCTCCTTGCACCTGTGGGGCCGGAACCGACGGCCCTGCAGCCAGTCTTGCGCGGACGCGCGCCGGTGGCATCGATATCCTTGTGGATGGAGCAGGCCGGAGATTCGCGGGCTTAGGGATGGAAGCCCGTGCGCCGCGAGGCGTACGGTGCCCGCCGCAGGTGGTCGACGCACCGCTGGTGCGTGCCATCGCGCGGAGGCGATCATGGGTCGCACCAGTCTCGTAGCGCTCGCTCTCGCGGCCACGCTGGCCCTGGCCTACGCGGTCACGCAGCCGGCGCCACCGGTACCGACGCCGGCGGCGAGCCCCACCGCCACCGAGCCGCAACAGCGTGCCAGCGTCGACCAGAACGCGCCCTACTTCGAGGCCTGCGCGCGCGAGGGGCTCAACGACTCCGAATGTGTCGGCCGCCTGATCTGGTTCAAGGCCACCGGTGGCAACGAGCGCTTTCACACCTACACCTTCCAGCAGCGCATCGGCGTGCTGGTCGACTGGTTCCGCGTGCTGCGCGCCGACCAGCGCGACGACCGCTTCAGGGCCTGGGGAATCATCAACGACCCGGCCTGCTGCAAGCCGGGTGACGCCAACTGCCCGGCAAAAAGCCTCGACGAAACCTTCGGCTTCGAATGGTGCCCCGGCGACGACGTGCTGCTGCGCTTCGTCGGCAAGCCGGGCTACGTGGACCCGGCCTGCGAACTCAAGGACGCGCCGATCGCGGCCGGCGATCCGCATGCCCGCCCCGGCGCGCCCGATCCGCGCCAGTCGGCCTGCGACCTGCGCTTCGGCACCTCGACCGGGGCGCTGGGCTTTCGCAAGTTCCCGAACCCGAACTTCGATCTCGAGAAGTGGCGCAAGCTCAACGGCGGCCTCGCCAGCTGGGAGGGCTTCAACCGGAGCCTGGCGGCGCAGACCGGAGTGCCCTCCGACCAGCGCGTGACCAGGCTCGCCGATGCCTCGATCGAGCCGCCGTTCCGCATCGGCACCACCTGCGGCTCCTGCCACATCGCCTTCGATCCGCGCCATCCGCCGGCCGACCCGGCCAACCCGAAGTGGGAAAACATCAAGGGCCTGATCGGCAACCAGTACACGCGGATGTCCGAGCTGCTCGGCTCGGGCATGCCGCGCAGCAGCCTCGAGTGGCAGATGTTCGCCCACCCGCGGCCGGGCGTGACCGACACCTCGGCGATCTCGCATGACCAGATCAACAACCCGGGAACCATCAACGCGATCATCAACACCTCGCAGCGACCGACCTTCACCGGCGAGGTGGTCAACAAGTGGCGCAAGGCCGCAAGCTGCGGCGCCGAGAAGGACGAGAGCAAGTGCTGGTGCGAGCCCGGGCACGAGGGCAAGTGCTGGCTCAAGAGCAGCCGCAGCGACGACGCGACCGTGGTCCGCGTCGCGGGCAAGCAGGCCACGCTGCCCGGCGTGCACCACATCCTCAAGGGCGGCGAGGACTCGATCGGCGGCCTCGAGGCGATTCAGCGCGTCTACCTCAACATCGGCTCCTGCTCCGAGCAATGCTGGGTCAACCACCTGAGCGACCTGCGCGTGGTCGATCCGCTGCAGCGCGGGTTCGGCCAGACCGCGTTCAACATCGGCCAATGCCGGCGCGACTGCCCGAATTTCCGCGCCATCGAGGACCGGCTCGACAACCTCCTCGACTTCTTCCTCTCGGCCGAGGCCGACGCGACCGACCTCGATGCGGCGCGCAATGCACAGATCAGGTCGAAGAGCCCGGGCAAGAACTACGGCCGCGCGGACCTGGTGCGCGACCTCGAAGCCGAGTTCGGCAAGGGCGCGGTGAGCCGCGGCCGCACGCTGTTTGCGCAGGGCTGCGCGCGCTGCCATTCGAGCCTCGCCGACAGCCCGACCAACCCGCTGGCGACGCGCGACTTCGATGCTCCGGCCGACGGCCACCCGCGCGCGATCCGCGCCGACTTCATGGGCAACGACCGCGCCACGCCGGTCACCGAGGTCGGCACCTTCCGCTGCCGCGCGCTGCACTCCAACCACCTGCCGGGCAACCTCTACGCCGAGTACGCCTCCGACACGCTGCACCAGCGGCCGCTGGTAGCCGACATCCCCGAGCGCGAGGCGCTCAAGAACGGCGGCCGCGGCCACTACCGCAACATCTCGCTGCTCAACGTCTGGGCCACCGCGCCCTTCATGCACAACAACGCGATCGGGCCCGAGATCTGCGGCAAGCCGGCCAACAAGGGCAACGACTTCTTCCGCGCCCGCTACGTCGACGAGCAGGGCAGGCTGCTCGCGCAGCAGCCCGAGTGCCTGCCCTACGACCCCAGCGTCGAGGGCCGCTTCGAGCTCTACAAGCACTCGATGATCGAGCTGCTCAACCCCGGGCTGCGCGGCAGCAAGGCGACGCTGACCGATGCCGACCTGATCGTCGACCTCGGCCCGCGCAGCTGGGACGGCAAGCAGGAGAAGTCGCTGCTCGGCATCGCCGAACTGCGCGTGCCCAAGGGCGCGCGCGCCGGCGCCCTCAACGGCCTGCAGCACAAGCAGCTCATCGCAGACCTGTACCTTGCCAAGCGCGACCCGGCGGCGCTGGAGGCGGGTGGGCGCAAGGCGCTGGCGCCGACGCTGCGCCAGATCGTCGAGCAGGTGGCGCAGCAGCCGACGCGGCTGGTCGACATCCTCGGCGAGCGGCGCGAGTTTCTCGATGCCAACTACCAGAGCTGCACGCAGTTCATCGAGAACGAGGGCCATCGCTTCGGCGAGGACCTGTCCGCCGCCGACAAGAAGGCGCTGATCGCCTTCGTCGCGACCTTCTAGGGGAACACGGCATGCGAACCGCCATGACCCGCAAGCTGCTCGCCCTCGCGCTGTTGCCGTTGTTGCTGCTTCCGGCCGGCTGCGACTTCTTCCAGCGCGCACCCGAGGTTCCGTTCGCTCCCTACGGCGAGGCCGCGCAGGCGCGAATGGACCTGGCCGAGGTCGAGTACCGCTATCCGCTGGGCCCGGCCGACCTGGCCAAGATCACGCCGGACAACCTGGCCAAGCTCGACCAGGAACAGATCGACCAGATCTACGCGCGACTCAGCGCCGGTCCCATTCCCGACGGTCCCTACGACGGCAAGATCCTGCTGCCGCGCGGCAGCAGCGGCAAGTTCCGCGTGGCCGAGATCGTCGGCGGCCTCGGCGGGCTGATCGTGCATCTCAAGGGGCTCGAGCTCGAGACGGTCGGCGAGCAGCTCTGGCGCGGCAAGGTCTTCTTCCGCGACCAGCGCGTGCTGCGCAACCGCATCGAGGACCTGGGCCTGCTGCAGAAGCTCGGCCTGGTCGAGGGCGAGCCGCAGAAGTTCGAGGCCGGCGGCCGCCAGACCTGGCTGCTGTTCCCGGCCAAGCTCTACTGCGGCCAGAGCCTGTTCGATTCGCGCCGCGAGTCGGTCATCATCGACTACTTCTTCAGCGACGAGATCGCCGGCTACCAGGAGAAGCCGGACTTCCTCGCCGGCCGCCGCGGGCTGGTGGTGCGCGACGAGATTCGCATGGTGCGGCCCGGCTTCTACCTCGGTCGGGCCTACCTCAACCGCGCCTTCGGCCTCAATTTCACGCTCTACAACGCGGCGATCGCCGAGCGCGACGGGCCGGCCTTCCTGCACACCGGCAGCGCCGAGGACTGCTGGAGCGGCACGCAGCGGCGGCTGACGGCCGGGAGCCGAGCACTCGGCCCGAATGAAGCGCGATGACGCGAGCCGACGGCCTGCACTCATGGCGAGCGTGCTGCTGTCGCTGGCAACCATGGTCTGCGCCGACACTGCGCCGCCCGCGCTGAGCGCGGCGCCGGCGCCGACCTGGGCGGTGGATCCGGCCCTGGCCGGCGACGAGTTGCCGCCGGTCGGCCGCTCGCTGTTCGACCACCTGCTGGCCGAGCCCGGCGAGCGGCGGCTGCCGACTTCCTTCGACGAACTGCGCCGGCGCATCGAGGCGCATGTGGTGCGCGATCCGGCCGCCGCCGTCCCCGGCCTGAAGCAGGTGCTGATCCCGCTCGGTCGCTCGTTGCAGCGCCTGGCCGGCGGCGCCGAGCCCTTTGCCTCGCCGCGCATCGTGCTCGCGGTCGACGAGCCAGCGGCCACGCGCCCCGGCCGCGCCGGGCTGCTGCTGAAGGACCGGCTCTACCTCGGCTTCCAGCCCAGGGCCGACCTGCTCGAGGTCATCAGCTACAACGAGGCCGCCGGCCGCTTCGAGTTCCAGGTGGTGCGCGACTTCCGCCCAGGCGGTAGCCCGCACGTGGTCTACGCGCGGCGCGCGCTGTGCCTGAGCTGCCACCAGAACGGCGGGCCGATCTTCTCGCGCCCGGGTTGGGACGAGACCAACGCCAATCCCGCGGTCGCGGCGCGGCTGCTGGCGCATGGTCCGGCCTTCGAGGGCGTGGCGGTCGCACGCGGCGTCGACATGCCGAACGCGATCGACGATGCCACCGACCGCGCCAACCTGCTGGTCGCGGCGCAGCGACTGTGGCGCGATGGCTGCGGCGGTGACGACGACGCGGCGCTGGCCTGCCGCGCGGCGCTGTTCAGCGCGGTGCTGCAGCAGGCCCTGAGCGGCGGTCGCGCCTTCGACCGCGACGCGCGCGGCTGGCGCGAGCAGGTGCTGCCGACCTTCGCGGCGCGCGGTCGCGCGCAATGGCCGGGCGGGCTGGCGATCGGCAACCCGGACCTTCCCAACCGCGCGCCGCTCGCGGCCGAGGGCGTCGAGCCGAGCGCGCGGCTCGACGTGGCCGCGGCCTACGACCCGCTGCTGGCGCGGCCGCCGATCGAGGTCTGGCGCAGCGACGATGACTCGCTCGCGCAGCGCGCCGTCATCGGCCTCGTGCCGTTCATCGCCGCGCCCGACCTGGCGCGTCTCGATGCCCGCCTCGCCGCGCGCCGCGACGGCGCGACGCGGCGCAGCCTGCGCGCCGACTGCCGCTTCGCGCGCACGCCGGCGGCGGCGAGCGACGCGCCGCAGCGCATCGACTTCAGCTGCGAGCCGAGCGCTGGCGCGGCCGGTGGCGGCCTTGCGCCGAACGGCCATGTCGATGTCCGCGGCTCGCGCGTCGTCGGCGGCCGCGTCGCCAGCCTGCGGCAGGGCGGGGCGGGTGGCGAGTTGCGTGCGCTCGAGCTTGGCGCCGGCCCGCTGCAGCGCGCCGGCCAGCGGTACCGCGCCCGGTTGCCGCTGCGCGCGGGGGCGCTGTCGGCTCGCGCCGCCGACGGCAACGCGATCGAGGCGATCGAACTCGCCTGGGGCGGCGCCGAGGGCAACGCCAGCGCGATCCTCGTCGAGGACTTCGCACCGGTCGCCGCCGCTATCGATTCGATGCTGCGGTCCGCGCGCGAAGGGCGCTTCGACGGCTTCGACGCGCAAGCCTTCAGGCGCGCGCGCCTGCTGCCGGCACTGGAAGAAGGGCTGCGGATGCCCAGGCTCGACTGGTGCTGCCTCGATGCCAGGGGTCTGCCCGCGGCGGCCGTGGATGCGCCGCCGACCGAGCCATCAAGCCCGCCGGCAACCGTCGCCGCGGCGCGGGCCCACGAGAGCTTCTATCGCCACTGCGCCGGGTGCCACCTCACGGTCGATCGCTTTCCGCCCGCCTTCCTGCGCGGCGACGCGGCGCGGGTCGACGCCAACCTCGCGCAATGCGCCGAGCGCCTTCATGTGCGGCTGTCGATGTGGCAGTCGCCGCCCGGGCAGCGCGCGAAGACGCCGATGCCGCCGGCCACCGCGCTGCGCGCCGCCGGCTCGAACGAGCTCGCGTGGCGCGACGGCACCGAACTGGCGTCGATGCGCAAGCATGTGGCCGAGCTGCTGCGGCAGCAGACCGGCCGCGCGCCCGATGTCGCGGCGCTCCTGGCCGGTGGCTACGAGCGGCTGCGGCCCTGCCTCGACGAGGCCGCCGGCGCGGCCGCGCCGACGCGCCATTGAAGGCCTCGCAGGCACGCCATGGACACCGCCCCTCCCCATGCCGACGCCGCGCGCCGCTGGCGCCGCCGCTTCATCTGTCTCGCGATCCTCGCGCTCGCGCTGCCGGCGGCTGTGGCGTTCTACCTGCTGCTGCGCTTCTCGGGCGACGAGCCGGTGGACTACGCCGCGCCGGAGCAGCACTTCAAGTACGGCTCGACCGGCGGCGAGATCGCGAGCGGCTTTCCGTACTGGATCTGGCGCGCGCTGCCGCAGGTCTGCGCCCAGCACCTGCCCGATCCCGGCCGCGGCTACGAGTCGCTGGGCTTCATCTTCGAGAACGGGGCCGAGGGCCGGCCGCTGGACCTGCCGGTCGGCGTTTCAAGGCGGCGCTACCAGGGCGTCGACCGCGTCTTCCTCAACTGCGCGGCCTGCCACACCAGCACGGTGCGCACCGTGGCCGGTGCGGCGCCGGTGGTCATCAGCGGCATGCCGGCGCATCGCTTCGACATCATGGACTTCGAGAAATTCTTCTTCCGCTGTGCCGCCGATCCGAAGTTCACCGTCGAGCACGTAATTCCCGAGATCGAGCGGCTCGGCGCCGGGCTCGACGTGATCGACCGCTATGTCGTCTATCCGGTGGCGATCGCGCTGATGCGCGATCGCATCCTGCAGTTGGCCGGACGCTTCGACTTCGTCTGGGACCAGAACGACTGGGGGCCGGGGCGGGTCGACACCTTCAGCGCCAACAAGGTGCTGTTCAACTTTCCGCTGGTCTGCGCCGACGGCGACGAGAAGCGCTGCGTCGACGAGCGCGAGCTCAATGCGGCGGGCGACTTCCCGGCGATCTGGAACCAGGCCCAGAAGAAGGGCATGCAGCTGCATTGGGACGGCAACAACAACAGCACGGAGGAGCGCAACAAGAACGCGGCTTTCGGCACCGGCACGCTGCCGCCGACGATCGACCTGGCGCGCATCGCCCGCGTCGAGAACTGGCTGCTGACGGCCCGACCGCCGGCCTTCGACAGCTTCTTCGCGATCGACGAGGCGCTCGCCGCGCAGGGCGCGCCGGTCTACAAGGCCTACTGCGCCGGCTGCCATGGCGCCAGCGGTGCCGAGTTCGCGCTGCCCGAGGCCGAACGCGAGGTGCGTTGCGTGCAGCCGGGCGAGAGCGACGCCGAGCTCTACGGCCCGCGGGTCGGCCGGATCACGCGCTGGGAGCAGATCGGCACCGACCGGCGCCGGCTCGATTCCTTCAGCGAGGTGCTGGCGCAGAACCTGTCGACCAACTACGCCGGCTACCCGTGGCGCTTCTGCCATTTCCGCAAGACCCATGGCTACGCCAACATGCCGCTCGACGGGCTGTGGCTGCGCGCGCCCTACCTGCACAACGGCTCGGTGCCGACGCTGCACGACCTGCTCGAGCCCTCGGCGAATCGACCGAAGAGCTTCCATCGCGGCAACGATCTCTACGACCCGGTGCGCGTCGGCTTCGTCGCCGACATGGCCGCCGAGGGCGAGCGCCGCTACTTCCGCTACGACACCAGGGCCAAGGGCAACTCGAATGCCGGCCACGAGGGCCGCGACTACGGCACCGAGCTGCCCGACTCCGAGAAGCGCGCGCTGCTCGAGTACCTGAAGACTTTCTGAGCCAGGAGGCCGTGATGGACGCGCTGCCGCTGTGGAAGAGACGCTGGTTCAAGCTGGCGTTGCTGCTGGTCGGCGTGCTGGTCGCCGTCGGCGCCTACATCGCCTGGGACCGCGGTTTTCGCGAGCGGCCGCAGCCGGCCTGGGTGACGGCCACGCCCGAGATGCGCTTCAAGTACGGCTCGATCGGCGCCGAGCACGACGCTGGCATCCCGTACTGGATCTTCTACGTGCTGCCGCGCATGTTTCCCGAGAAGCTGCCCGGCCCCGGCGGCTACGCCTCGCTCGGCGTGCCGTGGGAGCAGGGCCAGGAACTGCCGGTCGGCTTCACCAAGAAGACGATCGGCTTTCCGCGCGTGGCCAACACCTGCGCGGTCTGCCACGTGGCGACCTGGCGCGCGAGCCTGACCGACACGCCGCATTTCGTCGTCGCCGGTCCGGGCCACACGACCGATGTCGAGGGCTTCTTCCGCTTCTTGGTCGACTGCGCCAAGGATCCGCGCTTCAACGCCGACAACCTGATGCGCGAGATCAACCTCGTGACCGACCTCGACCTGATCGACAAGCTGCTCTACCGCTTCTTCGTGATCCCGATCACCAAGCAGCGCCTGACCGAGCGCGAGAAGCAGTTCGCCTGGATCTATCGCAAGGACTTTCCCGACTGGGGCCGTGGTCGCGACGACGCGATGAACCTGACGCGCTACTTCATGCTCGAGCTGCCGATGGACGACCACTTCGGCCCGACCGACATGCCCTCGGTCTGGAACCTGCAGAAGTACGACTGGGAAAAGGGCATGCGGCTCAACTACGCCGGCGATAGCCACGATGCGCACTCGGTGATCATCGACTCCGCGCTCGGCGTGCTCGGCGCAGCGCCCAAGCGCAAGGACGAGTTCCTCGGTCACATCGCATGGCTGCAGGAATACCTCGGCAAGCTGCAAGCGCCGAAGTACCCGTTCCCGGTCAACGCAACGCGCTCGGCCGCCGGCAAGGCGCTCTTCGAGCGCGAGTGCGCGAGCTGCCACGCGAGCGAGCTCACCGGCACGCGGCTGCCGCTGGCGGAGGTCAAGACCGACCGCAACCGCATGGACACGTGGAACAAGGAAGCCGCCATCGCCGCCAACAAGGCGGTGGCGGCGATGGGCATCGAACGCAGGGGCCTGGTCGAGGAAGACCTGATCGGCTACACCGCGGCCTTCCTCGACGGCATCTGGCTGCGCGCGCCCTACCTGCACAACGGCTCGGTACCGACGCTGCACGACCTGCTCGAGCCCGCCGCGGCGCGGCCGCAGAAGTTCTATCGCGGCTATGACGTCTACGACCCGGTCCGGGTCGGCTTCGTCAGCAGCGGCACCGAGGCCGAGCGCATCGGCACGCTCTACGAGGTGGGCCGCAAGGGCGGCGGCAACCAGGGCCACGAGTTCGGCACCGCGCTGCCGGCGGCCGACAAGGAGGCGCTGCTCGAGTACCTGAAGACCCTCTAGCGAAACGACACAGGCCGCCCGAGGGCGGCCTGCTCTTCGATCGCGAGGGCTCGCGATCAGGCAGCGGGCGCTGCAGCCTTGGCCATCCGCGTGCCCAGACGCTCGGTCAGGCGTTGCACGTTGGTGGTCGAGATCAGGTGCGCATGCAGCAGGCCTAGCGCGCCGTTGCGCGTGAGTTCCACCACCACCGCCTCGGGCAGTGCCTTGAGCTTGGCCTCGTCGATCATCTGCACGCCACCGGCGCTGAACTGCGAGCCGTCGGGCTGGGTGATGTCGATCGTCACCGGCTTGAGCAGGTCGAGTTCGACGATGCGTTGGCACAGCTGGCGCGTGCGCTGCACTTCGAGCTCGAAGTTGTCGAGGAACTTGATCACCTCCTGCAGGAAGGGCGTGGCCTCGCCGTCGTCCTGCACCAGCAGTTCGCCCTCGCTGTCGTTGAGGCCTTCGAAGGCCTCGTCGATCATCACGCTCGTCTGGCCCTCGCCGGTGTTGGCATAGCCCAGCGGGTAGCGGCGGATGAAGGCCGGCACGTAGCGGCCGTTCCAGCTGCCATCGGCATCGACGAACAGGTTCTCGTTGTCGCGCAGGCCGAGCAGCGCGATCGGCGAGACCTCCTGGCGGCCCGCGGCGTCCTTGACATCGCCGGCGTCGACGAAGCCGATGACGAACTCCTTGCAGACTTCCGGAAACTCGCTGACGGCGACGAACACCGAGTTCATCGGCGCGGCAAAGGCCACGTTGCTGCTGGGCTTGAGGCGCTTGCCGCGGTGCTTCGTGCGATCGAGCAGCACGGGTTCACGGTAAATCGCTTGGGGGGAACTCATTTCTAGACTCCGGATACTTCAGATGTTGTGACCAAATTGCCGCGTGCTGCGGACTCGGCCGACTTGACGACCAGTACTTTGTCGACCCGCTTTCCGTCGAGGTCGACGACCTCGAAGCGCCATCCGGCCCATTCGACGACGTCGGCGGTCTGCGGCAACCGGCCGAGCAAAAGCATGATCATGCCAGCCAGCGTGTTGTAGCGGCCGCGGTCCTCGTCGGGCAGCTCTTTCAGCCCCAATCGGTCCTTCAATTCGGGCACCGGAATCAGGCCGTCGACCAGCCACGAACCATCCTCGCGTTGCACCGCCCAGGCATCGCCGTCGCTCGGTGCGCTGAACTCGCCGGTGATGGCCTCGAGCACGTCGCGCACGGTGATCACGCCCTGCACCTCGCCATATTCGTCGACCACGAACACCATCTGCGTGTCCGAGCCGCGGAAATGCTCGAGCAGCTCCATGCCGGTCAGCGTTTCGGGCACGAACACCGGCGGCTGCAGGCCTTGCTGCAGCGACAGCGGCTGGCCGCGCGCGACCAACTGCAAGAGCTGCTGCGCCGCGACCACGCCCAGCACCTCGTCGAGACCGCCGCGACAGACCGGGTAGCGCGAGTGATCCTGGTCGGCGATCACCTGCAACGCCGCCTCGATCGGCTCGCCCGCGTCGAGCCAGGTGATCTCGGCGCGAGGAATCATCATCGAGCCGACCTGGCGCTCGTCGAGGCGAAACACGTTGCGCACCATCTGGTGCTCGTGGGCCTCGATGACACCGGCATCGAGCCCCTCCTCGAGGCTGGCGGCGATCTCCTCGGTGGTCACGGTGCGCGCTCCCGAGTCGCGCACGCCGAGCAGGCGCAGCACGGCGCCGGTGCTCCACGACAGCAGCCGCACGAAGGGCCGCGTGGCGCTGCTGAGCCAGCGCATCGGCGTGGCCACCCGGCGCGCCACTGTCTCGGGGTACATCTGGCCGATGCGCTTGGGCACCAGTTCGCCAAAGACGATGGTGAGGAACGTGATGATCACCACCACCAGCACCAGCGCGCCGATGTCGGCCACCCGCTCGGGCACCATGAAGCCGCGCTTGAGCCAGGTCGCCAGCGGTGCGGCGAATGCGGCCTCGCCGACGATGCCGTTGAGGATGCCGATCGAGGTGATGCCGATCTGCACCGTCGACAGGAACTGGGTCGGGTTGTCGTGCAGGTCCATCGCCGCCGCGGCGCCCGAGTCGCCGCTCTCGACCAGCACCTGCAGCCGCGCCTTGCGGCTGGCAGCGAGCGCCATCTCCGACATGGCAAACGCGCCGTTGAGCAGGATCAGGAAACCGAGGAACAGGAATTCCATGCAGGGCGGGCCGGCGCTGCGGGCACGCGCGTGAGGCGCGAACTGCAGACGGCGCCGCGGAGGGCCGAAGAGGGCGCCCAGCGTAGCAGAATCGACCCATGATTCATCTGATCGGCGACCTGCAGGGCTGCTGTGACGCGCTCGACCGCTTGCTCGCCGAGATCGGTTTCTCGGCTTCGCGCGACCGCATCTTCGTGCTGGGCGACCTCGTCAACCGCGGCCCGGCCTCGCTGCGCACGCTCGAACGCCTGGCCTCCTTCGGCGATGCCGCAAGCTGCCTTCTCGGCAACCACGACCTGCACCTGCTGGCCGTGGCGCAGGGCGTGCGCAAGGCGCACCGCAGCGACACCTTCGACGAGGTGCTGGCCTCGCCGCGTCGCGCGCACTGGCTCGACTGGCTGCGCCACCGGCAGATGGCGGCCGAGGCCGAAGGCTGGTTGCTGGTGCATGCCGGCGTCGCCCCGCAGTGGGACCGGGCGCTGACGCTGCAACTGGCGGCCGAACTCGAGGCCTGCCTGCGCGGGCCCGACCTGCATGGCTTTCTCGAAGTGATGTACGGCAACGAGCCTTCGCGCTGGAGCGATGCGCTGGCTGGCCACGAGCGCTTGCGTTTTGCGGTCAACGTGCTGACCCGCATCCGCTTCTGCACGGCCGAGGGCATGCTCGACCTCAAGACCAAGGAAGGCGCCGATGGCGCGCCGCCCGGGCTGATGCCGTGGTTCGCGGTGCCGGGCCGGCGCACCGAAGGCGATCCGATCGCCTTCGGCCACTGGTCCACGCTCGGGCTGATCGACCGGCCCGACCTGCTGGCGCTCGACACCGGCTGCGTCTGGGGCGGCGCGCTGAGCGCGGTGCGCGTCGACGGCGGCCGGCGCGAGGTGCTGCAGGTGAAGTGCGCGCAGGCGCAGAGGCCCGGCTGAGCGATCCCTAGTGATGCCCGGCATGCGGATCGGCGTCGTCGATCTTCAGCACCGGTGCCGGGCTCTCGGAGCCGGCCGTGCCGTTCCACTCGGTGCGGCCCTGCTCGCAGATCTGCAGCACCTCGAAGCGCAGCGGCGCGTTGCCGTCGGCGAGCTTGCCCTGGATCACGAACTCGTCGAAGTGGGCGTTGGCCAGCGGGCCGCCGCTCCAACTGATCTCGACCACGCTGTCCCTGAGCTCGCGGCCGTGCAGCGATACCGGCGCGGCCAGCGGCGCGCGCCGGATCTCGAGCGTCCAGCCCGGCTTGGGCATCGGCCTGGCGGCGTGGAGCTGCTCGTGCGGGATGCGCAGCTGCAGACCGGTCGTGGCGCTGCCCTTGCAACCATGCGGCACCGTGAAGGCCAGTCGGGCATAGGCGCCGGCCGGCAGGTGGTCGGGCGTGACGCCCACATGGGCCGCGGCCGGCGCGAGGGCCGACAGCAGCAATGCCGAGGCGAGCGCGAATTGATGGGTTTTCATCAGAGTCTCCAGTCGAGGCCGGCGTAGACGGCACGGCCGTCACCCGGATAGAGCTGCGCCAGCGGCGCGCCGGGCAGCGAGGCGTCGCGGATCACGCCGGTGGTGGCGGCATAGCGCCTGTCGGCGAGGTTGCGGCCCTCGACGAACCAGCCGAGCCGCCCCTGCGCGTCGAAGCTGCCGGCTGCGCGCAGCCCCCATGTCGCGTAGCCCGCGGCAAACAGCGTGCGCGCGTAGTCGATCGCCGTCGAACTCGCCGCCTCGGCCTGCAGCGAGACGCGCAGCGCCGGGGCGAAGCGCCAGCCCAGCTCGGCGCGCAGCGTGGCGCGCGGGATGCCCGGCAGCCGTGCGTTGCCATAGACGACATCGCCGTCGAAGCGGAAGTCGTTGAGCAGTCCGTTCAGGCGCCAGCCCAGCGGCGAGGTGCTGCCCTCCGGGCTGGCCAGGCCCAGCTCGACCCCGCGGTGCAGCGTGCGGTCGGCGTTGACGGTGGTGCCGTTGCCGTTGGTGCCCGAGATGGACAGCAGCTCGCCATCGATGCGCGTCTGGTAGAGCGCCAGGTCCCATTGCAGCAAAGGCGTGCGCCCGCGCGTGCCGAGCTCGAGCGTGGTGCCGCGCTGCGCCTCGTTGAGCACCGGCACCGAGCCGCCGGTGAGCTCGCCGAAGCTCGGCGGCTCGAAGCTGCGCGAGAGATTGGCGAACCACTGCCAGCCCGGCGCCGCATCGACGCGCAGCCCGAGCTTCGGACTCCAGCCGCGATAGCGCTGGTCGAAGCTCTGATCGTTGCCGGCGACGATGTAGCGGTCCTCGAAGCGGCGCGAGGCCTCAAGGCCATGCAGCCCGGCCACCAGCCACCAGGCGGGCTGCACCTCGTGCTGCCACTCGCCATAGAGCTCGAGGTTGCGCGCCGTCTGCAGGCTCTGGTCGGTGCGCGCGCCGGGGCTGCCGCCGACATTGACGAAGCGGTCGTCATCGGTGACTCCGCGCGCGGCGTTGATGCCGGCGACGAATCGGTTGCGCCGGCCCGCCAGCGATGCCTCGCTGAGCCAGCGCGCTTCCAGCCCTTGGTCGCGGCTGTCCTGTTGCAGCACCTGGAAGATCGGGTGGTCGAGTTGCTTCCACGCGGCAAAGGCGAACAGCTCGATCTGCTGCTCGCCATCGATGCGCCAGACCGTCTTGTTGGAGGCGCGGGTCCAGTCGATGTCGCGGCGCTGGTCGAGCGTGATGTTGCCGGGGTTGGCCTGGCGCGGATCGGCCTCGAACTGGGCCGGCGTCAGGCCGCCCGGCAGCTCGGAGCGGCTGCGCACCTGGCCGAGGTAGAAGCGCGTCTCCAGGTTCGGCGCGAGCTGCCAGCCGATGTTGGCGAAGGCGCGCTGGCTCGATTGCTCAGCATGGTCGCGATAGCCATCCTGGCCGAAATGGCTCAGCGCCACGTAGGCATCGACCGAGCCGAGGATCTGGCCGGTCGAGGCCTGCGCGCGGCGGTAGCCGAAGCTGCCGGCCTCGCCGCGCAGCCGCCATTCATCGGCGTTGTAGCCGTTGGGCGAGACGAAGTTGATCGCGCCACCGAGCGTGGCCGCGCCGTACTGCAGCGCGTTGGCGCCGCGCCAGACCTCGACGTAGCGCGCCGACAGCGCCTCCACCGCCTGGAAGTCGAAGCTGCCGTCGGCCAGGTTGAGCGGCACGCCGTCCTGCATCAGCTTCAAGCCGCGGCCGTGGAAGGTGCGCTGCAGGCCCGAGCCGCGGATCGCGATGCGCGCCTCCTCGGCACCGAAGCGCGGTTGCACGAAGACGCCGGTCGCCATGCCGAGCGAGTCGGCCAGCGTGGCGACGCGGCCCTCGCTGTACTGCTCGGCATCGACGATGCCGACGCCTCCCGGCGTCAGCTCGATGCGGGCGCGCGCGGTCGGCAGGTCGGGCTGGGTCAGCGTGGACTGGTCGGCGTTGCGCTTGCCGCTGACGACGACCGGCTTGAGCGTGATCGTGCCGACCTCGGCATCGGGCGGCGAGGGTTGGGCCTGCGCCAGGCCGGCGCACAGCAAGGCGCAGGCGGCGGCCAGCGGCCGCGGGGAGGGGACAGTGGGCATGGGAGGCGCTCCGAAAGCGTGAAGGGGCCGCAAGGCCCCCGCTCTCGGGTGCCTCAGTGCGGCATGCGCGTGGGGGCGAGGCCACCTGGCGGGCCACGCGCCGGCGGCACGCCCAGCGCCAGCGCGGGCGTCGCGGCCACCGCACTTGGCTGCCAGTTCGGCAACGGCAAGCTCGGCGCCACGAGCGTGGGCACCGAGGAGGGCAGCCCGCTCAGGCCGCCCGTGCAGCAGTCGTGGCCGGCGTGGGTGCCGGCGCCGTCGGCCAGCGGCTGGCCGTTGGCATCGACCATCAGCGCACCAGCGGCCGAGCAGACCTCCTGCGCCAGCGCCATCGCCGCGCCATGCTGGGCCGCCTGGATCGGCGCGACCAGCAGGCCGAAAGCGAGCCACAGGCCGAGCAGCACGCGCGCCCAGCCCTCGCGCAACGCGAGGCGGCGCAGGGACTGCAGCGGGTGGCGAGGCGAGGGCTTCATGCGAGGGCGCGAGTTTAGCGGCGGGCCGCGCGGAACCCGTGCCGACGCGCCCGGCCGATCGACTCAGCCCCGTAGAATCGGCGCCGCTGGAAGCGTGGCAGAGTGGTCGATTGCACCGGTCTTGAAAACCGGCGACGGGCAACCGTCCGTGAGTTCGAATCTCACCGCTTCCGCCACGGCTCGCAATCGCTCAGCGAATGAAGCGCCCGCCTGGCCCCACCACCATGACGTCGACGAAGCTCGAACCGTGGTGGTTCTGCGGTCCCCACTTCACCTCGTAGCCGCCGAGGCCGATCTTGCCGACCGACTCGAGCGTGTTGAGCAGGCTCTGCGGGCTGATCGACTTGCCGGTGCGGCGCATTGCCTCGAGCAGCACGCGCAGGTTCAGGTAGCCGAAGAAGTGATCGACGTCGAGCGGCAGTCCGGCGCGTGCCATCGCAGCGCCGTAGTCGCGCGTGATCGCGGTGTTGGGCTGGAACGGATAGGGCGTGACCTGGGTGAAGGCCAGGCCGCGCGCCTGGTCGCCCAGGGCCTCGAGCGTCGAGCGGGAGTTGACGATGCCGATGGCGTAGATCGGTGCACCCGCATACAGCCGCGCGGCGCGCACCGCCGGCTCGACCGAGGGGCCGAAGGCCATGAGGATCACGGCCTTCGGCCGCGCCGCGCTCACGCGGTGGTGCTGTACCCGAGCCGGATCGACTCGCCCGCGGGTGTCATCTCGGTACCTTCGACATGGGCGATGCGCGGCGCCATGCGCGGCAGCACGGTCTCCATGATCCAGCGTTCGAGCTGGTCGCCGGGCCGGGCCTGGCTGAAGAGGAAGCCCTGCATCAGGCCGCAGCCCAGGCGGTGCAGCATCTCCATCTGGCCGAGCGTCTCGACGCCCTCGGCCACGACGCGGATGCCGAGCGCGCGCGCCAGCGCGATGATGGCGGTGACCACCGCTGCGCTCTGCGGCGTGGTGCCGAGCTCGCGCACGAAGCTGCGGTCGATCTTGAGCTCGCTGATCGGCAGCCGGCTCAGGTAGGCGAGCGAGGAATAGCCGGTGCCGAAGTCGTCGATCGAGATCTCGACGCCGATCTCGTTGAGCCGGTGCAGCGTGGGCCGCACCTCGAGGTTCTTCATCAGCCGGTCTTCGGTGATCTCGATCTGGATCACGCGCGGCAGCAGGTCGTGGCGCGCGGCGGCGGCCTGGATGTGGGTCACCAGGTCCGAGCGCTCGAACAGGCGGCTCGGCAGGTTGACCGCGATCGGCGTCTCGAAGCCCATGCGATCGCGCCAGACGCCGGCCTGGCGCGCCGCCTCCCGGATCGCCCACTCGCTGAGCGGCACGATGAGGCCGGTTTCCTCGGCCAGCGGAATGAACTGCGCCGGCGGCACCAGGCGGTTGCCGCGCTGCCAGCGCATCAGCGCCTCGACGCCGACCACGCGCGCCGAGCGCACGTCGACCTTGGGCTGGTAGTGCAGCACCAGTTCGCCGCGCTCGATGGCCTTGTGCAGCGCGCTCTCGGTCTCGATCTGCTCGCGGCCCTTGCCGGCCAGGTGCGGCCGGTAGGTCGCGGTCGCGTTGCGGCCACCGGTCTTGACCGAATGCATCGCGACGTCGGCATTGCGCAGCACGTCGACCACGCCGGCGCCGTCGCGCGGGAAGATCGCGATGCCGATGCTGGCGGTGACGAAGCATTCCTCGCCGCCGACCATGAACGGCGGTCGCATGACCTCGAGGATGCGCATTGCAACGCGCTCGGCATCGAGGTCGTTGCCCACCTCGGGCAGCAGCGCCACGAACTCGTCGCCGCCGAGCCGGCCCACCGCCTCGAGCGAGCGATGGGCGCGCGGGGCGTGCGGGTCGCCGGCGGCCTCGGTCACCTGGTCGGTGTGGCGCACGCAGGAACGCAGCCGACGCGCGACTTCCATCAGCAACTCGTCGCCGGCACCGTGGCCGAGCGTGTCGTTGATCAGCTTGAAGCGGTCGAGGTCGATCAGCAGCAGCCCGACCTGGTGATCGAGCCGCTTGGCATGCTCGATCGCGCGCTCGGCGCGCCAGATCAGCTGGCGCCGGTTCGGCAGGCCGGTCAGGGCATCGAAGTTGGCCAGATGGCGGATGTGCTCCTCGGCCGCGCGGCGTTCGGTCACGTCCTGCACGATGCCGGTGAAGCCGGCCAGCCGACCCTGGTCGTTGAACTCGGGCTCGGCCTCGACGTGGATGATGCGCTGGCGGTCCTCGGCCAGCCTGACCGTCACGTCGACCACGAGCTGGCGTTCGGCGGTCGGTGTCTGCTGCAAGAGTTCGATGAAGGCCCGGCGCTGGGCCGGCGGCACCATCCGCGCCAACCTGCGCAGGCCCGGACGCTCGCCGCTGCCGAGGCCGAACACGCGTAGCGCCTCCGGCGAAAAGTGGAGCCGGCCCTGTGCCCGCCACCACTCGAAGCTGCCCATGCGTGCCAGGTCCTGCGCGCGTGCCAGCCGGCTCTTGCTGCGCTCGAGCTCGATGCGCGTGCGCGAGGCCCGCAGCAGGTAGCGCAGGCGCCCGGCCAGCAGGCTCCACTGCGTTCCCTTGACGAAGAAGTCGGTGGCGCCGGCCTCGTAGGCGCGACCGATCGAGGCCTCGTCGTCGACGCCGGTCAACATCAGCACCGGCATCGATGCAAAGCGCGGCAGCGCATGCAGCGCGCGGCAGGTCTCGAAGCCGTCAAGGCCCGGCATCATCGTGTCGAGCACCACGACATCGGGCAGCCAGTCGGCCACTTGATGCAGCGCATCCTGCCCGCTACCGAGCGCGAGCACCGCGAAGCCGCGTTCGGTCAGCGCGGTCGCGGTCAGGCCGAGGTTGACTTCGTCGTCGTCGACCAGCATGACCCGCGGCGGCGGAGCCTGCTCGCCCGGCGCCTGGCCGGGGTCTGCGTGCGGACTGCTCATCAACGCGCTCCGGCCCGCAGGGCGTGCGCGCACGGTCGAGTCACGTCATCGGCGTCGAGCCACGTGCGGGCGAGTGATGCGCTGTAGGCGCGACCGCGATCGGCGGCCGCATCGGGACTCGGATCGGATGCAGGCATGAAGACAAGGACAGGCTGAGGGTGTCCGCCGAAGCGGCAGCACCCAGTCTCGACCTTTGAGATTGTGCGCGCTGGGGCGAGGCGTCAGGCCGGGAAAAATGCGCAGCGACAGGGGTTTGCAAGCCATGCGCGCGGTCGCGTTCGGGATCTTCGTCGCAGGTTCGCGCGATTGCCGACGGCGCGCTGGCGAAGGTCCGCCGGTCGTTCATGTGTGCGCCAGTCGGACAACTGCGAGCGTCATCGCCGCTGCGAAGCGTGCATTGCTCACATCTTGGGCCGATCGAGCCGTCGATCCGTGACGTGCTTCTCGCCCGGTGTCTGCGGCCGCAGGACGCGCCTGCAATCGTCTTGCGTCCGCACAGTTCGACTGCCGCAGCCCGTGCGTCAGTCGGCAGCGTGAAGAAAGTCGCGGGCAACGACGATCGCGGCGCCGTCGTCACGGCGTGACGAGCGATCGCCATCGCCCCCTCGGGGCTCGCTGCTGTTGGCTGTTCGCTACGCCGAGCGTGCCCACCGACGCGTCGAAGCTATCTGTAAGAGGATGTTCCCGCTACGCTGCGGCAAGCAAGCCGGTCGATTGACCGGTTTGCCGGACAGCCGCAGTCCTCGCTGTCCTTCGGCGCACGAATCGAATGCCGCTTGCGGCGCATCGTCGGGAGAAGGAACATGAAACAGCACAGGGTCTTCACGCAGCGCCTGCATCCGCCACAGGTGGTCAAGGTCGGTTTCTGCTGGCCGGCCTTCTTCTTCAACGTGGCGTGGATGCTCTACAACCGGCTCTGGTCGCAGGCCGCGCTGTGGGTTGCCGCGCTGCTCGGCTGCCGCTACCTGCACGCGGTGCTCGAGGCTTCGCCCGCGGCCGCGGGCCGTGTGCCGATGGCCGTGGCCCTGGCTGCCGCGTACGGTGCACTGTTCCTGGTGCCGGGCCTGCTGGGCAACCGCTGGCGCGAGCAGAACCTGCTCGACGACGGCTACGAGTTGGTCGCCGACGGCGAGGTCGAGATCCGACCGACAGCCGCCGCGCCGCTGGCCGGCTGAGGCCTCGACGGCGGCATGCCCGCCGCGACTTGTTCGATGCAAAGCAAAAGGGCCTGACTCGCGTCAGGCCCTTGGCTGTTCTGGTGCCGGAGAGAGGAGTCGAACCCCCGACCTTCTCATTACGAATGAGCTGCTCTACCAACTGAGCTACACCGGCAACAAGAATGCGATTATAGCGGGCCTGCCGCGCCCGGCATTCAGCCCCTAGCCACCGATGGCCTGGAACACTCCCGCCGGAGCCAAGCTCCACTACTGCCTCAAGGTCGGTGTCGCCGCCTTCTTCGGCTACCTGCTGTGCGTCGGGGATCAGCAGCAGTACGGTGTCTACAGTGCCTTCACCGCCGCGCTGGTCGTCGGCAGCAGTGTCGGCGAGGACCTGGCCACCTCGGGCAACCGGGTGCGCGGCACGCTGGCCGGCCTGGCTGCCGGGCTCGCGATGGCGATGCTGTTCGGCGTGTCGATCTGGTCGCTGGCTGCCGGCGTGGCACTCACCGCCTTCATCTCGGTCGGCTTCGGCTGGGGCGTGCCGGCGGCACGCATCGGTGCCTCGCTGTGCGCGGTGACGATCGTGATGCACACCGGCAACGTGCTCGACTACGCGCTGATGCGTACCGCGAACACGCTGATCGGCGTTACGGTCGGCCTGCTGGTCAGCTTCGTGGTGTTGCCGGTGCGCGGCCGCGACGAGGTCGCGCGCTGCCACGCGAGCACGCTTTCAGCCGCGGCCAGGCTGCTCGAGCAGATCGATGGCAGTGGCACCGGCGGCGCGCGGGCGCTGCGCGCCGCCTTGCTGAGCGCGACGATGGAACTCGACAAGGCTGGCAAGGACCTGCAGAACGAGAAGCTGCTGCGGGAGGACGTCGCCGCGCTGATGGCGCGGGCGCGGGTCGCACACACGGTGAGCCTGTGCGCGATGGCCGCCAGCCTGGCCTACGCCGAACTGGCCTCAGGCGGACTGCGGGACGAGGCCTTGCAAGAGGCGCGTGCGCTGGCAGCCGAGCTGGCGTCGCGGGTGCGCGCCGCGACGACGGCCCATCCGCAACCGGGCGCATCGGCACGCTTCGATGAACTCGCCGCGCGCGTCGCCGCGGCGCCGGCCGGGCCCTTGGTCCTGGTGGCCCAGGGCTACCTGCACGAACTGCGCGAAATCGACCAGGTACTGGCGGGCCGCGCGCCCGCCCGGATCACTTGAGCTCGAAGGGCGACAGCTTCTTCGCCACCGCGCGGTTCTTCAGCGTCACGTAGACCGGCAGTCCGTTCTCGTAGGTCGGGTAGTCCTCGCCCTGGATCAGCGGCAGCAGGTAGCGCTTGCACTTGGCCGTGATGCCGAAGCCGTCTGCGGTGATGAAGTCGCGCGGCATGAACTTCTCGACGTTGGCCACCTTGGCCAGCGGCGCCACGCCGATGCGGTACTTGTAGGGAACGTTGGAGACGCGCTCGACGGTCGGCATCACCGCGTTGTGGCCCTTGACCGCCAACTCGACCGCCTTCTTGCCCAACTCGTAGGCCTGCTTGACGTCGGTCTTCGACGCGATGTGGCGCGCCGCGCGCTGCAGGTAGTCGGCCACCGCCCAGTGGAACTTGTGGCCGAGCGCGTCCTTGATCATGTTGGCGACCACCGGCGCGGCGCCGCCGAGCTGCGCATGGCCGAAGGCATCGCGCGTGCCCTGCTCGGCGAGGAAGCGACCGTCCGGATAGTGGCAGCCCTCGGACACCACCACCGTGCAGTAGCCATGCTCCTTGACCAGCGCGTCGACGCGGGCGAGGAACTTCTTCTCGTCGAACTCGACCTCGGGAAACAGGATCACGACCGGGATGCCGTGATCCTCGATCAGGCCGCCGGCGGCCGCGATCCAGCCGGCGTGGCGGCCCATGACCTCGAGCACGAAGACCTTGGTCGAGGTGCGGGCCATCGAGCGCACGTCGAAGCTGGCTTCCAGCGCCGAGACCGCGACGTACTTGGCGACCGAACCGAAGCCGGGGCAGCAGTCGGTGATCGGCAGGTCGTTGTCCACGGTCTTGGGCACGTGGATCGCCTGGACCCCGTAGCCCATCTGCTCGGAGAGCTGGCTGATCTTGAAGCAGGTGTCGGCCGAGTCGCCGCCGCCGTTGTAGAAGAAGTAGCCGATGTTGTGCGCCTTGAAGACCTCGATCAGGCGCTCGTACTCGCGCTTGTGGGTCTCGAGCGACTTCAGCTTGTAGCGGCACGAGCCGAAGGCGCCCGAGGGCGTGTTGCGCAGCGCGCGGATTGCCGCGATCGATTCCTTGCTGGTGTCGATCAGGTCCTCGGTCAGCGCGCCGATGATGCCGTTGCGTCCTGCGTAGACCTTGCCGATCACGTCGTCGTGCTTGCGCGCCGTCTCGATCACGCCGCAGGCCGAGGCGTTGATGACGGCGGTGACGCCGCCGGACTGGGCGTAGAAGGCGTTTTTCTTGCGGGCCATGGGTTTGCCTTAGTCTTGAAGCGAACGGGTGACGATTTCGCGGGTGTCGTCCGAGAGTTCGGCCCTTGCCGCGACGCGCGCGATCGCCTCGCGCGCCGCGCTGCGGTAGGGCTCGGCGAGCAGGCGCCAGCGGTCGAGCGAGCGTGCCAGGCGCGAGGCCAGCTGCGGGTTGAAGGCGTCGACCTCGACCACCTTGTCGGCCCAGAACACATAGCCGGCGGCATCGGCACGGTGGAAGGCGGCCGGGTTCATCAGCGTCAGCGGCATCAGCAGGCTGCGCGCGCGGTTGGGGTTGCGCAGCGTGAAGTCGGGATGCTGGGCCAGCGTGCGCACGCGCTCGAACACCGCGCCGGCGCCTTCGCCGAGCGGCTCGGGCGCGCCGGCCTGCAGCGCGAACCACTTGTCGATCACCAGCGCCTCGTCGGCGAACAGCGCGTGAAATCGCTCCAGCGCCGGTGCCGCCAACTCGGCATGGGCATTGACCAGCGCGGTCAGTGCACCGAAGCGCTCGCTCATGCTGGTGGCGTCCTTGAAGCGCTGGTAGGCGCGGCCGGGCCAGACGGTGTCGCCGCTGGCGGTGGCGTCGAGCACCAGCATCGACAGCGCCAGGTTGACCAGCGCCCGCTGGCCGGCGGCGCGTGCGTCGGGCGAGTAGCCGCCGATCGGCGCCTGGGTCTCGAAGGCCCAGACCCAGTCGTCGCGCAGTGCCTGCGCCAGCTGCAGCCGGAAGCCCTCGCGCAGCGCATGGATGCGGGCCGGGTCGACCTCGGCGCCGAGTTCCTCGGCGACCACCGTCTCGCTCGGCAGCGTCAGCACCAGTTCCTTGAGCGCGGCGTCGAGCGTGGGGTGGCGCAGCACGCCGCGCATCGCGTCGATGAACGCCGCGTCGAGCTGCGTGCTGCCACCGCGCAGCGCGGCGAGCAGGCGGTTGAGCGCGAGCTGCTGGCCGGCCTCCCAGCGGTTGAAGGCGTCGCTGTCGTGCTGCAGCAGCGTCAGCAGCGCAGTGTCGGCCAGCGCGGCGTCGAGGTGCACCGGTGCCGAATAGCCGCGCAGCAGCGAGGGCACCGGCTCGCGGTCGACGTTGACGAAGACGAAGCGCTGCTCGGCCTCGGCCAGCACCAGCACGCGGTGGGTGCCGGTGTCGCCCGGTTCGTCGGCCAATTGCAGCGGCAGGGCGCTGCCGTCGTCGCTCGCCAGCAGGCCCATCGCGAAGGGGATCACGGAGGGCAGCCGGTGCGGCTGGCCCGGGTTCGGCGTGCCGGTCTGGGCCAGCTCGAGCGTGTAGGTGCGCGCCGCGGCGTCGTAGGCACCGCGTGCCGTCACCTGCGGCGTGCCGGCCTGGCTGTACCAGCGCTTGAAGGCATCGAGGCGCTCGGCCAGCTCGCTGCCGGGGTTGGCGTCGGCGATGGCCTGGGCGAAGTCGTCGCAGGTCACGGCCTGGCCGTCATGGCGCTGGAAGTACAGCGTCATGCCCTTGGCGAAGCCGCGCCGGCCGACCAGCGTGGCCATCATGCGCACCACCTCGGCACCCTTCTCGTAGACGGTGGCGGTGTAGAAGTTGTCGATCGCTTGGTACTGCTCGGGCCGCACCGGGTGCGCCATCGGGCCGGCGTCCTCGGGGAACTGGAACTGGCGCAACTGGCGCACGTCCTCGATGCGCTTGACGGCGCGCGCGCTGGCCTCGCCGGCCATGTCCTGGCTGAACTCCTGGTCGCGGTAGACCGTGAGGCCTTCCTTCAGCGAGAGCTGGAACCAGTCGCGGCAGGTCACGCGGTTGCCGGTCCAGTTGTGGAAGTACTCGTGGGCGACCACGCTCTCGATGTTGGCGAAGTCGGCGTCGGTGGCCGTCGCCGGGCTGGCCAGCACGAACTTCGTGTTGAAGATGTTGAGGCCCTTGTTCTCCATCGCGCCCATGTTGAAGTCGCTGACCGCGACGATCATGAAGCGCTCGAGGTCGAGCGGCAGGCCGAAGCGGGCCTCGTCCCAGACCACCGAGGCGATCAACGAGTTCATCGCGTGCTCGGTCTTGTCGAGGTCGCCGGCGCGCACGTAGACCTGCAGCAGGTGCTCCTTGCCGCTGCGCGAGACGATCTTCTGCTCGCGGCTGACCAGCTTGGCCGCGACCAGCGCGAACAGGTAGCTCGGCTTGGGAAACGGGTCGTGCCACTTGGCGAAGTGGCGGCCGCCGTCGAGCTCGCCCTGCGCGACCAGGTTGCCGTTGCCCAGCAGCACCGGGTACTTCTCCGCATCGGCGCGCAGCGTGACGGTGTAGACCGCCATCACGTCGGGGCGGTCGAGGAAGTAGCTGATGCGGCGAAAGCCCTGCGCCTCGCACTGCGTGAAGAAGCCGCCACCCGAGGTGTAGAGGCCGCTGAGTTGCAGGTTCTTCTCGGGCGCGATGGTGTTGCGCACCTCGAGCGTGAACGGGCCGTCGGGCAGGGCGTCGAGCACCAGCTGGTCGTTCTCGACGCGAAAGGTCGCCGGCTCGCCGTTGACCATCACGCGGGTCAGGTTCAGGTCCTCGCCATCGAGCCGCAGCGACTGTACCGGAAGCTCGGCGTTGCGCTCGATCGTCATCTTGTTGATGACCAGGGTCTTGGCCGGGTCGAGGTCGAAGCTCAGGTCGACCGTGCGGATCCAGTAGGCCGGAGCCTGGTAGTCCTCGCGCCGGATGATGGGGGCAGTGCCTTCACGCATGGTGTTGGTCTCAGGTGTGAAATGGGTAGACGTCGAGGCCACGCGCTGCGGCAGCCCGGGCAAGTTGGCGATCACCGGTCGCCAAGCCGGAGCATTGATGGCTGATTGCGGAGGCCAGATGGAGCGCGTCAAGCGTCGCGAGTGCAACGCCGAGGTCCTGCATCAGGGCCGTGGCCAGCGAGAAGCTGTCGCTGTCGAATGGTTGCATGTTCCAGAGCGCCGCAGCGAGATCCTTGCCAAACTCCGTGCGCGCGCGGCGAGCGTGTCTTGCATCGATCAGTTGCTGGCGCTGCAGGCGCTGCAGCACCGATTCGAACTCGGTGGCGCCAAGCGGGTTGATCACGTAGTCGTCACCGCAAGTCGCGAGGAATCGGTCGAAAGCATCCGATGCAGGCTCTGCCAGGTAACGCTTGGCGAGCGCGCTGGTGTCGATGTAGACGCTCATTGGATCTAACGCCGATCGCGCTCCTCACGAATCAGCTGGTCGATGCCTTCGAGCATCGGCATCGTGGCGCGATGCTCACTGAGCGAGCGCAACCGGCGCTCGCGCGCGATCGGCAGGATGCGGGCGACCGGCTCGCCGTTGGACACCAGCACCAACTCCTGCTCCCTGGCCAGAGTTTCGCGCAACCGGGGCATCTCGGCTCGCAACTCGCGGACGTTGATGGTCTTCATCGAAGCGTTCCTGTTGTGCGTGTCACGCATTGTATCTTGCGTGACACGCCCGGATCAAACGCCCTGCTTCAGGCTCGCCGTGATGAAGGGGTCGAGGTCGCCGTCGAGCACCTTCTGCGTATTGCTGATCTCGACGTTGGTGCGCAGATCCTTGATGCGGCTCTGGTCGAGCACGTAGCTGCGGATCTGGTGGCCCCAGCCGACATCGGTCTTGCTGTCCTCGAGCTTCTGCTGCGCTTCCATCTGCTTGCGCATCTCGTGCTCGTAGAGGCGCGAGCGCAGCATCTGCCAGGCCTCGTCGCGGTTGCGGTGCTGCGAGCGGTCGTTCTGGCACTGCACGACGATGCCGGTCGGGATGTGCGTCAGCCGCACCGCCGAGTCGGTCTTGTTGATGTGCTGGCCGCCGGCGCCGCTGGCGCGATAGGTGTCGGTGCGCACGTCGGCCGGGTTGATCTCGATCTCGATGGTGTCGTCGACCTCGGGGTAGACGAAGACCGACGCGAACGAGGTGTGGCGGCCGCCGGCGCTGTCGAAAGGGCTCTTGCGCACCAGGCGATGGACGCCGGTCTCGGTGCGCAGCAGGCCGAAGGCGTACTCGCCCTCGATCTTGATCGTGGCGCTGCGAATGCCGGCGACGTCGCCCTCGCTCTCTTCCATCACCTCGGGCTTGAAGCCCTTGCGCTCGCAGTAGCGCAGGTACTGGCGCAGCAGCATGCTGGCCCAGTCGCAGGCCTCGGTGCCGCCGGCGCCGGCCTGGATGTCCATGAAGCAGTTGAGCGGGTCGGCCGGGTTGTTGAACATCCGGCGGAACTCGAGCGCCTCGATCTCGGTGGCGAGCGCGGCGGCGTCGGTCTCGATCGCGGCCAGCGAGTCGAGGTCTTCCTCGGCCTTGACCATCTCGTAGAGCTCGCTGTTGTCGGCCAGCGTGGCGCCGACGCGGTCAAGCACCTCGACCACGACCTCGAGCGACTTCTTCTCGCGGCCCAGCTCCTGCGCCTTCTTCGGCTCGTTCCAGACGGCCGGGTCCTCGAGTGCGGCGTTGACCTCGCTCAGCCGGCGTGCCTTCTGGTCGACGTCAAAGATACCTCCGGAGGTCCTGGGCGCGCTGGCTCAGGTCCGCGAGGGTGGCGCCGATGGTGTTGATGCGTTCGATGTCCATTCAGGGCTCCGGCTGTTCTGGGGCCGGGGCGCCACGGTGGCACCGCGCCGGCCAAACCGTGATTTTCGCATCCCGCGGCGCCACCGCCGCATGGGGCCCTTCAGTCGTCGTAGCCGGTGCAGTTCGGGCTGGCCCAGCGCGCCTTCATCTCCATGCGCATTTCGCTGGCCGGCTCGCCAACGACGCGCGAGCCCGCCGTCATCAGGTAGCTTTCGGGTGACTGGAACTGGATGTCGAATTCACCCTTGCGCTGCTGGCCGCCGTGGACGCAGACCTGGCTGCCGGCGATGCGGGCCGCGCTGCGCGTCGTGTACTGGTTCTTGCAGTTCTCATCCTTCTCGAAGGTGCGCATGCTGGCGAGATCTTCCTTGGTGATGCAGCTCTTGAGCTTGGTCACGCGCTGCGCCCCGCCGCCGGCGCTGATGGTCAGGGTCTGCTCCCAGCCACCGGGGCGAAGATTCGGGGCCTGGGCCAGCGCCGTCGGCGCCAGCGACAGCAGCAGCGCGGCCATGGCGATCCACGAGCTGTGCTTGTCCATGCGGTTCTCCTGCGCAGGATGGTGCCAGCAACCATAGGCGGCACGCCGTCACCGGGCAAGCGGCGCGGCGCTTCAGCGGTCGAGGAAGGCCTCGACCAGCGCCGCCACCCGCTGCGGCTGGTCGTGGTGCAGCATGTGGCCGCAGTCGGCCAGCGCATGGCGCTCGACCTGCGGCACGACCGCCAGCCGGGCGTCGAACTCGCTCTTGGTGTAGCGCTCGCCCCACCACTTGCCGATGTCGGTGGCCTCGCCCTCGATCCACAGCAGCGGGCATTCGATGCGGCGCCAGCAGGCCAGGATCTCCTCGACCCGGTACAGCACCGGGTTCGTGCGCTTGTGGGCCGGATCGCCCTGGATCTGCCAGCGTCCGCTGGCCACGTCGAGCCGCGCCCAGTGCGGTGCCAGCCAGGTCGCCTTGTCGGCGCTCAGGCGCGGGTTGTTCTTGCGCAGCCGCTGTGCCACCTCGTCGGCGCTGGCGTAGTCGCGCAGCGCCTGCGGCGTCTTGAGCTCGTCGAGCCACTGCGCGTAGCGCTTGGGCGCCATTTCGGGCGCCATCTGCGGCAGGCCGAAACCCTCTAGGTTGACCAGCCGCCGCACCCTTTGCGGTCGCACGCCGGCGTAGAGCATCACGATGTTGCCGCCCATGCTGTGGCCGACGAGGTCGATCGGCGCCTCGGGCGAGATCGCATCGACCAGCCCGTCGAGGTCGCCGAGGTAGTCGGCAAAGCTGTAGCCGTCGGTTGGCTGCGGGGCTTCGCTGCGGCCGAAGCCGCGCCAATCGGCCGCAATCACGTAGCGATCGGCGGCCAGCGCATCGACCACGAACTGGTACGAGGCGCCGACGTCCATCCAGCCGTGCATCAGCAGCAGCGCCGGCCGCTCGGGCGTGACCAGCGAGGCATCGCCCCAGACATGCGCGTGCAGGCGCAGCCCGCGGACCTCGAAGAAGCGGGATTGCGCCGCGCGGCGCGCAAGGTAGACGGGTTCCATGTGGGCTCGACTCTAGGTGCTGGCGCGCAGGCCCGGCGTCGCGGCAGGGACAGACTGGGTCAGGCCGGCGCCTGGAAGCCGTCGGCCCGGTAGGTCAGCACCAGCGTGTCGCGATGGCCGGGCCGGGTCTCGTCGAGCGGCACGATCGGCGTGCTCTCGTGGATCACGCGCGGATCGTCGAGCAGCAGCGCGCTCCAGGGCTGCTCCAGCGTGAAGCGCACGCCGCGCGGGCCTTCGGCCTCGAAGACGCGCGTCTCGCCGCCCTTGACGCCGTGGCGCCCGACCAGGATCACTGCGACGAAGTCGACGCCGTCGCGATGCGCGCCTTCGGGCGTCGGTCGGCCGACGCCGTCGCTGGTGTCGATGCGAAAGGGATGCGCCTCCACGTACCAGCGCCGCGGCGGGGTCGTGGCGACCTCGCCGAAGAGCCTGCCGATCGAGGTCACCAGGTCGCGCCAGGCCGGCTGCGCGGCCATCGCCGGCTCGATCGGGTCGAACCAGCGCTCCATGCCGCCATGCAGCGCGTTGTAGGTGGTCGGCTGCCAGTGGGCACGGTGCGGCATGGCCTCGAGCCGGCCGGCGTCGAGTTCGTGCAGGTAGCAGCCGTGGCGGCGCTTGCGGTAGCGGCCGCCGTCCTTCAGGTAGGCATCCGGTGCCAGCCGCTCCCAAAAGGGCGCGAGCGCGCCGTCGAGCTCTGCCGGCGCGTGCCCGCACAGCGCCGCCAGCGCCTGCGGACCGAGCACCGCAAAGCCCTGGCCGCGCAGCCGCATCGCGTGCGTGGCGGAGGGCGGCACGGCTTCGAAGTCGATGCGGTCGTAGCTGGCGGCGGCAAAGCTGGACATGGAAACAGGTGTCTGGAAACGACAAATTTCGGATGCCGAAGAGCTCGATCAGCCTAGCATGGCGAAACCGTAGACCGCGACCGCAGACACAGGAACACCGCGAGGAGACGAGGCATGGGCGCCGCATCGACCGACCACTACGCGCACCTGCACCGCAGCTTTCGCTGGCGCGTGCCGGCCAGCTTCAACTGGGCCGAGGCCTGCTGCGGCCGCTGGGCTCGCGACGCGCACAACGCGCTCAGCACCGCGGTCATCTACGAGCGCGAGGACGGCGGCGTCGGCACGCTGAGCTTCGGTGCGCTGCAGGCGCAGGCCAACCGGCTCTCGCACGCGCTCGAAGGGCTTGGCGTGCGGCGTGGCGACCGCGTCGCGATCGTGATGCCGCAACGGCCCGAGACCGCGGTCGCCCACATCGCGATCAGCCAGCTCGGCGCGGTGGCGATGCCGCTGTCGATGCTGTTCGGCCCCGAGGCGCTCGAGTACCGGCTGTGCGACAGCGGCGCCACGGTCGCCATCGTCGACGAGAGCGGCATCGAGGCGCTGCTCGCCGCCTGCGGCGCCTGTCCGGCGCTCGAGCATGTGATCGCGGTCGGTGCCGCCGCCGGTCGCGGCAGCGTCGACTGGGAGGCCGCGCTGGCGCGCGAGCACGCGGTCTTCGACGCGCTGAGCACGCGCGCCGACGACCCGGCGGTGCTGATCTACACCAGCGGCACCACCGGCCCGCCCAAGGGCGCGCTGATTCCGCAGCGGGCGCTGATGGGCAACCTGCCTGGATTCGTCTGCTCGCAGAACTGGTTCCCGCAGGCCGACAGCGTGTTCTGGTCGCCCGCCGACTGGGCCTGGACCGGCGGCCTGATGGACGCGCTGCTGCCGAGCCTGTACTTCGGCCGCCCGGTGCTGGCCGCCGAGGGTCGCTTCGGGCCCGAGAAGGCCTTTGCGCTGATGGCGCGCCATCGGGTCACCCACAGCTTCCTGTTCCCGACCGCGCTGAAGGCGATGATGAAGGCGGTGCCGCGGCCCTCGCTGCGCTTCGACCTGCACCTGCGCGGCGTGATGAGCGCCGGCGAGGCGGTCGGCGACGCGGTCTTCGCCTATGGCCGCGAGCAGCTCGGCCTGGCGATCAACGAGATGTTCGGCCAGACCGAGATCAACTACATCGTCGGCAACTGCGGGCGCTGGGTCGACATCAACGGCGGAGGCCACAGCGGCTGGCCGGCGCAACCGGGCAGCATGGGTCGCGCCTATCCCGGCCACCGCATTGCGGTGGTCGACGACGAGGGCCGCGAGCTGCCACCCGGCAGCGCCGGCGACGTCGCGCTGCACCGGCGCGACGTGCATGGCGACCTCGACCCGATCTTCTTCCTCGGCTACTGGAAGCGCGAGGACGCAACGCGCGCCAAGTTCACCGGCGACCCCGCCAACTCCTGGTGCCGCACCGGCGACACCGCGGTCATGGACGAGCGCGGCTACCTCTGGTACCAGGGCCGCAGCGACGACGTGTTCAAGGCCGCCGGTTACCGCATCGGGCCGAGCGAGATCGAGAACTGCCTGGTCAAGCATGCCGCGGTGGCCAACGCGGCGGTGGTGCCCAAGCCCGACCGCGAGCGCGGCGCGGTGGTCAAGGCCTACGTGGTGCTGGCACCCGGCCACGCCGCCAGCGCGCAGCTCGTCGACGAGCTGCAGCGCCATGTGCGCGGCCGCCTTGCGCCCTACGAGTACCCCAAGGAGATCGAGTTCATCGACGCGCTGCCGATGACCACCACCGGCAAGGTGCAGCGGCGGGTGCTGCGGCTGCAGGAGGAGGAGCGGGCGCGAGGGGCCGGCGCGGCGGGTTGAGCCGCGCCGGCGACTCCGTCAGAAGGCCGCTTCGAGGAAGACGAACGGCCCGTTGAACTTGTACTTGAGCTGGCCGTTCCAGTCCGACTTCGTCACGTCGAGCCGGTAGTCGACGTAGCGATAGCCCAAGCCTGCGCCGAAGTGCTGGCTGAAGCGCCAGTCGAGCGTGGCTTCGAAATTGAGCAACTTGCCGTCGTAGTCCTGGTACTTGAGGCTCAGGTAGTCGGCGCGGGCGCGGACGCCGAAGGCCGGCGAGAAGGCGTAGCTGCCGTAGAGGCCGAGCGTCGGCAATGGCGCGAGCGCATCCTTGGCTTCGCGATCGAAGGCAATGCCGACGTTGCTGGTACCTTCGAGCGAGACCATGAAGTCGGTGATGTGCAGGCCAAGCGAGACCCCGAGCTCGGCGTCCTGCGACTTCAGGAACGAGTAGCCGGCGGTGAGGCGGTAGATTGACGAATCGAACTCGCTGTGCAGCTGGGCCGCGATGTCGAAGACCGTGTCGTCCCAGACGATCTGGCGCCCGAGCGTCTTGGTGGCGCTGCGCTCGAGCGAGTAGTACTCGAATTCGAGGCGCCAGTTGTCGAAGAAGCGCATGCCCAGCAGCACTGCAGGCAGGGCCTTGCGGTCGGACAGCCCGAGATCGCTCTCGAAGCTGAACTCGGTGCCGGGCTGGCCCGTGGCCAGCACGTCGGCGCGGGCGGTCGATTCGATGCTCGGCCAGTAGCCCTGCAGCTGCGCCCAGTAGCGGTCGGTCGGTCGTTCGGCCCAGGCGCAGGTCCCGGACAGCAGCAATGCAGCCGCGACCGCATGGACCTTGAACAGGGAGTGGCGCATCTGCTTCGTGCTCATGGTGGCCGATCGAGTGGAGCTGGCGACGCTCAAAGCTTCCCGTGGCGGCCAGTCGAAGTCAATCGGGACTGCACGTCGCCGAGTGCGCATGCAACGCTCGTCCACCCATCACGATGGCTGGCTGGCTGGCTAGCGCGCGCACCTGCCGGCCAGTTCGGCGGCGGCCCAGAACGGCAGGCTGAGCAGGCCCATGCCGCCGCCGACGTACTCGCCCTTGGCGCAGTCGCCGTGGGCGGCCTTGTCGACGCCCTCGCGCAGCGTCGCGTTGGCATCGCGCGGTGCATTGCCGAGCGCGTCGTCGCTGCGCTGCGCCAGGCCAGGGTTGCGCGCCGACTCCCGGATCGCGCGCCGGGTCGCCGCGCCGTCGAGCAGCGGCGGTTCGGAGGATGGTTCGTCGGCGGCGATCGCACGCGGGGCTTCGGCCGGCGCCGCCCGCGGTGCCTCGGTCGGCGGCGCGATGGCGGTCGTCGCTGTCGTCTGCGACCGAGGGGCCGGCGGGCGCGAGCGCTCGATCGCTGGCCTTTCCTGGGGCGATGCCGGTATCGCCGACGCGGTCGGCCTCGGTGCCATCAGGCTCAGGCGCACCGCGCGCGCCGCACCACCCGGCGCCGGCGGCGCGACCAGTCGCCACAGCAGCATCAGCGCGGCGGCATGCAGCAGCAGCACCGTCGGCGCGACCCAGCGCGCGCGGCCAGGGCCGAGGCCCGGCGGCGGGCTTCTCATGCGTCGTCGTCGGCCCGCAATGGCTCGAAGCTCGGCACCTGCTTGCGCTGCCAGCCCTCGATCGCGCGCGCCATCTCCGGCGGATCGAAGACCGCGCTCTGCAGCCAGCTCATGTGGGTCAGCGACTCGGCCACGCCGTGGTCGCGCGCATGGTTCAGCGAGAGCTTGCTGGCGGCCAGCGCCAGCGGCGATCGCGTGGCGATGGTGGTGGCGAGCTTCAGCGCATGCGCCTGCAGCGCGTCGAAGTCGGGCAGCACCGCGTTGACCAGGCCGCAGCCCAGCGCACGCTGGGCGTCGAGCCGGTCGCCGGTGTAGGCCAGCTCGCGCGCCAGGCCCTCGGGGATCAGCTTGCCAAGCCGTTGCAGCACGCCGAGGTCGGCCGCCATGCCGATGTGGATCTCCTGCACCGCGAAGAAGGCATCGGCGCTGGCGACGCGGATGTCGCAGGCCGCGGCCAGGTCGAGCGCGCCGCCGACGCAGGCGCCGTGTACCGCGCAGATCACCGGAAAGCGCGCCTGGTCGAGCACGTCGAAGCAGCGCATCAGTTCGCGCAGCGAGCGCTGAAAGTGCAGGCGCTCGCGCGGCGTGGCGCAGATAGAGATGCCCTCGCCACCGAAGACGTCGAGCGCCATGCCGGCGCTGAAGTGCTTGCCGCTGGAAGCGACGACGAGCACGCGCGTGCCGCCGGCGGCGTCGAGCGCGAGTACCGCGTCGCGCAAGGCCGTGAAGAAGGCCGGCGCCATCGTGTTCATGCGCTCGGGACGATTGAGCCGGAGCTGCGCGATGCCGCTGACGGTGTCGAGCTCGAGCGTGAAGAAGTCGTTGCTGCGGTTCATGGCGATGGCCTCCTGTGGCCCAGTGTATTTGGCACACTGAGTGCCCATGGCACGCAAGGAAACCCATGTCAGCGAGACCCCGGCAACCGCGATGCTGCGGCGCGCCGGCGTGGTCTTCAGCGAGCATCCCTACGACTACGTGGATCGCGGCGGCACCGAGGAGTCGGCACGCCAGCTCGGCGTGCCCGAGCACGCGGTGATCAAGACGCTGGTGATGCAGGACGAGTCGGCGCGCCCGCTGATCGTGCTGATGCACGGCGACGCCCAAGTCAGCACCAAGAACCTGGCGCGCGAGATCGGCCGCAAGAAGGTCGAACCCTGCGCGCCCGAGGTGGCGCAGCGCCACAGCGGCTACCAGGTCGGCGGCACCTCGCCCTTCGGCCTGCGCAAGCCCATGCCGGTCTTCGTCGAGGCCGGCGTGCTGGCGCTCGACAAGATCTACATCAACGGTGGCCGGCGCGGCTACCTCGTGGGTATCGAGCCGGCGGTGCTCGTGGCGTTGCTGCAGGCACAGCCGGTGCATTGCGCGCTTGCGGACTAGGTCATCGGCAGCTGCACAATCCCGGCATGCCAATCCTCGCGCCCCTGCTGGCCACCCTGGTGGCCTACCTGATCGGTTCGCTGTCCTTTGCCGTCATCGTCAGCCGCGGTTTCGGCCTGGCCGACCCGCGCAGCTACGGCTCCGGCAATCCGGGCGCCACCAACGTGCTGCGCTCGGGCAACAAGGCGGCGGCGCTGCTGACCCTGGCCTTCGACGCGCTCAAGGGCTACCTGCCGGTGATGGCGGTGCTGCTGTGGGGTGAGCGCTTCGGCCTCGGCGAGGGCACCGCGGCACTGGTCGGTCTGGCCGCCTTCGTCGGCCATCTGTGGCCGGTGTTCTTTCGCTTCCAGGGCGGCAAGGGCGTGGCCACCGCGGCCGGCGTGATCTTCGGCCTGAACCCGTGGCTCGGCCTGGCGACGCTGGCCAGCTTCGTGATCATCGTCTTCTTCTTCCGCTATGTGTCGCTGGCATCGATCGTGGCGGCCGCGTTTGCACCTTTCTACGAGTTGCTGATCTGGGGCCCCAGCGCCGCCGGTTTCGCGATCGGCGCGATGGGCCTGCTGCTGATCTGGCGCCACGGCGCCAACATCCGCAAGCTCATGAACGGCACCGAGAGCAAGCTCGGGCAGAAGGCGGCAGCCGGCACGGGCGACGGGCACCACAAGGCGCCGGGCAAGCCGCACCACCGTTGATGATCGAACCCAGGAACAAGGACACCATGAGCCAACAACCGATCCAGCGCTTCGACGTCGGCGCGCGCCTTTCCGAGATGTCGGTCTACAACGGCGTGGCCTACCTTGCCGGCCAGGTGCCTGCCGACGCCTCGCTCGACATGCGCGACCAGACCCGCCAGGTGCTGGCCGCGATCGACGCGCTGCTGGCCCGTGCAGGCACCGACAAGAGCCGCCTGCTGATGGTGCAGATCTTCATCACCGATGTCGCCGACTTCCCGGCGCTCAACGAGGTCTGGGACGCCTGGGTCGTGCCCGGCCACACGCCGCCGCGGGCGACGGTGGAAGCGCAACTGGCGCGACCGGGCTGGAAGATCGAGATCGTGGCGACCGCCGCCGTCTGATCCCGCATGAACGCGCCGGTGCCACCGACGCGGCGCAGGTCGCTACTGTCGCTGGGGCTGGTGATTGCGCTGGCCGTCGGCGCCACCGCGCTGTGGCAGCGCCATCGCAACGCCACGCTCGGTGCCGAGATCGCCGGCCTCGCACGGCCGGGTGACCTGGCGCTGTACTCCGCCACCTGGTGCGGCTGGTGCACGCGCGCCAAGCGCATGCTCGACGCCGGCGGCGTGCACTACACGGTCTGCGAGATCGACCTCGACGCCGACTGCAAGGCGCGCTTCGACGCCATTGCGCACAAGCTGGGCCGCAGCGCGACGCCGATCGTTGTCGTGCGGGGCGAGCCGCAGTTGGGATTCGATGCCGCGCGCGTGCTCGATCGCCTGCGCGGGACCGAAGGCGGAGCAGGCGACAAGCACAGCTGATCGTTGTCACGCGCCGCGCCGCATACATCCGCGGACGGAAGCGCCATTTGCCGTTGCTGCCTAGATTGGGTCATCGATGTCCCAATCTCAGGAGCACAGCATGGACTCTCCAGATGCCAGAGCGCAGGGCGACACACGTCGCCGGACTTCATCGACTCGTGACTGGTGGCTGTGGGCCGCGTTGCCCGCGATTGCCGCGCTGGCCGGCCTGTGGTGGCTGGCGACGCCGGCGCCCGCTCCGTTGCTGAACCTGCAGACGAGCGAGCTGTCGCAGGCCGCGCTGCTGCGCGCGCAACCCGGGCCGACCGGCCCGCCGGCCGGCCGCGCGCCGGCCGTCACGGACGTGACCGGCCATGACGAAGAAGCGGCCAGCACCGTGGCCGCGTCGGTGGCGGCCTACGATCGCTGAGACCCGCGTCGATCGCGCGTCGGCTCCTGGCTGCGTTCTCGCCGCCCAGGCTCAGGCCGGCAGCGCCAACCCCACCGCCGCCGGGTCACCGCGACCCAGGCGCACCAGCACCGGCGCCTCGCCGTCGCTGAGATCGATCACGGTGGTCGGCTGCATCGGGCAGGCACCGGCGTCGACGACCGCGCGCAATTGCTTGCCGAAGCGCTCGACGATCTCGGCACAGTCGTTGAGCGGTTCGCTCGCGCCGGGCGGGATCAGCGTGGTCGCCAGCAACGGCGCGCCAAAGACCTCGAGCAGCGCCTGCGTCACCTTGTGATCCGGCACGCGCAGGCCGATCGTGCGGCGCGAGGGATGGCTCACGCGGCGCGGCACTTCCTTGGTCGCCTCGAGGATGAAGGTGAAGGGCCCGGGCGTGGCCAGCTTCAGCAGCCGGTACTGGCGGTTGTCGACGCGCGCGTAGCTGGCCAGTTCGCTCAGGTCGCGGCACAGCAGCGTCAGGTGGTGCTTGTCGTCGACATCGCGGAGGCGGCGCAGCGCCTCGGCCGCCGCCTTGTCGTCGAGCCGGCAGACCAGCGCATAGCTCGAGTCGGTCGGGATCGCGGCGACGCCGCCGGCCTGCAGGATGTTCGCGGCCTGCTTGAGGAAGCGCGGTTGCGGGTTGTCGGGATGGATCTCGAAATGGATGGTCATCCCGTCATTCTTCCGCAACGCTGTTGGCGTTGAGACTGCGGGCAGCTACCGATGCCTCGCGAAAACTCAGCGCCACCGCCGCCGCCCCGCAGGCCGCCACCACGCCCATGCCGACGAAGGCCCAGAAGTCCGGCACATGGCCGAAGGCCAGCCAGCCGGTGAAGCTGGCGAAGCCGATCTGGGCGTAGGTGAAGGGCATCAGCAAGGCCATCGGCGCCCGTGCCACGGCGAGGATGAAGAACAGGTGGCCCGCGGTGCCCATCACGCCGGCCAGCAGCACGATCGCCCAGCCGCGCGTGTCGAGCGCGGCCAGCGGCGCAAGCAGCGGCGTGCTGCCGAACAGCCCGACCAGCAGCATCACCAGGGAGGCGATCAGGGCGCCGATCGCGCCGGTGTAGAAGTGCGTGGTCAGCGGATGTTCGAGGCCCGACATGCGCCGCGTCAGCAACTGGTAGCAGGCATAGACCGAGGCCATCGCCAGCGGCAGTAGCGCGACCCAGCCGAACAGGCCCGAGCCGGGCCGCACCACGATCAGCGCGCCGCAGAAGCCGCCGCCGATCAGCAGCAGGCGCAGGCGCGAGACCTTCTCGTGCAGGAAGACGGCGGCCAGCACCGTCGTCAGCACCGGCGTCAGCATGCCGACCGCGGTGAACTCGGCCACCGGCATGAACTGGATGCCGAAGAACAGCAGGGCGCTGGTCACCAGCAGCAGCGCGCCGCGCAGCAACTGGAAGCGCGGATGACGGGTGCGGAACAGGTTGCCGCGGCCGCTGAGCCAATGCACGCTGAGCCAGAGCGCCATCGCCAGGCCCTGGAAGCTGTAGCGAACCCACAGCACCACCAGCACCGGCAGCGACAGGCTCAGGAACTTGGCGCTGGTGTCGAGCGTGGCGAAGCACATGCCCATCAGCAGGATGAGCAGCACGCCGAGCAGCGGATGCTGCTGCGTGCTCGCCCTCGGGTCCGCCGCCGCGGCCGCGGCCACGGAAGCAGGACCTGGCGTCGACGAAACGCTCACGAAGACGCCGTGGCGGCGTCCAGGGGTGCGATCACGCGATCGGCCAGCGCCTCCCACACCGGCGCCAGCGTGCCGGGCAGCCAGGGCAGGGCGCCAAGATCGGTGCGGCTTTCGCCGGGGGCGTGGAAGTCGGAGCCGCGCGAGGCGAGCAGGCCGAGTTCCTGCGCCAGGTCGGCGTACTTGAGGTACTCGGCCGCGCTGTGGCTGCCGGTGACGACCTCGACCCCGCGCCCGCCGTGGGCCACGAACTCGGTGAAGAGCGCGTACTCCTCGGTCGGCGTGAACTTGTAGCGGCCAGGGTGCGCCACCACCGCGATGCCGCCGGCCTCGCTGATCCAGCGCACCGCGTCACCCAGCTTGGCCCAGCGGTGCGGCACGTAGCCCGGCTTGCCTTCGACCAGGAAGCGGCGGAACACCTCGTAGGTGTCATTGCAGACGCCGGTCTCGACCAGATGGCGCGCAAAGTGGGTGCGCGAGATCAGCTCGGGGTTGCCGACGTACCTGAGCGCGCCCTCGAAGGCATCCTTGACGCCGACCACGGCGAGGCCGGCCGCCATCTCGCGCGCCCGCGCCTCGCGGCCGCCGCGGGTCGCGGCCAGGCCCTGCTTCAACTGCGGGTCGTCGGCATCGAAGCCGAGGCCGACGATGTGCACCGTCTCGCCGGCAAAGGTGATCGAGATCTCGGTGCCGGTGAGATAGGGCAGGCCGAGCGCCGAGGCCGCGGCCATTGCGCGCCGCTGGCCGCCCACCTCGTCGTGGTCGGTCAGGGCCCACAACTCGACGCCGTTGGCGCTGGCTCGCGCGGCCAGTTGCTCCGGGCTCAGCGTGCCGTCGGAGACATTGGAGTGACAGTGCAGGTCGGCGTTGAGGATGGCCACCGGGCCATTGTAGGAACGAGCCCCGGTCGGCGCTGTCGCCGCCGTTCTTGACCGTGCCGGTGATCGGGGCTCAGTCGAGCCGATCGACCCGCAGCACGCGGCCGTCGTTGCCGTCGTCGGTGAGCAGCAGCAGGTGGCCGTCGGGCGCCTGGCGCACGTCGCGCACGCGGGCGCCGACGGGATAGCGCGTCTCGCGCAGCACGCGGCGGCCGTCGAGGTCGAGCCGCACCAGCGCCTGCGCCTTCAACGCACCAATGAACACGCTGGCGTTGGCCCCGGTCGGCGGCGCGCCGTAGCGCTTGCCGGCGAGGAAGGCCATGCCGCTCGGGGCGATCGACGGCACCCAGGTCTGGACCGCGGGCTCGATGTCGGCGCGCGTGCTGCCCTCGCCGATCTTGAGCCCGGTCACGTACTGGCGGCCCCAGGTGATGAGGGGCCAGCCATAGTTGCGGCCGGCGAGATCGACGTTGAGTTCGTCGCCGCCCTGCGGGCCGTGCTCATGCGTCCACAACTCGCCCGTGACCGGGTGCAGCGCCGCGCCCTGCACGTTGCGGTGGCCGAAGCTCCACAGCTCGGGCTGTGCGCCGGCCTTGCCGACGAAGGGGTTGCCGTCGGGCACGCCGCCATCCGGACTGATGCGCAGCACCTTGCCGTGGTCGTTGTCGAGCAGTTGCGCGTCTTCGCTGCGGACGAAGCGATCGCCGAGCGTGACGAACAGCCGGCCTTCGCGGTCGAAGACCAGGCGGCAGCCGAAGTGGGCGCCGGAATCGAACTTGGGGCGCTGGCGGAAGATCACGCGCACCTCGTTCAGCGCGAGGCCCGCGACATCGAGCCGGCCGCGCGCGACGGCGGTGCTGTTGGCGCCGCCGCCATCGGCCGCGGCCTCGGCGTAGCTCCAGAACACGAGGCCGCTGCTGGCGAAGTCGGGCGCCAGCACCACGTCGAGCAGGCCGCCTTGGCCGCGCACCACGACGGGCGGCAGGCCGCGCAGTGGCGCCGACAGCGTGCCGTCGGCGGCGACGATGCGCATCCGCCCCGGTCGCTCGGTGACCAGCAACCGACCCTCGGGCAGCACGGCGACCGCCCATGGATTGGCCAGGCCGCGCGCCAGCGGCGTGGTGACGATGCGGCCCTCGGCGGTGGCCGCGGCCATGTTCTGCGCGCCCGCGGGACGGGCCAGCAGGGCGGGGGTGGCGAGGAGGAGATGACGGCGCTGGATCATGGGCGCGACTCTAGCGCCAGCCATCGCTCAGGGCTGGACGCGGATGATCTGGTCGGCGTTGCCGCCCTGGTCGGTGAGCAGGTAGACGAAGCCGTCCGGGCCCTGGCGCACGTCGCGGATCCGCCTGTTCAAGGACCTGAGCAGATCGACCTGCGCGCAGCGGTTGGCGACTTCGCCGGAGCGCGGCGTGCAGACGATGTTGCCGCTGCCGGCCAGATCGATCTTCCACAGCGTCTGGCCGGCGAGCGCGCCGATCAGCAGCGAGTTGCGCCATTCCGGGATCGCGCTGCCGGTGTAGAAGGCCATGCCGCTGGGTGCGGTCGAGGTCGGCACCCAGTAGGCGAGCGGCTGCTCGAGGCCGGCGCCGGCGCTGCTGCCGCCGACCGGGGTGCAGCTGTCGAGCGGGGTCGCGCCGTACTCGCAGCCGAAGCTGATCAGCGGCCAGCCGTAGTTCCTGCCGGGCGCGACGGCGTTGAGTTCGTCGCCGCCCTGCGGGCCGTGCTCGACGCTCCAGAGCGCACCGCTGGTCGGATCGATGGCGGCGCCCTGCGGGTTGCGGTGGCCGCGGCTCCATATCTCGGGCCGTGCGCCGGCGATGGCGACGAAGGGGTTGTCGGCCGGGATGCTGCCGTCGGAGTTGATGCGCACGATCTTGCCGTTGCCGCGCGAGAGGTCCTGGGCGTAGCCGCGTTCGCTGTCGATCTGGCGGTCGCCGAGCGCGATGAACAGCTTGCCGTCCGGCGCCAGCGCGATGCGGCCGCCGAAATGCCCGTTGCTGCCCGCCACCTTGGGCTGGCGGTAGATCACCTGGACACCGCTGACGCTGCGCGTGGCCAGGTCGAGCGTGCCGCGTGCCACCGTGGTGCCGTTGCGGCCGGCCTCGGCGCCGCTGCCGGCCTCGGCGTAGCTCCAGTAGATGCGCCCGCTGGTGGCGAAGTCGGGTGCCAGCGCCAAGTCGAGCAAGCCGCCCTGGCCGGCAGCCTGCACCGCGGGCAGGCCGGTCACGGGGGCCGACAGCGTGCCGTCGGTGGCCACCACGCGCAGCCGGCCGGCGCGCTCGGTCACGAGGTAGCGACCATCGGGCAGGAAGGCGAGCGACCAGGGGTGGTCGAGCCCGCTGGCGATGGTGACCGCCCTCGGGCTTCCCGGCGGCGGAGCCGGCGCGGGGGCAGCGGCGTCGCCACCACCGCCGCCACAACCGGTGGCCAGCAACATGACGAGCGCGAAGCCGAAGCCCAGGGTCGCCCGGCGAGGGAGGTCTGCGTGGCGATTCATGACCACAGTCTGCCCCTGCAGCGGCCTGTCGTGCTACCCGATGTAAGTTCTATTTCACCTGTGCCGCCTCGACCAGCATCTGCACCCGCTCGCGGCCGTTCCAGCTGTCGACGCTGACGCGGTAGGCCAGCCGCGCACGCGCCGGCAGCGGCTCCACGTGGTTGAACCAGATGCCATCGCGCATCTGGCCGGCCAGGCGCAGCGAGAGCTTCAGGTGCTTTTCGCCGACCAGGCGCTGCGAGACCACCTCGACCTCGTCCTCGAACATAGGCGGCTCGAAGCCCGGACCCCAGACCGCGGCGTCGAGCGCGTGAACGGTCTCGGGGTTGAACCACTGCGCCTCGAGCGGCCCGTCGGTGGCGACGCGGCGTGCCAGCGTGGCGGCGTCGAGCCACTCGAGCGCCACCTGCGCGAAGGCCTGCTCGAAGGTGTGGAAGTCCTCCTCGGCCAGCGTGGCGCCGGCCGCCATCGCATGACCGCCGAACTTGCGCAGCACGCCGGGGTGGCGTTTGGCGACCAGGTCGAGCGCGTCGCGCAGGTGGAAGCCGGCGATCGAGCGGCCCGAGCCCTTGAGCAGGCCGTCCTGGCCGAGCGCGAAGACGAAGCTCGGCCGGTGCAGCCGCTCCTTGACGCGCGAGGCGACGATGCCGACCACGCCTTCGTGGAACTCGGGGTCGTAGAGCGCGACCGCCGGTGGGGCGCTGCCGTCCTCGGGCAGCAGCAGTTCGACCATCGCCTCGGCCTGCTCGCGCATGCCCGACTCGATCTCGCGCCGCTCGCGGTTGATCGCGTCGAGTTGCTGCGCGAGTTCGGCGGCGCGGGTGGCGTCGTCGGTCAGCAGGCACTCGATGCCCATGCTCATGTTCGACAGCCGCCCGGCGGCGTTGAGGCGCGGGCCGAGCGCGAAGCCGAAGTCGAAGCTGGCGGCGCGCGCCGGCTCGCGCGCCGCGGCCGCGAACAGTGCCGCCACGCCGGCCTGCATGCGCCCGCTGCGGATGCGCTTGAGGCCCTGCGCGACGAGGCGGCGGTTGTTGGCGTCGAGCCGCACCACGTCGGCCACGGTGCCGAGCGCGACCAGGTCGAGCAACGCGTCGAGCTTGGGTTGGTTGGCGAGATCAAAGCGTCCGCGCGCGCGCAGCTCGGCGCGCGTGGCGAGCAACACGTAGAACATCACGCCGACGCCGGCGATGTGCTTGCTGGCGAAGCCGCAGCCAGGCTGGTTGGGGTTGACGATCACCGCCGCGTCGGGGAGCTTGACGACGCCGCCGACCAGCGCTGGCAAGTGGTGGTCGGTGACCAGCACCTTGAGCCCGCGCGCGTTGGCATGCGCGATGCCCTCGAGGCTGGCGATGCCGTTGTCGACCGTGATCAGCCAGTCGGGTGGGACGCTGCCGCAGGCGAGATCGACGATCGCCGGCGTCAGCCCGTAGCCATGGACCGCGCGATCGGGCACCACGTAGCCGAGCGCGGCCGGATCGGCGCCGAGCAGCCTGAGGCCGCGCAGCGCCACGGCGCAGGCGGTGGCGCCATCGCAGTCGTAGTCGGCGACGACGACCATGCGTTCGCGGCGCTCGATCGCGTCGGCCAGCGCGCGCGCGGCGGCCTCGGCGCCGAGCAGCGTCGAGGGTGGCAGCAGCTTGGCGAGCGCGTCGTCGAGATCCTCGACCCGGCTCACACCGCGCGCGGCAAAGAGGCGGGCCAGCAGCGGATGGACGCCGGCTTCTTCGAGCGCCCAGGCGCTGCGCGGCGGAACGTCGCGGGGGGTGATCTGCATGCGGCGATTGTCCGGTTCAGAGCGAGGCCAGCAGCGCAGGTAGGTCGATGCGCGGCGGTGCTACCGCATGGCGCAGGCGCTGCCACAGGCCGGGCGCGACGGCGGGCGTCTCCAGGCGCAGCGCGCTGCGCTCGCCGCACAGCGTCAGCGCGACGGCTTCGCCACGCTCGGCACGCGCCAGCAGGTCGGCGATCCGTCCGGCATCGAGCGCCTGCCAGGCGGCGCGCCAGGCGTCGGCGTCGCCGGCCAGTGCGGCGCCGCGCAGCGACTGATCGACGACGGGCGTGGCGTCGGCGCGTGGCCGCTGGCGCACGCCGCAGCCCGAGAGCCAGACACTGTTGAGCGGCAGCTCGCCGCGCGCCTCGCGCTGCGCGTTGAGCGGATGCGTGTAGAGCAGCATCTGCACCTCGCTCGCCAGCCGCTTGAAGCCGCGTGCCGCAGGGTCGTCCGGCAGCCACAGGTCAGGGTTGCGGCCGATCACGCGATCGGGCGAGGCGGTGGCCAGGGCGCCCAGCGACTCGTGCGCGAGGTACCAGCGCGTCGGCGCGCCAAAGACCAGCAACCAGCCCTCGCTTTCGAACAGCGGCTGCAGCACCTCGAAGAAGGCGCGCGAACTCGCGAGGTCGAGGCCGAGTTCGTCCGGATCGCCCATCGTCAGGTGCTCGCGACCGACCTGCCAGTGCACTGGGCTCAACAGGCCCCAGGCCAGGTCGCCAGTGGCGATGCCATCGCTGGCTGCGGCATGCGCGGCCCAGGGCAGGCAGCCGGCGGCACCCTCGAAGCCGAGCGCGCGCGCGAGCGCGCGTTCGTGCGGCGGGCTCGGCGAGTAGGCATCGGCCTCGTCGCGGGTCGAGACCGGGAGCCGCGCGAGCAGCGCCGCGAGTCGCGGCAGCGCTGGCAGCTCGATCGAAGGCACCGAGCCGTCGTCGGCAAGCGGTACGCCGGCAAAGGGCAGGATCAGTTCGGCGGACAGGGGCCAGTCTTCGCGGGCATCGGACATCGCTGTCGATTATCCCGGCGCCGTCCGTCGACCCGGCCGATGGAGTCGGTGCTGTCGAAGAAGTGGCTTGATACTGTATAAAAACACAGTTAAGCTCGTCTGACCATGTCAGACGCAACGCCGCTCCCGCCTGCCGCGCCGATCAAGGGCCGTGGCACGCCGGTGCGCATCGCCCATCGCTTCGAGATGCAGACCCGGGAGCTCGAGGACGACGGCTGGGGGGCGCTCGAGGAGCAGGTACTCGATGGCCAGCGCGGGGCGGCGGTGGCCACCGAACTGATCGAGGAGCAGGCGCGCACCTTGATCAACCGCAACGACTCGCCCGACGTTCCCTTCGACCACGCGATCAACCCCTACCGCGGTTGCGAGCACGGCTGCATCTACTGCTACGCGCGGCCCAACCACGGCTACCTCAACCTGTCGCCGGGGCTCGACTTCGAGACGAAGATCGTCGCCAAGATGAACGCCGCGGAGTGCCTGCGGGCGGAGCTTGGCAAGCCGGGCCACCGGCCGAGCCCGATCAACATCGGCTCGGCCACCGACGCCTACCAGCCGCTCGAGCGGCGGCTCGGGCTCACGCGCGCGCTGCTCGAGATCCTGGTCGCGTGCCGCCACCCCTACACGATCATCACCAAGTCGGCCGGCATCGAGCGCGACATCGACCTGCTGTCGCAATCGGCCGCGCGCAACGAGGTCGGCGTCTTCGTCAGCATCACGACGCTCGATCCGTGGCTGGCGCGCACGCTCGAGCCGCGCGCGGCGGCACCACATCGGCGGCTGCAGGCGGTGCGGCGGCTCGCCGAGGCCGGCATTCCGGTGGCGGTCAACGTGGCGCCGATCATTCCCTTCCTCAACGAGCCCGAGATCGAGCGCATCGCGCAGGCCGCGGCCGAGGCCGGTGCGCGCTCGCTGCACTACACGGTGCTGCGGCTGCCGTGGGAGGTGGCGCCGCTGTTTCGCGAGTGGCTTCAGACCCACGTGCCCGATCGCGCGGCGCGCGTGATGGCGCGGGTTCAGGAATTGCGAGGAGGCAAGGACTACGACGCCGACTTCCGTCACCGCATGCGCGGCCAGGGCCCGTGGGCCGAGCTGATCCGCCAGCGCATCGACAAGGCGGCGGCTCGCAACGGCCTGTCGCGCAAGTCACCGCAGCTCGACGAGCACCACTTCGTCGCGCCCTCGCGCGACACGGCGCAGGGCTCGCTTTTCTAGCGCCTACTCGTCGTCGGTCAGCATGTCGCCGATGCGCCAGGCCTGGACGAAGACGTCGAGGCCGTGCGAGCCGCCGTTGACCAGCCGGCGGGCATGGCGCAAGTCGCCCTCGAGCACGGCCTCCTTGATCTGGCGCTCGCGGTCGGCGAGGAAGCAGGCCAGGATCTGCGCCGCCACCATCGGCTCGTTGGCGCGATCGGGTTCCTTCTCCAGCGGCACGCCGAGCCGCTTGCCGTAGGTCTGGTAGTTGCTGCGGCCGGTGAGCTGGATGAAGCCGCGGCCCTTGTAGCTGGCACCGTCGGGCTCGCCCCGGTTGCCGAGGTCCTTGCGGTTGTCGTAGAGGTCGAACTGGTGTCCGCGCGGCGAGGTGTTGTAGCGCGAGACGCCCTCGTTGATCGGCGCGAAGCCGGCGGTCTCGGCGCGGATCGTGCACAGCGCCATCAGCAGCATCGTGCGGTCGACCATGCCGGCGGCCTTCATCGCCTCGAGCACCACCGGCAGGTAGTTGCGGATGTTGGCCAGCGGCGCGCCGACGAACATCTGGGCCACGACCTGGGTGCTGAAGCGGTCCAGCGCCGGCTCGAGCTTGTCGCTCTTGACCAGGCCGAGCGCCTTGAGCGTGCGCGGTCCGGCCACGCCATCCGCGAGCAGCCCGGCGCTCTGCTGGAAGGCCTTCAGCGCGGCCTCGGTGCCGGCGCCGAACTCGCCGTCGACCAGGCCGGGATCGAAGCCGGCGTCCTTGAGCGCCTTCTGCAGCTTGCGCACCGACGGGCTGCCATCGCCGAGTTCCAGGGTTGCCATCGCCTGCCTCCTCGTTGCGTCCGGACGTCCCGGGCCCGCAGTTATAGACCCGCGTTGCCGCGCGCGGTGCGGTCCGCCGCCCTCGCACTAGGGACTCGCAAGCGATGGCCGGGCAGCGGGCCGCGTGCCAGGGCACTGGCAGTCGCGCAGACGCACCAGCAGATCCACGCGCTGTACAGGCCATGGCTCGGATAGTGGGCACCGCGCAGCGTCTGCGCGGTGCTGAAGCTCGCGCCGAGCAGCAGGCTGCCGATCAGCCAGGCACGCGCACGCGTCGGTCGATGCTCGCGCAGCGCGAACCAGCCGCCGACGAAGGCGAAGGCGCCCGATGCATGGCCGCCCGGGAAGCAGCGGCCCGGGCCACCATCGGCGATGCCCCAGGCCCAGTGCGAGAGCTAGGGCCTGTTCACACTGCGGAGACCCGATGCGTTGTCACCAGAAAGGTCGCGAGTTAGGCGCACACCGCAGCCGGGGTCGGCCCCCGGCGAGGATGGGCAACGACGCGCGCGGCCTTTCTGGTGGCAACCCGGACGGGAACGGGCCTGCCAGGGCGCAGCTCGGCGTTGCACTCCTAGCCCAGGCGTCCAGCCTGGGCGTTGTCGTGCGCCTTGCTCTGCGCCCTGGCAGACCCGTTCGCACGGGTCTGCGCAGTGTGAACAGGCCCTAATGCGCGCTGCCGCCGAACTCCGCCAGCGACCAGGGGCAACTGGTGGCGCTGGCCTGCTTGAGCGCCGGCACCAGCAGCAGGCTCAGCACCACGCCACCGAGCCACGCGATGCGCGTGGCGCGATCGAGCGCGTGATCGCGCCAGGGGCCGAGACAGTTCTTCAGCACGCAGGCAAACAGCAGCACGCTGAGCCAGTAGCCGCCGCGGTGCAGCACCCCGCTGACGAACCAGTGCTCGCGCAGCGCAAAGCCGGACTGGCTGCCGATCAGTCGCATCAGCGGCAGGTCGAGCCCGCCGACATCCCAGAGCAGCAGCCCCAACGCGCCGAACAGGGCGATGCGCAGGTCGGTGCGCCAGCGCGACTCAGCCACCGCTGCCGCGGCAGGCTGCCAGCGCATCGAGTTCGCGCCGGTACTCGGTCGCGCGCACCCGCGCCAGGCCAAGCACGGTGTGGAACAGGTGGTCGTGCGAGAGCGCGGCGTCACGGCCATGCTCGACGCAGGCGCCGTCGAGCGCCAGGCTCGCGCGCGCGGCCGGCGAGGTCCACAGGATCATCGGCACCTGCTTCTGCGCCTGCGGCGCGATCGCGTAGGGCATGCCGTGCAGGTACAGGCCGTTCTCGCCGAGCGACTCGCCATGGTCCGAGACATAGAGCAGCGCGGCGTCGAAGCTCTGGGCATGGCCCTGCAGCCAGGCGATGGCGCGGCCCAGCACCAGGTCGGTGTAGACGATCGAGTTGTCGAAGGCGTTGACCAGGTCGGCATTGCTGCAGTCCTGCAGCACGTTGCTGCGGCACTCGGGCTGGAACGGCTTGCTCGCGGCCGGCGAGCGCTCGCCGTAGGCCGGCCCGTGGCTGCCCATCTGGTGCAGCACCAGCACCGTGCCGCGTGCACGGCGCTGCGGGTCGAGCGCGGCCAGCCGCGCGTCGAGGTCGTAGAGCAGCGCCTCGTCAAGGCATTCGCCGGCGCGGCACAGCGCGGCCGGCGCGCTGGTGCGGCCGGGCGTCGGCTCGCTGGTCGAGGCATGCGGCACGCGATCGCACAGTCCCTTGCAACCGGACTGGTTGTCGAGCCACAGCACTGCCAGGCCGGCGCGCTGCAGCAGGTCGAGCAGGTTCTCGCTGTCCTGCGCGCGGTCGAGGAAGGCGCTGCGGTCCAGCGACGAGAACATGCACGGCAGCGAGGCGGCGGTGCTGGTGCCGCAGGATTGCACCCGCCCGAAGCTGACCAGGTCGGTGAAGCGTGCGAGTTCGGGGTTGGTCGGCCGCGGGTAGCCGTTGAGCGAGAAGTGATCGGCGCGCGCCGTCTCGCCGACCACCAGCAGCACCAGCGGCGGCCTGGCGCCGGTCGGCATGGCGAGCGCGCGCGCATCGAGGCCGATCGGCGTCGGCGGCCCGGCCGGCCTGGCTTGCGCCTCGCGCGCCAGCAGCCCGAGCGCGTAGACACTGTTGAGCGGGTTGACCAGGTAGCGCAGCGACTTGTGGTTGCGCATCGTGCCCGACAGGCTCTGGAACGCCAACAGCGTGAGCGCCAGTGCCAGGCCCAGCGCGGCGGCGCCGGCCGCGAGGTTGCTCAGCGCCAGGCGCCGGCCCGCCACCGCGCGCAGCGGCTGGCGCCACAGCCAGACAATCGGCAGGCCGGCGACCAGCAGCAGGTTGAGCAGCAGCGGCAGGCTCAGCAGCGCGCCGGCTTCGCGCACGTCGGTCTGCATCACGTTGCGCAGCATGCTGCTGTCGACGAGCACGCCATAGCTGCCCATGAAGTGGGCCGCCACCGCGGCGACGAGCAGGAAGATCGCGACGACCGGCTTGAGCAGCGGCCGCCAGGCGAACAGCAGCAGCGGCAGCGCGGTCAGCGCGGCGACGATCAGGCACATTGCTAGACCGAACAGCAGCCCGCGCGCGCCGCCCATCTCGGGCAGCGCGGCGATCGCGCGCCACAGGGGCCAGTTGGCGACGGCGGCGAGCCAGGCCGCGGCCAGCAGTGCGAGCGTGGTTGGGGACCAGGCCCGCGGCGGATGAAGCGAGGCGGTGCGGCGCGTGACCGGGCCGAGGGGGCGCGCGGCGGCCGGGGCGCGCAGCGCGGTGGAATCGGACAGCATTCCGCCACTCTGGCGGGCGGGCCTTAGCGCAGCATTAAGTCAGGCGGCGCGGCGCAACCGTGCGCGCAGGCCGGGGCCGGGCGTGCGGAGCTCGAAGTCGAGCACCAGGCCGTGCAGCGCAGCGATGCGCGTGGCGATCGACAGCCCGAGCCCGCTGCCGCCGGGGGCACTGCCCGGCGCGCGGAAGAAGCGCTCGCCCAGGTGCGGCAGCGCCGCCGCGTCGATGCCGGGGCCGGCGTCGAGCACCTCGACCGCATCGGCCGCAAAAAGCAGCGTCACGGTCGCGCCGGGCGGGCTCGCGTTCAGGGCGTTGTCGAGCAGGTTGCGCAGCAGCACGCTCATCAGCCCGCCGTCGCCGGCCAGCGGCAGCGCGGCCGATGGCGCATCGGCCGGCCATTCGACCGCCAGCTCGACCTGCCGGCGCGTGGCCAGCGGCAGCAGTTCGTCGAGCACCGACGGCACCAGCGCCGACCAGTCGAGCGGCCGCGGATCGACGAGCGTGCTGCGGTGATCGATCCGGGCCAGTTCGAGCAACTGGCCGAGCAGGCGCTGCAGGCGCTCGAAGCCGGCGTCCATCTTCGCGTTGGCGGCCCTGTCGTCGGAACCACTCGCCGCATGCTGCAGCCGCAGCGCATCCCACTGAGCGCGCAGCGCCGCCAGCGGCGTGCGCAACTCGTGCGCGGCGTCGCCCGTGAAGCGGCGCTCGCGCTCGATCGCCGCGTCAACGCGCAGGAACAGCGCGTTCATCGAGATCGCCAGCGGCTGCAGGTCGCGCGGCAGTTGCTCGACCGGCAGCGGCTCGAGGTCGTCGACCCGGCGCCGCGCCACCTCGACCCCAAGCTCGCCCAGAGGCCGCAGCGCCTGGCGCACCGCCCAGGCCATCGCCACCAGCAGCAGCGGCAGCATCAGCAGCCACGGCACGAGCTGGCTCAGCACGAGGCCTTCGACGATCTCGTCGCGCTCGTTGTGGGTCTGACCGACGGCGATCAGCCAGCGACCATCGAGCGCCGGCAGGTAGTAGGCGCGCCAGCCAGCGTCGCCCAGTCGCAGGTCGACGAAGCCGCTGGCGTCGCCGCGGTTCGGCAGCTGGGCGCCCTCGCGGTCGACCAGCAGCAGCCGGCCCTCGCGGTCCCAGACCGCGATCGCCATGTCCTCGAGGTCGGCCTCGCCCATGTCGCCCGGCGGGCGCGCATCCGGCGCCGCGCGGTCCTCGAGCGCCGCGCTCGGCAGCGTCGCCTGGATCTGGCGCGCGAGCCGGATCATCTGGGTATCGAAGAGCTCGTGCACCTCGTGACGGGCATGGCGATAGCTCAGCGACGCGGCCAGCAGCCACACCAGCGGCGCCGCCAGCGCGATGCTGAACAGCACGCGCTGCAGCAGGCTGCAGCGGCGCCACCAACGCAGCGCACCCGCCGCCATGCCGCCGGCAGACGGCGCGGCGCCCGCGGTGGAGCCCGGAACCAGGCTCATCCCAGTTCCTCGACCGCGCCAAGCGCGTAGCCGACACCGCGCACCGTGCGCACCAGCTTCGGGTGCAGCTTGCGACGCAGGTGGTGCACATGGACCTCGAGCGTGTTGCTCTCGGCCTCGCGGCCGAAGGCATGCAGCTTGTCCTCGATCAGCGCGCGCGGCAGCACCCGCTGAGGGTTGGCCAGTAGCAACTCGAGCAGGGTCGTTTCACGGGTCGTCAGTTCGACCGGGCGATCCAGCCACTGCACGCTGCGGGCATCGGGCCGGTAGCTCAGCGGTCCGTGCGTCCAGAGGCTGTCGGCACGGCCAGCCACGCGGCGGCGCACCGCGCGCAGCCGCGCCGCGAGCTCGGCAATGTCGAGCGGCTTGACCAGGTAGTCGTCGGCGCCGCCGTCGAGTCCGGCCACGCGCTGCTCGAGGGCGTCGCGCGCGGTCAGGATCAGCACCGGCATCGCCAGCCCGCGTGCGCGCCAGCGGCGCAACCAGCCGAGGCCGTCGCCGCCGGGCAGGCCGAGGTCGAGCAGCACCGCGTCGTAGTCGACCACCGCCAGCGCGGCATCGGCCTCGCGGCCGTCGACGAACCAGTCGACCGCCAGGCCCAGCGCGCGCAGGCCGGTCGCCAGGCCGTCGCCGAGCAGGATGTCGTCTTCGACGATCAGCAGTCGCATCGCGGCATTCTGCGCGAGCGACCGGCCGGCGCTACTTGAACAGGTCCTTGACCCGATCGGCCCAGCCCTTGCCGCCCGGCGAGTGCTTGTCGCCGCCCTTCTTCAGCGACTCGTCGAGCTCCTTGAAGAGCTTGCGCTGGTGCTCGGTGAGCTTGACCGGCGTCTCCAGCGCCACGTGGCAGTAGAGGTCGCCCGGATAGCTCGAGCGCACGCCTTTGATGCCCTTGCCGCGCAGGCGGAAGGTCTTGCCGTGCTGGGTGCCCTCGGGCAGGTCGATCTCGGCCTTGCCGACCAGCGTCGGCACCTCGATGCTGCCGCCGAGCGCGGCGGTGGCAAAGCCGATCGGCACCGTGCAGTGCAGGTCGTCGCCGTCGCGCTCGAAGATGGCGTGTTCCTTGATGCGGATCTCGATGTAGAGGTCGCCGGCCGGGCCGCCGTTGGTGCCCGGCTCGCCGTTGCCGGCCGAGCGGATGCGCATGCCCTCATTGATGCCGGCCGGGATCTTGACCTCGAGCGTCTTGGCCTTCTTGACGCGACCCTGGCCGTTGCAGGTGGTGCAGGGCTCGGGAATGATCTTGCCGCTGCCGTGGCATTGCGGGCAGGTCTGCTGGATCGAGAAGAAGCCCTGGCGCAGGTGCACCGTGCCCGAGCCGTTGCAGGTGGTGCAGGTCTTGGCGCTGGTGCCCGGCTTGGCGCCGCTGCCCTTGCAGGTTTCGCAGTTCTCCCAGCTCGGGATGCGGATCTGCGATTCCTTGCCGTGCGCGGCCTCCTCGAGCGTGATCTCCATCGCGTAGCTGAGGTCGCTGCCGCGGTAGACCTGCGGCCCGCCACCGCCCGGGCCGCGGCGCTGGCCGCCTTGCTGGCCGAAGATGTCGCCGAAGATGTCGCCGAAGGCCTCGGCAAATCCGCCATAGCCCTCCGGTCCCGGGCCGCCGCGGCCGCCCATGTTGGGATCGACGCCGGCATGCCCGAAACGGTCGTAGGCCTCGCGCTTGGCGGCGTCGGAGAGCATCTCGTAGGCCTCCTTGGCCTCCTTGAACTTCTCCTCGGCCTTCTTGGCATCGTCACCCTGGTTGCGGTCGGGGTGGTGCTTCATGGCCAGCTTGCGGTAGGCCTTCTTGATCTCTTCCTCGCTCGCGTTCTTGGCGACGCCGAGGATCTCGTAGTAATCACGCTTGGCCATGGGTTCGGCTCGTTCTTAAGCGAAAAGCCCCCGTGGGCAGCGAGTGCTCACGGGGGTGGGTCGGATTGCCGGACGCGTAGTGCTTACTTCTTGTCCTTCACTTCCGTGAAATCGGCGTCGACCACGTTGTCGTCGGCCGGCTTGGCCGAGGGTTCGTCCGCGCCACCCGCTGCGCCGCCGGCGGCGGCCTGTGCGGCCTGCGCGTCGGCATACATCTTCTCGCCCAGCTTCTGGCTGGCGTTCATCAGCGCCTCGGTCTTGGCATCGATCGCGGCCTTGTCGTCGGACTTGATCGCTTCCTCGGCCTCCTTCAGCGCGACCTCGATCTTCTCCTTGTCGCCGGCGTCGAGCTTGTCGCCATGCTCGGCGAGCGACTTGCGCACGCTGTGCACCATCGCGTCGGCCGAGTTCTTGGCCTGCACCAGTTCGAGCTTCTTCTTGTCCTCGACGGCATTGAGCTCGGCGTCCTTGACCATCTTCTGGATCTCTTCTTCCGAGATGCCGGAGTTGGCCTTGATCGTGATCTTGTTTTCCTTGCCGGTGCCCTTGTCCTTGGCGCCGACGTGCAGGATGCCGTCGGCGTCGATGTCGAAGCTGACCTCGATCTGCGGCGTGCCGCGCGCGGCCGGCGGGATGCCCTCGAGGTTGAACTCGCCGAGCAGCTTGTTGCCGGCAGCGATCTCGCGCTCGCCCTGGAACACCTTGATCGTCACCGCCGGCTGGTTGTCGTCGGCAGTCGAGAAGGTCTGCGCGAACTTGGTCGGGATCGTGGTGTTCTTGGTGATCATCTTCGTCATCACGCCACCGAGGGTCTCGATGCCGAGCGATAGCGGGGTCACGTCGAGCAACAGCACGTCCTTGCGATCGCCGGCCAGCACCTGGCCCTGGATCGCGGCACCGACGGCCACCGCCTCGTCCGGGTTGACGTCCTTGCGCGGCTCCTTGCCGAAGAAGTTCTTCACGACATCCTGCACCTTGGGCATGCGGGTCATGCCGCCGACCAGGATCACGTCGTCGATCTGGCCGACGCTGACGCCGGCGTCCTTGATCGCGGTGCGGCAAGGCGCCACGGTGCGCTCGATCAGCTCCTCGACCAGGGCCTCGAGCTTGGCGCGCGTGAGCTTGATGTTGAGGTGCTTCGGACCGCTGGCATCGGCCGTGATGTAGGGCAGGTTGATGTCGGTCTGGGTGCTGTTGGACAGCTCGATCTTGGCCTTCTCGGCCGCTTCCTTCAGGCGCTGCAGCGCGAGCACGTCCTTGCTCAGGTCGACCGCCTGCTCCTTCTTGAACTCGGCAATGATGTAGTCGATGACGCGCTGGTCGAAGTCCTCGCCGCCGAGGAAGGTGTCGCCGTTGGTGGAGAGCACCTCGAACTGCATCTCGCCGTCGACATCGGCGATCTCGATGATCGAGATGTCGAAGGTGCCGCCGCCGAGGTCGTAGACCGCGATCTTGCGGTCGCCCTTGTCGTGCTTGTCGAGGCCGAAAGCGAGCGCGGCCGCGGTCGGCTCGTTGATGATGCGCTTGACCTCGAGGCCGGCGATGCGGCCGGCGTCCTTGGTCGCCTGGCGCTGGGCGTCGTTGAAGTAGGCCGGTACCGTGATCACGGCCTCGGTCACCGTCTCGCCGAGATAGTCCTCGGCGGTCTTCTTCATCTTGCGCAGCACCTCGGCGCTGACCTGCGGCGGCGCCAGCTTCTTGCCGCGCTCCTCGACCCAGGCGTCACCGTTGTCGGCGGCGACGATCGTGTAGGGCATCAGGTTGATGTCCTTCTGCACTTCCTTCTCGGTGAACTTGCGCCCGATCAGGCGCTTGACCGCGTAGAAGGTGTGCCTCGGGTTGGTCACTGCCTGGCGCTTGGCCGAGGCACCGACGAGGATCTCGCCGTCCTCCTGGTAGGCGACGATCGACGGCGTGGTGCGCGCACCCTCGCTGTTCTCGATCACCTTGGTGGTGTTGCCTTCCATGATGGCGACGCACGAGTTCGTGGTGCCGAGGTCGATGCCGATGATCTTGGCCATGGTCTCTATCTCCTGAATCCTGAAAACTGAAAATCTGCTTGTTGATCAGTTGTGGATAAGACGCCGGCTTTCAAGAGCCGCGGCGGTCCGGATCCACCTCTGCCATCACTTCGGTGCTGTCACCGTCACCAGTGCCGGGCGCAGCACGCGCTCGGCGATCAGGTAGCCCTTCTGCAGCACCATCACCACGGTGTTCGGGTCCTGCGCGGCCGCCACCACGCTGATCGCCTGGTGCTGGTGCGGGTCGAAGCGGGCCCCGGCGGCCGGTGCGATCTCGACCACCTTGTTGCGCTCCAGGGCCTGGGCCAGTTGACGCAGCGTGGCCTGCACGCCTTCGCGCAACTGCTCCGGCGTGGCGTTCTCGATGGCGAGCGCGGCCTCGAGGCTGTCCTTGACCGGCAGCATGCTGTCGGCAAAGCCCTCGATCGCGAACTTGCGCGCCTTGCTGATCTCGTCCTCGGCACGGCGGCGGGTGTTCTCGGCCTCGGCCTTGGCGCGCAGGTAGGCGTCGGAGACCTCGGCGTGGCGGGCCTGGAGCTGCGCCAGCTCGGTGGCCGCGTCGCTCGTGAACTCGGCGGCCTGCTGCTGGCCCGCCTCGGCGGGCGTCTCGCCGGCGGGCACGTTGAGGGGCTCGTTGGTCGGGGTCGGATCGGCCATGGGCGACAACTGGAAAGGGGTCAGAAGAATGTTGGCGGACACTCACGTTCCGCGTTGTCGTAGAACTTGGGACGCCAACGTGGTTTTCAAGGGCCCGCCCGGCAAAAAAGTCGGGCCGCGGGGCAGGCGCAGCGGATCGCGTGCCTGGGCGCTCGCACCCGGCGGCGGGGCCGAGATGCTAGCAACAACGACGGCCCGGTCTCAGCCCTTGTCGTCGACGCTGGCGCTCCAGCGCTGCCATTCGTGCAACTCGCGCCGGTCGCGCTTGGTCGGCCGGCCATGCTCGATCGCCAGTGCCGGCTCGGGCGCGAGCTTGCGCGCCTTGGCCGCGGCCTCGCGCGCCGCCAGGCTCTGCGCGGTTTCGGCATAAAGCTGCTGCGCCACCGGCGCCGGCCCGCGCACCGCGCTGAGCGCCAGCACCTCGATCTCGCGTGGCAACTCCCCGGGTGCACCCTGGCGCACGCTGAGGCGGTCGCCGACCCGCACCTCGCGCGAGCGCTTGATCGGCTGGCCGCCGGACAGCACCCGACCCTTGTCGATCGCCTCGGCCGCCAGCGCGCGCGTCTTGAAGAAGCGCGCCGCCCACAGCCACTTGTCGAGGCGGGGGCCGCCCTCGGTTTCAACTGCCTTGTTCACGGCGCGATGGTACGGCCACGGAGCAAGGCTTCAGCGCGTGGCGCCGGCAGCACGCGCTCGTGCGGCGCTGCTTTCGCGCTCGGCCGTCGGCGTTTCCTGCAACGGCCAGCCGCCCATGTGGCGGATCGCGACGCCGGCCAGCGCGGCGATGAACTCGTGACGGTCGTTGAGGCAGGGGATGTAGTTGAAGCTCGCGCCGCCGGCCTGCAGGAAGGCCGCGCGCGCCTCCTGGTCGATCTCTTCCAGCGTCTCCAGGCAGTCGCCGGTGAAGCCGGGGCAGATCAGGTCGACGCTCTTCACGCCACTGCGCGCCAGCTCGACCAGCGTCGGCTCGGTGTAGGGCTCGAGCCACCGGGCCTTGCCGAAGCGGCTCTGGAAGGTCACCTTCACACGCTCGGGTGGCAGCGTCAGGCGTTCGGCCAGCAGGCGTGCGGTCTTGAGGCATTCGCAGTGGTAGGGATCGCCCAGCTGCAGCGTGCGCTCGGGCACGCCGTGAAAGCTCATCACCAGCCGCTCGGCGCGGCCATTGGTCTGCCAGTGCTGCAGCACGCTCAGGGCCAGCGCCTCGATGTAGCCCGGATCGTCGTGGTAGCTGTTGACGAAGCGCAGCTCGGGCACGCGCCGCTGCCGGCTCGCCCACTCGTAGACCTTGTCGAAGGCGCTCGCGGTGGTGGTGGCGGAGTACTGCGGATAGAGCGGCAGCAGCAGGATGCGCGTGGCGCCCTCGGCCTTGAGTTCGTCGAGCGCCGAGGCGATGGCCGGCTTGCCGTAGCGCATCGCGTGGCGCACCAGCGGCGGCGCTGCGCCGTCGCGCTGCAGTCGTTCGCCGAGGTAGCCGCGCAGCAGCGTGGCCTGCTTGCGGGTCCAGACCGCAAGGGGCGAGCCCTCGGCCGTCCAGATGCTCGCGTACTTGGCGGCCGACTTGGCGGGCCGCACGACCAGGATGATTCCGTACAGCAGCGGCAGCCACAGCGCGCGCGGAATCTCGACGACGCGCGGATCGCTAAGGAACTCGGCCAGGTAGCGCCGCAGCGCCGGGGCGGTCGGGGCGTCGGGCGTGCCCAGGTTGAACAGCAGCACGCCGATGCGGGCGTGCTGGCCGTGGACGAAGGCGGGTTCGGGCGCGTGGTGAGGCATGGGGCGCGATCCTGCCAGAGCCCGCTGCGCTTTCACGGAACATTCGATCGGCTACCGTAGCGGGACAGGAAATCCGCGATGAATCTGCACGCCGTCCACGCCTCCCCGATCGCCGCGATCACGCTCGACCTCGACGACACGCTGTGGCCGATCTGGCCGACCATCGCGCGCGCCGAGCGGCAGCTGCACGACTGGCTCGCGGCCAACGCACCGGCCACCGCTGGCCTTGGCGCCGTGGCGCTGCGCCGCTGGCGCGAGCGCGCCGCGGCCGAGCATCCGCAATGGGCGCACGACCTGACCCGGCTGCGGCTCGAGGCGATCCGCGGTGCGCTCGGCGAGGCGGGCGAGGATCCGGCGCTGGCCGAGCCGGCCTTCGAGGTCTTCTTCGCGGCGCGCCAGCAGGTCGATTGCTACGCTGATGTCGCGCCCGCGCTCGAACGCATCGCGCGTCGCTGGCCGATCCTGGCGCTGACCAACGGCAACGCCGACCTGGCGCGCATCGGCCTTGCGCAATGGTTCAGCGCCGGCCAGCTCGGGGCGCGCGAGTTCGGCGTCGGCAAGCCCGACCCGCGTTTCTTTGCCGCCGCCTGCGCGCGCCTGGGCCTGCCGGCGCAGGCGGTGCTGCACGTGGGTGACGACGCGCGGCTGGACGTGGCGGGCGCGTGCGCGGCCGGCCTGCGCACCGCATGGATTCGTCGGCCCGGGCTGGCCGCGGCGGCCGAGCATGCCGACCCACCGCAGGCCGACTGGCAGGGCGCCGACCTGATCGCGCTGGCCGACTGGCTCGGGGCCTGAGGCTCGACTACCGTCAACCGGCCGCGAAGGCGCCGCCGCGCACGGTGTCGGGCGGCGTCAGCACCTCGAACTGCACCGTCGGCGCGGTCGGGTCGTTGGGCGCGGCGCCAAGGCAGATCACGCCGCGGCCATGCAGCGTGCAACTACCCCGACGCAGCGAGACGAACTCGTTCTGGCCGAGGAAGCGCACGAAGGTGCCGTTGTAGCTGAGGTCGCTGATCTGGAAGGTGCCGCCGTGGCGCTCGATGCGGGCATGCGAGCGCGAGACGCGGCTGTCCTCGATCACGTAGGTCGCCTCGGCGCTGCGGCCAAGCACGGCCGGCATGTCGGGCGCGCTCAGGATGCGCTCGACGTCGAGCCAGACCAGGCGGATGCTGTCGGGGGTCGGGTTCGGCAGCGTGCCTTCGAACAGTGTGGCCACCGTCTCGCCGAAGCGCTTGGCCTCGAGCCGCAGCACATGCACCGGCTCGGCGCGGCCGCGCAACTGCAGCTGGCTCAGCGAGCGAAAGCGCCCGCGGTGCTGCTCCTCCAACCGGCGCACGACCTGCTCGGTGGAGAGGGTCTCGTCGTCGCCGGCACTGTCGATCAGGCGCGCCGCGACGTTGACCGCGTCGCCAAAGCAGTCGCCCTGCAACTCGACCACCTCGCCGTGCGACATCGCGATCTGCAGCTTGAGCGCCGGCAGCCGCTTGCCGCTGCGCGGCTCGTTCTCGACGATGCGCTCGATCGCCTCGTGCATCTCGTCGGCGGCATCGACCGCGTCCTGCGGCTGCTCGAACACCGCCATCAGTCCGTCGCCGAGGGTCTTGACGACTCGCCCGCCGAAGTGGTCGACCAGTTGCACCATCAACCCGACGCTGTGCGTGACCACGGCCGCGGCCTGCGCGTTGCCGAGGCTTTCGTACAGGCCGGTGCTGCCGCGCAGGTCGGCGAACAGCACGGTGCGTTCGATGATCGAGGTCATTCGCGGGGCAAGGGAGGGCGCAGAACGTGAAGTAGTGCGCACCGAAGTTTAGCCGGGCTGCCCATGAAAAACGGCCCGCGTCGATTGCTCGACGCGGGCCGTGGCGCGGGCGCCGCAGTGGCGGCCCGGCGCGGCGTGGCTCAGAGGTTGTCCAGATAGGTGCGCAGCTTGTCCGAGCGGCTCGGGTGCTTGAGCTTGCGGATCGCCTTGGCCTCGATCTGGCGGATGCGCTCGCGGGTGACGTCGAACTGCTTGCCGACTTCTTCCAGCGTGTGGTCGGTCGACATCTCGATGCCGAAGCGCATGCGCAGCACCTTGGCCTCGCGCGGGGTCAGCGAGTCGAGGATGTCCTTGACCACGTCGCGCAGGCCGGCCTGCATCGCGGCCTCGATCGGCGCGGTGTTGTTGGTGTCCTCGATGAAATCGCCCAGGTGCGAGTCGTCGTCGTCGCCGATCGGCGTCTCCATGGAGATCGGCTCCTTGGCGATCTTCATGATCTTGCGGATCTTGTCCTCGGGCATCTCCATCTTCTCGGCCAGCGTCGGCGCGTCCGGCTCGAAGCCGAACTCCTGCAGGTGCTGGCGCGAGATGCGGTTCATCTTGTTGATCGTCTCGATCATGTGAACCGGGATGCGGATCGTGCGCGCCTGGTCGGCGATCGAGCGCGTGATCGCCTGGCGGATCCACCAGGTGGCGTAGGTCGAGAACTTGTAGCCGCGGCGGTATTCGAACTTGTCGACCGCCTTCATCAGGCCGATGTTGCCCTCCTGGATGAGGTCGAGGAACTGCAGGCCGCGGTTGGTGTACTTCTTGGCGATCGAGATCACGAGGCGCAGGTTGGCCTCGATCATTTCCTTCTTCGCGTCGCGCGAGGCCTTCTCGCCCTGGTTCATCTTCTTGTTGATGAGCTTCAGGTCCTCGATCGGCACCACCGCCTTCGACTGGATGTCGATCAGCTTCTGCTGCAGATCCTGGATCGGCGGCAGGTGGCGCGCCATCACGGCGCTGTAGGGCTTGCCGGCGGCGACTTCCTTCTCGGCCCACTTCAGGTTGAGCGCGTTGGGCGGGTAGCTCTTGATGAAGTGCTCTTGCGGCATGCCGCACTTGTCGACCACGATCTTGCGCAGCTCGCGCTCGTAGCGGCGCACGTCGTCGACCTGCGAGCGCAGGATGTCGCACAGCCGCTCGATGGTCTTGACCGTGAAGCGGATGCTCATGATCACGCCCGACACGGCGTACTGCGCCTTGTTGTAGGGCTGCGACTTGTAGCCGTCCTTCTCGTAGGCGCGGCGCATCTTGTCGAAGTTGGCCTGCAGGTCGTCGAACTTGGCCAGCGCCTGAGTCTTGAGCTCCTCGAGGCGCTTGGTCAGTGCCTTCGAGCTGGCGGCTTCGTCGTCTTCCTCGGAGTCGTCGAACTCGTCGAAGTCTTCCTCGGCCACGTAGTCGTCGGCCTCGTCGTCGAGCACGAAGCCGTCGACCACCTCGGAGATCTGCATCTCGCCGGCGCGCAGCTTGCCGGCCAGTGCCAGGATCTCGGCGATCGTGGTCGGCGACTCGCTGATCGCCAGCATCATGGCCTGCAGGCCGCCCTCGATGCGCTTGGCGATCTCGATCTCGCCCTCGCGCGTGAGCAACTCGACCGTGCCCATCTCGCGCATGTACATGCGGACCGGGTCGGTGGTGCGGCCGAACTCGGAGTCGACGGTCGAGAGAGCCGCCTCGGCCGCTTCCTCGGCCTCTTCCTCGGTCGCCGTGGCGTTGCCGCCGCCGGCGATCAGCAGCGTTGCGGCGTCGGGCGCCTGCTCGTAGACCGCGATGCCCATGTCGTTGAGCATCGAGACGATGGCGTCGAAGATCTCGGCGTCGACCAGCTTCTCGGGCAGGTGGTCGTTGATCTCCTGGTGCGTGAGGTAGCCACGCGTCTTGCCCATCTTGATGAGGGTCTTCAGCTCCTGGCGGCGCTTGTTCGACTCCTCTTCGCTGAGCGCCGACTCGTCGAGGCCGAACTCGCGCATCAGCGCGCGTTCCTTGGCCTTGCTGACCTTCATCCGCAGCGGCTTGGCCTTGACGGCCTTCTCGTCGCCACCCTCCTGCTCGACCGCATCGGGTTCGAGATCGGCCTCGATGTCGGACAGGTCCACCTCGAGTTCGGGCGCCGCCTTGGCCGCGGCCGGCTTGCGGCCGGGCTTGCCCTTGGCGGCAGCCGTCGGCTTGGCGGCGGCGGGCGCTGCCTTGGCGGCCGCCTTGGCTGCCGGCTTCTTGGTTTCCAGCTCGGCAGCGGCGGTCTTGGCCGCGGGCTTGGCGGCAGCAGTCTTCGCGGGGGCGCTCTTCTTGGCGGTCATGCAGTTCCTCGTCGGGCGTTAGGACGAAATTCGGGGCGATCGGTCCGCGTCTGCCGGCCGCGCGTACGCAAGCAGGCCGGGCGCGGAGGCCGGTAATGCAGGAGCGGGTCGGGTGACCGTCGGGAAGCGCAGCCCTTGCGGGAAGGTTGGCCGGATGATGTAACCCGTGTCGCGGGTGGCCGGGGCCGGAGGTGCTGCTTCGCTCTCAAAGTGGTGGCGATGTGAGCGTTGTCATCGCTGACAAGCCTGCCATTATACAAACTGGGGGCCGCCGATCAAGGCGGGAAGCCCCTTGGCGGGGCCTGGACAGACCCTAGCGCCGACCCAGCAGGGGCGAGATTTCGGCGCGGATCCGATCCTTTTGCAACTGATTCATCAACACCGGCAGGTCCTCCAGCGCGGGTTGCAGCGCCGGGTCGTTGGCGTCGATCAGGGCCAGCACCGGCGCGGCCCATTCCAGGCCGGCCAGCGCCACCCGCAGCGTGGCCCAGGGCTGGGCGCCATGTTCCTGCACCTCGCGGTCGAGCCAGCGGAAGAACTCGCCGTGCCAGCCGGGCTGGGCCGACAGCAGTTCGTGGTCGGCGTCGGAGAGCTGCAACCAGCCCTCGGCGTGGCCGGCCAGCGCCCAGGCCACGTTGTCGGCCGGGCCGCGGATCGCGGCGCGCGGCGCTCGGCGCGGCGCGCGGGGGGCGCCGCCGCGCGCGCCGCGAGCGGCCGAGCGCGCGGCGCCGGGGCGCACGCCGGTGAACAGCGCCATCAGCTCCTCGCCCGGCAACTGGGCCAGCGCCGCCAGTTCGCCGGCCACCTGCAGCTTCAGCGCCCCGTCGGGCAACTGCAGCCACAGCGGCTTGGCCTGGGCGACGAAGCGCGCGCGGCCCTCGGCGGTGCCGAGGTCGCAGCCCTCGCGCGCCAGGTCGGCGAGCTGGCGCGACAGCGGCAGCGCCTGCGCCACGTAGCTCTCGAAGCCGCTCTGGCCATGCTCGCGGATGTAAGAGTCGGGGTCGTGCTCGGTCGGCAGGAACAGGAAGCGGAAGCTGCGCGTGTCGCTTGCGTGCGGCAGCGCGGCCTCGAGCGCGCGCGCGGCGGCGCGGCGGCCGGCGGCGTCGCCGTCGAAGCTGAAGACGATGCTGTCGGTGAAGCGCAGCAGCTTCTGCACATGCTCGGCGGTGCAGGCGGTGCCGAGCGTCGCCACCGCGTTGGCAAAGCCCATCTGGGCCAGCGCGACCACGTCCATGTAGCCCTCGACCACCAGGCAATAGCCCTTGGCGCGCAGGGCCTGGCGTGCCTCGAACAGGCCGTAGAGCTCGCGCCCCTTGCTGAACACCGGCGTTTCCGGCGAGTTGAGGTATTTGGGCTCGCCCTTGTCGAGCACGCGACCGCCAAAGCCGATCACCTCGCCCTGCACGCTGCGGATCGGGAACATGATGCGGTCGCGAAAGCGGTCGTAGCGCTTCTGCTCCTCGCCCTCGTCGCCGGTCACGATCACCAGGCCCGACTCCGTCAGCAGCGGATCGTCGTAGCGTGGGTAGACGCTGGCCAGCCCGCGCCAGCCCTCGGGCGCGTAGCCCAGGCCGAAGCGGGCCGCGATCTCGCCGCTGAGGCCACGACCCTTGAGGTAGGCCACCGCACGAGCGTCGGCCTTCAGCTTGGCCTTGTAGTGCGCCGCGGCCTTGGCCAGCACCTCGGTCAGCGTCTGCTGGCGTTCCTTGGCGGCTTTGGCGCGCTCGCGTTCCTCGGGGCTGCGTTCTTCCTCGGGCACCTGCATGCCAAGCTGCTGCGCGAGATCCTCGACAGCTTCGACGAACGTGGCGCCTGTGAATTCCGTGAGAAACCGAATCGCGTCGCCGTGTACGCCACAACCAAAACAGTTGTAGAACTGCTTATCTGGAACGACGTAGAAGCTCGGCGTCTTCTCTCCGTGGAAGGGGCAAAGCCCCTTCCAGTCGCCGCCAGACTTCTTCAGCGTGACATGGCGACCGACCACCTCGACGATGTCGGCGCGGGCCAGCAGCTCCTGGATGAAGCCGGGCGGGATCATCCTCGCGGTCCCTATCGAGTGACCAAGCTGCCGAGCAGCTCGCGCAGCGCGAGCCGCACCTGCGTGAAGCCCTGCAGCGTCGGCAGCCACTCGAGTTCGGGTGCCTGTTCGGAGACGAAGAATCCCAGCGGCGCCGGCGTGATCTTCAGGCTGCCGCCGGCCGCCTGCTCGAAGGCGCGCAGCGCGCGCGGCATGTGCCAGGCATGGGTGACCAGCACGATCTGCTGCACGCCGTCGGCGCGCAGCAGGGCCACGGTGCGCTGCGCGTTCTCGCGCGTGTCGCGCGAACGGGTCTCGGTCCAGCGCAGCGGCTTGAGGAACTCGTCCTCGGCCACCCGCGCGGCGATCTCGGCCTCGCTCAGCTGGCTGTCGGCCGGCGCCTGGCTCTGCTGCGACCAGCCGATGCCGCCCGAGAAGGCGATCGGCAGCCCGGTCTCGCGTGCCAGCCGGATGCCGTAGCGCAGCCGCTGCAGCGACCAGCTGTTGAGGTCGGCGGTGCCGAGTTCCTTGGCGCGCGGGATGCGGCCGCCGCCGAGCACCACGATCGCCGCGCTCGGCGCGACGTGGCTCTTGGCCTGCTTGCCGCTGCCCGACTTGAGTTCGGCCAGCGTCTCCTCGGCAATCGGCGCCGGTGGCCGCAGCACCTGGCGCTCGATCACGCGGGCCACCGCCGTGCAGCAGGCCAGCCAGATCGCGATGCACGACAGCAGCACCATCATGCCGCCCAGCAAGCGGCGGCGCGCCGACAACCCCCAGCCCAGCAGGATCAGCAGCAGCAGGGGCACCGGCGGCAGCGCCAGCGCGGTCAGGATGGGTTTCCAGCTATCAAACACGGTCAGGTCCAGGGCGATCACGCAAGGCGGCAAAAGACCGTAGGATTCTGCCCGGCGGGCCGCGTGGCCCGCATTGACGCCAACGCGGACTGTGGCCCCGCCGCCTCGTGATGAACCCTGAACCCGACGCCGACGACCGCAGCGCCGTTGCCGGCCGGCCCGCGCCTGCCGTGGCCACGCTCGGCGGCGGCTGCTTCTGGTGCCTCGAGGCGGTCTTCCTCGACGTCGAGGGCGTGCTGTCGGTGGAATCGGGCTACTGCAACGGCCACGCCATCGATCCCAGCTATGAGCAGGTCTGCAGCGGCACCACCGGCCATGCCGAGGTGGTGCGCGTGGCTTTCGACCCGGCCCGCATCGCCTTTCGCGAGCTGCTCGAGATCTTCTTCACGATCCACGACCCGACCACGCTCGATCGCCAGGGCAACGACGTCGGCCCGCAGTACCGCTCGGGCATCTACACCCACGACGACGAGCAGGCCGGTGTCGCGCGCGCGGTGATCAAGGAGATCGAGGCCAGCGGCGTGCTGCGCGGCGCCAAGGTGGTCACCGAGGTCGAGCGCGAGCGCAACTACTGGCGCGCCGAGGACTACCACCAGAACTATTTCGCCCAGCATCCGGGCCAGGGCTATTGCGCCTTCGTGGTCGCGCCCAAGCTCGAGAAGTTCCGCAGGACCTTTGCCGCGCGCCGTCGGCAACCGTCCGGCGCCTGAGTCCGATGCACTTGCTGCGTCGCCGCCCGTCGCTGCCGCTGGCCCTGCTGCTGGCGTGGGCGCTGCTCGGCGCGCAGTTGCTCGGCGGCTGGCACCGCATCGCGCACGCGCCGCAGGGCTTGCCCGCCACGCTGGTGCAGGCCGTGCCGGGCAGCGCCGAGTTCGCCGACCCGGGCTCGGCCCTGGGTCACACGCGCGGCAGCGCCGACTGCGGCCTGTTCGACCAGCTGCTGGTCGCCGCCGCTCTGGTCTCGAGCGCGCCACCGGCATCGCCGGTGCTCGTGCCCGCCTTCGACACGCTGCCGGCCCTCGGCAGCGATGTCCTCGCCACCGCCTGGCAACGGCCGGCGGCGCGCGCGCCCCCGCTCGGCCACAGCGCCTGAGCCCGATCCTGCGCGCCCCGGAGGCGCGCAGCTGCTGATCTGTCGCGCCGGCCTCGTGGCCGCGCGCCGGTCGCCACCACCCCATTCCCGGATGGCGCCCCCGCAGGGAGGCGCCACGTGAGCCATGCCAACTCCGCCCTTTCGGCCGCCGCTGCGCAGCGTGCTGGCCCTTGCCGTGCTGGGCGCTGCCTGCGCCGTCCGCGCACAGGACGCTGCCGCGGCCGCCGCCACCCTCGCGCCGGTGCTCGTCACCGGCAACCCGCTCGCCGCCGATGCCCTCGCCACGCCGGCCAGCGTGCTGACGGGCACCGAACTCGTGCTGCGCCGTGGCAGCACGCTCGGCGACACGCTCGGCTCGCTGCCGGGTGTTTCCAGCAGCTACTTCGGCCCCAACGCCAACCGGCCGGTGATCCGCGGCTTCGACGGCGACCGCATCCGCGTGCTCAACAACGCCGGCGCTTCGCTCGACGCCTCCTCGCTGAGCTTCGACCACGCGGTGCCGCTCGACCCGCTGCTGGTCACGCGGCTCGAGGTGCTGCGCGGTCCGGCCGCGCTGCTCTACGGCGGCAGCGCGGTCGGCGGCGTCGTCAACGCGATCGACAACCGCATCCCGCGCGAGCCGCAGCCAGGCGTGAGCGGCGTGGCCGAAGCCCGCGGCGGCGGTGCCGCACGCGAGCGCGCGGCGGTCGGTGCGGTCGACGCTGGCGGCGAGGGCTTCGCGCTGCATGCCGATGCCTTCGCGCGCCGCACAGACGACCTGCGCACGCCCGACTACAAGCGCCCCGACGGCGCCGGCGGCTTCACGCGCGAGAACCGCATCATCAACTCGACCAGCGAGGGCAGGGGCGGCGCGCTCGGCGGCTCCTGGGTCGGCAGCCGCGGCTACCTCGGCCTGGCCTGGGACAGCTATCGCAACGACTACGGCGTCGTGGCCGAGGAAGACATCCTCATCAAGATGCAGCGCGACAAGCTCGCGCTCGCCGGCGAGTACCGCTTCAACGACGGTTTCGTGCGCAAGATCAGCGGTCGCGTCCAGCGCACCGACTACCAGCACGAGGAGGTAGAGGGCACGGGCGAGGTCGGCACCACCTTCGAGAACAAGGGCACCGACAGCCGCTTCGAACTCGAGCACGCGGCTATCGGCGCGCTCAAGGGCGTGATCGGCCTGCAGACCGAGGACTCCGACTTCTCGGCACTCGGCGACGAGGCCTTCGTGCCCAGCACCGGCACGCGCCAGTTCGCCGGCTTCGTGTTCGAAGAGCTCGGCGTGGGCGAAGCCAAGATCAGCTTCGGCGGCCGAATCGAGCGCACCACAGTCGACTCGGCCGGCGACGCCGATCCCGCCGAGCCGAAGTTCGGCGATCCGCAAAGTCGCCGCTTCACCACCGGCAGCGCCGCGCTCGGCGGGCTGTGGCCGCTGGCGGGCGGCTGGCAGGCGAGCGCCAACCTCGCCTACACCGAGCGTGCGCCCACGCTCTACGAGCTCTACGCCAACGGTGTGCACGCCGCCACCGGCACCTTCGAGCGCGGCAGCCTCGACCAGCACAAGGAGCGCGGCAGCAACCTCGATCTCGGCCTGCAGTGGTCGACCTCGCCGCACAGCAGCGTCAAGGCCAGCCTGTTCGCGAGCGACTTTTCCAACTACATCGCGCTGCTGGCGACCGGCGAGCCGGACTTCATCGACGCCGACAGCGGCGAGAGCTTCCCGGTCTACGCCTTCCAGGGCGTCAGGGCCCGCTTCGTCGGCGGCGAACTGGAAGCGCGCTGGCGCCTGCTCGACGCCGGCCGCACGCTCGACCTCGATGGCCAGCTCGACTGGGTGCGTGCCGACAACCGCACGAGCGGCGAGCCGCTGCCGCGCATCGCGCCGCTGCGCGCCGCGCTCGGCGCGAGCTGGGGTTTTGCCGAGGACTGGCTGCTGCGCGGCGAAGTTCGCCACGCGGCGCGCCAGAGCCGGGTGCCGTCGGACGACGTCGCCACGCCGAGCTACACGCTGCTCAACCTGGCGCTCAGCAAGAGCTTCGGACTCGGCGGCGCGGCCGGGCTGGCCTACCTCAAGCTCGACAACCTGACGGACGAGCTCGCCTTCAACGCCAGCACCATCGGCACCGTGCGACCGCTCGCGCCGCTGGGCGGGAGGGCGCTAAGCGCGGGGCTGAGGTTGAGCTTTTGAGGTGCATCGGCGACGGCAAGAGCAGCTTCACGCTGCCGGCGCGGACGCCAGTGGGGCATGCGCTGAACCGAGCGTCGCAGCCCAGTAGGGCGCGGGGCGCCCGGCCGACTCCGTGCCCGGCAGGGCATCGAGCGGGCTGCGCACCGCGCCGCCCAGCCGCAGCACGTGGGTGTAGATCATCGTCGTGCTCACGTCGCTGTGGCCAAGCAGTTCTTGCACGGTGCGGATGTCGTAGCCCGCCTGCAGCAAGTGGGTGGCAAAGGAGTGCCGCAGCGTGTGCGGCGTGGCCGGCTTGTGGATGCCGGCGGCAGCCACGGCGAGCTTGAAGGCGCGTTGGAACGTCTGGTCGTAGAGGTGGTGGCGGCGGACGACGCCTGAGCGCGGATCGGTGGCGTGGGTGGCCTGCGGAAAGACCCAGAACCAGACCCACGACTGGTCGGCGCGCGGGTACTTGCGATCGAGCGCGTCGGGCATGAACACGCCGCCACGGCCACGGTGCCGGTCGTCGAGCCACAGCTCGCGCGCGGCAGCGAGTTGCGCCCGCAGCGGCTCGACCAGCGTGGCCGGCAGCATGACCACGCGATCCTTGCCGCCCTTGCCCTGGCGCACGATGAAGGCGCCGCGGTCGAACTCCACGTCCTTGACGCGCAACTGCAGTGCCTCGGTGATGCGCATGCCGGTGCCGTAGAGCAGTTGCGCAAGCAGGTGCAGCGTGGTGTTGTGGGCCAGCGCGGCAAACAGGCGCGCCACCTCGGCCGCGCCGAGCACCACCGGCAGCCGCCGTGGCACGCGAGGGCGGCCCATATCCTGCATCCACGGCAGATCGTGACCGAGCACCTTGCCGTAGAGGAACAACAACGCCGACAGGGCCTGCCGATGGGTGGACGCAGCGACGCCGCGCGCGTTGGCGAGCCAGGTGCGGAACGCCTCGACTTCGGGCCCGCCCATCGTTGCCGGCTGGCGCACGCCGTGGAAGCGGATGAATGCGCGCGCCCAGTACACGTATGCCTCTTCGGTGCGCAGGCTGTAATGGAAGAATCGGATGCGCTCGCGCAACTGGTCCAGTACCTTTGGCGCCTTCAGCGAAGGGAGTGTCGGGCTGCCGCTTTTCATGGTGCGTTAGTACTGTATGAACATACAGCCTACGCGCCACGACGCGAGCGTTCAAGCGGCTTGGCGGCCGACTCGACCTGCCAGATTAGGGAGACTGCGTCCCGGATTCGGGAACAAAGTTAGACGGCACAGGAACATGTCCGATCATCTCCACGTACGGCGCGTTTCTGCATCGGACGACCTGCACGCGCTGACTGAGCTTATTCACGCGGCGTATGCGCCCCACGCTGCCACCGGCCTGCGGTATTGGGCAACGCACCAGTCGGTGGCCGACACCGAGAAACGCATCGCGCGCGGAGTCTGCTTCGTCGGGGAGCTCGGTGGCGAGATCATCGCAACCATCGCGTTGGCCCGGCCAGATCCAGCATCCAAAGTCGAGCTCCTGCGCGAGCCACACACCTGGTCGTTCGGCCAGTTCGCAGTCGCGCCATTCCACAAGGGCCGGGGCTTCGGCAAGCAGCTCCACGATACCGCGTTGCTGGAGGCCGCCACGCTTGGCTGCCAGGTCATGGCGCTGCATACTGCGCAACCAGCAGTGGCGCTCATCAACATGTACCGCTCTTGGGGGTACATACAGGTTGGCACATGCGATTGGCGCCCGCATACAAACTTCCTCAGTATCCTTATGTCAAAGGCTGTTCCTTCTGGCACGGAAGCACGCGGTGCCGTCTAACCCTTCGCTCCACCTGACGTTCGCCAGCCGGCTTCGCCGTCCGGCGCCCGCAGGTGAGCTCAAGCGTTAGGACTCAGCTTGACGCCCATAGATATCCTGAACGCAGCGAAAAGCAAGACCGTATCGCACGTCTGGTTCAGCGATTACAGGGCCATGTACATCGAGCTTGGGAAGCTAACACCTCCGAAGCGAAACAACCCTCAAGGCGAGGTCACCGTATATGCTGGCTTTCACTGGCAAGGTGACATCAAGAAGCCTCACGGCACGGAGATCTTGGGGGCAGAGATTCTCAGCATCGAAGTCCAGTCAAACTCTGAACTATTGGTGGGGTTCTCGAACGGTATTCGCCTGTTGACTGGCGTGGAAGGGGATGAGCCGGAGTGGTCTGTGACCGTTCAAGATCGCGCTCATCTTTCAGCAGTGAAAGGAAGACTGCATGTTGAACCGGCTAAGTCCTAACGGGTTCGTCGAGTGGACCCACAACGGCGGCCAGCGTGGTCACCATTCCTTGGTGCTGAGTGCGCCGTTGCGGTCCATTCACGGCTGACGTTGGGCCTCATGAAGCGCGTTGCAGCAGCTCTCATCATCATTCTTGCGGTCCCATTGGCGGGCGGCGCGTTGAGCGATCTGCTGCTGTCGCCGCAGGCAAGGCATAACGCGTCGTGGTTCTGGTTCGCCTTCGCGTACTTCTATTGGAAGGGGCTGTGGATCTTGCTATTTCTCGGCCTACCTTTTTGTGCCGTAGCCAAGGCACTTCATTGGACGCAATGGTGGGTATACATTGCCGCTGGGCTCATTCTTGGAATGGTTGAGCCCCTCGCCCGGCTTGCCAAGTACCGTGCTGCGCCATGGCTAATTACGGACTTGAGTGCCCCCGAAGCTTTACAGCGAACATTCTGGGAGGTACTGGCTTGGACAACGGCCGCACTGGTGTTCTGGCACATCACAGTCCGAGTAAAACAAGAGCCCAACCCATCAATCGAGAGGACTCGCCCCGGCAAGCCGGGTCGAGCCTCTCATGTCAAACGCTAGGCCGCGCAAAACTGCTGCATCAACCTACTCACACGAGGAGCAACACGATGGCCAGTTCCATACGTACCTGCCTCTGGTTCCGTGACGGCCGCGGTCGTGAGGCCGCAGAGTTTTACTGCGCTCTGATTCCGGGAAGTCGGATCGAAGCGACCTTCGATATCTCAGGCGACGGTGCTTCCTGGCTAATCGACTTCACGCTGGGCGGGGTGCCGTATCAGATACTCGATGCAGGACCGATGTTCACTCTAACCGAGGCAGTGTCGATCTCGGTCGAAACGGACGATCAGGCAGAGACCGATAGGCTTTGGGCAGCGCTAACCACAAATGGCGGCGAGGAAAGCCACTGCGGCTGGCTCAAGGATCGCTACGGGGTGTCGTGGCAGGTTTTCCCGAGGCGGCTGACAGAATTGACATTGCGTGCCGACAAGAATGTGTCTGCCAAGGCGATCGCGGCGATGATGAAGCAAAAGAAGATCGACATTGCCGAAATCGAAGCGGCGGTTCTTGCCTAGAAGTCCATGGCCTGACAATTCATTCAAGCCGACGCCGCTATGTGGCGCGGCTTGATTCAGGCGCCAGGCTGCACTGGACACCCGCCTGTTCGCCAAGCGGAAGTCGCGGCTCCATGGCTCACTGGCCTAGCCGTAGACTCTGGCTCCTCATCGGCAACGGAGGCATCCATGGCGAACATCCTCGTTCACGCGACATGCGGGCCGAATGACCCAACGCGCGCTGCCCTCTCATTTCTTGTGGCAAAGGCCGCGCTCGACGAAGGCCACACGGTCAAGCTCTTCTTGGCCGGCGACGCGGTACAACTCTTTCGCGACGCAGTGCTGGACTCCCTCGTCGGGCTGGGCACTGGCAAGCTGCGAGAGCACTATGACGCCCTGGTCGCTGGAGGTGCTCGGTTCTACCTCTCGGGCATGTCTGCCAAGTCGCGCGGCATGTCGGAGGCAGACCTCGCCGGCAAGCCAGGTGAGTTCGCCATGCCCAACGTACTCATTCGCCTCTCGCTCGAGAGTGATCGGGTACTCAGTTACTAGCAGCCCAATCCCGTAACTCAAGGTCCGAGGGTGCCGCCTAACAGGTCGCTCAAGCGGACCTCCACCGGCTGGCGGCTACGGGCGCCTTACTGTCTTGCCCTACGCGGCCAGCCGATTCCGGGCGCTTAGCTCCGACGTTGGGCGTCACAGGCATCAACCAGGGAGTCGCGCATGAGTGAAACGAAAACCTCCTTGTACTCAAGGCTCATTCGCAACTTCAACGAGGTTCCGCTCAACCACGCCGCCCTCGAGCCAAAGTACGAATGCAGTCACGCCAGGCTGTCCGAAGGCACTGCAGCCGCAAAGTTGGCCGTGGGCGTCAACGTCGTAGCGCCAGGCAAGCGGGCCTGCCCATATCACCTCCATCACGCCCAAGAAGAGATGTTCATCGTGTTGGAAGGCTCAGGCACGCTCCGTGTCGCTGGCGAACTGCTCCCAATCAAGGCCGGGGACACGATCTTCATCCCTCCGGGGCGCGAGTTCCCTCACCAGATCATCAACACCTCCGACGCCCCACTCAGGTACCTCGCCATCGGTACGACCGACGATCCGGAGATCTGCGAGTACCCGGACTCCGGCAAGTACCTCGCGGAAGGTGGCTTGGCGACCAAGCAGCCGTTCGAAGTCATCGGAAAGGCTGGCAACAGCCTTCCTTACTGGGAGGGCGAAGGCTAGTGCCGCCTGACTCAAACCTTGGGCCTCGCGCAGGCCCCGCACAGTTCAGGAGAACTCATGTTCGACCACGTCAAATTCGGAGTCGGCAGCTATGCAGCGAGCAAAGCGTTCTTCCTCAAGGCACTCGAGCCGCTCGGCGTAGCTGTTGTGTCGGAGGGGGCGCCAACCTACGGTGTCGAGTTGGTGGGCCCAAAGAGCAAGGCTTCCTTGTGCCTATACCAAACCGAGGAGAAGCCGGCGCATCTTCACTTGGCGTTCGCGGCCGAGAGCCGCCAGCAAGTCGATGCCTTCTATCGCGCGGCCCTTGCGGCGGGTGGCAAAGACAATGGTGCGCCTGGTCTGCGCCCGCACTACCACGCGAACTACTATGCAGCTTTCGTCATTGGTCCGGACGGGCACAACATCGAAGCGGTTTGCCACGCACCCGGGGCCTGACCATTGCTTCAAGCGGACCCGGCCTGCGACGGCGCGCTCAAGGCAGACCTCAGGCGTCACGAAAACCAGGAGGTCCAAGTGAGTGAGATCGAAGCTTCCATCGACAGAGTCATCGAGGCGTACAGGGCCTCCGTCGCCGCAAGAGATATCGATGCATTCATGCACCTCTATGACCCGACGGCGAGGGTCTTCGACGCCTGGGGTGTCTGGTCGTATGAAACCGTTCCAGCATGGCGAGTCGCCGTCGAAGGTTGGTTTGTGTCACACCCAGCCGACCGGTTCAGCGTTGTGTTTGAGGACGTTCGCTCGGTGTCCACTCCTGCGTTCGCATCTGTCAGCGCCATAGTCACCTACGCTGTCCATTCAGCGCGCGGTGAACAGCTGAATGCGATGCAGAACCGGCTCACGTGGGTTCTCAAGACGAGTGGTCACGTCCCGAGAATCATTCATGAGCACACTTCGGCGCCCGTAGGTTTCGATGATCAGAAGGCAATTCTTCAGCGTGCGAGCAAGCCTTGAGGATGCAGACCTCGTGACGCCCAACCCTGCGCTCGAGCGGACCGACCGGCATGGCTCGTCGAAGCTCTCACGTTCATGCGCACGTTCCGCTTCGCTGCGCCACGCCGGTGGCGCCCGCTCAGCTTGGACGTCGGGCGCCAGCAGGCACGCAGACGAGGTCGCCGATCATGAAAACACGAATCGCCTCCTGTAGCTGCGGGCAACTGACAGCGACGGCAACTGAAGACCCAGTTCGTGTCTCGATCTGCCACTGTCTTGCATGTCAGCGTCGAACCGGGAGTGTGTTTGGTGCTCAAGCTCGCTTTGACAAGAAGAGCGTAACGATCCAAGGTCAATCCAGGCAGTACGTCCGTATCGGAGATGAGGGAGGCAGAGCCACATTCAGCTTCTGCCCCACTTGCGGCGCAACAGTCCACTACGAAATAGAAGGTCGAGGAGACAGCGTAGTCATTCCGGTCGGCGCATTCGCCGACCCCGCCTTTCCCGAGCCAAGCTTCTCGGTCTACGAAGAACGCAAGCACGCTTGGGTCGGCTTGCCTTCCAACATCGAGCACATGGCGTAGTGAACACACCGGCGCCCGACCATTCCTGCATGGACTCCCTGTCAACGCCAGCGACTGGCCGATCCGGTGAGGGCGCGAAGGGTTGAGCCTGCAGTCGACCATCCGGCATCTGAGGTGTGCTGCGTAATGAGGGCCCGTGCCGTCCTTCGACAGGCTCAGGAGGAATCTGCGTCAGCGCGGCGCCAATCGTTGCAAGCGGCAGGTATGAAAAGCCGCCTCACCCACAACCACCGCCGACAGGAGCTGCCTCATGACCATGGCCCGGATCCAGCAGTCGATCGAAGGCGTCGCCAGGTTCTTCGCGAAGCATCCGCAAGAGGGTCGGGTGACTGACGCGGCCGCCGTTGCCATCCTCGAGGAGGGGCTGCGCTGCAGGGCCGAAGGGCCGAACGGAGCGGCGCTGTTCAGTGACATGCCCGAGAGCATCGGTGGCGGCGGGTCCGCGCCCACGCCGGGCTGGCTGCTGCGCGCCGCGCTTGCCAACTGCGATGCCACGGTCATTGCCATGCGCGCCGCGCAGCTCGGTGTCGCGCTCACCAGGCTGGAGGTCACGGTGGAGAGCGACTCGGACGATCGCGGCATGTTCGGGCTTGGCGACGGCATCCCGGCGGGGCCGCTGACCATGCGCATCCGCGTGGTGATCGCCGCCGATGGGGCATCGGCCGGGCAGCTTCGGCAGATCGTCGAGTGGGCGGAAGCGCACTCGCCGGTGGGCGATGCGCTGCGCCGGGTCATCCCCATGAGCATGACCATCGAGCCGGCCTGAGCCGTGCCGCGTGTCATTGCCAGTGACGCGCCCGGCTTCGACCTGTCCAGACATCCGGTACACCCTGACCCGGCCCGACCCATGAAGATGATCCTCACGCCCGCGACCGATCCCGACCAGTACATCGCCTGCCTCGGTGGCTGGCAGCGGGCCCAGGCCGAGGCGCTGCGGCTAGCGGTTCGCGACGCGGTGCCGGAGCTGCAAGAGAGGCTGAAATGGGGCCACCTGGTCTACTTCCTGAACGGGCCGGTGCTGCTGATCCGGGCCGAGCCTGCCCGGGTGCTGTTCGGCTTCTGGCGCGGGCAACGGCTGCGCCACATCGAGCCGAGGCTCAAGCCCGGAGGCAAGTACGAGATGGCGACCCTGCAGCTCGGGCCGGACACGCCGCTGCTCAGGGCCACGGTGACGCGCCTCGCCAGCGAGGCCGCCATGCTCAACCGCGTGATCGGCGACCCGACCGTCGCCGCCGGCCCGGCGGCGCGGAGCACCGCCTGAACGTGGCGCCGGGCCGGGCGCGGCCAAGCCTGCCCCGGCATGCCGCAAACTCGCCCGACTCGCCACCCTCCGCACTCCACCACCGCCATGCCCGACGCCTTCGACCCCGCCGCCTTTGCCCAGCGCCAGCTCGACGCCTACAACGCGCGCGACCTCGAGCGCTTCGTGCGCGAGTACAGCGACGACGTGCTCGTCTACCGGCTGCCGGGCGCGGAGCCCGTCATCGTCGGCAAGGCGGCGCTGGCCGAGCACTACCGCAAGAACCGCTTCAACCTGCCGGGGCTGCATGCCGAGCTGGTGAACCGCATGGTCTTCGGCAACAAGGTCATCGACCAGGAGCGCGTCACCGGTGTTCCGGACGCGCCGCTCGAGGTCGCGGCGATCTACGAGGTCTCGCCGGCCGGCATCGCCAAGGTCTGGTTCGTCAGCGGGTCGTAGCGACGCGGCCGCCTCCACGCAGGGACGGCGGCGATACCGCCGATCCCCGTGGCTGCGGGATAAGCTTCGATCCGCAGGCAATCGTCTGCGCCTACACCGCATCGCCGCTGCTGAATGCGAGTTCTTGCCACCTTCATCTTTCCACTGCTGTTGCAGGTCTATGCCTACATCGTCGTCTTCATGGCGGCGCAGGGCGGCGGCTCGTTCATGGGGCTGCTGGCGATCCCGGTCGCGGCTGCCTCGGTGCTCGCCCTGCTGGTGCATGGCCTCAAGGTCGCGCGCACCAGCGGCCCCCTGCTCAGGCCTTCGCTGGTGAGCCTCGCGATCGCGCTGGTTCCTCCGGTCTTCCTGCTCATCTTCCGGGCGCTCGAGTCTTAGCGGATGCGGTGCCCCGGCATGTCGCCGTCGCTGCGCTGAGCGCGCGCCCAAGCTCGAATCGAAAGTCATGCTTCGCTTCCGCCCCCTCGTCGCCGCCGACCAGCCGCAGTTGTGGCACTGGCTCCACGTGGCGCTCTGGGACCCGCCGCCCGCGGGCCTGCGTCCGATCGAGGTGCTCGAGGTCCCCGGGGTGCGCATCTACGCCGAGGACTGGGGCCGGCCGGGCGATGTCGGCGTCGTTGCCCAGGTCGACGGGGTCGATGCCGGTGCCTGCTGGATGCGCCTGCTGCCGGCCGGCGTCGGCCTGGCCTCGATGGATGAGCAGACGCCGCAGTTGGGCATCGCGCTGCTGCCGCCGTTCCAGCACCGGGGCCACGGACGTCCGCTGATGCAGGCGGCGCTGGCGGCCGCCCGGCAGGCGGGCCATGCGCGCGTCGCGCTGACGGTGCATCCGCAGAACCCCGCGCAGCAGCTGTACGAGTCCTGCGGCTTCAGGAAGATCGAGCTGCGCAGCACCTACCACCTGATGGTGGCGGACCTGGCCTGAGCCAGCCGCCGAGCCGCGAACGAATAGCTCTGCCATGTCACTGCCACCGATCGATGCCATCGCATCCGCCCGCCTGACGATCCGCCCGGTGCGCGAGTCCGATCTCGACGACCTGCTCGAGATCAACGGCGATCCCGAGGTCACCGCCTTCCTGCCCTACAGCACCTGGCAGTCGGCACTGGATGGCCGCAGCTGGCTGGCCCGGATGGCGGCCCTGGGCGAGGCGGGCTCGGGCCGGCAGCTGGTGCTGGAGCTCGGCAGCAGCGCCAAGGTCATCGGCACGCTGCTGCTCTTTCGCTACGAGGAGTCGAGCGCGCGCGCCGAGATCGGCTACGTGCTGGGCCGTCGGCATTGGGGGCAGGGCCTGATGCACGAGGCGCTCGAGGCCTTCTGCGCGCATTGCTTTGCGCAGCTCGGCCTGCGCCGGCTCGAGGCGGAGGTGAACCCGGCCAACGAGGCCTCCAATGCGCTGCTGCTGCGCGTGGGCTTCACGCGCGAGGGCACGCTGCGCCAGCGCTGGACGGCCAAGGGTGCGACCTACGACGTCCATGTCTACGGGCTGTTGCGCGAGGAGTGGCCCGCGGGCGGCGGGCGGAGCCGGTCCGGTCCGGGCTAAGGCGCCAGCCGCCGCTGCAGCGCCATCGCGGCGGCCGGCGCGCGCTCCTTGGCGCCGCTGATGAAGAACATGAATACATCGCGCGGCGCGACCGGCGCCGCCGGCGGCGCCTCGACGCGCGGCAGGCCGGCGGGTTCGAGGCCGTCGCGCCAGGCGCGGGCGCAGGCGGCAAGCTGGTCGAGCGCCTGCGGCGTGCAGCCCTCGGGCAGCGCGGGGTCGGTGCGCATCATGCGGGCGTAGACGAAGCCGCCGCTGATGTCGGCGAAGGAGGGGTAGTCGTCGGAGTCGGTGAAGACGGTCGCCACGCCGTGGCGGCGCGCCAGCGCGAGGTAGTCGGCGCTCTTGAAGCTCTCGTGCCGCACGTCCATCGCGTGGCGCAGCGCGATGCCGTCAACGGCCGGCGGCAACTGCTGCAGGAAGGCCTCGAAGTCGGCCGCATCGAAGCGCTTGGTCGGCGCGAACTGCCAGACGATCGGGCCGAGTTTCGGTCCGAGTTCGGCGATGCCGCTGCCGACGAAGCGCGTGATCGATTCGCCGGCCTCGGCCAGCACGCGCCGGTTGGTGGCAAAGCGCGAGGCCTTCAGCGAGAAGACGAAGTCATCCGGCGTCTCGTCGCGCCAGCGCGCAAAGGTGCTCGGCTTCTGGGAGCTGTAGTAGGTGCTGTTGATCTCGATCGCGCCGAGCTGGCGGCTGGCGTACTCGAGCTCGCGTGCCTGCGGCCAGCCTGCCGGGTAGAAGTTGTTGCGCCAGGGCTCGAAGTTCCAGCCGCCGATGCCGACATGAATGCGCGCGCTCATCGCCGTCGTCCTAGGGTGCGAGCCGCTCGCGCAGCCAGGATCCGCCTTCCTGCAGCGTGTAGCGCAGCCGGTCGTGCAGCCGGCTCTTGCGGCCTTGCCAGAACTCGAAGCGTTCCGGCACCAGGCGATAGCCGCCCCAGTGCGGCGGCCGCGGCGGGTGCAGGCCGTGCTGCACGGCGGCCTTGGCGGCGCCGGTCACGAGCACCGCGCGTGACTCGATCACCCGGCTTTGCGGCGAGGCCCAGGCACCGAGGCGCGAATCGAGCGGGCGCGTCGCGTAGTAGGCGTCGCTCTCGGCATCGCTGACGCGTTCGACCCGGCCCTCGATGCGCACCACGCGCTCGAGCTCGACCCAGTGGAACTGCAGCGCCGCAAAAGGGTGCGCCGCCAGTTCGCGCCCCTTGCGGCTCTCGTAGTTGGTGTACCAGACGATGCCGCGCTCGTCGCAGCCCTTGATCAGCACCACGCGCGTCGAGGGCCGCGCGATGCCATCGCTGCCGGTGCCGATGGTCGCCAGCGTCATCGCGTTGGGCTCGGGAACCCTGGCCTCGATCGCATGCTCGAGCCAGGCTCGGAACTGCTGCAGCGGCAGGCTCGCGGCCTGCGCTTCGTCGAGTTCGCCGGCCTCGTAGCTCTTGCGCAGCTCGGCCAGGTCGGAGGGCTTGTTCATCGTCATGGTGCGAAGTGTGGCACCGGCCCGGTGCCATTGCCCCCGCGCCGCGTTGGGGTTTGCGGCGAGCGCCGCCGCGCGGCGCCGCCTGCGGTCACAGTCGGCGATCGAGCCAGCCAGGAGACTCCTTCGATGAGCACCCAGTTCAGCCTCAACGGCCAGTCCGTCACGGTCGATGCCGACCCCACCACGCCGCTGCTGTGGGCCTTGCGCGACCATCTCGACCAGACCGGCACCAAGTTCGGCTGCGGCATCGCCGCCTGCGGTGCCTGCACCGTGCATCTCAACGGCGCGGCCACGCGCTCCTGCGTGCTGCCGCTGTCGGCGGTGGCCGGTGCCAAGGTCACGACCATCGAGGCGGTCGGCGAGGACCGCGTCGGCAAGGCGGTGCAGGCGGCCTGGCTCAAGCACGACGTGGCGCAGTGCGGCTACTGCCAGAGCGGCCAGATCATGAGCGCCACCGGCCTGCTCAAGACCAAGCGCAAGCCCAGCGATGCCGACATCGACGCCGCGATGGCCGGCAACGTCTGCCGCTGCGGCACCTACCAGCGCATCCGCGCCGCGATCCACGACGCCGCGAAGTCGCTGGCCTGAAGGGAGCAAGACCATGAAGCTCGAACGCATGATGTGGCGCGACGAACAGTCGACTGGCGCCGAGGCCGCCGCGCGCTGGCAGGGTGGCGAGGTCGATCGCCGCGCCTTCCTGCAACTCTCGGCTCTGGCCGGAGGCGGCCTCGCGGTGGCCTTCGCCGCGGCGCCGACGGCGGAGGCCGCCGATGGCGCGGCGCCACCGCCCAAGCCGCCGGCCGATCCCAACGCCTTTGTCAGGATCAACCCGGACAACACGGTCGAGATCCGCGTCAACCGGCTCGACTTCGGCCAGGGCGCGCTCACCACGCTGCCGATGCTGCTAGCCGAGGAACTCGACGTCGAGTGGTCGCAGGTGCGCGCCAGCCTCGCGCCGGCGGCCGAGCCCTTCAAGGATCCGCTGTTCGGCATCCAGATGACGGGCGGCTCGACCGCGACCGCGCACTCCTGGCCGCAGTACCGCGAGGTCGGTGCCACCTTGCGCGCGATGCTGGTGGCCGCGGCCGCCAAGGAGTGGGGCATCGATCCGGCCGGTATCCGCACCGAGAAGGGCTTCGTCATCGCCGGCGAACGGCGCGCGAGCTATGCCTTGCTGGCCGCCGCGGCCGCGCAGCAGCCGCTGCCGGCCAAGGTGCAGCTCAAGGAGGCCAAGGCCTTTCGCACCATCGGCAACGGCACGCCGCGCATCGATGCGGTCGCCACGGTCACCGGCCGCAAGAGCTACGGCATCGACATGAAGCTGCCGGGCCTGAAGACCGCGATGCTGGTGCGCGCGCCGACCTTCGGCGGCAAGGTCGACACGCTCGATGCCGGCGCGGCCAAGGCGATCCCCGGCGTGCTGGATGTCTTCGAGGTGCCGAGCGATCGCGGCGGCAGCGGCGTGGCGATCGTCGCCACCGGCTTCTGGCCGGCGCGCCAGGCGCGCGATGCGCTCAAGGTGACGTGGAAGCCGGGTGCCAGTGCCGGTCTGGACAGCACCGAGCAGATCGCCCGCTTCAAGACCGAGGCCAAGGCGCCCAAGCTCACCGCGCTGGCCGGCGACGTGAGCGCGCTCGGCGCCGCGACCAAGAAGATCGTCGCCGAGTACGAGTTCCCCTACCTCGCGCACGCGCCGCTGGAACCGCTCAACGCGACGATCGAGTTGCGCGACGGCGGCGCCACGGTGTGGGCCGGTTCGCAGTTCCAGACCATCGACCAGATGGCGCTGGCGCAGGTGCTCGGCCTCAAGCCTGAGCAGGTCGTGCTCAACACGATGGCGGCCGGCGGCGGCTTCGGCCGGCGCGCGGTGCCGAGTTCGGACTACCTGCGCGAGGCCGCGCAGATCGCCAAGGCCTGGCGCGAGAAGGGCGGCGCGAGCGGCGGCCCGGTCAAGGTCGTGTGGACGCGCGAGGACGACATCAAGGGCGGCTACTACCGGCCCTCCCATGTGCACCGCGCAGAGATCGGGCTCGACGCCAGCGGCAAGGTCGTGGCCTGGGACCACGCGATCGTCGGCCAGTCGATCCTCAAGGGCACGCCCTTCGAGCAATTCATGGTCAAGGACGGCATCGACGCCACCATGACCGAGGGCGTGGTCGAGAACGACTACGGCGTGCCGCTGCGCGTGCGCGTCACGCACCCCGAGGAGCCGGTGCCGGTGCTGTGGTGGCGCTCGGTCGGCCACACCCACACCGCCTTCGTGATGGAGACGCTGGCCGACGAGGTCGCGCGCGCCGCCGGCCAGGACCCGGTGGCCTGGCGCCTGGCGCGCTGGGGCGATGACAAGAAGCACGCGCGGCACGTCGCCGCGCTCAAGCTGGCGGTGGACAAGAGCGGCTATGGCAAGCGCCAGTTGCCCAAGGGTCGCGCTTTCGGCGTGGCGGTGCACGAGAGCTTCGGCTCGGTGGTGGCCTACGTTGCCGAGGTGTCGATCAAGGAGGGCCGGCCGGTGGTGCACAACGTCACCGCCGGCGTGCACGCCAACACCATCGTCAACCCGAAGAACGCCGAGGCGCAGATCCAGGGTGGTGCCACCTATGGCTACAACGCCACGCTGCCGGGGGCGGCGATCACGCTGAAGAACGGCGCGATCGAGCAGGGTCAGTTCTCCGACTACGCGCCGATCCGGCTGCCCGAGGCGCCGAAGGTGGCGGTGCACTTCGTGCCGAGCAGCGATCCGCCGACCGGCCTCGGCGAGCCCGGCACGCCGGTGCTGGCGCCGGCGGTGGCCAACGCGGTGGCGGCGCTGTCGGGCAAGCGCTTGCGCAAGTTGCCTTTCGAAACCCTGGCCTGAGGCGCAGGCGTGCGCTTGCACATGCACGAGACTTCCTAGGGTTCGCCGCAGCCAAAGCTTGGGGTCGGGCAATCGAGTAAGTGCACGCACGGGTTACGCCGGGGCGGTGCTCAAGCTGAGATAGGCACATGCGTCGGCCGTTGGGAGCCGGCGTTCGAAGCAAGGATGTGGCGATGGTGAACCGCGAGGCACCGGTAGTGATCGTGCTGGCGGCGGGACGGAGTTCGCGTTTCAACGGCGAGCGCCACAAGCTGGCGCAGTCTCTGGGAACGTCGACCGTGCTGGGCACGACGATCAGCAACGCGCTGGGCAGCGGGCTGGGCGTGGTCGTGGTGACGACCGGCGCGCTGCAACCCGAGGTGGCCAGCCATGTGGCGGCGCGCGACATCGTGCTCCTGCCGCTGCCGGGCAGCCCGGGCGCCGGCGAGTCGCTCGGCATGGGCTACTCGATCGCCTCCGGCGTCTGCGCCCGACCCAACGCCAGCGGCTGGCTGGTGTTGCCAGGCGACATGCCGATGATCAAGTCGTCGACGCTGGTGCAGCTGGCGCGGCACCTGCCGCAGCACCCGGCGGTCTACGCGCAGCACCAGGGCCAGCGCGGCCATCCGGTCGGCTTTGCCGCCGAGCTTTACTCGGAACTGGCCACGCTCTCGGGCGACGAGGGCGCGCGGCGCCTGCTGGGCCGCTACCCGTCCTTCGGCGTCGAGTTGGCGGACCCGGGCGTGCTGCTCGACGTCGACACACGCTCCGACCTCGCGCTGCTGCGCGAGTTGTACGCGGCGCCCTGAGCCGCGTCCCTGAGCTGCAGCATGCGCTCGGCAAAGCTGGGATAGAGCCGCAGGTTGCCTAGGCCGCTGAGGTGGTCCGCATCGAAGTAGATCGGACCGCGCTCATCCACCGCGCGACAGGGTGCGGCCGGGCACAGCACCGGGAACGGATCCCAGATCGTCACGTGGCGCAGCTCGCCGGACACGCGCGCCATCGACTCGAGGATCGGCTTGCGATAGTCGAGCAGGAAGTCGCGCGCCATCTCGAAGCCGGCCGCGCAGGAAGGGTTCATGCGGTTGAACCAGTCGCTGCAGCGAAACGGCGCCACCGCGAACAGCGGCTTCGGTGCCTCGAACACCACCTGCACGCCGCGCTCGGTCAGCGGACGCAGCACGCCGATCGCCTCCTCGGCCGCCGCGCGGCGCCGCGTCTGCGCCTGCTCGCTGGCCGAGCGCGCCAGCACCTGCTCGCGCTCGAAGGCGCCCCACTGGTTGGCCAGCCGCTCCAGCCGCAGTGAAGGCAGGAACAACACGTCGCCGGGGCGGGCCTGGCGCTGCAGCTCGGCCGCCAGTGCCGAGAGGTAGCGGTGGCAATGCGGCCGCTCGACGAACTGGGCGAAGGTCAGCCGCATGAAGCCGCAGCCGCCCTTGGTGTAGAGCCAGATCTCGCTGCCGCTGATCTGCGCGTGGCGGCGCAGCATCGAGGTATAGGCCCAGGCATGAGAGTCGCCGGCGACGAAGAGCCGCGGCGCCGTGGCGGCGGCCGGGCAGCCACCGGGCGCGAAGTGCCGCAGCGAGCCATCCTCGAAGGGCGCGCTGCTCTCGGCCAGCGCGCAGGCGGGCGCCACCGCGGCCTGGGCCGGGACGCCGTCCGGGTACCAGATGGCGGCGTCGTGGGTGCGGCTCAGGCTCAGCCGCGGCTGCGCGGCGAACATCGCCGCCGCCAGCGCGCCGCCCAGCGCCACCGCGCCGAGCCCGCAGGCGATGACCGCGCGCCGCGAGGGACCGCCGCTGCCGCGCTGCTGCCGGAACGGCTTCTCGACCGCGTGATAGGAGGCCACCGCCAGCGCGGCGGTGAGCGCCAGCGCCAGGGCCTTCTGGGCCGGCTGCTCGATGCCCATGGTCCAGCGCAGCATCACCAGCACCGGCCAGTGCCAGAGGTAGAGCGAATAGGAGATGCGGCCGGTGTAGGCCACCGGCGGCACCGAGAGCAGGCGGTTCACGGGCGAGGGCAGGGGCTCCGCGCGCAGCGCTGCCAGCACCAGCAGGGTGCCGACTACCGGGGCCAGCGCCCAGGGCAGCGGAAAGCGCTCGGCGTTGGCGAACAGCAAGCCACTGACGATCAGCGCCAGGCCCAGCGCGCCGATCGCGGCGAGGGCGGCCGGCGGCAGCCGCAAGGCAGCCCAGGCGGGCCGGCGCGTCAGCTGGTAGAGCAGCACGCCGGCCGCCAGCTGCCAGAAGCGGGTCAGGATCGAATAGAAGGCCAGTTGCGGATGGCTGCTGCCGAGCAGCAGCGCGGCGACCACCGAGGCCACCAGCACCAGCGCGTAGCCGAGCATCGAGCGCCGCTGCCGGGCCCAGCCCGCGCCGGCGGCGACCCAGCCGTAGAACAGCAGCGGGAACACCAGGTAGAACTGCTCCTCGACACCGAGCGACCAGGTGTGGGTGAAGGGGTTGTATTCGCTGCGCGGCGAGAAGTAGGTGTCGCTCTGGTGGGCCAGCACCACGTTGCTGACGCCGAAGAAGGCGGCGATGCCGGTCTGCTCGTTGGTGTCGCTGAGCCAGGCGCGCGGCACCAGCAGCGTCGAGACCAGCGCGCTCACCAGCAGGCAGACCAGCAGCGCCGGCACGATGCGGCGGATGCGCCGCGCGTAGAAGGCGCTGACGAACTCGAGCAGGCTGCGCGGCTGCAGGCCGTCCACCGACTGGCTCACGACGTAGCCCGAGATCACGAAGAACACGTCGACCCCGGTGAAGCCGCCCGGCAGCAGGCGCTCGTCGAGGTGGTAGACGATCACGGCCAGCACCGCCAGGGCGCGCAGGCCGTCGATGAAATGGAGGTGGCGCGCCGGGCGCGGACCCTCAGGCAGGCCCTCAGTCATCGCCGCCGCGCTCGCTGCGCGGCGCGGCCAGGCCGTGGCGCAGCGCCAGCGCCACCTGGCGCTCGATGCCGCGGTCGCGGATGCCGTGCGCGCGCAGGCTGCGCTCGGTGTCTAGCAGGTACTCGAGCGTGCTGCCGTAGCGGCCGCGCGCGTGGCGCAGGATCGCGAGCAGCTCTTCCTCGGCCAGTTGCCCGGTGTGGTTGGGACTGTTGCGGCCGAGCGTGAAGGCCAGCGCGCGCACCGGGCCGGCGTGGGTGCGGCAGGGCAACCAGCGCGGGTCGTAGACGCCGGTGGCCATCTCGCGCGCCCACAGCCGTTCGATCTCGGTCGGCACCCGCTCGCGCGCGAGGCGGTAGGCCACGCCGCGGCAGCTGCCACCCGGCAGCAGGGCGAACACCAGCCCCGGCCGCTCGGGCGAGCCGCGGTTGATGCGCGAGCGCATGCGCAGCGAGCGGTGCCAGCCGTGGACGCTGGCCAGTCGCCGCTCGCTGGCCTCGAACTCGGGCCGCCAGATCAGCGAGGCGTAGCCGAAGACCCAGAGGTCCTGGTCGTCCTGCCAGCCGGCCAGCGTGCGCTCGAGCAGCAGGCGCGGGTCGCGCAGCACCGGCACCGCCGGTGGCGGGGACTCGGGCTCATGGCTGACGGCGCGGCGCTCGTCGTCGGACTGCATGAACTCAAGCCTGAGCGGTGGCCCCGGCGGCGTCAAGCCACGCGTTGCGGCCGCGCCAAGCGTTGGTGACGCTTTGTACTGGGTCTTGACGGCGCCCCGGCGACCGGTCGCGGCCGGCGCCCTGCTAGGCCTTGAGCGGGTCGGCCGGCTGCGCCGCCGACTCGCGGCGCTCGATCAGCTCGATCTTGTAGCCGTCGGGGTCGGTGACGAAGGCGATCACGGTGCTGCCACCCTTGACCGGTCCGGCCTCGCGCGTGACGTTGCCGCCGCCGGCGCGGATCTTCTCGCAGGCGGCAGCGGCATCGGGCACGCCGATCGCGAGATGGCCGTAGGCGGTGCCCATCTCGTAGCTCGAGACGCCATGGTTGTAGGTCAGCTCGATCTCGGCATGCTCGGGGTTGGAGCCGTAGCCGAGGAAGGCCAGCGAGTACTTGTACTCGGGGTTCTCGCTTCGGCGCAGCAACTTCATGCCCATGACCTGGGTGTAGAAGTCGATCGAACGCTGCAGGTCTCCGACGCGCAGCATGGTGTGAAGAAGTCTCATCGCGGAACGGGCATTCGGCTTCAACCCTTGGGTGGGAAGTCGAACACCAGGCAGGTGGTGGTGGCGTGAGCGTACAGCTTGCCATCGGGGCCGACGATCCGCCCCTCGGCGGTCGCGGTCTGGTTGCCGACGTGGATCGTCACGCCCTCGGCACGCACCAGCGGCACGCGATCGGTGAGGCCGCGCACGATGTTGACCTTGATCTCGAGCGTGGTGTAGGCCTTGCCGGCCGGCAGCGCCGAGTGCACCGCGCAGCCGACCGCCGAGTCGAGCAGGGTGCAGAACCAGCCGCCATGCACGCCGCCCATCGGGTTGTAGTGGCGCGCGTTGGGTCGGCCCTGGAATACCGCGCGGCCGGGGCTGACCTCGACCGGCAGGAAGTCCAGCGTGTGGCCGATCGGCGGCGACGGCAGGCTGCCGTCGAAGATGGCCTCGAACAGCGCCATGCCCGGCTTGCCGATCACCTGCTCGGGCCGTGCCCAGCCGATCCCGGGGTTCAGCCGGGCGCGCACCGCCTGTTCGTCGGCTTCCCAGCGGGCGATGGTCTCGTTGATGTCCATTTCCAGATCCTTGGTCAAACTAGTTGCATATACAAATGATGCAACTACAATAATGCAGATGGACACCAGCGTCAAGAAGAAGGCCACGCGTGACGGCAAGCTTGCCGTGGCGTCGCCGCAGGGCTGCACCAACCTCAAGCTGCACCAGCTCGGGCGCCGCGTCGCGCGGCTCTACGACGCCGAGGTGCGGGCGCTGGGGCTCAAGGGCACCCAGTACTCGCTGCTGTCCTATGTCGTCAAGCTGGGGCCGATCCAGCCCGGCGCGCTGGCCGCGGCCATCGGCATCGCGCCCTCGACGCTGACGCGCAACCTGCAGCCGCTGCAGGCCCAGGGTTGGATCGTGATCGAGCCCGGCGCCGACGCGCGCAGCCTGCTGGTCAGCGCCACCGAGTCCGGCCAGGCGCTGCGGGCGCAGGCCCAGCGCGCCTGGAAGCGATCGCAGCTCGAGCTCAACGCGCGCCTGGGCGAGGAGCGCGTGGTGCAGTTGCATGCGCTGATCGACGAATGCCTGCTGCAGCTCGACGCCGCCGAGGCCGGGGAATCCGACGAGGGAGAGCAGGATGACTGAGCAACGATCGATGCGCGCCGCGCCCGCCGTCTGGCTGGTGCTGCTGGCCGCCGGCGGCACCTTCGCGGTGACGATGGGCGCGCGCCAGTCGATGGGCCTGTTCCTCGGCAACATCAACAGCGCCACCGGCCTCGGCATCGCCAGCATCAGCCTGGCCTTCGCCTTCGGTCAGCTGTGGTGGGGCCTGACCCAGCCCATTGCCGGCCTGATGGCCGATCGCGTCGGCGCCGGGCGCGTGATCGTCGCCGGCGTGCTGATGGTCGCGCTGGGCACCGCGCTGATCCCGTTCATGCAGAGCACCGCCGGCCTGATCCTGGCGATCGGCGTGCTGGCCGCCGGCGGCGCCGGGCTGGCCGGGGTCTCGGTGCTGATGGCCGCCACCGCGCGCCTGATCCCCGCCGAGAAGCGAGGCATGGCCACCGGCATCGTCAACGCCGGCGGCTCCTTCGGCCAGTTCCTGTTCGCGCCGATCGCCGGTGGCATCGCGGCGGCGGCCGGCTGGGTGGCGGCGGTGCAGAGCCTCGCCCTCTTGAGCCTGCTCGCACTGCCGGCGGCCTGGGTGCTGCGCGGCAGCGGTGCGGCGGCGCTGAAGGCCGCGGGCGCGACGGGTGCCGCGGCAGCGCCGGTCTCGAGCGGCAGTGCGCTGCGCAAGGCGCTGGCCGATCCGAGCTACCGGCTGCTGTCGGCCGGATTCTTCGTCTGCGGCTTCCACGTCGCCTTCATCGCGACCCACCTGCCGGGCGTGGTCGCGAGCTGCCAGCTGCCGCCGGCGGTGGGCGCCTGGTCGCTGGCGATGATCGGGCTGTTCAACATCATCGGCAGCTTCGCCATCGGTTGGGCCATCGGCTTCCAGGGTGGGCGCTGGCGCATGAAGTCGCTGCTGTCGCTGATCTACGCGACGCGCGCGCTGGCGGTGCTGATCTTCGTGCTGGCGCCGAAGACCGAGATCACGATGCTGGTCTTCGCCGCGGTGATCGGCCTGACCTACCTCTCGACCGTGCCGCCGACCGCGGGCCTGGTTGCCAAGTTCCATGGCACCGCCAACATGGGCCTGCTGTTCGGCGTGGTGATGCTGGCGCACCAGATCGGCGGCTTCCTCGGCGCGTACTTGGGCGGCAAGAGCTTCGAGCTGACCGGCAGCTACGACTGGATGTGGTACGCCGACATCCTGCTGGCGGTCGCCGCCGCGCTGCTGCACCTGCCGATTCGCGAGGCGCGCAAGCTGGCAGTGGTCAAGCCGGCTGCGGCCTGAGCGGTCTGCTCAGCCACCGACGCCGGCCAGCACCAGCACGCCGAGCAGCGCGAACAGCGCCGCCGCGATCCGCCGCACCCAGTGCAGCGGCACGAACTTGACGGCCTTGTCGCCGAGGAAGACCGCCGGCACGTTGGCCAGCAGCATGCCGAGCGTGGTGCCGATCGTCACGCTGAGCATCGAGTCGAACTTCGCGGCCAGCATCACGGTCGCGATCTGGGTCTTGTCGCCCATCTCGGCGAGGAAGAAGGCGACGGTGGTGACGCCGAACACGCCAAGCGCCGAGCCGCGCGGCAGCTCGCCGTCGTCGTCGAGCTCGTCGGGCTTCAGCGCCCACAGCGCTACCGCGAAGAAGCTGGCCGCCAGGGCCCAGCGCAGCCAGTGCGCCGGCATGAGATCCTGGATCACGCTGCCGAGCAGCGCCGCGCCGGCATGGTTGGCCAAGGTTGCGACGAGGATGCCGGCGACGATCGGCCACGGCCGCCGAAAGCGCGCCGCCAGCACCAGCGCCAGCAGTTGAGTCTTGTCGCCGATCTCGCTGACGGCGACGACGCCGGTCGAGACCACCAGGGCCTCGAGGTTCATGCGCCGAACTCGGTCTCGAGTCGGGCCAGCAACTCCTCGGGCGCCAGCCAGCCCTGCGCCAGCAATCGGCCCTGGCCCTCGCGCACCGCCGCCAGCGCCGGAAAGCCGCGGATGCCCAGGCGCTGCGCGGTCACGAAGTCTTCCTGCGTGCGCAGTTGCATCGCGGCATCGGCAAAGGCCGATGCGAAACGCGCACGATCGACGCCGATGCGCTGCGCCACGTCGGCCAGCAGCTCGGCATCGGTGGCGTCGCGGCCCTCGGCGTAGAACGCGACCTGGATCGCATGGAACATCGCCAGCGCCTGCGCCGGCGCGCTGGCCGGATCCTCGGCCAGTGCCAGTTCGCGCACCGTCACCACCGCCCGGCAGGCCGGCTCGGTGGTGTAGACGAAACCCTCGCGCTGCAGCGCGTCGGGCACGAAGAGCTGGCCGCTGCGGCGTGCGACCTCGTCCCAGTGATGCTGCAGCAGGCCGCGCAGGCGCGCGTCGAGCGGCTCGCCCTCGACCCGCAGGCCGCCGAGCACGAGCTCGATCGGCAACTGCGGCCAGCGCGCGTGCACCGCCGCCAGCGAGGGCGCAAAGCCGTAGCACCAGGAGCACAGCGGGTCGGCCACGTAGAGCAGCGACCAGCCGGCGGCGGCGGGGTTCGTGGAGGAAGACATCGGGGCGACAGCTACGTTCTGAAACGAAAAACCCGTGGCAGCGGCGCGGGCGCGGCACGGGGGACAATCAGTGTAATGGCGTCGCGCTGCGCGCCGACTCACCGGCCGGCCGGCTCGCAACCGGCCGGTGCCCGGAACTCCCGGGTCCGATTCGCATTCAGATTGCCCATGTCCTTGAGTTCGCTGTTCTGGCGCCCCTTCGCGGGCCTCGTTCTCGCTGCGCTCGCGCTGTCGGCGCAGGCCGCCGCCACCGATCGCACCGTCGTCAGCACCGAGCAGGTGCGCGCCGAACTGCTGGCCCACGCGCCCGAGGGCGTCGGCCCGGGCAAGCCGGTCTGGCTCGGCCTGCAGATCCAGCATGAACCGCACTGGCACACCTACTGGAAGAACCCGGGCGACTCCGGCCTGCCGACCACGCTGGCCTGGACCCTGCCGACCGGCGTGACGGCCTCGGCGATCGACTGGCCGGCGCCGAGCCGGCTGCCGATCGGCCCGCTGCTGAACCACGGCTACGAGGGCACGGTGCTGCTGCCGGTGGCGCTCACCGTCCCGGCCGACTTCAGCGGCGAGCGGCTCGACGTGAAGCTGCGCGCCGACTGGCTGGTCTGCAAGACCGAGTGCATCCCCGAGTCCGGCGAGTTCAGCCTCAGCCTGCCGACCACGCAGGCGATCGCCGCGCACGGTGCGGCCTTCGAGGCCGCGTTCGCGCGCCGGCCGCAGGTGCTGCCCGCGGCCAGGGCCAGCGCCCGCATCGACGGCGACGCGCTGCTCTGGACGGTCGCCGGCCTGCCCGCATCGGCGCAGGGCCGCGAGGCCGCGTTCTATGCCGAACTGGCCGGCGTCATCGAAACCGCCGCGCCGATCAAGCAGCAATGGCAGGGCGATGCCTGGACCGCGCGCGTGCCGCTGGCCCTGCAGCGCAGCGAGAGCCCGGCGCAGATGGCGGCGTTGCTGCGCTTCGACGACGCCAAGGGCGGCCCCGCCTGGCGCATCGAGGCCAGGGTCGAGGGCGACTGGCCGGCGCTGAAGCCGATCGCGCCGGTGAGCCCGGCGCTGCAGGAGGCGCTCGATCGCAACGCCGGCGCAGCGACGTCGACCCAGCCCGCCAGCGGCTACGCCGGCTTCACCCTGGCGCTGGTCTTCGCGCTGCTCGGCGGCATGTTGCTGAACCTGATGCCCTGCGTGTTCCCGGTGCTCTCGCTCAAGGTGCTGAGCTTTGCCGACCATGCGCACGACCGCCGCTGGCTGGCGATCGGTGGCGTCGCCTACACGGTGGGCGTGATCGCGAGCTTCGTGCTGCTGGCCGGGCTGCTGCTGGCGCTGCGCGCGGCCGGCGAGCAGATCGGCTGGGGCTTCCAGTTGCAGTCGCCCGGCTTCGTCGCCGCGCTGGCGGTGCTGTTCACGCTGATCGGCCTCAACCTGCTCGATGTCTTCGAGGTCGGCTCGGTGCTGCCGGGCAGCGTCGGCGGGCTGCGCGCCCGCCATCCGGCGCTCGACGCCTTCCTCACCGGCGTGCTGGCGGTGGCGATCGCCTCGCCCTGCACCGCGCCGTTCATGGGTGCCGCACTCGGCACCGCGCTGGCGCTGCCGGCCTGGCAGGCGCTGGTGATCTTTGCCGCGCTCGGCCTCGGCATGGCGCTGCCCTACCTCGCGGCGAGCCTGGTGCCGGCGATCGCGCGCGCGCTGCCGCGGCCCGGCGCCTGGATGGCGCGGCTGCGTGCGCTGCTGGCGTTCCCGATGTTTGCGACGGTGGTCTGGCTGGTCTGGGTGCTGGGCCGCCAGGTTGGCGTCGACGGCGCCGCGGCGCTGCTGGCGGTGCTGGTGGCGGTGGGCTTCGCGGCCTGGGCCTTCGGCCCGCGCGGTTTCGGCCCGGCGGCGCGGCTGGGCTTCAGGTCGGCCTCTGCCGCGGGCGTGGTGGCCGCGCTGGCGCTGGCGCTGCCGCTGTGGACCGCGGCTCCGGCTACCGCCGCCGCCACCGGTGCCAGCGGCGCCCGCTGGCAACCCTGGTCGGCCGAGCGCGTGGCCGAGCTCAATGCCCAGGGCAAGCCGGTCTTCGTCGACTTCACCGCCGCCTGGTGCGTGACCTGCCAGTACAACAAGCGCACCACCTTCGCCAACGCCGAGCTGCTGGCCGCCTTTGACGCCAAACAGGTCACGCTGATGCGCGCCGACTGGACCGCGCGCGACGCCGCCATCAGCGCCGAACTCGCGCGCCTGGGCCGCAGCGGGGTGCCCGTCTATGCGTTCTACAAGCCAGGCGCCACGGGTGGCCCGTTGCTGCTGTCCGAGCTTCCAAGCGTGGCCGAGGTGCGTGAGGCGCTCGGCAAGTTGTGATGAACCGTCCTCGAAACCTCAAGGAGCCGTTGCCATGACCTTCAGCAAGTTCGTGTTCGCCCCCGCGTTGATCGCCGCCGCCTGCCTCGCCGGCGGCACCGCGATGGCGGCGGCCACCGTCGGCCAGCCGGCCCCGGCCTTCAGCGTCACCGACACCGGCGGCAAGACCGTGAACCTGGCCGACTACAAGGGCAAGTACGTCGTGATGGAGTGGGTCAACCCCGGCTGCCCCTTCGTCGTCAAGCACTACGGCGCCGCCAACATGCAGGCCACGCAGAAGGACGCCACCGCCAAGGGCGCGGTCTGGCTGACGGTGAGCAGCACCGCGCCGGGCGCGGGCGACTACAAGAAGCCGGCCGAACTCGGCAAGTGGATGCAGCAGCAGGGGGGCGCGCCGACCGCGACGCTGATGGACGACGACGGCAAGGTCGGCCGCGCCTATGGCGCCAAGGCCACGCCGCACACCTTCGTGATCGACCCGCAGGGCAAGCTGATCTACGCCGGCGCGATCGACAGCAAGCCGACCGCGAACCCGGCCGACATCCCGGCCGCGACCAACTACGTCAAGACCGCGCTGGCCGAGGCGATGGCCGGCAAGCCGGTCAGCACGCCCACCACGCAGGCCTACGGCTGCTCGGTGAAGTACTCGAGCTAATCACCGCGATCGGTGCTCAGCGCCGCGGTGGCTCGTCACCGAAGGCGGAGTAAGCCGAGGCCGCGATCGCGCCGATGACGGCGGTGGCTGCTGCCACTGCCGGGCCGCCAAAGATCGCGCCGGCCTGTGCGCCGGTGAGGGCACCACCGATGTCGGCGCAGACGATGCGGATCTGGTAGCGATGTTCCTTCGCGAACTCGAGCGCCTTGAGGCAACTGTTCTTGGCGATGCCGACGATCGCCAGCGCCAGCCGGCTGCTCTTGTCCTTGGCCTTCAGCAGGCGCTCGTGCATCTGGTCCGCAACGCGCTTGATGTCCGACACCGGCTTGTCGGCCTTGAGCATCGCGATGATCTCGGCAATGTCCTTGGCGTCGGCCGGCGTCAGCAACCCGCGCCGTACCAGTTCGTCCAGCAGCTTCTGCAGCGCCGGCGGCGTCGAGAGAGGGGTGTCGCCGATCTGCTTCTTGATGGCGTCCAGTCCGTCGCCATGCGCCTCGCCGGCCTTGTCGGCCGGGAACTCCTCGAGCCTGCGCTTCTGCTTCTCCGGATCGGATGGCTGGCCAAGCGCCGGCAACACCGGCAGCGCGGCGGCGGTGCCGGCGATGGCCGCTGCGAGCATCGCGCGGCGCGGGTGGATGGAGCCGGTGTTGAGCATGGTCTGCCTCCTCGCGGTATGTGGCGAGCAAGCATAGGCAACACGCGAGCCGCGCGCTCTCCTCAGTCGGGTGCTAGCGGGCCGTTCGCGATCGCAACCGGCAGCAGTCTCGGCGACCTGGCGGACCTTAGGGTCGAAGCTCGACCAACCGTCCCGCGCGCAGCACCGTGAAGCTGCTGCCCTCGACGCGGCGCCAAGCCAGCAGGGCGCGCGCGAGGTCGGCGCTGCGGTCGATCGCGCTGCCGTTCATGTTGATGACCACGTCGCCCGCGAGCAGCCCGGCGCGCGCGGCGACGCCGTCCGGCTCGACCTCGTCGATCACCACCCCCAGCGCGTGCAGCCGGCCGGCGGCGAGGGCGGCCGGCGGCGACACGTCGTCGAAGCTCGCGCCGAGCCGAGGCCGGCTCGGTGGCCGGCCCAGGCGCAGTTCCTCGGCGATCTGCATCACGATCTCGATCGGCACCGACAGCCCCATGCCGACGCTGCCGTAGGCGCCGACCAGCATGCGCGTGTTCATGCCGACGACGCGGCCGTTGATGTCGAGCAGCGGTCCGCCCGAACTGCCCGGCGCCATCGCGAGATCGGTCTGGATGAAGAGCAGGCCGGCGTCCTCGGCAAAGTGGCGGTCGGTGCCGCCGACGATGCCGGCCGTGACCGAGCGCGCCAGGCCGTAGGGGTCGCCGACCGCCAGCACCCAGTCGCCCGGGCGCAGCGTGCCCGACTCGCCGCGCGTCGCCGGCTCGGGCAGGCGCAGCGGCACCTTCAGCAGCGCGATGTCCGAGGCCGCATCGGCGCCGACCAGCGTGGCCGCGACGATGCGCTGGTCGGGCAGGCGCACGACGATCTGCGCAGCGTCGGCGACCACATGCGCCGCGGTCACGATCATCCCGTCGGCGCCGACGATGAAGCCGGCACCGATGCTGTCGCCGGCGCGCGCCCCGGCCTCTTCGCCCGCGCGCCGCGTGCTGGCGGCGGCCGGATCGGGACGTGCCACGCCGTAGACGCCGACGGCGAGCGCCAGGCCGCGCTGCAGCGCCGGCGCGAAGCTGATCGGCATCAGGCTGGCGCGGGTCGGCGGCGATGCGGGCTCGGCCGCGCCTGCGAGCGACGCGGCGCCGGCCAGCAGCAACCAGGCCAGCGCCGCCAGCCGCCATGCGGCCACGCGGGTTGCGCGAGAGCGTGGCGGCAAGGGTGGGCCGGCGTCGCCGTCGGAGCCGATCACCGGGGTTCCGAGCTGGTCTCCGGGCGATGCGAGCCGGCTTCGGCGCGGGCCGCGGCCTCGCAGTCGGCGCAGCGCCGCACCTGTGGCCGCAGCAGCAGGCGGTCGGTCTCGATCTCCACGCCGCAGTCCGTGCAGTGGCCAAAGTGGCCATGGGCGAAGCGCTCGATCGCGGCCCGTACCTCGGCCAGCGGCGCCGTGATCTCGGCCGGCGCAGACGCCGGCTCGAGCTCGCCGTCGCCGACGACCGCGCAGCGCCGCCATTGCGGTGCGTGCGACATGTCGATCAGCCGGCGCTCCAGGTCGTGCAGCCGCTGGCGGAGCAGGAAGCGCACGAGCTCGCTGCGTGGCGTCGAGCTGAGCGCCTTGTCCTGGATGCCGGTGGTGGTGCTGGGACTGAATACCATGGCAAGACTCCGGTTCAAGAGGCGGACCCGTCGGCCGGGTCGACCCGCTTGGAACTCTACGCAGCGCCGGCGCCCGATCGTTGCGCCAGATCAAGGCACGCTGCAGGCGGGTCAGCATGGCGCAGGCGATTGCGGCGCGCCTTGATCTGGCGCAATGACGCGTTGCGAGGCGCGGCGCAGCATGGTTCAACCCAAACGCAGGAGTCAGCATGAAGCCCAATGTCGGATCTCTTGACCGCGTCGCTCGCATCGGCGCCGGCTTGGCGCTGATCGCGCTGGCCGCCAGCGGTGTCGTCGGCGTCTGGGGCTACCTGGGCGTGCTGCCACTGGCAACCGGCCTGCTGCGGGTCTGCCCAGGCTACTCGTTGCTGGGCCTGAGCACCTGCGCGACCAAGCCGCGCTGAGGCCGGTCATGACACATGCCCACGCGTGGATCGCCGGGCTGGCGCTGGCACTGCCGCTCGTGGTCGCGGCGGGCTGGCTGCTACTGCGCCTGTGCGTGGCCTGGGTGACGCTCGACTAAGCGAAGTCAATCGAAAGGAGCGACTCCATGAGTGAGTTCAAGTCGATCCTGCTGCACCTCGACGGCAGCGACAACGATCCGCGTTGCGCCCGCGTGGCACGGGCACTGGCGGCGCAGCATGGCGCGCGGCTCAGCGCCCAGTTCGCGGTGATGCCGATCACCAGCCAGTTGCCGGTCGTGATGGGTGGGGCGAGCGCGATCTACCCGCTGATCGAGGAACTGCAGGCGCAGCGCCGGCAACGCGCGCGCGCAATCTTCGAGGACCTGGCCGGTGGTGTGGCACCGACGCGCTGGATCGAGGCGGGCACGGAGCCGCTGATCGAGAGCGTGGTCCGGCAGGCGCTGAGTGCCGATCTGCTGGTCCTGGGTCAGCACAACCCCACCGATCCCAACGGCGGCGGCGTGCCTGCCGATTTCGCCGAGTCGGTGCTGGTCAGCGCCGGCCGTCCGACGCTGGTGGTGCCCTACGCCGGCGAGATCGACGGCGAGCCCGGGCGCGAGCCGCTGGTGGCCTGGAAGCCGGCACGCGAGTCGGCCCGGGCGCTGGTCGCGGCCTTGCCGATGCTGCGCAATGCACGGCGCGTGCACCTGGTCGCCGCACCCGGGGTCAGCCCCGAGCAGCGCAACGAACTGCTCGACTACCTGCGCCTGCACGGCGTGACGGCGCCAGTCGAGCAGCACGGGGCGCTGGCGCGCGATGTCGGCAACGGCCTGCTGTCACTGGCGGCCGACGCCAATGCCGACCTGCTCGTGATGGGCTGCTACGGCCACAGCCGCGCGCGCGAGCTGGTGCTCGGCGGCGCCTCGCGCACGGTGCTGGCGTCGATGACGGTGCCGGTGCTGATGGTGCATTAGCTGGGTCACCCCCGAAGCGCCTTCGGCGCCTCCCCCTCAAGGGGGCGCCGCTGGCGGACCGGCAGAGCCGGATCCGCGGCGGCTGCTGGCTAGGCCGAGTCACGCGCTCGGTGGCGCCACCGAGCGCTGGTCGAGTCGGTCGACGAGCTCAGATGACCCGCGAGAAATGCTCGCGCTTGAGGTCGGTCTGCAGGTAGCGGTCGAAGACCATCGCGATCGCGCGCACGAAGTACCAGCCGAGCGCGGTGACCTGGATCGCGTCGCGCTCGATCTCGACCAGGCCCTCGTCGGCCAACGGCCGCAGGCGCGCCAGCTCGGCGCCGAAGTGATCCTGCACCCGCACCAGGTGCGCCAGTTCCACCGACTCGAAGTCGACCCGGCCCTGGCACATCAGCGCCATGATCACCGTGCGCCGCAGCAGGTCGTCGCGGTTCAGCGCCAGCCCGCGCGCGACCGGAAACTGGTGCTGATTGAGCGCGTCGTAGTACTCCGACAGCGTCTTGCTGTTCTGGCTGTAGCAGGCGCCGATGCGGCCGATCGCCGAGACGCCGAGTCCGACCAGGTCGCAATCGGCATGCGTGCTGTAGCCCTGGAAGTTGCGGTGCAGCCGGCCCTGGCGCTTGGCGACCGCGAGCGGGTCGTCGGGCAGCGCGAAGTGGTCCATGCCCACATGGGCATAGCCCAGGCCGAGAAAGCCGGTCAGCGCGCTGCGCAGCATCGCGACCCGGGCCGCGGCCGGCGGCAGCTCGGCGGCGTGGATGCGGCGCTGCGGCTTGAAGCGCGCCGGCAGGTGCGCGTAGGCGTAGAGCGAGATGCGCTCCGGCCTCAGCCCGCCGACCTGGCCGATGGTGCGCTCGAACGAGGCCTCGGTCTGGCGCGGCAGGCCGTAGATCAGGTCGGCGTTGATCGAGGAAAAACCGATCTCGCGCGCGCGCAGCAGCAGCGCGCGCACCGACTCGAAGGGCTGGACGCGGTGCACTGCCTTCTGTACCTCGGGGTCGAAGTCCTGCACCCCGAAGCTGAGCCGGTTGAAGCCCATGTCGGCCAGGCGTTGCAGGCGGGCGCCGTCGACCGTGCGCGGGTCGACCTCGATCGAGACCTCGGCCTGCGGCTGCAGCCGGAAGGCGCGGTTCAGCGCCAGCATCAGCCGCTCGAGCTCGGCGTCGCTGAGGAAGGTCGGCGAGCCGCCGCCCAGGTGAAGCTGCGACACGGGTTGGGCCGTGCCGAGCGCCTGCACATGCAGCTCGATCTCGCGTTCGAGCGCCGCCAGGTACTCGCGAGCGCGGTCGTGCTGGCGCGTGACGACCTTGTTGCAGGCACAGTAGTAGCAGACCGATTCGCAGAACGGCACGTGCACGTAGATCGACAGCGGCAGTACCCCGCCCACCGGTCCGGCCACGGCGCGGTGCGCCAGCGCCTGCCGGTACTGGGCCGGGCCGAAGGCCTCGACGAAGCGGTCGGCGGTGGGGTAGGAGGTGTAGCGCGGCCCCGGCACGTCAAAACGTGCCAGCAACTGACCGAAGCGGTCGGCGGTTTCGGCGCTCATGCAGCGACTGTGCCGCGGCGGCGAACATCGGTCTTGACGTCGATCAAGCCGAGCCCGGATCGAAGGCGCAGAATCAAAGTTCCGTCATTGCGCGGGTCTGCCGCCAAGTCCATGTCCGCTACCGTTCCGATCGCCGATGCCCTGAAGGTCTCGTGCTCGAGCTGCAACCTGCGCGAGCTGTGCCTGCCGGTGGGGTTGTCGCACGACGATCTGGCGCGGCTCGACGAGCTCAAGCTGGTGCGCAAGGCGGTGCCGCGTGGCGGCGAGCTGTTCCGCTGCGGTGACCGCTTCGAGTCGCTCTACGCGGTGCGCACCGGCTTCTTCAAGACCTGCCTCGGCAGCGAGGACGGTCGTGACCAGGTCACCGGCTTCCAGATGGCGGGCGAACTGCTCGGCCTCGACGGCATCGGCACCGGCGTCCATGGCGTCGACGCGGTGGCGCTCGAGGACTCGCAGGTCTGCGTGATCTCCTACCGCGAGATCGGCGAGCTCGGCCAGCAGTTCCCGCAGCTGCAGCAGCAACTGCATCGCATCCTCAGCCGCGAGATCGTGCGCGACCACGGCGTGATGCTGCTGCTCGGCAGCATGCGCGCCGAGGAACGGCTCGCGGCCTTCCTGCTCAACCTGGCGCAGCGGCTCAAGGCGCGCGGCTTCTCGTCGACCGCGCTGGTGCTGCGCATGACGCGCGAGGAGATCGGCAGCTACCTCGGCCTCAAGCTCGAGACTGTGAGCCGCACCTTCTCGAAGTTCCAGGAGGAGGGCCTGCTCGCGGTGAAGCAGCGCGACATCCGCATCCTCGACGAGGCGGGGCTGCAGCGGCTGGTCAACGGCGCCGGCTGCTAGTCAGACTCTTCGGCAGCGGAAGCTGCGATGAAGATCAGTTTCCTCGGCGCCGCCGACAGCGTCACCGGCTCGCGCCATCTGGTCGAGACCGGCGGCGCCCGCGTGCTGCTCGACTGCGGCCTGTTCCAGGGCTTCAAGACCCTGCGCGAACGCAACTGGGCGCCGCTGCCGGTGGCGCCGGACTCGATCGACGCGGTGGTGCTGAGCCACGCCCACCTCGACCACAGCGGCTGGTTGCCGCGCCTGGTGCGCGAGGGCTTTCGCGGCCCGATCCATGCCTCGCCGGCCACGCGCGACCTGGCCGAGGTGCTGCTGCTCGACAGCGCCCACTTGCAGGAAGAAGACGCGCGTCGCGCCAACCGCGGCGGCTGGACGCGCCACGCGCCGGCGCTGCCGCTCTACACCAGCGCCGATGCGCGGCGCGCGATCGCCAGGATCGTGCCGGTGGCGACCGGGCGCAGCGTGCGCATCGGCGAGGTCGAGGTCTCGATGTCGCCGGCCGGCCACCTGCTCGGCGCGATGGCGCTGAGGCTGCAGGCCGGCGGCAGAAGCCTGGTGTTCTCGGGCGATCTCGGCCGCGCCGACGACCTGCTGATGCCGCCGCCGCAGCCGCTGGCGCAGGCCGACGTGCTGCTGGTCGAGTCGACCTACGGCAACCGGCGCCATCCGCAGGACGACGTACAGGCCCGGCTCGGTGCCATCGTGCGCGCCACGATTCGCCGCGGCGGCAGCGTGCTGCTGCCCTCGTTCGCGGTCGGCCGCGCGCAGGCGCTGCTGCTGGTGCTGCAGCGGCTCAAGGCGGCGGGCGAGATTCCGCAGGAGCTGCCGATCTACCTCGACAGCCCGATGGCGAGCACCGCGACCGCGCTCTACCAGCGCCACGCGAAGTTGCTGCGCATCCCCAAGCGCGAGGCCGCCGGCCTCTGCGAGGGCGTCACGCTGGTCGGCAAGGCCACCGAGTCGCAGCGCCTGACGCGCTCGCGCTGGCCCAGCGTGATCATCTCGGCCAGCGGCATGGCCACTGGCGGCCGGGTGCTGCACCACCTCAAGGCGATGGCGCCGAACCCGCGCCACCACATCGTGTTCCCCGGCTTCCAGGTTGCCGGCAGCCGCGGCGCGCACCTGGTGGGGGGCGCGCGCGAGGTCAAGATCCACGGCGAGTACGTCGCGGTCAAGGCCGAGGTCAGCCATCTCGAGGGCTTCTCCGGCCACGCCGATGCCGACGGACTGATGGCCTGGCTGCGCGGGTTCCATGCCGCGCCGGCGCATTGCTTCGTGGTCCACGGCGAGCCCGACGCGGCCGACACGCTGCGCCTGCGCATCCAGGACGAGCTGGGCTGGTCGGTCTCGGTGCCCGAGCACCGCGCCAGCGTCGATGTCTGAGTTGCAGGCGGCCTGGGTCGGCCTGGCCGTGGCGCTCGGTTGCGGCCTGCTGATCGGCATCGAGCGCGAGCGCCGCAAGGGCCAGGGCGACGACCGTGCCGCCGCCGGCGTGCGCAGCTTCGCCGTCGCCGCGCTTGCCGGCGCGCTGGCGCAGTCGCTCGCATCGCCATGGCTGGTGGCGGTTGGCGCGCTGCTGGTGGCCGCGCTGGGCGTCGTGGCCTACCTGCGCAGCCGTTCGCGCGATCCGGGCATCACGACCGAACTCGCGCTGTTCTGCACCTACCTGGTCGGCGTGCTGTCGGCACAGGCGCCAGCGCTCGGCGCCGCCTGTGGCGTCGTGCTCGCGGTGTTGCTGTCGGCGCGCCGGCGCCTGCACCGCTTTGCCACCGAATGGCTGAGCGAGCAGGAACTGCACGACGCGCTGCTGCTGGCGGCGCTGGCGCTGGTCGTGCTGCCGTTGATCCCGCCCGGGCCGGCGCCGTGGCTGGGCGGCATGGCGCCGCGTCCGCTGCTGGCGATGGTGCTGCTGATCCTCGGCCTGCAGGCGGCCGGCCATGTGGCGCTGCGTGCCTTCGGGCCGCGCGCCGGCGCGGCGCTGTCGGGCTTTGCCGGCGGCTTCGTCTCGAGCACCGCGACGGTGGCTTCGTGCGGCGCGCGGGTCCGCGCCGACCCGGCCCAGGCCCGGGCGCTGGCCGGCAGCGCCGGGTTGTCGGGCGTGGCGACCTGGCTGCAGGCCCTGTTGATGACTGCTGCGCTGGCGCCGGCGGCTGCCGCGGCGCTGGCGCCGGTGGTGGTGGCGGCGGTCGTCGCCAGCCTCGCGTGCAGCCTGCTGTTCTGGCGTTCGGGCGCCGCCGCCGGGCCGTCGCCGGCGGCCGCCAGCGGTAGCGCGCTGCGGCCGCGCGAGGCGCTCGCGGTGGCGCTGCTGCTGCTGGGTGTGTCGGCCGTCGTCGGCCTGGCTCACGAGCATTTCGGCGACGCCGGGCTCTGGCTCGGCGTGGCCACTGCCGCGCTGGCCGACGCGCATGCGCCGGTCGTCTCGCTGGCCTCGTTGCAGGCCGCCGGCCGGCTCGACGGCGGCCAGTTCGTGTCCGGCGTGCTGCTGGCGATCGGCGTCAACACGCTGACGCGGCTCGGCGTGGCCCTGGTCAGTGGCGGCCCGCGCTTTGCACTGCGCGTCGGCTGGGTGCTGTGCGGCGGCCTGGCTGCCGCCTGGGGCGCCCGCCACTGGTTGTCCTGAACGCTCGCCGCGTGCGCACTTCTTGCGCCGCGTCAACGCGGCGGCGGCGCGGGTGCCAACAATGCTTGCTGCAGGCCTTGCCTGGCAAGGAGAACGCGATGGCAGAAGAGTTCGTGGGTGCCGACGCGACGCCGGTGTTGCGGCAGTTGCTCGAGCGGCAGGCGGCCGCGTTGCGCCAGCGCCTGCGTCACCTGGACGAGAGCGGACTCGCGCGCGTCGACGAGGAGCCGCGCGAGGTGCTCGATCGCAAGGACGAGGCCGCGCTCGATCTGGCCCATGCGGTCGATGGCGCCGAGGCGCATCGAGACGCGGTCGCGCTGTGCGCGATCGAGGCCGCGCTCAGGCGCGTCGAGCGTGGCGACTACGGTCGCTGCGCCGATTGCGGTGAAGCGATCGCGCTCGCGCGGCTGCAGATCGAGCCCGCGGCGGAGCGTTGCACGCCCTGCCAGCAGGCGCGCGAAGCCCGGCGCTAGGCGCCACCACCACGACCGCCTGATCAGCCGCGCGCGCCGCGGTCGAGCCAGACGCCCAGGCCCTGGGCGTTGAGCTCGACGTCGATCGCGATCAACTCGGCGATCTCGGCCTGCTTGCGCCCCGGGTCGAGCCAGTGCCAGCGATCGCTGAACAGCGCCTCGACGCTGCGCTTGAGCGCCGCGTGGCGCTCGGGGGCTGCGATCAGCTCGCGCGCCCCGGCCGCCATCGTGTCGGCCTGCTCCAGCAGCAGTGCGGCCAGGCGCTTGACCTCGGCCTCGCTGCCGCCGATGCGGCCGCAATGGGTCGGGTACATCCAGACCGGCGCCTGCTCCAGCATGCGTTGCACCGAACGATGCAGCGCCTCGGGCTCGAACTGCACCGGGGTGCTGGTCGGAAAGATGTAGCGGCCGCCGGGCGCGTCGCATTCCGGGTACGAGATGCCGAAGGTGTCGCCGGTGAACCAGCCGCGGCTGGCGCCGTCCCAGATGCAATGGTGGTGGCGCGCGTGGCCGGGGCTGTCGATCAGCAGCAGCTCGCGCTCGCCCAGGCGGATGCGCTGACCGTCGCTGCTGGTCTGCACGCGCTCGGAGGCGATCGGCTGGATCTGGCCATAGATGCGCGCTACCTCGTCGGCGCCGTAGACCGCGCTGGCGCCGGCGACCAGCGCGCCCGGGTCGATCAGGTGCGGCGCGCCGCGCGGATGAGCCAGCAGCGTGGCATGCGGCAGCTGCTGCATCAGCAGGCCGGCGCCGCCGGCGTGGTCGAGATGCACGTGGGTCGGGATCACCCAGTCGACCGCATCGCGCGCAAGGCCGAGCCAGTCGAGTGCGGCCAGCAGGTTCGGCACCGAGCTGTTGAGCCCGGTGTCGATGAAGGCGGCGCGGCCGGCGTCGACCATCAGGTAGGCGACATCGAAATGCGGTCGCACGAAGCCGGTGTCGATGGCAAAGATGCCGTGCGAGAGCGGGGCGATGAAGTCGGGCGTCATGGCGGCGGACGAAGGGGCAATGCCGGATTGTGGGCGGCACCGCGCGGCGCGTCCGATACTGCGCCGCTGCAGCCAACGCGGCGGCGGGTCGCCCGGGCCGCCGCCGACCCGACGATGTCCCGCTCGCTCCCGATCTCCGCTCTCCGCACTCTCGCGCTGCCGCTCATGCTGCTGCTGGGCGCGGCGGCCGCGCAAGCTGCGCCGCCGCGCTTCGAGGACAGCATGGCCCAGCGCCTGCAGGCCTGCACCGGCTGCCATGGCGAGCAGGGGCGCGCGACACCCGACGGCTACTACCCGCGCATCGCCGGCAAGCCGGCCGGCTACCTCTATCGGCAACTGCTGGACTTTCGCGACGGCCGCCGCCATAACGCGCCGATGGCTGCGCTGCTGGCTCCGCTGTCGGACCAGTACCTCCGCGAGATTGCCGGGCACTTCGCCGGCCTCGACCTGCCGCATGCGCCGCCGCAGCCGGCCAGCGTCAGCGCCGAGGTGCTGGCGCGTGGTCGGCGGCTGGCGCTGCAGGGCGATCCGGCGCTCGGGCTGCCGGCCTGTGCCGGCTGCCACGGCCAGGCGCTGACCGGCACCGCGCCCGACGTCCCCGGCCTGCTCGGCCTGCCGCGCGACTACCTGAACGCCCAGCTCGGCGCCTGGCGCCTCGGCCGGCGCAACGCCCGCGCGCCCGACTGCATGGCGCGCATCGCCACCGCGCTGGCGCCGGCGGACATCGGCGCGCTGTCGCAGTGGCTGGCCTCGCAGCCGGTGCCGGCGCACGCGCGGCCGGCGCCGGCGCTGCCCGGCCCGCTGCCCGAGCCCTGCGGCAGCGTCGACACGCAGGGAGCCGCGCGATGAGCCGGCAACGGTGGGCTGTCGCCGGCGGACTCGGCACCCTGTTGCTCGTCGCGCTGCTGGCGTTGGTGGTCTGGCAGTTGAACCGGCTCGACGAGGCACCGCCGCCGGCTGTGCCGGTGGCCGACCTGGCGACCCAGCGCGAACGCGGTGCCTACCTGGCGCGGGCCGGCAACTGCGCGGGCTGCCACACCGTCGCCGGCGGCGTGCCCTACGCCGGCGGGCGCGGCATCGAGACGCCGTTTGGCACCGTCTTCGCGCCCAACCTGACGCCGCATGCCACCACCGGGCTCGGCGACTGGAGCAGCGAGGACTTCTGGCGCGCGCTGCACAACGGGCGAGGCCGCGATGGCCGCCTGCTGACGCCGGCCTTTCCCTATCCCAACTTCAGCCGCGTCACGCGCGCGGACGCGGATGCGCTGTTCGCCTACCTGCAGGGCCTGGCGCCGGTGGACCAGCCGCGGCGCCCGCACGAGCTGCGCTTTCCCTACGACTCGCAGGCCGCGCTGGCCGTCTGGCGCGCGCTCTACTTTCGTCCCGCGGTGCACGCCGAGGATCCGCGCCAGGATGCCGAGTGGAACCGTGGCGTCTACCTGGTCGAGGGCCTCGGTCATTGCAGCGCCTGCCACGCGCCGCGCAACGCGCTCGGAGCCAGCGGCGAGCAGCTTGGCGGCGGGCTGATGCCGATGCGCGACTGGTACGCGCCCGCGCTGGACGCGGCGCACGAGGCCGGTGTCGCCGGATGGCCGCGCGCGCAGGTCGTCGAGCTGCTCAGGACCGGGCGCACCGAACTGGCCTCGGCCAGCGGCCCGATGGCCGAGGTCGTCCGCGGCAGCACCCAGCACCTGAGTGATGCCGACCTGGGCGCGATGGCGCTGTACCTGCAGCGGCTGCCGCAGCAGCCGGTGCCCGTGGCCGCCGCGAGTTCGAAGGCCCCGCCGGTCAACGTGCGCGGCGAACGGCTCTACGCCAAGCATTGCGCCGACTGCCATGGCGAGGCCGGCGAGGGCGTGCCGGGCGCCTACCCGGCGCTGGCCGGCAATCGGGCGCTGCTGCTCGATCCGCCGGCCAACCCGGTGCGCATCGTGCTCGGCGGCGGTTTCGCGCCGGCGACCGCCGGCAATCCGCGGCCCTATGGCATGCCGCCCTTTGCCGCGGTCCTGGCCGACGACGAGGTCGCCGATCTGCTGAGCTACACCCGCAACGCCTGGGGCAACTCGGCCCCGCCGGTCACGCCGCTCGAAGTGCACCGGCTGCGCGACCGGGCGCTGCGTTGAGCGCCCGATCCCTAAGGGTTATTCGGGAGGGCACTCCAGGACGCAAACGGCGGTCATGCAATAATTGCGGTCTGCGTTAAGAACAACGCCTGCCTGAAGCGGATTGCCGCGCAGGCAACGAGTGCATCGTATAGCCCTACCTGAGCCCGCGCTGGCGGTCTCGATGAGCGGCCCGACACACACCCCGACCACCTACCGGTGGCTCAGGTGACCGGGCCCGCAGCCGGATCGAAATTCGATCCGATGCCGTCCAGGGGTCATCCGATGTTTGGATCCCCGCCGTGGAGACACACCACGGTCAAGACGGAACCGCCCGAATCTGAAAGGGCGGTCTGCTTTGCCATGACGACGAGCTTCGACGAGGCCCTGGGCCTGCCTGTTTCCGAAACCATTTCTGCTGCCGACGCGAGTGCCAATCTCGCCGCGCTCAGCGCCGCCGTGCGTGCCGATGTGGCGCCCACGGTTGTTACCGACACCGAAGTCGCAGCACCTGCTGCTGCTGCTACCACCGAACCCGCACCCGCCAACGGCTTTGCCGTGCTCGGACTGATCGAGCCGCTGCTGGCCTCGGTCGCATCGCTTGGCTTCACCAGCCCGACCCCGGTCCAGGCCGAGGCCGTGCCGGCCGCGCTGGCCGGTGGCGACTGGATGGTCAGCGCCCAGACCGGCAGCGGCAAGACTGCCGCCTTCCTGCTGCCGGTGCTGCAGCGCCTGCTCGACGCGCCGGTGGTTGAAGAAGCCCGCATCAGCACCCCGCGTGCGATCGTGCTGTGCCCGACCCGCGAACTCGCTCAGCAGGTGGCCGAAGACGCCATCAACCTGATGCGCGGCGTGGTGATCTCGCTCAAGAACGCCGGCAAGAACGACCCCTACAAGATGGCCGCCCGCGGCCTGCGCATCGCCAGCGTGGTTGGCGGCGTGCCCTACGGCAAGCAGATCTTCGACCTGCGCGGCGCGCAGCTCGTGATCGCGACCCCGGGCCGCCTGCTCGACCTGCAGGACCGCGGCCAGATCCGTCTGGATGCCGTGCAATGCCTGGTGGTCGACGAAGCCGACCGCATGCTCGACCTCGGCTTTGCCGACGACCTGGCGGCGATCCACGACCACACCTCGGCGCGCGAAAGCACCCAGATGTTCTCGGCCACCTTCGCGCCGCGCATCATGGCGCTGGCCGCCCGCGTCATGCGCGAGCCGCAGCGCCTGGCGCTGGCCAACGCCGGCGACAAGCACGCCGACATCACGCAGACGCTGCACTGGGCCGACAACATCGCCCACAAGGGCAAGCTGCTCGAGCATTGGCTGCGCGACGCCTCGCTGGTCCAGGCCGTGGTCTTTGCCAGCACCCAGGTCGACACCGAGACGATCGCCGAGACGCTGCAGCAGAACGGCCACGCTGCCGTCGCGCTGCACGGTGCGATGCCGCAAGCCACGCGCAACCGTCGCCTGCAGAACCTGCGCGACGGCCGCATCCGCATCCTGGTCGCGACCGACGTTGCCGCGCGCGGCATCGACGTGCCGAGCATCAGCCACGTCATCAACTTCGGCCTGCCGATGAAGGCCGAGGACTACGTGCACCGCATCGGCCGCACCGGTCGTGCCGGCCGCAGCGGCCAGGCGATCACGATCGCCGAGCATCGCGAGCGTCACAAGATCCGCGCGATCGAGCAGTACACGCGCCAGCCGCTGCAGGCCAGCGAGATCGAAGGTCTCGAGCCCAAGGCGCAACCGGTGCGTCCGAGCAAGCCGATGCCGGGCAGCCGTCATCCGGGCCGCAACAGCTTTGGCGCCAACAAGCCGCGTGGCGGCTTCGGTGGCGGTGATCGCGAGCAGGGCTTCGCGCCGCGCCGTGACGAGGGCTTCCACGCCCCGCGTCGCGACGAAGGCTTCGCGCCGGCCCGTCCGGCACGCAACGACGGCGGCTTTGCGGCCCACGGTCGCAACGACGGTGGCTTTGCGCCGCGTCGTGACGAAGGTGGCTTCGCGCCGCGCCGCGAACACGGCTTCGGCGGCGACAACCGCCGCGGTCCTAATACCGGCTTTGACCGAGCTCCTGGTGGAGCTCCGCGTAAATTCGGTAGCGGCTCGCGCTGATCTGCCCGCGCTTGGCGGCGGCGATGACGCCGCAGCCCGGTTCGTGCAGGTGGCTGCAGTTGTAGAACTTGCAGTCGCCCGCGTGCTCGCCGATGTCGGGCATCAACGCGGGCAGTTGCGCCGGCTCCAGCTGGCGTAAGCCAAATTCCTGAAACCCTGGTGAATCGATCAGCGCGGTGCGCTGGTCGAAGCCGGGGTTTCCCGCTTCTGCATCACGCTCACCGAGCCAGTACCAGAGCGTGCTGGTCGTCGTGTGGCGGCCCGAGTTGAGCGCCTGCGAAATCTCGCCCACCTGCGCCCGCGCGCCCGGCGCCAGCGCGTTGACCAGCGTGCTCTTGCCGGCGCCCGAGGGACCGAGCACCAGCGTCGCGCGGCCGGCCATGCGCGAATCGAGCTGCGCGCGCCAACTGGCGGCATCCTTCTTCAGCGTGCCCTCGAGCACCGTGTAGCCCATTGCCACGTAGGGCGCGAGCCGCTCGCGCTGCGCTTGCGCGCCGGGCAGGTCGGTCTTGTTGAGCGCGATGCAGATGTCGAGGTTGACCGACTCGGCCGCGATCAGCGCGCGCGCCAGCTGGCTCTCGCTGAACACTGGCTCGACCGCGATCCAGATCAGCAGCAGGTCCAGGTTGGCGGCAAAGCTCTTGGTCTTGAACTCGTCCTGGCGGTAGAGCAGGTTGCGGCGCGGCTCGATCTTCTCGATCACGCCCTCGTCCACATCGCCGGCCTCGGCGCCGCGCGCACCCTCGTGCGTCGGCCGCCAGTGGACCCGGTCGCCGACCACCGCCTCGCTCTTCTTGCCGCGCGCGGTGCAGGGCAGGCGCTTGCCCTCGGGTGTCTCGACGATGCAGTGGCGGCCGTGGTTGGCGACGACCAACCCGATGTCGGTCGCAGCGCTATGCGTGGTCACGCACCGAGCGCATCGAGCTGCGCCGCGCAGATGAAGTCATTCAGCGAGATGCCGCCGACCGAGTGCGTGTTGAAGCGCACCACGCAGCGGTCGTAGTGCACCGAGAGGTCGGGGTGATGGTCCTCGCGATTGGCGATCCAGGCCAGCGCGTTCACGAAGGCGATGGTTTGCAGGTAGTTCGCGAAGCGGTAGGTCTTCTCGATGGCGCCGTCGTTGAGCGCCCAGCCGACGACTTTCGCAAGGTGGGCATCGATCTCGTCCTGACTCATCGGCGCGTGGCCTTCGAGCGGGCGGCAGTGTTGGTCTCGGAGGTTCATCGTTAGAGCCTAGTCGCGGCCAAAGGCTGTCGACTGAAGTGGTTATGCGTCAAGTTCGATCCTCCTGGCCTGCTCAAGCCAGTCTGCGAACCACTCGCTTGGAACTCGAACATCTTCGAACGAAAGAGTGCGAAGCTGTTCAAGGGAGTACGTATTCGCAAGGAAGAGGTCCCACTGCGTCTCAACGTCCGTCAGGATTGGCAGCAAGCGCTCTACTTCTGGCGAAGCATCCACGTCTATATATTCGCACCAGTACGCGTCACACCACTCGGCGATCTGCTTGTGAGAGTACGGGGACGCATCAGGGGCAGCCCCCCACGCGAGTACCTGCATCGCCGACTCCAAGGAGAATGGCAGAGGAACTGGGGGGCTTTGACTCACAGCAGCAAGCGTTCTGCCTTCTAGCGTGTCGCTAGGCCGCATCCGGCAACGCATTCATCGCCTTCAACCGCTCAATCGCCGGCGGATGCGAGTAATAAAAACGCACATACAGCCGATCCGGCGTCAGCGTCGACGCGTTGTCCTCGTACAGCTTCAGCAGCGCCGCCGACAGCTCCTGCGCGCTGGTCTGCGCGCTGGCGTAGGCATCGGCCTCGTATTCCTGTTTGCGGGAGAGTGCGGCAAACAGCGGCGAGACAAAGAACATGAATACCGGCCCGGCCAGCATGAACAGCAGCAGCGCCAGCGCATCGTTCGGCGCGTCGAGCGCCGGCACCGCGCCGAGGCCGAGGTAGAACCAGAACTGCTGCGCCAGCCAGCCGATCAGCCAGAAGCCAAGGCCCGAGAGCGCGAACATCGCGACGATGCGCTTGAGCACATGGCGATGCTTGAAGTGGCCCAGTTCGTGCGCCAGCACCGCCTCGACCTCGGGCACCGTCAGCTTGCTCAGCAGCGTGTCGAAGAACACCACCCGCTTGGCCGGGCCCAGGCCGGTGAAGTAGGCGTTGGCATGGGCCGAGCGGCGGCTGCCGTCCATTACGAAAAAGCCCTTGGCGGCAAAGCCGCAGCGCGCCATCAGCGCCTCGACGCTGGCCTTGAGCGATTCGTCCTCGAGCGGCTTGAACTTGTTGAACAGCGGCGCGATGACGGTGGGGTAGAGCACCAGCACCAGCAGGTTGAAGGCGATCCACGCCAGCCAGGCCCAGAGCCACCAGAGCGGGCCGGTGCTGCCCATCAGCCACAGGATCAGCGCGGCGATCGGAAGCCCGAGCAGCACGCCGACCAGCAGCCCCTTGGCCTGGTCGGCCAGCCACAGGCCCGGGCTCGTGCGGTTGAAACCATGCGCCTGTTCGAGCCTGAAAGTGCTCCAGGCCTCGAGCGGCAGGTCGATCAACGCCGAGATCAGCGCGAAGGCGCCGAGCAGTGCCAGCTGATAGCCGAGCGGGCCGAGCGCCGGCAGCGTGGTGTTGCGCAGCCAGACGTTGAGCGCTTCGAGCCCGCCGAGCATCGTCCAGCCCAGCAGCACGGCGGTGCCGATGGCGGTGCTGACCAGCCCGAAGCGCAGCTTGGCGATCGTGTAGTCGGCCGCGCGCTGGTGGGCGGCGAGGCTGACGAAGCCGGCAAAGGCGGCCGGTACCGCGTCGCGATGGCGCGCCACGTGGCGGATCTGGCGGCTCGCGAGCCAGAACTTGATGGCCAGCGAGGCCACGAGACAGGCCGCGAACAGCAGGCTCAGCGCCTGCGCGGCCAGGGAGAGGTTTTGCATGGGGGCTCAGTGTACGGTTCGCCGACAATCGCAGGCTTCAGGAAGGATCACCATGACCGTTGCCGAAGCCATCCCGCCCGTGCTCAAGAAGAGCGACCAGAACCTGGTCTGGATCGACCTCGAGATGACCGGCCTCGACCCTGTGAATGACCGCATCATCGAGATCGCGGTGGTCGTGACCGATCCGCAGCTCACGCTGCGCATCGAAGGCCCGGTGTTCGCGATCCACCAGAGCGACGCGGTGCTCGACGGCATGGACGCCTGGAACAAGGGCACCCACGGCCGCAGCGGGCTGATCGAGCGGGTCAAGGCCTCGACCGTCTCCGAGGCGCAGGCCGAGGCGGCGACGATCGAGTTTCTGGCCCAGTACGTGGGCAAGCGCATCTCGCCGATGTGCGGCAACACGATCTGCCAGGACCGCCGCTTCCTGGCCAAGGACATGCCGCTGCTGGAAGCCTTCTTCCACTACCGCAACCTCGATGTCTCGACGCTCAAGGAACTCGGCAAGCGCTGGAAGCCGCAGGTGATGGATGGCTTCAAGAAGCGCCAGGCGCATACCGCGCTGGCCGACATCCACGAATCGATCGACGAGTTGATCTACTACCGCGAGCACCTGCTCGCGTTGTAGTTGTCGCTGTGGCCGGCTGCGGCCGCGCGATCGAGGCGGCGCCGGAGCCGGCGCCGCCCGAGTCGCTGGAGCCCGTGCTCAGCTCTTCTTGGCGAGCTTGCCGGCGAGGGTCTCCGAGGCCCAGCCGAAGCCGGCGCCAAGGATGATCGAGCCGATGGTCGGCAGCAGCGCGTCGAGCGGGGCGGTGCCCTTGAGCAGGATCAGCCCGGCCACCGACGCGAAGCCGTAGACGCAGGCCGGGATCGTCGAGAGGATCGGCAGGTGTGCCGCCAGCACGATCACCGCGGCGCCGATGCCTACCGCGACCGGCGCGGCGAGTCCGCCGAGCGCGCCGAGCTGGCCCGCGAGCATCACCGACAGCGCGCCGACCAGCGCGCCGAAGCTCATGCAGACCACCGTCTTGGTCGCGCTCTCGGGCTTGCCGCCGCAATGGAAATAGCAGGCCCAGGCAATGAAGGCCTGCCAGATCTGGAAGTTCAGTGCCGCCAGCGGCCCCAGGAACACCCAGGTCGCCACCACCGCCAGCAGGCCGATGGAAATGGTCAGTGCAATCAGCATGCTCATCTCTTGTCTCCTCGTTGTTGGACAGGATTCCACGGCCAGCCTTCGTGGGGCGTGGCCGGTACACACTTCTGCGGCGCTGGTGCGCGCCGCGGCGGTACTCGAGATGGAAGCATCGGCCGGTACTGCTGAGCGATGCCTTCGTGAGCGATAGGCGTCGATCCGGGTACTGCTGGAAGGCTGCGCGGGCAGGCCGCGGTTCCGAGCGGGCGATCAATCAGGCGCGTAGGTGCCGGAACGGGGTCCGACGAGATGCCTGATTCAGCAAATGCCGTATTTTTCGCGCTGGGCGCGCGGCGCATGCGGGGGTATTCGACTACGGGTCGACCGTCGCCAGTGGCCGGCCCCTCGCCGCCCGGCGCTCCGGCAGCAGGCGCCGGCGCAGCAACTCCAGCACCGGTGTCTCGACCCAGTGGTGGATCAGCAGCCCGGCCAGCGTCGCCGTCAGGCAGGCGATCACGATGACCAGCGGCACGCTGGTGAGCGGCTCCGGCAGCAGGTTCAGGGCCTTGCGCAGGCCCTTGTACGAGGCCAGGTGGAACAGGTAGATCGAGTAGGAGGCGGCCCCCAGCCGCAGCAGCCACTTGATCTCGGTGCCCTGTGCCAGGCGCAGCGTGCTCCAGACGATCAGCGCCGCCGGCAGGCCCAGCGAGATGGCGCTCGGCAGGTTCGCGTGCCACCACAGCGCGAAGGCGCCCGCCGCGAGCAGCAGGGTCAGCAGCGGGCGCGGCACGGCCAGACCGTTCCAGCGCCGGTCGATCTCGAACAGCAGGATGCCGAAGCCGAACTCGAGCACCACGCCATTGGTGTAGAAGCGCCCCGGCGCCGAACTCGGTGCCAGCAACTGCCCGGCCATCACCAGCCCGGCCAGTGCGGCGCAGACCAGCGCGTTGCGCGCCGAGCCGAACAGGATGCCGACGCCGAGGAGCAGGTAGAAGAAGACCTCGTAGTTGATGGTCCAGCCGGGCACGAAGCGCGGCCAGACCTGGCCCGGATGGGTCGGGCTCGGGCGCGGCACGAAAAGGAAATCGAGCCAGGTGCCGGGCTGGGCCAGCAGCGTGGCGGCCTCGGGCCGGATCGTCCACAGCAGCGCCAGCCAGTACAGCGGCACGACGCGGATGAAGCGCTTGAGCAGGAAGTCGCGCGCCAGCCAGCCGCGCTCGCCCAGGTCGCGGCCGACGCGCTGCGAGCTGTAGGCCATCACGTAGCCGCTGATGACGAAGAAGATGTCGACGCCGGCAGCGCCCACGCTGTCCCAGTGCTCGAGTGGCGGCAGCAGGGTGCGCGCATGGTGCGCCGCCACCATCAGCGCGGCGATGCCGCGCAGGTATTGCAGGCCGTTGAGCGTCTCGGTGGCACCGGGGTGGCTGGCCATCGGCGTCAGCCCGCGCGCCGGGGGAAGCCCTGTCGTGTCATGAGCCGCGCCTTCCTGCTGGGGTGGTGGCCATGCTCCGACTGCGCCGCCGGTGGCACGCAGGGCGATGACCTGCGCCCCATTCTGCTGGCTCGGCTGGCCGCTGGCGGCCGTCTGAGCTACCAGGCACCTACTTTGAAGGCATGGTTCTGCCGTTGGACGGCCGCAGGTGGCCCGCCCGACTTCACTCGCGGGCGGTTGGAGGCTCGCGGGAAGCCGTGCTCAGTGCCACCACCGGCTCCCGTCCGGAGCCAGCCACAGCAGCGCTCCAAGCGCTGCGCAGTGGACGAAGACCGTGATCCAGAAGGCCGTTAGGAACGAGGCCTTGCGCGACTTGTGGCGCAGCAGCAGCTGCGCCAGCCAGGCCCCGGGCCAGCCGCCGAACAGCGCGAAGGCGTGCAAGGTGTCCTCGCGCGTGCGCCAGCGTCTCTGGCTCGCCGCGTACTTGTCCTGCCAGTAGACAAAGAAGGTGACGCCACTCAGCAGCAGTACGAGGAGCGGCACCATCAGGGGCAGCCGGCCGCTGGCAGCTGCCCATAGCAGCACGCCGGCATAGACCACGATCAGTGGCAAGCCGATCAGAACCGTGGCACCAGGCTCGCGCGGGCCGGCTGCGGGTCGACGCGGCGTGCCGCGCTGCGGTGGCCGCGCCACAGCGACCGACGCCGTGGCGTGGAGTGCGGGCGGCCGCTTCGGGCTCTGCCCGGCTGAAGCGATGTCGGCTGCAACGACCGCCACTGCGCGTGGACCGCGGCCGCCCAGATGGATCTCGTCGTAGACCACGCGCTGGCCGACCTCCGGCCGCATGCCGTGGCGCAGTTCGCGCACGTGGACAAAGGCCTCCTGCGCATCGGCGGCATCGTCGGAGCGGATGAAGCCGAAGCCGCGTTCGCTCTCCCAGCGCACGATGCGTCCGTGCTTTCTCATGACCTGGCTTCCTCGTTCACGCGGGCCGCCCATGCGTGGGTGGCGGCCGCGAGCCAGTCGCCGATCTGCGTGCCGGCGCGACGCTCGAACTGCAGCCCGAGCACCGCGCCCGCGGTCTGCAGCGCAGCCTGCGGATCGTCCAGATCGAGTGCCTGCGCGCCGTTCTGCTTGCTCAGCTTCTGGCCATCGACGGCCAGCACCAGCGGTGAGTGCAGGTAGCTCGGCGTGGGCAGGTCGAGCGCGCGCTGCAGCAGGATCTGGCGCGCGGTGTTGTCGGCGAGGTCTTCGCCGCGAACGACGTGGCTGATGCCCTGCTCGGCATCGTCGACCACCACCGCGAGCTGGTAGGCCCAGAGGCCGTCGGCGCGCCGCAGCACGAAGTCGCCGACCTCGGCGTTCACGTCCTGGTGTTGCGGTCCGAGGCGGCGGTCGTGCCAGTCGACCACCGACGCGTCGGGCAGCCGCAGCCGCCAGGCGCGCGCCGTGCGCGCGCCGAGGCCGCCGCGCTCGGGTCGGCAGGTGCCGGGGTAGACCAGTTCGGCATGGCGCGCCCGGTCCTGGCCCTGCGCCAGCCAGAACGCGGCGATGTCGAGCCGGGTGCAGGCGCAGCCGTAGGCGCTGCCGTCGGCCACGAGGCGGGCCAGTGCGGTCTCGTAGAGCGCGCCGCGCCGGCTCTGCCACTGCGGCGGCGCATCGGGGACGAGCCCGAGCCGGCCCAGCTGACGCAGGATCTCGTCATCGGCGCCGGGCACGCAGCGCGGCGCATCGACATCCTCGATGCGCACCAGCCAGGTTCCGCGGTGCGCGCGGGCGTCGAGCCAGCTCGCCAGCGCCGCCACCAGCGAGCCGGCGTGCAGCGGGCCGGTCGGCGAGGGCGCGAAGCGGCCGACGTAGGCCATTCCCGAGAACCGTTCAGCGCTGCGCGTGCGCTGCCTTGTTGCCGCCGGCGAGCTGCTGCCACAGGAAGCCGTACTCCAGCGCCAGCAGGTGCGCGCGCTGCGCGTTGTCGGCCGCGCCGCCGTGGCCGCCTTCGATGTTCTCGTAGTAGAAGACCTGCTCGCCCTCGGCGTAGCCCTGCTCCAGCATGCGCGCCATCATCTTGCGGGCATGGCCGGGGTGGACGCGGTCGTCGCGGGTCGAGGTGGTGAACAGCACCGCCGGGTACTTCTGGCCCGGCTTGACGTTCTGGTACGGGCTGTACTGCGAGATGAAGCTCCACTCGGCCGGCTGGTCGGGGTTGCCGTATTCGGCCATCCACGAGGCGCCGGCGAGCAGCTTGTGATAGCGGCGCATGTCGAGCAGCGGCACCGCCGAGATCACCGCGCCGAAGAGCTCGGGCCGCTGCACGAAGGTGGCGCCGGTCAGCAGCCCGCCGTTGCTGCCGCCGCGGATGCCGAGCTGCTTCGGCGTCGTCACGCCGCGCTTGACGAGGTCTTCGGCGATGGCCGCGAAGTCGTCATAGCTGCGCTGCTTGGCGCCGAGGATCGCCGACTGGTGCCAGCGCGGGCCGTACTCGCCGCCGCCGCGCAGGTTGGCCAGCACGTAGGTGCCGCCGCGCTGCAGCCAGGCGCGGCCGATCGCGCCCGAGTAGGCCGGCAGCATCGGGATCTCGAAGCCGCCGTAGCCGTAGAGCAGGGTCGGTTGCGGGCCGCTGTTGCCGCCCTTGGGGCGCACGATGAAGTAGGGGATGCGGGTGCCGTCCTTCGAGCCGACGAAGGCCTGCTCGACCGTCACGCCGGCGGCGTCGAAGAAGCTCTCGACCTGCTTGAGCTTGAAGGGCTCGGCGTTGCCGGCGGTGTCGCCGAGCCAGAGCGAGGTCGGCGTCGTGAAGTCGGTGTAGCTCAGCAGGTAGCGCTCGGCCAGCGGCTCGCTGGCGCCGAGCGCCGGGTCGTGCAGCGCCACCAGGCCGGCGCTGCCGGCCGCGCCCGGCAGGGCCACCGCCTCGCGCAGCAGCTTGCCGTCGTGCACGCGCACGCGCTCGACGCGGGTCTTCACGTCGTCGAGCAGGTTCAGCAGCACGCTCGAGCCGGTGGCGACGAAGCCGACCAGCGAGCGGGCCGGTGTCGGTTCGAACAGCACGAGCGGTTGGCGCTTGCCCGCGAGCCAGTCGTCGATGTTGGCCACCAGCAGCGAACCGGCCTTGTACTGCCGCTTGCCGAGTTGCCAGTCGCTGCGCAGCTTGAGGAAGAAGCGATCGCCGTCGATCTGGACGTTGGCGTCTTCCTGCTTGTCGAGCCGCACCAGCTTGCCGCTGCGCTCGACGAACCACTCGCTGCTGAAGAAGCCGGGCGCGCGCTGGAAGGCCACGGTGGTGCGGCCGGGGCGGATGTCGACATCGACGCCGGTCCAGGTGTCGGTGGCCTTGCCCTCGAAGACCGGCTTGGCCGCGGCCAGCGGCGTGCCGCGCTGCCAGCGCTTGATGACGCGCGGGTAGCCGGAGGAGGTCATCGAGCCGGCGCCGAAGTCGGTGCCGACGAAGATGTGGTCGGCGTCGATCCAGCTCGCGAAGCTCTTGGCCTCGGGCAGCCTGAAGCCGCCTTCGACGAAGCGCTTGTCGCGCAGCGCGAACTCGCGCACCTCGACCGCGTCGGCGCCGCCGCGCGACAGGCGCACCAGGCAGCGCTTGTACTCGGGTGCCAGGCAGCTCACGCCGCCCCAGGTCCAGTTGACGCCTTCCTTGGCGCCGAGCGCGTCGAGGTCGAGCACGGTCTCCCAGATCGGCTCCGACTTGGAAAACTCGGCCAGCGTGGTGCGGCGCCACAGGCCGCGCCGGTTCTTGTCGTCCTGCCAGAGGTTGTAGACCTCGTCGCCAATGCGCTGGATGGCCGGAATGCGCGAGCGCGAGTCGAGCACCTCGAGCAGGTCCTGCTGCAGCTTGGCGAAACCGGGCTCGGCGCCGATGCGCTTCTCGGTGACGGCATTGCGCTCGCGCACCCATTGCAGCGCGCGCGCGTCCTGCACTTCCTCGAGCCACAGGTGCGGATCGTCGGTGGCGGCCGGGGCGGCGGCATGGGCCGGCAGCGAACCGGCAAGAGCGAGGGCGGTGGCGGCGATCAATTGACGGGATTTCATGAAGCGGCGAAGGAGGCGAAAGGCGGGACGGTGCTTGGTGCCGCAAGTCTGGCGCAGCGTTCGGCGTGCGCGTCGCTCGGGCCGTGAACTACCTCACAACACCAGTCCCTCGTGCTGTTCGAGCAGCGCGCGGCGGGTCGTCGGGCTCTTGAGCTGATCGAGCCACCAGGCCAGCGCCAGGCCGGGCATGGCGCCGTTGCCCTCGCGCCAGGCGTAGTGCAGCGTGATCGCGCGCGGCGGCAGCGTGGTGGTCTTGAGCACCAGGCGGCCGGCCGCGACATGGCGGCGCAGCAGCGGCTCGGGCATCGAGCCGCAGCCGAGACCGCGCAGCTGCGCCTCGAGCTTGGCCGCCAGCGAGGGCACGGTCAGCACGTCCTGGCCGGGCTGCACGCCGACGGTCAGCGGCGCCAGCCGGTGCGCGCTGTCGGCGATCGCGACGATGCGGTGGCGCGCGATCAGCTCCGGCGTCAGCGGTTCGGGCAGCTTGGCCAGCGGGTGGTGCGGCGCGACCGCGAACTGCAGGTCGATGTCACCGAGCGGCAGGCATTCGATGCCGGGCGAGGCATCGCCGAAGCCGGCGCCGCCGATCGCGAGATCGGCCTCGCCGGTCAGTAGCGCCTCCCAGGTGCCGCTGAGCACCTCGTGGCGCAGCCGCAGCCGGGTCGGTGGTGGCTCGGGTTGCTCGCTGGCGCTGGTGGTGACGCGCAGCGCGTAGAAGGCCTCGATCAGCTCGAAGACCGCGCGCGGAGCGAGGATGGTGTCGAGCGCGATCGTCAGCTGGGTCTCCCAGCCGGTGGCCACGCGCCGCACCCGGTTGGCGACCGCGTCGACCTCGGCCAGCAGGCGCCGGCCCTCGCGCAGCAGCTCGTCGCCGGCGGCGGTGAGGCGGGCCTGGCGCGAACTGCGGTCGAAAAGCAGCACGTCGAGCGCGTCCTCGAGCTGGCGCACGCTGTAGGTCAGCGCCGACGGCACCTTGCCGAGCTCGCGCGCCGCCGCGGCAAAGCTGCCGGCGCGGGCGATCGTGTCCATCATCGCCAGCGCCTCGGGCGTGAGCGCGTTGCGGCGGTCGAGCGGCAGGGAACTCATGGCGGCAATTGTCCCCGAGGTGGAGAGATCGCATCGGGCGACCTTCAAGGCCTTTGAACGAGGTCTTCAAGCCGCCTCTGCCTGCATCGGGCGAGCACTGCCTACATTGGATCCATCGAGGCGCGAGATCGCGTGCCTCCAGCAGCAGCATCAAGGAGCATCGAACCATGATCACCCTGCGCCGTTCCGCCGAACGCGGCTATGCCGACCACGGCTGGCTCAAGAGCTATCACAGCTTTTCCTTTGCCGACTACTACGACCCGGCCCACATGGGCTTCGGCAACCTGCGCGTCATCAACGAGGACCGCGTGGCCGCCGGCCGGGGCTTCGGCACCCATGGCCATCGCGACATGGAGATCGTCAGCTACGTGCTCGACGGCGCGCTCGCGCACCAGGACAACATGGGCAACGGTGAAAGCATCGTTCCCGGCGACGTGCAGCGCATGAGCGCCGGCACCGGCGTGATGCACAGCGAGTTCAACCACGCGCCCGACAGGACCACGCATTTCCTGCAGATCTGGCTGCTGCCGCATACCCGCGGCATCAAGCCGAGCTACGAGCAGAAGCATTTCGATGCGGCGTCCAAGCGCGGCCAGCTCAAGCTGGTGGCGGCGCGCGTGCCGCGCGAGGACGCGGTGCTGATCCATGCCGACGCCAACCTCTACGCCGGGCTGTTCGACGGCGCCCAGGAGCGCGCCGGGCTCGACCTCGATCCGAAGCGCCTGGCCTATGTGCACGTGGTGCGCGGTGCGGTCGACATCAACGGCCAGCGCCTGCAGGCCGGTGACGCGGCCATGCTCGATGGCGAAACGCAACTGATGATCGAGAACGGCGACCAGGCCGAGGTGCTGGTCTTCGATCTCGCTCGCTGAACCCAAGGAGACCAGAGTGAACCAACTCGAACTTCCGACCCGGCCGCAGACCGCCACCGCGCGTGGCATCAGCGAGCCGATCGCCACGCCCTGGCATGAATTCGGCCCGGGCGGCGGCGCCTGGATGCTGCACCCGGCCGACCTGCGCGCGCTCGATCCCTTCGTGCTGGTCGATCACTTCCAGCTCGGCCAGCCGGTCTTCGCGCCGCACCCGCACGCCGGCTTCTCGGCGGTGAGCTACCTGTTCGAGGACAGCGCGGACGGGCTGCTCAACCGCACCTCGCTCGGCGAGAAGAACTTCATCGCACCCGGCAGCCTGCAATGGTTCCAGGCCGGCCGCGGCGCGATGCACGACGAGGCGCCGCGCACCCCGGGCCGGGCCGCGCACGGGCTGCAGGTTTTCGTCAACTCGGCCGCCGCCAACAAGAACGCCGAGCCGGCCTCGTTCAGCCGCGACGCAGCCGAGATCGCCGTGGTCGAGCGCGAAGGTGCGCGGGTGCGCGTGGTGCTCGGCGAGTTCGCCGGCCACAGCGTGCGCTTCGGCGCCCACACGCCGGTGACGCTGCTCGACATCACGCTCAGCGCCAACGCGACGCTCGAGGTGCCGCTGCCGCGTGCCTTCAGCGCCTTTGCCATCGTCGCGCGCGGTGCGTTGGCCGGGCATCGGGTCGATGGCCCGCATGCGCTGCGCTTCGACGCCGCCGGCGATGTCGTGCGGCTGGCGGCCGGGCCTGAGGGCGTGCAGCTGGTGCTGCTGGCCGGCGCGCCGATCGGCGAGCCGCTGGCCGCGCGCGGCCCCTTCATCGGCAACGGCCCGACCGAGGTCAACGACATGATCCGCCGCTTCCAGCGCGGCGAGATGGGCGAGCTCGCGCCGATCCATCCCGCCACATCCTGAATCCCGTTCAACCTCTCACGCAGAAAGCTTTCATGACCAGCAGTTCCAAGATCGTCGTTGTCTACCACTCCGGCTACGGCCACACGCAGAAGGTTGCCGAGGCGGTGGCCGAGTCGGCCCGCGCCAGCCTGCTGAAGATCGATGCCGAGGGCAACCTGCCCGAAGCTGGCTGGGAGCAACTGGCTGCCGCCGACATGATCGTGTTCGGCTCGCCGACCTACATGGGCACGGTGAGCTGGCAGTTCAAGAAGTTCGCCGACGCCAGCAGCAAGCCCTGGTTCCGCCAGGCCTGGAAGAACAAGCTCTTCGCCGGCTTCACCAACTCGGCGACGATGAACGGCGACAAGCACTCGACGCTGCACTACTTCATGACGCTGGCCATGCAGCACAGCGGGCTGTGGGTGGGCACCGGGCTGATGCCGAACAACAGCAAGGCCGCCACGCGCGACGACATCAACTACGTCGGCTCCTTCGCCGGGCTGATGACGGTGTCTCCGTCGGACGCCTCGCCCGAGGAGATGGTCGCGGGCGACATCGCCACCGCCAAGGCCTTCGGCGGCCGGCTGCTCGAGACGGCAGCGCACTTCGCCGGCTAGCATCAGGTCGTTCAGGCAACGGGAGGCGACGATGGCTGCAGCCAGCAAGGTGCTCGTGATCGCGGGCAGCGCCCGTGAAGGCGCGTTCAGCGTCAAGCTGGCCAAGGTCGCCGCCGCCGCGCTCGCGGCGGCCGGTGCCGAGACCACCCAACTCGACCTGCGCGCGCTCGGCCTGCCGATCTACGACGGCGACCTCGAGGCCGCGCACGGCGTGCCCGACGGCGCCCGCACGCTGCGCGACGCGCTGCTCGCGCACGACGCGATGCTGCTGGTCACGCCCGAGTACAACGGCTTCCCGACGCCGCTGGTGATCAATGCCTTCGACTGGCTCTCGCGCCTCAAGCCCGAGGGCAGCGCGCCGGCCGGTCTCGGCGCGAGCGCCGGCAAGCCATGCGCGCTGCTGTCGAGCTCGCCCGGGCCGCTCGGCGGCCTGCGCAGCCTCAACCTGATGCGTCAGTTCCTGGGCCTGACGATCGGCATGCTGATCGTGCCGCAGCAGTTCGCGCTGGTCCGCGCCGGCGAGGCCTTCGGGCCCGATGGCGCGCTGCTCGACGCCAAGGCACAGCAGTCCGTGGACGGTGTTGCTGCCGCGCTGCTCAGGCTGAGCAACGCCCTGCGCAAGGCCTGAGCTCGTACAACGCAGCCGGCGCCGCCGCTAAAGTGGCGGCATGGAGTACGTCACCCCGATCGTTCGCGTCTTTCCCTGGGCCGACTGGGCCGCGCTGGCCTGGTTCTTCATCGCCTGGATCGGCTATGCGCGTTTCGCCCACCGGGCTGCCGCCACGCAGCCATCGCTGCTGGGCACCATGCAGCGGGTGCGTCGCGACTGGATGCTGCAGGCCACCTACCGCGACGTGCGCATGCTCGATGGCTCGGTGCTGCAGAACCTGTCGACGAGCCCGAGCTTCTTTGCGTCGACCACGATCCTGATCATCGGCGGCCTGCTGGCCGTGCTCGGCACCACCGACAAGGCGACCGAACTGGTGCGCGAGATCCCGTTCGTCGCGCGCACCACCTCGCTGATCTTCGATCTCAAGCTGGTGCTGATGCTGGCGATCTTCACCTACGCCTTCTTCCGCTTCACCTGGAGCATGCGCCAGTACACCTTCGGCGCGCAGCTCGTGGCCTCGGTGCCGGAGGCGCGCCAGATCGAGGCGCTTGGCGAGGCGGGTGCAGCGGTGCGCGAGGCCTTTGCCGACCGGGCCGCCCGCATGATCGGCCTCGCCGCCGAGACCTTCAACGACGGGCTGCGGGCCTACTACCTGAGCTTTGCGGCCATCGGCTGGTTCTTCGCGCCGCTGGTGTTCGTGGTGGCCACCGCCGCGGTGATCCTGATCCTCTACCTGCGCGAGTTCCACTCCGACGCGCTGACGGTGCTGCGCGAGTTGCAGTAGCGCGCGCCGTTACGCCGTCTTTACGGCCGCCGGCTTCGCCTTTACCCCGCCTTGACGGCCTTGTGGCCAGACTCTTCCGTATCGGAACACCGACCCGGAAGGGTTCACCACATGGACTTCATCTTCATTGCCGCGCTGATCGCCCTGGTGGCGGCTATGGGCGCGGCCATCGCCGGCTGCGAGCGGCTGATCAAGAGCAAGGGAGGGCGCGCGTGATGGACGCCCTCTACGTGATCGGGGCGATCGTCGCCATCGGCCTCGGCGCCTACCTCGTGTTCGCGCTGCTGTGCGCGGAGGAGTTCTGAGATGAACGCTTCCGCCTGGATGCTGCTGGTCGCATTTGCAGCCGCGGTGCTCGCGGTCTCGTGGCCGCTCGGCCGCTACCTCGTGTGCGTCATGGAGGGCCGGCTCGAGTTCGTCAGGCCCGTCGAGCGCGCGCTGTTCAGGCTCGCTGGCATCGACCCCGAGGCCGGCATGGGCTGGAAGCCCTACGCGCTGGGCGTGCTGCTGTTCAACGCGCTCGGCCTGGCGCTGGTCTACGGCGCGCAGCGGCTGCAAGGCTTGCTGCCGCTCAACCCGCAGGGCTTCGGCGCGGTGTCGCCCGATTCCTCGTTCAACACCGCGGTCAGCTTCGTCACCAACACCAACTGGCAGGGCTACGGCGGCGAAAGCACGATGAGCTACCTGACGCAGATGGTGGCGCTGGTAGGCCAGAACTTCTTCTCGGCCGCCACCGGTATCGTCGTCGTGATCGCGCTGATCCGTGGCTTCGCAGCGAAGTCCTCGGGCTCGCTCGGCAACGTCTGGGCCGACCTGACGCGAGCCACGCTGTGGATCCTGCTGCCGATCAGCTTCGTGCTCGCGCTGTTCTTCGTCAGCCAGGGCGTGATCCAGAACTTCAAGCCCTACGAGACGGTCACCACGCTCGAGACGCTCAGCTACTCGGTGCCCAAGCTCGACGCCGAGGGCCAGCCGCTGAAGGACGCCGCCGGCGCCGCCGTCACCGAGGAAGTGAAGACCCAGGAGCAGACGCTCGCGATGGGCCCGGTCGCCTCGCAGCTGGCGATCAAGATGCTCGGCACCAACGGCGGCGGCTTCTTCAATGCCAACTCGGCGCATCCCTACGAGAACCCGAACGCGCTGTCGAACTTCTTCCAGATGCTGGCGATCTTCGCGATCCCGGGCGCGCTGTGCTTTGCCTTCGGCCAGATGGTCGGCGACCGGCGCCAGGGCGTGGCGGTGTTCGCGGCGATGGCGATCATGTTCACCGCCTTCGCCATCGGTGCGACGCACTTCGAGCAGCAGGGCAACCCGCTGCTCGCCGCAGCCGGCGCCGACCAGCAGGCCTCGCTCACGCAGCCCGGCGGCAACATGGAAGGCAAGGAGGCCCGCTTCGGCATCGCCGCCAGCAGCCTGTTTGCCACCATCACCACCGCCGCCTCGTGCGGCGCCGTCAACGCGATGCACGACAGCTTCACCCCGCTCGGCGGCGCGGTGCCGCTGGTGCTGATGCAACTGGGCGAGGTGGTCTTCGGCGGCGTCGGCTCGGGCCTCTACGGCATGCTGATCTTCGCGATCATGGCGGTGTTCCTGGCCGGGCTGATGATCGGCCGCACGCCGGAGTACCTGGGCAAGAAGATCGAGGCGGCCGAGATGAAGATGGTCTCGATCGCGATCCTCGTCACGCCGGTGCTGGTGCTGGCCGGCACCGCGATCGCGGTGATGAGCGAGGCCGGCCGCGCCGGCATCGCCAACCCGGGTGCCCATGGCTTCAGCGAGATCCTCTACGCCCTGTCCAGTGCCGCCAACAACAACGGCAGCGCCTTTGCCGGCCTGTCCGCCAACACACCGTTCTACAACTGGTTGCTCGGCCTTGCGATGTGGTTCGGCCGCTTCGGCGTGATCGTGCCGGTGCTGGCGATCGCCGGTTCGCTGGCGGCCAAGAAGCGCATCGCCGCCACCGAGGGATCGATGCCGACGCATGGCCCGCTTTTCGTCGTGCTGCTGATCGGCACCGTGCTGCTGGTCGGCTTGCTCAACTACGTGCCTGCGCTGGCACTCGGCCCGGTCATCGAGCACCTCGTCCTCTGGCCGAAGCTCTAAGCCATACCAGGTCAAACATCATGACTCGCAAGACATTCAATCTGTTCGACCCGGCGCTGGTGAAGCCGGCCCTGGTCGATGCCTTCAGGAAGCTCGACCCGCGCGTGCAATGGCGCAACCCGGTGATGTTCGTGGTCTACGTCGGCAGCCTGTTCACCACCGCGCTGGCGGTGCAGGCGGCCGGGGGCCAGGGCGACGCGCCCTTCGGCTTCGTGCTGGCGGTGACGCTGTGGCTGTGGTTCACGGTGCTGTTCGCCAACTTCGCCGAGGCGCTGGCCGAGGGTCGCAGCAAGGCGCAGGCGGCCTCGCTGCGCGGCCTGAAGAAGCAGAGCTGGGCCAAGAAGCTCAAGGAGCCGAAGTTCGGCTCGGAGTGGCACATGCTCGAGGCCGTCAACCTGCGCAAGGGCGACGTCGTGCTGGTCGCGGCGGGTGAGCTGATTCCCACCGATGGCACCGTCATAGAGGGCGTGGCCACGGTCGACGAGAGCGCCATCACCGGCGAGTCGGCGCCGGTGATCCGCGAGAGCGGCGGCGACTTCTCGGCCGTGACCGGCGGCACCCGCGTGATGAGCGACTGGATCGTCGTTCGCGTCGACGTGAACCCGGGCGAGACCTTCGTCGACCGCATGATCGCGATGGTCGAGAACGCCAAGCGCAAGAAGACTCCCAACGAGATCGCGCTGACGATCCTGCTGGTGGCGCTGACGCTGGTCTTCCTGGTCGTCACCGTCACGCTGCTGCCGTTCTCGCTGTTCAGCGTTCAGGTGGCGGGCGCCGGCTCACCGGTCTCGCTGACCGTGCTGGTCGCGCTGCTGGTGTGCCTGATCCCGACCACCATCGCCGGCCTGCTGTCGGCCATTGGCGTGGCCGGCATGAGCCGGATGATGGCGGCCAACGTGATCGCCACCTCGGGCCGCGCGGTCGAGGCGGCCGGCGACGTCGACGTGCTGCTGCTCGACAAGACTGGCACCATCACCCTCGGCAACCGCCAGGCCAGCGCCTTCATCCCGGCGCCCGGCGTGAGCGAGGCCGAACTGGCAGACGCCGCGCAGCTGGCCTCGCTGGCCGACGAGACGCCCGAGGGCCGCAGCGTCGTGGTGCTCGCCAAGCAGAAGTTCAATCTGCGCGAGCGCGACCTGCAAAGCCTGGGTGCGCACTTCATCGCCTTCACCGCGCAGACTCGCATGAGCGGCGTCACGCTCGCGGGCCGCACGGTGCACAAGGGCGCCGGTGACGCGATCCGCAAGCATGTGGAAGCGCTCGGTGGCGCCTGGCCGGCCGCGCTGCAGACGCAGATAGACGACGTGGCCCGCCGCGGCAGCACGCCGCTGGTGGTGGCCGACGCCGATGCCAAGGGCGCCCGCGTCCTCGGCGTGATCGAGCTCAAGGACATCGTCAAGGGCGGCATCAAGGAGCGCTTTGCCGAGCTGCGCCGCATGGGCATCAAGACCGTGATGGTCACCGGTGACAACCGGCTCACCGCCGCGGCGATCGCCGCCGAGGCCGGCGTCGACGACTACCTGGCCGAGGCCACGCCGGAGCAGAAGTTATCGCTCATCCGCTCGCACCAGAGCGAAGGCCGGCTGGTCGCGATGACCGGCGACGGCACCAACGACGCACCGGCACTCGCGCAGGCCGACGTCGCGGTGGCGATGAACTCGGGCACCCAGGCCGCCAAGGAGGCCGGCAACATGGTCGACCTCGACAGCAATCCGACCAAGCTGATCGAGATCGTCGAGACCGGCAAGCAGATGCTGATGACGCGCGGCGCTCTGACCACCTTTTCGGTGGCCAACGACATCGCCAAGTACTTCGCGATCATCCCGGCCGCCTTCGTGACGATCTATCCGCAGCTTGGCGCGCTCAACCTGATGGGTCTCAACAGCCCGAGCAGCGCGATCCTGTCGGCGGTGATTTTCAACGCACTGGTGATCGTGTTCCTGATCCCGCTCGCGCTCAGGGGCATCAGGTACCGCGCCATTGGCGCCAGCGCGCTGCTGCGCCGCAACCTGCTGGTGTTTGGTGCCGGCGGCGTGATCGTGCCCTTCATCGGCATCAAGGCGATCGACCTGCTGCTCGGTGCGGCCGGCCTGTTCTGATATCGAGGAAACCCAGATGAAGACACTGATTCGTCCCGCGCTGGTGCTGTTTGCCACGCTCACCGTCGTCACCGGCGTGCTCTACCCGCTGGCCGTCACCGGCCTTGCGCAGCTCGCGTTTCCGAGCCAGGCCAACGGCAGCCTGATCGAGCGCGACGGCAAGCTGGTCGGCTCCACGCTGATCGGCCAGTCGTTCAGCGACCCGAAGCACTTCTGGTCGCGCCCCTCGGCGACCGGACCGATGGCCAACAACGCCGGCGCCTCCAGCGGCTCCAACAAGGGTCCGCTGAACCCGGCGCTGGTCGATGACGTCAAGGCACGCATCGAGGCGCTGCGCGCCGCCGATCCGGACAACAGCGCCGCCGTGCCGATCGACCTCGTCACCGCCTCGGCCAGCGGCCTCGACCCGCACATCAGCCGCGCCGCGGCCGACTGGCAGGCGCCGCGCGTGGCGCGCATGCGCAAGCTGCCGCTGTCCCAGGTCCAGGCGCTGGTCGAGCAGCACACCGAGCGCCCCTGGCTGTTCCTCGGCGAGCCGATCGTCAACGTGCTGCAACTCAATCTCGCGCTCGATGCACTGCCGGCCCGCTAGCATCTGTCCCGCCACGGAAGGGGACAAGCCATGCTGATCAATTGCGTCGTCTATGAAGAAGGCCGCAAGCTCGCCGACATCCCGGTCGAGGCGATCAGCGAGCATGTGCATCAGCCCAGGCGATTCGTCTGGGTCGCGCTGGCCGACGCCACCGATGCCGAACTCGACGAGATGCAGCACGAGTTCGGCCTGCACCCGCTGGCGGTGGAAGACGCCCGCCACGGCCACCAGCGGCCCAAGATCGAGGAGTACGGCGACCAGCTCTTCGCGGTGATGCACCTGGTCGACGTGTCGGTCGCCGATGCACCGTTGGGCGAGGTCAACGTCTTCGTCGGCCCCAACTTCGTGCTCTCGGTGCGCAACCACAGCCCGGCCGGATTCCTCGGCGTGCGGGCGCGCGCCGAGCGCGAGCCCGAGCTGCTGGCGCACGGCTCGAGCTTCGTGTTCTATGCGCTGATGGATGCGGTGGTCGACCGCTACTTCCCGCAGCTCGACCTGCTCGAGACCGAACTCGAGTCGATCGAGGCCCAGATCTTCGCGCGCGGCACCGCGCGGCCCAACATCGAGCGGCTCTACGCGCTCAAGCGCCGCGCGATCGTGCTGCGCCATGCCGTGGCGCCGTTGCTCGAGGCCGTCGGCAAGCTGCATGGCGGCCGGGTACCGGCGGTGTGCAGCAACACCACGCATTACTTTCGCGACGTGGCCGACCACCTGATGCGCATCAACGCTGCGCTCGACGGCATCCGCGACACGATCGGCACCGCGATCCAGGTCAACCTGTCCATGGTGACCATCGAGGACGGCGAGACCATCAAGCGCCTGGCCTCGTGGGCCGGCATCTTCGCCGTCGCGACCGCCTTCGCCGGCATCTGGGGCATGAACTTCGACGTGATGCCGGAACTGAAGTGGCGCTGGGGCTATCCCTTCGCGCTCGGGCTGATCGCGCTGACCTGCGGGTTGTTGTGGCGGCGGTTTCGGCGCGCGGGATGGCTGTGACCGACGAGCGCCCCGACCCAGACGCACTGCTCGCACGCGTGCAGGCGCAGGAGGCCGATGCCAGGCGCGGACGGCTCAAGATCTTTTTCGGCGCATCGGCCGGCGTCGGCAAGACCTACGCGATGCTGTCGGCGGCGCGTGCGCTGCAGCCGCAGGGCGAGCAGGTGCTGGTCGGCCTGGTCGAGACCCACAAGCGGCGCGAGACCGAGGCGCTTGTGGCCGGGCTCGAAGTCTTGCCGCGCCGTGCACTGCCTTACCGCGAGCGCACGCTCGAGGAGTTCGACCTCGACGCTGCGCTGGCCCGCAAGCCGGCGCTCATCCTGGTCGACGAGCTGGCGCACAGCAACGTCGCCGGCTCGCGCCACCCCAAGCGCTGGCAGGACGTGCAGGAGCTGCTCGCGGCCGGCATCGATGTCTGGACAACGATGAACGTCCAGCACCTCGAGAGCCTCAACGACATCGTCAGCGGCATCACCGGCATCCGGGTCAACGAGACCGTGCCGGACCATGTCTTCGACGAGGCCGACGAGGTGGTCGTCGTCGACCTGCCGCCCGACGAACTGCTGCAGCGCCTCAAGGAGGGCAAGGTCTACCTGCCGCAGCAGGCCGAAAGCGCGGTTGCCAACTTCTTTCGCAAGGGCAACCTGCTGGCGCTGCGCGAGCTGGCGCTGCGCCGCACCGCCGACCGCGTCGACGACGAGATGCGCAGCTACCGCAGCGAGCGTTCCGTCAGCGCGGTCTGGCCGACGCGCGAGGCGCTGCTGGCCTGCATCGGCCCGGTGCGCGAGCAGGGCGAGAAGATCGTGCGCGCCAGCGCCAGGCTGGCCGGACAGCTCGACATCGAGTGGCATGTGGTGTTCGTCGAGACGCCCGCGCTGCAGCGCCTGCCGCAGCCCCGGCGCGACGCGATCCTGCGCGTGTTGCGGCTGGCCGAGGAACTGGGCGCCAGGACCGCCACGCTCTCGGGTGCCGATGTGGCGGCGCCGCTGGTGCGCTACGCGCGCCAGCACAACCTGGCGCGCGTGGTGATCGGTCGCAGCGCGCGCCGGCGCTGGCCCTGGCAGCCGACACTGGCCGAGCGCGTCGGTGAACTCGCTCCCGAGGTCGACGTGGTGCAGGTGGCGCTGGCGCCCGGCAGTGCCGCTGCCGATGCGGTCGAGGCGCCGCCGCGGGGAGGCGGCTTTCAGGCGCCTGCGATCGACTACCTCAAGAGCGCCGCCATCTGCGGCGTGGCGGCACTGGCCGCGACGCCGCTGCTGTCGCTGTTCGAGCTGGTCAACCTGGTGATGTTCTTCCTGCTCGCGGTGGTCATCGTCGCGCTGCGCTACGGCCGCGGGCCGGCGGTGCTGGCGGCCTTTCTCAGTGTGGCGGTGTTCGACTTCTTCTTCGTGCCGCCGCGCTTCTCGTTCGCCGTCAGCGACGTGCAGTACTTGCTGACCTTTGCGGTGATGCTGCTGGTGGCGCTGGTGATCGGCCAGACCACCGCCGGCCTGACCTACCAGGCCCGGGTCGCGAGCCGGCGCGAGGCGCGCGCGCAGGCGCTCTACGAGATGTCGCGCGAGCTCACGGCCGCGCTGATGCCGGAGCAGGTGGCGGCGGTCGCCGGCCGCTTTCTCGAGGCGGAGTTCGAGGCCGCCGGCGCGCTGCTGCTGATGAACGAGGCCGACCGCCTCGATGCGCCACTGCGCTTTGGCGCCGGCCCCGAGGTGGCGCTGGACCTGGAGATCGCCCGCTGGTGCCTCGACCGCGGCGAGCCGGCCGGCCCCGGAACCGGCACGCTGCCGGCCAGCGCGGTGCTGTACCTGCCGCTGCAGGCGCCGATGCGGGTGCGCGGCGTGCTGGCGCTGCAGCCGCGGCGGCGCGCCGACCGGTTGCTGATCCCCGAGCAGCGCCAGCTGCTCGAGACCTGCGCCTCGCTGCTGGCGATCAGCATCGAGCGCCTGCACTATGTGGAGGTGGCCTCGCGCACCTCGCTGCAGATGGAAGGCGAGCGCCTGCGCAACTCGCTGCTGGCCGCGCTCTCGCACGACCTGCGCACGCCGCTCACGTCCATCGTCGGCCTTGCCGAGACGCTGCAGGGCTCGAGCCCGCCGCTGGCCGGCGCCCAGCGCGAGATGGCGCAGGGCCTGGCCGCCGGCGCGCGCCAGATGCACGCGCTGGTCCACAACCTGCTCGACATGGCACGCCTCCAGGGCGGCGCCGTGCGGCTCAAGCGGGCCTGGATGCCGATCGAGGAAGTGATCGGCAGCGCGATCCGCTCGCTGGCGCCGGTGCTCGATGGTCGTCGCGTCGAGGTGCGGCTGGCCGAGGCCTTGCCGCTGGTCGAGATCGACGCGTTGCTGATCGAGCGGGTGATCGCCAACCTGCTCGAGAACGCCGTCAAGTACACGCCGGACGGCAGCCCGATCGAGATCGAGGCCGCGCTGGAGCAAGGCGGCGCGCGGCTGCGTCTGGACGTGCGCGACCACGGCCCCGGACTGCCACCCGGCAAGGAGCGCGCGATCTTCGAGGCTTTCACGCGCGGTGCCAGCGAAGCCGCGGCGCCCGGCGTCGGCCTCGGGCTGTCGATCGCGCGGACCATCGTCGAGGCCCATGACGGCCGGCTCGAGGGCCGCAGTTGCGAGCAAGGCGGCGCGCTGTTCAGCCTGTGGCTGCCGCTGGGTGTCGCGCCCGCCGCATGGCCCGAGGCACACTCGATCTCATGAGCGAGGCCAAGCCCACCGCGCTGATCGTCGAGGACGACGAGCAGATCCGCCGCTTCGTGCGCCTGGCGCTCGAAGCCGAGGGCTGGCAGGTGGCCGAGGCCGCCACGCGCGCGCGCGGTCTGATCGAGGCTGGTACCCGGCGGCCCGACCTGGTGGTGCTCGATCTCGGCCTGCCCGATGGCGACGGCCTCGGCCTGATCACCGAACTGCGCGGCTGGAGCAGCGTGCCGGTGCTCGTGCTCTCGGCGCGCGAGCGCGAGGAGGACAAGGTCGCCGCGCTCGACGCCGGTGCCGACGACTACCTCTCCAAGCCCTTTGGCGTTGCCGAGTTGCTGGCGCGCAGTCGCGCGCAACTACGGCGGCGGCGCTCAGGAGCGAGCGACGAAGCCTCGGCGCTGGTGCGCTTCGGCGAGGTGCAGGTCGATCTCGCCGCGCGCCGCATCACGCGCGGCGATGGCGGCGAGGAGGTGCATCTCACACCCACCGAGTACCGCCTGCTCGGCGTGCTGATCGCCAACGCCGGCCGCGTCGTGACCCAGCGCCAGCTGCTGCGCGAGGTCTGGGGCAAGGCCTACGAGGACCAGGGCCACTACGTGCGCATCGTCGTCGCCCACCTGCGGCGCAAGCTCGAGGTCGATGCGGCGCAACCGCGCCACCTGCTGACCGAGCTGGGCGTGGGCTATCGGCTGCTGCTGGACGAGGCAAGCTGAGCGGCAAGACACACCGGCGTTGCCAGCCGTCTGCGGGGCTGCCACGAACAGCGGCGGCGATAGACTGCAGCAAGGACGAGGAGCCGCCGATGCCGGACGAAAACGCCGTTGTCTACGACCGCCAGGCGGTGCTGCGCGACGGCACGCCGGTTCATGTGCGCGCCGCGCGCGCCGACGATGACCGGCGTGTGATTGCCGCTTTCGGCAAGCTCGAACGCGAGTCCGTCTACACGCGATTCTTCTCGTTCAAGGAGCAGCTCGCCGCGGCCGACCTCGAGCGCCTGCATGGCGGCGACGGCCGGCGCGGCGCGGCGATCGTGGTGACGCTGGCCGCCGACGAGGACACCGTCATCGCCGGCGCGAGCTACGCCGTACACCCGGGGCCCGACGGCCTGGCCAGCGCGGAGGTGGCCTTCATGACCGAAGAGGACTACCAGGGCCAGGGCCTCGCCCGGCTGTTGCTCGATGCGCTGGCAGGCATCGCCCGCACGCACGGCATTGCCCGCCTCGACGCCGAGGTGCTGGCCGGGAACCGCGCGATGCTCAGGGTGTTCGAGCGCAGCGGCCTGCCGATGCGCAGCTCGCGCGAGGACGGCGTGGTGCACGTCGATCTCGATTTGCGACCCGCCCCCGCCGGCCACGCTGTCGACGCCCCGGCACCACGCTGACCGACAACAGGGAACGACGCACGCCATGCCACAACAACCCCTCGATCTGCTCGACGAGAGCCGCATCCTCGACCCGATCGAGCGCAATTCGGAGATCCTGTTCGGGCTCTTCATGGTGCTGTCGTTCACCGGCACGCTGAGCGTGACTTCGGCGGGCCGTGCCGATGTGCGCACGATGCTGATCGCCGCGATCGCCTGCAACGCGGCCTGGGGGTTTGTCGACGGTGTGATGCATGTGCTGCGAAAGCTGGTGGAGCGTGGCCGCCAGGCGTTGCTCGCGCGCAAGGTGCGCGAGGCCGACCGCACGGAGGACGCCCATCGACTGATCGCTCACGCGCTCGGCCCGACCTCGGCCGCCTTTGGCGCCGGTGAACTCGAGCGCGTACGGCTGTGGATCGTCGCCCAACCACTACCGCGGGATGCCGATCGCGTGCGGCTGACCGGACGCGATCTGCTGGGCGCCGCGGGCATCTTCGCGCTGGTCTTCGCATCGACCTTCCCGGTGGTGCTGCCGTACATGTTCATCGCCGACCTGCAGACCGCCCATCGGCTCTCCGGGGCGATCGCGATCGCCCTGCTCTTCCTCTGCGGCAACCGCTGGGGCCACTACGCCGGCCTGAAGCCGTGGCGCACCGGCCTGGTGATGGTCTTGATGGGGGCGCTCATCATGGCGGTCATCATTGCGCTGGGCGGCTGAAGGCCTTGGAATGACGTGATGGCTCGGCTCGGACTGACAACGCCGATCTTGGTCGGGCCTCGCAAGCGAATCCAGGCTGTCGCCGCATCGCTCCACCCCAACTGCGCGCATAGTTCGACTCGGGACGAGCTTCCATACTGACGAGGTCCATCGTGCATGCAGCCACGTTCAGGTCAAGGTATTTCGAGGCAGGCATGTCCGCGCCAGTCGATCTGGCGCTCGAGGCCGATCCAAACGGCCCCGACACACAGCAGGTTGATGAGTACCTGGGGGACGACGCCGTGTACACGCGGACCACTGCGGGCCAGCGAGAAGTTGTCTTCAATCAGCGGGCTTTGGCTCCGATAGCGCGCAGCCTCTTGCTACTGGTCAACGGCGAAACTCCGCTGAGACACCTGCTCGACCTCCTGGACCAGCAAGATCAACGCATGGCGGAGCAGCTTCTCCGGTTGGTCGACGAAGGGCTTGTCGAGTTGCGTGGTCATCCCCGGCAGCGCGTTCGTTGAATCCGGCCACGGTGCCGTGAGCAATTCGGATCTTTCATCCCCCCCGCCGGAACCGGGCCGAATTGCGCGTCGGGCGCAGGCCGCAGATCGGACCGGCTGGAGCCGCTGGCTGCCGGGGCTGCGCACGCTGCGCGGGTACCAATGGGCTTGGTTGCGGCACGACATCGTGGCCGGACTTGTGTTGACCACGATGCTGGTGCCCGTCGGCATCGCCTATGCGGTGGCGTCGGGCCTTCCCGGCATCTACGGCCTTTACGCCACCATCGTCCCGTTGCTCGCCTATGCCTTGTTCGGCCCCAGTCGGATTCTGGTGCTGGGGCCGGACTCCTCGCTGGCCGCCGTCATCCTCGCCGTGGTCCTGCCGCTGTCCGGCGGCGACCCGCTGCGCGCAGTCGCCCTTGCGGGCGCGATGGCGGTCGTTTCCGGGCTGGTGTGCATCCTGGCCGGCGTGGCGCGCCTGGGCTTCGTCACCGAACTTCTCTCCAAGCCGATCCGCTATGGGTACATGAATGGCATCGCGCTGACGGTCTTGATCAGCCAACTGCCAAAGCTGTTCGGCTTTTCAATCGAAAGCGACGGACCGCTGAGAAACTTGTGGGCTATCGCCACGGCGGTGATGGATGGCAAGACCAACGCGGCCGCGTTCATGGTCGGCGCGGGCACCCTGGCGGTCATCCTGCTGCTCAAGAGTCACAAGCGCGTGCCGGGCATCCTGATCGCGGTGGTCGGAGCGACCATCGTCGTCGGTACGCTGGATCTTGCAGCAGGCGCCGGGGTGTCGGTCCTCGGCTCGCTGCCGCAAGGCCTGCCAGGCTTCGCCATCCCGTGGATCACCACCGCCGACATCGTTCCCGTGCTGATCGGTGGCTGCGCCGTCGCCATCGTCTCCTTCGCCGACACCAGCGTGCTGTCTCGTGTCTATGCGGCGCGCACGCGAACTTATGTCGACCCGAACCAGGAGATGGTGGGCCTTGGCGCCGCCAACCTGGCCGCCGGATTCTTCCAGGGCTTTCCGATCAGCAGCAGTTCGTCTCGCACGCCGGTGGCCGAGGCGGCAGGCGCCAGAACCCAGTTGACCGGAGTCATCGGCGCGCTTGCCGTGGCCCTGCTGCTGGTGGTGGCGCCGGACCTGCTGCGCAACCTCCCCACCAGCGCGCTGGCGGCGGTCGTCATCGCATCGGCCATCGGCCTGATCGAGATCACCGACCTGCGACGCATCTATCGCATCCAGCGCTGGGAGTTCTGGCTCTCGATTGCCTGCACGGTCGGCGTGGCCGTGCTGGGCGCGATCGAGGGCATCGTCCTGGCCATCGTGATTGCCGTCATCGAGTTCCTGTGGGACGGCTGGCGCCCGTACTCCGCGGTCCTGGGGCGCGCCGAGGGGGTCAGGGGCTACCACGATATCAAGCGCTATCCCGACGCCCGACTCATCCCCGGCCTGGTGCTGTTTCGCTGGGATGCGCCCTTGTTTTTCGCCAACGCCGAGTTGTTCAACGACCGTGCGCTGGACGCAGTGGCCGCATCGCCCACGCCAGTGCGCTGGCTGGCCGTTGCGGCGGAACCGGTCACCAGTGTGGACGTGACCTCCGCCGACATGCTCGCCGAGCTGGTCGAAACCTTGGACGCGTCCGGCATCGAGTTGCGCTTCGCCGAGATGAAGGATCCCGTCAAGGACAAACTGAAGCGATTCGGGCTCTTTGCGCAGCTTGGCGAAAACGCCTTCTTTCCAACAATCGGTGCCGCCGTCAGCAGCTATCTGCTGACCCATGCAGTGGATTGGGTGGACTGGGAAGACGGTGGTCGCTCAAGCGGCGAGCCTGGCGTGGAACGGCCGATTTCGTAGGCGGTGATGCAGCAGCTAGATCTTCCCGAGAGCCAGTCGACTATGTAGGTTGACGGCTGGATGCTGGACCTCCCAGGTGGGTCGATCCGATGTGTTCCCTGCGCCTTCTCCTGCTCCGGCGCATTGATCAGATTCACCCTCGAACAGCTCCGCACCCGCCGGCCGTGCCGCGTGATGCCGGCCACGCCGATGGCGGTTGCCAGATGCGTCTTGCCCGTGCGGCTGCGGCCCTTGCACTTCTTGACCTTGTCGACCGCGGTCTTCATGCAGCCGTGGATCGGCGGTCAAGTGGCCTTGCAGCTGCGGACGTGCCAATCGACGTGTACGTCGCCCCGCATTCCAGGTCAGCCGACAAGGTCCCTCCCGCAGACAAACCGGGCGACGGACCGCAGCGGCAAGCTATCGAGCTCTACAGCTTGCTACCGGCGCGAGGTCGGCTCAGAGAGGCAGATCGACGTTGTGCAGAGCTGCGCCCGCCCGTGGCGAGCAACGGCCACTTCTCGTGTGCGCGGGCGGGCGCAGGCTCGGCGCTCAGAACGGCTCGGCAATGAAGCGCATCGCACGCTCGCCCTCGGGGTTGCTGCGCGGCGCCTTGCGCCTGGGCAGCACGATCTTCTCGCGCGGCGGCATCCTGTAGTCGATGCTGCCGAGGATGTGGTGGATGATGTTCAGTCGCGCCCGCCGCTTGTCGTCGGAGTGCACCGCGAGCCACGGCGCCCATTCGCTGTCGCTGGCCTTGAACATGTCGTCGCGGGCGCGCGTGTAGTCGTCCCAGCGACCGTAGGACTTCAGGTCCATCGGCGACAGCTTCCAGAGCTTGCGGCCGTCCTCGATGCGGTCCTTGAGCCGGCGGGTCTGCTCCTCGGGGCCGACCTCGAGCCAGAACTTGAGCAGGATGACGCCCGACTTGACGATCGCCCGCTCCACCGGGGAGACGGTGTCGAGGAAGCCGCGGAGCTGCTCGTCGGTGCAGAAGCCCATGACCCGCTCGACGCCGGCGCGGTTGTACCAGCTGCGATCGAAGATCACGACCTCGCCGGCCGCCGGCAGGTGCCCGAGGTAGCGCTGGATGTACATCTGGCTCTTCTCGCGCTCGCTGGGGGCGGGCAGGGCCACGACGCGGAACACGCGCGGGCTGACCCGATCGGTCAGCGCCTTGATGGTGCCGCCCTTGCCGGCGCCATCGCGACCCTCGAACACGATGCAGACCTTGAGGCCCTTGTACAGGACCCACTCCTGCAGCTTGACGAGTTCGACGTGCAACTCCTTGAGTGCCTTGTCGTAGTCCCTGCGTGACAGTGGCTCACGCGCGGTGCCCGCAGTTGCGGCCACCGCGTCGGCTTCGACGCGCTCGCCCTTCTTGCGCTTGTCGGTCTTCATGGCTGTGTTCCTTCGTGTTGTCGAGCCGCGAGGGCTCAGGTTCTGGCTGATCCGCCCAGGCGGCCGCCGATGCGCTCGCGCAGCCGGTCCAGCGTGTCGCTGACCACGCGCAGCGCGTCCTCCTCGCCCAGCGCCACGACGGCCTTGGCCTGCGACGAGTAATGCATCATCAGCAGCGCGCGCAGCTTGGCGAAGGTCTCGGGCTTGTTCCTGCCGCAGACCGTGCTGTCGTTGTGCAGCACGCGCTCGACCACGCCGGGATCGAGCAGCTTCACGTCGCACATCGTCGCCAGCTGGACGATCTGCAGATCGATCTCCTCGAAGTGCTTGGACCAGCGCTTCTCGATGTGATCGTGGCCTTCGTCGGACATGGTGCTTGCTCCTTCGGGGTGGAGGGGCCCGCCGTCGCGGGCATCGGGAAGCGGGCGGCTTCAGAGTCCGCGCGCACGCAGGATCGTCGCGACCGAGGCATTGGCCTCGAACGAACCGAAATGGGCTTCGAGCCCGGCCGCGCGCAGATTGGCGCGGACCGGGCCATGGATGTCGGCCAGCATGAACTCGATGTTGCGCCGCGCCAGTTCGCCGCGCAGGTGCAGCAGGGTCTCGGCGCCGGCCAGGTCCACCACGCCACCGGTGGACAGGCTCCAGATCGCCAGCTTCACCGGTGCCGGCTCCTGCGCCAGCAGTTCGAGGAAGCGCTCGCGCTGGAACTCGCAGTTGAAGTAGAGCAGGGAGGCGTCGGGGCGGAACACGAAGACGCCGGCGATGCGCTCGTTCTCCGGATTGGCCTCGACGTCGCCGAACAGGTCGGTGCCGGGCACGCGCCCCAGCACCGCCACATGCGGCGTCGAGGCCCGGCGCAGCAGGATCACCAGCGAGATCAGCGCGCCGATCATCACGCCGCGCAGCAGGCCGGAGCCGAGCACGCCGGCGAGCGCGGCGACGGCGATCAGGAACTCGCCGCGATCGACGCGCCACAGCCGCAGCATGTCCTCGAGCTTGAACAGCCCGGCCACCGCGACCAGCACGATCGCCGCCAGCACCGGCTGCGGCAGGTTGCGCAGCAGGTCCGAGAAGAACAGCACCACGACCAGCACGATCAGCGCCGCGACCAGGCCCGACAGCGGCGTGCGCGCGCCGCCGCTCTCGTTGACCAGCGACTGCGACATGCCGCCCGCGACCGCAAAGCCCTGGCCGAGCCCGGCGCCGAGGTTGGCCGCGGCCAGGCCGAGGAACTCCTGGTTGGCGTCGAGCCGGTAGCCATGCTTGAGCGCGAAGGTGCGGCCGATGGCGACGGTCTCGACCGCCGCGAGCATGAAGCAGGCGACGGCCAGCGGCAGCAGCTCGTTGAGGTCGCTCCAGTGCACCGCCGGCAGCCCGATCGGCGGCAGGCCCTGCGGGATCGCGCCGAGCAGCTTGACGCCGTGCGCGCCGGCGTCGATCAGGCCGGCCGCGACCACGCCGGCCACCACCACCACCAGCGCCACCGGCCGGTTGGGCAGCCAGCGCTTGCCGGCCAGCAGCAGGGCCAGGGCCGCCACCCCCATCGCCAGCGCGGTGGGATTGGTCTGTCCCAGGTGCGAGAAGAAGCTGCCGATGCGCTCCCAGAAGCTGCCATGCCCGCCGCCGAAGCCGAACAGCTTCGGCAACTGGGTGCTGGCGATGAAGAGCGCGACGCCGGTCTTGAAGCCGATCATCACCGTCTCGGAGATGAAGTTCACCAGCGCACCGGCGCGCACCCACCAGGCCAGGAAGGCGAGCAGCGCGACGATCAGCGCGGTGGCGGCGGCCAGCGCGCCAAAGCGCGAGGCGTCGCCCTCGGCCAGGGTGCCGAGGGAGGTGCCGACCAGGATCGAGATCGCCGACGTGACGGTGATCGCGGTGTGGCGCGAGCCGCAGAACAGCCAGAACAGCAGGCCCGAGAACAGGCAGGCATAGAGGCCGGCTTCGGGTGGCAGGTTGGCCAGCGAGGCGTCGCCCAGGCCGGCCGGCAGCAGGTAGGCGGCCAGCGTGATGCCGGCCACCAGGTCCGCGCGCACCGAGCCGGCCGGCATGGCCGGCAGCCAGCCGGCAACCGGCAACCAGCGTGCCAGGCCGGAGGTGGCCGTCGCGGCGGGTGCTGCCGTCGACTCTGAAGGTGCTTCGGGGCGCAGGCCGGAGTTCAGGCTTGTTCTCCTTGCGTCGTGGGCCGATTCTGATGGGGGTCAGGATCGATCACCTTGTGACAGCGCAAACATGCCTGCTTCGCGCCGAAGCGGTGGCGGGGCTAACCCGGGGGCTGCGAGCGTCCCGTCACCCGCACCCGGGCGCCGCTGGCGAGGCCCAGATGCCCGGCATCCTCCTTGCCGACCAACAGGCGACCGGCCGCCAGCACCGCGCGCAGCCGCAGCGCCCGCGGTTGAGCGCCAGTCGCCAGCACCGTGTGCGACACCGCCTCGGCCGCCGCCACCGCGTCAGCCACGACCAACTCCACATTGAGGCTGGTGCCGATGCTGCGCAGGTCGTCCGGCACCGCTTCCAGCACCGGCCCGGCGTCGACCACGTCGACATGGTGGCCGTAGCGGAAGCCCTCGTGCTCGAGCACGTCCACCAGCGGCCGTGCGCTCGAGTGCGGCTGGGCGATCGCGGCCTGCGCCGCGGCCGGCAGGAACGAGGCATAGAGCGGGTGCCGTGGCATCAGCGGCGCGACGCGACCCTTCCAAGCACGACCCTCGGTGCTCAGCGCCTGGCTCGGGTCGCCGCCGTAGAAGTGGTGCCCGAGGCCCTGCCAGAACGGCGAGCCGCCGCCGGCGTCGCGCACGCCGGGAAGTGCGAGCACCAGCGAGTGGGCGTAGCTCGCGCGATGCTCGGCGATCCACAGCAGCAAGGTCTGCAGCAGCAGGTTGAGCGCGCGCGCCTGCTCGGGTAGCGCGATGTCCTGCGTCTCCAGCGCCACGTCGCACAACTCGCTGGCGCCGGTGTAGTCGTTGCTCAGGAACAGCGTGCGCTGGCGATGGAACAGCCGCAGCTCGCGCGCCGCGTGCACGACGCAACCGACGTGATAGAAGAAGCGCGGCGCGTCGAGGCCGAGTGCGGCAGCCAGGCGCGCGGTGGCCAGCACGCGGCCGCCGGGCTGGTCTTCGACCAGCCAGACCACGTCGGCCACGCTGCCCTGGTGGGCCGGGGCGCGGTCGGTTCGTTCGGAGAGCGGGCCGCGGGCGAGCAGATCCTGCAGGGCGGCGCCGTCGCTGGCCAGGGCCGGGCGGGCAAGCATCATGATGAGGACCCTCCGAGGTCGATTCGAGGCGGCGACAGGGGCGCCCATTGCAGCGTCGCGCCCTTGACGCGGACCAGCGTGGCGGCGGCTGCCGGCGCCAGGTCGATCGCGCCAGGCGCGCTGCGCGCGATCGGCGCCAGCGTTGCGCGAAAGTCCTCGCCGCCGCCGTTGGCCAGCAAGGCCCAGCCCGCGCCGGGCCTGCCGGCACTCTGCAGCGGCACCTCGATCAGGCCCGCGATGCGCGCCGCGCCGAGGTGGCGCACCGTGCGCAGCATCTCGAAACGCGCCTCCGCCGTGGGGCCGCCGTCGAAGATGTCAATGTAGCTGTCGGCGTCGAAGCCCTCGTCGATCAGGATCGAGAACGGCAGCTCGCTGACCGGGTGCAACTGGCCGATCGCCAGCTGCGCGGCCTCGGGCAGCAGCGGTACGTAGATCGGTGCCTGCGGCATCAGCTCGGCGATGAAGGCCTTGCTGCGGCCGCCGGTGAGGCGCTCGGCGGCCGGGTAGTCCATGTCGAAGAAGCGCCGCCCGACCGCGTCCCAGAAGGCACAGCGGCCCTGCTCGTCGGACAGGCCCGGGCTCTCGGCGGCGATGCGGTCGGCAAAGCGCTCGCGGTGCGCCGCGATGTAGAGCAGGCGCGCGCGCGACAGCAGCTGCGGCCAGGCCGTGGCCTCGAGCGCGGGGTCGATCCAGAACGAGGTCAGCAGCGTCACGCCGGTGAGGTCGTGGCACAGGTGCAGCGTGTGGGTCTTGTTGACGATGCCGAGTTCGGGGCTGGCTTGGACCAGGAACTCGTTGCGATAGCTGTAGAAGCGGTCGTGGAAGCCGGCGCTGGCGGCAATGCCGCTCGAGCCAACCACGCCGCCGTCGCGCGTGTCGACCAGCACGAAGAGGTAGGTCTCCTCGCCGCTGGCCTCGTCCTCGCTGGCGAACGAGAAGGCGCTGCGCTCGAGCTTGTCGAGCAGCTGCGCGCTGTCGCTGGGCAGCGAGTTGATGCCGATCGCGCGCGCGGCGGCAATGCGCTCGAGCGCGGCCAGGTCGCCGGGGCCGGCGGGGCGCAGCACGTAGCGCGCGGCTTCGCTTGCTTCAGGATGCAGTCGTGCGCTCATCGGGAGCGTCCTCCTCTTGATTCGTGGTGCTCAGCACCTGGGCCGCGGCACGCCCGCTGCGCTGCTCGCGTGGCGTGATGCCGAAGTTGTTGCGGTAGGCGCTCGAGAAATGCGGCCCGCTCGAGAAGCCGCAGGAGAGGCCGATCTGCAGGATCGACTGGCTGGTCTGCTGCAGCAGACGGCGCGCATGGTTCAGCCGCAGCTCGAGGTAGTAGCGCGAGGGCAGCGCGTCGAGGTGCTGCTTGAACAGCCGCTCGAGCTGGCGCCGCGAGACGCCCACGAGTTGCGCGATCTCCTCGGTCGGCAGCGGCTCGCCGAGGTTGGCCTCCATCAGCGAGACGGCTTCGGCGAGCTTGGGCTGGCCGCCGCCGATGCGCGCGGCCAGCGGCACGCGCTGGCGTTCGCCGGCGCCGCGCAGGCGTTCCAGGCCGAGTTGGCTGGCGAGTGACTGAGCCAGGGCTTCGCCATGGCGCTCCTGCAGCCAGGCGAGCAACGCGTCGATCACCGCAGTGCCTCCGCCGCAGGTGATGCGCCGCTCGCCGAGCTCGAACAGGTGGTCGCTGACCACGATGCGCGCGAAGCGCTGGCCGAAGATCGCGGTGTAGGGCCAGTGGACCGTGGCGCGCTGGCCGTCGAGCAGCCCGGCTCGCGCCAGCAGCCAGGCAGCGGTGCCGACGCCACCGATGACGGCGCCGCCGGCGGCCTGTTGGTTCAGCGCGTCGAGCACCGCCTCGAAACCGTTCTCGGGCAGTGGCGTGTCGGCCAGCACCAGCAACAGGTCGAGCTGCTGGCCGCGCAGCAGTTGCGCGACGGTGCCTTCGCTCACCATCGCCGCGCCGCCGACGCCGACCACGAACTCGCCCTCGATCGCGAAGAGCCGCGTGCGGTAGAGCGGCATGTCGAGCTCGTCGTTGGCGTGGTTGAGCACGTCGAGCACCGCGCCGGCGGCGAGCATCGACGCGCGCGGCAGCATCAGGACGCCAACGAGTTGCTGCCTCATGATGCGCGGCGGCCGCAGCAGCGCGATTGAGCGCCTCAGCGCCCGACTGTGGAACGAAACGGGCCGGTCGGCAGCCAGCGCGGATCCGGCTTCGCCAGTCCGTCAGCGCCGCGAATCCTGCGCGTGGCAGAGGGCCGCAGGCCGCTTCCGGGGCGGGTCACTTCAAGCCGCCCGAGAGGAACTGCTGCAGCCGCTCGCTGCGCGGACGCGACAACACCTCGCGCGGGTCGCCCTGTTCCTCGATGCGGCCCTGGTGCAGGAAGATCGTGTGGTTGCTGACCTCGCGCGCGAAGCCCATCTCGTGCGTCACGACCACCATCGTGCGGCCCTCGGCGGCCAGGTCACGCATCACCTTGAGCACTTCGCCGACCAGCTCCGGGTCGAGCGCCGAGGTCGGTTCGTCGAACAGCATCACCTCGGGATCCATCGCCAGCGCGCGTGCGATCGCGACCCGCTGCTGCTCGCCGCCGGACAGGTGGGCCGGGTACATCGACTTGCGATGGGAAACACCGACCCGCGCCAACAGGGCTTCGGCGCGCTCCACGGCCTCGGCCTTGCTCTTGCCGAGCACATGCACCGGCGCCTCGATCACGTTCTCGAGAACGTTCATGTGGCCCCAGAGGTTGAAGCCCTGGAAGACCATCGCCAGCCGCGCGCGCCAGCGCTGTAGCTGCTTCGCATCGGCAGCCTTGAGGCTGCCGTCGCGGTCGGGCACCAGCGCCAGCGTCTCGTCGCCCATGGCCAGCGTGCCCGCATTGGGCTGTTCGAGCAGGTTGAGGCAGCGCAGCAAGGTGCTCTTGCCGGAGCCGGAGGAACCGACCAGCGTGATCACGTCACCGCGCTGCGCGCTGAGCGAGACGCCGCGCAGTACCTCGTGCTTGCCGTAGCGCTTGTGCAGGTCGGTAGCGGCGAGTTGGGGCGGGCTCGTGTGGACCGTCATCGCGACGCTCGAAGAAGGGTGGGCGACAGGGGCCAGCATGATCAGGCGCTCAGCAGCTTGCCGGTACGGGTGGCCAGCGTGCCGGCGACCTTGGCCAGGCGCATGCCGGCCACCGCGAAGCGGCGATTCTCGCGCGCGTAGAGCACGCCGTCGGTGGCGCTGGTCAGCGGGGTCACGGTGGCGCTGATCGGGTCGATCACCTCGGCCACCGTCTCGCCGCGCGCGACCCAGTCGCCGGGTGCCTTGTGCCAGGCGATCACACCGCTGACCGGGCTGGTGACTGGCTCCGAGCCGGCCAGCGGCGTGGGCTCGCGCCTGAGCGGTGGCAGCGGGGTGCGCAGGCCGTCGATCACGCGGCGGTGGGTCAGGAAGTCGAGCAGTGCCTGAGCGTCGGAGGCCGCCTGGGCGTGGCTCACGTCGGCCTCGCCGCGCAGTTCGACGGTGGCGGCAAGGCAGGCTGGCGGCACCGGGCGGGCCCGGCCGTCGGCCGCGGTGAGCGTGCCGGCACGCGCGGCGATCTCCCACCAGAGTTGCGAGCAGGCCTCGTCGAAGGGCTGGTCGCCGGAGTCGGCGGCGAGCAAGCTGACCTCGGCGCCAAGGCAGCGTGCCAGTGCCTCGGCCTGTGGCCAGAGCGCGGTGCCGGTGTAGAGATGCAGCACCGCCTCGTGGTCGCAATGCAGGTCGAGCACGATCTCGGCATCACAGGCCAGCGCCAGCAGGGTGCGGCGCATCGACTGCAGCTCGGTCGCGGCCGGCAAGCGCACGACGCAGGCGCGCAGCGCCGCGCGGATGCGCTGCACGTTGACCTCGGCATCGCTGCCGAGCAGCGCGCCGGCCTCGGCCCAAACCGCATCGCCCAGGCTCGGGTAGTGGCGGTTGAAGTTCTCGCCGGTCTGCAGGTCGAAGCGGCCGGCGGCACCGCCGAGCACGCGCTGCGACAGCCCGAGCGGATTGGCCACCGGCACGACGACGACCTCGCCGCGCAGCGCGCCCTTGGCTTCGAGCGCGGCCAGGCGCTCGCGCAGGTGGTGCGCGACCAGCATGCCGGGCAGCTCGTCGGCATGCAGCGAGGCCTGGATGTAGACCTTCGGCCCGGTGTCCGGCGTGCCGTAGTGAAAGCTGACCAGCTCGCGGTGCGTGCCGAGGGACTGGGACAGCAGGGGATGGCGGTGGATTTGCATGGATTGCTGGCGGAGCGAGTGCGAGGTGCGGTGAGTCGTGGGGTCAGCGCCGGGCGCCGGGCCGTCCCAAGGCTGGCATGGCCCCCTCGGGGGGGCAGCGAACGAAGTGAGCGTGGCGGTCCTTCAAGCGCGCGGGCGCAGATGCACGAGCAGTCGCTTCTCGGCGGCGTGGAGCAGGCTGACCATCGTCAGCGTGATGACGAGGTAGAGCAGGCCGGCGGTGATGAATGCCTCGAAGGGCAGGTAGTGGCGGGCGTTGACGTCGCGCGCGACGCCGGTGATGTCCAGCAGCGTGACGACGCTGGCGAGCGAGGTGGCCTGCAGCATCATCACCGCCTCGTTGCCGTAGGCCGGCAGCGCGCGGCGCAGCGCCGCCGGCAGCAACACCCGGCGCAGCATCAGCCCGCGCGACATGCCCATCGCGCGCGCGGCCTCGATCTCGCCATGCGGCGTGGCCTTGAGTGCGCCGGCGATGATCTCGGTGGTGTAGGCGCAGGTGTTGATCGCGAAGGCGGCGATCGCGCAGAAGCTTGCCGACTGCAGCCAGGGCCAGAGCGCACTCGCGCGCACCCACTCGAACTGGGCCAAGCCGTAGTAGATGATGAACAGCTGCACCAGCATCGGCGTGCCGCGGATCACGTAGGTGAACAGCCAGACCGGGCCGTGCACCCAGCGCTGCGGCATCACGCGCAGCACCGCCAGCGGCAGCGCGAGCAGCCCGCCGATCAGCAGCGACAGCGCCAGCAGCCGCAGCGTGGTCAGCACGCCGGTGGCGTACAGCGGCAGGCTCTCCAGGATCACGTCGAAGTTCATCGGCGGCCGCGCTCAGAAGTTGCCGTGGCGCACGCCGACCGAACTGCGGCGGCGCAGCGCCGCGAAGCCGAGTTCGGAGACGGTGGTGATGGCGAGGTACATCAGCCCGACCGCGGCGAAGAACAGGAAAGGCTCGCGCGTGCTGGCGGCGGCCTGGCCGGCGCGGGTCATCATGTCGTTGAGGCCGATCACCGAGACGATCGCGGTGCTCTTGACCAGCACCAGCCAGTTGTTCGACAGCGCCGGCAGCGCGTGGCGCAGCATCTGCGGCAGCTCGATGCGGCGCAGCACTTGGCCGCGGCTCATACCGTAGGCCAGGCCCGCCTCGCGCTGTCCGCCCGGCAGCGCGAGGAAGGCGCCGCGGAAGGTCTCGGTCAGGTAGGCGCCGTAGATGAAGCCGATCGTCAGCACGCCGGCAACAAAGGGGTCGATGTCGATGTAGTCGGCGCCGAGCTGCTCGCCGATCCGGTTGACCAGCAGCTGGCCGCCGTAGAACACCAGCAGCATCAGCACCAAGTCGGGGATGCCGCGGATCAGCGTGGTGTAGAGCCCGGCGATGCGCTGCGCGATGCGCGAGCGCGACAGCTTGGCGAGCGCGCCGACCAGGCCCAGCGTGCAGGCCAGCAGCAGCGACAGCAGCGCGACCGCGAGGCTGAGGCCCGCTCCCTCCAGGATCGAGCCCAGGTAGCCGTGAAGCATGCTCAGGGCTTCCCGTCCAGGATGCCCAGCTTCGGATCGCCGTAGACGTCGAAGGCGAAGTACCTGTCCTGGATCTTCTTGTAGCTGCCGTCGGCGCGGATCGCGCGCAGCGCGTCGTTGAACTGCGCGAGCAGCGCGGTGTCGGACTTGCGCAGCGCGATGCCGGCGCCGATGCCGAAGTACTTCGGGTCGTCGTAGACCGGTCCGGTGAAGCTGAAGGCCTTGCCTTGCGGCGTCTTCAGGAAGCCGACGTCGATCGCCACCGAGTCGGCCAGCACCGCGTCGATGCGGCCCGCGGCCAGGTCGAGGAAGACCTCGTCCTGCTTGCCGTAGCGCGCGATCTCGGCGCTCTTGAAGGTGTCGGTGGCGTAGCGGTCGTGGATCGTCGAGCGCTGCACGCCGATGCGCTTGCCCTTGAGGCCCTCGGGCGTGACGTCGAGCCTGGTGCCGGTCTTGACCACCAGCCGCGCCGGTGTCTGGTAGTACTTGTTGCTGAAGGCCACCGCCTTCTGGCGTTCGGGCGTGATCGACATCGAGGCGATCACGGCGTCGAACTTGCGCGCCTGCAGCGAGGGGATCATCGCGTCGAAGGTGCCCTGAACCAGCGTGCACTCGACCTTCATCTGCGCGCACAGGGCATTGGCGATGTCGATGTCGAAGCCCTTGAGCTTGCCATCTGGCCCGACCTCGGAGAACGGCGGGTAGCCGCCCTCGACGCCGATGCGCAGCTTCCTGGCCGGCGCGTCGGCGGCAAGAAGGGTCTGGCCGCCGACGGCCAGCAGCAGGGCGGCCAGGGCAGTGGGGAGCAGGTGGCGTCGTTGCATGGCGGGTTCGCGCGGGTTGGGATGGGCCTGGGGTTGCGGCTCAACGGCCGGCCGCCGCCAGCGGGCGGAACAGCGGCTTGGCCATCTCCACCGGCGTGACGTCGAGGTAGAGGTTGACCGCGGTGTAGTCCTCGCCGCCGAAGGCGCCGGTGAACCAGCCGCGGCTGTCGGGGCCGCGGTAGAGGCGGAACTCGAAGCCCAGCGTGGCGCGTGCCTCGGGCGGCTGCGCCGGCGCGCCGGGGCGCAGCGCGCGGCCGTCGAAGGCCAGGCCGAAGGCCTCGCTCTCGCGGTTGTCGATCAGGTTGCCCATCGCGTTGACGATGGTGTTGTCGCCGAGCATGTCGCCATAGAAGGGCGCGCGCGGGAAGTAGGGCTTGAAGGCGGCCGAGTTGGGGTCGATCGCCGCGTCGCGCTGCTTGATCTCGCTCGGCGTCGTGGTGCCGGTGCCCAGGTCGTGGCGGTCGCCACGGTCGAGGTAGGTCAGGCGCACGCCCTTGAGGTTGAAGGCGCCGAGCGATGCGTCGTGGCTGGCGCCGCGCAGGTCGACCAGCAGCGCGCCCTTGGCGCCGATCGCCTCGATCTGCGAGCCGCGCACGATCGCGCCCGAGTTCTCCTCGACGCCGAGGCCGAGCTTGAAGCCCTCCTGCCACATCACCGGCAGCAGGCGGCCGATGCGGCCGCGCTTGAGGAAATGCTGGTCGACGAACAGCTCGTCGCCGACGAAGCCAAGGCCGCGGTCGATCTCCTTGCCCATGCGGGCGCCGAACTTGAGCACGGCGAGACTGTCCTGCGCGTCGCGGAACATCGTGCGGCTCATCACGGCCGCGCCCGCGCTGCTGCCGGCGACGATGCCGCCGCGCGCCTTGAGCGCCCGGATCGCGTCGAGCAGCGGCGTGCTCTGGCCGCCCGGCTGCAACGCGTCGACGATGCGCTCCTGCGCGCCGCCGGCGAAGTAGACGCCGGCGGCCTGCGCCACCTCGGCCACCAGCGCCGGGTCGCGCACCGCGCGCGCCACTTCGGTCCCGGGCCAGCGCGGCGACACCGGCAGCACCGTCGCCTTGGCGCCGGCCTGCTCGAGCGTCTGCGCGATGCGCTCGCCGGCGCGTTGCGGCGAGTCGCCGGCGGTGGGAAGCACGAGCCAGCGTGCGCCGGGGCCGCCGCTGAGCTGCACCAGGCGCGCCCAGACCTCGGCGTTGTCGAACTTGAGCGCGCCGCCGATCGGCACCACGATGCCCGGCTGCGAGGTCGCCGTTGCACTGCCTTGCGCGCGGGCGCCGGTGCCCAGCGCGCCACCGAGCGCGCCGGCGGCAAGCCGGAAGGCGCCGCGGCGGGTCAGGCGCGGCAGGGTGTCGATGTCGTCTCGATGATTCACAACCTGCATCTTGGCATTGCCGCGGGGCGGCGTCTGCGTCACCACGGCAATTCATAAGCGCATGTCGCATTGCTGCAAGGCCGTGACGGCGATGTGACGCGTGCTTTCAGTTTTGCGACGGAAGCTGTCGGCATTGCGACGGTCGCGTATTTGCAATCTGGCGGTGGCCGGATGTTTCCACGCAGACTGCCTCCCATGCCTGGATTGCGTGCGCTCCGGGTGTCCGCCGCGGCCCAGCCACGGCGGACCGGTCAGGTCCATTTCCGAGTGAACTTTCTCACGCCGCGTTACCGGCATCACAACTCAAGGGCTCCCCAAGACATGAACACCGTGCGTCACAAGAATCCGGCGACCTTCCGCCGCACCGCCGCAGCCGGCGCGGTCGCCGTGCTGGCCGCCAGCCTGGGGCTGCCCGCGCTTGCGCAGGACTCCCAGCAGCAGCTCGAACGCGTGGAGATCACCGGGTCGAGCATCAAGCGCATCGAAGGCGAGACCGCGCTGCCGGTGACCGTCATCGGCCGCGACCTGATCGACAAGGCCGGCGTGACGACCGCCGCCGAGCTGCTGACCAAGGTCAGCGCCAGCGCCGCCAACCTCACCGACGGCGCCAGCTTCAGCGACATTTCGGGCCAGCGCGGCTTCAACGGCGCCAACCTGCGCGGCATCGGCGTCTCGAGCACGCTGGTGCTGCTCAACGGTCGCCGTGTCGCCAACTTCGCTTCACCCGGCGGCGCCAGCGGCGTCGACCTGAACTCGATCCCGGCCGCCGCGATCCAGCGCGTCGAAGTGCTGCGTGACGGCGCCTCGGCCATCTACGGCACCGACGCCATCGGCGGCGTCATCAACTTCATCACGCGGCAGGACTACCAGGGCGTCGACCTCTACGCCTACTACGGCGACACCCAGCACGGCGGTGCCGACAAGACCATCGTCACGGCATCGGGCGGCGTCGGCGACATCAACAAGGATGGCTACAACCTGTTCGCGGTGCTCGAGGCCTCGCGCACCGGTGCGCTGCGTTCCTCGCAGCGCGACTGGATCGGCTCGGTGTATCAGCCCGACATCAACCTCGATGTCGGCAGCTCGAACACCTTCCCGGCGAACGTTCGCAGGGTTAGGGTCAACGCGGACGGCAGCACAACCGCCACCGGCGGCCGCTTCAACCCGAGCGCGCCGGGCTGCAACCCGCCGGCCAACATCTACGAGCCGGGCAGCTTCGTCGGCCCCAACGCCTGCCTGTTCGACTACATGCAGGACACCGAGATCTTCCCGAAGCAGGAGAAGCTCTCGCTGCTCAGCCGTGGCGAGTTCAAGCTGGGCGACGACCACACGCTGTTCGGCGAGGTGCTGCTGAGCAGCACCGAGTCGACCTACCGCATCAGCGCGCTGACGATCACCAACCTCGACTACCCGGCGACCGGCCAGCACTATCCGACCGGCGTGATCCCGGGCTACACCGGCGCGCTGCGCGTGGGCATGCGCCTGAGCGAGGCGGGTGGCCGAACCAACGAGGTCGACGCGCGCACCGGCCGCTTCGTCGTCGGCGCCAAGGGCACGCTGGCCGACTGGGACTACAACACCGCGCTCAACTACAGCGAGAGCCGCGTCACCGATGCCTACATCGATGGCTACGTCCAGACCGACACCTTCAACGCCGCCTTCGCCACCGGCACGATCAATCCCTTCGGCCCGTCGACCCAGGCCGGCCTCGAACTGCTGAACTCCACCAAGATCCGCGACGATGCCCGCAAGAGCAAGGGCTCGACGACCTCCTTCGACGTGCGGGCCTCGCGCGAGCTGTTCCAGATGGACGGCGGCTCGGCGGCACTGGCGCTGGGCTTCGAGTCGCGCCGCGAGGATCTAGAGTTCCGCCCGTCGGAGCTGCTGGCCGCCGGCCAGATCCGCGGCGACGGCGCGGCGCAGGCCTTCGACGGCAGCCGCACGGTCAATGCCGTCTTTGCCGAGCTGAACCTGCCGGTGCTCAAGTCGCTCGAGGCCCAGCTCGCGCTGCGCCACGACCGCTACAGCGATGTCGGCGGCACCACCAACCCGAAGGTGGGCCTGCGCTGGGCGCCGGCCAAGGAAGTGGTCGTGCGCGGCTCGTTCGGTACCGGCTTCCGGGCGCCGACGCTGGCCGACCTCTACACCCCGGCGCGCCTGGGCCAGACCAACGGCATCTACGACGACTTCTACTGCGCACAGGCGGTGGCGATCGACCCGGGTCTCGAGCCCGACTACTGCGGCCTGCAGCCCGACAAGCAGGTCGGTGGCTCCACTGACCTGAAGCCCGAGGAGAGCAAGCAGTTCTCGGCCGGCTTCGTGTTCGAGCCCAACTCGATGTTCACCGGTTCGCTGGACTACTGGAACATCAGCAAGACCAACACCATCGTCTCGCCCGAAGGCCTGTACTTCAGCGACCCGGTCAGGTACGCGCAGTACATCACCCGCGGCCCCGAGATCGTCCCGGGCCTGCCGGGCCCGATCGTCGAGATCGACGGCCGCCTGCGCAACGCCGGTGCGCTCAAGACCTCGGGCATCGACCTCGGCCTCGAGCTGCGCGGCATCGCCACCGAGTACGCCAGGCTCGGCGCCTTCCTCAACGGCACCTACGTGCTCGACTACAAGACGCAGGACTTCGAGGGCGCGGAGTACGTCAATGGCGTCGGCCGATTTGCCGGCGACCAGGTCGTGCAGCGCTGGCGCCACACGCTCGGCTTGACGGTCGATGCCGGCCCGTTCAGCGCGGCGGCGATCCAGACCTTCTACGCGGGCTACACCGACCAGAACCCGATGCCCGACGGCTCCGACCGCAAGGTGCCGTCGTACCAGCTGTGGGACCTGAGCGGCAGCTACCAGGCGAGCAAGGCACTGAAGTTCCGCGCCGGGATCAAGAACATCTTCGACAAGAACCCGCCGGCCTCGAACCAGGTCTACTTCTTCCTCGCCGGCTTCGACCCGAGCTACACCGACGTTCGCGGTCGCTTCTTCTACGGCAGCGTGCAGTACAGCTTCCGCTGAGCGACAAGAGATCCTGGAGGGATGGGCCCGCACCGGCGATGCCGGCGCAGGCTCCTGTTGTCAGCCCCGCGACCTCAGGGACGCGGGGCTTTTTTTCGTGCTGCCTATTCGCGCGGCGCCAGCCCCGGATCGAGCGCGATGCGCTCGTCGAAGACGAAGCAGTCGCCGTCGAAGTGCCGATGCCCGACCAGCTCGAAGTACTTCAGGATCCCGCCGTCCAGTTGCAGCGTGTGCTCGAGCCCCTGCTCCCGCATCAGCAGTGCCGCCTTCTCGCAGCGGATGCCGCCGGTGCAGTAACTCACCACGGTCTTGCCCTGCAGCTCTTCGGCATGCGCCGCGAGCGCGGCCGGGAACTCGCTGAACTTCGCGATACCCCAGTCGATCGCGCCGGCAAAACGGCCGGCCTCGAGCTCGAAGGCGTTGCGGGTGTCGAGCATCAGCACCTCGCGACCGGCGTCGTCACGGCCGGCATCGAGCCAGCGTGCCAGCGTGGGCGCATCGATCGCCGGTGCGCGCCCGGCCTGCGGCTGCACGGTCGGGTGGTTCATGCGGATGATCTCGCGCTTGAGCTTGACCTTGAGCCGGGCAAAGGGAGGTGCCTCGCTCCAGCTCTCCTTGGCCTCGAGATCGGCCAGCCGCGCATCGCTGCGCAGCTCGTCGGCGACGAAGCCGCGCACCGCCGCCGGCGCGCCGGCCAGGAACAGGTTGATGCCTTCCTCGGCCACCAGGATCGTGCCCTTGAGGCCTTGCGCCAGCGCCTGCGCGAGCCAGCGCTCGCGCAGCGCGGCGGCATCGGGCAGGGCCACGAACTTGTAGGCGGCGACGTTGAGCACGGCTTCGGACATGCGCCGATTCTAGAAAGTGCCGCAGCGGCCGCCGGCGCGCGGGGGCGTCGGCCACCGATCTGACCGTATGCTTGTCGACTGCGGCGATCGAAGCGAAGCACCCACCTCGAAGATGAAGCCAGCCAGCACCTCTGCCGAACTCAGAAGCCCGGTCGTCCTGGCGGCGTTGCTGTCGATGCTGTTGCCACTGGCGGGCCTGCTGGCCGGCTGCGAGACGCCGGTGCGGCTGATGCCGACCCCGGTGGCCTTCAAGAACGGGGAGGTCGATCCCTTCGAGAAGGTCGGGCCACAGCTGCAGGGCACCGACGTGCCGGTGCTCTACACCACCAACCGCGGCGTGCTGGTCGAGCGGCCCGAGCCGGTGCACACGATCGTGGCCACCGACACGCTGCGCATGGGCGTGGCCCATGTGCGCATCGGCGACGGCACGCTCGACTGGGAGACGCTGCACCGCCTGTCGACCACCGCCGATGCCGACGAGCGCCCGGTGGTCGAACTGCAGCGCCTGGACCAGCTCGCGGTGCTCGGCGCCGGCGACGACCCGGCCAGGATGCCCGAGGTGCTCGACTTCTTCAGGCTGATCGACCAGACCATCGCCGCCAGTCCGAGCACCGAGCTGCTGGTCTACGTGCACGGCTCCAACAACACGGTGCCGCGGGCGGCGGCGCAGGCGGCGCAGTTCCGTCACTTCACCGGGCGGCGGATGGTAGTGCTCACCTACATCTGGCCCTCGGCCGGCTCGCTGGTGCGCTACTTCACCGATGTCGGCAACGCGGCCGCGACGGTCGAGCCCTTCGCCCGCTTCATCGGCCTGCTGGCCGAGCACACCCGGGCCAGCAAGATCGACATCCTCAGCTACAGCGCCGGCGCCCAGGTGCTGAGCCCGGCGCTGGTGAAGCTGGCGCAGGCCCGCCCGGGCGAGAGCCGGGCGCAGTTGCGCGAGCGCCGGCGCATCGGCCAGATCTACTTCGCGGCGCCCGACATCGACACCCGGCGCGCCGTAGATGATCTGAATGCCTATGTCGACATCACCGAGCGCGTCAGCATCGCCGCCAACCTCAACGACTCGGTGCTGGTGTTCGCGCAGGTCGCCAACCGCGCCTCGCGCGCCGGGCGGCCGAACCCGACCGAGCTGAGCAGCGAGCAGTCGCAGTTCCTCGTCGATGCTTCGCAGCGGCTCGGCTTCGACCTCATCAAGGTCGATCCGAACGACATCCCGAACCTGCCCAAGCGCTCGCACGACTTCTGGTTCGCCGATCCCTGGGTCAGCAGCGACGTGCTGGCGCAGTTCCTGCAAAACGCAGCACCACCCGGGCGCGGACTGGAGCCACGGGCCACCGATGGCGGCGCCCGCTACTGGACCTTCCCGCAGGATTTCTACGAGCGCGTGCGTCGCCTGCTCAACCCGGCCGCGAAGCCATGATGAAGAACAAGGCATCCCTCCTCGTCCTGTGCCTGCTCGCCGCGCTGCTGGCCGGCTGCCAGACGCCCGTGCGGCTGATGCCGACGCCGGTGAAGTTCACGACCGGCGAGATCGACCCCTTCCAAAGTGGCGGCCCGCTGGCGCAGGGTAACGAGGTGCCGGTGCTCTACGCCACCAACCGCGGTCTGCTGATCGACGTGCCGCAGCCGATCTACACGATCTTTCCGAGCGAGCGGCTGCGCATGGGCGTGGCCCATGTGCGCATCGGTGACGAGAAGCTCAGCTGGGAGGAACTGCACGCGCTGTCCACCAGCGCCGACGCTGGCGAACGCCCGATCGTCAAGCTCGAGAAGCTCGAGCCGATGGCCACCCTCGGCCCCGACGACAAGGTCAAGACCACGCCCGAGGCGCAGGCCTTCTTCGCGTACGTCAACAAGGCGCTCGCCGCGAGCCCGAACAGCGAGCTCGTGGTCTACGTGCACGGCGCCAACAACGTGGTGCCGCGCGCTGCCGCGCAGGCCTCGCAGTTCCGCCACTTCACCGGCCGCCGGATGGTGGTGCTGAGCTTCATCTGGCCCTCGGCGGGCAGCTTCCTGAGCTACGCCACCGACGTGCGCAACGCGGCCGCCTCGGCGGCACCCTTCGCACGGCTGATGGAACTGCTGGCCGAGAACACCAAGGCCAGCCAGATCGACGTGCTGGCCTACAGCGCCGGGGCCCAGGTCGCGAGTCCCGGGCTGGCGCTGCTCGGCGTCGCGCGCGACGGCGAATCCCGCGTCGCGCTCAGGCAGCGGCTGCGCCTCGGGCAGGTCTACTTCGCGGCGCCCGACGTCGACACCCGTGCCTTCGTCGAAGACCTGCGCGGCTATGCCGACGTGGCAGCCCGCGTCAGCGTCGCGGCCAACCTCAACGACTCGGTGCTGGTGTTCGCGCGCATCGCCGGCGGTGCCTCGCGCGCCGGCCGGCCCAACCCGACCGAGCTGAGCGAGTCGCAGACGCGTTTCCTGATCGATGCCACCAAGACGCTCGACTTCGACCTGCTCAAGGTCGACCCCAACGACATTCCCGGCCTGCCGCGTCGCTCGCACACCTTCTGGTACGACGACCCCTGGGTCAGCAGCGACGTGGTCGCGCGTTTCCTGTTCAACGCCTCGCCCGCGCAGCGCGGGCTGGAGGCGCAGGCCGGCTCCGAAGGCCTGCGCTACTGGACCTTTCCGCCCGACTTCGACCGCCGCGTCATCGACCTGGTGCGTCGCATCGCGCCACCGCAAAAAGGAGCCGAATGAGAGTCAGCCGCTCGATGTTTCGCCCCGCCGCGGCACTGCTGATGGCGCTGATGCTCGGCCTGCTCGCCGGCTGCCAGCGGCCGGTGGTGCTGATGCCGACGCCGCTGGTGTTTGCCAGCGGCGAGGTCGATCCCTTTGCCGACACCCGCGACGAACTGCGCACGCCCGACCTGCCGGTGTTCTACGCCACCAACCGCGAGGTGCTGGTGCAGTATCCGCTGCCGGTGCACACCATCTTCCCGAGCCCGACGCTGCGCTTCGGCATGGCTCATTTCGACGTCGGCGAGCCCGGTTTCACCTGGGACCAGCTTCATGCGCTCTCCACCAGCGCCAAGGAGGGCGATCGCCCCGCGCTGCGCCTGCGCCGGCTCGACCAGCTGGCCGAGCTCGGGCCGAGCGACAACGCGGCCGAGTCGCGCCAGATGCAGGCCTTCTTTGCGCTGGTGAACCGGGCGCTTGCCAACAGTCCGGTGCACGAGATCGTGGTCTACGTGCACGGCGCCAACAACGCGATGCACCGCGGCACCGGCCAGGCGGCGCAGTTCCGGCACTTCGCCGGCCGCAACGTGGTGGTGCTCAGCTTCGTCTGGCCCTCGGCCGAGCGACTGCGAACCTATGGCATGGACCTGCGCCACGCGCACGAATCGCAGCCCCAGTTCGCGCGGCTGATCACGATGCTGGGCGAGAACACCACCGCCAAGAAGATCGACGTGATGGCCTACAGCGCCGGCGCCACCGTCGCCACCGGCGGACTGGCGCTGCTCGGCACGCCGCGCCCCGGCGAGAGCCGCGAGCAGCTGAAAGAGCGGCTGCGCCTGGGCGTGGTCTATTACGCCGCGCCCGACGCCGACACGCGCGGCTTCGTCAGCGACCTCGAGCGCTACGCCGATCTTGCCGACCGCGTGACCGTCACCGCCAACATGGGCGACGCCACGCTGCGCCTGGCGCAGCGCCACCAGGGCTCCTCGCGCATCGGCCGGCCCGACCCGACCGAGCTGAACGAGGAGCAGGCTCGATTCCTGATCGACGCCTCCGAGCGCATGGGCTTCGACCTCATCAAGCTCGACCCCGTCGTGCTGCCCGGCCTGCGGCGCATGGCCCACACCTACTGGCAGACAGACACCTGGATCAGCAGCGACATGTTCACGCTGTTCCGCTACCACGGCGACCCTGCCGCGCGCGGCCTGGTGCCGGTCACGCTGCCGGGCGGCGGCAGGTTCTGGGAGTTCCCGAAGGACTATGACCAGAGGATCGTGGGGTTGATGAAGGGGGTGGAGAGGTGAGCGGCGTGCGTTGTCGAGTCGAGTTCGGGCCGTCCTTGGATGCCAGGATGCAAGCGAACGCAAAGACAGTCGCCGATATCGCAGGTCCGTGGATCGGTGAAGCGAGTACGGGGTTGCTTGAACGCTGCAAGGTTCATTGGAACGTTCCAATCGCCCAGCTTTCTGACCTGATGATCGCCACTTTCTTGAGCCAAGGTGTCGCCACTGACGAGATGCTTGGAGAAGCGAAATATCGTCTGGCAAGCAGGCCGCGAGATGACACTGAGCACTTCGACGGGCAGCTTGAAGAGGCCGTTCGTCGTGCTGATGGCAGCTAGTAGCGAAGTCAGCCGGACGCCAGGCTGTGGAGCAACCCGCCCAAGCGAGGAACGTCCATGTACGACATTGCCACTCTCCAGCAGCTTCTCGCCCCAATCTTCCCCGGCCTGATGGGCGTCCGCCTCCTCAGCCTCGCGCCCGAGCACGTGGTCGCTGAGTTGCCGGTCCGCGCCGACCTCTGCACCGCCGGCGGCATCGCCCATGGCGGCGCGCTGATGGCCTTTGCCGACACGCTCGGCGCGGTCGGCACCGTGCTCAATCTCGGCGCCGGCAAGCGCACCACGACCACCGACTCGAGCACCAAGTTCATCGGCGCGGCGCGCGTCGGCACGGTGCTCACCGGCGACTGCGTCGCGCTGCACCGCGGCCGCACGACAATGGTCTGGCAGACATCGATCAGCACCGCCGACGGCAAGCTCTGCGCGGTGGTCACGCAGACGCAACTGGTGCTGGACGGCGGCGCCTGAGTCGGCGCACCGGTGGCGGCCGACCGGCCGCACCGCGCGGCCGCCGCCGACAAGGATGATCATTGCAGCCAAGGAGAAGCGCATGCCAGCCTGGCTTCGGTACTCGGTGGCGCTGGTGGCCGGCGCGGTGATCGCGGTCGCGGTGGTGTCGGCCGTGCAGGCTCTTGGCCACTGGGTCCATCCGCTCCCGGCCGGCCTGGACACCTCGGACCCGGAGCAACTGCGCGCCTACGCGCTGGAGGCGCCGGTGGCCGCGCTGCTGTTCGTCCTCGCGTCCTGGGTCGCGGGCAGCTTCGTTGGTGCGCTGGTCGCGGCGGTGCTGGCGCGCACGCGGCCGGTGCTGTTCGCGGTGATCATCGGCCTGCTGATGCTGGCCGCCACGCTCGCCACGCTGACGGCGATTCCGCATCCGTTGTGGTTTGCGGTGACGAGCCTGGTTGCCGTGCCGCTGGCGGCGCTGGCGGCGGGGTGGGCCGCTTCGGCCTGGCGCGCACGAACAACGAACGCGGGAGACTGACATGCCCGATCGAAGGTCCGCGCTGAGCGCGTCGCTGCCGCTGCTGCTGGCGGCGCTGGCGGGGGCCGACGCCGCGGCGCAGCCGGCATCCGCGCCGGCGCCGGCCAGCAGGCCCGACGACCGCCGCCTGTTCGCCGTCGAGATCCGCACCGGCCCGGCCTGGGATGCGGCGAAGCCGCCAGGCGAGCAGGCTCATTTCCGCGAGCACTCGACCAATCTGCGGCGCCTGCGCGAGCAGGGCAGCCTGTTGCTCGGCGCGCGCTACGCCGACAAGGGCCTGGTCGTGCTGGCGGCGGCGTCGGAGCAGGAGGCACGCGCCATGCTCGAGCAGGACCCGGCGATCCAGAACCGGGTGTTCGGCTACGAGTTGCATCCCTTCGCCGTGTTCTACGGCGGCTGCGTGGAGTCGGGCCGGCCGCGCGGCTGAGACGAAGCTGCGTTCCATCAACGGAGACGGATGATGATCCTGGTGACCGGCAGCTTGGTTGCACGCGAGGGCGGCTTCGAACAGGCGCTGGCGTTGAGCCTGGAGCATGTGCGCCGTTCGCGTCTGGAGCCGGGCTGCCTGGCGCATGCGGTGCACATCGATGCCGAAGACGCCTCGCGGCTGGTGTTCGTCGAGCAATGGGCCGACCCGCCCGCGCTGAAGGCGCACTTCGCGCTGCCGGCCTCGCGCGCCTTTGCCAGGGCGATCGCCGCGCTCGCGGTGGGCGAGCCGCAGCTCTCGGTCTTCGACGCCACGAGCATCGACGCCCGGATCTGAGGCGCACGCAAGCGGGGCCGGTCGCTCCACGCCGAGCAAGTGGGTCTGGGGCGAAAGCCAGCGGCGCCGGGTTCCGCAATTGCCGGGAGACGGGCAGGGACCTCGGCACTATGGTTGGCGGGCGCACCCTGCGCGATGGAGGCCCGCATGCCGCGTCCTTACGCCGCCACCCTTTCCGCGCTGCTCGCGGCCCTTGCGCTGGGCCGGGCCGGTCGCCGCCTCCGGGCCGAGGCATCGGCCGAGGCCGAGAAGCTGCGGCGCGAGGCCCTGCTCAAGGAGTATGGCGAGGTCTGCAGCAACTTCAGGCTGCTGACCGACATCCGATTCAAGCTGCTCGCCTTGCTGCCGGTTGCCACGGCGGTGGCGGTGGCGACGAGCCACCAGGCCGGTGGGCTGATCGCCGTCGCGGTCTCGCTGTTCGGGTTGGCGGTGACGATCGGGCTGGTCGTCTACAACGCTCGCAACGACCAGCTCTACATCGAGCTCGTCGGCCGCGCCGCGGCCATCGAGCGCAGCCTCGGCCTGCCCGACGGCGCCTTTGCCAACCGGCCGCGCGCATGGCTGCGCATCGAGCTGCCGCTGATGCGTTGGAAGATCGAGCATGGCACCGGCATCGCGCTGATCTACAAGGCATCGATCGCACTGTGGCTGTTCGGCGTGCTGGCGCCGCTGCTCGAGCTGGCGCGCGTGGCACTGCTGCGCGCGCGTTGGCCGGGGCTCGACCCGACGGCTCCGGCGAACTGGGTCGAGCCCTCGGCGGTGCCGCAACTGGTGGCGTTCGCGCTGGCGGTGCTGCTGACATGGCGCGTCGCGGCCCGTGTGAATGCGCAGCGCAAGAGCAGGCAGGACCGCATGCGCGACAGCGCCCGCTCCGCCGTCGAGACGGCCGCGGCAATGGACTGGACCGACATTGCAGACAGCCCCACGCTGTTGCGCGATTGCGTCGACCTCACCGGAGCCGACTCGAGCGACGAACTGGAGGCACGCGCGCGCTTCTACGCCGGCCTCGGCGCAGCTGCGGTCGACCACTACGCGCCACGCGAGTTGCCGCTCGACATGCCGACCTCCGACCCGGCGCTACGACTGGCGGCCTATCGCATCGCGCTGCTGACCGACCTTCCGCCACGCTGGCTGCTCGACTGCGCGAGCGAGCGCAGGTTGCCGTCCGCGCCACCCGGCTGAGAGCGAGCGGCTCTGTACCCGGGCCGATGCGCTACCGTTCGGGCGCCATCCCCAATCGTTGTCGAAGGAGTCTTGCCGATGCGCCGGTTGCCGATTGCCCTGCTGTTCGTGGTCGCCGCGACCCAAGCCGCGCCGCCTTCGCGCTTCCTTTGCAGCGCCGACGAGGAAGTGGTCTTCGGCTGCACGCTTGGGCGGCGCATGGTCTCGCTGTGCGCCAGTCCCGGCCCGGCGCCGCAGAAGCTGCAGTACCGCACCGGCATGCCCGGCAAGCTGGAACTGGTGGTCCCGCCGGCGCCGGAGCCCGCGGCCGGAACCTTCATCCACAGCAGCACGGGCTACTCGGGCGGCGGCGAGGCGCGGCTGCGCTTTCGCAACGGCAACTGGGACTACTGGCTGTTCGATCGCACGCTGCGTGGCGAGCAGGGCCCGGTCTTCAGCAGCGGTGTCGTGGTGCGCCGCACCGGCCAGCGCCACGGCAAGGAGCTGAAGTGCGTGGAGGAGGCGGGCTTTGGCGCCTTCGACGGCGAGCGCTTCGAGCGCGAGGACTTCGACTTCGACCTGCTTCGGTGACTTCCTTGGCGGTCGGTCGTCAGGAGGGCCACAAGCCGCTCTCTAGAATCCCCGGATGAGCCTGCCGCCGTCCTTCGTCCACCTGCGCACCCACACCGAATATTCCGTCGTCGACGGCACGCTGCGGATCGCTGACATGGTGGCCGCCGCCGCGGCCGATGGCCAGCCGGCGCTGGCGATCAGCGATCTCTCCAACCTCTTCGGCGCGATCAAGTTCTACGGCGCCGCGCGCGCCAAGGGCGTGCAGCCGATCATCGGCGCCGACGTCTGGCTCGACCCCGACGGCGCCGACCGCCCCGCCTCGCGCCTGCTGCTGCTGGTGCAGAACCGCAGCGGCTACGGCCACCTGAGCGAGCTGCTGGCCCATGCCTGGACCCGCAACGTGCAGCGCGGCAACCAGGCCTGCGTGCCGTGGGCGCTGCTCGAGCAGAAGGCCGGGGGGCTGATCGCGCTTTCGGGCTTCGATACCGGCGCCATCGGCCAGGCGCTGCTGACCGGCGACGGCGAGCGTGCACGCGACGTGGCGCAGCGCCTGGCGGCGATGTTCCCGCAGCGCTTCTACCTCGAGCTGCAGCGCGCCGGCCGGCCGCAGGACGAGCCGCTGGTGCGCGCGACCGTGCCGCTGGCGGCCGAGTTGCAGTTGCCGGTGGTGGCGACGCACCCGATCCAGTTTCTCGAGGCCGAGGACTTCGAGGCGCACGAGGCGCGCACCTGCATCGCCGAGGGCGAGACGCTGGCCAATCCGCGCCGCGTCAAGCGCTTCACGCGCCAGCAGCATTTCCAGAGCGCGGCCCAGATGCGGGCGCGCTTTGCCGACGTGCCGAGCGCGCTGGCCAACACGCTGCAGATCGCGCGCCGCTGTTCGCTGAGCCTGGTGCTCGGCAAGCCGCAGCTGCCGGACTTTCCGACGCCGCTGCGCCCTGGCGCCGACGGCGTGCCCGCGCCGATGCCGATGGCCGACTACTTCCGCGAGGCCTCCTTCGCCGGCCTCGAGGGCCGGCTGCGCGCGCTCTATCCGGACGAGGCCAAGCGCGAGGCGCAGCGCCCGCGCTACGTCGAGCGGCTCGAGTTCGAGATCGAGACCATCCTCAAGATGGGCTTCCCGGGCTACTTCCTGATCGTGGCCGACTTCATCCAGTGGGCCAAGAGCCACGGCTGCCCGGTCGGCCCCGGCCGCGGCTCGGGCGCCGGCTCGCTGGTGGCCTACGCGCTGCTGATCACCGACCTCGATCCGCTCGAATACAACCTGCTGTTCGAGCGCTTCCTCAACCCCGAGCGGGTCTCGATGCCGGACTTCGACATCGACTTCTGCCAGGGCAACCGCGAGCGGGTGATCGACTACGTCAAGGGCAAGTACGGGCTCGACGCGGTGAGCCAGATCGCGACCTTCGGCACGATGGCGGCCAAGGCCGCGCTGCGCGACGTGGGCCGCGTGCTCGGCATGGGCTACGGCCATGTGGACTCGATCGCCAAGCTGATCCCGGCGCCGCCCGGCAAGACGGTCACGCTCGCGAAGGTGCCCGAGAAGCCCGACCCCGGCCTGATCTACGCGCGCAAGGAAGCACCGGAACTCGAACAGCGCGAGGCGGCCGAGGAAGAGGTGGCCGAACTGCTGGCGCTGGCCGCGCGCGTCGAGGGCACGGTGCGCAACGTCGGCATGCACGCCGGCGGCGTGCTGATCGCGCCCGGCAAGATCACCGACTTCTGCCCGCTCTACCAGCAGCCCGGCAGCGAGAGCGCGGTCAGCCAGTACGACAAGGACGACGTCGAGGCGATCGGCCTCGTCAAGTTCGACTTCCTCGGCCTGGCGACGCTGACGATCCTCGAGCTGGCCAAGGACTTCATCAAGGCGCGCTACCCGCAGCGCGCCGACTTCAGCTTCGAGACGATCCCGCTCGACGACCCCAAGGTCTACAAGCTCTTCGCCGAGGGGCTCACCGAGTCGGTGTTCCAGTTCGAATCGCGCGGCATGCAGGGCATGTTGCGTGACGCGCGGCCGAGCCGGCTCGAGGACCTGATCGCGCTCAACGCGCTCTATCGGCCGGGCCCGATGGACCTGATCCCGAGCTTCTGCGCGCGCAAGCACGGCAAGGAGATCGTCGAGTACCCGCACCCGCTGCTCGAGCAGGTGCTGGGCGAGACCTACGGGATCATGGTCTACCAGGAGCAGGTGATGCAGGCCGCGCAGGTGCTGGGCGGCTACTCGCTCGGCGGTGCCGACCTGCTGCGCCGCGCGATGGGCAAGAAGAAGCCCGAGGAGATGGCCAAGCACCGGCTGATCTTCCGCGAGGGCGCGGCGCAGAAGGGCATTGGCGAAGCGAAGGCCGACGAGGTCTTCGACCTGATGGAGAAGTTTGCCGGCTACGGCTTCAACAAGAGCCATGCCGCCGCCTACTCGCTGCTGGCCTATCACACCGGCTGGCTCAAGGTGCATCACCCGGCCGAGTTCTTCGCCGCCAACATGACGGTGGAGATGGACGACACCGACAAGCTGCGCGTGCTGATCAACGACGCCAAGCAGTTCAACGTGGCCTTCGACGCGCCGGACGTCAACGCCGGCACCTGGCGCTTCGAGCCGATCGAGAAAGGCCGCGTGCGCTATGGCCTGGGCGCGATCAAGGGCACCGGCCAGGGCGCGATCGAGTCGATCGTCGCCACCCGCAGCGAGGGCGGCGCCTTCAGCAGCTTCTTCGACTTCTGTGCTCGCATCGACCGCCAGCGCGTCAACAAGCGCGTGGTCGAGGCGCTGATCAAGGGCGGCGCCTTCGACAAGTTCGAGCTGAACCGCGCCGCGCTGCTGGCCAGCGTCGGCCTGGGCTTCGACTACGCCGACACCCAGCTCGCCCATGCCGACCAGGGCGGCCTGTTCGACTTTGGCGGCTCGGACGACGTGGCGCATGGTTCCTCGACCCAGGAACCCGAGCTGGTGGCAATGGAGCCCTGGGGCACGCGCGAGCGCCTGAGTTTCGAGAAGACGGCGCTCGGCTTCTATCTCAGCGGCCACCTGTTCGACGAGCACGAGGCCGAGGTGCGGCGCTTTGCGCGCACCCGCATCGGCGACCTGATCGACACCCGCGAGCCGCAGCTGCTGTGCGGCATCGTCAGCGAGCTTCGCATCGTCAACGGCCAGCGCGGGCGGGTCGCAATCTTCAAGCTCGACGACAAGAGCGAGGCGATCGAGGCGGTCGCGAACGAGGATCTGATCAACGCCCACAAGGACAGCCTGCGCGAGGACGAACTGATCGTCGTGCTCGGCAAGGTGCAAAACGACCGCTTTTCGGGTGGGCTGCGGCTCAATGTGCAACAGGTTTTCGACCTGCCCGGCGCGCGCTGCCGCTGGGGCAAGTACCTGCGCGTGCCGGTGAACGGGGTCGAGCCGCCGGCGGCGGAGTTGGTGCGCGCCTTCCCGCCCAGGCGCATCAGCAGCGAGCATGGCGAGACGACCCAGGGCCTGGCGGTGCGGTTGCTGATCGAGCGCGACAGCGCGCGCGGCGAACTCGACCTCGGCGACGACGGCCGCTTCTGGCCCACCGACGCCGCGCTCGCGCGCTGGCGCGCCAGCGTGCCGGGCGGTGCCGCGATCGTGTACGAATGAACACACGGTTGCATCCGGATGCAAGCCCGTCCGCGGCTGCGGGACACTCTTGTCGGCGGCGCCCGTGCGCGCCGCGTTGAATACCTGTCTCCTCTCTTCTGCCAGCCATGAAGCCAGCCTGTCTCAAGTTCCTGTCCGTCGCCGCCATCGCGCTGGCGGCCAGCGCCGCCTCGGCCACCGACGTCGGCGTCTCGGTCCAGATCGGCCAGCCCGGCTTCTACGGCCGCATCGACCTCGGCAACGCCTACCCGCAGCCGCAACTGCTCTATCCGCAGCCGGTGATCGTCCACCGGGTGGTCGGCGTGCGGCCGGAGCCGGTCTATCTGCATGTGCCACCCGGCCATGCCAGGAAATGGCGCAAGCATTGCGGCGCCTACAACGCCTGCGGCCAGAAGGTCTACTTCGTGCAGGACACCTGGTACAACGACGTGTACGTTCCCGAGTACCGGCACAGGCATGGCAAGGGACACGACAAGGGACATGGCAAGAGCGGCAAGGGTCACGGCAAGAACCACAAGCACGACGACTGAGCGCCGGCGCGCGCTGCTCGGCCTGCTACTCGGGCTGGCAGCCGCTGGAGCCTGCCAGGCGGCAACCCCGGCCCCGCCACCGAACCTGGTTCAGATCTCGACCCGGCTCGTCACCTCGGGCCAGCCGAGCGCCGCCTGGCTGCAGACGCTGCGCGAGCAGGGCTTCGACGCCGTCATCTACCTGGCGCCGCCGACGGTGGCCGACGCCGTCGCGCAGGAGCCGGCCATCGTCAAGGCGCAGGGGCTGGTCTATCGCAACCTGCCGATCGACTTCCAACGCCCGAGCTCGCGCGACGTGGACGAGTTCGTCCGCCTGATGGACGGGCTCTCCGGGCGCAAGGTGCTGGTGCACTGCCAGGTCAACATGCGTGCCTCGGCCATGGTCTTCCTGTACCGGGCCACGCGCCTGCGCGAAGATCCGCAGCAGGCCTACGAGGCGGTGACGCGGGTCTGGAGCCCAAGCGCTGCGTGGCAGCGACTGCTGCGTGACGAATTGCAGATACACCGGGTCGACTTCGAGCCGTTCTGAGCGGCGCGCGGCATCATCGACGGCATGAATGCCTTGCCCGTCACCGGACTGGTGCTGAGCGGCGGCGGCGCGCGTGCCGCCTACCAGGTCGGCGTGCTGCAAGCCATCGCCGGGCTGCGCCGCGAGCAGGCGCCGGCCGAGCGTCACAACCCGTTCCCGGTGATCGTCGGCACCTCGGCCGGCGCGATCAACGCGGCCGCCCTGGCCTGCGGCGCCGACGACTTCGACGCCACGATCGGGTCGCTGGCCGCGACCTGGGGCGCGATGCACGCGGCCCAGGTCTACCGCGCCGACGCCTGGGGCGTGGCGCGCACCGGCGCGCGCTGGCTGAGCCTGTTCTCGGTGGGTTGGGCGTTTGCACGCTGGAAGCGGGCGCGGCCGAAGTCGCTGCTCGACAACTCGCCGCTGGCCGAACTGCTCGACCGCCTGGTGCCGCTCGAGCGCTTGCCGGCGCTGATGCAGGCCGGCCACCTGCAGGCGCTGGCGATCACCGCCTCCGACTACAGCAGCGGCGAGCACGTGACCTTCTACGACTCGATCGGCCACTGCGCCCCCTGGACGCGCTCGCAGCGGCTGGCGCTGCGCAGCCCGATCAGCCATGCGCACCTGCTGGCCTCGTCGGCGATTCCCTTCGTGTTCCCGGCGGTGGCACTGCCGCTGGCCGGACGCACGCAGTACTTCGGCGACGGCTCGATGCGCCAAGTGGCACCGATCTCGCCGGCGGTGCACCTCGGAGCGCAGCGCATCGTCGTCGTCGGTGCCGGCCGGCTGCACGAACCGGGCGTGGCGCGGCCGGTGGCGGGCGGCTACCCGAGCCTGGCGCAGATCGCGGGCCATGCGCTGTCCAGCATCTTCCTCGACGCGCTGGCGGTCGACATCGAGCGCCTGCGCCGCATCAACAGCACGCTGGCGCTGCTGCCACCCGAGGCGCGCGAGCGCACGCCGCTGCGGCCGATCGAACTGCTGGTGGTCTCGCCGAGCCAGCGCCTCGATGACATCGCTGCGCGCCATGTGCAGGCGCTGCCGGCGCCCGTGCGGGCGATGCTGCGCGCCACCGGCGTCCATGGCGATGCCGACGCCGCGCTGCCGACCGCCGGCGGTGGCGCCGCGCTGGCGAGCTACCTGCTGTTCGAGCGCGACTACACGCGCGAATTGATGGCGCTAGGCGCCGCCGACGTGATGGCGCGGCGCGAGGAGGTGCTGAAGTTCTTTGGCTGGCCCGCGAACGCGGCCACGACTCAACGCGACGCCGGTGTGGCCGGTGCCTCGGCGCCGGCGTAGGCGCTGCCGTTGACCGTGAGTCCGGCCGCCGAGAGCCGCTGCGCGGCCGCGGCCTTGACGCCGCCGGTGCGCTTCTGCAGGTCGGCCCAGTCGCTGAACGGCGCCTTGGCGCGCTCGTCGAGCAGGCGCTGCGACAGCGCCGGGCCGATGCCCTTGATGCGTTCGAGCTCGGCCTGCGAGGCGGTGTTCACCTCGGCGGCGCCGGACAGCGGGGCGAGCGCGCCGAGCGCGACCGCCAGCAGCGCCGCCCTCAGGCCGCGGGCTGCTGCGACAACCATTGCACGTAGCGCGTGGTGCCGGCGTTCACATCGGCAAAGACATGGTCGCAGCCGGCCGCGCGCAGCCGGCCGAGATCGGCCTCGGTGTGGCACTGGTACTTGCCGACCAGCGCGGCGGGGAACGGGATGTACTGCACCAGGCCCTGCGCGACCTGCTCGTCGAGGCTGAGCGGTTCATGGCCGTCGAGCGCGCGGCAGGCGTTGACGGTGGCGTGCGCGACGTCGTTGAAGGGCTGCGCGCGGCCGCTGCCGAGGTTGAAGATGCCGCTGGCCTTGGGGTGCTGCAGGAACCACAGGTTGACCGCGACCACGTCGTCGACCGAGACGAAGTCGCGCTCCTGCAGGCCGGGGCCGTAGCCGTTGTACTCGCCGAAGAGCTTGACATGGCCCTCGGCGCGGAACTGGTGGAAGTGGTGGAACGCGACCGAAGCCATGCGGCCCTTGTGCTGCTCGCGCGGGCCGTAGACGTTGAAGTAGCGAAAGCCCGCGACCTGTGTCTTCGCCTTCGGCAGCGCGCGTCGCACGATCTGGTCGAACAGCAGCTTGGAGTAGCCGTAGACGTTGAGCGGGCGCTCGTTGGCCGGTTCCTCGGCGAAGGCGCTGCTGGCGCCGTAGGTCGCGGCCGAGGAGGCGTAGAGCAGGCGCGTGCCCTGCGCGAGGCAGGCGTCGAGCAGGTCCTTGCTGGCGCGGTAGTTGTTGTCGAGCATGTAGCGCCCGTCGTGCTCCATCGTGTCGGAGCAGGCGCCCTCGTGGAACACGGCGTCGACCTTGCCGAACTCGCCGCGCCCGAAGCGGGCGTAGAACTCGCTCTTGTCGAAGTAGTCGCTGATGCGCGCGTCGACCAGGTTGCGGAACTTGGGGCCGTTCTTCAGGTGGTCGACCGCGATGACATCGTCGATGCCCAGCTTGTTGAGGCCGATGACCAGATTGGAACCGATGAAGCCGCTGGCTCCGGTGACGACGACCTTCATGACGGGAACAGCTCCTCAAAGCTCACGCTGGCAGTACCGAACTTGCCGACCACGATGCTGCCGGCACGGTTGGCGATCGGCACTGCCTCTCGCAACGGCAGGCCGGCGGCCAGCATCAGCGCCAGCGTGGCGATCACGGTGTCGCCGGCGCCAGTGACGTCGAAAACCTCGCGCGCCTGCGCCGCGACGCGCAGCTCGCCTTCGGCGTCGAACAGCGACATGCCTTCCTCGCTGCGCGTGAGCAGCAGGCCTTCGAGGCCGAGTTCCTCGCGCAGCTTGTGCGAGCGTTCGTGCAACTGCGCCTCGCTGCTCCAGCCGCCGATCACCTGCGCCAGCTCCGCGCGGTTGGGCGTGATCACGGTGGCGCCGGCGTAGCGGCTGTAGTCGCTGCCCTTGGGGTCGACCAGAACCGGCTTGCCGGCGCTGCGGGCCAGTTCGATCATGTGCGGAATGTGCGTCAGGCCGCCCTTGCCGTAGTCGGAGAACAGCACCGCGTCGAAGCCGGGCAGGGCGCGCTCGTAGTCGCCCAGCATGTCGAGCAGCACCTCGTGCGTGGGCTGGTTCTCGAAATCCACGCGGATCAGCTGCTGCGAGCGGCCGATCACGCGCAGCTTGACGATGGTGTAGAGCTGCTCGTCATGGCCGAGCAGGGTCTGCACGCCGTCGCGCTCGAGCAGCTTCTTGAGCACCCGGGCCGGCTCGTCGTCGCCGACCACCGTCATCAGCGTGGCCTGGCCGCCGAGGGTCTTGACGTTGAGCGCCACGTTGGCGGCGCCGCCCAGGCGCTCCTCCTCGCGCTCGACGCGCACCACCGGCACCGGCGCCTCGGGCGAGATGCGCTCGACCGCGCCGAACCAATAGCGATCGAGCATCGCGTCGCCGACCACCAGCACACGCGCACGCGCCAAGCGGTCAAGGCTCAATGGAGTGGCGGTGGCAGCGTTCATTGATCGTCGAGCCGCACGGGCGGGTAGCTGTCCCAGGTCTGGCAGCCGGGGCATTGCCAGAAGTAATGCTGCGCCTCGAAGCCGCAGGCGGCGCAGCGGTAGCGCTGCTGCGGCTTGGCGCGCGCGCCGACCACCTGCGCCAGTTGCTCGGCCTGCGTCTTGTCGCCAGGGTCTGCCGTGGCCGCATTTTCCTTCAGCAATGCGGCCGCGGTCGACAGCGTGGGCTGCTGCTTCAAGGCCTGCTGCAGGCGCGTGGAGCGCGCCGCGGCGTCGGGCTCGAGGCCGAGCAGCGCGGCCAGCGTATCGCTGCTCGGCTGGCGGGCCTGCAGCGCGGCCAGCCGCTCGCGCGCGGCCGCCGGGTCGCCGGCGGCCAGCGCACTGGCGGCGTACTCGGCCGCGACCAGCGAGACCGCGCCCGGCTGCAGCGCGAAGAGTTCGTTCCAGAGCGCCAGCGCCTCGGCGTGGCGGCCGGCCGCGGCCAGGCGCTGGCCGGCCAGGATCAGCGGCCGTGGTGCCTGCGGCGCGACCGCGCGCGCCTCGGCCAGTGCGGCGTCGGCCTCGTCGGGGCGCTGGCGCGCATCGGCCTCCTCGGCGATCTCGCACCAGTGGTGCGCGATGCGCGTGGCGAAGGACCCGGCGCCGGCCGCCTCGAGCTTGCGTGCCGAATCGATCGCCGCACGCCAGTCACGCGTGCGCTCGTAGAGGTTGAGCAGCTCGAGCCGCGCATCGGTGGCGAAGGCAGTGCCGTCGAGCTCGCGGAACGCGGCCTCGGCGCGGTCGAAGAGGCCGGCCTTCATGAAGTCCTGCGCCAGCCCGTGGCGCGCACGGTGGCGGTCGGCCTCGGGCAGGTCGCTGCGCGCGAGCAGGTACTCGTGCACGCGCACCGCGCGCTCGTACTCGCCGCGGCGGCGGAACAGGTTGCCGAGCGCGAAGTGCAGTTCGGCCGTGCCGGGGTCCTGCTGCATCGCCTCGATGAAGGCGTCGATCGCCTTGTCCTGCTGCTCGTTGAGCAGCAGGTTCAGGCCCTTGTAGTAGGCCTTTGGCGAGTCGCTCTGCTCGCGCTTCCACTGGCGGATGTCCAGGCGCGAGCCGATCCAGCCGGCGGCGAAGGCCAGCATCACGCCGATCAGGGCGAAGGTGACCCAGGGGAGTTCAGAGTCCATCGCGCGGCGGGTGCTCGAGAGGGGCGGGCGCGGCGGCCTCGGCCAGTTGGGTGGTCGGCGGAGCCTCGCGTGGCGGGCGCGCCAGTTGCGCGGTGCGGCGATGGCGCCACCAGCTGGGCAGCATCGCGCTGGCGCCGAGGGCGCAGCCGAGGCCGAAGACCGCCAGCACGATGAAGACCATCGGCGCCTTCCATTCGCGGCCGAAGAACCACTTCAGCGCGACCTCGTGCTGGTTGTTCAATGCAAACGCGAACAGCGCAAAGAAGATGAAGGCTCGCAGGAGCCAGGTCAGCACACGCATGCGACCGATTCTAGAAGCCGCCCGCGCGACGACGCGGCTAGGCCGGCGCGTCGTCCGATCGGTCGTTCGAGACCGGAGAAGGCTCGGCGGGCGTGCGCTCGTCGACCGCCTCGCGCAGCGCCTTGCCGGGCTTGAAGTGCGGTACGAGCTTCTCGGGGATCACGACCTGCTCGCCCGAGCGCGGGTTGCGGCCCATGCGGGGCGGGCGCCGGTTGACCTGGAAGCTGCCGAAGCCGCGAATCTCGATGCGGTGGCCGCGAGCGAGCGCATCGCTCATCGCGTCGAGAATGGTCTTGACCGCGAACTCTGCGTCGCGATGCGTGAGCTGCGTGAAGCGCTCGCCCAGGCGGGCGACGAGGTCGGAGCGGGTCATCGATTTCGCTTCCTGGCAGGTCCAGCGGACCATCGGGTCTGGCGCCGCCCCGCACCGCGGTGCAAGGGGCGCCACAACCGATGGGCCTGCCCCGCACCCCTTGCGGGGCCGGGCAGGTCATCAGTGGCTCGATCAGTTGTTGTTCTGGTCGAGCTTTGCCTTGAGCAGCGCGCCCAGGCTGGTGGTGCCGGCGTTCTCGCGTTCGCTCGAGGCCGACAGGCGCTGCATCGCTTCCTGGTTGTCGGCGTTGTCCTTGGCCTTGATCGACAACTGGATCGAACGCAGCTTGCGATCGACGTTGATGATCACGGCGCTGACTTCGTCGCCTTCCTTGAGCACGTTGCGGGCGTCTTCGACGCGGTCGCGGCTGATTTCGGAGGCGCGCAGGTAGCCCGTCACGTCATCGGCCAGTTCGATCTCGGCGCCACGCGCGTCAACCGTCTTGACCTTGCCGGTCACCGCCATGCCACGGTCGTTGACCGAGGTGTAGGTGGCGAACGGATCGCCGTCGAGCTGCTTGATGCCGAGGCTGATGCGCTCGCGTTCCACGTCGATGGCGAGGATGACGGTCTCGACTTCCTGGCCCTTCTTGTAGTTGCGAACGGCGACTTCACCGGTCTCGTGCCACGACAGGTCGGACAGGTGCACCAGGCCGTCGATGCCGGCCGCCAGGCCGACGAAGACGCCGAAGTCGGTGATCGACTTGACCGGGCCGGTGAGCTTGTCGCCGCGCTTGTGGTCCTGCGCGAACTCGTCCCACGGGTTGGCCTTGCACTGCTTCATGCCGAGGCTGATGCGGCGCTTGTCCTCGTCGATCTCGAGCACCATGACCTCGACCTCGTCGCCCATCGTCACCAGCTTGTTCGGCGCGACGTTCTTGTTGGTCCAGTCCATTTCCGAGACGTGGACCAGGCCTTCGATGCCCGGCTCGATCTCGACGAAGGCGCCGTAGTCGGCGATGTTGGTGACCTTGCCGAACAGGCGCGTGCCGTTCGGGTAGCGGCGCGAAACGCCGATCCACGGATCGTCGCCCATCTGCTTGAGGCCCAGCGAGACGCGGTTCTTCTCGGCGTCGAACTTGAGGACCTTGGCGGTGAGTTCCTGGCCGACCGTGACCACCTCGCTCGGGTGACGCACGCGGCGCCACGCCATGTCGGTGATGTGGAGCAGGCCGTCGATGCCGCCGAGGTCGACGAAGGCGCCGTACTCGGTGATGTTCTTGACCACGCCGTTGACGATGGCGCCTTCGCGCAGCGTCTCGAGCAGCTTGGCGCGCTCTTCGCCCATCGAGGCTTCGACGACCGCGCGGCGGCTCAGCACCACGTTGTTGCGCTTGCGGTCGAGCTTGATGACCTTGAAGTCGAGGGTCTTGCCTTCGAACGGGCTCAGGTCCTTGACCGGGCGGGTGTCGATCAGCGAACCCGGCAGGAAGGCGCGGATGCCGTTGACCAGCACGGTCAGGCCGCCCTTGACCTTGCCCGAGACGGTGCCGATGACGAACTCGCCGCTTTCGAGCGAGGTCTCGAGCGACAGCCACGAGGCCAGGCGCTTGGCCTTGTCGCGCGACAGGATGGTGTCGCCGTAGCCGTTTTCGATGGCGTCGATCGCCACCGAGACGTAGTCGCCGACCTGGACTTCGAGCACGCCCTGGTCGTTCTTGAATTCTTCGATGGGCACGTACGCTTCGGACTTGAGCCCGGCGTTGACGACCACGAAGTTGTGTTCGACGCGCACCACCTCGGCGGTGATGACTTCGCCGGCGCGCATGTTGGCGCGGGTCAGCGAGTCCTCGAACATCGATGCGAAGGAATCGGTGCCTTCGTAAGCGGGAATATTCAGAGCCATGGTTTTCCTGGGGCCGGCAGGAGGCCGGCGCTTGCGTTCCGCTTGAACAGCGGAGGGTTGGTTGCTGATCCGAGGCTTCGCGGGTGCCGGGCGGCACGGCGCGAAGGAACGGGCCTGTACTACTTCACTCTGCTCTTCGTTCGACGAGAGCCCGAAGGCTCAGCGCGTCGCGAAGGGCTGCACATCTTCCCACCAAGCCAGCACCTGCTCGACCGAGGCTTCGATCGAGAGCGCCGAGTTGTCGAGCAACCGTGCGTCCTGTGCCGGCCTCAGCGGCGCCGCGCTGCGCTGCATGTCGCGCGCATCGCGAGCCTCAAGATCGGCACGAAGACTATCAAGGTTAGCAGAAATTCCCTTTGAAATCAACTGCTTATGTCGCCGCTCCGCGCGCTGGGCGGCGCTTGCGGTGAGAAAGACCTTGAGCGCCGCGCCGGGGAAGATCACGGTGCCCATGTCGCGGCCGTCGGCGACCAGCCCGGGCGCACGTCTGAAACCCAGCTGGAGCTCGACCAGCGCCGCGCGTACCGCCGGCAGCGCCGAAATCTGCGAGGCCAGCAGGCCGACACGCTCCTCGCGCAGCCGGTCGCTGACGTCGATGCCCTCGAGCAGCACCCGCTGCAGCTCGAAGCGGATCGGCAGCCTCGCCGCCAGCGCGGCCACCGCCGCCTCGTTGCCGGCGTCGGCTCCGGCCTCGAGCACGGCCAGCGCGGTGGCGCGGTAGAGCGCGCCGGAGTCCAGGTGGTGGTAGCCGAGTGCGGCCGCCAGTTCGCTCGACAGCGTGCCCTTGCCGGAGGCGGTGGGGCCGTCGACCGTGATCACCGGCACCTGCTGCTGGCTGGCCGTCGCGACGCCGAGCAGCGCGTCGAAGTAGGTCGGGAAGGTCTTGGCGACGCAGCCCGGGTCGAGCACCCGCACCGGCACCGGCGGCGTGGCCCCGGCCAGGCCGTTGAAGGCGGCCAGCGAGGCGCACATCGCCATCCGGTGGTCGTCGTAGGTGTGGATCGCGGCGGCGTGCCAGTGGCTGGGCGGCTCGATGCTGAGCCAGTCCTCGCCCTCGTCGACCATGGCGCCGAACTTGCGCAGTTCGGTCGCCATCGCGCTGATGCGGTCGGTCTCTTTGACGCGCCAGCTGGCGATGTTGTGCAGCCGGGTGCGGCCGTCGGCGTAGAGCCCCATCACCGCCAGCGTCATCGCGGCGTCGGGGATGTGGTTGGCGTCGAGGTCGATCGCGCGCAGCGGCCAGGCACCGCGCTGCACCTCGAGCCAGTTCGGCCCGGTCAGAACCTCGGCGCCCATCGCGCGTGCCGCCTCGATGAAGTGGATGTCGCCCTGGATCGAGTCGGCGCCGACGCCTTCGATGCGCAGCGGCGCAGCGGTCGCCGCGATCGCGCCGGCGGCGATGAAGTAGGAGGCCGAGGAGGCGTCGCCCTCCACATGGATTGCGCCCGGCGAGCGGTAGGCGCTGCCGGCGGGGATCGTAAAGCGCTGCCAGCCCTCGCGCCGCACGTCGATTCCAAAGCGGGCCAGCAGGTTGAGCGTGATCTCGACGTAGGGCCGCGAGATCAGCTCGCCCTCGACCTCGATCACCACGGCGCGCTCGGCCGCGGCGAGCGGCAGCGCCATCAGCAGCGCGGTCAGGAACTGGCTCGAGACATCGCCGCGTACCCGCACCGGGGCGTCGAGCGCGAGCGCACCGCCGGCCGAGCCGCTCAAGCGCAGCGGCGGATAGCCCTCGTTGCCGGGGCAAGCGATGTTGCAGCCGAGCGGCCGCAGCGCGTCGACCAGGTCGCCGATCGGCCGCTCGTGCATGCGCGCCACGCCGGCCAGCTCGAAGCGGCCGCCCTGCAGGGTGGCAAGCACCGCCAGCGCCGCCGCCAGCGGCCGCATCGCGGTGCCGGCGTTGCCGAGGAAGAGCCTGGCCTCTTGCACGCGCAGTCGGCCATCGAGACCCTGTACGCGCACGCTGCTCGGCCCGAGACGCTCGATGTCACAGCCGAGCGCGGCCAGCGCGTCGAGCATGACCCGGGTGTCGTCCGAGTCGAGCAGATCGTGCACCGCGGTCGTGCCGGCACACAGGCCAGCCAGCAGCAACACGCGGTTGGAAATGCTCTTCGAGCCCGGTAGCCGGACCGTCCCCGCCACGCCGTTCAGTGGCGGCAGATCGAGGAATGGCTGGCGCGGCGCCGTCTCGGCGCGGTGGGATTCCATGCGAACTTCCTTGGGATGGCGCTAGCGCGAGCCGCCAGACTTGTTGGGTGCACCCATCTGCCAGCCGGAGCGTGCCTGCGAAGCACTGCGGATCAGGTCTTCGAGCGCCTCGCTGTTGCCAAGTTTCATCACGTGCTCGAGCGCGTCGAGCTGGTGGCGGAAGCGCTGGCTCTGCTTGAGGATCTCCTCGCGATTGCTCATCAGGATGTCGCGCCAGACCGAGGCATCGCTGGCGGCGATGCGCGTGAAGTCGCGAAAGCCCGGCCCGGCGAGCGAGAGGAAGTCCTTGCCGGCCGGCTGCTTGGCAACCGAGGAGAAATAGGCAAAGGCGAGCAGGTGCGGCAGGTGGCTCACGGCGGCGAAGGCGGCGTCGTGGTTCTCTGGGCTCATCTTGAGCACCTGGCTGCCGATCGCGGACCAGACGTCGGTGGCCTTCTGCAGCAGCACCGGGTCGGTCTGCAGCATCGGCGTCAGGATCACCTGGCGGCCGCTGTAGAGCAGGGCGTCGGCATGCTCGATGCCGGCGACTTCCTTGCCGGCGATCGGGTGTGCCGGCACGAAGGATCCGACGCGTTCCTTGAGCGCACGGCGTGCGGCGTCGACCACGTCGCGCTTGGTCGAGCCGACGTCCATGAACAGCACGCCGGGTTCGACCAAGTGGCGGATTGCTTTGAAGGTGGCTTCGCTGGCCGCCACCGGCACCGCAATCAGCACGATGTCGGAGCCGCTGACCGCCAGCAGCGCCGATTCGGCAGCGACGTCGATCACGCCGAGCGCCCGGGCGCGCTCGGTGGTGGTCGGCGACTTGCTGTAGCCGACCACGCGCTTGACGAGGCCGGCACGCTTGAGCGCCAGCGCGAACGAGCCACCCATCAGGCCGCAGCCGATGAGGCCGAGCTGGGTGAACATCGGGGCGGGCTCGTTCTTTTCGCGGGCCATCAGTGCACGTCCAGCGGATAGGTGCCAAGCAGCTTGAAGAAGCTGCAGACCGAGCGTAGCTGGGCCAGCGCCTGGCTCAGCGCCGGCTGCTCGGGATGGCCCTGGAGATCGATGTAGAAGTAGTACTCCCACTGGTCGGCGCTGCGCGCCGGGCGCGATTCGAAGCGGGTCATCGACACCCCATGCTCCTTGAGCGGCACCAGCATGTCGTGCACCGCACCGGGCCGGTTGTTGACCGAGACCACGAGGCTGGTGCAGTCGTGGCCGCTGGCCTGGGGCGTCGGGTGGCGTTCTGGGTGCGTCACGATCGCGAAGCGGGTGCGGTTGTGCGGGTCGTCCTGGATCGCCGGTGCCACCACATGCAGGCCGTACTCGCTGCCGGCGCGCTCGCTGGCGACCGCGGCGAGCGTCGGGTCGAGGGCCGCCAGCCGCGCGCCCTCGGCGTTGCTCGCCACCGGGCGCCGCTCGACGTCGGGCAGGTGGTAGCTGAGCCAGCCGTGGCACTGGGCCAGCGCCTGCGGGTGGGCGACGATGGCCTTGATGTCGGCCAACGACTGCTCCTTGCGCAGCAGGTTGTGGCGCACGAACAGGCTGGTCTCGCCGATGATGAACAGCGGCGTCGTCAGGAACAGGTCGAGCGAGCGCGCCACCACGCCCTCGGTCGAGTTTTCGACCGGCACCACGCCGAAGTCGGCGGCGCCGGCGGTGGTGGTGCGGAATACCTCGTCGATGCTGGCGCAGGGCACGCGCACGATCGAGCTGCCGAAGTAGCCGAGCGCAGCCAGTTCGCTGAAGGTGCCGGCCGGGCCGAGGTAGGCCACGCGGGTCGGCGTCTCGAGCGCGCGGCAGGCGCTCATGATCTCGCGCCAGATCGGCGCCACGCTCTCCGGCTTGAGCGGGCCGGCATTGGCGGCCTTCATGCCGTCGATCACCTGCGCCTCGCGCTCGGGCCGGAACACCACCGAGCCCTCGTGCTTCTTCAACTCGCCCACCGCCTGCGCGAGCGAGGCGCGGCGGTTGAGCAGCGCGAGCAGCTCCCGGTCGAGCGCGTCGATTTGCTCGCGCAGCGCTGTCAGCGCCGGGTTCGGGGTGGTGTTGACGGGGGCATCAGCCATGGGATGCGGCGAATTCTTGCATGTGGCTGACCAGCGCCTGCACGCCTTCGAGCGGCATCGCGTTGTAGATCGATGCACGCAGGCCGCCCACGCTCTTGTGGCCCTTGAGCTGCACCAGGCCGCGCGCGGCCGCCGACTCGACGAAAGGCGCGTGCAGCCGCTCGTCATGGGCGAAGAAAGGCACGTTCATGCGCGAGCGGCAGCCGAGGTCGACCGGGTTGCGGTAGAAGCCGCCGGAGCCATCGATCGCGGCGTAGAGCAACGCCGCCTTCTCGATGTTGCGACGCTCGATCGCCTCGACGCCACCCTGCTCGGCGAGCCAGTCGAAGACCAGGCCGGCGACGTAGATCGCCCAGGTCGGCGGCGTGTTGTACATCGAGCCGTTGGCGGCGACGACAGAGTAGTCGAAGGCGCTCGGGCATGCCGCCAGCGCATGGCCGAGCAGGTCTTCGCGCACGAACACCAGCGTCAGCCCGGCCGGGCCGATGTTCTTCTGGGCGCCGCCGTAGGCCACGGCGACCCGGCTCCAGTCGATCGGGCGCGAGGCCAGGTGCGAAGAGCAGTCGATCACCAGCGGCGCGTCGCTGCCGAGCGCGCGCAGGTCGGGCACCTCGTGGAATTCGAGGCCGTCGATGGTCTCGTTGCTGCAAAGATGCACATAGCTCGCGCCCGGGCTCAGGCGCCAACTGGCCGGCACCGGCAGGCTGCGGTGGTGCGGCGCGGTGTCGAGTTCGTTGCTGGCGGCCACGCGCGCGTCGCAATAGCGCGCAGCCTCCTTCGCGCTCTTCTTCGACCACGAGCCGGTGAGCACATGGTCGACGACGCCGCCGCGCGAGAGGTTTAGCGGCAGGATCGCGTTCTCGGCCAGCGCGCCGCCCTGCATGAACAGCACCTTGTAATTCGCGGGCACCGCGAGCAACTCGCGCAACCGCGCCTCGCAGCGCTCGAAGATCTCGCCGAACTCGCGGCCGCGATGGCTCATCTCCATCACGCCGATGCCGCTGCCGTGCCAATCGAGCATCTCGGCGGCGGCCCGCTCGAGCACTGGCACCGGCAGGGTTGCCGGCCCGGCGGAGAAGTTGAAGGCGCGCCTCATCGACGGCGTGCGCCGTTCAGGGCTTGCTGGCGGAACCGGAGGGCTTGGGTGCGGCGGGCTTGGGTGCGGCGGGCTTGAGGCCGCTGCCGGCCGGGCCGGAGGCCGGCGCCGCCGCGTTCGGCGTCATGCCGAGCTGCTTGGCGATCGAGGCCTCGAGCGCCTTGATGCGCGGCTCGACGCTGGGCCGGGTGTCGGCCACCAGCTTCTGCGCGAGCGCGTTGCTGACCTCGGGGAGGGTCTGCTGCAGCTTCTTGTTGGCCGGCGACTCGAGGAAGGCGACGATCTGGCGCAGTTCGTCCTCGGTGAACTTCTCCTCGATCGCGGTCTGCAGCTGCGTGTTGGACAGCTCGCCGGCGCGCTTGCGCACGATCGGATAAGTCTCGTCCACGTACTTGCGTGCGTCGGCCTGGATCTGCTTGGCGGCGGCTTCGCGCTTCTCGGCCGGGACGCGGACGATCAGCGGCTCGGCGGCGCTCAGCATCTGGCGCGCCGGCGTCTCGACCAGGTTGCGCGACAGGCCGTCGAGGCTGCCGGACTGCATCGCGACCAGGCGCTGCGCCAGGTCGATCTTGACCGGCGAGGAGGGCAGCTTGGGCGCCGCGGGCGCGGCGGGCGCCGCCGGCGTGGTGGCCGGCACCTGCGGCGTGACCTGGGCCAGTGCCGCGGTGCTGGCCAGGGCCAGGCCGAGGATGGCCGAGCCGATCGAAAGTTTGTTGAGCTTCATGCCGATGTTCATTCCGGGGTTCCCGTGCTGTTGTCTGTGTCACCGTTGCTGCCGCTCGCCTCATCGGCGTCGTCGGACAGGTCGGCGTTGGCGTCGTTCTCGACGATGCGCTGCAGCCCGATCAGCTGCGTACCGGCGTCGAGGTTGATGAGCGTGACGCCCTGCGTGGCGCGGCCCAGCTCGCGGATCTCGCTGACACGGGTGCGCACCAGCACGCCCTTGTCGTTGATCAGCATGATCTCGTCGTTGGGACGCACCAGCGTGGCGGCGACGACCTTGCCGTTGCGCTCGCTCTGTTGGATCGCGATCATCCCTTTGGTTCCGCGCCCGTGGCGGGTGTACTCGAGGATGCTGGTGCGCTTGCCGTAGCCGTTGACGGTGGCGGTCAGCACGCTCTGCGTCTCGTCCTCGGCGACCAGCATCGCGATGACGCTCTGGCCCTCGTCGAGCTGCATGCCGCGCACGCCGCGCGCGTTGCGGCCCATCGCGCGCACGTCGTTCTCGTCGAAGCGCACCGCCTTGCCGCCGTCGCTGAACAGCATCACGTCGTGGTGGCCGTCGGTCAGCGAGGCGCCGATCAGGAAGTCGCCCTCGTCGAGGTCGACCGCGATGATGCCGGCCTTGCGCGGGTTGCTGAACTCGTCGAGCGCGGTCTTCTTGACCGTGCCGAGCGCGGTGCCCATGAAGATGTAGTGGTCGGCCGGGAAGCTGCGGAACTCGCCGGTCAGCGGCAGCACCACGGTGATCTTCTCTTCCGGCTGCAGCGGGAACATGTTGACGATCGGCTTGCCGCGCGCGGCGCGGCCACCCTGCGGCACTTCCCAGACCTTCAGCCAGTAGACGCGGCCGCGGTTGGAGAAGCACAGGATCCAGTCGTGCGTGTTGGCGATGAAGAGCTGGTCGATCCAGTCGTCTTCCTTGGTCGTCGTGGCCTGCTTGCCGCGACCGCCGCGCTTCTGCGCCCGGTACTCGGCCAGCGGCTGGCTCTTGACGTAGCCGGTATGGCTCAGCGTCACCACCATGTCGGTCGGCGTGATCAGGTCCTCGGTGCCGAGTTCCTGCACGTTGTGCTCGATCTGGCTGCGGCGCTGGGCCAGCTTGTGGCCGCCGAACTCGGTCTTCAGCGCCACCAGTTCGTCGCCGATGATGGTCGTCACGCGCGCCGGCTTGGCGAGTATGTCGAGCAGGTCGGCGATCTGCGCCATCACTTCCTTGTACTCGCCGATGATCTTGTCCTGCTCCAGGCCGGTGAGGCGCTGCAGGCGCATCTGCAGGATTTCCTGGGCCTGGTCGTCGGACAGGCGATAGAGGCCGTCGGCCTGCATGCCGTAGTGGACAGGCAGCCCCTCGGGGCGGAAGGACTCGCGGCCGCCGATGTTGTCGGCCTCGGCGCGCGTGAGCATGTCGCGCACCAGCGAGCTGTCCCAGCTCTTGCTCATCAGCGCGGTCTTGGCGACCGGCGGCGTCGGCGAGTTCTTGATCGTCTCGATGAACTCGTCGATGTTGGCCAGCGCCACCGCCAAGCCCTCGAGCACGTGGCCGCGCTCGCGCGCCTTCTTCAACTCGTAGACCGTACGCCGTGTCACCACCTCGCGCCGGTGCTCGAGGAAGATCGCGACCAGCTGCTTGAGGTTGCACAGCTTGGGCTGACCGTCGATCAGCGCCACCATGTTGATGCCGAAGCTGTCCTGTAGCTGGGTCTGCTTGTAGAGGTTGTTGAGCACGACCTCCGGCACCTCGCCGCGCTTGAGCTCGATCACAACCCGCATGCCGGACTTGTCGGACTCGTCCTGGATATGGCTGATGCCCTCCAGCTTCTTCTCCCGCACCAACTCGGCCATGCGCTCGAGCAGGGTCTTCTTGTTCACCTGGTACGGGATCTCGTCGACGATGATCGCCTGCCGGGCGCCGCGGTCGATGTCCTCGAAGTGGCAGCGCGCGCGCATCACCACCTTGCCGCGGCCGGTGCGATAGCCCTCGCGCACCCCATTGAGGCCGTAAATGATGCCGGCGGTCGGGAAGTCGGGCGCCGGGACGATCTCCATCAGGTCGTCGATCGTCGCCTCGGGCTGCTTCAGCAGGTGCAGGCAGGCGTCGACCACCTCGTTGAGGTTGTGCGGCGGGATGTTGGTCGCCATGCCGACCGCGATGCCGGCACTGCCGTTGATCAGCAGGTTCGGCAGCCGGGTCGGCAGCACCAGCGGCTCCTTCTCCGAGCCGTCGTAGTTGGGGCCGAAGTCGACCGTTTCCTTGTCGATGTCGGCCAGCATCTCGTGGGCGATCTTCGACAGGCGGATTTCGGTGTAGCGCATCGCCGCGGCGTTGTCGCCGTCGACCGAGCCGAAGTTGCCCTGGCCGTCGACCAGCATGTGGCGCAGCGAAAAGGGCTGCGCCATCCGCACGATGGTGTCGTAGATCGCGCTGTCGCCGTGCGGGTGGTACTTACCCATCACGTCGCCGACGATGCGGGCCGACTTCTTGAACGGCCGGTTCCAGTCGTTGTTCTGCTCGTGCATCGCGAACAGGACGCGTCGGTGCACCGGCTTGAGGCCGTCGCGGGCGTCGGGGAGGGCCCGCCCGACGATCACGCTCATCGCGTAATCGAGATAAGAACGCCGCATCTCCTCTTCGAGCGAGATTGGCAGGGTTTCCTTGGCGAAGGGGGTCATGCGAGGAGCGACAAGGGCGCCAACAGCGGGGCGCCTGACCGGGAAGGTGTTTGGACGACGCCGCGATGACGCGCCGAAGCCCCGGATTCTAAGTGGCCCGGGTTGTCGTTCATGAGCAACATCCTCCCGGCCCTCGTCCCGCGGTGGCCGCAAATGCTTGTTGGCGCAAACGCGTGTGGCAGAATGATTTTGTCGGTTCGGTCACGCTTTGCTCTCGCTTTAATGATCGAATCCGTCTGCTTTTATGTCAGGACGTCTGCAGCGCGGCTGTGGCTTATCCCGAGAGGAGAAACATGAAGAATCTGAACAAGGTGGTGATGCTGTTCGCGGCAGCCGCGGTCTCCATTCCGATGGCCGCGAGTGCTCAGACGGCCAAGCCCATCCCCAAGCCAACGGCTGAAGAACTCAAGTACGCCAACGGCCAGGATCAGTGGCGTTCTACCGACGGCACCATTTGGACCAACGGCTCCAACGAACTCTGCTGGCGCGACAACTTCTGGACCCCGGCCACCGCCCATCCGGGCTGCGACGGCGCTCCGAAGCCGCCGCCGCCGCCGCCGCCGCCGCCGCCCGCTGCTCCGGCCCCGGTCGCGCCGCCGCCGGCTCCGGTCGTGCCGCCGGCCCCGGTCAGCGAGAAGGTGACCTACGCCGCGGACGCGTTCTTCGACTTCGACAAGTACAACCTCAAGCCCGAAGGCAAGGCCAAGCTCGACGACCTCGTCAGCAAGATGGGCGGCCTGAACCTCGAGGTGATCATCGCCGTCGGCCACACCGACAACATCGGTACCAAGGAATACAACCAGAAGCTGTCCGAGCGCCGTGCCAACACGGTCAAGGAATATCTGGTGTCCAAGGGCATCGAGAAGAACCGCGTGTACACCGAAGGCAAGGGCCTGACCCAGCCGGTCGCTGACAACAAGACCTCCGAAGGCCGCGCGAAGAACCGTCGCGTGGAAGTCGAAGTGGTCGGCACCCGCAGCCGCAAGTAATCAGGTTTCTCGCCTGAACCCCGGGAACCCCGCTTCGGCGGGGTTCTTTGTTTGTGCCCTCGTCACATCGTGGGCGTTCCTGTTTAGCATTGTTCCATGAGCGAGCCCTCAACCGACGCCGCGGCCACGGCGGTCAACGCCGACCCGCAGGAACTGGCCAAGTTCAGCGAACTGGCCCATCGCTGGTGGGATCCGGAGAGCGAGTTCCGCCCGCTGCACCAGATCAATCCGCTGCGGCTGGACTGGATCGACGGCCAAGCCAGCCTGGCCGGCAAGCGCGCCCTCGACGTCGGTTGCGGCGGCGGCATCCTCGCCGACGCCATGGCGCGCCGTGGCGCCAGCGTGCTCGGCATCGACCTGGCGTCGAAGCCGCTCAAGGTGGCGCAGCTGCATGCGCTCGAGGCGGGTACCAGCGGCGTGAGCTACCGCGAAGTGGCGGTCGAGGCACTGGCGGCCGAGGCGCCGCGGAGCTTCGATGTCGTGACCTGCATGGAGATGCTCGAGCATGTGCCTGATCCCTCGTCGGTGGTGCGCGCTTGCGCCACCCTGGCCCAGCCGGGTGGCTGGCTGTTCTTCTCGACGCTGAATCGCAATCCCAAGAGTTTCGCGTTCGCGATCGTTGGCGCCGAATACCTGCTCAGGCTCCTGCCGCGCGGCACCCACGAGTACGCGCGCTTCATAAGGCCGAGCGAACTGGCCCGCTGGTGCCGCGACGCCGGGCTAGAGCTGAGCGCCACGCGCGGCATGGAGTACAACCCGCTGACGCGCCGCTACTGGCTGTCCGACGACACCAGCGTCAACTACCTGTTTGCCTGCCGCAAGCCCGCATGAATGCCGTCCCGGGGCCGCGCCGCTTTGCCGGCGTCGAGGCCGTTCTCTTCGATCTCGATGGCACGCTGGCCGACACTGCCCCCGACCTGGGTGGCGCGCTCAATCGACTGCGCCTTCGGCGCGGGCTCGCCGCGCTGCCGCTGGAACTGCTGCGACCGGTCGCCTCGGCCGGCGCCCGCGGGCTGCTTGGTGCCGGCCTCGGCAAGACGCCTCAGGATCCGGATTACGAAGCCTTGCGTGACGAGTTCCTCGTCGAGTACGAGGCCGCGCTCGATCGCGACTCGCGCCTGTTCGACGGCACCCGTCCCCTGCTCGAGGCCCTGGGCGCGCGCGGCCTGCGCTGGGGCGTGGTCACGAACAAGGCGATGCGCTTTGCCGCGCCGGTGGTGCGCGGTCTTGGCCTTGGCGATGCGGCGGTCGTGATCGCCGGCGACAGCACCGCGCACCCCAAGCCGCACCCGGCACCGCTGCTCGCGGCCTGCGCGCACCTCGAACTGCGGCCGGCGCAGTGCATCTACGTCGGTGACGACCTGCGCGACGTGCAGGCGGCACATGCTGCCGGCATGCCGGCGGTCGCGGCTGGCTGGGGCTACCTCGGCGAGGACAGCGACGCCAGCCGCTGGGGTGCCGAGGCGCTGATCCAGGCGCCGCACGAACTGCTCGAACTGCTGGGCTGATTGCCTCGGCGCTGCGCGTGCCGAAGGATGCCCGGGCGCGGCTTGCACGATCGGGCCCGGCCCGCAACACTGGCGACCCGGCTGGCGCCTGCCGGCCCACGCAGCGTTGCCGTATGGATCCGATTTCGAGCGACACACCAGGGCCGGCGCAAACACTTCGCGGCCAGCGCGGCGGATTGCAGCGTCCGCTCCTCATCGGCGTGCTGGTGCTGGCCATGCTGGCTCTGGCGTGGACCCTGGTCGTAGGCCTGTGGCTGCCAGGTTGGCTCAAGCCACGTGTCGAGGCGGAGGCGACCCAGGTGCTCGGCGCGCCGGTGGCCATCGAGATGCTGGAGATCGCGCCCTGGTCGCTGGTCGGCAAGGTCGGTGGCTTGCGTGTCGGGCCGCCGGCGCAACCCTGGCTGCAGGTGCGGCAGATCGAGGCCAACCTGTCGATTGCGAGCCTGTTCCGGCTGGCGCCGGTCGTCGAGCGACTGTCGGTGCTCGAGCCGCGGGTCGAGCTGGTGCGTGAGGCGCCGGGGCGCTTCAACATCTCGCCGATGCTCGATGCGCTGGCCAAGCGACCGCCGCGGCCACCGGAGGCTGAGCCGGCCCGCTTTTCGGTCAACAACATCCGCGTCGAGCGGGGCAATGCCCATCTGGTCGATCGCGTGGGCAAGTCCGAGCACCGGGTCGACGCGATCGAACTCGGTATTCCGTTCATCTCCAACCTGCCCAGCAAGGTGCGCATCGACGTCGAGCCGGAGTTGCAAGCTAGCGTCAATGGCAGCCCGCTGAGGCTCAAGGGCAAGACGCAGCCCTTCGACGAAGGCCAGCGCTCGACGATCGACCTCGACTGGCGTGACGTGAACATGCCGTTCTGGGCCGAGGCGATCGGACCGCTGCTGCCGCAGCCGCTGCCGCTCAAGGTCGACCACGGCAAGCTGGCGTTGCAGTTGCAGATCGCCTTCGAGCGCGTTGCGCCGCCGGCCGCACCGCGCCTGCACGTCACCGGCAGCGCCGGCGTGAGTCAATGGCGCTCGAAGCTGGAGGCACAGGGCCTGACGCTGGCGTTTGCCAACCTCGATCTCGAGGATCTGGACCTCTGGCTGCTGCGACGACAGGCACGAATCGGCAAGGTTCGCCTGAAGGCGCCCGAGGCGGGTGCGGACCTGGAGCGGCTCATCGCGGCCAAACCGGTCACCCCATCGACGTCGGCGCGGTCGGCGGCGGTGGACAGCCCGTTCCTGCGGGTCAACGCAGCCGCGCCTGCAGCATCGGCGGCTGGCGGCGCGCCGGCGGCGGGTGACTGGGCCTGGCAGGTCGGCCACATCGCGGTCGAGGATGGCCGCGTGACGCTCAGGCACCCGGCCTGGCCGCAGGGTCAGCAACAGCTCTCGGCAGTCGGCTTGCAGCTTGAAGGCCTCGATGGTGGCGCGCAAGCGGCGCCGGCCCGCCTCGACGCCTCGTTGGTCGATGCCCACGGAGCCGCGCTGAAGGTGCAGGGCGAGCTGCGACCGGCGTCGCGGCAGGCGAGCCTGAATACCGAGCTGACGGCCTTCGATCCACGCCCGTGGCTGGTGCCGCTACAAGCCAAACTGCCGGTCGACTGGCTCGACGGCAAGCTGGGTGCCGGAGCCCGGATCGAGATCGATGCAGCGGCACGCAGCGTGCAGTTGCGCGAAGGCCGAGCCGAGTTGCTCAAGCTGCATCTGCAGCCGCGCGGCGAGCGCGGCCGCGACGCGGACCGCCTGCTGCTGCCGCGGCTGGCCGTCGGCGGGCTCGAGGTCGACATCGCGCCCGATGCACCGCCTGCGTTGCGCGCCGAGACGCTGGAGCTCGAGCGGCTCGCGCTGCGCGCCTCGCGCGACGAGGGCGGCGAACTGGCCTGGTTGAAGGGCCTGCCGATGGCGCCGCGCTCCGCGCAGGTCGGCGCGGCCGTGCCGCCCGCCGCGCCACAGCAGTCCGAGACAGGCGCGGTGCGCAAACCCTCGCTGCACCTGACGACGCTGAGCTGCGGCGCCTGCAGCGTGACGCTGGTCGACCACGCCGTGAAGCCGGCCGCCACGCTGGCGCTCGAGCGCGTCGCCCTCAAGCTCGGCAACCTCGGCAACGAGCTCGACCAGCACATCAGCTTCGAGGTCTCGAGCGTGGCGCAGCGCAACGGCCGCGTGAAGCTCGTCGGCCGGCTGCGGCCGCAGCCGCTCGAGCTGCGCAGCAAGATCGACGTTGCCAACCTCGACCTGCGCTGGCTCGAGCCCTATCTCGAGCATGTCCTGCGCGTCGGCATCTCGTCGGCGCGCGCCGGCGCCGTCGGTGACCTGAGCGTCGATGGCAACGTTGACCAGCGGGTGAGCGCGCTGCACTGGCGCGGCCGCGCCTCGCTCGCCGAAGTCCTCACCCTCGACAGCCTCAACGACGACGCCGAACTCCTGCGCTTCAAGCTGCTTCGGTTCGACGGCCTCGACGTGGCGTGGAAGCCGGCGCTGCTCCAGGCCGACCTCGGACGCATCGCGCTCGAGGACTTCTCGACCCGCGTGATCATCAACCCGAACGGCACCATCAACCTGCGTGAGCTGACCAAGGCCGAGGCGGACCGGCTCGCCGAGGCCGCTGCGGCGTCGGCGCCGAGCGCCGCGAGCGCGCCCGATGCCGCGAGCGCGCCGGCACCGGCGGCCAGCGTGGCCGAGCCGGTGGCCGTGGCCAGGTCGGATGGGCCGGCCCGACCCAAGCCGCAGCTGCGCTGGCAGAGCATCGAGCTCAAGCGCGGCAACATCGACTTCACCGACAACTTCATCCGGCCCAACTTTTCGGCCCAGCTCAACAATGTCAGCGGCACCGTGTCCGCGGTCGCGTGGAACGATCCGCAAGCGGCCACCGTGGAGCTGACCGGCAAGGTCGACGGCAGCGCGCCGCTGACCATTGGCGGCACGCTCCATCCGCTCGGGCCGCAACTGGCCACCGACATCCGCGCCGAGGCGCGCGGTGTCGAACTCAGCCGGCTGTCGGCCTATTCCGCGCGCTACGCCGGCTACGGCATCGAGAAGGGCACGCTCAGCGTCAAGCTGCACTACAAGGTCGAGGACGGCAAGCTCGCGGCCGAGAACAACCTCTACCTCGACCAGCTCACCTTCGGCGCCAAGGTCGACAGCCCGAGCGCGCTCAAGCTGCCGGTGCTGCTGGCCGTTTCGCTGCTGAAGGACGCCAACGGCGTGATCGACATCGACCTGCCGATCAGCGGCACCATCGACGACCCCAAGTTCTCGCTCGGCGGCATCATCTGGAAGGTGATCGTCAACCTCTTCACGAAGGCGGTCACCGCGCCGTTCTCGCTGCTGGCCGGCGGCAAGGGCGGCGAGGAACTGGGCTACGTCGAGTTTGCGCCAGGGTCGAGCGAGGTCGACGCGGAGGCCACCAGGCGGCTCGACATCCTGGCCAAGGCGATGAACGATCGCCCGGCCGTCAAGCTCGAGGCCACCGGTCGCGCCGACCCGACGCTGGACGAGGCCGCTCTGCGCGAGCGCCACATCGATGGCCTGATGCGGACCCAGAAGGCGCGCTCCGCCGGCCAACTGGTCGAGAGCGTGAAGATCGAGCCCGCCGAGCGCGAGCAGTGGCTCGCGGCCGCCTACAAGGCGACCAACTTCAAGGCCAAGCCGCGCAACCTGGTCGGCTTCCAGAAGAGCATTCCCGGCCCCGAAATGGAGAGCCTGCTGCGTGCCAACGCGCCCGTCGGCGCCGAACAGTACAAGGCGCTCGCCGACGAGCGCGCCAATCGCGTCAAGGCCTACCTGACCGACAAGGTGCCGGCCGAGCGCGTGCTGCTCACCTCGTCGAAGCTCGATGCCGAGGGCCTCAAGGACAGCGGCAAGACCACCCGGGTGGCGTTCGCCCTCAAGTAGCACTCGACGCCGGCCCGATCGGTCGTGGCGGGCCGTCGTCGGACCCGCGCCAGCGAGAGTGAAACAGGGTGTCAGCAAGTCCCATGTCTCAGGGGGCTTGGCGGCTCGTGGTCAGGTATTTGCGCAGCGCACAATCGAACTGTCCCGATCCCGCTTGCGGTCTCGAGCCGCGGTTCAGTCTGCCCGAAGCCATGAAGCACATCATTTTCGGAGGCAACGGCTTCGTCGGTCGCTACACCGCGCGCGACCTGGTCGATGCCGGCGACGAGGTCCTGGTCTGCGACATCGCACAGGATCGCGAACTGGCCATCTACCAGAAGGCCGGCTTCCAGAAGTGCGACATCACCCGACCCGAGGACGTTGCCAGGGTGCCCATCGGCCCCGATGACGTGGTCTACAACCTCGCGGCGCGGATGCTGCATCCGATCATCAAGCGGCGGGCACGCTACGAGTACTTCTATTCGGTGGACTACCACGGCGCCGTCAACATCGTCGAGGCGATGGAGCGCGCCGGCTGCAACCGGCTGATCCAGTTCAGCACCGACATGGTCTACGGCCCGCTGCAAACGCCGCCGCCGGTGAGGGTGGACCACCCGCGGGTGCCGATCGGCGAGTACTCGGCCAGCAAGAAGGCGCTCGAGGACTATTGCATCGCCAAGCGCGCCGATGGCCTTCGCGTCTCGATCTTCAGGCCGCGGCTGATCAACGGGCCGGGCCGGGTCGGCATCCTCGGCATGCTGTTCAACCTGATCCGCATGAGCCTGCCGGTGCCGCTGATCGGCAATGGCCGCAACCGCTACCAGATGGTCTCGGTGTTCGACTGCGCCAGCGCCGCGGTCTGCTCGGCGCGCAAAGGCGTGGTCAATGGCGAGTTCAACCTCGGCTCGACCGCGCCGCCCGACGTGCGCACGCTGCTCGCCGAGGTGATCCGCGAGGCCGGCTCCAAATCGATCCTGGTGCCGACCATCGCCGCTCCCGCCAAGGTGCTGCTGCGCGCGCTGGATCGAATCAACCTGCCGATCTTGGTGCCCGAGCAGTTCGAGATCGCCGACCACGACTACGTGGTCGATATCGAGCCCACCATCCACCTGCTCGACTGGATGCCGCGCCACAGCGACCAGCAGATGATGAACGAGGCCTATCGTCAGTTCCTGCTTGCCCGCAACGCCTGACCGGAGCCCCGCCGCCATGACTGCCCGCCCCGAACTGCTGAGCGTCGAAGCCGCCAAGGCACTGCCGGTCGACGAGGTGCGCAAGCTCTTCGAGCGCCACCTCAACCCCGGCCAGTTGCACTTCCTCAAGCTGCTCGGCTTCGACCAGGTGCTGGTGCGGCGGGCCGAGGGCATGTACTACACCGACCAGAACGAGCGCCAGATCCTCGACTTCTTCGGCGGCTTCGGCTCGGTGGCTTGCGGCCACAACCACCCGCGCATCCTTGCCGCGCGCAAGCGCTTCCAGGACGAGCAGCGCCACGAGATCTGCATCGCCTTCATGTCGCAGTACGCCACCGCGCTGGCGCACAACCTCGCGGCCATCGCGCCGGGTGAACTGGAGACGGTGTTCCTCACCAACTGCGGTTCGGTCGCCAACGAGGCCGCGCTCAAGCTCGCCGAGCGTTGCGCCGGCCCCAAGCGCAGCACGGTGGCCTATGCCACCAACTCCTTTCACGGCAAGACGCGCGCCGCGCTGTCGGTGACCGATTCCGAGTTCTACCAAAGCGGCTTCACGCTGCTGCCCAACCGGCGCCGGGTGCGCTTCGGCGACCTCGACTCGCTCGAGGAGGCCTTCAAGTCCGACCCCTCGATCGGCACCTTCATCGTCGAGACGGTACAGGGCGGGGCCGGCATCGTGCTCGCGCCGGAGAGCTACTGGCAGGGCGTGCGCGCGCTGTGCGACAAGCACGGCGTGATCTGGCTCGCCGACGAGGTGCAGTGCGGCGTCGGTCGCACCGGGCGCTTCTTCGCCTTCGAGCACTACGGCGTGGTGCCCGACATCGTCACGCTCGCCAAATCGCTCGGTGGCGGCAAGACCGCGATCGGCGCCTACATCGCGCGGCGCGACATCCACATGAAGGCCTACGGACCGCACAAGACGGCGCTGATCCACGGGCCCGCCACCTTCAGCGGCATGGGCGAGGGCTGCATCACCGCCATCGAGACCCTCAACGTGCTCTACGACGAGGGCCTGATCGACAACTCGGCCGCGATGGGAGCGCGCCTTCTGGCCGGCCTGCAGCGCCTGCAGCAGCAGCATCCGCGGCTGATCAAGGAGGTGCGTGGTCTGGGCCTGATGGTCGGCATCGAGTTCCACGATCTCTCGGAGACCCTGCCCTTCGGCATGAAGCAGATGGTCTCCCTGCTCGATGACAAGCTCAAGGGCAGCTTGTGCGGCTTCGTCGGCACGCTGCTGCTGCGTGACTACGACACCCTGGTCGCCTTCACCGAGTACAACCGCAACGTGATCCGCCTCGAGCCGCCGCTGGTGGCCAAGGCCGAGCACGTCGATGCCTTCCTCGCCGTCTTCGGCGAGTTGCTCGAGCTGGGCGTGACCAAGATCGTCTCGCGCTACGCGCGCGGCGCGATCGCTGCCTGATCAGCCTTCGCTGACGCGGCGCCAGAAGGCCGACGAGAAGCTCGGGTCCACGAAGGCGCCGAACTTCTGCCAGCGCGGGTAGCCGGCGCGAAAGATCGTCGCGCCCATGCGCCCGTCCTTGGCGGGGTAGAGCCGGCCGCCGGCCTCGAGCACGATGCGGTCCAGGCGTTCGAACAACTGTTCGAGTCGCGCTCCGCGGTTCGGAAAGTCGAGGGCCAGCGTCGCACCGGCGCAGGGAAAGGACAGCAGGCCCGGCGATGGTCGATCACCGAACTGCTTGAGCACCGCGAGGAAGGAGCCCATGCCACTGGCCGCCACCGCGCCGAGCAGGGCGCGCACGTGGCGCGACGCCGCGGCCGGCGGTACCACGCACTGGTACTGGTAGAAGCCGCGCGGACCGTAGAGCCGGTTCCATTCGAGCAGCGCGTCGAGCGGGTAGAGCCAGGGCCGGTAGTGGCGCACACCCGCGACGCGGTCGCCGCGCTGGCGGTGGAAGTAGGCGGCGTTGAACAGCTTCAGCGTGAGCCCGTTGACCAGCGACACCGGTGGCGTGAACGGCATCCGGCGCGTGTGCGCGCTTGGCGGCCGCAGCAGGACCGGGTCGACGCCAGGTGACGCATGGTTGCCGCGTTCGAACAGCCCGCGGCCCAGGCGCGCGCCGCCGCTGGCGCAGTCGACCCAGGCCGCGGTGTACTCGAAGCCTGCCGCCGACTCCTCGCTCAGCGCGAAGAACTCCTCGAGCGATCGAAAGCGGATCGTCTCGCTCTCGATGCCGGCATTGGCGATGCGGCGCAGCTGCAGCCGAACCCGCGTGACGAGCCCGGTCAGGCCGAGTCCGCCGATCGTGGCGGCAAACCAGTCGGCGTTCTCGCTCGGCGAGCACCAGCGCCGACTGCCATCCGAGCGCAGCAACTCGAAGCCCAGCACATGGTGGCCGAAGCTGCCGGCGCGGTGGTGGTTCTTGCCATGCACGTCGTTGGCGATCGCGCCGCCGAGCGTGACGAACTGCGTGCCAGGCGTGACGGCCGGAAACCAGCCCTGCGGCACGCAGAGATCGAGCACCTGTGACAGCAGCAGCCCGGCCTCGGCGTCGAGCACGCCGGTGGCGGCATCGAAGCCGAGGATGCGATCGATGCCGCGCGTCAGCAGCAGCGTGCCGTCGGGATTGAGATTGCTGTCGCCGTAGCTGCGGCCGTTGCCGAAGGCCAGCATCGAGGGCCGCGCCGGCAGCGGCTCGGCAGTCCCCTCGATCGTATGGAGCTCGTGCTTCGGCCACAACACGCGGCCCCACGAGCTCAGGTCACCGTGGTTCATCGTCGTAAGCTCGTAGCCGAAGCCACGCAACCGCCCGAGGTCCCATGCAGAAGTACATACCGCTCATCCTGGCCGTCGTGTCGACCAATGCGCTGTCGCAGATCATGCTCAAGCAGGGCATGAACACGATCGGCAGCTTCAGCTTCGATGGCGGCAGCCTGTGGCGCACGCTGCCTACGGTCGTGCTCAATCCGTGGATCGTCGGCGGCCTGGCGGTGCTGGTGTTCAGCATGGGGCTGCACCTGATGGTGCTGTCGCGGGTCGAGCTCAGCTTTGCCTACCCCTTTCTGAGCGTGTCCTATGTGCTGGTGCTGATCGCCGGCTACATATGGTTCGGCGATGCGATCAATGCCTCGCGCCTGCTCGGCGTTGCGCTGATCTGCCTGGGCACCTTCTTCATCGCGCGCAGCTGACATTGGCCCTCGGCTGGCGGGCTGCGGGCTCATAGCGCCAACCACACCAGCGCGACCGCCACCAGCACGATCAGGCGGCTGATGCGGTCGCGCAGCGCGAACACGACCGGGTCGTCGTAGAGGCCACCGTGGTAGGCCTTCAGCCACAGCCGCACCAGCCAGTACAGCAGCAGCGGGCACATCAACCACAGCACGTAGGCGTGCGTGTAGCGGGCACTGACGGCCGGATCGTTGAGGTAGAGGCTGAGCGTGAGGATCGACAGTTGGCCCGCCGACAAGCCTGCCGCCAGCACGAAGACGCCGTCATCGGCGGTGTAGGCCCGGCCCTTGATGCGCTTCTGGTCGTGGGCGCGCAGCTCGCCGATCTCGACATAGCGCTTGGCCAACGCCAGGCTCAGGAACATGAACATCGAGAAGCCGAGCATCCACATCGAAGGCTCGACCTGCGTCGCGGCCCAGCCGCCGATGATGCGCAGCGTGTAGAGCAGGGCCAGCGTGAAGACGTCGACCAGCACGCGGCGCTTGAGCCAGGTCGAGTACAGCGTGGTCAGCAGCACGTAGCCGAGCAGCACCCCGAGCGCGGCCGGCGGCAGCGTCAGTGCCGCCAGCACCAGGCTTGCCGCGAGCAACGCCAGCGCCAGCCGCAGCCCCTGGGCGATCGGGATCAGCCCGGCCGCAAAGGGCCGCTTGCACTTGCGCGGGTGCTGGCGGTCGGCCTCCAGGTCGAGCAGGTCGTTGAGCACGTAGATCGCCGACGCGGCCAGGCCGAAGCAAAGGAACATCGACAGCGCCGCCAGCAGCATCTGCGAGGTGGCCATGTCGAGGATCGGGAGCAACGGCAGGAACACCAGCACGTTCTTGAGCCACTGGTGCAGGCGGATGCCGTAGAGCCAGTCGCGCAGCGAGGCGCGCGGAACGCTGATCTCGGCCTCGACCGCGGCGCAGCCGGCGGCCGCGCGGCGCAGCGCGGCCGAGTTGGACACCACCACCGCCGCCTGCGCCCCTTGCCAGACGCCGAGGTCGATCGGCGCGTCGCCGGCGTAGCAGAAGCCCTGGCCGGCGGCATCGAGCCGGATCGCCGCCAGCTTCTGCGCGCCGCTGAGGTTGTCGCTGCCGTCCGAGGCCAGCACCGCGTCGAACAGGCCCAGGTGCCCGGCCACGGCCTCGGCCAGGCCGCGGTCGCTGGCGGTGGCGAGCACGACGCGCCGGCCCTGCGCGCGCGCGGTGCGGATCAGGTCGAGCACCTCGGCGCGGTAGGGCAAGGCGGCCGGATCGAGCCGCACGCGCCGGGCGATCTCGCGCTTGAACGCAGCCTTGCCGCGCAGCAGCCAGCCGGGCAACTGCAGCGCCGCCAGCGGCCGGTCGCGCACCAGCAGCACCAAGCTCTCGTGCAGCAGGTCGGTGGCGATCAGGGTGCCGTCGAGATCGACGTAGAGCGGCGACCTGGCCATGGCGATTCAGGGGCCGGTGCGCGGAGCAGACGCCGGTCGCGCCGGCAGGACCAGCACATAGCCGGTTTCGCCGGCCAGTACCTGGGCGCGCGCGAGGTCGACCGCACCGGCGTCGAGTTGCAGGCGCTCGAGCATCGTCGCGGCAGTGGCGCCGTTGGGCCGCTCCTTGATGCGCACGTGTTCGACCCAGAGCAGGGTCGGGCAGGGATCCGCCGTCGTCGGTGCGCGGCTGTCGCCGGCGGCCATGGGCTGCACGGCGAATCCGAGGCGGCGGGCGCGCTCGGCATGCGCCCAGTAGCGCACCTCGACCTCAGCCTCTGGCTGGCTTGCCGGTGCGGGAACGAGGGCGTGCACCACCGAGCCCGGGCAGGCCGCCACGCGTTCTCGCACGAGGCGGGCGCTGGCATCCCACAGTTGTGGCTGCTGGGCGCGGTAGGCGTGCAACAGGACCGCGGGCAGCGCCATGACCAGCAGCAGGCTCCAGAGCAGGCGCCGGCTCATGATCGCGTTGGCCGACAGCGCCGCGATCGTGCCGACGATCAGCACCTGGAAGCTCACGATGTAGCGCTCGGTCACCAGCGGGCGCACCACGTGGGTCACGAGCAGGATCGCGGCGAAGGCGGCTGCCGCCGCGATGACCAGCAGCAGGCGCGGCACGCGGGCCTCGGGCGCGCGCAGCGCCTCGGCGAAGCCGCGTTCGAAGATCGGCGCCTCGCCGGCGAGGCCGCGCACGTGCACCCGCGCGGCGAGCGTCAGCAGCAGCGCGCAGCCTGCCAGTGCGCTGGCCAATGGCGCCGCGGCAAGGCATTGCCAGACAGCGCGCGCGAAGATCAGCAGCGCCTTGCCGACGCTGCTCGTCACCCAATAGGTCTTCGAGGCCGGAATCAGGAACTGCAGGTGGTAGGCGAGGTAGAGCGCGAGCAGCAGCAGCGCGGCCGCCAGCGCGCAGAGCAACGCAGTCGCCCAGCGCCGCTGGCCGCGCCACAGGCATAGCAGGGTCAGTGGACCGAGCAGGATCAGCGCCTGCAGCGTCGCGATGTAGTGCAGGTTGGTTGCCAGCACGACGGTCGCGAGGAACATCGATGCGGGCACGCGGTCGCGCTGCCAGTCGAGGTCGTCGGCATCGTCGACCAACGCGAACCCGCCCGCGACCAGCACGAAGAAGAGGCAGATCTGGGCAAAGTAGGAGCGCGCCTCCGCAAAGTAGTCGATCGACGCGGGCCAGGCGAAGAGCAGCACCGCGAAGACGAGCACGAAGGTGGCCCGGGCCGGCCGCCAGCGCAGCAGCACGCTGCCAAAGGCCACCGCCCAGGCCAGGGGCAGCAGGTTGAACAGCCGGTGCCCGATCAGGCTGTCGCCCCCGACCAGGCCCAGCAGCCAGTGCAAGGTGGAGAACAGCGGCGGGTTGAAGTCGACGCGCCAGCGTTGCCGGGCGAGTTCGAGCAAGGGGAGGTCGTGCTGCGCGAACCAGAGCGTCCAGAACTCGTCGAGCCAGGGCCCCCGGCGCAGCGCTGCAGCCACGGCCAGAACCGTGAACAGGCACAAGAGGATGCCGACAGCTCGCATCGGGAGTGCGCGGGTCGCGCCCGAGGCCGCTGCCACCGGTTGCCCCTGGTGTCGGGAGATTGCCGCTCCCATGCCTCTCACCCTCCGTCGAGTTCGCGGTGAACTGCCCCGCCAAGGCCACCCGGGTAAGCGCCAGATGGCCGAACGATGCTAACCGACCCCCATTCGCGCGACCGCATCGGACGGCCCCTCGAAGAGGCGTTGCTGCGACGCCGCAACCATGCTCCCCCGGGGGTGCGGGGCCTTGGGGCGCGCCAGCCGGCGGATGTCGCCTTGCCATCGCAGCGGCTGTGCCTGCGCTTGCAGCCCCCGTGACTCTGCGCGCTTCTGCCGGGCCGCCTACAATCGTGGCTCTGGGCCCGACCAGGTTTCGACGTGGGTGCGGATTCGGAGTGGGGCATGCCGAGCATCAGTGAGCTCGTAAATCCAGCTGAAACAAACCAACTGCGAACGACGAACGTTTCGCCCTCGCCGCTTAAACACCGGTGAGCCTCTCAACGGTTGGCCGATGGGCCGGGTCCGAGGTCGCAAGACCAAGGGCTGAGGGGTAATACACATTGGCTGGTTCCTTGCTGTGCCACACAGCACCGAACGAGATCTAGTGGCTGGCGTTGTCCGTAGCGTGCTCCTGCGCGACGGCGACGTGAGACTCAAATCAGAAAGCTAAGCATGTAGATCTGCCCGATGATGGCTTGCGGACGGGGGTTCGATTCCCCCCGGGTCCACCAACATCCAAAGCCTCAGCCGTTCGCGGCTGGGGCTTTTTTCTTTGGCTGGTCGCGCGTGACTGCTCCGGTCCGACGGCAGCTGGCGGACGTCGCCCACGCCGACGCTGATGTAAGGTGCCTCGTCCGTCAACGATCGCCAAGCCAGCCATGAGCCGAAAGCACTCGCATGATGCCGTCGCCCCAGCAAAGCGCGGGTCTGCTGCGTCCGAGGCCATGACCGTCGCGCCGCGAAGCAGGCGCTGGCGCGACGCGGCGATGTTGCTTGGCGCGATCTTGCTCTGCGGCGTACTCGGCTACGGTGCCGTGCGGACCTGGGAGGCGAGCCGCGTGCCTGCGGGGCCGGTGGTCGGCGACGGGATCAATGGCCCGGCCGACATGGCCTGGATCCCCGGTGGCAAGTTCCTGATGGGCAGCGACCACAAGCTCGCCCAGGCCAACGAGAAGCCGGCCCATCCGGCCCGCGTCGGTGGCCTCTGGATGGATCGCCACCATGTGACGAACGCGCAGTTCCGCCGCTTCGTCGAGGCCACCGGCTACCTCACGACCGCCGAGCGCAAGCCCGACTGGGCCACGATGGCGCCGCAACTGCCACCCGGCACGCCGCGCCCGCCCGACGAGGCACTCGTGGCCGGCGCGATGGTCTTTGTCGGCACGCCGGCAGTGGTCGACTACCGCGACTTCACCCGCTGGTGGCGCTACGTGCCGGGGGCGAGCTGGCGTCACCCGAACGGGCCGGGCAGCAGCATCGAGGGCAAGAACGATCATCCCGTGGTGCAGGTCAGCCACGAGGACGCGCTGGCCTATGCGCGCTGGGCCGGCAAGCGCCTGCCGACCGAGGCCGAGTGGGAGTTCGCCGCGCGCGGCGGACTCGAACAGGCCACCTACGTCTGGGGCGAGGAATTCGCGCCCGGCAAGCAGCAGATGGCCAACGTCTGGCAGGGCCAGCAGAAGCGCACCTTCCCGGTGGTCAGCGCCAAGGCCGGTGGCGCCGTCGGCACCAGTGCGGCCGGAAGCTTCCCGGCCAACGGCTACGGCCTGTTCGACATGACCGGCAACGCCTGGCAGTGGGTGGCCGACTGGTATCGCGCCGATCAGTTCGAGCGCGTGGTGCGCACCGGCGCCGCGCAGGACGACCCGCCCGGCCCGAGCGACAGCTGGGACCCGAGCGAGCCGGGTGTGCCCGAGGCCGCACCGAAGCGCGTGACGCGCGGCGGCTCCTTCCTCTGCAACGAAGATTTCTGCCTGAGCTACCGGCCGAGCGCGCGGCGTGGCACCGATCCGTACACCAGCATGTCGCACCTGGGCTTCAGGCTGGTGATGAGCGAGGACGACTGGCGCGCGCAGCGCGACCAGGCCGGGCGCCAGGCATCGCCTGCCGGCGGTGTGGCCAACGGACGTGGTGGTTGACGAGGCGTGACACGCCAGCGATAAGCCCGAATCGTTCTCATCCACGTGCGCGCAGCGCAGAGGAGGCATGGATGCAAGGTGAACAACGGCTCGGCATCTGGCAACGCACGAGGCGCTGGCTCGTGCTCGGGGCCGCGGCCCTGGTGCTGGCGGCCTGTGCCAGCGGCGGTGGCGGGAACACCGACCCGCTACCCTCGTGGAACGAAGGCACCAGCAAGCAGGCGATCCTCAAGTTCGTCGACGGGGTCACGCGCGAGGGCTCGCCGTCCTACGTCGCGCCGGCCGAACGCATCGCCACCTTCGACAACGACGGCACGCTCTGGGCCGAGCAGCCGCTTTACTTTCAGTTCCTGTTCATGCTCGAGCAGGTCAAGGCCGCGGCACCTCAGCATCCCGAGTGGAAGGACAACGCAGCCTTCAAGGCGCTGGTGGCCAACGACCACGCGGCGCTGGCCGAGATGGGCCACAAGCCGATCCTCGAACTGCTGATGGTGGCCAACAGCGGCATGAGCAACGAGGCCTACGACCAGACCATCCGCGACTGGCTCGCCAGCGCGCGCCACCCCAAGCTCAAGCGCCCGTTCACCGAACTGGTCTACCAGCCGCAGCTCGAGTTGCTGGCCTACCTGCGCAGCAAGGGCTTCAAGACCTTCATCGTCTCCGGCGGCTCGGTCGAGTTCATGCGGCCGTGGGTCGAGAAGGTCTATGGCATCCCGCCCGAGCAGGTGGTCGGCTCTCAGCAGGGCATGAAGTTCGACATGGCCGGCGGCAAGCCGGTGCTGATGCGCGAGCCCAAGATCGACTTCATCGACGACGGTCCGGGCAAGCCGGTCGGCATCTACAAGCAGATCGGCCGGCGGCCGATCCTCGCCTTCGGCAACTCCGATGGCGACCTGCAGATGCTGCAGTACACCGTGGCTGGGTCCGGCGCGCGGATGGCGCTGATCGTCCATCACGACGACGCGGCGCGCGAGTTTGCCTACGACCGCCAGTCCAAGATCGGCAAGCTCGACAAGGCCTGGGACGAGGCCAAGGCCAAGGGCTGGACGGTGGTCAGCATGCAGCGCGACTGGAAGCAGGTCTTCCCGGCGCCGAAGAACTGAACAGAAATGCGGAGGGGAAGCGGTGCCTGGCACACGCGACCCCGGAACCGCTGCCGAGGTGGCCGCGGGCGAACAGCCCGGCCTGTCGTGGGGAGAGTGCGGGCAACCGCATCCATCGTGGTTCGTGCGCGGGAGTGCGTACGGTCTGATCCAACTGCACACAGGAGTGATGGCATGAGTTGTTTGAAGTCGAGCCTGCGGGGACTCGGGCGCGTTGCGCTCACGGCCCTCACCGCCGTCTGCGCCCTGACGCTGACGGTGCCGGCCGCCCATGCGCAGGCACAGAAGAAGCCGAACATCCTGGTGATCTTCGGCGACGACGTCGGCATCGCCAACATCAGCGCCTACAGCGGCGGGGTGATGGGCTACGAGACGCCGAACATCGACCGCATCGGGCGGGAAGGCATCCGTCTCCAGCACTACTACGCCGAGCAGTCGTGCACCGCAGGACGTGCCGCGTTCCTGACCGGCCAGCATGGCATCCGCACCGGGCTGACCAAGGTCGGCTTCCCGGGTGCACCGATGGGCATGAGCCAACTCGACCCGTCGATCGGCGGGCTGCTGCGCAACATGGGCTACGCCACCGGCCAGTTCGGCAAGAACCATGTCGGTGACCGCAATCCTTCGCTGCCTACGGTCAATGGCTTCGACGAGTTCTTCGGCAACCTCTACCACCTCAACGCCGAGGAAGAGCCAGAGCTGCCGGACTATCCGAAGGACCCGGCCTACCGCGCCAAGTTCGGACCGCGCGGCGTGCTCAAGACCATGGCCACCGGCAAGGACGACGCCACGGTCGACCCGCGCTTCGGCAAGGTCGGCATGCAGACGATCCAGGACACCGGCCCGCTGACCAAGAAGCGGATGGAAACGGTTGACGACGAGACCTCGGCCGCCGCGATCGACTTCATGAAGCGCCAGAACGCCGCCGGGAAGCCATTCTTCACCTGGATGAACGCCACCCGCATGCACCTGCGCACCCACGTGCGCGAGTCGCACCGCGGCCGCTACAAGCATGGCGACAGCGAATACATCGACGGCATGATCGAGCACGACGAGATGGTCGGCTCGCTGCTCAAGGCGCTAGACGACATGGGTATCGCCAACAACACCATCGTCGTCTACACCAGCGACAACGGGCCGCACATGAACACCTGGCCCGACGGGGCTATGACGCCGTTCCGCGCCGAGAAGAACACCAACTGGGAGGGCGCATTCCGCGTGCCCGCGGTGGTGCGCTGGCCCGGCGTGATCAAGCCCGGAACCGTCACCAACGAGCTGATGAGCCACAACGACTGGGTGCCCACGCTGATGGCAATCGCCGGCGAGCCCGACATCATCGGCAAGCTCAAGAAGGGCTACACGACCACCGGCCCGCAGGGCCGCACGTTCAAGGTGCACCTCGACGGCTACGACCAGTCCACCTTCCTGCGCACCGTCAGCGGCACCGCCGGCAACAACAACGGCGTCAAGAGCGCGCGCGACAAGTTCTTCTACACCGACGACGACGGCCTGCTGGTGGCGTTCCGGCAGGGCGACTACAAGTACGTCTACGCCGAGCAGCGCCTGCCGGGCACCATGGGTGTCTGGGCCGAGCCCTTCACGCGGCTGCGCCTGCAGAAGATCTTCAACCTGTTCCAGGACCCGTACGAGCGGGCCGACATCACGTCCAACACCTTCTGGGACTGGCAACTGAACCACGTCGGCCAGGTCTACGGGGCGATGGACCAGGTCTTCGCCTTCGCCGATTCGTTCAAGGAGTTCCCGCCGCGCTCGTTCCCGCCGAGCTTCGTGCCGGCGACGATCATGGAAGAGGTGATCAACGACCTCAAGGTCGAGCGGCGAAGGGCCGAGCAGGCGGCGCCCAAGTCCAAGTAGGCGGCTTGCCGCGATCACTCGCTGTGCCTGCCGTCGGTCACTGCTCGAGCCTGACCGGCTGCGCGATCAAGGAACCCAGGCGAAGCGACGTGGCCCAGATCCTGGGGCGTTGAATCGCCAACGACAGCAAGGGCGCCTCGGGGCGCCCTTGCTTTGCCCGGACTCGCCGCTGCTGCGGGCTGTCAGAACGCCGCTTCCAGGTACAGCGTCGGCCCGAAGAAGCGGTAGTTCACGCTGCCGCGCCACAGTTGGCGCTCGACGCGGATGTCGTAGTGGACGTAGCGGTAGCCGAGCCCGATGCCGAACCTCGGCGAGAAGCGCCAGTTCAGGCTGGCCGAGGCGTTGATCAGCGAGCCGGAGTAGTCGTCGATGCTGAGCGTGAGGTAGTCGGCGCGCCCCCGCAGCAGCCAGTCGGGCGCCAGCGCGAAGATGCCGTACACGCCGAGCGTGGGCAGCGGGAACATCTCTTCCTGCTGCTCGACATGCACCGCCTCCACGATGGAGCCGCTCACCGCGCCGGCGAGCTCGATATTGAAGCGGGTCGCATGCACGCCGAGCGAGGCGCCGAATTCGGCATTCGGCTGGAGCAGGAACGAATAGCCCACGGTGGCGCGGTAGACGTCGGAGTCGAAGCGGCTGTCGAGCACCGCGGAGACCGGATAGACCGAGTCGTCCCAGCGGATCTCCTTGTCGATGCTGCGTCTGCCGCTGCGGCGCAGCGCGTAGTACTCGAACTCGAAACGCCAGGCCTCGCCGGCGCGTGCGCCCAGGCGCAGGTAGGGCAGGCTGGAGTCGCGTGGCAGGCCGAGGTCGCGCTCGAAGTCGATCTCGGTGCCGGGCACGTCGCCGACCAGCAGGTCGGCTTGCGCGCTCGATTCCGCGCGCGGGAAGAACGCGTCGACCTGCATCCAGTAGCGGTCGGCCACGTTCTCGGCCGCCGCGTTGCCGCACCAGGCGAGGCCGGCGCCGAGGGCAAGTTGCAGTGCGTAGCGGGCCGGCGTCGATCGACTCATGCGGGTGTGGGTCTGGATGGTTGCGGTCGTGCTGGGGCCTTGATCGAAGGTGGCACGCGCCTGCTTTGCCGTCAACCCGCGCTCGCACCGACTGGCGGACACGCCACGCCATGCCTTGCGGCACGCCGGCCAGGCACCGACCATGGCGCGCGGCTGGATACAGTCGCGGCTCGACCACCTGAGCTTCTTCATCCGGGCCTGCATCGCGACGCTGCCGGTCGTTGCCACGGTGGCGATGCTCGCTCCCTGTCTTCGGCCGCAGATGGCCCGATCTCTCGCGCATGAAACCCGACACAGCCTCGAACCTTGCTCCGGCGGATGCCGGCGCGCCGACCCAGGGCCGGCGCCTGCTCTCCCTCGACGCCTTCCGCGGCTTCACGATTGCCGCGATGCTGCTGGTCAACGACCCCGGCGACTGGGGCCATCTGCATCCGCCGCTGGCGCATGCACGCTGGGACGGCTGGACCTTCACCGACCTGGTGTTTCCGTTCTTCCTGTTCATCGTCGGCGTCTCGATGACGCTGTCGCTCGGCCAGCGCGCCGTGCAGGGCGGCGACCGGCGCACGCTGGTCCTCAAGCTGTGGAAACGGGCGCTGACGATCATCGTCATCGGCCTGCTGCTGAACCTGGTGCAGAACTTCGACCTCGCCGGCATGCGCGTCCCTGGCGTGCTGCAGCGGATCGGGCTGTGCATCCTGCTGGCCGCGCCGATCGTGGTCTACGCCGGCCTGCGCCAGCAGGTGGCCTGGATCCTCGGCCTGCTGGCCGGCTACTCGCTGCTGATGTTGCTGGTGCCGGCGCCGGGCGCCGACGGCGTGCTGCGCGCCGGTGCGCTGCAGCCGGGACAGGACCTGGGCTCCTACCTCGACCGCTTGCTGCTCGACGGCCACCTCTGGAGCCAGTCGAAGACCTGGGATCCGGAGGGACTGCTCGGCACGCTACCGGCCCTGGCCAGCACGCTGCTTGGCGTGCTGGCGGGCCGCTGGCTGGCCGGCAGCGCGCCGCCTGCCGAAAAGACGGCCTGGTTCTTCGTTGCCGGGATCGCCGCGCTGGTGCTGGGCATGGTGCTGGGCCTGGTGCTGATGCCGATCAACAAGAGCCTGTGGACGCCGTCCTATGCGCTGTTCATGACCGGCTGGGCGCTGGTCTATTTCGGCACCTTCTACTGGCTGCTCGACGGCCAGCCATCGGCGGCCTGGCGCGCGACGGCGGCGCGCTGGTTCAAGCCCTTGGTCGTGTTCGGCATGAACGCGCTGTTCCTGTTTGCCCTGTCGGCGCTGATCGCCACTGCCGGCTACACGCTGAAGATCACCCGCACCGACGGCAGCGCGGTCACGCTGCAGCAATGGCTGTACGCGCCGATCCAGGCGTTGCCGATCGCGCCCGAGAACGCCTCGTTGCTCTTCGCGCTGTGCTTCGTGAGCTTCATGTACCTGATCGCCTGGGGCATGTGGCGCAAGCGCTGGTTCGTGAAGGTGTGAGCGGTGCGCCTACGAACGTGGTCCCGGTCGGCGCCCGCTTCCAGTCTTGACGCAGGCGGGGCCGAGGCGTATCACCCGGGCTCCCAACCAACGGAAGGAGAACGCGCCATGCCCAAACCGTCCTTGATGTCGTCCAGCCTCGTGCGTGCCGCTGCAGTGGCATTGCTGCTCGGCGTGCCGGCCACTGCCGTCCTTGCTGCCGACCCCGCCGCACAACGGGCCGAGGTCAGGAAGATGTGCGACGAGGCGCTGGCCACGCTGTACAAGAGCAAGCCGGAACTGCAGGCGCGCATCGCCAAGGCCGCCGGCTATGGCTGCTTCTCGAGCTACGGTGTCTCCTTCATCGTCGGCGGGGCCGGCGGTCGCGGCCTGGTCCACCCCACTGGCGGCAAGGAGGTCTACATGAGCATGGGCCAGGCCTCGGCCGGTCTCGACATCGGCATCAAGGACTATCGCGAAGTGCTGGTGTTCAAGGATGCGGCGACGCTGAACAAGTTCATCGAATCGGGCTGGGAGTTCGGCGGCCAGGCCGGCGCCACCGCCACCGCCAAGGGCAAGGGCGGCACGACCGAGATGGGCGAGATGGCGACCGGCCCGATCGAGGTCTACCCGATGACCAAGACCGGCTTGGCGGCCGGTGTCTCGGCGGCGGGCCGCAAGTACTGGAAGGACAAGGAGCTCAATCCCTGAGGCCGCCGAGCGAACGCGGCCGGCCCGGCCGGCAGCGACTCAGAAGCTCAGCGCCAGCCCGAGCGACCAGCCCGTGACGTTGGGGCCGAACTTGTAGCGCAACACCGCGCGCCAGCGGGTTGCCCAGACGTCGTAGGCGCTCGAGTCGAGTTCGAATCCGGCACCGACCGAGTTGAGCTGGTTGAAGCCGAGGACGCCGGCATCGGGGCCGAGAAAGCGGGTGTGGGCGTACTCCAGCACGTAGCGCACCGGGCGCTGCAGCGCGGTCATTCCGGTCGGCGCTCGCCGGCGCGCCCACAGCCCCACGCTCTGCGCGCTCGCGCTGCCCTGGACCGCCTCGTTGCTGCTGCCGTAGCTGCGCAATTCGACATCGGTGTAGCGGATCTCGAGATCGAGATCCTGCTCGGGCGAGAAGGATTCGTAGTCGAGCATCAGCGAGCCGCCGAGGCCGTAGGCGTTGAGCCTGCCGCCGTCGATGAAGTCCAGATCGAGCTCGGTGTTGCTCTCGACGAAGAACTTGGCCACGCGCAGATCGCTGGCCACGTAGCCAAGCGTGAAATTGAAGATCGGCCGCACGACCCAGTGCTCGGAGATCGGGAAGTCCCAGCCGATGCCGCCGGTGGCGGTGACGGTGTTCCAGCGGGCCGGGAGCACGCGCTGTTCGGTGCCGTCGGATGCGACGAAGACCGGGTCGTAGCGCGAATAGGCCGCATTGCCTTCCAGGTACAGCGGTGTTTCGCGGCTCCAAGTGAAGCCGCCGCCGAACTGGGTCATCCAGATGCCCGGGTTCTGGCTCTGGGAATTGGTGATGGACAGCGAACTGGTCGTGACATCGGGCGCGACCGTCAGCGTCATCAGCGACATCACGCCGTTGACGTGACTCTGCATGTCGACGCCTTCGGTCCTGAACTGGGCTCGCGCCGGGACCGTGATCAGGGCTGTCAGTGCGACAAGAACCAGCAGTGGCGGCCGCAACCAGCGCATCGGGACTCGGGCGAGGGACGATGCAGCGATCGTACCGAAGCCGCGGTCCGCGGCCGAGGTCAACGCGCAACGGCCATCAGAGCGAGCAGCCGGCCTCCGGCCCAGAAGCGGCGGCGGGCGGCAGTGGTTCGGGAATGCGGTAGCCGTAGCGCTCGGCGGTGAGCTCGGCCAGGATCGCCACGGCGATCTCGGGTGGCGTGCGCGCCCCGTTGCGGATGCCGACCGGGCCATGCAGGCGCTGCAGTTGGGCCTCGCTGATGCCGAAATGCTCGCTCAGCCGCTCGCGCCGCTTGGCCTGGTTCAGGCGCGAGCCGATCGCGCCGACATAGAAGGCATCGCTGGCCAGTGCCTCCATCAGCGCCAGGTCGTCGAGCTTGGGGTCGTGCGTCAGCGCGATGACGGCGGTGTGGCCGTCGGGCCGCAGCTCGCGCACCACGTCGTCGGGCATGCCCTTGAGCAGGCGGGCGCCGGCCACGCCGAAGCCGCCGGCGTGCTCCTCGCGCGGATCGCAGACCAGCACCTCGTAGTCGAGGGCGCGTGCCATCTCGGCCAGGTAGGTGCTCATCTGGCCGGCGCCGATCAGCAGCAGGCGCCAGCTCGGGCCGTGGGTGCTGAGCAGCGTCGCGTCATCCACCACCAGCGTCGCGCCGGGTGGCGCCGGCGCCAGCGTGACCGCGCCGGTGGCGAGGTCGAGCCGGCGCTGGACCCGCTCGCCAGCCGCCAGTCGCGCCAGCAGTGCTTCGATTTGCGAGGCTTCGCCGATCGGCTCGAGCACCAGTTCCAGCGTGCCGCCGCAGGGCAGGCCGAAGCGCGTCGCCTCTTCTGCCGAGACGCCATAGCGCACCCGTTCAGGGGCCGTCAGCGCCAGCGCGCCGCGCTGGATGCGCTCGATCAGGTCGTCCTCGATGCAACCGCCCGAGACCGAGCCGGCGATGCGGCCGTCGCCGCGCACTGCCACCAGCGAGCCGATCGGGCGCGGCGCCGAGCCCCAGGTTCGGGTGATCGTGCCCAGTACCGCGCGCTGGCCATCGGCGCGCCAGCTGGCGATCTCTCTGAGGACCTGGAGGTCGACGTTATCCATGGGGTATTGGCGATGCTTGCACACATTGGAGCCGATGCGCGGATCATCTGCCGGCGCAGGGAAATCTGGGGCCTGTTAACGCTACCGGAGGGGTCGCGTGACCCAGGAAACAAAGGCCATCAAGGCGCAAAGCGCAGCCGGGGTCGGCCCCCGGCGAGCTTTGCAACGCCGAGGGCCGCAGTTTCCTGGGATCACCCTTCGGGCCTGGGTCGCGCAGGCCGCAGGGCGGCGTTGCTCGGTCGTTGCGTGCATGAGCACGCGTCCTTCCTCGCGCCTACCCCTGCGGCCTGCGCGGCCCGGGCGCGAGCCCTCCGGTAGCGTTAACAGGCCCTAGGCCGCCTGGGTAACTTCCTAAGGGTTTGCATCATGCATCCACGGACCGGCACGACTCCTAGCATCGAAGCGAATCGGCGCATTGGCGCCGTCGTTCTTTTGCGCTCCGGCACCCGCGCCGCGACGCCTTCCGCAGCCTCAGCCAAACCAGCCAAGGAGACGATATGGGCACCCCGATCTCGTTGAAAGTGAACGGCAAGTCGGTCAAGCGCGAGGTGGCGCCGCAGACGCTGCTGGTGGAGTTCCTGCGCGAGACGCTGCGCCTGACCGGCACCCACGTCGGCTGCGACACGGCGCAATGCGGCGCCTGCACCGTGCACATCAACGGCCGTGCGGTCAAGAGCTGCAGCCTGCTCGCGGTGCAGGCCGACGGCGCCGAGGTCACGACCATCGAGGGCCTGGCCGCGGCCGACGGCACGATGCATCCGATGCAGGCGGCCTTCAGGAGCTGCCATGGCCTGCAGTGCGGCTTCTGCACCCCGGGCATGGTGATGAGCGCGGTCGACCTGGTGCAGAACCATCCGCACAGTTGCGACGCCGAGGTGCGCGAAGGCCTCGAGGGCAACATCTGCCGCTGCACCGGCTACCAGAACATCGTCAAGGCGGTGCGCGAAGGCGCGACTGCCATGGGCGTCTGAGGAGCACGACCATGAACGCACGCCAAGGTTTCATCGGCCAGCGGGTCGAGCGCAAGGAAGACGCGCGCTTCCTCACCGGTCGCGGCCAGTACACCGACGACATCACGCTGCCGCAGCAGAGTTATGCCTACTTCCTGCGCTCGCCCTACGCGCACGCGAAGATCAAGAGCATCAGCACCGACGCCGCCAAGGCGGCCGATGGCGTGCTCGATGTCTTCACCGGCGCGAACTTCCGCGAGGTCGGCGGCCTGCCCTGCGGCTGGCTGATCACCAGCATCGACGGCACGCCGATGAAGGAGCCCAAGCACCCGATCCTGTGCGACGACAAGGCGCTCTATGTCGGCGATGCGGTCGCGCTGGTGGTGGCCGAGACGCTGGCGCAGGCCAAGGCTGCAGCGCTGCTGATTGATGTGGACTACGAAGAGCTCAAGCCGGTGGTCGACACCGCCACCGCCAAGGGCGGGGCCGGCGTGCCGGTGCACGACGCTGCACCCGACAACGTCTGCTACACCTGGGCCATCGGCGACAAGGCGGCGGTCGACGCTGCCGTGGCCGGTGCCGCCCATGTGACCAAGCTCCAGTTTCGCAACAACCGGCTGATCCCCAACGCGATCGAGCCGCGCGCGGCCAACGCTTCTTACAACCCGAGCGACGAGAGCTACACGCTGCATGTGGGCAGCCAGAACCCGCATGTCCACCGACTGCTGATGTGCGCCTTCGTGCTCGGCATTCCCGAGCACAAGCTCAGGGTGGTCGCACCCGACGTCGGTGGCGGCTTCGGCTCCAAGATCTTCCTCTACGCCGAGGAGACCGCGATCACCTGGGCCAGCAAGCGCGTCGGCCGGCCGATCAAGTGGACCGCCGACCGCAGCGAGGCCTTCCTCACCGATGCCCACGGCCGCGACCATGTCACCACCGCCGAGCTGGCGATGGACAAGGATGGCAAGTTCCTCGCGATGCGGGTGGATACCACCGCCAACCTCGGCGCGTACCTGAGCACCTTCGCCTCGAGCGTGCCGACCATCCTCTACGCCACGCTGCTCGCCGGCCAGTACGCGACGCCGGTGATCCATTGCCAAGTGACCGGGGTGTTCAGCAACACCGCGCCGGTCGATGCCTACCGCGGCGCCGGACGACCCGAGGCGACCTACGTGGTCGAGCGCCTGGTGGAGACCGCGGCGCGCGAGATGAAGATCGAGCCCGCCGAGATCCGCCGTCGCAACTTCATCAAGAGCTTCCCCTACGCCACGCCGGTCGGCCTGACCTACGACACCGGCGACTACGAGGCAACACTCGCGCGCGCCCTGGACCTCGCCGATGTCAAGGGCTTCGCCGCCCGTCGCGCCGCGAGCGAGGCCAAGGGCCTCAAGCGCGGCCTCGGCATGAGCTGCTACATCGAGGCCTGCGGCCTGGCGCCGAGCAACATCGCCGGCGCACTCGGCGCGCGGGCCGGCCTGTTCGAGGCCGGCGAGGTGCGGGTCCATCCGACCGGCAAGGTCACCGTTTTCACCGGTAGCCACAGCCACGGCCAGGGCCACGAGACCACCTTTGCCCAGGTCGTGGCCGACAAGCTCGGCATCCCGATGGACGACGTCAACATCGAGCATGGCGACACCGGCAAGGTGCTGTTCGGCATGGGCACCTACGGCTCGCGCTCGCTGAGCGTGGGTGGCACCGCGATCGTCAAGGCGGTCGACAAGATCATCGCCAAGGGCAAGAAGATCGCGGCCCACCTGATGGAGGCGGCCGACACCGACATCGAGTTCGAGAACGGCGAGTTCAAGGTTGCCGGCACCGACAAGAAGGTGCCCTTCGCCGCGGTCTCGCTGACGGCCTACGTGCCGCACAACTACCCGCTCGACAAGCTCGAGCCGGGTCTCAACGAGAACGCCTTCTACGACCCGACCAACTTCACCTATCCCTCGGGCAGCTACCTGTGCGAGGTCGAGGTCGATCCGGCCACCGGTGTGGTGCGAGTCGAGCGCTTCACCGCGGTCGACGACTTCGGCAACGTCGTCAACCCGATGATCGTCGAGGGCCAGGTCCATGGCGGGCTGGCGCAAGGCATCGGCCAGGCGCTGCTCGAACACGGCGTCTACGACACCGAGAGCGGCCAGCTGCTGACCGGCAGCTACATGGACTACACCATGCCGCGCGCCGACGACTTCCCGAACTTCACGGTCGAGACCGCGAAGGGCACGCCCTGCACCCACAACCCGCTGGGCGTCAAGGGCTGCGGCGAGGCCGGCGCGATCGGCTCGCCGCCGGCGGTGATCAACGCGATCTGCGACGCGATCGGCGTCAAGGACCTGCCGATGCCCGCCACGCCGCACCAGGTGTGGAAGGCCATCCACGGCGCTCGCTGAACAACCAGCTTCGAGGAGATTTCCATGGAAGCCTTTGCCTTTTCCCGTCCGGCCGCGGTGGCCGATGCGGCGCGCTCGGTGGCAGCCGCCGACAGCAAGTTCGTGGCCGGTGGCCAGTCGCTGCTGGGCGCGATGAAGCTCGGTCTGGCCGCGCCCTCGGCGCTGGTCGACCTTGGCGGCATCGCGGAGTTGCGTGGCATCACGGTGGCCGGCGGCACGGTGACGATCGGCGCGATGACCACGCACGCCGCGGTGGCGGCGTCGAAGGAGGTTGCGGCGGCGATCCCGGCGCTGGCCGCGTTGGCCGGCAACATCGGCGATCGCCAGGTGCGCAACCGCGGCACCATCGGCGGCAGCCTCGCCAACAACGATCCGGCCGCCTGCTATCCGGCCGCGGTGCTCGGTCTCGGCGCGACGATCCACACCGACAAGCGGACCATTGCCGCCGATGACTTCTTCAAGGGCCTGTACGAAACCGCGCTGGCCGACGGCGAACTGATCACCAAGGTCAGCTTCCCGGTGCCGAAGAAGGCCGCCTGGCAGAAGTTCAAGCAGCCGGCTTCGCGCTTCTCGATCGTCGGCGTGTTCGTGAGCCAGGGCGCGGGCGGCGTGCGGGTCGCGGTCACCGGCGCCGGCGCCGGCGTGATGCGGGCCAAGGACATCGAGGCGGCCCTGACGGCCAGCTGGACGCCGGCGGCCGCGGCCGGGGTCAAGGTCTCGAGCGCCGGCCTCAACAGCGACCTGCACGGCTCGGCCGAGTACCGCGCCGCGCTGATCCCGGTGCTGGCCGGGCGCGCGGTGGCCGCGGCGGGATGAGCACAGCCGCCGCGCTGCCGGCGAGCATCGACGAAACCCAGGCGCGGCTGCTCGAACACGATTACGTCGCCAGCCGCGAGCTGGCGACCACGGTGTTCCTCGCGCTGCGCCTGCAGCGGCCGCTGTTCCTCGAGGGCGAGCCCGGCACCGGCAAGACCGAGATTGCGCGCACGCTGGCGGCAGCACTCGGCCGGCCGCTGATCCGGCTTCAGTGCTACGAGGGGCTCGACCTGGCCGGCGCCGCCTACGAATGGAACTACGCGCGCCAGATGCTCGAGATCCGTCTCGCCGAGGCCTCGGGCCAGGAGCGTGACCGGCTCAGCAGCAACCTCTTCTCGCGCCGCTTCCTGATCGAGCGGCCGCTGTTGCAGGCCATCGACCCCCACCAGAGCGTGGCTCCGGTGTTGCTGATCGACGAGCTCGACCGCGCCGACGAACCCTTCGAGGCCTTCCTGCTCGAGGTACTGGCGGACTTCCAGATCACGATTCCCGAGCTCGGCACGATCAAGGCCACCCACCCGCCGATCGTGGTGCTGACCAGCAACCGCACGCGCGAGATCCACGACGCGGTCAAGCGGCGCTGCCTCTACCACTGGGTCGATTTCCCGGACGCGCAGCGCGAACTCGCGATCCTGCAGCGCCGTGTGCCGAACGCGCCGCTGGCGCTGGCTCGGCAGGTGGTGGACTTCATCCAGCGCCTGCGCGGCGTCGAGCTCTACAAGCTGCCCGGCATCGCCGAAACCATCGAGTGGACCCGGGCGCTGCTCGAGCTCGACGCGCTGGTGCTCGACCCGGCCACGCTGCAGAACACGCTCGGCGTGCTGCTCAAGTACCAGGACGACATCGCCAAGGTCCAGGGCTCGGAGGCGGCGCGTCTGCTGGCCGAGGTGCGCACGGCCACGCACGGCGCCTGAGACCATGTTGCCGGCCACCACCGCCGAGCAACTCCCGGGCCACCTGGCCGAGAACGTGATGCACTTCGGCCGCGTGCTGCGCGCGGCAGGGCTGCCGGTCGGCACCGACCGCGTGCAGCTGGCACTGCAGGCGCTGCAGGTGGCCGGCCTCGAGAGCCGGCGCGACTTTCGCACCACGCTCGCCGCCTGCATGGTCGATCGCGCCGAGCACCGCGCGATGTTCGACCAGGCCTTCCACATCTTCTGGCGCGACCCCGACCTGCTCGGCCGCGTGATGGCGATGCTGCTGCCGCGCGTGCAGGGTCGCGAGGCGGTGCCACCACCTCCCGAGAACCGGCGCCTGGGCAACGCGCTGTTTCCGCAGCAGGGCGAGCGGCCCGCTCCGCCGAAGGAAGAGACCAAGCTTGAGCTCGACGCGAGCCTGACCTGGAGCGAGCAGGAGCAACTGCGCAAGCAGGACTTCGAGACCATGAGTGCCGCCGAATGGGCGGCCGCGAAGCGGCTGTTGCGTGGCATGAACCTGCTGCTGGAGCCGCTCGCGACGCGCCGCTTCGAGGGCGCCGCGCGGCCGGGTCGCGTCGACTGGCGCGCCACGCTGCGTTCGATGGGCCGCCATGGCGGCGAGCTGCCGCTGCTTCGCTTTAAGCGGGTGCGCGAGCGGCCGGCGCCGATCGTGCTGCTGGCCGACATCTCCGGCTCGATGAGCCGCTACTCGCGCATGCTGCTGCACTTCGCGCATGCGCTGTCCAGGGCCAATACGCGTGTACAGAGCTTCAGCTTCGGCACCCGGCTGACGCCGATCACGCGCGCGCTGCGCGAGCGCGATGCCGACCTCGCCGTGGCGCGCGTCTCGCACCAGGTGCAGGACTGGTCGGGCGGCACCCGGCTGGCGGCCTGCCTTCATCAGTTCAACCAGCGTTGGGCCCGGCGCACGCTCGACAGCCGCACCACCGTGCTGCTGGTGACCGATGGCCTCGAGCATGGCGACGTGGCACAGCTCGGCTTCGAGGCCGAGCGCCTGAGCAAGAGCTGCCGCCGGCTGATCTGGCTCAACCCTCTGCTGCGCTACGAGGGCTTCGAGCCGCGCGCGGCCGGCATCAAGGCACTGCTGCCACATGTGGACCGGCTGCTGCCGGCGCACAACCTCGACAGTCTCGAAGCACTCGGCGTGCTGTTGTCTGGCCGGCCCGAGCCGATTCACAGACGGCTATCCTGAACATCATGGAACTCAGCAACCAACAAGCCCTCCCCGTGTCGCAGGCAATCGCCTGGGACGCCCTCAACGACACCTCGCTGCTGCAGCAGTCGATCCCCGGCTGCGAGGCGATCAACCCGATCGGCGAGAACGAGTACGAGGTGCTGATGACGGCCGCGATCGGGCCGGTGAAAGCCAAGTTCAAGGGCAAGCTGAAGCTGTCGGACATCACGCCGCCCGAGTCCTACACGATGGCTTTCGAGGGGCAGGGCGGTGCCGCCGGGCACGGCAAGGGCACGGCCACCGTACGGCTCGAGGCTACCGGGCCTGACGACACGCTGCTGCACTACGCGGTCACGGCCAGCGTCGGCGGCAAGATCGCGCAGGTCGGCTCGCGCCTGGTCGACATGGCGGCGCAGAAGATCGCCGGCGACTTCTTCGGCAACTTCACTGCGGTGCTGCAGGCGCGGCATCCGCGGGCCGTTCCCGCGGGCGTTGAGCTCGCGCCTGCGCCAACCAGCGCCTGGGCGCGCTTCATGGCCTGGCTCAAGCGCGTGTTCGGCTGAGGGATCAGCCCTTAGGCGCGTACTGCCACCAGGGCAGGACCTTGGTGAGCGACAGCACCGTGCCCGGCTGCGACGGGGCGTAGCCGGGCAGGGTGGCGAGTTCGGCGGCCCAGGCACTCGACCCCAGCAGCGCGATCAGCCGCTGCAGCGCCGGCTCCACGAGCAGCGACTTGAGCGTCACCAGGTAGTAGCGCTCCTGCGCGATCGGCACGAAATGCAGGCCGGCGGCCTGCGCCGCGGCCTGCAGTCCGAAGGCCACGTCGGCCGCGCCGCTGGCCACCGCCTGCGCGGCGGCGCCGTGCGAGGGCTCGGTCAGGGTGTCGGCCGGTGTCTCGAGGCCGGCCTGCGCCAGCAGTTCGTCGAGCAGCACGCGGGTGCCGGTACCCGGTGCGCGGCCGGCGCGCCGCAGCGCGGGCCGCACGAAGTCGCGCAGGCCGTCGATCGCCAGGGGGTTGCCGGGTGCCGTCATCAGGCCTTGCGTGCGTTGCGCGAATCCGATCAGCTTGTGCAGCCCCGGCTTGAGCCTGGGCCGGTAGGCCCGCGCGCTGGCCGATCCGCGCGCGGCGCCCTCGCGCACGTGAAAGCCGGCGAGCTGGCAGCGGCCTTCGTTCAGCGCGGCCAATGCATCCAGGCTTCCGGCAAAGCCCAGGTCGAGGTGGAGTTGCTCGCGCCGCGCCAGATCGCGCAGCAGCGGCAGCGCCTGGTCATGGCTGGCGCAGACCGAAAGCACGTCGATGCGGTCGTCGAAGGCGTCGGCGAAGGCGCTCTCGAGCTCGCTGCGCAGGGCCTCGATCTGCGGCGCCAGCCGCGCCTGCGCACGTCGCTCGGCCCACAGCAGCTTCTCGCCGAAGGGCGTCAGCGTCGCCGGTTGGCCCTTGGCCCAGATCACGAGCTCCCGCCCGAGTTCACCCTCCCAGCGCTTGAGTTCGCCCCAGACATGGCGGTACGAGAGCTCCTGCAGCTTGGCGGCGGCCGAGATCGAGCCGCTGCGATGCAAGGCGTCGAGCAGGGCGAACAAGGGGTGGTGGACGGCGGCGTCGACGCGCTCGCGCCTGAGGGTGTAGCTGAGGTCGATCCTATGCATCGAGGTTCATATCGCCAGTGGGGTGGGCCGTCCGTAGCATCGCCCTGTCTTCGACAACAAACAGTGTGCCGCACGCCCGCGCGTGAAACGGACCACGGGAACCCTTGAACACCTTTGCCGAGAGCGCGCGCATCGCGTTGCAGCTGATTCTCGACGCCGACGCGCGGCTGATGCAGGTCGTGCTGCTGTCGCTGGCAGTCAGCGGCGCCGCCTGTCTGATCGCAGCAATTGGCGGTCTTGGCGCCGGCGCGGCGCTCGCGGTGGCGCGCTTTCGTGGCCGCGGCACGCTGCTGGTGCTGCTCAACACGCTGCTCGCGCTGCCTTCGGTGGTGGTCGGGCTGGTGGTCTACCTGCTTCTGTCGCGCTCCGGCCCGCTCGGCGAGTGGGGGCTGCTGTTCACGCCAGGCGCGATGGTGTTTGCGCAGACGATCCTGGTGCTGCCGATCCTGGCCGCGCTGACGCGCCAGGCGCTGCAGGCGCCTTGGGAGGCGCAGGGCGAGCAGTTGCGCTCGCTCGGCGCCAGCCGCCTGACCGCCGGCCTGCTGCTGCTGTGGGACGAGCGCATGGCCCTGCTGACGGTGCTGCTGGCCGCCTTCGGCCGCGCGATCAGCGAGGTCGGCGCGGTGATGATCGTCGGCGGCAACATCGACGGCCACACCCGGGTGATGACGACCGCCATCGCGCTCGAGACCAGCAAGGGCGACCTGCCGCTGGCGCTGGCGCTGGGCCTCGTTCTGCTGGCGGTGGTGCTGTTGCTGAACCTGCTGATCGCGATGGTGCGGCGCTGGTCGGCGCGCGGCGAGACGGCGGTGCTGGAGCTGGCACATGCTTGAGCTCACTTTGGCCGAAGCCGCCTACGAAGGTGTCCGCGTGATGCAACCCGCGCGCTACCAGATCGCGCTCGATCGCATCAGCGTTCGCTTCGGCGGCGTGCTCGCGCTCGACGACGTGAGCCTCGAAGTTCGCTCCGGCGAACGCATTGCCTTCATCGGCGCCAACGGTTCCGGCAAGAGCACGCTGTTGCGCGTGCTGCACGGCCTGCAACCGGTGAGCACTGGCCACGTCGAACGACGTGCCGCGCTGACCCAGGCGATGCTGTTCCAGCGGCCGGCAATGCTGCGGCTGTCGGCCGCCGCCAATGTTGCGCTCGGCTTGTGGCTCGCCGGCGTGCCGCGCTCGCAGCGCCGGCTGCGCGTGGCCGAGGCGCTCGAACGCGTCGGCCTGGGCGCCGAGGCGCAGCGTGCGGCGCGTGCGCTCTCCGGTGGCCAGCAGCAGCGGCTGGCGCTGGCACGTGCATTGGCGTTGCGGCCCGAGCAATTGCTGCTCGACGAGCCGACGGCCAGCCTCGACCCCAGCGCCAAGCGCGAGATCGAGGCGCTGATCGCCGCGCTCTTCGTCGGCGGCGGGCCGACGCTGCTGTTTGCCTCGCACAACCTTGGCCAGGTCAAGCGCCTGGCCACGCGCGTGGTCTATCTCGAGCACGGCCGCGTGGTGGCCGATCTCGGTGTCAACGAATTCTTTGCCGAGGGCGGGGCCGCGCTGCCGCCCGCGGCGCGTCTGTTCCTCAAGGGAGAACTGCCATGGTGATGATGTTGGGTTGCGTCCGAAGGACGCTGGTGCTGGCGACGCTGCTGGCGACGGTGCTGGGCGTGGCGGCACAGGAGCGCAGCATCGTCGTCGCCTCGACGACCTCGACCGAGCAGTCGGGCCTGTTCTCGCAACTTCTGCCGGCCTTCAAGGCGGCCACCGGCATCGAGGCCAAGGTCGTGGCGCTCGGCACCGGCCAGGCCCTCGACATGGCACGCCGCGGCGACGCCGACGTGGTCTTCGTGCACGACCAGGCGGCCGAGGAAAAGTTCGTCGCCGACGGCTTCGGCCTCAAGCGGGTGGCGGTGATGTACAACGACTTCATCGTCGTCGGGCCCAAGGCCGATCCGGCCGGCGCAGCGGGTAAGGACGTGGTCGGTGCCTTCGGCAAGATCGCCGCAGCCAACGCCCCCTTCGTCTCGCGCGGCGACAAGAGCGGCACCCACGCCGCCGAACTGCGCTACTGGAAGGCGGCCGGCATCGAGTCGCCGGCGCAGAAGTTCGCCAACTACAAGGAATGCGGCTGCGGCATGGGTCCGGCGCTGAACATCGCGGCGCAGACCCCGGCCTATGCGCTGACGGATCGTGGCACCTGGCTGTCGTTCCGCAATCGCGCCGACCTGGTGCCGCTGGTCGAGGGCGACACCCGGCTCTTCAACCAGTACGGCGTGATCGTCGTGAACCCGGCGAAGCATCCCCAGGTGAAGCAGGCGCTGGCGCAGAGCTTTGCCGACTGGCTGGTCTCGCCAGCCGGTCAGCAGGCCATCGCGGCCTACAAGATCGGCGGCGAGCAGTTGTTCTTTCCGAACGCCGGCAGCGCGAAGTAGGCGCCGGCGAATTCAGCTTTCGCCGTTCAGGCCCAGCCTGCGGCTCTCGCCGAACACCGTGTCGCCGCCTTCGCGGGTGGCGGGCACCGCGCGCCGGCGACCCTGGCGCTTGGCCTCGTAGAGCGCGAGGTCGGCGCGGTGCTGTGCCGATTCGAGGGATTCGCCGCTCTCGATCTTGACGACGCCGAAGCTCAGGCCGAGATGCAGGTCGCCGTTCTGGCTGCACTCCTGCTCGAGTCGGCGCGCGATGCGCTCGGCCGCATGCAGCGCGTCGTCGACGCTGGCGCCGGGCAGCAGCGCGATGAACTCGTCGCCGCCGAGGCGTCCAAGCACGTCGCGGCTGCGCAGCGTGTCGCGCGCGCTGCGCGCCACGCGCTTGAGGGCGACATCGCCGACGGCGTGGCCGCGGCTGTCGTTGATGGCCTTGAAGTGGTCGATGTCGAACAGCATCACCACCGCCCGCGCCTGCGAACTCTGGGTCAGCGCCGCGGCCGCCAGCTCCTCGAAATGGCGCCGGTTCGGCACCTGCGTCAGCATGTCGATGTCGGCCAGCACGCGCAGCTGGCGCTGGCTTTCCTTCAGGTCGGTCTCGGTGCGCTCGTGGGTCAGCGCCAGGCAGAGGTAGACGGCGAACAGCATCGCCACCAGCGTCGCGACGATCACCATCGGCGACAGCAGCGTCAGCGCCGATTGCACTGGCGTGTCGGTGGCCAGGTGCCAGCTCAGGCGCAGTATCGGCAGCACGGCCTGGGCCAGCATCACGCAGAACAGCGTGCGGAGCGACGGACTGCGGCGCAGCTCGGGCAGCACCAGCACGAAGGCCGCGGCATAGAGGTGCAGCAGCATCATCGCCGTGCTGTAGGCATAGGTGCGCCACGACTGCAGCTCGGGCAGGGCCCAGGTCACGAACCAGAGCAGGTAGGCGCCGACGAAGACCAGCGCGTCGGTGGTCGACGAGCCGCTCAGCGGCCCGCGCGAGAAGAAACGACGCAGTCCGGTCACGATCAGCATCGGCCACACCAGCAGCAGCAGGTTGCCCGGTACCACCGCCGCCGGCCAGACGCCGCGCAGCATCTGCAGGCCGCCACCGAGTGCCGCCAGCCACATCGCGAGCATCCACCAGCGGTAGCCGCGGTAGACGCGGTGGGTGAGGCCGAACAAGCTCATGATCGCCGCCGCCGCGACCATGACCACCACCGCCAGCCAAAGCAGCGTGGGCGCATGCAGCGAGTCGAGGAGCGAGGCGGAAGCGGGCATCGGAAGCCTGATCTTGGGGCGGAAGGCGGGGGAACCAGAGCGATTGTTACGTTTTGTGCCGTTGTGGCCCGCTCCCCCTTCGGTGGGGTGCTGGCTCGATTTGTTCACAGATCTTTACCCCGTCGGCGCGCGCCGTTCATCGACGCGGCCGAGCATTGCTCTGGACGGCAGCTTCGCCGTTGATTTTCGAGGAGTGCCCGATGTCCGCCACCTTCCCGCTCACCGCGACCCGCCTGACGCTGGCCGCGCTTGCCATCGCGCTGGCTGGTGCCGCGCTGACGCCGGCCGAGGCCGCGCCCGGACCCGGCGGCCATGGACCGCACGGCGGCCCCGGCATGATGTTCGGCGGTTCGCCGGAACACGCGGACCGCATGGCCGACCGAATGCTGTCCGGCGCCTCCAACGTCAGTGACGCCCAGCGCAAGCAGGTGCGCGAGATCGCGCGCCAGGCCGCCACCGACCTGCAGGCCCAGCGCGAGGCAGGCCGTGGTCTGCGCGAACAGATGGCGGCGGCCTTCGCCCAGCCGGTGGTCGACGCCAGCGCGGTCGAGGCGCTGCGCCAGAAGATGCTGGCCCAGCACGACGCGACGAGCAAGCGCATGACGCAGGCGATGCTCGACGCCAGCCGCGTGCTGAGCGCCGAGCAGCGCCAGCAGATCGCGCAGAAGATGGCTTCGCGACGCTCGATGATGGAGCGCCATCGCCAGGAGCGCCAGCAGTTGGACGGAGCCACGCGATGAACGATGACCGGCGGCTGCGCCGGCCGATGAACCATGAATAATTCATCGTTCATGCGACGCGCAGCGAGCGTCATTGTTCATGCAAGGCGCCGCGAGTTCAGATGACACCCCAACTCCTGCTGATCGACGACGACGCGCGCCTGGCCGCGATGCTGCGCGACTACCTCACGCAGGCCGGCTACGCCGTGACCTGTGCCGAAAGCCTGGCCGCCGGCCGCCAGCAACTGGCGCGCGAGAGCTTCGACGCACTCGTGCTCGACCTGATGCTGCCCGACGGCGACGGCCTCGACCTGACCCGCGAGCTGCGTGCCAACCCGCGCACCCGCGCATTGCCACTGCTGATGCTCACCGCACGCGGCGAACCGATGGACCGCATCCTCGGCCTCGAGCTCGGCGCCGACGACTACCTGCCCAAGCCCTTCGAGCCGCGCGAGTTGCTGGCGCGGCTCAAGGCGCTGCTGCGCCGCGCCTCGCCAGCCGCCGATGCCGAGTTGCTGCGCTACGGCCGGCTCGAGATCGATCTCGCGGCACGCCAGGCGCGGCTCGACGGCAAGCCCTGCGAGCTGACCAGCTACCAGCTCGACCTGCTGGTGGTGCTGGCGCAGGCGCCCGGCCGGGTGCTGTCGCGCGACCAGATCATGGACGCGCTCAAGGGCCACGCGCTGGAGGCCTTCGACCGCTCGATCGACGTACACATCTCGCGCATCCGCGCCGCGATCGAGGACGACGCCAAGGCGCCGAGGCGGATCCTCACCGTGCGCGGCGCGGGCTACGTGTTTGCCAAGAAGCAGGATGATTGAACGGTGCCCCCTGCTTGCCGCGATGCGGCTGCGCGGCCCCCGCGGGGCGCGGCCAGCTTGGGGCGGCCCGGCGCCGGCCCAGCCTGACCGGATCGGCCCGCTGAGCCCGCGCTGCTCATGAAGACCCTCTACCTGCGCATCTACCTCACCGTCGTCGCGGTGCTGCTGCTGTTCGCGCTGTTCTCGGGCTGGCTGCTGCAGCGCAACCTCGAGCACGAGCGCGGCCGTTTCGAACGCGTTGCGGGCGAGCGCATGCAGGCCTGGGGCGAACTGCTGCAAGGAGCGCTGCCCCCGCCGGACTCCACGCCCGAGGAGCAGGCCGCGGCGCTGCTCGAATGGGCCCAGCGGCTACGACTTCCGCTGGCGCTGGACGGCACCGACGGCCAGCGCATCGTCACCTCGCCCGGCTACGAGCGCGCGCAGTCGGCTTGGGCTGCGCGGCCACCGGCGCGGGTCGGCAGCCCTGGCATCGAGCGACGCACGCCGGTGCGGCTGGTGCTGTCCGACGGCCGGACGCTGTGGGTGCTGCGACCGCCGCTGCTGCGCGCGCCGGACGAGGCGGGTCCGCCCGGCGGTGGCCCGGGCCGCGGGCCCGGCATGCGGCAGGGTCCGCCGGGCGGGTCGCCGGGCTTGCTGGTGCTGGGCGGCGGCGAGTCGCCGTGGTTCGTGCGCGGCACCGGCCTCGTGATCACGCTGGCGGTGCTGTTCCTCGCGGTCGCGGCCGGCGCCTTTCCGGTGGTGCGACGGCTCACGCGCCGGCTCGAGGCGCTCAAGCAGGGCGTCGAGGCCTTCGGCGCCGGCGACCTCGGCCGTCGCGTCGACGCCGGTGGCCGCGACGAGGTGGCAGCGGTGGCGGCCAGCTTCAACCAGGCGGCGCAGCGCATCGAGTCGCTGCTGCAGGCCAACCGCGCGCTGCTGGCCAACGCCAGCCACGAGCTGCGCTCGCCGCTGGCGCGACTCAAGATGGCCGTGTCGTTGCACGAGGAAGCGCGCGACGAGGCCGGCCGTGCCACGCTGCGCGCCGAGATCGAACGCAACATCGGCGAGCTCGATGCGCTGGTCGAGGAGGTGCTGCTCGCCAGCCGGCTGGAGGCGCGGCCCGATCCGGCGCGCGAGCCGGTCGACCTGCTTGGCCTGGCGGCCGAGGAGGCGGCACGGGCCGAGGCCGAACTGGAGGCGCGCGACGCCGACAAGACGAGCTTCGCGACCCGCGGCGACGACCGATTGCTGCGACGTGCGTTGCGCAACCTGCTCGAGAACGCCCGCCGCTACGGCGGGCCGCAGGCGCCGGTGCTGTCGCTCGCGCGCAGTGCCGACGGCGGCTTCGAGATCGCCGTCAGCGACCGCGGCCCCGGCGTGCCGCCCGAACAGCGCGAGCGCATCTTCGAACCCTTCTATCGCCTGCCCGGCCACGCCGAGCGCGCCGGCGGCGTCGGGCTCGGGCTGAGCCTGGTGCGCCAGATCGCGCTGCTGCATGGCGGCACCGTGCGCTGCGAGGCGCGCGAGTCCGGCGCGGGAAGCCGCTTCGTGATCAGCCTGCCGCCGGCGCCGGGCGCCTAGGTGGTTGGCGCTGGCGCAGCGGGCATCGCGCTCGTCGCCTCGCCCGGCGACTGCCGCTCGGCATAGCGGTTGAACCGCCACGCCGTGCCTTCCATCGTGATGCGCCGCCAGCAGGCGCGCTTCTCGCCGGGCGTCATCACGGTCCAGTCCTGTACCTCGTCAAAGCTGCGGCCGCAGCCCTTGCAGACGGCATCGCCCTGGCTGGTCGAGCAGATCGCGATGCAGGGCGCGTCGGGCGTCGTCGCGTACCAGGCCAGCCAGGCGGCCTTGGCGGCGCGCGGCATCGTGTCTTCGTCGCAGGCGCTCTCGCGGTAATACACCATCAGCGCGTAGACCTCGGCCAGCGCGCGCACCTCGGCGCAGGCGCTGATGCCGTCGGGCGAGGGCAGCCTGTCGCGCCACCAGTTGATGGCGGACTCGATGTCGGTGATGTGGATGCCGGCCATCGTGGGAATCACAGGCCCTAGTGGGCGCTTGCCTTGGAGAAGACGTTCAGCACGACCACGCCCGCGACGATGAGCAACATGCCGACGATCGCCGCGGCATCGAGCCGCTGACCGTAGAGCAGCCAGGCCACCAGCGTGATCAGGACCAGGCCGACGCCCGACCAGACCGCGTACGCGATACCCACCGGGATCGTGCGCAGCGTCAACGACAGAAAGAAGAACGCCGCGCCGTAGCCCGCCACCACCAGCAGCGACGGCCAGGGGTTGCTGAAGCCATCGCTGGCCTTGAGCGCCGAGGTCGCGACCACTTCGGCAACGATCGCCACCGACAGAAACAGCCAGTTGTTCATGGCGCTTCGAACGCGTGCATGCCGACCCAGTCCCTGGCGAGCGTCGCGCTCACTCCTGGGCGGCCGCCAGCGCGGCCAGTGCCGCCTCGACCGCGCCGCGCGCGGCGTCAGGCCCGAGTTCGACCGGTGCGCCGGCCAGCGCCGCCACGCCTTCGGTCTTCAGCCGCTTGACCCATGCCCCGGCCTCGCGGCCATCGGCCAAGCCGCTGCTCTGCAGCAGCAGCGCGCCGTCGGCGGCGGTCAGCTTGAAGTAGAAGCGGCCGTCGGACTCGCGGTACTGCTTGAACAGCGGCATCGCGGCCTTGGCCGGAGCCGCCGCGGCCACCGGCCGTGGCGTGGCCGACGCCAGCATCGGCCGCAGGCCGACGGCGCGCCGCAACTCGGCCATGAAGGGCGTGGCGACCTGGCGCGCGCGGCGTGCGCCGGCCTCGAGCGCGGCCTCGATCTGCTCGGGGTGTGCCATCAACTGCTCGTAGCGCTCGCGCTTGGGCCCGATCTCGGCCTCGATCAGCTCGACCAGCCTCTGCTTGGCCTCGCCCCAGCCCAGGCCGGCGCGCAGCTCGGCGCGGAAGGCAGTGCGTTGCGCGGTATCGGCGAAGGCGTCCCAGATCGCGATCAGCGGCGTGCCCTCGGGCTCCTTGGGTTCGCCCGGCAGGCGCGAGTCGGTGATGATGCGGGCCACCGCCTCCCTGAGCGCCCTGGCGCCGCCCTCGAACAACGGGATCGCGTTGTCGTAGCTCTTGCTCATCTTGCGGCCGTCGAGGCCGGGCAACAGTTCGACCGCCTCGCCCACCTCGGCCTGCGGCAGCACGAACAGGTCGCGGCCCTGGCCGAAGAGATGGTTGAAGCGCTGCGCGATATCGCGCGCCATCTCGATGTGCTGGACCTGGTCGCGGCCGACCGGCACCCGGTGCGCGTTGAACAGCAGGATGTCGGCCGCCATCAGGATCGGATAGCTGTAGAGGCCCATCGTGACACCGGCATCGATGTCCTCGCCGGCCGCCTCGTTGGCATCGGTCGCGGCCTTGTAGGCGTGGGCGCGGTTCATCTGGCCCTTGGCCGTGACGCAGGTCAGCAGCCAGGTCAGCTCGGGCGTTTCGGGGATGTCGCTCTGGCGGTAGAAGGCCACGCGCTGCACGTCCAGCCCGCAGGCCAGCCAGGTGGCGGCGATCTCGAGGCGCGAGCGCTCGATGCGGTCGGGCTCGTCGCACTTGATCAGCGCGTGGTAGTCGGCGAGGAAGAAGAAGCTCTGCACATCGGGCTCGCGGCTGGCGGCGATGGCAGGGCGGATCGCGCCGACATAGTTGCCGAGGTGCGGCGTGCCGGTGGTGGTGATGCCGGTGAGAACGCGGGCTTTCATGGGGCGGGGGCGGTTCAGTTGATGCTGATGACGGACATGATCGAAGGCAGGAACAGGCGCGTCGCGTTCAAGGTGGCACGCATCACCGGCAGCATCCACCAGGTCGTGACGAGGCCGGCGACGACCAGGCCCATGACGATGAAGAAGCCGTAGGGCTCGATGCGCGCCACCACATGCGCCGCGCGCAGCGGCAGCAGCCCCACCAGCACCCGGCCACCGTCGAGCGGCGGCACCGGCAGCAGGTTGAAGGCGAACATCACGAGGTTGACCAGCACGCCGGCCTTGGCCATCAGCAGGAAGAAGGGCTCGGCCACGCCGAGCGACAGCAGCGCCGTGCCGAACAGCGCCCAGGCCAGCATCTGCACGAGGTTGGCGCCCGGGCCGGCCACGGCGACCCAGACCATGTCGCGCTTGGGGTGGCGCAGGCGCCGCCAGTCGACCGGCACCGGCTTGGCGTAGCCGAAGATGAAGGTGCCGGCGGTCAACACGTAGAGCAGGATCGGCATCGCGATGGTGCCGATCGGGTCGATGTGGCGGATCGGGTTGAGCGTCACGCGGCCCAGGTCGGCGGCGGTCGAGTCACCCAGCATGCGCGCCACGTAGCCATGCGCGGCCTCGTGCGCCGTGATGGCAAACAGCACCGGCAGGGCGTAGACGAGCAGGGTGCGGACGAGGTCCTGGAGTTGTTCCATCGGGCGCCGATTCTAGGTGGCGGCCCGGTGCCCGGCCCCGCGGACCGCGGCCTCAGCCGAGCTTGAACGGCCCGCCCTGCTCCAGCGCGCGCTGGTAGGCCGGTCGCGCGTGGATGCGCGCCAGGAGGTCGCTCAGTCGCGGCCGGCTCGCGTCGAGCCCGCCGCGCGAGGCCGAGGCCTCGAGCGGAAAGCTCATCTGGATGTCGGCCGCGCTGAACTCGGCGCCGGCAAACCAGGGCCGCTCGGCGAGTTCGCTCTCCATGTAGTCGAGATGGCGCTTGAGGTTGGGCGTGACGATCATCGCCTTGGCCCTGCCGGCAATCGCGGCGGCGATCGGGCGGATCAGCAACGGCGACTTGCGCTCGATGCGGTCGAACACCAGCTTCATCAGCAACGGCGGCATCGCCGAGCCCTCGGCGAAATGCATCCAGTAGGTGTAGCGCAGCCAGTCCGGGCTGTCGGCGGCGGGCTTGAGCCGGCCGTTGCCATGGCGCTCGACCAGGTACTCGATGATCGCGCCCGACTCGGCCAGCGTGAGCTCGCCGTCGCTGATCACCGGCGACTTGCCGAGCGGATGCACGGCGCGCAACTCGGGCGGCGCCAGCATCGTCGTCGGGTCGCGCTGGTAGCGCTTGAGCTCGTAGGGCAGGCCGAGTTCCTCGAGCAGCCAGAGCACGCGTTGCGAGCGGGAGTTGTTGAGATGGTGGACGGTGATCATGACCGGAGCATGCCAGCGATCACGCGTCGCCGCCCACCAGTACGCCTCCCTCAGCTCACCTTGACCTCGATGCGGCGCGGCTGCGCGTGCTGCGCCTTGGGGATGCGTAGCGTCAGCACGCCCTGCTCCAGTTCGGCGCTGATGGCAGCGCTGTCAAGCTCCTTGCTCAGGCTGAAGACGCGGCGCCAGCGGCCCAGCTCGACCTCGGCGTGGTGAGGGGCCATGCCGTCGGGCAGCGGTAGATCGACCTGGCCCTCAAGCGTCAGGGTGCCGTTCTCCACCTGCAACTGGAGCTTGTCGCGTGGCACGCCGGGCAGGTCGGCGCGCAGCGTGATGCCGGTGCCGTCCTCGACCACGTCGACCGGCGGCACGAGCGCGGGTTCGGTGGCCGGCAAATTCGCGCGGCGGGACTCGACGCCCGGAGTGGGAAGTGTGTTCATCGTGGCCTCCGTTCAGTGGATCTCGATGCGGCGCGGCTGCGCCGACTCGCGCCGGCGGATGCTCAGGTGCAACACGCCGTCGCGGTAGCTGGCGCTGACGGCGTCGGGGTCGACGTCGTCGGGCAGACTGACGACGCGCCGGAAGCGGCCGCTGAAGCGCTCGTCGATGTGGACCGTGGCGCCTTCGGCGGGTGCGGCGCCGGCCAAACGCTCCCCGGCAATGGTCAGCAAGCCGCGATCGATCTGGACATCGATCGCGGACGGATCGAGACCCGGCGCGAAGGCGTAGATCTCCACCGACTGCGGCGTGCCGCCGACGTTGAGGGCCGGGTAGCCACCGCGGGCGGCACCACGGATGCTCGGCGACAGGTCGAAGGCCTGCTGCATGTCGCGCTGCAGGCGATCCAGGTCCGCGAACAGGTCGCGGCCAAACAAAGATCGATACATGGCGATTCCTCCAAGTGGACCAAGCAGGGCGGCACGCCCGTGCCACCCTCTTCGGCGCGAGTTAGGTGCCGCGCCGCGGATTTCAAGAGTCCTCGCCCGCCTACACTGCGCGCCCATGTCCGAACCAGTCTCCGCCCTCGTTCCCCTGCCGCCGCGCCGGCGCATCGCCGTGCTGATCTCGGGCCGCGGCTCCAATCTCGAGGCGCTGGTCGAGGCGATGGCGGCAGAGCGCTGGGATGCCCGGATCGTCGCCGTCATCGCCAACCGGCCAGACGCTGCCGGTCTGGCCTGGGCCGCGGCGCGCGGATTGCCGACAGCCGGCCTCGACCACCGCGCCTTCGCCGAGCGCGAGGCCTTCGACGCCGCGCTGGCGCAGGCGATCGATGCGTCCGGTGCCGAACTGGTGGTGCTGGCCGGCTTCATGCGCATCCTGAGCGACGGCTTCGTGCGCCGGTACGAGGGCCGTCTGGTCAACATCCATCCCTCGCTGCTGCCGGCCTTCGCCGGGCTGCACACGCACCGGCGCGCGCTCGAGGCCGGCTGCGCCTTTGCCGGTGCCACCGTGCACCTGGTGACGCCGACGCTCGATCACGGCCCGATCATTGCCCAGGCCGTGGTGCCGGTGCGGCCGGACGACACCGAAGCCGGGCTCTCGGCACGGGTCCTCGCGGCCGAGCACCGGCTCTATCCGATGGCGCTGCGCTGGCTGATCGAGGGCCGCCTGGCGCTCGACGCGCAGGGCCGGGTCAGGCCGCTCGACGGCCAGCCTCAGGGGCTCTTCTTCGAGTCCTGAGCCGCGCGGTGCGCGCTCAGCGCACCACCAGCACCGGCACCTTGCTGTGCGTCAGCACCTTCTGCGTCTCGCTGCCCAGCAGCAGCGCACTCATGCCGCGCCTGCCGTGCGAAGCCATGACGATCAGGTCGCAGGCCTTGCGCTCGGCGTGTTCGATGATCGCCTCGTAGGGATGGAGCCCCTCGATGATGGTGGTCTCACAGCTCACGCCGGCGGCGCTGCAGGCCGTGGCGACGCCATCGACGCGCTGGCGGGCCAGCTTTTCCTGCAGATCGAAATAGTCCTGCGGCGCGATCGGCTGGATCTCGCTGACGGCACTGAACGGGAAGGGATCGGTCACGCACAGTGCCTCGATGCCGGCGCCGCAGAGCTTGGCCAGTTCGACCGCACGCGCGATGGCGATCGGCACGATATCGCTGCCGTCGGTGGGAACGAGGATTCGCTTGAACATGGTGCCTCCATCGGGTTGGTGGAACGACCCGCCGATGATGCCTGCGGCGAGGCCGTGCGCAATGACTTCTATCAACCCCCGGTCGCTACCGGCCGCGCCGGATCGGCGCACCACTCGCTCCACGAACCCGGGTAGAGCAGGCCCTCGCCGAGCCCGGCCGCGGCCACCGCCAGCAGGTTGTGGCAGGCCGTGACGCCGGAGCCGCAGTGGTGCACCACCGGGCCGCCGGCGCCGGCCAGCAGCGGCGCCCAGGCTTGGCGCAGGGCCATGGCCGGCAGGAAGCGCCCCTCGGCGTCGAGGTTGTCCTTGAAAGGTTGGCTCAGTGCGCCGGGGATGTGGCCGGCGACCGCGTCGAGCGGCTCGGTCTCGCCGCGAAAGCGCTCGCCGGCGCGCGCATCGATCAGGCACAGGCGCCCGATCCCCGCTGCCACTGCATCGGCCTCGACGGTGCCCATCGCCGGCTCGGCGGCCAGGGGATAGGGCGCGGCCGCCTGCCAGTCCGGTGTCGACATCTCGAGTGCGCCGTCGGCGGCAGCCCAGGCCTGCAGGCCGCCGTCGAGCACCGCCACTTCGGCATGGCCGACCCAGCGCAGCAGCCACCAGGCGCGCGCGGCGTACATCGAGCCATGGCGGTCGTAGGCCACCACCGTGCTCCCGGGCACGATGCCGAGCCGGCCGAGCGTCGCCGCCCAGGCCTCGGGCGAGGGCAGCGGATGGCGCCCGCGGAAACGGCCGGTGGCGTCGGTCCTGGGGCCGGCCAGGTCGCGGTCGACGTGGGCGTAGCGCGCGCCCGGCAGGTGGCCCTGCCCAGCGTACTGCTGCTCGCCGGCGGTGGGGTCGGTGAGTTCGAAGCTGCAGTCGAGCAGCACGGTCGGGCTGCCGTCGGCCAGGCGTTGCGCGAGGGCGGTGGCGTCGATCAGGGGCATGGGCAGTGGCATGGCAGGGTCGTCAGGTTTCCACCGAACTGTGTTCGTGTTCTCCGGGCCGTGGCGGGGCACTGCGGTTGCGCAGCAGCGTCGCCGCCAGGCCGGCGCCGACGATCAGCAGCATGCCCGCGATCGCCAGCGGCGGCACGGCATCGTCGAACAGCAGCGCGCCGAAGATGAAGGCGTAGACGATGCCGAGGTACTGCAGGCTGGCGTTGACCAGCACGCGGCCGGTGGCATAGGCGCGCGTCATCAGCAACTGGGCCGCGGTGGCGAGCACGCCGACCGCCAGCAGCAGCGCGGCGCCCTTCAGCGTGTGACCGTGGAAGCCGCCGCTGGCCGAGGTCAGCGGCGTGCTCAGCGCACCGGCGATGACGCCGCCGAGCGAGAAGTAGAAGACGACCCGTTCCTCGGGCTCGCCGACGCGGCCGAGCGCGGTGACCTGCAGGTAGGCCAGCGCCGAGAGCATGCCCGAGAGCAGTCCGAGCAGGCCGTGCCAGAGCTGGTCGCGCTCGATGGTCGGGCGCAGCACCATCGCCACGCCGATGAAGCCGACCAGCACCGTGGCGACCAGCCGGCCATCGATGCGCGAGCCGCCCATGATCACGGTACCGCCGATCAGGAACAGCGCCATCCAGACCGAGCTCATGTAGTTGAGCGTCATCGCGGTCGGCAGCGGCAGGCCGCCGATCGCGTAGAACCACAGGCTGAGGGCGGTCACGCCGGAGAGGCTGCGCCAGAAGTGCATCGCCGGCACCGGCGTGCGCAGCGCGATGCCGCGCGCCCGGCACAGCAGCGCCAGCGAGGCGGCGCCGACCAGGCCGCGATAGAAGACGATCTCGCCGGTGCCGTAGAGCGCGGCGGCGAACTTGACGCAGACGCCCATCGCCGCGAACAGCAGCGTGGCCAGCACCATCAGTGCCGAGGCCGGCAGTTTCACCCTTGCATCTTTCGCCGGTACCAGCGGTGGAAGTGCTCCATGCCGTCTTCCATCGGGCTCTGGTAGGGGCCGGCCTCGTCGTCGCCACGCTGCAGCAGCGCGGCGCGGCCGGCGTCCATGCGCAGCGCGATCTCGTCGTCCTCGATGCAGGTCTCCATGTAGGCGGCCTGCTGGGCCTCGATGAACTCGCGCTCGAAGGCGTGGATCTCCTCGGGGTAGAAGAACTCGACCACGTTGAGCGTCTTGCGCGGCCCGCGCGGGTGCAGCGAGCTCACCACCAGCACATGCGGGTAGTACTCCACCATCACCAGCGGGTAATGGGTCAGCCAGATCGCGCCGTGGCGCGGCGGCTCGCCGCCGCGGTAGTTGAGCAGCGCGTCGTGCCACTGCTTGTAGACCGCCGAGCCCGGCTTGCCGAGTGCCTGGCCGCCGGAGGTCGCGACGCCGACGCTCTGCACCGAGTAGTCGGGCGCCATCTGCCAGCGCAGGTCGTCGGTGGTGACGAAGTTGCCGAGGCCGGGATGGAAGGGGCCGACGTGGTAGTCCTCGAGGTAGACCTCGATGAAGGTCTTCCAGTTGTAGTCGCACTCGTGCAGGTGCACGCGGTCGAAGACATAGCCGCTGAAGTCGAGCTCGGCGCGCAACTTGAGGCCCGCCATCTCGGCCGCGATGTCGGGCGTGCCGGCGCCACCTTCGAACAGCAGGCCGTTCCACTGCTGCAGCGGGTAGCGCTTGAGATGCAGGCAGGGGTCTTCGTCGAAGTGCGGCGCACCGATCAGGCGGCCTTCTAGGTCGTAGGTCCAGCGGTGCAGCGGGCAGACGATCGCGGCCCCGGTGTTGCCACGGCCGCGCAGCGTGAGCGCCTGGCGGTGGCGGCAGACGTTGGAGATCAGCTCCACCGCGCCGCCGCTGCCGCGCACCAGCACCCGGCCTTCGCCTTCGTGCAGCAGGGTGTGGTGATCGCCGACCGAGGGCACCGACAACGCATGCCCCACGTAGCGCGGACCGGGCCGGATCAGCCGCTCCTGCTCGCGAAGCCAGGTCGCCTCGTCGAAGTAGCTGGCGACCGGCAACTGCGTGCGTGCGAGATCGGGCGCGGTGGAGGTGCTGATGAAGCTGAGGCTGAGGTCGGACATGATTCCCGGGGGCTGCTCCAGAAAAACCAGGACCGCGAGATCTGGGACGCGACGGATTGCGATGCCGGCGCAGATGAAACAGGAAGCAAGAACCGCTGCCGGAAGGCGTGCGGGGAGGGGAGTGTAGCGGCGGGGTTCCGGCAGACGCATCCCGCGTGCCACGGCGGGTCGGCCGGGCGCAAGTCCGTCTGTGGCGGGGCAGCCTCACCCATTTGGCGCGGCGCGCCCAGGGACGCGCTGGCAAGGTGCCTGACTACAATGCAGGGTACTCCCCTAGATGGTGCATAGGCACCCCTTGCCAGTGTCCAAAGCCACCTCCGCGGCTGCCGTCCCCACCCTGCCGAGCTATGAACAGGCTCTGGCCGAACTCGAGCGGCTCACCGCCTCGATGGAAGCCGGCCAGTTGCCGCTCGATCAGTTGCTCGATGCCTATCGCCGCGCCGCGGAGTTGTTGAGCCATTGCCGCGCGCGCCTGGACGCGGTCGAGCAGCAGGTCAAGGTGCTCGAGGACGGGCAACTCAAGCCATGGATCGATTCATGAAGCGTGACGATCTCTTCGAGACCTGGTCGCGCGATCAGCTGGATCGCGTCGAGGCGGCGCTCGATCGTTTCGTTCCGGCGCAGGCGCCGGCCGGCCTGGGCGACGCGATGCGCTACGGCGTGCTCGACGGCGGCAAGCGGCTGCGCCCGCTGCTGGTGCTGGCGGCCGCCGAGGCGACCGGCGCCGGGGCCAGCGAAGCAGCGTTGCGCGCGGCCTGCGCAGTCGAACTGATCCATGCCTATTCGCTGATCCACGACGACATGCCGTGCATGGACGACGACGTACTGCGCCGGGGCAAGCCCACGGTGCACGTGCAGTTCGGCGAGGCGCAGGCGATGCTGGCCGGCGATGCGATGCAGGCGCTGGCCTTCGAGGTGCTGACGCCGGAAGGCTCGGTCGTCGAGCCGGCGCTGCAGGCACGCCTGGTCGGCCTGCTGGCACGCGCCTCGGGCCAGGACGGCATGGCCGGCGGCCAGGCGATCGACCTGGCCAGCGTCGGCCGCGCGCTCGGTGAGCAGGAACTGGCCGACATGCATCGCCGCAAGACCGGCGCGCTGCTGCAGGCCAGCGTGGTGATGGGCGCCGCCTGCGGCCGCGTCACGCCGCTGGCGGCGGCGGCCCTGGCCGACTATGGCGCCGCCATCGGCCTCGCGTTCCAGGTGGTCGACGACATCCTCGACGTCACCCAGGCCTCCGACACGCTCGGCAAGACCGCCGGCAAGGACGCCGACCACAACAAGCCCACCTACGTCTCGGTGCTCGGACTGGCGGCGGCGCGCGCCCATGCGCACGAGTTGCACGGCCGCGCCCAGGCCGCGCTGGCCCGCAGCGGCCTGGCCGACGCGGCCTGGCTGAGCCTGCTCGCCGACCGCGTGGTCGAACGCGACTGCTGACATGAGCCCGCACGATCACTCCGTTCGCTGCCCCCAGGGCACTGGAAGGGCTCCTTCGTGGCCCTTCGGGCCACACCGGGCTCGGGAGCGGCCCGGCGCCCGGCGGCGTTGCTCCGCCCTATAAGAAGAGAATCCGCACTCATGAGCGCCTATCCCCTGCTCTCCAGGATCGACAGTCCGGCCGATCTGCGCCGCCTGTCGCGCGCCGAGCTCAAGCAACTCGCCGCCGAGTTGCGCGCCTATGTGATCGACAGCGTGTCCAAGACCGGTGGCCACCTGTCGAGCAACCTCGGCACGGTCGAGCTGACGATCGCGCTGCACTATGTCTTCGACACGCCCAAGGATCGGCTGGTGTGGGACGTGGGTCACCAGACCTACCCGCACAAGATTCTCACCGGCCGCCGCGACCGCATGGGCTCGCTGCGCCAGCTCGGCGGCATCAGCGGCTTCCCGCGCCGCGACGAGAGCGAGTACGACACCTTCGGCACCGCCCACAGCAGCACCTCGATCTCGGCCGCGCTCGGCATGGCGCTGGCCGCGCAGATCAAGGGCGAGAGCCGCAAGTCGGTGGCGATCATCGGCGACGGTGCGATGAGCGCCGGCATGGCCTTCGAGGCGCTCAACAACGGCGGCATGCCCCATGGCGAGACGGTGCCCGACCTGCTGGTCGTGCTCAACGACAACGACATGTCGATCAGCCCGCCGGTCGGCGCGCTCAACAAGCACCTGGCGCGACTGATGAGCGGCAAGTTCTACGCCGCCGCGCGCGAGGGCGCCAAGAGCGTGCTGAAGAACGCGCCGCCGCTGTTCGAACTGGCCCGCCGCTTCGAGGAACATGCCAAGGGCATGGTCGTGCCGGGCACGATCTTCGAGGAGTTCGGCTTCAACTACGTCGGCCCGATCGACGGCCACGACCTCGATTCGCTGATCCCCACGCTTGAGAACCTGCGCGACACCAAGGGCGCGCGCTTCCTGCACGTGGTGACCAAGAAGGGCTACGGCTACAAGCTGGCCGAGGCCGATCCGGTCAACTACCACGGGCCCGGCAAGTTCGACCCCAGCGTCGGCATCGTCAAGCCGACCACACCGCCCAAGCCCACCTTCACCCAGGTCTTCGGCCAGTGGCTGTGCGACCAGGCCGCGGCCGACGCGCGCCTGGTCGGCATCACACCGGCGATGCGCGAAGGCTCGGGCATGGTCGAGTTCGAGCGCCGCTTTCCGCAGCGCTACTTCGATGTCGGCATCGCCGAGCAGCACGCGGTCACCTTCGCTGGCGGCTTGGCCTGCGAGGGCCTGAAGCCGGTGGTCGCGATCTACAGCACCTTCCTGCAGCGCGCCTACGACCAGTTGATCCACGACGTCGCCTTGCAGAAGCTGCCGGTGGTGTTCGCGCTCGATCGCGCCGGCATCGTCGGCGCCGATGGCGCCACCCACTGCGGGGCCTACGACATCGCCTACCTGCGCTGCATTCCCAACATGAGCGTGCTGGCACCGGCCGACGAGCGCGAGTGCCGGATGGCGCTTTCGGCCGCGTTCCAGCAGGACCATCCGGTGGCGGTGCGCTACCCGCGCGGCGCCGGGGTCGGCGTTGCGGCCGGCACCGACCTGGCGCCGATGCCCTGGGGCAAGGCCGAGCTGCGGCGCGAGATCGCGCGCCCGGTGCCGGGACGCCGGGTCGCGATCCTTGCCTTTGGCACGCTGCTCCACCCGGCACTGGCCGCGGCCGAGCAGCTCGACGCGACGGTTGCCAACATGCGCTTCGTCAAGCCGCTCGACACCGGGCTGCTGCTCGACCTGGCGCGGCGTCACGACGCGATCGTGACGGTCGAGGAGGGCTGCACGATGGGCGGCGCCGGCAGTGCCGTGATCGAGGCCTTGCAGGAGGCCGGCATCAACCTGCCGGTGCTCACGCTCGGCCTGGCCGACGAGTTCTCCGAGCACGGCGATCCGGCCAAGCTGCTGGCGATGATGGGCCTGGACGCGGCGGGCATCGAACGCTCGGTGCGGGCGCGCTTCCTCGACGAGCGCGCCGGTCGCCTGGAACTGGTGCAGCGACCGGCCGTCAACGCCTGAGTCGCCGGCGATTCAATCGAATCGATAGCCGCGTCAAGCCCTTTTGAACGCCGGGTCGAGCCGCACATGTCATGCTGGCGACTGTGAAACTGGGCACCTGAGCGCAAGCTGCAGCCGCCCGCGAGCACCATGACCGATCTTTCGAACCCCAACCCGTCCGCCATCGGCAGCAGCCTGCTGCACATTCCGGACACGCAGAGCGAGCGCGACGAGCGCCACCTCGCGATCCAGCGCGTGGGCGTGCGCGAGCTGCGCTACCCGCTGACGGTGCGCATCGACGGCCGCGCCCAGGGCGCCGCCGCGACCTGGAGCCTCGACGTGGCGCTGCCGGCCGAGCGCAAGGGCACCCACATGAGCCGCTTCGTGGCCTGGCTCGACGCGCTGGCGCAGTCCGGCACGGCGCTCGACGCGGCCGGCCTGCAGCGCGGCTTTGCCGAGATGCTCGACAAGCTGCACGCCGACGAGGGCCGGGTCGAGGCGCGCTTCTCCTTCTTCATCCGCAAGCAGGCACCGGTGTCCGGCGTCTCCAGCCTGCTCGACTACCAGGGCGCCTTCATCATCGAGCGCCGCGGCGCTGCCACCACGCTGTGGCTCGAGATGGCGGCGCCGGTCAAGAGCCTGTGCCCCTGCTCGAAGGAGATCTCCGACTACGGCGCCCACAACCAGCGCTCGATGGTGACGATCCGTGCCGAGGTGAAAGACCCGGCGCTGGCCTTCGAAGACCTGGTGCGCATCGCCGAAACCTCGGCCTCGAGCGAGATCTGGGGCCTGCTCAAGCGCCCCGACGAGAAGTGGATCACCGAGCGCGCCTACGAGAACCCGAAGTTCGTCGAGGACCTGGTGCGCGACGTGGCGCTGCGCCTCAACGCCGATGCACGCATCGGCCGCTATCGGGCGACGGTCGAGAACTTCGAGTCGATCCACAACCACAGCGCCTTCGCCGTCATCGAACGGTGAGTTCCTCGCCCGTGATGCGCGTGCTGCTGACCGGCTTCGAGCCCTTCGGCGGCGAGACGATCAATCCTTCGTGGCTGGCAGCCCGGGCGCTCGACGGCGAGCGCATCGGCGGCGCGATGATCGTGGCGTGCGAACTGCCCTGCGTCTTCGATGCGGCGCTGCAGGCTCTGGATTCGGCGCTCGCCGATTGCGACCCCATGCTGGTGATTGCCCTCGGCCAAGCCGCCGGCCGCTGCGACCTGAGCTTCGAGCGGGTCGCGGTCAACCTCGATGACGCGCGGATCCCCGACAACGCCGGCGCCCAGCCGATCGACCGGTCCGTCATCGCCGGCGCGCCTGCGGCCCACTTCGGCACGCTGCCGGTCAAGGCGATCGTGGCGACGCTGCGGCAGCAGGGCATTCCGGCCTCGCTGTCGATGTCGGCCGGCAGTTTCGTCTGCAACCATCTCTTCTTCGGACTGATGCACCGACTCGCGGCACGCCCGGGCGTGCGCGGCGGTTTCGTGCATCTGCCGCTGCTGCCCGAACAGGCGGCGCGCCATCCGGGCCAGCCGAGCCTGCCGCTGGCGACGATGGTCGAGGGCTTGCGGGTTGCGATCGAGGTGGCACTGGCTACGCGCGAAGACCTGCGCGTGGCCGGCGGCGAGATCGCCTAGCCTGGGGCCGGATCCGGCCCGCCCTCGAGGATCGGCCAGCCCTCGGCCGTGGCCAGCGCACGCAAGCGCGCATCGGGCCGCACCACCACCGGGTCGCTGACCGCGCGCAGCAGCGGCAGATCGGCCATCGAGTCGCTGTAGAACCAGCTGCGCTCGCAATCGGCCAGCGAGAGATCGCGCGTTGCGAGCCAGCGCTGCACGTGAGCCAGCTTGTGCTCGCGATAGCAGGGCTCGCCGACGATCTCTCCGTTCAAGCGGCCATTGGCGTCGAGTGCCGATTTGGTCGCGAGCACCTCGTCGATGCCGAACAGCGGCGCGACCACCGCGGCAAGGAAGCGGGTGGTGGCGGTGACCAGCACGCAGGCGTGGTGCTGGCGCCGGTGGCGCAGCACCCAGGCCCGGTGCGAGGCGGGCACGCGTGGCGCCAGCGACTCGGCGAAGGCCGCGCCCAGCTGCTGCAGTTCGACCGCCGACAGCGATGCCAGCGGCATCACCGCCTGCCGATGCAGCATGCGAATGTCGAGTGTGCCGTCGACGTAACGCTGGCAGGCGGCGAGATAGTCGTCGGCGGCGCTGGGCGGCAGCACGCCGCGGCCGACCAGGAAGCGCGTCCAGGCCATGCCGCTGTCGAAGGGCAGCAGCGTGTGGTCGAGGTCGAACAGGGCGAGCTTCATGGCAGCGCGTTGAGGTTCAGGCAATCGCCGGCGCCGGCACGACCGCGTCGAGCGTGCCGCGAAGCGCGTTGCACACCACGACCTGCTGCGCACGCCTCAGGTCGGCCAGCGTGAGCCGATGCTCGCTCGCGGCCCGGGCCGGGTCGTCGAGCAGCACGCCTCGCATCACGCCGGGCAAGGCGCCATCGGCCACCGGCGGCGTGAACCAGCGGCCGTCGAGGCGCAGGAAGATGCTGCTGCGCGCGCCTTCCACCAGCGTGCCGTCGGCGCGATGGAACAGGGTGTCGAAGCAGCCCGCGGCCTCGGCGACGCGGATCGCGGCGTCGTAGAACTCGCGGCGCGTGGTCTTGTGGGCGAACAGCGCGTCGACCGGTCGTGGCAACGGGGCCAGGCGCAGGTGCACCGGACCATCGATCGCGGCCAGCGGCTCGGCGGCCACCTGCAGTTCGATGCGGCCGTCGTGATGCAGGCTCAGCTTGAGCCGCCAGTCGCCATGTGCCGGCAAGCTGCCAACGGCATCGTCGAGCGCGGCCTCGACGCGTTCGCGGGATGCAGCAAAGCCCAGCGCCTTCGCACTCGCCAGCAGCCGCCGCAGATGGCGCTCGCGCAGTGCCACGCCTCCGGCGCGCGTGGCGCGCATCGTCTCGAAGAGGGCAAAGCCGGGATCGAGCCCGGTCAGGAAGCGGCCCTTGAGTCGGCACTCCTCGTACTCGTCGGCGGCCACGCTGTCGAGCACGATGCCGGCGCCAATGCCCAGCCGCGCCGGCCGCGTGCCATCGGCCGCCTCGGCGCCAAGCGTGAGCGTGCGGATCGCCACCGAGCAGCAGAAGTCGCCGACGGTGGCGCCCGTCGGCGCCGCATCGATCCAGCCGATCGCGCCGCAGTAGAGGCCGCGCGGCGTGCTCTCCAGTTGTCGGATCAGCTTCATCGTCTGCAGCTTCGGCGCGCCGGTGATCGAGCCACAGGGGAATGTCGCGCGCAAAAGTTGCGGCAGCGTGACGCCGGGCGCCACTTCGGCCTCGATGCTCGAGGTCATCTGGAACACCGTGGCATGCGACTCGACCGCAAACAGCGTCGGCACCTTGACGCTGCCGACGCGCGCGATGCGACCGAGGTCGTTGCGCAGCAGGTCGACGATCATCAGGTTCTCGGCGCGGTTCTTGGCGTCCTCGTGCAGGCCGCGCGCGGTCTCGCTGTCGGCGATCGGCCAGCTCTCGCGCCGCGCCGTGCCCTTCATCGGCTGCGCGAAGAGCCTTCCGCCCTGATGGCGCAGGAACAGCTCGGGCGAGCACGACAGCACATGGGTCGGCGCGCCCGCTGTGTCGGCGCGTGCCGGCAGCGCGATGAAGGCGCCGTAGCGCACCGGCTGGCGCGCGCGCAGCCGCCGATAGAGCGCCAGCGGCGTGCCGAAGGCGCGGCCGTCGAGGCGGTAGGTGTAGTTGACCTGGTAGCTCTCGCCGGCGCGGATCGCGGCATGGATCGCGGCGATGCAGGCGTTGAATTCGTCCTGCTCGACGCTGGCGCGAAGGTCCATCGTGCCCGCAATGCCCGGCACGGCGCCAGCCTCATCGCGCGCCGCGAGCCAGTCGTCGACCGCCGCGCGCGAGAGCCGCTGCAGCGAGCGGAACATCAGCAGTCGCAGCGACGGCGCGCCGACGCCCGACGCCCGCTCGCGCCGGCCGGCATCGAGCAGTTCGGTGCCCCACTCGTAGTCGGCAAGCAGCACCGCGTGCAGGCCGGCGCGCTGGTCGGACTCGGCCGACGCCCAAGTGTCATCGAGCGCGGCCGGGTCGGTGCAGCGGTGCTCGCGCACGAAGCCGGTGTAGAGCCGCGAGCGCGGGTCGGAGTCGCTGGCCTCGCAGTCGTCGAGCAGGGCGAAAACGGACGCGTCGCTCATGGGGGAGAGGTCAGGACGACCAGTCGTCGTAGTCGTGCTTGATGGTGTGGCGGTTGGCGATCAGCTCGTCGATCGTCGGCTCGTTGGCCAGCGCGCGCTTGATGGCGAGCTTGGTCGCCTCGTAGTTGGTGCGGTACATGTCCTTCTTGTCGAGCATCGCGTCCTTGGCGCAGCGCGGGTCGATCCAGACCAGGCTGATGATGCACAGCTGGTTGACCAGCGTGCGCGGGATCACGCCCTCGATCACGCAGTCGAGCACCGCGTCGGCGGTAGCCGACTGCACCACGCCGCCGAAGAGCTCGATGTTGGCGCTGTCCTTCAGCGTGACCTTCGGCACCGTGATCGTCGCCGGCCGCACCATCTGGTTGCAGGCGCGGATCGCGAACATCGCGGTGTGGCCCTTGCTCTGCGCCATCAGGTTGGCGAATGCCGCGCCGACGGGGCCATCGGTGCGGCCGATCAGGATCTCGGGCATCGCGTCGGTGGCCTGGCCCTCGGCGGCCAGCACGGTGGCCTCGCCGGCGTGGAAGAGATAGTCGCGGTCGCTCATGCGGGAGGCTCCGGCTTCAGTGGAAGATGGATTGGGGCGCAAAGTATCGCGCCGGGTGCAATCAGCTGCCGGCCAACCACCATTCGCCGCGGCCGTCGACGGCAAGGTCACCGCGCAGACGCGTTGAGCGCCGCGCAGCCAGCGTGGCGAAGGCCTCGTCAAGGCCGTGGTGGTGCGCCAGCCGCGCGATCTCGCGCGCCAGCAACTGCCCGGCGACGGTGGCCTCGCCATGCGCCGGCACGAAGCTGGCCGGCGCTTCGGGCTGCGCGCCGGCAAACACCAGGCTGCCGCGTCGCTGCAGATAGCCCGGATGCGCGCCGCAGCGGCCGGCCAGTGCGATCGTGCCGGCGACCATGCGCGAGGCCAGGAAGTCGCCGGCATCGCCGCCGATCAGCACCGTGCCGCGCCGCATGCGATCGCCGAAGCGCGCGCCGACGCTGCCGTGGACGACCACCGTGCCGCCGCGCAGGCCGTCCATGTCGCCGGGCAGCGCGCCGCAGCCGTGGTCGCCGAGATCGCCTTGCACGCTCAGTTCGCCGCCCTGCATCGCGCAGGCCGCGAGCCGGCCGGCGTTGCCGCAGAGATGCACTTCACCGCCCGCGAGGCCGGCGGCGAACCAGTCGCCGACGCTGCCTTCCACTTCGAGGCGGCCACCGGCCATGCCCTGGCCGATGCGGTCGCAGCGCGAGAGGTCGCCGCGCACGAGCAGTTCGCCATCGGTATCGATGGCGGCGATGTCGAACCAGTCGCCGAGCGCGCCGCGCTCGTTGCCGTGCCAGAGCTCGATCGCCGCGACGCCGGCGGCATCGAGCGCGGCCAGCGCGAGCGGCGCCACGCGGCGCAGATCGAGCCGCAGCGTCGGCGTCTGCTTCAGCGTGAGTTGCCAGCCGCTCACGTCGCCGCTCCCAGGATGCGTCGCAGATGGAAGTGATAAGGCCCGAGCTTGCCGCCGTAGTTGCCCGCGGCGATTCGCTTGACGCCCGCCGCGCCGGCGCGCTCGACCAGCGCCTGCATGCCGGCCCGCATCGCCCCGGCGACCGCGACCTCGGTCAAACCGTCGATCACGATCTCGAGCACGCAGCGAATCTCGGGTGTCAGCTCGCTGTGCTTCGCCAGGCCCAGCAAGCCAGGGCAGAAGGCCTCGTTGGTCGAGGCCGGCAGGCTGGCGTACTTGCTGCCGACCTTGGAGCCCGAGCGCACCACGCCGCCGGGGAAGGGCATCACCACACCCGGCACCTTGCGCATCGCCGCCACGGCGGCTTCGGCACCTGCGAGCGCCTCGTCGGTACCTGTTGCCAGCAGCAGCAGGTTGCCGCCGCCGACTGCCTTGACCACCGGCGTCGTTTCCTGCGCGACGAACTCGCCGTCCATCACCGGCACCCGCCAATAGCGCTGGCCGGCCAGCACCTTGCTGATCTGCCAGCCGTCGCCAAAAAAGCGCAGGTTCTTGCCGAGCGCCACCGCCTCGCCGGCCTCGGTGGGCAGACCGGCGAAGACCGCGGTGGTGGGACAAGTCAGCACGCATTGGCCGACGCGGCGTTCGATCTGCTTGGCCAACTCCTTGCCGCTCATCGAGAAGATCAGCAGCGCGACGCCGGGGCGGCCGTCGGGCGTCTCGTCGGGGCCGAGCTCACGCTCGATGCCGGCCTCGCAGCCACAGGCGATCACGCTGGTGGCAAAGCCGGTCGCGCTCAGGCCCGCGTGGCGCGCCCATTCGATGTTGTGCGCGGTGACGACCAGACGCGTGGCCTTCATCGGAAAGGCCTCGGCGAAGCCGTCGTCGATGGCGACGCCGTTGAGGATGAGGGGCTCGCTCATGAGTTCAGGCAAGCTTGTGGCAGCAGCCCGCCATGGTTGGCGCACAGGCACAACTCGTCGCGGTCGATCGCCATGCGCGCCGGATCGAGCGTGCCACGCCGTTGCGCGTAGTCGGCCAGCGTCCTCTCGATGCCGCGGTCGAAGGCGGGCTCGGCGTAGTGCACGCCGCCGGTCGGCACGGCCAGGATGCGGCCATCGGCGGCGACCTTCACGCCGTCCTTGAAAACAGCCATTGGGGTGGTGAACATCGCTTCCCGGTCGGCGTTCACGCGATAGACCGCGATGTCGGCCGCGGCGCCGGCGCCGAGCTGGCCTCTGTCTTTCAGCCCCAGCAACTTGGCCGGCGCGGCGCGGGTGAGGATCGCGATCTCGCTCAGCGTCAGTTCACGATCGAGCTGCGCCAGCGCGCAGTTCTGCGCGACTTCGGGATGCAGCTTCGCGATCTGCTCGTTGCGGAACGAGCGGTCCATCAGCAGCCGGATCAGGTGCGGGTAGCTGGTGAACGGCCCGCCGTTCGGGTGGTCGGTGGTCAGCACGATGCGCCACGGGTCCTTGACCAGCAGGAACAGCTCCAGCCCGATCGCCCATTGCAGCGCGTTGACATAGCTGCTCTCGCGGTAGCGGAACGGCACCACGCCGCAGCCGGCGTCGCATTCGATGTCGGCGCCGATCCACTTGCGCGGGCTGGCCAAGCCGCTGTTGGCATGCTGGCGCATCGTGTCGCCGGAGGCGGTGACGGTCTGGCCGAAGATGATCTGGCCGACATCGATCGAGACGTTCGGGTTGGCGTTCACCGCCTCGGCCAGTTGCACCGCGGCCGACGAGAACTTCTTCGGACCCTCTGTACCGTAGGCGTGGAACTGCACATGGGTCAGGTGCGCGCGCCGGCCTTCGAGCGCGTCGATCGTGGCCAACGTCGAATCGATGTTGCCGGCCACGCCGAGGTTGCTGCAGTGGATGTGCAGCGGGTGCGCCAGGCCGAGCTCATCCACCGCGCGCGAAAGCGTGCCGATGATCTGGCGCGGCGTGACGCGCCAGTGCGCATGCTCGTCGTCGACGTTCAGCGCGCGCTGGTTGAACTTGAAGGCCGAGATGCCACCCGGGTTGACGACCTTCACGCCCATTGCCTTGGCGGCGTGCACATGCCAGCCGACCAGGTCGCGCAGGCGCTCGAAGTCCTCGCCCCTGGCGAGCAGTTCGAGGAACAGCTCGTCGTTGCCCTGCATCACGTAGGCGCCGTGGTCGAGGATCGGCACGTCGCCCATCTCGAGGTGCGCGTGGCGCGCGTTGCTCGCCACCATCGCCGGCTCGAAGGCGGCGGTGTAGCCCATCTCGGCGTAGCGGTAGCCGGTGGCCAGGGTGCCGGGCGTGACCAGCCCGCCGGAGTCGCGTTCGAGCGGGTTGGCCGGCGGTGGCAGCGGGTCGAGACCGCGGCGGTGGTCCTCGTTCATCAGCAGCCGAGCCAGGTTGACCTTGCCGCCGCCGATGTGGCTGTGCAGGTCGATGCCGCCGGCCATCACGACGCAGCCGCCGGCGTCGAGCGTGGTGTCAGCCGGCTCGTCGCGTGGCGCGTCGACGATGCGGCCGTCGCGCACGAACAGGTCGCGAATCGTGTCGACGCCGTTGGCCGGATCGACGACATGGCCGCCACGGATGTGGAGCAAGCTCACTGCGCCGGCTCCATCGCGGCCTGCAACCGGGCCACAACCTCCGCCACCGAAGGCAGCGTCGTGTCGCGCAGCGCGCGCAGCGGCTGCACCACGCTGAACTCGGTGCGGAACAGATGGCCGCCGTGGTCGACGCCGGGCGTGCCGACCGCGATCGCAAAGGTCGGCGCGGCGCGCGGCGGCAGGGCGGCCAGTCGCTGCGGCGTGGCCAGCAGCACCAGCGGCAGCGGGCTCTGCAGCAGCGCCGGCGGCAGCGGCCGCTGGCCGAAGGCATCGACCCAGAGCACGGCATCGACCGCGGCATCGGTCGCCAGCGCATCGGCGTCGAGGCACCAGGGATCGTGCTCCAGTCCGCGCGGGCCATGCTGCGTGCGCAGCGGCAGACCGGTGAGCCAGAGATGCGCCTGCTGCATGCTGGCCAGGCCGTCGCCACCGCCAAGGGCGAGGCCGGCGGCGCGGGTCGCGCCGTTGAGCGTGCCGATCAGCCGCTGGATCAGCTCGACCAGCAACTCGCCCTGCGCCGGCAGCGCGGCGGGCTCCCAGACCAGCACGGCGTAGCGCGCCGCGCGCAACTGACTTGCCAGCCACTGAAGCGCCGGGGGCGGATTGGTGACCGGGCGTCCGGCCACCAGTGCCGCCAGCGTTGCCAGGTCGGAAAAGAGCTCGGATGCCAGCGACATGCTGACGGTGACGGGCCGGATCGCGCGTGCTGCCAGCGCCGGATCGTCGACGCCGAACTGGATCACCGTGCGTGGCCCGCCGCCCAGCGCGCGCTCCCAGAAGCGCGGCTGCGCGCGCGAGGGCGCGCAGCCGATCGTGAGGATCAGGTCGGCCCGCTCGGCGACCTCGGCCAGCGTGGTGCTGTAGCCGCCGCGATCCTGCAGCGCGCGCGGCATGCACAGCGCGCCATCGCCGCCGGCGTCGACCACCGCGCCGCAGGCATCGGCCAGCCGGGTCAGCGCGCGAGCGCCGGCGACGTCGGTGCCGAGGCCGGCAATGAGTGGCCGGCGCGCGCCGGCCAGCAGCCGGGCCGCGGCCTCGATCGCGGCCGGTGCCGGAGGTGGCAACGGTAGCAGCGACTGCAGCGCGGCATCCGCGCGCGCGCACGGCGTGGCCGCGCCGAGCTGCCAGGCGCCGTCGGCGCGTGGCGCGGGGTGCAGGTCGTGGCAGAGGAGGGGGCAGAACGGGCAGACCCAGGCCGCCGACGCCGCAGGATCGCCAGCCGAGTGGGGGTCGACCGCAGTCGCCGAGATGCTCATCGTGAGGGCGGTACGCAAGCGATGTGCCGGCGCATGCCTGCTGGACGGGGCCCGGGCGTCGCCGCAGCGGTGGCACAGCGCGCGCCGCCAGTGGCGGGACACCGGGCGACACAGTGTGCCGCTGCTGCAGCGCGGCACGCCGCCATCCGCGCCGGGGGCGTGCAGTTGCGCTTGGCACGAATCGTGATCGGCTCCCGCATGCACCGCATTGCTCGCGCCTATCCGGCCAAGGCCTCGAGTCCCGCCAGCCGCCCCTCGTGCAGGGCGCTGGCCACGAGCCAGGCGCCGGCCCCGGCCACTGCGGCGGCGCGCCGGTCGGCGGCGTCGCGCAGGCCACCGGCGCCGACCAGCCGGGCGCCGGGTGCCCGCCGCCGCAAGCCGGCGATCAGCTCGAGGTCGGGTCCGAGCCCGCTGCCGACCCGATCCAGCGCCATCGCGATCAGCGTCGCCGGCCACGACTCCGGCAGGTCCCAGCAGCCGGCGCGGTCGAGCGGCGTTGCGCCGCGGCGGTCGAGCGAGAGGATCGCATCGGGAAAGTCGCGCAACTGCTCCAGCGCGGTGCGGTCGCGCAGCGACTCGCTGCCAAACACCGGTCGCACGCGGCCGGCCTCCGAGGGGTCGAGTTGGGCCAGCAGCGCCTGCGCCGCGACGGCGTCCTCGAACCCGGCGTCGAGCCACAGCACGATCTGCGGCAAGGCGGCCAGCAGGTGGCGCAGCGGCTCGGGCTGGCGCCGGCCGTGCAGGATCGCGTCCAACTCGGCCACGTACAGCACTTCGCTGCCGGTGGCGCCGATCAGGGCGCGCGCCACCGCCACCGGCTCGCAGCCCTGCACCAGCGTCGAGGAGCGCAGCGGTCTGTATGAACGGCGCTCGCCGCGCACGGCGTGCACCACCTGGCCGGCCTGCAGATCGATCACGGGGATGAGTTGCATCGCCAGCCGCTTGAACATTGGCCTCGGGGAGGGGCGCAGGACATGAAGAACGTGCTCGTGGTCGAGTATCTCAGCGCCGGCGGGCTGCTGGACGGGGCGCCCGCCGACGGCACGCTACTGGCGCAGGGGCTGGCGATGCGCGACGCGCTCGCGGCCGACCTGGCGGCGGTCGAGGGCGTCGCGGTCAGCGTCGCGGCCGAGCCCGGCGCGGCGCTGGAGAGCTGGCTCGCCGAGGTGCAGCACCGCTTCGAGGCGCTCTGGGTGGTGGCGCCCGAGTGCGAGGGCCGGCTCGCGGCCCTGCACGCGGCGACGGCGCCGGCACGCTGGATCGGCTGCGACGCCGAGGCGATCGCCACCGCCGGCAGCAAGCGCGCCACGCTGGGCGTGCTCGACCGGGCCCGGATCCCGACGCCGCTGGCCTTCGAGGCCGAGGCACGGGCCTGGGTCGTCAAGCCCGACGACGGTGCCGGCGCCGGCGACACGCGGTGCCACACGCGACGGGTCGATGCCGAGACCGACCTTCGGCGCAGGCAGCGCGCCGGCGCGGCCGCCGTGCTCGAGCCCTGGGTCGAGGGCGAGACGCTGAGCCTGACGCTGCTGTGCCGTGCCGGTGGCCGCACGCAGGTGCTGGCGCGCAATCGCCAGCGCATCGGAGTCGACGTCGACGGCAGCGTGAGCTACGCCGGGGTCGAGCTGGCGGCGATCGGCGCCGACGACCTGTGGGCGCCGGCGCTCGACGCCGTCGCGCTGCGCGCCGCCGCGGCCCTGCCGGGGCTGCGTGGCGTGGTCGGCATCGACATGGTCTGGCATCCGCAGTGCGGGCCGGTGGTGATCGAGATCAACCCGCGCCTGACCTGCGCCTACGTGGGCCTGAGCGCCGCCGCCGGCTTCAACGTGGCGGCGGCGGTGCTGGCCGATCACTTCGAGGCTTGGGGCCGGGCCTCGCCGGTCGCGAGCCCTGTGCACGAGTTGTCCTATGCCAACGCCTGAACTGCTGTTTGGCTGGGATGTCGGCGGCGCGCAGCTCAAGCTGGCCCGCATCGAGCGTGGGCCCGCGGGCGCGCCGCTGCTGCGCGACGCGATGCAGTGGCCCTGCGCCCTGTGGCAGGGGCTCGACCGGCTGGGCCAGGCCATCGAGGCGGCGCGCCAGCGCTGGCCCGACCTGGCCCAGGCCGAGCATGCGCTGACGATGAGCGGAGAGATGGTCGATCTGTTCCCCGACCGCGCTACCGGCGTGCAGCTGATCGTCGGGCTGCTGCGCGATGCGCTCGATGGCGCGCCGCTGCACTGCTATGCCGGTGCCCAGGGCTGGCTGACACCGCAGGCGGTGGCCGGGGCGTGGACCGATGTCGCGTCCGCCAACTGGCTGGCCTGTGCCGAGCTGGCGGCGGGCGTGGTGGGGGACGGCCTGCTGGTCGACATCGGCAGCACCACCACCGACCTCGTCGCGCTGCGGGGCGGGCGCGCGGCGCCGCTGGGCCGCAGCGACGCGCAGCGCTTGCAGAGCGGCGAACTGCTCTACCTCGGCGTCGCACGCACGCCGCTGATGGCGTTGGCGCCGCGGGTGCCGTTCCAGGGCGTGCTGCACAACGTGATGAACGAGTACTTCGCCACCAGCGCCGATGTCTACCGGCTGACCGGCGAGCTCGATCCGCGCCACGACCCGCATCCGGCCGCCGACAACGGCGCCAAGGACGAGGTCGGCACCCGGCGTCGCCTGGCGCGGATGATCGGCCGCGACGCGCACGAGGGCAGCGCCGCCGACTGGCTGGCGCTGGCCCGCCACTGGCGTAGCTGCCAGCTCGACGCCACGCTCGAGGAGTTGCTGCGCGTGGCCGCGGCGGCCGAGCTGCCGCGCGGCGCGCCGCTGGTCGCCAGCGGCTGCGGCGACTTCCTGGTCGAGGTGCTCGGCGCGGCCTGCGGGCGTCCGGTGCAGGCATTCGGCGAGCGCTGCGTCGCGCTGCATCCGGCCGCCGACGCAGAGCTGGCCGGCTGGGCCCAGGTGGGCGCACCGGCGGTGGCGGTGGCCCTGCTGCGGGCGCGCGCCTGAGCGACGTCGAGGCAGCCGCGATGTGGGTCCTCAAGCTCGGTGGCAGCCTGGCGCGCGACGCCGAATGGCTGCCACGCTGGCTTGCGCTGGTCGCCGGCCATGGCGGCGGCCGCGTGATCGTCGTGCCCGGTGGCGGCAGCTTTGCCGACGAGGTGCGCGCGGCGCAGCGCAGCTGGCGCTTCGACGACCGCATCGCCCACAACATGGCGGTGCTGGCGATGGCGCAGACCGCGATGCTGCTGCAGGGGCTGAACCCGGCGCTGCAGGCGGCGGTCAGCGAGAGCCAGATCCGCCAGGCCCTGCAGCGGCTGCAGCCGGCGGTGTGGATGCCGCTCGAGCTGCTGCGCGACCAGCCCGACGAGCTGACCTCGTGGGACATCAGCTCCGACAGCCTGGCACTGTGGCTGGCGCGGCGCCTCAACGCCGAGCGGCTGATCGTCGTCAAGTCCTGCCCGGTCGACGGTGCCAGCGACTTCGAGTCGCTGGCCGACATGGGCATCGTCGATCGCGGCTTTGCCCGGCTCGCGCGCGACGCCGCGTTTCCCATTACGCTGCTGCACAAGGCAGAACTCGAGCAGATGCAGCAGTGGTTGATCGACCCGGGCCCTTAGCAGCCCGTCAGCACTGAACGTGCTTTGCTCACGGCGCCGCGTTGCGCCGGGCTTTCACGACTTGGCCGCGCGGCGCGGGCTGACTAGGATGAAGAGGCAGAGGCCGCCGTTGGCGGCCGTGGGGAAGTACGCGATGAAAGCCTGGATCGTCCTTGGCCTTTGCGCCGCGCTGCTGGGCTGCGCCAGCGCGCCGCCGGTGCCGGCGGTGGATGTGACGGCGCTGTTCCACGACGAGTTGTTCGAGCCGCCCTCCGAGCCCGTCGATCCGGCCCGGATCTTCGAGGCCAGCGAGGCGATGAAGCAGTTCGTCGGCATCGAGATCGCGCGCGACCTGCGCACCAAGGGCCTGCGCCAGGGCCTGGCCGACGCGCTCTACACCCGCGGCCAGCTGCGGCTCGACTACGACGCGAGCAACACCCGCAACGCGGCCGAGGCCTTCGAGGCGCGCGCCGGCAATTGCCTGTCGCTGGTCATCATGACCGCCGCGCTGGCCAAGGAACTGAAGATGCAGGTGCAGTTCCAGAGCGTGCCGATCGACGACAGCTGGAGCCGCAGCGGCGACCTGCTGGTGCTCAACGGCCATGTCAACGTGAGCCTGGGCCAGCGGCTGACCGAGGCGCGCCACTGGCAGCCGATCCGCGAGGAAGTGACGATCGACTTCCTGCCGCCCGAGGCGTTGCGCGGCCAGCGGGCGCGGCCGATCAGCGAGTCCACGGTGGTGGCGATGTACATGAACAACCGCGCCGCCGAGGCGCTGGCCGCGGGCCGGCTCGACGACGGCTACTGGTGGGCGCGCGAGGCCCTGCGCCAGGAACCGACGTTCCGCAGCAGCTACAACACCCTGGGCGTGATCTACCTGCGCCGCGGGCGGCCGGTGGAGGCCGAGCAGGTGCTGCGACTGGCTTGGCAGCAGGATCCGCGCAACACGCGCGTCATCGCCAACCTGATCCGGGTGCAGACCGAACTGGGGCGCCCGGCCGAGGCCGAGCAGCTGAGCCGCAAGCTGGCCGAACTCGAACCCTACCCGCCCTTCCACTTCATGAGTCTCGGCGTGGCCGCGCTCGAACGTGGCGATACGCGAGTGGCACGCGAGCACTTCGAGCGCGAACTTGATCGCGCGCCCGAGCAACCCGAACTGCACTACTGGCTCGCCGTGACCTATCAGCGGCTCGGCGACATCCGCGCGGCCCGCAAGCACCTCGACATCGCGATCACCGGCAGCACCAACCGCGACGAGCGCGCGATCTACTCGGCCAAGCTCGACAGGATCAATGCGCTGACGGCGCACTAGCGGCGACGCGCCGCCTCGGGCAGAGGATCAGGGCGTGCTCGTGACCCATTGCCTTGCGGCGTCGAGTTCACCTGAAGCAAAGTGCCTGATCTCCGCGGCGACGAAGTGCGATGCCAGGCGCTCGGCGACATTGCCCAGGGCGGAGTCGGTGACCAGCGCGATCTTCCTGATGCGCCGATGGTGATCCCGGACGAAGCGAAAGTGGGCCGCCATCGCGCCGAAGCTCTCCCAGCCCGGAAACTTTGGCGCCTCGATGATGAGGCCGGCCAAGCCCCCCGTTTCCTCGATGTACGGATCGACCGACTTCGCGAGCTGTTCGAAGTCGGCCTGCTCGAGCGCAGATATCGGCCGCAGGTACAGAACGGAGTGGGCACGGTCGAGGGTGTGTTCGATCATCGGTGGCTCCTTCCGTATTGACGCGGCTCGGTCCAAGGCCCTCATGAGTCCTGCTGCCCGGGCCGATCCGTGGCAGTCAGCTCGGGCAGGTTCTCACTACGTGCCCGGGCGCTACCACCCTTGGCGTCAAGGATGATCGGGGTGGCCGACTAGCGCAAGTTGCCCGTATGCCCCAGCGAATACCGCCCCGGCTGCGGCCATACCGTCAGTCCGTGCGGCTCGGCGCCGACCTTGATCTTGTCGACCGCGCCGCTGGCGGTGTCGATGCGGTAGACCACGTTGTCGTAGCGGCCCGAGAGCCACAGGTACTTGCCGTCGGCGCTGACGTTGCCCATGTCGGGGCTGCCGCCGCCGGGGATCGGCCAGGTTTGCTCGACCTTGCCGCTGGCGAAGTCGAGCACCGAGACGCTGCCCGGGCCTTTGGGCTTGCCGCGGATCTGGTTGCTGCCGCGGTTGGCCACGTAGAGCTTCTTGCCGTCGCGGCTCGGGTAGAGGCCGTGGGCACCGACGCCGGTCGGCACGAAGCCGACCTGGCGCAGCGTCTCGCCGTCGACCACATGCACGCCGTCGGCCATCATGTCGGCCACGTAGAAGAGCTTGCCGTCGGGCGAGGCGCGCACGTCCTGCGGCATGCCGGGCGTGGTGCAGATCTCGGCGCCGAGCTGGGCCGGGTCGGGCACCTTCTTCGGCTTCTTGCCGGGCTGGTCGATGATCGCCAGCGCATCCGGGCGGTTGTAGTACTGGGTCAGGCGCAGCGTGCCCAGCACCTTGCGGTTGACGAGGTCGATCTTGGTGATCGCGCCGCCGAACTCGCAGGTGAACAGCGCGTAGCGCCCGTCGATCGAGAAGTCGGCGTGGTTGATGCCGGCGCACAGCGGCGTCGGGATCGTGAAGTCGATCTTGTTGATGCTGCGCACGTCGCGGAAGTCGAGCCGCTTGAAGGCCTCGGCGACGACGATCGCGTACTTGCCGTCGGGCGACCAGTACATGTTGTACGGGTCCTCGACCATGATCTGCGGCCCCGGCTTGCCGGTCAGCGGGTCGACCGGCGTCAGGCTGCCGTCGTTGCGGCCCTCGGCATTGTTGGCGACCCACAGCGTCTTCAGGTCCCACGAGGGCACCACATGCTGCGGGTGGATGCCGACCTTGAAGGTGTCGATCACCTTCAGCGTGGCCGGGTCGATCACCGAGACGGTGTGGGCCGAGCGGTTGGGCACGTAGACGCGCGGCAGCGCGCCGGCCACCGCCGGGCTCATGCGCTCGCTGACGGTCTCGCTGTAGAGGTTGTTGCGGTCGGGCACGCCCGGCATGCCGGGCACCGTGACGATCGGAGCCGGGGCGGCTGCGGGTGCCGGCGGCGTGGTGGTCTGGGCCGCGACCCACCAGGTGGTGGCGCCGAGGGCGACGAACAGGCTCGGCAGGAGGATGACGCGGGACATCGTGCGCATGGAACGGCTCGGGCGGGTCGGATTGCCCGCATTATCGAGCCGGCGCCATCGGCTCAGTTCTGCGGTGTGTCAATCGCGCGGCGGATCGCCGCCACGCTGCGCGCGACGATCAGCTCGACGCCAAGCTGCCCCAGCGCCGCGCTGGCCGCGCGCGGGTCGCCGGCAACGCCGCTGCTGCGCTCGTCCTGCAGTGCGAGCCGGTCCTTGCGCACGGCGCCGGGCTCGATCGCCAGCGTCAGCGCGGTGTCGGCGCTGGCCGCGTGGGTGCCAATCTGGGCCGGGCTCAGGCCCTTGTCGCGCAGCGCCTGCACGTAGGCGCCCTGCACGGTGGCGTAGTAGTCGCCGATGAAGTGCGCGCGGGTCTTTGCCCGGGCCCATTCGCGGTTGAGCTTGGTCGTCACCGCCTTGAGTTCGCCCTGGTAGTTGCCGGAATCGCCGATCAGCACCACGTCGCGAAAGCCGGCCTGGCGAAAGCTGCGTGCGGCACCTTCGAGCACGCCGCGAAAGGCGGCATCGGGGATGGAGATCGTGCCGGGGAACCGCATGTGGCCGCCCGGCGGGTCGATGCTGCCCTCGGGCACGTAGGCCACCACCGGCGCCACCAGCGCGTTGCCGAGTTCTGCCGCGATGCGTCCGGCCAGCGCCCGGGCCCGCAGGTTGTGCTTGCCGAGCACCATGTGCGGCCCGTTCTGCTCGGTGCCGCCGACCGGGATGATGATGGTCGTGTGGCCGCTGCCGATGGCGTCGCGCAGCTCGGTCCAGCTCAGCTCCTCGATGAACAGGCTGGGCGGAGCCGCGCTCGCGGCGGACGCGGCGCTGGCCAGCAGGCAGCACAGCCAGGCCAGAACCAGGGTACTCAGGCTTCTGCGCATGCTGCGAGGCGGGTGTTCGTCGTGGCGCGGGATACGGCGAGTTGCAGCGCCGCGAGCCGCTCGGGAACCAGTGCGCCGCGGCGGTCGCCGCCGCAGACCGCGCCGCGAAAGCCGATCACGTCGGGTGCCAGCCGCGTCAGCCGCGGCAACTCGGCCGGGCGTAGCGATCCGGCCAGGCCGGCGAGCGCGCCGCAGCCGCGGGCGCGAGCTATGAAGTCGACGAGCGCGTCGTCGGCCATGAGCTCGAGCAGGGAACCGCGCGACTTGTCGGCGGTGTCGAGCATCCATGCGCCAAAGGGCTGCCGCGCGGCGGCCTCCAGCAGCGTGGGGTCGATGCCGCGGTCGGCGAGGAAGACCGGCACCACCGGCGCGCCGCTCGCGCCGAGCGCCTCGATGGCACACCTGGCCTCGCTGCGCGATCCGCTCGCGAGGTCGATGCCGACCTTGACCCAGTCGACGCCGGTGGCGGCCGTGACGCGCACTTGCGCCAGCATCGCGTCGAGCTCGCCCAGCGGCAGGTCGCCCACCGTGGCGCTGATGCGCGCGCGCGGATGGCTGGCGCGCAGTTCGTCGACGATCGGGCCGATCGTCCCGAGCGCCACTGCGCCGAGCGCACCAGCCTTCGGCTCCTTGAGGTCGATCAGCTCGACGCCCGCCGCGGCGGCGAGCCGCGCCTCGGCGGCATCGCGCACGCTGACCAGGAGCTGCATCGCGCTCATCGCGCCGCGGCCCGGTGCGCCGCGACCGCCTGCTGCAACCAGCCAAAGGCCTGGCGCTCGGCGTCGCCGGCGGTCTTGTCGATTGCGATCTGCAGATAGGCCATCTCGGCGTCGATCTTCTCGGTTTGCAGCATGTGCAGACGGCTTACCAGCACCGCGCCCTCGATCACCGCTGCCTGCGCGCGGTTGAAGCCGGCAAAGGGCAGGTGCTGCTCCTCGTGCACGCGCCTGAGCGTGAGGGTCGGCCGCTCGTCATGGTCATCGTCGTGTTCGAGCGCCAGCACCACATGCGAAAGCGCCTGCGCCAGGCGCACGCCGGCGATGGTCGCCACCGGCAGCAGCGACCAACTGCGCGGGCCGAGCCAGCGTGCCGTGACCGCGCCGGCGAACACCCGCACGTCGGTCGTGAGGTTGAGCACCGCATGGCCGCTGGCGCGGATGTTGTCGAGCGTGGCCGAGGGCTTGAAGGGCTTGAGCAGCACGCGGCCTTCGCTGTAGCGCACGCCGAAGGGCGCCACATGCGGCGTGCCGTCGGCGGCCAGCGTCGTGACCACGGTCTCGAAGATCATGTCGTTCATGGCTTCTGCCTGTTCGCCGTTCGCAGCGTGGTGCCGGGCGCGCATTGCTCTAGCAGGTCCTCGGCATTGCGGTCGGCCGCCACGCCCCAGTCGAGCTGTTGATCCTGCGCGTAGCGCTTGCCGAGCTGCCAGGCGATCTGGGCCCGGGCCAGCTCGACGCCCATGTAGAAGGCGTGGCTGGCGTCGTCTTCGAGCTTGAGCTGCGGCCACAGCGCGAAGGGGTCGCGCTCGACCCGCAGCCCGTCGCGGTTGTAGACATGCAGGCCCTGCTCGGAGACCTGGATGCGGAAGTTGGGGTCGCGCACCTCGCGCGCGATCGCGGCGATCTCTTGCGGCGTATCCGGAAACGGGTGCTTGGCGTGCACCGTCATCAGCGCCTCGCTCATGCCCTTGGGCAAGCTCTGCGTCTGCACCGCGGCATGCATGATGCGGCGCGCCACGTCGGCCTCGCGCACCGCGCGTCGCGCATGCTGGCTCACCTGGGTGGTGAGGATCGCAGCCGCGTCGAGCTCGGCGCAGAGGCCGAGCAGCAGCGCGTTGATGCCGCTGGTGTCGGCCTCGACCAGCTCGGTCAGGTTGCCGACGCCGACCAGGATCTCGAGTTGCGGATGGCGGTCGCGCAGTCGCTGGTAGCGCGCGATCGAGCGCACGAAGCCGAAGGGCAGCGGGTCGAGGATGCTGTCGGCCATGAAGGGCCGGGCGCGCGCCTGCATCGCAGCGATGGCGGCGTCGAGCGAGGCCTCGTCCTGCGGTTCGCGCGCGATCAGCACCGGCGTGCTGGCGACCTCGTCGACGATCCACAGCGTGTCGAGCGTGAGGCTGAGCAGGTAGTCGGCACCGGCGCGGCCGCCGCGCAGCAGCTCCTGCGGGTCGAGCGAGTCGACGCTGACGGCGAAGCCGCCGCCCTTGAGCGCCTGCACCGCGTCTTCGAGATGCGGGAAGGGCGTGGCCGGCAGGCAGCCGATGTCGATCACGTCGGCGCCCTCGGCGCGCAAGAGCGAGGCGCGCTCCGCGATCTGTTCGACCGACAGCTTCGCGGCATCGACGATCTCGGCAAAGATCTTCGTGCGGTACTTGCCGAGGTCGACCGGCTTGCCCTGCCGGTTGAAGAAGCGCGGCAGGTCCTTGAGTTCCTCGGGGCCGCGCTGCACCGGCAGGCCGTAGTGGGCGCAAAGCGCATCGACATCGCCGCGCGCGCGGCCCGGCAGCATCAGCCGGTCGACCGGCCGCTCGCCCTGCAGCGGCGCCGGCAGGCGGCGCATCACCATCTCGGTGGTCATCAGCGCGGCGACCTGCAGGCCGATCTCGCGCACCTCCCAGCTGAAGGCCGGCGGCTCGATGCTCGCCAGCACGCGCCTGAGCGCGGGCTCGGCGAGGCGGCCGGTCAGGAAGAGGATGTGTTCCATGCAAGCTTGAGTTCGCGCAGCCGGGTCTCGAGCGCGGCCTCCAGTTCGGCCGGCGAACGGACCACGATGCAGTGGTCGATGGCGCGCAGCCGGTCCACGTTGTCGAGCTCGATGCGGCGCGGCCGCAGCGTGAGCCACTCCTGGTGCGAACTCTGCGGTGCCTTCGTGATGACCACCGGCTCGGTGTCGCATGCAAAGACGATGCCCGGGATGCCGAGCTTGCCGGCCTGCGCGAACATGTTGGTCGGCAAGCTGTCGCTGAAGCCGAAGGCGCACTTGGCGACCGTGTTGCTGGTCGCCGGCGCCACCACCACCGTGTGATAGGCGTCCTCGTAGAGCGTGCCGACCGGCACCGAGCTCGCGCTCTTGTCGCGGAACACGCGGCCGAAGCGGGCCTTCAGCGCCTCGATCCGGTGGCCGTAGAGCGGGAGGACCTCGTCGGCGGCGGCCGAGAGAAAGAGGTCGACCTCGGGCAGGCGCAGCGCGATCGCGATCGACTCGTCGAGAAAGTGGCCGGAGCCGCTGACGCACCAGGCGAAGCGCGAACGCGGCGCGCCGACGAAGGCGGCGGCGTCCTCGCCGCTGCCGGCGCTGGCCCAGGGGTCCGTCACCGCGCCGGCGCCACCACTAGCGCTGGTGGGTGAGCGGGATGTTGAGCTTGTGGAGCTTGCGGTAGAGCGTGTTTCTGCTGACATGGAGCGCCTTGGCGACGTTGCTCACGTTCCAGCGCTCATCATGCAGCACGCGCAGCAGCACCTCGCGCTCGTTGGCCTGGATCAGGTTCAGGCCCGGTGGCGCGCCGCCCAGTTCGGGCTCCGTGCCCGGTGCGGCATCGGCGGCGGGTGCGGCCAGTGCCACCAGGCCACCGACCGCTGGCTCGTCGGTGAGCGATGGCAGGTGCTCGAGGTCGATGCGCTCGCCGTCGGCCAGCGCGATGGCGGTGCGCAGCACATGGCGCAACTGGCGCAGGTTGCCGGGCCAGGGATGCGCCATCAGCCGCGCCAGCACCGCGCTGCCGAGCATCACGCGCGGCCCGCCCTCGGCGGCCAGCACGGCGAGGATCAGCTCGCGCTTGTCGAGCCGTTCGCGCAGCGGCGGCAGCATCACCGATAGGCCGCACAGCCGGTAGTAGAGGTCTTCGCGGAAGCGGCCCTCGGCGACCAGCGTGCCGAGGTCGCGGTGGCTGGCGCTGACCAGCTGGAACTGCACATTGACCACGTCCTCGGTGCCCAGCGGCGTGACCTGGCGCTCGTCGAGCACGCGCAGCAGGCGCGCCTGCAGCTCGAGCGGCATGTCGCCGATCTCGTCGAGGAACAGCGTGCCGCGGTCGGCCTGCAGCACCTTGCCGCGACGGCCGCTGCGCTGGGCGCCGGTGAAGGCGCCGGCGCGGTAGCCGAACAGCTCGCTCTCGATCAGGCTCTCGGGCAGGCTGGCGCAGTTGACGGCGACGAAGGCACCGGCGGCGTTGGGGCTGCGCGCGTGCAGCGCGCGTGCGAAGACCTCCTTGCCGGAGCCGGTCTCGCCCTGCAGCAGCACCGGGATGTGGCGCGCGATCGCGCGCGAGCAGCGCTGCAGGTTCTCGGCCAGGCGCGGATCGCCGAAGCCGGGCGACTCGCGCAGCGCGACCGCGCTCGAGGCCTGCGCCGGCAGGTCGATCGTCGTGACGCGGGCGTTCTTGCCGGCGGCAGCGGTGCGCGGGCTGCGGTCGTTGGCGGCATCGGCCGCCGGCAGCCGCGCGACGACGAAGAAGCGGTTGGCGACGCTCGCGGCGCGGTAGGTCACCACCGGGTGGTAGGAACTGCGCATGCTGCGCTCGAGCAGGTTGTCGAGCGTGGTCTGGAAGATCTCGTCGAGGTGGCGATGGCGGATCTCGTCGACCGAGCGAAAGCCGAGCTGCAGTAGCGCGCTGCGATTGGCGGCCTCGATGCGGCCCTGCGCGTCGACCGCCAGCTTGCCCTCGTGCAGCGTGTAGACGAACTCGGGCCGCGAGTGGAAGTGCAGCGGGTGGGCGTCACGGAAGCGCAGGTCGATCAGCCGGTTCTCGATGGTCTGCGCGGTCATGCCGAGCAGCACCAGCAGGTGCTGCTGCATCAGGCTCGAGCGACTGGTGACGTCGATCACCGCGCACATGCGCCCGCTCGGGTCGTGGATCGGCACCGCCGAGCAGGTCAGGCCGGTGAACTGGGTGAAGAAGTGATCCTCCTGGCGCACTGCCACCGGCCCGGCCGCGGCCAGGCAGGTGCCCATGCCGTTGGTGCCGGCCTCGGCCTCGCTCCAGACCGCGCCGACATGAAAGCCGAGCGGCGTGACCTCCTCGGCGAACTCGGGCGAGGAAACCATGTGGATGATGACGCCGTCGGTGTCGGTCAGCACCACCGCCGACTCGGCGTCGGCCAGTTGCTGGTAGAGCGTGGTCATCTCGTAGCGCGCGCAGTCGAGCAGGTCGGCCAGGCCGAGGCAGCGCGCGTCGAGCGCGGCCTTGGGCAGCACCGGCGGCTTGCGCGGGCGATCCGGGTGCAGGTGGTAGTCCTGCAGGCAGCGTTGCCACGAGCGCGCGACGACATCGCTGGTCTCGGCGGCATGGCCGTGCTCGACCACGTCGAACACGCGATGCGCGTGGCGTTCCGCGGAGGCAGAAGAAGAAGGACTCAGCGTCAGGCTCATGTCTCCTCCGCGGGCCGGCATGCGATCACGCGTGCCGGCCACAAGGGCGGGTGGGTCGGACCCGGCGTCTTGTTGCGCCGTCTGTCGCGCATTCTGTCGCGACATCGGGATCGGCACAGGGGGAAAGCCCGCAAAGCCCTGCGCGAGGCCGATCTGGCGCGGCTCTTGCAGCCGGCAAGCCGGCGGCCCGGATAATCCGTGGGTGGCCGCAGCCTGCCGCGCCACAAGGAACCCAGCCCGTGAGTCCTTTCCGCCCCCTGCCGAACGCCGCGCCCCTGGCGCAAGCCGACGCCGTCGCCGCGCTCGACCTGATCTTCATCGAGGGCTTCGTCGGCCAGACGGTGATCGGTATCCATCACGACGAGCTGCACGACACGCAGCCGGTTCGCATCGACCTCTACGCCGGCGTGCCGCGGCCGCGGGCCTGCGATACCGACAGCATCGGCGACACCATCGACTACAGCGAGGTGCGCAGCCGCCTGCATCGTCATCTGCTGGAGCATCGGCTGCAGCTGCTCGAGGCCTTTGCCGAATCGATTGCCGACATCCTGCTCGACGAGTTCGGTGCGCGCTGGGTGCGGGTGGTGGTGGCCAAGCCGCGCAAGTTCGACGATGTCGAGGCGGTCGGCGTGGCGATCGAGCGCCAGCGCGTGCCCGCTGCCGACGGCGCCGCGCGAGGGGCGGCAGTGCTGTCGCTGCTCGGTGCCGGCCTGGTGCCCGGCAAGCGCTGACATCTTCGCGCTCACCATGAACAACGGCGACCCTGAGGTCGCCGTTGCCACTTCTGCATGCCACGAACGGCATGCAGAAGAATCAGGCCACATCGAAGCGCCGGGGCGGCTGGAACGTACCGGCCGCGGGTAGCGGCCGGCGAGGGGAACCGCCCCGAAGCTCCTACTTGGCCTGGAACGGGTGCGCCGCGCTGCCCTTCTTGGCGACCACTTCCTTGGCCGATGGCTCGCCGGCCACCGCGCGCTTGATCGACTCCTTGACCGCGGCGTAGTTGTAGTCCTGGATCTTCTTGTCGTCTTCGGCCAGCCAGTGGATGAAGACGCCGACGCAGATGAAGAGGTTGTCGGCTTCGTCGGCCGGGATGGTGCCGTCCTCGACGCAATCGGCAACCGCCATCGCCACCGCGCGCTGGGCCGGGCCGAACATCTGAACCGCCTGCTTGGCACCCTTGATCGTGACCTTGTTGAACATCACCGTCGATGGCTTGGTCAGCAGGTTCGGTGCGACCACCGCGAGCAACGAGGTGAAGCCGTCCTTGTTGTTGGTGAGCGCGTTCGCGAACGCGGACTCGACGGGGCTGCCACGCGGCCCGATGAGCAGGTCGATGTGGGCAACCTCGTTCCCGTCGCCGACCAGCGATTCACCCACCATCATGCGATCGATCTTTGCCATGGCTGTAGTCTCCGTTGTTCCTGTGGTTCGGATGGGGCGCTTGCTGCAGCGCGCCCCATTGCAGCGCCGGGAGGCGCCTCCCAGCCACCTCCGGCTATCACTTTCTGTGCCAACCGCGGCCGATGGCGATCGCGCTTGCCCGCCGCATCAGGTGATGCGTCCCAGCCAGAGTGCGAGCAGCAGCGTGGCGACCGTCAGATCGGCACTGGTGCCGGGGTTGAGGCCGCGTGCCTTGAGCGACTCGTCCCAGGCGGCCAGGGCCGGGTCGTCGGCGAGCGGCTCGCCGCCTGCCGCGCGCGCCTGCCATGGCACCGCCTCGTCGGTGACAGCCTGTGCCGCCGCGGGACCCTGCTTGCGAACAATGTGTGAATCGGGCGCGCTGGCGAGGAAGCCCAGGTAGACCGGCAGCACGCTGCGCTCGGCGGCAGCGCCGGAGCGGCAGGCCGACAGGCCGAGATCGAAGAGTTCGGCGCCGCCGTCGCGGTACTGGCGCGCGATGCGATCGTGCCCGGCGGCGAGTGCCATCGCAGCACGCAGCCCGATCTGCGGCGGCTCGGCGACGTCGGCCTGCGGCGCGCGGCCGAGGCCGGCCGGCCGGGCCAATGCGATGGCGCGGTAGGCGCTGCGGGCATCCTTCACGTCGAGGTCCGCAAGTACGGCCGCCAGCGCCGGCCGCAGCAGTGCCTCGCCGCGCTCGTTGCCGCAGCGCTCGCAGGCCGCCGCGATCGGCGCGGCCAGCAGCACGATGCCAAGGTTGGTGTTGCAGCCGACCGCCTCCTGCGTGGCTCGCACCGCGGCCTCGATGCGGGCGCCGACGCAGGCGCCGCGCGCCGCGATGGCCGCTGCGGAGGCCTCGGCGCTGGCGATGAAGTCGGCGGCCTGCATGCGGTGCCCGGCCGACACCAGGCTCACGTTGCCCGGCTTGCGCACCGCGACGTCGAGCGCGCAGGCGCGGCGGTAGGCGGCGGCGATGCCGATCACGCGCTGCGTGCCGGCTGCGCGCTGCGCGCCATGCGCCGGTCGAGCAGGTCGTCGACGATCGCCTGCGCGATGTTGAACGCGGTCACCCGCTGCAAGCCGTGCCAGGCGGCGACGCCGTTGACCTCGAGCACCTGCGGCCCGGCGGAGGAGGGCAGCAGGTCGACGCCGGCGTAGTCCATGCCGAGCGCCCGCGCGGCCGCCTCGGCCAGCGCCGCCAGCTCCGGCGTCAGCACCGCGCGCACCGGACGCGCGCCCTGCGCGATGTTGTGGATCCACTGTCCGGCGCCGCTGCCCACGCGCTGCATCGCGGCGCGCGCGCGGCCACCGATCACCAGCACGCGCCAGTCATGCGCCTGGGCCGCGATGAAGCGCTGCAGGTAGGCCATCCGGCCGTAGCCCGGCGTGTCGAGCGCCGGCAGCGGCAGGTGCGCGCCATCGACCCAGCCGACCCGTTGCAAGCCATGCCCCTGCGAGCCGAACAGCGGCTTGAGCACCAGCGCGCGGCGTGCGGCGCTCTCGCGCATCACCAGCCGCTGCGCCGCCTGCGGCGACTCGATCGCCCAGGCCGGTGGTGTGGCGACACCGGCCGCGTGCAGCAGCAGGCTGCTCATCGACTTGTCGACGCTGCGCTCGATCGCGCGTGCGTCGTTGTAGACCGGGATGCCGAGCTCGCGCAGCGCGTGCAGCACGCCCAGGCGTTTGGTCACCTGCTCGAAGCTGCCACCGGCGATGCCGCGCACGATCGCGGCATCGGGCAGCCGCTCGCGAAAGCCCGGGATCGAGAGGCCCTGCACGCCACGCGCGAGATCGATGTCGCAGTCGGCCAAGTCGACGCAGCGGCCCTGCGCGCCACGGGCACGCAACGCGGCCTGCAACTGGCGCGTGTGCCAGCCGATCTCGTCGCTGAAGATCGCGATCCGCATTCAGGACTCCGCCATCCACGCCCGTCGCAGCAGAGCCGGCTCGAGCCGGCCGGCGTGATGGGTTCGCCCCGACTGGAGGCTGCTGACCCAGGCCTCGGCCGGTGCGAACAGCGCGCCGTCGATCTTGTAGAAGTCGAAGCCGGCGGCGGCGAAGACTTCGGCGAAGCCCTTGCCGTGCTCCTTGGCGTTGCACGAGGGCAGGGCCTGCGCGAGCGCCTTCGCGGCATCGTCGTCGGCGTCGACCGTCAGATGCACCCGGCCGCCGTAGAGGATCGCGTCATTGGTGCGGCCCATTGCCTCGAGGCCGTCGGCGGCCGGCGGCGGCAGCGGCGCGCTGGCCGCGCCCTCGGCGATCTGCGCGAGCGGGAACTTCAGTTCGTGCGCCTTGTGCAGTGCTGTCTCCAGCACCCGCGCGACGATCTGGGTGGTGCCGGCCAGGCTGCGCGTCGGCGTCAGTACCAGCGTGAGTTGCGCGGGCGCCAGCCCGCAATCGCGCAGCAGCTTGTCGACGATCACTTCGGGCGGCGGCCGGTCGACTTCGAGCACCAGGCAGCCGCTGCCGGCCCGATCGCGATAGCCCAGTTCCTCGAACAGCGCTTCCTTGCCCGCCAGCGCGCGCGCCGGGCCGGAGCCGAGCGCGAAGAACTTCTTGCCGCCGGTCTCTTCCTTGCTCGCACTCAGGCTCCAGCCGGCGTACTGGCTGGCGAGGCAGGCCAGCACCGGTTGCGAGCTGCTGACGTCGATCCAGCTCGGCCAGAAGGCAGCCGTTTCATGGCGCAGCGAGATGCGGCCGAGGCCCGCCATGCAGATGCGCGCGACCGCGAGCCCGGCCTCGACGCTGCCGGTCGCTTCGATGCCGGCGTCGACGATGCGCACGCCGCGCGGACCTTCGAAGACCTTGAGCCGCAGCAGCTCGGCGTCGGCGACCAGCGCATCGACCAGCGGCGCGGCCAGTGTGTTCAGGCTCGGGGTGGCGGAATGGGTGGCGATGTTCATGCGAGTGCCTCGAGGCTGGCCAGGCAGTGTGCGCCGGCATGGAGGAGTTTGGTGTCGAGCGATTCGGCGTCGGCGTCCGGCGCGGCGGCGCGCAGGCTCAGGCTGCAGACCGGGTCGCCGCGCTCGAACGCGAGGCCGGCCTGTGGCAGGTCGTGCCGGTCGGACTGTTGCGCGAGCCAGTCGGCGGCCGCCGCGGAGAGCTTGAAGCCACGATCGGCGTAGACGATGGCATGGCCGCACAGTGGCGCGCCTGCGTCGTCCAGGTCCGGCAGCAGTTCACCGTGGCAGGCGGCGAGATGGGCGCCGATCAGCGGAAGTCGCGGATAGAGCGCCATGCTGGCGCTCGGTCGGGCGTTGAGTTCGAGCACCGAGATCGACGCGGCGTCGGGCCCAAGGATGAAGTCGAGGCTGGCCAGTCCACGCAATGCGAAGGAGCGACTCAGAGCCTCGATCGCGTGCCGCACCGCTGCCTGCGCCGGCGCGCTCAACACCATCGGGCCGATCACGCCGGCATAGACATGCGGCAGGTGGCCGAGGTGGATCGTGCGTTGCCGCTGGCAACCCACCAGCGAAGCGCCATCGGCATATGCGACGAACAGCGCCGACATCGGCCTTCCCACGGCGATGCGTTGCACCCAATGGCCAGGCCGCAACGCATCGACGCGGCTCGCCGGCCGCACCTGCCAGCCGCCACTGCCGAGCGGATCCTTCACCAGCCATTGCTCGCGTTCGGCAACCGGCGGCAACTCGAAGCAGGTGGCCGGATGGGCGATGGACTCGCGAGCCAGCGCGCCGAACCAGGCAACCGGATCACGCAGCGCGCGCAGCGACGCCGCCGGGCTGCCGAGTCGCGGCAGCAGTGCCTCGGCCTCGGCCAGCCAGGCGGGTGCGGCATCGAAGCCGCCGCCGGCGATCCAGGCCGACGCAGCGTCTTCGCGAGCGGCGCGGGCCAGGGCCGGCAGCAGCAGTGCAGGGTCGGGGTCGAGCGAGCCCGGATGCGCCAGCGGCTGCCAGCGCCTGGCGGCGCGGCGGGTATCGAGATCGCCGAAGGCGTCGAGCGCGAGTGCTTGATGGCCTTCGCGCGCCGCGGCCTCCGTAAGCAGGCGAGCCGAGGTGCCGGCAACGACTAACTGCATCTGCCGTGCTGGGTTCAGCTCTTCTTCTCGGCCAGCACCGCGCGCGCCACCTCGAAGGCCTCATCGAAGCCGAGCACCACCGGCTTGTCGCTCTCGCGCATGCGCACCAGCAGTCGATGCTGGGTCTGGTACTTGACGTTGCCCACCGCCAGCGCGCCGATACCGACGGCGCTGGTGCCTGCCAGCGGCTTGCCGTCATCCATCACGCCGACGCCGGCCACGCCCTCGGGTGGCACCGCGTTGACGTCGGCCGCCACCTTGAGTGCGCCGCCGGCCTGCGCCAGGTCTTCACCCGACACTACCTGCACGCCGGCGGCGGCCACGGCGAGCAGCACGTCGGCCTCGGCCAGCGAACGCCGCACCGCCTCGCGGTCGCCGCCCGAGATGCCGTGCAGCGTCACGCCGAAGCGCGCGCCGGTTTCCTGCGCGGCGTGCTCGGCGGTGTCGATGCCCTGACGGCTCGACATGCGCACCTCGGCGCCGCAGCGGGCAGCGAGCACCGCGGCGATGCGGCCGACGGTGCCGGTGCCGCCAAGGATCAGGATGCGCTGGCCGGCGAGCGCCTCGCCACGCTCCTTGAGCTTGGCCTCGACGCAGGCCACCATCGCCGCGGCCGTGGTGTAGGAGCCGCTCGGGTCGGCCATCAGCGAGACGACGAAGGGCGGCACCATCGACTTCTGGGCTCGCTTGAGCATGTCGGCCGCGAGGATCACATCGCGCCCGCCGATGAAGATGCCGGTGCGCGCCACGCCCTTGGGGCCGCGCGAGAAGATCGCGTCCTGCGTGAGGCCGGCCACGCCGTCGAGCGTGACATCGGTGTAGGTCGGCAGCAGCTGGTAGCCGGCGTCGGCCGCCATGTTGATGTCGAAGGGGCTCATCTGCCGGCCCGGGGTCAGCATGTGGAGGATGTAGGGGCGTTCCATCTCGGATCCCGGGGCGCGGTTCAGGCCGTGTGCAGTGCGCGCGGCGCCGGGTTCGGCAGGCCGACCAGGGCGCCCTGCGAGCGCGTGCGAACCACGCTGACGCGCAGCGCCGGATCGAGCACGCCGGCCTCGCGCGCGGCGTTGAGCAGGGCGTCGGCGGCGCCGCTGTTGGGCACGAAGGCAAAGCCGGTCGGGCCCCAGGAACTCTGGCCGACGGCCGCCGGCAGGTCGATCAGCGCCGGTGCCTCGTTCTCGATCCAGCCCAGCAGCCGGCCGACCGCCGGGCTGGTGTAGGCCGTGCCGCCCTGGGCCGCCGCGAAGTGGCCGCCGAGCAGTTGCTGGACGTGGGTGATGCCGTTGGCAAAGGCACGGAAGTCGGCGTCGGCCGCACCCGGCAGCACGCGCATCAGCACCTCGTGGCAGACCTCGGCCGCCTTGGCCGCGGGGAAGGGCGGCAGCGCGGCAATGGCCTGCTGCTCGGCCGGGCCGGACAGGCCCTGGATGCGCTCGTCCATCACCAGCAGCACGCGCCAGAAGGGCGGCAGCGCGATGCGCGAGATCAGCGGCGCCGGCCGACCATCGGGGCCGGGGCCGCCATCGAGCAACAGGCCGCCGTGGTCGAAGCCGGCAATGCCGACGCCCGAGCGGCTGCCGCGGCCCAGCAGCCGCGCGAGGTCGGCGGTGCTGGTGCCGGTGCCGCCGAGTTCGGCGTAGGCGCGGCCGATCGCCAGCCCGAGCTGCGTGCCGGAGCCGAGACCGGCATGCGCCGGCAGCGCCTCGGCCAGTTCGAGCCGCAGCGCGGAGTGGGCGCCGCCCGGGACGGCCGCGGCACCGCGACCGCGCAGCAGTGGCAGCCGCTCGCGCAGCCGTTGCAGATGGGCGCGCGCACGATCGAGCTCGTGCGTGGCGCCGAGGCAGGTGGCGACCACCTCGTCCTCGGCCGCGTCGACCCATGACAGGCGCACCACTGTCTGCGGACCGTCGATGACGACGCCGAGGCTGCCGAAGCGGCGCCCGAGGGTCGCGCCAGGGTCGAGAAAGCCCAGATGCAGGCGGGCCGGGGCACGCACTTCGATGCTGCGGGCTTCGCGGCCGGGCTCGATCGGCGTCGGCGGTGAGGAGTGGATGGCGGGCACGTTGAAGGCTGGAATTCGCGCAAGGCGGATGCAGATGGAATAGCAATCCGCGTTCCGCATCGATGCGCAGCGGCCGCTGCGCCTCTGGCCCATTGTGCGCAGGCCTGCGCCGTCGATGCCAGCCCACGGTCTTGTGTCTCGCCGCGGGACAGGATGCTCCGCCGCTGCCACAGGGGCTAACCCGCGGCCGTGCCGGACTCCGGTGCTCATGCCCGTCGCACAGCTCCGGTCCTTCGTGCCGTCCGAGGCCGAGCTGTCGGCCTCGGAGCCGCGGCACTCAGTAGCGCAGCCGCAGCCCCACGAACACGCTGCGTGGCGCCCCCGGCCCGACGAAGAGCGCGTCGCGGTCGTCGCCGTTGAAGCTGCCGTCGGCGTTGAACACGGTCTCGGCGAGCGCACCGAAACTCTGGCTGCGCTTGTCGGTGGCGTTGTTGAGCTTGACGTAGAGCTCCCAGCTCTTGCTCGGCTGCCAGCTCGCGCGCAGGTTGAGGATGCCGTAGCCGGGCAGGCTCAGGTCGACCTGCTCGTCGCCGTCGTCCTCGATCAGGCCGTCCTCGTTGCCGGCCACGCCGCGCCGGCCGAAGGCCTGCAGGTCGGCGCCGAGGCTGAAGCCCTCGGCCAGGCGCCAGTCGGCCGACAGTTTGAGCATCTGGCGCGGCAGGTTGGCGATGCGGGTGCCGCGCGTGATCGTCACGTTGCGCTCGCCCTGGCGCAGCACGCCGTCGGCCTGGTAGGTGGCGTCGAGAAAGCTGAAGCCGGCCGACAGGTCGAGCGGGCCGGCGCTGTAGCCGAGCTCGAGGTCCGCGCCCTGGTGGCGGGTCTTGGGGAAGTTGGCGAAATAGCCGAGCTGGCCGTTGACGCTGACGCTGCGGAACAGGATGTCGTTGCGGTTGTCGCTGCGGTAGGCCTCGAAGTTGGCGCGCCAGCCCGAGACCGAGCGCCAGCGCACGCCGGCCTCGACCGTGGTCGAGGTGACCTGCTCGAGGAAGGGATCGGCCTGCAGCCCGGCCGGCAGGCGACACGGCTCCTCGGGATCGGCGCAGCCGAGCTCGATCACGGTCGGCACCCGGTTGTTGCGGGCGATGTTGGCAAACAGCGTCGGCCCGCCACTGCCTTCTCCGAGGCGATGGGCAATGCCCAGCGCCGGGTTCAGGCTCTTGTAGCTGAAGCTTTCGCGCGGGCGGACCTCGAACTCGTCGGTGTCGTCGTCCACGCTCGACAGCGTGTTCTCGACCCGGGCCCAGTTGAAGCGCAGCGTGCCGGTGAGCCAGGTGCTGTTGCCGAGCTGCCAGGTGTCGCTGGCGTAGGCGCCCCAGGCCAGCGAACGGCCGTCGACGTCGACGCTGAGCTCGCGCTCCTCGCCCTCCAGTGGCGCCACGCCGCGGTCCGGCGTGAAGCTGCCTTCCTGCTCGAACTGGCGGTAGCGCACCTTGCTGGCGTCGAGCGTGGCACCGACCTGCCACTGGTGGGCGCCGGACTTGCGCTCGAAGCCGATCGCCGCGCCGTAGCCGGTCTGTTCGGTCTCGGTGGTGTTGAAGGCGGCATTGACCTCCGGCTCCTCCTCGTCGAACTCCTCGGCCTCGTCGCCGTTGACGGTTTCGCGCCGGCTGTTGCGGACGTAGACGAGGCCGGACAGCGTGCTCTGCGCATCGACCGTGTGGCGCAGGTTGAGCGTCAGCTGTCCGAGCCGGTTCTGGGTCTGGTCGGGGTGGGTGTAGACCGCCTCGCGCCGGTTGGCGTAGAGGTCCGGCGTGAAGACGATGGCCTCGGTGGCATCGTCCTCCTCGATCGTGTACCAGGGCACCAGGCCGTTGCCGACCAGCTTGCTCTGGCCGTACAGCCCGCTCAGGGTCCAGGCGGTGGTGCCATCGTCGTGCCCGACCTTGGCCAGCAGGTTGCCGAGCCGGCCCTCGGAGAAGTCGCGCCAGCCGTCCTCCTTGAAGCCGGTGGCGCCGAAATAGGCATGCCAGCCCGAATCGAAGTTCGCGCCATAGCTCAGGTCGAGCCGGCCGCGGCCGAAGCTGCCGCCCGAGAGCTCGGCGCGCAGCCCGGGCGCGCTGCGACCGTCGAAGGTGGTGTAGGCCAGCGCACCGCCGAGCGAGTTGAGGCCGAAGGCCGGGTTGGCACCCGGCACCAGCGACAGGCTCGAGACCGAGAACTCCGGAATCAGGTCGAAGTTGATGACGTCGCCGAAGGGCTCGTTCATGCGCACGCCATCGAGGTAGGCCGAGATCCCGGCGCTGGTGCCGAGCAGCGCCGAGGCGCGAAAGCCGCGGTAGGTCAGATCGCTCTGGAACGGGCTACCCTGCACCTCGTTGAGTTGCACGCCGGGCACGCGCCGGTTGAGCAGGTCGCTCAGCGTGTCGGCCTTGGCGGCGTCGATGCGCTCGCGCCGGATCAGCTGGGTCGAATAGGGCAGCAGGTCGCGGTCGATGCCCTGGCCCGGCAGCGGGCTGGTGCCGATGACCTCGACGTCGGGCAGGGTTGCGCTGGCCACCTGTGCCGTTGCGGGAGCCGTCCACAGCCCGGCCAGCATCAGGGCAAGCCCTAGGCGATGCGGCGCGGGGGCGCGTCGCGTGACGCTGCCTCCTCGTCGCATCATCGCGAAACCCGCACCAACGCTCCGATCAGCCCGCATCATGAGTCTCCCTCCTCGTCTTGTTGCCGATGGCACAGCCGGGCTTGTCGACGCAAGTGTTGCGCCGAAGGACCCGGGAGAAGCTCCCGACCTGAGGTCCGCGCGCGGACCGCGACCGCAGGCCCTGACCAGGCTCGTGATGCTGCGGGCCGGTGCGCTGGCGCTGGGCTGCCTGCTGCTGGCCTTGCTGCTCGGCCTGGCCCGCGCGCAGCGCGACATGCGCGAGGAGATCGGCGATGCACTCGACGCGGCGCGCATGACGGCGCTGCTGTCCACGCTCGGCGGGCAGGACGATGCACAGGCGCTGGCCGAGTTGCGGCGGCTGCAGCCGACCAGCAGCGCGCGCCACCTTCATCTGGAGCTGCGCGACGCGGCCGGGCAGTTCCTGATCGCCGCGCCGCAGCCGCCGGCGCTGGCCGCGCCGGTGGCCTGGCTGGTCGGTGCGCATGCGCTGCTGTTCCCGCCGCCGGCCTCGCAGGCGGTCGACTGGGAACTGCCGCGACCGGACGGTGGGCGCTGGCAGCTGCGACTGGTGGCCTCGGCCGACCGCGAGCAGCGCGAGGCGCTGTCGAACTGGGCCGAGATGTTCGCGCTGCTGCTGGCCGGCTCCCTGGGCATGCTGCTGCTGATGCGCTGGAGCCTCAGGCGCGCGCTGGCGCCGCTGCAGCCGGTGCTGGCCGCGATCGAGGCGCTCGAGCATGGCGAGCTGGGCGCGATGCAGCGACTGCCGCTGCCGATGCCGGTGCGCGAACTCGACGCGGTCACGCGCGCGCTCAAGCGGCTGGCGCATTCGCTGGCGGCGGCCGAGGCCGCGCGGCGCGTGCTTGCGCAACAGGTCTTCAGCCTGCAGGAAGACGAGCGTGCGCGCCTGGCGCGCGAACTGCACGACGAATTCGGCCAGCGCCTGACGGCCCTGCGCGCCGACGCCGCCTGGCTGCAGCGCCAGCTGCAGCACGAGCTGGCGCTGCTCGGCGTGGTCGACGGCATGGCCGAGCAATGCCGGCTGATCCACGAGGACACGCGCGCGCTGCTCGCGCGCCTGCGCCCGCTCGGGACGGCGCAGGCCGACGGCGCCGAACTGCCGACCGCGCAACTGCGGCAGATGCTGGCCGCGCTGGTCGAGGGCTGGTCCGGGCGCGCGCTCGAGGTGCAGCTCGAGTGGCGCGACGAGCCGTCGGCGGCGACGCACGAAGTGCTGCCGGCGGCACTGGCGCTGGCGCTCTATCGCATCAGCCAGGAGGCCCTGACCAACGTCGCGCGTCACGCGCAGGCGCGTGCGGCCCGGCTGCGCGTGGCCTTCGAGCGCGGTGCCGATGGTCGCGCCACGGCGCTGCTGTGGTCGGTCGAGGACGACGGCATCGGCCTCGCCGATGCCGCGGTCGCCGCGCAGCAGGGCAGCGGCCTGGCCGGCATGCGCGAGCGGCTGTGGGCCCTGGGCAGCGAGCTGGTCATTGCGGTCGACAGCGCGCGCAGCGGCACGCGGCTGGCGGCGCGGCTGCCGGTGGGAGGTGCGGCATGAGCGATTGCACCCGGCGCCACACGATCGCGCTCGCCGACGACCATGCCGTCGTGCGCGCCGGCTACCGCCGCCTGCTCGAACTGGAGCCCGAACTGGCGGTGGTGGCCGAGTACGCCGATGCCGAGGCGGCGTACTTCGGCCTCGCGCAGCAGCAGGATGGCGAGGTCGAGCTGCTGGTGCTCGATCTGTCGATGCCGGGTCGCGGCGGCCTCGAGATGCTGCGCCGGCTGCGCCAGCGCCTGCCGGCGCTGAAGGTGCTGGTCTTCACGATGCACGAGAGCGTGGCGCTGATGAGCCAGTGCCGCGATGCCGGCGCCAGCGGCTACGTCACCAAGAGCAGCGATCCGGTGCAACTGGTGGCCGCGGTGCGCGCGGCGCTTTCCGGCGAGTCGGTGTGGCCGGCGGCGCTGGCGGCCGGCTTGCGCGAGGGCTCGCCGCACGAGCGCCTGTCGCCGCGCGAGTTCGACGTGCTGCAGCACCTGCTGGCCGGCCGCGGCGTCGAGCAGATCGCGCAGATCCTCCACCTCAGCCCGAAGACGGTCGCGAACTACCAGACGCTGGTGCGACAGAAGCTCGGCATCGGCACCGCGGTCGAACTGCTGCACTATGCGCGCGAGCACGGGCTGGCGACGTCGTAAGCGTTATCCACACGGCGAGCGACTGCCGCACGTTCCTAGAATGGCCTAGGCGTCGCGGGCCGTGCCAGGCTCGTCGGCAACGACAACAAGAGGAGACCCTGCGTGATGATCAAGAGTCAACGCGACTTCGTCGCCGGGCTGATGTTCGTGGTGATCGGCGTCGCGTTCGCCGTTGGCGCCACCAACTACCCCTTCGGCACCTCGGCCAAGCCGGGGCCGGGCTACTTCCCGCTGATCCTTGGCGTGATCCTGGCGGCCCTCGGCGCCATCGAGCTGTTCAAGGCGCTGACCATCGAGAGCGACGGTGGGGATCCTATCGGTGCCATCGCGTGGCGCCCGCTGCTGCTGATCCTGGGCGCGGTGATCCTGTTCGGCTTCGCGCTGCCGCGCCTGGGCATGGTGCTGGCGATTCCGATGCTGATCACCATCGCCAGCCTCGCCGGCGACGAGTTCGAATGGAAGAGCGTGGTGGTCCTGTCGATCGCGCTCACGCTCGGCTGCTGGGGCGTGTTCGTCAAGGGCCTGGGCCTGACGATCCCGATCTGGCCGACGTTCCTGCCCTCGCTGATGGCAGCAACCTGAGGCACGCAAGATGGAACTCCTCAACAATCTCGCGCTTGGCTTCTCGGTCGCGTTCACCGCCACCAACCTGATGTGGGCGCTGATCGGCTGCCTGCTCGGCACGCTGATCGGCGTGCTGCCGGGTCTCGGGCCGGTGGCCACCATCGCGATGCTGCTGCCCAGCATCTACGGCCTCGACGCGACGCCGGCGCTGATCATGCTGGCCGGCATCTACTACGGCGCGCAGTACGGCGGCTCGACCACCGCGATCCTGATCAACGTGCCGGGCGAGAGCAGTTCGGTCGTCACCGCGATCGACGGCTACCAGATGGCGCGCCAGGGGCGCGCCGGGCCGGCACTCGCCGCGGCCGGACTCGGTTCCTTCTTCGCCGGCAGCGTCGGCACCCTGATCGTCGCCGCCTTCGCGCCGCCGCTGACCGAACTGGCCTTCAAGTTCGGTCCCGCCGAATACTTCTCGCTGATGGTGCTGGGCCTGATCGGCGCCGTGGTGCTGGCCTCGGGCTCGCTGATCAAGGCGATCGCGATGATCATCCTCGGCCTCCTGCTGGGCCAGATCAACACCGACGTCATCTCCGGCACGCCGCGCTTCTCCTTCGGCGTCCCGGAACTCACCGACGGCATCAGCTTCGTCGCGATCGCGATGGGCGTGTTCGGCTTCGGCGAGATCATCGCCAACCTCGGCCAGCCGGCCGAGCACCGCGAGGTCTTCACCAAGAACGTGACCGGCCTGTGGCCGACCAAGAAGGACTTCCAGGAGGCCTACCCGGCGGTGCTGCGCGGCACCGCGCTCGGCTCGCTGCTCGGCGTGCTGCCGGGCGGCGGCGCGCTGCTGGCGGCCTTCGCCGCCTACACGATGGAGAAGAAGATCGCCGGCAGCAGCGGTCGCTTCGGCAAGGGCGACATCCGCGGCGTTGCCGGCCCCGAGAGCGCCAACAACGCCGGCGCGCAGACCAGCTTCATCCCGATGCTGACGCTGGGCATCCCACCCAACGCGGTGATGGCGCTGATGGTCGGCGCGATGACGATCAAGGGCATCCAGCCCGGGCCGCAGGTGATGACCAGCAACCCCGAGCTGTTCTGGGGCCTGATCGCCAGCATGTGGATCGGCAACCTGATGCTGGTGGTGCTGAACCTGCCGCTGATCGGCATCTGGATCAAGCTGCTGACCGTGCCCTACCGCTTCCTGTTCCCGGCCATCCTTACCTTCTGCTGCATCGGGCTCTACACGCTCAACAACAACAACTTCGACGTCTACATGGCGGCCGGCTTCGGCATCGCCGGCTACGCCTTCTACAAGCTCGGCTGCGAGCCGGCGCCGTTGCTGCTGGGCTTCATCCTCGGTCCGATGATGGAAGAGAACCTGCGCCGCGCGCTGCTGCTGTCGCGCGGCGACTGGAGCACTTTCGTCACGCGTCCGCTGTCGGCCGCGCTGCTTGCCGCCGCGGTGGCGCTGATCGTGATCGTGACGCTGCCGTCGGTGAAGAAGAAGCGCGAGGTGGCCTTCCAGGAGGCCGACTAGGGCTGTGGGAAGGCGGCGACGGCGCGCGTCGCCGTCGCCGATACTGGCTGCCATGAAGCTCGACGCCGGTAACCCCTACGCCTCGCATCGCGCGCCGGTCTTCGCGCGCGATGTGGTTTCCACCTCGCATCCGCTGGCCTCGCAGGCCGGCCTGGCAATGCTGCGCGCCGGCGGCAACGCGGTCGATGCCGCGATCGCCGCCGCGGCGGTGATGACGATCGTCGAGCCCTGCAGCAACGGCCTCGGCTCGGACGCCTTCGCGATCCTCTGGGATGGCCGACAACTGGTCGGCCTCAACGCCAGCGGGCGCGCGCCGTCCGCCTGGACACCGGCCTGGTTCCGCGCGCGCCACGATGCCTCGGCGACCGCGCCGCCGGTGCGCGGCTGGGACAGCGTGACCGTGCCCGGCGCGGTGGCCGGCTGGGCCGCGCTGCATGGCCGCTACGGGCGCTTGCGCTTCGAGGACCTGCTGGCTCCGGCGGCCGAGGTTGCCGAGCGTGGCTACGCGGTGACACCGATCGTGCAGCACAAGTGGGCGGCGGCGGCGCAGGTCGAGGCGCTGGCCTCGCAGCCCGGCTTTGCCGAGGTCTTCCTGCCGCGTGGTCGCGCGCCGACGGTCGGCGAGCGCTTCGCGATGCCCGGCGCGGCGCGCGCGCTGCGGGCGATCGGCGCCACCGGCGGCGAGGCCTTCTACCGTGGCGAGATCGCGGCCGCGCTGGCCGCGTCGGCGCGCGAGCATGGCGCCGCGCTGGCCGAGGCCGACCTTGCGGCCTACCAGCCGCAGTGGGTCGATCCGATCGGCACCGACACCACCGGTGCCGATGGCCGCCGCTACACGCTGCACGAGATCCCGCCCAACGGCCAGGGCATCGCGGCACTGATCGCGCTGGCCATTGCCAACCATCTCGGCCTGCGCGAGTTGCCGGCCGACAGTCCGCAGGCCATGCACGGCTTGATCGAGGCGATGAAGCTGGCCTTCGCCGACGTCTACCGCTACGTCGCCGAGCCCGGGTCGATGCTGCTGACGCCGGCCCAGATGCTGGATCCGGCCTACATCGCCGAGCGCGCGCGCCTGGTCGACATGGACCGCGCCCAGCTCTTCGAGGCCGGCAATCCGCAGGCCGTGCACCGGCGCGGCGGCACCATCTACCTCAGCGCGGCCGACGCCGGCGGGATGATGGTGAGCTTCATCCAGAGTAACTACATGGGCTTCGGCTCCGGCGTCGTGCTGCCGGACTGGGGCGTCTCGCTGCAGAACCGCGGTCACGGTTTCAGTCTCGACCCGACGAGCCCGAACGTCGTCGCCCCCGGCAAGCGACCGTTCCACACGATCATCCCGGCGTTCCTGAGTTCCGAAGGACAACCAATAATGAGCTTCGGCGTGATGGGCGCCAACATGCAGCCGCAGGGCCACCTGCAGACGCTCGCGCGCATGCTGTGGTGGGGCCAGAGCCCGCAGGCCGCCTGCGACGCGCCGCGCTGGCGCTTCAATGCCGGGCTCGAACTCAACGTCGAGGCGACGATGCCGGCGGCCACCGTCGAGGGGCTGGTCGCGCGCGGCCATCGCATCGACACGCTGGCCGACAGCTACCAGGACTTCGGCGCCGGCCAGTTCATCTGGCGCCTGGGCGATCCGGCCGTGGACGGCTACGTCGCCGCCAGCGATCCGCGCCGCGACGGCCTGGCCGCGGGCTGGTAGCCCGCGATGAAACTCGCCGAACTCGGCCCCGGCTGGGAGACCGACTTTTTCCTGCATCGCGAGGACGCGCTCGTCAGCGAGTGCGACGACTGCATCGTCGTGCGCACCCCGTCGAGCCCGAGCTTCTACTGGGGCAACTGCCTGCTGTTGCCGGCACCGCCGGCCGATGCCGAGCTGGCGCACTGGCTGCAGCGCTTCGAGGCCGAGATAGGCGCGCTGCAGCCGCAGTCGAGCCATGTGGCGATCGGCATCAACGCGGTCACCGCGCCGCCGAGCCTGCCGAGCTGGGAGGCGGCCGGTTTCGAGCACGGCGAGTACGCGGTGCTCGAGCTGCGGCCGGATGGATTGGAGGCGCCGGTGCGCGCCGCGCGCGGCCGGATCGAGGTGCGAGAGCTCGACATCGAGGCTGAGTTGCCGGCGCTGGTCGATCTGCATCTCAGTACCCGCGACGGCTTCGACGAGGCCGGCTACCGCCTGCACCGCGAGCAGCAGATGCGCCGCTATGCGCGCATGGCACGCGAAGGCCGCGCCGCCTGGTTCGGCCTCTGGTGCGATGGCGTGCTGGCGGCCGATTGCGGGCTGGTGCGTGATGGCAAGCTGGGTCGCTTCCAGCGCGTGGCGGTGCATCCGGACTGGCGCCGCCTCGGCCTGGCCAGCGCGCTGGTGCATGCGGTCTCGGCGCATGGCTTCGAGCGGCTCGGGCTGCGGCTGATCCGCATGTGCGCCGACCCGCTCGACGTGGCGATCGGCATCTACCGTTCGCTCGGCTACCGGCAGGTGGCCAGCGAGTGGTGGATCGAGCGCCGCGCGCCGCAGGACCGCAAGTGAACCGCTCGCCGCCACGCGGTGGTGTCGGCATGGGCCTGCTGCTGGCGGTGGTCGGCGCGATCGCCTTCTCCGGCAAGGCGATCGTCGCCAAGCTGATGTACCGCCACGGTGTCGACGCGATCACCGTGCTCGGTCTGCGCATGCTGCTGGCGCTGCCGGCCTTCCTGCTGATGGCCTGGTGGGGCGGACGCGGCCAGCCGGCGCTGAGCGCCGCGCAGTGGCGCATGGTGGCGCTGCTCGGCTTTACCGGCTACTACCTCGCGAGCCTGCTCGACTTTGCCGGCCTGCAGTTCATCAGCGCCAGCCTCGAGCGGCTGATCCTCTACCTCAACCCGACGCTGGTGCTGCTGATCGGCGTGCTGCGCTTCGGCCACCGGGTCAGCGCGCGCCAGCTGGTGGCGATGGCGACCAGCTACGCCGGCATCCTGCTGGTCTTCGGCCACGAACTGGCGAGCACACCGGCCGGTGGCCCGGGCGCCACGACCGCGCTCGGCGCCGGCCTCGTGTTCGCGAGCGCGCTGAGCTACGCGATCTATCTGGCCTACGGCGGCGAACTGGTCAAGGCGCTCGGCTCGCTGCGCCTGGTCGGCTTGGCCAGCACCGTGGCCTGTGCGCTGGCGATCACGCAGTTCCTCGTGCTGCGGACCGAGGTGCTCGGCGCGATCCCGTCGCCGGTCTGGTGGCTGTCCGTGCTCAACGCCAGCCTGTGCACCGTGCTGCCGGTGCTGGCGGTGATGATGGCGATCGAGCGCCTCGGCGCGCCGCTGGCGGCGCAGGCCGGCATGATCGGCCCGCTGGCGACGCTGCTGATGGGCGCGGTCTTCCTGGGCGAGCCGTTGAACGCGTGGATCGGCGCCGGTACGCTGCTGGTGCTGGCGGGCGTGGCGCTGCTGGCGCGGGCGCGCTGAACTCATTCGAGGAGTCGAGATGGATCTGGGCATTCAAGGCAAGTGGGCGCTGGTCTGCGCCGCCAGCAAGGGTCTGGGCAAGGGCTGCGCGCAGGCGCTGGCCGCCGAGGGCGTCAACGTGGTGATCACCGCGCGTGGCGCCGAGGCGCTGGAGGCCACGGCGGCCGAGTTGCGCGCGGCCTATCCCTCGGTGCAGGTCGTCGCGGTGGCCGGCGACATCGCCACGCCGCAGGGCCGCGCGGCCGCACTCGCGGCCTGCCCGCAGGTCGACATCCTGGTCAACAACGCCGGCGGGCCGCCGCCGGGCGATTTTCGCGACTGGGACCGCGAGACCTGGATCAAGGCGCTCGACGCCAACATGCTGGCGCCGATCGAGCTGATCAAGGCCACGGTCGACCCGATGCTCGCGCGCGGCTTCGGCCGCATCGTCAACATCACCTCGGCCGCGGTGAAGGCGCCGATCGACATCCTCGGGCTGTCCAACGGCGCACGTTCGGGCCTGACCGGTTTCGTCGCCGGCCTCGCACGCAAGACGGTGGCGAAGAACGTCACGATCAACAACCTGCTGCCCGGCCCTTTCGACACCGACCGCCTGCGCGCGACGATGCAGGGTGCGGCCACCGCCAGCGGCCAGAGCCTGGACGCCGTGTTCGAGGCGCGCCGCAAGGCGCACCCTGCACAGCGCTTCGGCAGCGCGGCCGAGTTCGGCGCGGCCTGCGCCTTTCTGTGCAGCGCGCAGGCCGGCTACATCACCGGCCAGAACTGGCTGCTCGACGGCGGCGGCTATCCGGGCACGTTCTGATGAACGATGAACGCTTGGCTGCGCCATCGCATGAACGTGCCTGCGGCACGAATGAACTGTTCGTCGTTCATGCGACGCCGCGCAGCGGCGAGCGCTCATCGTTCATCGAGGAGCAAGCATGAGTGAACAGCACACGCTCTACGGCGCCAACGGCTCCGGCTCGGCCGCGGTCGAGGCGGCGCTGCTGCGCTGCGGCCTGCCCTACCGCGTGGTCGAGGGTGCGACCTGGGAGCCGGGACCGGGCTACGAGGAACTCAAGCGGGTCAATCCGCTGGCGCAGGTGCCGACGCTGGTGCTGCCCGACGGCACCGTGCTCAGCGAGAGCGCGGCGATCCTGATCCATCTCGGTCTCGCGCATCCGGATGGAGGCCTGCTGCCGGCCGAGCCCTCGGCGCGCGCACAGGCGATCCGCGGCCTGGTGTTCATCGCCGCCAACTGCTACGCGCTGATCGGCGTCAACGACTACCCCGAACGCTACGCCGACGTGCCCGACGAGGCCGCGCGCAAGCGCAGCATCGCGGTGGCGCGGGCGCGGCTGCACCTGCTGTGGGAACACTTCGCCGATCTCGCGCCGAAGGCCGATCCCTTCTTCGCCGGCGCCGAGCCGGGCGCGCTCGACATCCTGGCGGCGGTGGTCAGCCGCTGGTCCGGCGCGCGCAAGCACCTGAAGGCGGCGCGGCCGGCCTGCCACGCGCTGGTCGAGCGGGTCGACGCGCATCCGCAGTTCGCTCCGCTGTGGGCGCGGCACTGGCCGAAAGCCGCCTGACGTGAACGCCGGCGAACGGCGCTGCTGACATTGGCGCATGGCGCCACCGGCACCCGCTCCGCAGCAGGGCTAGAGCGCCTTCTCGTAGATCGACAAGGCCTTGCCTTCGTGCGTGATTCGCTCCAGGACTTGCCAGTGGGCTCGCTGGAGCAAGGTCCCGGCGGTGCTGGTGCCGCAGTAGATGTGCGTGAAGGCCAAGGCCCTGGCCTGGCTCTCCAGCGCCAGCAACAGCTGCAGGCCGATGCCCTGGCCACGGTGCGCCGGAGCTACCAGCCCGGCCGCAGCCCACGGCGAGAGATGCTTGTGGCTGGGAATCGACTCTGCCTTGAGCGCCGCGACACCGCAAACAACACCATCCTGCAATGCCAGCACCCCGACCGGGAGACTGCCCTGGTTCGAGAAGGATTGAAGATCCCGCGTGGCATCTCCCCGGCCCGTGCCGTACCACTCGGGCCATTCGGCTTCGTACCAGGACACGAGCACGGGCACCGCGTCGGGGTGAAGCGCGAGTGGCTCGATGCTGAGACGGGAGGTCGAATGCACGCGGTCTAGGCAATCGACCGATCGACCGGCGCCCGCTGCCGGGCCCAGGCCAGCAGCGCGCTTTCATCCAGCGGCGGCGCCACCAGGTGGCCCTGCTGCACGTCGCAGCCGAGGTCGGCCAGCACCCGGCGCTGCTCGATGGTCTCCACGCCCTCGGCCACCACCGCCATTCCCAGGCTGTGCGCCAGTTGCACGATGGCCTGGGTGATCGCGAGTGCGTCGCGGTCGCGGGTCAGGTCCTTGACGAAGCTGCGATCGATCTTGATCTTGTTGATCGGCAGGTCCTTGAGATGGCGCAGCGAGGAGTAGCCGGTGCCGAAGTCGTCGACCGCGATGCGGATGCCGAGCGCCTGCAGCGCCTGCAGCTTGCGCTTCACCTCGACCAGGTCGTCCATCAGCATGCGCTCGGTGAGCTCGAGCTCGAGCGCGTCGCCCGGCACCTGCAGTTCCTCGAGCAGGTGGGCCAGGCCGTCGACGAAGCCGTGCTGCTGGAACTGCAGGGTCGACAGGTTGACCGCGACCGGCGCCGTCAGGCCGGCGGCGCGCCAGCGGCGCGCGCTCTGCAGCGCCTCGCGCATCACCCACTGGCCGATCGGCACCATCAGCCGGCGCGCCTCGGCCACCGGCATGAAGACGTCGGGCATCAGCAGGCCGCGCTCGGGGTGCTGCCAGCGGATCAGCGCCTCGGCGCCGACCATCGCACCGTCGAACTCGCGCACCTGGGGCTGGAACTGCAGGCGGAAGGCGTTGGTCGCGATCGCCTGCGCTAGCTGGCCTTCCATCACCAGTGCGGCATAGGCATTGCGCGACAGCGTCGGATCGAAGAACTGCACGTTGGCGCGGCCGCGCGCCTTGGCGAGGTACATCGCGGCGTCGGCATGCTGGATCAGCTCGGCCGGCGTGCGCCCGTCCTCGGGGAACAGCGCCACGCCGATCGACGGCGAGACCGAGATCGGCCGCCCGCCGACGGTGATCGGCGCCTCGATGGCTGCCAGCAGCTTGGCCGCGACCTGCTCGACCACCGTCACGTCGTGGGCGCCCGCGGCCAGCACCATGAACTCGTCGCCGCCGAAGCGGGCCACGCGGTCGCTGTCGCGCAGCGCGCCGGTGATGCGCGTGGCCACCGTCTGCAGCAACGTGTCGCCGGCGAGGTGGCCGAGCGAGTCGTTGACGCGCTTGAAGTGGTCGAGGTCGATGAACAGCAGCGCAAAGCGCGCCTCGCCGGCGCGGTGCGAGGCGGCCATGCGATCGAGCTGCTGGACGAAGGCAATGCGGTTGGGCAGCCCGGTCAGCGCATCGTGGTGGGCGAGGTGGTTGATGCGCGCCTGCGCCGCGAGGCGGTCGCGGATGTCGCGCACGATCACGAAGCGCAGATGCTCGCCGTCGAGCGCGATGACGCGTGTCAGCAGCTCGACCGGGATCAGCGTGCCGTCGCGGTGGACGACCTCGACCTCGTAGCTGAGATCGGCACCGCCGCCGATGACCTCGATCACGCGCGGCACGTGCGCCGGCGCCACGAACTCGGTGGTGCGGCGGCCGATCAGCTCGTCGCGGGCGTAGCCGAGCAGGGCGCACAGCGCCGGGTTGACGTCGACCACCAGCGCGTTGCGATGGAAGACGATGCCCTCGGCGCTGGCCTCCATGAACTTGGCCAGGCGCGCCTCGCTCTCGCGCGCCTCCCGCTCGGCCTGGCGATGGCGGGTGACGTCCGACAGCCGCACGAAGGCGCCGAGCAACTGGCCGTCGGTGTCGAGGTGCGGCACCAGCTCGACCTCGATCCACATCTGCTGGCCCGCGGCGCTGACGAGCTCGCGCTCGTAGGAGACGCCTTCGTGCTCGCGGATCACGCGCTCGACCATTGGCCCGATCTGGGCCCAGCCGGCCTCGCCGACGACCTCGCGCACGCTGAGCCCGAGGATGGTCTCGGTCGTGAAGCCGAAGGTCTCGGCGTAGCGCCGGTTGGCAAAGTTGCAGCGCAGGCCTTCGGTCTCGTAGTACGCGATCAGGGCCGGCACGTGGTCGGCGAGCAGTCGCAGGCGCTGCGCCTCGTCGCCCGGGCCGGACGGGGGGAGGACGGGGGCGGCTGGCATCGGAGGCTGACGGTTGTCCATTCCATCATAGCCAGCGCATCGGGCGAGGGGCAGTGGTCAATGCCCGGTCCGCGGGGGCGCGCGCGACGACACGACGATGCCGCCGACGATCAGTGCAAAGGCCAGCGCGTGGTACCAGCGCGGCGCCTCGCCGAGCACCGCGGCCGAGAGCAGCGCGGCGATCAGCGGCGTCAGGTTGCCGAAGAAGGCCGCCGCCGCCGGGCCGGCCCGCGCCACCCCGAGCCCCCAGCAGCGGTAGGCGATCACCGAGGGGCCGATCGCCACGTAGACCAGCGCCAGCAGCACCGCCGGGCTCCAGTGGATCGTCGCGTCGCCCAGGGCCCGCTCGGCGCCGGCCGCGGCGCTGGCGCCGAGCAGGCCGAACATCACCTGCACCAGCAGGGTCTCGGCCCAGTTCCAGCCGCGCGGCTGGCCGTCGTCGCCGGTCACCTGGGGTGCCGACGCGCCCCGCATCGAGGCCGGCGGCCGCGCCAGCATCCAGCTGTAGAAGGCCCAGCCGATGATCGCCGCCAGCACGTAGAGGTCGCCGATGACGAACTGGACCCGCGCCAGCGCCGCCGGGCTGCCGCGCGCGATCACCAGCAGCACGCCGGCCAGAGACAGCACCGCCCCGACCAGCTGCGCGCGGCTCGGATGGACCCCGTGGAACAGCGCGCCGACCGCCAGCATCCAGACCGGCATCGAGGCGGCGATCAGGGTGACGTTGATCGGCGTCGAGCTCACCAGCGCCATGTATTGCAGCGCGTTGTAGCTGCCGACGCCGAGCGTGCCCAGCAGCAGCAGGTGCGGCCAGCGCGAGGCGATCTCGCCGGGTGCGCGCAGCACCCGCCAGCCCAGCGGCAGCAGGATCAGCAGCGCCAGCGACCAGCGCAGCGCGTTGAGCGCCAGTGGCGGCACCTGGCCCACCATCAGCCGCCCGACCACCGCGTTGCCGGCCCACAGCAGGGGCGGCAGCGACATCAGGAAGGCGGTCCTGGCGGAGATCCGGCTCATCCGTGACCCAACGAACGGGTCGGCATCATGCAGGCATCGCCGCGCCGCAGTTCCAGCATTGCTCGAAGGGTCCGTCGATCTGCTCGCCGCAGCCACGGCAGCACCAGCGGCGGCTCGGTCCGGCCGTCAGCAGGGCCAGCAGCGCGCGGGCGGCGTCGAGTTGGTCCGCCTCGCCCTCGATCCAGACCTCGGGCAGGGCCTCGTCGGGCGGGATACTGCCGGCCAGCGCCACCGCGTTGGCGCGCTGCACGCTGGCCGGGAAGCCGGACTGGCTGAGCCAGTCGGCCCACAGTGTGGCCAGCGCGAGGTTGGGGGCGATTTGCAGGCGTTGCATCGGCGGGGTGGCAAGCGAGGTCTTGCGAGTCTTGGCACCATACCGGAGAAGCTGGCGACGCAAGCGCAAGTTGCGCGCTTCAAACGAACACGAGGAACAGGACATGAGCAACACCGTCAAGGCCATCCGCATCGACGCCGTCGGCGGGCCAGGCCAGATGCGGCTCGTCGACGTGCCAGTGGGTGCGCCCGGCCCCGGCGAACTGCGCATCCGCCATCACGCCTGCGGCATCAACTACATCGACGTCTACCACCGCAACGGCATGTACCCCTTGCCGCTGCCGGCCGGCATCGGCATGGAGGGCGCCGGGGTGGTGGAGGCGATCGGTGCGGGCGTCGAGCATCTGGCGGTCGGCGACCGCGTGGCCTATGCCGGGCAGCCGCCCGGCAGCTACAGCCAGGCGCGCGTGATGCCGGCCAAGACGGTGGTGCAGCTGCCGGACGCGATCGACTTCGAGACCGGCGCGGCGATGATGCTCAAGGGGCTGACGGTGCAGTACCTGCTGCGCCAGACGCTGCCGCAGGCCGGGCTGGAGCGCGGCGACTTCGTGCTCTGGCACGCGGCGGCCGGCGGCGTCGGCCTGATCGCCTGCCAGTGGGCCAAGGCGCTCGGACTGCAGCTGATCGGCACCGCCGGCAGTGACGAGAAATGCGCGCTGGCCAGGGCCCATGGCGCGGCGCACACGATCAACTACCGCAGCGAGGACTTCGTCGCCCGGGTCAGGGAGATCACCGGCGGCGCCGGCGTCAAGGTGGTCTACGACTCGGTCGGCAAGGACACCTTCGAGCGCTCCCTCGATTGCCTGCGCCCCTTCGGCCTGCTCGCCAGCTACGGCAGCGCCTCGGGCCCGGCCGCGCCGCTCAACATCGGCCTGCTGGCGGCCAAGGGCTCGCTCTACGTGACGCGGCCGACGCTGTTCACCCACATCGCCACGCGCGAGCGGACCCAGGCCATGGCCGACGATCTGTTCGCCATCGTGCAGAGCGGCGCGGTGAAGATTCCCGTCGAGCGACGCTACGCGCTGGCCGACGCGGCGCAGGCGCACGAGGATCTGGAGGCGCGGCTGACGGTGGGATGCAGCGTGTTGATTCCATGATTGGGGCGCTGGACTTTGCGTTGCGCGGCTTCGACGAACTGAACACCCGCGAGCTGTACGCGCTGCTGCGGCTGCGCCAGGAGGTGTTCGTGATCGAGCAGCACTGCGCCTATCTCGACGCCGACGGCATCGACCTGCAGAGCTGGCATCTGCTCGGCCGCGACGAGCAGGGCGCTTTGCGCGCCTACCTGCGGATCGTGCCGCCCGGCCTCAAGTACACGGAGCCCTCGATCGGCCGTGTCATCAGCGCCGGCGCGGTGCGCGGCAGCGGCGCCGGCCGCGCGCTGATGGTCGAAGGCGTGGCGCACGCCGGCCGACTGTTCCCCGGCCTTGGCCTGCGCATCTCGGCGCAGGCGCGGCTGCAGCGCTTCTACGAGGGCTTCGGCTTCGTGGCCGAGGGTGCCGAGTACCTGGAAGACAACATCCCGCACGTCGAGATGGCGCGCCGGCCCTAGGCGCCAGATCTGGCTGGCAACGCCGCGCGCGGATCGCGGCCGGCGCTCGACAATGGCCGTCCACCCGACTCACGCCGGAGATCACCATGTTCGAGAAGCTCAAGGGCATCGCCGGCAGCACCGTCGATGGCGTTGCGTCCACGGTCAGGAGCGGCGCCGCCAGCGTGGTCGATGCCGCCGGCTCGGTGGCCAACACCTTCAACGAGAAGGCGGTGCACACCGCAGTGCAGGAGATGCGCACGGTGCTGCAGATTGCCGCCGCCGACCTGCAGGCGCACCCGGTGGTCGCTGGGCCGGTCACCCTGACCGCCTCGGTCGATCTGGTGTTCACCGCGCTGCAGATGCAGGTCGTGATCGAGCCGCAAGGCGAGCCGCGCGTGGACGAGGTGCCGCCGCCCGGCTGATGGCGCGGCTGGCTCTTAGGCCGGTGGACGCACCGCGCCGCGGTAGGCGTGCCAGGTGGCGTGTCCGAGCACCGGTGCCGCCACCAGCAACCCCAGGAAGTAGGGCAGCATCGCCAGCACCACGATCAGCGTGATCAGCGCGCCCCACCAGAGCATCACCAACGGCTGCGCCAGCACCAGGCGCAGGCTGGTGAGCGCGGCGGTGATGGCGTCGACCGGCTGGTCGAGCAGCATCGGAATGCTGATGACGCTGACCGCGAAGATCAGGCCGGCGAAGACGCCGCCGACCGCGAGGTAGGCGAGGATGAACTCCAGGTTCTGCGGGTCGAGCAGGGCCGCGATCGAACCCTGGAAGTCGGGCATGCCGTCGAAGCTCAACGCAAAGACCACCAGCGAGGCGCGGGCCCAGATCAGCTCGAGGATCAGCAACGCACCGCCGAACAGCGCCAGCGCACCGACCCGGTCTTCCCAGGCCAGCAGCGAGTCGCCGAGGTCGGGCTTCTGCCCGCGCTCGAGCCGCTGGCTGACCTGGTAGAGGCCAAGGCACATGAAGGGGCCGACGAGCAGGAAGCCGGCCGCCAGCGCCAGCACATAGGCCGGCGCGTGGCTGAACAGGTAGAGCAGCAGGTAGCCCATGCCGGCGAAGGCGGCGCCGTAGAACAGGCCGATCCAGGGCGCGCGGATGAAGTCGCGCCAGCCGAGTGCGAGCCAGCGCAGCGGGTCGACCAGGCGCAGCGGCCGCAGCGAGTAGTCGAAGACGCCGGGCGGTCGCGCGGGCGCGGGTGATGACGGGTCGGGAGCCGGGCTCATGGCATGACGGTAGCGCGAGCCGCGGCGCTCGCGCTACGGGAGCTTCACCGGATGCGGTAGTCTGGCCGTCGATGCAATGCCTTCCCATCCGACTGCGTCCTGGCGACGACCTGCGGCCGGCGATCGAGGCCGCGGTGGCGGCGCACGGCGGCGCCGGTGCCTTCGTGCTTGCCGGCATCGGCAGCCTGGACGGCGCCTCGCTGCGCCTGGCCGGTGCCGAGCAGTTGCTGCGGCTCGACGGCGACCTGGAGATCCTCACGCTGGCCGGCAGCGTCAGCGCCGACGGCTCGCACCTGCACATGAGCGTGGCCGATGCGCAGGGCAGGGTCTGGGGCGGGCATGTGACGCCGGGCTGCATCGTGCGCACCACGGCCGAGCTGCTGCTGGCGCTGCTGCCGCCAGGGCAACTGGGCCGGGCCTTCGATCCGGCCACCGGCTACACCGAACTCGTGGTTCGGCCGCCCGGCTAGGGCTTGCCGCGCACCCGCTGCACCTCGTCGACGATCAGCAGCATCGCACCGAGCGTGATCGCGGCGTCGGCCAGGTTGAAGGCCGGGAAATGGCCGCCGGGGAACAGCGGCGCCAGGAAGCGGAAGTGGAAGTCGAGGAAGTCGACCACGTAGCCATGCACCAGGCGGTCGATGACGTTGCCGATCGCGCCACCCATGATCAGCGTCAGGCCCCAGGCAAATCGCTTCTGGGTCGCGCCATGGCTTCGCAGCATCACGATGCAGAAGGCCGAGAACGCGAGGCCGAGCGCGACGAAGAACCAGCGCTGCCAGCCCGAGGCGCCGGCCAGGAAGCTGAACGCGGCGCCGGTGTTGTGGACCCGGACCACGTTGAAGAAGCTCGTCACCTCGCGCACGTCGCCGTAGTTGAAGCTGCGGACGATCAGGAACTTGGTCAACTGGTCCGCAACGACGACCAGCGCCGCGATCAGCAGCCAGAACAGCAGGCCGCTGCCCGTGGTCGAGCGGCTGCCGTCACGGTTGGTGGCGGTGGCGCGCGCCATCAGGCCACCGTGCGGACTTCGCCCGCGCCCTCGAGGTTGCCGACGCAGCGGCCGCAGATGGTGGGGTGCGCGGGGTCGCTGCCGACGTCGGCGCGGTAGTGCCAGCAGCGCTCGCACTTGCTCGCGCTGCTCGGACTGACCTGCACCGCGAGTTCGGTGCCCGCCAACAGTTCGGCCGCCGAGGTGATCAGCACGAAGCGCAGGTCATTGCCGAGCGAGGCCAGCAGCGCGCGGTCCTCGTCATTGGCGGTGATGCCGAGTTCGGCCTGCAGCGAGGCACCGACGCCGCCCTCGGCGCGCACCGCCTCGATCGCCTTGTTGGCGACCGCGCGGATCTCGATGATCCGTTGCCACTTGGCCAGCAGCGCCTCGTCGCCGCCCTCGGCAAAGCGCCAGTAGGTTTCGGTGAAGATCGATGGCGACACCGGCGCGCCCTTCGGCCCGGCGGCGAAGATCGGCCAGGCCTCCTCGGCGGTGAAGCTGAGGAAGGGCGCCATCCAGCGCAGCATCGCGTGCGTGATCTGCCACAGCGCGGTCTGCGCCGAGCGCCGCGCCAGGCTCTTGGGCGCGGTGGTGTAGAGCCTGTCCTTGAGCACGTCGAGGTAGAAGGCGCCGAGGTCCTCGCTGCAGTAGACCTGCAGCTTGGCGACCACCGGGTGGAACTCGTAGACCTCGTAGTGGGCCAGGATCTCGCGCTGCAGCTGGCCGGCACGGGCGAGCGCGTAGCGGTCGATCTCGAGCAGTTGGTCGTGCGGCACCGCATCGACCGCCGGATCGAAGTCGCTGGTGTTGGCGAGCAGGAAGCGCAGCGTGTTGCGGATGCGGCGGTAGGCATCGACCACGCGGGCCAGGATCTTGTCGTCGATGTTGAGATCGCCCGAGTAGTCGGTGCTGGCCACCCACAGCCGGATGATCTCGGCGCCGAGCTTCTCGCTGACGCTCTGCGGCGCGACCACGTTGCCCAGGCTCTTGCTCATCTTGCGGCCGTTGCCGTCGGTCGCGAAGCCGTGCGTCAGCAGGCCCTTGTAGGGCGCGCGGCCTTCGAGCGCGCAGGCGATCAGCAGCGAGCTGTGGAACCAGCCGCGGTGCTGGTCGTGGCCTTCGAGGTAGAGATCGGCCTCGGGGCCGCTGTCATGGCCGGCGCCGGCGTGCGAGCCCTTGAGCACATGGCTGAAGGTCGAGCCCGAGTCGAACCAGACGTCGAGGATGTCGCTGCTCTTGGTGTACTCCTCGGCTTCGTCGCCGAGCCACTCGCGCGCATCGAGCTTGGCCCAGCCCTCGACCCCGCCCTGCTCGACCAGAAGCGCCGCGCGCTCGATGAACTCCATCGTGCGCGGGTGCAGCGCGTCCGTCACCTTGTGCAGGAAGAAGGGCAGCGGCACGCCCCAGCTGCGCTGGCGGCTGATGCACCAGTCGGGCCGGTTGGCGATCATGTCGTGCAGGCGGGCGCGGCCGTTCTCCGGATAGAAGGAGGTCGCGTCGATCGCCGCCAGCGCCGTCTCGCGCAGCGTGCCGGGCGCCTTGGCGGTCGTGAACACGCCTTCGCCCTCGTCCATGCGCACGAACCACTGTGCCGCCGCGCGGTAGATCACCGGCGTCTTGTGGCGCCAGCAATGCGGGTAGCTGTGGCTGAACTGGCTGCTCGCCAGCAACCGGCCGGCGTCGCGCAGTGCCTCGACGATCTTCGGGTTCGCCTTCCAGATGAACTGGCCGCCGAACAGCGGCAACTCGGCGGCGTAGACGCCGTTGCCCTGCACCGGATTCAGGATGTCCTTGTGCGACAGGCCATGCGCAGTGCAGCTCTGGAAGTCGTCGACGCCGTAGGCCGGCGCCGAGTGCACGAGGCCGGTGCCGTCGTCGGCGGTGGCGTAGTCGGCCAGGTAGATCGGCGCGGTGCGCGCATAGCCGGGGTCGACCGCGGCCAGCGGATGGTGGAACTCGATCAGGTCGAGCTTCCAGCCCTTGGCGGTGGCGAGCACCTTGCCCTGCAGGCCGTAGCGCTCGAGGCACTTGTCGACCAGCGCCACGGCGAGCAGCAGCAGGCCGCGCTCGGTGTCGACCAGCGCGTACTCGAGCTCGGGGTTCAGGTTCAGCGCCTGGTTGGCCGGCAGCGTCCACGGGGTCGTGGTCCAGATCACCGCGAAGGCGTCCTTGCCGGCCAGTGAGGGCAGGCCGAAGGCCGTGGCCAGGCGCTCGGGCTGGGCGCAGAGGAAGGCCACGTCGACGGTGGGCGAGACCTTGTCGGCGTACTCGATCTCGAACTCGGCCAGCGAGCTGCCGCAGTCGAAGCACCAGTAGACCGGCTTCAGGCCGCGGTAGACGTAGCCGCGTTCCATCAGCCCCTTCAGCGCGCGGATCTCGCCGGCCTCGTTGCCGAAGTCCATCGTGCGGTAGGGCCGGTCCCAGGCGCCGAGCACGCCCAGGCGCTTGAAGTCGGCCATCTGCTGCGCGATCTGCTCGGTGGCGTAGGCGCGGCTCTTTGCCTGCACCTCGTCGCGGCTGAGACCGCGGCCGAAGTTCTTCTCGATCTGGTTCTCGATCGGCAGGCCGTGGCAGTCCCAGCCCGGCACGTAGAGCGCGTCATAGCCGGCCAGCTGGCGTGCCTTGACGATGCTGTCCTTGAGGATCTTGTTGAGCGCATGACCGATGTGCAGCGCGCCGTTGGCATAGGGCGGGCCGTCGTGCAGCACGAAGCGTGGCGCGCCGATGCGGGCGTCGCGCAGGCGCTGGTAGGTGCCTTGCTCTTCCCACTGTTTCACCCAGCCCGGCTCGCGCCTGGGCAGGTCGCCGCGCATCGGAAACGGCGTGTCGGGCAGGTTCAGCGTGGCGCGGTAGTCCACGGGGGCGGGGTTGGTGGCGTCGTTCATGGCAGAGGCTTTCCGGTCCGGGTCGGGAGCCCGTGGCGGGCAGCAGGGGGCTGCGGGCGGCAGGGCGAGGAGTAGCTGGGTCCCCGAGGGGTGGGGACGACCCGGAGGGTCAAATTCGGTCGCGTGTGGTCTGGCGACGCGTGGCCGCGCCGAGGCAGCCGGCACGCTGGCCGGTCGGGCGCTGGGGGCTCGCAAGCGAACTCATGGCTCGATTCTACCGGGGCTGCACTGCGGCTCGAGCGCGGCGGTGCACGCCTAAACTGCCCGCAGTTCTGCAAGGAGAGCCGTTTGAAGAATCGCATCCATCAGGCCGCATTCGCCCTTGGCGTTGTGCTGTCCAGCGCCGCAGCGTCGGCTCAGTCGGTGACCGTCAGTGACCCCTGGGTTCGCGCCACGGTCGCCCAGCAGCCGGCGACCGGCGCCTTCATGCAACTGCTGTCGGTCCAGGGCGCCCGTGTTCTCGAGGCACGCTCGCCGGCGGCGGCGATGGTCGAGATCCACGAGATGAAGATGGACGGCGGCGTGATGCAGATGCGCCCGGTTCAGGCGCTCGAGCTGCCCGCCGGCAAGACTGTCGAGCTCAAGCCGGGTGGCTACCACGTGATGCTGATGGGCCTGAAGCAGCAACTCAAGGAAGGCGACAGCGTGCCGCTGAGCCTGGTGGTGGAGACCGCAGGCGGCAAGCGCGAGACGATCGAGCTGAAGGCGCCGGTGCGCGCCCTCGGTGCCGTCAAGCACTAGCTGCGACGATGACGCGCACCGGCCGCCGCGGCGGCCGGTGCAACGTAGAGCAGCCTACTTCGGCGCCGGATCGACCCGCAGCGCCACGGATTCGCGGAAGCGGGCCTCGACCAAGTCGCCGACCTTCACTTCCTTGAGTAGCGCCGGGTCCTCGACCTTCAGATCGACCGTGCGCTGCGGGCCGCGCAACCGGACCATCTGCGTCTTGGCATCGATCGACACCACGTTGGCGGTGATCGTGACCTCACGCACGGCAGTCGCCGCCGGCGCGCTGCCTTCGGGCGCGCGGGTTCCGCTGACGGCTTCGACCCGCTCGGGCGCGGCGCCGCTGCCCTTCTTGAGCGAAAGCGCGCCGGCGATGGCGTAGGTGAGCACGACGCGATCGCCAACCTTCACCTGGGCCAGGTTCCTGACCTCGGGCCCGGCGATGAAGCTCATCTGCGAGCCGTCCTCGGCCTTCAGCGTGACCGCGCGCGAGGCCTGATCGATCGCGGCCACCGTCGCGGCGACGCGCATCGCGCTGGCACCGGCGGGCATGGCCGGTGCTGCCGGATTGGGCTTGCTGGGCGCGTCGCCGGCGGCCAGCGCCAGCTGAGACACGGCAGCCAGCAGCGCGAGCGACAGTACGCTGCGGTAGCGATGGGTTCTCGTCATCCTGCTTCTCCTGATCGGACTGCCGGGCCACGCGCCGGCACGACAGGATAGCCGCGGTGGCTCAGCCGTGGGAAGCAAACCAGGACCGCGCCCGCTCGCTGTCAGCATCGATGCCGGCGCGCAGCGCCTCGAGCCCCTCGTAGCGCAGTTCGTCGTGCAGCTTGTGCAGCAACTCGACCTTGACCAGCCGCCCGTAGCCGCTCTCGGCGCCGAGGGGCGCGGGCCAGTCGAGGCAATGCACCTCGAGCAGCACTCGACCGCCATCCTCGATGGTCGGGCGCACGCCAAGGCTGGCCACGCCGGGCAGCGCTTGCGTCGCCAGGCCATGCACACGCACGACGAAGATGCCCATCGCCGCCGGCTTCGGGTGATGGAAGCGCAGGTTGAGCGTGCGAAAGCCGTCGGCCGCGCCGGGCCCGCTCTCGCCCAGCGTGCGGCCGAGCTTGCGGCCGTGGATCACATGGCCGCTGATGCTGTAGGGCCGGCCGAGCAGCGCCGCGGCGCGCGACATGTCGCCACCGGCCAGCGCCGCGCGCACCTCCGACGACGAGACTCGCACGCCGTGCACCTCGTAGCTGTTCATGCGCGCGACATCGAAGCCGGCCGCGTCGCCGGCGACGTCGAGCATCGCGTAGTCGCCGGCGCGCCTGGCGCCGAAGCGGAAGTCGTCGCCGACCAGCACGTACTTCGTGTGCAGCCCGCGCACGAGCACGTCGTCGATGAAGGCCTGCGGGCTCTGTGCGGCAAAGCGCTCGTCGAAGCGCAGCACCACGCATTGCTCGACGCCGCAGCGCTCGAGTTCGGCCAGCTTGTCGCGCAGCGTGGCGATGCGGGCAGGGGCCAGCTCGGGCTTGCCGGCCTTGCGGGCGAAGAAGTCGCGCGGGTGCGGCTCGAAGCTCAGCACGGTGCTCGCGACGCCCCGATGGCGTGCCTCGTTGGTCAGCAGCGCCAGCATCGCCTGGTGGCCGCGGTGGACGCCGTCGAAGTTGCCGATCGTCAACGCGCAGGCGGGCGCGATATCGCGGTGATGCAGACCATGGAAGACGCGCATCGGCCGATTATCGCGACCCGGTGTGCAGGCCGATGCGCGCTGCCGCGGCCATGACGCTGCGTCCGATCCGCGGGCGGTACAGAGGCCCGGGCAACAAAAAGCCCGCCGAAGCGGGCTCTGTCTTGCGGGTTGCGGCTGGCGCCGCACCCGGACGCCGGAATCAGCGGTTCGAGATGTACATCGTGATCTCGAAGCCGTAACGCAGTTCGGTCGCTTGGGGCTTTGTCCATTGCATGGCGGGTCTCCTTCGGTCGGTGGCACAGCGCGCCATCTGGCGCTTGTGGAGCGGCGGGAACGTTAAAACCCTTCAACTCAAGATGGATGGTGCGCCGGCTCGGGCGGTGGCGGCAGGCCCCGGCCCATGAAAGCGGCCTCATGATTTTCTGGAATCGCGGGCCAGGCGGTTGCGGCGGGTCGGTACCATCGGCCGATGAGCCTGCGTCTGAAGATCCACCTGATCGTCGGCAGCCTGGTCACGTTGTTCGTGCTGGCGCTGATCGCGCTGCAGTTGCAGGCCACGCGCGACTCGGTGCGCGAGGAAGTGGTGGCCGCCAATCGCGTCGCCGCGCAGTTGCTCAAGCGCACCGTGATGCTGCAGGCCTCGCAGGGCACGCCGGCGATGCAGGACTATCTGGCCGGGCTCGGGCGGGTTCGATCCAACGAGATCATGCTGCTCGACGCCGGGGGACAGCAGATCTACCGCTCGCCGCCTTCACCCTACAAGGCTGGCCGCGATGCGCCGTCGTGGTTCGCGCAACTGATCTCGCCGTCGCCGCAGCAGCAGTCGATCGCCTTTCCGGACGGCAAGCTGGTGATTCGCGCCGATGCCTCGCGTGCCGCGGTCGACGCCTGGGACCAGATCGTCGTGCTCGCCCTCGCGGGGCTTGCGCTGCTGGTCGTCGTCAACCTGCTCGTCTATTGGGTGGTGGGGCGTACGGTCAAGCCCTTTGGCCAGATCGTCGAGGCGCTCAATCGCATCGAGGCCGGCCACCTCGACGTCAAGCTGATGTCTCTGCCCGGCACCGAAGCGGCGGCGATCGGTGCCGCCTTCAACCGCATGGTCGACGGCGTAGCCGTGCGCATCGAGGCCGAGAGGCGCGCTGCCCACGCCGAGCGCGAGCTCTCCGACCGGCGCGATCTGGCGCGCTGGATCGACCGCCATCTGGAGCAGGAGCGCAAGCTCATCGCGCGCGAACTGCACGACGAACTTGGCCAGTCGGTGACCGCGATGCGCAGCCTGGCGCTGTCGGTGGCGCAGCGCGTGGCCCCGCTCGACGCCGAGGCGGCGCAGGCCGCGAACGTGATTGCCGAAGAAAGTTCGCGCCTGTACGACGCGATGCACGGCCTGATCCCGCGCCTGGCGCCGCTGGTGCTGGATGCCTTTGGCCTGGCCGACGCGCTGCGCGACCTGACCGAGCGCACCCGTGTCAGCCAGCCGCAGGCCGCGATCGACCTGCAACTGGCGCTGGGCGACGTGCAGCTCGGCAGCGAGGCCGCACTCGCGCTGTACCGCGCGGCCCAGGAAGGCATGACCAATGCGTTGCGCCACGGCCAGGCCCGGCACCTCGCGGTGAGCCTGAGGGCCGAGGCCGGCGGCGCCCGGCTCGAGGTCCGCGACGACGGCGCGGGCTTGGCGCCCGACTGGCACGATCGGACCCGGCAGGAAGGCGGCCACTACGGCCTGCGCTGGCTGGGCGAGCGGGTCGAGGCCCTGGGCGGCCGGCTCGACATCGCCAACCACGCGGTGCGCGGTGCGCAGTTGCTGGTGTGGCTGCCGTTCAGCGCGACCGAGGAGGGTTCCGCGTGAGAGTCGCCATGCTTGATCTTCCGCGGGGACGCGCGGCGCGGTCGGCGCGCGCAGCGGCGTCATGATCGGAGTGATGCTGGTCGACGACCATGCGCTGGTTCGCATGGGCTTTCGCATGTTGCTGGCCAACGCCGGCATCGAGGTCGTGGCAGAGGCCGAGTCCGGCGAGGAAGCCTGCCGGCTGTTGTCCACGGTCAAGCCCGACGTCGTGGTGATGGACCTGTCGATGCCCGGCATGGGCGGTCTGGAGGCGGTGCGCCGGATCCTTGCGCAGGGGCCCAAGCTCAAGGTACTGGTGCTGTCGGCCCACGAAGACACGGCGCACCCGCAGCGCGTGCTGCGCGCCGGCGCCCTGGGCTACCTGGCCAAGCGCGCGGCGCCCGACGCACTGATCGCCGCCGTCACCGCGGTCGCGCGCGGCGAGCGCTACCTCGACGCGCAGACCGCGCAGCGCCTGGCCGTGGCCCAGCTCGACGGCGAAACCAGCCCGGCCGATCGGTTGAGCGAGCGCGAGTTCTCGGTCTTCATCCAGCTCGCGCGCGGCGCGACCGTGGCGCAGATCGCCGAGCGCCTGAATCTTTCGCCCAGCACGGTGGGCAGCCACCTCTATCACATCAAGCAGAAGCTCGGCGCCAGCAACCAGAGCGAAATCACGCTGGTGGCCTTGCAATGGGGGTTGATCCAGGCCTGAACTGATGAGTGCCACGACGGCACGCGAGGCCTGCGGGGCGCTGCGCCGGGTCGTTCAGGCTCAGGGCCCGATCAGGGCCGCGCGCTGCGTCGCGTCGATCCAGCGCCACTGGCCCGGCGCCAGGTCGGCCGGCAGCGCCAGCGCGCCGATCGAGCTGCGATGCAGCGCGGTCACGCGGTTGCCGACCGCGCCCAGCATGCGCTTGATCTGGTGGTACTTGCCTTCGGTGATGGTCAGCGTGAGCGTGTGCTCGCCGGTCTGCACGCAGGCCGCGGCGCGCACCGGCTTCGGATCGTCGTTGAGCACGACGCCGGCGAGCAGCTTGTCGATGGCGACCTCGGTCACCGGATCGGCCACCGTCAGCTCGTAGACCTTGGGCACCTTGTGCTTGGGCGAGGTGAGCTTGTGCAGCAGGGCGCCGTCGTCGGTGAGCAGCAGCAGGCCGGTGGTGTCGGCGTCGAGCCGTCCGACCGGCTGCACGCCGTCGGCGGCGCCACCCTTCTTGCCACCGCGCAGGCGCAGCGGCACGGGCAGCAGGCTCATCACGCTCGGATACGCGCCCGGCTTCTGCGAGCACTCGTAGCCGGCCGGCTTGTGCAGCATCACCAGCGCGTGCTGGTGAAAGGGCCAGACACGGCCTTCGACCTCGAACACCAGGCCGTCGGTCGCGACCTCGGCGTCGGGGTCGTCGATCACGATGCCGTCGTGGCGCACGAAGCCCGAGACGATCAGCCCCTCGCACTCGCGACGGGCGCCGAAGCCTTGGGAAAACAGAACCTGGGACCAGCGCATCGGCGCATTGTCGCCTTCAGGTCGTGCTCAGGCGCAGCACGCGGATCGTGCGCCGCGGCAGTGCGCGGTCGTCCTTCAGCACCTTGCCGAGGAACTGCTTGGGCGTGTCGAGTTCCTCGATGTCGTGCAGCGCCTCGACGCGCAGCGAGGGCGGTGCGCCAGCCAGCAGGGCGTCGATCTGGTCGGCGACCGCCACCAAGTAGAGGCTGTTGCCGGCGGACAGGGCCTGTGCCAGCGCGCGGCCATCGTCGATCTTCGTCACCGGATGCCGGCTCAGGAAGTTGAAGGTCTTGAGGTCGGGCGCAGCCAGGAAGACCCGCTGCGGCGCCTGCGCGTTCAGGTACAGCGCCGTCTGGCGGCCGCCGTTGTAGCCGAGGTAGAGCTCGCGCTGCACCTGGACGGCAAACGCGAACGCCGCCATCGCCGAGGTCGCGCCGAGCACCAGGGCCAGCACCAGCGGCGCCGGGCGCCGCAGGATGGTGGCCAGGGCGATCCCGCCCAGGCCGAACAGCAGCGGCAGGACCAGGTTCAGGCCGCCGCGCGTCGCCTGCGCGATGCCCAGGCCAATCACGAGCAGCAGCACGAAAGCGCAGAAGCCGACATGCAGTCGCAGCCACCATCGCGGCAGGCGGCGCTCGTTCACCACCAGCCAGCGCGCGCACAGGATGGCGGCGTAGGGAAAGGCGATGACCAGGTAGTAGTCCATCTGGTACGCGGTGGCGCTGAACAGGGCGAAGCTCGTCAGGAACATGGTCCACAGGAAGACCTGTGCCTCCTGCCCGGGCCGCGCGCCGTCGGCGGCGGTGGTCGCCGGGCCGTCGCCACTCGTGGAAGATGCCGTGGTGCGCCGTGACAGCCCCGACAGCGTCGCTGCCGCAGCAGCAAGCAACGCCAGCACCCAGGGGAAGAAGGTCCACAACAGGTTGTGGAAGAAGAACCAGGGGCTGCCCTTTTCGTTCTGGATCGGCCCGGTGTTCAAGAAGCGGCCGAACTGACCGTCCCAGAAGAAGAAGCGCACGCCAGAGACATGGTCGCGTCCGAACAACTGCTTCTCGGGGTGGGCGTCGAACTGCAGGTACAGACTGGCCAGTTCCGGCATCAGAAACAGCAGGCAGCCAGCCGCGGCTGCCAGCCATTTCCAGTGGAACAGCCCGGCCCAGTCGCGGCGCCAGAGCAGCAGCGCCACCAGGCCGGAGCCCACCAGCAGCAGCACGAAGACGCCCTTGGTCATCAGGGCGCAGGCGGTGAAGAGCGCTCCCAGCAGGCCCCAGCGGAAGGTGCCGCGCCGCTCGAACTTGAGCCATGCGTAACTGGCGCTCGGCAGCAGGCCGAGCAGGTAGACCTCGGCCTTCTGGTCGCTGGCCGCCAGCAGCGGCCCCAGCAAGGACAGATAGAGCAGCGTCGCCACCAGCGCCACGCGACGTTCCGCGTAGAAGTGGCGAGCCAGCCTGTAGGTGGCCCAGGCGCCGAGCAGGTAGAACAGCAGGCCCGGCAGCAGGTAGGCGCGCTCGTTGACGCCGAAGAGCTCAAACGAGCCGGCGACCAGCCAGAACGGGAGATGCGGCTTGTCGAGCCAGTCCTTGCCCTGGAAATACAGGTTGGTCCAGTCTCCCGTGAGCACCATGTTCTTGGCGATCAGCGCGTAGACGGCGGCATCGCCGTCCATGCGCGGCAGCAGCAGGCACAGCAGGCAGGTGAGTGCGGCCAGGCCCCAGATGCACAGGGCCAGCATGCGGCTTTCCCGGTCGATGCTGGTCCGGACGTGGTCGGCACCGAGCTGGCGTCGAGGCAGCGGCTGCGGCGACGTCGAGCGAAGATTCGAGGACCGGGGAGCTGTCATCTCTCTGGAGCACGGGATCCGCGGGTGTCTGGCGGCAAGCAGGAACCACGCCGCGGCAACAGGTCGCCAGTGAGGCCCTCCTGCCGCCAGGCCGCGCGCCCCCGACCGCCGTCCTCAGGTCGGGTCAGGCCCCTGGTTCCAGCCGAACCGGAGCCTGAGGATCATGCTAAGCCAAGTCGCCCTGCCATGCTGCCCCGGCTCGCCGCGGCCGAGCACAACGCAAAGCGGCGCCGTGGCGCCGCTTGCGATCGATCGCCGGGCCGCGCAGCGCGGCCGCGGCCTGGCTGGTCAGGCGAACACGCCGGCCGTGTCCTGCATCCGTGCACTGACCTCGCCAAGGTGGTGCATGGTGTCGCCGAAGCTCATCTCGAGCATCGTCAGCCGCTTGAAGTAGTGGCCGGCGGCGTACTCCATGGTCACGCCGATGCCGCCGTGCAGCTGGATCGCCTGCTGCCCGACGAAGCGCATCGACTGACCGAGCTGCACCTTGGCCTGCGACAGCGCACGGCGCCGTTCGGCCGCTGGCGCGCCGAGCTTGAGCGTCGCGAAGAAGCTCATCGAGCGCGCCAGCTCGAGCTGCATCTTGACGTCGGCGATGCGGTGGCGCAGCGCCTGGAAGCTGGAGATCGGCACACCGAACTGCTTGCGCGTATTCATGTACTCGACGGTGATCGCCACCAGCTTGTCCATCGCACCGACCGCCTCGGCGCAGGCCGCGGCGATGCCGATGTCCTGCGCGCGCTCGAGCGCGGCGTGGCCGTCGGCCGGGCCGATCAGTTCGATGCCGGCTGCCTTGTCGAGCTTGAGCTCGGCGGCGCAGGCGCCGTCCTGCGTGGAATAGCCGCGCAGCGTCACGCCGGCCTCACCGCGCGAGACGAGGAAGAGGGCGATGCCCTGTGCGTCGTCATCCGCGCCGCCGACCCGCGCCGGCACGATGAAGGCACCCGCATGCGCGCCGGCCGGCACCACGCTCTTGGCACCGCTGATCACCCAGTTGCCACCGACGTTCTCGGCACGCGTCGTCACGTGGTTCAGGCGGTAGCGCGCCGCGCGCTCCTGGTGCGCCAGCACCACGCGCTCCTTGCCCTCGGCAATGCCCTGCAGCCACAACGCGGCCGAAGGGGCGTGCCCCTGCTGCAGGAGGTCGGTCGCGACCAGCGCGACGGCGGCGAAGGGCTCGAGCACGAGGCCGCGGCCCAGCTCTTCCATCACCACCATCGACTCGACCGGGCCGAAGCCCATGCCACCCGCATCGGGCGAAATGGTCAGCGCGGTCAGGCCGAGTTCGGCCAGTTCGCCCCAGGCTTCCTTGGAGAAGCCACCGGCGCGGGCGATGCCCATGCGGCGCTCGAAGCCGTAGCCCTTGTCGACCCAGCGCCGCACGGCGTCGCGCAGTTGTTCCTGGTCGTCGGTGTAGTCGAAGTCCATCTCAGCCTCACTCGATTTGCGCGGCTTGTGCCGTCGTCGTCAATCTGACTGGAGTCCCTTCCCGCCTGGAGGGAAGGGGCTGGGGAAGGGAGGAGTGCAAAGAACGTGGTTCTGGGCTCAGCCCAGTACCACTTGCGAAACGATGTTCCTCTGAACTTCGTTCGATCCGCCGTAGATCGTGGTCTTGCGCATGTTGAAGTAGGTCCCGGCCAGCGGCGCGCAGTAGGCGGCCCCGACATGGTCGCCCTGCCAGCCGGCTTCCATCGCCTCTTCGATGAACGGCGTGCTGTAGGGGCCGGCGGCGAGCATCATCAGCTCGCTGTAGCGCTGCTGGATCTCGCTGCCGCGGATCTTGAGCAGCGCCGCCACGTCGAGCGCCTGCTTGCCGCTCTGCTCGGCCGACAGCACGCGCAGCACCATCATCTCGAGCGCGACGATGTCGACCTCGACCTGCGCGATCTGGTCGCGGAAGCGCGCGTCCTCGTAGACGCCCTCGGCCTTGGCGATGCGCTTGAGCCGCTCCAGCTCGCGCTTGGCGCGATTGACGTCGGCGATGTTGGTGCGCTCGTGGGCGAGCAGGTGCTTGGCGTAGGTCCAGCCCTTGTTCTCTTCGCCGATCAGCTGGTCGGCCGGCACCTCGACGTTGTCGAACCAGACCTCGTTGACCTCGTGCTCGCCGTCCATCGTGATGATCGGACGCACCGTGATGCCGGGGCTCTTCATGTCGATCAGCAGGAAGCTGATGCCGGTCTGCGGCTTGCCTTCGGTGCTGGTGCGCACGAGGCAGAAGATCCAGTCGCCATGCTGGCCGAGCGTGGTCCAGGTCTTCTGGCCGTTGACGATGTAGAAGTCGCCCTTGCGCTCGGCGCGGCACTTGAGGCTGGCCAGGTCGGAGCCCGAGCCGGGCTCGCTGTAGCCCTGGCTCCACCAGACCTCGCCGCTCATGATGCCGGGCAGGAAGCGCTTCTGCTGCTCCGGGTTGCCGAAGGCCATGATCACCGGCGCCACCATCACCGGGCCAAAGGGAATGATCCGCGGCGCGCCGGCCAGCGCGCATTCCTCTTCGAACAGGTGGCGCTGGATCGCGTCCCAGCCCGGGCCGCCGAATTGCTTGGGCCAGGCCCAGCCATGCCAGCCCTTGCGACCGAGCGTCCTGGCCCAGCCCTGCAGATCGGCCTTGTTCAGGCGCAGCGCGTTGTGCACCTTGTGCGATAGCTCCTTCGGCAGGTTGGCGCCGACCCACTCACGCACTTCCTCGCGGAAGGCCTGCTGCTCGGGGGTGAAATTCAGGTCCATCAAGCTCTCCTGGCAGGGCGGCGTCCTCACCGCACATGGCTTTTTAGCACGCTCGTGCGAAGGCCACGGTCGCAGCGGTGACAGGCGGGGTGCCGATCATCGTTGACCGGTGTTCCTGGCGCGCCCGGCAGGCGTGCTGCCTGCGTGCTTTGCCGCTTCTGCATCGCAGCCCCGACTGCTATCGTCGTCCGCGCTCGCCGCGAAGCGAGCCGTCCGGGGCCGGGCCGCGCGGGGCCCGGCCTTGGGCCACAAACACCACACGTCGCGCGCAGGAGAACGGGCTCATGAATTCGACCCTGGACAAGTTCCTGCCCCTGCTGGGGCGTGCGTTGATCGCGCTGCTGTTCATCCCGGCCGGCCTGAGCAAGATCATGGGCTTCAGCGGCACCGTGGCCTACATCGCCTCGGTCGGGCTGCCGCTGGCGGCGCTGGGCGCGGTGCTCGCGATCGTCGTCGAGCTCGGCGGTGGACTGGCACTGCTGGTGGGCTGGAAGGCGCGCTGGGTCGCGCTGGCGCTGGCCCTGTTCAGCGTGGCCAGCGCGCTGTTCTTCCACAAGTTCTGGGCCGTTCCACCCGAGCAGGTGATGGCGCAGACCATCAACTTCTACAAGAACTTCGCGATCGCCGGCGGCCTACTGTTCGTCGTCGCCTTCGGCGCCGGCGCTTGGTCACTGGACGCGCGCGGCGCGCAGCGCTGAAGCGCACGCGTTGCTCGGACCGCCCCGGCCCGCATCGGCCGGCCGGGAACTGCGGTGCTCTTCAGTAGCGCCGCTCGAGCGTCAGCAGATCGTTCTCGCGCCGCATTTGGAAGCGCGTCAGGAAGCTGTTGCCGAGCAGCACGAAGGGCAGCGGCGTCGGTTGCACCACGGCCTCGACGTTGCTGACCTCGACGTCGCCGATGCGCACGCTCCCCAGCGTCACGCGCCAAGCCGGAACGTCGCCGCCGGCGGTGCGCATCGTCACCCGCGCGCCCTTCTTGTAGTCGATGCTCAGGCCCTGGGCCTCGGCCTCGCCGAGCGCGACGACGGTGGCGCCGGTGTCGACCATGAACTGCACGGCCTTGCCGTTGATGCTGCCGCTGCTCAGGAAGTGGCCGCCGCTGCCGGCGCTCAGCACGATCTTGGTGCCGGCGGCGCTGCTGCCCGCGCCACCGCCAACGGCTGCCGGCGCGTCGCCGACGCGCAGCGAACGCCGCTTGCCGCCAACCTCGACCACCGCCTCGCCGGAGCCGACGCTGACGACGCGGATGCCTTGCACCGCGTCGCCGATCCGCACCGCGCGCGGCTGGCCGCCATCGATGACGAGCAGCGCCATCTGGCCCATCGTGCCGTTCAGGCCCACGCGCGGTCCGTCGGCTGATGGCGCGCGCTGCACCGGCGCTGGTGGTGGCGCGGCACCGGTGTCGGCGCGCGCCTCGTTGGCGCTCGCCGCGCCCCCGACGGACAGGCCCAGCACGACAAGAGCCAGCGCGGCCGCGCAGCGGCAAGCGTGGGGCCTCACGTCAATCGCGGAAGTTGTTGAAGCTCAGCGGCAGGTCGGCGATGTCGCTGCGGATCAGCGCCATCGCCGCCTGCAGGTCGTCGCGCTTGGCGCCGGTGACGCGCACCGCATCGCCCTGGATCGCCGCCGTCACCTTGAGCTTGCTGCCCTTGATCAGCTGCTGGATCTTCTTGCTGGCCTCGCTCTCGATGCCGGCCTTGACCAGCACCTTCTGCTTGACCTTGTCGCCGCCGATCTTCTCGACCTTGGCGCTGTAGTCCATGAAGCGGGCATCGACGCTGCGCTTGGTCAGCTTGGCGGTGAGGATGTCCTTGACCTGGTCGAGCTGGAAATCGCTGTCGCCGTAGAGCGTGATCTCCTTGTCCTTGATCTCGATCTTGGCGCCGCTGCCCTTGAAGTCGAAACGGGTGCCGATTTCCTTGGTGGTCTGGTCGACCGCGTTCTTGACCTCGACCAGATTGGGTTCGAGGACGGTGTCGAAGCTGGGCATGGCGCTACTCTTGTTGTCGGATTTGTGTGGGTCCGTCGATGCGGATCGGCGAAAATTCTGCCATGCAGCCTACTCCCGCCAGCGCCACCCTTGCCGCGAGCACCGACGCGGGTGCCGCGCTGCGCATCGAAACGCAGGCCAGCCTCAAGCCCTACAACAGCTTCGGCCTGCCGGCGCTGGCGCGCACGCTGGTGCGCATCGGCAGCGACGCCGACGTGCGGCGGTTGCTGGCCCATCCGCAACTCGGGCTGCAACCCAAGTTCGTGCTCGGTGGCGGCAGCAACCTGGTGCTGACGCACGACCTGCACGAGGTGGTGCTCAAGGTCGAGGTCATGGGCCGGCGCCTGGTGGCCGAACTCGACGATGCCTTCATCATCGAGTTCGGCGCCGGCGAGACCTGGCACGAGGCGGTGGACTGGACGCTGGCCCAGGGCTGGCCCGGGCTCGAGAACCTGGCGCTGATCCCGGGCACCGTCGGCGCCGCGCCGGTGCAGAACATCGGCGCCTACGGGCTCGAACTGAAGGACCGCTTCGAGTCGCTCGACGCGGTCGACCTGGTCACCGGCCGCAGCGTCACGCTCGACGCACATGCCTGCCACTTCGGCTACCGCGACAGCGTCTTCAAGCAGCCCGCGGCCGACGGCGGCCTGGCCGGCAAGAGCCTGATCACGCGCGTGCGGCTGCGGCTGCCCAAGCCGTGGATCCCGGTGCTCGGCTACCTCGATCTGCAGAAGAAGATGGTGGATGCCGCCAACCACCATCCCGATGCGCGCCAGATCTTCGACTGGGTCTGCGCGATCCGGCGCGCCAAGCTGCCCGACCCGGCCGTGATCGGCAACGCCGGCAGCTTCTTCAAGAACCCGGTGGTCAGCGAGGCGCAGTGCATGGACATCATCGCGCGCGACCCGCACGTCGTGCATTACCCGATGCCCGACGGCCAGTTCAAGCTGGCCGCCGGCTGGCTGATCGACGCCTGCGGCTGGAAGGGCAAGACGATCGGCGGCGCCGGCGTCTACGAGCGCCAGGCGCTGGTGCTGGTCAACCGTGGCGGCGCCACCGGCGGCGAGGTCGTGACGCTGGCGCGTGCCATTCAGGAGAGCGTCTACGGGCGCTTCGGCATCCGGCTCGAGCCGGAACCGGTGCTGCTGTGAACGGGCCATCTGCCCATCGCCGCGTCCTGCTGCGCAGCGCAGGGGCGGCGCTGGTCGGAGTGCCCTGGCTGCTGCGCGGTGCGCAGGCGCAGGCCGCGCTGCGCCCGACGCCGCGCCAGACCGAAGGTCCGTTCTACCCGCTGCAGTTGCCGGCCGACAGCGATGCCGACCTGCTCCTCAACGGTGCGCTGCGCTACGGCCACGGTGAGGCCTTGCAACTGACGGGATCGGTGCGCGATCTCGAGGGGCGTCCGGTGCGCGGCGCCCGGGTCGAGATCTGGCAATGCGACGCTGCCGGTCACTACCACCATCCCGGAGATGGCAATCGCGCCGATGCGGCCTTCCAGGGCTTTGGCGCGATACAGGTCGATGCCGATGGGGGCTACCGCTTCCACGCGCTGCGACCGGTGGCCTACGGCGGGCGCGCGCCGCACATTCACGTCAAGGTCCGGCTCGGCACGCGCGAACTGCTGACGACCCAGATGTACGTGCAGGGCGACCCCGGCAACCAGCGCGACTTCCTGCTGCGGTCGCTGGCCGACCCCGCCGACCGGGCCGCACTGCTGCGCCCGTTGCAAACCAGCGTCGACGGCGGCTGGCGCACCGAGTTTCCGATCATCGTGGCGGCCTGAGCGCTGGCCGAGTTCGGCCCGTCGCCGCAGGTCAACGCCGCTGCATCGGTGCTTCGCCGCAGACGATGAAGCGGGTCATGGCCTAGCGCCGGCCCGGCAATGCCGCCCGCACCGCCTGGAGGTAGCTCTCGAAGTCCTGCAGGTCGTTGTGCCCGGCGCCGGCAACGACCTCCAGGCGCCCCTGCGGCGCGGTCTCCAGCAGGGCCTGGCTGTGGGCAAGCGGGATCAGTTCGTCGCGATCGCCATGCAGCAGCAGCACCGGGCCGCGCACGCGCGCCAGGTGCTCCTCGGTCGACAAGGGGTAGCGCAGCAGCGCGCTCGGCACCCATGGATAGTGCTGGCGCGCCATCGCGGCCATGCTCCTGTAGGGCGAGGCGAGGATCGTCAGGTCGGGCTGTTGCTGCACTGCCAGCGCTGCGGCGAGCGCGGTGCCGAGCGAGCGGCCGTAGAACACGACGCGCCGACCCTCGTAGCGCGGCGCCACCTGCGCCCATACCGCCTGCACATCGGACAGCAACTGCGCTTCGCTCTCGATGCGGCCGCTGCTCTTGCCGTAGCCGCGGTAGTCGAGCATCACCAGGTCGTAGTTGGCGCGGCGGTAGAAGTCGGCGTTGGTGAACCAGCTTTGCAGGTTGCCGGCGTTGCCGTGCAGGAAGAAGACCACGCCGTCGGGGTCGGGCAGGCGCAACTCGAGCGCCGACAGCCGCGCGCCATCGACCTCGAACAGGCGCTCGTGCACGTCGGGCTCGGTCGCCAGCACCCGCGCCGGGTCGAGCGGCACCGGGTAGAACAGCAGCCGCTCCTGCCCGAACCACAGGGCGGTCAGCAGCGCAAGGTAGACCAGGACCGCAGCCAGCAGCGCCAGGGCAATGGCGATCATGGTTCGTGGGCACCGGTCTTCATGACGACAAGTCTCGCATCCCCGTGCGACGGCGTAGAGTCGCCTCGCCGCGGTCGACGCGGCCCGAGGAGACCGCGATGAGCCAGTGGCGCAAACCGACCCCCGACACCGTCTACACCCCCGAGGAAGTCGAGGCCCGCCTCGCCGCCGAGTTGCCGGGCTGGCGCTACGAGGACGGCTGGATCCGTCGCAAGTACAAGACCGCGGGCTGGAAGAGCACGCTGATGGTGGTCAACACCGTCGGCCACCTGGCCGAGGCGGCCTGGCACCACCCCGACCTGACGGTCAGCTACGCCTTCGTTACCGTCAAGCTGGTGAACCACGCCGCGAAGGGCGTGACCGACAAGGACTTCGCGCTGGCCGCCAAGATCGACGAGGTGTTGATGTGGCAGCCGGGCAAGGAAGACGGCTCGCCGCTGGAGGGCACGCCCAACGATGACCCGCGCTTCAAGTACCTCAAGTACGAGGACTGAGGAGGACGCCCGAGGGGTGCGCCCGCGCCTTGGGGATGGCGCCCGGTCGGCGTGAATTTCGTCACGTCGCCGTGCTACGGTACGCGACGCCGTCCCGCCCCCGGGACCGACCTACAGGAGTCAGTCACGATGAGCCTCATCAGTTTCTTCAAGGAAGCCGGCGAAAAGCTGTTCGGTAGCAAGGACACCGAAGCCGCCGCCAAGGCCGTGGCCGCCGCCCCCGACCCGGTCGCGGCGCAGGCCAAGATCGACGAATTGAACGCCGCCGCAGGCGCCGCGATCGAGAAGTACATCGGCACCCAGATGCTCAACGCCGACGGCCTGAGCGTCGCCTTCGACGGTGCCACCAGCACGGTCAGCGTCTCGGGCGTCGCGCCCGACCAGGCGACCAGGGAGAAGATCCTGCTGTGCTGCGGCAACGTCACCGGCGTGGCCGCGGTCAACGATATGATGACCGTGGCCGAAGCGGCCCCGGAGTCGCGCTTCCACCTGGTCGAGAAGGGCGACACCCTGAGCGCGGTGGCCAAGAAGGCCTACGGCAACGCCAATGCCTACATGAAGATCTTCGAGGCCAACAAGCCGATGCTGAGCCATCCGGACAAGATCTATCCGGGGCAGTTGCTGCGAATCCCGGACTGAGCGCGCCTGTCCTGACGAGCTGCCTGAACCGCGGGAAACCGCGGTCCGTGGCGGTGGCGAAAGGCGTTACGCTGGCCTCACAGAAGTACGACCGGGCCGCCGAAGCGGTTCTCCCTTGCCCGAGGTTTTCGAGCCGATGCATTGCCCCTGCCTGAGCGCGCCACGGCGCCTGCCCCGACTTTGCGGCTTGCTGGCGGTGGCGCTCTGGCCGGCCGTCTCACGCGCCTCGCTGTTGCCGCCCGAGCTCGAGGAGAAGATGGCCGATTTTCTCGGCGTCGCGGTGCTGGTCATCGTGCCGGTGATCTTCATCGCGCTGTTCTGGATCGTGCATGTGATGCCGGAGAAGATCGCCGCCAAGAGGCATCACCCGCAGAAGGACGCGATTCATACCCTGTGCCTGCTGTCGCTGTTCTTCGGCGGCCTGCTGTGGCCGATCGCGTGGCTCTGGGCCTATACCAAGCCCGTCGGCTACAAGGCGGCCTACGGCACCGACAGGCACGAGGACTACTACCGTCAGGCCGGTGCGGCGCTCGGACCGGATGCGATCGTCGACGAGCACGTGGCCCAGCTCGGCGCCGAGCTCGACATGATGGCGGCCAAGGGGGCGCTGCCGACCGACCTCGAGAGCCTGCGGTCGCAGATCGCGCAGATGTCCGCGCGCCACGCCGACGCGGCCACGGGAGCCTGAGCCATGGAAGCGATCCTGCTCGCGATCTACGCCTTCTTCGTCTGGCTCATCTTCATCAAGTTCAAGCTGCTGCCGTGGAACATCACCTCGCAGGTGATCGTCGTCACCATCCCGATCGTCGGCATGACGGTCCTCATCCTCACGCTCAACGTGGTGGCGCCCTCGTCGACCAAGCTGCGGGTCTACCGCTACCAGGTGCCGATCGTCTCGCAGGTCAGCGGGCGGGTGGTCGAGGTTGGCGTCGAGGAGGGCAACTTCGCCGTCAAGCGCGGCGACATGCTGTTTCGCATCGACGCGACGCCCTACGAGCTGACGCTCAACACGCTCAAGGCGCAACTGGCCAACGCCGAGGGCGAGTCCAAGCGCCTCAATGAGCAGCTGCGCGGCGCGGTCAGCAGCACCGCGGCGGTGCGCGCCAACGTCGATCTGGCGCGCAAGCGGGTGCTGCAGTACCGCGATCTGGCAGCCAGCGGCGCCGGCAACAAGTTCGACCTCGAGCAGGCCGAGGCCAAGCTGCGCGAACTCGAGAGCCAGTTGGCAGCGGCGGTCGCCAACCAGGCCCAGGTCCAGGCCCAATTGGGGGCGGTGGTCGGTGGCGACGTCGCCTCGGTCGCCAAGATCAAGTCCGACATCGCGCTCGCCCAGTGGCAGATCGAGCAGACCGTGACCCGTTCGCCCTGCGACTGCACGGTCGTCAACCTGCAGTTGCGGCCGGGCGTGTTCGTCACCGCGATGCCGTTCAACAACGTCATGACGCTGGTCGAGCGCAGCGGACAGGTGCTGGCGGTCTTTGGCCAGAACGAACTGCGTGCCGTCAAGCCCGGCGACGCCGCCGAGTTCGCGGTACCGACCCATCCGGGGCGAATCTTCAAGGCCAAGGTCGACTCGGTGGTGTGGGACTACAGCATCGCGCAGTCGCGCGTCGACGCCACCGGCCAGATGCCGATGGCGGCGGCGCTGCAGGCGGGGCCGAGCGGCTTCACGGTCAAGTTCAACCTGGCCGACGGCACCGAAGAAGAGGTGCTGGCCGCCGGCGTTTCGGGCGACGTGGCGATCTATACCGAGCACGTGACGATGATTCACATCATCCGCAAGGTCATCCTGCGCGTCGGCTCGAACCTCAACTACGTCATTCCGAAGCTGCACTGATGCGCACGACGTTCTCGCCGTTGCTCGCGTTGCTGCTGATCGGCTGTGCGCTGCCGACGCCGCCCGACCGCGCCGAGTTGCAGCAACAGGCGCTGCCGCATGCTGTGGTGCCACCGGCCTGGGTCGGGCCTGCCGCTGCCGGCTCGGTGGCGCCGGGTTGGGTCGGGTTGTTCCAGGACCAACAGCTCGACGCACTGGTGACCGAGGCCCTGCAGTACAACGTCGATCTCGGTATCTCGGTGGCACGTGTCGACCAGGCCGCAGCGTACGCGCGCGCTGCCGGCGCGGCCCTGTTACCGCAGGTCAATGCGCTGGCCCGTGGCGGCGGCGAGATGAGCGGCGACAACTCCGGGCTCACCGGCTGGGCGTTGACCGCGAGCTGGGAACTCGACCTCTGGGGCCGGGTACGGGCCAGCCGCGAGAGTGCGTCGCAGCAGTTCGCAGCCACCGAGATCGATCTCGAGGCAGCCCGGCTGTCGATCGCCGCCGCCGTGGCACGTGGCTGGTTCACGGCGACCGAGGCACGCATGCGCGAGCAGTTGGCACGCGAGACGGTCGCGGCCCATGAACGCCTGCTGCAACTGGCCGCCGATCGCCAGCGCGTCGGCCTCGGTGACGAACTCGACGTCGCGCAGGGCACGGCCGCGTTGCAGGGCGCGCGCGACCAGCAACGGCAGGCGCGGCTCGCGATCGATCAATCGCGGCGCGCGCTCGAACTGCTGCTCGGCCGCTATCCGGCCACCGAACTGCAGACCGCGCAGCGCTTTGCACCGTTGGCGCTCGACGTTCCGGCCGGGTTGCCGTCGGAGTTGCTAGAGCGCCGCCCCGACGTGCTCGCCGCCGAGCGTCGGGTGGCGGCAGCCTTCAACCGTGTCACCGAGGCCAAGGCGGCTCGGCTGCCGCGGCTGTCGCTGACGGCCGGTGTCAACTCGGTCTCTAGTGATCTGTTCATTCTCAAGGACCGCGACAACCCGGTCTGGAGCGCCGGCGCATCGCTGATGGCGCCGCTGTTCACCGGTGGCGCGCTCAAGGAGCAGGTCGAGGTGCGCAATGCCGAGCAGCGCGAGGCGGTGGCCCGCTACGCGAGCACGGCGCAGCGGGCCTTCGGCGAGGTCGAGGAATCACTGTCCTCGGGCATCGCGCTCGGCGAGCGCCAGACGCTGCTGAAGGCCCAGATCGACGCCAACGAACGCGCGGTGCGCCTCAGCGAGGAGCGCTACCGCGTCGGCAGCGCCGACCTGCGCGGTGTGCTCAACCAACGGCTGGCGCTCTACGGCACCCAGCAGCAGATGCTGCGCGTGCAGGGCGCACAGCGCATCGAGCGGGTCAATCTGCTGGTGGCGCTGGGCGGCGCACCGGACGCCTGAGCGGCGCGACCTCGAGCCATGCCGCGGCCATGAGGCCGGGTCCGCTCAGGGCTTCGTCGCGTGCCAGTTCTTGTCGGGATCGAAACGCTTGATCGAGGCGGCTGCCTCGCTCGTCTTCGGCCCGAGGTCGCGCTCGAAGAGCTGGCCGTCCTGATTGACCATGAAGCTCATCACGCCGGTCTTGCCGTAGCTCACCGGCCAGGCCAGCAGCGCGTAGCCGTTGCTCATGCGCTTGCCGATCAGGTAGCTGCGCGCGCCGCCCTTGGCGTTCGATCCCTGACCGTTGAGGATCTTGAAGCGGTAGCCGTGATAGCCCTCGCCCGGTCGTGACGGCGCGAAGGCCTCGCCCATCGGGCTCTCGTCGTCCAGGCTCGTGCTCCAGATCAGGCCGTCGCGCTGGCCCGGGCTGCTGACCAACTTCTGGGCGTACTCGAGCATGCCGTCGCCGTTGCGGTCGGCCTGCGCGTACTCGCGCTGCGCGTCGATGTAGGCCAGTGCGGCCTGCATCGCCGACAACTCGTTGCTGCCGATCGTGCGGGCAACGATCGCCTCGCGACCGCCGCGCGGGTCGAAGCGCCACTGGCCGTCCTTTCCCTGCACCAACGGGATCGGCAGCGGCCAGGCGTCGGCGCCCACCACCAGTTCGCCGCGGCCGCCGGTGACGTTGACCGTGCGCGTCTGGCGCGCCTTGTCGAGGAAGATCTCGCGGTCGTCGGCACTGACGCCTTCGGGCGGCATCAGCTGGCGCCAGTCCTTGCCGAGCAAGCGTGGCATCGCGACCTGATCGCGCGTGGCCACCGCCTCGATCAGGGCGTCGGCGGCTTGCTCGGGTGTGGCAAACGGCACCTGGGCAGCGGCACCCAGCGGCAGGCCGAGCGCGAGCGCCAGCGCCAGCGCGCCGACGGATCGAGCCTGCTGCCGCAGGCCCGATCCCGAGCCGCCGATGGCTGAGGTGCGGGCAATGTTTTTCGAGTTCATGGGCTGCTCCTGCGCTCAACGACGGCGGCCACCGCCACCGCCGCCGGCGCGCGCGCCGCCGGCAGCTCGGCCGGCACCACTGTGCTGGCTCATCGACTGACGACTGGCCTGGCCGCGGTCGGCGCTGGCGCGTGCCGCTCCGCCGCTGTGGGCGCCGGCCAACGCGTTGTCGCGGGCACCGCCACTGCCCGAGGACGCGCGGTTGGTGGCACCGCGGTCGGCCGCGCCGCCCGCCGCCGCGTTCGACGGCCGGTTCTGACCCGCGCCGGCCCGGTCGCCCGCACCACCGCCGGCCCCGCCGCGGTCACTGTCGCGTACCGCGGCTGTCGCCTTGTCGCGATCGGCGCCCTGCAGCTTCTCGCGGCCGGCGGCCGGGTCGGCGCCACGCTCCGCCAGCGTATTGGCTGCCCTGTCGCGCTCGGCATCACGACCATCCTTGCCGCGGTAGGCCTCGCGGTCCTTGGCGCCATCGAGCTGCTTCTTGCCGTACTGCTCGCGGCTCTTGTTGTCGCGGTATGGCACGTCACCTCGGCGATCGGCGTTGTGCTCGAACTTGGTGTTGTTGGCATTGATCTGGCGGTTGCTGTTGATGTTGTTGTACTTGTTGACGTTGATGTTGACGTCGCCGCCGCCCCAGTTGCAGCCGCCCCAGAGGCCGTTGGCGATCCCGACCACCGCCGCGCCCCAGATCACGCCGCCGACGAAGGCCGCTCCCGGGTAGTAGTAGGCCGGCGGCGGCCAGTAGTAGGGCGGATACGAGGGGTAGGCCCAGGTGCCGTAGACCGTCGGTTGATAGACCGGCACGTAGACCGACTGCGGCTGCGCCGGCTCGATCACGATGACCTGCTTGCTCTCCGCGGTCTGGGTGCTGACCTTCTGCTGCTCGTTGCTCTTGAGGTTGCCGGCCTGCTCGGCCTTCTTGCGCAGCACCTGGACCCGGTCCATGACGCGGCTGGGGTCGGCGAGGAAGGCATCGCCGAGACGCTGCACGTCATCGGGCTTGTCGTTCATCATCGCCAGCACCTGCGGGAATGCCACCAGCGACTGCACCGCCGGCTCCCAGGGCTGGTTCTCCACCTGCTTGACCGCCGCATCGCCCTTGGCGTCGGGGTGCGCCTTCGACCAGGCCGCAGCCGCCTTGACGTCGGCCGGGTAGGTGGTGGCCATCAGCACCTGGGCGAGCAACGAGTCCGGATAGAGCGCGATCGGCGCCAGCATCTGGTCGAGTTCCTCGTCCTTGAAGGTGGCGTCCTGGGCGTGTGCCGCAGACAGGGCGCCGCCCAGGAGCATCAGCCCAATGACGAGCAGTCTCCAGGCCGATCCGATTCGGCTGGCGTCGCGTGGCACTTGGTGGTGGGCCTGTCGCATCATCGTGGACCTCGGTTTCCGGACGCGCCAAGCGCCCTGCCGCGGCCACAAGCCGGCCACAGGTGGTCACGGTAGCGTCAGATCGCGCCGGCGGCAACCACCGAGGCTGCCGGGGTCAGCGGCACGGCCGCTGGTGCAGGTCGACTCCCGTCACGACGACGCGCCTGCCACGCACCAGCCGCATCGCGTCGAGTCCAGACCGGGCCGCCTGCGGCACGCCCGAGCTCGATGAGAAGGGCTGCACCTATTGGTGCGGGGGCAGCGACTGCAAGGAAGACCAGATCCGCAAGGTGCAGCGCCGAAGTCGCCTCAGTCGTCGACGACCCCCAACTGAGGCAACGCCGCGCCGCCACCCTGCGACAGCAGCCCGGCCTGCGAGTAGATGCCGAGCTTGGCGCGCGTGTCGCTGATGTCGAGGTTGCGCATCGTCAGCTGGCCGATGCGGTCGGCCGGCGAGAACGGCGCGTTCTCGACCTTCTCCATGCTCAGCCGCTCGGGCGCGTAGCTCAGGTTGGGCGACTCGGTGTTCAGGATCGAGTAGTCGTTGCCGCGCCGCAGTTCGAGCGTGACCTCGCCGGTCACGGCGCGTGCGACCCAGCGCTGCGCGGCCTCGCGCAGCATGATCGCCTGCGGGTCGAACCAGCGGCCCTGGTAGAGCAGCCGGCCGAGCTTGCGGCCGTTGTCGCGGTACTGCTCGATCGTGTCCTCGTTGTGGATGCCCGTGACGAGCCGCTCGTAGGCGATGAAGAGCAGCGCCAGCCCCGGGGCCTCGTAGATGCCGCGGCTCTTGGCCTCGATGATGCGGTTCTCGATCTGGTCGCTCATGCCCAGCCCGTGGCGGCCGCCGATGCGGTTGGCTTCGAGCAGCAGTTCCACCGGGCTGGCGAAGCCCGCGCCGTTGAGCGCGACCGGCTGGCCTTCCTCGAAGCGCACCGTCACCTCTTCGCGCTTCACTTCGACCTCGTCGCGCCAGAAGGCCACACCCATGATCGGCTGCACGATCTTCATGCCGCTGGAGAGTTGCTCGAGGTCCTTGGCCTCGTGCGTGGCGCCGAGCAGGTTGCTGTCGGTCGAGTAGGCCTTCTCGGCGCTCATCTTGTAGCCGAAGCCGGCCTTGGTCATGAAGGCCGACATCTCGGCGCGGCCGCCGAGTTCGTCGATGAAGGCCTGGTCGAGCCAGGGCTTGTAGATCTTCAGCGCCGGGTTGGTCAGCAGGCCGTAGCGGTAGAAGCGCTCGATGTCGTTGCCCTTGAAGGTGCTGCCGTCGCCCCAGATGTTGACCTCGTCTTCCTTCATCGCCGCCACCAGCATGGTGCCGGTCACGGCGCGGCCGATCGGCGTGGTGTTGAAGTAGGTGACGCCGGCGGTGCTGATGTGGAAGGCGCCGCTTTGCAGCGCGGCAATGCCCTCGGCCACCAGTTGCGCGCGGCAGTCCACCAGTCGCGCCAGCTCGGCGCCGTACTGCATGGCCTTGCGCGGGATCTCGTCGTAGTCGGGCTCGTCGGGCTGACCGAGGTTGGCGGTGTAGGCGTAGGGGATCGCGCCCTTGAGCTTCATCCAGTGCAGGGCGGCGCTGGTGTCGAGGCCGCCGGAGAAGGCGATGCCGACCTTCTGGCCGGCGGGCAGGTTCTGGAGGATGGTTGCCATGGTCGAGGAGGGTGGGCCGGCGGCGTCGCGCTCTGGCGTTGCATTTGTGACTATTGTCGCTCCGCCGAATGGCGGCGTTGTGCGCTCGCTACCGACCCGCGGCGAGCGCCGATCGGCGCACTACAGTCGCGCCTGCCCGGCGGGCCTGCCCCGGCGGGCGCGGATCGCTCATGGTCCGCCAACGACAACGATCTTCGAGGGAGACTCTTCAGTGCACGTCAATCGCTACCTGCTCGGCCGGGCCGGGTTTGCTGCCGCTTGCGCGGCCCTGCTGTCGGCCTGCGCGCCGGCACACTACATCGTCAAGACGCCAGAGCCCTCGGGCCAGCGCTATGAAACCAGCGTCCAGGCGGCGCCGCCAAAGACCGAGTTGGCGCTGGCCGACCAGCGTCCGCCCAGCGATCGCGTCTTTTCCGCCGGCACGCTGCCAGCCGGCCTGAACACCGCCAGCGGTGCGATCGACCCGCCGGCCTACCTCGCGACGGCGCTGCAGCAGGAACTGGCTTCGCGCGGCCTGCCGGTCACGGTCGCCGCCGGCGCCACCGGCCAGCCACGGCTCGAACTGCGCACCTTCAAGATCCAGAACCACCGCAGCAACGGCTTTGCGCCCTTCGTGACCCTGACCTACCTGAGCGCCGACCTCGACACGCCGGCCGGCCGCAAGCGGGTGGCGGCCTTCGTCAAGCGCGGCAAGGTGCCGGTGATGAGCTTCGACGAGGTCATCGAGCCGACGCTGAACCAGCCGCTGTCGATCGCGGTCAAGGAGATCGCCAGCAAGGTCGCCAACGAGCTCTACGGCTATCGCGCCAGCGATGCGAAGGTCGACGCGCTGATCGCGCGCATCGGCGCCAAGCGTGATGCCGACACCTGGCTCGACGTCTACGCGCTCGGCTTTGCCAACAACCCGCGCTCGGTCGACACCCTGGTGCGCCTGGTCTCCGACGCCGACGAGAACGTGCGGCTGGCGGCGATCTCCTCGCTCGGCACGCTGCGCGCGAACGCCCAGCTCGAGATGCTGAAGTCGCTGTCGCAGAACAAGACTGCGGTCTGGGCCGATCGCGGCATGGCGCTCAAGTCGATCGGCGACCTCGGCAGCGACGAGGCGCGCGCCTTCCTGGCGGCCGAGGCCAAGCGCTGGGAAGGCCAGGGCTCGGGCAAAGAGGCGGCCTGGAACCTGCAGATCATCGGCCTCTACCGCTGAGCTCGTGGCGGCGTGAGGGCTCGAGCCTTCATGCTGCCAATGCCACCAGCATCGGCCCCCTGCATCGGGCGCATCGCCCAGCGACGATGCTGGCCCGGCGCAAAGGGCGTGCGAGCCCGTGGGTGGCGAAGGACGCGTCGCGGTCAGCGCGATGCGGCAGGCGGGACCGGCGCCGGGCTCGCCTGCAGCTGCAGCCACCGGCCCAGCATCAGTCCCAGGATCGCATGCCATGGCAGCAGCCAGAACGCGACCGGGTAGAGCCGAAAGAAGAACAGCAGGTTCAGCAGCGGCCGCCACAGCAGCACCGACAGCGCCACCGCCAGCGCGAGGTTGATCAGCCAGAAGCGCAGCGCAAAGCGCCACGCGCCGATCGGCGCTGCGCGTTCGAGTTGCGCGCGCAGGCTGCGCCGCTGCAGCCACCACGACGGCAGGTTCAGCAGGGCCGCCGCGGCCGCCAGCAACTGCACTGCCTGCCAGAACGGGGCGCCGAGGTTGTGCTTGCCCGGCTGGCTCCAGAGCCAGGCCACGGCCAGCAGGCACGCCAGGCACAGCGGCAAGCCCCATCGCAGGTAGCGTCGGTCGAAGTCGCGCAGCAAGGCTGCGGTCGGGTCGGCGACGGGCGAGGGATTCATCGGCACGGACGGGTGGCTTGCCCGGGTTGCGGCGGCCCGCTTATTCTCGGCCCATGAAGAAGCTCATCCTCCCCTTCGTGGCGGCGCTTGCCGTCGCCGCCTGCTCATCGACCATGGGGGGCAAGTCCGCCATGCTGAGTCTGGACAAGCTCAAGGGCACGAGCTGGGTCGCCAGCGAGGTCGATCCCGGCCGATCAGATGGGCGCAAGCCGACGGTGGTCTTTGGCGCCAAGGACGCGCCCGAGGTCACCGGCTTCGGTGGCTGCAACAACTTCTTCGGCGGCGCCAGGATGGACGGCGACAAGCTCAAGATCGGCCCGCTCGCGCAATCGATGATGATGTGCGAGGACGGCGCGATGAAGGCCGAGCGCACGATGCACCAGAAGCTCGACGCCACCCGTGGCGCCAGGATGGACGGCGACAAGCTGCTACTGGTCGATGAGGCCGGCGCGGTGCTGCTGAGGTTGTCGCCCGCGAAGTGATTGCGGGCCGCGGCGCCGGTCGCCGCGTTCAGCCCTCGAACATCGCCGTGTAGCGGCGTTGCATCTCCTCGGGACTGACCTCCTCGATCGAGTGACCGATCAGCCAGACATGGCCGAAGGGGTCCTTGATGCGGCCGCCGCGCTCGCCGTAGAAGGCATCCGACACCTCGCCCAGCGCGGTGGCGCCGGCGGCGATGGCGCTGGCGATCATCTGGTCGGCGTTGTCCACGTGCAGGTGGATGCGAACCGGCGGCAGCGCGCCGCCGCCTGGCGGGTGGATGTCGAACTCGGGAAAGGCGTCGGAGAGCATCAGCACCACCGGTCCGAGCTGCAACTCTGCGTGGCCGATGCGGCCCGAGGGCTCGACCAGGCGGAAGCGCTCGGTCGCGCCGAAGGCGCGGCGGTAGAACTCGATCGCCGCGGCGCTGTCGCTGACGCACAGGTAGGCGAAGACCTCGTGGATGGGGGAGGGGGCGGCCTCGGTCATGTGGATCTCCCGGGGAGAACGGTGGCGATGGCGCTCAGCATGCTGCGTGCCGTGGCCGCCGTCTTGCAGATTTTTCTGGGTCAGCCGCCGATCGCCACATGCGTCGGCCGGTCGCCGGCCACCGGACGGTAGGCCATGGGCGTGAGGCCGCCAAGGCGGCGGAACTCGTTGCTCAGGTGCGATTGATCGACGTAGCCGCCATCGAGTGCCAGCTCGGCGAGGCCGGCATCGTCGACGGCGGCCAGCCGCTGGACCAGGGTGTGAAAGCGCAGCACGCGGGCATAGCGCTTGGGCGTGAGCCCGACTGCATCGCGAAAGCGCGCGACGAAGCGCTGCGGCGAGCAGCCGACGGCCAATTGCACCGGCCCGACCTCGGCGCGTGTCGGCATGCTCGCAAAGAGCGCGAGTGCCTGCGCCACGACCGGATCGCCGGGACGGGCGCTTGCAAGTCGCCGATACAGCCAGGCTTCGAGCAGATCGAGTCGCGCCGCGGCGCCTGCGGTGTCCTGGAGTCGCTCGCGCAGCCTTGCGACCGCCGAACCCCACAGGGCATCGAGCGCGACCGTACGGCCGGCCAGTTCGCCCATCGGCACGCCGGCCAGGGCAGCGGCACCGCCGGCGCGAAAGCTGATGCCGACCACGCAGGCCGGCGCCGAGGTGTCGCGCAGCACCGGCGCATCGTGAACGCCCTGCCACAGCGCGTTGCCGATGCTGTTGCCGCAGCGATCGTCGATATCGGCAAAGCGCCGCAGCGGCGCCTCGTGCAGCGCGATGACCACGCTGTCGCAGCCGCTGGGCAGGATGCGCTCGCGCGCATGGACCAGTGCACCGCGCTCGCTGGCCCAAAGGCAGGCGACGACCGCGTCGAGCGGTGCTGCGGGCCGGCGCTGCAGGTACATGGCGGCGATCGTCGCGCTACAGGCTGGTGCGCAGCGTCCAGATCTCGGGGAACAGCACCACGTCGAGCATCTTGCGCAGGTAGCTGACGCCGCCGGTGCCGCCGGTGCCGCGCTTGAAGCCGATCACGCGCTCGACGGTGGTCACGTGGCGAAAGCGCCAGAGGCGGAAGGCGTCCTCGAGGTCGGTCAGTTCCTCGCCGAGCTGGTAGAGCTCCCAGTGCGCCTGCGGGTTGCGGTAGACCTGCAGCCAGGCCGCCTCGACACCGGCATCGGCCACGTAGACCTGCGACCAGTCGCGCTCCAGGTGGCTGGCCGGCACCGCGATGCCGCGCCGCGCCAGCAGCCGCAGCGCCTCGTCGTAGAGCGAGGGCGCGTGGAACGCGGCCTCGACCTCGGCCAGGCGCGCCGGCGCATGCGCATGCGGCTTGAGCATCGCCGCGTTCTTGTTGCCGAGGCTGAACTCGATGCAGCGGTACTGCCAGCTCTGGAAGCCGCTGCTCGGGCCGAGGTAGGGCCGCAGCGCGCTGTACTCGGGCGGCGTCATCGTCGCCAGCACGTCCCAGGCGTGGACCAGCTGCTCCATGATCTTGCTGACCCGCGCCAGCATCTTGAAGGCTTCGGGCAGATGATCGGCGGCGACCGCCGCGGTGGCCGCGCGCAGCTCGTGCAGCATCAGCTTCATCCACAGCTCGCTGGTCTGGTGCTGGATGATGAACAGCATCTCGTCGTGAGCCGGCGACAGCGGCTTCTGCGCGCCGAGCACCTGCTCCAGGCACAGGTAGTCGCCGTAGCTCATCGACTTGGAAAAGTCGAGCTGGGCGCGCTCCTCGCGCACGATGTCTTCGGGCTTGCTGGGGGTGTTCATGGTCGTGCTCAGGTCACTGCATTGCGCCGGTTGAACTCGGCGCGTTTCCACTCGCCGCTTTCGAGCACGGCGCGCAGATGCTCGACCGCATCCCAGGCCTCGACGAAGCGGGTGTAGAGCGGCGTGAAGCCGAAGCGCAGGATGTCGGGCACCTGCGCGTCGCCGGCGCGGAAGTCGCCGACCACGCCGCGCGCAATCAGCGCCTGCACGATGGCGTAGGCACCTTCGTCCCGGGCCAGGCAGACCTGGCTGCCGCGACGCGCCGGCTCGCGCGGCGAAACGAGCGTCAAGCCATGGCCGGTGCAGCGCTCTTCGACGAGGTTTGCGAACAGATCGGTCAAGGCCAGCGACTTGGCTCTCAGTGCCGCGAGGCCGCCGAGCGGCTCGGCCGCCAGCACGGTGTCGACGCCGCATTCGAGTGCGGCCATGCCGAGGATCGCCGGCGTGCCGCACAGATAACGCCCGATGCCCGGCGCCGGCCGATAGTCACTTGTGAACTCGAAGGGCGCCGCATGACCCATCCAGCCCGACAGCGGCTGCCAGAAGCGATCGGCATGGCGCGGGTGGGCCCAGACAAAGGCCGGCGCGCCGGGACCGCCGTTGAGGTACTTGTAGCCGCAGCCGATCGCGAAGTCGGCGTCGCAGTCCTTCAGCGCCACCGGCAACGCGCCGGCGCTGTGCGCCAGGTCCCAGACGGTGAGGGCGCCCACGCCATGCGCGGCCGCGGTCAGCGCCGCCATGTCGAGCAGCACGCCGGTGCGGTAGTTCACCTGCGTGAGCATCAGCACCGCGACCTCGGCCCCGGACTCGCCACCGAGCGCCGCGGGCAGCGCCTCGGGCGCGTCGACCAGTTTCAGCTCGAGGCCGAACTCGCGCGCCACGCTCTGCGCGATGTAGAGGTCGGTCGGGAAGTTGCTGCGCTCGGAGACGATCAGCCTGCGGCCCGGCCGGTCGGCGCGCTGCATCGCGCAGGCCGCGTGCAGCACCTTGTAGAGGTTGACCGAGGTCGAGTCGGCCGCCACCAGCTCGCCGGGGCCGACGCCGACCAGGCGCGCGATCTTGTCGCCGATGCGCCCGGGTTGCTCGATCCAGCCGGCGCTGTTCCAGCTCTCGATCAACTCGGTGCCCCATTCGTGCTCGACCACCTCGCGCAGCCGCTGCGAGGTGGCGGCCGGCAGCACGCCGAGCGAGTTGCCGTCGAGGTAGATGCGGCCTGGCGGCAGGCTGAAAGCCGCGCGCAGCGGCGCGAGCGGATCCTTGGCGTCGAGGGCAAGGGCCTGGTCTCTGGACATCGTCATGGCAGTTCTCGCAGGATGGCGCGCACCGGTGAGGCATCGGCCGTCGTGAGTTTGAGGGGCAGCGCGATCAGCTCGTAGTCGCCCTCGGCCACCTCGTCGAGCACCAGGTTCTCGAGCACGCGCAGGCCGCGCCGGCGGATCACCTGGTGACTGAGCAGCAGCTTGCTGTCAGCCGGGTCGATGCTCGCGGTGTCGATGCCGACCAACTGCACGCCGAGGTCGGCGAGCTGCTCGATCGTCTCGGGGGCGTAGGCGGCGAGGGCCTCGTCGAAGCGGTCGAGCGGTGCTCGTGCATAGGTGCGCACCAGCACCCGCGGCGGCAGGTCGGTCAGTGCATGCGCGATGTGTTCGGGCCGCACCAGGGGGCCGACGCCGATGGCATGGATCACGCGGCAGCGGCCGAGGAAGGGCTCGAGCGCGACCGCGCCGATGGTCGCGCCGTCGGCGTCGTAGTGCAGCGGCGCGTCGGCATGCGCGCCCACGTGCGGGCTAAGCGTGATCGCGCTGACGTTGACCGGGCAGCCGGGGCCGATGGTCGCCGCCCATTGCTGCGAGTAGGGCGTGTCGCCCGGAAAGACCGGCGCGCTGGCGCTGACCGGTGGCGAGATGTCCCAGAGCTTCATGGCGTGGGCGGGTGCGCTTTGCAGGGTGGGGCGCCGGTTGTAGCACCGCTGGCGCCGGCGTGGTGTCGGTCCGATCAAACAGTCGTGGGGAGGGGCCGGGGCCGCCTCTCAGGGCAAGCCCGATGCAGTGCCCGGCAACGACCGCGTATGGTCAATCTCCACCACGAGGCGAGCCGCCGCGATGCCTGCATCGCGCAGAGTGCGCCCACCAACCGCCGAGGAGCCTCGCTCATGTCTTCATCGATGGCATCACTGCGCCGCGGCGCGCTCGCGCTGGCGCTTGCCGGCGCGGGCCTGTTGCTCGCGGCCTGCTCGAACTCCGACTCCGATCCCGCCCCGCCGCCCGCGAGCTACTCGGCCACGATCCGCTACACCTCCTTCGGCGTGCCGCATGTCAAGGCCGACAACTTCAAGGGCGCCGGCTATGGCTATGGCTACGCCTTCGCCCGCGACAACATCTGCACCTTCGCCGAAGAGATCGTCACCTTGCACGGCGAGCGCTCCAAGGTCTTCGGCGAGGCCGGCGGCTACCTCGGGCAGCTCGGCGACCAGTGGGACAACATCTCCTCCGACTTCTTCTACAAGCTGCTGTTCACGCCGGCGCTGGCCGCGCGCGTGAAGGCGGCCTCGGGCCAGGATTCGCAGGACATCACCGCCGGCTTCGTCGCCGGCTACAACCGCTACCTGCGCGAGGTCGGCGCCGCCGGCCTGCCGGCCGAATGCAAGGGCGCGGACTGGGTCGTGCCGATGACCGAGGACGACGCCTACCTGCGCTACATGCAGGCGGCGATGGCCGGCAGCTCGATGGCCTTCATCCGGTCCATTGGCAGCGCACAACCGCCGGGGGTGGTCGTCGCTACGCGCACGCCGAAGGCCCGCGCTACGCAACTTGCCCAGAACGCAAAGGCGGCGAAGCCGCTGACGCTGGCCGCGCTGCAGAACTCGAGCATCGCGACCTCGCTGAAGGTCATCCAGGAGCATGTGATCGGCTCCAACGGTGTGGCGCTCGGCAAGGACGCCACCGAGAGCGGGGCCGGCATCGTGCTCGGCAACCCGCACTTTCCGTGGTGGGGCACGCTGCGGCTGAACCAGGTCCACATGACGGTGGCCTCGGCCGGCTACGACGTCTATGGCGCCACGCTGCTCGGCGTGCCGCTGCCGCTGATCGGCTTCAACAGCACGCTGGCCTGGACCCACACTTTCTCGACCGACAACCGCTTCACGCTGCGCGTGCTCACGCTCGATCCGACCGACGCCACGCGCTACGTCAAGGACGGTGTCTCCAAGCCACTGACCGCGGTGCCGCTGACCATCAGCGCCAAGCGCAGCGACGGTTCGCTGCACGACATCACGCGCACGCTCTACCTCAGCGAGTTCGGCCCGATGCTGGCCGATGCCGACTTTGCGTGGAGCGCCGGTTCGGCCTTCGCAATCCAGGACGCCAACTACGTCAACTACAAGCTGATCGACCAGGTCATCCTCAACGGCAAGGCCACCGACGTCGACTCGCTGCGCACCGCCGCCGCCACCTATGTGGCGATGCCCTGGGTCAACACGATGGCGGCCGACAAGGCCGGCAAGACGCTCTACGGCAACTTCTCGGTGGCCGCCAACGTGGCCGACGCGCAGATCGCCGGCTGCGTGCCGGGCGCGCCCTATCCCTTCCAGGACCTGATGAACAGCATCGGCCTGGTCGTGATGACCGGCAGCACCTCGCTGTGCGACTGGGCCGGCGGCGTCGGCGCCGCGCAGCGGCCGTGGGTCACGCGATCCGACTACATCCTCAACGCCAACGACAGCCACTGGTGGCCGCAGGCCACGACCTTCCTCTCCGGCTATCCCAAGATCATCGCCACCGGCCCCGATGCCGAGGCCATGGTGCAGGGCGAGCGCACCCGCAACGGCCACGCGATGGTGCGCGACCGGCTGGCCGGTGCCGACGGCCTGGCCGGCAACAAGTTCAACGTCGCCAACCTGCAGCAGCTCTACCTGCAGGGCCGCTTCTTCCGCGCCGAAAAATGGGTGCCCGAGTTCGTCGCGGCCTGCCTGGCCTCGGCCACCGCCTCGGCCGCGGCCAAGGACGCCTGCAGCGTGCTGCAGGGCTGGAACCTGCGCCACGGCATGCTGAGTTCGGGCGCCATCCTGTTCCGCGAGTTCTACGAACGGCTCGGCGAGCTGCGCGATCCCAAGTGGTGGGCCGTGCCCTACAGCGTGTCCGATCCGCTCGAGACGCCACGCGGCGCCGCCAGCACCGCCGCCGCGCTGGTCGAGCTCGAGGCGCTGGTGCTGACGCGCCAGTTCGACACCGCGCTCAAGCGCCGCGCACGGCCGATCGACAGCCAGCTCGTGATCCGCGGCGGCGTGCCGCAGCCGATTCCCGGTGGTCGCTACACCTTCAACAACTGGCGCGGCCAGAAGACCGAGTTCCCGCCGCTGTCCGGCAACTTCGCCTACCTGGCCGACCCGCTCAACAACCAGGGCGCCTACGGCAACAGCTACATGCAGTTCGTCACCTGGGACGCCAGCGGCCCGGTGGCCGAGGGCATGCTGACCTACGGCCAGTCCTCGCACGCCTCGAGCGAGCACTTCAACGACCTGACCCGCCTCTACTCGGCCGGGCAGTGGGCCAAGCTGCCCTACACCGACGCACAGATCACCGCCGACCCGAACTATCGGGTGGTGACGATCTCGGAGTAGGCGGGCGGCACGCGACGAGCGCAGGCGGCACGCCAACCGCTTGCGCGCATCTACAGCGAGCGCAGGAAGTTCAGCAGGTCCTGCTGCTCGCGGTCCGCCAGGGCGCCGAACTTCGAGACCACGCCATTGGCCTCGGAACCGTCGCTGCGGTGCGCCAGCACGGCCTGCTTCAGGTCGCTGGTGCGCCCATCGTGCAGGAAGAACAGGCGCTGGCCCAGGCCCCACAGCGGCGCGGTGCGGAACTCGCGCGCGCCGGCCTCGCCCTGCAAGATGCCATCGGCCAGGCCCGCGCCCATGTCGTGCAGCAGCAGGTCGGAATAGAGATTCACGTTCTTGTAGCGCAGCGCGGCCACCGACGCGTTGCCGGTGCGCAGGCTCGGCACATGGCACAGCGCGCAGCCCACGTTGGCGAACAAGGTCTTGCCGTTGGCGATCGAAGCGCTGCCGCCGGGCTGGTCGGTCGACGGGGTCGGCGGCGCCAGCAGGCGCATGAAGGCCGTGAACTTCTCGATCGAGCTGATGGCTTCGAGCGGCGTCGCCGCCTCCAGGTGGGTCACGCTGTTGGGCGAGTGGGTGTACTGGCAGGCCTCGGTCTCGTCGCGTTCGGTCGGGAACAGATCGTTGGTGATGCCCATCTCGACGTTGTAGGCCTCGCCCGAGAACACCAGCAGCGACTTGTTCTGCGCCTTCCAGCCGAAGCGGCCCAGCGTGCCGTCGTTGCCGTTCTTGTTCGGTTGCGCCGAGATGGCCTGCGCCGCCGGCATGATGTTGCCGCGGCCGCGGATGCCGAGGCTGCGCTTGGTGCTGGTGTTGCGGCCGAGGTTGGCCAGGATCTCGCCGTCGGGAATCAGCTCGATCAGCCCGGCGCCGAACAGCGGCGTCGGAATGCGGAAGATCACGTTGCCCGCGGCCATCGCGCCGGCAAAGTCGGGCTGCCTGACGCGGCAGTCACGCGCGTCGGTGCGCCCGGCCAGGGTGAACAGCGCATGCACGCCGCCATCGCGCTGGCCGTCGCTGCCCTTCACGAAGCGTGCTTCGCGCACCGGGCCCTTGAGCGTGATGAACGGCGGGACCACGTTGGTGGCGCTCAGCTTGCCGGCAAAGGCCACCTGTGGATTCACCGCAGGGCTGGTGCCGCCCATCGCGGGCTGCGAATGGCAGCCGCCGCAACTGTCGAGGTTCATCGTCGGGCCCAGTCCGTCCGAAGCCGACTCTTCCTCGATGAAGTCTTCCCTGCCGACCTGGAAGAGGGCCAACTCGAGCACGCTGAGCCCGGGCAGCGGCCCTCCTGCGCCGACCAGCGCGCCGCGCGGTCCCGGGTCGCGGGCACCGGAGCCGATCGCCGAGGTCGACACGAACTGCGATCTGTCGGCCTGCACCGCGGCGATCTGCGCACGTTGCTCCGATGCAGCCGCGGGCGCGGCCGCCGCGACATTGCTCGTTTCATCTTCCGTGGGGTTGCAGGCCGCCTGCAACAGGGCCAGCGACGACCAGCAAAGCCAACGTGCGTGCGTGTTCATGAGAGGGCCTCTTCTGCGGCGTGCGAGTGGGCAGTCGCGACAGAGAGCGGCCCTTATCGTGCGTGACGGGCCTCGAACGGTGCCGGGCTGTGTGACTGCGCGTAAAGCTAGTTGCGGCCGGCGGCGCGGGCGGGTGTAACGGTTTCGGTTGTAAGCACCGGTGCTGCCTCGATGCGCACTGCGCATGCAGGAGCGCGGGAACACTCGACGATCACGCCACATTTGCTGTCAAGAGACGCGCCGAAGACGCAGGGCTTACGCGTCGACACGCAATCGGCCCTGCAGAGCGCAAATGAGCTGACGCGAGGGTGTGCGGCAGGGGTCGCTTGATCGAGCCCAGGCGTGCCCTGGCTCGCCGGGTATCGGCAGCCTTCGACCCGTAGCTGACGTCCGCGGATGATGAATGCGGACGTTCACAGTTGGGCATTCGGACTCAACTGCATGACAGCCTCCCGTCGCTACGGTCATCGCAAGAGCGCGGCGCGTTTGCCCGTCGCTCAAGGCGCCTCAGATATCGGAAGCCCTGCGAGCGGGAAAGCGAGAAGCAGGCGCACTTCCGAGGAGTGGTGGAGATCGTGAAACGCGTCTTGGTCAGTCCGCGTAGGCACCAGCTGCCTTGATGACCGTTGCCCAGCGTGCCACTTCACCCTCGACAAACTTCTTGTGCGCCGCAGGCTCGAGCCGCGAATCGGTCACCACGCTGATGCCCAGCGCTTCCTGGCGCTTGATGAGTTCCGGGTCCTTGAGCGCCCCGCGAAGCGCCTCGTTCAGCTTCGCCAGCACCGGCACGGGTGTGTTGCGCGGCGCATAGAGGCCGTGCCAGACGGATACGCTGAAGTCGGTCAGGCCACTCTCCGCCAGCGTCGGCACGGCGGCCAAGGCGGGCAGCTTCATACGTTCCTTGCTGGTGACAGCAAACGCCTTCACCTTGCCGCCCTCGATCTGGGGCACCGCGTTCGTGGCCTGCTCGCACATCAGGTCCACCGTGCCGCCTATCAGATCGGTCATGGCTGGGCCCGTGCCCTTGTACGGCACGGTCGTCATCTCGGCCTTCAACGCGCTTTGCAGCATCAGGCCGCAGAGGTGCGAGGCAGAGCCGACGCCTGCATGCGCCAGGTTCACCTTGGTCGAATCTGTCGCGATCCACTTGCGGAGCTCGGCGAAGCTCGCAGCCGAAAGGGTCGTGCGGCCGATCAAGGTCGACGGCGCTTCGTTGATCAGCCCGAGGTATTCGAAGTCGTCTATGCCCTTGTAGGGCAGCTTGCGGTAGAGCGACGGTGCCGTCGCGAAGCCGATGTGGTGCACCAGCAGGGTGTAGCCATCGGCTGTCGCCGTCGCCACCTTGGCCGCGCCCAGCGTGCCACCCGCGCCGCCGACATTTTCGACGATGACGGTCTGGTTCAGCCGTTTGCGCAGGGCCTCGGCCAGATCACGGGCGATCTTGTCGCTGGGCCCGCCTGCAGCAAACGGGACAACCAGCGTCACCGGCTTCTCCGGGAACTCGGCGCGCGCAGTGCTTGCCGCGGCGAGAAGAACCACCGAGGCCATCGCGAGGCCCCACGCACGCCGATTGAGCTTGTCCATTTCTGTCTCCGAGTGGGCGCACCACTGAGGGCGCTGTGACTCGGATGATCATCGGCCGATTCGGCCAAGGCCAATGCCCGTTTTCTTGGCTTCGATGCTTTCAAAGCACCGCCGCCGCGTGCGCCGTCTCAGGCTGTCTGCGCTGCTGCGGTTGCGGAGTTCCAGAACGCCTCGGCGGCTTTGCCCACCTCGCCACGACGGCGGTACAGCCGAATCTCCAGATCGATGCGCCACTCGTCGGGCGCCGCGGCAACCAGTCTGCCGGTGGCAATGTCGTCACCCACGAGCAGTTGTGGGAGCCACGCCAGGCCGCGCTTGTCGAGCGCCATCGTCCGCAGCACCGAGGCCAGGTGCGCGGTCAAGGCCTGATGGACGTGCAGGCGATCCAGCGCCGGCCCTTTCAGTTCGCGCAGGATGCGGCCAAGCCCGGATTCCGCGCTGTAGCCGAGCCACTGCGTCGTGGCACCCTTGCCGCTGACCGGCAGGCCGTGCAGAGGCCGGCCGGCCTCGTCGGGCGCCGACACGGGCAGCAGTTCGTCGGAGCCGACGACCAGGCTCGGAAACTCGGCCACGTCCAGCGGACCCCGTACGCCGGGATGCGCGTGGGCCAGCATGAAATGCACTTGGTTCTGCGCAAGCAGCGCTGCGCACTTCTGCTGCGTGTCGGACATCAGTTGGAGTTGGCCCATCGACGAGTGGGCCTCCAGCGCATGCAGCCAGCGGGGCATGAAGGTGAACGACAGCGCGTGCGTGGCCGCGAATCGCAGCGCCGTCGAACTTGCTTCGGCGATCGCCCGCGCCTCGCCCGGGATGCCAGCCACGCGCGCCTGAAGATCCTGGGCCACGGTGCGGAACCACTCGCCGACTTCGGTCACCCGCGCCGGCTGCGAAGTGCGATCGAACAGGTCGGCGCCCAGCCACTCCTCCAGCGCGCGGATGCGGCGGCTGAACGCCGGCTGCGTCATGTGGCGATCAGCGGCGGCACGCGAGAAGTTGCCGGTGGCCGCCAGCGCCATGAAGTCGTCGATCCAGGACAGGTTCATCGACATGGCGGTGCTTTCCGGGCATCAAAGACGAGATAAACGGCATTGGGCAAGAGCGTCGTTGCCGACGATCATTTCGACACCGCAACCCCAACCGACCCGCAGGAGACACCCGTGAAGATCGTCGAGATTCGTGAGAGGACCATCCCCATCAGCTCTGCTATCCGCAACGCCTACATCGACTTTAGCAAGATGAACCTCAGCCTCGTGGCCGTCGTCACCGATGTGATCCGCGACGGCAAGCCGGTGGTGGGCTACGGCTTCAATTCCAACGGCCGCTATGGCCAGGGCAGCATGATGCGCGAGCGCTTCATCCCGCGCATCCTGGAGACGCCTGCCGACGATCTGATCGACGCCAGCGGCAAGAACCTGGATCCGCACAAGATCTGGGCAGCGATGTTCAGGAACGAGAAGCCGGGCGGCCATGGCGAGCGCTCGGTGGCCATCGGCACCATCGACATGGCGGTGTGGGATGCCGTCGCCAAGATCGAAGGCAAGCCGCTGTTCCAGCTGCTGTCTGATCGCTATGGCGACGGCAAGCCCAACCGCAAGATCTTCGTCTACGCCGCCGGCGGCTACTACTACCCCGGGCAGGACTACAAGAAGCTGCAGGACGAGATGAAGAGCTACATCGACCGCGGCTACACGGTGGTCAAGAAGAAGATCGGCGGCGCCTCGCTCGACGAAGACCTGCGCCGGATCGACGCCATCATGGAAGTGCTGCAGGACGGCCAGAAGCTGTGCGTGGATGCCAACGGCCGCTTCGATCTGGAGACCGCGATCGCTTATGCCAAGGCGCTGTCGCAGTACGACCTGTTCTGGTACGAAGAGCCGGGCGACCCGCTGGACTTCGAACTGCAGGCCACGCTACGCCAGTACTACAAGAACCCGATGGCCACCGGCGAGGACCTGTTCTCGATGCAGGACGCGCGCAACCTGATCCGCTATGGCGGCATGCGTCCCGACCGCGACTGGCTGCAGTTCGACTGCGCGCTCAGCTACGGCCTGGTCGAGTACCTGCGCACGCTGGAGATGCTGAAAGAGCACGGCTGGTCCCCCAGCCGCTGCATACCGCACGGCGGCCACCAGATGTCGCTGAACATCGCGGCCGGCTTGGGCCTGGGCGGCAACGAGTCTTACCCCGACCTGTTCCAGCCCTTCGGCGGATTCCCCGACGGCGTGAAGGTCGACAACAGCCACGTGACGCTGCCCGACCTGCCCGGCATCGGCTTCGAGGGCAAGGCCGACCTGTTCAAGGAAATGAAGGCCCTGTCGGCCTGAGCCTGGCGCCTCAGGCGTCGCTGCAGGGGCGCCTGCATCAAAACGGTCCCACCTGCCGCGCCGCGTGGTGTGGCGTGCAGCGTCCTGCCAGACCATGACAGCCGGGGGCCGACTTCGGGACCGAGGTGCGTCGTACCTCGTCGCGCCTGGACGGCAGTTGGTTGTCGCCCGCGACAGGCCGCTTTGCGTCTCCGGGACGAAGGTTTCTTCGTGGCCGCAAGCGGCCCTGCGCCTCGAGTGCGAAGTCGCCTCAGGCCCCCGGCCCCGCGCTGACCGGATACCCCGCCTCTAGCCACGCCTTCATGCCGCCGTCGAGTGCCGCCACGCGCTGGAAGCCCATCGAGCGCAGCGTGGCCGCGGCCAGCGTCGAGATGCGGCCGAACTCGCAGCAGGTGACGATGCGCGCGGTGGGGTCGGGGAGCTCGGCGTTGACGCGCAGTTCGAGCTGGCCGCGCGGCAGGAGCCGCGCGCCGGGGATGTGGCCGGCCTCGTAGGCGTCGCGCTCGCGCACGTCGAGCACGATCAGCTCGGTCGGCGCCGCCTGCACGCGCGACAGCAGTTCGGCCATCGCCATGAACGGCACGCTGGCGCTGGCCTCGGCCAGCATCTGCGCCACGGTCTTGCCGCCGCTCATGTTGGTGCGCAGCGCCTCGGTCAGGTGGGTCGGCATCGACAGGTCGAGCTGCCGCATCATCTGCACGAAGGCGGCCTTGTCGCGTTGCTGCAGGCGCGGGTTGGTGGCGAGTTCGTCGCCCAGGGTCGAGTGGCTGCGGCCCTTGTAGTCGTGCGCCGGGTAGACCTTCAGCGCCGGGTCGAGCCTGAGCAGGCGGCCGAACAGGCTCTCGAAGAGCGCCTCCGGATCGCCGGTCGGCAGATCGGTGCGGCCGGTGCCGCCGATCAGCAGCGTGTCGCCGGTGAAGACGCGGTCCTCGCACACCAGGCACATCGAGTCGACCGTGTGGCCGGGCGTGTGCAGCACCTGCAGTCGCAATTGCCCGAGCACGATCATCTCGCCGTCCTCGACGCGCATCTGCACGCCCGGCGCCGGGCTCGCGCGGTGCATCACGCTCAGCGCGCCGAGCTGCTCGGCGAGCTGGCGCGAGGCCGAGAAGTGGTCGGCGTGCGTGTGCGTGTCGATCACGAAGCGGATGCGCAGCCCGTCGCGCGCGGCCAGCGCCAGGTAGCGGTCGACCTGGCTCGCCTCGGGATCGATCAGCGCGCCGGCGCTGGTCTTCTCGCAGCCGACCAGGTAGGACTGGCAGCCACCGGTGGCGATCTGCTCGAAGATCACGGCTTGGGCTGCTTGACGATGCGCAGGTAGGGCTTGGGTGCCTTCCAGCCATCGGGGAACAGCGCCTTGGCGTCATCGTCCGAGACCGAGCCGGCGATGATCACGTCCTCGCCCTGTTTCCAGTTGACCGGCGTGGCGACCTTGTGCTTTGCGGTCATCTGCATCGAGTCGAGCACGCGCAGGATCTCGTCGAAGTTGCGCCCGGTGGTCATCGGGTAGGTCATCATCAGCTTGATCTTCTTGTCGGGGCCGATGACGAAGACCGAGCGCACGGTTGCGTTGGTGGCCGCCGTGCGGCCGTCGCAGCCACCGGCCTCGTCGGCCGGCAGCATGTTGTAGAGCTTGGCGACCGCGAGATCGGTGTCGCCGATCATCGGGTAGCGCGGCAGGTGGCCCTGGGTCTCCTCGATGTCCCGGGCCCAGCGCGCGTGGTTGTCGACCGGGTCGATCGACAGGCCGATCAGCTTGCAGTTGCGGCGCGTGAACTCGGGCTCGATGCCGGCCATGTAGCCGAGTTCGGTGGTGCAGACCGGGGTGAAGTCCTTCGGGTGCGAGAACAGGATCGCCCAGCCGTCGCCGATCCACTCGTGGAAGCGGATCTGGCCCTGGGTGGTGGTGGCGCTGAAATCGGGTGCGGTGTCGTTGATGCGTAGCGACATGGCTTCTCTCCTTCCGTGTGGGCGCGTCGGCGCCAGCCCGGCGCCCTGTCACGCAGGCCCCTCGGGAGTTTAAGCAGCTTGCCGCGAGCGCGTCGACGGCCTGGCGGCCATCGACGCTTCGCATCAATCAGGTCGTCACGACGGCAGGAAGTCCACCGGCCAGCTCACGACCATCACGTCCACGTCCTTGGCGCCGAAGTCGAACTGGCGGATGCGCGCCAGCAGCTTGGCCTCGAGCTCGCTTGCCTTGAGCTCGCTCGAGAGGATCTTCACCTCGACCACGTTGCCGCCGGGGGCGATCTTCAGCTCGAGCACGACCTTGCCCTGCAGCGCCGGGTCCTCGCGCAGCGCGCGGTTGTAGATCGCGTAGATCGCGCCCTTGTTGCGCTCGAAGACCAGCTTGATCTCCTCGATCGAGCGCGAGGCCTTGCCGCTGGCGCCCTTGCTGAGCGTGCCGCCGGCACCGCCGCCGCCAGCGCCGGTGCCGTCGCCGCTGCCCTTGCCGCCGCGCACGCCACCGCCGCCGTAGCCGCCGCCGCCACCGCCGCCGGCCGCGCCCTCGACCAGCGTCGTTGCACGGCCGGCGAGGCCGCCGCCACCGGTGTTGCGGCTGTAGGCGGCGGTGTTGATGCCGCCGCTGCCACCGGTCGCGTTGGAGGTGATCAGCGCGCGATCGGGCACGCCGGCCTCGGTGCCGGAGCCGACGCCGACACCGACCCCGGTGCCGACCCCGGCGCCCGGCTTGATGTCCTGCTTCAGTTGCACCGCGACCGGTGCACCGCGCAGTTCGGCCAGCTGGTCCGACATCGCGAGCAGGCCGACGCCGGCGGCCTTGCGCCGTGCGTTGTCGATGGCCACCTCGCCCGGCGCCTTGTTCGGCTGCGGGTTGCGTGCCTCGGGCGCGATCGCGGCCTTCGGCGGCTCGGGTCGCTTGGGGTCGGGCTTGGTGGCGCTGGGGCTCTTCTCGACCTCGGGCTTGGCGGCCTCAGGCTTGGCTGGCGCCGCTGCCACCGGTGGCGGCGGTGGAGGCAGTTCGCGTTCGAGCAGCAGCTTGGCATAGCGCGGCGGCAGCTCCTGCGCCTGCGTGCGGTCGATCTCGGGGCGTGGCATCAGCAGCATCGCCAGGCACAGGATCGTCACGCCGACCAGCACGCGGCCGAGGATGCGCTTGAACCGCGCCTCATCCTCGACCAGCGTCGCCCACGGCAGCACCTGCGGGCGGAAGGAGACGCTCATCGCGGCGCTCATACGCCGTCCCTCCGCCGCACCGCGAACGAGACGTCGCTGAAGTTGGCGCGTGCGCTGGAGTACATGACCTTGCGCAGCAGGCGGTACGGGATCGACTGGTCGCCCATGATCGTCACCGACTTGCTCTTGGCCTGGTTCTCGGCGCGCACCGCCTGGCGGCCGCCGAGCAGTTCGAGCTCGGCCTTGAGCGGCTCGATCAGGTCGTCGTTGCGCGCCATCACCTCGGCCACCGACGCCACCTTGCGGCCGTCGACCAGGATGTCCTGCTCGCTGACGATCACGACGATCGTCTCCTTGGGCGACTGCTCGGCGGTCGACGCCGGCAGCTTCACCGCCTTCGGGCTCGGCAGCAGTTCGACGCCCGAGGCGCCCGAGAGCAGGAAGAAGATCAGGATCGTGAAGATGTCGATCAGCGCCACGAGGTTCATGTCGAGCGCGGTGTTGTTGCGCGCCTTGCGCTCGGCGCGCTTCTGGAGCGGGGTCAGCTTCATCGTGCCGCCACCTTCTTGGGCACCGGCGCATCGCCGATCGAGATGTTCGGGAACAGCTCGTCGCGGATGATCTTCGGGCCCTGGGTCACGTAGGTGCTGCGCACGCTGTCCATCACCTTGACCAGCGCGTCGTAGGGCGTGTCGGGCTGGGCCAGGATCGTGGCCTCCAGCTCCTGCGGGTGCTCGCTCTTGAGCTGCACCATCAGCGCCGACAGCGTCGCCACGTCGTAGCCGCCGCCGGCCAGGTTGGGGATGCTCTGGCGCAGGCCGCCGATGCGGCCGCCAACGTCGATGCGCTCGGGCCAGAGCACCACCTCGAGCAGCAGCTTGTTCTCCTCCAGTTGGCCGGCGCCGCTCGACTGCGCGGGCAGCGTCAGCTCCAGCACCGCCAGCCGCGAGAACACCGCGGTCGACAGCAGGAACGGCACCAGCACCACGATCAGGTTGATGAAGGCCGTGATCTCCAGATGCGCGGCCTGCTTGCGCGGGCGTCGGACTCGCATGATCTTTACTCCTGAAGACGGGTGGGCTGCTTCAGCGTGCGGCCGGCGTCTGTTCGGCGCGCAGGCGCTGCACCAGGTTCAGGAAGCTGATCTTGGCGGCCTCGAGGCCGTCGACGATCTCGCTGGTCTTGGCCTGCAGGAAGGCGTGGATCAGCAGGAAGGGGATCGCGACCATCAGCGCGAATGCGGTGTTGTTCATCGCGATCGAGATCGAGGCCGACAGCAGCTCGGCCTTCTCGGCCGGGTTGACCTGCGCCACCGCGGTGAAGCCCTTGATCAGGCCGATGATGGTGCCGAGCAGGCCGACCAGCGTGATCACGTTGGCCAGCGTCGCGATGTAGTGGGTGCGCTTTTCCAGGCGCGGCACGATCTCCATCATGCCTTCCTCCATCGCGTTGTCGATGTCCTCGCGGCGGCCGGCGCTCTGCATGCGCGTCAGGCCGTAGTGGACGATCTTGCCCATCGCGGCGTCGCTCTTGGCGGTCACGCCGTGGACCTCCTTGAACTGGCCCTGCTGCAGCATCGGTTGCACCTTTGCCCAGAGCTGGCGGTTCTGGGTGCGCGTGCGGTTCAGGAAGATGAAGCGCTCGATCGCGATCGAGACGCCGATCGCCATGATCAGCAGGCTGGGGTAGATGAAAAGGCCAGAGTCCTGGAAGAACTTGACGGCGGTCTGGAATGCGTTCATCGCTGGTTACTCCGAAAGAAATTGGGGGCGGTTCATTTGCTGACTTGCGGCACGGCCGCGGGTGGCGCGACCGAGAGCGTATTGGCCTGGATCTGGTCGTTGTAGCGAAGCTGGCGCCGCAGCACGTCGCGATCGACCGGCGCCAGCGCCTCGTCGAGCACGCTCTGCCCCGGCCGGCCCGAGAGATCGCCGGCCTGCGGCTTCTTCCACGGCACGATGTAGAGCACCTTCGGCAGCTCGCGGTTGCCGATGATCTGGGTGCGGTCGATGTCCGCGCGGTCCTGGGCCAGGGCCGGCGCGGCCAGCGCCACCCACAGCGATGCCAGGCCTGCGAAGGCTAGCGCGGTCGACGGGGTCCTCGTCATGACTGCTCCTTCTTGCCGCTGACCACGCGCTGCGCGGGCGGCTTGCGGTTCTTGAGGTCGGCGATCCACTTGCCGACCTGCGGGTCCTTGTCGGTCGACAACGCGAGGTAGCGCTCGTAGAGCTCGAGCGCGCGCGCGCCGTCGCCGAGGTAGAGGTCGTGCAGGATGCCGAGGTTGAGCGTGGCGGCGGCATAGACCGGGTCGGCCTCGAGCGCGCGCTCGTAGGAAGCGCGCGCCTTGTCGAAGGCACCCTGCTGGCGATAGGCGATGCCGAGCTGGTTGAGGTACTGCGGCTGCTGCGGGCTGGCCTGCACCGCACGCTCGAGTTCGGCCACCGCCTCGGCGTCGCGGCCGGCCTGGCGATGGATCAGGCCGAGGTTCGCGTGCGGGCCGCCAAGCTCGGGGTGCGCCCGCGCGATCGCCATGAAGCCGCGCGCGGCCTCGTCGCTGCGGCCGGCGGCCAGCGCGCGGCGGGCGTCGTCGAAGGCGCGCTGGGTTTCGGGGCTGGGTGGTGCTGCTTGCGGCGCCGGCTGCGGCGCTGCAGCCGGCGTGGTGGCGGTGGCGTTGGCGACGGCGGCTGTCGGCTTTGGACCGGAAGCACAACCGGCGAGCGCGAGCACCAGCGCGGCAAGCAGAGTTTGGCCTGGCCAGCAGACGCGGTGGATCCGGCTCCGCCGGTCCACTCGCGTCGCCCCCTTCGAGGGGGAGGCGCCGCAGGCGCTGCGGGGGTGGTCAACGGATCGCATCAATGACTCCTTCGCTGCGTTCGGCCTTGCCGTAGCGCACCGGCCGCAGCACGGCCAGTGCCTTGAAGCTGCTGCGCACCCACGGGTCGTAGACGCCCTCGGCGGCGCGGCGCGCGTTGGTCTCGTGCAGCTCGATCGCCTTCTCCTCGAAGGGGAAGGCCTGCTCCTCGAGCAGCACGTCGTACTGCTCGAGCTCGACCTTCGACAGCTTCTTCGGCCGCTGCGAGGTGAGCAGCGCCTTGCCGAAGTCCTGGTAGACCGCGGCGGTCTGGTAGGTCGAGGCGGTGGTGACCTCGGCCACGCCGTAGTCGGCGGCGACCGCGTAGGCCTTGAGCACCTCTTCCATGCGCGCCTTCTTCAGCTTGAGGTTCTTCGCCAGCGGTTCGACCAGCGCGACCTTGCGGTACTCGTCGAAGGCCGGCGCGGCCATCGCCAGCGCCGCGGTGGCACCGAGCGTGCGGCTGCGCGGCGTGCGGGCGCTGCCGGCGCCCTGGTCGGCCTGGAAGATCTCCTTCTGCAGCGCCAGCTCGCGCGCGGCGTTGCCGTCCAGCTTGGCGAGCCTGGCCATGTGCGAGCGCGCCTCGAGCGCCGGCTCGAAGGGCTGGGGGTATTGCTTGAGATAGCGCTCCCAGGCCTTGGTCGCGGCCGCGCGCGAGCCCGACTTCAGGCTCGCCTTCTCGTGCAGCTCGGCCGCCTGCCAGAGCGACTCGCGCGCCAGCCGCGGGTCCTTGCTGGTGGCCGCGACGCGCTCGAACTCGCCCGCCGCCTGCGACCAGTTGCCCTGCTCGAGGTAGACCAGCGCCAGCTTCGGCCCGACCTCGTCCTTCAACGCATGATTCGGGTAGCGCTGGCGGAAGTCTTCCAGCGTGCGCGCGGCGCCATCCCAGTCCTTGAGGCCGATCAGCGCGGCCGCCGCGTCGTACTGCGCGGTGGCACGCACCGCCGATGCCGGCGCGACGCTGGCGATGCGCGCGAAGTGGTCCACCGCGTCGCGTGCCTTGCCCTCGGCGCGGGCCTGCTCGCCCTGCTTGTATACCGAGGCCGCGAGGCGTTCGACCAGCTCGTTGCGGCCGGCGTCCTTCTCGGGCGTCAGCGCCAGCACCTCGGCGTAGCTCTTCTCCGCCTCGGCGAAGGCGCCGCGCTCGAAGGCCGTGTGCGCGAGCACCGTCCACGCCACGCGCTTCTGCGCCGGCGCGGCGGGCGGGGCCAGCGCCAGCACCTGTCGCGCGACTGTGGCCGCGCCTTCGCCGTCCTTCAGTGCGTAGAGCCGTTCGGCGGCGTTGGTCAGCACGCTGCCGGTGCGCGGGTCGGTCGGGTTGGCCTTGGCAAAGCGGAGCGCGCTCTCGACGCCGGTCTTCTGCAACGCCGGCAACTCGGCGGCCGCGGTCTGCTTTTCCTGCGCCGCGTAAGCCAGCAGCGCGGCGTAGCCGGCATCGGCGCTCTTGGCATGACGCGGGTAGCCGTAGGCGCTCTTCTCGTACTCGGTCGCGGCCTCGAGGAACTGCTTGTCCTCGAACAGCAGCTCGGCGAGAAGGAAGTTGCTGGTCGCGGCCTCGGGCTCGTTCGGGAACGAGACCAGGTAGCTGCGGTACCAGCGCACCGCCTCCTGCACGTCGGCCTTGGCGTGGCTCTTCTGAGCCGTTGCGTGATAGTGGCGCGCCAGTTCGGCCAGGTGGGTCTTGACCAGCGGTTGCGCCTTGCTCCAACCCTGCGGATTGGCGCGTCGGAACTCGCCATCGACGCCGTAGCGCGAGACGTAGTCCTTCTTGGCCTCGAGCGCCAGCGTGGCAAAGCCCTGGGCCTGGTAGATCTCGATCACGCGCGCCTGCAGCACCGGCGCCTGCGCGTGCAAGGGCTGGCGGCGCGCGAAGGCGCCGAAGGTGTCGGCGGCGTCCTTGGTGCGGTCCTGCTTGATGTAGAGCTCGCCGAGCTGCTGGTAGACGCGGAACTCGTAGCGCTTGCGGGCCGGGCTGTCGATGTAGGGCGGGATCGACTCCGCGCCCTGCAGGTTCGCCAGGCTCAGGCTGGTGACGCGGAAGGTGTCTTCGACCAGCTCGCGGTCGGCGCGGCTGAGGCCGGGCAGGGCGTCGAGCCCGCCCTCGGCCTCGGCGGCCGGACCGAGGTCGGCGACCTTGATGTCGAGTACGCCGAAGAAGGACTTCAGCCCCTCCTCGAGCTGGCCCTGCTTGAACAGCGACCAGCCCTGCATGTAGAGCGCGCGGTCGCGGTAGCGGTTGCCGGCCTCGCCCTTGAGCACCAGCGTGTAGGCCTGCTGGGCGCGCGCGTAGTCGCGCGTCGTGAACAGCAGTTCGCCGCGACGGAACTGGGCCTCGTCGCGCAGCGCGGTCTGCGGGTATTCGACGACCAGGCGGTCGAGCGTGCGCAGCGCCGCCTCGAGTTCGCCGCCCTGTTCCTGCGCGCGCGCGAGCTGGTAGAGCACGCGGTCGTTGCCCTGGGCCTTGGGATAGGCGAGCAGGTAGGCCTGGTAGCGCGCAATCGCGGCGCGGTAGTCGGGCGCGCCGCTGGGCAGCTGGGTGCCGGCGCCTTCCTTGCCGTCGGCCAGGCGGCGGTCGACGCTGTCCATCTCGAGGTCGCCCAGGCGCTTCATCGCCTCGGCCCGCTGCGGCGCCGAGGGCGCCACTTCGAGGAACTTCCTGTAGGCCGCGATCGCCTTCTCTTCGCTGCCCTCGATGCCCTTGTCGGGCGCCACCTCGACCTTGCGTCCGGCCAGGCTCTTGAGCGTGGGCTCGGTGTCGGGCTTGGCGGCGCGCTTACCGCTGCCGGCGCAGCCCGCGAGCGTGCCGACCAGCAGGGCGGCGACGAGGCTCGCGATCAATGGCCGCAGCGGCGATGGCGGACTATTGCTTGGCCGCATGTTCATCGCTCTTGTTCTGGGTGGCGCGGTCCTGCAACTGGGCGACCGCGAAGCGGGCCTGGGTGCCGTAGACCGCGAGCCGCTCCTGCTGCTGCCGGAGTTCGGCGACCGCGATGTCCTCGACCTGGCGCTGCTGTTCGCGGCTGAGGGCGGCCACGCGCGGGTTGAGGGCCTTGATGCGGCGGTCGAGCTCGGCGATGCGGGCCGCGAATTTCTCGAAGCGCAGTGGCTCCTCGACCTGTGCCTTGGCGAGCGCGGCATCGCGCTGCGTGGCCTCGGCCAGCGCGGTGTCGGTCGCGGCCAGCGCGCGCTTGGCGTCCCAGAACTTCTCGGGATGCTGCTGCGCCAGCTGCCAGGTCAGCGCACCCGAGACGCGGCGCAGGCGCTCGGCGGCGTCGGCGGCCTCGGGCGCGGGCAGGGTGGCGGTCGCGGCCTTCAGGTTCTGGCCGGCGTCGTCGATGCGCGTCTTCTGCGCACGCTGCTGCGGGTTGGCAAAGGCCACGCCGTCGGCGTCGGTCTCGGCCTTGACCAGCTCGCCGGCGAGCGACTCGCGGCGCTGCTGCAATGCAGGCAGCCCGCTGTCCTTGGCCTGCTCGCGCACCTTCGGCAGCCGCTCGGCGAAGGCCTGGCGCCGGTTGGCGAGCATGTCGCCGAAGACGCCGAGCTTGTCCTGCCAGCTCTGGAGATTGCCGGCGAGGAAGCGCAGGTCGCGATAGTTCTTGAAAGCTTCCTGGAACTCGTGGCCGGCCATCAGCGGCGCCAGATGCGAGGCATGGGGCAGCTCGGGCAGGGCCTTGAGGGTCCAGAACCAGCCCATCTCCTGGCCCGGGTTGCTGTCGAGCAGCGCGTTCATCAGCTTGCCGCCGCGAACGGCGGCGATCGATTCGTCGAGCGCCTTGCCCTCCTGGGCGAAGGCGGCGAGCGCCTCGTTGTAGCGGTCGAGCGACTGGCCGTAGGCGCCGAGCTCGGCCAGCGCGTAGGGCAGCGCGATGCGGGCCTCGAGCACCGCCGCGTCGCTGGCGTCGCGGCCGCCGAGCTCGGTCCAGGGCACCAGCGCCAGCTTCGGCTGCTTCTGCGCCGCCGCGGCCCAGCCGAAGCCGAGCAGCGCCTTGTTCGACTGCGGGCCGTTCAGTCGCACCCGCTCGAGGTAGTTGCGCGCGTCCTGCGGCCGCTCGTCCTTGAGCGCGGCAAAGCCGAGCGCGACGTTGGCCTTGTCGCGCAGCGCGCGGAACTCCTCGCCGGCGAAGGCCTTGGTGGCGCTGAGCCGGCCGACCTCGTCGAGCACCTTGGTGCCGCGCTCGGTCTCGCCGCTGCGAAGCAGCGCGACGCCGAGGTTGTAGCGCGCGTAGAGCCCGGCGCCGCTGGTCGGCGGGATGGCGGCGAGCACCTTGGCGGCGCCGGCGTCGTCGCCGCTGGCCAGCATCACGTTGGCGCGCAGCAGGCCGCGCTCTTCCTCGAGCGCCGGCGGCAGCGCGCCGCCGATGCGGTCGAGCGCGGCCGCGGCATCGGCCAGGAAGCCGCGCTGGTAGCGGATCTTGGCCAGGTAGAACCAGGCCCGGTCCTGCACCTTGGGCGGCGCGCCGCGCTCGATGAGCTGGGCAAAGATCTGGCCGGCCTCGCGGTGCAGACCGTAGGACAGCAGCAGGCCGCCGCGCAGGATCTCGGCCTCGTCGGCATGCTGCGCGACGCGGTCGAAATGCTGCGAGACCATCAGGCTGGTCAGCGACTCGAAGTATTGGTCCTGGAAGAAATGGAACAGGCCGTCGCCGTAGTGCGGGTCCTTGATCACGTGCTGCGGCTGGGCCGGCGGCGCGGCGCTCGCCGGCACCGCGGCGCCGAGCAGCGACGCCACGGCAACCGCGCCGGCCAGTCGCCGCGCGATCGCGTTCAGGGAGAATTTCCGGTCCATGCCGCTCACTGCCAGACCTTGACCTCGAACTCGGGCTGCAGCTTGGCCTGCGAGTCCTTGATCCGCAGCTCGATGTACTTGGGCTCGGTGCTCTTGTCGAACTTGATCGTGGTACCGCGCTTGTAGTCGCGCTCGTGCGGGCCCTTGCCGGTGAAGAAGGCCACGATCTCGTGCTTGCCCGCCTTCAGGTTGCCCAGGTAGATGCGCTGCACGCCGCCGCGATGCAGTGCCTGCACCTCGAGCGGGGTGTAGAGGTAGTTGGTGACCAGCTTGTCGTCGAGCTTGATCTGCACCGAGTCGAGCTCGAAGAGCTTGCCCACGTCCATCGAGACGAACAGCGCGACCTGGGTGCTGGCCGGGAACAGCAGTTCCTCCTCGAGCACCAGCAGGTCGCGGTTGAGGCGGATCACATCGCCCTTGAGATCCTGCACGCGGGCGTCGAGGCTGGCCGGTGCGCTGGCGGCCGCAGCGGGTGCGGCGGCGGCGGCCGCTGCCACCGGTGCCGCTGTCGTCGTCGCGGCCGGGTCTGCGCTCCATGCCGGCGTGCCGCCGAGCAGCGCGAGCGCAAGGCCCGCGCCGGTGATCCATTGCTTGCTGAAGAACATGGCGTGGTCTCTCGATCTCAGAAAATGGCCGTCACCAGCAACTGCAGCACATGCGCGTTGAAGGCGTAGGGCTTGCCGGTGCGCAGGTCGGTGAAGTCGGCGTAGTCGAAGCGCAGCAGCTCGTAGCTGCCGCTGGCCTTGAGCTCGTACTTGCCCGGCGCGCCGGCAAAGGTGTAGGCCAGCTTGGCGCCGAGCCCGGTGTTGGTGAAGGTACCGAGCTGGCGGTTGCGCGAGAGGTAGAGCGTGTCGGTCGTCGCGTTGTCGCTGTAGAACAGCGCCTTGCTCTGCGTGTAGTAGCGCGCGTGGGCGTCGGCGATCCAGCGCTCGCCGATGTGGCGCGCATAACCCGCCTCGAGCGTGTGGGCACCGATGTCCCAGGTGTCCCAGAAGTAGCGGTACTCGGCGCGCACCGCGCCCTGTTCGCCGACCGCGGTGACCGAGCGCAGCTTGATCGCGCGGCTCGAGCGGGTGCGCGGATTGCGCTCCGGCACGATGGCGCCGAAGGCGCGCGCGACGCGGTAGGGGCTGCCGAGGAAGCCGTCGTCGGAGACCGCCTCGAAGTTCAGGCTCATCAGCCAGCGCGGCGTGAGGATCTGGGTGACGCCGAGCCGGTACTGCCAGTGCTTGGCGTAGTCGGCGAACTCGGGCGAGCCGGTCTTGCTGACCTCGTCGGAGCCGCGCGTGAAGCCGAGCGCGATGGTCGTCATGCCACCGAAGACCTCCTGCGACATGTCGAGGCTGGCGCTGCTGGCCACGTAGTCGGGCTCGGTGCTGCGCGCCAGCGACAGCGTCAGCAGCGAGTCGCGCACCGCGTAGACCGCGCCGAGATCGACCGCGTTGCGTGTTTCCTTGAACGGGCTGGCGGTGGTCACGACGTCGATCGAGGCGTTGCTGACCATGTCGACGTAGTAGCCGGCCGACAGCGAGACCTTGTCGGCGATGCTCTTGCGCACCAGCAGCGCCGGTCCGCTGGCGCGCACGCCGCCGCCGTCGTAGAGGTGGAACATCGCGTCGCCGCGATCCTCGGGCAGCTCGGCCGCGCGCGTGCCGCCGGCCGCGAGCAGGCCGCCGAGCGGCGCGGCCAGCAGGGCCAGCAGGCGCGCCAGCCAGTGCTTAGTTGCAGCCACAGCCGCCCCCCTGCACGCCGGTGGCGCCGCGTGCAGCCTCGCGCACCACGAGCACGTGCTCGCGGTGCTTGTCGGCCAGGCCGCCATCGAACTTCATGATCGGGTCGGCCAGGCGCTCGCGCTCGTAGGGCTTGACCCAGGGCTCGATCGGCGCGCAGCCGCCGAGCAGGGCGCCGCCGGCGATCAGCGCGAGCAGTGCGGTGGCGCGACGAAGCAGGGCAGGGGTGTTCATTCCTTCAGCAACTCCAGGATCTGCTGGTCGTAGGTGAGCTCGAGCCCGTCGCGGTAGCCGCGGTGCAGGTAGCGCACGCGCCCGCTGCGGTCGATCACCACGGTCGAAGGCATGGTGCTGAGCTGGTAGAGGCGGCTGACCTGCTTGTCGGCGTCGAGCAGCACCGGGAACTTGAGGCCGAGCCGCGCGGCCAGGCTGGCCGCGTTGCGCGGGTCCTCGTCGACGTTGACGCCGAGCAGCACGAAGCCCGAGCCTCGGTACTTCTCGTAGAGCCGGTTCAGGTGCGGCATCTCCTGGCGACAGGGTGCGCACCAGGTGGCCCAGAAGTTGATCAGCACGACCCGGCCGCGTTGCTCCTGCAGGCGCAGGTTCGGGCCTTCGGTGGTGCGTAGCGTGAAGTCGGGCGCGACGCCGCTCATCGGCGCGGCGGCGGCGCAGACGCTGGCGCCCAGGCTGGCGGCGAGCCCGAGCAGGGAGCCTGTCAGCCGGCGTCGGGAGATCATGGGATTCACTGCGGTCACGCGTGGTTCAGAAGAAGTACGCGAACCCGAACGTCAGCTCGAGGTTCTGGGTGCTCTGGCGCTTGCCGAGGATGTCCAGCGAGTAGATGTGGTCGCGTGCGTCGAGCTGCAGCGCGGCGTGGTCGGTGAGGAACACGCGGTAGCCGAAGCCGAAGTTGATGGTCTGCCGGTTCTGGTCGACGAAGCTGGTGCTGCCGACGCCGGCAATCAGGTACAGCTGCGAGGCCAGCGCCCGGTTGCGGCCGATGAAGACCTCGCCCGGCAGCACGTTCCAGCCGCCGGAGAGGTTGTAGTAGCTCAGCTTCTCGGTCTGGTCGGCGAACACGCCGCCGGGCAGGATCTGGCGAAAGGCCTCGTCGCTGACCTTGGTCTGGGCGTAGGCGGCCTCGACGAAGAAGTCCTCGGTGATGTGGTAGCCGAGCTTGATGCCGCCGACCAGGCTCGAGCCGAAGTTCTGGGTGCCGTAGGTGCCGCCGAAGAGGCCGATCGAGAAGTCGTTCGACGGATAGCGCGGCTTGCGCACGTCGCGGCGGTCGACCTCGGGCACCACCACCTGCTCGTTGGTGGCGTTCGTCTGCTGGGCCAGCGCGGCGCTCGGCGCGATGGCGCCCGCAGCGGCGGCGAGGCTGGCGAGCAGCAAGGCGGTTGAGGTCTTGTTGAGGCGCATGATCGTTTAGAAGAAGAACGAAACCCCGGCCGTGAAGGCGCGGTACTCGGTGCTGCGGCTGTCGGCGACGAAGGCGGTGTAGATGCTGTAGTCGGCGCGCAGCACGAAGCGATCGGTCAGGTGGTAGCGCACGCCGACCATCGCGTTGGCGAGGTTGACGTTGGTGTCGAGGGCGCCGACCAGGCTCGCGTTCGGGACGTTGCGGAACTTGCCGAAGCCGATGCCGGCGAAGGGCGAGAAGCGCTGGTCCGACCAGGGCTCGCCGATCAGGTTGAGGTGCCAGAAGTCGGTGCCCGAATAGACGCCCTGGACCTGGCCGATCGTGGCCTCGACCGCGAGTGCCTCGGCAAAGCGCCAGCCGGCCCAGAGCTTGAGCATCGGCTCCGACTTGAACGCGCCCCAGGCCGCGCCCATCTCGAGCTTGCGATGCAGGTAGTCGTCGAGCACCACGTCGCGGAAGCTCTTGAGGCCACCGGCCTCGGTCAGCGTGGTGGCGAGCTGCTCGCGCTGGACCCAGCCTTCCTTGCCGCCTTCGGTGCGCACCTTGAACCAGTCGGTGTGGCGCAGCGTGATCTCGATCCACTCCTCGCGCGCGGCGACGAAGTGGATCGGGTAGCCACGTCCGGGGCCGGTTCGCAGCTCGATGTACGGGTCGGTGATCTTGACCCGCTCGACGGCCGGCTCGGCGGCCCGCGCCACGTTCATGCCGGTCGCGCCGAACACGACGAGGACGGCGAGCAGCCACGGCACGGCGCCGTGCAGCAGAGCCAAAAGGCGTTCCGCGCCGCGCTGTGGCGGCGCCATCGGGCGGCTCGCGATCATTGGGTGTTGCACGTCCCGGCCTGCGGATCGGCCGGCGTGAACATGGTGTTGGCGGCGTTGCTGAACTCGTCCTGGCCCTGCGGCATCGGACGGCTGATCCAGTACTTGATGAGCCTGGCGTTGGGGTCCTGCTCGTTCTCGAAGATCAGGCCGCCGCCATGCAGCACGCCCTGCACCAGCGGCTTGGTCAGCATCCGGCTCTGCAGCGGCGAGCCGGGCACCGTCGAGCCCTGCGAGGAGTAGAAGTTCTTGTACATGTCGCTGGCGCGGATCACCTCGGCCGTGTTGGCCGCGTTGCTCAGGTCCAGCGCCTGCGCCTCGGGCACCACGCGCAGCGCGCCACCGGTGCCGCTGGCGTTGCTGTGGCAGCCGGCGCTGGCGCAGGTGTTGGTCGTCGTCGTGCCACCCTGGACGCTCTGCAGCTGGGCCAGCAGGATCGGGTTGATGCACTTCTGGAAGTAGACGTACGACAGCTTCTGGCCCGAGTTGCTCTCGGGGTTGGCGACCAGCGGCGGGTTGCCGAAGGGGTTCTCGCCGTCGCCACCGCCGCAGCCCGCGAGCCCGCCTGCCAGGCCGGCGACGGCGAGGCAGGCGGCAGCGGCGATGCGGGGGCGTCGGCGGGAAGCTCGGGAGCGAACGAGGCGTCCGGCGCGGTCTTCGACAACAAAACTCATGGTCGTGGGCAACCGCTGCTGATCCAGCTCGCGATCCTGTTGTAGTCGGTGCTGCCTGCCGGCAGCGGCGCCGTGGTCTGCGCGGTGGCGCCGGCCGGGTGCGGCACCAGCGAGGGCCGGCTCAGCAGGTAGTTCGAGGCCGGGTTGCAGGTGTCGGAGATCATCGACAGGGTGACGCCGAAGTCGCCCTCCGGGCTGCCGGTCAGCACGAAGCGGTTGCCGCGGAACGAGGCCGCCGCGCCTGCCGCGCCGCTGTTGCCGCCGGCTTGGTGGCAGCCGGCGCAGCTGTTGCGCAGGACCGGCAGCACCTGGGCCGTGAAGGTGGTCTCGTTGAGCGTGGCGACCGACTGCACGCCGCCGTCGAAGGGGTTGTTGTAGTACTGGCCGCCGAGGTCCATCCACTCGGTGACGAGCCGCTTCTCGGCCGCGTTGAGCAGCGTGGAGTGGTCGGGCGCGGTGGCCGGCGGGTTCGGGTGCGCGGCCAGGGCCTCGGCACCGGCCTTGAGCGTCTCGCCGAACAGGATCTCGGCGAGCCGGCTGCTGCGCGCCATGCCGCCGGCGTTGCCGGCCATGGTCTCGACCAGCGCGGCGCCGCGCACGATCTCCGGCACGCCGTCCATGATGCGGGTCTGCGGCCGGCCGTTGGCGTCGAGCAGCGGGTCGCCGAGCAGCAGTTCCTCGTAGGAGCTGAGGCGGCCGGTGCCGCTGATGGTCGCGCGCAGGTCGAGCTTGACGCTGTCGGCGTGGCAGGCGGTGCAGGTGTGGGCACCGTTCGTGCCGCGGGCGCGGGTCCAGATCGGCGCGATGTGCTGCGGGTAGTTGATGATGCCGTTGACCGGCGCCGGGGTTGCCAGGTCGTCGGCGGCGCTGGCGTTGCCGGTGTAGCGGATCGCGATCGAGGCGCGGGCGGTGACGCCGGGCTTGCTGGTGTCGGCCCAGACATCGCTCGACACCATGTCGGGCACCAGGTTCAGCAGCGTCGGGTCGAGCCGGGTGCGCAGTGCCGCCATGGTCTCGCCCGACTGGTGGGCACCGGTGAGCGCGCTGCGCAGCGCGGCCGGCATCGTGTTGACGACGGCGCCCGAGTTGAGCGCCGCACCGCGGCGCGGGCTGTGGCAGCCGTCGCAGGTGCGACGCTCGCCGGGCCGGACCTGGATCCAGTTCAGGTGGGTCTGGATGCCGCGGCCCTTGGCATCGACGATGGCCAGCGCCAGCGGCACGTCGGCCGGCACCTGCAGCTTGAACGAGCCGTCCGGTTCGACCGGCGCGTAGCCGAGGATCTGCTGCTGCTCGAACTCGGTCTCGCCGATCGCCGAGCGCAGGCCCATCGCGCTCGACGGCGGCGCCACGGCGCGGGTGGCTCGCACGAAGCGGGCCGGGGCGCAGCCGTAGGCGGCGTCGGCCGGGTCCTTGATCTTCACGAGGTCGGCAACCTGGGCCCGCGTGTCCATCGCGTCGGCCGGCCGGGTCTTGGCGATGCCGACCGTGCAGCCGGGCGGCAGGTCGGCCGCGGCGAGGGCCGGCTCGCCCATGCGCTCGAGGCCGTCGGTGTCGTAGACGCTGCGCACCTCGATCAGCGCCAGGCCCTGGGCCGCGAGCGCCGCATCGACGGTGGTCGGCGCGGTCGAGCTCGGCTCGGCCCGCGCGACCAGCGCGATCGGGTCGGTGAACATGAAGCCGGACGGCGGCGCGGCGACGTTCAGCCAGGTCTGGTTGGCCGGGTTGAACATGTAGATCGCGTAGTACGCGGGCACGTTGTCCTGCAGCTCGTCGGTGGCCACGTCGGACTCCATGCGCTCGTCGTCGCTCAGGCGCTCGATCTCGGCCGCCGTCAGCGTGGCGCAGGAGACCACCACGCCCTTGCGCGTGACCTCGCAGGGCCGGTAGGCCAGCAGCACGCGGTTGGTGCCGTCCCACAGCGGGTAGGGCGCGGTGACGCGGCCGGCCAGCGACAGGCCGCGGCCCTGGTTGAGCGCCTGCGCGGTCACTTCCTTCTGGCCGCCCTGGGCCGGTACCGTGCTGTTGGCCGGCGTGTTGTGCTCGGAGTAGTTGGCGGCGTCGATGAACATCAGCGCACCGCCCTCCTGGGTGCGCGAGAGCGACATCAGCGACGAGGCGACGTAGCCCTTGTAGGGGCCGCTCGGGTCCATGTCGCGCGGGTGCAGGAAGCTGTTGCCCGGGCTCTGCGCGCCGTAGAGCACGAACATGTCGGTGCCGTCGGGCTTGGTGCGGAAGATCGCGAAGCGGTTGCGCGGGCCCACATGCTCCCAGCGCGAGAACATGATGTCGCCGTTGGGGCGCACCACCGGGTTGCGGTCGTGGCTCTGGTTGAACGAGATCTGGGTGATGTTCTGACCCGTCGCGTCCATCGTGTGCAGGTTGAGCACGCGCTCGCGCTCGTACTCGTCGAGCGCGTAGTAGCTCTGGCCGACCGCCTGGTTGAGCCTGGACTTGGTCTGGCGGTTGGACGCGAACACCACGCCCTGGCCGCCGGGCAGGTAGACCGGATCGACGTCGTCGTCCTGGCTCGAACTGGTCAGCCGGCGAAAGCTGCCGCCGGTGAGCCCGCGGCTGATGTCGTACTCCCAGATGTTCCAGTGGCCGGTGCAGGCCGGCAGCGTGTCGATCTTGGCGGTGTTCGTGGCCGGGCAGCGCATCGCGAACACGATCTTCTTGCCGTCGTAGGAGACCTCGGGGTCGGCGACATCGCCGACGCCTTGGGTGAAGGCGGCGGTGATGTTGTGCTCGGGCGCGCTGGGCGAGGACTTCTCGCGGATCATCAGGTCGCCGCCGGGCGCGAAGGGCGTGCCATCGGTCGGGTTGATCGACATGGCGGTCGAACGCTTGGCGTAGGCGATCGGCACGTCACCGGCGACCGCCACCGTGGTCGAGTCGCTGCCGTCGCTGGGCGAGCAGGCCGCGAGGCTGAAGCCGATCGCCACCAGCAGCGCGGTCAGGCCGATCAGCGAATGCGTGCGGCTGCGTCGGCGCGACTGCTCCCACCACTGCCTGCGCGATCCAAGGCTCGATCCGGTCCGGTAGTCCATGTCCGCCTCCTTGAGTTTTGATTTGTCTCTCACTGCACTCTCACTGCCGCGTCAGGGGTTGCGTTGTCACGCCCCCCAGCAACCCCGACGAGTAGTGCAGCGCGCCCTGCGCGTCGACCACCACCGCGTCGACCCCGGGTTGCGACTCGATCAGCCGCATGCCCTGCTCGAGACCGAGCACGAACAGGCTCTTGCTCAGCGCCTCGCTCGTGAGCCCGTCGTCGGCCAGGATCGTCACGCTGTGCACGCCGCTCGGCGAACGGCCGGTGCGCGGGTCGATCAGGTGATGGCAGCGCACGCCGTCGCGCTCGAAGTAGCGTTCGTAATCGCCCGAGGTCGAGATCGCGACGTTCTCGAGCGGCAGCACCGCGACCACCTCGCCGGGGCGGCGCGGGTCGGCGATGGCGATCGTCCAGGGCCGGCCGCGGCGGTCGCCGATGACGCGGCTGTCACCGCCGGCCGAGACGATGGCGTGGCGGATGCCGCGGCGCGCGAGGATCGCGGTCGCGTTGTCGACCGCGTGGCCCTTGGCGAAGCCGCCGAGGTCGATGCGCATGCCTTCGCGGGCGAAGCGGATCGAACGCGACTGCGGGTCGAGCAGCAGATGGCGCCAGCCGATCGCGGCGCGGCCCTGCGCCAGCACGGCCGCGCTCGGCGCCAGGCCCAACCGGTAGTCGTAGAGGTTGCCGACGCTGGCGAAGCTGATGTCGAAGGCGCCGTCCGACAGCGCCGAGAAGCGCAGCGCGCAGGCGATCAGGCCGTACATCTCGGCGCTCAGCGGCACCGGCATCAGCGCCGCGTCGCGATTGATGCGCGAGAGCTCGGAGTCCGGCTTGTGCGGGCTCATCGCACGGTCGACGCGATGCATCTCGTCCATCACCGCGGCCATCGCGGAGGTGGCGGTCGCGGCGTCGTCGGCCCACAGCTCGACGCGGATCGCGGTGCCCATGATCGCCTCTTCGCGGCTGGCCCAGCCGGCGCCGCGCCCGGTCGCGGCTGCGCTGCCGCGAGCGAAGCTCGCGGCGCGCTGCCTGAGACTGGGTAGGCCGAAGTTCATGATTCCCCCGAGGGCCGGTGCGGGCCCGCCGAGGTGGCGGGCGGCCCGCCGTGGCCGCATGTTCTGGTTGCTGCGAGGCCCGTTCGAGGGCATCGAGGCGCGCTGGCTGAGCGAAAGTCCGGCGGCGCGGCCGAATCTTCGGGCCTCGGGGGGACGCCAAAGCGTCAATAGTTGGCAATCCGAGACAGGCTTACAAACCGTCTCACATCGCGTGGTGTCGGCGCGTAGTAGCCCGTCCGCAGATGCTTCAGATGTGAGCGGAGGCAAGCACAGGCTGTCGGCAGCCTGTCAGCGAGCGTCGTCGCCGCGCGCGGCCAGATCAGCCGATCCGGCCCAGCACCAGGTACTCCATCAGCGCCTTCTGCACGTGCATGCGGTTCTCGGCCTCGTCCCAGACCACGCTCTGCGGTCCGTCGATGACCTCGGCCGTGACCTCCTCGCCGCGATGCGCCGGCAGGCAGTGCATGAAGAGGGCGTCGGGCTGGGCCGCCGCCATCATCTCGGCGTCGACGCGCCAGTCGGCGAAGGCGGCGCGCCGGGCCTCGTTCTCGGCCTCGAAGCCCATGCTGGTCCAGACATCGGTCGTCACCAGGTGGGCGCCGGCGCAGGCCGCCATCGGGTCCTTGAAGACGCGGTAGCAGCCGAGGTCGGAGATGCCGGCCACGTGCGGGTCGATCTCGTAGCCCGAGGGCGTGCTGACATGGACCTTGAAGCCGAGCGTCTCGGCTGCCTGCAGCCAGGTGTTGGCCATGTTGTTGCCGTCGCCGACCCAGGCCACGACCTTGCCGCGCAGGCAGCCGGGGTCGATCACGCCGCGCGCGTTGGTGCCGCGCTGCTCGATGTAGGTGAAGAGGTCGGCCAGGATCTGGCAGGGATGGAACTCGTTGGTCAGGCCGTTGATCACCGGCACCCGCGAATGCGCCGCGAAGCGCTCGATGCGGTCCTGCTCGAAGGTGCGGATCATCACCAGGTCGACCATGCGGCTGATCACACGCGCCGAGTCCTCGACCGGCTCGGCGCGGCCGAGCTGGCTGTCGCCGCTGGTGAGGTTCACCACCGAGCCGCCCATCTGGTACATGCCGGCCTCGAAGCTGACGCGGGTGCGGGTGCTGGCCTTCTCGAAGATCATCGCCAGCGTGCGGTCGACCAGTGGCGTGTACTTCTCGTAGTTCTTGAAGCGGCGCTTGATGATCGCGGCGCGCTCGAAGAGATAGGCGTACTCCTCGCTCCGCAGGTCCTTGAACTGCAGGTAGTGGCGGATCAGGCTGGAGGCGGGTTTCATCTTCATGGCCTCAGGCGGCGGCCGGCGCTTCGGCGAGGAACTTGCGCACCAGCGGCCCGAGGATCGCCGCCACGCGCTCGGCCTCGGCCGCAGTGATGATCAGCGGCGGTACCAGCCGGATCACGCGATCGGCGGTCACGCTGATCAGCAGCCCGGCCTCGGCCGCGCGGCCGACCAGCGCGCCGCAGGGACGGTCGAGCTCGACGCCGATCATCAGCCCGGCGCCGCGGATCTCGACCAGCCCGGCCTCCTTGCCCAGCTCGCGCGTGAGCGCTGCGCTCAGCACGGCGCCGACCTTGGCGGCGTTGTCGAGCAGGCGGTCTTCTTCCATCACCGCCAGCGTCTCGACGCCGGCGCGCATCGCCAGCGGGTTGCCGCCGAAGGTGCTGCCGTGGTTGCCCGGGCCGAGCACCTTGAGCGCGCGCTCGCCGACCACCACCGCGCCGACCGGCACGCCCGAGCCCAGGCCCTTGGCGAGCGGCATCACGTCGGGCCGGATGCCGGCCCACTGATGGGCGAACCACTTGCCGGTGCGGCCGATGCCGCACTGCACCTCGTCGAGCATCAGCAGCCAGCCCTGCTCGTCGCAGATCTGGCGCAGGCCCTGCAGGTACTCGATGCGCGCCGGGTTGACGCCGCCTTCGCCCTGGATGGTCTCGAGGAAGACCGCGGTGACGTTCTTGTTGCTCGCGGCCACCGCGCGGATCGCGTCCAGGTCGTTCAGCGGCACCCGCACGAAGCCCGGCACCAGCGGCCCGAAGCCGGCCTGCACCTTGGGGTTGCCGGTGGCCGAGAGGGTCGCGATCGAGCGGCCGTGGAAGGCGCGCTCGTAGACGACGATCTCCGGCGTCTCGATGCCGCGGTCGTGGCCGATCTTGCGCGCGATCTTGATCGCCGCCTCGTTGGCCTCGAGCCCCGAATTGCAGAAGAAGGCGCCGGCCAGGCCGGAGAACTCGCAAAGCTTGGCCGCGAGCTGCTCCTGCAGCGGCACCTGGTAGTAGTTGGAGGTGTGGATCAGCTTGCCGGCCTGGTCGGCGATCGCCGCCACCAGGCGCGGATGGGCGTGGCCCAGGGTGTTGACGGCGATGCCGCCAAGCGCGTCGAGGTACTCGCGGCCCTCGGTGTCCCAGACCTGGCAGCCGCGGCCGTGCGAGAGCGCGAAGGGCAGGCGGCCGTAGGTGTCCAGAACATGCGGCATCGGGCGCGTGGCGGGCGCCGCGGGCGCGGCCGTCATCTTTTCGGGAGCGTTCATCCGGGCGTCCTCGGTCAGGCATGTGAAAGGGCGAGCGGCAATTCTAGGCGGCCGATTCCAGCCTCTGCTGCGGCGCAACACGCTGAGCGACAATACGAGGCTGTGCCGGCTGCAGCGGCCCTCAAAGGCTGCACCGGAGCCACGCCAACCGATGTCCACCCCGCCGAACAAACCCCGCGAAGTCTTCATCCAGGGCCGTACCCTGGATGGCCGCACCTTTCGCCCCAGCGACTGGGCCGAGCGGCTGGCGGGCGCGATGTCCTCGTTCCGCCCCGGCGGCTCGCTCGGTGGCCGCGCGGCCGCGATCGGCTACTCGCCGTACTGCGTGCCCAACGTGATCGACGGCGTGAAGTGCGTGGTCGTCAGCGAGGCGCTCAAGAGCCTGGAGCCGATGGCCTGGGACTTCGTGATGAACTTTGCGCGCGACAACCAGCTGCAGGTGATCGAGGCCTGCCTGTTGCCGGAGCCGCCCGAGCGCGGCGACTGAGCTTGGGCTAGCCGCGCAGGCTGGCGACGAGTGCGGCGGTGCTGGCCAGCACCGCGCCACGAACCTGCAACTCGGCATTGATGCGGGCCGCGATGGCCGACGCACTTTTTTCGCTGCTCGGCCAGGTTGAATGAGCGTCGCTGGCAATCCGCACCACAAAGCCGAGTTCGAGGGCGGCGCGCGCGGTGTTGAAGACGCAGAACTCGCTTTGCAGGCCGCTGACGATGAGCTCGCGCGCACCAAGACTCTCGAGCCTGGCCGCGAGGTCGGTGTCTTCGAAGGCGCTGGAGGCGCGCTTGGTGATGGTCGGCTCGTCCGCGGCAGGGCTCAATGTCGTGTGGATGTCCGCGCGTGCCGAGCCCGCCACGAACACGCCTTCGTTCTCAAGGTGCTGCACAAAGAGCACCGGCACGCCACCGGCGCGGGCCGCGTCGACAAGCGCGTGCGTGTTCGCCAGCAGGGCCTCGGCGCCGCTGATCGGCTCGCAGGCTTCACCATCGAAGGCGCCGCGTTGCATGTCGATCACGAGCAGGGCATGGGTGCCTTGCATCGTCATGCTCCCTTGCCGCAACCGGTCGGCTTGTAGACGCGCTGCGTCGAGGCCGGGTTGGCTGCCAGCTTGTTCGCCGGCCGCCGCGGCCGCCTGAGCAGTTCGCCGCCGCAGTTCGGGCACAGGCCGCCCGGCAGCGCCGCGGCGCAGGCCGCGCAGAAGGTGCACTCGAAGGAGCAGATGCGCGCGTCCTCGGAGTCGGGCGGCAGGTCCCTGTCGCAGCACTCGCAGCCGGGTCTGAGTTGAAGCATGGTCACCACCTCCGCGCGATGGCGTCGCGCCGCGCGCCTTCAATTGTCGATCGGCGCCGCCGCTTCGGTTTCGAAGCTGTCCGCATAGGTCGCAAACAGCGAGGCATAGAAGGCGGTCGAGAACATCAGCCCGGCCGGAATCGCCGCCAGGAACACGCCCTGCGGGTTGCCGATCAGCACGAAGAAGATCTGGGCCAGCGTCATGAACAGCATCAGCACGCCGAACCAGGCTGCGCCCATCAGCGCATAGGCGCCCAGCGCGCGCCAGCAGGCCAGGGTGCTGGCAAACAGGGCCTTGGCCAGCGGCTGGTGGTTCCACGCCACGAGGGCGGGCGCGTGCCAGAACACCAGCGACATCAGGCTGGCCAGCCCGAGGCGCAGCAGCAGGCTGAACTGGAAGGCTCCGGACTGCAGCGCCTCGCCGCCGGCCTCGCCCTTGGCCAGCGTTTCGAACGTGGTCTCGAAGGCGTCACCGTCGAACAGCGAGATCAGGATCGCCGACACATAGGCGGCGATCGCGTAGACCACGCCCAGGCGCAACAGGGCCGAGCGCACGGCAGGGTCGCGCCAGGGCTGGAGCAGTTGGCCCGGATGCACCAGCTTGCCGTCGCGCTGGGCGCGGCCTGCGGCCATGAAGCCGAGCGTCGCGGCCGGCATCAGCGCCAGTGCCGCGAAGGCACCGACCAGCGGGATCTGCAGCAACAGCAGCACCGCGACGCCGACCACCGAGAAGATCGCGGTGTAGCCCAGTGGCTGGCGAAAAAAGTTGCGAAAGCCTTCGCGCACCCACGCCAGGCCCTGGCGCGCGGGAACGGGCTTGAGTCTCACGGTGACGCTCATGCCAGCGAGGCTCCCGGATGCCAGGGGCGCGCGATGCGCTCGCGCAGCACGCGCTCGAAATGGCGCGGGTCGTGCGGCGTCAGCAGCGCGGCGTCGCGCGGCAGGTGCAGGTCCCACAGCCGCGAGAGCCAGAAGCGGAAGGCCGCCGCGCGCAGCAGCGCCGGCATCAGGCGTCGTTCGTCGCCGCTGAGCGGGCGCACCGCGTCGTAGGCGGCGACGAAGCCTTCGGCGCGCGCCTCGTCGAGGCGGCCGGTGGCGAGGTCGATGCACCAGTCGTTGAGGCAGACCGCGATGTCGAAGCCGAAGCTGTCGACGCCGGCGAAGTAGAAGTCGAAGAAGCCCGACAGCCGGTCGCGGCCATCGGCGCCGGTCTCGAACATCACGTTGTCGCGGAACAGATCGGCATGGATCGGGCCGCGTGGCAGCCGCGCATGGGCCGCGCCGCGCGCGAGCTCGTGCTGGTAGGCCTGTTCGGTGTCGACCAGCGTCCGCTCGGCCTCGCTCAGGAAGGGATGCACCAACGGCACCGTCTCGTCCCACCAGGGCAGGCCGCGCAGGTTGGGCTGGTGGCGCGGATAGTCGAGCCCGGCCAGGTGCATGCGGGCCAGCATCGCGCCGACCTGCTCGCAATGATCGACGTCGGGCGCCCGCGCGTGGCCGCCACGCAGGCGGTCGACGATCGCAGCGGGCTTGCCGGCCAAGTTGTGCAGGATCTCGCCGCTCGCGTCGGCCTGCGGTTCGGGCACGGGAACAGCGCGCTGCGCCAGGTGCTTCATCAGGTGCAGGTAGAACGGCAACTGCTCGGCCGTGAGGCGCTCGAAGACGGTGAGAACGTACTCGCCACGTTCGCAGCTGGCGAAGTAGTTGGTGTTCTCGATGCCGGCCGAGATGGGTTTGAGCGTCAGCAGCCGGCCGAGGCCGAGCCGCGCCGCGAGCGCGGCCGCCTCATCGAAATGAACCTCGGTAAAGACCGCCATGGCCGTCGCAGCCAACCGCGCCGTCGCGGGGGCTCAGAACGACAGCACGCGGAACACGCTCTTGCCGGTGGAGCCGCGGTCGTTGGTCGGACCGGGGTTCTGGTTGCGGCCGGCGTCGACCGGCACCACCTCGTAGCTGAGACCGGGGGCGAGCTTGGAGGTGACGGTGATGCTCTTGACGGCGCCACGCACGCGCAGTTCTTCGATCTTGGCGTTGTCGTCCTCGACCACGCTGCGCTGCACCTTGGGTTCGACGGTGCCCTTCGACTCGGCCGTCGATTCGGCCGGGGCCGAGGCCGGCGCCGGTGCGCTGGCGGCGGCGGTCTGGGCCGCGGCGAACTGGGCGGCGCCGAGCGAGAACAGGGCCACGACGACGGAACGGAGCTGGATCGAGGGCATGTCTTGATTGTAGGCCCGCACAATGCGCGGATGAGCGACACCAACTCCTCGCTGCCGAGCCCGGCGGCCAGCCATCCGACGACCCTGCTGCTGGTCGACGGCTCCAGCTACCTCTACCGCGCCTTCCACGCGCTGCCCGACCTGCGCGGCCCCGGCGGCGAGCCGACCGGCGCGATCCAGGGCATCGTCTCGATGCTGCAGAAGCTGCGCCAGGAATACCCGGCCGCGCATGCGGCCTGCGTCTTCGACGCCAAGGGCAAGACCTTTCGCGACGATCTCTACGCCGAGTACAAGGCCCAGCGCGCGCCAATGCCGCCCGAGCTGGCGGCGCAGATCGCGCCGATCCACGAGGTGGTGCGGCTACTCGGCTGGCCGGTGCTGGAGGTGCCCGGCATCGAGGCCGACGACGTGATCGGCACGCTGGCCGCGGTGGGTGCCGCCAGCGGACACCAGGTGGTCGTCTCCACCGGCGACAAGGACCTGGCGCAACTGGTCAACCCGCAAGTGACGCTGGTCAACACGATGAGCGCCGAGAAGCTCGACGAGGCCGGCGTGCTCGCCAAGTTCGGTGTGCCGCCGGATCGCATCGTCGACTACCTCACCTTGATGGGCGATGCGGTCGACAACGTGCCGGGCGTCGAGAAGGTCGGCCCCAAGACTGCTGCCAAGTGGATCGCCGAGCATGGCTCGCTCGACGGCGTGATCGCCAATGCCGATTCGGTCAAGGGTGTGGCCGGTGAGAACCTGCGCAAGGCGCTCGACTGGCTGCCGATGGGGCGCCGGCTGGTGACGGTCAAGACCGACTGCGACCTCGCCGGGCACCTGCCGGGCTGGCCCTCGATCGAGGCGCTGGGCTTCGGCCGGCCGCAGGTCGAGGCGCTGCTGGCCTTCTACACGCGGCTGGGCCTGCGCACCTTCAAGCGCGAGCTGGAGCGCGCCAGCGGCATCGAGCCGGCCGACGCGAGCCCGGCGCCGGCGCGCAGCCATGGCCTCTTTGCCGCCAGCAACGAGGACGAGGGCGACCTGCCGGCGCTGCCCGAGGTGGGCGAGACCTCGCATGTGGCCGTGCTCGACTGGCCCGACTTCGAGGACTGGTTCGGCCGCATTCGAGCTGCGCCGCTGGTCGCGCTCGATACCGAGACCGATTCGCTGGAGCCGATGCGCGCGCGCATCGTCGGCCTGTCGTTCAGCGTGAAGCCGGGCGAGGCCTGCTACATCCCGCTGACCCACAACTACCCCGGCGCGCCCGAGCAGTTGCCGCTGGACGAGGTGCTGGCGCGCCTGAAGCCCTGGCTGGAGGACGCCGGCCGTCCCAAGGTCGGCCAGAACCTCAAGTACGACGGCCACGTGTTCGCCAACCACGGCATCGCGCTGCGCGGCATCGCCCACGACACGCTGCTGCAGAGCTATGTGCTCGAGGCCCACAAGCCGCACAGCCTGGAGAGCCTGGCCGAGCGCCACCTTGGCCGCAAGGGCCTGAGCTACGAGCAGGTGGCGGGCAAGGGCGCGCAGCAGATCCCCTTCGCCCAGGTCAGCGTCGAGATCGCCACGCAGTATTCGGGCGAGGACAGCGAGATGACGCTGCATGTGCACGAGGCGCTGTGGCCGCGGCTGGAGCGCGACAGCAAGCTGCGCTACGTGTACGAGCAGATCGAGCTGCCGACCGCGCGCGTGCTGCAGACCATCGAGCGTCACGGCGTGCTGATCGACGCCGCGCTGCTGCAGCAGCAGAGCCGCGAACTGGCCGAGCGCATGGTCGCCCTCGAAGCCGAGGCCCATGCGCTGGCCGGCCAGCCCTTCAACCTGGGCAGCCCCAAGCAGATCGGCGAGATCCTGTTCAACAAGCTCGGCCTGCCGGCCAAGAAGAAGACCGCCAGCGGCGCGCCGAGCACCGACGAGGACGTGCTGACCGAACTGGCGGCCGACTATCCGCTGCCGGCCAAGCTGCTCGAGCACCGCTCGCTGAGCAAGCTCAAGGGCACCTACACCGACAAGCTGCCGCTGATGGTGAACCCCGACACCGGCCGCGTGCACACCAACTACGCGCAGGCGGTGGCGGTGACCGGGCGGCTGGCGAGCAACGACCCGAACCTGCAGAACATCCCGATCCGCACCGCCGAGGGCCGACGCGTGCGCGAGGCCTTTGTTGCGCCGCCAGGATCGAAGATCCTGAGCGCCGACTACTCGCAGATCGAGTTGCGCATCATGGCCCACATCAGCGAGGACGAGGTGCTGCTCAAGGCCTTTGCCGACGGCATCGACGTGCACCGCGCGACGGCCTCGGAGGTCTTCGGCGTGGCGGTCGACCAAGTCAGCTCGGAGCAGCGGCGCTACGCCAAGGTCATCAACTTCGGCCTGATCTACGGCATGGGCGCCTTCGGTTTGGCCAGCAACCTCGGCATCGAGACCAAGGCCGCCAAGGACTACATCGACCGCTACTTCGCGCGCTTTGCCGGCGTCAGGCGCTACATGGACGAGACGCGGCTGCAGGCCAAGGCCCAGGGCTATGTCGAGACGGTGTTCGGTCGGCGCCTCTGGTTGCCCGAGATCAACAGCCCCAACGGCCCGCGTCGCACCGGCGCCGAACGGCAGGCGATCAACGCGCCGATGCAGGGCACCGCGGCCGACCTGATCAAGCTGGCGATGATCGCGGTGCAGGGCGCGCTCGAAGCCGAGAACCGGGCGACGAAGATGATCATGCAGGTGCACGACGAACTGGTGCTCGAGGTGCCCGAGGCGGAACTCGAGTGGGCGCGGGTCGAGATTCCCCGCCTGATGGCGGGCGTGGCGCAGCTGAAGGTGCCGCTGCTGGCCGAGGTCGGCGTCGGGCCGAACTGGGAGCAGGCGCACTAGCCTCAGGCCGCCGCCAGCAAAAAAAGGGCCGCTTGCGCGGCCCTTTCAGTTGGGAACGACTGTCGCCGTCGCTCAGCGCGCCTTCAGCACGTCGGCTTCGGCCCCGGCATTGCGCCGGTACATCACCAGCACGCCGGACTCGTTGCTCTTGGTGTCGGGCTGGGTCGCCACCTGCAGGCCGAGCTCAGGCTTGGTGCCCGGTGCGACGGAGCCGTAGGGCTCGCCACCAACCACGCTGAAGCGCGGACTGCCCGGCGTGAAGCGCATGCCGTCGATCACGTCGGTGGTGCTGCCGGTGAAGTAGTTGTCATAGGCAAACACCGTGAAGCCGAGGGTCACGCCCGGCGCAACACCAAGCGCGCCCAGCGGCACCGTCAAGATCCGGTTGCCCGAGTTCAGGTCGGCGTCGGTATAGAAGTACGCCGTGGCAGCGCCGCCAGTTGCGAGGTTCAGGACGTAGACCAGGTTCACGCCGGTGGAGGCAAACGTTCCCTGCTCCTGGTTGAACACGGCGAAGTCCGGAACACCGTCGCCGTTGGTGTCGATGTCGACCTCGAAGCCGGCCGGGTAGTTCGGATGGGCTCGCCGGCCGGTGGAACTGATCGCGAACTCCAGATAGTCGGCACCGAAGATCGCCGCCGGGAGGTGGCGAACGCCCACCGCACGCAGGTCGATCAGCGCGAAGTTGTCGCCCGGCTGCGGCAGTTCGCTGTTCGGGATCTTCTTGCTCGTGCCGGTCAGCGAGAAGACATCGAAGTCACCGTACTCGGCGCCCTTGTTCGAGAATTTCAGCGTCGGCTGCAGCTTGCCCAGGCCGATGATCTGCGCATCGGTGCGCGAGGCCTTGCGCGGCAGAACATGCCAGGGAACCGACAGCTTCTCGGCGCCCTGGGTCAGCGTGACGTAGCCGTCGAACTCGGGGCCGTTGAGCAGGGCGCCGTTGCCGCCCTGGCTGCCGCCATTGAGCGTCCAACTCGGCAGCTTGCTCGGGTCGATGCGCAGCTTGACCTCGATGTCCTCGCTGCCGCGGGGCGCGATCCGCACCTTGGACGGTGCGGACACGCGCACCGCGCCGCTGGCCTCGTCGTCGGCGTAGCGGAAGCTCGGCGTGACGCTGTACTCGCGCCACTGGTTGCTGAAGTTGCGCACGCGCAGCTTCTTGACCAGCACCGTCGACTTGTCGACCTCCTCGGCGCCGAAGGACAGCGCGGCCGCGCTCGACTCCGGGTTCCAGGCCGCCGCGTTGAGCTTGAGGGCGCGATCGACCCGCAACTCGCCAGCACCGATGCGCGTGATCGGCGCCAGCACGCCCGGCGCGACCGCCGGGTTGGTGTAGACCGCGGTCTCGGCGCTGTTCATCAGCATGGCCTTGATCTTGACCGGTGAGCGGTCCGGGAAGGCCTGCACCAGCAGCGCCGCGGCGCCCGAGACCATCGGTGCCGCGCCCGAGGTGCCGCCGAAGGCTTCCTCGCCGTCGCCGGAGCCGGCCACTGCCGACATCGAGGCACCCGGCGCGCCGATCTCCGGCTTGATGCGCTGGTCGCTGACCGACGGCCCGCGCGACGAACTGCCGACCATGCTGCCCGACAGCGGGATCGCGCTCGACGCCGAGATCGAGACGTTGACCGTCTGGCCGGCCGTCAGCTGGCTCTTGATCGCGTTGCCCAGCGATTGCTGGATCACGAGGCTCGGCACGAAGGTGTCGCCGCCACCGTAGCTGAAGCTGACCGCGTCGCCCGGCGCCACCAGCGCGAGCAGGGCACCGACGGCGCCGGCCTTGGCGGCGAGGTCGATCTTGAGGCTGACGGAGCAGGTGCCGCGATCGATGAGCGCGATCTTGCCGCTCAGGTTTGGCAGTGCTGGGCCGCCCGGGCAGGCCAGGCCTACGGCGACTACATCGCCAGTGGCTCCGCCGCCGATCGGCGCGAAGTCCAGTGTCGCGGTGTTGCTGTAGATCCCGGCGATGGCCGCCGGAGCATTGACCTTGGCCGGATAGGCCGCGGCGCTCGGCACCTGCGTCTGGGCGACGCTGATCACGCCCTCGCCGATCGACGGCGAGCCGACGATGTAGGGCCGGTCGGCCGAATTGCCGGCCGACACGACCACCACCACGCCGAGCTTGACCGCGTTGACCGCCGCCAGCGTCAGGTCGTCCTCGACCTGGCCGTAGCTCGATCCGAGCGACATGTTGATGACGTCGACCGCATCGCTGGTGTCGCCGTCGCCGTTGGGATCGATCGCGAAGTCCATGCCCTGGAGGAGCGCGACGCCGCTGCAGGAGGTTGCGACCGCGCTGCAGACCTTGACCGCCACCAGCTTGGCGCCCGGTGCCATGCCCTTGTGGGTGCCGTCGAGGCTGGCGCCGGCAATGATGTCGGCGACGTGCGAGCCGTGGCCCTGGAAGTCGATCGGGTCGGGGTCGCCGGCCTCGGGGCTGTTGGGCCAGTCTTCGCCGACGAAGTCATAGCCGTCCACCACCTTGGCGGTCGGGAACAGGCCGTCGCGGGTTGTGTTCTTCGGATCGGCAGGATTGGCGCCATAGGCCGCCGCGTAGGCCGCGGCGTTGCCGGCACCACCCAGGTTGCGGTGTGTGTAGTCGATGCCCGAGTCCAGCACCGCGACGCGCACGCCGGTGCCGTCAAAGCCCATGGCCTGCACCGCGGTGCCGCCGACGTAGGGCACGGTTTCCGACAGGTCCAGCTCGTAGTTGATGACCGGCCTGACCTTGGCCACGCCGGACAGCGCAGCGATCTCCGAGAGCCGCGCCGCGTCGACCCGCATGGCGATCGCGTTGTGCGCCATCTGCACGCGGCCGAGCTCCTTGCCGCCCATTGACTGCAGCTGGGCCGCGAGTGCGTCCTGCGAGGCCTTGATCTGGCGCCTGTGCTCCATGCCCGGCTGGCGCAGGTTGCCATCGGTGCGGGCCGCGCGGCCGTCGAGCTGGTCGCTGCCACCGAGTTCGGCCAGGTCGGCGCGCTTGCGCGCCACGGAAGGCTGGTCGAGCGACACCCAGACATTGACCGGGCCTCGGGCGTTGCGCAGCCGCGAGTCGATGCGTTCGGTGATGGCGCCGCCTGGCACCGCGACCGGCGCGCGCAGGGTCTTGCCCTCGCGCATACCGGTGGCCTGCGGGCTTGCGCTCCGATCGACGGACTCCTCGCCTCCGCCGCCACCGCAGGCGGCCAGCACGCAGCCCGCCACGGTGGCCAGGATGGCCTTCAACGCTCGCTTCATGGGGGTTCTCTCCAGTGGGTTGTCGGTGGTCCGGACCGTCAACGGCGACGGCTCCCTTTTGGGGAGCCGTCGCCGTCGGGCCTGGGCAGGCGTGAAATGGATCACGCCGCGCGCAGGGGCGTCAACGGTGCTGGACCCTGTGACCCCCTAGAGCGATGCCGCGCTCGACGGCCGCGGCGGATGCAGGCTGCGCGTCGTGCGCAGCCCGACCACGCCCGGAATGGCAAGCACCTGCTCGCGCTTGCCGGCCGGCATGCGCACCGCGATCGCGTTGCGCGCATGGCGCACGCGTGCCAGCTCGACCACGCCCAATTCAGCGAGTGCGCGCCCGACGCGCTCCTGCTGGTCAGCCACACGCTGGTTCGCGGCGGCCTGCGGCGCCGAACTGGCCGCCGCCACCGGTTCGCTCAGTTCGACCCAGGCCTCGATCCATGCTTCGGCGGCCGGCGGCGCCGACGCAGCGGGCTGCGATAAACCCGCCAGCAGGCCGCAGCCGGCGCCCAGCATGGCGCGCCGCCGCAGCGCGCGCTGCGACATGGGGTGCAGTGGCGATCGAGCTTGCATCGGCCTCCCGGCGTCGCGTGCCTGCGACGTCCTGTGATTGTCGTCGCCCTGTCACGCCGACGGGCCATTCTGGCGGTCCATGAGTTGGACAGCGATCTCGTTCAGGGCATGGGGGCCGCGCGCCGCGCCGATGGTCGCGGGCGCTGTGGCCCGGCCGGCGCCGCTGGAGCCGCCGCCAGCCGAGCCGCCCGCGCCCGACAGGCTCGGCGTGCGCACCGCCTGGATCTCCGACGTCCACCTAGGCACCCCCGGCTGCCAGGCCGAGGCCCTGCTCGACTTTCTCCGCCAGCTCGACTGCGAGACGCTCTACCTGGTCGGCGACATCGTCGACGGCTGGCAACTGCGGCGCAGCTGGTACTGGCCGCAGAGCCACAACGACGTGGTGCAGAAACTCTTGCGCAAGGCGCGCAAGGGCACGCGGGTGGTCTTCGTGCCCGGCAACCACGACGAGTTCGCGCGCAAGTACTTCGACCACGAGTTCGGTGGCATCGAGGTGCTGGAGGATGCGATGCACACCACCGCCGACGGCAAGCGCCTGTGGATCACGCACGGCGACTACTTCGACGGCGTCATCCAGTGCGCCAAGTGGCTGGCCTATGTCGGCGACTCGGCCTACGAGTTCACGCTGCGGCTCAACCGCGGCTTCAACTCGCTGCGCGCGCGCCTGGGCCTGCCCTACTGGAGCCTCTCGAAGTACCTCAAGCTCAAGGTCAAGCGTGCGGTGAGCTTCATCGGCGACTTCGAGATGGCGGTGGCGCGCGAGGCCCGCAAGCGCGGCGCCGATGGCGTGGTCTGCGGCCACATCCACCATGCCGAGCTGCGCATGATCGACGGCATCCTCTACGCCAACGACGGCGACTGGGTCGAGAGCCTGACCGCGCTGGTCGAGCACGCCGACGGCAGGCTCGAGATCGTCGACTGGAGCCAGCGCGCCGCTCCGGCGCACCAGGCACGGACCCGGCGCCTGGCCGAAACCGCGCAAACCGACTGAAGCCATGCAGCCGATCCGCACGCTCGCCATCGTCACCGACGCCTGGAAGCCCCAGGTCAACGGCGTCGTCACCACCCTGGTCGAGCTGGTCGAGGGACTGAAGGCGCGCGGCATCGAGGTCGAGGTCATCGAGCCCTCGACCTTTCGCCGCATCCCGTGCCCGGGCTACCGCGAGATCGAGCTGTCGATCCTGCCCTACACGCAGTTGGCGCGCCGGCTCGACGCGCTGCGGCCCGACGCGATCCACATTGCCACCGAGGGCCCGCTCGGCGGCGCCGCGCGGCGTTACGCGCGCCGGCGCGGCCTGGCGTTCACGACCGCCTTCCACACCCGCTTTCCGGACATCCTGGCCAAGGCGCTGCGTGTGCCGCAGCGCTGGGGCTACGCCTGGTTCCGGCGCTTCCACGCGCCGTCCTCCGGCGTGATGGTGCCGGCCGAGGGCATGCTGAAGATCCTGCAGCAGCATGGCTTCGCGAAGCTGCGTCGCTGGTCGCATGGCGTCGATCTCGAGCTGTTCAAGCCGGTGCCCGGCGCCGATCTCGGGCTGCCGCGACCCGTGTGGCTGTACGTGGGGCGCGTGTCCTACGAGAAGAACCTCGAGGCCTTCCTCGAGCTCGAGCTGCCGGGCAGCAAGCTGGTCTACGGCGTCGGTCCGCTCGAGGCGGCGCTGAAGAAAAGGTACCCACAGGTGCACTGGCGCGGCGTGGTCGCCCGCGAGCATTTGCCGGCGATCTACAGCGGCGCCGACGTGTTCGTCTTTCCGAGTCGCAGCGAGACCTTCGGCCTCGTGATGCTCGAGGCCATGGCCTGCGGCACGCCGGTGGCGGCCTACCCCGAGGCCGGCCCGCTCGACGTGATCGGCGAGCACCATGACGGCCGCAACGGCGGCGTGCTGCACGCCGATCTTCAGGCCGCCGCGCGCCAGGCGCTGCTGGTGTCGCGGCAGGCGGCGCGCGAGCGTGCGCTCGGCTTCGACTGGGCCGCGGTCTGCGACCGCTTCATTGCCCACCTGGTCCCGGCAAATGTGCCGGCGAGCGCGCGACTCGCCGCCCGCGGGGCGGACTCGAGCGCGTCGAGCATGCCGCTGCGCTGAATCGGGCGGCGCGGGAGCGCGTCGCCCCGGTGTCGCCAAACGGGACACCCCAATGTCAGTGTGTGACCGCGTCGCCTCAGTGTGTGGCGCGATGCGCGCCGCCGGCGTGCTGCGCCGGCCTGCTCCGGGCGGCGTCGGAGGCTCCCCGCGCGCCGGCGTCGTGGCGGCTGAGCGTGCCTCGAATGCCGCGTCGGTGCTGCGAATCCGGCGCCGGCGGTGCGCACTGGCATAGCGATTGCCCGTGCGTCGGCGCGGAACCAACCGCGACCGACGATGAAACAACAGGGATCGATCCCGTACGAGGAGACACGATGAGCAAGAGAACCAGCCTTGCGACCGTCCGTCGGTCGCTGATCGTCAGCGCGGCACTGGCGGCCGCGGCCACCGGTGCCAGTGCGCAGTCGAACGTCACGCTGTTCGGGCGTCTCGATGCGGCACTGCAATACAGCACCAAGACCGGCACGATCGATGACGATCTCTACGAACTCGCCAATGGCGGCATCCGTCCGAGCATCTGGGGCATGAAGGGCACCGAAGACCTCGGTAGCGGGCTGAAGGCCTTCTTCAACCTCGAGGCCCACTTCTTCACCGACAACGGCCTGGGCGCCCGCACCGGCCAGGCCTTCAGACGCCAGGCCAACGTCGGCGTCAAGAGCGACTGGGGTGCGGTGACGATGGGCCGCCAGTACAGCCCGGCGATTCTCGCCAACCTCGGCACCGAACCGCGCGCCTTCAAGGAAAACCTCTCCGGCCTCTACCCCTACGCGCTGAACCAGAACCCGACCAACAACACCGTCAACGACCTCGGGATCTTCATCGGCAACGCCGTGTCCTACAGCGGCAACTTCGGGCCGGTGTACGTGGGCGCGCTGCTCGCGGCGGGCGAGGGCACGGGGCGCACGATGACCCTTGGCGCCAGCTACACCGGGCCGGTCGTGGTCTCGGGCTCCTACCAGGAGATCGATGCCGCCAACTCCGACAGCGATGGCACCACGCACTACATGCTGGGCCTGGCGGTGCCGTTGGGTGGCTTCACGATCAAGGGCAGCTATCAGCACGCGACCGAGGACGACTTCGGCATCGAGACCCACGAGGTCGATTTCTACGGCATCGGCTTCGACTGGGCCTGGAACGCGATGAACACCTTCAACGCGACCTACTACTACGGCAAGGACAAGAAGGTCTCGGGCGACAAGACCAGCACGTTCGTCATCAGCAACGACTACGCGATCTCCAAGCGCACCGTGATCTACGCACAGTTCGCGATCGCCGACGCCGATTCGACGCCGTCGCTGCGCACCGGGGTGATCCTCAACGGCTCCTTCCCCAACTCCAAGACCTCGGTCGTCGCCCTCGGCATCAGTCACAGCTTCTGATCCGGGGTGCGGCCGGTGCCGCCTGGCGCGACGCCGATGCACGGGACAAGGCCCGCGACCGCCACGGCGGTTGCGGGCCTATTTTTCTGGGCGAGACGGACGCCGGGCCAGGGTGTCACTTAATCGTCGCGAATCTTCCATAGACTCAGGGTATGAATGCCGTTCTCTCCGAGGTCGCGCTGCCGCCGGCCGCATCGCCGCCGGCGCTGCTCAACCGCGAGCGCGCGATCCTCGAGTTCAACCGACGCGTGCTGGCGCAGGCGCTGCGCGAGGACGTGCCGCTGCTCGAGCGGCTGCGCTACATCTGCATCGTCTCGAGCAATCTCGACGAGTTCTTCGAGGTCCGCTTCGCCGACGTGCTCGAGCTCTCGCGCATCCCGGGCAGCGGCGTCACCGAACATGACTTGGCGCATGTGGCGACCATCGCCCACCAACTGATCGACGAGCAGTACGCCGCCTTCAACGACCAGGTCATGCCGGCGCTGCACGGCGCCGGCATCGTGATCCTCAACCACGCCGACCGCAACGAGGCGCAGCGGCGCTGGGTCGACAACTTCTTCCAGAAGCAGGTGCGGCCGCTGCTGGTGCCGGTCGGGCTCGATCCGGCGCATCCCTTCCCGCTGGTCGCCAACAAGTCGCTGAACTTCATCGCCAAGCTCGGCGGCAAGGACGCCTACGGCGGCGAGGGCCGCATCGCGATCGTCAAGGTGCCGCGCGTGCTGCCGCGCGTGATCCGGCTGCCGGAGTCGGTGGCGCCGGGCCGGCAGGCCTTCGTGCTGCTGTCCAGCGTGATCCGGGCCCACCTCGAGGAGCTGTTCGCCGGCCGCACGGTGGAGCATTTTTCGCAGTTCCGCGTGACGCGCGATTCCGAGCTCGAGGTCGACGAGGACGACATCACCAACCTGCGCCAGGCACTGCGCTCGGGGCTGTCGACGCGGCAGTTCGGGCAGGCGATCCGGCTCGAGGTGGTGGCCACCTGCCCGCCCGAGCTGAGCGACTTCCTGCGCCAGCAGTTCGGCCTGCCCGAGGCCGCGCTCTACAAGGTCAACGGCCCGGTCAACCTGGTGCGGCTGAACCAGCTGATCGACCAGGCCGATGCCAACCGGCTTCGCTTCGCGCCCTACGAGCCCTCGTGGCCCAAAGGCCTCAAGCGCGGCGAGTCGATCTTCGCCCACCTGCGCGCGCATGGCGAGGTGCTGATGCACCACCCCTTCCAGAGCTTCGAGCCGGTGGTGCAGTTCCTGCGCGAGGCGGTGCTCGATCCCGAGGTGCTGGCGATCAAGCAGACCATCTACCGCACCGGCAGCGAGAGCGTGCTGATGGACCTGCTGCTCGAGGCGGCGCGGCGCGGCAAGGAGGTGATGGCGGTCGTGGAGCTCAAGGCGCGCTTCGACGAGGAGGCCAACATCAACTGGGCCGAACGGCTCGAGGCCGTCGGCGCCCAGGTGGTGTACGGCATCGTCGGCCTCAAGACCCACGCCAAGCTGCTGCTCGTCACGCGCCGCGAGGACGGCGCGCGCGGTCCCGTGCTGCGCCGCTACGCTCACCTCTCCACCGGCAACTACAACGACAAGACCGCGCGGCTCTACACCGACGTCGGCTGCCTCACCGCCGACCCGGACCTGACTGCCGACGCCGACCTTGTCTTCCAGCAGCTCGCCAGCCTGACCAAGATGCGCTCGCCGCGCCAGCTGCTGGTGGCGCCGGCGCACCTGCAGCAGCAGCTGCTGAAGATGATCGAGCGCACGGTGCGCGCGGCGCGGGCCGGCAAGCCGGCGCGCATCGTCGCCAAGTTCAACGCGCTGACCGACGAGGCGCTGATCGCGGCGCTGACCACGGCCTCGCAGGCCGGCGTCGAGATCGACCTCATCGTGCGCGGTGCCTGCATGCTGCCGCCCGGCGTGCCAGGCTACAGCGAGCGGATCCGGGTGCGCTCGATCGTCGGCCGCTTCCTCGAACACACGCGGGTGCTGTATTTCCGCTGGGGCGCGGGCGAGGATGACGAGGCGCTCTACCTCAGCAGCGCCGACTGGATGAGCCGCAACATGCTGCGCCGCGTCGAGCTTGCCTGGCCGGTGCGTGACGCGCGCCATCGCCAGCGCCTGATCGACGAGTGCCTGCTGCCCTACCTGCACGACGCGCGCGACGCTTGGAGCCTCGCCAGCGACGGCAGCTACACGCGCGTCGGCAGCGACGGGCCGAGTGCCCAGCAGGCGCTGATGGCGCGCCATCGCGCCTGAACCAGGCGCCTTGCCCGGATGGACCTGATCCTCTGGCGCCACGCCGAAGCGCATCTGGTGCGCGATGGCCAGACCGATCTGCAGCGCGCGCTCACGCCCAAGGGCGAGCGCCAGGCCCAGCGCATGGCCGAATGGCTGAACCAGCGTCTTGCCGAGAGCACCCGCATCCTCGTCAGCCCGGCGCTGCGTTGCCAGCAGACCGCGCAGGCGCTTGGCCGACCCTACAAGACCGTCAATGCGCTGGCGCCCGAGGCAAGCGTCGAGACGCTGCTGGTAGCCGCGAAATGGCCGCAGGCCGGCGAACCGGTGCTGGTGGTGGGCCACCAGCCCACGCTCGGCCTGACGGCGGCTTGGCTGCTGGCCGGCATCGAGCAGCCCTGGTCGGTGAAGAAGGGCGCGGTCTGGTGGCTGCGCCAGCGCGAGCGGGCCGACGAGGAGCGCGTGGTGCTGCAGGCGGTGCAGGGGGCTGACCTGCTTTAGCGACGGCGGCATCGACCACCGCGGTGATCGCCGGCCGCTGCGGCGAGGCCGCGCTCAGCGCGTCGGCGCAGCGTGGTCGTGGTCGCGCGCCGCACCCGACTCGTGCGCGTGCCCGCCCGCCACCAGTGCCGCCAGAACCAGCCCGACCCCCAGCCACGCCAGCTGCGAGGCCGTCTCGCGCCAGGCCAGCCGGCGCTGCAGTTGCGGGATCAGGTCGGCCACCGCCACGTAGATGAAGCTGCTGGCGGCGATCACCAGCAGGTAGGGCGTGAGCCACTCGAAGGGCCGCACGATGAAGTAGCCGAGCACGCCGCCCAGCACCGCCGCCAGGCCCGACAGCGCGTTGTAGGCCAGTGCGCGCTGGCGCGAGAAGCCGGCGTTGAGCAGCACGATGGTGTCGCCAACCTCCTGCGGAATCTCGTGGGCGATGATCGCCACCGCGGTCGCCACGCCAAGGTGCCAGTCGGCGATGAAGGCGGCGGCGATGATGATGCCGTCGCAGAAGTTGTGGACGCTGTCGCCGACCAGCACCGAGAAGCCGGCGCGCCCGGCCTGCTCGCTGTCGAAGTGATGATGGTGGTGATGCCCGTCGCCCTCGTGGTGGTGCGAGTGGCGGTAGATCGCCGCCTTCTCGATCAGGAAGAAGAACAGCAGGCCAGCCAGCAGCGTGGCGAACAGCGGCGCCGGCGCCGCGCCGCTCTCGAAGGCCTCGGGTAGCACGTTGAGCAGCGCGGTGCCGAGCAGCAGGCCGGCCGACAGGCTCACCAGCTGGCGCACCATCACCGTCAGCACGCTGTAGGTCAGCCAGGCCGCGAGCGCCACGGAGAGCAGGCCCCCGGCCAGCGTGGCCAGCACGATCGACAGCAGGGTGAACGAGGGATCCGCGAGATTCATGAACAGGTCTTGTCTACAAACAAAGACCGCGCCGTGGGGCGCGGTCGCTGGACGGGGCGAACATTCTCTACGCCACGCCCCTGGCCTCGAACCAGGCCAGCATGCGCTTCCAGGCATCTTCGGCGGCCTGCCTGTCGAAGCTGGGCCGGTAGTCCGCCAGAAAGCCGTGCTGCGTGCCGGGGAAGACCACGATCTCGCTCTTCCTGGCCGCCGCGCTGCCCTGGGCAAGCGCAGCTTTCATCTTATCGACGCTGTCAAGCGGGATGCCGCCGTCCTTCTCGGCGTAGAGCCCGAGCACCGGTGCGTGGAGGCTGCCGACCAGGTCGATCGGGTGCTTGGGCTGCAATGCGCTGGCCTCGCCCACGAGCCGCCCGTACCAGGCGGCGGCGGCCTCGATCTTCGGGTTGTGGGCGGCGTAGAGCCAGGTGATGCGGCCGCCCCAGCACATGCCGGTCGCGGCCAGCCGGGTGGCGTCGCCGCCGTTGGCCGCGGCCCAGGCGGCGGTGGCGTCGAGGTCGGCCATCACCTGCGCGTCGGGTACCTTGGAGATCACGTCCCTGACCAATGTCGGGATGTCGACCGCCGCCTTGGCGTCGCCCTGGCGGATGAACAGCTCGGGCGCGATCGCCAGGTAGCCCTGCCGGGCCAGGCGCCGCGTGAGGTCGGCGATGTGCTCGTGGACGCCGAAGATCTCGCTGATCACCAGCACCACCGGGAAGCCGTTCTTGCCGGCCGGCTTGTCGGGCTGGGCCCGGTAGGCCGGCATCTGGAAGCTGCCGACCGGGATCGTCACCGGGCCGGCGACCAGGCCCCCGGAGCCGGTCGACACGAGGGTCTGCGCCGTCACCGGCATCACCGCCGCGGCAAAGCCTGAGCCGACCGAGGCGCGCACGAAGTCGCGTCGAGAGTAGTCGGGGGTGGCGGTCGGCTTGTCGATTTCCTGCTCCAGCATCCAAGAACTCCTGAGGGTTGAACCACGGCGCGCCGCCGCATTCTAGGAACCGGCGAAGCTGGCGCCGGGCCACTGTCACCTTGGGCGCCGATCGATCAGGGACAATCGTTTCGATGCGTTCTTCCGACTCCAGCCGTTCCACCCCCGAAGCCCGCGCCGCGAGCGCCGGCGCGGCGCCGGCACAACCGGCGATGCAACTGCTGGCCGCCATCGACATCGGCTCCAACAGCTTCCGGCTCGAGATCGGCCAGCTCGCCCGTGGCCGCTACAAGCGCATCGACTACCTGAAGGAGACGGTGCGCCTGGGCGCCGGGCTCGATGCCGACGGCCGGCTGACCGAGGCCGCGCAGGCGCGCGGCCTGACCTGCCTGTCGCGCTTCGCCGACCGCCTGCAGGGCTTCGGCATGCAGCAGGTGCGCGCCGTCGCGACCCAGACCCTGCGCGAGGCCGGCAACCGCGACGCCTTCCTGGCGCGCGCGCAGGACGTGCTCGGCTACCCGATCGAGGTGGTCTCGGGCCGCGAGGAGGCGCGCCTGATCTTTGCAGGCGTCGCCCACCTGCAGCCGAGCGACCGGCCGCGACTGGTGATCGACATCGGCGGCCGCTCGACCGAGATGATCCTCGGCCAGGGCCGCACCCCACGGGTGGCCGAGAGCTTCCATGTCGGCAGCGTCAGCCTGTCGATGAAGTACTTCGCCGACGGCCGCTTCACCGCCCGGGGCTTTCGCGCCGCGCAGGTGGCCGCCGGCGCGGAGTTGGAAGAAGGCTTGCAGCCTTTCGCCCCGGGCCAGTGGGTCGAGGCGATGGGCTCCTCGGGCACGGTCGGCGCCGTCTCGCAGCTGCTGGCGGCCAACCGCATCACCGACGGCGCCATCACGCCGCAGGGCCTGCGCTGGTGCATCGAGCATTGCATCGAGGTCGGCCACCAGGACGCGCTCGCGCTCCCCGGCCTCAAGCCCGAGCGCCGCGCGGTGCTCGGCGGCGGCCTGTCGATCCTCTACACGCTGGCGATGCAGTTCGGCATCGACGCGCTGCAGCCGGCGCGTGGCGCGCTGCGCCAGGGCGTGATCTTCGACCTCGCCGACCGCCTCGACGCCATCGCCCACCCCGAACGCGCCACATCGCGCGACATGCGCGAGCGCTCGGTGCAGGAGTTGCAACGGCGCTTCGGCGCCGACCTGGCGCAGGCCGAGCGGGTTCAGGCGCTGGCGCTGTCGCTGCACGCGAGCGTGCGGCCGGGCCGGCGCATCGGCGCCAGCCAACCCGACGAGCCGGTACGCGAGCTGGGCTGGGCCGCCGCGCTGCACGAGATCGGCATGGCGGTCTCGCATCACGACCACCACCGCCACAGTGCGTACCTGGTCGCCAACGTCGACGCGCCCGGCTTCTCGCAGAGCCAGCAGCGACGCGTGGCCGAACTGGTGCTCGGCCATCGTGGCGACCTGCGCAAGCTGCCGCACCTGGCCGACGAAACCGTCGCCTGGCAGGTGCTCTGCCTGCGCCTGGCGGCCTTGCTGGCACACGCGCGCAGCGACGTGCCGGACGGCATCGCCAGCCTGGAGCGCAGCGCGCGCGGTGCCAGCCTGCACATCGACACCGACTGGGCCGCCGGCCATCCGCGCACCATGCACCTGCTGGGCGAGGAGTTGCAGACCTGGGCCCGTAGCGGGCGGCTCAAGGTGGAGTTGAACGGAGTCGGCTGAGCGGTCGGGCAAGGTCACCAGGAGACACGGCATGCGCATCGCGATCATGGGTTCGGGCGGCGTCGGCGCCTATGTCGGCGCCCAGCTGCAGGCGGCGGGCGAGGAAGTCGTCTTCATCGCGCGCGGCGCGCACCTGCACGCCCTGAAGCAGCTGGGCCTGCGCATCGATAGCCCGGTCGCGCCGCTGCACCTGCCGCGCGTCACGGCGAGCGACGAGCCGGCACGGATCGGGCCGGTCGACCTGGTGATCTTTGCCGTCAAGCTCGGCGACACCGAGACCGCCGCGCGCGCCATCGGCCCGTTGCTCGGGCCCGAGACGCGCGTGCTGACGCTGCAGAACGGCATCGACAGCGTGGAGCTGATCTCGCGCCACGCCGGTAGCGCCAAGGTGCTCGGCGGCGTGATCTACGTGTCGGCCGTGATCGAGAGTCCGGGCGTGATCCGCAGTCCGGGCGGACTGCACCGGATCGTGGCCGACGCGGCCGGCGGCGACCCGGTGGTGGCCGCGCTGTGCCGGGCCAGCGAGCGCACCAGCGCGCTCGACGTGACGGCCAGCGACGCGATCGACGTGGTGATCTGGGAAAAGTTCATCGCGCTGACCGCGCTCTCGGCCACCACCTCGCTGCTGCGTGCACGCATGGGCCAGATCCTCGGCCATCCAGAATCGCGGGCGCTGCAGCGGCAACTGGTCGACGAGGCGGTGGCGGTCGGCCGCGCGGCCGGCAAGCCGATCCGGGCCGAACTGGCCGACGAGATCATGAGCAAGCTGGCCGCGATGCCGGCCTCGTTCCGCTCGTCGATGTCCGAGGACCTCGAACGCGGCAAGCCGCTGGAGCTGAGCTGGTTGTCGGGCCGGGTGCACGGCCTCGGCCTGCAACTCGGCGTGCCGACGCCGGCGCACAGCGTGGTGTATCGGGCGCTGGTGCTGTACGAGGGCGGCAAGGCCGTGCAGGGCTGAGCCTGGGCCGGCGGCACGCCGGTCGTGCCGGCCGGGCCGGCATTCGAATCCGGGTGTCGGCGTCAAGCCGAACGTCAGGCCGCACCGGGAGTGAAGAACTTGAGGCCCAGAATTCCCACGACGATGAGTGCGATGCAGGCGATTCGAGCAAGGGTCGCTGGTTCATTGAAGAACACGATACCCAGTATTGCGGCTCCTACGGCGCCAATGCCGGTCCAGGCAGCATAGGCGGTGCCCACTGGCAAGGTGCGCATGGCCAGGCCCAAGAGCCAGAAGCTAAGCCACGCTGCGACGAAGGTGAGAACGGCGAATGGAACCTTGGTGAATCCAGCCGACGCTTTCATGCTCGTCGCCCAGACGATCTCGAGGATGCCGGCGGCAGCGAGCAAGAGCCAAGCGTTGGTGTTGGCAAGGAGAGCGGTCATTGACGTCCCTCGATTTCACTGAGGTCGACAGCGTAGCCGAACGTCATGGGTGGTCGGAACGTGCGACCTGACGTGTTATCGGGCGACTCGTTTTGCGCCCGAGCTTGGCGCCTGTCTCCCTAGTCTTGCGAAGTGTGTGCAGGCGCAGGCTAGGTCAATGCTGGCGCTCCGCGCAAACGCCCCAGGCTCGCTGGTGACTCCACCTCTCGCAGACGGGGCCGAAGGGCCCCGTCCACTCGCCCGGCCCCTTGGTCGATCCCCACCGCTGCGCGGCGGGGCCCCTGGCCCCTCGCTTCGGGGTCTCACCCCGAATTCCTCAACCCCGCCGCCACCCCGTTGATCGACAGGTGGATGCCGCGCTGCACGCGCTCGTGCTCGGCGCCCGTTTCGCTGTGCGCACGGTAGCGCCGCATCAGTTCCACCTGCAGGTGGTTGAGCGGGTCGAGGTAGGGGAAGCGGTGCGCGATCGAGCGCGCCAGCGAGGGGTTGCCGGCCAGGCGTTCCTTGTCGCCGGTGATCAAGGTCAGTGCCTGCGCGGTGCGCTGCCACTCGGCCTCGATGGCGGCGAAGATCTTCTTCGCGGCGCGGCGGTCGGACACCAGTTCGACATAGCGCGCCGCGACGGCGAGGTCGCTCTTGGCCAGCACCATGTCCATGTTCGACAGCAGCGTGCGCAGGAAGGGCCATTCGCGATGCATGCGCTGCAGCAGCGCGAGCCGCGTCTTCTTCTCGGCGGCGCTGGGCGCGTCGTCGAGCCAGCCCGCCACGGCGGCACCAAAGCCGAAGTAGCCCGGCAGCGCGGCGCGGCACTGGCCCCAGCTGAAGCCCCAGGGAATGGCCCGTAGATCCTCGATCGCGCGCGTGGCCTTGCGCGAGGCCGGGCGCGAGCCGATGTTCAGTTCGGCGATCTCGCGGATCGGCGTGGCGCCGAAGAAGTAGTCGGTGAAGCCGGGGGTCTCGTAGACCAGCGCGCGGTAGGCGTCCATCGAGCGCTGCGAGAGCTCGGCCGCCACTTCCAGAAAGGCCCTGGGCACCTTGCGTCCCGGCGGCAGCAGCGTGGCCTCGAGCGTGGCGGCCACCAGCGTCTCGAGGTTGCGGCGCCCGATCTCGGGGTTGGCGTACTTGCTGGCGATCACCTCGCCCTGCTCGGTCAGGCGGATCTGGCCGTTCACGGTGCCGGGCGGCTGGGCCAGGATGGCTTCGAAGCTCGGGCCGCCGCCGCGGCCGACGGTACCGCCGCGACCGTGGAAGAGCCGCATCACCAGTCCGTGCTCGCGCTGCAGCGGCTCGAAGAGTTCGGCCAGCGCGGTCTCGGCGCGGTAGAGCTCCCAGTTGCTGGTGAAGTAGCCGCCGTCCTTGTTGCTGTCGGAGTAGCCGAGCATGATGTCCTGCTCGGCGCCGGAGCGCAGCAGCAGCGGCAGGACGCCGGGCACCGCGTAGTAGCCGCGCATGATCCCGGTGGCATGGCGCAGGTCGGCGATGGTCTCGAACAGCGGCACCACCACCAGCGCCTGGGTGGCGGCAGGATCGTCGATCGCGCCGCCGAGCAGGCCGGCCTCCTTCTGCAGCACCAGCACCTCGAGCAGGTCGCTGACGGTCTCGGTGTGGCTGATGATCGCGTGGCGGATCGCCGCCGCGCCAAAGCGCTGGCGTGCGTTGCGTGCCGCCTCGAAGATCGCCAGTTCGCCACGGCTGTGCTCGCCGTAGGCATGGGTCGGCACGCGCAGCACGCGCGCGTCGTGCAGCACGCGCGTCAGCAGCGCCACCTTGGCCGCCTCGTCGAGCGCGGCGTAGTCGGGTTCGATGCGCGCGACCTTCAGCAGCTCGGCAATCACCAGCTCGTGCTGGTCGGAGCTCTGGCGCAGGTCGACCGTGGCGAGATGGAAGCCGAACACCTGCACCGCGCGCATCAGCGGCAGCAGCCGCGCCTGCGCCAGCGGTTCGCCATGGTGGCCGGCCAGCGAGTCGCGCACGGTGGCCAGGTCGGCCAGGAACTCGGCGGCGCTGGCGTAGGGCGAACTCGGCGCCACCGCGTGGCGCAACGCCTCGGTGCCGGTCAGGCGCTCGAGCGTGGCCGCGAGCCGCGCATAGACGCCGATCAGCGCGCGCCGGTAGGGCTCGTCGCCGCGCTGCGGGTTGTCGTCGTGCGAGCGCCCGGCCAGCGCCTGCAGCGCCGGGCTCACCTCGACCAGCAGGGTGCTCATCGACAGCTCGGCGCCGAGCTCGTGGACCTCGGTCAGGTAGAAGCGCAGCGCGGTCTCGCCTTGCTTGGCCAGTGCCAGCTCGAGCGTGGCGGCGCTGACGTTGGGGTTGCCGTCGCGGTCGCCGCCAATCCAGTGGCCCATGCGCAGGAAGGGTGCCACCGGGTGGCCGTGCAGCCGCTCCTCGAGCTCGGCGTAGAGCTTGGGGATCTCGCGCAGGAAGGTGGTCGGGTAGTAGGAGAGGGCGTTCTCGATCTCGTTGGCGACGCTGAGCTTGGTCGGTCGCAGCAGCCGGGTCTGCCAGAGCTGGGTCACGCGCGCGCGCAGCTGGGTCTCGATCGCGGCACGCTCGCGTTCGGCGTCGGCGCGGTCGCGCGCGGCCAGCAGCTGGGCGATGCGGCGCTCGGCATCGAGCACGCTCTGGCGCTGGACCTCGGTCGGGTGGGCGGTCAGCACCGGCGAGACATGGGCCCGCTGCAGCGTCTGCGCGATCTCGCTGGCGCGCAGGCCGCGCCGTGCGAGCTTGTCGAAGCTGGCCGCCAGCGAGCCCTCGGCCACGTGGCCCAGGCGGTCGTGGTGCTCGCGCCGGCGCACGTGGTGGCGGTCCTCGGCCAGGTTGGCCAGGTGCGAGAAGTAGCTGAAGGCGCGCACCACCGAGACCGCCTGGGCGACCGAGAGGTTCTTCAGCAGGCGGTCGAGTTCGCGGCCGGCTCCGGCGTCGCGCTTGAGGCGCCAGCCCACCGAGAGCTTGCGGATGCGCTCGATCAGATCGAAGGCCGCCGAGCCCTCCTGCTCGCGGATCACGTCGCCGAGGATGCGGCCGAGCAGGCGGATGTCGGCCACCAGCGGCAGGTTCTTGGCGTCGTCGGCGGCGGCGTTCTTGGGTCGGCGAGGGGTGGGCATGGCGATCGGGCGGGGAGGGGGCGAGACGGCGGCAGCGTCGAAGTGGAGCACAACTACAAGGACTACAAGCTCGTGCCGCAAGCAATCGACGGGCCGGCCGCTGCTAGCATCGGCCGGATGACTGAAGTTTTTCCTCAAGCCCCCGGCCGCTGGGTCATCGCGACCCGCGAAAGCCGGCTCGCGCTGTGGCAGGCCGAGCATGTGAAGGCGCTGCTCGGCGCGCGCCTGGCGGCCCCGGTCGAGCTGCTCGGCATGACGACCCGCGGCGACCAGATCCTCGACCGCACGCTCAGCAAGGTCGGCGGCAAGGGCCTGTTCGTGAAGGAGCTCGAGACCGCGCTCGAGAGCGGCGCCGCCCACCTGGCGGTGCATTCGCTGAAGGACGTGCCGATGGAGATGCCGGCCGGCTTCGTGCTGGCCGCGGTGCTCGAGCGCGAGGATCCGCGCGACGCCTGGGTCTCGGCGCGCCATGCGGGCCCGGCCGAGCTGCCCGCCGGCGCGGTGATCGGCACCTCGAGCCTGCGCCGCCAGGTGCAGCTCGCGGCGCGCTGGCCGCAGCTGCGCATCGAGCCGCTGCGCGGCAACCTCGACACCCGGCTGCGCAAGCTCGACGAGGGCCAGTACGACGGCATCGTGCTGGCCGCGGCCGGCCTCAAGCGGCTCGGCCTCGGCGACCGGATCCGCGCCGTGTTCGAGGCCGACCAGATGATCCCTGCTGCCGGCCAGGGCGCGCTCGGCATCGAGCTCCGCGCCGATGCCGAGCAGCGCCACCCGCTGCTGTGGGCCGCGGTGCGCGCGCTGGTCGACGATCGGGCCTGGCTCGCAACCCATGCCGAACGCGCGGTGGCGCGCGCGCTCGGTGGCAGCTGCTCGATGCCGCTGGCGGCGCATGCCCGCTTTGCGGCTGATGGCCGGCTCGAGCTGCACACCTTGCTCGGTGCCCACGACGGCGCAGCCGGCATCGCGCCGGTGCTGGCCGATGGCCGCGCCGAGGTGCGCGACACCGCGGCGGCCGAGGCGCTCGGCCGCGAGGTCGCGGCGCGGCTGCTGGCCAGCGGCGGCAGCGCATTGATCGCGCCGGCGCGATGAGCGAGTCGCCGCGCCGGCTGTTGCTCGTGACGCGGCCGGCGGCACAGGCCGAGCCGGCGGTGCGCGCGCTCAGCGATGCCGGCGTCGAGGCCGCGGCGTTGCCGCTGATCGGCATCACGCCGCTGGCAAACGCGGCGCCGGTGCGCTCGCTGTGGGGCACGCTCGAGCGCTGGCAGCTGCTCGTCTTTGTCAGCCAGAACGCGGTGGCGCATTTCTTCAAGGAGCGGCCGACCGGAGCGAACTGGCCGGCCGGCGTGCTGGCCGCCGCGCCCGGCCCCGGCACCGCGGTCGCGCTGCAGGCGGCCGGCGTTCCTGCGGCGCAGGTCGTGGCACCGGCCGCCGGCGGCAACCAGGATTCCGAGGCGCTCTGGGCCGCGCTTGCCCCGCGCCTCGACTGGCGCACGGCACGCGTGCTGGTGCTGCGCGGGGCCGATGCCGGCGCGCCCCTCGTCGATGCCGGCGCGCCCCTCGTCGATGCCGGCGTCGGACGCGAATGGCTGGCGGCCACGCTCACCGAAGCGGGCGCCGAGGTGCAACTGCAGGCGGTCTACCGGCGCGGGCCGGCGCTGCTGTCGCAGCGCGAGCTGGCGCTGTTGCGCACCGCGCTCGCCGCGCCGTCGCGGCATGTCTGGCTGTTTGCCAGCGCCGAGGCGCTGGACCACCTGCGCACGATCTCGCAAGGCGCCGGCATGACGCTGCCGGCGGCGCCTGGCGCGGCGATCGCGACCCATCCGCGCATTGCCGAGCGCGCGCGCGCGGCAGGCTTCGATCCGGTACCGGTTTGCGCCGGCGATGCCGATTCGCTGCGGCGCTGTATCGACGCCTGGCCCGGACCCGGCCGCCGCACCCCGACCCCGTCTATAGAATTTCCCGCATCGTGAGCGAGTTCCCCGCACCCCCCGCTGCCGCCGAGACGGCTGCCGCATCGCCCCCCGCAACCGGCGGCTGGGCGCGCTGGATCGTCTGGCTGGCGCTGGCCGCCGCGCTCGGCGTCGGCCTGTTTGCCTGGAGCGTCAAGCAGCGCGTTCGATCGCTCGAGCAGGAACTGGTGAAGCGCCAGGACGACAGCGGCGCCCAGGCCACCGAGGCGCGCCTGCTGGCCAAGCAGGCGCAGGAAAGCGCGCGCGAGGCGATCGCCAAGTCGACCCTGCTCGAGACGCGGCTGGCCGAGGTGGCGCTGCAGCGCGGACAGCTCGATGAACTGATTCATCAGCTGGCGCGTTCGCGCGACGAGAACCTGGTCGCCGACCTCGATGCCGGCTTGCGCGTGGCGCTGCAGCAGACCGCGATCACCGGCAGCGCCGAGCCGCTGGTGGTGGCGCTGAAGGCTGCCGAGGAGCGCCTGGCGCGCGTCGACCAGCCGCGGCTGCAGCCGATCCGGCGCGCCATCGCGCGCGACCTCGATCGCGTCAAGGCCGCCGGGGTGGTCGATGTCGCGACGCTGGCGTTGCGGCTCGACGAGGCGGTGCGCCTGGCCGATGAGGCCCCGCTGCTGGCGATGGAGCCGCGCGCGGAGCCGAAGGTGGCGCGCGCGCCCGTGCGCGCCGGGGCGGCGTCGCCGCCGACCGGATCGGCCTCGGCGCCGATCAGGGCCTGGCTGCCGGCCGGCATCGGCGGCTGGCTCGATGCGCTGTGGCACGAGACCCGCTCGCTGGTGCGCCTCACGCGCATCGACCAGCCCGACGCCATGCTGCTCGCTCCCGAGCAAAGCTACTTCGTGCGCGAGAACCTCAAGCTCAAGCTGCTCAACGCGCGGCTGGCGGTGCTCAGCCGCCAGTTCGACATTGCGCAGAGCGACCTGCAGGCCAGCATCGCCATGCTCGAGCGCTACTTCGACCGCAACGCCAAGCGCACCCAGGCGCTGCTCGAGACGCTGCGCAACGCGCAGCAGCAGGCGCGCCAGGGCGGCGTGCCGCGGCCCGACGAAACGCTCGCTGCGCTGGCCGCCGCCGCGGCCGGGAAATGATGACGCCGCACGCGCCTTGCCCGCGGCCCGGCGTCTCACGCCGTTCATTCGACCGGGATTGCGCATGCGCACGGTGATCTGGCTGTTGTTGCTGGCGGGTTTGGCGGCGCTGGCAGCGACGCTGCTCGGCAGCAACGACAACACGGTGACCATCTACTGGGCGCCCTGGCGCCTGGACCTGTCGCTGAACTTCTTCATCCTGCTGCTGGTGCTGGCGCTCATTGCCGGCAACATCCTGCTGCAGGGAATCACCGCGCTCGCCGGCATGCCGCGCCGGGCGCGCGAATGGCGCGTGGCAAGGCGCGACCGCACCGCGCAGGCCGCGCTGCGCGACAGCATCGCGCAGTTCTTCGGTGGTCGCTACGGCCGCGCCCACAAGGCGGCGCAGCGCGCCGTCGCGATCCAGGCCGACACGCCGGAGCTCGCCAGCGACCGCGAGTTCACCGCGCTCGGCCACCTGCTGGCCGCGGGCAGCCTGCACCGGCTGCAGGACCGCGTGCGGCGCGACGAGCAACTCGAACGCGCGCTGGCGATCGCGCAGAGCGCCGGCGCGCGCGCGGCCGAGGAGGGCGCCCAACTGCTGGCCGCCGAATGGGCGCTGGACGATCGCAACGCGCGCCGCACGCTCGAACTGCTGGCCCAGTTGCCGCCCGGTGTTTCGCGTCGCACCCAGGCGCTGCGCCTGAAGCTGCAGGCCGCGCGACTGGCGCAGCAACCGGTCGAGGCGCTGCGAACCGCGCGGCTGCTCGCCAAGCACCAGGCCTTCTCGGCCGCCGCGGCGCAGGGGCTGTTACGCGCGCTGGCCGGCGAGGCGATCGACGCGACGCGTGATGTCGATCAGCTAAAGCGCGTCTGGCGCGAGTTCGAGACTGCGGACCGGCGCGACGTGCTGGTCGCGGCACGCGCGGCGCAGCACCTGGTCGCGCTCGGCGTGCCGGAGGAAGCGCGTGCGTGGCTGCGGCCGTTCTGGGACCGGCTCGCCGAACTGCCGGCCGACGAGCGGCGTGAGTTGGCGCTGGCGCTGGCGCGCGCGGTCGAGGGCATCGGTCCCGAGTGGCTGCCGCGCCTGGAGTCGGCGCTGCAGGCTTACCCCGGAGACGCCGCGATCGGCTACGCGGTCGGGCGCGCCTTTGCATCGCGCGAGCTGTGGGGCAAGGCGCGCCAACTGCTCGAACCGGCCGCTGCCAGCGCCGACCTCGAGTCGGGCGCGCGGCGCGAGGCCTGGCTGCTGCTGGCGGCGATGGCCGAACGCGATGACGACCACGAGCGCGCCGGCCGCGCTTTCCGCAGCGCGGCGGCCTTGCCCTGAAGGCATCTTTGCGCCGATTTGCTCGCAGTGGCTGGTGACACTCTGGAAAACACTGCTATACTGCGAGGCTCAGCGCGGCTGTAGCTCAGTTGGATAGAGTACTTGGCTACGAACCAAGGGGTCGTGGGTTCGAATCCTGCCAGCCGCACCAGAACAAGAAGAAACGAAGAAGAAGAAATGAAGCGCCTCGACCGTGCAAACGGTCGGGGCGTTTTTCATTGGACCGCCACAAGCCAACGATCATGAAATCACTGCTTGCCGCCTTTGCCTTCCTGCTGGCGGCGACCGCCGCCGTTGCCGCGGAGGGGCCGTACAACGAGGCGGCCGACGCCAGGGCCGAGATCCGCCAGGCGCTGTCGCAGGCGGCCGATGCACGGGTGCCGGTGCTGCTCGTGTTCGGGGCCAACTGGTGCGGCGACTGCAAGGTGCTCGACCTGGCGATGAAGGGCGGCAGCAGCGCGCCGCTGATCACGCGCGAGTTCAGGGTCGTCAAGATCGACGTCGGTCGCTTCGACCGCAATCTCGACGTGGCGACGAGCTACGGCGTGCCGCTCAAGAAGGGCATCCCCGCGGTCGTCGTGCTCTCGCCCGCGAACCAGGTGCTCTACGCCACGCGCGCCGGCGAACTCGCCGATGCACGCAGCATGGGCGAGGCCGGCATCCTCGAGTTCTTCAGGCGCGTCTCGAGCGACGCCCGGCCCGGCTCCTGAGCCGGGCGCGGAGCCCCGGTCAGGGCTTCTGCGTCGTCTTGCCGAACTGCCACAGCAGGAAGCTGTAGATGTCGGCCAGCTTGCTGTAGCCCTGCTGGGCGGTGCTGCCCACGCCATGCCCGGCCTGGCCATCGAGCCGCATCAGCACCGGCTTGCCGCTGTTGCTCGCGGCCTGCAGCCGGGCCGCGGCCTTGGCGCTGTGCCACACGTCCACGCGCGGGTCGTTGAGGCCGTGGATGAACATCACCGCCGGGTAGGCCGTGCCATCCTTGATCTGGTGGTAGGTGCTCATCTCGAGCAGCGCCGGAAACTCGGCCGGGTTCCTGGCCGAGCCGAACTCCGAGATGTTGGTGATGCCGTTGGCCGACTCCTCGGCGCGCACCGCGTCCATGATGCCGACGTCGAAGATCGCCGCCGCGAAAAGATCGGGCGCGGTGGTGATGCCGCGACCGACGAAGATGCCACCGGCGCTGGTGCCCCAGATACCCAGGGTCTTGGGCGAGGCGTAACCCTGGTCGATCAGGTAGCGCGCGGCAGCCAGGCCGTCCTTCCAGGTGTTGGGCTTGGTGGCCTTGAAGCCGGCGCGATACCAGTCGTTGCCGTAGGCGCCGCTGCCACGCACGTTGGCGTAGGCCAGCACGCCGCCGCGCTCGAGCCAGGCGATGCTGCGCGGATCGAAGAAGGACTCGAACGACAGCCCGTAGGCGCCGTAGCCGACCAGCAGCGTCGGGTTGTTGCCGTCCAGCGGCAGGCCCTTGCGGCGCAGTATCGCCAGCGGCACCTTGGTGCCGTCGTGGCTGGTGACGAGTACCTCCGAGACCTCGATCTCCGGCGCGCCGGGTGGGCGGGTCGCGGCGAGCAGGCCGGTGTCGCGCGTGGCGCCGTCGCTGCCGACCGCGATCACCCGCGGCGGCTCGGTCCAGGTGCTCGTGCCGACCCAGGGCTCGCGCTCGGCATGGGCCGGATCGGCGGCCATGAAGGTCGAGCCGGCCAGGCCGGGCGCGATGTCCTTGCCCGGGCCGACCTGGCCCTTGGCGTGGCGCAGCACCCGCGTGTTGAAGCCCTGCTGCACCTCGGTGTAGATCGCGTCGCGGTCGAGGCTGAAGGACTGCAGCACGCCGGTCTCGGGCTGCGGCACCACGGTCACGGCCCTGGCCAGCACCGGGTCCTTGAGCGGCAGCGCGAGCACGCGGCCGCGCGGCGCGCCGGCGTAGGTGCGCAGGTACAGCGTGTCGCCGCGCAGTTCGACCGCGGTGATCTTGTCGTCGAAGCCCGAGATCTGGCGCCAGCCGATGTTCTTGCGACCCAGGTCGCTGATCGGGGCCACGTACAGCCGGCCCTCGGGCACGGTGGTGTCGGTGGTGCGCGCGATCATGTAGCGGCTGTCCGCCGCAAAGATCACCTCGGCCACGTCGAGCCGGTCGAGCTTGAGTTCCTTGTTGAGCAGCGGGCCGAACAGCGGCCGCGCCTTCGATTCGGGATCGCCGGCCTTCAGCAGGAACACGGTGGTGTCGAGGTAGGTCTCGGTCTCCGGCGCGCCGGGCGGCAGTTCGCGCACCTGGTTGTAGCTGAGGCTGCGGCTGTCGGGCGTCCAGTGCACCTGGCCCTGCTGAACGCGCGGGATCGGCTGGCCGATTGCCTTGCCGCTGGCGATGTCGAGCAGGTGCAGCGAGGCGTTCTCCGAGCCGCCGGCCGAGATGCCGTAGGCCAGTGTCTTGCCGTCCCACGAGGGCATGAAGTAGTTGATGGCGTGGGGCACGCCAGTGGCCTTGGCCAGTTGCTCGGGGTCGACCAGCACGCGCTCGGGACCGTTCAGCCCCTCGCGCATCATCAGCTTGAGCTGGCTGGTGCCGGCCTTGCGCTTCATGTAGTAGATGCGGTCGCCGGGCATGCGCATCACGCCGCGCACCACGTCGCCCGAGGCCTTGGCCAGCGCCTCGACGCGCTGCGTGAGTTCGTCGCGCCCGGCGATGCGCGCCAGTTGCTCGGCGCCGTACTCGCCCTGCGCCTTGAGCCAGGCCTGGGTCGCTGGGCTCTTGACGTTCTCGAGATTGCGGTAGGGATCGGCGACGCTGACGCCGTGCAGCACCTCGGTCACTGGCTGGCTGGGCGCGGCCGGCGGCAGGCCCGCGGCCGAGGCCGCGAGCGCGAAGGCGGCGGCCGCGCCACCAAGGATCAGGTCGACCAGGCGACGCCGGCCGGGCCGGCGAACGGCTCGATGCATGAACAGGCTCCATCGGCGCGGGATGCGCGAAATGGCCGCGATGCTACCCGTGCCCGCGTCGCGTTTACGCAAGACTGCGTATGGCCGTGGCCGGTGCCGATGCCTACAAGAGGGCCTGTCGTGACCGATGCCGCAAGGAGACCGCAATGAGTCTGTCGCCCCCCAATCAACCCGCTTCGGCCGCAGGGCGTGCAGCGGAGCCAGCCACCTTCCCGAGCAGCGAGGCGACCTGCATGCTGCCGGTCAAGGACCTGGCCCGCGCCCGACGCTTCTACGAGCAGGCGCTCGGACTCGAGATCGTCGGCGGCAAGCCCGACGGCAAGTTCGTCTACCGCTGCGGCGGCACCGAGATCGCGCTGTTTCCCAAGCCCGAGGGCACCCAGGCCACGCACACGGCGCTGAGCTTCCGGGTCGCCGACATCGGTGCTGCGGTCGCGCAACTGGTGGCGCGCGGCGTGGTGTTCGCCGACTACGACCTGCCCGGCCTCAAGACCGTCGAGCATGTCTGCGTGCTCGGCTCGGAGAAGGCGGCCTGGTTCGAGGATCCCGAGGGCAACATCCTGTGCCTGCACGAGGACCTTGGCTGAGTGCAAGGCGACACCACCCCGAAAGCAGGCCGGGCCGCAACATGCGATGCCGCAAACCCTCGGGTACATTGAATCGCCCGGCAGCGCAGCCTGCGCCGCATTGCCCCCGGGCCATGACAACGAAGCAAAGCCCGAGGGTTCATGGACCAGGTCGCCTCACCCCAGCATTACCAGGACGCGCTGCTGATGCAGCACCTGCGCGCCTGCTTCGGAGAAATCGACGCTGCCTCGGCGCAATTGCTGCGTGAGCACCTGGAGTGGGTCGAGATCGTCGGTGGCGAGTCCCTGATCCGGCAGGGCGAGCCGGGCGACTCGATGTACCTGCTGGTCAGCGGCCGCTTGCGTGCCTACATCGCCGACGACGACGGGTCGCAGCGCATGGTGCGCGACATGTCGCGTGGCCAGATCCTCGGCGAGATGAGCCTCTACACCGACGAGCCGCGCTCGGCCACGGTGGTGGCGATCCGCGATTCGGTGCTGGTGCGCCTGGGCAAGGCCGAGTTCAACCGGCTGCTGTCGAGCAGCTCGCAGGTGTCGATCGCGCTGACCCGGCAGATCATCCAGCGCCTGCGCACCGAGCAGTCGCGCTCCGCGCTCGACCGGCCGGTCGCGATCGGACTGCTGCCGATCAGCGATGGCGTCGACATCTCGAGCTTCGGTCGCGAATTGGCCAAGCAACTGCAGGCAATGGGTCGGGTCGCGGTGGTCGATTCGGCCAGTCTCGACGCCGACCTGCAGCAGCCCGGCATCACTCACCGCGCCCAGGGCGACACCGAGGCCAATCGCCGCATCGCGATGCGGCTCGACGAGATCGAGGCCGGGAACGACTTCGTGTTGCTCCTTGGCGATGCCACGCCGACCACCTGGACCCATCGCTGCAGCCGCCACTGCGACGAGTTGCTGCTGCTCGCAGACGCCGACCAGCCGCCGCGCGTGCATGCGATCGAGGACGAGTGCCTGCTGCGGCGGCCGCCGCGCACCGAGGCCGCCGAGATCCTGGTGCTGCTGCATCCGGCCGACCGGCTGTCGCCGCGTGGCACGCGCGAATGGCTGGCGCGGCGCCCGCTGGCCGATCATGTGCACATCCGTCCGGCGCTGGCGCGCGACATGGCGCGCCTGGCGCGCCTGCAGAGCCGCACCGCGATCGGCATGGTGCTGGCCGGCGGCGGCGCGCGCGGCTTTGCCCACCTCGGCGTCTACCGCGCGCTGCAGGAGCACGGCATCGAGATCGACGTGGTCGGCGGCACCAGCATCGGTGCCGCGATGGGCACCTACATCGCCTGCGACCAGCCGCTGGCGGCGATTACCGCGCATGCGCGCAAGGCCTTCGGCGACCACCCGACCGGCGACTTCAACCTGCTGCCGATGGTCTCGCTGATCAAGGGCCAGCGCCTGCGTCGCCTGATTTCCCAGGCGATTCAAGAGCTGCTCGGCGTCGATGCCGATGTCGAAGACCTGTGGCGCAACTTCTACTGCGTCGCCACCAACTACTCCAAGGCCAGCGAGCAGGTGGTGCACCACGGCAACCTGGCCAGGGCGCTGCTGTCGAGCACCGCCATTCCTGGCGCGCTGCCGCCGGTGATCGAGGACGGCGACCTGCTCTGCGACGGCGGCACCTTCAACAACTTCCCGGTCGACGTGATGCGCCGCATGCGCGGGGTCGGCAAGGTGATCGGCGTCGACCTCAACTTCCGCAAGCTGCGTCGCATCGAGCACGACGACATGCCCGGCACCTGGGCCCTGTTGCGCGACCGGCTGCGACCCCGCAAGCAGCGGCGCTACCGGCTGCCTTCGCTGCCGGCCTACCTGATGAACGTCACGATCCTCTACAGCATGTCGCGCCAGCGCGAGGCGAAGAAGCTGACCGACCTCTATTTCAATCCGCCGCTGGAGCGGGTCGGCATGCTGGCCTGGGATCGCTTCGACCAGGTCGTGCAACAGGGGCATGCGCACGCGCTCGAGGTTCTTGGCCAGATGTCCGCGCCGGCGTTGCGGCAACTCGGTGCCGGCTCCGCCGGCGCCGGGCTTGCTGATACGCTGGGCGTGCGATGAACAAGGCCTTCACCCGCGAGCCCGACGGCGATCTCGACGACGACGAGGACGCGGGTCCCGCGTTGCCCGCGCTGCCAGCCGGTGCCCGCAACTACGTCACGCCGCAGGGTTACGCGCGGCTGCGCGCCGAGCTGATGCAGCTGATGGACGACGAGCGGCCGAAGGTGGTCGAGGTCGTCTCGTGGGCGGCCAAGAACGGCGACCGCAGCGAGAACGGCGACTACCTCTATGGCAAGAAGCGCTTGCGCGAGATCGATCGCCGCATCCGCTTTCTCACCAAGCGGCTCGACATCGCCGAGGTGGCCGACCCGAGTGCGCACCATGGCAGCGACCAGATCTTCTTCGGCGCCACGGTCACCTACGCCAACGCCAAGGGCGAGCGGCGCACGATCACGATCAAGGGCATCGACGAGGTCGACAACCTGAAGGGCGAGGTCAGCTGGGTGGCGCCGATCGCGCGTGCGTTGATCAAGGCGCGCGAGGGCGACGAGGTGACGCTGCCGACGCCGGGCGGCGTCGAGCGGCTCGAGGTGCTGGTGGTCAGCTACCCGGCGCCCGGAACCCCGAACTGATCAACCCTTGCTGCGCGCCACGCGCAGCACGGTGCTGGCGCGCTTGAGGGTGCGCAGCACCTCGGCCAGATGCAGCCGGTCGCGCACCGCGATGAGCATGCGCAGTTCGGTGGTCTCGGCGGCACGATCGTCGCCCATGTCGAGGTGGACGATGTCGGCCTCTGCCCCGCTGACGGCCGAAGCCACCTGGGCCAGCACGCCCTTGCCGTTGCCGACCAGCACGCTGACCGAGGTCTCGAAGCTACGCTCCGGCGCCTCGGCCCATTCGACCTTGATCCACTGCTCGCTGTCGCGTTGCGCCAGCCGGCGCGCGACGCCGCAGTCGGCGGCATGCACCACCAGGCCCTCGCCGCGGCCGAGGTAGCCGGTGATCTCGTCGCCCGGGATCGGCCGGCAGCAATGCGCCAGCTGCACCGTGGCGCCCTCGCTGCCGTCGATGATCACAGTGCCCTGCGCCGGCTGGGCGTCGTCGGCCACGAAGCGGCCGGCGGTCAGCGTCAGCGCATCGGGCCGCGCGCCGCGCTCGCCGAGCAGCATGGCGAGCCGCTTGGCGACGATGCTCGGGATCTTCTTGCCGAGGCCGATGTCGATCATCAGGTCCTCGCGGTTGCGGCTGGCGCTCCAGCGCAGCAGCGCGGTCCAGAGCTGGGCGTCGGCGCCTTCGCCCTCGGCGTCGCCCGCCGGCAGCTGCAGGCCCTCGGCCCGCAACGCCTGCGCCAGCAGCTTCTCGCCCAGGCGCTGCGACTCCTCGCCCTCCATGTTCTTGAGGTAGTGGCGGATCTTGGAGCGCGCGCGGCCGGTGCGCACGAAGTTCAACCAGGCCGGGTTGGGCTTGGCGCTCGGCGCCGTCATCACCTCGACCACGTCGCCCGAGCGCAGTTCGGTGCGCAGCGCGACCGACTCGCCGTTGACTTTGGCGGCGATGCAGTGGTCGCCGACGTCGGAGTGGATCGCGTAGGCAAAGTCGACCGGCGTGGCGCCGCGCGGCAGCGCCAGGATCTTGCTCATCGGCGTGAAGACATAGACCGAGTCGGGGAACAGGTCGATCTTGACGTGCTCGAGGAACTCGGCCGCGTCACGCGTCTCGTCGTGGATGTCCATCAGGCTCTGCAGCCACATCGCGCCGAGCGCCTGCGCGTCGGTGCCGGCCGCGCCGCGCGCCTTGTAGAGCCAGTGCGCCGCGATGCCCTTCTCGGCCACCAGGTGCATCTGCTCGGTGCGGATCTGGAACTCGACCGCGGTGCCGAGCGGGCTCACCAGCGTGGTGTGCAAGGACTGGTAGCCGTTGGCCTTGGGGATCGCGATGTAGTCCTTGAAGCGGCCCGGCATCGGCTTGTAGAGCTGGTGCAGCACGCCCAGCGCGAGGTAGCACTCGGGCAGCGTGCCGACCACCAGCCTGAAGCCGAACACGTCGCTGACCTGGGCGAAGCTCAGGTGCTTCTCGCGCATCTTGCGGTAGATGCTGTAGACCGTCTTCTCGCGGCCCGACACCTGCACCGGCAGCTTGGCTTCCTTGAAGGCACGCTCGACGTCCTTCTGCACGCGATCGACGATGTCGCGCCTGAAACCGCGCGCTCGGCCGACCGCCTTTTCGACCGCGCCGAAGCGCCACGGCCGCAGATGGCGGAACGAGAGCTCCTGCAGCTCGCGGTAGCTCTGGTTGAGGCCCAGCCGGTGCGCGATCGGGGCGTAGATCTCGAGCGTCTCGCGCGCGATGCGGCCGCGCTTGTTGGCCGGCATCGCGTCCATCGTGCGCATGTTGTGCAGCCGGTCGGCGAGTTTGATGAGGATGACGCGCACGTCGCGCGACATCGCCAGCAGCATCTTGCGGAAGGACTCCGCCTGGCCTTCCTCGCGCGTGCTGAACTGCAGCTTGTCGAGCTTGGTGAGGCCGTCGACCAGTTCGGCCACCGGGGCGCCGAAGCGCTCGATCAGCTCCGGTTTGGTGATGCCGCAATCCTCCATCGCGTCGTGCATCAGCGCGGCCTGGATCGCCTGCGCGTCGAGCTTCCAGTCGGCGCACAGGCCGGCGACGGCGATCGGGTGCGTGATGTAGGGCTCGCCGCTGGCGCGGAACTGGCCCAGGTGGGCCTCGTCGGCAAAGCGGTAGGCGGCGCGGACCTGCTTGAGGTCGGCGCTGTCGAGGTAGTCGAGCTTGTCGGCCAGCGCGGCAAAACTGCTGGCTTCGACGTTTGAGCCACCCTTGTTCAGCGCCGCGGCGCCGCCGAGCATGAAGGCCGGCAGCGCTTCACTGAGCTTCTTGCGAACGGCGGTGACGGCACGCGAGGGCATCTGCGAATGGTAACGGAGCATGCCCGGCGAGCGCGCCAAGGGGCCTCCCGGTTGACGCCAACGAAAAGGCCCGCCGGGTGGCGGGCCTTGGTGCTGGCCTGGGCCGTCGCGGCTCAGGCGTCGTGCGCGATCCTCAGATCGGCACCTTCTTGAGCATCTCCACGCCAACCAGGCCTTCGGCGATCTCGCGCAGCGCGGTGACGCCGGGCTTGTTCTTGGTCTCGACGCGGGGCGCGTGGCCCTGGCTCAGCATGCGCGCACGGTAGGTGGCGGCCAGCACGAGCTGGAAGCGGTTCGGGATCTTGTCCAGGCAGTCTTCGACGGTGATGCGGGCCATGCTGAAAACTCCGGTGGCTGTCTTGAGGATCGGGAATTCGGGGTCAGAGCAGGTCGAGCGCCTTGAACACGGCGGCCTTGCTGCGCTGTTGAGCCGAGTATTTTAACCGTTGTGCGTGAACGATGGTCTTGAGGTCGAAGAGAGCGGTCTCGAATACCGCGTTGACGACGACGAAATCGAAGTGCCGCGCCTGCGCCACCTCCTCGCGCGCGTTGGCCATGCGCTGGCCAATGGCGCCGTTGGCGTCCTCGCCGCGGCGGCGCAGCCGCTGCTCGAGTTCGGCCCAGCTTGGCGGCAGGATGAAGATCAGCACCGCATGCCCGAACAGCTGCTTGATCTGCAGCGCGCCCTGGAAATCGATCTCGAGCACCACGTCCTCGCCGGCCTGGAGCCGGGCCTCGATCGCGGCGCGCGAGGTGCCGTAGAGATTGCCGTGGACCTCGGCCCACTCGAAGAAGTCGCCGCGCCCGGCCATCGCGCGGAACTCGGGCTCGTCGACGAACCAGTACTCGCGGCCATGCTGCTCCTGACCGCGCGGCGCACGGGTGGTGTGCGAGATCGAGACCGCCAGATGGCCGTCGAGTTCGAGCAGCGCCTTGACGAGGCTGGATTTCCCGGCCCCGCTCGGGGCCGCGATGATGAAGAGGTTGCCTGGGGTGTCCATGTTCCGTGCCCGGTCGCGCCAGCCGAAATTCTAGGGTCGGCCGCCGACGGCTCGCCGCGACCGTGGCCGCGCGGCTACCACCGAGCAAGCCACTCGGGTTTTGACCGGGTGTCGCTGGGGGCGACGGAGCTAAGCTGCGCGCCACGGTGCCGCCATCCAACTGCCCAGCAGCCAGACAGCCCCGCGCCCGTGAGCTCGTCGGCCCACGGTTTGTCGATACCTGTGGAGACAAGCATGACCTCACGCCGTGGTTTCATCACCATCCTGCCGGTTGCCGGCGCAGTGCTGGTCGGGAGCCGCGCCATGGCGCAGGCCCCGATGCTCGACGAGAAGGATCCCACCGCCGCGGCCCTGGGCTACGTGGCCGACGCCGCGCGCGTCGACAAGGCCAAATTCCCGAAGTTCGCGGCCGACCAGAACTGCGCCAACTGCACCCTGTTCCAGGGCAAGGCCGGCGCCGCCGCGGGCATGTGCCCGCTGTTTGCCGGCAAGCAGGTGGCTGGCAAGGGCTGGTGCAGCGCCTGGGCCAAGAAGGCCTGATCCGGGTTGGCGCGTCGCCCGTGATCGGCCTGCCAGGCGCGCCCTGACCGCATGCCGCTGTTGCCCCGCGACCATCCGGAACGCCTGACCCTCGCCGAGGAGGTGCACGCCCGCCCGGCGGAGCCGCTGGATGTGCCGTCGCGCGCCTCCTACGTCGCGTTGGTGATCGAGCCCGAGCAGCGCGAGCGCGAGTTGGCGCACCTCGCCGCCTTGTGCACGGCTCATGGCGTCGAAGCGCCGGCGGCTGGCCTCACGCAGTTCAGCGCCGCGCTCGGTCCGTTACGCCTGAAGTGGGAACGCCACGGCGAGTTCTCTGGCTACACCTTTGTCGTGCCGGGGCTCAGCCCACGACCGTTCAGCGAGCCGGCGGCCGGCTTCTTGCCGCCCGGCTGGCTGGCGGCGCTGCCCGGCACCACGGTCTACGCCGCCCATGCCAAGCTGGCGTCGACGTCGAGCCGTGCCGAAGCGCCCGACGCGGCGTCGCTGGCCGAGCACTTTGGCAGCAACCTCGTGGTCGGCTCCGAGATTGGCGACGGGGCGGGCCTGGTCTTCACCGACTTCCGCATCCACGGCGACGGCTTCGGGCGCTTCCTGATCCTCGATCGCGGCTTCACGGCGCGCCAGGCTGGGCGCATGTTGCAGCGCCTGTTCGAGATCGAGTCCTATCACATGATGGCGCTGCTGGCGCTGCCGGTGGCACGCGGGCAATCGCCATGCATCCAGGCGATCGAAGCATCGCTGGCCGCGCTGACCGGCGCGATCGCCGCCGAGGGCGGCGACGACGAGGCGCTGCAGCAGCAACTGACCCGCATGGCCGTCGAGATCGAGAGCGGGCTGGCGGCGAGTCAGTTCCGTTTCGGTGCCTGTCGTGCCTATGCCGAACTGGTGCGAACCCGCATCGCCGAGCTGCGCGAGCAGCGCTTGCCGGGCCTGCAGACCATCGGCGAGTTCATGTCGCGTCGCTTCACGCCGGCGGTCGCCACGGTGGCCAGCGTCGAGCAACGCATGCAGGCGTTGTCCGAGCGCGTGGCGCAGACCGGCAGCCTGTTGTCGACCCGCGTGGAGATCGCGCGCGAGCGCCAGAACCAGGCGCTGCTGGCCTCGATGAACCGGCGCGCGCGCCTGCAGTTGCGGCTGCAGCAGACGGTCGAGGGGCTGTCGGTGGCGGCGATCGTCTACTACTGCGCGGGCCTGGTCGGCTACCTGGCCAAGGCGCTCAAGGCCGGTGGCGTGGCGATCAATCCGGACCTCGCGGTCGGGCTGTCGATCCCGATCCTGCTGGTACTCATCCTGCTGGCGCTCAAGCGCGCGCGCCGTCGTCACGACGAAGCCGACAACGACTATTGACGAGGGCCTGCCGACACATGAACTTTCCCTTCGCTGCCATCGTCGGCCAGGACGAGATGAAGCTCGCGATCCAGATCGCGGCCGTCGATCCGTCGGTCGGCGGCGTGCTGGTGTTCGGCGATCGCGGCACCGGCAAGTCGACCGCGGTGCGCGCGCTGGCCGCGCTGCTGCCGAAGATGCGCGCGGTGGTCGGCTGCCGCTACGGCTGCGATCCACTGGTGGCCACTGGCTGCGACGAATGCGCCGCGCGCAAGCAGGGCGCCGGCGTCAAGACGCACCTGGTGCCGGTGCCGGTGGTCGACCTGCCGCTCGGCGCCACCGAAGACCGGGTCGTCGGCGCGCTCGACCTCGAGCGCGCGCTCGGACAGGGCGTCAAGGCCTTCGAGCCCGGCCTGCTGGCGCGCGCGCATCGCGGCTTTCTATACATCGACGAGGTCAATCTGCTCGAGGACCACCTGGTCGACCTGCTGATCGACGTCGCCGCCTCGGGCGAGAACGTGGTCGAGCGCGAAGGCCTGTCGGTGCGTCATCCGGCGCGTTTCGTGCTGGTCGGCAGCGGTAACCCCGAAGAGGGCGAGTTGCGGCCGCAATTGCTCGACCGCTTCGGGCTTTCGGTCGAGGTGCGCACGCCGGGCGACATCGCCTCGCGGGTCGAGGTGGTCAAGCGCCGTGACGCCTTCGAGCGCGATCCGGTCGCCTTCATCGAGGCCTGGAGCAAGGCCGAGGCCAAGTTGCGCAAGCGCATCGTTGGCGCGCGCGAGCGCCTGCCCTCGGTGGCGGTGGCCGACGCTGCACTCGAGCGCGCCGCGCAACTCTGCGTGGCGCTGGGCACCGACGGCCTGCGCGGCGAGCTGACGCTGATCCGCGCCGCCCGCGCCCTGGCGGCGCTCGAGGGCAAGGCCGCGGTGGGCGACGCGCAGTTGCGGCGCGTGGCGCCGTCGGCGTTGCGCCACCGGCTGCGGCGCAACCCGCTCGACGATGCCGGCTCCGGCGTGCGCGTCGAGCGCGCGCTGGTCGAGATATTCGGCGCCTGAGCGCGCCGCCAAGGCTGGCTCCAATGCTCGACGCGGGCACAGACGGCACTCCCTGGTCCGACGCGCTCAGCGCGGCCGCGATCCTGGCCATCGATCCGGTCGGCTGCGGTGGCGCGGTGTTGCGCGCCGGCGCCGGCCCGGTGCGCGACCAGTGGCTTGCCAGCCTGCGGGCGCTGCTGCCGGCAGACGTGGCGTGGCGCCGGCTGCCGCTGAACACCGCCGACGAGCGCCTGCTCGGTGGCCTCGATCTCGCCGCCACGCTGCGCGCCGGCCGCCCGGTTGCCCAGCGCGGCCTGTTGGCCGAGGTCGACGGCGGCATCCTGGTCGCGGCGATGGCCGAGCGGCTCGAGGCCGGCACCGCGGCCCGGATCGCCGCGGCGATGGACAGGGGCGAGGTGGTCACGGCGCGCGATGGCTTGCATCAGGTCCACCCGAGTCGCTTCGGTCTGGTCGCGCTCGACGAAGGCGCCGGCGAGGAGCAACCACCGGCGGCGCTGGTCGATCGGCTCGCGTTCCACATCGATCTGGGCGAGGTGGCGCTGCGCGATGCCTTCGATGCGGGTGCCGATGTAGCCTGCGACGTCGCAGCTGCACGTGCACGGCTGGCGTCGGTCAGCGTCGATGAAGCCAGCATCGAGGCCTTGTGCGCGGCCGCGCTGGCGCTCGGCATCGACTCCTTGCGCGCGCCCTGGCTCGCGCTGCGCTGCGCATGCGCAGCCGCCGCGCTGGACGGGCGCGGCGCCGTGCAGGCCGCAGACACGGCGCTTGCTGCGCGGCTGGTGCTCGCGCCGCGTGCGACGCGGCTGCCGCCGAGCGAGGCCGAGCAGCAAGCCCCTGACGAGGAAGCCGCCGAGCCGCAGGCTTCGCCGCCCGCCGAGCCTCAGGCTGAGAGCCCGGAGTCACCCGCCGACACCGAGACCGCACTCGACGATCTGGTGCTGGCCGCGGCCCGGGCCGCAATCCCGGCTGGCCTGCTGGCCCGCCTGCAACTCGAACAGGGCGCGTCGCGCGCGCGTCAGCGTGGCCGCAGCGGTGCCCTGCAGACCGGCGGTTCGCGCGGTCGCCCGGTCGGCGTGCGGCGCGGCCCACCGCAGCGCGGCGCACGGCTCAACCTGATCGAGACCCTGCGCGCCGCCGCGCCCTGGCAGGCGCTTCGACGGCGCGAGCAGCCTGCGGCCAGCGGCCGACTTCAGCTGCGCAGCGACGATTTCCGCACCACCCGCTTTCGCCAGCGCGTCCGCAGCACCACCGTGTTCGTGATCGACGCTTCGGGCTCACAGGCGCTGCATCGCCTGGCCGAGGCCAAGGGCGCGGTCGAGCTTCTGCTCGCCGACTGCTACGTGCGGCGCGACCGTGTCGCGGTGCTCGGTTTTCGCGGTCTTGGCGCCGAACTGCTGCTGCCGCCGACCCGCTCGCTGGTGCGCGCCAAGCGCAGCCTGGCCGGGCTGCCGGGCGGCGGCGGCACGCCGCTGGCGGCCGGACTCGACGCCGCGGCGCAACTGGCCGACGCGATTCGCCGCCGCGGCGAGACGCCGTTGCTGGTGTTGCTGACCGACGGCCGCGCCAACATCGCGCGCGACGGCAGCCCCGGTCGTGCCCGTGCCGACGCAGACGCGCAAGCCTCGGCTCGCGCGCTGCGGGCCGGCGGGTTTGGTTGCCTGCTGATCGACACGGCACCGCAACCGCAGGCCAGCGCGCGCGCGCTGGCGCTGGCGATGGGGGCCAGCTACCTGGCGTTGCCGCAGGCGCAGGCGAACCTGCTGTCGCAGGCGGTGCGGACGGCGCTGCCGTGACGACTGCCCCCACGCTTGGCGCATCGCGTCAGCGCGGCTCCCCGCGGTGGCGCAGCCCGGCTTTGGAGAGTGTGCCGCGGCTCCGTGCCCGCCAGCGCGCGCACGGACGGCACGAGCGCCAGCCGATCCCGGCGGCTGGCCGCGCTGCGTCCGGCTGACACGATGAATCCCGCCCCGGCGCTCGACTGGGCGCTCGACGGCCCGAGCTGGCCGCATGCCGTAGCAAGCCGCTTCGTGCTGGCCGACGGGCTGCGCTGGCATGTGCAGCAGATGGGGCTGGCGCAAGGCGAGGGTCCGACGCTGCTGCTGCTGCACGGTACCGGCGCCTCGACCCATTCGTGGCGCGGGCTGCTGCCGTTGCTGGCGCCACGCTTTCATCTGATCGCGCCCGACTTGCCGGGCCATGCCTTCAGCGCGACACCAGCCTCGGGCGCGCAGATGTCCTTGCCCGGCATGGCGCGTGCGCTGGCAGCGCTGCTGGCGACGCTCGATGCGCGACCGAACTTCGTGCTCGGCCATTCGGCCGGCGCCGCGATCGCGATCCGCATGAGCCTCGATCGGTTGATCGAGCCGGCGGCGATCGCCGCGGTCAACCCGGCGCTGCTGCCCTTTGGCGGCCTGCCAGGACGGATCTTCGGCCCGGCCGCGCGGCTGCTGGCAGCCCAGCCCTGGGTGCCGCGGCTCTTTGCCCGGCGTGCCGCCAGGCCTGCGGTGCTGCAGGGCCTGCTCGACGCCACCGGCTCGACGCTCGATGCCGAAGGCATGGCCCTCTATGGCCGTCTGGTGCGCAGCCCGGCGCACGCGGCCGGCGCGCTGTCGATGATGGCGAACTGGGACCTGCAGCCGCTGCGACGCGAGTTGCCGGCGCTGCGCGTGCCGCTGCACCTGATCGTCGGCGCCAACGACCACACCGTGCCACCGCGGCAGGCGCAACAGGTGCATGCGCTGCTGCCGGCGTCGACGCTGATCATGCTGCCTGGCCTGGGCCACCTCGCGCACGAGGAGCAGCCGGTGCGGGTGGTGCAACAGGTGTTGGCCGTGGTGCAGGCGGCTTCGACCGCCGCGGCTTGAGGCGAGCGCCCCAAGTCGCTCGCAGCGCTCATGGCCTTGGTTCCGTCCAGGCGCGCAGCCGCAGCCCTGGAGCCGCGCGCATCAGGGTTTGGCGACAGTTGTCATGTTTGATTGACGCGCCTAGGATGTGCGAATGTTGACAGTCAGCGTGCCGGAGCTCCCTCGGGTTGTCACCCGCGAGCGGCCGCACGCGGTGGTCATCGGCAGCGGTTTTGGCGGGTTGGCGGCGGCGGTGCGGCTCGGCGCGCGTGGCTATCGCGTCACCGTGCTGGAGCAACTCGACGCGCCCGGCGGCCGCGCCTACGTCTACCGCCAGGACGGCTTCACCTTCGACGCCGGCCCGACCGTGATCACCGCGCCGTTCCTGCTCGAGGAGCTGTGGGCGCTGTGCGGCAGAACCTTGTCCGACGACGTGGAACTGCGTCCGGTCAGCCCCTTCTACCGGATCCGCTTCGACGACGGCACCAGCTTCGACTACAGCGGCGACGCCGGTGCGATGCGCGCCGAGGTCGAACGCCTGGCGCCGGGCGACGTGGCCGGCTACGAGCGCTTTCTCGCGGCCAGCCAGGCGATCTACAAGGTCGGCTTCGAGCAACTCGGCCACGTGCCGTTCAGCAAGTTCGCCGACATGGCGCGGGTGCTGCCCGAACTGCTCAAGCTCGAGGGCTACAGAACCGTCTACTCGCTGGCCTGCAAGCATGTGCGCGATCCCAAGCTGCGCGTGGTGCTCACCTTCCAGTCGCTGCTGGTCGGCGGCAATCCCTTCGCGACGACCTCGGTCTATTGCCTGATCGCCTTTCTCGAACGGCGCTTCGGCGTGCACTTCGCGATGGGCGGCACCGGCAGCCTCGTCCGGGGGCTCGTGTGCCTGATCGAAGGGCAGGGCGGCGAGCTGCGCTGCCAGCAGACGGTGAGCCAGATCCTCGTACACAAGGGCGCTGCCTGCGGTGTGCGGCTGAGCACCGGCGAGACGATCGCGGCCGACGTGGTGGTGTCGAACGCCGATTCGGCCTTCACCTACAAGCGCCTGCTCGCGCCCGAGCACCGCAAGCGCTGGACCGACCGCAAGATCGAGAAATCGCGCTACTCGATGAGCCTGTTCGTCTGGTACTTCGGCACCCGCCGCAAGTACCCGGACGTGGCGCACCACACCATCCTGCTCGGACCACGCTACCGCGAACTGCTGCGCGACATCTTCGATCGCAAGCTGCTGGCCCGGGACTTCAGCCTCTACCTGCACCGGCCCACCGCCACAGACCCCGCGCTGGCGCCACCCGGCTGCGACGCTTTCTACGTGCTGTCGCCGGTGCCGCACCTGCAAAGCGGCACCGACTGGAAGACCCAGGCCGAGCCTTACCGGCTGGCGCTGCAGCAGCGCCTCGAGCAGACGCTGCTGCCCGGCCTGGCCGACGAGATCGCGACGTCGCGCCTGCTGACGCCACTGGACTTCCAGAACCGGCTGAGCTCGTTCCGCGGTGCGGCCTTCGGCCTCGAGCCGGTGTTGACGCAAAGCGCGTGGTTCCGGCCGCACAACAAGAGCGAGGAGATCGATCGTCTCTACCTGGTTGGCGCCGGCACGCACCCCGGCGCCGGCCTGCCCGGTGTGCTGTCTTCGGCCAAGGTGCTTGATTCGGTGGTGCCCCATGCAGACGAGCTTGTTGCCCGCGCGTCCCTCGTTCGCGCCTGAAGGCGCGGCACCGGCGCCGCCAGAGCGCAGGCTGCACGCGGCCGACGTGGCCGCCTGCCGCGAACTGCTCGAGCACAACTCGCGCACCTTCCATGCCGCTTCGCTGCTGCTGCCGCGCGCGGTGCGCGAGCCGGCCTCGGTGCTCTACGGCTTCTGCCGGCTCGCCGACGACGCGGTCGATGTCGAGGGCGGCGCGATGGCCGCGATTGCGTTGCTGCGCGAGCGCCTGGCGTGCGCCTGCGCCGGCCAGCCGCTCGATGCACCGGCCGATCGCGCGCTGGCGGTGGTGATCGCGCGCCACGCGATTCCGCGCGCGTTGCCCGAGGCCCTGATCGAGGGCCTGGAATGGGACGCGCAGGGGCGACGCTACGAGACGATCGAAGCCTTGCACGACTACGCCGCGCGCGTGGCCGGTGCGGTCGGCGCGATGATGGCGCTGCTGATGGGCGTGCGCAGCCCGGCGGCGCTGGCGCGGGCCTGCGACCTCGGCGTGGCGATGCAGCTCTCCAACATCGCGCGCGATGTCGGCGAGGATGCTCGCATGGGCCGCGTCTACCTGCCGCTGCAGTGGCTGCGCGAGGCCGGCATCGAGCCCGATGCGTGGCTGGCCCGGCCGGTGTTCGACGCGGCGCTGGCCTCGGTGGTCAAGCGCGTGCTGAACGAAGCGGAGCGACTCTATGCCCGCGTCGACGCCGGCGTGGCCGCGCTGCCGCTCGGTTGCCGGCCCGGCATCAACGCCGCGCGATTCCTCTACGCCGAGATCGGGCACGAGGTCGAGCGCCAGGGACTCAATTCGGTGGACCGGCGTGCCGTAGTGCCGGTCGCGCGCAAGGCGCGGCTGCTGCTGCGCGCGCTGGTCGTGCTGGCGCCCGACGCGCGCGCGGCCAATGCGCCGGTGCTGGCGGCCAACCGCTTCCTGGTGGATGCGGTGAGCGAGATGGCGTCGCTGCCGTCCGCGGCCGATGCGACGACGCCACCCTGGTGGCACCTCGGCGCGCGCGCGGTGTGGATGATCGAGCTCTTCGACCGGCTCGAGCGACTCGAGCGCCAGCCACCCCTGCGCGCGAGCGCATGAGCGCGCCCGCGGCGAGCATGGAATCCACGCCGCTGCTCGCCATCGAGATCGTGCTCGGCTTCGGGGTGCCGATCGCCTGGGGCGTGTGGCAGCTGATCGATCTGCGACGCGAGAACCGGCGTGCGGCCGAGCGGGCCGCGCAGGAGAAGGCCGCGGCGCAGCGCACGCCGCCGCCGCCCGCGAGCGACTAGCGCCAGCTGCCGCGGCGCGGCATCCGCAACGGCAGCATCGCCTGTACCAGCGGTGCGCGGAAGCGATCGAGCGACAGGCTTTCGTGGACCACGTCCACCGGCTCGCCGAGCCATTGCGCCCGCACAAGCGAGCGGGCGTAGAACGGCGTGTCTTCGAGCGTCCGTCGCAACGCCGGCGAGCAGGGAGCTTCGCTTCCGATGCGGCGATCGATGCGCCAGCCGGTGCGTCGCAGTGCAGCCGCCGGCGGTGGATCGAAGGGCTGCACGCCGCCGTCGCGCGCAAAGCGCAGCGCCAGCTTCATCGGCGGCGAGCCGCGGGGTTCGAGCTCGTAGATCACGCCGCCGTGCCCTTGACCCAGGTCCGCGCGTGACCATTGCCAGCGCGCGAAGCCGGCCTCGAGCGGCTCGGTGCCGAAGTTGGCGTCGAGGTAGCCGCGGCCCTGCCAGCGCAGCGCCGGCTCGCCCAGCCGCAACTCGACCCGCGCCCGGGGCGCGATCGGCTGCCAATGGTGGCGCGCGAGCGGATCGAGCGCGAAACGGCGCTCGGCCAGCAGCTCCGGCGTGACGCGGATCTCGCCGCGCACCCGCGCGGGCCAGGGCACGGCGACCTCGTCGATGCGGATGCAAAGCGTGTCGCCGTCCCAGTGCAGCGCACTCGGCCCGATCTGCAGCGAGCCGGCCTCGCGCTGCACCGCGCCGCGACCGCGCTCGGTCATCGCCCAGCGGCCGCGACCGCCGTCGAGCCGGTAGAGGGCGACGTTGAGCGCACAGTGGTCGAGCGGATCGGCACCGGCACCCGAGCGCCTCGCCCACGCGTAGTAGGGCGAGAAGACGCTGCCGATGAAGGCGATCAGCGTGAGTGCGTGGCGGCCGTCGTCGCTCAGCGCGTCGAGATACCACCAGGCATAGCCACCGGGTGCCACCGGCGCGTCGAAGCCAGGTCTTGCAGCAGGCTCGCCGCGGCCTGGTGGCCCGACAGTGCCGCCATCGGCAGGCCCGGCCCGGGATGCACGCTGCCACCGGCCAGGTACAGGCCCGCAATCCGGCTGCGTGAACCGGGCCGGGTGAACGAGGCCATCCAGCCGTGCGAGGCCGGGCCGTAGAGCGCTCCCCCGGTCGCAGGAAACAGGCGATTGAAGTCGCTCGGGCGCGTGATCCGCGTTAGCGCCGGGTCGCGCTGCAGGCGCAGTCCGCAGTCCGAGAGCCTGTGGAAGCAGCGTTGTTCGCATCGTGCGATCTCCTCGGGCTCGAACTCCTGCCGGTCGCCGCCGGCCGGCGCGTTGATCAGGCACAGCAGGCGCTCGACACCATGGCTAGCCGCCAGGCCCCGTTCATCGCGGTCCTGGGCACAGACATAGACGGTCGGCTCGGCGGGCATGTGGCCGTTGCGCAGTGCCTTGAACTCGGCCGCATAGTCGGTCGAGAAGAAGACGTTGTGGCGTTGCAGCGGGAACGAATCGCGTGCGTCGGCCAGCAGGTTCCAGGTCATGGCCGACAGCGAGCGAGCCTGCGGCCGGGTGGCGCGCGCCGCGCCGCGCAGCCCGGCCCCGAGCAGGCCGGCGGCCAACGCGCTCGCATCGCCGTTGAAGACCACGGCGTCGGCCGCGATGCGCTCGCCGCCGTCGCCGGTCGTTGCGTCCGCGACCAGAACGCCGGCAACTCGCTCGCGTTCGAGCACCAGGCCGGTCACCTCGGTCGAGCAGCGCAACTGCACGCCCAGCCCTCGCGCCAGCGCCGTCAACGCCTGCGCCAGGCGCTGCATGCCGCCGTCGACCAGCCAGACGCCCTGCTGCTCCGCGTGGGCCACCAGCATCAGCGTGGCCGGTGCCTGGAACGGCGACGAGCCGCAATAGGTGGCGTAGCGGCCAAAGAGCTGGCGTAGTCGGGGATCATGGAAATGCTGGCCGAGCGCGTTCCACAGCGTGCCAAACGGCGAGATGCGCAGCAACTCCGGCAGCCCGCGCAGGCCGCTGCGCGCCACCAGGCTGATCGGGTTGGGCCGGCTGGCGCGCAGGAACGGCTTTTCGAGTGCGCGGTAGGTGCGTCGGGCGCGCGCACAGAACTCGCGGTAGCGCTGCGCCTCCGCCGCACCGGCGAAGCGGCCGATCGCGTCGACCGAGGCCTCGACGTCGGCATGCAGATCGAGGCGCTCTTCGGCGCTCCAGGCGTGGCGCGCGAGCGTGCGCGCCGGCCGCAGCCGCAAGTGCCGCTCGAGCGAACTGCCGGCGCGCGCGAACAGCTCGTCGAAGACCCAGCGCATCGTCAGCACGGTCGGGCCGGCGTCGAGCCGCTGGCCCTCGATCTCGATCTCGCGCAGCTTGCCGCCGGGCTGGGCCGCGCGCTCGAGCAAAAGCACCCGCGCGCCGCCGCGGGCCAGCTCGATCGCGCTGACGAGGCCGCCGATGCCGGCGCCGACCACGATGACCTGCGGATTGGCGTTCATGCGAGGACTCTGGCGCGCAAGGCGGGGGGCATGCTGGTTGACGCATTCGGACGAGATGTCTACATTAAATGACAAATAAGAGTGTCACGCTAGCATGACGCCGCTGCCTGAGTCCCAGTTCACCGGAGACAGCGCATGCAGTCCATGACACGCGTCGAGCACGCCTTGCTGGCCGCACTCAGCCGAGTCGAGACGGGCTGTCCGCCGCGGCTCGCGGCGGCGGTGCGCCACGCCGTGTTTCCCGGCGGAGCGCGCATCCGGCCACAGTTGTGCCTGGCGGTCGGCATGGCCTGCGGTGACGACGACCCTGCGCTTGCCGATGGCGCCGCTGCGGCCATCGAACTGCTGCATTGCGCCTCGCTCGTCCACGATGACCTGCCGTGCTTCGACAACGCACCGACTCGCCGCGGCCAGCCGTCGGTGCACTGCGCCTTCGGCGAGCGGCTCGCCGTGCTGGCGGGCGACGCGCTGATCGTGCTCGCCTTCGAGACGCTGGCGCGCGCGGCCCAGCGCTCGCCGCAGCGGCTGGCGCCGCTGCTGCTGACCGTCACCCGCGGAGTCGGCATGCCGCAGGGCATCGTCGTCGGCCAGGCGCTCGAGTGCGAGCCACGGGTCGCGCTGGGTGACTACCAGCGGGCCAAGACCGGCGCGCTGTTCGCTGCCGCAACCGCGGCCGGCGCCGAGGCGGCGGGCGCGGAACCGGCGCCTTGGCGCATCTTTGGCGAGTGGCTCGGCGAGGCCTACCAGGTGGCGGACGACATCCGCGACGTGGTCGCCGACCCGCAACTGCTCGGCAAGCCGATCGGGCGAGACCTTGCGCTTGGCCGGCCAAGCTCGGCCATCGAGCTCGGGCTGGAGGGTGCGATCCAGAGCTTCGATCGGCTGGTGGCCGCGGCCGTGGCCTCGATTCCGCCCTGCCGCGGTGGCGCCCAGTTGCGCGCACTGGTGCGCCGCGAGGCCGAACGACTGGTCCCGCTGGCGCTGAGCGAGGACGTGGTGCGCGTCGCAGCCTGAGCGCACCTGCAGCTGCGCCGCCTGCGATGAAGAGCCCGCAGTTGCTGCACGAGCCCGTCACGCCTGCTGACTCGTCGGCGCTCTCGACCTGGCGCGATCGCTGGCTCCTCTGGCGCGACAGGTTGGTCGCGACGCCGGGCTTCCGCCGCCGCGCGGCCGCCTTTGTGTTGACGCGACCGATCGCCCGCCGACGCTCGCGCGAGCTGTTCGACCTGGTCGCCGGCTTCGTCTACTCGCAGGTGCTGCTGGCCTGCGTCAGGCTGCGTGTCTTCGAGTTGCTGGCCGAAGGCCCGCAGCAGATCTCGACGCTGGCGCCACGCCTCGGGCTCGCGCCCGACGCCGCGCTGCGCCTGCTCGAGGCGGCGGTATCGCTGCGACTGGTCGAGCGGCGTGCCAACGATCGATTCGGCCTCGGTCCGCTCGGCGCGCCGATGGTCGGCAATGCCGGCCTGGCGGCGATGGTCGAGCACCATGCCGCGCTGTACGCCGACCTGCGCGACCCGGTGGCGCTGCTGCGCGGCGAAACGGACGGCGCCGCGCTGGCCGCCTACTGGCCCTATGCCGGCGCCACGCTGCCCGCCGCGGTGGCCGACGAGCGGGTCGCTGCCTACTCGGCGCTGATGAGTGCCTCGCAGCCGCTGGTGGCCGAGCAGGTGCTCGCGGCCTATGACTTCGGACGTCACCGTTGTCTGCTCGACGTGGGCGGTGGCGAAGGCGCCTTCATTGCCAGCGTCGCCGCGCAGGCGCCACGCTTGCGGCTGATGCTGTTCGACCTGCCGGCGGTGGCGGCGCGCGCCCGCAGTGCCTTGCAACGGCAGGGCCTGCAGGCACGGGTCGAAGTTCATGGCGGTGACTTCCTGTCCGACGCCTTGCCCCAGGGGGCCGACCTGGCCAGCCTGGTGCGGGTGATCCACGACCACGACGACGCCCGCGCAATGGCAATCCTGCGCGCCGTGCACCGGGCCTTGCCGGTCGGCGGCACGCTGCTGCTGGCCGAGCCGATGGCAGGCACCGTCGGCGCCGAGCCGATGGGCGCGGCCTATTTCGGCTTCTACCTGTTGGCGATGGGGCGCGGTCGACCGCGCAGCCAAGGCGAGTTGCGGTCGATGCTGCATGCGGCGGGATTCGGGGCCGTGCGAGAGCTGCCGACCGCCATGCCGTTGCAGACGCGGCTGCTGCAGGCAAGGGTAAATACCGCATCAAAGATGTAAACCAAGATTGACGCACTTAACAGTAAGCATAAGATGACACCACCGATCAAGCAGATGCCCATGGCCTCGATCCCCGCACCGCTACAGCCCGAACGCGCCTGCTCGCGCTCGCGGCAGGGGGGCAACGCGTGAACACCACGGCGGTGGTCCTGGAGCAGCCTGAACGGCTCCACCTGAGCCGCCTCGAGTTGAGTGCGCCGACCGACGAGGACGTGGTCGTCGACATCGAGTGGAGCGGCATCAGCACCGGCACCGAACGCCTGTTGTGGACCGGCAAGATGCCGATGTTTCCCGGCATGGGCTACCCGCTGGTACCGGGCTACGAGTCGGTCGGCCGGGTGCGCGCGGCCGGCGCGCATTCAGGGCTGCGCGAGGGCGACCGGGTCTTCGTGCCGGGCGCGCGCTGCTACGGCGAAGTGCGCGGCCTGTTCGGCGGCGCCGCCTCGCGGGTGGTGTTGCCGGGTGCGCGCGCTGTTCCCGTCGCCGACGAACTCGGCGAGCAGGCGGTGCTGCTGGCGCTGGCCGCCACTGCGTACCACGCCGTGGCCGGTGGCGGCAAGCGGCAGGCGATCGTGGCGCCCGACCTGATCGTCGGCCACGGCGTGCTGGGCCGCCTGCTGGCACGCATGACCGTCGTGGCCGGCTACCCGCCGCCCACCGTGTGGGAACTCAATCCGGTGCGCACCGAGGGCGCCGAGGGCTACCAGGTCATCCGGCCCGACGACGATCCGCGCCGCAACTACCACGCCATCTACGACGTCAGCGGCGATGCGCAGATCCTCGACCAGTTGATCGCGCGCCTGGCGCCGGGCGGCGAGGTGGTGCTGGCCGGCTTCTACAGCGAGCCACTGCACTTTGCCTTCGCGCCAGCCTTCATGCGCGAGGCACAGATTCGCACGGCCGCCGAATGGCAGCGCCCGGATCTGCTGGCAGTCAAGGAACTGGCCGAGAGCGGCCGCCTGTCGCTCGAGGGCCTGATCACGCATCGCGAACAGGCCATGCAGGCCGATGCGGCCTACCGCACCGCCTTCGGCGACGCGGGCTGCCTGAAGATGATTCTCGACTGGAGAACTTGCCAATGAACCATCCGATTCCCGCGAGCGCGACGGTGCAGTTCATGAGCAAGGACTCGATGAAGGACGTGCTGCGCGCCGAGGCCGCCGTCGAGCCCGACGCTCCCGCCACCGGTCCGGTGACCAAGGAGACGCAGATCATCGCGATCTACGGCAAGGGCGGCATCGGCAAGAGCTTCACGCTGGCCAACCTCAGCTACATGATGGCGCAGCAGGGCAAGAAGGTGCTGCTCATCGGCTGCGATCCGAAGAGCGACACCACGAGCCTGCTGTTCGGCGGGCGTGCCTGCCCGACCATCATCGAGACCTCGTCGAAGAAGAAGCTCGCGGGTGAAGCGGTCGCCATCGGCGATGTCTGCTTCAAGCGCGACGGCGTCTACGCGATGGAGCTCGGCGGCCCCGAGGTCGGCCGCGGCTGCGGCGGGCGCGGGATCATCCACGGCTTCGAGTTGCTCGAGAAGCTCGGCTTCCACGACTGGGGCTTCGACTACGTGCTGCTCGACTTCCTGGGCGACGTGGTGTGCGGCGGCTTCGGCCTGCCGATCGCGCGCGACATGTGCCAGAAGGTCATCGTCGTCGCCAGCAACGACCTGCAGTCGCTCTACGTCGCCAACAACGTCTGCAGCGCGGTCGAGTACTTCCGCAAGCTCGGCGGCAACGTCGGCGTGGCCGGCATGGTGATCAACCGCGACGACGGCACCGGCGAGGCGGCAGCCTTTGCCACCGCGGTCGGCATCCCCGTGCTGTCGACGATTCCCGCCAACGAAGACATCCGCCGCAAGAGCGCCAGCTACGAAATCATCGGCCGGCCCGACTCGCCCTGGGGCCCGATGTTTGCCGAGCTTGCCGAGAACGTCGGCACCTCGACCCCGATGCGCCCGAAGCCGATGACGCAGGACCAGTTGCTCGGCCTGTTCTCGGCCGCCTCGGTCGGCCGCGACGTGGTGCTCGAGCCGGCCACCACCTTCGACATGTGCGGCAAGAGGGAAGTCGTCAAGCAGACCCTCGAAGTGGTCTACGACGCCGCCTGAGTTCGACCGATCGATCGTCATGAACGCGACCATCCCCATCGTCCCCGTGTCCAGCGTGCCGGTGCCGACCGCGCTGGAAGGCGACGGCATGGGTTGCCATTCCGGCGGCGCGGCGATGCTCGCGGCGGCCAAGGCGGCCGGCAAGTCGGACACGCTCGACCAGTACGCCAAGGACTATCCCAAGGATCCCAAGGCCGGTCCGCACGACCAGCCGCAGAGCATGTGCCCGGCCTTCGGCTCGCTGCGCGTGGGGCTGCGCATGCGGCGCACCGCGACCATCCTCTCGGGCTCGGCCTGCTGCGTCTACGGCCTGAGCTTCACCTCGCACTTCTATGGCGCCAGGCGCAGCGTCGGCTACGTGCCGTTCAACAGCGAATCGCTGGTCACCGGCAAGCTGTTCGAGGACATCCGCGAGGCGGTGCACGCGCAGGCCGATCCGGCCCAGCTCGACGCGATCGTCATCATCAACCTGTGCGTGCCGACCGCCAGTGGCGTGCCGCTGCAGATCCTGCCGCGCGAGATCAACGGCGTGCGCATCATCGGCATCGACGTGCCCGGCTTCGGCGTTCCCACGCATGCCGAGGCCAAGGACGTGCTGGCCGGCGCGATGCTCAAGTACGCGCGCGGCGAGGCGCAGGCCGGCCCGGTGCAGGCGCCCAGAGGCGGCGTCGCCGACAAGCCCACCATCGCGCTGCTCGGCGAGATGTTCCCGGCCGACCCGGTGATCATCGGCATGATGCTCGAGCCGATGGGGCTGGCCGCCGGTCCGGTGGTGCCGACCCGCGAATGGCGCGAGCTGTATGCGGCGCTCGACTGCGTCGCGGTCGCCGCGATCCATCCCTTCTACACCGCCAGCATCCGCGAGTTCGATGCCGCCGGCCGCACGATCGTCGGCTCGGCCCCGGTCGGCCATGACGGCACCGAGGCTTGGCTGCAGGCGGTCGGCATCGCCGCCGGCGTCCCGCAGGAGCGGATCGACGCCGCCAAGAACCGCTTCCTGCCCGCCATCAAGGGCGCGCTGGCGAAGATGCCGATCAAGGGTCGCGTCACGCTCAGCGGCTACGAGGGCTCGGAGTTGCTGGTCGGCCGGTTGCTGGTCGAGAGCGGCGCCGACCTGCGCTACGTCGGCAGTGCCTGCCCGCGCACGGCGTGGAACGAGGCCGATTGCCAGTGGCTGCAGGCCAAGGGTGTGCAGGTGCAGTTCCGCGCCTCGCTCGAGCAGGACATGGCGGCGGTGCACGAGTTCAAGCCCGATGTGGCGATCGGCACCACGCCGGTGGTGCAGGCGGCCAAGGAACTGAGGATCCCCTCGCTCTATTTCACCAACCTGATCTCGGCGCGGCCGCTGATGGGCCCGGCCGGTGCCGGCTCGCTGGCCACCGTGATCAACGCGGCGATCGCCAACAAGGCGCGCTTCGACCAGATGAGCGACTTCTTCGGCAGCACCGGCACCGGTCATGCGACCGGCGTCTGGGAAGCCGGCAACGGCGTGCCGCAGGACCGCCCCGACTTCAAGGCCGACCAGCGCCGCCAGGCCATCAAGCTGGCCAAGAAGCGCAAGGCCGAGGAGATGATCTGATGATCGCCGCACGGCCGGTCCAAAGGCGATCGCTCCCCCTTGGGGCGACGGCGAGCAGCGCCGAGGGGGCGCGATGCTAGTTCTGGATCACGATCGCGCGGGTGGCTACTGGGGCGCGGTGTACGTGTTCACCGCGATCAAGGGCCTGCAGGTGGTGATCGACGGGCCGGTCGGCTGCGAGAACCTGCCGGTCACCTCGGTGCTGCACTACACCGACGCGCTGCCGCCGCACGAACTGCCGATCGTCGTCACCGGCCTCGCCGAAGAGCAGCTCGGTCGCGAAGGCACCGAGGGTTCGATGCGCCGCGCCCATGCCGTGCTCGACCCCGACCTGCCGTCGGTGGTGGTGACCGGCTCAATCGCCGAGATGATCGGCGGCGGCGTCACGCCCTCGGGCACCAACCTGCAGCGCTTCCTGCCGCGCACCATCGACGAAGACCAGTGGCAATGCGCCAATCGCGCGATGTACTGGCTCTGGAGCGAGCACGGGTTGAAGAAGGTGCCGGCGCGCACGCCGCTTGCGGAGCGCCCTGTAGGCGAGAGGCCGCGCGTCAACATCATCGGCCCCTGCTACGGCACCTTCAATTCGCCGAGCGACCTGGCCGAGATCCGGCGCCTGGTGCAGGGCATCGGGGCCGAGGTCAACATGGTGTTCCCGCTCGGCAGCCACCTGGCCGACGTGTCGAGGCTGGTCGAGGCGGACGTGAACATCTGCATGTACCGCGAGTTCGGTCGCATGCTGTGCGAGGCGCTCGAGCGGCCCTACCTGCAGGCGCCGATCGGACTCCACAGCACGACCGCCTTCCTGCGCTCGCTCGGCGAACTGCTCGGCCTCGATCCTGAACCCTTCATCGAGCGCGAGAAGCACACCACGATCAAGCCGATCTGGGACCTTTGGCGCTCGGTGACGCAGGACTTCTTCGGCACCGCGACCTTCGCCGTGGTTGCCGGCGAAACCTACGCGCGCGGGCTGCGTCACTTCCTCGAAGACGAGATGGGCCTGCCGTGCAACTTCGCGGTTTCGCGCATTGCCGGCGCCAAGACCGACAACGCGGCGGTTCGAAAGATGGTGCGCGAGACGCCGCCGCTGGTGATGTTCGGCAGCTTCAACGAGCGCATGTACCTAGCCGAGTGCAGCGCTGCCGGGCCGATGAAGCCCTCGTTCATCGCTGCCTCGTTCCCCGGCGCCATCATCCGTCGCGCCACCGGCACCCCGTTCATGGGCTACGCCGGCGCCACCTACGTGATCCAGGAGGTGTGCAACGCGCTGTTCGACGCGCTGTTCCACATCCTGCCGCTCGGCACCGAACTCGACAAGGTCGAGGCCACGCCGGCCCGCCACCAAGGCTCGCTGCCCTGGGACGACGCGGCGCGCGAACTGCTCGACGAACTGGTCGAGGCGCAGCCGGTACTGGTGCGCATTTCGGCGGCCAAGCGCATGCGCGACCGCGCCGAACAGCAGGCGCGCCAGGCCGGCGAGGCGCGCGTCAGCGCCGAACGCGTCGCGCAGGCGCATGGCGTGCCGGCATGAAGACGCTGCCGATGGACTTGAACGAATCGCTCGCGCCGCGGGCCACCCACTTGCCATGTCGCAGCCGCGGCCTGGGAGTCCCTGCCGCGCGGGACGTGCGCGGTGAAGGCCGCAAGGCCAACTAGAGGAGAAGTCCTATGGCTGACGAAAGAAAGGGTTCGTTGTCCGGGCTGACGGACCAGGAAGCGAGAGAGTTCCACGGTGTCTTCGTGAGCAGCTTCATTGCGTTCACGGTGGTTGCCGTCGTGGCTCACTTCCTGGTCTGGACCTGGCGCCCCTGGCTCTAGGCAACAAAGGGGCGTGTCATGACTGACTACTCCAGCGCAACGATGCACGCGGTGCCCCCGAACGACTCCAGGACGTTCAGGGGAATCTTCATCGCGAGCTTCGTCGTCCTTCTGGCGATCGCCCTGATTGCCCAGTTGCTGACCTGGTCGTGGCGTCCCTGGCTGCCCGGGGCCGAGGCAGAGAAGTCGTTGGTCGGCGACGTCAAGTCGGCGGTCTACACCTTCATGTCCTACCTCACTTAGGAGAGAAGAAGCATGTGGAGAATTTGGCTGTTGTTCGACCCGCGCCGAGCGCTGGTCGCGTTGTTCACGTTCCTGTTCGCGCTGGCGCTGGTGATTCATTTCATCCTGCTCAGCACCGAGCGCTTCAACTGGCTGGATGGCCCCCACAAGGCCAGGGCCGGGCAGGCATCGTCGATGCCGGCCGCGGTCCCAGCACCGAAGCAATAGCGTTGTTCCGGCACCCGGCGAACGGGATCCGGGCTCGCCCCCGGCCCCGTTCGCCGACCCGATGCATGCGAGGACCACGCACCAGCGCGTCTTCGGAACGGGGGAAACAAGATGGCGATGCTCAGCTTTGAACGCAAGTACCGCGTGCGCGGCGGCACCCTGGTCGGAGGCGATCTCTTCGACTTCTGGGTCGGGCCGTTCTTCGTCGGCTTCTTCGGCGTCACGACCCTGTTCTTTGCCTCGGTCGGAACGCTGCTGATCGTCTGGGGCGCATCGCAGGGGCCAACCTGGAACCTCTGGCAGATCAGCATCGCGCCGCCGGACCTGAGCTATGGCCTGGGCATGGCGCCTCTGATGGAGGGCGGGCTCTGGCAACTGATCACGATCTGTGCGATCGGCTCCTTCGTCAGCTGGGCGCTGCGCGAGGTCGAGATCTGCCGCAAGCTCGGCATCGGCTACCACGTGCCGGTCGCGTTCTCGTTCGCGATCCTGGCCTACGTGACGCTGGTCGTGATCCGCCCGCTGCTGATGGGCGCGTGGGGACATGGCTTCCCGTACGGGATCATGAGCCACCTCGACTGGGTGTCGAACACCGGCTACCAGTACCTGCACTTCCACTACAACCCGGCGCACATGCTGGCGGTGAGCTTCTTCTTCGCCACCACCTTCGCGCTGAGCCTGCACGGGGCACTGATCCTCTCGTCGACCAACCCGGCCAAGGGCCACGAGGTCAAGACCCCCGAGCACGAGAACACCTTCTTCCGCGACACGATCGGCTACTCGATCGGCACCCTCGGCATCCACCGGCTTGGCCTGTTCCTGGCGCTGGCGGCGGTGTTCTTCAGCGCGGTCTGCATCGTCATCAGCGGCCCGTTCTGGACCCGCGGCTGGCCCGAGTGGTGGACCTGGTGGCTGAACCTGCCGATCTGGAGCTGAGCCCCTCGCAGCTGTGCTGATCCGATAACGAAAGCCGTCGAGGAGACCGACATGGCCGAGTATCTGAACCTGTTCACGAGCGTGCAGGTTGCCGCACCGTCCTACCCCGGGGTCGGGGTCGATCGCGGCGGCGTCGAGCGCGCCGGCAAGCCCGCCCACGTGCACCTGCTGGGGCGCCTCGGCGACGCCCAGATCGGGCCGATCTACCTCGGCTGGTTCGGCCTCGCCTCGCTGCTGTGCGGCTTCATCGCGATCGAGATCATCGGACTCAACATGCTGGCCTCGGTGAACTGGGATCCGATCCAGTTCGTGCGCCAGCTGTTCTGGCTCGCCCTCGAACCACCGCCACCGGGCGACGGCCTGCGCTGGCCGGCACTCAACCGTGGCGGCTGGTGGCTGATGGCCGGCTTCTTCCTGACCGCCTCGATCCTGCTGTGGTGGGTCCGCATGTACCGGCGCGCCAAGGCCCTCGGCATGGGCACCCACGTGGCATGGGCCTTCGCCGCGGCGATCTGGCTCTACCTGGTGCTCGGCTTCATCCGTCCCGTGCTGATGGGCAGCTGGGGCGAGGCGGTGCCCTTCGGCATCTTCCCGCACCTCGACTGGACCGCGGCCTTCTCGATCCGCTACGGCAACCTGTTCTACAACCCCTTCCACATGCTGAGCATCGCCTTCCTCTACGGCTCGGCGCTGCTGTTCGCGATGCATGGCGCGACGATCCTGGCGGTGAGCCGCTTCGGCGGCGAGCGCGAGATCGAGCAGATCGTCGATCGCGGCACCGCCAGCGAGCGCGCCGCGCTGTTCTGGCGCTGGACCATGGGCTTCAACGCGACGATGGAGTCGATCCACCGCTGGGCCTGGTGGTTCGCGGTGCTGTGCCCGCTGGTGGGTGGCATCGGCATCCTGCTGACCGGCACCGTGGTCGACAACTGGTACCTGTGGGCGGTCAAGCATGGTGTGGCACCAAGCTATCCGGCGATGTTCCCGCCCGTCGTCGATCCCGCCTCGCTGGCAGGGGGGGGCAAGCCATGAGCCAGCACCCGAGCAGGAGCCCCAGCATCATGCGCAGCGCCACCCACCTGATCCTGCTGGCCGCGGTCGCGCTGCTGGCGGGCTGTGAACGGCCGCCGGTCGATTCTGTGCAGAGCGGCTACCGCGGCACCGGCATGGAGCAGGTCTACAACCCGCGCATCCTGGTTGCCCAGGCCGACCAGAACAAGGCGCCGGAGTCACCGGCGCCGGCCTCGCCCGACGGCCCCAAGGCCGGACAGGTCTATCAGAACGTCAAGGTGCTGGGCGACCTCAGCGTCGGCGAGTTCGCGCGCAACATGGTGGCGATCACCAACTGGGTCGCGCCGAACCAGGGCTGCGCCTACTGCCACAACCCGCAGAACTTCGCCGACGACTCGCTTCACACCAAGGTCGTCGCGCGCCGCATGCTGCAGATGACGCAGAACATCAACGGCAACTGGAAGAACCATGTGGCCGACACCGGCGTCACCTGCTACACCTGCCATCGCGGGCAACCGATCCCGGCCAACACCTGGTTCAAGACGGCAGGCGCCGATGCGCCAGTCGCTGGCATGCTCGGCGACCGCGCCGGCCAGAACGCGCCGGCGATCGAGGCCGCGTTCTCCTCGCTGCCCGGCGACCCCTTCAAGCCCTTCCTCGCGGCCGATGCGGCCGAGATCCGCGTGATCGGCACCACCGCGCTGCCGACCTACAACCGGCAGTCGACCAAGCAGGCCGAGTGGACCTACAGCCTGATGATGCACATGAGCCAGTCGCTCGGGGTCAACTGCACCTTCTGCCACAACACGAGATCGTTCGCGGCCTGGGACGCCAGCACGCCGCAGCGCGGCGCCGCCTGGTACGGCATCCGCATGACGCGCGAGATCAACGAGGACTACCTGAAGTCGCTGGCCGGCGTGTTCCCGGCCGATCGCCTCGGCCCCCAGGGCGACGTGGCCAAGGCCAACTGCGCCACCTGTCACCAGGGCGCCTACAAGCCGCTCTACGGCGCGAGCATGCTCAAGGACCATCCGGAGCTGGCCGGCGTGCGCGGCGCCGCCGCGGCACCGGCGGCGACCACCGTCAACGCCACCGCGGCGATGACGACCACGGCTTCCGGCGTCACGGTGCTGTTCTTCGCCGTCAACTCGGCCACCCTGCCTGACGATGCCATCAGCCGCCTGGCCAACCTGGTGGCCGCGCTGAAGGCGCGCCCCGAGGTCAAGGCCGCGATTTCCGGCTTTCACTCGGCCGCTGGCAACCTGGAGCAGAACCAGGAGTTGGCGAAGAGCCGGGCCAAGGCGGTGCGCGACGCGCTGACCGCGGCCGGCATCGGTGCCGACCGGGTGGAACTCGACAAGCCGATGTCGGCCGAGGCCAACCTCAGCGGCGAGGATCCGCAGGCGCGCCGGGTCGAGGTGACGATGAAGTAGGGGGCGCGCCTTCGACGGCCCAGGCCGCCGCCCTGGCAAGCCCGAAGGCTCGCGCGGCAGGGGCTGCGCGCCGAGGCATTTGGAGCTAAGGTGCGCGCGCCCGCCCGCCCGCCCGCCAGTGCGCCCCGCATGCCCCAACTCGCGTTCACCCCGCACCTGAACCGCTTTCTCGCCGTGCCCGAAGTGCACAGCGAGGCGCTGGTGCTGCGCGCCGCGCTCGAGGACGCCTTCGCGCTCAACCCGCAGCTGCGCGGCTACGTGCTCGACGACCAGGGGCACCTGCGGGCCAACGTGGTCGTCTTCGTCGACGGCGTGCGCAGCGTCGACCGCATCGCCCTGGCCGACGTGTTGCGAGCCGAAAGCCGCGTCTTCGTCCTGCAGGCACTTTCAGGAGGCTGAGCCATGAGTTCGTCGACACGCAGCGATCGCGCCTGGGTCGCGACCCGCAAGGGCCTGTTCGAGCTGCAGCGCAAGGGTGCCGACTGGCGCATCGCGCGGCTCAACTTTCTTGGCGATCCGGTCAGCATGCTGCTGCCGCCGCAGGCCGACGGTCGCATGCTGGCGGCGTTGAACCTCGGCCACTTCGGCGCCAAGGTCCACGCCTCGGATGACGCCGGCGCGAGCTGGCAGGAGGTCGCCACGCCGGCTTTTCCGCCGCAGCCCGAGGGTGCCGAGGGCGTGCCCTGGAAGCTGGTGCAGATCTGGGCGCTCGAGGCCGAGCGCGGCACCGTCTGGGCCGGCACGCTGCCGGGCGCGCTGTTCCGCTCGAGCGACTTCGGCCGCAGCTGGAGCCTGGTCGAGTCGCTGTGGGCGCGACCCGAGCGCCACCAGTGGTTCGGCGGTGGCTACGACGTGCCCGGCATCCACTCGATCTGCCCGCACCCGCAGCGTGACGGCGAGCTGCTGGTGGCGATCAGCTGCGGCGGCGTCTGGGTCACGCGCGACGACGGCGCGAGCTGGTCCCTGCAGGCCAGCGGCATGCGCGCGCCCTACATGCCGCCCGAGGGTGCCGACGACCAGAACATCCAGGATCCGCATCGCGTCGTGCGCTGCCCGGCCGCGCCCGACGTTCTCTGGTGCCAGCACCATGGTGGCATCTGGCGCTCGGGCGACAACGCCGCCTCGTGGCAGGAAGTGACGACCGCGCCGCTGTCGAGCTTCGGCTTTGCGGTCGCGGTGCACCCCACCGATCCGCAGCGCGCCTGGTTCGCGCCGGGCCAGGCCGACGAGCGGCGGCTGCCGGTGGATGCCGCGCTCGCCGTCAATCGCACGCGCGACGGCGGTGCCGGCTTCGAGACCTTTCGTGCCGGCCTGCCGCAGCAGCATTGCTACGACCTGGTCTACCGCCATGGACTGGCGGTCGCCGACGACGGCGAGCACCTGCTGATGGGCAGCACCACCGGCGGCCTGTGGGCCAGCGCCGACGGCGGCGAGCACTGGGCCGAGGTCTCGCTGACGCTGCCGCCGATCTACGCCGTTCGCTTCGGCTGAAGGGCGGCCGCAGCCTCGCGCAGCTTGTCCTTCTTGCTCTTGCGGCGGCCCTTGATGCCGCCGGTCGGCGCCGCGGCCGTGGCGGCGTCCTCGGCGGGCTCGAAGCCCTCGATCCGCTCGCGCTCCAGGCGCAGGCCATGGCGCTTCTCGATCAGCCGCCAGTGGGCCTCCGACTCGGCGCTGACGAAGCTGATCGCCAGCCCGTCCTGTCCCGCGCGACCGGTGCGGCCGATGCGGTGCAGGTAGTCCACCGCTGAGCGCGGCAGGTCGTAGTTGAGGACGATCGGCAACTCGGCGATGTCGATGCCGCGCGCCGCCACGTCTGTGGCCACCAGCACCTGCAGCGCGTCGGCCTTGAAGGCGGCCAGCGCCTGGGTGCGCGCGCCCTGGCTCAGGTCGCCGTGCAGCGCCGTGGCGGCAATGCCCGCGCGCCCCAGCTTGTCGGCAACCAGCTCGCAGCCATAGCGGGTGGCGACGAACACCAGCATGCGCTGCCCGGCGTGCTGCTGCGCCAGATGGCGCAACAGCTGGGTACGGCGGACGGCATCGACCTCGATGACGCGCTGCCGGATCGCCAGATGGGGCACGGGCGGCGCATCGGCGTCGAGCTGGACCGGGTCATTCAGCATGGCCTCTGCCAGCGCCTTGACGGCGGGCGGAAAGCTGGCCGAGAAGAACAGGCTCTGGCGTCGCGCCGGCAGCAGCGCCAGCAGGCGCTGCAGTTCATCGGCAAAGCCGAGGTCGAGCAGGCGGTCGGCCTCGTCGAGCACCAGCGCGGCAACGCCGTCGAGCCGCAGGGCGTTGTGCTCGATCAGGTCGAGCAGTCGGCCCGGCGTGGCCACCACGATGTCGGCGCCACCACGCAGGCCCATCATCTGCGGATTGATCGAGACGCCACCGAAGGCCGTGACCACCTTCAGCGGCGGCGCCAGGTGCCGCGCCAGCAGCCGAAAACTCTCGCCGACCTGCAGCGCCAGTTCGCGGGTCGGTACCAGCACCAGCGTGTGCAGCCTGCGCGCCGTGCCGCGGCGCTCGGTCGTTGGTCTTGCCACCGGGTGCGCGCTTGCCTGTTGCTGCAGCAGCGGCAACGCGAAGGCGGCGGTCTTGCCGGAGCCGGTCCGGGCGCGCCCCAGCATGTCGCGGCCGCCGAGGATGGCCGGGATGGCCGCGGCCTGGATCGGCGTCGGCTCCTGGTAGCCGCGTTCGTCGACGGCGCGCAGCAGGGCGGGCGCGAGGCCCAGCAGGGCAAAGGACATCAGTTGGCGCCGTAGAGGCAGGGGCGAAGCGGTGGAGGGCGGCACAGCGAGGTCCGCCGTGGCGAGCGTGCCCGCTGGCGCCGCCGTGGCCGGGGACGCCGAGTTTAGGCGCGGGGCGTGTCGACGCTGCGATCAACCGCGCGTCACGCCATCGGTCCGCAGTGCCCAGCGCCAGAGCGCATCGGCGTTGAGCGGCAGCACCAGCAGCACATGCTCGAGGATTGCCAGGCTGAGCAGCGAGGCTGCCAAAGCCCAGGAGGTGGCCTCGAAGCTGCCGTCGGCGGCCGCCGAGACGTGCTGCCACATCGGAATCACGGCCAGCGTGGCCAGCAGCAGCGAGATCGGCAACAGGGCGTTCATCGGTCGCCGCGTGAAGTAGGTCTGCAGGTACTGCAGGTGCTGCGGCAGAAAGTGCTCGTTGAGGTTGCGCACGCCGAGAAAGACGTTGAGCTTGGCGCTCTGGCGCATGACCCAGAGGATCAGGTAGGTCCACCAGCCGGTCTGGTTGGGTTGATCCCAGCTGGTCGCGAGCACCGCCAGGCCGAGCACGATCAGCGCCGCCTCGTGGTGCAGCAGCGTCTGCAGTGCCAGCCAGGCGCGCCGCCAACCGGCCACGCCGGGCGGACAAGGCAGTCGCCGCGGGCCGGTGACGACGCCGAGCAAGAAGGCCAGCTCCTGCCAACCCCAGACCAGCAGCGCGCAACTGAAGGCGCAGTACGCGGCCGCCACGCTGCTGACGCGGCTGCTGCCCGCCAGCCCGATCAGCGCCAGCACCAGCACCAGCGTGGCGCCGAACAGGGCGCGGCGATGGAGGCGGCGCGGCATGCCGACCAGCCACAGGATCAGCCCGGTGCTGAACCACCAGACGAACACCGCAAACAGCAGTGGCAGCACGACGTCGAGCATGCTGCGCGGCCGGCTCGATGCCCGAGACGCGCCGCGCGCCTACCAGGCCGGCTGCAGCCGCACCTGTTGCGGCAGCGCGTGGCGCCTGACCGGCATCAGGTAGAGCCGGGCAAAGGTGGCGGCGCCGGCCGCGGCCCAGCCGGCCTGGCGCAGGCGGCCGATCACGCCGCCGCGCGCCTTGGCCCGTTCGACACCGGCCGCGACGATGCACAACCGTTCGAGGCCCGCCCGGAAGCGCGGGTGGTCGGTGTCGAGCGAAACCGGGAACACCTGCTTCGAGATCTCGGAGGTGATGCGGAACACCTCGTGGTCGTAGGCGGTGGCATCGAGCCCCATCGCGTTCTTGAGCGCCGGTCGGGCATGGTCGCGCACGTACATGGTGGCGTAGACCGCGAGCAGGAAGAAGCGGATCCACAGCACGTTGCCGCCTTCGAGCAGCTTGGGGTTGGCACGCATGATCAGCGCGAAGGATTCGCCATGGCGGAATTCGTCGTTGCACCAGCGCTCGAACCAGCGAAAGATCGGATGGAAGCGCAGCTCCGGGTGGCGCTCGAGTTGGCGGTAGATCGTGATGTAGCGCGCGTAGCCGATCTTCTCGCTGAGGTAGGTTGCGTAGAAGATGTACTTCGGCTTGAAGTAGGTGTAGGCCTTGGTGCGCTTGAGGTTGCCGAGGTCGATGCCGAGCCCGAAGTCCTTGAGCGACTGGTTGATGAAGCCGGCATGGCGCGACTCGTCGCGCGTCATGAAGCGCATCAACTGCTTGATGTCGGGGTTGTCGACGTTCTTCTGGATCTCGTTGTAGAGCACGCAGCCCGAGAACTCGGAGGTGATCGAGCTGACCAGGAAGTCGATGAACTCCTGGCGCAGCTCGGGGCTCATCTTCGGCTCGAGCTCGGCCACCTCGGCTGCGAACTCGGGTGTGCGCTGGAAGTGGTCGTGGTTGTTGTCACCCTCGTACTCGGCCAGCATCGCGTCCCACTCGGCGCGCAGCGGGCTGACATCGATGCGGTTCATCGCCGCGTAGTCGGTGCTGTAGAAGCGCGGGCTCAGCAGCGTGCTGGCCTTGGCCGCGCTGTTGGCGTCGTCGGCGTTGCGGATCGCCGGGGCGCCGATGCCCTGGGTGCTGCTGCTGTCCATCGTCTTGCTCCTGTTGCTCTCAGCGCGCGGGTCCGATCAGGCGCGCGAATTCGGCCGCGTTGACGGGACCGAAGGATTCGAGGTCGACCCGGCGCCCGGTGGCCGGATCGAGCAAGGTCAGCCGGCCATCGGTGCGCGCCACCAGTTCGAAGGGCGCCTCGGGGCCGATGCCCATGCGCTTGCGTTCACGCGCCAGCCCTCGCAGCGTGCCGCGGATGAAACCCTGCTGGCCGACGATGTGCTCGACGGTCGTCTTGCTGCCGGCGTCGACGACGAGGATGCTGCCGTCGGCCTGGTCGAGAAAGTTGAGCGCGCGCGTCGCCGCCGCCGGCGCGTCGGGGGCGCTGATGTCGACGCCGGCCAGCCGCATGCCAGCCGCTGCCAGCAGTGCCGTGGCCAGCAGGACGCCGATCGCCAGCGCCGGCAGCGGCGGCACGGTGTGGCTGGCACGGGTGGCGTGATCGCTCATGGTCGCGCTCCCGCTCAAGGGGTGGCCAGTGCCGGATGGGCGGTTCGCGCGGGGATGGCGGACGCTGGTGCCTCGGCACCGCTCGGGGCCGACGCCAGTCCGTTGCTCGCGGCCCAGGCTTGGCTCAGCAGCCGCGCGACCTGGCTCGCCTCGGCCACGCAGCGCAGCATCGGCTGCGGCCGCGCCAACTGCCATGGCCGGGCGTGCGGCCACAGGTGCAGCCAGGCGATGCGATCGGGCGCCTTCAGCACCAGCGGGATGTCGCCATGGCCGCCGGCAAGGCTGCGCAGGCCGGCCGACTCGATGCACCGGTACGGCAGGTTGAACGTGAGGCTCAGCACGATGCCGACGCGCAGCACGACGCGGCGGTCGGTGAGGGTGTAGAGCGTGGTGCGGGCCGAGAGCCAGGCCAGGCCGAGCGCGATGGCGATGGCCAGCAGTGGCAGCGGCAGCACGACCAGCATCGCCGCCAAGGTGTCGGCCGGGGAGCGCCCGTCGGCGATCGAGCCGGTCGCGTGCAGTGCCAGCAGCAGTGCGAAATAGAGCGCCAGCTTGCGCACGTGGAAGGCATGCACCGCCAGCCGACGCCAGTCGGGCGCGCCCTGCCACAGCAGGCGCTCGCCGGCCGGCAGCGGCTCGGGCAGGCCGGGGGCGGCCTCGAACTCGTGCTCGTGCTCGGGCTGTTCGAAGTCGGGCTTCACAGCAGCGGCTCCTTGCGCTGCGGCGTGGCGTAGAGCGTGCCGGCGCCGTAGTAGGCGACGATCTTCTCTTCCTCGAGGCGCGTGACCTGGTCGGGATGGCGCGTGCGCGGCACGTTGGCCAGTTGCGCACCCAGCAACGCGTTGACGACGACCCGGCGCTGCTCGATGCGCGCGAAGTTCAGCGGCAGCAGCACCTGCGGTCCGTGCGCCGCATTCGGCAGGTTGAGCTCGATGTAGCGGAACAGGGCTTCGCTGCGGTCGACCCAGAGCTCGCGCACGGTGCCGGCGACCCGGCCATCGGCGCCGACCACCGGCAGGCCGCGCGGATCGCGGTCGCCTTCGGCGACGCCGAAGCCCGGCGCCACCCGCAGCGGCACGATCTTGTTCTTGCCCTCGAAGGTCAGCTCGACGATGTCGGCGCGCTCGGTCCAGGAGCCGGGACCGACGCCGGCCAGCAGCGGATCGCCGATCGGATCGAGCGGTGCGCCGGGGAAGTTGCCGCTTGGCACGGCGGCCAGTGGCTGCAGCGAGACACGGCCATGCGGTGCGGTGACGGTGCTGCCGTCGGCGAGCAGGTAGCTCTTGGGCCGGGGCACGGCCGGAAAGCCCTGCGACCAGGTGCGTCCCGCGGTGCCTTCGGCCTCGAGCGGGTAGCCCTCTCGCTTGTTCTCGCGGTGCAGGTAGTAGATCAGCCCGGCAAAGAAGACCCAGAACAGGTACAGCGCGATCTGCGCGACATCGATGTAGGCCGTGATGGCTCCGGTGGCGGTGGACATGGCATGCCTCCTGACGTGAAGGGAGCGATAGAGGGGTGGTGGGACAAGGACATCTAGCCGGGGAAGTCCGCGAGGCCGAACTTGCCCGGCGCGGATGCGGGAAGCCGCCGCGCGGACCGCACCAGCGGCCCGACCGCGATCAGCGTGGCAAACAGCAGGTACAACTCGAGGTGATAGACGAAGCTGTAGCCGGTGGCAGGCTGAGCCAGCGCGCTGCCGAGCCGGCCCTCGATCGCCAGGCCCGACACCAGGTCGCGCAGCGCGCCACCGGTGGCGATGGCGGTCCCCGAGCTGAAGGCCTGCACGGCACCCCAGGCGCCGAGGACCAGGCCGGCGCCGGTGCGACCGCTGGCATCGAGGCTCATCGCTGCGACCAGCGTGCTGACCGAGAACAAGCCACTACCGAAGCCGATCAGCGCGACACCGATGCGGAACAGCGTGGCCGACTGCAGCGGCTCGGCAAAGATCACCGCCGAGAAGGCAACCAGTCCGAACAGCAGCCCCGCCGCGGCGATGCGGTACGGGTCGTGGCCGCGTTGCAGCCAGCGCGCCGACAGCGCGAAGGCGCACAGTGCGCCGCCGGCCATCAGCGCGGTCAGCACCGTGGTGGCGCCGACACCGAGCTTGAGAATCTCTCCGCCGTAGGGCTCGAGGATGATGTCCTGCATGCTGAAGGCCGCGCTGCCGAGTGCCACCGTGACCAGGAAGCGGCGCGTGCCGGGCAGTGCGGCGAAGCTGCGCCACTGCTGGCCGAAGCCGGGCCGGTTGCTGCGGGCCTCGGGCGGGAGATGGCGCCGCGGCTCCTGCTTCCACAGCGCGATGCTGTTGATGACCATCGTCACCACCGCCGCCCCTTGCACGACCTGCACCAGTCGCGTGGCGCTGAAGTCGCGCAGCAGCAGGCCGAACAGCAGGCTGCTGCCGACCATGCCGAGCAGCAGCATCACGTACATCAGCGCCACCACGCGCGGTCGGGCGGGCTCCGGCGCGAGGTCGGTCGCCAGCGCGAGCCCGGCGGTCTGCGTGGTCTGCAGCCCGGCGCCGACCAGCAGGAAGGCCAGCGCCGCGGCGCAATGGCCGATCCAGGCCTTGCCGGCCTCGATCTCTCCGGACAGCGCGCCACCGAGCACGACCAGCGCGAAGGGCATGATCGCCAGGCCGCCAAACTGCATCAGCGAGCCGAACCAGAGATAGGGCACGCGGCGCCAGCCGAGCGCCGAGACGTGGAAGTCGGACCTGAATCCGACCAGCGCCCGCAGCGGTGCCAGCAGCACCGGCAGCGCCACCATCAGCGCCACCAGCCAGGCCGACATGCCGAGCTCGACGATCATGACCCGGTTGAGCGTGCCCAGCAGCAGTACGCTGGCCATGCCGACCGAGACCTGGAACAGCGACAGCCGCAGCAGGCGCGACAGCGGCAGCTCGTCGGTGGCTGCGTCGGCAAAGGGCAGGAAGCGCGGCCCCAGCAGCATCCAGCCACGGCTGAGCCTGGCGTTGAGTTGCTGGAGGTTGGCGGCCGGGTTCATGAGCGCACGAGCTCCAGCGCCTGCGAGGTGTAGAAGCCGCTGGCGACCCGCAGCGTGCGGCTCGCCTGCCAGGCGGCCAGCGCCGGCGCCTCGGCAATCGCACGCCGCAGCGTCGTCTCGGCAACCGGCTCGATGAACGGAGCCCGGTCGCCGCGCGGAAACAGGCGGCCGACGCCGAGCATCGCCGCCAGCAGCGGGTTGCTCGGCGCGAAGGTGAACAGCAGCGAACGCTCGGTGCGTGCGCTCAGTTCAGCCAGCACCCGGATCACGTCGTCGCGCCGGTAGTGGATCAGCGAGTCCATGCCGACCACGTGATCGAAGCGGCCGAGCGCGGGATCGAGCATGTCGCCCGAGCGGAACTCGACGCTGCCGGGGCCGAGGTCGTGCGGCAGCCGCTCGCGGGCCAGCTCGACCAGGGTCGGCGACAGATCGATGGCAACCACCGCCGCACCCCGGCGCGCCGCCTCGACCGCGAGCGCGCCTGTGCCGCAACCGGCATCGAGCAAGCGAGTGCCGCTCAGGTCGGCCGGCAGCCAGTCGAGCAAGGTGGCGCGCATGCGGTCGCGGCCGGCGCGGACCGTGGCGCGGATGCTGCCGACCGGCGCCGCCGAGGTCAGTCGGGCCCAGGCCTGCACGGCGGTGCGGTCGAAGTAGGTCTCGATGCGACCGCGCCGGGCTTCGTAGGTGGCGGAGTCCATGGTGCTGCGCGCCGGGCTCAGTCGAATCCGAGCAGGTCGAAGATGTCGCGGTCCTTCATTGGCACCGCGTTCATCGGCTCGACGCCAAGCCACAGCGAGGCGGCCAGGCGCATGTACTCCTTCTGCACCGCTTCCAACTCGGGCGAGGGCTCCATCTCGAACAGCGTCGACTTCTTGAGCCGGCTGCGGCGGATCACGTCGAGGTCCGGAAAGTGCGCCGCGAGCTTGAGGCCGATGCGATCGTTGTACTTGTCGATCTGGTCGGTGGCCGCGCTGCGGTTGGCGATCACGCCACCGAGCCGCACGTTGTAGTTCTTGGCCTTGGCGCCGATCGCCTGCACGATGCGGTTCATCGCGAAGATCGAGTCGAAGTCGTTGGCGGTGACGATTAGCGCACGGTCGGCATGCTGCAGCGGCGCCGCAAAGCCACCGCAGACAACATCCCCCAGCACGTCGAAGATGACGACGTCGGTGTCCTCGAGCAGGTGGTGCTCCTTGAGCAGCTTGACGGTCTGGCCGACCACGTAGCCGCCGCAGCCGGTGCCGGCCGGCGGGCCGCCGGCCTCCACGCACATCACGCCGTTGTAGCCCTCGAAGACGAAGTCCTCGGGCCGCAGCTCCTCGGCGTGGAAGTCGACCGTCTCGAGCACGTCGATCACGGTCGGCAGCATCTTCTTGGTGAGCGTGAAGGTGCTGTCGTGCTTGGGGTCGCAGCCGATCTGCAGCACTCGCTTGCCGAGCTTGGAGAAGGCCGCCGAGAGGTTGCTCGAGGTGGTGCTCTTGCCGATGCCGCCCTTGCCGTAGATCGCAAAGACCTTGGCGGTGCCGATCTTCAGGTTGGGGTCGAGATCGACCTGCACGCTGCCCTCGCCGTCGAGGCGCAGGTTCTTGCGCAGGCCCGGGCTCTTGATGTCGGGGAAAGGAACCGTGGTCGTGCTCATGACCACCCCAGGTCCGACGAGTACGTCGGCTGGTCTTGCAGCCCGCGCTGGGCCGGGAGGCCCAGCCCCGCGCCAGGCACGAACTGTCCACAGGACTGTTCGTGTCCGGGCTCGGCCCCCGAGGGGACGCGGGCCGGCTTGCGAGCGGTCCGGCGCTCGGCCCGCCACTGAAGTGCCTGAAGGTGTCTCATGCCGTCGTTCCTTCGAGTGAGTTCGTGTAGACGCCTTCGAGCCGGTCTTCGAGCTCTTCGCCGGCCCGTCGCAGCGCCTCGAGCACCGCGGCGTCGGGCTTCCAGAACTTGCGGTCGCAGGCCTCGAGCAGGCGGCTCGCGACGCGCGCCGAGGCGGTCGGGTTGAGCCTGGCCAGGCGCTCGCGCATGGCTGGATCGAGCATGAAGGTCTCGCTCAGCTGCTGGTAGACCCAGGGCTGGACCTGGCCGGTGGTGGCCGACCAGCCCATGGTGTTGGTCACGTGCACCTCGATCTGGCGCACGCCCTCGTAGCCATGCTGCAGCATGCCTTCGTACCACTTCGGGTTGAGCATGCGGGTGCGGGTTTCGAGTGCGACCTGCTCGCTCAGCGTGCGCACGCTGCCGCCGCCGTTGGCGTCACGGGTCTGGTCGCCGATGTAGACCGGGGCCACTTCGGCGTCCTTGCCCTTGGCCCGCTTGACGGCACGGCTGATGCCACCGAGCGTGTCGAAGTAGGTGTCGATCGTGGTGACGCCGAGCTCGACCGAGTCGAGATTCTGGTAGGCCAGCTCGATGCCCCTGAGCGCGCTGTCGAGCAGTTGCGTCTGCTGCACCGGTCGACCGCTGCGGCCGTAGGCAAAGCCCTTGCGGCGGGTGTAGGTCTCGGCCAGTTCGTCGGCATCGTCCCAGCGGCTGTTGTCGACCAGACTGCCGACGTTGGCGCCATAGGCGCCCTCGGCATTGCCGAACACGCGCAGCGAGGCGGTTTCCAGATCGCCGCCATGCTCGGCCTGGTAGGCCAACGCATGCTTGCGGATGAAGTTCCGCTCGAGCGGTTCGTCCTCGGCGCTGGCGGCCAGGAACGCGGCCTCGGCCAGCAGCTTGATCTGCAGGGGCAACAGGTCGCGGAAGATGCCTGAGAGGGAGATGAGCACGTCCACGCGCGGGCGCCCGAGTTCGGCCAGCGTCATCAACTGCGCGCCGGCCAGCCGGCCGTAGCTGTCGAAGCGCGGTTTCGCACCCATCAGCGCGAGTGCCTGGCCGATCGGGCCGCCCTCGCTCTTGAGGTTGTCGGTGCCCCACAGCACCAGCGCGATCGACTCGGGGAAGGCGTGGCCGTCGGCCATGTGCCGCTGTAGCAGGCGCTCGGCCTGGCGCGCGCCATCCTGCACCGCGTAGGCGCTCGGGATGCGGAAGGGATCGAAGCCATGCAGGTTGCGCCCGGTCGGCAGGATCGCCGGCGTGCGCAGCAGGTCGCCGCCCGGGGCCGGGCGCAGGAACCTGCCGTCGAGCGCGTGCAGGATGCCGGCGATCTCGTGGTCTTCGGCCATCAGGGCATCGGCGGCGGCGAGCTCGCGCAGCAGCGCGAGGGTCTTGTCGTCGGTGCCGATCGGCGCCTGGGCGAGCGCGGCCTCTGGCGTGCTGCCGGCCACCAGCGCGGCGACGACTTCGCGCGCCGGCCGCGCACCGTGCGAGGCCTCGGCCAGCGACAGCAGCAGGTCGACGCGCTCGACCGATGTCGGCGCCTGGCCGACCACGTGCAGGCCGTGCGGGATCAGCGTGTACTCCAGCTCGAGAACGGCCTCGTTGAGACGGGCGATCTGCGGCACGGCTGCGCCGGCCCAGGCAGGCTCGAGGCTCGCCAGTTCGAGTTCGGCGGCCTGGGCCTGGATCAGCGTGGCCAACTCGGCGGCCTCGTGCGTGGCTTCGGGCTCGAGGCCACGGAAGAGTTCGAGCAGCGCCTTCAGGTCGATCAGTCCCTTGTAGAGCCCGGCCTGGGCCACCGGCGGCGTCAGGTAGCTGATCAGCGTGGCCGCCGCACGGCGCTTGGCGATGGTGCCTTCTGAGGGGTTGTTCGAGGCGTAGAGGTAGAGGTTCGGCAGGTCGCCGATCAGGCGGTCGGGCCAGCAGGCCGAGGACATGCCGTTTTGCTTGCCGGGCATGAACTCGAGCGCGCCGTGGGTGCCGAAGTGCAGCACCGCGTGGGCGCCGAAGTCCTCGCGCAACCAGCGGTAGAAAGCCGAGAAGGCATGCGTGGGTGCGAAGCCCTTCTCGAACAGCAGCCGCATCGGGTCGCCTTCGTAGCCGAAGGCCGGCTGCACGCCGACGAAGACATTGCCGAAGCGCTCGCCGTAGACGAACAGGCTGCTGCCGTCGCTTTGCTGGCGACCCGGCGCCGGACCCCACTGGGCCTCGATCTCCTTGAGGTGCTTCTCGCGCCGCACATGGTCGTCGGTGGCGATGCGCACGTGCACGTTGGCCTGCGCGCCATGGCGCGCGGCGTTGCCGTTGATGACGCGATCGCGCAGATCATCCACCGACTTCGGCAGCTCGACCGTGTAGCCTTCGCGCTGCATCGCCGTCATCGTGTTGAACAGCGACTCGAAGACCGAGAGGAAGGCCGCGGTGCCGGTGTTGCCGGCGTTGGGCGGGAAGTTGAAGACGACCGCCGCGACCTTGCGCTCGGCGCGCTGCGAGCGGCGCAGGTCGACCAGCTTGCCGACGCGCGCGGCCAGCAGGTCGGCGCGCTCGATGCAGCTGTGCATGTTGTGGGCGTCGATGCCGGGGCCGGCGGCGACGTTCCTGAAGGTGCAGCCGTGCGCGCAGCCGGTGCAGGCAATGTGCTCGGCGCTGCCGCGGCCGCCGAAGACCATCGAGCCGGTTGCGCCATCCAGCTCGGGGATCGCGACCATCATCGTTGCCTCGACCGGCAACAGGCCGCGCGGCGAGCCGCCCCATTGATCGAGGGTCTGGAACTCGACCGGCGTGACCGCGAGATAGGGCACGTCGAGCCGGGCCAGGATGTCCTCGGCCGCCTTGGCATCGTTGTAGGCCGGGCCACCGACCAGCGAGAAGCCGGTCAGCGAGACCACGGCGTCGATCGTCGGCCGACCGTCGGCCAGGAAGAACGCGTCGATCGCAGGGCGCGAGTCGAGACCGGTGGCAAAGGCCGGCACCACGCGCAGGCCGCGTGCTTCCATCGCGGTGATGACGCCGTCGTAGTGGTCGGTGTTGCCGGCCAGGAGGTATGAGCGCATCAGCAGCAGGCCAACCGTGCCGCGCTTGCCGGTGGTGGCCACGCGCGGCAGTGCGGACAACTGCTCCGACATGCGGCCGGGCATGCGCGTGTGGTAGACGCCGACCTCCGGATACTCGACCGGCGCCTGTGGCCGGGCAATGCCGCGCAGCGCCTTGCGCGGCCCGTCGGCGTAGCGATCGACCAGGAACTGCACCATGTTGGCGACGTTGGCCTCGGAGCCCGCGAGCCAGTACTGCAGCGTGATGAAGTAGGCCCGCACGTCCTGCGCGGTGCCGGGGATGAAGCGCAGGATCTTGGGCAGGCGGCGCAGCATCTTCATCTGCTGGGCGCCGGCGGTGGCCTTGACACCCGACTCGTTGCCCTTGGCCTCGGGCTTGCCACGCAGCCGCTTGAGCAGCGCCAGCGGGCCGCTGGCCGGCACGCCCATGTCGAACCTGCCCATGCGCGTTAGCTTCATCACCTCGGCCGCGGACATGGCGCAGACCATCGCGTCGCAATGATCGCGGCGCGCCTGCAGCGCGGGCAGCACCGGGAGGAAATGGTCTTCCATGAACAGCATCGTCGCGATGACGATGTCGCCCTGCGCGATGTCGGCCTTGCAACGCTCGAGTGCCTCGGCGTTGCCGCCCCATTCGGCGGCGGCATGCACCACCAGCTTGAGCCCCGGCATCGCGCGCGCCAGCGTGCGGCTGGCGCGTTCGGCGGCGCTGGCCAGGTGGCTGTCCATGGTGACGATCACGACCCGCATCGCGGGGTGAAGGTTCACGACGCCGGCGGTCGCGGCACTAGCGGCTGAAGTGCGCTTTTGCATCGTAGAGTGTCTCGATGGTGATCACCGGCACGCCATGGTCTTGCGCATAGCGCTCGGTGTTGCGGCGCGCCTTGCCGCGCACGAAGAACGGGATCTTGCGCAGCTCCTTCTCCGCGTCCGGGGCCCACATTGCCGTGATCCCTGCCGGTGGGCCTTCTGCGTGGCGGTCGATGACGATCTCGGGCGCCGTGGCGGCCGGCGCCTGTTCCTTGACGATCTCGATCAGGGTGGGCGTCTCTACGCCGGCCGGCGTGCCAACATGGCCACCGAGGTGCGAGGGCGCCGCGTCTTCATGGAACTCGAAGTCGCCGCGGAACATGCCGATCAGGTGCTCCTCGAGGCCCATCATCAGCGGATGGACCCAGGTGTCGAACAGCACGTTGGCGCCTTCGAAACCCATCTGTGGCGAGTGGCGGGCCGGGAAGTCCTGCACATGCACCGGCGCCGAGATCACCGCGCACGGCACGCCCAGGCGCTTGGCGATGTGGCGCTCCATCTGGGTGCCGAGTACCAGCTCGGGTTGCAGCTCGGCGACCCTGGCCTCGACCTCCAGATAGTCGTCGGTGATGAGCGGCTCGACGCCGTAGAGAGCGGCGGCCTCGCGGATCTCGCGCGCGAACTCGCGGCTGTAGGTGCCGATGCCGACCACCGTGAAGCCCATCTCGCGGCTCGCCACCCGTGCCGCGGCCACCGCGTGGGTGGCGTCGCCGAAGACGAAGACGCGCTTGCCGGTGAGGTAGGTCGAGTCGACCGAGCGCGCGTACCAGGGCGCGTGTGAGCGCTCGTCCTCGAGCGCGGGCGCTTCGATGCCGGCCAGTTGCGCGACTTCGGCGATGAACTCGCGGGTGGCGCCGGCGCCGATCGGGATCGTCCTAGTGAACGGCTGGCCGAAGCTGCGCTTGAGCCAGTGGGCGGCCTGCGACGCGGTCTCGGGGTAGAGCACGACGTTGAAATCGGCGTCGCCCAGCCGCGCGATGTCGGCCGGCGTCGCGTCGAGCGGCGCGGTGACGTTGATCTCGATGCCCATGCGCTCGACCAGCGCGCGGATCTCGCGCAGGTCGTCGCGGTGGCGAAAGCCGAGGGCGGTAGGCCCGAGCAGATTGCAGCGCGGCCTGGCACCTTCGGCGCGCGTCGGGCGCGGCACGGCAGGAGTCGCAACCTTGGGTCCGGCGAGCGTACGCACCAGCTGATAGAAGGTCTCGGCCGCGCCCCAGTTTTCCTTGCGCTGGTAGGCCGGCAGTTCGAGCGCGACCACCGGTATCGGTAACTCCAGCGCGCGGGCCAGTCCGCCCGGATCGTCCTGGATCAGCTCGGCGGTGCACGAGGCGCCGACCAGCATGGCGGCCGGCTTGAAGCGCTCGAAGGCATCGCGTGCCGCGGTCTTGAACAGCTCGGCCGTATCGCTGCCGAGGTCACGTGCCTGGAAGGTGGTGTAGGTCACCGGCGGCCGACGCGGCAGCCGCTCGATCATCGTGAACAGCAGGTCGGCGTAGGTGTCGCCCTGCGGCGCGTGCAGCACGTAGTGCACGTCCTTCATCGCCGTGGCCACGCGCATCGCGCCAACATGCGGCGGGCCTTCGTAGGTCCAGAGCGTGAGTTGCATCGTGTCGCTCCGCGAGGGACCCGCTAGGCGACCAGCTTCTCGCGCCGCAGCAGCGGGCGCGTGAACAGCTCGGCCAGGTCGCCGGCCTGCTCGTAGCCCTGGACCGGCGTGAAGACCAGCTCGATCGACCACTTGGTCGTCAGCCCTTCGGCTTCGAGCGGGTTGGCCAGGCCGAGGCCGCAGACCACCAGGTCGGGCCGCGCGGCGCGGCAGCGGTCGAGTTGCTGCTCCAGATGCTGGCCCTCGCTGAGTGCGGTGCCTTCGGGCAGCAGCGCCAGCTCCTCGGCCAGGTGCTGGCGGTGCAGGTAGGGCGTGCCGACCTCGACCAGTTCGACCTGCAGCTCACGCGAGAGAAAGCGTGCGAGCGGGATCTCGAGCTGCGAGTCGGGGAAGAAGAAGATGCGCTTGCCGCCGAGCAGGAGACGGTGGCGTGCGAGCGCGCGGGCTGCGCGTTCGCGGCCGGGGGCGGTGACGCGCTCGAAGCGCGCTGCCGAGACGCCGAAGGCGTCGGCGGCCGCCCGCAGCCACGCGGTCGTGCCTTCGGCGCCAAGTGGGAAGGGCGCCGCCAACCGCCGTGCGCCGCGTGCTTCGAGCGCGCGTGCGGTGTCGGCGAGGAAGGGCTGCGCCAGCAGGAAGCGGGTGCCGGCGCTGATCGCTGGCATCCGAGCCGCGCGGCGCGCCGGCAGGAAGCTGACCGACCCGATGCCGAGTTCGGCAAACAGCCGCGCGAACTGGTCTTCGACGACGTCGGCGAGCGCTCCGACGACCATCAGTGCGGGTGCGTCGTCGCTCGCGGCGGCGAGTTGCGGCACCAGCGCCGCCAGGCACGCGTCCTCGCCCTGGGTGAAGGTGGTCTCGATGCCGCTGCCCGAATAGTTGAGGACCCGCACCGCCGGCGAGAACTGCGCCGACAGGCGCTGCGCGGCGCGCGCGAGATCGAGCTTGATGACCTCGGACGGGCACGAACCCACGAGGAACAGCAGCCTGATCTCGGGCCGGCGTTGCAGCAGGCGGGTGACGACGCGGTCGAGTTCGTCCTGCGCGTCGGCCAGGCCGGCCAGGTCGCGCTCGTCGAGGATCGCGGTCGCAAAACGCGGCTCGGCGAAGATCATCACGCCGGCGGCCGACTGGATCAGGTGGGCGCAGGTGCGCGAGCCCACTACCAGGAAGAACGCATCCTGGATCTTGCGGTGCAGCCAGATGATGCCGGTCAGGCCGCAGAAGACCTCGCGCTGCCCGCGCTCGCGCCGCACAGGGGCGTCGCTGCAGCCGCTGCCGGCACGGATCGGGATCACCGGGCTCATGCCAGTAGCTCCGGCCGTGCCGGCGCGCCGCCCAGGCGCGCCTGGTCGAGTCGCGCCGCCCGCAACTTGAGCAGGAACTGCGTCGCATTGATCGCGTAGGCCGCGTAGGCCGCCAGCGCCAGCAGCATCTGGCCGCGCGCGCCGAGCGCGCCCGTGAAGAGCGCCACCAGATAGGCCGTGTGCAGCGCCAGCACCAGCATGCTGAACACGTCTTCCCAGTAGAAGGCCGGTGCAAAGAGGTAGCGGCCGAAGACCACCTTCTCCCAGATGCAGCCGGTGACCATGATGGTGTAGAGCAGCAGCGTCTTGGTCACGACCGAGATCGTCGCGGCCACGTGGCCCTCGCCGGTGGCGAGGAAGCGCAGCACCAGCCCGAGGCTGACCAGGAAGACCAGGAACTGGATCGGCGCCAGCACGCCCTGCACCAGGGTCCAGCCGCTGGCATCCCGGCGCCGGCGCTCGTCGGCGGTGTACAGCGGGCGACGAGCGACATCGTTCACAGCCGCGCGCTGCGTCGAACTGGCTGAGGTCCGGCTGCCCATGTCGGCGAATCTAGACCTCTCTCGAACGAGTGTCAATTGAACTTGACGTACATAAAGACTGACATTAACTTTGAGCGGAGGGGTGTTAACACTGACTTGACCCTGAGCATGGGTGGCGCGCAAATCCGGCCACCCCAGAAGTCGAAGAACAGGGCCGGAAGTCAGGTCAGTGAACCCATGAGATGACGCAAGGCCCGCTGGTTTCGTTCTCAGGCGGGAACGGCAAGCGCCCCCAGACGCCGGGCGCTGCCGGTGGGCCACCTGCGCGAGGAGACGTCCGATGGATCGGTTGACACGCGAGTGCCTGCTGGGGGACGACTGGGATGCCGAGTTGGCGCCCCGCACGCCCGTGGCCGAGGTTGAACTCCCCGGCCAGAGCTTGTTGCCGCTCGGGGTGGCGGCCAACGCCGACACGATTTCGGCCCGCGAGCGCATGGCTTGGCTGGCCAGCACGATCGAAGGCGAGATCATTCCGCGGCTGATGCTGGCCCACCGTCCGCCACCGGTCGGCAGTTCGGACAGGCAAGCGCCTTTCCTCGACGCCTCGGTGGTGGAGATCGAGGCCTTTGCGCGGCTCGTGATGGGTGTCGACGACACGGCGGCGGCGGCGCATGTCGAGAGCCTGCGGGCCTCGGGTGAGTCCCTGGAGCGCATCTACCTCGGCCTGCTCGCGCCGACCGCGCGCTACCTGGGTGAGTTGTGGGTGGCCGACCTGTGTGACTTCACCGCTGTCACTACCGCCTTGTGGCGGTTGCAGCACTTGATGTACGACCTCAGTCCGGCCTTCCAGCGCGACGGCGAGTCTGGCCAGCGCCGGCACCATGCGCTGCTGGCACCGGTGCCGGGTTCCCAGCACACCTTCGGGCTGCTGATGGTGGCCGAATTCTTCAGGCGGGCCGGTTGGAGCGTCTGGACGCAGCCGTCCGTGACCCTGTTCGATCTGGTCGAAGCGGTGCAGAGCGAATGGTTCGACCTGATCGGCTTCTCGGTGGCCATTGACCGCCATATCGAGAATCTTGACTCGGTTATCCTTGCGCTGCGCAAGGCCTCGTGCAATCCGCAGATCATCGTGACGATCGGCGGTGCAGCGATGGTCGGCCATCCGGAGTACGTCACCCGGGTTGGTGCGGATCTGACCGCCGCAAACGCGCCCGAGGCCGTTCGCTTGGCTGAGCAACTGGTGGCGGCGCGATCTGACGTGCGCTGTTGAGCCAGGAGCCGCCCTTGACGCTAGAGCGAGATGACGATGAGGCCCTCGGTCGCGAACCCGATGCAGGAGTGGTTGGCGTGAGTGCTTTCGATTCGCCCACCTTCAGCCTGGCTGGTCTCGATGGCGAAGCGGCCGCTTCGGTGATCGCTGTGGCGGCCGACGTGGCGCTGATGCTCGACGGCGAGGGCGTGATCCGCGACGTCTCCGTGGGCAACAAGCAACTCGCGCTCGATGGCTATCGCAAGTGGGTCGGTCGCTCGTGGGCCGAGACGGTGACGGTCGAAAGCCGGCCCAAAGTGGCCGCGCTGCTCAAGGAGGCCGGGGCCGCAGCGGCGCGCAAGTGGCGCCACATCAACCATCCCTCGCCGCACGGTGCCGACGTTCCGCTGCTGTACTCGACCATCCAGGTCGGCAAGGAAGGCAGCGTCGTGGCGCTCGGGCGCGACCTCAGTGCCGTGGCCGCGTTGCAGCAGCGCCTGGTCGACGCGCAGCAGTCGATGGAGCGCGACTACCTGCGACTTCGCCACATGGAGACGCGGTACCGCCACCTCTTCGAGTCGGCCTTGGAGGCGGTGCTGGTGGTCGATGGCGCGTCGCAGAAGGTCCTGGAGGTCAACCCTGCCGCCTGCCAGTTGATCGGCGACACGTCCAAGCGCATCGTCGGCCGGGCGCTACCCGAATTTTTCGATGCGGCCGGTGGTCGAGCCTTGCTGACGCTGCTGGGCGGCGTGCGCGCTGTCGGACGCGCGCAGCAGGTCACCATCAGCCTCGGGGCCGAGCAGCGCGAACTGAGCGTGTCGGCATCATCGTTCCGCCAGGAGGGCGGTGCCTTGTTCCTCGTGAGGCTGCATGCGGCACGCGAGCTTGGCGCGGCGCCGGCCCCCAATGCCCAGACCCTGCTGGCGCGAGCCATCGAAAGAGTGCCCGACGGCTTTGTCGTCACCGACGCCGAAGGCCGGGTCCTGGCCGCCAACTCGGCTTTCGTCGAGATGACGCAACTCGCCGCCTCGGAGCAGTTGGTGGGCCAGTCGCTGGAGCGCTGGCTGGGCCGATCCGGCGTCGATCTCAGCGTGCTGCTGGCCAACCTGCGCCAGCATGGCGCGGTACGCCTGTTTGCGACCACCGTCAGCAACCAGTACGGCTCGAGCATCGAGGCCGAGATCTCGGCTGCGGCCTTCTCAGACGGCGAGCGGTCCTGCTTCGGGTTCACGCTCCGCGACGTCGGTCGCCGCCTCGGCGAGACGCCGCCGCGGCAGCGACGCGAGTTGCCGCGTTCGGTGGCACAACTCACCGAACTGGTGGGCCGCATGCCGCTCAAGGACATCGTTGGCGAGACCACCGACCTGATCGAGCAGCTCTGCATCGAGGCGGCGCTCGAGCTCACGCGCAACAACCGCGCCTCGGCCTCCGAGATGCTGGGTCTTTCGCGCCAGAGCCTGTACGTCAAGCTGCGCCGCTACAACCTCGGCGACTCGGGCGGAGACGGCGGCAAGTAGTTCGGCTCGAGGTGCGCGGCGTGAACGGCGCCGCCGCAGCGTGTAAATCTCGGTTGACGGTAATGAGTGTCAGCAGTAGAAATACTGCATGTCACGCCCCGCGTTGTCCGCGGTGACCGAGCTGTTCAAGCCGATCACCTGGTTTCCTCCGATGTGGGCCTTTGGCTGTGGCGTCGTGGCCTCGGGCATCCCGGTCACGGCCAACGGCATGTGGCCGGTGGTGATCGTCGGCGTTGCGCTGGCTGGCCCGCTCGTCTGCGCCACCAGCCAGGCCGTCAATGACTGGTTCGATCGCCACGTCGACGCGATCAACGAGCCGCAGCGGCCGATCCCTTCCGGACGCATGCCCGGCCGCTGGGGGCTCTACATCGCGTTGATCTGGACCGTGGTGTCGCTGCTGGTCGCGGCCACGCTGGGACCCTGGGGTTTTGGTGCGGCGATGTTCGGCCTGGCGCTGGCCTGGGCCTACAGCGCGCCGCCGCTGCGCCTCAAGCGCAACGGCTGGTGGGGTAACGCCGCCTGCGGCCTGTGCTACGAGGGTCTCGCCTGGGTGACGGGTGCGGCGGTGATGGCCGGCGGCGCGATGCCCGACGCGCGCTCGTTGCTGCTGGCCGGGCTCTACAGCTTCGGCGCCCACGGAATCATGACGCTCAACGATTTCAAGAGCGTGGAGGGCGACCGCCAGATGGGCATCGGCTCGCTGCCGGTGCGGCTTGGCATCGATCGCGCGGCACGCGTGGCCTGCTGGATGATGGCGCTGCCGCAGGCGATCGTTATCGCGGTGCTGATCGGCTGGCAACGGCCCTGGCACGCGGCCGCGGTTGCGCTGCTGCTGGCGCTGCAGTTGCTGATGATGGGCCGCTTCATCGCCTCGCCGCGCGAACGCGCGATCTGGTACAGCGGCGGCGGCGTCACCCTCTATGTGATCGGCATGCTGATCAGCGCCTTTGCGCTGCGCTCGATGGGGATGGCATGAACCCGCCAGCAGAGGGCTTCGGCTGGTTGCAGATCGTCCGCCTCGGCCTGGTCCAGGCCTCGCTGGGCGCCGTCGTGGTGTTGACCACCTCGACGCTGAATCGCGTGATGGTGGTCGAACTCGCGCTGCCGGCGCTGCTGCCGGGCTTGCTGGTGGCGCTGCACTACGCGGTCCAAGTCGTGCGGCCGCGGCTTGGCCACGGCGCGGATGTCGGTGGCCGCAGCACGCCGTGGATCGTCGGCGGCATGCTGGCGCTGGCACTCGGCGGCGTCGGCGCTGCGCTGGCGACGGCATGGATGGGCAGCAACCGGATCGGCGGGATCGCCGCAGCCGTGGTGGCCTTCGCGCTGATCGGCATTGGTGTCGGCGCGGCCGGCACCTCTTTGCTGGTGCTGATGGCCAAGCGGGTCGATGCGAGCCGCCGCGCAGCGGCAGCGACGATCGTCTGGATGATGATGATCGTCGGCTTCATCGTCACCGCGGCGAGCGCCGGCGCGCTGCTCGATCCCTACTCGCCGGCACGGCTGGTGGCGGTGACGGCCGGGGTCGCGCTGGCCGCGTTCGTGCTGACGCTGGTGGCGATGCATCGCCTCGAAGGTGCGGCCGGGTCGCTTGCGACCGCGGTGACTGCGGGTGCCCCAAAGCCGGCGTTTCGCGTGGCGCTGGCCGAAGTCTGGGCCGAGCGGGCGGCGCGCCAGTTCACGATCTTCGTGTTCATCGCGATGCTGGCCTACAGCGCGCAGGACCTGATCCTCGAGCCCTTTGCCGGCAGCGTGTTCGGTTTCACGCCCGGTGCCTCGACCCAGTTGTCGGCGGTGCAGCACAGTGGCGTCCTGCTCGGAATGGTCGTCGTCGCGCTCGCCGGCAGCGGCTGGCTTGGCCAGCAACTACGTTCGCTGCGCGTCTGGACCATCGGTGGCTGCATCGCCTCGGCGCTGGCGCTGTTGGGACTCACGCTGGGCGGCCTGGTCGGTCCCGGCTGGCCGCTCAAGCCCAACGTGTTCCTGCTCGGCGCCGCCAACGGCGCGTTCTCGATTGCCGCGATCGCCTCGATGATGCGCTTGGCCGGCGAGGGTCGCGGCGCGCGCGAGGGTGTTCGCATGGGCCTGTGGGGTGCCGCTCAGGCCACTGCCTTCGGCCTCGGCGGTGTGCTCGGCACCGCTGCCAGTGACGTGGCGCACTGGTTGATCGTCCATCCGGGCACCGCCTACGCCGCGGTGTTCGGGCTCGAGGCGCTGCTGTTCCTGGCCTCGGCGCGACTGGCGGCCGGCATCGGATGCGGCCCATCCACCGCCGCGTCGCGCGCTGCGCAACCTGCACGCGGCTTGAGCTACGGCGCGGCCCTCGAACCCCGGAGATCGCCATGAGCGAGTGTTTCGACGTGGTCGTCATCGGCGGTGGTCCGGCCGGTGCGACCGCGGCCCACGAACTCGCGCGCCTGGGCCGCTCGGTGCTGCTGCTCGACCGCGCCGGCCGCGTCAAGCCGTGTGGCGGTGCGATCCCGCCGCGCCTGATCAAGGACTTCGAGATTCCCGATCACCTGCTGGTGGCGCGCGCCACGTCGGCGCGCATGGTGTCGCCGGCCGATGTGCGGGTCGACATCCCGATCGAGAGCGGCTTCGTCGGCATGGTCGACCGCGAGGTGTTCGACGAGTGGCTGCGTGAGCGCGCCGGCGTGGCCGGCGCGGTGCGCCGCAACGGCCGCTTCGAGAAACTCGAGCGCGACGCCGAGGGCGCCGCCTTGATTCACTACAGGCGGCGCGACGCGGGCGAGGCCGAACGCGATGACTGCGTGCGTGCGCGCAGCGTGATCGGCGCCGACGGCGCCAACTCGGCCGTCGCGCGGCAGGCGGTTCCCGGCGCCGAGCGCGTGAGGCATGTGTTCGCGTACCACGAGATCGTGCGGACGCCAGCGCTCGTGCCGGCCGGCTACGACGGTTCGCGCTGCGACGTCTACTACCGCGGTGAACTCTCGCCCGACTTCTACGGCTGGGTCTTTCCGCACGGCGACACGCTCAGCATCGGCACCGGCAGCGCCGACAAGGGCTTCTCGCTGCGCGCTGCCACCGGCACGCTGCGTCGAGCCGCCGGACTGGAGGGTGCCGAGACGGTGCGACGCGAGGGCGCGCCGCTGCCGATGAAGCCGCTCAGGCGCTGGGACAACGGGCGCGACATCGTGCTCGCCGGCGACGCGGCCGGCGTGGTGGCACCGGCCTCGGGCGAAGGCATCTACTACGCGATGGTCGGCGGCCAACTTGCCGCCCAGGCCGTGGAGCAGTTGCTGGTCACGGGCCAGGGCCGCGCGCTGGCGCAGGCGCGCAAGCGCTTCATGAAGGAGCACGGCACGGTGTTCCTGGTGCTCGGCGTCATGCAGCGCTTCTGGTACGTCAACGACAAGCGGCGCGAGCGATTCGTCAGCATCTGCAAGGACAAGGACGTGCAGCAGATGACCTTCGAGTCCTACATGAACAAGAAGCTGACGCGCAAGAAGCCGATGCAGCAGGTGCGGATCTTCTTCAAGGACATGGCGCATCTGCTGGGGCTGGCGCGGGTGTGAGCGCGGCCCTGATCGGCGCGCCCGGCGCGCTCTGCGGCGAGGCTGCGTGAGCTGATGGCGCCGCGCCGCCGCAAGGCCGTGCTGTTAGCTGCACTCGCCGCGCTCGCGGTGGCCCTGCTCGGGGCGCTGTCGACCGAACTAGGACCTTGGTATCGCAGCCTGCAGCAACCGGCCTGGAAGCCCCCCGACGCCCTGTTCGGCCCGGCCTGGACGCTGATCTACGCACTGGCCGCGATGGCCGGCATCAAGGCCTGGGAGGCCGCGCCAGACCGCACGGCGCGCCAGTGGATCCTCGCGCTGTTTGCGCTCAATGCTCTGCTCAACGTGCTGTGGAGCCTGCTGTTCTTTCGCCTGCAGCGGCCGGACTGGGCGCTGGTCGAGGTCGGCTTCCTGTGGGCTTCGATCCTGCTGCTGATGGTGGTGCTCGGCCGCTGGTCGCGCGCCGCGGCCTGGTTGCTGCTGCCCTACCTGCTGTGGGTGAGCTTGGCGGCCACGCTCAACCTTGCCGTCGTGCGGCTCAACGGCCCGTTTGCACCATGAGCGACCCGGCCATCGTGGTGGTGCTGGCGTTGACGGCGCTCATGGTGCTGGCCATCGAAAGCGCGTTGCTCTGGGGTCGCCGCCGGCGCGGGCTGGCCGTCGGACAGTGGTTGCCCTTCGTGCTGGCCGGTGCCGGCCTGCTGCTGGCACTGCTGGCGGCAGCGCTCGGCATGCGCTGGCCGTGGGTTGGGGCCTGCCTCGCAATCGCCGGCGTGGCGCACGCCGCGGACCTGATCGCCCGCTGGCCGCGGGGCTGAATCACTCCAGGTTCTGCACCTGCTCGCGCATCTGCTCGATCGCGACCTTCATCTCGACCGCGATCTGGGTCAGTTCGATCGCGGCCGCCTTCGAGGCCAGTGTGTTGGCCTCGCGCAGCAGCTCCTGGATCAGGAAATCGAGCCGCTTGCCGACCTCGCCACCCTTGCCGAGCAGGCGGGCGATCTCGTCGAGGTGGCTGTCCAGGCGCGCCAGTTCCTCGGCCACGTCGATGCGGATCGCAAAGGCCGCGGCCTCATTGAGTGCGCGCTCCTGCAGCGCCTCGGCCGGCACGCTGCTGCTGGCGCCGCTGGCCTCGAGCGCGGCCTGCCAGCGCTCGAGAAAGCGTTCGCGCTGGCGCGCGACGACCTGCGGCACCAGCGGTTCGGCCAGGGCCTTGAGCTCGCGCAGGCGGGCGACACGCTGCATCAGCACCTCGACCAGCTTGGCGCCCTCGCGCGCGCGCGCCTCGTTGAGCGCATCGATCGCGCGCCGTGCGGTCTCCATCAGCAACTCGTCGACCTTCGGGGTGGCCGCGCCCGATCGACACCAGTGCAGTACCTCGTTGACCGACAGGCCCTGCGCGGTCGGCAACTGCTGCTGCACGCCGGCCTGCAGCAGCGCCAGCGCCGCCAGTTGCCCAGGCTGGGGCTGCGGCCAGGCCGCATCGACGCCGTCGCGCAGCGACAGCCGGATTTCGACCTTGCCGCGCTTGAGCTGGGTGCCAAGCAGTTCACGAAGCGCCGGCTCGAGCGCGCGCATTTCGTCAGGCATGCGAAATGCGAGGTCCAGGAATCGGCTGTTGACCGATCGCAGTTCAACCGCCACCGCGGCCGCTGCGCCTGTGTTCCGCGCGCCACTTTCCACTGTGGAAGAGGGCTCACCCAGGGCCTGGGCGTAGCCGGTCATGCTGTAGACTGGCATCGTTATCGCATTGCAAAATTCGATTATGTCAAAGGCCAAGCCCGCTCCATTGCCGGCAGGCACCGTGGTGGGGGGCTACCAGATCGTCAAGAAGTTGGCGGCTGGTGGTTTCGGCGTTGTCTATCTGGCCGAAGACAACGAGCGGCGTCTGATCGCGCTCAAGGAATATCTCCCCGCCTCGCTCGCCGAAAGGTCGCCGGGTGAGTTGACGCCGCGCGTCAAGCCGGAGAAGCAGCCGCTGTACCGGCTGGGGCTGAAGAGCTTCTTCGAGGAAGGGCGCTCGCTGGCCCAGATCAGCCACCCGAGCGTGGTCTCGGTGCTGAACTTCTTCCGCGAGAACGAAACCGTCTACATGGTGATGAACTACCTGCAGGGCGACACCCTGCAGGACTTCATCGTCACCGCGCGCGACTTGAAGCGCGACAAGGTGTTCCGCGAGAGCACGATCCGCAGCCTCTTCGACGAGATCCTGCGCGGCCTGCGCATCGTCCACCAGCACAAGATGCTGCACCTGGACATCAAGCCGGCCAACATCTTCATCACCAACGAGAACAAGGCGGTGATGCTCGACTTCGGCGCCGCGCGCGAGGTGCTGAGCAAGGAAGGCAACTTCATCCGCCCGATGTACACGCCGGGTTTCGCGGCGCCCGAGATGTACCGCCGCGACGGCACCCTCGGCCCCTGGACCGACATCTACGCGATCGGCGCCTGCATCTACGCCTGCATGCAGGGCTACCCGCCAAACGACGCTCCGCAGCGGCTCGAGAAGGACCGGCTCGGCCTGTCGCTCTCGCGCCTGCGCAACGTCTACTCGGACAACCTGATCGAGGTCACCGAGTGGTGCATGTCGATCGATCCGCTGTCGCGTCCGCAGAGCGTGTTTGCGCTGCAGAAGGAACTCGCGCGCGAGACCGAGCGCCGCTATACCAAGCTCAGCTTCAGCGAAAGGCTGAAGCTGCAGCTCGAAAACATCAAGACCGGCGCCAAGGCCTGAAATGCAGCCCCCACACTCTCTTCGCTCGCTGCCCCCCGAGGGGGCGTCTCAGTACCTTCGGGCGGCCGGGCGGTACTGAGATGCGTTTCTCTGTTTACCAGGTCAGCCGCAAGGGCGGCCGCGAGAAGAACGAAGACCGCATGGGCTATTGCTACACGCGGGACTGCGGCCTGTTCGCGCTCGCCGACGGCATGGGCGGCCATCCCGAGGGCGAGGTCGCCTCTCAGCTTGCGCTGCAGACCCTGGCCGCGATGTTCCAGCGCGATGCCAAGCCGGTGCTCAAGGACCCGACGCGCTTCCTGCACGACTCGGTGATCGCCGGCCACCACCAGTTGCTCCGCTACGCCACCGAGAAGGCGCTGATCGACACTCCGCGCACCACCATCATCGCCTGCGTGCTGCAGGGCAATGCGGCCTACTGGGCCCATTGCGGCGACTCGCGGCTGTACCTGGTGCGCGGCGACAAGCTGATCGCCCGCACCCGCGACCACAGCTATTCCGAGCTGCAGGAAACGCTGGCGCAGGTGGTGCCGATGGGCGAGCGCTTCAATCGCAACGTGCTGTTCACCTGCCTCGGCAGCCCCGGCAAGCCGGTGGTCGACACCGTCGGGCCGATGATCATGCAGAGCGGCGATAAGCTGCTGCTGTGCTCCGACGGCCTCTGGGGCACGGTCGAGGACGACGAGATCACGGCCCAGCTCGCGGCGCGCCCGATCTCGGATGCGGTACCGGAACTGGTCGAGACCGCGCTGCGCAACGGCGGCGCCAAGAGCGACAACGTGACCGTGCTCGCAGTCGAATGGGAATCGGCCGAAGACACCGACACCAACCGCGGCATCTCGACCCAGACCCTGGGCGAGGAGGTCTTTGCCTCGACCATCCAGGCCAGCGTCGGTGCCGGCAGCACCGACTTCGACGAACTCGACGAGGCCGAGATCGAGCGCTCGATCCGCGAGATCAACGAGGCGATCCAGCGTTCTTCTCAGCAGAAGAAGAGCTGAGGACGGCGGCTCACGGGCCGATAGTTCGGCCTGGGACGGGACGAAGGCCGTCGAGCTCTGCGAGCGGCATGAGGCCGAAGCGCGCGACAATCGTCGCCACCGCAGAGCAAGAGAACGGGGCCGCATCAGGCCCCGTCGCAATTCCACGAGGCCTTCGCAGATGACTTCTCCCCGTCCCGGCAACCGCGCCGCCGATTCGCTGCGCGCCGTCACGATCACGCGCCACTACACCAAGCATGCCGAGGGCTCGGTGCTGATCGCCTTTGGCGACACCAAGGTCCTCTGCACCGCCTCGGTCGAGGAGAAGGTGCCGCCGCACAAGCGCGGCTCGGGCGAGGGCTGGGTCACGGCCGAGTACGGCATGCTGCCGCGCGCCACCCACACGCGCAGCGACCGCGAGGCCGCAAAGGGCAAGCAGAGTGGCCGCACGCAGGAGATCCAGCGCCTGATCGGGCGCTCGCTGCGGGCGGTCTTCGACCTCAAGGCGCTCGGCGAGCGCACGATCCACCTCGACTGCGACGTGTTGCAGGCCGACGGTGGTACCCGCACGGCAGCGATCACCGGCGCCTGGGTGGCGGCGGCCGATGCCGTCAACCGGCTGCTGGCCGAGGGCAAGCTGGCCGCCAGCCCGCTCAAGGACCACGTGGCGGCGATCAGCGTCGGCATCCTCGACGGTGCGCCCCTGCTCGATCTGGAGTACGTCGAAGACGCGGCCTGCGACACCGACATGAATGTCGTGATGACCGGCGCCGGCCACTACGTGGAAGTGCAGGGCACCGCCGAGGGCGTGGCGTTCACGCGGGCCGAGATGGACCGCCTGCTGATGCTGGCCGAGGCCGGCATTGCGAGCTTGGTGCAGACGCAGAAGGCCGCGCTGAGCGCCTGATCGACGCGCGCACCATGAAGCTTGTCCTCGCCTCCAACAACGCCAAGAAGCTGGCGGAGTTGCGCACGCTGTTCGCGTCCTTGCCGCTGGAACTGGTGACGCAGGGCGCGCTCGGCATCGCCGAGGCCGAGGAGCCGCATCTGACCTTCATCGAGAACGCGCTGGCCAAGGCGCGCCATGCCGCGCGCGCCAGCGGGTTGCCGGCGATCGCCGACGACTCCGGCCTCTGCGTCGACGCGCTCGACGGCGCGCCCGGCGTCGCTTCGGCGGTGTTCGCGCCATTGCCAGCGCCGGTCGATGGCAACCGAGAGCAATTGCGCGCGCTGCAGGACGCTGCGAACAACACGTTGCTGCTCGAGCGCCTGCAGGGCGTTTCGGATCGCCGCGCGCGCTTCGTCAGCGTGCTGGTCGCGGTGCGCCATGCCGACGATCCGGAGCCGCTGGTGGCGGTCGGCCGCTGGGAGGCCGAGATTCTCGACGCGCCGCGCGGCAGCGGCGGCTTCGGCTACGACCCGCTGGTCTGGATCGCCTCGCTGCATGCCAGCGTGGCCGAACTCGATGCCGAGGTGAAGAACGCGATGAGCCACCGCGCCCGCGCCGCGGCCCAGATGTTTGGCCTGATGCGCGACGGCTGGTCGCTGGTGCGGGGCGATGGCCACTGAGATCCCCATCCGTGCGGCGTCCCTCACGCAGAAGCCGCTGAGGCTGCACCAGCAGCCCGGCGCGCTGCGCCTGAGCGCGTTGCCGCCGCTCTCGCTCTACGTGCACCTGCCGTGGTGCCTTAAGAAGTGCCCCTACTGCGACTTCAATTCGCATGAGCTCCGAGGTGCCGATGGCACCTTGCCGGAGGCGACCTACCTCGACGCGCTGCTCGCCGATCTCGAAGCCGCGCTGCCGCTGGTCTGGGGCCGGCCGGTCGTCAGCGTCTTCGTCGGCGGCGGCACGCCGAGCCTGTTCTCGCCCGAGGCCATCGAGCGCCTGCTGGCCGACGTGCGCGCACGGTTGCCGCTGCAGCCCGGCTGCGAGATCACCCTCGAGGCAAACCCGGGCACCTTCGAGCGCGCGCGCTTTCGTGCCTTTCGCGCGGCCGGCGTCACGCGACTGTCGGTCGGCGTGCAGAGCTTCGACGACGCCAAGCTCAAGATCCTCGGCCGCGTGCACGACCGCGCCCAGGCGATCGCCGCGGTGGAGGAGGCCGCGGCCTCCTTCGACACCTTCAATCTCGACCTGATGTACGCGCTGCCGGGCCAGGACCTCGCCCAGCTCGATGCCGATCTGGGCCAGGCGCTGGCCTTCGCGCCGCCGCACCTGAGCCTCTACCACCTGACGATGGAGCCCAACACCGTGTTCGGCTCCAGGCCGCCGCCCGGCCTGCCCGACGACGACCTCGCCAGCGAGATGCTCGACCGCGTCACCGAGCGCACGGCGCTCGCCGGCCTCGAGCGTTACGAGGTCTCGGCCTTCGCGCGGACCGGCCACCGCTGCCGCCACAACCTCAACTACTGGGGCTTCGGCGACTACCTCGGCATTGGCGCCGGCGCCCACAGCAAGCTCAGTTTTGCCGAGCGCATCCTGCGCCAGGTGCGCTGGCGCGAGCCGGCGGCCTACATGCAGAAGGCCCGCGCGGGCCAGGCGGTGAGCAACGAGCACGAGGTCGCGGCGGCCGAACTGCCCTTCGAGTTCATGCTCAACCTGCTGAGGTTGCGCGAGGGCTTCGAACTCTCGCTGTTCGTCGAGCGCACCGGACTGCCGGCCGGCGCGGTGCTCGGCGCACTCGAGACCGCACGCGCCAAGGGCCTCGTCGACTTCGACGGCCTGCAGGTGCGGCCCACCGCGCGCGGCTTTGATTTCCTGTCCGATCTGCAGGCGCTGTTCCTGGAGGTAGCGGAATGAGTGAAGAAGACACCCAGACCGAACAACCAACCGCCTACGAGTTGCTCGGCGGCGACGAGGTGGTGCACGCGCTGGTCGAGCGCTTCTACGACCTGATGGATCTCGAGCCGGCCTACGCCGCGCTGCGCGCCGTGCATCCGCCGGCGCTGCAATCGGCGCGCGATAAGCTCTACTGGTTCCTCAGCGGCTGGCTCGGCGGGCCGGACCACTACATCTCGCGCTTCGGTCACCCGATGCTGCGCGCGCGCCACCTGCCGTACCCGATCGGCATCCGCGAGCGCGACCAGTGGCTGGCCTGCATGGAGCAGGCGATGGCGGAGACGGGCATCGAACAGGCGATCCGCACGCGGCTGGCCGAGTCCTTCGCCGGCACGGCAAACTGGATGCGCAACAAGGGCGCCTAGGCCGCGGGCACTGCGCCCAGCAGCACCACCAGAGCGCCCGCGCCACCTTCGGCCGCACGCGCCTGCACGAAGGCCATCACCTCGGCCTTCTGCACCAGCCAGCGCCGCACCACGTCCTTGAGCACCGCCTGCCGGCCGGGCGAGCCGTTGCCCTTGCCGTGCACCACGCGCACGCAGCGCAGGCCGTGGCGGCTGGCGTCGCGCAGGAAGGCGCCGAGCTGTTCGCGCGCCTCGTCGCGGCGCAGGCCGTGCAAGTCGATCTGGGCCTGGATCACCCAGGCGCCGCGCCGCAGCTTGAGCACCACGTCGGGCCCGATGCCGGGCCGGCGAAAGGCGAGCGCGGCATCGGTTTCGAGCAGCGACTCGATGTCCATCTCGTCGGAGATCGACTCCTTCAGCACCGCCTGTTCGTCGCGCTGTCGCTGCAGCGGCTGCGCCGGCGGACGCGGCCGCTGCGGGGTGGCGCGGCCGCGCTCGGGCAGCCGCGTGACCGGACCGACCGCCAGCGCGAAGGCCTCGCGTTCGCGCCGGGCGGCCGCCTCGCGCTCGCGCGCCTCGGCGGCCAGCCGCTCCGCTTCGCGGGTGCGCGCGTCGATCTGCTTCTTCAGCACCCGCAGGCCCTCGAGTCCGTGCAGCGGCTTGCTCACAGCAGCCCCCGTTCCGCAAACGAGACGGTGCAACCGCTGCCGACCACGATGTGGTCGAGCACGCGCACGTCGACCAGCGCCAGCGCCTCCTTGAGCGAGCGCGTGAGGAACTCGTCGGCGCGCGAGGGCTCGGCCATCCCGGAAGGATGATTGTGGGCCAGGATCACCGCCGAGGCGTTGAGCGCCAGCGCGCGTTGCACCACCTCGCGCGGGTAGACGCTGGTCTGGCTCAGCGTGCCCTGGAACAGCGTCTCGAAGGCCAGCAGCCGCTGCTGGTGATCGAGGAATAGCACCGAGAAGACTTCGCGCGTGAGCTGGCTCAACTGCAGCTGCAGGTAGTCCTTGACCGCGGCCGGCGACTCGAACACCGGCCGCTCGCGCAGCGTCGCGGCAAGCGCGCGCCGGGCCAGTTCGATCACCGCCGACAATTCCGCTCGCTTGGCCGGACCCAGGCCCTTGACGCCTTCGAGCGCCGCCGCAGGCGTGGCCAGCAGGCCGGCGACGCCGCCGCTGCGATCGAGCAGCGCCTGCGCCAGTTGCAGCACGTCCTGGCCCTGGCTGCCGGTGCGCAGCAGCAGCGCCAGCAACTCGGCGTCGGCCAGCGCGGCGGGGCCGAGCGCGAGCAGTTTCTCGCGCGGTCGCAGGGCGGCAGGCAGGTCTTTGAGGCTCATGGCGGCGGCGCCTTCCCGGCGCGGCGGAAGGTTAGTGTGCTGTCCCGTGGGTATCTGCACATGAAGGCGCGCCTTTCGGGCCATGGCGGCGTTGCAAATCCTCGCGATACGCAACGGTATCGCTGCGGTTTGCGCCTTGCCCTGACCCGAAACGCATCGTCTTCATCGTGTGCAGCTACCCACGGAACAGCACACACGGTGCAAAAACTACAATCGGCACCAGTCTAGCCAAGCCTTTGCCCCCGCCGTGCCCACCGTCCAGCCAGGATCCTTCCTGACCCTCCACTACCGCCTTGCCAGCCGCGACGGCGTCGACGTGGTCAATACCTTCGGCGGTCCGCCGGCCACGCTCTCGCTCGGCGCCGGCGAGTTGGCGCCGGCGATCGAGGCGCGCCTGATCGGCCTGGAGGAGGGCACGCGCAGCGCCTTCGAACTGGCCGCCGGCGAGGCCTTCGGCGAGCGCAACCCCGAACTGCTGCAGCGCGTGAAGCTCGCGCTGCTGCGCGAGCTGGGCGATCCCGACGAACGCTACAGCGTCGGCGACGTGGTGCAGTTCCCGACGCCCGACGGCGCCGGCAGCTACGCCGGCGTGGTGCGCGAGATCGGGCCGGCGGCCGAGGACTGGGCGCTGTTCGACTTCAACCACCCGCTCGCCGGCCAGCCCGTGCGCTTCGAGGTCCAACTGATCGGAGTGCTCTGATGACCGCAAACACCGACACCCTGGTCGGCGAGGTGCTGCTGGCCGAGCCGCGCGGCTTCTGCGCCGGCGTCGACCGCGCCATCGAGATCGTCGAGCGGGCGCTGACCAAGTTCGGCGCGCCGATCTACGTGCGCCACGAGATCGTGCACAACACCTACGTGGTCAACGATCTCAAGGCCAAGGGCGCGATCTTCATCGAGGACCTGGCCGAGGTGCCGCCCGGCGCGACGCTGGTGTTCAGCGCCCATGGCGTCAGCCAGGCGGTGCGGCGCGAGGCCGCCGAGCGCGGCTTCAGCGTCTTCGACGCGACCTGCCCGCTGGTCAACAAGGTTCACATCGAGGTCGCCAAGCTCGCCAAGGAAGGCTACGAGTTCATCATGATCGGCCACAAGGGTCACCCCGAGGTCGAAGGCACGATGGGCCAGCTCAACGAGGGCATCTACCTGGTCGAGGACGTGGCCGATGTCGCCGCCGTGCGCCCGCGCGGGACCAAGCTCGCGGTGGTCACTCAGACCACGCTCAGCGTCGACGACGCCGCCGAGATCCTGGCCGAGGTCAAGCGCTGCTTTCCGGAGGTGCGCGAGCCCAAGCAGCAGGACATCTGCTACGCCACGCAGAATCGCCAGGACGCGGTCAAGGTGCTGGCGCCCACGGTCGACCTGGTCATCGTGGTCGGCAGCCCGACCAGTTCCAACAGCAACCGGCTGCGCGAGCTGGCGCAGCGGCTGGGCACGACGGCCTTCATGATCGATGCCGCCTCCGACCTGCAGCAGCAATGGCTCGACGACGCCCGCCGTGACGGCCAGCCGCTGCGCGTGGGCCTCACCGCCGGCGCCTCGGCGCCCGACATCCTGGTGCAGCAGGTGATCGCCCGCCTCAAGGCGCTCGGTGCCGGTGCGGTGCGCAAGATGGAAGGCGTGAAGGAGACCGTGCACTTCCCGCTGCCGCTGGGCCTGGGCGACAAGTCGATGGCGGAGCTGGGCGGCGGGTCGAGTTCCCGATCCTGAACTTCTCCGTTCGCCATCCCTGAGCGAACGGCACCCGCGGGTGCCGTTTCCACAACCGATTCAGTGAAAGCATCCTCATGCTCGACATCAGCCTGCTGCGCAAGGACCTCGACGCCGTCGTCGAGCGTCTGGCCCGGCGCCAGAACCCTCAGCCCTTTCTCGACGTGGCGGCCTTCCGCACGCTCGAGTCCGAGCGCAAGACGATCCAGACCCGCACCGAGGAGCTGCAGGCGCGTCGCAACAGCCTGTCCAAGCAGATCGGCCAGCTCAAGGCCAAGGGCGAAGACGTCAATGCCGTGATGGCCGAGGTCGGTGGCATCGGCGACGAACTCAAGGCCAGCGCCGTGCGACTCGAGGCCATCCAGGCCGAGCTGCAGGGCATGCTGATGGCGATCCCGAACCTGCCGCAGGACAGCGTGCCGGTGGGCGCCGACGAGAGCGGCAACGTCGAGGTGCGGCGCTGGGGCACGCCGCGCGCGATGGATTTCGCGCCCAGGGACCACGTGGACCTCGGCGCACCGCTCGGGCTGGACTTCGAGACCGGTGCCAGGCTCAGCGGTGCGCGCTTCTCCTTCCTGCGCGGCCCGGTCGCTCGGCTGCACCGGGCGCTCGCGCAGTTCATGCTCGATCTGCAGACGCAGGAGCATGGCTACACCGAGTGCTACACGCCCTACATCGTCAACCGCGAGATCCTGGAGGGCACCAGCCAGCTGCCAAAGTTCGAGGACGATCTCTTTGGCGTGATTGCGAGCCCAGGTGCGTATAGACGCGCAGTTGCGCACGCACCGGGTTCCGCAGGAAGTTCCGGTGCGGACGTTTATGTGCAGGAGCGCGACGATGGCGCCGAGCGTCTTGAGGTCAAGCCCAGGAACCAGTACCTCATTCCCACCAGCGAAGTTACGCTGACCAACACCGTGCGCGAGCAGATCCTCGACGCCGCGCAGTTGCCGATCAAGCTCACCGCCCACAGCCCCTGCTTTCGCTCCGAGGCTGGCAGCGCCGGGCGCGACACGCGCGGCATGATCCGCCAGCACCAGTTCGACAAGGTCGAGATGGTGCAGATCACCAAGCCCGAGGACAGCGACGCCGCGCTCGAGCAGATGGTCGGCCACGCCGAGGCCGTGCTGCAGAAGCTCGAGCTGCCGTACCGCGTGATCACGCTGTGCACCGGCGACATGGGCTTCGGCGCGGCGCGCACCTACGACCTCGAGGTCTGGCTGCCGGCGCAGAACACCTATCGCGAGATCAGCAGCTGCTCCAACTGCGAGGCCTTCCAGGCGCGGCGCATGCAGGCGCGCTATCGCAACGCCCAGGGCAAGACCGAGCTGGTGCACACGCTCAACGGCTCGGGCCTCGCGGTCGGCCGTGCGCTGGTGGCGGTGCTCGAGAACCACCAGAACGCCGACGGCTCGATCAACGTCCCGCCCGCATTGCGGCCGTACCTGGGTGGGCTGGACCGCCTCGCCGTCTGAGCTATAATTTCGAGCTTCGCCGACCACGGCGACACCAACAAGGAGCGGTGGCAGAGTGGTCGAATGCGCCGGACTCGAAATCCGGTTCACGGTTATGCCGTGACGTGGGTTCGAATCCCACCTGCTCCGCCAGTTTCTCGCACGAGAACTGAGATCAAAGCCGCCGACCAGGCGGCTTTTTTCTTGCCCGCCGATCGGCGGCGGCGATGCCTACACTGCGCCATCTCGAGGAGCGCAGCATGGCCAACACGCAGCAGCAGCTACCCGTGCTGATCGTCGGCGCCGGCCCCACCGGCCTGGTGCTGGCCCTGTGCCTGGCGCGACAGGGCATCCGCTTTCGCATCGTCGATCGCGCTTCCGGGCCTGGCTTGGCCTCGCGTGCGATGGCGGTGCAGGCACGCACGCTCGAGCTCTACGACCAGCTCGGCATTGCCGACGCGGTGCTGGCGCAGGGCATCCGGATGGAGCAGATCCACATGCGTTCCGGCGGCACCGAGTTCGTGCGGCTCCAGCTCGGCGAACTCGGCGCCAGCCTCAGCCCCTATCCCTTTGCGCTGTGCTTCGCGCAGGACGAGCACGAGCGCTTTCTGGTCGAGCGGCTGCGCGCCGAGGGCGTCGAGGTCGAGTGGGGCGTCGAGCTCGATGGCCTCGAGCAGGACGCCCAGGGCGTGCGTGCACGGCTGGTCGGCAACGGCCGCGAGCAGAGCTGCCACGCGGCCTGGCTGTGCGGCGCCGACGGCGCCCACAGCGCGGTGCGCCAGTGCCTGGGCCTCGGCTTTCCCGGCGGCACCTATGAGCAGCGCTTCTACGTGGCCGACGTGCAACTGGCCGGTCCCGGCAGCGACGACCTCTTCGCCAGCCTCGGTGCCGGCGCGCTCGGGCTGGTGCTGCCGGTGCGACGCAGCGGCATGAAGAGGCTGATCGGCACGGTACCGCCGGCGCTGGTCGGGCGCGACGACGAGCTGACGTTTGCCGAACTGCAGCCCTTCATCGAGTCGCTGGTCGACGTGCGCGTCGAGCAGCTCAACTGGTTCTCGACCTACAAGGTCCATCACCGGGTCGCCGAGCGCTTCAGGGTCGGCCGCGTCTTCATCGCCGGCGACGCGGGGCATGTGCACAGTCCGGCCGGCGGCCAGGGCATGAACACCGGCATCGGCGACGCCTTCAACCTGGCGTGGAAGCTGGCCGAGGTCATCCGGGGCCGCGCCGCTCCGGGCCTGCTCGACAGCTACGAGCCCGAGCGCATCGCCTTTGCGCGCAAGCTGGTCGAGACCACCGACCGCGTGTTCCAGGGCATGGTCAGCCAACACTGGGGCGGGCGTCTGCTGCGAACCCGTCTGCTGCCGCTGCTGGCGCCGATGGCGACCGAGCTGGCGCCGGTGCGGCGGGCCATGTTCCGCACCATCTCGCAGATCCGCATCAACTACCGCAACAGCGCGGCCAGCGAAGGGCAAGCGGGGCAGGTGCACGGCGGCGATCGACTGCCGTGGGTGCCGTCGGCGGAGGGTGGGAACTTCGGGTCGTTGCGCGGGCTGGTGTGGCGCATCCACGTCTACGGCAGCGCGAGCCCGTCGTTGGCCGCAGCGGCTCGGCGGCTGGGCTTGCCCATCGACCGCTTCGCCTGGGACGCCGCCGCCTTGCAAGCCGGGCTCGAGTGCGACGCGGCCTATCTGCTGCGGCCGGACGGGCATGTGGCATTGGCCTGGTCCGATCAAGGCGTTGCTCGCCTGGAAGCATTCATCGATCGTCTGGCACTGAAGCCAGGCTGACTGCCGTGGCCCCGAGCTGGTTGGCTTCCGCCGCGCGGTCGCGGCGATCACCGAGGGTTTGTCACCTCGCCCCCTGCGTTGAAACGGGCACCATGATCATGTCGATCGCGGCCGCCGAGGCGAGGCATCCGAGCTCGTCCGGATCGACGGCTCCCAAGGAGACACGATGAACGAATGCCCGATTTCGCTGCCGCGCCGTCATCTGCTGGCAGGCAGTGCCAGCGCCCTGGCCGCCGCCGGCCTGGCTACCTTCGCGCGCGGCAGTCTGGCTCAGACGGCGGCGCCCAAGCCGCTGCCGGCCTTCGCAAGCTGGAAGGATCCGGCCAGCTTTATCGTGCACAGCAGCAGCACCATCGAGACTAGGCGCAGCGTGTTTGGCACCAGCGTCGTCACGCCGGCCGAGCAGCTTTACGTCCGCAACAACCTGCCCCCGCCCGACCCGGCCGTCGTGATTGACCGCGATGCCTGGGAGCTGACGATCGAGGGCGTCAAGACGCCGCGCAAGTTCACGCTCCGCGAGTTGAGGACGATGGACATCGAGACCACGGCGATGGTGCTGCAGTGCTCGGGCAATGGTCGCGGCTTCTTCCCCAACAAGCCCAGCGGCACCCCGTGGACGGTGGGTGCGGCCGGTTGCGTGGTGTGGAGTGGCGTGCCGGTGCGCCGCGTGGCCGAAGCATTGGGTGGCGTGGCGCCGGGGCTGGCCTACATGACGGGCACCGGTGGCGAGAAGTTGCCGGAGGGCCTGGACCCGTTGAGCGTGATCGTCGAGCGATCGGTGCCGGTACAGGCCATGGGAGATGCCCTACTGGCCTGGGAGATGAACGGCGCGCCGATCTCGCTCGCCCATGGCGGCCCGCTGCGCCTGATCGTGCCCGGCTACACCGGGGTCAACAACATCAAGTACATCAAGCGCCTGGCCTTCACCGCCAGGGAAAGCGAGGCCAAGATCATGTCGCACGGCTATCGGCTGTCACCACCCGGTGCCAAGGGCGACCCGAGCCAGCCGTCGGTGCAGGAGATGAGCGTCAAGTCCTGGATCAACTCGCCAAGCCCGGAGGCGAGCACGCTGAAGGCGGGGCTGGTGCAGATCCACGGCGTGGCTTTCGGCGGGCTGCACGCGGTGAGTCGGGTCGAGGTGTCGCTCGACGGCGGCAAGAAATGGAGCGACGCGCGCTTCGTAGGGCCGGACCTTGGCCGCTACGCGTGGCGCCAGTTCGTGCTGGCGGCCAAGTTGCCACCCGGCAGCTTCACCCTGGTCAGTCGTGCCACCGACGTGGCGGGCAATGTGCAGCCCGAACAGCGCCTCGAAAACGCTGGCGGCTACAACAACGCCAGCTGGGCCGACCATGCGGTGAACGTTTCGGTGGCCTGAGCATGCGTGCCCGTCTGGCGCCAGATCTCCCCATCCAACGCTGTGGCGCGGCCGGCTGGCTTGCCCTTGCCCTGGCGCTCCCTGTGTTGCCGGTGCTTGCCGCCGACCAGTCCGCGCAGCTCGAAATCGGCAAGAAGCTGTTCATGAGCGGCGCGGTGCCTGCTTGCGCCGTGTGTCACACGCTGCAGGCTGCAGGCGCGGAAGGGGCGGTGGGCCCCGTTCTCGACGAACTGAAGCCGGATGCGGCGCGCGTAGCCAAGGCCTTGCGCGATGGCCTGGGGCAAATGCCTTCCTACAAGGGCAAGCTCAGCGACGAGCAGATCGACGCTATCGCCGCGTACGTGGCCCAGGCCAGCGGCGGCGCCCGCTGATACGAACATCAATCGGCCGCGCCTTCGCCGAACAGGCGCCTGGCCTGTGCCAGCGCCGCCTCGTCGGCGCGCACCGCGCCGGGCGCGCCGCCCAGGCCCCACAGCGCGCCGCCAAATCCCATCGAGAGGAACTCGGCGCACAGCGCGTAGCTGTCGATCATCGGTTGCGCCTTGGCGCGGTGGCCGCTGGTCGTCACGACCCACAGGCGCTTGCCGGCCATGCGCGGCTTGAAGTCGACGCCGGGCACCCGCATCCACGCGCTCCAATGGTCGAGATAGAGCTTGAGCGGCGCCGGCACCGAGTACCAGTAGACCGGCGAGACGAAGACCAGGTCGCTGGCCGCCAGCGTGGCGTCGAGCAGCAGCCTGCCGTCGCCCTCGGGCATCGGGTAGACGCCGCCGGCGTGGCGCACGTCGACGAAGCGCGACAGCCGCATCTCGTTGAGCCGCAGCCACTGCTGCGACACCGCGGGCGGCAGCATCGCGGCCGCTGCTTGCGCCAGTTCCTCGGTGTTGCCGAGGATGCCGGGCTCGCGGGTGCTGGCGTTGAGGAAGAGGAAGCTGCGGCTCATCGACTCAGATTGCCTCGGTGCGCTCGCGCAGCCAGGCCAGCGCGGCGCCGTCGACCAGCGGCGCCAGCCGCTCGCGCACCACATGGTGGTAGCTGTTGAGCCAGTCGCGCTCCTCGCCGTTGAGCAGGGCCAGGTCGATGCAGCGGGTGTCGATCGGGCACAGCGTCAGCGACTCGAACTCCAGGAACTCGCCGAACTCGTCGGCCGGGGCTGCCACGTTGAACACCAGGTTCTCGATGCGCACGCCCCAGCGGCCGGGCCGGTAGAGGCCGGGCTCGATGCTGGTGATCATGCCGGGCTCCATCGCCATCTCGGGCGTGGGCACCGCCTTGCTGATGCTCTGCGGGCCTTCGTGCACGTTGAGGAAGTAGCCCACGCCATGGCCGGTGCCGTGACCGTACTCCAGGCTCTGGGCCCAGATCGGCGCGCGCGCGATCGCGTCGAGCATCGGGCTCGGCGTGCCTCGCGGGAAGCGGGTGCGCGACAGCGCGATCGTGCCCTTGAGCACCAGCGTGTAGTCCCGCTTCATCGCCGCTGAAGGCGTGCCGATCGGCCAGACGCGGGTGATGTCGGTGGTGCCGCCGAGGTACTGGGCGCCGGAGTCGATCAGCAGCAGGCCGTCGGCCACCACGCCGTTCGGCGTCGAGATCAGCGCATGCGAGTCGGGCGTGGCGCGGTAATGCGGCATCGCGCCGTTGGCGTTGAAGCCGGCGATGACCGGAAAGCTCAGGCTCACGTAGCCCGGCTGCTTCGCGCGCTCGGCCGAGAGGTGTTCGTCGATCGTCAGCTCGCTGATCTGCTGCTTGCCGAGCGCGGACTCGAACCAGGCGTAGAAGGCGCACATCGCCGCGCCGTCGCGCGCCATCGCCTCGCGGATGTGCACCGCCTCGGCCGCGCTTTTGCGGCTCTTGGCGAGCGTGCTGGGGTTGATCGCCTCGACCACCGGCACGCCGGCCGCCACCGCCTCGCGCAGCGCCAGCGTGACGCGCCTCGGATCGAGCAGCAGCACCGCGTCGGCCGCCAGCGCGGCGAGCGCGGTGCGCGCGTTCTCGTAGGGTCGCAGTTGCACGCCGTCGGCGGCCAGCCGCTGCCCCAGCGCGGCGTCGATCTTGCCGGCACCGATGAAGAGCTCGACCTGGCTCGGGCCGATCAGCGCGTGGGCGAGGAACACAGGGTTGTAGTCGACGTCGGCGCCCCGCAGGTTGAACAGCCAGGCCAGGTCGTCGAGCGTGCTGACCAGATGATGCGTGGCGCCGCGCGCGGCCATGGCCGCACGGACGCTCGCAAGGCGTTCGCCGCGGCTCTCGGTGGCCTGCGGCGCCAGGTGTTCGTAGACCTTGGCCGCCGGCAGCGCCGGACGCTCGGGCCAGGCCAGGCCAACCAGGTCCAGATCGGTGCGCAGCACCACGCCGGCCGCTTCGAGCGTGGTTCGCAGCGCGCCGGCGGCGGCCAGGCCGATCACCGCGCCGTCGACCGCCACGGTCTGGCCGCGCGGCGTGTTCAGGGCCAGCCATTGCACGTGTTCGGTGCTGGCGCCGGTGGCGATCTTCACCAGTTCGATGCCGCTGCCGGCCAGTTCGGCCTCGGCCTGCACCCAGTAGCGGCTGTCGGCGAACAGCGCCGCGCGCTCGGGCGTGACGACCAGCGTCGCCATCGAGCCGGTGAAGCCCGAGAACCAGGCGCGGCCCTGCCAGTGCCCCGGCAGGTACTCGCTGAGATGCGGATCGCTCGACGGGATCAGCACCGCGGCCACGGCGTGTTCGGCGAGCGCCTCGCGCAGGTGGTCCAGGCGCAGGCGGATCGGGGAGGTGAGGGTGTCCATGGCGGTTGCGGTTCCTTGAAGGCCCTGGTCGGGCCGGGCGCTGCAGGGCCGGGTCGGCCGCGAGCGCAACTCGCCGATTTTAAGTGGCCGGTCCGGACGGTGCCGCCGGCGGGCTTTCGATCACGATCCGCGCCCGGCGTTCGAAGCTGAAGTAGGCCCAGGCCCAGTCGCCGAGCACCAGCATCCGGTTGCGAAAGCCGATCAGGAAGTACAGGTGCACGAAGAGCCAGAACAGCCATGCCGGCAGCCCGCTGAAGTTCAGCCGTCCGAGCCGCGGCAGCTCGACCGTCGCCACCGCCGAACTGCGACCGATCGTGGCCAGCGAACCGTAGTCGATGTAGCGAAATGGCTTGGTCGGCTCGCCCTGCTCGCGGCGGCGGATGTTGGCCGCCGCGGTGCGCCCCATCTGCTTGGCCGCCGGGCTGACGCCGGGCACCGGCACCGACTCGCCACGTGCGTCGACGCTGCGCGCGGCGGCGAGGTCGCCGATCACGCTGATCTCGGCGTGGCCGGGCAGGCTCAGGTCGGGCTCGACCAGCACCCGGCCGGCGCGGTCGAGCGTGCAGGCGGTGGCTTGCGCCAGCTGGCGGCCAAGCGGTGAGGCGGCCACGCCGGCGGCCCAGATCACGGTGTGCGCCGGCAGCCGGTGCTCGCGGTCGCCGTTGTCGCCAGCCCGGCGGTAGTCGAGGCCGGCGTCGTCAATCGCCGTGACCTGGGCCCCGGTCAGCACCTCGACGCCGAGCGCCGCCAGCTGCGCCTGCGCGCGTGCCGAGAGCCTTTCGGCGAAGGCAGCAAGAACCCGCGGCCCGCCCTCGAGCAGCACGACGCGGGCGCTGTGCGGGTCGATGCGACGGTACTCGCCGCGCAGCGTGTGGCGCGCGATCTCGGCCAGCACGCCGGCCATCTCGACCCCGGTCGGGCCGGCACCGACCACCGCGAAACTGAGGTCGGCCGGGTCGACGTCGCCGGCCTGCGCGGCGTTGCGCTCGGCGCGCTCGAAGGCGAGCAACACGCGCCGGCGGATGTCGAAGGCGTCGGCCAGGGTCTTCAGGCCGGGCGCGTGCGCGGCCCAGTCGTCATGGCCGAAGTAGCTGTGGGTCGCGCCGGTGGCCAGGATCAGGTGCTCGTAGCCGACGCGCTCGTGGCCGTCGATGACGACGCAGCGCACCGCGGCATCGACCGCCGTGACCTCGCCCATCAGCACCGTCAGGCGGCCGCTGCGCATCTCGCGTCGCAGCACATGGCGGATCGCGCCCGAGATCGACGGCGCCGACAGACCCGCGGTCGCCACCTGGTAGAGCAGCGGCTGGAACAGGTGATGGTTGCTGCGGTCGACCAGCGTGACCTCGAAGCCATCGCGCACCAGCGCGCGCGTGGCCTCGAGGCCGCCGAAGCCGCAGCCGACCACCACCACATGGGGACGCGACGGGCTGGCCATCAGGCGGCAGGCGCCTCGGGCCGGGCGCCGCCGAGCGCGATCAGCCGCTTGCGCACCAGCTGGATGTGGCCGCGCAGCGCGTAGAGCTCGTCGGCGTAGGCCAGCGGCACCTTGACGCGGTCGACCCGGGCGTCGAGCGCGTCCAGCTCGCGCCGCAGCCGTGCCACGTCGACGCTGCGCTCGGCCGCGAGCCGGGCCTCGATCTGGCGCAGCCGGCCGTACCAGCGAAACACCTTGGAGCGCACGCGCAACTCGTAGAGCGGCGGGATCACGCGCGACAGCGGGATCAGCACGACGATGATCGAGGCCAGCACCACCCACATGCGGTCGACCAGGTTGGCGACGCCGAAGGGCAGGTGCCGCTGGAGCATCGGCGGCCCCGACTGGTAGAAGCGCTCGGCCTCCTTCGACAACGTGAATTCGACGTTGCGCGGGGTCGGGAACTCGCCGCGGCGCTGGAACCAGCCCGCTTCGCCGTGGATGCGCCGCGCGGCCTGCACGAAGAGCTGTTGCAGCGCCGGATGCGAGCTCTCGCGAGCGACCATCATCGCGGTCGGCGCCACCAGGTGCACGTCCTGCGGGGGCAGATCCTGCGCGAGGTCGATCACGCCGCGCGGCAGCGTCACGCTGGAGAGCACCGGCACCCGCCGCGTGTAGGCCTCGGCCTGCACAAAGTCGAGCAGGCCCACGCCCGGGGTCTGCAGCAACATGCGCACCAGCGGTGACTCGGGCGCCGAGACGAACAGCAGCGCGTCGATCTCGCCATCGATCAATGCCACCACCGCCGGCGTCGGCGGCAGTTGCGCCAACGTGAGCTGTTGCGGCTCGAGGCCGCTGGCATCGAGCAGGCGCAGCGCCAGGTTGGCGGCGCCGCTGCCCGGCGCACCGACGTTCAGGCGCCAGTTTTTGAGCTCGGCCATGCCGTGCAGCTGGGGTCGGCCAAGCAGACGCTTGGCGCTGTCGGTCCGGTAGAACAGCCAGACCGGCTCGTAGAACAGGCTGCCGAGCGCGACCAGGTCTTCGGGCAGCGGCTCGTCGGGCTGGCGCAGCCGGTCGGCGCCGCCCTGGACGAAAGCGAAGTCGACGCCGGAGTCCGGATCCTCCAGCAGCTTGAGGTTCTCGGCGGCGCCGGCCGAAGGGCGCAGCGTGACCTCGATGCGCTGGCGGCGCAATTGCTCTCGATACTGCTCGCCGAAGGCGGCGTAGGCGCCTTGCTCGGGGCCGGTCGCCAGCGTTACCTGGCGCGGCGGGCGGGGGTCGAGCAGCCAGTAGGCGAGCAGCACCAGCAGCAGGCCGAGCAGCAGGAAGGCCGCGCTGGTGGCCAGCAGCGGCCGGCTCGATGCATCGCCGCCATCGCCCGGCGGCGCTTCGTCGGTGTCGGCCGAGGCGGTGGGATCCGGTGCAGCTTCGGTGTTCATGGCCGGTCATTGTGGGCCGCGCCACGCGCCCGGGCGTAGGCCAACCGTCAGCCACGCGGGCGGGGCGCGGGCCGGATGTTGCAGACTCGGGCTGTCAGCATTGCAAAATGCCCCTACAGATGTCCCTCGAACGCCTTCTCGACGTATCGCCTGCCTCCTCGTTTGCAGCCATCCGCGACCGACTCCTGGATCAGGCCGGTGCCGTCGTTGCCGAAGATGCCGGGCTGCTGCTGCGCAGCCACTTCCAACCGATCTTCAGCCTGTCGCACGGGCGGGTGGTGGGGCACGAGGCCTTGCTGCGTGCCACCGATGCCAGTGGCCGCGCGGTGGCGCCTCCGCAGTACTTCGGCTGCGAGAGCTTCGAGACGCTGCTCTGGCGCGATCGGCTGGCGCGCAGCGTGCACGCCGCCAACTACCTGCGCATGGCGCAGCCGCACCAGCGACTGTTCCTGAACCTGCATCCGCAGGTGTTCCTGCGCGCGGCGCAGCTCGAGGCGGACGGCTTCCAGGAGCAGTGGTTCGAGCACTTCGGCCTGCGCGGCGAACAGCTCGTGATCGAAGTGCTCGAGGACGCGCTGGGCGACGCACACGACTTCGATGCCGCGGTCGAGTACACGCGGCGACGGGGTTGCCTGATCGCGCTCGACGATTTCGGCGCCGGTCACAGCAATTTCGACCGCGTCTGGCGCCTGCGCCCCGAGATCGTCAAGCTCGATCGCTCGCTGGTGGCGCGAGCGGCGCGCGAGCGCCAGGCCTTCAGGATCGTCAGCCAGATGGTGTCCTTGCTGCACGAGTGCGGTGCGCTGGTCCTGATGGAGGGCGTCGAGACCGAGGTCGAGGCCTATGTGGCGATCGATACCGACGTCGATCTGGTGCAGGGCCGTCATTTCGCCGACTCGGGCTCGAGGCTGGCCGCCGACGCCGAGGCGACCGCGGTCATCAGCCGCGCCTGGGCAGCCTTCGAGCGTCGCTGGCGCGACGATCGAGACTGGCGCGTGACGCGCATCCGGCCCTACCGCGATGGCCTGCTGGCCGGCGCGGCCTTGCTCGGCGCCGGCCAGCCGCTCGCCGTTGCTGCCGCCCAGTTGCTGGCGCTGCCGCAGACCCAGATCTGCTACCTGCTCGACGAGAGCGGGCGCCAGATGGGCCTGGGCGTGCGCGCGCCGGAGGCACCCGAGTACTCGCGCTCTATGGTGCCGGTCGAGGCCAACGACGGTGCGCGCTGGTCGCGCCGTGCCTACTACCGGCGTGCCATCGACGCGGTCGGCAAGGTGCAGGTCACGCGACCGTACCGCACGGTCGACGGGCTGCACCAGTGCGTCACCGGATCGATCGCCTTTCCGGTGCAGGTCGACGGCCAGCAGCAGTTGCGCGTGCTGTGCGTCGACGTTGCCTACGACGGCTGAGTTGACTCAAGCCGTGGTTCGACGGCTGCGCCACCAGCTCTCGAAGCTGTAGAGCGCGAGCGCGGCCCAGATCAGCGCGAAGCCGATCGCCCGGTCCGGGCCGAAGGCTTCGCCGAACAGCAGCACGCCGAGCAGCAGTTGCAGCGTCGGGCCGATGTACTGCAACAGCCCGAGCAGCGAGAACGGGATGCGGCGCGCGCCGGCGGCGAAGAGCAGCAGCGGGATCGCGGTGATCGGGCCGGCGGCGGCGATCAGCGCCTGGGTGCCGATATCGCTCTGGACGAACACCGCGGTTCCGGCTGCGCTCCACCACCACAGCGCGGCAATCGCCAGCGGCCCGAGCAGCAGCGTCTCCATGGCCAGGCCCTCGAGCGCGCCCAGTGGCGCGGTCTTGCGCAGCAGCCCGTAGCTGGCAAAGCTGCAAGCCAGCACCAGCGCGATCCACGGCGGGTGGCCGGCCTGCCAGGTCAGCCACAGCACGCCGAGCGCGGCCAGCGCCACCGCGGCCCATTGCGCACGCCGCAGCCGCTCGTGCAGGAACAGCGCGCCGACCAGCACGTTGACCAGCGGGTTGATGAAGTAGCCGAGGCTGCCCTCGACCACGCGGCCGTTGGTCACCGCCCAGATATAGACGAACCAATTGAGGGCGATGACCGCACTGCTGGCGGCGAAGGTGGCGACGGTGCGCCGGTCGCGCAGCGCCGCCGGCAGCCACCCGAAGCGGCGCTGCCAGCCGAGGATCGCCATCACGAACAGCAGCGACCACGCCACCCGGTGCGCCAGCATCTCAAGCGGCGGCACCTGCTGCAGCGCCTTGAAGTAGAGCGGGAACAGCCCCCAGCAGACGTAGGCCAGCGCGGCCTGGAGGATGCCGGTCTGCATCAGGCGGCGGTCGTGGGCCGCCGCCGGTGAACGGTTCAACGCAGGCCGAGCAGGTCGACCTCGAACAGCAGCGTCGCGTTGGGCGGGATCACGCCGCCGGCGCCGCGTGCGCCGTAGCCGAGCGCGGCCGGGATCAGCAGGCGGCGCGTGCCGCCGATCTGCATGCCGGCCACGCCCTCGTCCCAGCCCTTGATGACCATGCCGGCGCCGAGATCGAACTCGAAGGGCTGGCCGCGGTCCTTGCTGGAATCGAACTTGGCGCCGGTGGCACCGTCCTTCCACAGCCAGCCGGTGTAGTGCACGCGCACGGTCTGGCCGGGGGTGGCGGTGGCCCCGCTGCCGACGCTGGTGTCCTCGAAACTCAGGCCGCTCGGGGTGGTGGTCATGCTCATGATGCTGTCTCTTTGGTGACTCGCGCGCTGCGAATGAAGAATGGGTTGTGATGTTGCAACCGGCCGGCAGCATAGCCTGTGCCGCTGCGTAAGATCGTGCCGCCATCCGGGCCATCGCAGCCCGTTGCAGGAGACAAGCATGAGTGCATTGCCCACCGATCGCCCGCACCTGAAGCATTGGCCGCGGCGCTTGCCGCGCGCGCTGTCGATCCCGTCGACCACGCTCTGGTTCAACCTCGAGACCGCGGCGGCGCGCTTTCCGGACAAGCCGGCCTACATCTGCTTCGGCAAGGCGCTCAGCTACCGCGAACTGCATGCGCAATCGCTGGCGCTGGCAGGCTGGCTGCAGCACGAGGCCGGCGTCAAGAAGGGCGACCGGGTCGTGCTGTTCATGCAGAACTGCCCGCAGTTCGTCGCCGCCTACTACGCCATCCTGCGTGCCGACGCGGTGGTGGTGCCGGTCAACCCGATGAACAAGGCCGACGAGTTCGGCCACTACATCGTCGATCCCGATGCGCGAGTGGCGATCTGCAGCGCCGACCTGGCGCAGGCGGTCGTCGCGCCGGCCAACGCGGCACTGCCCGAGGCGCAGCGCCTGCAGCACCTGCTGGTGGCGCGCCATGCCGACGCGCTGCCCGATCGCTACGAGCCGGGCCTGGCACCGCCGCCGGCGATGGGGGCCTGGCTACGTGCGGACGTGGCACTGCCCGATGCCGCGGCGGCCGGCGGCGCGCGCTGCACGCGCTGGTCCGAGGCCGTTGCCGCGGCTCACGCGCCCGGCCCGCACACCGCTCTGCCCGACGACATGGCGATGCTGCCCTACACCTCGGGCACCACCGGCCTGCCCAAGGGCTGCGTGCATACCCACCGCACGCTGATGAGCAACACCGTCGGTGGCCAGTGGGCGCATGCCGGCGCCGAAGCCGTGAGCCTGGGCGTGGTGCCGATGTTCCACATCACCGGCATGGTCTACGGCGTGCTCGCCGCGGTCTATGCCGGCGCGACGGTGGTGCTGATGCCGCGCTGGGACCGCGAGCTGGCCGGGGCGCTGATCTCGCGCTATCGCGTCACGCACTGGGTCTGCATCCCGACCATGATCATCGATCTGTTCGGCAGCCCCAACTACGCCCAATTCGATCTCTCGAGCCTGCGCAACCTCTCGGGTGGCGGCGCCGCGATGCCGGCCGCGGTGGCGCAGCGCCTGCTCGACGAGTTCGGCATCGCCTTCGGCGAGGGCTACGGCCTGACCGAGACCGCGGCACCCAGCCATGGCAACCCGCCCGAGCGCGTCAAGCAGCAATGCCTGGGCATGCCGATCTTCGGCGTCGACTCGCGCGTGGTCGACCCGATCACGCTGCAGGAAATGCCGATCGGCGAGGTCGGCGAGATCGTCACCCGCGGCCCGATGGTGTTCAAGGGCTACTGGAAGCACCCCGAGGCCACCGCGGCGGCCTTCGTCGAACTGCCAGCCTTGCCGGGGCACAAGTTCTTCCGCACCGGCGACCTCGGCCGCATGGACGAGGACGGCTACTTCTTCCTCACCGACCGCCTGAAGCGGATGATCAACGCGAGCGGCTTCAAGGTCTGGCCGGCCGAGGTCGAGTTGATGCTCTACAAGCACCCGGCAGTGCAGGAGGCCTGCGTGATCGCCACCCGTGACGCCTACCGCGGCGAGAGCGTCAAGGCGGTGGTCGTGAAGCGCCATGACCGCCAGGACGTGAGCGCCGAGGAGATCGTCGCCTGGGCGCGCGAGCACATGGCGGCCTACAAGTACCCGCGCGAGGTGGAGTTCGTCGACGCGCTGCCGAAGTCGGGCGCCGGCAAGGTGCTGTGGCGCGTGTTGCAGGACCAGGAGGACCGGCGCACGGGCTGAGTCGCCGGGCCGGCGGCGCCCCCGCATTCGCGCCGTGCTGCAGCACCTCGTTGCGGCCGGCGCGGCCGGTGCGCCCCGTACACTGCCGCGCACCATGAGCCCCGCCGCCAGCCTGCTCCTGATCGCCGGCCTGATCCTGGCCAGCGCCTTCTTCTCGATCAGCGAGATCTCGATCGCCTCGGCGCGCCGCATGCGGCTGCGCCAGCTCGCCGACGACGGCGACGAGCGCGCCGCGCGCGTGCTCGAACTGCAGGAGCAGCCCGGGCGCTACATCACGCTGGTGCAGATCGGCCTCAACGCGGTGACGATCCTCGGCGGCATCGTCGGCGAGGGTGTGTTGAGCCCGGTCTACACGCGCCTGCTCGAACGCGTGGTCGAACCCGCGACGGCGCAGACGCTGGCTTTCCTGATCTCGTTCTCGACCGTCACCGCGCTGTTCCTGCTGTTTGCGGACCTGTTTCCCAAGCGCGTGGGCATCGTGCGACCGGAGCAGGTGGCGATGCGCATCGTCGGTCCGCTGAGCTGGCTGATCGCGCTGCTGGCGCCGCTGGTCTGGATCTTCGAGCGCCTGGCCGATGGCATGTTCAAACTCTTCGGCCTGCCGCAGACGCGCGACGACCGCGTGACGCACCACGACATCCTCGCGATGGCCGAGGCTGGAACCGCCGCCGGCACCATGGACGAGCACGAGCAGCAGGTCATCGTCAACGTCTTCGAACTCGAGACGCGCACGGTGGAGAGCGCGATGACGGCGCGCAGCAGCATCGTCTGGTTCAACAGCGATGACGCGACCGAGCTGATCCGTGCGCGCATCGCGGTGGAGCCGCACTCGACTTACCTGGTCTGCAACGGCTCGATCGACAAGCCGGCCGGCTATGTGGATGCCAAGGACCTGCTCAGCCGCATGATTGCCGACAAGCCGATCGCGCTCACCGAGCCCGGCCTGCTGCACAAGGTGCTGATCATTCCCGACCGGCTGACGCTGGCCGAGGTGCTCACGCAGTTCCGCACCGTGCGCGAGGACTTCGCGGTCATCATGAACGAGTACAGCCTGGTGGTTGGCGTCATCACGCTCAACGACGTGATGAGCACCGTGATGGGCAGCATGGTCACGCCCTACCCCGAGGAGCAGCAGATCGTGCAGCGCGACGACGGCTCCTGGCTGATCGACGGCGTGACGCCAGTGCCCGACGTGCTGCGCGCACTCGACCTCGACGAGCTGCCGCACACCGGCCAGTACGACACGCTGGCCGGCTTCATGATGGTGATGCTGCGCCGCATCCCGCGCCGCACCGACGTGGTCGAGCACGCCGGGCTGCGCTTCGAGGTGATGGACGTGGACGACTACAAGATCGACCAGGTGCTGGTGACGCGGGTGGTGGGGGCGCCACCAGCCTGAGTCCGTGTGCGGCGATCAGGCCGCGAGCAGGTCCTGGGTCTCGGGTCGCCGGCGCATGTAGGCCGCGACGTAGCTGCACACCGGCCGTACCTTCAGCCCCTCGGTTCGCGCCCAGTCGAGCGCCGCCTGCACCAGTTGCGCCGCGATGCCGCGACCCTGCAGCGAGGGCGGCACCAGGGTGTGCGGCAGCACCAGGTGGTGACCCTGGCGCTGGTAGTCGCAGACGGCCAGCTGGCCGTCGATGGTGGCCTCGAAGCGTTGCGCCTCGAGGTTGTTGCGGATCGCGAGTGCTTCGGTCATGGGGACACGGCGGGTGGCGGGACTCCAGTGTGCCCGCGCCGCCGCCGCGCTGCTGGGAGTCAGCTCGTCGGGCCGCTGGCCGCCGGTCCCGGGCGCGTGCCGCGCTGGCCGGCATGCGCCGCCATGAAGGCACCGACCTGCTGCTGCGTGATGCGGCCGGTCCTGGTGCTGTCGATCTCGTCGAAATGGCGGGCCAGGCGCGGCATGCCGACCTCAGCCTCGGCGCGCGTCAGCGCGCCGTCGCCGTCCTTGTCGGCGGCCCTGAAGCGTTCGGCGAACTTCGCTGCCATCTCGGCGCGGTCGCGGCGGGCAGGTCGGGTGGTCGACGTGTCCTGCGCCAGGACGGGGGCGCTGACGGCGAGGGCGGCCAGCACAAGGGTGAGTCGTTGCATGAAGGTTCCGGATCGTTGGGACGGCACTCAATGTGCGCCGCCCGCGTATCGCGCCCGCAATCGAAGCGTAAAGATCGTTGAAGCGGCGGGCTCGTTCACACCCAGCCCAGCGCACCGGCCAGGCCACCGACGCCGATCAGCACCAGCAGGTGCAGCCGCGTCTTCCACACCGCCAGCGCCGCCAGCGCGGTGAGCGCGAGCGAGCGCCAGTCGGCGCCCGAGGCCGCCAGCAGCCAGCCGGTGGCCAGCATCAGCGCCAGCGTGATCGGCGCCATGCCGAGCTTGAAGGCGCGGATGCTCTTCCAGTCGGCACGTGCCTGGCCGAAGCGCGCCACCGCCAGCGCGATGGTGGTCGACGGCAGCATGATGCCGAGCAGCGTGGCCGCGGCGCCGGCCAGGCCGCCGGCCTGGTAGCCGAGCACGGCGACGAACAGCACGTTGGGGCCGGGCGCGGCCTGCGCGATCGCGATCGACGAGGTGAACTGGGCGTCGGTGATGAGTTGCTGCTCGCCGACCATCCAGCGATGCATGTCGGGCGCCACCGTGATCGCGCCGCCGATGGCCAGCATCGACAGCAGCAGAAAGTGACTGAACAGCGCGAACCAGGTGTCCCAGCCGATCCAGTGAAGCGCCGTCATGGGGACGAATCCCCGAGCCGCTTCCACGCGAGCACGCAGGCCACGATGCCGAGCCCGGGCAGCACATAGCCCAGCGGCCAGCGCAGCAAGGCGATCGCGACGAAGCAGGCGCCACCGAGCGCCAGCACCATTGGCAGGCCAAGCGCGCTGTGACGCAGCGGTCGCGCCAGCCTGAGTGCGCTGCCGATGACCATGCCGGCCGAGACCGCGCCCATGCCGCGCAAGGCGCCGGCCACCGCCGGATGGCTGGCGAACTCGCCGTAAAGCGCGGCCAGCAGCAGCACCAGCACGAGCGGAAACAGCATCATCCCGGCCAGTGCCGCGAAGGCGCCGCGCAGCCCGAACCAGCGGTCACCGACCATCAGCGAGAGGTTGCAAACATTGGGCCCGGGCAGCACCTGGCCCAGCGACAGCAACTCGAGGTACTGCTGCTTGCTGAGCCAGCGCTTCTGCTCGCACAGCATGCGCTGCGCCACCGCCAGCACGCCGCCGAAGCCCTGCATCGCAAGCGCGCTGAAGCTCCAGAACAGGTCGGACGGCGAGCGCGGTGCGTGCCCTTGCGCGTCGTCCTCCGCAGCGATGGGTGCGGGCTCGGTCATCGCGCCGATGCCACGGGCCCGAACAGCCTAAGCGCGTGCAGGCCGAGTCCGCGCGCCACGCTCGACAGGCGGTCGCCGCGCACCGCACGTGCCTGCGGGAAGGCCGCCGCCAGCCGCGCCACCAGCGGCGCCAGGCCGGTCGAGCCGCCGGTGAAGTAGAGCGTGTCGATGCGCGCCGGCGCGAGACCGGCATCACGCACGGTCTGGCGCGCCGCGTCGACGATGCGCTCCAGCTCGGCATCGAGTGCAGCCATCGCCTGCCGTTCGCCAAGGCGCACCGACAGCCCGGCCTCGACCGCATCGAGCGCGATGCGCACCTCGGCTTGTTCGTCGAGTTTGGCGGCGTCGCCATGATGCAGCTGCGCGACGTCGATCTTGGCGGCCTCGGTGCGTGCCGCCAGTTCGTGCCCGAGACGCTCGCGCAGCACCTGCATCAGCCGCCGGTGGTGCGCAGGGTCGGCGTACCAGCTCGCCATGCGCTGCAGCTCGGCCACCCGCGCCGGCGCGTAGACGGTGTTGATCAGGTGCCAGGTCGCGAGGTCGTGGTAGACGGCGCTCGGCACCTCGCGCGCGGCGCGGCCACCGCTGGCCGGGCCGTGCGAGCGGTAGCCCAGCGCCGGCAGCAGTGCCTCGAGCTCGAGCCGGCGGTCGAAGTCGGTGCCGGCCACGTGCACGCCGTGGTTGCCGAGGATGTCGTCGGCGCGCTCGAGCCGGTCGCGCCGTTGCGGCCCCACGCGCACGATCGAGAAGTCCGAGGTGCCGCCGCCGATGTCGGCCACCAGCACCAGTTCTTCATGCGTGCAGCCGGCCTCGTGGTCGAAGGCGGCGGCGATCGGTTCGTACTGGAATGCCAACTCGCGCAGCCCGGCGTCGCGGGCGCAGGCTTCGAGCGCGGCCTGCGCGGTAGCGTCGCGCACGGGGTCATCGTCGACGAAGAACACCGGACGGCCGATCACCGCGCGCGTGACCGAGGCTGCCGGCGAGGTACCCGCCGCATGCTCGGCCGCCGCCTTCAGGTGGCGCAGGTAGCCGGTGACCACGTCGCGATAGCGCAGCGCATGGCCGCCGCCGACATCGGTGCTCTGCTCGAACAGCGAGGAGCCGAGCAGGCTCTTCATCGAGCGCATCAGGCGGCCGTCGTAGCCGTCGACATAGGCCGCGATCGCGGCCCGGCCCACCGCGCGCGGCGGCTCGGCGCCGGGCGCCAGCGGTGGGTGCTCGGCGAAGTAGAAGACCGCGGTCGGCATCGTCGGCTGGCTGTCCTCGAGCACCACGAGCCGGCTGCCGCCGCGCGCGGCCGCATCCGGCACCGCGACCGCGGAGTTCGAGGTGCCGAAGTCGATGGCGCACCAGGACAGGCTCATCGCTTCTTCTTCTGCCTGCTACGCGTAGACCGCGACCACCTGGTAGGCCAGCGCCGCCAGTTCGCCGGCCGGCGTCCAGAGCCGGCCGCGCTGGTTGATGTAGCCATCGGCGGCGGCCAGCGTGTCCATGTCGATGCGCCACGGTGCGCCGGGCTCGATCGCGGCGGTCGGCCGCAGCTCGAGTGCCCAGGTCACCGAGCTGGCCGGCGCGGGGCTGCGCAGCTGGCCGATCGCCGGCGTCGGCGGCACGTCGGCCAGCAGCACGATGAGCACCTCGGGGTGGACCCCGTCATCGTCACGCAGGCGCAGGTACATGCTGGTGTCCCAACCTTGGCCGCCGGTGTAGGGCGGCGCGCCCTCGGCCCAGCGCAGGTCGAAGTGGCGGATGAAGGCCGGCGTCACGCCCTCGATCTGCGGAAAGCGGATCGCCTGCTCGGGGCCGACCGCGATCGCCGGCGCGCGCGGCAGCAGCGCCGGCAGCGTGCTCGAGCGCGCGGCGCCGAAGGTGGCCAGCAGCACCGCGGCCACGGCCTCGGCGCCGCTGGCACCGCGTTGCAGCACGGTGGCCTGCATCTGGCGCGTGTTCTTGCCGGCACGCAGTTGCTGCACCTTCACGGTCGTCTCGCCGGCGCCGACCGGGCCGACGAAGTTGGTCTGCAGCGCGCGCAGCGGCATCGACGTGCCCTCGCTGCAGTCGAGCATCGCCTGCACGCCAAGTGCCGCGATCAGGCCGCCGAAGGTGGTGCGGCCCTGCAACCAGTCGGTGGTGATGGTGAAGCGCACGCCGTCGGCCTCACGCTGGCGCAGCGCCAGCAGCTGGCCGAAGGGATGGAGGGCGGGGGCCGGGCGGTCGGCGGGGGACTGCGGGTTCATGGTGAAGAGGGAAGCGAGTGGTTGCCGGATTATCGAACGATCGTTCTATTTTTGCCGGTCGCCGTGGCGCCGGCGGCCCGCCGGGGCGGTGGCATGATGCGCGCCTCGCGCGGCGGTCGCCGTCTCCTGGCGGACATGCCGCGCGCCGTCATCGAAAGTGCAGCATGAAGTCTCCGATCGTCTCCCGGCCCGCCCGCGGCCTGTTGTTCACCCTGCTGGCGCTGGGCGCCGCCGCACCGCTGCTGGCCGCCGATCCGGCACCCGCCAAGCAGGCCGCCAAGCCCGCCGCGGCCGCGGCCTCCGGCACCGTGCTGACCCTCGGCAAGGGCAAGCCGACCGGCCAGGTCCTGACGCGCGATCAATTGCGCGCCTGCCTCAAGGAGCAGCCGCTGCTCAAGGCTTCCGGCGAGGAGGTGGTGCAGGCCCAGACCGCGCTCGACGCGCGCAAGGCCGAGGTCGACAAGGTCACCGCCGCGATCGCCACCGCGCGCGAGTCGGTCGACACCACCAACGAGCAACAGGTCAACGACTTCAACGCCAAGGTGCGCGAACGCACCGCGCTGGTCGATGCCTACAACGAGCAGTTGCCGGCCTTCAACAAGCAGGCCGAGGCCTACATGGGCCGCAAGGATGCCTGGCAGCGCGACTGCGCCGATCGCCCGTACACCGAACTCGACTACTTCGCGATCCAGCGCGGCAAGTGAGTCGGCGCGCCCCTCGCGTCAGGCGGGCGGCTTCTCGGCGACTTCCTTGAGCTTGTTCAGCCCGGCCTCGAAGTCTGGCCCGATCATGCGGTCGGCGAACGGCGCCATCCAGCGGAACATCGGGTTCTTGCCCATGTCGCCGTTCATCTCCCAGATCACGGTGGTGCCACCGCTGGCGTTGGGGCTGAAGCGGAAGTCGCCGCGGCTGGTGGTGCCGAAGTCGGGGAAGAACAGGTCGTAGCCGAGCCGGCGGCCGGGCTCGGCGGTGGTGAAGCTCATGCGGCCGTCGCCCTCGCTCTTGCTCTGCCACTCCCAGACCGCGCCGCTGCCGCTGTTCGGGCCGCTGTAGCGGATCTGCATGTTCGGGTCGCGCTGGTTCCAGACGCTCCAGCGCTTCCATTCGCGCGGATCGGAGACCAGCGCGTAGAGGCGATCGGCCGGCGCGTTGATCTCGACCTGGCGCGTGACGCGGAAGTTCGGATTCATCAGCAGGCCGCCGATCAGCAGCACCGCCACCACCGTGACAAAGCTGATCAGGAACCACTTGAACAGGTTGCGCAGCATCCGCGTCTCCGATCGGTAGGGAAGATCGGCCGAGCCTAGGGTCGGTGCGCGCTGATGTCCATCGGGACGCTGCCTATCATGCGAGCCACGCACCCCATCGAGGAGAGGCCATGGACTACACATCGCCGCTGTTCCCGACCGCCATTGCCGGCAGCCTGCCCAAGCCCGGCTGGCTGGCCGAAACCAACAAGCTGTGGCCGAAGTGGCGCGAGGAGGGCGCGGCGCTGGCCCAGGCCAAGCTCGACGCGACGCTGCTCTGGCTCAAGGCACAGGAGGACGCCGGGCTCGACGTGGTCGGCGACGGCGAGCAGTCGCGCCAGCATTTCGTTCACGGCTTTCTCGAGCAGGTCGAGGGCATCGACTTCGAGCACAAGGTCGAGATGGGCATCCGCGCCGACCGCTACAAGGCGATGGTGCCGCAGGTGGTGTCGGCGCTGAAGCTCAAGGGCCGCGTGCATGCAGCCGAGGCGCGCTTCCTGCGTGCCCACACGAAGCACCGCATCAAGTTCACGCTGCCCGGGCCGATGACGATCGTCGACACCGTGGCCGACCGCTTCTACGGCGATCGCGTCAAGATGGCCTTCGCCTTTGCCGAGTTGCTCAACCAGGAAGCGCTGGCGCTGCAGGCCGACGGCGTCGACATCATCCAGTTCGACGAGCCGGCCTTCAACGTCTACCTCGACGACGCCGCGAGCTGGGGCGTGCAGGCGCTCGAGCGCGCGGCGCAGGGCCTGAGCTGCACCACCGCGGTCCACATCTGCTACGGCTACGGCATCCAGGCCAACATCGACTGGAAGCACACCCTCGGCGAGCAATGGCGCCAGTACGAGAAGGTCTTCCCGGCGCTGGCCAAGAGCTCGATCAGGCAGGTCAGCCTCGAGTGCTACAACTCGCACGTGCCGCCCGAGCTGATGGCGCTGCTCGAGGGCAAGGACGTGATGGTCGGCGTGATCGACGTCGCCAGCGACGTGGTCGAGACGCCCGAGCAGGTCGCCGACACCATCGGCCGTGCGCTGCAGTTCGTGCCGAAGCAGCGGCTGATCCCCTGCACCAACTGCGGCCTGGCGCCGATGGACCGCGCGGTGGCGCTGGCCAAGCTGCAGGCGCTCGGCCTCGGGGCGGCGCTGGCACGCGAGCGCTACGGCGCATGAAGGGATGAGCGCGATGAGCGAGAAGACGTGGAAGCACGACGGCGTGCAGGTGGTCCGCGCTAACCAGCTCGACCCCAACACCGCCCAGACCCCGGGCATGGACCGCAAGGCGGCGATCACCTTCGCCCGCACCGGCGCCCAGAAGCTGTGGGCCGGCACGGTCCACATCCATGCCAACGCCAAGACCGGCGCCCACCATCACGGGCCGCTGGAGAGCGTGATCTACGTGGTTCGCGGCCACGCGCGCATGCGCTGGGGCGAGCGGCTCGAGTTCACCGCCGAGGCCGGGCCGGGCGACTTCATCTACGTGCCGCCATTCGTGCCGCACCAGGAGATCAACGCCAGCGTCGATGAGACGCTCGAGTGCGTGCTGGTGCGCAGCGACGGCGAGGCGACCGCGATCAACCTCGACATCGAGCCGGTCGAGAAGCCCGAGAACGTGGCATGGATCGACCCGATCCACCGCGCCCCGGATTGAACGAGTGGCGCCCGATGGCCAAGCCTCGTTCCTACGACATCGTCCTCTTCGGCGCCACCGGCTTCGTCGGCCGCCAGGCGGCGCTGTACCTGGCGCAGAAGGCGCATGACCTGCCCGACCTGCGCTGGGCCATCGCCGGCCGCGACCGGGCCCGGCTCGAGGCGCTGGCCGCCTCGCTGCACAACGCCGCCGCGCCGCCGGCGGTGATCGTCGCCGACGCGCTCGACCCGGCCGCGCTGAACCGGCTGGCCGAATCGGCTCGCGTCGTGCTCTCGGTGGCCGGGCCCTTCGCGCGCTTTGGCGACGCGCTGGTCGATGCCTGCGTCGCGCAGCGAACCCACTACTGCGACATCACCGGCGAGACGCCGTGGGTGCGGCGCCTGATCGACCGCCATCACGAGCGCGCCGCGGCCGACGGTACCCGCCTCGTGCCCTGCAGCGGCTTCGACTCGGTGCCTTCCGACCTCGGCGCCTGGTTCCTGGCGCGCGCGCTGCACGAGCGTCATGGCACGCAGGCCTTGCGGATCGAGGGCGTGCACCGCATGCGCGGCGGCTTCAACGGCGGCACGCTGGCCTCGGCGCTGGCGCTGTTCGATGCCGGCGACGCGGCACGGCTGGCAGAGCCCTTCCTGCTCAACCCGGCCGGCACCGTGCCGGTCGATCTGCGCCCACACCGCGACCAGACCACGCCCGAGCGTGACGAGGAAACCGGCGCCTGGCGCGCGCCCTTCTTCATGGGTCCGGTCAACACCCGCGTCGTGCGGCGCAGCGCCGGGCTGCTGCGCGGCACGCAGGGCTCGCCCTATGCCGACGACTTTGCCTACCGCGAGTGGCTGCACCTCGGCCACGGCATGCCGGGCGTGGCGGCGGCCGCGGCCTACGGCGTGGCGACCGGCGGCTTCGCGCTGGCGGCGCGGCTGCCGCCGACGCGGCGCCTGCTGGGCCGGCTCAAGGCGCCGGGCGAGGGGCCGACGCCGGAGCAGATCGAGCGCGGCTCGTTCCGCTGCGACCTGCGCGTGCTCGACGGCGCAGGCCACAAGATGTTTGCCCGCGTCGAAGGCCGTGGCGACCCCGGCAACCGGGCGACCACGATCTTCGTCTGCGAGTCGGCGCTGGCGCTGGCGGTCGATGCGCTGCGGCTGCCGGGCGGCGCCGAGCGCGGCGGCCTGCTGACGCCGGCCATCGCCTTCGGCGACGTGCTGGTCGAGCGGCTGCGCGCGGCCGGCATCACGTTCAGGTTGATCGATGAGGGCCAGGGCGGGCAAGCGGCCGCCAGCCAATGAAACACAGATGGGTGAAGTGAATGGGTGAAGTCAATGGGTGAAGCCAAGCGTCGCAACCGACAGGGCGCGCAGGCAGTGGGCGAACTGCAGCAGCGCATCGACAGCGGCGAGTTCGGCGCCGCCGGGGTCGTCAGTCACTGGTGCGTTGTTCTCGACCGCTCGCCGCGCGGGCGCAGCATCCTGCTCGCGCTGCGCCAGGGCGGACGCTTCCCGGGCCTGGAGCCGCTGTTCGAGGCCGAGCCCTTCCGCTTCTGGGAGGCGTCGGCGCTGTTCGACTTCGTGGTGCTGTGCAGCGGCGAGGGCAGCGCCGATCGGCGCACGCAGCTCGCGGCCGACGAGGCCAAGCTGCTCAAGACCGCGCTGCCGACCGCGCTGGCGCGGGCCGGGTCGGCGCAGCAACGCGCCGGCGTGGTGCTGGCGCTCGACGAGGCGAGCGAAGCGAAGGTGCAGCAGGCGCTGGCGGAGTCGACCTTCCGTTCGCGCTGAGGTATCGAAGCGCTCGCGTCGACCAGTTCAGTCCGCGTCGGCGATGCGCCTTGCGAGCTCCTCGATGCCTGTCTCGCTGAGATCGTCGGTCGCGAAGGCCGGCGCCTTGTCGAGCCCGAGGTAGTTGCGGCCCTGCGAGCGCTCGTACAGCGGGTCGTAATGCCTCTCCATCAGCTCGGCGAACAGCGGCTCCAGCGCGCCTTCCGCGGCCCACTGCTGCCAGCGTGCCAGCGTCTCGTTGGACTGCAGGCCATGCAGTTGCGCCAGCTTGGCCTGCAGGGCGGCGCGGTCGTCGCCGAGGAAGGCGTAGTCGCGCAGCAGGTAGGCCAGGCGCGCCGCCGGCGTGGCTTCGATCTCGACGCAGCGCGCCGCGCGCAGCGGCAGCAGCACCGGGTCGGGCACCGCGATGCGGCCGATGCGGCGGCTCTCGGCCTCGACAAACACCGGCCGTGCCGGATCGATGTTGTCGAGCACCTCGCACAGCAGCGTCTCGAAGCGCTTCTGCGAGGGCTGCTCGACGCCCGGCACCGAGCCCAGCACCGAGCCGCGATGGCCGGCCAGCGCCTCGAGGTCGATGACCTGCTCGCCCAGCGCCGCCAGCGCATGCAGCACCCGCGTCTTGGCGCTACCGGTGGCGCCGGTCAGCACGCGCAGTTCGAGCCGTGGCATGCGCTCGGCGATCTGCGCGATCACGTGCGCGCGCCAGCGCTTGTAGCCGCCCTGCAGTTGCTGTGCGTCCCAGCCCACCAGGCGCAGCCAGTCGGTGAAGCTGCCGCTGCGCTGGCCGCCGCGCCAGCAGTAGACCAGCGGCTTCCAGCTCCTGGGCTGGTCCTTGAAGACCGCGCTTTCGAGGTGGCGTGCGATGTTGCGCGCGACCATCGCGCCGCCGACCTTGCGCGCCTCGAAGGGCGAGACCTGCACGTAGAGCGTGCCGACGATGCGGCGCTCCTCGTCGTCGAGCACCGGGCAGTTGATCGCGCCCGGGATGTGGTCGAGCGCGTACTCGGCCGGCGAGCGGGCGTCGATGACGATGTCGAAGCTCGCGCGGTCTTCGATGCCGGCGCCGCTCTTGGCCATCACTTGCTGGCCGCGCCGGCCTTGGCCGCGGCTTCCTCGTGCATCTTGCGCAGGCTGGCGCGCCACTCGGTCCAGTCCTGCGGCCCGGTCTCGAAGCGCTTCTTCAGGTTGCCGAGCACGCCGCCCCAGGCCCGGTCGAAGTAGGCGTAGGCCTTGTCCCACTCGCCGCCGTCGCCCCAGCCGGTGTGGTGCAGGCTGACGCGGGTCTGCTTGTCGCCGACCGACGCAAAACGCACGACGACGAAGGTGCGCTGCTCGCGCGCCTGCGGCAGGTGCGGCGGCGCGTTCCAGTCGAAGCTCAGCATCTGCTTGGGTTGCAGCGCCATGAAGCGCATCGTGTCGGCGCCCTTGGCGCCGGGTGCCGCGTAGGGATCGATGTGGATGTGGAAGGCGCCGCCGACGCGCGGCTCGATCACCGCCTCGGGCGCGAAGAAGCTGGTGATGCCCTCGCGCGTGGTCCACGCGGCCCAGGCCTCGTCGAGCGAGGCGTCGATGACGACCTCCTTGTCGATGCCGCGCTCGGCCGCCGCTGCGGTGCCGCCGACGAGCAGGCCCGCGAGCAACGCCAGGACGGCGGAAAGAGGGGCGATGCGCATGTTGTTCTCCTCGGCGTGGTGCTTCGCGTGTCGTCGGGCGCAACATCCTAGCGGCAGCGGTTGACGCCGACGGCTCGGGCATGCACACTCGCGGCCCGCATCGGCAAGCACGATGCCCCACCGCCGGCGCCAGCCGCCGGTCCCACCACCCAGCCAAGGAGCGAGCCGCCATGAACAAGCCCATTGCCCCCGCCCTCCGTCGCCCGGCTGGAAGCGTGGTGCGCGACAGCGCCTGACGCGTCGCTCACGGCAGTCGAGGTCCGCTCAACGCGGGCCGGCTGCCGATCCGGATTCTTCCCGCCGAGCCACGGACTTCACACCGTGGCGCGCGTCCGCATGGACGCCGCCGATCGCTCCGCCGCGTGTCCCTGCGACGCGTGGCCGGAGTTCAAGCTCTGCGAAGAATCCTCATCATCATGTTCGAACCGAACGACCCCGCGTGCCGAGTGGCACGCAACGCCGATGCGCTGCGTGCCATCGGCTGGCAGCCGGCATTGGCGGCTGCACTCGAAGCCCTCGTCGAAGACGGCGACCACCAGTCACTGGCAGACAGCGGGCAGTTGCTGCGCGTCAGCGCCGTTTTCCGCGACAGCCTGCGCCTGCACGACGGCGAGGCCGAGCTCGATGCCAGACTGCATCCGCGGCTGGCGCGCCAGCTGGCCGAGGCCGGCACCGAGATCGCCACTGGCGACTGGGTGCTGGCCAGCGCCGACGAGCACGACGCGGCCGGCCCGCTGTGGGTCGAGCTGCGCGTGCCGCCGCTGACCCATCTGGTGCGGCGCGACGCCGAGGGCCGGCGCCATGTGCTGGCCAGCAACGTCGATGTCGCGCTGCTGGTGATGGGCCTCGACCTCGACTTCAACCCGCGCCGGCTCGAGCGCTACGTGGCGCTGGTGCTGGCCAGCGGCGTGGAGCCGGTGGTCGTGCTGACCAAGGCCGACCGCGTTGCGCCCGACGAGGCCGCGCGCGCCGCGCTGGTGGGCGACGAGATCGAGGCGCTGCAGCAGCGACTCGGCCCGCACCGCGGCAAGCCGATCTCCATCGTCGCCGTCAACGGCACGCTGCCCTCTGCCGCGGCGACGCTGGCGCCCTGGCTCGGTGCCGGCCGCACGCTGGTGCTGCTTGGCTCCTCGGGCGCCGGCAAGTCGACGCTGACCAACACGCTGCTGCGCGCCGACGGCGGCGCGCCGGTGCAGCGCATTCAGGCCGTGCGCGAGCACGACCATCGCGGCCAGCACACCACCACCACGCGCACGCTGCACCGGTTGCCCGGCGGCGGCTGCGTGATCGACACGCCGGGGCTGCGCGCGCTGCGGCCCGACCTCGACGAGGGGGCGCTGGCGGCCAGCTTTGCCGACATCGAGGCGCTCGCCGCGCAATGCCGCTTTCGCGACTGCAGCCATGCCGACGAGCCGGGCTGCGCGGTGCGCGCGGCGGTGCATCCGGATCGGCTGGCCAACTGGCGCAAGTTGCTGCGCGAGGCGCGGCGCGACACGATGAGCGCGCTCGAACGCCAGCAACTGGTCTCGGTCTGGAAGGCGCGCGGGCGCCAGGCCAAGGTGGCGCTGCGCCTCAAGCGCGGGGAGGGCGAGCGTTGAGGCTCGCCGGCGAACGGGCGCTACTTCGCTGCCGTCGGTGCCTTCGGCAGGTGCTGCGCCGAGGTCACGCCCATCGAGACGTAGAGGCTGGTCAGCGCATCGATGCCGATCTCGGCCGGCACCACCCACGGCTGCGGCACGTAGAGCAGGCCGCCGCCGATCGGCACCGGCGCGGTGGGCACCAGCACCGCAAGATAGGGCTTGTCGCCGAGCAGCAGCGGCTCGGGCGTGGACAGCAGGCCGAGCACCGCGACCCCGCCATCCTTGGCCTCGGGCCCGCCGAAGTGGCACCACACCGGGCTCATCGATTTGAGGCCGTCGTCCGGGCTCTGCGCGAGCAGGTCGACGAAGCGATGACTCATGTCGTAGATGTTGCGCACCAGCGGGATGCGCCGGATCAGCGCCTCGACGCCGCGCCGCAGGCCGCGCTCCAAGCGCGTCTCGACCAGCAGGCCGAGCCCGAAGATCATCACCAGCAGGATCAGCAGGCCCAGGCTGTAGCTCGCCACTTCGGAGCGTGCGAAGGGCGGCGCCAGCCACATCAGCAGGCCGCCGACCAGGCTGCGCGGGCCGAGCCAGTCCTCGATCAGGCGCGCGGTGAAAACGAGGATCGCGATCGTCGCTGCCAGCGGCAGCACGGCGATCAGGCCGGTGAGGAAGGTGCGGACCAGGCGGCCGCCGAACGGGGTCATGTCGATGGGCTCCATCGCGCCACGGCGTGCGCGTCGGGGCGAGTGGACCGGATATGGGGGCCGCCGGTCAAATGCGGCCGGGCAGCAGGCCCGCAGGCCACGGCGCGTGCCTCGACAATTCGGCCTTGACGCCAAATGCTGGAGAACGCGCGTGAAGACCTACGACATCGAAGTGCAGCGCCTGAAGTCGATGAGGCACGACAAAGGCCTGATCGAACTCAACATCGACGCGCTGGTGCTGCCTCGCTCGGCGCGCGACGAGGAGTCCGCCGCCAGCTGCCTGCGCCTGCCTGTCGACCAGGCCCGCTCGCTGCTGATACTGCTGAAGCAGCAGATCGCCGAACTCGACAAGTTGCAGCCGCGCAGCCGGCGGTCGGGGCGGTGTTGAGGAGGGCGGTGGACGAGGGCATCGACGCGGGCGCCAGGGGTTCTCGGTCAGTGACGGGCGTCTATCGCTGAACGGCCGGAAGCGGGCACTTTCAGGCGACTGCATTGCGGCGTACCGCCGTGCAATGGCTTCAACGCGATTGTCCAATCAGGCTCAGGCTGCATTGGGCATCACGCCGCATTGCGGCCGGGCTTGAACAGTTGCGCATGGTTCGCGCTTCCGGCGATCGACCTTGCCGCGAAAACATCGCTGTGCAACTCGCCAACAATGAAGCATGATGAGCATCATGCGAAGTACGAGAACAAGCGCGAGAGCAGCGGCCAAGGACGCCACACACGAGCGCATCCTGTCCGTGGCCGCCCGCGCGATCCGTCGCAGTGGCTACGACGGTACCGGAGTCGCGGACATCATGAAGGAGGCCGGCCTGACGCATGGCGCCTTCTATGCTCACTTCGCGTCACGCGAGGCCATGTTGGCCGAAGCGGCGGGGAGGGCGTGCGCGGAGTCCGCTGCCGCCGCGGCTGACGCCGTGGCCGGCGTGCCGCCCGACATGGCGTTGGCATCCTTGCTTGATGCCTATCTCTCCAGGGAGCACCTTGAGAATGCAGAGAGGGGATGCCCTCTGGTCGCGCTGGGCTCTGAAACATCGCGCCAGACTCCCGAAGTGCGTCGAGTGGCGACCCGGCATATCAAGGAAATGATCGACCTTGTCGCGCGCCAGTTGCCGGACTGGGGGCAGCCCGGCGCCCACCAGCGCGCACTGGTGACTGTCTCCAGCATGGTGGGTGCTGTGTTGCTGGCGCGCGTGGTCGATGACCCGGGCCTGTCGGACGCCCTGCGCGAGGCCGCGCTCAAGCACCTGACCCCCGCCGATCGCTGAATCCACTGATGCACGTGGCCCTTTCGTTCGTCATTACACATTACATGCATCATGCGACACACGGCCAAACGAGCCGCCCGCTCCTTCCGGGCAATCGCCTTGCTCGTTGCACTTGCGGCCCCGCTCGCCTGGGCCGAGGGACCATCGCCCACTGGTCTTTGGAGGAACCTGGACGACGTCAGCGGCATGCCGCGGGCCCTGATCCGCATCACCGAATCGAACGGAATGCTGCAGGGCAGGATCGAGAAGGTGTTCCCGGCCCCGAGCGATGACTCGAATCCGAAGTGCGACAAGTGCGAAGGCACGAACAGGAACGCGCCTGTCGTCGGTCTCGTCATCCTGAGTGGTCTGACCAAGGAAGGCGACGAGTACGTCGGCGGCCAGATCCTCGACCCGGACAACGGCAAGGTCTATCGCAGCAAAGTGCGTCTGACCGACAACGGCAAGACGCTCAGCGTGCGCGGCTACATCGGTGTGCCAACGCTGGGCCGTTCGCAAACCTGGATGCGCCAGGACTAGGGAAGACCCATGAAAGCATTCACTCTCGAGCGCTATGGAAAGAAGCGCGCGCTGCGGTTGGCAGATGTGCCGAGTCCGGAGTTGCGCGACGACGAGGTCCTGGTCGAGGTTCATGCCGCCGGCGTGAACCTGCTGGACTCCAAGATCCGGGACGGCGAGTTCAAGCTCATCCTGCCCTATCGCTTACCCCTCGTCCTGGGCCACGACGTAGCTGGGGTGGTCGTCAAGGTCGGCCCCCGTGTGCGGCAGTTCAAGCCGGGCGATGAGGTCTATGCGCGGGCGGATGATTTCCGGATCGGCACGTTCGCCGAGTTCGTCCCGGTCAAGGAGGCATCGCTTGCGCTCAAGCCCGGAGGCCTGACGATGGAAGAGGCCGCTTCCATCCCCCTGGTGGGCTTGACGGCATGGCAGGCACTCGTCGAGAAGGCCAACCTGAAGCCGGGGCAGAAGACCTTCATTCAGGCCGGCTCCGGCGGCGTGGGCACTTTCGCCATCCAGTTGGCCAAGCATCTGGGCGCAACCGTTGCCACGACGACGAGCACGACCAATGTCGCGCTCGTGAAGAGCCTGGGTGCAGACGTCGTCATCGACTACAAGACGCAGGACTTCGAGGATGTCTTGCGCGACTACGACGTCGTATTGAACAGCCAGGACGGCAAGACGCTCGAAAAGTCTCTTCGGGTGCTCAAGCGTGGCGGGAAGCTCATCTCCATCTCCGGGCCGCCTGACCCCGAGTTCGGCAAGGAAATCGCGGCACCCGGGTTCGTGAAGCTGGTCATCCGGCTGCTGAGCTCAGGCGTCAGGCGCAAGGCCCGAGCCCGAGGCGTCGGCTATTCGTTTCTCTTCATGAAGGCGAACGGCAGCCAACTGCGCGAGATCACCCGGCTCATCGAGGCTGGGGCCATCCGCCCCGTCATAGATCGGGTGTTCCCCTTCGAGTCGACCAACGAAGCCCTCGCCTACGTCGAAGCAGGCCGCGCGAAAGGCAAGGTCGTCGTCAAGCTCAAGTGAGCCAGGTTCCCCATCCATCCTTGGAGATCCCTATGAAGATCGAGAATGCTGTCGTCCTCGTCACGGGTGCCAATCGCGGCATCGGCCTGGCGTTCGCGCGCGAGTTGCTCGCCCGCGGTGCCCGCAAGGTCTACGCCGGCGCACGCGACTCCGCGTCCGTCACGCAAGCCGGTGTTCAGCCTCTGCGACTCGACGTCACCAAGCCGGAAGACGTGGCGGCCGCTGCAGCGCAGGCGTCGGATGTGACGCTCGTGATCAACAACGCCGGCATTGCCCAACCCGGGGGATTCCTTGCGCCAGACAGCGAAGCCGTCGCGCGACGCATCTTCGAGACCAACTTCTTCGCCATGTTGCGCATGAGCAAGGCCTTTGCGCCGATTCTCAAGGCCAACGGCGGTGGTGCTTTGCTCAATGTGTTGTCGGCCGCTTCATGGGTGAACGGCGGAGAACTGGCCGCCTACTCGGCCAGCAAGTCAGCGGCCTGGTCGCTAACCAATGCCCTGCGCGGCGAACTGGCGGCGCAGAAGACCCAGGTGCTGGCACTGCACATGGCCTACGTCGATACCGACCTCACGCGCGGCTTCGATGTGCCGAAGTCCAGCGCTGAGCAGATCGTCAAGCGCGCGCTCGACGGACTCGAATCAGGTCTCGATGAGGTGCTGGCCGATGAACTCACCCTGCAGCTCAAGCGCGGGATGACGGCGGCCAGGCCCAGCTATCTACCGCAGGCTTCCTGAGACCGGACTCGATCGCCTGCCCCGCCCTCCGGCAACGACACGATCTCGAACGGCATCGTTGAACGCTGCGGACAAGCCGACGTTCCACACCCCTGGCCCGAAGGGCGAACCGACTATCCGGTCCTTGCGACCTGAGAGCAGAGCAACATGAACGCATCGCACAGATTGAGCGTCACCTGGAAGGACGTTCCAACGCGGACGATCACCGCAGGTGGCGTGGATTTCGCCTACCGAGAACTCGGGACGGACAACCCCGGCACGCCGGTCGTGTTCCTCATCCACCTGGCTGCCGTTCTGGACAACTGGGACCCTCGAGTCGTCGACGGCTTCGCGGCAAAGCATCGCGTGATCACATTCGACAATCGAGGCGTCGGCGCGTCGAGTGGGTCTCCGGCGACATCGATGGAGGAGATGGCCAAGGACGCCATCACCTTCATCAAGGCCATGGGTCTAGCTCAGGTCGACCTCTTCGGGTTCTCGATGGGTGGAATGATCGCTCAGGAGATCGTGCTGATGGAGCCGCGACTCGTGCGCAAGCTGATCATCACGGGGACGGGCCCCGCTGGCGGCGAAGGCATCAGCAAGGTGGCCCGGGTGACCTACTTCGACATGGTCCGGGGCTGGCTCAGCTTCCAGGATCCGAAGCAGTTTCTGTTCTTCACCAGGACGCCCACCGGAATCCGTGCGGGCAAGGAGTTTCTGCAGCGCCTGAAGGAACGCTCCGGAAACCGCGACAAGGCAATCACCGTGGCCGCGCTGCAGGCCCAGTTGAAGGCGCTGCGCCGATGGGGCGCGAAGAAGCCCGCGGATCTGTCAAGCGTTCACCAACCTGTTCTCGTTGCGAACGGCGACAGCGATCGCATGGTGCCAACAAAGAACACGCACGACTTGGCGCGGCGCCTTCCGAACAGCGAACTCATCATCTATCCCGATTCCGGACACGGCGCGGTGTTCCAGTTCCATGCCGACTTCGTGCCCAAGGCGCTCGCCTTCCTTTCGCGCTAGTCGAAGTGATCTCGCTTTCGCGATGGTGTGCCATCGCGTTCTGGCGCGAACCGAACGACCGCTCTTGCGCGGTGAGCGCTGGGCTCGTGAAGGGCTGCATGGGGTCGGCAGACGATGGTCGAGGTTGTCAACAGCGGTCGTTCGGTCAGTCCCTCCGCCAAGGTCAGCTGCCGGGCTTGACAGCGAACTGACAGTCCCGGCCATAAGGCGACACCGCGCTGGCAGCAGCACAGCGGTCAGTCGAGTCCCCCCAACGGCCACAGATCACACAGATTGATCGACAATGCGCATCTGCTCCGCGTTCATACGTCCGCCATGCACCTTGAGCTTCGCAAACTCAGCATCGAGCGCACGCAGTTCGATCGGCGTGAGTTGAACGGCCACCGCGCCCAGGTTCTCGGCCTGGTGGTCCAGGCGACGCGTCCCTGGGATAGGCACGATCCAAGGCTTTTGCGCCATTAGCCAAGCCAGGGCGACCTGTGCTGGCGAGAGGTTCTTCTTGACGCCGAATTGCCGCAGCACCTCGACGACGGCCCGGTTTGCTGCCAAGTTCTCAGCAGAGAAGCGATCGAACCCCGTTCGAAGATCGGTCTTGGGATCGAGTACCGTCCGCGCATCGACCTTGCCGGTCAGGTATCCCATGCCCACCGGGCCCCAGGGCACGAAGCCGATGCCAAGTTCCTCGCAGGCCTGGAGCACTCCATTGCGCTCCGCGTCGCGCTCCATGAACGAGTATTCGGTCTGCACGGCCGATACCGCCTGCACCGCATGCGCTCGGCGGATGGTCTTGGCGCTCGCCTCGGACAGGCCGAAGTGCAGGACCTTGCCCTGCGCGATGAGGTCCTTGATGGCCCCCGCCACATCCTCGATTGGCACGCTGGGGTCGACCCGGTGCTGGTAGTAGAGATCGATGCGGTCGGTCCTCAAGCGCTTGAGCGACGCCTCGACCACCTGCTTGATATGCGCCGGCCGGCTGTTGAGGCCGCCAGCGTTCAGGTCGAAGCCAAACTTGGTGGCAATCGCCACCTGGTTGCGGAACGGCGCGAGCGCCTCGCCGACCAGGTCCTCGTTGGTGTACGGGCCGTAGACCTCCGCGGTGTCGAAGAAGGTGACGCCCTTCTCGACGGCGGTGCGGATCACCTGGATGCCCTGCTGCCGGTCGGCGGGCGGCCCGTAGTTGGCGCTGATGCTCATGCATCCGGCGCCGATCTCAGAGACCTCGAGCGTGCCGAGTTTTCGTGTGCGCATGGGGGTGCTCCGTTGGGTGTTGGCGTTGGGCTGATCAGGCAATGCGGCCCATGACGAAGAGTTGAGGGCCAGTCCCATGCCGGCGACGGCGGTCCCGACCAGGAGGTCGCGGCGGCTGAGGGGGCGGTGGATCGCTGGCGCCGGTCCGGCGCTTGTGCTGTGCTTGTCCATCGAGATGTCCTTGGGTTCAGGGTGGTTCATGCTCCGCTCCAGCCTTGCAGCCAGAACGCGTAGGGGGTGGGCAGCACCGAGGCTGGCCGGTCGATCGCCAGCTCGCGGGCCGCGGCATACGGCCAGTGCGGATTGGCCAGCAGCGGCCGGGCCAGCATCACCAGGTCGACCTGGCGGTCACGCACGAAGCTGTCCGCCTGGCGGGCATCGGTGATCAACCAGCTGGTCGTGACGGCCAGCCCAGTCTCGGCGCGAATTCGCGCCGCCAGTGGCACGAGCATGTTTGGCGACCACGGCACGGCGCCAGGGGTCGAGAAGCCGATGCCGACGTCGACCAGGTCCACGCCTTCGGCCTTGAGCCACTTCAACACCTGGATAGCCTCGGCCAGCGTCTCGTCGTCGCGGCCGTCGAACTCGACCACGCCCAAGCGCATCGTCAGCGGCAAGGCCGTCGGCCACACACGCCGCACCGCGGCGACCGTCTCGACGAGGAAGCGCGCTCGGTTGACGAGCGAACCGCCGTAGGCGTCGTCGCGCTGGTTCGAGTGTGTCGACAGGAAGTTCTGCGCCAGGAAGCCGTGCGCGAAGTGCAACTCGAGCCACTGGAAGCCGGCCTGCGCAGCGCGCTGGGCTGCCGCGGCGAAGTCCTGCTGAACCCGCCGAATCTCCGCGATCGTCATGGCCCTGGGCACATGCGGTTGCTCCGGCATGAACGGCAATGCGGACGGCGCAATGGGCTCCCAAGCCTTGGCGTGATCGGCTGGCAGCGGTGCGCCACCCTCCCACGGCGGCAGGCAGCCGGCCTTGCGACCGGCGTGGCCGAGCTGGATGCCAGGGACGGCCCCCGCCTTCGAGATCGCGCCCACGATCGACGCCAGCCCGGGCAGATGCTCGTCGCTCCACAGGCCGAGGTCGCCCGGAGTAATGCGCCCCTCGGGCGACACGGCGGTGGCCTCGACGACGACGAGCCCCGCACCGCCGCGCGCCAGCGCCGTGTAGTGCGGCAGGTGCCAGTCGGAGACGAGCCCTGCACTGGCCATGTACTGGCACATCGGCGACGCGGCGATGCGGTTGCGCAGGGTCACGCCCTTGAGCGTGTATGGGTCGAACAGGTTGGGCACGATGCAGATTCCCTTCTCGTTAATCGTCACTTTAGGGAGAGCGACTGAGAAGAAAAATGGCCTAACTCTGAAGACCATATGAAGGTATTCTTCAAAGCATGCGGCTCAATCAGCTCGACGGACTGCTCGCTTTCTGGAAGGTGGCGCAGCACCGCGGCTTCTCTGCCGCCGCTGCGGCGCTGGAGGTCTCGCCCTCGGCGCTGAGCCAGGCGATCCGCACGCTGGAGGCCCGGCTCGGCGTTCGGTTGCTGAATCGGACGACGCGCAGCGTCAGCCTGACCGAGGCCGGCGAGGCGTATCTGTCGCGGATCGGCCCGGCGCTGGGCGACGTGCTGGAAGCCGGGGAACAGCTGCATGCGCTCCAGGGTCGGCCGTCGGGTGTGCTGCGCATCAACGCCGCCCGCATCTCCGTGGCCATGGTGCTGCAGCCCCTGCTGGCCGGCTTCCTGAAGGCCCACCCGGACGTTCAAGTCGAGCTGAGCAATGACGAGGGTTATGTCGACATCGTCGAGCGGGGGTTCGACGCCGGCGTTCGGCTGGGCGAGAGCGTCCAGAAGGACATGGTCGCCGTCCCGCTCGGTGGCCCGGTGTCGGTGGCCATCGTCGGCTCACCGGACTATTTCAGACGCCATCCGGCGCCGCAGCACCCGTCCGACCTGGTTCATCACCGCTGCGTGCGATTTCGGTTCACAGGCAGCGGGGCCATCCACAAGTGGGAGCTGAAGGTCGACGATCGGATTGTCGACTACGAGATCGCCGGCAGTCTGACGATCAGCGATTCGCTGTTCTCTGCGGAGGCTGCTCTGGACGGAATCGGGCTGGCGTACACCTTCGAGCCGCTCGCGCGCCCGCACCTGCGAAGCAAGCGTCTGAAGCAGGTGTTGGCCGAGTTCTCGCCGACCTTCCCCGGCTTCTACCTGTACTACCCCAGCCGGCGGCAGCAGCCGTCAAAGCTGAAGGCTTTCGTGGACTACGCGCTCGCCAACGCTCGCGAATCCTAGGACGCCCACACGGGTCGTGTGCGATGGGGCCCACGCGCAGTGATGTCCGCTTCCCCGGGACGTGTCGGGCTGCTGTGGGTCGGAACCCGTCACCGAATCAACTCAACCCTTCGCCGCTGAACCCGTCGCCGCCTCGGCGCGTTGCCGCTCCGACCGCCGCGTCCCGAAGGATTCGGCGATGAACTCCACGAAGGCGCGCACGCGCGTCGACAGCTGCAGGCGCTGCGGGTAGACGGCGTAGACATCGGCCTCGGGCGTGTCCCACTGCGGCAGCACCGGCACCAGGCGGCCGCTGTGCAGGTGGCGGGCAACGTCCCATTCGGCGCGCATCACGATGCCGTGGCCCTCGAGTGCCCAGTTGACGGCGATCTCGCCGTCGTTGGTCGCGAGGTTGCCGCGCGTCTTCACGGTCTCGGATCGCTGGCGCGCGCCGCGGCCGCTCGACAGCCGCCAGGTGCCGTAGGCCTCGTCGCCCTGGCGGATGCCGATGCAGTTGTGGCGCACCAGCTCCTGCGGCGTCCTCGGGCTTCCGTTGCGCTCGAGGTAGGCCGGCGCCGCGCACAGCAGGCGGCGGTTGTCGGCCAGCTTGCGCGCGATCACGCGCGCGTCGGGCGGCGGGCCGAAGCGGATGCAGACGTCGAAGGCCTCGTCGGTCAGCGGCGGCGGGTTGACCGACAGCTGGAGCTGGACTTCGACCTCCGGATGCCGCCGCACGAAGCGCGAGATGACGGGCGCCACGTGGCTGCGCCCGAAGCCGAGCGTCGCATTGACGCGCAGCAGCCCCTTCGGCAGCTGCTTCGATCGCACCAGCAGCTGGTCGAGCTCCTCGATGTCGCCGAGGATGCGCCGCGCGCGCTCGACGACCGCGTCGCCCTCGGGCGTGAGGCTCAGGCGCCGCGTGCTGCGGTTGACCAGCGCCACGCCGGTGCGGGCCTCGATCGTCGCCAGCCGCTTGCTGACGCCCGCCTTCGAGACCCCGAGTTCGCGCGCCGCGGCGCTGAGGCTGCCGTTGGCCGCCAGCGTGACCAGAAAGCCCAGGTCTGCGGGCTGGATGCCGGGTCCCATCGCGTCTCCATCGTCAACTTGAGGTTGACGATGCTTTCACTTTAGCGCTCATCCGGCCAGGGTGGCGGCACCTAGAGTCATCTCCAGCGCAACTCTCTTGAACACGGACTCGCCATGAAGACCTATCGCATCGCCACCATTCCCGGAGACGGCATCGGCAAGGAGGTCGTGCCCGCCGGCCAGAAGGTGCTGGAGGCCCTGGCGGCCGCCGACGGCAGCTTCGGCTTCGAGTTCGAGGACTTCGGCTGGGGCGGCGACTGGTACCGCGCGCACGGCGAGATGATGCCGGCCGACGGGCTCGACGCGCTGCGCGGCAAGGACGCGATCCTGTTCGGCTCGGCCGGCGACCCGCACATCCCCGACCACGTCACGCTGTGGGGCCTGCGGCTGAAGATCTGCCAGGGCTTCGACCAGTACGCCAACGTGCGGCCGACGCGCATCCTGCCCGGCATCGACGCGCCGCTGAAGCGCTGCCAGCCGGCGGACCTCGACTGGGTGATCGTGCGCGAGAACTCCGAGGGCGAGTACTCCGGCGTCGGCGGGCGCGTGCACCAGGGTCATCCGATCGAGGCGGCGACCGATGTCTCGATCATGACCCGCGTCGGCGTCGAGCGCGTGCTGCGCTACGCCTTCGAGCTGGCGCGCACGCGACCGCGCAAGCTGCTGACGGTGGTCACCAAGAGCAACGCACAGCGCCACGCGATGGTGATGTGGGACCAGATCGCGGCCGAGGTGGCGAGCGAGTTCCCGGACGTGCGCTGGGACAAGGAGCTGGTCGACGCGATGACCGCGCGCATGGTCAACCGGCCTGCGAGCCTGGACACCATCGTCGCGACCAACCTGCACGCCGACATCCTCAGCGACCTGGCCGCGGCGCTGGCCGGCAGCCTGGGCATCGCGCCCACCGGCAACATCGATCCCGAGCGCCGCTATCCCAGCATGTTCGAGCCGATCCACGGCTCGGCCTTCGACATCATGGGCAAGGGCCTGGCCAATCCGGTGGGCACCTTCTGGTCCTGCGTGATGCTGCTCGAACACCTGGGCGAGCGCGGCGCCGCGCAGCGGCTGATGCAGGCCATCGAGACCGTCACCGCCACGCCCGCGCTGCACACGCGCGACCTGGGCGGCAAGGCGAACACCGTCGACGTGACCCAGGCCGTGTGCCGCCAGCTCGCGGCTGCCGCGCGCTGAGGCGCGCCGGGACCTCATTCAAACGACAGGAGACAAAGACCATGGCCCGTTCTACCGGCAAGGCTTGCCATCGCCCGCATCCCTTCACGCGCCGCGCGCTGCTCGCGGCCGGCGCCGCTATCGCGCTGACCGCTGTTGCGGGCGCAACGCGGGCCGAGAGCTGGCCCAGCAAGCCGGTCACGCTGGTCGTGCCGTTCCCGGCCGGCGGCACCACCGACGTGCTGGCCCGCGCGCTCGCGGAGAAGCTGACGCTCAGCCTTGGCCAGACCGTGATCGTCGAGAGCAAGCCAGGCGCCGGCGCGACGCTGGGCGCCGACTTCGTCGCCAGGGCCCGGCCCGACGGCTACACGCTGCTGGTGGGCGCGGTGCACCACACGATCGCCAGCAGCGTCTACAAGAAGCTGCCCTACGACTTCCAGAAGGACTTCGCGCCGCTGACAACGATCGCGATGGTGCCGAACGTGCTGGTCGTCAACGCCAGTTCATCGGCGAAGTCGGTGGCCGAGCTCGTGACGCTGGCCAAGTCGGCCAAGCCGGAGCTGAGCTACGGCTCCAACGGCAACGGCACGGCCCAGCACCTGATCGGCACCCAGTTCGAGAACCTCACCGGCACGAACCTGCTGCACATCCCCTACAAGGGCAGCGGCCCGCTGACGACCGACCTGCTGGGCGGCCAGGTCACGATGTCCTTCGACACCATCACGCCGGTGCTGCAGCACATCAAGGCCGGCAAGCTGCGCGCGCTGGCGGTCACCACCGCCAAGCGGTCGAGCTCGCTGCCCGAGGTGCCCTCGCTGGCCGAGGCGGGGCTGAAGGACTTCGACATCGGCACCTGGTTCGGCGTGCTGGCGCCGGCGGCCACGCCCAAGGACATCGTGGCCCGGCTGTCGACCGAGATGATCAAGATCATCCAGTCGCCCGACTTCAGGAAGCGCATGGAGGAGATCGGCGCCGAGCCGATCGGCAACACGCCCGAGCAGATGGCGCAGCAGATCAAGGGCGAGACCGAGAAATTCGCCAGGCTGGTCAAGCAGGCCAACGTCACCATCGAGTGAGGCCCCCGGCGCGCGCCGGCGGTGGCACCATGTGGGCATGAACCAAGGCTTCGGAAGCGAGTCGCCGCGTGCGCATGCCCAGACCGAGCATCGCAAGCCGGCGCGTTACCTGGTCGTGATCGACTCCGGAGGGGTTGCCATCGCGCGCCTCTTTCTGGACACGCGCGAGCAGGTGGCCGAGTTCGATGCCGCGACCGAGGAAGCCGCGCAGATGACGGCAGGACTGGTGCCCGCCAGGGGCGCCGGTGGCGCCGAGTGGGATCGCGCGCTCGAGGGCCACAGCGCCGCCGAGCGCGGCGCCGCCGAGGTCTACACGCTAGCCGTCTAGGCGCGCATCAGCGCCGGTCGCCGCAGTTGCAGCCCTTGTCGAACACGACGCGCCACTTGGCGGCGCCTTCCTTGCGCCAGATCGAGGTGAAGGTCGCAATCTGGCGGCCGTTCGGGTCGTAGACCGGGCCGGTGGAGATCGCCAGCGTGCCGGACTCGAGCACCTCGACCTTTTCCGGCGACCACGAGAACGGCGCCTTCGGCCCCTCGAACCAGCGCTGCCAGTGGGCCGCCACCGCGGCCCTGCCGCGCAGCGCCTCGGCGCCCGGCGGGCCGGAGAAGAACACCGCCTCCTCCGACAGGAAGCTCTGGAAGCCCGCGAAGTCGCGTTCGGCCATCGTGCTCGCGAAGTCGCTCTCGTGCGAGCGCACCTGGCGCTCGGCGACCGCGAGGTCCTCGGTGCGGGCGTACTTCTTGTCGACCGCGTCGACGGTGGCGCAACCGGTGATGGCCAGCATCGCCAGCGCGGCGCTGGCCGCGAGCCAGGCGCGGCGCAGTGGGAACAAGCGGTTCATGTGGCGTCCTCCTCGTTGATCTCTTCGTCTTCTTCCAGCCGCTGCAGCTCGTAGAGCCGGCGGTAGATGCCGCCCTCGATCTGCATCAGCGCATCATGCGGGCCGAGCTCGGCGATGCGGCCGTGATTCATCACGACGATGCGGTCGGCGTCGCGGATCGTCGACAGCCGGTGCGCGATCGCGATCGTCGTCACGCGCCCGCGCAGCGCGTCGAGCGCAAGCTGCACCTCGCGCTCGGTGGCGCTGTCGATGTGACTGGTGGCCTCGTCGAGCAGCAATATCTTGGGTGCGCCGGCCAGCGCGCGCGCGATCGCGATCAGCTGCTTCTGGCCGACCGAGAGCCGGGCGCCGCCCTCGCCGAGCGGGGTGTCGTAGCCCTGCTCGAGCGCGGCGATGAAGTCGTGCGCGCGCGCCGCCTCGGCCGCGGCGCGCACCTGCGCGTCGCTCAGCGCGCGGCCCATCGCGATGTTCTCGCGCGCACTGGCCGCCAGCAGGAAGGGCTCCTGCGGCACCAGGCCGAGCGCGGCGCGGAAGGCCTCTTCGCCGAGCGCCTCGACCGGCAGTCCGTCGACGCACAGCGCACCGGCCGGCGCCGGATAGAAGCGCAACAACAGCGACAGCAGCGTGCTCTTGCCGCTGCCGGTGTGGCCGACCACGCCGATGAACTCGCCCGGCTCGATCTCGAGCTTCAGGTGATGCAGCACCGGCCGCCCCGGCAGGTAGGCAAAGCTCAGGTCGCGCACCGAGACCGCGCCGCGCGAGACCTCGGCCGTGCTGGCCGGCTGGGCCGCCTCGGCCTCGCGCAGCAGCACGTTGACGCGCGCCGCCGACACCACCGCCTGCTGCAGTTGCGAGAACTGCATCGTGATCTGGATCAGCGGGTCGACCACCCGGCTCACGTAGCTGATGAAGGCATAGAGCACGCCGATCTCGACCGCACTCAGGCCGCCGCCGGCGGTGGCCTCGAACTGGCGCAGCCCGAACAGCCCGATCACCGACGCCAGCAGCGCGACGTTGAGCAGGTCGAGCGCCGGTCGCAGCAGCCAGGCATTGGCGCGCAGCTCGATGCGGCGCGAGGCGTAGTGCGCCTCGTTGACGCCGGTGTAGCGCTGCGCGAAGCGGGGTGCGGCGTTGTCGGCCTGCAGCACCGCCATGCCGGCGATGCTCTCGGCCATCTGCGCGTTGAGCTCGCTGCGCAGCTCGCGCGAGCGCGCCACCGCCGGCGCCGACAGCCGCTGGTAGAGCCAGACGATCGCCACCACCGCCGGCAGCAGCACCGCGACGATGCTCATCAGCTTGAGATCGAGCCAGGCCATCGCCAGCAGCAGGCCAAGCAGCAGGATCAGGCTGTCGAGCATCACGAACAGCACCTGCACGTAGAGCTGCTGCACCGCCTCGGTGTCGTTGGTGACGCGGCTCACCAGCTGGCCGGTGATCGCACGGTCGAAATAGGCCATCGGCAGCCGCAGCACATGGCCGTAGACCTGCTCGCGCAGCCGCCGCACCGAACGCATCGCCAGCCCGGCCAGCCGCACCAGCTGGCCGTAGCGGATCAGCGACGCGAGGCAGCCGGCCAGCAGCGCGCCGAGCAGCAGGCCGCCGATCTGCAGCAGCTCCGGATCGCCGCGACCCGCCTGTGGCAGCAGGTGGCGATCGATCAGCAGCTTGCCGAGCACCGGGCCGAGCGCCTCGAGCCCGGCCGCGATGGCCAGGCCGAAGGCGCCGATGCGCAACTGGCCGATGTCGGGCCGGGCCGCGCTCCACAGCAGCGCGAAGGCGTCGCGCCGGGCCTGGGCCGGCGCGGGTGGGGGCGCGGTCGCCGCCTCGACCGGGTTGGCGAGCTCAGGCGACGACATCGTCTTCCTCCGCCGTCGGCTCCTCGGCCTCGAGCTGCTGCTCGAGCTGCTGGTACTGCCATTGAGCGGCGTACCAGCCGCCGCGCGCCAGCAACTCGGCATGGCTGCCGGACTCGACCACGTGGCCATGCTGCAGCACCAGCGTGTGGTCGGCGTCCATCACCGTGCTGAGTCGGTGGCTGGCGATGATCACGCTGCGACCGACGCGCTGTTCGCGCAGGTGGGCCAGGATGCGCGACTCGGTGAGGGTGTCGACCGCCGACAGCGCGTCGTCGAGCAGCAGCAGCGGCCGGTCGGCCAGCAGCGCGCGCGCGATCGCCACCCGCTGGCGCTGCCCACCCGAGAGCGTGACGCCGCGCTCGCCGACCGGCGTGTCGTAGCCCTGCGGCAGGCGCTCGATGTCCTCGTGCAGCGAGGCCATGCGCGCGGCGCGCACCACCTCCTCGCGCGTCGCATCGGGCTTGGCCAGCGCGATGTTCTGCGCCACCGTCGCCGAGAACAGGAAGGCCTCCTGCGCCACCCAGGCCACCTGCTCGCGCAGGGCCTGCAGCGAGAGCTGGTTCAGTGGCGTCGCGCCCCAGTGCAGCGTGCCCGATTGCGGATCCCACTGGCGCAGCAGCAGCTTGAGCACGCTGCTTTTTCCCGCGCCGGTCGGGCCGACCAACCCCAGCGTGTGGCCGGCCGGCAGCAGCAGCGAGACGCCGTCGAGCGCGGGCCTGGCCTGGCCGGGGTAGGCGAAGCGCACCTGCTCGAGCCGGATCGGCGCCTGTGGCGCGGGCGTTTCCGTGCCCTCGTCGACCAGCGTCAGCGGCGCATCGAGCACCGGCTGCAGCCGGCCCCAGGCGGCGCGGCCGCGCTCGATCAGGCTCAGCACCCAGCCGGCGGCAAACATCGGCCAGATCAGCTGGCCGAGGTAGAGGTTGAAGCTGGTCAGCTCGCCGATCGTCAGCTCGCCGTGCCAGACCCGCCAGCCGCCGTAGCCCAGCGTCAGCACCACGGCAAAGGTCAGCGAGACGCCGACCGCCGGCTCGTAGGTCGCTTCCCAGCGTTGCGCGCGCTCGCTGGCGCGGGCGGCGTCGGCGGCGAGTTCGGCAAAGCGGGCCGAGGAGCGCTGCTCGAGGCCGAGCGCGCGCAGCGTGCGCACGCCCGACAGCGTTTCCTGCACATGGTCGTTGAGGTGCGAGAAGGCGTTGAGCGCGTCGCGCGAGGCGTCGTGCAGGTGGCGCGAGATCCACCAGAAGGCCAGCGCCATCGGCGGGAAGGGCAGCAGTGCCACCAGCGCCAGTTTCGGGTCGACCACGATCGCCATCGCTGCCACCACCAGCACCAGGGTCATGGTGCCGTCGAAGCCGGCCAGCATCGCCTCGCCGGCGGCGAGTTCGATGGCGTCGATGTCGTTGGTCGCGTTGGCCATCAGGTCGCCGGTGCGGCGCTGCTGGAAGAACGGCGGGCCCTGCAGCGTCAGCCGCTGGTAGAGCCGCGCGCGCAGTTCGACGCCGAGCCGGTAGGCCGCGGCGTAGAGCTTGAGCCGCCAGCCGACCCGCAGGAAGTAGATCGCCAGGCCCGCGCCGACCAGCTTGGCGAGTTCGAGCGCCAGCGTCTGCGGCGTCAGCCGGTTGGCGACCAGGCCGTCGACCAGCAGGCCGACCTGGCGCGGCAGCCACACGGTCAGCAGGGCCACGCCGAACAGCATCAGCGCGGAGGCGGCGTAGGCCGCCCAGTGGCTGCGCACGAAACGGGAAATCAGGCCGGCAAGCGTCATGCAGCGGTCACAAACGGGCGCCGCTGCGGGTCGCAGCGGCGTCTCTTCGAAAGGGGTGGCGGCAGTGTAGGGCGCCGCCGCGAGGGTCGTTCGTTCCGGGCTGGCTGCAGTTCAGACCGCGCAGGGGGCGCTTCGTCGCAAACCGCAGGCGCCTTGCGCAGGCCGCGCCGATAGTTCAGCCATCGAACAACGACAGCCTTCAACAACAGACCTCCCAGGAGCACGCCATGATCACCCAGACCCTCGCCGCACTGACCTCACTGAGCACCCGCATCGCCGTCGCCGTTGCCGCCGTTTCACTGAGCGCGCTGCAGCTGGCGGGTCTGGCCGACATCGCTTCGCCCGATACCCGCACCGTGATGCTGGAGCGCGTCGTGATCGAGGGGCATCGCGACCTGCAGCAACCGGTCAACGTCGCACAGAACCTCACCGATCGCTGCGCGACGCCGAACTGCTGATCCGTTCCCATCAAGGCAATCGATCCCTCTTCAGCGCAACCCAAAGACTCCTGCGCTGCTTCCTCGGCCACGCCCCGTGCACGCACGGTGCGTGGCCCATTTTTTGGTGCCTGCGCGGCACGCGCGCGAGCGCGGCGGCGCCGTGGCGGGCCAGAGCCGACAATAGGGCCATGCAAGACTTCTTTTCCAGCATCGGCCGCGGCCTCACGCGTGCCGTCCTGTTCGTCGCCGGTGCGATCTTCGCGTTCAGCCTGCTGGTGGCCGGGCTGATCGGCGCGCTGTTCCTCGGCTTGGCGGCGCTGCTCAGCGGCGGCCGCATCAAAGCGCGCCGTTTCCGGATGCCGCAACGACCTGGCCCGGGCGCCGGCGTCGGCCGCGGCGAGGTGGTCGACGTCGAGGTGCGCGAGGTTCCCGCGCCGCCACCGCCGCCGGTCGAGCGCTGAGCCGGCCTTGCGTTGCGCCGGAGCAGGTGAATATTCACCTGCCGCCGGGTGCAGACTGCCCAGCCGCAGCGGTGGCCCCGAACTAGTCTTTCCCCGGTGAGTCGGCAATGGCGCGACTCCCAACTAGGGGAACCAGCATGTTCGACCTGATCTCGCGCTCCCGGCCTCAGCAGCCATCCCACGACCGTCCGGCCGCCGCGTACAGCGGACCGGAACGACGATCGGCCGCCGCGGGGATGTGGGCGTTGATCGCCGCGGCCATCGAGGAGATCGACTACGGCATGGTGCTGCTGGACGGCGATCTCCGCGCCTTCCACATGAACGCGGCAGCGCGCCAGACGCTGGGCGATGCCGAGTTGCTGCTGCTGCGCGGCAGCATGCTCGGTGCCCGTCATGCGCGTGACGAGGGCGCGCTGTACGCGGCGCTGAAGGACGCGCTGGAGAAGGGCCGTCGCAAGATGCTCAACCTGGGCGATGGCGCCCGGCCGATGTGCGTCTCGGTGGTGCCGCTCGACCTGCCCAGCACGCACAGCGCGCGCTCGGTGCTGGTCATGCTGGAGAAGCGCAAGGTCTGCGGCGAACTCGCCGTCGAGAGCTTCGCGCGCAACCACCAGCTCTCCTACGGCGAGACGCGCGTGCTGCAGGCGCTCTGCGACGGTGTGCGGCCGACGCAGGCCGCGCGCCGAAACGGCGTGGCGCTGTCGACGGTGCGCACCCAGATCAGCAGCATCCGCACCAAGACCGGCGCGGCGAGCATTCCCGACCTGCTCGGTCGCATCGCCTCGCTGCCGCCGCTGATGAGCGTGCTGCGCGCGCATTGCGGCGGCCCGTCACTGGTCAACGAGACGTCGCGTCGCGCCGCCTGAGCGCCGCGTCGGCGTCGCGCCGACGGTACTGAAGCACGAAGCACGGCGCCGATCCGCGGCAGGATCGGCGCCGTGCTTCGTCGTGCGCGCCTGTGCGTGCCCGGCGTCGATATCGCTCGCGCCGCGATGTCCTCAGTTGAGGTGAAGCAGTGCCTCGCAGGGGCACCTTCTCCCCAGATGGATCGAGGCAGCAGACATCCACGCCACCTAGCCTTCTCTCACCCGGATGCAATCCATCGTGCGAAGCGCACTCCACAGCGGTCGCGCCACTTCTCGGGAACAAAGAGCCCGCTCACGCGGGCGATGTCCAGTCCGTCCACCGAAAGGAATCGCAATGAACGCCTTGAACACGAAGTCCGCCATGGCTGCCTTGACCCTGTCGATGTGCCTGGTCACGCTAGGCTCGGCCCAGGCCGCAGAGGGCGACGCCGCTGCCTTCGACAAGCCGCTGACCCGGGCCGAGGTGATGGCCGATCTGCAGATCTGGCGCGAGTCGGGCCTGGCCGACCTGCAGAAGAGCGAGGATCCGACCGCCAGCTTCAGCGCCGAATACCGGCAGGCACAGGCCCGCTACGAGCGCATGCGCGCGTCGCCGCAGTTCGCGATGCTGGTTGCCAAGTTCGCCGGCGTCCGCGGCGAGCCGCTCAGCTCGGCCAGCCGCTGATGCGGCATCGCCAGCCCGGCGGGGCGCAGGCTGCCTACCAACGCGCCGGCAAGGCGCGCAGCAGCCTGAGCCCCGCGCCATCGGTGGCGACGAAGCCGCCGGTCTCGAGGTCCTTCATCAAGCGGCTGACCATCTCGCGCGAGCAGCCCAGCCGGCTGGCCAGTTCGCGATGCGTCAGGCGCTCCTCGACCCGCCGCCCGCCCTCGGGCAGGGCCACCGACAGGGCGTTGAGCAGCGCGGCCAGCCGCCCGTACACATCGTTGAGCGCCAGCTGCTTGGCGCTCAGCGTGGCGGACCGGGCCCGGCGGATCAGCTTGGCGATCAGCTCGAGCGCGAACGCCGGCCGCTCCGCGATGAAGGCGAGCAGGGTCGTCTGCGTGACGACCGCGCAGACCGAGGCTTCGAGCGCGATGACGCTGGCCGAGCGCGGCCCGCCGTCCAGGCTCATCTCGCCGATGTACTCGCCCGGCCCGTAGACGCCGTAGGTGATCTCGCGGTCGCGCTCGCCGATGGCGAAGGCGCGCAGCGAGCCGGCCAGGATGATGTAGAGCGTGTCGCCGCGATCACCTTCCTCGATCAGCAGCGTGCCCTTGCGGTAGCGCCTGAGCTCGGCCCGCTCGGCCAGCAGGCGCAGCGACTCGGGCATCGAGACGTCGGCGAATGAGCTGATCTCCGCGGGTTGCATGGTCGCCAAGCCCCTCCTGGCCCGCTGCCGCACCGGCCGTCGGCCCGGTTGGCCGGTATTGGTGGCGGTATCCGTATGCGAGTATGGGACTAACATGTCGCCGGCTACAAACCGGCGCGCTGCACCGGGTGGTAACCGATGACAACGGACGTGAAGGAACACGCGGCCGGCCGCACGATCGCCGTGCCGACTTCCCGCCAAGCAGGGCGCGGCCCGTCCGCAGGCCGCGCGGCACCGGAGCCGACGATGGTGACAGCCGCGATCGATCCTGCCGAGCCGCCCGCACAACCGGCCGTGCGGCGCTTCCTGACGCTGCTGTTCTCGGACCTTTGCGGCTCCACCCAGCTGGCGGCGGCGCTCGAGGCCGAGCACTACGCCGACATCATCGGCCAGCTGCGCGAGGCCTACCGAAGCGTCATCCCGAGGCATGGCGGCACGGTGGTGCGGATCCAGGGCGACGGCGTGCTGGCGATCTTCGGCCACCCCGAGGCGCTCGAGGACGACGGCCGGCGCGCCGCCGAGGCCGCGCTCGAACTGCATGCCGCGGTGCGTGCGATCCGGCCCGACCCGCCGCTGCCGGACGGCGCAACCCTGCGCCTGCACAGCGGCATCCACGCCGGCCTGGTGCTGCTGGCGCAGGGCGACCTGATGTCCGGGCGCTTCGAGCTGATGGGCAATGCGCCGAACGTTGCGGCGCGGCTCTCGGACGCGGCGCAGCCCGACGAGATCCTGGTCAGCGACGAGACGCTGGGGCCGGAGCGCCAACTGTTCGTGACCGGCGGGCGGCGGCTGTTCGACCTGCAGGGACTGTCGAGTTCGGTCGCGGTGCTGAGCATCCTGAGTCGAGCCGGGGGCGAGAGCCGCTTCAGGGCGTTGGCGCCCCGCGGGACGCTGCCCTTCGTCGGCCGCCAGGCCGAGATGGAGCGCCTGGAGACGGCCCTGCAGGCGGCGCTGGCGGGACGCCCGGCCTCGCTCACGCTGTCGGCCGCGGCCGGACTCGGCAAGACGCGCCTGGCCGAACAATGGCTGCGTCGTTGCGAGGACGCGGGCTGCCGGGTGCACCGCGGCTACTGCGAGAGCCAGCACGGCACCCGACCGCTGCAGCCGCTGATCCACATCCTGCGAACCCTGTTCGACCTCAGCTCCGACATGCCGATGGCGACCGCCGCCGCGCAGGTCGAGGAGCGCCTGGTCGCCATCGCGCCGGAGCTCAGGAACCTGCGCGCGCCGCTGCTGCAGGTGCTCGCCATCGACGATCAGCCGGCCGAGGCCGAGCGGCCGCGGCGCGCCGGGGCACCCGACGCCACGCCGCGCGCGCTGCGCAAGCTGATGGCGGCGCTGGCGCGGCAACAGCCGCAGGTGCTGTTCATCGACGACTGGCAGTGGGCCGACGACGCCACCCATCAGGCGCTGGCCGCCATCCACCAGCTCGATGGCGACGGCATCGTCACGCTGGTCACCACGCGCACGGCCCGTGCCGAGCAGCCGATGCCGCCGTCGGAGCACGCCATCGAACTGCAGCCGCTCACCGGTGCGGAGGCGGCGCAATACATCGGGCAACTGCTGCCCGGGGCCGACCCCTTCCTGGTCGACCAGATCCGCTACTACGCCGGCGGCAGCCCGCTCTTCATCGAGGAACTCTGCCACTGCGCCGTCGATGACGCCGAGGTGCGCCGCAGCGGCCGCCTGCAACGTGGCGCAGCCTGGCTCAACGTGCTGATCGAGTCGCGCGTGGCACGCCTGCCCGACGCCCAGGCGGCCCTGGTGCGCAGCGCCGCCATCATCGGCAACGTGATGCCGGTCTGGCTGTTCGAGGCCATCACCGGCCTGCCCGCCGAGCATGCCTCGGTGCGCCAGCTGGCCCAGCTCGACCTGCTGTTCCCGGGCGAGCAGCCCGGAACGCTGCGCTTCAAGCACGCCCTCGCGCGCGATGCCATCTACGAGGCGGTGGGACTGCACCAGCGCAAGGCCCTGCACCTGCGCATCGCGCAGACGCTGCTCGAGCAGGGCAGTGCCGTCACGCCCGGCGAAGACCACTGCGAGGCGCTGGCCTACCACTTCGACGCCGCGGGCGTGGTCGAGCAGGCGGCGCGCTTTGCCGAGCAGGCCGGCGACAAGGCGCTCGCCGCCTCGGCGCTGGACCGCGCGCAGGCCCGCTACCGGGTGGCGCTGGCGGCACTCGACCGCTGCGAGCCTTCGGCGGAGCTGGCCCCGCGCTGGAACTCGATCTCGCAGCGTCTGGCGCTGGCCAGCGTGTTCAATCCGGCGCGCAGCGACCTGCCGCTGTTCACGCGCGCGGTCGCGTTGGCGCGAGCCAGCGGCGATGGCGCGACGCTCGCCCGTGCAACCTACTGGCTGGGCTATGTGCACTACTCGCTCGGCGACGCGCGCAGCGCGATGCAGCAACTGGAGCTGGCCATGGCCGCCGCCGCCGCGGCCGGCGATGCGCGCCTCGGGGTGCAGGTGCGCGCCACGCTGGGCCAGGTCAAGGCGGCGGCCGCGCAATACGACGCCGCGCTGATCCTGCTCGACGAGGCGATCGCCATCAGCCGCGCCCATCCCGGTGGACCGGCGCAGGCCGTGGGCCTGGGCTACACGCTGGCGTCCAAGGGCGCGATCCTGGCCGACCGTGGCGACTTCGCCTCGGCCAAGGTCTGCTTCGACGAGGCGCTCGAGGTGGTGCAGGGCACCGGCCACGCGGTGCTCGCCTCGATCCACGGCCTGCGTGCCGCGGCGCTGCTCTGGCAGGGCGAGTGGCAGGCGGCCAGCGAGAGCGCGGACGAGGCCTGCCGCATCGGCGAACGCGTGCGCAGCCTGTTCACGCTGTCGATGGGGCGCGCGGCGGGCGCCTATGCCCGCTGGATGCTGGATCCCCGCCCCGAGGTGCTGGCAGAACTCAAGCACGCCACCGACTGGCTGGTGCCGCGCGGCGTCACGCTGTTCAGTTCGTTCAACCACGGCTGGCTGAGCGACATCCTGGCCGGCAGCGGCCGCAGGCGCGAGGCGCGCCTGCAAGCCGCACAGGCGCTGCGGCGCTGGCGCCAGGATGACCTGCTGGGCGTGGCGATGGCCTGTCGGGCGATGGCCCGGCTCGAATCGAAGGCCGCTGACGCGATACGCGCCGAGCGCTGGCTGGCGCGGGCGCGCCGCGTGGCGAGTGCGCGCGGGTCGGCGCATGAACATGCGGTCAACCTGCTGTGCGAGGCCGAGGTGGCGCTCGCGCTCGGCCAGTCCGAGCGCGCCGGCCCGCTGCTCGAAGCGGCGCGCGCCGAGTGCCTGGCCCTCGGCATGAACTGGCACGCGCAGCAGGCCGAGCGGCTGCGCTCGAGCACCTAGAGCTTCGACAGCATCAGCACGCGCCGGTCCGGCGTGGCCCTGAGCGAACCGGCGGCCATCAGCGCAGCGGCGCAGCCGAGCATCACACCGACCGCCATCTTGTAGCCCGGGCAGGCATGCAGGGTGTGAGCCGGGTGGTTGGGCGCGCGCGAGCCGCCGAACAGCAGGACCGGATCGCCGCCGTCCTGGAGCGCCGAGGACAGGCCCAGCACCACGGTTTCGCGGACCGGGCAGCCCGCGACACCCAGCGCACCGGCCTGCATCGCGGTGCGCCAGACGGCGTTGGGCGAGGGCGCCAGCACCATCGTCGACAGCAGCGCGGAGCGCAGCACCGCGTCGGCGCTGACGTAGGAAACCGCCGGCGCGGCGGACAGCAGGGTCTGCTGCAGCGTCCACAGCGCGCGGCTTTCGGTCCAGACGAACAGGACCGGCACCAGGTTGGCGATGACCGTGGGCGCGAAGCCGAGCATCGCGCCGCCGATCGTGCTGGCCTGCCGTTCGAGATCGCTGCCGAGCGCCGCCCGGATGGCCGCGACGAGCGGGGTCGGGTTGCCGATGCCCATGTCGAACTGCTGCAGCATGTTCAGCACGGCCTTCTTGACCAGCGGCCCCTGCGCGAGCGCCCGATTCTTCACGGTGTTGGCGGGCCGTGGCGAGAAGACATAGCGCGAGACCGCCAGCAGGTGCGCGGGGCAGCGCGCGACGTTGTCGAGCACCGCGTCCTGCGCGGGCGGGGCCGCCACCATCAGCGCCGCGGCGGCATCGGGCAGGCCGAACCAGTCGCTGCACAGCCTTGCGATCACCGTGCGTGAGAGCTCGACCAGATTGACCTGCGCCTCGCTGCCACCAAAGGCCACGGCCCCTGCCCAGAGTTCGTTCAGCCGGGTCTGCGTGCGCTTGAAGGCCAGGTCGAAGGCGGCGGCCTCATTGATCGACTCGAGTGCCGCGTTGACGCCGGGTGCCTCCACCGCATGGCCGGCATGCTGGCCGACGTCGTCCATGCCGAGAAAGCCGCGCCCGATCGTGCTTTCCATCCGATCGCCATAGCCCACGGCCGAGAAGTTGTTGCCCTTGTCCTTCAGCGTGGCCAGCACGCGCCCCTTGTCGCCCACCAGCAGGCCGTAGCCCGGCAGGTGATGCAGGCCGCCGTGCGAGGTCCGGACCTCGGTCCAGGCACGCGCGCGAACCAGCGGGTCCTCGTCGTCGAGCATGGCGACCATCGGATCGGCCGCCGGCGGCGGTGGCGCCGGTCCCTTGGGCAACGCCGGACTCAGGATGGTGCCGCTCTCGATCTCCTTCAAGGCCGTCAGCGAGGGCGCGAAGGCATACAGCCCCCACTCCAGCGTGACCAGCGGATCGGCGCCGAGATCGACGCGCATCACCTCGCCCGCGTGCTCGAAGCGATAGATCCGACGCCGGCCGGCCTCGGGCACGCCGAGCAGCGGGTCGCTCTGCTCGGAGGACAGGCCGCTGCTGTTGGCGCCGCTGAGCCAACGCTGGATCACCTCGAACTGTTCGGCGATGCTGGCGTTGTAGGCCATGAAGATGAGCCCCTGCTCGGCGCCGTCCTGGTAGGACATGCCGCGGCGCGCGATGCGCGCCGGCAGCTTCAAGGGCAGCCGCTCGCGCGGATTGGCGCGCCGGATGTGGGCCTGGAACGGGCACTGCGCGCCGCGCGCATCGTTGCGGTAGTCGAAGTCGTTGTAGCCGCCACCCGGTGGCGCGACCAGCGGCGTGCCGTCGCTGCGCCTGCCGACCAGCTTGGACCTGATCACCTCGCCAAAGGCGGCCTGCGCTGCCGGCGGGTCGTTGGGGCGCAGGCGCGCGGCGGCCGCGGCCACCAGTGCGTCCAGGCGCTGCGGATGCTGGCGCAGCTTGCGCACGACGAGGAAGCTGCCGTTGTCGAGCAGGGCGTTGCGCACGTCGCCGACGGGCAGCGGGCCGTCGTCGCGGCTGTTGCCGTAGCCGAGGAACAGGTCGCCGGTCCTGACCTGGTCGCTCCAGTAGGCGCGCGGCGGCAGCTCCGGCTTCAGCGTGGGCTGGCTGATGCCGTCGGCAAAGCCGAAGGCGTCGGGCGCGGCCGGCTCGCCCGGCCGCGGCGCCCGGCTCTTCATCGGCTGCACGAACAGCACGTCCAGGCCGGTGCCGGCAGCGCCCAGCGCATCGATCTCCGGCACCAGGTTGGGCGGGATCGACAGACCGCCGGGTCCGGGGAAGCCGGGCAACTGGTCGGTGCGCAATTGCACCAGCAGGTGCACGGTTGACAGCTCGAGCGCTGGCGGCGGCGGTGCCGCTGCCGGTGGCACCGGCGGCGCCACTTGTGGCCAGTTGCGACGTGGTCGCCGCCAGGCGTCCGGATGGTTGGCGCGCAGGTCGCCAAGGATGCCGGCACGCACCTCCATGCCCTCGCGGAACTCGCGCGGCAGCAGGTCGAGCGTCGGTTGCGGTACGCCGAAGCGCTGCAGACCGGCATAGGTGATCGCGATGCTGCGGCAGATCGCGGGTGGGGGCATGGCGGCCGCTGCGGCCGCGCTGGTGGTTGTGGTGATGAAGGCGCGGAGCCAGGTTCGCGCCGCGGCGGGAGCGGTGATGCGCAGCAGCACCAGCACGCCGTGGTAGCTGCCATCGGGGTAGGGCGCATCGATGCCGACCTGGATATCGCCGCGATCGAGCACCGGCCGGCGTTCCGGCTCCTGCGTGCGCGGCGCCGTGGGCAGCATCAGCCACTGGCGCTCCAGTCGGAAGACCGCGCCGATCTGGTCGAAAGGCCGGCCGGGATCGAACAGGCCCTGGGCATTCCACTGGTGCAGGTCGCGCAGCAGGTCTTGCGTGAAGCGCAGCAGCAGTGCGTCCTGCGGCGACGGCGGGCGGGTCGAGGGGTCGGTGGTGTTCGGAAACTGCTCCCTGAAGTCATGGAAGAGCTTGAGCACGCGCAACGAGCTGCCGACCGCGTAGACGCCCGGGATTGCCGCCGGCGGCCGCGCGGACAGTGCCACGCCGCAGGCGGCGAGGTCGGCGCCGGACGCGCCGCCGTCGCTGCGCACCTTTTCCTCGAGCAGACGCAGGTAGTGCGTGTCGGCCACCGTGGCCGCCGAGTCGCTGAAGAAGAAGTTGCTCTCGACCTCGTTGGCGCGGACCCAGGCCATGTAGCTGTCGAAGCTGTTGAACCAGGCCAGCGGATAGTCCTTGCAGTGGCAGAAGACCAGGTCGAGCAGCGTGCCCAGCGGCCCCCAGATGATGCGCATGTAGGGCTCCCAGCCGCCGTCGAAGGTGACGTTGAGCAGCAGCTGGTGCTCGGTGCCGGGCGTCCTGGGCGGGATCACCGCGAAGCGGAAAAAATGGATGCCGCGGAAGTTGCCGATCAGGTCGGCAAAGGGGCTCGGTTGCAGCGCCGACTCGCGCAGCGCCTGGCGCACGGCGTTGATCGCCGCCAGAACCACCTTGAGGCGCTCGACGTAGCTGACGTTGCGGAAGGCGTCCGGAACGAGCCCCTGCTTGATCGGCGCCAGCACGGTGAGGTCGGTGACGCCCTGCAGTCCGGTTGTCCTGAGTTGGGTTGCCACGATCGGTCCTCCAATCGGTTGTCGGTGGTCCAGTGCCGGGGGCTGCTGGTCGCCGCTACCAGGGCGCCGTCATGTGCAGCCGGGGTGCGGGCGCGGGCTCGTTGCTGCCGAGCTCCGGCGTGCCGTAGCGCGGTGCCGGGTGCTCCCAGGGCCGGTCGTTGCCGCGGCCACTCGCCACCGGCGCTGCTTCTGGAAGCTTCGGCTCGAGCGCCGCCAGCGCGTCGAGCAGCGAGCGCACATGGGCCGATGCCGCGTCGTCGGCCAGGCGCGGATCGGCCGAGGGCTGCTGCTCGAGCAGCGCGCGGTAAGCGTCTCGATGCGCGTCGTCGAGCCGGTTCAGATCCCGCAGGTAGCTCTGGGCGGCTGCCAGCGTCGAGCGCAGCCGGATCCAGCGATGGCGGTCCCAGGCGTTGACGTGGCCATCGACGCGTGACCCGGCGAAGGCGTCGCGCAGGCGCTCCGCCGCCGCCACCCCGAGCCGCGACAGCCTGCGGATGGCCCGCGGCGGCATGGTCAGGTTGAGGCCGCCTTCGTCGTCCCTGAGCCTGACGGTGACGATGCGCTCGCGGTAGCCGGGAAGCTCGGTCTGCAAGGTGTCGCGCCAGTTGACCGCGGTCATCACGATGCGGGTGACGAACCACGTGACCAGTTGGCCCGCGCGGCTCTTCCTTGCCTGGTCGACGCGCGCCGGCGGTTGCGGATCGTCGTGCAGCCAGACACGCCGCTCGCCATCGGCGAGCGCGCCGAGACGGATCGCGAAGGTCGGGTGGTGCGGCAGCGGGGCGTCGAAGAGATGCACCGGGCAGTTGCTGGTGATGCCGCCATCTGCGAACCAGACCTTCTGCGCGAGGAACCAGGTCTCGCCAGGTTCGCCGCCTGGCCCCGGCGGCTCCGTGCGGCGGCCGAGCTCGCCGTCGACCGTGTACATCGGCACCGCCGACAGCAGGCCCGGGAAGGCCACGCTCATGCGCACCGCGACGATGATCGGCAACGCCCGCATCGGCGGCAACGCCAGCAGCCGCACGCCGCGCACCCCGCCGGCCGCGGCATGCACGGGCGGACCGAGGGGCAGGCGGCTGCTGTCGCGCAACCAGTCCATGACCGGCTGCGGGAACAGCTGTTGCCACTCCTGCGGATCGTAGAAGTAGCCGCCCAGCGGCTCGGTACCCGGTGCGCCCGGAATGCGCAGCGGCCGCTGCATGTTGACGATCGTGGTGACGATCTGCAGGTCGACTTCGCGCTTGCCGCTCGCGTTGGCGCCCCAGACCTCGCCGAAGACCGCTGGCTTCTGGTCTGGTCTTCGGCCCAGCAACTCGTTGAACAGCTTGTGCAGCTCCGGTGTCAGTGCGCTGCCGTCGTCGGCGTAGCCGGCGCCGCGCATGCCGTTGCAGAGCCCGAAGAAGTTGCCGTGCAGGCCACGCAGCGTGCTGAGCGCGGCCCAGGCCACGGCCGCCAGTAGCGCCAGCCCGACCAGCAGCGCGATGCCGAGCAGCAGGCTGATCCAGCAGTGCCAGGGCCAGGCGCGGATCATCGCCTGCGTGTAGACGAGGGTGGCGATGAACCACAGCCCCGGCAGGGCGCCGATCAGGGCCGCGAGCGGGAAGGCGAGCACGGCCGTTGCCAGCACCTCGCCCAGCCAGTCGTGCTGGCGATGGCGCAGCCAGGCGATGACGATGCGGTGGCCGCGACGGGTCGCGTCCTGCGGCTGGAACAGGTGGAACAGCCGGGTCTCCCGCCGCGGCCCGAGCTGGGCCATCTGGTCGGCGAACTTGCCTAGCTCGTCGAATGGCATGTCGGGCGAGCGCAAGTCCTGCGGGTCCTGCTGCTTGCTCTTGATGATCTCGAGCTTGGCGCGCTGGGCGAGTGCTGCCGCCGCCGCCGCGACCGAACCCGAGGAAGTGCCGCCCAGCCGCACGAAGCGGTAGTAGCGCGCCAGCCGCGCGATGAAGCCGGCGTAGACCACGGCGCTCGTGACGCCACCCTCGAGCACGAGGTCGCACTGCGGATCGTCGTTCATGGCCGTCCCCGGTTAGGGCCTGGACGCGCGGGTGGAGGCGCTTGCCGTCTGGCGGCGATGCACTTCACGACTGCCCAAACCCCGCGCGCCTGCCCGCATGCGTGTCGGGGTGCAGACGCTATTCCTCGTCGGGGCTTCTGTCGTCCCCAAGTTTCAGGAGGCGGCCGCGCCGCGCCTGCGATCTGCGCGGCGTGCTCGAAGCGGCGGCCGGTGGCCGGCGGGGTCGGCTCGTTCCGGCCTGGCTGCAATTCAGCCCGCGCAGGCGGCGCTTCGTCGCAAACGGGAGGCGGCTCGCGAGGGTGGCGCCGATAGTTCAGTCATCGAACAACGACAGCCCTTCAACAGAACCCCGCAGGAGCACACCATGATCACCCAGACCCTCGCCGCCATGACCTCGCTGAGCACCCGCACCGCCATCGCCGCTGCCGCCGTTGCCCTGAGCACGCTGCAGGTCGCGGGTCTGGCGGACATGGCCTCGGCCGACACGCCGACCGTCATGCTCGACCGCGTGGAGATCGTCGCTCACCGCGACGCCCAGCCGAGCGTCAACCTGGCCCTCAACAGCGCCGTCAAGCACTGCGCCACCGCCAGCTGCTGAGCCATCGAGCTCCCGCCAGCGCGGCAGAAAGCTGCGCCGGCCCACCGGCCCCACGGCGTGCATGCACGCCGTGGGGCCGGTCTCATTGGGAGATGTGGATCACGTCCCGCACCAACGGGTAGATGTGGTTCTGCCAGCGCCTGCCACTGAACACGCCGTAGTGGCCGACGTTGGGCTGCACGTAGTGGGTGCGCATGTAGGGTCGCAGGCTGCTGGCGAGGTCCTGCGCGGCCAGGGTCTGGCCGATCGCGCAGATGTCGTCGCGCTCGCCCTCCACGGTGAGCAGCGCGGTGCGGCGGATCGCCGCCGGGTCGACCTTGCGGCCGCGAAAGCGCAGCTCGCCGCGCGGCAGGGCGTACTCCTGGAACACCAGGCGCACGGTCTCCAGGTAGAAGTCGGCCGAGAGGTCGGCCACCGCCATGTATTCCTCGTAGAAGGTGCGCGTGACCTCGGCCTTGTCGAACTCGCCGTCGACCAGGTGCCGGTAGTACTCCTTGAAGGCGTCGAGGTGGCGCTGCCTGTTCATGCTCATGAACGCCGACAGTTGCACGAAGCCCGGGTAGACGCGCCGCCCGCCACCACCGTGGCGCCAGGGCACGTGGCTGATCAGGTTCTTCTCGAACCACTCGATCGGCTTGGTGGTGGCGAGCTTGTTGACCTCGGTCGGGCTGATGCGGCAGTCGATCGGCCCGGCCATCAGCGTCAGGCTGGCCGGCGTGGCGGGATGCTGGTCCTCCGACATCAGCGCCACCGCGGCGAGCGCCGCGACGCAGGGCTGGCAAACCGCGACCACGTTGGCGTTAGGCCCCATCGCGGCGAGGAAGTCGATCAGGTGCTCGGTGTACTCGTCGAGGCCGAAGCGGCCGGCAGCCAGCGGCACGTCGCGCACGTTGTGCCAGTCGGTGACGTAGACGTCGTGGTCCTGCAGCAGCGTGCGGACGGTGTCGCGCAGCAGCGTGGCGAAGTGGCCCGACATCGGCGCCACCACCAGCACCTTCGGTTCGCGCGCGCCGCCCGCCTTGCGAAAGCGCAGCAGCGTGGCAAAGGGCGTGGTGAGCACGGCCTCCTCGCTCACCGGGACCTCCTCGCCCTTGCTCGCCACGCTGTCGATGTGCCAGGGCGGGCGCCGGTGGGTGACCTCGGCGAGTTGCAGCACTTCGAAGGCGGCGGCCGTCTCGCGTGTGGGGGCGTGGGCGGCGATGGCGTCGAAGCGCGGGTCCCTCAGCACCGGCACCGACATCCGGGCCCAGGTGCGGACCGGCCACATCGCATCCGATTGCGCCTGGTAGGCCTGGTACATCATGAGTTCTCCTGTCAGCGGTGTTTGACAATGGCTTGCTGCAAGTAGCGCGCCAGCGAGGCCGGTTTCCGCTCCGTGGCACAACCCTTGCAATCTCTGCTGGGCCGCTCCCGTGCAGGAGATCCGACCATGGCCGTCGCGCCCCGATCCAAGCCCAAGACCGCGACCGCCGAGCCCGCGACGAAGGCAAAGCCAAAGCCGGCGGCCAAGGCCTTGGCCAAGCCAAGACCGAAGCCCGCCGCGAAGAAGGCCAGGGTCGGCGCCTCCGCCACCACCCTCACGCTGAGCAGCAAGAACTACTCTTCGTGGTCGCTGCGCGGCTGGCTGATGGCACGCTTTGCCGGCCTCGAGTTCGACGAGGTGATGGTCTCGCCCGACGACGCCGAGGTGCGCAAGGAACTGCTGTTGCTGGCGCCGTCGATCCGCGTGCCCTGCCTGCGCCACGAGGGTGCCGCGGTCTGGAACACGCTGGCGATCGCCCAGTACCTCGACGAGATCTTCCCGGATGCCGGCCTGATGCCGGACGATCGCATCGCGCGTGCCCATTGCCGCTCGGTCAGCGGCGAGATGAACTCGGGCTTTGCCAACCTGCGCTCCTCGCTGCCGATGAACCTGAAGGCGCGCTTCCCCAACCACAAGGTCTGGGCCGGCGCTCAGCCCGACATCGACCGCATCGTCGAGATCTGGACCGAGTGCCTGGCCACCTATGGCGGGCCGTTCCTGTTCGGCACTCAGCGCGGCATGGCCGACGCGATGTTCGCGCCGGTGGCCACGCGCTTTCTCACCTACGACGTCAAGCTGCCCAAGCCCTGCGCCCAGTACTGCCAGACCATCATGGCGATGCCAGAGATGAAGGAGTGGGTCGCCGCCGCGAAGCTCGAGCCCGACGACATCGAAGAGCTCGACATGGACTTCTAGAGCGGCGCTATTTCCACGATGTCGGCGTCGGCACCTCACACGGTGCCGGCATGTCGATCGACTTGAAATCGGCCGGCCCGACGATCTCGAGGTACTCCATGTCCGGCGAGTAGTCGAACAGGTAATGCACGATGCCGGGGCGCTGGTGCACGCAGTCGCCGGCCTCGACCAGGGTCTCCTGGTCGCCGTACATGAACTTCGCCCAGCCCTTGGTCATGAACACGATCTGGAATTCCGCCTCGTGTCGGTGCCAGCCGGTGCCCTTTTCTGGGGCCATGTTGGCCTTGACGAGGTGCGCGATGACGCGCCCCGAGGTGGCGGCGGCGACCCCGAGGTCGCGGTAGAGGAAGAAATCGCGCAGTCCGTCGCTGCGCCAGTCGGTGTCGGCGGGCTTGACGTGCGAGAACGTGGTGGTGGTCTTGTCCAACATGAGGCACTCCTGCGGCGGCGGGTCGGCATGCCGGCGCGGCATGCACAACCCGTACCAATCCGCGCGCCGCTCCCTAGCTGCGCCAGGGCAGTGCCAGGGCCTCGCCGTCGGGCGCAAAGGTGCCGACCGGCGAGGCACCGAAGATGCCGATGATCTCGAGCGCCATCGGGCCGACGTTGAACAGCTGGTGCGGGCGACCGCGCGGCAGCACGACCAGGCTGTCGGCGCCGAAGCGCTGCACCTGGCCGTCGACGTGGAGTTCGCCCCAGCCGGCCTGGCAGAGAACTACCTCGTCGCAGTCGTGGTGGTGCGGTGGCGTGCAGGCGCCCGGCGCCAGCGTCTGGCGCCAGAGCGAGAGTTGCTGCAGCCCCTCGTCGCGGCCGGCCCAGGTGGCGTGGGCGATGCCCGGGATGGCGGCGGCGCGCGGTGCGGCTTGCGTGTGGACGTACATGCGGATCTCCTGCAATGAAGTCGGTGGATGAACGATGAACTGGCATTGCCCGCGGCGGCTCGGGCAGTGCCAGTATTGCCAGCGATCCGAGCCCGGAGAAGAGGGGTGTATGGCCTAAGATTGAAGAACATTCTTCTTCAATGAGGGTCACCGCGATGCACGGACTACAGCCCTTGCTGGCCTTCTCCGAGACCGCCAAGCGCGGCGGCTTCGCGGCCGCGGCGCGCGAGATGGGAACCTCGCCGTCGACGCTGGCCAAGGCGGTGGCACGCCTCGAGGCCTCGCTCGGCTTGCGGCTGTTTCATCGCACCACGCGCCAGGTCAGCCTCACGGTCGATGGCGAGCGGCTGTTCCAGCGCTGCCAGCGGGTGCTGGCCGAACTCGAGGAACTGCAGTCGGAGGCGGCCGGCGCCCGCGCCGCGCCGAGCGGCACGCTGCGCATCGACATGCCGATCGTCTTCGGCCGGCGCGTGATGCTGCCGCTGCTGGCGCGGCTGCTGCAGCAGCACCCGGGGCTGGAGCTCGACGCGCGCCTGTCGGATGCCTACGTCGACCTGGTCAAGGACAGCATCGACGTCGCCATCCGCGTCGGCGAACTGCACGACTCGACGCTGGTCGCGCGCCGCTTCGCGAGCCAACAACTGCTGATGGTGGCAGCACCTTCGTACCTGCGGCGCCACGGCACGCCGCGCACGCTGGAGGCACTGGCCGGGCATCGGCACATCCTCTTTCGCATGCCCGGCAGTGGCCGCGACCGGCCGCAGCAGTTCGTTGCCAACGGCCGCCCCGTGGCACTGCAGCCGGCGCAGGGCCTGCGCTTCAACGACGGCGAGGCGATGGTGCAGGCGGCCGTCCTCGGGCTCGGCCTGGCCCAGGTGCCGGACAACATGTGCATCGACGAGATTGCCACCGGCCGCCTGGTCGAAGTGCTGGCGCCGCAGCGCCCGCCGCCGATGCCGATCCACGCCGTGATGCCGGGCAACCGCATGGTGCCGGCGCGCGTGCGCGCGCTGCTCGATGCGCTGGCGGCCCTCGAGCCAGCGCCGGCTGCGCCGCCGAGGCCGAAGCGGCGCTGAACGAGCCCCACCGAACGCAGGGTCCGGCTTGACATGCTGGGTGTTATAGGTGACTATATGGTCACATATGAGACGCGATCCAGCCCCCGATGCCGACCAGCTCGATGCGCTGTTCTTCGCGCTCGCTTCGGAGCCGCGCCGGCGCATCCTCGACGTGCTCAAGCGCGAGCCCGGCTGCAACGTCAACCGCGTCTGCGAGCATTTCGACAACGAGATCGGCCGCTTCGCGGTGATGAAGCACCTCACGACGCTCGAGGCGGCCGACCTGGTGATTGCCGAGCGTTCGGGCCGCGAGCGGCTGCTGTGGTTCAACCCGACGCCGATCCAGTGGATCCACCAGCGCTGGACCACCGAGTTCAGCGCCTACTGGGCCGCGCGCCTGACGCAGCTCAAGTTCAGCGCCGAGGGCGCCGAAGTGACCCGCCTTCCGACCCCGCCCAAGAAAGGACGCCGCCATGGCTGAGCACATGACCTCCGCGGACGCGATCTTCCGCATCGTCATCGAGGCCGACCTGCAGCGCGTCTGGCGCGAGCTGACCAAGACCGACGAGGCCCAGGGCGCGGTGTTCAACGCCTGGTTGCACACCACAGGTCTGGTTCCTGGTGCAGCCATGCAGATGCGCACCGGCAGCGGAAAGCACGTGATGGTGGTCGGCGAGGTGCTCGAGTTCGATCCGCCGCGCCGCTTCGTCCACAGCCACCGCTTCACGCAGTACGACGACCCGGTCTGCCAAGTGGCCTACGACCTCAAGCCGGTGGCTGGCGGCGTTCAGGTCACGCTGCGCGTGAGCGGCATGCCGGCCGGCACCCGCACCGCCAAGAGCATGCAGCAGGGCGGCGACACGATCCTGCGCAACCTGAAGGCGATCGCCGAGCGCGGCCGTCCACCGCTGGCAACGCGCTTGATGTACATCGCCTTCGACTGGCTCGAGTTCGTGCTGCCGGGGCGCACCCGCAGCGAACACTGGCCCCTGTGATCCCGACCACCACGAGGAGACGACCATGGCCGATCCGCAAGCCGCCACCGCCACCCAGTTGCGCAACATCGAGGCGCGAACCGGCCAGAGCTTCGAGGCCCTGTGCCGGCTGATCCAGGCCAGCGGCCTGGCCAAGATCGGCGAGCAGCGAAGCATGCTGATGCAGCGCCTCGGCCTCGGCTACGGCGACGCGAACACCGTCGCGCTGCTGGCCAAAGCGCAGGCCGAGGCGCCGGCGACGGCCGGTGCCGACCCGCTGGCCGCCATCTACGCCGGACCCAAGGCCCACCTGCGTGCGCTGCACGAGCAGTTGAGCGCCGAGATCGACAAGCTCGGCCCGCACGAGAAGGCGCCGAAGAAGAGCTACATCAGCCTGCGCCGCAAGAAGCAGTTCGCGATGCTCGGGCCGGCCACCAAGGAGCAGCTCGAGCTCGGCCTCAACGCGAAGGAACTGCCGGCGGCGGCGCGGCTCAAGTCGCTGCCGGCCGGCGGCATGTGCCAGTACAGCGTGCGGCTGTCGAGCGCGGCCGAGATCGACGCCGAGTTGCTCGGCTGGGTGCGCACTGCCTTCGACGCGGCCGGCTGAGCGCCTGGCTAGCGCGCCGCCAGTTCGGCCGGTCGCGCGGCGGCGTCCTGCTCGGCGACCCAGCGCCGGTAGTGCTCGACCATGCGCTCGGCAAACTGCGGGTGGTTGACGTCGAGCACCACGGTCGGGTCGACCGTGTCGGCCTTCGGCGCGGGCGCTGCCTTGGCGCGTTGCGCGGCGGCGGGCTTGCTGCCGCTCGTTGGCATGTCGGTGCAGCGTTCGCCGGCCAGCAGCGGCTGGGCGGCGAGCAGCAGGGCCAGCAGCGGCAGCAGCACGGAGGGATGGAGGGTGGGGCGGCTGTTCATGGGGCGATCTCCGTTCGGTTCGAGAGTGCGGGAAGGGTTCAGGCCTCGACCAGGCCGGGCGCCGGCGGCAGGCCGATGGCGCGCGCGAGCCGGGCCCAGCAACGCTCGTCCAGGCGCGGGCGGATCTCGGCCAGCGCCGCGCGCATCGCCTCGGGCGGCGCCTCGCGCTGCATCCCGATCACCAACTCGGCCAGTTCCTGGGGGTTGAGCGCGGCTGCCATCCAGCCGAGCACCTCGGTCAGGATGCGCGGGTCGAGGTGGGCGACCAGCCGTCCGTGGATCTCGTCGAGTTCGGCGTCGCTGTAGAGCGCCCACAGGGTGGCGTTGTTGGTCGTTTCCTCGAAGTGCATGTGCTCGAGGTTCTCGGCGATGAAGAGCGCCAGGTGGCGGTACAGGCGCAGCGCGAGCGGTGGCCGCTGGTCGACGGCGGCGGCGCGCAGCGCCTGCGCCTCGTCGGCCAGCGCCGCGATGCTGGCCAGGTGCTCGACGTGCTGGCCGGCCGTGGTCTGCGCCGCGCTGGGTCGGCGCGCTTCGATGGCCGCGTGGATGAACTCGTTCTCGTGCGCCACATGGCTGCGCAGGTGCGCCAGCAGGCGGTCGAGGCGCGCCAGCGTGGCGTCGAGATCCTCCCTGTCCTCGATGTCGACGCGGCCGATGCGGGCCAGCGTGTCGAACATCAGCGCGCGCAGCGCCTTGTGGATGTTGCGGTACGTGTCGTGGCGCGCGTGGCGGCTCGCGCTGGCGACGGGAGCGGTGGCGGTCAGTTCCATGGTGTGGGCTCTCGGGTTCGTGGGTGGGGGAGCGGGGCGCTGCGGCTGGGATTCGCGGTGCCTGGCAAGCAGTCTCGGCAACGCGGCGCGATGCGGCATCGGCCGCAGGAGCCACGCCGAAGAGCCATCGGTCGGCGGACGCGGCCATCCCCGATGGCTCTTCGCGATGGCCCATGCGGCCGATGGCGGCCGAACCGGCAGCGACCAGACTGAAGGCGTCCCTCAACGCATCACCTGGAGAGCACCATGAACTTCATCCGACGCGGTCTCGGCGCCACCGCGGTCCTGCTGGTGCAGGCTGCCCCCTGGGTCGTGCTGGTCGCCGAAGGCCTGACACCGCCACCGGCACTGGCGCAGCAGACGGCGTCGGCCAAGGGCGCGAGCGCCGAGCGCCAGGCCCTGGTCGATCACGGGCGCTACCTGGTGCGGATCACCGGCTGCAACGACTGCCACACGCCGGGCTACCTCGCCAACGCCGGCAAGGTCGACGAGAAGCTGTGGCTCACCGGGGACAGCTTCGGCTGGCGCGGGCCCTGGGGCACGACCTACCCCAGCAACCTGCGGCTCTACATGCAGCAGCACAACGAGGCTTCGTGGCTGCGCACCGCGCGCAGCTTCCAGCCGCGGCCGCCGATGCCGTGGTTCAACCTGCACGCGATGTCCGACGCCGACCTGCGCGCGATCTACCACTACGTGCGTGCGCTCGGCCCAGCCGGCCAGCCGGCGCCGGCCTACCTGCCGCCGGGGCAGGAACCCAAGGGTCCCTTTGCCTCGTTCCCCGGCTGAGCCGGCTCAGCGCGGCCGGCGCAGCGCCGCGGCCGCTTCGGCGTGGTACCAGGCCGCGGCCTGGCCGCGCGAGGCGAGGTCGAGCTTGCCGAGGATGTGGGCCACATGGCGCTTGACGGTGTGCGGGCTCAGGTCGAGCGAACGCGCGATCAGCTTGTTGCTCGCACCGTCGGCGATCTGCGCCAGCACCTCGAGTTCGCGCGTGCTCAGCGGACCCTCGGCGGCGGACGCCCGCGCGGTCGGCGCTGCGCAGTCGGCGTCCAGCTGCGCGCAGCAGGCCGCATCGCGCCGGCCCTGCAGCGATTCGGCCCAGCGCGCGAGCAGGGCCTGCTGCCGACCGTCGAGCAACTCTTTCCAGCGCAGCGCCGCCAGCGCGCAGAGCGCGTCGGCGGCCAGCAGCGTGCCACCCGGACGCGCCTCGGGCTTGTCCAGCAGCGGCGCCAGCACCGCGGCCGCCTGCTGCGGCTGCTGCTCCTGCGCCAGCGCCAGCGCCAACCGTGCGCGCACGTCGCCGGCCTGGCCGAGCAGGTCGATCTGCTCCTCGTGTTCGAGTGCCGCGCGCCACAGCGCGATCGCCTGCGCGCGCCGACCTTCGAGCGCCGCCAGCGTGCCCTGCATGGCCTGCGACGGACGCAGCCGCGCCGCGTCGGCGTCGGGCAGCCCGGGTTGCAGCGCGAGCAGGCGCTGCAGCCACTCGCGCAGCGAGGCCGCGTCGGCGCAGGCCGAGGCGACGCGGCAGGCGAAGAACAGCAGATGCCACAGGCCCCAGTCGCCGTAGCTGTCCGGGTGCTCGCCGATGCGGGTGCGCATTGCCTGCAGCGCAGTCTCACGCTCGCCGCGCAGCGCCGCCAGCATCGCGCGCAGCGCCAGCCCGTGGCTGCGCGCGACCACATGCTGGCCGACCCACTGGGCGTCGGCCTCGGCGCGCTCCAGCAACTCGCCGCATTCGTCGAGCCGGCCCTGCCACAGGGCGAGCCAGGCGCGGGTGTGCAGCGCCGAGGTGCGCAGCGGCAGCGGGCGGTCGCCGGCCACCGCCATCGCACCGGCGGCCCAGCGCGCCAGCGCCGGCTCGATGCCGCGGCAGGGTGTCTGGCGCGGCGGTGGCACGCCGTAGAACCAGCTGTCGATGCTGGGCCGTTCCTCGAGCGCGTCCACCAGCGCCTCGAAGCAGGGCGCCACCGCGTCGAAGGCGCCGCACTCCATCGTGTGCCAGGTGCGCGCCAGCAGCGCGACGATGCGCGCCTCGCCGGCCAGCGGCTGCTCGAACAGCGAGGCGATCAGCGCGCCGGCGTCGCCGAGCCGGCCGAGGCCGATCAGCGTGATCGCACGCTGGCCGCGCGCGATCTGCGCCGCAACCGGGTCGCCGCGCGCGCCGAACAGCGCATCGGCCAGCGTGAAGTGACGCTCGGCGGCGCGGGCGTCCCAGACCGTCCACTTGGCCATGCCCGCAACGTGCTGCAACTCGGGGCTGGTGGCGGCGAACTCGGGCGGGAACTGGCGGCACAGGCCGAGCAGGGTCTCGATGCCGCCCTGGGTGATCAGCATGCTGGCGCCGCCGGCGCGCAGCGACTGCGCTGCCTGCTCGGGCCGGCCGGCCGCCAGCAGCAGCGCCTGGCGCCGCACCGGGTCCGGCTCGACCTCGGCCGCGCGCGCCAGCAGCAGCGGCCATTCGTCGGGTCGCTCGAGCCGCAGCCGGTGTTGCAGCGCCTCGCGGAACAGCTCGTGCAGGCGCAGCGTCGGCGTGGCGTCGTCCTCGACCACGGTCGCGAACAGCCCGAGCCGTTCGATCTGCTCGAGCCAGCGCGCCGGCTGCGCGATGCCGGTGACGAAGGCGCAGCGCGCCGCGTCGAGCTCGGGCAGCACGCAGGACAGCAACAGGAACTCGCGCAGCGCGGGGTCGATGCGCGCCAGTACCTCGGTGGCGAGGAAGTCGAAGGCCTGGCGGTCGATCGTGCTGCCGGCGCTGCCGCCGCGGGCGCCGTTGAGTGCCAGCCGCAGGCCGGCGGCCCAGCCGGCGGTGCGCGCATGCAGCGCGTCGGCGGCCTCGGCGTCGATGCCGGCGCCGGCCACCAGCGAGCGCACCTCGTCGCGCGCGAAGCGCAGCTGCGACTCGCCGAAGTCGATCAGTTCGCCGGCCGCGCGCAAGCGCGCCAGCCGCAGCGGCGGCTCGTGGCGCGCCGCCATCGCCACCGTCCAGCGCGGGCTCATGCGCTGCAGCCAGTGGTCGAGGAAGGCGATGCTGGCCTCGTCGTGCAGATGGTGCAGGTCGTCGAGCACGATCACGCCGTGCGCCACGTCGCAGGCGTCGAGGGTGTTGACGATCTCGGCGGCGACCGCCTGCCGGGCGTTGCCGCCGGGCCGGGTCGCGGCGGTCATCAGGCCCTCGGGAGAGGTGCGCCACGGCGGGTCGAAGGGCTCGAGCGCGGCCATCAGGCAGGCCAGCAGCCGGTGCAGGTCGTCACCCTCGTCGAGCGAGACCCAGGCCGCGGCATGGCCGGCCGGCAGCTGCTCGATCGCGCGGCCCAGCATCGCCGTCTTGCCGTAGCCGGCCGGGGCGCAGACGAGCAGCGCGCGATGGCTGTCGAGTGCTGCCAGCAGTGCCTGCTCTAGCCGTGGTCGTGCCATCAGCAGCCCGGCGCGCGGGCGTGGCTGCAGGACCTTGGTGCGCGCGAAGGACATCGCGAATCATCATAAGACAGGCCCGCCGCGCGACGGTGCCTAGCGCGCCCGCTACTGCAGCATCAGCTCCCGGATCACGCGCACCGGCGCGCTGCCGTAGCCGAGCAGCTGCTCGTGGAAGTCCTTGAGCCTGAACTTCTCGCCGAGCGCCTGCTTGCGCTGTTCGCGCAGCGCCATGATCTCGCTGTAGCCGCTGAAGTAGCTGGTCAGTTGCACCGAGCTGAGCTGCACGCGCCTCCATTTGCCGCGCGCCTCTTCCTCGGTCTGGAAGGCCTGGCGCGTCAGCAGGTCCATCGCCTCGGCCTCGCTCATGCCGAGCACATGCACGCTGTAGTCGAGGATGGTGTTGGTGACGCTGCGCAGGTTCCACTTGCTGTACATCAGCCACATCTCGGGTGCGTGCTCGCCGTAGCCCGACTCCAGCATCATCCGCTCGCTGTAGACCGCCCAGCCCTCGACCATCGCGCCGTTGCCGAACAGCGACTTCACCAGCGACGGCGACTTGTTGGCGTAAACCAGCTGCGTGTAGTGGCCGGGGATGGCCTCGTGGATGTTGAGGATCTGCAGGATCCAGTGGTTGTATTCGCGCAGGTTGCTTTCGGCCTGGGCGGCGCTGAGACCGTCGAAGGGCGTGACGTTGTAGTAGGTGCGGTCCTGCGGCCGGTAGGGGCCGGGCGCCTCGATGCCCGCGCCGGCCACGCCGCGCTGGTAGAGCGGCGTCTCGCGCACCACCAGCGGCTTCTTCGGATCCATCGTCAGCAGGTCGTTGCGGACCACCCAGTCCTGCAGCTCCGGGATCTGGCGCCGGATCTCCTTGAAGAAGTCCTCGCGCGCCACATGCCGGGCCGAGAGCCGCTCGATCACCAGGCCGATCTTCTGCGTGCGATCGGCTGGCCTGGGCGCATCGCCCATCACCTTGGGCCAGAGCTCGTCGGCGAGCGCGTCCATGCGCGTCAGCAACTGCTCGCGTGCGGCCAGCGCCTTGCGGTACGTCTGCTCGGCACTGCTGCCGGACTGGATGTCGAAGCCGAACTTGGGCTCGTACAGCGCCTTGCCGATGCGAAACGAGCGCGCGCTGCCCTCGGTCGCGAGCCGCTGGTCGAGCCCGACGAGGTAGTCGGCATAGTCCTGCACCGCAGCCTTCGCCGCCGCCAGGCGCTGCGCGAACAGCTTGCGCTCGGCGGGGCTCAGCGTCGAAGCCTCGGCCGCCTTGCCCAGATCGGCCAGCACGCCGAGCACGCCGGGTGCCTGCTCGATCGCCAGCTTCGTGTGTTCCCGCGTCGGTCGATCGAGGCTGGCCCGGGCGGCGCGGTAGTAGGCCGGGATGGCGTCGATGCGCGCGAGCAGCGCGCGCAGGCGCTGCGGCCTGGGGGCGTAGTCGGTGGCGAGGATCAGGTCGATCGGCCCGGCCACGTTGTAGACGGCCGGGTTCCACTGATGCTCGCGGAAGCTGCCGATGTGCCAGCGGTCCGACTCGAGCTTGTTAAGCAGCAGGCCGAGGTCCGTGCGCTGGCGCGTCGACAGCCGCGTGGCGTCGATGCGGCCGAAGGTCTGCAGCCACTCCTCGGTGAAGGCCAGTTGCCGGGCACGTGCGGCGTCGTCTGGAATGCGCAGCGTCGAGGCCAGTTCGTAGCGGCCCGCGGCCACGGCGGCCTCGGGATCGACGCGCCACAGCGCCTCGATGAAGCGGGTGCCAACGGCGTCGAAGGCGCCGTCCGGCGAGCTGTCGGCCGCTGCGGTGTTCATCGTGCTGGTTGCGGGTGCGCTCGTTGAGGGCTTGGCCGCCAGTGCGCCTGCGGCGGCGCCGAGCGCGAGGGCCGAACTCAGGAGCGACACGGTGATTCTGGATCTGGACATGGGGCTGGGATGAGCGTGATGTTGCCGGCGGGGCGCCGCGGCGCGGGCGCGAGCATAGCCAGCGCCTAGCGGCTCGAGACGCCGGTGCAGGGTTGCCCGGCGCCTGTGGCGTGCTCGAGTTGGCGCGGCCCTCGACGGCGGCGCCGCGCGAGTGCCTCGGGTGCCCGGGAACACCCTGAGCCACGCTGCGCCGGCGCGCGCGGTATACACGCAGCCTCGTTCCCGATCCCGAAGGAGACTGACCATGCGCAAACTGCGAGTCCTGGCCCTGGGTGCCGCGGCGGCTGCCCTGTTGGCCGCCTGTGCGACCCAGCCACCGACCGGACCGATGAGCTTCTTCGTCACCAGCACCGGCAGCGGCAAGGGGGGCGACCTCGGTGGCCTGGCCGGCGCCGACGCGCTGTGCCAGAAGCTCGCCGGCGCGGCCGGTGCGGGTGCCAAGACCTGGCGCGCCTACCTCAGCGTGCCCGGCGCCTTCGCCTCGGCCACCACCCCGGCCGTGCCCTCGGTCAACGCGCGCGACCGCATCGGCAAGGGCCCCTGGTTCAATGCCAAGGGCGAGTTGATCGCGCGCGACCTCGGTCATCTGCACAACGGCAACAACATCAGCAAGACCAGCGCGCTCGACGAACGCGGCAACGCGGTGCCGGGGCGAGGCGAAAAGCCCCTCGAGCACGACATGCTGACCGGCTCGCGCGCCGATGGCACCGCCTTCGCGCCGCAGACCGATACCACCTGCGGCGCCTGGACCAAGAGCGGCGAGGGTTCGGCGATCGTCGGGCACCACGACCGCGTCGGTCCGCTGCCCGAGAACTGGGCCACCTCGTGGAACTTCTCGCACCAGACGCCCGGCTGCAGCCAGGAGGCGCTGGTGCGCGTCGGCGGCGCCGGCCGCTTCTATTGCTTTGCTGCCGACTGAGCCGGTGCCCCGGGCGGGAGCCCGGGTTCAGAACGGCGCCGCGCTGGCGAAGCGCAGCGGCACACCGCTGCGCGGATGGTCCAGGCCCAGCGCGGTGGCATGCAGCAGCAGGCGCGGCGCCGCCGCCTGCAGCGCCGGCGGCGCGTAGAGCCGGTCGCCGAGGATCGGGTGGCCGAGCCAGGCCAGGTGCACGCGCAGCTGGTGGGTGCGGCCGCTGAGCGGCTGCAGTTCGACGCGCGTGTGGCCTTGCGCGTGGCCTCGCAAGCGCCAGCGCGTCTGCGATGGCTTGCCGCGCCGCGCGTCGACCTGCTGGCGCGGCCGGTTGGGCCAGTCGGCCGCGAGCGGGGCGTCGATCGTGCCCCAGGCGTCGTCCGCATTGAGCGCCCCGAGGTGGCCGCCGACGATCGCCTCGTAGCGCTTGTCGACCGCGCGTGACTCGAAGGCGCGGCCGAGCGCGCGCTGGATCTCGAGCGAGCGTGCGAACAGCATCAGGCCCGACGTCGCCTCGTCGAGCCGGTGCACCACCAGCGCCTCGGGCCAGCGCGCCTGCACGCGGGCGCTCAGGCAGTCGGCCTTGTCGGCGCCGCGGCCGGGTACGGCCAGCAGCCCGGCGGGCTTGAGGACGACGAGCAGCGACTCGTCCTCGTGCAGGCACTCGAAGCCCGGCTCGACTCCCATCGGCACTCGCTCAGAAGCGCTCGATCAGGCCGGACTGCAACGCGCTCTGCGGGTTCGAGCCGGCCTGCTGCACGCGCCGCAACGCCTGCTCGGTGGGCAGGCCCAGGCGCTTGAGCAGGCAGGCGGCCGCGGTGCCGGTGCGGCCGATGCCGGCCGCGCAGTGCAGCAGCAGCACCTCGCCGCGCTCCAGCGCCAGCGCGGCGGTCTCGATGCCGGCGACGAAGCGGGCCGCGTCGGCGGCCAGGCCGTAGTCATCCATCGGCAGCGGCTGCCAGGCAAAGGGCAGGGCGCCGGTGCGGATCGCGGTGTCGTAGGCGGGCGAGAGTCGCGCCAGCTCGTCGCGTGGCGTCAGGCACAGCACCTGTGTCAACCCGGCAGCCCGCGCCAAGTCCAGGAACTCCGGCCAGGGCTCGAGGCGGCCCGGCATCGGGCCGAGCCAGACGCGGCCGGACACCGCATCGGGCAGGGGCAGCGCGCGCAGGCCCATCACCGAATCCTAGGCGGCACCGACCGGGTAGGGCCGCGTCATGACCTCGAGCAGATGCCCGTCGGGATCGTCGAAGTACACGCCGCGCCCGCCATGCAGCCGGTAGATCTCGGCGGCCTGCAGCTTGGCCGGGTCGGCCCAGTAGGACAGGCCGCGCTCGCGTATGCGCGCGAAGATGGCATCGAACTCGGCTTCGCTGACCAGGTAGGCGTAGTGCTGCAGCGAGATCTCGCCGTCGTTCTCGTAGAAGTCGACCGAGACATCGTTGTCGAGCCGTACGACCAGCATCGGCCCGAAGGGCACCGCGGCCGGCAGGCCAAGCAGTCCGGTGAGGAAGGCGGCCGAGGCCTGCTTGTCACGACACCAGATGATGGTGTGGTTCAGCTGCACGCCCATGGCCGCCTCGCGTCGATGCGCCGATCAGCGCAGCAGGGTCTGCTCGAGGAAGCCGACCGTCGCGTAGAACTGGTAGTCGGCGTTCTCCTTGCGGGCGAAGCCGTGACCCTCGTTCTCGGCGCGCAGGTACCAGACCGGCGTGCCCTGCGCACGCACCTTGGCGACGATCTGCTCGGCCTCGGTGACCGGCACCCGCGGGTCGTTCTTGCCCTGCACCACGAACAGCGGCTTCCTGATCTTCTGGGCGTTGTTGAGCGGCGAGATCTTCTCGAGGAACTCGCGCATCGCAGGGTCGCGCTCGTCGCCGTACTCGACGCGGCGCAGGTCGCGCCGGTAGCTCTCGGTGTTGGTGAGGAAGGTGACGAAGTTGCTGATGCCGACCACGTCGACCGCGCCGGCAATGCGGTCGGCGTAGTGCACGCTGGTGGCCAGGCTCATGTAGCCGCCGTAGCTGCCGCCGGTGACCAGCACGCGCGAGGCGTCGAGCTCGGGCTGGGTCTTGATCCAGTCGAGCAGCGCGCCGAGATCCTTGACCGAGTCCTCGCGCTTGAAGCCGTTGTCGAGCGCGAGGAAGCTCTTGCCGTAACCGGCCGAGCCGCGCACGTTGGGCTGGATGATCGCGATGCCGAGCTCGTTGACGACATAGTTCCAGCGCCCCATGAAGCCGAGGTCGGCCTGCGCCTCGGGGCCGCCGTGGACCATCATGATCACGGGGCGGGGGCCCTTGAAGCGCTTGGGCGGCATGCTCAGCACGCCGCTGATCGGCAGCCCGTCGAAGCTCTTCCAGCGCACGATGCGCTGGTCGGGGAAGGCCGCGGTGTCGATGCCGGGCGGCGTGTAGGCGCGGGTCCACTGCTTGACGGTGCCGCCGGTGTCGAGCGTGAACAGCTGGCTCGGGCTCTGCGCGCTGTTGAGCGCGAAGGCCAGGCGGGCGCTGGCGGGGTGGAACTCGGGCTGGCTGACGCTGCCGGCCGGCAGCTTCGGCGCCGGCAGTTCCTTGCCGCTGCGGGCATCGAAGAGGCGCAGTTCCTGCTGCGCGTCGACGTTGAAGGTGGCGGCGATGCGGCTGCCGTCGTCGCTCAGGCTGGCACGCGACAGGTCCCACGGAATGTGCGCCGAGACGCGCTGCAGCGTGCCGCTGGCGAGGTCCAGGCGCATCAGTTCGCGGAACTCGCTGGCGCGGTCGCTGCTCAGGAACAGGCTCTTGCCGTCGGGCGCGAAGGCGGCCGGGAAGTGGCTCGCGCGCAGCGTCTCGCCGGCCGCCGGCAGCAGTTGCTTCGAGGCACCGCTGGCGACGTCGAGCAACCAGATCTGCGATTCGTTGGCCGAGATGTAGCGCACCACCGCGACCTGCTTGTCGTCGCGCGCGACGACGCCGCCGAACCAACCGACGCCGGGCAGCTCGGCCAGCTTGCGCCGGCCCTCGGGCTTGAGCGGGTCGAGGATCCAGATCGAGGTGCTCGGGTTGGCGCGGGTGCCGCCCTGTGCGGTGCGGTCGAGCGGCACCGAGCTGTGGATCAGCTGGCCGCTGCCGCGCAGCCAGCCGAGTGCCTCGTGGCGCTCGTCGGGGTTGGTCAGCGGCGTCACGACGCGACCGTCGAGGTCGAGCCGGTAGAGCTGGTAGGCCTCGTTGCCGCCACTGCTGCGCGAGAAGACGAGGTACTTGCCGGCGCGCGGCTCGAACGTGGCCTCGGTCACCGGGTCGGCGAAGTCGGTCAGCTGCTCGGGCTCGGCCAGCGGTGCGGCGACGCGAAACAGCTGCGCGGTGTTGGCGCCGGCGCGGCGATGGGCGACCACCATCTCATCGCGCTGCGGATGCCAGTCGACGAAGCCGTGGCCGCGGAACTCGGTGTAGGGCGCGACCTTGGTGACCAGCGCCATCGGCACCGGCGTGATGCCCTGGGCGAAGAGGTTGGCGTTGGGTTGCAGCACCGCGCCGGCCGGAGCGGCTGCGGGAGCAGCCGCGGCCGCCTTGTCGGTGGCTGCCGTGCCGGCGCAGCCGGGCAGGGTGGTGACGGCGGCGCCGGCCAGGCCGGCGGCAAGCAGGGAGCGGCGGCGCAGGCCGGGCGGAAGCGAAGTGGGCATGGGAAATCGGTAGCTAGGGCTGCTGAAGTGCGGATTCTTGCAAGGAAAAACGGCGGCCGAAGCCGCCGTCGTCATTGCGCCTCAGGGGTTCACGCGGCTTGCGTGATCCCGGCGATGGCCCACTCGCGGCTGTTGTCGAGCGGACGCACCAGATGCCACAGCTCATCGAAGGGCTCGGCCGCCGACTCGCTCTGCTCGCGGATCAGGCCGCGGAAACGCACCGTGGCGATCCACTGGCCGTCTTCCTGCGCGGTGTCGACCACCTTGGCCTCGAGTTGCAGCACGTCGGTCTGCTGGGCCGCGCCGTGGCGCTCCTGCAGGTCCAGGCGCAGCGAGGCAAACAGCTCCGGCGTCGTGAACTTGCGCAGGTCTTCGACTGCGCCGGCGTCGTTGGCGGCCTGCAGGCGGATGAAGATCATCTTGGCGATGCGCTCGAAGGCCTCGGCATCGAAGCCCTCGGGACGCGCCGCCACTGCCGCGGCGGCAGTCGGCTGAGCCAGCGCAGCTGCCGCCGGCTCGGCGGTGGTGCGCTGCATCGTCTCGGTGCCCTGCTGGGGTCGCAGGTCGATCTGCCGGGTTGGAGCCGCTGCCCCGGCACCAGCGCCCGCCAGTTGCGGGCCCGCGTTCGGCTTGCTGCTCATGCGGCCCATCAGCCAGCGGATCACGAAGAAGGCCACGCCGGCCAGCAGCAGCACGGTCAGGAAGTTGCCGAAGGCCTCGCCCATGCCGAGGTGGCTCATCAGTGCGGCAATGCCCAGGCCGGCGGCGATGCCGGCGATCGGACCCATCCAGGACCGCTTGCCGGCGGCCGCGGCACCCGCGCCCGCCCCGGCGGTTGCCGGTGCGGCCGCGTTGGAAGGCTGCGCCGGCTGGGCCGGGGTCGCATTCGGGCTGTCGGCCGGCTTGGCCGGCGCCTGGCGCTGCATGCCGGCCGATTTGCCGCCACCCAGACGCTTGGCCTCGGCATCGATCGGCGCCAGCGACATCGTCGCGCCGATGGCCAGGGAAAGTGCAATCAACCAGCTTTTCATCGATCAGGCTCCATGGAGAAGGCGCAAGCATACGGCCTGCGCCCAAGCTCCGGTCTGACCCGGGGTCCGGCCCGAAAGTTCAGTTCTGCCGCCAGCGCGGCTCACGCGCTCGGTTGCGCCTGGCCGGCCGCGAGCTGGCGCTCGAACCGGTGCACGTCGGTGGTGAGGCGCCCCACCAGCAGTTCGATCATGTGAAAGCCGAATGCGGGGTTCTGGTAGTACAGCTCCTTGACCGTGCTGGCCTCGATCTCCAGCAGCGTGCAGGCGCTCAATGCCCGCACGCTCTGGGTGCGCGTCTTCTCGGGCGAGAACAGCGCAATCTCGCCGAAGATGCGCCCCGGCTCGATGGCCTGGGCGATCTCCACCAGTTGCGCCTCGCCTTCGACGAGCATGTACAGGCGATCGGCCTCGTCGCCCTTCTTGAACAGGACCTGGCCCGGCTGCAGGTGCAGCGCGTGCATGTAGGGCTTGAGCCACAGGCCTGCCATGTCGGCGTCCACGCAGGCGCGTCGCACGTGTCGGGTCAGCCGCGTGATCTCGATCACCCGATAGACGTTGATCGGCAGCAGGATGCCCGCGGTGATCAGCGTCACCGGCGCCGGATAGAGCACGGCGTAGACCAGCGATGCCACGCCGGCGGCAGCCGCCAGCCAGCGCAGCGGCACCATGGTGCGGGCATAGGCGCCGAGCAGCGCGAGCACGAAGGCCAGCACTTCGGCGCCGACGGCCAAGGCGCCTCGGGGCGCGGAGACCGTGGTCAGCAGCGCGGCCCACCAGGCCGCAAACTCGGTGGAAATGAGGTCGGGCTCCAATCGGTCCTCCTGGACTGCTGCAGGTTTCGTGGATGCCGCGCCGGACTGGCGGTGCCCGCGTGCACTCTAGCGAGCCTGGCGTCGAAGGCACACGTCAGTCATGGGCAGGGTGCCTCGGCCGGATCGCGGCGCCTTGTCACGCAGAATCACCCCGGTGCGACATCGACGTTCACCTGAAGCCGTCGGCGGGCGGGCCCTGGCCGCATTGCTGCTGCCGTGGCTGCTGTTGCTGCTGGCCGGGCTGGCGGGTCGGGCGATGGCGGCCGATGCCGTCGAACCGCCGGCAGCCGTGACGCGGATCGCGCCCGGCGTCTACATGCTTGCGGGCAGCGGCGGCGAGGTCGAGCCGGCCAACCGCGGACGCATCGGCAATGCCGGCTTCATCGTCGGGCCGCAGGGCGTGGTCGCGATCGACAGCGGCACCTCCTACCGCCACGGCCAGGCGCTGCTGGCGGCGATCGCGCGCACCACCGATCAACCGATCAAGCTGCTGCTGCTGACCCAGACCAAGCAGGAGTTCCTGTTCGGCGCGCTGGCCTTCCAGGAGCGCGGCATCCCGGTGCGCATGCACCGGCTCGCTTCGCGGCTGATGGCGGCGCGCTGCGAGACCTGCCTCAAGAACCTGAAGCGCACGCTCGGCGAGGAAGAGATGCGCGGCACCGCGATCGTCAAGCCCGAGCAGGAGTTCGACGAGTCGCATGGACTCGAGCTGATCGGCCGCCCGCTGCAGGTGATCTTCCTCGGCCACTCGAGCGGTCCGGGCGACGTGGCGCTGCTCGACGCCGAATCCGGCGTGCTCTTCGCCGGCGGACTGGTCGAGAACCGACGCATTCCGGACCTGCTCGACAGCGACGTCGCCGGCTGGCAGAAGGCGCTGGTGGCGCTGGGTCGGCAGCCGGTCCGGCAGATCGTCCCCGGTCACGGGCCGGTCGCGGCACCGGCGGCGATCGCCGACAACGCGCGCTACCTCGGCGCGCTCCAGGCCCGGCTGCTAGAGTTGCTGGGCGCCGGTACCGCGCTCAGCGAGGTGGCCGACGCCGCCACGCTGCCCGCCTTCGGTGACTGGGACCAGGTCGAGTCGACCCATCGTCGCAACGCCACGATCCTGTTCGTGCGGCTCGAGCGCGAGCAGTTGTTCAAGTAGTCCGCACGGAGAGCGCCGATGCATCGCAAGGCCTTGATTCCGGGTCGCAGGACCGCCCTCTCGGCGGCGCTGGCGCTGGGTTGCGGCGCCGCGCTGGCCGCGGTCGGTGGCCTGCCGAGCAACGTGGGCCACGCGGACTCCTCGCCCGAATGGGAGAAGCTGCGCACCGCGTTGTTCCAGCAGCGCGAGATCGCCACCGACTCGGGCCGCGTCAAGCTCATCGTGCCGCTGCGCGCGGCCTATGGTGCCTCGGTGCCGGTCAAGGTGGTCTCGCTGCTGCCGCAGACGCCCGCGCTCTACGTGAAGCGGCTGACGCTGTTGATCGACAAGAACCCTTCGCCGGTGGCGGCCGCCTTCGAGCTGACGCCCGAGATCGGCCAGGCCGATCTCGAGACGCGGCTGCGGGTCGACGAGTACAGCCATGTGCGCGTGATCGCCGAGCTCTCCAACGGCGAGTTGCACATGGACTCGCGCTACGTCAAGACTTCCGGCGGTTGCTCGGCGCCGCCCAACCGCGACCAGCTGCACAACATCGGCAAGATGCAATTCAAGCTGCCCGAGGGCGTCAAGGCCGGCGCACCGACGCCGGTCGAGTTGACGGTGGTGCATCCCAACGACACCGGCTTCGAGCTGAACAACATCACGGTGATGTTCATCCCGCCGCACTTCGTGCGCTCGATCCGCGCCAGCTATGGCGGCCGCAAGCTCTTCGATGCCGATCTCGATTTCTCGGTCAGCGAGAACCCGAGCTTCAGGTTCAACTTCGTGCCGCAGGGGCCGGGCGAGTTGAAGGTCGAGGCCGAGGACAGCAAGGAAGGCCGCTTCGTCGGCACCTTGCGGGTCGACACCGGCCAGGCCGCGGCGGCGACAGCGACGACGGCAGCGCCAACGGCAGCGGCACTGCGGCCATGAGCCCGAAGCGCGGCCGTGCCGGCCTGCTGGCACTGCTGCTGGGCCTGGTGGCTTGGGCGGCGCAGGCGGCCGGCATTCCGGGCGCCTACGCGCCGCTGGTGATCGAGGCCACGGGGCTGCCCGAACGCGCCGAGTTCGATCTCGGCCCCGCGCAGGCCCGCGCCCGGCAGGAGGGCAAGTCGCTCTACGTCTATCTCGGCGCGGCCGAGTGCCCGTACTGCCGGCGCTACGAGGCCTTCCTCACCAGGAACGCCGCCGAGCTGGTGCCGCTGTTCCAGCGCAAGTACATCGTGGTCGACCTGCGCAGCTCGCTGCGCTACGGGGGTGTCGTGCCGCTGTTCATCAAGGGCAGTGGGGCGAGCCTGCCCTATGCCGAGTTCCAGCGCAGCATCGGCGACGAGCGCGCGCGCCAGCTGGTCTATCCCAGCGTCTGGCTGTTCGATGCGAACCTCAAGCCGTTGATGTCGATGCCGGCCGGCACCGGCACCTTCCAGACGGTGCCGGAGCAGATCGAGATCCTCGAGCTGGTGCAGTAGCCATCGGTCAAGAACATGCCTTCCCGATAATGCGGGATGAACGCATCGTTTTCGACCCTGCCGCTGAGCGCCGCCGCGCTCGCCAACCTCGAACAGCTCGGCTATGCCGAGATGACCGCCATCCAGGCCGCGAGCCTGCCGCTGGCACTGGCCGGCAAGGACCTGATCGCACAGGCCAAGACCGGCAGCGGCAAGACCGCCGCCTTCGCGCTGGCGCTGCTGCAGCGCCTCGATGCGAAGAGCTTCGCGACTCAGGCCCTGGTGCTGTGCCCCACGCGCGAGCTGGCCGACCAGGTGACGCAGGAGATCCGCCGCCTGGCGCGCGCCGAGGACAACATCAAGGTCGTGACGCTGTGCGGCGGCGTTGCGCTGCGCGGCCAGCTATCGAGCCTCGAACATGGCGCGCAGATCGCGGTCGGCACGCCGGGCCGGGTGCTCGACCACCTGGAGCGCGGCAGCCTCGAACTGAAGGCGCTGCAGACCCTGGTGCTCGACGAGGCCGATCGCATGCTCGACATGGGCTTCCACGACGACATCGTCGCGGTGGTCAAGCATTGCCCGGCGCAGCGCCAGACGCTGCTGTTCTCGGCGACCTACCCCGAGGGCATTGCCGAACTCGCGCGTCGCTTCCTGCGCGATCCGCAGACCGTGAAGGTGGCCGAGCAGCACGCCGCCGGCACGATCCGCCAGCGCTGGTACCAGGTGCGCGAGGACGAGCGCCTGCATGCCGTCTCGCTGCTGCTGGCGCATTACCGGCCCCAGAGCACGCTGGCCTTCTGCAACACCAAGGCCCAGTGCCGCGACCTGGGCGAGGTGCTCAAGGCGCAGGGCGTCTGTGCGCTGGCGCTGCACGGCGACCTCGACCAGCGCGAGCGCGACCAGGTGCTGGTGCAGTTCGCCAACCGCAGCTGCTCGGTGCTGGTGGCGACCGACGTCGCCGCGCGCGGGCTCGACATCGCGCAACTCGAGGCGGTGATCAACGTCGAGGTCACGCCCGATGCCGAGATCCACACCCATCGCATCGGCCGCACCGGCCGCGCCGGCGAGCAGGGCTGGGCGCTGAGCCTGGCCAGCCTCGACGAGATGGGGCGCGTCGGCAACATCGAAGTGATGCAGGGTGCCGAGGCCGAATGGCATCAACTCGCCGAGCTGACGCCCGCGCCCGGCGGGCCGCTGCTGCCGCCGATGGTGACACTGCAGATCGCCGGCGGCCGCAAGGAAAAGATTCGCGCCGGCGACCTGCTCGGCGCGTTGACCAAGGACCTGGGCTTCGCCGGCGCGCAGATCGGCAAGATCAACATCGGCGAGTTCAGCACCTACCTCGCGGTCGAGCGCGGCATCGCGCAGGCGGTGGTGAAGAAGCTCAACGCCGGCACCGTCAAGGGCCGCAAGATCAAGGTGCGGCTGCTCGACGAGGAGCGCTGAGAGGTGAATTTGTCACCACCCTGGCGGCAATAGGTCGCTAACGACAGCGAGGTGCAAAAACTAGTCTTCATCGGCCTCCTCCACTTTCTCCCTCGAAAGGAAACTCCGTGAAGACCATTGCCACCCTGTCGATCCTGGCCGTCGCCGCTTTTGCTTCCATCGCCGCCCAGGCCCAGAGCAGCGCGCCGCTGACGCGTGCCGAAGTCACCGCCGAACTGCAGCGCGCCCGCGCCGCCGGCGAGATCGACCATGCCACCGCCGAAATCGGCGGCATGCCGCCCGTCGTGGCGATGAAGTCCACGCCGAGCGGGCAGTTCAGCCGCTCGATCGTGACCGCCGAACTGGCGCGTGCCCGCGCCGCCGGCGAACTCGACTTCGCCTACCAGGAGATCAACGGCTCGATGCCGGCGCGCGGCTCGGTCGATGCCGGCGATATCAAGCTGGCCGGCAAGCGCTGAGCGTCGCCCAGGCTTCGTCTCATCCGGCCACCAGCCGGACCCGCGCCCCGGCCAGTGCCACCACCTGGCCGGGGCGCAGCTTCGCGGTCTTGCGCAGTTCCTGCTGCCCGTCGACCTGCACCTTGCCGGCGGCGACCATCGCCTTGGCCGCACCGCCACTCCCGGCGAAGCCCGCCGCCTTGAGCAGCGCGTCGAGGGTGATGTACTCGCCGCGCACCGCGAACTCGATCTGCGTGAGGCTGGCCATCAGCGATCCTGGCTCGCGTTGCGTCGCTGCTCGCGCAGCATGAACAGGTAGAGACTCTCGACCTTCTCGCGCGCCCACGGCGTCTTGCGCAGGAACTTCAGGCTCGACGCGATGCTCGGTTCGCTGGTGAAGCAGCGGATCGTGATCTCGCGGCCAAGCTGATCCCAGCCGAAGTGCTCGACCAGTTCGTTCAGCATGGCCTCGAGTGTGATGCCGTGCAACGGGTTGCGAGCTTGGATCGTCATGCCTCGAACTGCCTGGCGTTCTTGCCGCGGATGGTCGAGTAGAAGTCCTTGACCACCTGCATGTCGTGCTCGACCTCGCCGGTAGGCACCAGCACCGGCCCGAGGCCGGCCACCTTGCGTCCGTAGTCGATGTAGGCCATCACGATCGGCACTTCGGCGCCGACCGCGATCCAGTAGAAGCCGGTCTTCCAGTAGTTGGTCTTGCTGCGCGTGCCTTCGGGCGACACCACCAGTGCCAGCGGGCCGTCGGCTTCCCTGATCGCCTCGGCCGAGGCGGCGACCAGGTTGCTGGACTTGTCCCGGTGCACCGGAATGCCGCCGAGCCATTTCATGACACCGGCGAAGGGCGGTTTGAAGAGCGTGTCCTTGCCCATCCAGTAGACGTTGAGGCGCAGCACGAAGGACACCATCAGCGTGTAGGGCAGGTCCCAGTTGCTGGTGTGCGGCGCGGCGATCAGCACGCACTTGTAGCCGCCGGGCGGCAGCTGGCCTTCGACCTTCCAGCCGGTGAGCTTGAGAAAGCCGATCGAGAAGCCACGCAGCAGCGTGTTGACGATCGGCGTGTCGAAGATGGTGCGCTGGTGCATGCGGCTGTCCGGGGAGGGCGCGATTGTCGCCTCAGGCCACGCGCTCGAAGACGAGGAGCTGGTTGTTGGCCGGCATGGCGAAGCGCTCGAGCGCTTGCAGGCCGGAGCCGCGTGCCTCGCGCTCGACCTCGTCCAGGCGACGCAGCCCCCAGGCCGGGTCGCGCGAGCGTAGGTCGCGGTCGAAGGCAAGATTGCTCGGTGCGGTGTCGATGCCCTCGACGATGAAGGGGCCGTAGACCAGCAGCCGGCCCGCAGGTCGCAGGTGCCGCGAAGCGAATTGCATCAACCCGGCGCAGGCGGCCCAGGGCGCGATGTGGAGCAGGTTGGCGCAGAAGACCGCGTCGAAGACACCGAGTGCTGCGGCCGTTGCCGAGGATGGCTGCAACACATCGAGCGCGATCGGCGGCAGCAGCCTTGGCAGCTTGGCCGCGGCCGCGTGAGCCGCGATCGAGGCGCGCGCCGAGGCATCGGCATCGCTCGGTTGCCAGATCCAGCCGGGCAGGCCGGCCGCGAAATGCAGCGCATGCTGGCCGCTGCCACTGGCGATCTCGAGCATGCTGCCGTGGGCGGGCAGCACCCGTTGCAGCACCTCGAGGATCGGGCCGCGATTGCGCTCGGCGGCGGCGCTGTAGAGGCGCGGGTCGGTCGCGGCCATGAACTCAGCCCAGACCTGCCGTGGCCAGCGCTGGCACGCGATCGAACCAGGGTTGAGCGGCCTCGAGCTCGGCCGCGAGCTGCAGCAGCGTGGCCTCGTCGCCGAGGCGGCCGATGAACTGCACGCCCAGCGGCAGTCCGTCGGCGCACCAGTGCAGCGGCACGCTCATCGCCGGCGTGCCGGTGAGGTTGGCGAGCTGGGTGAAGGGTACGTACATGAGGTTGTCGCGCGCGATCTGGTCGATGGTGCCGGTCAGCCAGCCCAGCCGCGCGAGCAGGCCGAGCGCGCCGCTGCCGAGCAGCAGCGCGAGCAGGTTCTGCTGCCAGTGCGGCGGATCGCCCTGGCCGTGGCGGATCGGCGGATGGGCGAGCGTCGGTGTCAGGAACAGGTCATGCCGGCGGTGGAACTCGGCCAGTGCCAGCGAGAAGTCGTTCCAGCGCTGGTGGCTGCGCACATAGGCGCCGGCGCTGGTGGCTTCGCCGAGCGCGCCGAGCACGCGCGTCAGCAGTTCGAAGTCGGCGTTCGAGGCGCCGGCCGCGAGGCCATCGCGCATGGCGGCGGCGACCTGGCCGAAGTACAGCATCAGGTAGCAGCGCGCCAGCTCGCGCCCGTCGTAGACCGGTGCCGCCTCGCTGACCTCGTGGCCAAGCGAGGCGAGCAGCGCTGCGGTCTGCTCGACCGCCTTGACGGCTTCAGGGTGGACCGGCGAGCCGATCGGCGAGACGGTCGAGAAGCCGATCCGCAGCGAGCGCGGCGCACGCTGCACCAGCGCGCGAAAGCTTTGCGGCTGCGGCAGCGCCGGGATCGGGTCGCTCGGCTCGTGGCCGGCCAGGATATCGAGCGCGAGCGCGGCGTCGCGCACGCTGCGGCAGAGCACCAGGTCGCTCGAGGCGCCCTCCCAGATCTCGCCGGCCTGCGGTGCGGTGCTGACCCTTCCGCGCGACGGGCGCAGGCCGAACAGGCCGCAGCAGGCGGCCGGGATCCGGATCGAGCCGCCGCCGTCGTTGGCGCCGGCCATCGGCACGATGCCGGCCGCGACCGCCGCCGCCGAGCCGCCGCTGGAGCCGCCGGTCGTGTGTTCCAGGTTCCAGGGGTTGTTGCTGCGGCCGAAGAGCTGCGGGTCGGTCACGCCCTTGAGCGCCAGCTCGGGCGAGTTGGTCTTGCCGAAGATCAGCGCGCCGGCGCCGAGCAGGCGCCGCGCGATGGCCGAATGCTGCTGCGCCGGCTGGAGCGCGAAGGCGCGGCTGCCGACCGAGGTCGGCGTGCCGGCGTAGTGCTGGACGGCGTCCTTGATCAGCATCGGCACCCCGCCTAGCGGGCCGTTGGGCGGGCGCTCGAGCGGGCCGGGGCCGGCCAGCTGGCGCCGGGCCTGTTCCTCGAGCGAGACCACCACCGCGTTGATCGCCGGATTCACGCGCGCCATCTGCGCGAGCGCGGCGTCGAGCAGTTCGGCCGGCGTGGCCTCGCCGCGCGCGACGAGGCCGGCCAGTGCCGTGGCATCGAATGCGAGGTACTCCGCCGTCTTCATCGCGCAGGGGGCAGGTGCCGTTGGCACCGATCGTTGCTTTGCCCCGAGCATGCCGGCAAACGCCGGGCCGCGGGGCCGGTACGATCCCGGGCGCGCCGCGCGTGCGTCGCCAACCCTCATCGCTTCCCGAGAACCCGCATCCACCATGGCCGGAACCAGCCTGCTCGTCCTGCTCGACGATATCGCCACCATCCTCGACGACGTCTCGGCCATGACCAAGGTCGCGGTCGGCAAGACCGCCGGCGTGCTCGGCGACGACCTCGCGCTCAACGCCCAGCAGGTGGCCGGCGTGCGCGCCGAGCGCGAACTGCCGGTGGTGTGGGCGGTGGCCAAGGGATCCTTCGTCAACAAGACGATCCTGGTGCCGGCGGCGCTGGCGATCAGCGCCTTCGCGCCCTGGGGCGTGACGCCGCTGTTGATGATCGGTGGTGCCTTCCTCTGCTACGAGGGCTTCGAGAAGCTGGCCCACAAGTTCCTGCATCGCAGCGACGAGGAGTCGAAGTCCGAGGCGGTCGAGCGCGACGCGCACCTGAAGGCGCTGGTCGACCAGAACGTCGACCTGGTCGCGCTCGAGAAGGCCAAGATCAAGGGCGCGGTGCGCACCGACTTCATCCTGTCGGCCGAGATCATCGCGATCACCCTCGGCGTGGTCGCCGGCGAGACGCTGGGCCGCCAGTTCACGGTGCTGACCGGCATCGCGCTGCTGATGACGGTCGGCGTCTACGGCCTGGTGGCTGCCATCGTCAAGCTCGACGACGCCGGGCTCTGGCTCAGCCGTCGCAGCGGCGACGGCGCCTGGGCGCGGCTTCAGCGCGGCCTGGGCCTGCGCATCGTGGGGCTGGCACCGCACCTGATGCGGCTGCTGTCGGTGCTCGGCACGGCGGCGATGTTCCTGGTCGGCGGCGGCATCCTGGTGCATGGCATCCCGGCGCTGCACCATGCGATCGAGGGCTTGGCCACCAGCGCCGGCAGCGTGCTCGGCAGCGTCGTACCCTTGCTGGGCAACGCGCTGGTCGGCATCGTCGCCGGCGGGCTGGTGCTGGCCGGTGTCAGCCTGTGCAGGCGCCTGTTCGGCGCGCGTGCGCAGACGGCCTGAAGCTCAGTGCTCGGCCGGCGCGGGCGGCTCGTTCATCCACGCGCTGAGCAGCTTGTAGGCGACCGCCAGCACCACCGGGCCGACGAAGATGCCGACCAGGCCGAAGGCCAGCAGGCCGCCGATGACGCCGGCAAAGATCAGCAGCAGCGGCAGGTCGGCGCCGCGCTTGATCAGGATCGGCCGCAGCACGTTGTCGAGCGAGCCGACGACGATGGTCCAGACCAGCAGGAAGGTACCCCAGCCGGTGGCATCCTGGTAGAACAGCCAGATCGTGGCCGGCAGCAGGATGATGATCGGCCCGAGCTGGGCGATGCAGAGCATGAAGACCACGGCCGTCAGCAGACCAGCGGCCGGCACGCCGGCGATGGCCAGGCCGATGCCGGCCAGCACCGACTGCACCAGCGCCGTGACGCCGACGCCGAGCGCCACGCCGCGGATCGCCTGCCCGGCCAGCGTGACCGCATCCTCGCCGCGCTGGCCGCCGAGCCGTCGACCGAAGCGGTGCACGGCCGCGGCGGCGCCTTCGCCGCCGGCATACATCAGCGCCGCGATGATCAGCGTCAGCAGGAACTGCACCAGCAGGTTGCCGGCGGTGCCGGCGCCGCTGACCAGCCACTTGGAGACGCCGGCCACGTAGGGCTGCAGTTGCTTGAAGGCGTCGCCGATGCCGAGCCGGCTGGCCTGCTGCCAGATGCCGACGAGCGTCGGCCCGAAGATCGGCACCCGCGCCAGTTGCTCGGGCAGCGCCGGCCAGGCGGTGGTGGCCACCGAGCGCACCGTCTCGACGATCTCCTCGCTGTGAGTGGCGACGGTGGCCACCGCCAGCGTCAGCGGCACCACGAAGACCAGCAGCAACGCGATCGTCATCAGCGCGACCGCAATGCTGCGCCGGCCCCAGAGCTTGCGCTGCAACCACAGCAGCATCGGCCAGGTCGCGACCACGATCATCGTGGCCCAGATCATGGCGCCCAGAAAGGGCTGCAGGATCAGGAAGGCACCGACGATCAGGGCGCCGATGAACAGCACGGCGAGGGTGATGCTGGTCAGGTCGGGGCGGCGAAGTGTCGTCAAGGCTTGTCTCCGGGGTGAGGGTGCGTGGCTTGCACTGCCGCGTCGGCGCCGCGCCGCGGCAGCGGTGCACCGGTGTAGACCGCGCGCGCCAGTTGCAGCCACGGCAGGCTGCGCTTGGCAATGTTCCAGGCCGACCACAGCGTGCCGGCCAGGCCCACCACCATGCGCGGGCGCCGCATCACCAGCAGCGTGCCGACACCGAGCGCGGTGCCGACCAGCAGCAGCTGATGGGATCGCATCCAGGCCACGCCGAGGCGAAGCCGATCGGCGATCACGAGCGAGGGCTCGAGCGCGGCGGCCTCTTCGCCGAGACGGCTGCGCAAGGCCGCACTGCGTGCCAGCACGTTCTGCTGGCGCAGGGCCAGGGCCTCGGTTCGGGCGCGCATCGAACTGCGGGCGCTCAGGGCTGCGGCGGTTGCGGCGCCGAGTCGCCGGCGGCCGCGGCGGCGCGCAGGCTGGCGGTGGCTGCCGACAAGGCCTGCTGGTCGCGTCGCAACTCCTCGACCGTCAGCGCGAAGGCGCCACCCGGTGCCTGCCAGCGGCGTCGGGCGACGATGGCGGCCGCCACCGCGCCGGCCAGGTAGACCAGCGTCAGCACGCACAGCGCGGTCAGCCGATAGCTGTCCCAGAAGTACACGGCGACCAGCATCGCCAGCATCGCCAGCCCGGTGCCGGCCAGCACGACGGCGGCGCCGATCCAGATCAGCGTGTTGATCAGCCGCAGCTTCTCGCGCTCGATCTCGGTGGACAGCAACTCGACCCGCACCTGCACCAGGTCGAGCGCAGTCGCGCCCAGGCGCCGGAGCGAGTTCAGCAGTCCGGTGCTCATGGATGCACCCTTGGCGCGTCGCGCCGTTCCTGCGGCAGGGAGTTCGGCCCTGCAGGCGGCCCCGGTCGCACGGGCATCGGCGCGGGCCGCATCAACGGCGGCTGATCAGCAGGCCGATGATCAGCCCGACACCGGCGGCGGCGCCGATCGCCTTCCAGGGGTTGTCGTGCACGTAGTCGTCGGCGGCGCGCCCGGCGGCGCGGGCCCGCTCGATCGCAGCTTCCTCCAGGTGGCGCAGGTCGCGCCGGGCCTGGGCCAGGCTGGTCTGGACCTTCTGGCGCAGTTCGGAGGCGCCCTCTCCGGCGGAACCGGCAGTGGCCTTGAGCAGTGCCTCGGCGTCGCCGACCACGACCTTCAGGTCCTGCATCAGCTTGTCGGTCGTGGAATTCGCTGCGTCGCTCATGAATCACTCCTTGATCTGGAAGTCAGGGCGCGGACCGTCCGCACGGCCTCCACCTTAGCGCCAAATGAGGCCCATCGGCGATCCTGATGCTGAGCCAGATCAAACAGCGTGCCTGCGCACCACCACGCTGCCGATCGAGTAGCCGGCGCCGAAGGAGCAGATCACGCCCACCTCGCCCGCCTTCAGGTCGGCCTGGTGCTGGTGGAAGGCAATGATCGAGCCGGCCGAGGCGGTGTTGGCGTACTGGTCGAGGATCACCGGCGCCTCGTCGGCGCTCGGGTCGTGGCCAAGCAGCTTGCGCGCGATCAGCAGGTTCATGTTGAGGTTGGCCTGGTGCAGCCAGAAGCGGCGCACCGTCGCGGGCGTGAAGCCGAGGTCCTTCAGGTGGCCCTCGATGTGCTCGGCCGCCATCGGGCAGACCTCCTTGAACACCTTGCGGCCCTCCTGGCGGAAGGTCTTGTCGCGCGCGTTGGGATCGCTGTCCTCGCTGCGGTTGATGAAGCCGAAGTTGTTGCGGATCGCGTTGCTGAACTGCGTGATCAGGCGGGTGCCGAGGATCTCCCAGCCGTCGAAGGCCTCGTCGTCCTCGACGCGCTCGACCAGCACCGCGGTGGCGACGTCGCCAAAGATGAAGTGGCAGTCGCGGTCGCGCCATTCGAGGTGGGCCGAGGTGATCTCGGGGCTGATCACCAGCACCGAGCGCGCGCTGCCGCTCTTGACCGCATTGGCGGCGGCCTCGATCGCGAAGGTGGCCGAGGAGCAGGCCACGTTCATGTCGTAGCCCCAGCCCGAGGTGCCCAGCGCTTGCTGGATCTCGATGGCCATCGCCGGGTAGGGGCGCTGCATGTTGGCCGAGGAGCAGATCACGCCGTCGACGTCCTTCGGGTCGCGGTCGGCGCGGGCCAGCGCGTCGCGGCCGGCGAGGACCGCGATCTCGGCCTCGATCGAGAGCTCGTCGTCGGCGCGCTCCTTGAAGCGCGGGTACATGCGGTTCGGGTCGAGCACGCCCGACTTCTCGAGCACGAAGCGCTGCTTGATGCCGGAGGCCTTCTCGATGAACTCCTCGCTCGACGGCGTCAGCGCGGTAAAGGTGCCGGCCTCGATCTCGGCCGCGCGCTCGCGGTTGATGCGCTCGGCGTAGGCGTTGAAGGCCACCACCAGCTCGGCGTTGGTGATGATTTCGGGCGGGGTGTAGAGGCCGGTGGCCCTGATGATGGCGCGTGCCATGGGTACTCCTGTTGCATGGGCGACGGCGCGCTGCGGCGCCGCCCGGGTGGCCGTGATTGTCCCGCGGATGGCGGCCGGGGTCGCCAGCCGGATCAGTTGATGGCGAGCAACTCGACCTCGAACTGCAGCACCGCGTTCGGCGGGATCACGCCGCCGGCGCCGCGCTCGCCGTAGGCCAGCGCCGATGGGCAGGTCAGCCTGGCCTTGCCGCCGACCTTCATCTTCTGCACGCCCTCGGTCCAACAACGGATCACCTTGTTGAGCGGAAACTCGGCCGGCTTGCCGCCGAGCGAGCTGTCGAACTCCTTGCCACCGGGGAAGGTGCCGCGATAGTGGACCCTGACCTTGTCGGTCGCCACCGGGCTGGCGCCGGTGCCGTCCTTGAGCGAGCGGAAGACCAGGCCGCTGGGCGAGACGTTCGCGCCGGGCTCCTTGGCGGCGGCGGCGAGCGCCGGGTCGGTCTGGGCGGCGACGCCAGCGCAGGCGGTGGCGAGCAGGGTGGCGGCAAGCGCGGCGAAGAACTTCATCGGGGTGCTCCTGGGGGCGATGTCGACGGCGGGAAGCCGCGATCCTGCCTGCGTCGCGGCATGGCTGCATCGGTAGCTTTCCTTGGCCCCGGCGTCGCGCTCGGCGAAGATCGCGGCCACGCTTCCATGACCCCCATGTCCTCCAGGCTCGGACTCGAGCGCCCCATCACGCGGCGCGACTTCCTCAACGGCGTCGCGCTCGGCTCGGCCGCGCTGGCGCCGTCGACGGGGCTGGCCACGGACGGCGGCGGCGAGTTCCTCGGCCAGACCGACGCCGCCTTTCGCACGCTGCACCAGTGGCGCAACCCGCATCAGCGCGTCGAGCTGCCGGCGCACCGGCCGGGCGACGAAGAGGTCGAGCTGGTCGTCGTCGGCGCCGGCATCAGCGGGCTCGCCGCGGCGGTGCTGTGGCGCCAGCAGCGGCCCGGCGCGCGCGTGCTGCTGATCGACCCGCAGGCCGACATCGGCGGCCATGCGTTGCGCAACGAGTTCGTCAGCGCCAGCGGGCGCCGCATCATCGGCTACGGCGGCTCGGAGGCGCTCGACTCGCCGAGCTTCTGGTCGCCGGCGACGCACCGGCTGATCCGCGACATCGGCATCGATCTCGCAAAGTTCCACGACTGGTACGACAAGCAGTGGGGCGAGCGACACGGGGTCGAGGCGCGCGGCATCTTCTTTCACCGCGAGCAGTGGGGCGAGGACCGCCTCGTGCGTCCGCCACCCGGCGCCCGGGCGGCGCAGTGGGTGCCGCAGACGCCGCTCAACCCGCGCGCGCAGGCCGACCTGATCCGCCTGATAGACGCGCCGCGCGACTGGCTTGCGGGCCGCACCCGCAGCCAGAAGCGCACGCTGCTGGCCGGCATCAGCTACGACCGGTTCATCACCCGCCATTGCCGCGTCGATCCCGAGCTCACGCGCTACTTCAACAGCCGCACCCGCGGCTGGTTCGGCGTCGGCACCGATGCCACCAGCGCGCTCGACGGCTTTGCAATGGGCCTGCCCGGCTTTGCCGCGATGAACCTGGGCAAGGCGGTCGACCCGCGCATGAGCCCGACCGGGCGCCAGGCCTTCGCCGGCAGCGACGAATACATCTATCACTTCCCCGACGGCAACGCCGGCGTGGTGCGCGCGATGCTGCGCAAGCTGATCCCGGCCGCGCTGCCGGGCACCGACATCGAGAGCCTGGTGCTGGCCGAGCGCGACGACCGTCAGCTCGACGCGCCCGGCGCGCCGGTGCGCATGCGCCTGAACAGCAGCGTGGTGCGGGTGGCGCATGTCGACGGCGCGCGGCGCGCGGTCGACGTGGGCTACATCGGGGCCGACGGCCAGGCCCGTACCGTGCGTGCCGGCCAGGTGGTGCTGGCCTGCTGGAGCCGCGTGATCCCGCTGCTGTGCCCGGAGCTGCCGGCGCCGCAGGCCACCGCGCTCGACGACCAGCACAAGGTGCCGCTGGTCTACGCCAACGTGCTGCTGTCGAACTGGCGTGCGCTGCAGGCGGCGGGCCTGCACGGCTTTCGCATGCCGGGTCGCTTCTTCGACGAGGGTGGCATCGACTTTCCGGTCAGCATCGGCAGCTATCGCTTTGCGCAGACGCCGGACGATCCGGTGCTGCTGCATTTCAGCGCGGTGGTCGGCGGGCCGCAGCAGGGTATCCCGGCGCGCGAGCAGGCCGCGGCTGGGCGCCGGCAGCTGACGAGCACCTCCTTCGAGACGCTCGAGACTGAACTGCGCGACGTGCTGCAGCGAGCGCTCGGTCCGCACGGCTTCTTCGCCGCGCGCGACATCGAGGCCATCACGCTGAATCGCTGGTCGCATGGCTATGCCTACGAGTACATGCGGCCCTGGGACCGCTACTGGCCGGCCGGCCCGCTGCCCATCACGGCCGCGCGACGCGGCCTGGGTCGCATCGCGATCGCCAATTCCGACGCCGGCGCCTTTGCCTACGCTCAGGGTGCGATCGACCAGGCCACGCGCGCGGTGGCCGAGCTCCTGCCGCAGGCGCGACTGCCGGCGTGGCTGACGGTGCCGGGGCCGTCGCGCAAGAAGCTAGGCCTGGCATGAGCACCGCCGCTCCGGCATCGCCGTTGCGCTATCTGGGCGGCTACCCCGAGCCGCTGCTGGCGCAGGTGCGTGAGCTGATCGAGACCGAGCGCCTTGGCCCGATGCTCGCGCGGCGCTATCCTGAGCCGCACCAGGTGCGCACCGACCGCGCGCTGTTCGACTACGTCGACGAGCTCAAGAGCCGTCACATGCGCAATGCCGGGCCGCTGGCCAAGGTCCACTACGACAACAAGCTGCACGTGATCCGCAACGCGCTCGGCACCCATACCGCGGTCTCGAGGGTGCAGGGCGGGCGCCTGGTCGCCAAGCGCGAGATCCGTGTTGCCACGCTGTTCCGTGACGCGCCGGCGGCCTTCCTGCGCATGATCGTCGTGCATGAACTCGCGCATCTCAAGCAGCGCGAGCATGACAAGGCCTTCTACGCGCTGTGCACGCACATGGAGCCGGACTACCACCAGCTCGAGTTCGACACCCGGCTGTACCTGACCCAACTCGAACTCGCGGCCGGCTCAGGCGACGCCGGCTAGGGCCTGCGCGACCCGGGCCCGAAGGGTGATCCCAGGAAACTGCGGCCCTCGGCGTTGCAAAGCTCGCCGGGGGCCGACCCCGGCTGCGCTTTGCGCCTTGATGGCCTTTGTTTCCTGGGTCACGCGATCCCTCCGGTAGCGTTAACAGGCCCTAGGGCCTTGATCTCGTTGATCGCGGCCTGCTCGGATTCGCTGACCTTGACGCCGCCGATGCCCAGGAAGCCACCCTCGGTCGAGGCGGCGGCGGTCTTGGTCGCGACCTCGACCAGCAGCCGCGCGTAGCCGCCGGCCTGGGCCGGCGCGTGCTGCGCGACCGCGCCGTGGGCGCGCTTGAGCAACTCGAGCAGCGGGGCCTTGTCGTTGCCGATCGCCTTGAGCTCGTCGAGCTCTGGGGTCGAATCGAAGACCATCGCCAGCAGCGAAGCCGGATCGGCCTCCTTGACCGCGCCTACCAGCGCGCTGGCCGTCGCGCCCATCTCCTGGACGCTGCCGACCGGCCCCGAACTGTCGGACAGCATCACCAGGCGCCCCGCCGCGAAGGGCGCGACGCGCAGCGCGGCCCACTGCTCGGCCGTGAAGCGGGCCTTGAGTGCCGCGGCCTCGTCACCGGCGAGCATGGCCTGCTCGACGATCCGGGCCTGCTCGCCGCCCTGGCTGATGAAGCCCGCATGCTCCTGCTGCATCTGCTTGACCAGGGTGCCGGAGTCCACGTTCTTCTCGGCCATGAACTTCTGGATCGCGCGCAGCACCACCGGCGCGGCCATCATCAGCAGCGGGCTGACCTTGAAGCCGAGTGCGCGGTCGAGCGAACTGCCGATCGCGCCCACACCCGGGCCGAGGATGCCCGACAGCATCGAACCCCCCGCGCCCGTCGCGCCGCCGCCGCCGAACAGCCCGCCGAGTGCGGCCAGTCCGCCGCCGGTCAGCATGCCGAGCAGGCCACCGCCGCCCTCCTTGGGCAGCATGCCGAGCAGGCCGTCGAGCCCGCCCGAGGCCATGGCCGGGTTCTTCGCCATCGAGCCGGTCAGCAGCGGGCCGATGACGCCGAGCCCGGCGCCGACCTGGTTGGCATCGAGGCCGACCGCGCCGCCGAGCTTGCCCAGGACATCGGGCGTGAGGGACTGCGACAGCGATTCAAGAAGGGTGGCCATGCTGCATCTCCGTTGGACGGGTCCTCGTGGATGCCGGCCGGTCCGGGGGGACTGGCTGGCGACGAAGCGATCAGCAAGGATAGGCAACGGGCTCGTGGCCGAGCCGACGCTTCGCCGCTCGGCGCGGCGCTCCCCCTAGGACGAAGCGCCGCCGGCCGCGTCGCGCCGGCACTGCTGCTGCAACTCCGCCCAGCCCTCGGCGCCGAGCTGCTCCAGCGTGCGCATGTTGTCCTCGAAGATCGACTCGGCCTCGGGGAAGGCCATCACCGCGCGGTCCACGCTGTCCTCGCGCAGCAGGTGCAGCGTGGGGTAGGGCGAACGGTTGGTGGCGTTGCTGACGTCGTCGGCCTCGGTGCCCTCGAACTGGTAGTCGGGGTGGAAGCTCGCCACCTGCAGCACGCCGGCGTAGCCCAGTTCCTCGACGGCGGCGTCGGCGGCCTCGAGGAAGTCGTTGTAGTCGAGGAAGTCGCCCAGCACCTGCGGATGGATCAGCAGCGTGGTGTCGATCTCGGCCGGGTCGCCCTTGGCCAGCCGGTGCATCTCCTCGCACAGCGCGGCCAGCAGCGCGTCCTCGTCGGTGGCGTCGCTGACCACGTAGCGCACCTGGCCCTTGCTTTCGACGGCCTTGGCAAAGGGGCACAGGTTGAGGCCGATCACGGCGTGCCGCACCCACGCGCGGGTCTCGGCGATCACGAGGGCGGCATCGGGAGCAGCGGCGGTGGTCATGGCGGGTGGCGCAGGAGCGGGCTACGCGCGCATTGTCGCGTCGGCGGCCGCCGCGCCTTTTTTGCGCAGATCCCGCTTGCCGATGGCGGCCGGCGGGGGTCACACTGCGCCTGCCGATCCATCAACCCGAACCGGAGAAAGCTCATGGCAACCCGCACCGGCATCGACCAGAACGCCCTGATCGAGATGTTCTCGCAGGCCAGCGCCAAGCAGGGCGAGGCGCTGCGTCAGGCGGTGAGCCAGGCCACGCTCGGCGCGCTGCAGGGACGCGAGCTGAGTCTGGCCAACATCCGCAGCGTGCTCAAGAGCGTGACCCAGGCCGCCTCGATCGGCGCCGAGCAGCATGGCGGCCGGCCGGCCGAGGTCGAGGCAATGCTCGGTGCGGCGGTGTCCGGCATGGATGCCGCGCTGTTGCAGGCGGTCGAGGCCAACCGGCGCGCGCTGCAGCAGTTCGTCGACCAGGGCGTGGGCCTGCAGTCCGAGCGGCTGCAGGGTGCGCTGGCCGACCTCGAGAAGATGGAGTCGACCTTCTTCGGCAGCGTGGCCAAGGCCGCGCAGTCCTCGGGCGGCTCGTTGCAGGGACCGTGGCAGCAGGTGCTCGAGAGCATGAAGCTCAAGGGCAGCGACACCGGCATGCAGGCCTCCGCCACGGTAGAGCAGTTGATGGCGCAGACGCAGAGCGGCCTGCGCGACAGTCGCGCGATGGGCCTGCGCGCCGCGCAGGCCATGATGGACAGCTACGCGGCGCTGGTCAGCGGGGTGCTGATCGGCATGTCCGAAGGGCTGCAGAAGGGCGCGCCGGCACCGACCGCAGAGAGCAAGGGGCGTCGACGCTGAGGCCCTCGCCGGCGCGGCCTGGCCGCGCCTGTCATGCGGGGAGCCGCCGGCCGGGGGCATGATTGGTGCTAAGCCATGTTGCCTGCAACCAGTCCATCGCCCCCGCCATGACGACATCACGCAAGACGGCCGCCGCAACGCGCGGCGCGGCCGCCAAGAAGGTCGTCGCCCGGCCTGCCGCGAAGAGCGGCGCAGGCAAGGCCAGGCGCCGCATCGCCATCGCCTGCCAGGGCGGCGGCAGCCAGACCGCCTTCACCGCCGGCGCGCTCTGCGGCCTGCTCGAGGGCGGCGTGAACGAGGATTTCGAGATCGTCAGCATCTCGGGCACCTCGGGCGGCGCGATCTGCGCCGCGCTGGTCTGGTATGCGCTGCACAAGGGCGAGAGCCCGGCCTGGCAGCGCGTCTACGAGTTCTGGCGCGACAACATGGCGACCACGCCGCAGGAAAAGGCACTCAACCGGCAGATCGTCGGCGCGCTGCGGCTGAGCAATGCCGGCGCCGTGCCAAGCCTGAGCACCAGCCCCTATTCGCCGTGGATGCAGATGCTGATGCACTGGAGCACGCACGGCCTGCGCCCCGACTTCAGCGATTTCCGCGGCCTGCTCGAAAAGCATCTGGACTTTGACGAACTGCGGCGCTGGGGCGCGCTCGACGCGCGGCCGGTGCTGCTGGTCGGCGCGGTCGACGTGCTCTCCGGCAAGCTGGCGCGCTTCAGCAGCCGCAACGAGGCGGTGCGCGTCGAACAGCTGCTGGCCTCGGCGGCGGTGCCGGACATCTTCCAGGCGGTCGAGTTCGATGGCGGCGCCTACTGGGATGGCCTGTTCAGCGACAACCCGCCGATCAGCGAGGCGCTGCAAGGCCAGTTTGTCGGCGAGGAGAACATCGCGCAGGAGATCTGGGTCATCAAGATCAACCCAACGACCTGCGCCGAGGTGCCGCAGACCGCCAGCCAGATCAGCAGCCGGCGCAACGAACTGATCGGCAACGGCTCGCTGTTCCAGCAGATCGAGGCGATCCAGCTCAAGAACGAGCTCTACCTCGCCGGAGCCTTCAACCCGGCCTTCGCGCGTCGCCTCGACATCGACGGGCCGGTCAAGATCCCCAAGTGCTTCGCCTCGGACCCCGATCGGGAGTACCACATCCCGTTCATCGAGATGAGCGAGACGCTGTCGTCGAGGCTCGACTACGAGAGCAAGCTCGACCGCGACGAGGCGCACATCGAGGCGATGATCGCCGACGGCGAGCAGCAGGCGGAGGTCTTCCTGGCCGCGCGGCGCGCGGCAATGAAGCGACCGCGCTGATTGCTGCGGCCGGCGCCGCTTGCTAGGGCGGCCCGCACAGGCAGTGCACCACCCCGGCAAAGGGCTGGCGCCCCTCGCTCAGCTCCGATAGCCACAGCAGCTCGCGCTGCATGTCGCGCGCCAGTGCCGGCGGCGCGCCCAGCGGCAGCCAGTTCTGCGCGAGCTGCGGGCCTAGCGCCTGCACGGCCGCGCCGCTGATCGATTCGAGCAATCGCTCGAAGGGCTTGCGGTCGGGCTCCACGTAGCGCACCGCGTAGGCGCCGTCGGCCAGCTTGGCGCGCGTGGCAGCGGCCTGCAGCGCGTCGCCATAGCTGCCGACGCGATCGACGAGGCCGCGCTCGAGCGCCTGCGCGCCGGTCCAGACCCGGCCTTGCGCGACCGCGTCGATCTTGTCGGGCGTGGTCTTGCGGGCCTCGGCGGCGCGGCCGATGAAGTCCTGGTAGATGCGGCCGATCGCCAGCTGCACCACGTCGGCAAGGCGCGGGTCGAGCGGCTTGCGCGGGTCGTAGGCCTGGCCGAGCCAGGTCGTGGTGTAGCCGGCGGTGTTGATCGAGAGCTTCTTCATCAGGCCCTCGGCGGTTGGCAGGATGCCGAACACGCCGATCGAGCCGGTGATCGTGTTGGGCTCGGCGATGACCTCGTCGGAGGCCATCGAGATCCAGTAGCCGCCGGACGCGGCCACGTTGCCCATCGACACCACCACCGGCTTGCCGGCCGCGCGCGCCAGCTCCAGCTCGCGCCGCACCAGCTCGGAGCCGAAGGCGCTGCCCCCGGGCGAGTCGACCCGCAGCACGATGGCCTTGATGTCCTCGTCGTGGCGCGCCTTGCGCACCAACTCGGCGGTGGAGCGGCCGCCGATCGCGCCGGGGCCGGCCTCGCCGTCGCTGATCTCGCCCTGGGCCACGATCACGCCGACCGCGGCGCCACCGGCCGGCGGCTTGATGCGCTGCAGGTACTCGTCGAAGCCGACCTGCACGAAGGTGTTGTGCTCCTTGTCCTCGACGCCCTCCTTGACGAGGCGGTCGCGCAGCTGGTCCCGCGTCTGCAGCGCATCGACCCACTTGGCGTCGAGCGCGAGCCGGGCCATGTCGCCGTCGACCGCGGCGAGGTTCTGCGGCAGGCCGTCGATCAGCTTGGCCACGCTGCCGGCCGGCAGCTTGCGGGCCCTTTCGACATCGCCGGTCCAGCCGGCCCAGAGCGCGTCGTAGAGGTACGCGTCCGACTCGAGCGTGGCCTTCGACGGGGCGTTGGCGAAGAAGGGCTCGCCGAAGTTCTTGTACTTGCCGACGCGAATGACGTTGGCGCTGACGCCGAGGCGGTCGAAGGCGTCGCGGTAGTAGTTGCGCAGGCGGCCAAAGCCGTCGGCATAGGCCGCGCCCATCGGGTGCAGCAGCACCTCGCTGGCATGCGCGGCCAGGTAGTACCGCTTCTGATCGTAGTGCGCGCCCCACGCGATGACCGGCTTGCCGCTGGCCTTGAAGCGATCGATCGCCGCGGCCGCCTCGCGCAGCTGGGCCATGCCGGCGCCCTTGAAGTCGTCGAGCAGCAGCACCGCGCGGCTGATCTTCGGGTCCTTGGCCGCGGCATCGAGCACCGCCATCAGGTCGCGCAGCTGGACCTGGCCGTCGGTCTGGCCGCTGGCCCGGTTGCGGATGCGGTCGCGCACGCTGCCCGAGCGCTGCTCGACCAGGCTGCCGTCGAGCTTGAGCACCAGCGCGGTGTTGTCCTGCAGCTTGGGCGCTCCGCGGTTCACGAACCACCCGACCAGCGCCGCCAGCAGCAGGACCACCAGCAGCAGGAAGATCAGGTTCAGCGCGACCAACCGGCTGGTGTTGACGAAGCGGAACAGGCGCCGGAACAGGCCGGGCCTGGCGCCGGGCGGGACGTCGGACAGGGTCGAGGTCATCGCAACTCCAGAGGAAGATGCGAAAAGCTTATCTCAGGCGGGCGTCAGAATGTCTTGCCGATGCCACGACGAACATGACGACGATCGCGATTCCACGACGGCCTCATCGAGGCCGCATTCATTGCCTGGGTGCCATCCCGCTGGCGCTGCTGCTGGCCGCCTGCACCAGCGTCACCAATCCCGTCAGCGGCCAGCGCGAGCTGACCGTGATGGACGAGCAGGCCGAGATTGCCGAGGGCAAGAAGGCCCATGCCGGCGTGCTGGCCGAGTACGGCGTGGTCAAGGACGCGAAGCTGCAGGCCTACGTCGACGAGCTTGGCCAGAAGCTGGCGAAGTCTTCGCAGCGCGCCAACCTGCAATGGACCTTCACCGTGCTCGACAGCCCCGAAGTCAACGCCTTCGCGACACCCGGCGGCTATGTCTACGTGACGCGCGGCATCATGGCGACGATGGAGAGCGAGGCCGACCTGGCGGGCGTCATCGGCCACGAGATCGGTCACGTGACCGCCCGCCACGGCGCCCAGCGCGCCACCCGCCAGCAGGCCGCCGGCATCGGCGTGCTGGCCGCCAGCGTGCTCGGCGCGGTGGCCGAGGCCTACGGCGTGCCCGGCGCCGGCCAGCTGGTCGGGCAGGCTTCGCAGGGCGCGGCCGCCGGCTACATCGCCAGCTACAGCCGCGACCAGGAACTGCAGGCCGACAGGCTCGGCGCCGACTACCTGGTGCGCAACCACTACGACCCGAAGAACATGGTCGACGTGATCGGCGTGCTGAAGATGCAGGAGCAGTTTGCCGCCGACCAGGCCCGCGCCGCCGGTCGCCAGCCGCGCCAGGGCGGCGACTGGCTGGCCTCGCATCCGAGCAACGAGCAGCGGCTCGACGCGATCAAGGCCACCGCGGCCGGTTACGCCAAGAGCGCCGCACCGGGCACCTATGCCGACGACGGCCGCGAGCGCTACCTGCAGGCGATCGGCGGCATGGTCTACGGCAGCAGCCGCGAGCAGGGCGTGGTGCGTGGCCCGAACTTCTATCACGAGCCGCTCGGCATCGCGCTGACCGCGCCGGCCGGCTGGCGCATCCAGAACGGACAGGACGCGGTGGCGCTGGTCAACGCGGCCGGCGACGCCGGCCTGGTGCTGAAGACCGTGCCGGCCAAGGCCGGCAGCAGCCACGAGGAGATCATCAGGAGTCTGATCCAGCCGACCCAGGGCAAGGTCGAGAAACGCAGCCTCAACGGCCTGGCGGCGAGCCACTTCGTCGGCCAGCGCCAGAACCAGCAGGGTCAGTCGCAGCCGGTGCAAGCCACGATCGTGACCGGGCCGGCCAACAGCAACTACCTGCTGCTCTACGCGGCCAAGGATGCCGCCGCGCGCGAGCGGGCGCTGCCGCAGTTGCGCGAGGCCGAGGCCTCGTTCCGGGCCATGAGCGCGGCCGACCGCAAGGCGGCCGAGCCGTGGACGATCAGGGCCGTGCCCTATCCGCGCGGTGGCTTCGCCGAGCTGGCCAAGCGTTCACCGCTGCAACCGGCCGAACTGGCCGAGCGGCAGCTGCGGCTGATCAACGGGGTCTACGGCGGTGGGGAGCCCAAGCCGGGGCAACTGGTGAAGATCATCGACTAGCCTGTGCCGGCAGTACGACGATGGAATCTTCAAGCATCGCTACTGGTGCACTTCCGCGGGAAGGAATAGCTCCTCAACGAAGTCCAAGATCTCGACGATTCGGTCTCGATAATCTGTGACGCGACTGAGGGTCAGGCCAACAGACTCTCCATGTGCGATCTTGTTTCTTAGGTCAACTGCACTGTCCAGCGCGTCGCTACGTGGGCCACCAACAAACGCTTCGAATGCGGCGCGCCAAGACGGATCGAAGCTACTCAAGAGCTGCGCAAGGCGCTCACACTTGATGTTCTGCAGCTTGCCTAGCTGTGAGATGCCGTAGTTGCTGACTGTCGGGGAGGCGCGCCGACGGCAATGCTCCGCCGCCATCTCGAACACGGCCACCTCAACAAATCCGGACACCAGAACACACAGGTATCTGGCGTAGTCAGACCTCAGTTCGAGCGCACCTTCCGGCAGTTCACTCGCGCGTAGGAAGGCACTTGTCAGACGCTTCCGGGCGGCATCGAGCTCGCGCGTAGTCATCGACCATCACACCGCAGTGAACTTCTTGACGGCGATAGCTATGCGACTGAGCACCCTGTCTTCGTCGGCCGTAGATCGACTGACTTGGTCCAAATACGACTCGTCGGCGAGCAGTGACGCATGAGCCGACTGAAGTTGAGCCGCTGTGAGTACCTCACCTCTCGAAGCACATTCAGCGACAGCGACCATGATGCTATCGGCGACCGCGGCATTCAGTGCGCTGTTGAATCGGAACGCGGTTGGGCCGAGCGCGGCAGCAAGTGACTGAACGGTTGCCTCGAAGACACCGGTCATCTGTGCTTGGCTTTGCAACTGAAAGCGCCCGTTCGATTCGGCGTACCGATTCAGGAAATCCTTCATCGGACGTTTGTACTCGGCTCGCATGTACAGCAGCGCGAAGAATCGAAGGATCAGTTCCTGATCCTTCAGGCGCGGCGACGTTCGGCCATACAGAGCGCGCCAGTTTTCGTTCGCATTGAGTCCTCGAATGAACGGGATCAATCCATGCTGAAACAGCGCCGCCCGAATCTCTTGAGGCTGCAGCGTTGTTCCACCCGTATTCAGCCGCTCAAAGATCAGATAGATGCTGCTCTGGTCATCGGTGGGCTCGTCCTGCCGAATGATCGTTGCGTGGATGATGCTGTCATCAAGTCTGCGGCGATCTTCGGCGTCAAGTGTTGCGTACGTTCGTCCCCTGTACTTCTCTTGTACTCGCTCAAGTACGAACTCTTTTCCGCGGATCACACCCTTGTAGAACGCCTCGAGCGTCTTGAGCCGCTGTTGGCCGTCGAGCACGATGTGACGACCGTCGTTCTGCTTGACGAGAAAAATTCCCGGGACCGGGAAACCAAGCAGCAGCGAATCGATAAATCGGTCGCACTGCGCTTTGAGCCACACGAATCGACGTTGGAACCCAGGTGTTTCGTCGTCAACCGGAGTCTCTGGATCAAAGCTGGGGACAAAGATGTCACCTGAGCCGAGCCGCTTGACTAGTCCATCAACGGGGTAGTCCGCCCCATACGCTGTGATGCTGTAGTGCGACGGTACTTCCTGCTCATCATCAATTGGATCAAAGACTGTCGGCTCAGGAACCGCTTCGTCACTTTGCGCGACCGGAGCCGCGATAGCTGACGCTGGTGCTGGTGCTGGCAATGAGTATCCCAGCAGATCAGGATCGAAAGTTCGGGGATCAGTCATTTGGCCCATCCGTCCTTCAAGCCCGTGATCTTGTTGAGCACGATCGCGCCCGGCGCGTGATCCTTGGCGTCGGCCACGAAGTAGCCGTGGCGTTCGAACTGGAACTTGTCGTCCGGCTTGGCGCTCGCCAGCGAGGGCTCGACATAGCCCGTGACGACCTTCTTGCTCGCCGGGTTCAGTACGCTCAGGAAATCGCGCCCGCCGGCATCCGGCTGGGCCTCGGTGAAGAGCCGGTCGTAGAGCCGGACCTCGGCCGGCAGCGCGTCGTGCACGCCGACCCAGGTGATCACGCCCTTGGTCTTGACCGCGTCGGCGCCCGGCGTGCCGCTCTTGGTGTCGGGGATCAGCTTGGCGTAGACCGCCTCGACCTCGCCGGCGAAGTTCTTCTTGACGCCGGTGCACTGCACCACGTAGCCGTACTTCAGGCGCACCAGCGTGCCCTCGACCTTGGCGCCGTCGTCGCCGAAGCGCGGCGGACTCAGGCGGTGGTAGCCCTTGAGCGGCACTTCCTTGAAGTCGTCCTGCTCGATCCAGAGCTCGGGGCCGAGACTGAAATCGCGCGTGCCGAGCTCGGGCCGCTGCGGATGGGCCGGCGCGCTGCAGGGTTCGAGATGGGCCTCGCTGCCGAAGACTTCCTTCCAGTTCGTGAGGATCAGCTTCAGTGGTTCGAGCACGGCCATTGCGCGCGGTGCCTTGCCCTCGAGGTCGTCGCGCAGCGCACCGTCGAGCGTGCTGTAGTCGATCCAGCTGTAGTCCTTGGCCACGCCGATGCGCTCGCAGAAGAGCTGGATCGCCTCCGGCGTGTAGCCGCGCCGGCGCAGGCCGGCGATGGTGGGCATGCGCGGGTCGTCCCAGCCGGCTACATGCTTCTCGTCGACCAGTTGCTTCAACTTGCGCTTGCTGGTGATGACGTAGGTCAGGTTGAGCCGGCCGAACTCGTACTGGTGCGGGCGCGGCTGGGCCAGCAGGCCGAGCTCGCAGAGCCGGTCCAGCACCCAGTCGTAGAACGGCCTCTGGTCCTCGAACTCGAGGGTGCAGATGCTGTGGCTGATGTTCTCCAGCGCGTCCTCGATCGGATGCGCATAGCTGTACATCGGGTAGATGCACCAGCGGTCGCCGGTGTTGTGGTGCGTCGCGCGCTTGATGCGGTAGAGGGCCGGGTCGCGCAGGTTGATGTTGGGCGAGGCCATGTCGATCTTCGAGCGCAGCACCATCGCGCCGTCGGCGTGCAGGCCGTCGCGCATCTCGCGAAAGCGGGCCAGGTTCTGCTCCGGGGTGCGCGCGCGGAACGGGCTGTCGGTGCCGGGGGTGTTGAAGTCGCCGCGGGTGGCGCGCATCTGCTCGGGCGTCTGCTCGTCCACATAGGCCAGGCCGGCCCCGATCAGCGCCTCGGCGGCGCGGTACATGAAGTCGAAGTAGTCGCTCGCGAAAAACAGGTGACTGGTGCCCTGCGCCTTCCAGTCGAAGCCGAGCCACTGCACCGCGGCCTTGATTGCGTCGACGTACTCCTGCTCTTCCTTCTCGGGGTTGGTGTCGTCGAAGCGCAGGTGGCAGATGCCGCCGTAGTCGCGCGCCAGACCGAAGTTCAGGCAGATGCTCTTGGCGTGGCCCACGTGCAGGTAGCCGTTGGGCTCGGGTGGAAAGCGGGTGCGGATCCTGGCCGGGTCGGGCGCCCCGGCGGCCTGGTGCGCCGCGTCGCCCGGCGTGCCGGCCCAGTGGCGGCCGGCGTAGGTGCCGGCGGCGAGATCGCGTTCGATGATGCCGCGCAGGAAGTTCTGCGGCTTGGCGGGTACGGCGGGGGCAGGGGGCTTGTTGGACATCGCTGGCGGCTCGGGGCAGGGACCCGCGAGCACGCGAGCCCGCATCAATGCTGGGGTTGCGGCCGATTCTATAGACCGGGCTGCGCCGCTTACGCCCGGTCACAAGGGCCGTGCCGGGCCGGTGCACCGTTGGACCCGGCGCCGCGTTGAATGCTTGCCGGCACATGCCGGACCAAGGAGCTTGCAGACCATGATCAGCCCACTCCAACTGCGCCGCCCGCTGGCCCTCGCCGGCCTCGCCCTGGCCGGGCTCGCGTTCAACGGCGCGGCCCACGCCGGTGGCAACGTCTCGTGGTCGGTCGGCATCGGTTTGCCGGTGATCGGCGCCGTCATCGGCAACGGACCGGTGGTCTACGCGCCGCCGGTGGTGTACGCACCGCCCCCGGTCTACTACTCGCCGTCGCCGGTGATCTATGCGCCGCCGCCCGTGGTCTATCGTCCGGCGCCGCGCGTGGTCTACGGCCCGCCGCCGGTGGTCTACCGGCCGGCGCCACGGGTGGTGTACGCCCCTGCGCCGGTGGTCCATCGTCCCGCGCCCGGCTGGTGGGGCCATGGTCGCGATCGCGGCCCGGAGGGGCGCCGCGACGGACGCTGGGACCGACGCGACCACCAGGACGGTGATCGCCGTGCCCACGGCCATCGCGACCACGACGATCGCCGCTACAGCCAGCGCTGAACGGCGCCGACCGGGCGCTACATCGCCTTGAAGCGGTGGGCGTAGAGCCGGCTGACGACGATCTTCTCGGGCCGGCCGCGCAGGGAAACATGCACCCGGCCGGTAGCCGGGTCGCGCACCGCGGTCTCGATCGCGGTGGCGCGCACCACGGTGCCGCGATGCACCTGCCAGAACTCCGACTCGTCGAGTTGCGGCAGCAGTTCGCGCAGCGACTGGCGGATCAGGTGCTCGCGCCCGGCGCTCAGCACCCGCACGTACTTGTCGGCCGCCTCGAAGACCAGCACCTCGTCGAGCGGCACCATGTGCAGCGTGTTGCCGACGCCGGCCTGGATCACGCGCAGCCGCGGCGCGGCGTTCGCGCCCGCCGCGCCGCCGGCGAGCAGTCGCTGCAGTTGCTGCAACACCGGATCGATCGTCGCCGTTGACTCCGAAGACGCGCGCGCCGCCAGCAGCCCGCGCAGGCGTTCGCAGGTCTGCGCCAGTCGTTGCGTCTGCACCGGCTTGAGCAGGTAGTCGACCGCCGCGCGTTCGAAGGCCGCCAGCGCATGCTGGTCGTAGGCGGTGACGAAGACGATCAGCGGCAGCGGCCGCTCGCAGGGCCAGTCCTCGACGATCTGCTGCGCGGCCTCGAGCCCGTCGATGCCCGGCATGCGGATGTCGAGGAACAGCACCTCGGGCAGCCGCTCCAGCGCCTGCTGCACGGCCTGCGGGCCGTCGGGCGCGGTGGCGAGCAGCTGCAACTCGGGCCACAGCGCGCGCAACTCGGCGGCCAGCGCCTGGGCCAGCAGCGGTTCGTCCTCGGCGATCAGCGCGGTCGGGGTGTTGGTCTGGGGCATGGGGATGTCGTCCGGATTCAGGCGGTGGCGGCGGGAAGCTGCACCGTCGCCTCGGTGCCGCCGCCCGCGGCCGGCAGCAGGCTGAACTCGGCCCGCGAGCCGTAGAGCGTGGCCAGGCGTTCGCGCACCTGGTGGGTGCCAAAGCCATGGCCGGGGCGTGGCGGCGCATCGAGCGCGCCGGGCGCCACCCCGACGCCGCTGTCGCGCACGCTCAGCACCAGCCGGGCGCCCACCCGCTCGGCACGCACGCAGATGCTGGCCTCGCCGCAGCAGGGCTCGAGGCCATGCTGGATCGCGTTCTCGACCAGCGGCTGCAGCAGCAGCGGCGGCACCGGCTGAGCCGCCAGCGCCGGCGGCAGTTCGAGCTTCACCTGCAGGCGATCGCCCATGCGCACCTGCATCAGCGCGAGGTAGTCCTCGAGCCGCGCGAACTCGTCGGCCAGCGTGTGGCGCTCGGCCCGGCTCGCGGCCAGCGTGGCGCGCAGGTAGGCGATCAGGCGGTCGAGCATGGCCTGCGCGCGCGGCGGGTCGAGCGCGATCAGCGCGCGCAGGTTGGCCAGGGTGTTGAACAGCATGTGCGGCTCGAGCTGGCTTTCGAGCAGGCGCAGCTGGTGTTCTGCGGCCTGGCGCTGGGCGGCCTCGGCGCGGGTGCGCTCCGACTGCAGGCGACCTTGCAGCATGAAGAACAGGGTGGCGACCGCGGCGGTCGCGAAGCTGATGACCAGCGAGGCCGAGCTCGATCGCCAGTCCACCTGCCAGGGCATCGGTGCCGAGCGGCCGCTGATCGCGTTGGCGATCGTCGCGCCCAGGCTGTAGCCGGCCAGCGTGCCCAGCGCGACGAGCAAGGTCGTCCAGGCCCAGCCGGGCCAAGCCGCATTGGCCGGATCGGCGGCGACGCCGCGCACCCGATCCAGTAGTCGATGGCCGCCCTCGATGAAGAACCAGCAGCACAGCCCGATCGACAGCGAATACAGCAGGTTGAGCCCGAAGCCGCGGCCACCGGCCAGTGCCGTCAGCAGCAGCGCGACGCCCAGGCACAGGGACGTAGTGATGGCTGCGGTGCGCAGCAGCTGGTGCAGGGCTTTGCTGCGGAGCGTGGGTAGGACGATGTTCATCAGGGTTTACGCTTGATCGGCGCCGCAGCTGCCGACGAGCGGCGATCTTAGAGGTGTGCGTCGAGCGCAGTCTCGCGCCGCGGCAGCCCGCGGCGAAGGCCGCTGCGACCAGATGCCGCCGGCGCGCGCCAGGCGCCTGCCGGCGGGCGCGAACGGTCGGCGAACCGGTCGCCGATTCTTGGTGCACGAACGTGCTTTTTGCCCGTCTGGCGCCCGGGGCGCGGGGACACGCTCACCTAAAATCGGCGGTTTCCAGTCGCGTCAGAACAGAAAGAGATTCGTGAGCTACAGAGGGAGGACCGGCGGCGTTCGTCAGCCGGTTTCGAGCCGCCGCTACGGCCATCAGACACGGACCGGCGGTCCGTCGCGCTGATTCGGACGCGCGTGGACTTCGTCATCCGCCAATGGTCGGCCTGGGCCGACGGGTTGAGCCTTGCCGCCGACTGGCGTGCCTGGGCGCGGTCGGCCGCGCCGGTAGCGCCAGCGGCCGGCGCGATGCCGGCGCTGCCGCAGGTGCCGGCCATGGCGCGGCGTCGTCTGAACCGCATCGGGCGCATCGCGCTGCAGGTGCTGCACGAGGTGCGCGGGCCGGCGCCCGAGGCGCTCGAACTGCCGGTGGTGCTGGCTTCGCGCTACGGCGATACCGAGCGTGCGCTGGGCGAACTCGGCGCGCTGGCGCGCGGCGAGGCGATCTCGCCGGCCGCCTTCGCGCTCTCGGTCCACAACGCGCTCGGCGCCACCGGCTCGATCATCGACGGCAGCCGCGCCAACATGGTCGCGTTGGCGGCCGCCGAACACACGGCCGCGGCCGGCGTCGTCGAGGCGCTCGGCCTGCTGCACGACGGTGCACCCGAGGTGCTGCTGCTGTGCTACGACGAGGACTTGCCGCCGGCCTACGCCTGCTTTGTCGAACCGCCGATCGGTGCCTGGGCCTGGGCCTGGCGGATCGCGCTGCCGAGCGCGACCGACCCTGACCGGCCGCGCCTGCGCCTGCAGCGGGCTGGCACTGGCGAGAACCCGCCGGCGCCGCGACTGCCGGACGGCCTCGAGGCGCTGCGCTTCCTGCTCGACGAGCGCGCCGCCTGGCAACACGGCGGCTGGCGCTGGGAGCGCGTGCAACAGAGCGCAAGGACTCGCGATGCTGTCCTTGCTTGATCGCGCCTGGCGCACCGTCGCCACCGCCTTCTGCTTTGCCTGCTTCGGCCTTGGCGGCCTGCTGCTGCGCCTCGCGGTGTTTCCGCTGATCGCGCTGGCGGTGCACGAGCAGCGGCTGCGGGTGGCATTGGCGCGGGCCCTGATCCGGCACTCGATGCGCGCCTTCGTGTGGCTGATGCGCACGGTTGGCGTGATCAGCGTCGAGGTCCATGGTGCCGAGCGCCTGGAGCGCAGCGGGCTGCTGGTGCTGGCCAACCATCCCTCGCTGATCGACGTGGTGCTGCTGATCGCGCTGGTGCCCGACCACAACTGCGTGGTCAAGGCGGCGCTGCGACGCAACCCCTTCATGCGCGGCCCGGTCGAGACCGCCGACTTCATCACCAACGACGGTGGCCCGGCGCTGGTGGACGAGGCGATCGCCTCGGTGCGCGGCGGCAGCAACCTGATCATCTTTCCCGAGGGCACTCGCACGCCGGTGCAGGGCGAGGGCCCGCGCTGGCAGCGCGGCGCGGCCAACATCGCGGTGCGTGGGGGATTGCCGGTGACGCCGGTGCTGATCCGCTCCGAGCCACCGATGCTGCGCAAGGGCGAGCGCTGGTGGCAGGTGCCGGTGCGCCGCGCCCACTACCGGCTCGAGGTGCAGGGCGACATCGACACCGCCGCCGTAACCGCTTCCGCACCCAGCGACGCCCAGGCGGCGCGCCTCTTCAACGATCACCTGCGCAACTACTTCAGCCATGAACTCAACCGTCCTGCACGCGCCTGAACTCGAAACCGAGATCAAGGCACTGATCGTCTCGTCGCTCGCGCTCGAGGACCTGGCGCCCGAAGACATCGATGCCGCGCAAGCGCTGTTCGTCGAAGGGCTCGGCCTCGATTCGATCGATGCGCTCGAACTCGGCCTGGCGCTGCAGAAGCGCTACGGCGTCGCGATGAGCGCCGACGCCCAGGAAACCCGCAAGCACTTCGCCTCGGTCAACGCGCTGGCGGCCTTCGTCGCCGCGCAGCGCACCCGCTGAATCTTCCAAGGACCCGCCATGACCCAAGACGAGATCCTGGCCCGGATGACGCAGATCCTGCAGGACACCTTCGACATCGAGCCGGCACGCGTGCAGCCGCAGGCGAAGCTCTACGACGACCTCGACATCGACAGCATCGATGCGGTCGACCTGATCGTTCAGCTCAAGCCGCTGGTCGGCAAGCGGCTGCAGCCCGAGGCCTTCAAGTCGGTGCGCACGGTGCAGGACGTGGTCGATGCGCTGCACGGCCTGATCCACAGCCCGGTCTCGGCCTGAGGAAGGCTCACAGGCGGTGCTGTTTCGACTGCTGGCCGGGGCCTTGACCCTGGCCTATCCGCTCGCGGTCTGGTGGGGCCTCGAGCATGTGGCGCCGCGCTGGCTGGCGCTGGCGCTGCTGGTGCTCGTGCTGGCGCGACTGGCGTTGGGGAGCATCGCCCAGCCGACCGCGACCAGGCTCGACCCGCGCTGGCTGCTGGCAGGTGCCGCGCTGCTTGGCGCGCTCGCATTCGTCGGCAATGCCGTGGCGCCGCTGAAGTTCTACCCCGTGCTGGTCAACGCCGCACTGCTGGCTCTGTTCGGTGCCAGCCTGCTGCGCGGGCAGAGCCTGGTCGAGCGCCTGGCGCGACTGCGCGAGCCCGACCTGCCGCCGGCCGCGGTGCGCTACACGCGTCGCGTCACGCAGATCTGGTGCGTCTTCTTCATCGTCAACGGCAGCATCGCCGCGCTGACCGCGCTCTACGCGGACACCGCGACCTGGGCGCTCTACAACGGGCTCGTCGCGTACCTGCTGATCGGCGCCCTGTTCGCTGGCGAGTGGTGCGTGCGGCAACTGCTCAGGTCGAGGCTGGCGCATGGCTGAGTTGATTGCGCTGGGCGAACTCGCGCTGCCTGCCGCCGCCGATGCGGCGCGGGTGCTCGCGCTGCGCGACGCACAGGCGCTCACGCGCGCCGATTGGTTGGCCGCGGTCGACCGCTGGCAGACGCTGCTGATTGCCACGCCCGGCCCGGTGATTGCCCTGCACCACGACGACCCCTTCGAGTTCTCGGCCGCGCTATGGGGCGCCTGGCACGCCGGCAAGCGGGTCTGCATCCCCGCTGATCGCCAGCCGGCGACGCTGGAGCGGCTGCGGCCGCAGGTCGATGCACTGGCGGGCGAACTGCCGGGCGGGCTGCTGCCCGCAGCCGATAGCGTGATGCCGATCGAACGCCGCGCGCTCGACCCGCAGCGGGCAAGCCTGCTGCTGTTCACTTCCGGCAGCAGCGGCGAGCCGGCGGCGATCCCGAAGTCGCTGGCCCAGTTGCAGGCCGAGATCGAGGTCCAGCATGCGCTGCACGGCATCGGCTGGGCCGCGGACGCAGAACTGCAGGTGCATGCGACCGTCTCGCACCACCACATCTACGGCCTGCTGTTCGCACTGCTGTGGCCGCTGGCGGCAGGGCGCGTGTTCGCGACCCGCCGCATCGTCTATCCGGAAGAGATGGTGGCGCGCCTCGCAGCCGCGCCGAGCCTGCTGGTGGCCAGCCCCGCGCATCTGAAGCGCCTGCCCGAGCAACTCGACTGGGCCGCGCTGCGTGGCCACGTGCGCGCCGTGCTGTCCTCCGGCGGGCCGCTGCTGCCCGAGAGCGCGCAGCAGGCGCTGACTGCCTTCGGCGTCGCGCCGATCGAAATCTACGGCAGCTCCGAAACCGGCGGCATCGCCTGGCGCCAGCGCGCGCTGCATGGCGATGCCTGGCAGCTGCTGCCCGGCGTCGACTGGCGCGTCGAGGCCGAGCTGCTGGAACTCAGCTCGCCGTTCCTGCCCGATCGCGACTGGTACCGCACCAGCGACCGGGTCCAGCCGCAGGAGGGTGGCCATGCCTTCACGCTGCTCGGCCGCGTCGATCGCATCGTCAAGATCGAGGAGAAGCGCGTCTCGCTGACGGCGATCGAGCAGGCGCTGCGTAGCAACCCGCTGCTGGCCGATGCGCGCGCGCTGGTGCTGGCGGGCGCGGGCGGCGAACGCATCGCGGTGGTTTCGGTGCCGAGCGAGGCCGGCTGGGAGCTGATCGAGACGCAGGGCGAGCGCGTGCTGCACGAGCGGCTGCGCGAAGGGCTTGCCGCGCAGGTCGAGCGCGTTGCGCTGCCGCGCCGCTGGCGCGAAGTGCTGGCGCTGCCCTTCAACGCCCAGGGCAAGCTGCCCGAGGCGACGCTGCGCGGGCTGTTCGAGCATGAAGGCGAGGCGGCACCCGCGCGCCACTGGCTGCGGCGCGACGAGACGCATGCCGAAGCCCGGCTCTGGCTCGCCAGCTTTGACGCCGCCTTCGACGGTCATTTCCCCGGCGCGCCGATCCTGGCCGGCGTGCTGCAACTCGACTGGGCAATCGCCGCCGCGCGCGAGGCCTTTGGTTCGCGTGGTGCGGTGCTGCGGATGGAAGCGCTCAAGTTCCAGCAACCGGTGCGACCGGCGACGCGGCTGACGCTGGCGCTCGAATGGCGTGCCGAGAGTTCGACGCTGGTGTTCGCGTGGTCCTCGCGCGTTGGTTCTCACAGCGGTGGCCGGCTGGTGTTCGGGGAGTGTGTCGATGCCTGATGTCGCGGTCGTGATCCCGGTCTACAACCATGGCGCCACGGTCGGCCGGGTGGTCGACGCGGTGCGCGCGCAGGGTCTGTGCTGCGTGCTGGTCGACGACGGGAGTGATGCCGGCTGCGCCGCGGTGCTCGACACGCTGGCGGCGGGCGAGGGCGTGGCGCTGGTGCGCCTGGCGCGCAACCAGGGCAAGGGTGGGGCGGTGATGGCCGGCCTGCGCGCGGCGCTGGCGCGCGGTCACACGCATGCGATCCAGATCGACGCCGATGGCCAGCACGACACGGGCGACCTGCCAGCCTTTCTCGCGCTCGCCGGGCAGAACCCGCGGGCGGTCATCGCCGGCCGCCCGATCTACGACCGCAGCGTGCCGCTCGGTCGCCTGGTCGGCCGCTATGCGACCCATGTCTGGGTCTGGATCAACACGCTGTCCTTTGCCGTGCGCGACTCGATGTGCGGCTTTCGGGTCTATCCGCTGGCGCCGGTGGTGGCGCTGCTCGACCGGGTGCAGATCGGTCGTCGCATGGACTTCGACGTCGAGGTGCTGGTGCGCCTGGTCTGGGCCGGGGTTCCGGTGATCCAGCAGCCGACCCGCGTGACCTACCCGCAGGGCGGCGTCTCGCACTTCCGCGCGCTGCACGACAACCTGCTGATCTCGTGGATGCACACGCGGCTGTTCTTCGGCATGTTGCCGCGGGCGCCAGGGTTGCTGTGGCGGAAGCTCGCATGAGCAAGCAAGCCCACCGGCACTGGTCTTCGATCGGCGAGCACACCAGCGTCGCCGGCATCTGGCTGCTGTGGGCGGTCTACCGGGTCTTCGGCCGCACGCCGTTCCGGCTCTGTCTCTATCCGGTCGTGACCTGGTACTGGGCCACGCGGGCCGACGCGCGCCGCGCCTCGCTGCAGTACCTGCAGCGCATCGAGGCCGCGCACGGTGCGTTCGGCGGGCCACCGGGCTGGCGCCAGAGCTTGCTTCATTTCCTGGCCTTCGCCGAGACGCTGCTCGACAAGCTGCTGGCCGCCAGCGGCCGCTATGGCTTCGGTCGGGTGCGGGTCGAGGGCCGCGAGGACATCGCGCTTCGGCTGGCGCGCGGCGAGGGCGCGCTGATCGTCACCGCCCATGTCGGTTGCCTCGAGATGTGCCAGGCGCTGGCCGAGCAGGACGTGGCACTGCCGCTGACGGTGCTGGTTCACACCCGCCATGCCGAGCGCTTCAACGCGGTGCTGAGACGCTTGAATCCGAAGCAGCGCATCGAGCTGCTGCAGGTGACCGAGGTCGATGCCGCCACCGCCGCCAGGCTCGCGGCTCGGGTCGAGGCCGGCGGCGTGGTGGCGATCGTCGGCGACCGGGTGCCGGTGCGGCAGAGCAAGACGCTGAGCCTGCCCTTCCTCGGCCATGCGGCGCCATTTCCGGTCGGCGCCTACGTGCTGGCGGCGCTGCTCAAGTGCCCGCTCTACTTCATGGGCTGCATCCGCGAGGCCGACGGCCGCCACGTGCAGGTCTTCGAGTTGCTCGCCGAGCGCGTCGTGCTGCCGCGCACCACGCGCGAGGCTGCGCTGCGCGAGCACGCAGCGCGCTACGTGGCGGCGCTCGAACGGCTGCTGGTGCGCGCGCCCTGCGAGTGGTTCAACTTCTTTGCCTTCTGGGACCAGCCGACGCATTCGCTGCCGGCCGGCCCCGAGCATCCCGCGACGAATCTCTCATGACGAGTGAACAACAGAGGGAGCCGGTCCGCTTCGACGGCCAGCGCCTGAACATCGAAGACGTGCTGGCGCTGGCGCAACGGCAGCGCCGTGCCGAGCTTTCACCCGAGCCCGCATTTCGCGCCCGCATCGCCGCCGGTGCCGAACTCATCGAGCGCCTGCTGCGCGACGAGGGCGTGGTCTATGGCGTCACCACCGGCTACGGCGACTCCTGCACCGTCAACGTGCCGCCGGCGCTGGTGGCCGAGCTGCCGCACCACCTCTACACCTACCACGGCTGCGGCATGGGCCGTTTCCTCACGCCCGAGGAAACGCGCGCGGTGCTGGCAGCGCGGCTGCAATCGCTGTCGCAAGGGCATTCCGGCGTCAGCGTCGAGCTGCTGCAGCAGCTTCAGTTGCTGCTGCTGCACGACGTGCTGCCATTGATCCCGGCCGAAGGCTCGGTCGGCGCCAGCGGCGACCTGACGCCGCTGAGCTACGTGGCGGCGGTGCTCTGCGGCGAGCGCGAGGTCTGGTTCAAGGACGAGCGCCGCGCCGCGGCCGAGGTGTTCGCCGAACTCGGCATCACGCCGCTGCGCCTGCGCCCGAAGGAGGGCCTGGCGATCATGAACGGCACGGCCGTGATGACCGCGCTGGCCTCCCTGGCCTTCGATCGCGCCAGCTACCTCGCGCAACTCGCGACGCGCCTGACGGCCTGCAACGTGCTGGTCGCCGACGGCAACCCGGCGCACTTCGACGAAACCCTGTTCGCGGTCAAGCCGCACGCCGGCCAGCAGCGGGTGGCCGCCTCTCTTCGTGCCGACCTGGCCGGCGCGCCGGCCGGCGCCAGTCACCGCTTGCAGGACCGCTACTCGCTGCGCTGCGCCCCGCACGTGATCGGCGTGCTCGAGGACGCGCTGCCCTTCCTGCGCGCGCAGATCGAGAACGAGCTCAACAGCGCCAACGACAACCCGATCATCGACGTCGCCTCCGGTCGCGTGCTGCATGGCGGCCATTTCTACGGCGGCCACATCGCCTTCGCGATGGATTCGCTCAAGCAACTGGTCGCCAACATCGCCGACCTGCTCGACCGCCAGCTCGCGCTGATCGTCGATGCCCGCTACAACCACGGCCTGCCGGCCAACCTCTCGGGTGCGACCGGCGAGCGCGCGCCGATCAACCACGGCCTGAAGGCGCTGCAGATCAGCGTCTCGGCCTGGACCGCCGAGGCCCTGAAGCTGACGATGCCGGCCTCGGTGTTCTCGCGCTCGACCGAGTGCCACAACCAGGACAAGGTCAGCATGGGCACCATCGCCGCGCGCGACTGCCTGCGGGTGCTGGAGCTGGTCGAGCAGGTGGCGGCGGCGATGCTGATCGCGGCGCGCCAAGGCCTCGAATTGCGTCGGCGCGTGAATCCGACCCTGGCGCTGAACGAGCGCCTGGCCGCCTTCGAGGCCGACCTCGCCGACCGCGTGGCGCTGGTGGTCGAGGATCGCGCGCTCGATGCCGATCTGCATGTGCTGCTGGAGGCGATTCGCGCGCAGGCCTGGGAGCTGTCTGCATGAGCAAGCCCGACCTGAGCTGCGAAGTCGAGATCGTCCCGGCCTTCCACGACCTCGACCCGATGGACATCGTCTGGCATGGCAACTACGCAAAATACTTCGAGATCGCGCGCTGCGCGCTGCTCGATCGCTTCGACTACGGCTACACGCGGATGAAGGAATCCGGCTACGCCTGGCCGATCGTCGAGCTGCAGCAGAAGTTCATCCGCACCGCGAGCTTCGGCCAGCGCCTGATCGTGCGCGCCGAGATCATCGAGTGGGAGAGCCGGCTGCGCATCGTCTACCTGATCCGCGACGCCGTCACCGGCCACAAGGTGCACAAGGCGACCAGCACCCAGGTCGCGGTCGACATGCGCACGCGCGAGCTGTGCTTCGTCTGCCCGCCGGTGCTGTGGGATCGGCTGGGGGTGGCGTCGTGAGCGGTCTCCTGCATCGACGCGCGCTGTTGGCCCTGCTGGCTTCGATCGCGTCGCTGCCCGGCGCGGCCTCGGCTGCGACGCTGGTCGAGGCGGTGCAGGCGCGGCTCGCCAACCGGCCACCGGCGCTGCATGGCGAGTTCGAGCAGCAGCGCACGCTGCGTGGCGCCAAGCGGGCGCTGGTCTCGCGCGGCGAATTCCTGATCCTGCGCGATCGCGGCGTGCTGTGGCGCACGCGCGAACCGGCGGCATCGAGCCTGGTCATCACGCCGACGACGCTGCGTGCCGTCGGCGCCGACGGCCGCGTGCAGCAGCAGCTCGACGTCGCGCGAGTGCCCGGCCTCAAGGAGTTCACGCAGCTGATGCTGGCGCTGCTGGCCGGCGACCTCGGAGCGCTGTCGACGCAGTTCCGCATCGATGGCGAACTGCTTGGCGCACACGGCTGGACGTTGGTGCTCGAACCACTGGCGCCCGCGGTCGCGGCCCAGATGGCACGGGTCCGGGTCGAAGGTGATGGTTTCGTCCAGCAAGTCACGATCGACGAGGCCGGTGGTGATCGCGTGCAGATCCGCTTCAGCGCCCAGCGCCCGGCCGCCGAGGCAACGCCGGCCGAGCTGGCGCTGCTGGAAGGGGCTTGAGGTGAGCGCGGTGCCAGCTCTCGCCCCGGCGCGCCGCGAGCGCGCGAGCCTGTGGCTCGCCTGCGCGTGGGCACTGGTGGTGCTGGCGATCGCGTTGCACCAGTGGCGCTTCTGGCAGCACGAGCCGCTCGACACCGACGTGATGGCGCTGCTGCCGCGCGATGCTGCGGCGCAGGCGGCCGACCAGGTCGCGGCCAAGCTTGCGGCCAGCGCCGCGCGCCGCATCGTGGTGCTGGTCGGCGCGGCCGACCAGGCCTCGGCGGCGCGCGCGGCCGAGGCCTTCGACACCGCCTGGCGCGCAGCCGCACCCGAACTGCTGTCGGTGCCGGCAGCCGCCACCGATCCCGCCGCGGCGATCGCCGCGCTGGCGCCGTGGCGCGACCGACTGCTGAGCGACTCGCAACGCGCCACGCTGCAGGCGCAAGGCCCGGCGCAACTCGCGGAGCAGGCGCTTGCCGCGCTCTACCAACCAGGCCTGGCGCCGCGTCTCGGTGCCTGGAGCGACGACCCGCTCAACCTCGGCGCCGACTGGTGGCGCGAGCGCGCCGCCGCCAGCCCGGTGCAGCCACGCGACGGCCACCTGTGGCTGGCCACGCCGAAGATGCAATGGCAGGTGCTGCTGCGCGATCTGCCCGGTTCGGCCTTCTCGCTCGATGGCAGCGCGCGCCAGCGCGGCGCGCTCGATGCGGCCGAGGCCGTAGTGCGTGCCGCGGTGCCGCAGGCCAGGGTGCTGGCGGCCGGCGTGCCGCTCTTTGCCGAGGCCGCGGCAGCCCAGGCCAGCCGCGAGATCAATGTGATCGGCTGGGGCTCGCTGGCCGCGATCGTGCTGCTGATGTGGCTTGCGTTCCGCTCGCCGCTGCCGGTGATCGGCGTGGCGGTCTCGCTCGCCGTGGGCTGCGCGGCGGCGCTGAGCGTGACGGCCCTGGTCTTCGATCGGGTCCACCTGATCACGCTGGTCTTCGGCGCCACGCTGATCGGCGTCGCCGAGGACTACGGCATCCACTACTGGGCCGCGCGCGCTAACGCGCCCCGCGAGGCACCGCCGACGCTGATAAGGCGCCTGCTGCCGGGCATGTTGCTGGCGTTGCTGAGCAGCATCGCGGCCTACGCGGCGCTCGGCGTGGCGCCGTTCCCGGGACTGCGCCAGATGGCGCTGTTCTCGAGCGTCGGCCTGGCGGCAGCCTTCCTCACGGTGCTGTGCTGGTTCCCGCTGGCCGATCGCCGCGCGCCGCGCGAGACGCGCTTTGCGCGAACGCTCGGCGCCAGCCTGAGGCACTGGCCGCGGTTGCGCCTGCCCGCCAGTCGGCGCGGGCGGTGGCTCGCGACGGCGAGCACCGGCCTGGCCGTGGTCCTGCTGGCGATCGGCATCGCGCGCCTGCATGTCGACGACGACATCCGCCAGCTGCAGTCGGTGCCCAAGGCGCTGCTGCAGAGCCAGCGCGAGGTCCAGCAGTTGCTGCGCGCGCCGAGCCCGGCGCAGTTCATCGTCGTGCGCGGCGAAAGTGCGGACGCGGTGCTCGCGCGCGAGGAATCGATCCGGCCGCTGTTGGCAGCGCGGCAGGCGGCCGGCGAGCTGGTCGGCTGGTCGGCGTTGTCGGACTGGGTGCCGTCGAGCGCGCGTCAGCGCGATCACGCGGCGTGGGTCGCTGCAGCCGAACAAGCGGCGCTGGCGAGCGCCGCCGAGCTGCTCGGCGAGGCGCCGGCGCGCCACGCGCCGCGCGCGAGCGAAGCCTTGCCACTGCCGAGCTTTCTGGCGCTGCCGCTGGCCGAGCCGCTGCGCGCGCAGTGGCTCGGCGCCGTCGCCGGTGGTGGCGTCGCCAGCGTCATCCATCTGCAGGCCCCGACCACGGCCGGCGTGCAGGCCCTCGCGGCCGCGCTCGCGGGGCAGGAGGGCATCGAACTGATCGATCGCCCGGCCCAGGTCTCGGCCACGCTCGGCAGCTACCGCTCGGCGATGAGTGCGCTGCTGGTGGCCGGCTTCGTGCTGGTCTACCTGGTGCTGGCACGCCGCTTCGGCCGCCGCGCCTGGCGTGCCTGGCTGCCGACGCTGTTGGCGACCGGCTTCACGCTGGCCACGCTCGGCTGGCTCGGCGAGCCATTCCAGTTGTTCAACGTGCTGGCGCTGATCGTGCTGCTCGGCGTCGGTGTCGACTACGGCATCTTCCTGGTCGAGCACCCCGAGGACGCTTCGGCCTGGCTCTCGGTGATGCTGGGCGCGGCCAGCACGCTGCTGAGCTTCGGTCTGCTCGGTCTTTCATCGACCCCCGCGCTGCGGGCCTTCGGGCTCACGCTGGCGCTGGGCATCGCCACGGTCTGGGCCTTGTCGCCGCTGCTGCGACCGGCCATCCCTTCTTCTCCCGAACCCGCCCCATGCTGACCAAGAGTTTTTCGCCCGCCCGCCAGAGCGCCTTTGCGGCCCGTTTCGAGGCCCAGAAGATTGCCTTCGGCCCGGTGATCTTTCAATGCGTTCGCTATGCCTGGAAGCGCGGCATGCTGCAGGCGCTGGCCGAGGCCGGCGACGCCGGCCGCAGCATCGAGGAGCTGGCCGAAGGTGGCCGCTGGAGTGCGTACGCGCTCAAGGTCGCGCTCGAGAGCTGCCTCTCGGCCGGCGTCGTCAGCCTGGCCGATGGCCGCTACCTGCTCGACAAGACCGGCTATTGCGTGCTCAGCGACGCGATCACGCAGGTCAACCTCAACTTCGTGCACGACGTCTGCTACCAGGGCCTGTTCGACCTCGACCGCTCGCTCGACGAGCAGCGCCCGCTCGGCCTGGCCGCGCTCGGCGACTGGCCGACCGTCTACCAGGGCCTGGCCGAGCTGCCCGAGCCGGCCAAGGCGAGCTGGTTCGCCTTCGATCACCACTACTCCGACACCTCGTTCCCGGAGATCCTGCCCGACGTCTTTGCCACCGCGCCGAAGCGGGTGATGGACATCGGCGCCAACACCGGCAAGTTCAGCTGCGCCGCGCTCGGCTACGACGCCGGCGTCGAGCTGCACCTGGTCGACCTGCCGCAACAACTCGCGGTGGCCGAAGCCACGTTGCGCGACGCGGGGCTGGACGGGCGCACGCAACTGCATCCGGTCGACATGCTCGATGGCGGCGCCGGCTTTCCGGGCGGCATGGACATCGTCTGGATGAGCCAGTTCCTGAGCTGCTTCAGCGAGCCGGTGATCGAGAGCATCCTGGCGCGTGCGGTGGCCGCGCTCGCGCCCGGCGGGCAGCTGCTGATCCTCGACACGCTGTGGGACCGCCAGCGCTACGACATCGCCGCCTACTGCCTGATCAACACCTCGCCTTACTTCAGCGCGCTGGCCAGCGGCAACAGCAAGGTCTACCAGGGCGCCGACTACATCCGGCTGTGCGAGGCGGCCGGCCTGAAACTGCTCACTGCACGCGACGGCATCGGCTACTGCCACACGCTGCTGCGCTTCGCGCGGGTCTGATCCACGACCATGGCTTGCTTTCTGCATCAACCTGGCATCGTCTGCGCGCTCGGCAGCAGCCACGCCGAAGTGCGCGCGGCGCTCTGGACCAGCGACGCGCCACGCGGCATCGTCGTCAGCGATCGCTACAGCCCGGACCGTGCCTTGCCGCTGGGCGAGGTGAGTGCGGCGCTGCCCGCCATCGAAGGCTGGCCGCTGGAACACCGCAGCCGCACCAACGCGCTGCTGGCGGCGGCGCTGGCGCCGATCCGCGCCGAGGTCGAGGCCGCGGTCGAGCGCTTCGGCCCGCAACGGGTCGGTGTCGTGATCGGCGGTAGCACCTCGGGCGTGCCCGAGGGCGAGGCGGCGGCAGCCTTTCACGCTGCCAACGGCTACTGGCCCGAGGGCTATGACTACCGCCAGCAGGAGATGGGCGCCGGTGCGCGCTTCCTCGCCTGGCAGCTCGGCATCGAAGGCCCGGCGCACCTCATCTCGACCGCCTGCTCCTCGGGCCCGAAGGCGCTGGCCTCGGCCGCGCGCATGCTCAATGCCGGCATCGTCGACGCGGTCGTGACCGGCGGCGCCGATGCGCTGTCGCGCTTTACCGTGGCCGGCTTCGGCGCGCTCGGTTCGCTGTCGAGCGAGCGCAGCCGGCCGCTCTCGGCGCGGCGCGACGGACTCAACCTCGGCGAAGGCGCGGCGCTATTCCTGATGACGCGCGAGCCGGGGCCGGTGCGGCTCTCGGGTTGGGGCGAGAGCTCGGACGCGCACCACATGTCGGCGCCCGACCCGAGCGGGGCCGGCGCGATGCGCGCGATGGCGGCCACGCTGCAGCGCGCCGGCGTCGAGCCGGGCGCGGTCGACTACCTCAACCTGCATGGCACCGGCACGCCGCAGAACGACGCGATGGAATCGCTGGCGGTCTCGGCGGTGCTGGGCCATGAAGTGCCGGTGAGTTCGACCAAGCCGCTCACCGGCCACGCGCTCGGCGCCGCCGGCGCGATCGAGGCCGCTTTTGCCTGGCTGACGTTGGTGGGCAATCCGCGCGGCCGGCTGCCGGGTCACTGGTGGGACGGCGAGCGCGATCCACAGCTGGCGCCGTTGCGACTGAGCGAGCCCGGCGAATCGCTGGGCTACGCGCCGCGCCATGTGATGAGCAACTCCTTCGCCTTTGGTGGCAGCAACGCCTGCGTGTTGCTGTCGCAAGCGTGAGGCGATGAACATGGACATCGAATCACTGCTGCCGCACCGCGCGCCGATGCTGCTCATCGACCGCCTGATCGAGGCCGACGACGAGAGCATCCGCGTCGAGGTCGACGTCCCGCACCAGGGTCGCTTCGTACGCGACGGCCTGATGCCGAGCTTTGTGGGTATCGAACTGATGGCGCAGGCGGTGGCGGCCTGGGCCGGCGCGCGCGGTCAGCGGGCCGGGCGCCCGCCGCGCGTGGGCTACCTGCTCGGCACCCGCCGCTACGAGGCGCACTGCGCCGGTTTTGCCGCCGGCGCCACGCTGCAGGTGCAGGCACGCTGCGAGCTGATGGCCGACAACGGCCTGGGCATGTTCGATTGCACGCTGTCGCTGGCGGGTCGGACACTGGCGACCGCACGCATCTCGGTGTTCGAGCCGACGGAAGCTGAATCCGAACAATGAAGACGAACAATGAACGCACGGTGCTCGTCACCGGCTCCAGCCGCGGCATCGGCCGCGCGATCGCGCTGCGGTTGGCGCGCGACGGCTTCGACATCGTGGTCCACGGCCGCAGCCTGACGCCGGCCGCGCAGACGGTGGCCGACGAGATCACGGCGCTCGGCCGCAACGCACGCCTGCTGTGCTTCGACGTCGCCGACCGCGCCGCCGCCAAGCTCGCGATCGAGGCCGATATCGAAGCCCATGGTGCGTATCACGGTCTGGTCTGCAACGCCGGCATCGTGCGCGACGGCGCCTTTCCGGCCCTCAGCGGCGAGGATTGGGATGCGGTGATCCACACCAATCTCGACGCCTTCTACAACGTGATCCACCCGGCGGTGATGCCGATGGTGCGGCGGCGCAAGCCGGGCCGGATCGTCACCATCGCCTCGGTCTCGGGCCTGGTCGGCAACCGCGGCCAGACCAACTACAGCGCCGCCAAGGCCGGGCTGATCGGCGCCACCAAGGCACTCGCGGTGGAGTTGGCGAGCCGCGCGATCACGGTCAACTGCGTGGCGCCGGGGCTGATCGACACCGAGATGGTCGACCCGCAGGTGCTCGAGGAAGCGATGAAGGCGATCCCGGCCAGGCGCATGGGCCGGCCCGAGGAGGTGGCGGCTGCGGTGGCCTTCCTGATGGCCGACGACGCGGCCTACGTGACGCGGCAGGTGATCTCGGTCAACGGAGGAATGGTCGGATGAAGCGGGTGGTCATCACCGGCGCGGGCGCGATCAGCCCGCTCGGCAACGACTGGAGCAGCGTGCTGGGTGCGCTGCGAGCGCGCCGCAATGCGGTGCGCGTGATCGACGACTGGGCCGGGATCGAGGGCCTGAACACGCGGCTCGGCGCGCCGGCGGCGCCCTTCGAGCTGCCGCCGCACTACAACCGCAAGAGCATGCGCAGCATGGGCCGGGTGGCACTGCTCGGCACCCGCAGTGCCGAGCTGGCGCTGGCCGATGCCGGCCTGCTCGGCCACGAGCTGGTGAGCAGCGGCCGCATGGGCATTGCCTTCGGCTCCTCGGCCGGCACGCCGAGCGCGATGGGTGACTTCAGCCGCCTGTTCGCCAACAAGTCGATCGAGGGCATCACCGCCAACACCTACATCAAGATGATGTCGCACACGGCGGCGGTGAACATGGGCGTGTTCCTCGGCCTGACCGGACGCATCGTCACGACCTCGAGCGCCTGCACTTCGGGCAGCCAGGGCATCGGCTACGCCTACGAGGCCATCAAGAGCGGGGCCCAGGTGGCGATGCTGGCCGGTGGCGCCGAAGAGCTTGACGCCAGCGAGGCGGCGGTCTTCGACACCCTGTTCGCGACCAGCTGCCGCAACGAGCAACCCGAGCTGACGCCGCGGCCCTTCGACGCCGCGCGCGACGGCCTGGTGCTGGGCGAGGGCGCCTGCACGCTGGTGCTGGAGGAACTGGGGCACGCAAGGGCACGCGGCGCCACGATCCTGGCCGAAGTGGTGGGCTTCGGCACCAACAGTGACGGCCGCCACGTCACGCAGCCCGAGGCGCGCACGATGGCGGTGGCAATGCAGCTGGCGCTGGACGACGCCGGCCTGCCCGAGCAGATCGGCTACGTCAACGCGCACGGCACCGCGACCGCACCGGGCGACGTGGCCGAGAGTGCGGCGACCCACGCGGTCTTTGGCGCACGCATGCCGATCAGTTCGCTCAAGAGCTACATGGGCCACACGCTCGGTGCCTGCGGCGCGCTCGAGGCCTGGATGACGGTGCAGATGATGCGCGAGGGCTGGTTTGCACCGACGCTGAACCTCGATCACGTCGATCCGGCCTGCGCGCCGCTCGACTACCTGGTCGGCGAAGGCCGCGCCATCGAGACCGACCTGGTGATGAGCAACAACTTCGCTTTCGGCGGCATCAACACCTCGCTGGTGTTCAGGCGCTGGCGCGATTGAGTCCACGGCACCGACAACAACCACTGGAGGGAATTCGCATGATGAAGCAACTGATGCTCGTGGCTCTGGGTCTGTGCGCCGTGGTCGGCGTTGCCCAGGCTCGCGACACCCAATACAAGTTCCCGCTGGCCGATGTGCTGGCGATGCCCGAGGCCCAGGGCAAGCTCGACGGGAGCGTCAAGTTCTACCTCGCCGGCCAGGCCACGCCGACCGTGCTTGAGCGCAAGGGCGAGGATGTCTCGAACCAGAAGACCAACGGCATGGGCAAGGCCGACGAGTTCGGCTGCAAGTGGGCCGCGCTGTCGGCGCTGCTCGCGCTGCAGAACAAGGCCAAGCAGGCGGGCGCCAACGCGGTGGTCGACATCGTCAGCTACTACAAGAAGAACACAGTTGCCAGCCCGACTGACTTTGAGTGCCACGCCGGAGCCTGGGTCATCGGCGTTGCGCTCAAGGGCACCTACGCGACGGTCCAGAACTGAGTCTGGCCACCATGCTGCGGCTCGCGCTCGCGTCGATCGACGCGCTGCTGGCGGCCCAAGCCGAGCCGCTCAGTACGGCCGAGCAGGCGCGTGCCGCCGGGCTTGCCTCGCTGCCGCGCCGCCGCCAGTACCTTGCCGCGCGCCAACTGCTGCGCCGGCTGCTACGCGAGGTGGGCGAGACCCGAGAAGGCGACGCGCTGCCGTTGAGCGCCGAGGGCCGACCACTGCTGCTCGATCGGCCGGCGCTGCAACTGTCGATCAGCCACAGCGGCCCGTGGGTCGCCTGTGCGCTGGCCGACCGACCGGTCGGCGTCGACATCGAGCGCGAGCGACCGGGGCGCGACCTGGTCGGGCTCGGTGCGGCGATCGGCGCAGCGGCCGAGCCGCAGGCCTTCTACACCGCGTGGACGCTGAAGGAGGCGGTGCTCAAGCGATCGGGTCAGGAGATCGGGCTCGAGCGACTCGCGCGCTGGCGGCCCGAGCCCGCATCGCCGGCGGCGGCCAGTGCTGCGAGTTGGTGCATCGATGCTGCGGATGGCGAGCAGGCGTTGTTCGTGGCACTCGTGTGCGAAGGCGTGGTCGAAGCCGACATCGAGTGGCCGGCCACACTCGAACCACGCACCACCGGCCACTGGCGGTTGCCACCCGCCTGAGCGTTCAGATCAAGCCCAGCCACTGGCCCCAGACCAGCTGGCCGAGCCAGCGCGCCGGCAGCAGCGCGAACAGCCCGGCACCGACGCAGCCCGCGAAGTAGGTGTAGCGCATGCTGCGGCGATGGCCGCGAACGTCGCCATGGGCCACGCGCCAGATCGCGAGGCCGATGCCGCCAAAGGTCAGCGGCACCAGGAGATGGATCGGCGAGAAGCCGGCGAAGGTGGGCAGGCCGGGGCCGTGGATGAAGAGGGCGCTGATGGCAGCGCCCAGCATCAGCGTGACCCAGCCGTAGCCGGCGGCGCGGTGCAGGCGGGAGCCCTTGCGGGCGACCAGCGCGACCGGGCCGAGCAGCAACGCCGGGATGGCGCAGGCCAGATGGATGGCAACGACGGGAGCGATGGCGGGCATGGCGGTCTCCGATGGGAGGCGGCGATGCCTCCCTGGAGCTCATGCTCGTCGCGCCGGCGCCTGCCGCACAGGCGGCTGCGACGAAGTGACGGAACCGTTCGCAAAGCGCCGACAGGTCGGCGTGAACGGCGGCGTGCGGGGGTGGGGATCGGTGGCATGGACGCCCGCCGGAGCCGGATCGAGCGGCCGGCTGTCGATGTCTCGACGGACCGTCGCCCCTCCGTATTGCCCCGAACGGGTCGCCCACGCAGCAAGTCTTGGCGCTTCGGCGTGGGCGGTCAATCGGGCTTGCCGCGGCCGTGGGCCCCGCACTCGCGGGAGCCGCGCGACGGCTCGTGAACTAGTTCTCGGCTTGGCGCAATTACCGGCGCTTGCCGCCCCCCAGCAAGCCGCCGAGAACCCCGCGCACGATCTCGCGGCCGACCGAGGAGCCGATCGAGCGCGCAGCCGAGGTCGCGGCGGCGTCGAGCACGCCCGGCTTCTTTCCGCCCCGTGGTCCGGTGGTGCCGAACAGGATGTCGCCCAGGCCGCCCAGCAGACCGCCGCCGCTCTCGGCCGGCGCTTGTGCACCGCCGGTCTTGCCGCCGGTCTTGAAGGTGGCCTCGACCTCGTCCTGCATGCTCTGGGCCGCATCGGCGGTGCCGGCGGCGCGGCCCTTGAGCTTCTCGAAGGCGCTTTCGCGGTCGACCAGCTTCTCGTAGACGCCGGCCACCAGCGAACCCTTGATCAGCGCCTGCCGCTCCTCGGGCGTGATCGGGCCGATCTGGCTGCCCGGAGGAATGACGAACACGCGCTCGGTCATGCCGGGGCGGCCCTTCTCGTCGAGCAGGCTGACCAGTGCCTCGCCGACGCCGAGCTCGGTGATCGCGGTCGCGATGTCGAGGCCCTTGTTGGCGCGCATCGTGTCGGCGGCCGCCTTGACTGCCTTCTGGTCGCGCGGCGTGAAGGCGCGCAGCGCGTGCTGCACGCGGTTGCCGAGTTGGCCGAGCACGCTGTCGGGCACGTCGAGCGGGTTCTGGGTCACGAAATAGACGCCGACGCCCTTGGAGCGCACCAGCCGCACGACCAGCTCGATGCGCTCGACCAGCGCCGCCGGCGCGTCCTTGAACAGCAGGTGCGCCTCGTCGAAGAAGAACACCAGCTTGGGCTTCTCGACGTCGCCGACCTCGGGCAGGGTCTCGAACAGCTCGCTCAGCATCCACAGCAGGAAGGTGCCGTAGAGCCGCGGCGAGTTCATCAGCTGGTCGGCGGCGAGGATGTTGATGACGCCCTTGCCGTCGGCGGTCTGCATGAAGTCGGCGATGTCGAGCATCGGCTCGCCGAAGAACTTGTCGCCGCCCTGTTCCTCGATCTGCAGCAGGCCGCGCTGGATCGCGCCGATGCTGGCCGCGCTGACGTTGCCATAGGCGGTGGTGAAATCCTTGGCGTTGTCGCCGACGTGCTGCAGCATCGCGCGCAGGTCCTTCTCGTCGAGCAGCAGCAGGCCGTTGTCGTCGGCGATCTTGAAGACCAGGCTCAGCACGCCCTGCTGGGTCTCGTTAAGGCCGAGCATGCGGCCCAGCAGCAGCGGGCCCATGTCGGAGACGGTGGCGCGCACCGGGTGGCCGCTCTTGCCGAACACGTCCCACAGCGTGGCCGGGCAGGTGATGGGCTCCGGCAGCGGCAGGCCGCGCTCCTGCAGCGTCTTGGCCAGCTTGGGGCTGATGCTGCCGCTCTTGGCGATGCCGGTCAGGTCGCCCTTGACGTCGGCCAGGAACACCGGCACGCCGATCAGGCTGAAACCCTCGGCCAGCTTCTGCAGCGTGATGGTCTTGCCGGTGCCGGTGGCGCCGGTGATCAGGCCGTGGCGGTTGGCCAGCGCCGGCAGCAGCGCGCATTCGATGTCACCGTGCTTGGCAATCAGGATCGGGTCGGCCATGGGCTTCCTCGTCAGGGTGTCTGGGTGGAGAGGGCCGTGGCCCCCGCTAAAATCGAGGCAATCCTAAGCTCTCCCAAGGAAGTGCCGGGCCGCCGAGAGCTTCCTGCCTCCCCTCGAGGGACGGACGCCGCGGGCGGCGGCCTTGGGGCAAACCTCAGAGAAAGAAAACATGGCCGGGCATTCCAAGTGGGCCAATATCCAGCATCGCAAGGGCCGCCAGGACGAGAAGCGCGGCAAGATCTGGACCCGCATCATCCGTGAGATCACGGTCGCAGCCCGCCAGGGTGGCGGCGACGTGGCAATGAATCCCCGGCTGCGGCTGGCGATCGAGAAGGCCAAGGCCGCCAACATGCCGGCCGACCGCATCAAGTACAACGTCGACAAGGCCTCAGGCACCCTCGAGGGGCTGAGCTACGAGGAGATCCGCTACGAGGGCTACGGCATCGGCGGCGCGGCGATCATCGTCGACACCATGACCGACAACCGGGTCCGCACCGTGGCCGAGGTGCGACACGCCTTCAGCAAGTACGGCGGCAACCTGGGCACCGAGGGCTCGGTGGCCTTCCAGTTCAAGCATTGCGGCCAGCTGGTCTTTGCGCCCGGCACCGATGAGAACAAGCTGATGGACGCCGCGCTCGAGGCCGGCGCCGAGGATGTGATCACCGGCGACGATGGCTCGATCGAGGTCTTGACCGCGCCGCTGGAATTCGAGACCGTCAAGAACGCGCTCGAGGCCGCCGGCTTCAAGCCCGAGATCGCCGAGGTCACGATGCGCGCCGAGAACACGATCGAACTCGCTGGTGACGATGCCGCCCGGATGCAGAAGCTGCTCGACGTGATCGAGGATCTCGACGACGTGCAGGATGTGTTCCACAACGCCGAACTGGACGCCTGATCGCTCATGAAAGTCCTCGTCATCGGCAGCGGCGGCCGTGAACACGCACTGGCCTGGAAGCTGGCCCAGTCGCCGAAGGTGCAGGTCGTCTATGTGGCGCCCGGCAACGGTGGTACCGCGCTCGACGGGCGCCTGGAGAACGTGCCGATCACCGACATCGAGCAGCTGGCCGACTTCGCCCAGCGCGAGAAGGTCGTGCTGACGGTGGTCGGCCCCGAGGCGCCGCTGGCGGCCGGGGTGGTCGACCTGTTCCGCGCCCGCGGACTGCGTGTCTTCGGTCCGACCAAGGCGGCGGCGCAGCTCGAGAGCTCCAAGGCCTTTGCAAAGTCATTCATGCAGCGCCACGGCATCCCGACCGCGGCCTACGAGACCTTCTCCGACCCCGCCGCGGCCCACGCCTACGTAGACCGCATGGGCGCGCCGATTGTCATCAAGGCCGACGGCCTGGCTGCCGGCAAGGGCGTGGTGGTGGCGATGTCGCTGACCGAGGCGCACGAGGCGATCGACTTCATCCTCGTCGACAACACGCTCGGCGTGAGCCACAACGCCGGGGCTGACGGAAAGGCCATCGCGCGGGTCGTCATCGAGGAATACCTGCTCGGCGAAGAGGCCAGCTTCATCGTGCTGGCCGACGGCAAGAACGTGCTGGCACTGGCGACCAGCCAGGACCACAAGCGCCTCGGCGACGGCGACCTCGGCCCCAACACCGGCGGCATGGGCGCCTACTCGCCGGCGCCGGTGGTCACGCCGAACGTGCACGCGCGGGTGATGCAGGAGATCATCCACCCGACGCTGGCCGGCATGGCGCGCGACGGCGTGCCGTTCACTGGCTTCCTCTATGCCGGCCTGATGATCGACGGCCAGGGCCATGCCCGCACCATCGAATTCAACTGCCGCATGGGCGACCCCGAGACGCAGCCGATCATGATGCGGCTCAAGAGCGAGTTGTTCGACGTCTTCATGCACGCCACCGACGGCACGCTCGACCAGGTCGAGTTGCAGTGGGATCGGCGCGTGGCGCTCGGCGTGGTGATGGCCGCGCATGGCTACCCGCTGCATCCGCGCAAGGGCGACGCCATCACCGGCCTGCCGGCCGAGCAGGAGGACGCGATCGTCTTTCATGCCGGCACCGCGCAGCAGGACGGGCAGCTGGTGGTCAGTGGTGGTCGGGTGCTCTGCGTCACTGCGCTCGGCGAGTCGACCAAGGTTGCCCAGCACCGCGCCTACGAGGCGCTGGCTTCGATCCGCTTCGACGGCATGCAGTACCGGCGCGACATCGGCCATCGAGCCATCAAACGCTGAACGCAGCGGGACAGCCTCGAGCTCGAATGCGCCGCGACGCTCTCCCGATCCGCTTCGAAGGCAACCGCCTGGCGCGTGCGGTGCTCAGCGTGGCTGGCTGGCACGTCAACTTCCACGGCCTGCCGGCGAGGCAGGGCGTGCTGATCGCCTACCCGCACACCTCGAACTGGGACTTCGTCGTCGGCATGGTCGCCAAGACCGCGGGCGGACTGCCGTTCTCCTTCTGGGGCAAGGACACGCTGTTCAAGGTGCCGGGCTTCGGCCGCTGGCTGCGCTGGATCGGTGGCATCCCGGTCGAGCGCAGCGCGGCGCGCAACCAGGTGGACGCGATGGTGCGACGCTTCGAACAGGCACGCGAGCGCGACGAAGTGCTGTGGCTGGCGCTTTCACCCGAGGGCACGCGCGGCTGGCAGCCGCGCTGGCGCTCGGGCTTCTATCACCTGGCGCTGAAGGCCGGCGTGCCGCTAGGCATCGCGCGGCTCGACTGGGCGCGGCGCGAGGTCGACGTCCAAGCTTTTCTCACGTTGAGCGGCAACCTGCCGCATGATCGGGCTGCCATCGCGCGGGCCCTGGCCGGCGTGCAGGGCAAGCATGCCGCGCATGCCGCACCGATCGAATTTTGAGCCGCACTCGATGAACTCCAGCCACACCACTGCCGTTCGCGACTGGCTGCTCGACCTGCAGCAGCGCATCTGCACGGCACTCGAGGCCGCCGACGGCCAGGCACGTTTCGCGCGCGATGCCTGGACCAAGCCGCCCGGCGAGCGGCTGCAGGGCGAAGGCATCACCCGCATCCTCGAAAACGGCGCGCTGCTCGAGCGCGGCGGTGTCGGCTTCTCGCACGTGCGCGGGCCGCAGCTACCGCCCTCGGCCACCCAGCACCGGCCGGAACTGGCCGGCGCACCCTTCGAGGCGATGGGCGTATCGCTGGTGTTCCACCCGCGCAACCCGCATGTGCCGACGGTGCACATGAACGTGCGCATGCTCGCCGCGCAGACGGCGGGCGGCGGGACCGTCAGCTGGTTCGGCGGTGGCATGGATCTCACGCCCTACTACGGCGTGGAGGAGGACGCGGTGCACTTTCACCGTGTCTGCGCCGACGCGCTCGCACCCTTCGGTGCCGACAAGTACCCGCGCTTCAAGAAGTGGTGCGACGAGTACTTCTTCCTGAAGCACCGCAACGAGCCGCGCGGGATCGGGGGCGTGTTCTTCGACGACTTCTCCGAGTTCGACGGCGAGCGCAGCTTTGCCATGACGCGTGCGGTGGGCGATGCCTTCCTCGCGGCCTACCTGCCGATCGTGCAGCGCCGGCGTGACACGCCCTACGGCGAACGCGAGCGCGAGTTCCAGGCGATCCGCCGCGGCCGCTACGTGGAGTTCAACCTGGTCTGGGACCGCGGCACGCTGTTCGGCCTGCAGTCGGGCGGACGCACCGAGAGCATCCTGATGTCGCTGCCGCCGGTGGTGAACTGGCGCTACGGCTGGCAGCCCGAGCCCGGCTCGGCCGAGGCCCGGCTCTACAGCGACTTCCTGCGGCCGCGCGACTGGCTGGACAAAGAGGGCGCGGCCGCGGCCGTCGCGATCAACCCATGACCAGTCTCCCGGCCAAACCCGTACGCCGCATCGGCGTCTACGGCGGTAGCTTCGACCCGCCCCACATGGGGCATCTGGTGCTGGCGCAGAGCGCACGCGAGGCGCTCAGCCTCGACCGCGTGCTCTGGGTGCCGGTCGGCCATCCCTGGCAGAAGACCGATGCGGCCGGGCACCGCGTGACCGAGGCCGCGCATCGCGAGGCCATGGTGCGCGCGGCCATCGCCCACCAGAGCGGCTTTGCGCTCGACCGCCGCGAGATCGAGCGTGACGGCCCCAGCTACACCATCGACACCGTGCGCGAACTGCAGGCCGAGCATCCGCAGGCGACGATCTTCCTGATCATCGGCCAGGACCAGTACGAGCGCCTGAACACCTGGCGCGAGTGGCGCGAACTGCTCACCCGCGTGACGCTGGCGGTGGCCGATCGCGATGGCCGCTCGGCCGCGACGCCGCGCTCGCTGATGATGGTGTGGCATCGCGTCGAGCCGGTGCCGATGCCGCCGATGGCGGTGTCGAGCACCGAGATCCGCGAGCGCATCGGTGCCGGCGCGAGCGCCGCCTCGCTGGTGCCCGAGATGGTGCCGGCGGTGGTGGCGCGCTATATTGACCAGCACCATCTGTACCGCGCCGCCTCCGGCACGACGGCCGCGGCCTGAAGTCCAAGCCCCGCCCATCCACCCCAAGACACCCAGAAGAGCCCTTACTGCATGGACATCCGCAAGCTGCAACGCGCCATCGTCGATGGTCTCGAGGACGTGAAGGCACAGGACATCGTCGTCCTCAACACCGAGCATCTCTCGCCGCTCTTCGAGCGGGTGATCATCGCCTCCGGTACCAGCAACCGGCAGACCAAGGCGCTCGCGGCGAGCGTGCGCGACGCGGTCAGGTCGGGCGGCATGACGGTGATGCGGACCGAGGGCGAGGTCAATGGCGAGTGGATCATCGTCGACTGCGGCGCCGCGGTGGCGCACATCATGCAGCCCGCCATCCGCCAGTACTACCACCTCGAGGAGATCTGGGGTGGCAAGCCGGTCAAGATGAAGCTCGACGACTCGGCGCACGGCCTGGTCAAGGCCTCGGAGCCGATCGACGAGGAAGCGCTGCCAGCAGCACGCAAGGCGGCCGGCAAGAAGATGCCGGCCAACAAGGGTCCGCACACGCGCCTGGGTGCCAAGAAGGCGCCCGCGCGCAAGGTGGTGCCGGCCAAGAAGGCGGCCGCCGGTACCGCGGTTGCCAAGAAGGTCGCAGCCAAGAAGCGGGCGGCCGACACGGCCAATTCGTTGCAGAGCACCCGCAAGTCCGCCGAGAAGGCCAGCAACCAGGCCGGCAGCAAGCCTGCTGCGAAGCCGGCGGCGGCCAAGAAGCCGGCGGCGAAGAAGGTGGCCACCAAGCGGCCGGCCGCCAAGGCCCCCGCGCGGCGCGCCACCTGACCTGCGGCGCTCCGGCGCGCCCCATTGAAGCTCACGCTCGTCGCCATCGGCCAGCGCCTGCCGGCCTGGGCCGAGACCGCCTGCGACGACTACTGGAAGCGGCTGCCGCCCGAGTGGCGTGCCGAGATCAAGACGCCCAAGGCCGAGCCGCGCACGCTGGGCAAGCCGGTCGAGGCGTTGATGGCGGCCGAGGCCCAGCGCCTCGAAGCGGCCTGCCCCAAGGGCGCGCGCCGGGCGCTGCTGGACGAGCGCGGCACGCGCGTCACCAGCCTGCAACTGGCCGAGCGGCTGCGCGAGTGGCAGCAGGACGGGCGCGACGTGGTGTTGCTGATGGGCGGGCCCGACGGCATCGATGCCGCCTTCAAGCGCACGGCCGACGAGAGCCTGCGGCTGTCGGACCTGACGCTGCCGCACGCACTGGCGCGGGTATTGCTGGCCGAGGCGCTGTACCGGGCCTGGTCGGTCAATGCCGGCCACCCATACCACCGCGAGTGAGATCCACGCCGACATGCTCTACCTCGCTTCCCAGAGCGCACGCCGGCGCCAGTTGCTCGACCAGATCGGCGTCCACCATGAGTTGCTGCTGCCCGGCGCCGACGAGGACGCCGAGGCGCTCGAGGCGGTGCTACCGGGCGAGGCTCCCGAGGCCTACTGCCAGCGTGTGACGCTGGCCAAGCTGGCGGCTGCGCGCGCGCGCCACGTTGCGCGTGGCCTGGCCGACGGCCCGATCCTCGCGGCCGACACCACGGTGGCGCTCGATGAAAGCATCTTCGGCAAGCCGGCCGATGACGAGGACGCCGCCCGCATGCTGCAGCAGCTTGCCGGCCGCACCCACCGCGTGATCACCGCGGTCGCCGTGATCGAGGCGCCTCATCCGGCCTTCCTGCCGCAGCTCGCGCTCCAGGTCAGCAGCGTGCGCATGCGCGTGCTCGAGGTCGACGAGATCGTGCGCTACGTGGCCAGCGGCGAGTCGCAGGGCAAGGCCGGCGCCTATGCGATCCAGAGCCAGGCCGCGGCCTGGATCGAGCACATCGAGGGCAGCCACTCGGGAATCATGGGCTTGCCGCTGTTCGAGACGGCGCAGCTGCTGCGCGGCATCGGCCTGCGTTTCTGAGCCGGGCACTTGGTGGCCGCGCTCCCGTAACATGGCCGCATGCAGCCAACGCCCGGATCGATCGCCTCGCAAGATATCCTGATCAACTGGTCGCCGCAGGAAACCCGGGTCGCGATCGTCGAGGCCGGGGCGGTGCAGGAGCTGCACATCGAGCGCACGCTCGAGCGGGGATGGGTCAGCAACATCTACGCCGGCAAGGTGGCGCGCGTGCTGCCCGGGATGCAGAGCGCCTTCATCGAGATCGGCCTCGAGCGCGCCGCATTCCTCCACGTGGCCGACCTGCAGCGCGAGGACGGCGCCACCCCGGCACCGATCGAGCGCCTGGTGTTCGAGGGCCAGACCCTCGTCGTGCAGGTCATCAAGGATCCTATCGGCAGCAAGGGCGCGCGGCTGTCGAGCCAGATCAGCATCGCCGGTCGGCTGCTGGTCTTCCTGCCGCAGGACAACCGCATCGGCATCAGCCAGAAGATCGGCTCGGCCGAGTTGCGCGACTCCCTGCGCAGCCGCATGCAGGCGCTGGTCGGCGAGGCCAGCGGCGGCTTCATCCTGCGCACGAACGCGGAAGAGGCCTCGGATGCCGAACTCGCCGAGGACATTGCCTACCTGCGCAAGACCTGGGCCGCGATCCGCGAGCGCGCGCTGAAGGCCGGCCCCGGCACGCTGCTGCACGAGGACCTCAACCTCGCGCAACGCGTGCTGCGCGACCTGGTGACCGAGAAGACGCACAGCGTGCGCATCGATTCGCGCATGCAGTTCGAGCAACTGCAGGCCTTCGGCAGCCTGTACACGCCGAGCGCGGTGGCGCGGCTCGAGCATTACGCCGGCGAGCGGCCGCTGTTCGACCTGGTCAACGTCGAGCAGGAGATCGAGCGCGCGCTGGCGCGCCGGGTCGACCTCAAGAGCGGTGGCTACCTGATCATCGACCAGACCGAGGCGTTGACGACGATCGACGTCAACACCGGCGGCTTCGTCGGCGCGCGCAACTTCGACGACACGATCTTCAAGACCAACCTCGAGGCGGCGCTGGCGATCGCGCGCCAGTTGCGGCTGCGCAACCTGGGCGGCATCATCATCATCGACTTCATCGACATGGCGCGCGAGGAGCACCAGCAGGCGGTGCTGGCCGAGTTGCGCAAGCAGCTGCTGCGCGATCGCGTCAAGATCACCGTCAGCGGCTTCACGCAGCTCGGCCTCGTCGAGATGACGCGCAAGCGCACGCGCGAGTCGCTGGCCCACCTGCTGTGCGAGCCATGCCCGATGTGCGATGGCCGCGGCCAGGTCAAGACCGCGCGCAGCGTCTGCTACGACATCCTGCGCGAGATCCTGCGCGAGGCGCGCCAGTTCAACCCGAAGGAGTTCCGCGTCGTCGCCAGCGCCTCGGTGGTCGAGATGCTGCTCGACGAGGAGAGCCAGCACCTGGCCGGGCTCTCGGACTTCATCGGCAAGCCGATCTCGCTGCAGAGCGAGGGCGCGATCAGTCCCGAGCAATACGACATCGTGCTGCTGTGAGGCACCTCGCATGAACTGCCGCCGCCGATCCTTCCTGGTCGCGACCGCGTCGACGACGGCGGGGCTTGGCCTTGGCCTGCTCGGCGGCGCACGGGCGAGCTGGGCGCAGGAGTCGCGCTACGAGATCGTCGACCTCGATTGGCACGACCCGGCGCGCGATCGCGCCGTGCCGCTGCGCCTGTACCTGCCGCGGGCCGCCACGCCCGACTCTCCGGTGCCGCTGGTCGTGTTCTCGCATGGCATCGGCGGTTCGCGCTTCGGCTACAGCTACCTCGGCCGCCACTGGGCCAGCCGGGGGCTGGCCAGCCTGCATGTGCAGCATGTCGGCAGCGACCGCAGCCTGTGGGGCGGCGGCAGCCTGTTTTCCCTGGTCGGCCGCCTGCAGGAGGCGGCCCAGGAAACCGAGGCGGTGGCGCGCGTGCACGACCTGCGCTTTGCCATCGACCGCCTGCTGGCCGGCGAACTGGGGCCGCTCGTCGATGGCCGGCGCATCGTCGCGGCCGGCCACTCCTACGGCGCCAACACCACGCTGCTGGCGGCCGGCGCCCGGGTCGAGCGGGCCGGCGGCGTGATCGACCTGCACGACCCGCGGCTGCGCGCCGCCATCGTGATCTCGGCGCCGCCCTTCTACGGCGAGGGCGAGCCGCAGCGCATCCTGGCGCCGGTCCGGGTGCCGAGCCTGCACATCACCGCGACCGAGGACGTCATCCGAATTCCCGGCTACTACAGCGGTGCCGAAGACCGCGTGGCCATCTTCGAGGCCGTCGGCAGCGCGAACAAGACGCTGGCCGTGTTCGCCGGCGGCTCGCACAGCATGTTCACCGACCGGACCGGCACCGGTGGCACCGAACTCAACGCGCAGGTCAAGCTGGCCACGCGCGACCTGACCTCGGCCTTCATGCGCAGCGTGCTCGACGGCAACGACCACGACCTGCGCGACTGGCCGCTCAGACACGCGGTCATCGTCAACCGCTTCGAGCGCGGGGCGGGCTGATCGCCGCGACGCGACTCAGCGCGGCGGCTGCGGCAGGCAGCGTTCGGCGCGCACGCGCATCGGCGCCACCAGCGAAGCGACCAGCCGGGCCGCGCTGCGCGCCACGCGCTCGGACTTCAGCGTCAGCGCGTTGATCGGCAGCATCAGCAGGCTGCCGATGCCGACTCGAAGCATCGTTCCGGCGCTGCTGAGCGGGCCGAAGTACTTGTACTGCATATAGAACTTCGACAGCGTCATGCAATAGGCGCGGCGGTAGCTCAGCCGCATCGACGGCGCGCTCGACTGGCGCACCCGGTGCAGCGCGTGTGCGTCGTTGATCAGGACCAGCGGATGGCCGGCGCGGCGCGCGCGCTCGCAGAGGTCGTCGTCCTCCAGGTACAGGAAGAACCACGGGTCGAAGAAGCCGACCTGCCGCATCAGCCGCATGTTGAGCAGCATCGCGGCGCCGGTCAGGAACTCGGTGCACAGGTCGCCCTGCGGATCGATCAGTTCCTTGGGCTGCGGCTTGTAGAACGCGGGCCGGTAGCAAAGCCCGAGCACGCCCGGCGCGTCGTAGATCTTGGGTCCCCAGATCGCCGCCTCGGGGTAGCGGCGGCTTGCCTCGATCAAGGCGGCGAAGGCACCGGGCTGCATCTCGCAGTCGGGGTTGAGCAGCAGCGCGTGTTCGGTCTGCACCGCCTCCAGCGCCAGGTTGTTGGCGCGCCCGAAGCCGAGGTTGGCGCCGGCCTCGATCACGCGGGCGCGCGGGCAGCGCTGCCGCGCCAGCTCGGCGCTACCGTCGCTGCTGCCGTTGTCGACCACGATGATGTGCTCGAGCGCCTCGATCGAGTCCAGCGCCGCCGCCAGCACGCGCGTGCTGTTGTAGCTGACGAGGACCGCGGTGATGGACGAGCAGGACGGATCGATGTTCGCCATCGGGGCAGGGCGTCGACGAGAGAATGCCCAGCTTACACTGCGCGCCGCCTTGTCGATCACCGCCCCAACTGCCTCGCAACCGTTCCGGCTGGCGCGTCCGCCGCGACGCGTGCTGCTGATCTGCCTGCGCCGGCTCGGCGACGTGCTGCTGACCACGCCGTTGATCCGCAGCCTGCGCCGCGCCTGGCCCGAGGCCCGGATCGAGGTGCTGGTCCAGGCCGGCGCGGCCGCGGTGCTCGAGGGCAATCCGGACATCGACCGGGTGATCGTCGAGCCCGACGACGATCACCGGCTCGCGAGACTCGGTCTTGCGATGCGGCTGGCGCGGCGCTACGACCTCGCGATCAGCACGCTCTACAACGATAGGCCGCACCTGTACTCGCTGCTCGCCGGCCGGCGCCGCGTCAACATCGTGCCGCCGGCCAACGAGCCCGGCGCGGCGCGCAAGCGGTGGCTCTCGCACGGCTGGTGCGAGCTCGGCCTCGGCCGGCTGCACGCGGTCGACCAGTATCTTGAGCTGGCCGACCTGATGGGCGTCGAGCGCGTGCCGGAGGTGGTGCCGCCGAGTACGACCGACCAGAGCGGCCTCGAGTCCTTGCTCGGCACCCGCTGGCGCGAGCAGCCCCTTGCCGTGCTGCACCCCTCGCCGATGTACCGCTACAAGGCCTGGACCGATGCCGGCTGGCGTGCCGCCATCCAGCACCTGGTGCAAAGCCATGGCCTGCGCGTGGTGCTCAGCGGCGGGCCTGGCCCGGCCGAGCGCCAGCGGATCGAGACGATCCTGCAGGGGCTGCCGCCGGCGGTCGCCGCGCAGGTGACGAGCGCCGCCGGCCGCCTGAGCTTTGCCGAACTGGCCGAACTGCTGCGCAGTGCGCGGCTCTATCTCGGTCCCGACACCTCGGTGACCCATCTGGCGGCGGCCTGCGGCACGCCGACGGTCGCGCTGTTCGGGCCCTCGCATCCGATCGCCTGGGGTCCCTGGCCGCGGCATGCCGGCATCGCGCCCGGCCACAGTCCCTGGCAGATGAAGTCACCGCTGCAGCAGCTTGGCAACGTGTGGCTGGTGCAGGGCGAAGGCGACTGCGTGCCCTGCCTGCAGGAGGGCTGCGAGCGACGGCTCGACAGCTACGCGCGTTGCCTGGACGAACTCGATGCCGTGCGCGTCGCGCAGGTACTTGATCGGGCGCTGGAACCCGCGCCGGGCGCCACGGCGCACGAGCCCCGCTGAGCGCCGACCGCCGCCTCAGCGCCGGCGGTGATGGAAGACGGCCAGGCCGTTCTTGACCTTGTGCGTCGCGTTCGGAAACTGCGCATGCAGCAGCTTGCGAAAGCGCCACCACCACGGCAGGGTGCCGGCCGCCTCGCGGTAGACCTGCCAGCGCTCGCGGGTCGATCCGGCGAGCGCCAGCCGTGGGATGTAGGTGGCGCGCAGCAGCGGCAGCTTGAGCACCGCCTGCACCTGCGGCTCGCAGCCGGCGACCCTGGCGTCGCGCAGCAACTGCTCCATCTCGGCGATCTCGCGCGCGCGCTGGCGACTGGTCCAGCGCGTCATGTCGCTCGCGCTGTCGAAGACCGGCCGACGCGAGGTGCCGCCGCGCCGGTAGTGCACCAGCGGTGCGTCGACCGTGATCGCGCCACCCGAGACGATCGAGCGAAAGACCATGATCTGGTCCTCGTAGGCGACCTCGGGCGCCATCGGCCCGAAGCGCTCCATCATGCGCCGCGTGAAGGCATGCCCGGCGCCGACGATGTAGGGCCGGCCCGCGGCCCAGTCCTCGACGCCGCGGTACGGCGCCAGGTCGTCGACGCGGATCTGCTCGTGCAGCCGGCCTTCATCGTCGAGATCGATCAGATGGCTGGCGATCAGGTCGGCGCGGCAGCCGTTCGCGTCCCAGGCCTGGAGCAGGCGGGCGACGCGGTCGGGTGTCGAGATGTCGTCGCCGGCCGCCGTCACCAGCAGCGGGGCGCGCGTCTCGCGCAGCAACTGGTTGTAGTGCTCACCGATGCCGAGATTGACCTCGTTGCGCCGCGCGCGCACCCGATGCGGTCCGACGTAGCGCTCGGCGGCGGCCTGCAGCAGCGCGAAGCTGCCGTCGCCGGAGGCGTCGTCCGACAGCACGATCTCGAGCGGCTCGCACTGCTGCCCGAGCACCGAGGCGACCGCGGACTCGACCGTGGCCTGCTGGTTGTAGGCCAGCAGGATCACGCAGGCGCGGTGGGCGCCGTCAGCGGGCAGCATCGACATCGCTAGACGAAGCTCCGACATCGGCATCGGCCGCCGCGGCCTTGACCGCCTGCAGTTCCCACAGCAGGTAGGGACCGTGGCTCGGCGGCGGCACCGCCCGTCCTCGAAGCCGTCTGACGGCGTCTCGCACGGATCTGGCCAGGGGTGGCTTGGCGGCTGGCGGTGGTGGCGTCGGCGGCCGCGCCGTGTAGGCCTCCTGCACATGCACCCATTCGAGACGGCGCAGCTCGAACTGGCCCTCGAAGCCGTAGATGCTGGCCAGCGGCTTGGCGCCGCAAAAATACTCGTGGGTGCGCTCGGTGATGATGTTGACGTGGGTGGGGTCCTGGAACGCCTCGGCATGCGGATAGGCCGGGGTCACCGCATAGAGCAGGCCACCGGGCGCCAGCACGCGCCAGATCTCGCCCATCAGGCGCACGAAGGGGAAGATCGTGCCGCGCCCGTCCGCCGCCAGCATCAGGCGCGGCACATGCTCGATGAAGTCGAAGGCCGAGACCGAAGCGAAGCGATCGGACTCGAAGGGAATGGGCTCGATCGCCAGGTTGGCATGCCGGTACTCGAAGCCCTCGGTCGACTGCATCGGGCGGATGTCGACGCCACAGAGCCGGACGCGCTCGTAGGGATTGCGCGGCCGCTTGCCGCAGCCGAGGTCCAGGTGCAGGTCGGGCAGGGCGTTGTTCATCGGTTGCCGCGGTCGGCGACCCGGGGCGCGCGGCCCATCAGGTAGAACTCGTCGTTCGGTCGCAGCGAGATCAGGTTGGCCATGCGGTTGGACAGGCCGAACAGCGCGGTGATCGCCCCGATGTCCCAGATGTCCTCGTCGCTGAAGCCATGGCCTCGCAGCGCCTCGAAGTCGGACTCGCCGACGTTCTGCGCGTCGCTGCAGACCTTAAGCGCGAAGTCGATCATCGCCTGCTGGCGCGGGCTGAGGTCGGCCTTGGCCGGGTTGGTCGCGAGCTGGTCGGCGATCAGCGGGTTCTTCTCGACGATGCGCAGGATCGCGCCATGCGCCACCACGCAGTAGAGGCAGCGGTTCACGCCACTGGTGGCGACGATGATCATCTCCTTCTCGCCTTTGGTGAGTCCATGAGGTCCGGCGTCGCGCAGCAGCAGCGCATCGTGGTAGGCGAAGAAGGCACGGAACTCGTCGGGCCGGTGCGCGAAGCCCAGGAAGACGTTGGGCACGAAGCCGGCCTTCTCCTGCACCGCGAGGATCTTCTCGCGGATGTCGGCCGGCAGGTTCTTGAGTTCGGGCACCGGATAACGGCTGATCGGGGGCTTCATCGGCGGTGCTCCTCAGGTCTTGAACTGCAGCGCGTGCAGGCGCGAGAACAGGCCGCCCCTGGCCAGCAGTTCGGCATGGGTGCCATGCTCGACGACGCGACCCTGGTCGAGCACCACCACGCTGTCGGCCGCCTCGACGGTGGACAGCCGGTGCGCGATCACGATGGAGGTGCGGCCGACCATCAGCTTCTCGAGTGCGGCTTGGACCAGGCGCTCGCTCTCGCTGTCGAGCGCCGAGGTGGCCTCGTCGAGCAGCAGGATCGGCGCGTTCTTGTAGATCGCGCGCGCGATCGCCAGTCGCTGGCGCTGGCCGCCCGAGAGTTCGCTGCCGTTGTGGCCGATCAGGCTGTCGATGCCGCGCGGCAGCGACTCGGCAAAGGCCAGCAGGTTGGCGCCGGCCAGGGCCTCCAGCACGCGTCCGCGGTCGAGCGTGTCGCCGAAGGCGACGTTGGCGGCCACGCTGTCGTTGAACAGGATCACCTCCTGGCTCACCAGCGCGAACTGCTCGCGCAGCGCGCGCAGGTCCCAGTCGGACAGGGCCACGCCATCGAGCGTGATGCTGCCGCTGGTGGGTTCGAGGAAGCGCGGCAGCAGGTTGACCAGGGTCGACTTGCCGGCGCCCGAGGGACCGACCAGGGCCACCGTCTGGCCGGCTCGGATCTCGAGGTTCAGGTTCTGCAGTGCCGGCGACTGGTCACTCTTGTAGACCAGGCTCACGTCGCGCAGTGCGATGTCGCCGCGCGCGCGACCGGGGGCATGCGTGCCACCGCTCTCGACCGGCGCGTGGTGGGCGAGGCTGAGTCCTCGCTGCACGGCGGCGAAGCCGCGCGTGATCGGCCCGGCCACCTCCGACAGGTGCTTGAGCGGGTTGATCAGCGCCACCATCGCGGTCACGTAGGCGACGAAGGCGCCGACGGTGCCGCCCTGGGCGCGGCTTTGCCACAGCGCCGCGACGATCACCGCCGACATCGCGCAAGCCGACAGCACCTGCGTGATCGGCGTCACCGCCGACGCCGCGACCGTGGCCTTCAGCGACAGGCTGCGCAGCAGCTGGCTGGCCCGGTTGAAGCGCTGGGTCTGCCCGGCCGCCGCGTTGTGCAGTCGCACCAGGCGCCAGGCGAGCACGTTTTCCTCGACCACGTAGGCCAGTTGGTCGGTCGCCTTCTGGCCGGCCACCGTGACGCTGTGCATGCGCTTGCCGAAGATCCGCATCACCCACGCGACCACCGGGAACAGCACCGCGATGAACAGGGTCAGCTGCCAGTTGGTCCAGAGCAGGAAGCCGAGCAGCGCGATCACCGTGAGGCTGTCCTTGAGCAGGGTCTGCACCGCCCCGACCAGCAGCGTCGCCCCCATCTGCAATTCGTAGACGACGGTGTTGATCAGGCTGCTCGAGGTCTGCTCGACCATCAGGCTCGGCCGCGCCGCCAGCAGCCGCTCGAAGATCGCGCTGCGCATGCGCACGGTGCCGGCCTGGCCGGCCCAGGCCAGCGCGTAGTTGACGGCGAACCCGGCCACGCCGCGCACCGCGAACAGGCCGATGATCGTCACCGGAACCAGCCACAGCGCGAAGCCGTCGGCCTTGAATCCGCCATCGAGCAGCGGCTTCATCAGCCAGGCAATCGCGCTCTCGGTCGCGGCGCCGATGGCGGCGCCGATGGTCGCGGCCACGAAGGCCCAGCCGGTGCCGCCGAAGTAGGGCAGCACCTCGCGCAGCCGCTCGAGGTTGCCTGGATTCTTGTTGGACATGCGTGGGTGGCAGAGCCCGTCGACGGGCAGTCGCTCGGATTATGCGGGGCTGCCTGTGGTGGGCTGCCTACAATGGCGGCCTGTCCCTACACCGGCCGGCCGCTGTGCCGGCCGCTCCGCGCCCGGCCCGCGCATGCGCCTTTCCGTCGTCCTGATCACGAAGAACGAAGCCCGCCACATCGAGGCCTGCTTGGCCTCGGTGGGCTTTGCCGACGAATGGATCGTGGTCGATTCCGGCAGCAGCGACGGCACCCAGGAACTGGCACGCCGCGCCGGCGCCCGCGTCATCGAAACCAGCGACTGGCCCGGCTTCGGCCCGCAGAAGAACCGCGCGCTGGCGGCGGCCAGCGGCGACTGGGTCTTCAGCATCGACGCCGACGAGCGCGCGAGCCCGGAACTGGCCGCCTCGATCCGCGCCGCGATGGCCGCCGCGGCCGGCCCGGCGAGCTACAAGGTGTCACGACTTTCATCCTTCTGTGGCGAGTGGATCCGCCATGGCGACTGGTATCCTGACGATGTGCTGCGACTGTTCCGACGCGGCTCGGCGCGCTTCAGCGACGACCTCGTCCACGAGCAGGTGCTGGCCGACGGTCCGGTCGGCCGACTCGACGGCGAGTTGTTGCACGAGAGCCAGCCGAGCCTGGAGTCCTGCCTCGACAAGTTGAACCGCTACACGAGCGGGCGCGCGCTGCAGCTGCACCGCGCCGGCCGCTCGGGCAGCCTGTCGAAGGCGATCGCGCACGGCCTCTGGGCCTTCCTGCGCAGCTACGTCTTCAAGCGCGGCTTTCTCGACGGGCGCATGGGCTTCGTGGTCGCGTTCAGCATTGCCGAAGGCACCTACTACCGCTATCTCAAGATCTGGCTGCTGGCGCGCGGCCCGGGCCCCGCGAGCCTGCCGCCGGCAGCCACGACCCACCTTTCACACGGAACTCAGTCGCCGTCCTCGGCCTCGACCACCGCATGACCGATTCCTCCTCGATGTTTTCGATGTCCGCCAGCGCGGCGCAGTTCTCGCGCCGCGCCCTGCTGGCGCTGCCGCTGGCAGCGGTCGTCCCGGCGGCGCTGGCGCAGTTCAGGGTCGAGATCGCCGGCGTCGGCGCGACCCAGCTTCCGATCGCGGTGAGCAAGTTCCGCGGCGAGGACGGCGCGCCGCAGCCGGTGGGCGCGATCATCCGCGCCAACCTCGAGCGCAGCGGCTTCTTCAAGCCGGTCGACACCGGCAGCGCCGCGCTCGACGAAGGCTCGCAGCCCTCGATGAGCGAGTGGCGCGGCCGCGGCGCCGACGCGCTGGTGGCCGGCTCGGTGACGCGCCTGGCCGACGGCCGCTACGACGTGCGCTACCGGCTCTGGGACGTGGTGCAGGGGCGCGACCTCGGCGGTGCCAGCTTCGCGGTGACGCCGGCCGACCTGCGCCTGACCGCGCACCAGATCTCGGATGCGATCTACGAGAAGCTGACCGGCGAGAAGGGCGTGTTCTCGACCCGCATCGCCTACGTCACCAAGGCCGGCCCGCGCTACACGCTGTGGGTCGCCGATGCCGACGGCGAGGGCGGCCAGAGCGCGCTCGGCAGCCCCGAGCCGATCATCTCGCCGGCCTGGGCGCCGGACGGCCGCGAGCTTGCCTACGTTTCCTTCGAGCAGCGCAAGCCGGTGGTCTACGTGCAGGACGTGGCCAGCGGCAAGCGGCGCACGCTGGCCAACTTCCGCGGCTCCAACAGCGCGCCGGCCTGGGCGCCGGACGGCCGCAGCCTGGTCGTGACGCTGACCCGCGAGGGCGGCTCGCAGCTCTACTCGATCAGCCGCGACGGCGGCGAACCACGGCGCCTGACCAACAGCGGCTCGATCGACACCGAGGCCACTTTCACGCTGGACGGCAAGACGATCTATTTCACCAGCGATCGTGGCGGCAGCCCGCAGATCTACCGCATGCCGGCCGGCGGCGGCGCGGCCGAGCGCGTCACCTTCAACGGCGCCTACAACGTGAGCCCGGCGATCAGTCCGGATGGCCGCTCGATGGTCTACATCGCGCGCGACGGCGGCAACTTCCGCACCCAGATCATGGATCTGGCGAGCGGCAACTCGCGCCTGATCAGCGATACCAGCGACGACGAGAGCCCGAGCTTCGCTCCCAACGGCCGGCTCGTGATGTACGCCTCGCGCGTCCAGGGCCGCGATGTGCTCGTGACGAGCACGCTCGATGGCCGGATCAAGGCGCGGCTCGTCCAGACCCAGGCCGACGTGCGCGAGCCGCACTGGGGCCCCTTCGGTCGCTGAGCCGGCGCCCGGACGCTTCTTTTCCCTTTTTTCTTCTTCATCATTTCACGGAGGCACAGATGCACCCAACCCTTTCCATCCGACGCTTCGCCGCCTCCGGCCTGGCCATTGCCGCCGCGCTCGCGCTGGCGGCCTGCAGTTCGCCGGTCAAGCTCGACGAGCAGGTGCCGGTCGAGACCCGCTCCACCACGCCGTCTGGCAGCGGCAACGGCAGCGCCGGCGGTGCGCCCGCCTCGCAGGTCGGCAGCGTCGACCTGTCGGCGCAGGACCCCGGCGCCAAGTTCGGCCGCGTGATCCTGTTCGATTTCGATGCCTATGTGGTCAAGGACGAGTTCCGTCCGCTGGTCGAGGGCTATGCCAAGGCGCTCAACGCCGATCGCAAGAAGAACATCGTGATCGAAGGCCACACCGACGATCGCGGCAGCCGCGAGTACAACCTGGCGCTCGGCCAGCGCCGCTCGGAAGCCGTGGTGCGCGCCCTCACGCTGCTCGGCGTGCAGCCGAACCAGGCCGAGCCGGTGAGCTATGGCAAGGAGCGCCCGGTCGATCCGGCTCAGAACGAAGCGGCGTGGGCCAAGAACCGCCGTGCCGAACTGCGGAGCAAGTAAGGTGAGGCCGCTTGCTGCTGTGGTGCGCGCGGTTGCCGCGGCCGCCGCGCTGGCCGCGCTGGTTGGTCCAGCCAGCGCCGGGCTCTTCGACGACGACGAGGCGCGGCGCGCGATCCTCGATCTGCGCGCGCGCATCGACCAGAGCCAGAAGGCCTCCGAGACGCGCGATGCCGACCTGGCCGAGCAGTTGCGCCAGACGCGCGCCGGCGTGCTCGAGCTCAACAACCTGATCGAGAAGCTGCGCACCGAGCTGGCGCAGCTGCGCGGCAGCAACGAGCAGCTTCAGCGAGAGGTGGCCGAGCTGCAGCGTCGCCAGAAGGACGTGCAGACCGGCATCGACGAGCGGCTGCGCAGCTTCGAGCCGCAGAAGGTGGCGGTCGATGGTCGCGAGTTCAGTGCCACGCCCGACGAGACGCGCCTCTACAACGACGCGCTCGGCCTGCTGCGCGGCGGCGACTTCGCCGGCGCCGGTGCCGCCTTCGCGGCGTTCCAGAAGCGCTTCCCGAATAGCGGCTACGCACCGAGCGTGCATTACTGGCTCGGCAACGCGCAGTACGGCAAGCGCGAGTACCAGGCGGCGATTGCGAGCTTCCGCTCGCTGCTGGCCGCGGCCCCTGACCACCTGCGTGCGCCCGAGGCCCAGCTCGCCATCGCGAACTGCCAGATCGAGCTGAAGGACGCCAAGTCGGCGCGCCGCACGCTCGAGGAACTGCAGAAGACCTACCCGAAGAGCGAGGCCGCGCAGGCCGCGCGCGAGCGCCTCGCGTCGCTGAAGTAGCCACCCGCGATGAATGCCGCGCTGCCGATGGACCTGGTGGTGGGCGCCGACCTCGAACGCCGCTTCGGCGGCCTGCGGCGCCTGTACGGCGATGCCGGCTACGCGCGGCTGCGCGCGGCGCGGGTGGCGGTGGTCGGTGTCGGTGGCGTCGGCTCCTGGGCCGCGGAGGCGCTGGCACGCAGCGGCGTGGCCGAGCTGACGCTGGTCGACCTCGACCACGTGGCCGAGTCCAACATCAACCGCCAGGTCCACGCGCTCGAGGCCACGCTCGGCCAGGCCAAGGTGCTGGCGCTGCGGGATCGCATTGCCGGCATCCATCCGGGTTGCGTCGTGCATGCGGTCGAGGCCTTCGTCGGCGACGCGGACGCGACACCGTGGCCCGCGCTGCTGCCGGCGCCGGTTGATGTCGTCATCGATGCCTGCGACGCGCCGCGCGCCAAGACGCTGATCGCGGCCTGGGCGCTACAGACGCGTTCGCCGCTGGTGATCGTCGGCGCCGCCGGCGGCAAGCGGCAGGCGCAGCGGGTCGCGGTCGACGACCTTGCACGGGTCACGCACGATCCGCTGCTCGCCTCGCTGCGCCAGCGCCTGCGACGCGAGCATGGTGCCGCGCGCAGCGGCACGATCGGCCTGGCTTGCGTCTACACCGACGAACCGGTCAGGCGACCGGATGGCGAATGCGAGGTCGACGGCAGCCTCAACTGCGCGGGCTACGGCTCGGTGGTCACGGTCACCGCGAGCTTCGGCCTGGTCGCGGCCAACGTGGCGATCGAGCAGATTGTCAATTCACGGCTCGAAGGGCTTGAGTCGACTCCGTGAGTGTGGTTATACTAGCGGGCTCGCTGGGTTGTTAGCTCAGTTGGTAGAGCAGCGGACTTTTAATCCGTAGGTCGTGGGTTCGAGTCCCGCACAACCCACCACCGACGGACCCACTGTCCGCGGCGCAGGCTTCAGAAAAGTTTCAGGGCTCTTAGCTCAGTTGGTAGAGCAGCGGACTCTTAATCCGTAGGTCGAGTGTTCGAGTCACTCAGGGCCCACCAGAAAAGCGAACGGCTAGCAGGTAGACACCTGCTGGCCGTTTTGCTTTGTGCCGCGCTTGGCGATAACCAGCATGGTCGCGCGCGGCGGCGCCGACAGAATCGGCGCCATGCAAATCGACTTCGTCAGCCTCGTGCTGCTGCCGGCCGCGCTGGCCTTCATCATGTTCTCGCTCGGCCTCGGTCTGACCGGGGGCGACTTCGCGCGCATCGTGCGCCAGCCACGCGCGCTGCTGGTCGGCATGCTGTGCCACTTCGTGTTGCTGCCGCTGGCCGCCTATGCGCTGATCCGGCTATTCGGCATCACCGGCGCGTTCGCGGTGGGTTTCATGATCCTCGCCGCCTGCCCGACCGGCACGACCTCGAACCTGCTGACCTTCCTGGCGCGCGGCGACGTGGCGCTGGCGCTGAGCTTCACCGCGGTGGCCAGCGTGCTGACGATCTTCACGCTGCCGCTGATCGTCTCGTGGTCGCTGCAGCAGTTCATGGGCGGCGGCCGCGCGGTCTCGGCGCCGGCCGGTCCGATGATGGCCCAGGTGTTCCTGATCCTCGGCGTGCCGGTGGCGCTGGGCATGCTGATGCGGCGCCTCAAGCCGCAGAGTGCGCTGCGGCTGGAACCGGTGGCGACCAAGGTCTCGACCGTGCTGTTCATCGTCATCGTGCTGTTGGCCGTGATCAAGAACTGGGTGCTGCTGACCGCCAACTTCGCGACGCTGGCGCCGATGGCGGTCGTGCTGAACCTGTCGATGCTGGCCTGCGGCTTCGCGGTTGCCTGGCTGGCGCGGCTGTCGCGCCGGCAGTCGATCACGCTCGGCATCGAGAGCGCGGTGCAGAACGCCACGCTGGCGCTGGTGATCGCCAGCACCGTGCTGCAGGACGAAGCGATGGCGATCCCGGGCGCGATCTACGGCGTGCTGATGTATGCCGGCGGCCTGCTGTTCGCCTTCGTCGCGCGCCGCTTCGTCGATACACCGGTGGCCGCCGCGCCCAGCGTGCATGCGGCCTGAGGGCGGTCGATATACTGAATCGAAACCCAGACCGAGGAGCCATTCCATGCGCTACGTGCACATCGCGATCATCGTGCTGCTGACGATCCTGGTATTGACGTTCAAGTTCCAGAACCTGCAGTCGGTGACGGTCGAGTTCTTCGCGTTCAGCATGACGATGCCGGTCACGCTGCTGATCCTGCTGGTCTACGTGCTGGGCATGTTCACCGGCGGCGCGCTGTGGAGCCTGCTGAAGGGCTCCTACAAGGGCGGTTTCGAGTCACACTGAGTGAGAGGCCGCGCTCAGCGCGGCGACTGGCGCGCTCCGGGGCGCCAGAACCCGGTCGCCAGGCTGGTGCCGAGCAGGATCAGCGCGCCGCCGCCGAGCATCGTGAGCGTCAGTCGCTCGCCGAGGAACAGGCCGCCCCAGAGCACCGCGAACAGAGGGATCAGGAAAGTCACCGCGATCGCGTTGGCCGGCCCGACATGGGCGATCAGCCTGAAGTACAGCAGGTAGGCCAGGCCGGTGCTGAGCACGCCGAGCGCGATCACCGCGCCCCAGGCCAGCGGCGGTGCTGGCTGTGCCGGCCACGCGCCAAGACCGAGCGGCAACAGCAGGACCGCTGCGGCGAGTTGGCTGCCGGTGGCCGTGGCCATCGGCGGGACGCCGGCGAGCCACTTCTTGCTCATGCTGGCACCCAGGCCGTACATCAGCGTCGCGCCGAGGCAGGCCAGCACCGCGAAGCCGACGGCCTCGGCACCGGGCTTGAACGAGGCCTTGTCCCAGGCCAGCCAGATCACGCCGACGAAGCCGATCGCGAGGCCGAGAACGCGTGGCGGCGTCAGGCGGTCGCCGAGCCAGGCCCAGGCAATCAACGCCGCCCACAGCGGCGAGGTGGCGTTGAAGATCGAGGCCAGCCCGGCGTTGATCGACAGCGCCGCATAGGCGTAGGCGAGGAAGGGCAGTGCCGAGTTGACGATGCCGACGAGCGCGATCGGCTTCCAGTGCCGGTGCATGGCCGCCCACTCGCCGCGCCACAGCAGCAGCGGCAGCAGCACGGCCGCGGCGATCGCCACGCGCAGCGCGGCCAGCGCCAGCGGGCCGAAGTCGGCCGCGCCGAGCCGCATGAAGAGGAACGAGGCGCCCCACAGGGCCGCCAGCAGCAGCAGCTCGAACAGGTCGCGCTGCTTCATGCGGCGCGTTCCAGCGCGGTCGGGCTGTGACGCGCCTCGTGCGCCAGCAGCGCGGTCTTGCGATCGAGTCCACCGGCGTAGCCGGTGAGGCTGCCGTCGCGGCCCAGCACGCGGTGGCAGGGCACGATGATGCCGATCGGGTTGCGGCCGACCGCCGCCCCGACCGCGCGCACCGCGGCCGGCTTGCCGATGGTCTGCGCGATCGCGCCATAGCTGGTGGTGGCGGCAAAGGGCAGTGCCGACAGCGCATGCCAGACGGCTTGCTGGAACTCGGTGCCGGCGGCGTCGAGCGGGATCTCGAAGCGCTCGCGCCGGCCTTCGAAGTACTCGCTCAGCTGCCGTGCGGTCAGCGCGATCCAGCGTTGCCCGGCATCGACCCTGGCGTCGATCACGTCCGGGTGGTGGCGCTGGTCCTCGAACCAGAGGCCGGCCAGGCCGCGTTCGGTGGCGGCGATGAGCATCGGGCCCATCGGCGTGTCGATCGTGGCCTGGGCCGCCAGGCGTTCGCAGGGGTAGTTCATGCTGCAGTCTCCAACTCGTGCCACAGCCGCATCACGGCATGTGATCTGAAGGGGCGCCAGCCTTCGGCCAGCGCGTCGATGTGCTTGGGGTCGCGGCTGCCGAGCGCCTGCCAGAGGCCGACATCGCTGCTGGGCCAGGCATCGCGCCAGCCGAGCGTGCGCATCGCGATCAGCTGGGCGCTCCACGGGCCGATGCCGGGCAGCGCCTGCAGTTGCTCGATCACCGGCCGCGCTTCGGCGCCATGTTCGAGTCGGAGGCTGCCGTCGGCGAGTGCCACCGCCAGCGCCTGCAGCGCACGCACCCGCTGGCGCACGATGCCGAGCGTGCCGATGGCCTCGGGCGTGGCGGCCGCGATCGCCGCCGCGCTCGGAAACAGGCGCGTGATCTCCGGCCACGGCGTGGCTACCGGCTTGCCGAAGCGCTCGACCAGCCGCTGCGCCAGCGTGCGCGCGGCCTTCACCGTGACCTGCTGGCCGAGGATCACGCGTGCTGCGATCTCGAAACCGTCGAGCGAACCCGGTAGCCGCAGCCCCGGCCGCGAGGCCAGCGGCAATCGCGCGAGCACCGGATCGATCAGCGCCGGATCGGCATCGAGGTCGAAGGCGTCACGCAGTCGCGCGCTCAGCAGGCCGAGTGCCGGCGCCAGCACAGGGGCGGCGTCGACCACCAGTTCGCAGCGCGCGGCGTCGACCTGCACGCCGAGCCAACCGACCAGATCCTGCCTGCCGTGACGCAGCCGCAGGCTGCGCGCGTAGCGCTCGTCGCGCACCAGTTCGACGCCGGCCATCGCGCGCCGGTCCAGGAAGCCGAACAGCGCCGGCGCATCGAAGGGGGGTCTGAAACCCAGCCGGATTCGCAGCGCCGAGGGCTCGGCCGGCAGTGATTCGGCGCCGTTGCGGCGCAGCCGGCTCGGGCTCAGCCGGTAGCGCTCGACGAAGGCCGCGTTGAAGCGGCGCAGGCTCGCGAATCCGCTCGCCAGCGCCACCTGCGTGATCGGCTGCGCGGTGTCGCTGAGCAACTGCTTGGCCAGCAGCAGGCGCCGCGTCGTCAGGTACTCGACCGGATTCACGCCATGCTCGGCCACGAAGATGCGGCGCAGATGGCGATCGGTCACGCCCAGGCGCGCTGCCAGTGCGGGCATCGCCGGCGCCTCGCCGGCCTGCACCGCGGCATCGATCATCCGTGCCGCCGCCTGCGCCAGGCTGGCCGAGGAATCCATCAGCGACAGGCCCGGCGCCAGTTCGGGCCGGCAGCGCAGGCAGGGGCGGAAGCCGGCATGCTCGGCGCGCGCGGCGCTGTCGAAGAAGCGGCAGTTGGCGCGACGCGGCAGCCGCACCCGGCAGATCGGTCGGCAATAGATGCCGGTCGAGGTGACGCCGACGAACATGCGGCCGTCGAAGCGGGCATCGCGCGCCTGCAGTGCCTGCCAGGCGGTGTCGGCATCGAGCGTCGGGGGCTGGTCCATGCCTCGATCATAGGCAGCCGGCGCGGCCGCAGTCGCCGTTTTCGGACCTGTGCCCGGGCATCCGCCGCCCCTCGTGGCGGCCGCATCCGGCACCGCCAGCCGCGGGGGCCGGGTCAGGCGAGCGGCGGCACCCGGCCGGCGCTCCCTACAATGCGCCGGCCTCAGGTCGAGGTGCTTCTCGAAGCGATTCATGCAAACCAACGCCTCCGTCTTCAAGGCCTACGACATTCGCGGCATCGTCGGCCAGACCATCGACGAAGCCTTTGCCGAGCATCTGGGCCGAGCCTTCGGCACCGAGGCCATCGCCGCCGGCGAGCGCGCGGTGGCGGTCGGGCGCGACGGGCGACTGTCCGGTCCCGGTCTGGCGGGCGCGCTGATGCGCGGTCTGGCCTCGACCGGGCTCGACGTGGTCGACCTCGGCGCGGTGACCACGCCGATGGTCTATTACGTGGCCGCGACCCGTGCGGCGCAGGGCTGCCGCAGCGGGATCCAGGTGACCGGCAGCCACAACCCGAAGGACTACAACGGTTTCAAGATGGTGCTCGCCGGCCGCGCGATCTATGGCGAGGAGATCCAGGGCCTGCGCCGTCGCATCGAGGCCGAGGCCTACGCCACCGGCAACGGCCGCGTCGGCACGATGGACGTGCTGCCCGAATACAGCGCGCGCATCGTCGGCGACTGCAAGCTGGCGCGGCCGATGAAGATCGTGGTCGATTCCGGCAATGGCATTCCCGGGGCGTCGGCGCCCGGCATCCTGCGCGCGCTCGGCTGCGAGGTGATCGAACTCTATTCCGAGGTCGATGGCGACTTCCCGAACCATCATCCCGACCCGAGCAAGCCCGAGAACCTGGTCGACCTGATCCGCACGGTCAAGCAGACCGGCGCCGAGCTGGGCCTGGCTTTCGACGGCGATGGCGACCGCCTCGGCGTGATCACCGCCGACGGCCAGAACATCTTTCCCGATCGCCAACTGGTGCTCTACGCGCGCGACATCCTCTCGCGCGTCAAGGGCGGCTCCGTGATCTTCGACGTCAAGTGCAGTCAGCGCCTGGCGCCCGAGATCCGCGCCGCCGGTGGCGTGCCGCTGATGTGGAAGACCGGCCATTCGCTGATCAAGGCCAAGCTCAAGGAAACCGGCGCGCCGATCGCCGGCGAGATGAGCGGCCACATCTTCTTTGCCGAGCGCTGGTACGGCTTCGACGACGCCACCTACACGGCTGCGCGCCTGCTCGAGATCGTCTCGCGCAGCAAGGACCCGAGCAAGCTGCTCAACGCGCTGCCCGAGAACCTGAGCACGCCGGAACTGAACGTGCCCTGTGCCGAGGGCGAGCACCACGCGGTGGTGGCGAAGCTGCGCGAGGTTGCCAGCTTCCCGGGTGCGCGCGAGATCATCACCATCGACGGCCTGCGCGCCGAGTACGACGACGGCTTCGGCCTCGTGCGTGCGTCGAACACCACGCCGGTGCTGGTGCTGCGCTTCGAGGGCACGACGCAGACGGCGCTCGAGCGCATCCAGCACGACTTCCTGACCGCGATCCGCGCCGTCAAGCCCGACGCGCGGATCGCCGCGGCGGCGCACTGAGCAAGACGGGCAGGCGGCCGCGGTGCGCGTTTTGATCGTGCGCCTGTCGTCGCTCGGCGACGTGGTGCATGCCGCGCCGGTGGTCGCCGACATCCACGCCGCCTTGCCCGGCACGACGATCGACTGGGTCGCCGAGGAGGCCTTCGTTCCGCTGGCGCGCTGCATCGCCGGCGTCGATCGCGTGGTGCCGGTGGCGCTGCGCCGCTGGCGCAAGCAGTGGCGCGCCTCGCGCGAGGAGCGGCGAGCCGCGCTCGCCGAGCTGCAGAGCGAGCGCTACGACGCGGTGATCGACCTGCAGGGCCTGATCAAGAGCGCGCTGGTCGCGCGCCTGGCGCGGGTGCGCGCCGGTGGCGTGCGCGCGGGACTGGCCAATCGCACCGACGGCTCGGCCTACGAGCCGCTGGCGCGCTGGGCCTACAGCCAGGCGGTCGCGATGCCGCCGCGCATCCACGTGGTCGAGCGCTCGCGCCGCTTGGCGGCGGCCGCACTCGCCTACGCGCCCCAGGGCATGCCGAGGATCGACTGGACGCCGCCGGCGCTGCCCGCGGACGACGTGGCTTGGGCCGACCCGCGCGCGGTCTGGCTGGTCCACGGTTCGGCCAAGACCGTCAAGCTGCTCGACGAGACGTTCTGGGCCACCATCGCCACGGCGCTGGTGGCCGAGGGCTGGCGCGTGATGCTGCCGTGGGGCACCGACGAAGAGCGCGCGCGCTCGCAGCTGATCGGCGCGCTGGCGGACGCCGGCGAAGCGGTGCGCGTGCCGCCACGCCTGCCGCTCGACCGCCTGACCAGTGTTCTGCAGCAGAGCGCCGGTTCGATCGGCCTCGATACCGGCCTGTCGCACCTGAGTGCCACGCTCGGCAGGCCCAGCGTGCAACTCTTTCTGGAAGACAAGGCCTGGCGCGCGGCGATCGACTGGATGCCGCGCACGCGGGCGCTGCAGGCCACGGCTGCCATTCCGATCACGCCTGAATTCGCGTTGTCGGCATGGCGCGAGGTCGCCGCCGGGTGAGCGCTTCTTGAACACCGCGCTCGGCCTCTATGGCGGCCTGCTGACGCTGCTGCAGCCGGCCTACCGCGCGCGCCTGTGGTGGCGGGCGCGCGCCGAGGCCGGCTATGGCGAGGCTGTCGGCGAGCGCTTCGGCCATTACGCGGAGCCCTTCGTCGCGCCCGGGGCGCTGTGGATCCACGCGGTCTCGCTCGGCGAGACGCGTGCCGCGAAGGCGCTGATCGATGCGCTGCGCGCACGCCGCCCCGGCCTGCGCCTGCTGCTCACCCATGGCACCGCCACCGGCCGCGCCGCCGGTCGCGAACTGCTGCATCCCGGCGATCGCCAATGCTGGTTGCCACTGGACACGCCGGCCGCGGTGGCGCGCTTCTATGTCCACCAGCGGCCGGCGCTCGGCGTGCTGATGGAAACCGAGCTGTGGCCGAACCTGGTGGCCGCTGCCGTGCGCGCCGGCGTGCCGATCGTGCAGGCCAACGCGCGGCTGAGTGCGAAGAGTCTGGCGCGCGGTCGCCGCTTCGAGTCACTGCTGCGACCGGCGATGGAAGGGCTCTCGCTGGTGCTCGCGCAAACCGAGGCCGACGCGGCGCGCCTGCGCGAGGGCGGCGCGCGCGAGGTGCGCGTGATGGGCAACCTCAAGTTCGACCTGAGCCCCGATCCGGCGCTGCTCGAACGTGGCCAAGCCTGGCGTGCGGCCAGCGGCGATCGGCCGCTGGTGCTCGCGGCGAGCACGCGCGAGGGCGAAGAGTCGCCGCTGCTGGCAGCATGGGCGGCGCGACGCGGTGCCGAGGCTGGCGCACGCCTGCTGCTGGTGCCGCGCCATCCGCAGCGCTTCGACGAGGTCGCGCAACTGGTGGCTGCGGCCGGCCTGTCGCTGTCACGGCGCAGCGCCTGGGGCGAGGGCATGCCGGATGTCGCGGCACGGGCTTCGGACGTGTGGCTCGGCGACTCGCTCGGCGAGATGCACGCCTACTACGCGGCGGCGCGCGTCGCGCTGCTCGGTGGCAGCTTCGAGCCGCTCGGCGGCCAGAACCTGATCGAGGCCGCAGCCTGTGGCTGCCCGCTGCTGATGGGGCCCTCGACCTTCAATTTCGCGGAGGCGGCGGAGCTGTCGCTGGCGGCCGGCGCGAGCGAGCGGGTGACGGGCATCGAGGCCGCTGTCGAGCGCGCGCTGGCGCTGGTCGGCGTGTCGACGTCACTGGACCAGATGGGCGAGCGCGCCTTGCACTTCGCGGCCGCCCATCGCGGTGCCGCCGGCCGCATGGCCGACGCGATCCTCGAACGCCTGCCGCCCGCCTGAGCGCGCCTCAGGCCCGCAGCGCCCGCGCCGCCTCACCCACCAGGCCCGAGCCGCGGTAGATCAGCCCGGTGTAGATCTGCACCAGGTCGGCACCGGCATCGCGCTTGGCGCGCGCATCGGCGCCGCTGAGCACGCCGCCGACACCGATGATCGGGTAGCGCTTGCCGAGTGCCAGGCGCAGTTGGCGGATCACGCGATTGCTGGCCTCCAGCACCGGCCGGCCCGAGAGGCCACCGAGCTCCTGCGCGTGCTCGAGCCCGGCCACCGCGTCGCGCGCGATCGTGGTGTTGGTGGCGATCACGCCGTCGATCGCGTTCTTCTTGAGTGTGGCGGCGATCACCGCGACCTGGTCTTCGTCGAGGTCGGGCGCGATCTTGACGAACATCGGCACCGTGCGGCGGTGCAGGCCGATCAGTTGCTGGCGCCGCTCCTGCAGCGTGCCGAGCAGCGCGTCGAGCGCCTCGTCGCTTTGCAGGCTGCGCAGGTTCTGGGTGTTGGGGCTCGAGATGTTGACCGTCACGTAGTCGGCGTGCGGGTAGACGCCTTCGAGGCCGAGCAGGTAATCGTCGGCCGCGCGCTCTATCGGCGTGGCGGCGTTCTTGCCGATGTTGAGGCCGAGGATGCCGCCGTTCTGGCGGAACTTCGCCCGCTGCACATTGGCGATGAAGGCGTCGAGGCCCTCGTTGTTGAAGCCGAGGCGGTTGATCAGCGCCTCGGCCTCCGGCAGGCGGAACATGCGCGGCTTGGGATTGCCCGGCTGCGCCTTGGGCGTAACGGTGCCGACCTCGATGAAGCCGAAGCCCATCGCGCCGAGGCCGTCGATGCAGCGGCCGTTCTTGTCGAGCCCGGCGGCCAGGCCGACGCGGTTGGGGAAGGGCAGGCCGGCCACGTGCACCGGGTCGGCGACCCGGCTCTCGCGCCACAGGCAGGACAGCGGCGTGTGCTGGAAGCGGGCCAGTTGGCTCAGCGTCAGTTCGTGGGCTTCCTCCGGATCGAGATTGAAGAGGAAGGGGCGGGTGAGGGAGTACGGAACCAGGGACATGAGCCCGATTGTCCCAGACCGATTCCGGGCGCCGTGGCGGCTCGTCGAGGAGTGGCTCACGGATAATCGGCCACCATGAACCAGGACGAACTCAAGGCCCTCGTCGGCCGCGCCGCGCTCGACTATGTGCCCGAGGGCGCGATCGTCGGCGTCGGCACCGGCTCCACCGTCAACTGCTTCATCGATGCCCTGGCGTCGCAGAAGCAGCGCATCCGCGGCGCGGTGTCGAGCTCGGTGGCCAGCACCGCCCGCCTGCAGTCGCACGGCATCCGCGTCTTCGAGACCCACGAGGTCGAGCGGCTGCCGGTCTACATCGACGGCGCCGACGAGATCGACGGCAGCGGTTGCATGATCAAGGGCGGCGGTGCCGCGCTGACGCGCGAAAAGATCGTCGCCGACCTGGCCGATCGTTTCGTCTGCATCGCCGACGCCAGCAAGCGCGTCGACGTGCTCGGGCGCTTTCCGCTGCCGGTCGAGGTGGTGCCGATGGCGGCGGCGCAGGTGGCGCGTCGCTTCGCCGCGATCGGCGGTACGGCGAAGCTGCGGGTCGGCGTCGTGACCGACAACGGCCAGCAGATCCTCGACGTGTCGGGGCTGGCGATCGCCGATCCGCTGGCGATGGAGGCCGAGATCAACCAGTGGCCGGGCGTGCTCTGCGTCGGCATCTTCGCGCGGCACCGCGCGAGCATCTGCCTGCTCGGCACGCCCGAGGGCGTGCAGACGCTGAGCTTCGGCTAGAACTTGAAGCCGGGCGGCGTGCCCGGCGCTGGCGACTCTTCGCGCTGCGCGGTGGCGGCCTGCGGCAGGGTCGGCACGCCGGCCGACTTGGCCGGGTCGGCCGGCAGCGGCACCATTGGCGCGGCGGCAGAAGCCACGTAGCCGACCGGCAGTGCCGAGGTCTTCGGGTAGCCGGCCGCGTCGAGATAGCCACTCCAGGCCTGCTGGTTGAAGCTTTCCAATCGCTGCGCGCCGACGGTCAGCAGCGGCACGCTGCTGCTGCCCGAGAAGCGCTGGCGGAAGGCCGCGCTGTCTTCGGCGGTGGTGACGGTGGTCTCGGTGAACGGGATGCCGCGCTGCTTGAGGTAGTTGCGCGCCATGTCGCAGGCCGTGCAATCCGCGGCGGTATAGAGCGCCACCGGATAGCGGCTGGCGGCGTCGCGCAGCACCGCCGGCAACGCCGATTGCGGTGCCGGCCCGCCCGAGGCGTTGAGCGGCTGCACGCGAGCGTTCTGGGTGACCGGCGGTCGGTCGGTGTAGGTCACGCGGCCATCGGGGCCGGTGACCTTGTATTGCTGGGCCATCGCGGCCGAGCCGAGCAGCGTGCCGGCGACGAGCGCGAGGATGCGAGGCTTCATTTGTTTTCTCCCCTGTTCGGCAGTCATGCTAGCGCAGGGCCTCGCCGAACGGGCTCATGCCATGCCCTGATGGCGTAACAGCGCGTCAATGCGCGGTTCGCGGCCACGGAAGGCGGTGAAGCTCTCCAGCGCCGGACGGCTGCCGCCGGCCTCGAGGATCGCCTCGCGGTAGCGGCGGCCGACGGCCGGGTTGAACACGCCTTCTTCCTCGAAGGCGCCATAGGCGTCGGCGCTCAGCAACTCGGCCCACTTGTAGCTGTAGTAGCCGGCCGAGTAGCCGCCGGCAAAGATGTGCGAGAAGCTGTGCTGGAAGCGGTTGAAGGCGGGCGGGATCAGGACCGCGACCTCGCGCCGCACCGCATCGAGCACCTGTTGCACGCGCGCCGCATCGCCGGCCTCGCGGTCGGCATGGATCAGCATGTCGAACAGCGCGAACTCGACCTGGCGCAGCGTCTGCAGCCCGCTCTGGTAGTTCTTGGCGGCGAGCATCTTGTCGAACAGCGCGCGCGGCAGCGGCTCGCCGCTGTCGACATGGGCCGTCATGTGGCGCAGCACCTCCCACTCCCAGCAGAAGTTCTCCATGAACTGGCTCGGCAGCTCGACCGCGTCCCACTCGACGCCCGAAATGCCGGCCACGCCGATCTCGCTGACCTGCGTCAGCAGGTGGTGCAGCCCATGGCCGAACTCGTGGAAGAGGGTGGTGACGTCGTCGTGCGTCAGCAGCGCCGGCTTGGCCCCGACCGGAGCCGCGAAGTTGCAGACCAGGTGCGCCACCGGCGTCTGCAGCACGCCGTCGGGCCGGGCCCAGCGGCCGCGCACATCGTCCATCCAGGCGCCTGGGCGCTTGCCGGGGCGGGCGTAGGGGTCGAGGTAGAACTGGCCGACCAGTTCCGGCGCGGCGTCGCCCGCCGCGCCGCGGCGCTCGATGCGGAAGAAGCGCACGTCCGGGTGCCAGGTCGGCGCGCTGTCGGGCTTGATCTGGACCTCGAACAGCGTCTCGATGATGCGGAACAGGCCACCGAGCACCTGCGGTTCGGTGAAGTACTGCTTCACCTCGTTGTCGCTGAAGGCGTAGCGCGCCTCCTTGAGCTTCTCGGAGGCGAAGGCGATGTCCCAGCTCTGCAGCTCGGGCAGGCCGAGCTCGGCGGCGGCATAGGCGCGCAGTTCGGCCAGGTCGCGCTCGGCGTGCGGCCGCGCGCGCCGGGCCAAGTCGCGCAGGAAGTCCAACACCTCGGAGGCCGAGCGCGCCATCTTGGGCACCAGCGACATCGCGGCAGCGTCCGGATAACTGAGCAGCGCGGCCTCCTCCTGCTTGAGCGCGAGGATCTCGCCCATCACGGCCGAGTTGTCGCGCTCGGCCGGACCGGTTTCGCAGGCGCGCGTGACGTAGGCGGTGTAGAGCCGTTCGCGCAGTGCGCGGTTCTGCGCGTACTGCATGACCGGCAGGTAGACCGGCATGTGCAGCGTCAGCTTGTGGCCATCCTTGCCCTCGGCCTGGGCCGCGGCGCGCGTCGCGTCGAGCACGTCCTGCGGCACGCCGACCAGTTCGCCGGTGTCGGCGTAGTGGGCAAAGGCGTCGGTGGCGTCGAGCACATGCTCGGAGAAGGCCTGGCCCAGCTCGGACAGACGGTGCTGGATCGCCGCGAAGCGCTCCTTGGCCGCGCCCTGCAGCTCGGCGCCCGACAGCACGAAGTCGCGCATCGCATTGGCCAGCACGCGTTGGCGTGCCCGGTTCAGCGTGGCGGCCTGCGGGCTGTTCGCGAGCGCCTTGTACTTGGCGTAGAGCCGCTCGTCGGCGGCATGGCGGGTGAGCAGCTCGCTGACCTTGGGCAGCACCGCGTTGTAGGCGGCGCGCAGCTCGGGCGTGTCGGCCACCGCGTTGAGATGGCCGACCGCACCCCAGGCCCGGTGCAGCAGGTCGCCGGGCAGATCGAGCGCGGCCGAGAGGGCGTCGTAGTCGAGCGGCACCTCGGGACCGACCGCGCGCTCGAGCGCGGCGTCGGCGGCCTGCAGCAACTCGTCGAGCGCGGGCTCCACGTGCTCGGGGCGGATCGCGTCGAAGCGCGGCAGGTCGACGAGGTCGAGCAGTGGGTTGGTGGTGGGGTTCATCGTGCGCGGCTCAGCGAGGATCAGATCGAGTTGGAGGCGCGTTCGGCCGCTTCAAGGGCGTTGACCAGCAGCATCGTGATGGTCATCGACCGCGAGCGGGGGCGCAGGGCGAGGGGCCCACCGCAGGTGGGGATCGACCCGTGGAGGCTCGCAGAGTCGGGCCATGCTGTTCATCGCGCAGCTCTTTCCGCCGCTTCCAGCGTGTTGACCAAGAGCATGGTGATGGTCATCGGCCCGACCCCGCCCGGGACCGGCGTGATCCAGCCGGCCACCCGGGAAACACCGGCGAAGTCGACGTCGCCACACAGCTTGCCCTGTTCGTCGCGGTTCATGCCGACGTCGATCACGACCGCGCCCGGCTTGACCATGTCCGCCGTCAGCACGTTGCGGCGGCCGACGGCGGCGACCACGATGTCGGCCTGGCGCGTGTGGTGGGCCAGATCGGGTGTCGCGCTGTGGCACACGGTCACGGTCGCGTTGGCCGCGAGCAGCAGCATCGCCATCGGCTTGCCGACGATGTTGCTGCGGCCGATCACCACCGCGTGCCTGCCCTTGGGCGAATAGCCGATCGATTCCAGCATCTTCATGCAGCCATAGGGCGTGCAGGGCTTGAAGCCGGGCTGGCCCACCATCAGCGCACCGGCCGAGCCGACGTGGAAGCCGTCGACGTCCTTCAGCGGCGAGATCGCCTCGATCACCTTGTGGGCGTCGATGTGGGCCGGCAGCGGCAACTGGACCAGGATGCCGTGGATGCTCGGATCCTCGTTGAGCGCATGGACCCGCGCCAGCAACTCGGCCTCGCTCATCGAGGCCGGGTACTGCTCGAGCACCGAGTGCAGGCCGGCGTCATGGCAGGCCTTGACCTTGTTGCGCACGTAGACCTGGCTGGCCGGGTTGTCGCCGACCAGCACCACGGCCAAGCCCGGCGTGTGACCGCGCGCGGCCAGCGCCTGGGTGCGGAGCGCCACCTCGGCGCGGAGCTGGCGGGACAGCGCGATGCCGTCGATGAGTTGGGCCGTCATGTCGTTCTGTTCAGGGTCTGTTGGTATATGAATCGCCCCTGCGCCGGGCCGGCAAGGGGTGCGGCGCTAGGCGCGGGCCGCCGGTCGGGGTCGGGCCCCGACCAAGGGCTGCACCGACGCGAGGCGCCCCTTGCCGGCCCGGCCCTTCGGGTGGCACCCCAGAGCGGGTCGGGCCCCGACCAAGGGCTGCACCGACGCGAGGCGCCCCTTGCCGGCCCGGCCCTTCGGGTGGCACCCCAGAGCGGGCGCACTCGTTGTTGCCAATGCTCGCCGGGTGTCCAACCCGGCTCCGCTTCGCGCCTAGATTGCGCCCGCTCTGGGGTGCCACGCAGGGGTGATTCATATACCAACAGACCCTAGCGCAAGTGAGGCTCTGAAAGCAAGAAGGCCGCTCGGGGAGCGGCCTTCCTTCGAGACAAACGACTCAGGCTTTGGCCTGGGCGCCGAGCGCGATCTTCAGCAGATCGGCCACGGTGTTGGCGTTGAGCTTTTCCATGATGTTGGCGCGGTGCGCCTCGACCGTCTTGATGCTGATGCCGAGGTCATCGGCGATCTGCTTGTTGAGGCGGCCGGCGACGATGCGCTCGAGCACCTGGCTCTCGCGCGTGGTCAGGCGCGACAGCAGCGCGTCGCGGCTGGCCTGCTCCTGGTGATGGGCAAAGGAGGCGCGCGCCTGCTCGAGCATGCGCTCGACGAGGCCGAGCAACTCTTCTTCCTTGAAAGGCTTCTCGATGAAGTCCATCGCGCCCTTCTTCATCGTGCCGACGGCCATCGGCACGTCGCCGTGGCCGGTGATGAAGACGATCGGCAGCGGGCTCTTGCGCTCGATCAGGCGGTCCTGCAGGTCGAGCCCGGTCATGCCGTCCATGCGGATGTCGGCCACTAGGCACGCCACCTCGCGCGGATCGAGGCGCGACAGGAAGGACTCGGCCGAGTCGAAGCACTTGACCCGGTAGTCCTTGCCTTCGAGCAGCCACTGGAGGGAATCACGGACGGCTTCGTCGTCATCGACAACGTAGACCGTACCTTTCTTCGGGATGAGGCTCATGCGTTCTGGGTTTGGGTCGCGGCAGGCCGCAATTCGCCCGAAGACGCGTTCGGGGCGACATCGATGCTGCGGTTGCCAACCAGCCCAGCGCTGCTGATTTCCACCGGCACCGTGAAGGAGAAACGGCAACCAACCACCGTCGACCCATTGTAGAGGTTCTCGGCGCGGATCCGACCCCGGTGCGACTCGATGATCGACCGGCACAGGGACAGCCCGATGCCCAATCCGTCACTCTTGGTCGAGAAAAATGCTTCGTAGAGGCGGCCGATGACCTCGTCCTTCAGGCCGGGGCCGGTGTCGCTGACGCTGAACTCGATGACGCCGCCCTCGTCCGGCATGTGGCGTGGCACCACGCGCAGCTCGATGTGGCGCCGCGACGGCGGCAGCTTGGCGTTGTCGATCGCCTCGGCCGCGTTCTTCAGCAGGTTCAGCAGCACCTGCTCGATCAGGATCGGGTCGACCACGATCTGCGGCAGCCGCTGCGCGACGTAGGTGTGGATCTGCACGTTGCGCCGGCGCAGTTCGATGCCGGCCAGTTCGACCGCGTCGTCGACGATGTCCTGGGCCTGCGCCGGCTGCCGGCGTGGCTCGCTGCGCCGCACGAACTCGCGGATGCGGTGGATGATCTGGCCGGCGCGCTGGGCCTGGCGCGCGGTCTTCTCCAGCGCCGCCACCAGGTCGGGCTCGGCGATCGAGCCGGCGCGCACGCGCGAGATGATGCCGTTGCAGTAGTTGCTGATCGCGGTCAGCGGTTGGTTCAACTCGTGCGCGACGGAGCTCGCCATCTCGCCCATCGTGATCAGGCGGCTGGTTTCCTGGGCCCGCTCGGCCTGGTGCTTGGATTGCTCCTCGGCGCGCACGCGGGAGGTGATGTCGGTGGCGATCAGCATCTGCGCGATGCGGCCGTCGGTCCACTGCAGGTAGCGGCTGCGCACGTCGAACCACTTCTGCTGCTGGGGGACGTAGACCTCGCGCGCGTCGGCGCTGGCCTCGGTCAGCTCCTGCGTCGGCAGGCCGCCGAGGCTGTCGACCGCGTCGTCGCCGTCGCGCAGCGCCACCGCGCTCGCTTCCTCGCCGGCGAGCCGGGCGTGGCCCTGGGCGTCGGCGCCGAACCAGAGCCGGTAGGAGCGGTTGGCGAACAGCAGTTCGGCACCCTGGACCGAGAGCACCGAGACAGCCGCCTCCAGGCCCTCGAGCACGGTCGTGAAGCGCTCGTGCGAGGCCGAGAGCTGGTCGCGCACCCGCTTGGCCTCGGTGATGTTGGTCATGGAGGTCATCCAGCCGGTCTGGTGGCCCTTGGCGTCGATGAGCGGCGAGACGTACATGCGGGCGTCGAAGACGCTGCCGTCCTTGCGCAGCACCTTGACCTCGATGCCGCCCGCGGGGCTGCGGCCGAGCAGTTCCTGCTGGAACAGGCGCATGCTTTCCTCGAGGCGATCGGGCGGCCAGTGCGGGAAGGGCGGCAGCTTGCCGATCAGCTCGTGCTCGGCAAAGCCGGTCATCGCGCAGAAAGCCGGGTTGACGTAGGTGATGCGTCCTTCGAGGTCCATCGCCCGCATGCCGGTCAGCATGGAGTTCTCCATCGCCCGGCGGAAGTTGGTCTCCGAGCTCAGCGCGCCCTGGATCTGGCTGCGCCGGCGCATGTGGCGCCAGGTTCCCAGCAGCATCCATACCGTCAGGCACGACAGCGCCACCACCATCCAGAACAGCGCGTTGCCGATCAGGCCGATCGAGGTGCGCCAGCCCTGGCCGCGCAGCACCAGGCCGTTGCCGACCGGCGCCACCGGCACCTGCTCGACGAAGGCCGGGCGGCGCGCCACGTCGGCCGCGTCGCGGGTGACGGTGCTGGCAAGCACCTGGCCCGAGCCGTCGATCAGCGAGATCGCGTGGCGTCGCGCCACTTCCGAGGGCACGTAGTGGCGCAGCAGCGATTCGAGCGCGACCTCCGACACCAGCGCGCCGGCGAACGCGCTGCGGTCGAGCAGGGGCACGTGGACCTGGAACACCGGCTGGCCGAGCGGGTTGAGATAGGGGCGCGAGTAGACCGGCTGGCGCAGTTCGCGCGCCGCGGCAAAGGCTCGATCCGGTTCGCTGCCGAGACTGGCAGGCGCATCGGGCGTTGCGGGCGGCGGCGGTGCGGCGGGCCGGGTGCGCGCGCGTCGGGGGGCCTCCACCACGGGGCGATCGGGCTCGAGGCGGCGGTCGGGGTCGAGCGGGTGGTTCGGCGAGTCGTAGCGGGCGCGCGTGCTGCGGTCGGCCTTGATCCAGCTCAGGCTCGTCACCTCGGGGCGTTCGCGCACGAAGCCGGTGGCCTGGCCGACGAACTCGTCGACGTCGATGGCTTGCGTGGCGACCTCGCGCGCCATGCGCACCAGCTGCTCCTGGTTCTCGATCATGCGCAGCCGGATCTGCTGTTGGGCGATCTCGGTGTCGCGCTTGACCGATTCCTGCTCGCGCTCGAATTCCTCGTTGCGCAGGTACCAGAAGGCCGCGACCATCGCTGCCAGGAACAGCAACACCGAGATCAGCGGGCCGATGGTGGCAAAGCGGTCCTGGCGGGCCGGTGACTGGCGCTTCCACCAGGAGCCGAACAGGCGCTGGCGACGCGAAAGCAGCGGCTTTTCGGTCTGGGAAGAGGCACGCGTGGAGGGCATTGGTCCCGATTATCAAGGGCTGCTACCTCGGCCCGGAATGCGTTGAAATGTATTTCATAATACGCAACTACGTTGCGGCATTTGGAATTTGACTTTAGATGTGCCACACTAGCGGCCGTTCTGCCGGGCTCGCCGATCGAGCGTGCGCTGGCGGGTGCGAAGCCGTTCTGAGGAGACAAAACATGTCCGCCGTACTGTCTGACACGCCCGAGTCGCGTCCGCCTGGCAATGCCGCCGACGCCGACCGCCAGGAAACCCGCGAGTGGCTCGACGCCTTCAGCGCGGTGGTCGACACGGAGGGTCGCGCACGCGGCCACTTCCTGCTCGAACAGTTGCTCGAGCACGCCCGCCAGACCGGCATCGACATGCCGTTCTCGGCCACCACCGGCTACGTCAACACCATCGAGCCGGCCGACGAGGAGCGCTGCCCCGGCAACCTCGAGATCGAGGAGCGGCTGCGCGCCTACATGCGCTGGAACGCGATGGCGATGGTGGTCAAGGCCAACCGGCTCGACCCGGCCGACGGCGGCGACCTCGGCGGCCACATCTCCAGCTTTGCCTCGGTGGCGACGATGTTCGGCGCCGGCTTCAACCACTTCTGGCACGCCGACGACACCGCCAAGGGCGGCACCCATGGCGGCGACCTGCTCTACATCCAGGGCCATTCCTCGCCCGGCATCTATGCGCGGGCCTTCATGGAAGGGCGCATCAGCGAGGACCAGCTGCTGAACTTCCGCCAGGAGGTCGACGGCAAGGGTCTGTCGAGCTATCCGCACCCGAAGCTGATGCCCGAGTTCTGGCAGTTCCCGACCGTCTCGATGGGCCTCGGCCCGCTGATGGCGATCTACCAGGCGCGCTTCCTCAAGTACCTGCATGCGCGCGGCATTGCCGACACCAGCCAGCGCAAGGTCTGGGTCTTCTGCGGCGACGGCGAGATGGACGAGCCTGAGTCGCTCGGCGCCATCGGCCTGGCCGCGCGCGAGAAGCTCGACAACCTGATCTTCGTCGTCAACTGCAACCTGCAGCGCCTCGATGGCCCGGTGCGCGGCAACGGCAAGATCGTGCAGGAGCTCGAAGGCGAGTTCCGCGGTGCCGGCTGGAACGTGATCAAGCTGCTCTGGGGCAACTACTGGGATCCGCTGCTGGCGCGCGACAAGGACGGCATCCTGCGCCAGATCATGATGGAGATGGTCGACGGCGATTACCAGGCCTGCAAGGCGAACGACGGCGCCTTCGTGCGCAAGCATTTCTTCGGTCGCCATCCGAAGACGCTGGAGATGGTCGCCAAGATGAGCGACGACGACATCTGGCGCCTGCAGCGTGGTGGCCACGACCCGCAGAAGGTCTACGCGGCCTACCACCGAGCGGTCAACACCAAGGACCAGCCGACGGTGCTGCTGATCAAGACCGTCAAGGGCTTCGGCATGGGCAAGTCGGGCGAGGGCAAGAACATCGCCCACCAGGCCAAGAAGCTCGGCGACGACGATGTGCGCGCCTTCCGCGACCGCTTCAACATCCCGATCTCCGACGAGCAGTTGAGCAAGGGCATCCCCTTCCTGAAGCCGGCCGACGACACGCCCGAGATGCGCTACCTGCACGAGCGCCGCCAGGCTCTCGGCGGCTACCTGCCGCAGCGCCGGACGCAGGCCGAGGAGAAGCTGCCGGTGCCGAAGCTCGAGACCTTCAAGGCCGTGCTCGAGCCCACCGTCGAAGGCCGCGAGATCAGCACGACGCAGGCCTACGTGCGCTTCCTCACGCAGTTGCTGCGCGACGAGAAGCTCGGTCCGCGCACGGTGCCGATCCTGGTGGATGAAGCACGCACCTTCGGCATGGAGGGGCTGTTCCGCCAGATCGGCATCTACTCGCCCGAGGGCCAGAAGTACACGCCGCAGGATCGCGACCAGGTCATGTACTACCGCGAGAGCAAGGACGGCCAGATCCTGCAGGAAGGCATCAACGAGGCCGGCGGCATGAGCAGCTGGATCGCGGCGGCCACCAGCTACTCGACGAACAACCGGGTCATGGTCCCGTTCTTCGTCTACTACTCGATGTTCGGCTTCCAGCGCATCGGCGACCTGGCTTGGGCCGCCGGCGACATGCAGGCGCGGGGCTTCCTGCTCGGCGGCACCTCGGGCCGCACCACGCTCAACGGCGAGGGCCTGCAGCACGAGGACGGCCACAGCCACATCCTGGCCGGCACGATCCCCAACTGCATCTCCTACGACCCCACCTTCGCCCACGAGGTTGCGGTCATCCTGCACAACGGCCTGCAGCGCATGGTCGAGAAGCAGGAGAACGTCTACTTCTACATCACGCTGCTCAACGAGAACTACCCGATGCCCGGCCTCAAGCCCGGCACCGAGGAGCAGATCGTCAAGGGCATGTACCTGCTGGAGGAGGGTGCCAAGAAGACGCCGCGCGTCAACCTGCTCGGCAGCGGCACCATCCTGCGCGAGAGCCAGGCCGCCAAGCTCCTACTGGAGCAGGACTGGGGCGTGGCCGCCAACGTCTGGAGCTGCCCGAGCTTCAACGAACTCACGCGTGATGGCCAGGACTGCGAGCGCTGGAACCTTCTGCATCCCACCGACAAGCCGCGCGTCGCCTTCGTGACCCAGCAGCTCGAGAAGCACGCCGGCCCGGTGATCGCCAGCACCGACTACATGAAGAACTACGCCGAGCAGATCCGCGCCTTCATGCCCAAGGGTCGCACGTACAAGGTGCTCGGCACCGACGGCTTCGGCCGCAGCGACTTCCGCTCCAAGCTGCGCGCGCACTTCGAGGTCAACCGCCACTACATCGTGGTCGCGGCGCTGAAGTCGCTGGCCGACGAGGGCACGTTGCCGATGGCCAAGGTGGCAGAGGCGATCAAGAAGTACGGTCTCGACGCCGACAAGATCAATCCGCTGTACGCCTGAGCGCGGCCGGGTGAAGAAAACGGAGACAAGGTATGGCCCTGGTTGAAGTCAAAGTCCCCGACATCGGCGACTTCGAAAGCGTTGAAATCATCGAGGTGCTGGTCAAGCCCGGCGACAGCATCAAGGCCGAGCAGAGCCTGATCACGGTCGAGAGCGACAAGGCATCGATGGAGATTCCGTCGAGCCATGCCGGCGTCGTGAAGGAGCTCAAGGTCAAGCTCGGCGACAAGGTCGCCGAGGGCGCGCTGGTGCTGCTCCTGGAGACGGCGGGCGAGGCGGCGGCAACGCCGGCCGCGCCGGCGCCGGCTGCTGCCGCACCGGTCGCGGCGCCGGTGCTTGCCGCTGTCGCGCCTGTGGCAGCAGCGGCTGCGCCGGCCGGTGCCAGCGTCACGGTCGAGGTGCCCGACATTGGCGACTTCGACGAGGTCGCGGTGATCGAGCTGCTGGTCAAGCCGGGCGATGCCGTCAAGGTGGAGCAGAGCCTGATCACTGTCGAGAGCGACAAGGCCTCGATGGAGATCCCGTCCTCGCATGCCGGCGTGGTCGAGTCGCTGCTGGTGAAGATCGGCGACAAGGTCGGCAAGGGCACGCCGGTGGTAGTGCTGAAGGCGGCCGCCGGTGCGGCACCGGCAGCGAGCGCAGCACCGGCGCCCGCGGCGGCAGCGTCGGCTCCGGCCGCGCTGAGCAGTGCCCCGGTCGAGCGCACCGTGCCGACCGCCGCGCTGCCGCCCGAGCCGCAGGCGCCGAGCGGCGCCTTGCCGCATGCCTCGCCCTCGATCCGCAAGTTCGCGCGCGAACTCGGCGTGCCGCTGGCCGAGGTCAGGGGCAGCGGGCCCAAGGGCCGCATCACGCAGGAGGACGTGCAGGGCTTCGTCAAGGGCGTGATCGCGGGCGAGCTGCGCACGCAGGCCCAGGCCGCGAAGGGGCCGGCGCCGGCCGCCGCAAGTGGTGGCGGTGCGGGGCTCGAGCTGCTGGCCTGGCCCAAGGTCGACTTCACGAAGTTCGGCGCGGTCGAACGCAAGGACCTGGGACGCATCAAGAAGATCAGCGGCGCCAACCTGCACCGCAACTGGGTCGTGATCCCGCATGTCACCAACCATGACGATGCCGACATCACCGAGCTCGAGGCCTTCCGCGTCCAGCTCAACAAGGAAAGCGAGAAGAGCGGCGTCAAGGTCACGATGCTCGCCTTCCTGATCAAGGCCAGCGTCGCGGCGCTGAAGAAGTTCCCCGAGTTCAACGCCAGCCTCGACGGCGAGCAGATCGTTCTCAAGAAGTACTTCCACATCGGCTTCGCGGCCGATACGCCGAACGGCCTGATGGTGCCGGTGATCCGCGACTGCGACCAGAAGGGCATCCTGCAGATCAGCACGGAGATGAACGAACTCGCCAAGAAGGCGCGCGACGGCAAGCTGAGCCCGGCCGAGATGAGCGGCGGCTGCTTCAGCATCAGCTCGCTGGGCGGCATCGGCGGGCGCTACTTCACGCCGATCATCAACGCACCCGAGGTCGCCATCCTCGGCGTCTGCAAGAGCGGCACCGAGCCGGTCTGGGACGGCAAGGCCTTCCAGCCGCGGCTGATGCTGCCGCTGTCGCTGAGCTGGGACCACCGCGTCATCGACGGCGCCGCCGCGGCGCGCTTCAACGCCTACCTGGGCGCGGTGCTGGCGGACTTCCGCCGCGTGATGCTGTAAGGAGCGCGGCATGGCAAGCGTTGAAGTGAAAGTCCCTGACATCGGCGATTTCGACGAGGTCGCGGTGATCGAACTGCTGGTCAAGGCGGGCGACGTGGTCAAGGCCGAACAGAGCCTGATCACGGTCGAGAGCGACAAGGCCTCGATGGAGATTCCGAGCTCGCACGCCGGCACGGTGAAGGAACTGCGCGTCGCGCTGGGCGACAAGGTCAAGCAGGGTTCGGTGGTGCTGGTGCTGGAGACGGCCGAGTCGGCCGCTGCTACGCCGGCCCCCGCGCCCGCGGCGGCACCGGCCGCGGCGGCAGTCGCCCCCGCGCCCGCCCCGGTGGCCGCAGCGGCCTTCGCCGGCGCGGTCGAAGGCGAGTTCGACGTGCTGGTGCTCGGCGCCGGCCCGGGCGGCTACTCGGCGGCCTTCCGCGCCGCCGACCTCGGCCTCAAGGTCGCGCTGGTCGAGCGCTACCTGACGCTCGGTGGCGTCTGCCTCAACGTCGGCTGCATCCCGAGCAAGGCGCTGCTGCACGTGGCGGCGGTGATCGACGAGACCTCGCATTTCGAGGCGCTCGGCGTGAAGTTCGACAAGCCGGCGATCGACCTCGACAAGCTGCGCGCGCACAAGGACAAGGTGGTCGGCAAGCTGACCGGCGGCCTGGCCGCGATGGCCAAGATGCGCAAGGTCACGGTGCTGACCGGCGACGGTGTCTTCGTCGATCCGCAGCACCTGCGCGTGACGGCCGCCGACGGCGGTGCGAAGACGGTGAAGTTCAAGCGCGCGATCATCGCCGCCGGCTCCGAAGCGGTGAAGCTGCCGTTCCTGCCCAAGGACGATCCGCGCATCGTCACCTCGACCGGCGCGCTGCAACTGCGCCAGAGCCCGAAGCGCATGCTGGTGATCGGCGGCGGCATCATCGGCCTCGAGATGGGTACGGTGTACTCCACGCTCGGCGCGCGCCTGGACGTGGTCGAGATGATGGACAGCCTGATGCTGGGTGCCGACCGCGACCTGGTGAAGGTCTGGGAGAAGTTCAACAAGAAGCGCTTCGACCATGTGATGCTGAAGACCAAGACGGTCGGCGCGATCGCCAAGGCCGATGGCATCGAGGTCTCGTTCGAGGGCGAGGGCGCTCCGGCGCCGCAGACCTACGACCTGGTGCTGCAGGCGGTGGGTCGCACGCCCAACGGCAAGCGCATCGGCGCCGAGGCGGCCGGCGTGGCGGTCGGCGAACGCGGCTTCATTCCGGTCGACCTGCAGATGCGCACCAACGTACCGACGATCTTCGCGATCGGCGACATCGTCGGCCAGCCCATGCTGGCGCACAAGGCGGTGCACGAGGGTCATGTGGCGGCCGAGGTGATCGCCGGCGAACTCAAGGGCGACGACAAGCTCGCGCGCAGCGCCTTCGACGCCCGTGTGATCCCGAGCGTGGCCTACACCGACCCAGAGGTGGCCTGGGTCGGGCTGACGGAAGACGAGGCCAAGGCCCAGGGCATCAAGATCACCAAGGGCCTGTTCCCGTGGACGGCCTCGGGCCGCGCCATCGCCAATGGCCGCGACGAGGGCTTCACCAAGCTGATCTTCGATGCGGAGTCGCATCGCATCCTCGGCGGCGCCATCGTCGGCACCCATGCCGGCGACATGATCGGCGAGGTCGCGCTGGCCGTCGAGATGGGCGCCGACATGGTCGACATCGGCAAGACCATCCACCCGCACCCGACGCTGGGCGAAAGCCTCGGCATGGCAGCCGAGGTGGCGCACGGCAGTTGCACCGACCTGCCGCCGGCGCGGCGTTGAGCAAAGCGACGCCGGTTTGCTTTCGATGTCTGGCGCCAGACAGACGGGTGCCGGGCCTAGGCGCGAGCGCGGTGTCGGCCGCGGGACTTCGATTCATCGCGGCTTGCGCCATCCGGGTGCTCGGACAGATCTCGCAGCCATGAGCAGACCAGTGCGCGAATGAGGTCACCTGCGTTTCGGAGCGCCATTGGCGCAGACGGCGGATCGTTGCGATCCTTACCGTGGCGGCCCCGGCTTCGGAGTACCGAGTAGCTATTGGCCGTTCGCGAGAGCAGATTCGCGTCCGATCGTTTGATCCATCCGAGGTCGAACATTCGGCTGCCGCACTCTGATTCGACCAACTCGAACACCAGGTAGAGCTCGGACCACGTGAGATTCGATCGTCCGACGATGATCAGAGCGTCGCTGGCACGCGTTGAGAGAGAGGCCGCACGCAGCAGCGGATCGGCTGCACCGGTGCGCGGATCCGCCTGAGCGATGCCGTTGACGACAACGGTCGCAGCGCCTGCCTTGGTTCTGTACTCCGCAGCTCCGACTGCAAGTACGGTGCTGACTATGTGGCCATCGGTATCGATGCCGAAGAACTTGTCGTCTATCGCCAGCTCACGGTATGAAGTGTTCAGCAAGCGACCAGCGCCGTTGATCAGTTCGAGGTGCGACGCTGCGATTGCGCGAACCTGCTTGGTAGCGACCCCAGCCAACGATGCGGGAATGACGAGGTAGTAGCCGTCATCCCGCTTCACCGCATGCACATCCCGGCCGTTCAGCCAATGCGGCAGATCTTCGAGATCGAACTCGTGGCCGATAAGCGGCACTAGCCAGGCTACAACGCGGTCATTGAGTGTGTCGGCAGTGGTCGCCATGAGCTATGCCCAACTCGCCAAAAGGCGCATCGTTTCAGGCCTTGAGCAACAGGTCGCCGAGGATGGGCCAGGCCAGTTCGAGGATGTTGCGGTCACACGTCACCAGCACAGAGCCTTCGACACACGCGGTGCCGATCAGCATCCGATCGATCAGATCGCCGCACGGGCTACGGCTTCCAGCCGTTGACCGCGCCGATGTAGGCCCAGAGCGCGTCGAGTTGTTCGGGCGTGAGTGCACCGCCCAGCGCCGGCATCGCGCGCAGGCCCTGCGTCACCGAGCGCTCGAAGCGTTCGCGGTCGTTCTGCGGAAAGGTGCGCAGGTCGAAGCCGATGCCGCTGGTCACGAGGTTGAGGCCGTGGCAGCGGGCGCAGGTGCCGGTGTAGGTGCGGCGGCCGAGCTCGACGCGGGCCGCGGCGTCGGCCGCCGGTGCCTGCTGGGCCACGGCGCCGCCTGGCAGCGCCGCGCCCAGCAGCAGCGTCAGGGCTGCAGCGCGAAGGTCCATACCGAGCCGCCGGCCGGCACGTTGACCAGGTCGGGGTCGCCGGCCAGCGCGGCATAGACCGTGGCCGAGCCGCTGAGCACGGTGATGTACTGGCGACCGTCGCGCTCCCAGGTGATCGGCAGGCCGCTGATGCCGGAGCCGGTCTGGAACTGCCAGAGCTGCTTGCCGGTCTTGGAGTCGAAGGCCATGAAGGCGCCGGTCTGCGCGCCGGTGAAGACCAGGCCGCTGGCGGTCGACAGCACGCCGGCCCAGAACGGGCTCTTGTTCGGGTGCTCCCAGACCTTCTTGCCGGCCACCGGATCCCAGGCGGTCAAGGTGCCGCGCATGCCGTCGGTCGGCGCGACGAAGCCGCCGAGCTCGAGGCCGAGCCACCAGTTGGGGCCGCCCGGCCGCGCCTGCTGCACGTACTTGATGTTCATGCCGACGTCGATGGTGTTCATGAACACCAGCCGCCGCGCCGGGTCGTAGCTCATCGGCATCCAGTTCTTGCCGCCGAAGGCGCTCGGCCAGACCTCGATCATCTCGGTCGCCTGCTCGGTGACGCGCACCTTCTGCGTCATCGGCGTGTCGATCGGGCGGCCGCTGGCCGGGTCGATGCCCGTGGCCCAGTTGATCTTGCGAGCGAAGGGCTTGGCCGAGATCAGCTTGCCGTTGCTGCGGTCGAGCACGTAGAAGAAGCCGTTGCGGTTGGCCTGCATCAGCACCTTGGTCGGCTGGCCGTTGATCGGCAGCTCGGCCAGCACCAGTTCGTTGGTGCCGTCGTAGTCGTAGGGGTCGCCGGGCGAGAACTGGTAGTGCCAGACCAACTCGCCGCTCGAGGGCCGGATCGCCAGCGCCGAACTGATGTAGAGCGAGTCGCCGCCGCGCGTGGCCGGGTTCCACGGACTGCCGTTGCCGGTGCCCCAGTAGACGAGGTCGAGCTCGGGGTCGTAGGTGCCGGTCAGCCAGGTCGGTGCGCCGCCCTTGTCGGCCATGCCGGGCTTCCAGGTGTCGCCGCCGCGCTCGCCGGGCATCGCGGTGGTGTGGCGGGTCCACTTGCGCTCGCCGGTCTTCGGATCCCAGCCGGCTATGAAGCCGCGCGTGCCGTATTCGCCGCCGGAGATGCCGGTCAGCAGCATGCCGCCGGCCAGCAGCGGCGCCTGGGTCAGCGTGTAGCCTTCCTTGTAGTCGGCAGCCTTGACCTTCCAGACCTGCTTGCCGTCGGCCATGTTGATCGCCACCACGTGCGCGTCGATCGTGGTGCGGTAGAGCATGCCGCCCAGCGCCGCGAGACCGCGGCTGTGGATTCCGCAGCAGAGATAGCCGTTGATGTCGGCCGGCAGCTCGATCGGGGTCTTCCACTTCACCCGGCCGCTCACCGGATCGACCGCCATCGTGTGCGTGTGCGAGGCCACGTACATCACGCCGTCGATCAGCAGCGGCTGGCTCGAGGCGTTGGCCGAGTTGTCGAGACTCAGGTTCCAGACCGGCACCAGGCGCTTGACGTTGGCCGGCGTGATCTGCGTGAGCGTGGAGTGGCGCTGCTGGCCCCAGCCCATGCCGTAGGTCGTCACGTCGCCCGGGGTGGCGGCGTCGTTGCGCAGGTCGGCCAGCGACTGGGCCGACGCGCCGCCGGCGACCGCCGCCAGCGCGAGGGCGAGGAGCGGGCGCCAGCGCCCGAAGCCAGTAATGCTCATGCTGTCTCCTTCTTGTGGGTCATGGGCCATGGCGGCCGGCATCGACTCTATGCGCGTCGGCTGCCGCACGCCCCCCCGGGTCGACGCCCTAGGGGGCCGCTCGGACCTACACTGCGGCCATGAGCCGTTGGCACCGGATCCTGTTGAGTTTGCTGTTGGCGCTGGCCCTGCCGGTCCAGGGCCATGCCGCACGCACCATGCTGTGGTGCGGGGGCATGGCGCCGCCGACGACGCAGGCGCATCGGCACGATGCCCAGCCGTCCGCGCCGGCGGTGGCCGACGAGCACGCGGCTCACCATCACGGCGAGGCGGCCGATGCCAAGCCGGCCGGTGGCAAGTGCAGCGTCTGCGCCGCCTGCTGCACCGGCGCGGCGCTGGTGCAGGCGCCGCTGCTCATGCCGGTGGTGCGGGTCGCTCCGGACTACGCGCCGCTGACACCTCGGCTGCATGCCCGCGTGGCCATCGACGGCCTCGAACGACCTCCCCGAAGCGAACTCGCCTGAACGGCCGATCCGCACGCGCGGATCGGTGCTTTCCGTCGTCCCGCGCCAATCGGTGCGGTGGTCGATCGACATCGTGCGAGGTTCTTCATGTTCCGAATCCCATTGGGGGTGGCTCCGTCGGCGGCTGCCATGACCCTGTTGCTGGTCGCCGCGGGCGCACTGGCCCAGCCGGCAAGCGTGGCCGCACCCGCATCGGCGCCGCGGCGCGCCGACCCGGCCGATCCCGCCGCCAGCGTGCCGGTGCTGAACCACCGCTCGGCCTTCACCGGTTACCGGCCCAACGTCGAGCAGCCGGTCGGCGCGTGGCGCGAGCTCAACGACCAGGTCGGGCGCATCGGCGGCTGGCGCAGCTACGCGCGGGAGGCGCAGTCGACGGCACCGCCCGAAGCGGCGGCCTCGGCTCCGGCGACCACCGACAAGCGTTGAGGAGGGTGCCATGAGCAGATTGAGTTTCGGCGCCCGGCGCCGCTGGCACCACGTGGCGCTCGCATCGGCGGTGCTGCTGCTGGCGGGCTGCGCCTCGCTGAGCGAGGACGGCGGCCTCGCCCCGGTGCAGCAGGCGGCGCGCGAACAACTCGGCAAGGACCTGCTGCCGGCCCGCAGCGACGCGGACCTGGTCACCATCGAGCAGCGCGTCGCCGAGCTGCTCGCCAAGCCGCTGACGGCGGATAGCGCGGTCCAGATTGCGCTGCTCAACAACCGCGGCCTGCAGGCCAGCCTGCAGGAACTCGGCATCGCCGAGGCCGAGCTGGTGCAGGCCAGTCGCCTGCCCAACCCCGGCTTCAACTTCACGCGCCTCAAGCGCGGCAGCGAGCGCGAGATCGAGCGAAGCTTCTCCTTCGACCTGGCGCACCTGATCGCGCTGCCGCTGAGCATGCCGATGGAGCAGCGGCGCTTTGGCGCCGTGCAGCGCAGCGTGTCGATGCAGATGCTGTCGGCGGCCTTCGAGGCCCGCAAGGCGTACTACGGCGCGGTCGCTGCCGAGCAGACGCTGCGCTACATGCGCGACGTCAAGGCGGCCGCCGATGCCGGCGCCGAGCTGGCGCGCCGCATGGCCGAGGCCGGCAACTGGAACAAGCTGCAGCAGGCGCGCGAGCACGCCTTCTTCGCCGATGCGGCGCTGAACCTGGCGCGCGCCCAGCGGGCCCAGGTGGCCGCGCGAGAACGCCTGATCCGCCAGCTCGGACTGTGGGGGACGCAGACGCAGTTCGCGCTACCCGCGCGCCTGCCCGAACTGCCGCCGGAGCCGGCCGACCGGCCCGACATCGAGCAGGCGGCGATGGCGCAGCGGCTCGACGTGCAGGCGGCGAAGCTGCAATCGGAGGCGATGGCGAAGAACCTGGGCCTGAGCAAGGTCACGCGCTTCCTCAACGTGCTCGAACTGGGCTACCAGCACAACACCTCCAACGAGCTGCCGCGCCAGACCGGCTACGAGATCACGCTCGAGATCCCGCTGTTCGACTGGAGCGGCGCGCGCGTGGCCAGGGCCGAGGCGCTCTACATGCAGAGCGTGCACCGCACCGCGCAGGTGGCGGTGGACGCGCGCTCGCAGGTGCGCGAGGCCTACCTGGGCTACCGCTCGGCCTGGGACATCGCGCGTCACTACCGCGACGACATCGTGCCGGCCGCCCGGCGCATCTCCGACGAGAACCTGCTTCGCTACAACGGCATGCTGATCGGCGTGTTCGAACTGCTGGCCGACACGCGCGCGCAGATCGCCGCGGTCAACGGCGCGATCGAGGCGCAACGCGACTACTGGATCGCGCAGGCCGACCTCGAGATGGCGCTGATCGGCCCGCCGAGCCTGCCGGCCGTGCGCGATTCGTCGATGGCTGCCGCCGGCGCCTCGGCCCACTGAATCCCGGAGTCCACACGATGCTTTTCTCCCGACGCAATCTGCTGCGCGCCACCGGCATTGCCGGCGCTGCCGCCGTCAGCAAGGTCGCCCTGGCCGCGCTGCCCGAGCCGGTCATGCAAACCCGGCCCGACACGATGCCGCCACTGGTGCCGAGCAGCGGTCGGCCCTACAACCCCGTGGTCACGCTCAACGGCTGGACGCTGCCCTGGCGCATGAATGCCGGCGTCAAGGAGTTCCACCTGGTGGCCGAGCCGGTGCTGCGCGAGCTCGCACCCGGCATGAAGGCCCACCTGTGGGGCTACAACGGCCAGAGCCCGGGGCCGACGATCGAGGTGGTCGAGGGCGACCGGGTGCGCATCTTCCTCACCAACAAGCTGCCCGAGCACACCAGCATGCACTGGCACGGGCAGCGCCTGCCCAACGGCATGGACGGCGTCTCGGGCCTGACCCAGCCCTCGATCCAGCCCGGCAAGACCTTCGTCTATGAATTCGTCGCGCGCCGGCCCGGCACCTTCATGTACCACCCGCATGCCGACGAGATGGTGCAGATGGCGATGGGGATGATGGGCTTCTGGGTCACGCACCCGCGGCAGAAGCACCCGCTGATCGCCGAGGTCGACCGCGACTTCTGCTTCCTGCTCAATGCCTACGACATCGAGCCGGGTACCGCCACGCCGAAGATCATGACGATGCTCGACTTCAATCTCTGGACCTGGAACAGCCGCATCTTTCCCGGCATCGACACGCTCAACGTGCGCCGGGGCGACCGCGTGCGCGTGCGCATCGGCAACCTGACGATGACCAACCACCCGATCCACCTGCACGGCCACGAGTTCGAGGTCAGTGGCACCGACGGCGGCCCGGTGCCCAAAGCCGCGCGCTGGCCCGAGGTGACGACCGACATAGCGGTCGGCCAGATGCGCCAGATCGAGTTCATCGCCGACGAGGAGGGCGACTGGGCTTTTCACTGCCACAAGAGTCATCACACGATGAACGCGATGGGACACGCGGTGCCGACGATGATCGGCGTCGACCACCGCGGCCTCGCCAGGCAGATCACCAAGCTGATTCCCGACTACATGGTGATGGGCGAGCGCGGCATGGCCGACATGGCCGAGATGGAGATGCCGCTGCCCGACAACACGATCCCGATGATGACTGGCGCCGGTCCGTTCGGCTCGGTCGAGATGGGTGGCATGTTCAGCATGCTCAAGGTGCGCCGGAACCAGAAGCCGGGCGACTACGGCAACCCCGGCTGGTTCAGGCAGCCGACGGGCACGCAGGCCTTCGAGTGGGCCGGCGCGCTGGCCGAGCCGGCGCGGTTCAAGGCCGAGGGCGGACGCGCGATGCCGGGGCGGCAGGCACCGTCCGGCGAGATCGAGGTCAATGTGCGCAAGCCGGGCGGCCATGCCGGTCACTGATCGCAGCGAGGAGCATCGATGAAACTCGACGTCAGACACCTCGCCGCGGCGCTCGCCGTCGGTGCCTGCTGCCTCGCGTCGGGCGCGCATGCGCATGGCGACGCGGCGCACCCCGCCAAGTCGGCGCCGGTGGTCAGGGAACAGAAGGAATGGGGCATCGCGGGTGACGCGAAGGCGGTCCGGCGCACGGTGCGGATCCGCATGCTCGACACCATGCGCTTCGCGCCCGACAAGGTCTCGGTGAAGCAGGGCGAGACGATCCGCTTCGTGATCCGCAACGAGGGCAGGATGCTCCACGAGTTCGTGATCGGCACCCGGGCGGAGAACGACGCCCACGCCGCGCTGATGATCAGGTTCCCCGACATGGAGCACGACGAGCCCTGGATGGCCCACGTGCCACCGGGCCAGGCCGGCGAGATCGTCTGGCACTTCAACCGCGCGGGCGAGTTCGACTTCGCCTGCCTGATCGCCGGCCACTACCAGGCCGGCATGGTGGGCCGGATCAGCGTGTCCGCGACCCAGGCAAGGAATCCATCATGATGAAGTTGTTGCTGGTGGCGCTGGCCACCTCGTTCTGGACGCTGATCGCTTCCGCCGCGAGCCATCTGAGCGACGGTGAGATCCGCAAGGTCGACAAGGAGGCGCTCAAGCTCACCATCCGGCATGGCGAGATCAGGAACCTCGAGATGCCGCCGATGACGATGGTGTTCCAGGTCCGGGACGCCGCGCTGCTCGACGGCGTGAAGGCCGGCGACAAGATCCGCTTCAGGGCCGAGAAGAGCGCCGGCGGCTTCGTCGTGACCGAGATCGAGGTGGCTCGATGAACTGCGGCAGCCCGAGATCATTGATCTGCCGCGACAAGCTCCGCGTGCTCGGCCTCGTGCTCGTCCTGGCCGGCGCCAGCCCGCTGGCGCACGCCGAACTGGTGAACATCGCCTGGGACGGCCAAGGCCGCTTCGAGCGCCGCGCGACGCTGGCTCCGGGAAAGTTCCTCGAGGTCTGCGGGAAGCTGTCCAGGGGGCAGGCGATTGCCTGGTCCTTCAAGAGCGACGGCCCGTTGAACTTCAACATCCACTATCACGAGGGCGACAAGGTCGAGTACCCGGCCCGCCGCGATGCGGTCGCCGAACTCGAGGGTCGGCTCGAGGCCGGGCTCGACCAGGACTACTGCTGGATGTGGAGCAACAAGTCGGAGCGCGCCGCAGATTTGCACCTGATGCTGAGCCGCTGAAGCGCCCATGAAAAAGGCCCGCCGAAGCGGGCCCGGGCATCGAAGATGCGTTCGCGCGTGATCAGCGCTGCGCCACCGGGGTCGCGATGGCGGCGACCGGCGCGGTGGTCGTCGCGCTGGCCACGACCGGCGCCGGGGTCGGCGCCTCGGCCTTGTGCGCAGTGCCGGTCATCGGCAGCAACGGCACCAGCAGCAGCGCCACGATGTTGATGATCTTGATCAGTGGGTTGATCGCCGGGCCGGCGGTGTCCTTGTAGGGGTCGCCGACGGTATCGCCGGTGACGGCCGCCTTGTGGGCCTCGCTGCCCTTGCCGCCGTGGTTGCCTTCCTCGATGTACTTCTTGGCGTTGTCCCAGGCACCGCCGCCGGTGCACATCGAGATCGCGACGAACAGGCCGGTCACGATGGTGCCCATCAGCAGGCCGCCGAGCGCGGCCGGGCCGAGCAGCATGCCCACCAGCACCGGCACCACCACCGGCAGCAGCGACGGGATCATCATTTCCTTGATCGCGGCGCTGGTCAGCATGTCGACAGCGCGGCCGTACTCGGGCTTGCCGCTGCCGTCCATGATGCCCTTGATGTCGCGGAACTGGCGGCGCACTTCCTCGACCACCGCACCGGCGGCGCGGCCGACCGCTTCCATCGCCATCGCGCCGAAGAGGTAGGGGATCAGGCCGCCGATGAAGAGGCCGACGATCACCTTGGGGTCGCTCAGGTCGAAGCTCACGTGCATGCCGCGGCCTTCGAGCGAGTGGGTGTAGTCGGCAAACAGCACCAGCGCCGCAAGGCCGGCCGAGCCGATCGCGTAGCCCTTGGTCACGGCCTTGGTGGTGTTGCCCACCGCGTCGAGCGGGTCGGTGATGTTGCGCACCGATTCCGGCATCTCGGCCATCTCGGCGATGCCGCCGGCGTTGTCGGTGATCGGACCGTAGGCGTCGAGCGCGACCACGACGCCGGCCATGCTCAGCATGGCGGTGGCGGCGATCGCGACGCCGTAGAGGCCGCCGAGGCTGAACGAGGCCAGGATCGCCATGCAGACGAAGATCACCGGCCAGGCGGTGGAGCGCATCGACACGCCGAGGCCGGCGATGATGTTGGTGCCATGACCGGTGGTCGAGGCCTTGGCGATGTGCTTGACCGGCGAGTACTGGGTGCCGGTGTAGAACTCGGTGATCCAGACCAGTGCCGCGGTCAGCGCGAGGCCGACGGCACAGGATCCGATCAGTCGCAGGTGGGTCTGGCTGCCCATCGCGTCGGCCGGCATGTAGAGCACGGTGATGACGCAGAAGGCCAGCATCGACAGCATGCCGGCCGCCGCCAGACCCTTGTAGAGGGCCGGCATCACGTTGGTCATGCCGGGCTTGGCCTTGACCACCGAGCAACCGATGATCGACGCGATGATCGAGACGCCGCCCAGCAGCAGCGGGTAGATCACCGCCTGCATCGGCGCGGTGGTCACGACCAGCGCACCGAGCACCATCGTGGCGATCAGCGTGACGGCGTAGGTCTCGAAGAGGTCGGCCGCCATGCCGGCGCAGTCGCCGACGTTGTCGCCCACGTTGTCGGCAATCACTGCCGGGTTGCGCGGATCGTCTTCGGGGATGCCGGCCTCGACCTTGCCGACCAGGTCGGCGCCGACGTCGGCGCCCTTGGTAAAGATGCCGCCGCCAAGCCGCGCGAAGATCGAGATCAGGCTGGCACCGAAGGCAAAGCCCATCAGCGGCTTGATCGCGGCCGACAGCGAGTTGACCGGCGTGACCTGGCCGTTGGCGGTCAGGAACCAGAACATGATGCTCACGCCGAGCAGGCCAAGGCCCACCACCAGCATGCCGGTGATCGCGCCGCCCTTGAAGGCAACGTCGAGCGCCGGGCCGATGCCGCGCGTGGCGGCCTGCGCGGTGCGCACGTTGGCGCGCACCGAGACGTTCATGCCGATGAAGCCGCAGGCACCCGAGAGCAGCGCGCCGATGACGAAGGCGACCGCGGTCGGCAGCCCGATGAAGATGCCGATCAGCAGTGCCAGTACCACGCCGACCATCGCGATCGTGCGGTACTGGCGTGCCAGATAGGCCGCAGCACCCTGCTGGATGGCCGCCGCGATTTCCTGCATGCGGGCATTGCCCGCGTCCTGACTGAGGATCCAGCTTCGCTGCACGAAGCCGTAGACCACGGCCGCGAGGCCGCACAACAGCGCAATGACAAGCGCCAGGGAACTCGACATGGGGGGGTTCTCCTTCGCCTCGGAATTGAGGACCTCGATTGAACGGCGCGCCCGGCTTCTTGGGTCGGAGCGGTGGGCTCCGGTCGGGTCACAGTTTTGGCGGGTCGATGCTACGGGCGCCTTTGCTGCGACGCAACGCACCGGTCCATGGTGTTTTCCTGCGGTGACGGCCGCGTGGCAACGCGCTTGTGCAATGGCCGATCGGGCCGCCGGCACCCTTAGAATCCGGGTTTCCCCGCGGTCTTTCGCAACGCAAGCAAAGAATCAAGCCATGAGCCTGCACAACGTGACCCCCGGCGCCAAGGCGCCCGACGAGTTCAACGTCGTCATCGAGATCCCGATGAATGCCGATCCGATCAAGTACGAGGTCGACAAGGCCTCCGGCGCGCTGTTCGTCGATCGCTTCATGACCACCGCGATGCACTACCCGTGCAACTACGGCTACATCCCGCGCACGCTGGCCGACGACGGCGATCCGGTCGACGTGCTGGTGATCACGCCCTTCGCGCTGACGCCGGGCGTGGTCGTGACCTGCCGCCCGATCGGCGTGCTGCAGATGGACGACGAGGCCGGCGGCGACGCCAAGCTGCTCGCGGTGCCGACCTCCAAGATCCTGCCGATCTACGACCACTGGAAGAAGCCCGAGGACATCAATCCGATGCGGCTCAAGGCGATCCAGCACTTCTTCGAGCACTACAAGGACCTCGAGGCCGGCAAGTGGGTCAAGGTCAAGGGCTGGGAAGGTCCGGATGCGGCGCGCACCGAGATCGTCAACGGCCTGGCCGCCTACCTCGAGAGCGCCGACAAGGGCTGAGCCGGCGCGGCGGCCGGGCCGCCGCTACACTGCGCCGGGTCGTCGTTTCGGCCTTCGGGCCCGTTGCCGTCATGACCCGAATCGATCCCTGCGGCCGCCTCATCCGGGCGGCCGTTTTCGTTGCTGCCTTGCTCGGCCTCGCGGTTGCCCAGGCTCAGACCCAGGCCCAGGCCCAGGCCCAGGGCGCCACGCCGCTGCCGCCGGGCCTGCGACTCGTCGGCTCGGTCGAGGGCATCCGCGAGTACCGGCTCGACAACGGACTGCAGGTGCTGGTCGCGCCCGACGACTCCAAGCCCACGACCACCGTCAACCTGACCTACAGGGTCGGCTCGCGCCACGAGAACTACGGCGAGACCGGCATGGCGCACCTGCTCGAGCACCTGATCTTCAAGGGCACGCCGAAGCATCCCAACGTCTGGGCCGAGTTCGACAAGCGCGGCTTCCGCGCCAACGGCAGCACCTGGTTCGATCGCACCAACTACTTCGCCAGCTTCGCCGCCGGCGACGACAACCTGCGCTGGTTCCTGGCCTGGCATGCCGACGCGATGGTCAACAGCTTCATCGCGCAGAAGGATCTCGACTCCGAGATGACGGTGGTGCGCAACGAGATGGAGATGGGCGAGAACAACCCGACCCAGGTGAGCTACCAGCGCCTGCTGTCCTCGCTGTACGACTGGCACAACTACGGCAACGACACGATCGGCAACCGCAGCGACGTCGAGAACGTCGACATCCGCCGGCTGCAGGCCTTCTACAGGCTGTACTACCAGCCGGACAACGCCACGCTGATCGTCACCGGCAAGTTCGATCCCGCCAGGACGCTGCGCTGGATCGGCGAGAGCTTCGGCAAGATCGCGCGACCCAAGCGCGCGTTGCCGCGGCTCTACACGGTCGAGCCGGTGCAGGATGGCGAGCGCTCGGTGCAGGTGCGACGGGTCGGCGGTACGCCGCTGCTGTTCGTCGGCTACCACGCGGTGGCGGGCTCGAACCCGGACTTCGCGGCGGTCGCCACGCTGGCCGAATTGCTGGCCGACGCGCCCTCGGGGCGGCTGCACAAGCGGTTGGTCGAGGCCAAGCTGGCGGCCTCGGTGGCGCCGGTGGCCTTCTCGTTGCACGACCCGGGCTGGTTCGGCTTCCTGGTGCAACTGGCGCCGGAACAGAAGCTCGAGCCGGCGCGCGAGGAACTGATCCGCACGCTCGAGACACTGGCCACCGAACCGATCACGGCCGAGGAACTGGCGCGCGCCAAGACCAAGGCGCGCAACGCCTGGGACAAGGCCTTCGCCAACCCGGAAGGGGTCGGCGTCGCGCTGTCGGAGGCGATCGCGGCCGGCGACTGGCGCTTCTTCTTCCTCGACCGCGACCGGGTCGCCAAGCTGACGCTCGACGATGTCAACCGCGTCGCGAAGGCCTACCTGCTGGCATCCAACCGCAGCCTGGTGAGCTACCTGCCGACCGAGGCGCCGCAGCGCGCGCCGGCCCAGCCGGCGCTCGACATCGCGGCCCAGTTCAAGGGCTGGACGCCGGCGGCCGAGTTGGCGGCGGTCGAGGCCTTCGATCCGAGCCCGGCCAACATCGACGCCCGCACCCAGCGCGCGCGCATCGAGCCCGGGCTGGAACTCGCGTTGCTGCCCAAGCCCACGCGTGGCAAGGTGGCCAGCGCCCAGCTGACGCTGCGCTTCGGCAACGAGCAGAGCCTGAAGGGGCAGGGCGCGGTGCCGTCGATGCTGGCGGCGATGCTCGACAAGGGCAGCGCCACGCTGAGCCGCCAGCAGGTTGCCGACCGGCTCGACGCGCTGCGCACGCAGATGCGCATCGGCGGTGAAGACGGCGTCGTGACGGTGTCGCTGAACGCCGAGCGCGACACGCTGCCGCAGGCGATCGCGCTGGTGGCCGACCTGCTGCGCAACCCCAGCCTGCCGCCCGAGGCGCTGGAGGAACTGCGCGCCCAGAGCCTGGCCGCGATCGAGGAGCAGCGGCGCGAGCCCGAGGCGATGGTCAGCAACGCGGTCGAGCGCCATGGCAACCCCTACCCGCGCGGCGACGTTCGGCACGCCGCGAACTTCGACGAGCAGGTCGAGGACACGCGCGCGGTGACGGTCGAGGCGATGCGTCGCTTCCACCAGCGCTTCTACGGCGCGGGCCGCGCCGAGTTCAGCGCGGTCGGCGACTTCGACCCAGCCGCGGTGCGCCAGGCGCTGCAGGCCGGCTTCGGCGGCTGGGTCGGCAGCGAGCCCTACACCCGCGTGCCGCAGCCGCCGCACGCCGTGCCGCCGACCACGCTGATGCTGCCGGCACCCGACAAGCAGAACGCCTTCATGCTGCTGCGCCAGGCCGCGCTGCCAGTCAGCGACGGCCATCCCGACTACGCGGCGCTGATGGTCGCCAACCAGGTGATCGGTGGCGGCGGCACCTCGCGGCTGTGGAAGCGAATCCGCGAGACCGAGGGCCTGTCCTACGGCGTCGGCAGCCAGGTGCAGTGGAGCCAGCACGAGCCGAACTCGTCCTTCTACGGCTATGCCATCTTCGCGCCGCAGGTGCGGACCAAGGTCGAGGCGGCGTTCCGGCAGGAGCTCGAGCGCGCGCTGAAGTCCGGCTTCACGGCGGCCGAGGTCGACGAGGCGAAGAAGGGCCTGCTGAGCCAGCGCCGCCTGTCGCGCGCTCAGGACTCCGTGCTGGCCGGCGCGCTGGCGAACAACCTGAACCTCGGCCGCACCTACGCCACCTCGCAGAAGGTGGACGAGGCGCTGGCGGCGCTGACGCTGGAGCAGGCCAACGCGGCGCTGCGCAAGTACATCGACCCGAAGGCCTTCGTCTGGGGCTTCGGCGGCGACTTCAAGTAGCCCTCGTCAGGGCGGCGCGGCCCTGAACGGGCTGCGCTGCTCCAGTTCGTCGACGTAGGCCTCGATGCCCGCCCCCTCGCGCTCGAGGTAGCGCGCCACGGCATCGAAGAAGGCCGGCTGTGCCAGCCAATGCAGCGAGCGGGTGCGCACCGGCATGAGCCCGCGCGCCATCTTGTGCTCGCCCTGCGCCCCGCCCTCGAAGCGGCTGTAGCCGTGCGCGATGCACCAGGCCAGCGGCTGGTAATAGCAGGCCTCGAAGTGCAGGCAGTTCACGTACTCGGTCGCGCCCCAGTAGCGGCCCCAGGCGACGCGTGAGGCCGGGTCGACCACGATCAGCGAGCAGGCGATCGGCCGGCCGTCTCGCCGTGCGACGAAGAGCACGAGATGCTCGGCCATCGAGGTCGCGACCTGCGTGAAGAAGGCGCGCGTGAGGTAGGGCGTGCTGTGGTGCGCGCGGTAGGTGGCGCTGTAGCAGCGGTGAAAGAAGTCCCAGTCCGCCTTGTCGATCGAAGCGCCCGCCAACGTCTCGAAGACCACGCCGGCGCTGCTGACGTGGCGGCGCTCCTGGGCGATCTTGCGACGCTTGTCGCGCGACAGGCCCGCAAGGAACTCGTTGAAGTCGGCGTAGGGCGCCGGCACACGGTTCTGCCAGTGGAACTGCACGCTGCTGCGTTCGAGCCAGCCGGCCGCCAGCAGCGCGTCGCGGTCGGCCGCGTCGGTGAACAGCAGATGGGCCGAAGACAGCTCCATCTGCCGCGCCAGCTGCGTGATGCCGAGCGCCAGCGCATGCCGCGCGGACTCGCTCGTGGCCAGCAGGCGGCTGCCGGGCACCGGCGTGAACGGCACCGCACCGAGCAGCTTCGGGTAGTAGGGCTGGCCGGCTCGTTCGTAGGCCTCGGCCCAGGCCCAGTCGAAGACGTACTCGCCGTAGCTGTGGGTCTTGAGGTAGAGCGCGCAGGCGGCTTGCGGCAGCGCTTCGCCCTCGGCGTGCAGCGTCGCGAAGCGCGGCGTCCAGCCGCTGCGTTCGACGGCACTGCCGGAGTCGTGCAGCGCCGCGAGAAAGGCATGGCGCAGGAAGGGCGTCGGCTCCGGACTCGAAGCCAGCAACGCGTCCCAGGCACCGGCGTCGATCGCGTGCGGGCTGTCATGCAGCTGCAGCGACCATGCGGCCTCGCGCCGTGCCTCAGGCGCTACCATCGACCGCAACTTCTTCATTCGCTCCGCTCATGTCCGCCTCTCCGGTGCTGCCGCTGGCACTGCTGCAATTCAACGCCACCGTCGGCGACGTGGACGGCAACGCCGCCCGCATCGTCGAACTCGCCCGCCAGGCCCACGCCGAGGGTGCAAGGCTCGTCGTCACGCCCGAACTCGCGCTGACCGGCTACCCGCCCGAGGACCTGTTGCTGCGCCCGGCCTTCATGCGCGCCTGCGAGGCGGCGGTCGACCGCATCGCGGCGGCATTGGCCGATCTCGGCGACCTGCACCTCGTGCTCGGCCATCCGCAATCGCTGGCGGAGGATGTTCGCACGCGTTCGCTGGCGGTGCAGCGGCGGGTCAATGCGGCCACGGTGATCCACCGCGGCGAGCTGCTCGGCAGCTATGCCAAGCGCGAGCTGCCGAACTATCAGGTGTTCGACGAGCGGCGCTATTTCGTCAGCGGCCGCGATGCCGGCCTGGGCCCGCTGGTGATCGAGGTGCAGGGCGTGCGCGCCGGCCTGCTGGTGTGCGAGGACGCCTGGTTCGACGAGCCCGGCGCCGCCGCCAAGGCCGCCGGCGCGCAGGCGCTGGTGGTGCTCAACGCCTCGCCGTTCCACCTGGGCAAGGCGCAGGAGCGCGAGGCGCGCATGGCCGAGCGCGCGCGCGCGCTGGCGCTGCCGCTGGGCTACGCGCATCTGGTCGGCGGGCAGGACGAGATCGTCTTCGACGGCGCCTCGTTCGTGGTCGACGCGCAGGGCGTGGTGCGGGCCCGCGCCGCGAGCTTCGACGAAGCGGTGCTGCAGGCTCGGGTTGGTGCCGACGGCGGCGTCGATGGCGAAGTCGCCGCGCTGCCCGGCGAGGAGGCGCAGGCCTGGGGTGCGCTCGTCACCGGCGTGCGCGACTACCTCGGCAAGAACGGCTTTCCCGGCGCGATCCTCGGCCTATCGGGTGGCATCGACTCGGCCCTGGTGCTGGCAGTGGCGGTCGACGCGCTCGGCGCCGACAAGGTACGCGCGGTGATGATGCCCTCGCGCTACACCGCCGACATCTCGTGGATCGACGCCCGCGAGATGGCGCGCCGGCTCGGCGTGCGCTACGACGAGATCGCCATCGGCCCGATGTTCGACGCCTTCCGCCAGAGCCTGGCGGCGGAGTTCGCCGGGCTGCCCGAGGACGCGACCGAGGAGAACATCCAGGCCCGCGTGCGCGGCACGCTGCTGATGGCGCTGTCCAACAAGAGCGGCCGCATCGTGCTGACCACCGGCAACAAGAGCGAGATGGCGACCGGCTACTGCACGCTCTACGGCGACATGGCGGGCGGCTTCGCGGTCATCAAGGATGTCGCCAAGACCCTGGTCTTCCGGCTCGCCAACTGGCGCAACGCGCAGGCCGTCGCCGTCGGCCAGGAGCCTCCGATCCCCGAGCGCATCATCACCCGCCCGCCCTCGGCCGAACTGCGCCCCGACCAGACCGACCAGGACAGCCTGCCGCCCTATGAGGTGCTCGACGCGATCCTGGCGCTCTACATGGAGGATGATCGCTCGATCGACGAGATCGTCGGCGCCGGCTTCGAGCGGGCGACGGTGGAGCGCGTGGCGCGGCTGATCCGTCTCAACGAGTACAAGCGGCGCCAGGCGCCGGTGGGCATCCGCATCACGCACCGGAGCTTCGGAAAGGATTGGCGCTATCCGATCACCTCGAAGTTCCGTGCTTAAATTCGAACCAGTCCCATCCATCCTCGCCGGGAGCGTGCCATGAAGCAGATCACCGCCATCATCAAACCCTTCAAGCTCGAGGAGGTGCGTGAGGCGCTGGCCGACGTCGGCGTCTCCGGCCTGACCGTGACCGAGGTCAAGGGCTTCGGGCGCCAGAAGGGCCATACCGAGCTCTACCGCGGTGCCGAGTACGTGGTCGACTTCCTGCCCAAGGTCAAGGTCGAGGTGGTGGTCAAGGATGCCGACGTCGACCACTGCATCGAGGCCATCGTCAAGGCTGCCAAGACCGGCAAGATCGGCGACGGCAAGATCTTCGTCACCGGGGTCGAGCAGGTGGTGCGGATCCGCACCGGCGAGACCGACGAGGCGGCGGTCTAGCTTCACTTCCGGCTTCGACAGCAACACGACGGCGGCCCGCGGGCCGCCGTCGTCGTTTCAGATCGCGCGGTAGTCGTCGGCGCCGGTGGCCCGGCGTGCGGCCTGCGCCAGCGCATCAAGCAGTCGCAGCGGATCGGTGTCGACCTGCAGCAGCGCGCGCACGGCACTCGAGACGAAACCCTCGGCCACGCTGCGATCCAGGAACTGCAGCAGCGGGTCGTAGTAGCCGCCGATGTTGAGCAGGCCGATCGGCTGGTCGTGGTAGCCGAGCTGGCGCCAGGTCCAGACCTCGAATAGTTCCTCGAAGGTGCCGATGCCGCCCGGCAGCGCAATGAAGGCATCGGCCTGCTCGGCCATCAGCTGCTTGCGCTGGTGCATGGTCTCGACGACGCGCAGCTCGGTCAGGCCGCGGTGGCCGACCTCGCGCTCCATCAGCGCGCGCGGGATCACGCCGAGCACCGGCGCGCCGGCGGCCAGCGCCGCGTCGGCCACCTCGCCCATCAGGCCGACGTTGCCGCCGCCGTAGACCAGGCGCATGCCGAGCTCGCCGATCGTCGTGCCGAGCAGCCGAGCCGCCGCCGTGTAGGCCGGCCGCTCGCCGTGGCGCGAGCCGCAGTAGACGCAGATCGAGAGCCGCTCGGGATCGTGCTGCATCGTGCTCAGCCGATGAAGCGATGCCACAGCGCCGCGGCCCAGATCGCGGCGCACAGCAGCAGCGACAGGAACACCGCGGCGCTGGCCAGGTCCTTGGCGCGCTTGGAGAGCTCGTGCAGGTCGAAGCTGACGCGGTCGATCGCGGCCTCGATGCCCGAGTTCAGCAGTTCGACGATCAGCACCAGCATCACCGAGCCGGCCAGCAGCGCCACCTCCACCCAGCCGCGGCCGAGCCAGACGGCGGCCGGCAGCATCAGCGTCGCGGCCCAGACCTCCTGGCGGAAGGCGCTCTCGCCACGATAGGCCAGGCGCAGGCCGTCGAGCGAATAGCCGGTGGCGCGCAGGATGCGATCGATGCCGGTGCGGCCCTTGAACGTGTTGCCGGCGGGCATGTTCTTGCTCATGGTGGCGCCGATGCTAGCCGCAGCCGATGACGGCGCGGCGCGGCCGGCGCCGTCAGCGCGGTTCATTGGTGGGGATCGCGCGCACCAGCCGGGTGCCGCACAGCTCGTCGTGCCAGAACTGGCGTTGAGGATGGGCAAAGGAGGCCAACGCATACACCAGGATGCCACCCAGCAGCGTGAGCCAGAGCGGGGCGCCGCCATGCCAGCCGGCGAGCCAGGCGATCGCCAGCGCGGGCAGGAACCAGATCCAGGCCGCGACGTAGCGCAGCAGGGCACGCGCCTGCGAGACAGGCCCGCCGTCGCGCGCGACCAGCCGCACCTGCCAGGTCTTCATCGCCAGCGTCTGGCCCGAATGCGACCAGAACCAGCCAAAGTAGATGCCGACCACGACGAACAGGAAGGCCTGAAACTCGTGCCGTCCCTGCAAGGCGTGGCGCTGCTGGGTCAGGGTGCCGAACAGGTAGCCGGCGATCATGACCACGCCGAACAGCAGCACGCCCTCGTAGACGAAGGCCGCCATGCGACGGCGCAGGCTGGGCGTGGGGGGCAGGGGCTGGTGCTGGTTCATCGCAGGACATCGGCAACAAGTCGGCCGCCGAAGGCGGCCGGGCGGCGGGTTCAGCGCTGCGTGGTGCCGGCCGCTCCGGGCGCGCTGGCGGCGCGCGCCTCGGCAACTGCACTCTGCGGCCCGCGCTGCGGCAGCAGCGTCTTGCGGTCGACGAACTCGGAAGTCGCCGCGATCTTGGGCATGCCGGCCTGCTGGTGCGAGGGGGGCGTCGGCGTCTGGGTGATCAACCGGGTGCTGGCGCCGGGCTTGGCCTGGACCACGGTCGGTGCCACCGTCTGCGGCTTGGCGGCTTGCTGCGGGTCCGGCACGGTGTTGACCTTGGGCCGCGTCTCGCCCGGGGGCAGGACGGGCCGGCGCTGGGGCGCTGCCACCGGCGCGGCGGCGCGCGCTCCCCCCGTCGTAGCCGTGCCCGCAGCCGACGCGGCCGGGCCTGCGGCGCGGGCGCCGACGGGTGGTCGCGCCGTGGTCGCGGCGGGTTTTTGCGCGGACTGGCTGGCCAGCTTGCGCCGTTGCTCCTCGGGCAGCGCCTGGTAGGCCTCCCAGCGGGCCTGGCGGTCCTCGGCGCTGAGTTGCTTGGCGCCCTGGTAGTTCAGGCGCGCCTGGCCACGCTCGGCCGGCGTCATGCGGGCCCACTCGGACATCCGGTCCTGGATGCGCTCGCGTTCGGCCGGACTCAACTGATCGAAGCGCGCCGCGACCTCGAGCCACTTCAGCTTGCGCTGGGCATCGATGCTGCCCCAGTCGCGCGCCAGGGGCGCCAGCGCGGTGCGCTGCTGGGGGCTCAGCGAGGCCCAGCTGGGGCCGGCCTCGGCCGCGGTGACGACAGGCGCAAGCTGGGCGAGCGCCAGCAGCAGCACGCAGCGGTGGAGCAGGGCATACAGGGTCGGCCGGCCGCGCCGGACAAGGAGCTTGGGTTCAGTCGCCATGCGGGCTGCGCAGGAACTCGGCAAAACCGTCGTCGGCGTAGGCCGACGGCGGCAGGTCGTCGGTCAGCAGCGCGGAGTCGACCTCTGCGGCGGCGAACACCATGTCGTCGTCGGCCTGCATCTGGATCGTCACCAGCCCGACGGCCAGCGCCACCACCGGCAGCAAGGAGGCCAATCGCCACTGCCAGCTGGGGCCGCCGCCGAGCGCCAGGGTCGAACGCCCGGCCATCGCGACCATCGGCGCGGCCTGAGCCTGCGGCTGGCGGCCGAGCCGGGCACGCGAGAGCGCCTGCTCGCGCGCGAAACGCAGGCGCTCGCCCACGTCGTGCGGCAGCGCGGCCGTGCCGGCGTTGAGGTGCGCGGCCAGGCGCAGGCCGGCGCGCGCCTCGAGCGTCTCGCGCTCGTTCGGTAGCGTGGAGCGGACAAGCTGGTTCATAGCGTGATTCCCTTCGCCTTCAGTGCCTTGGCAAGCGCATGCACCGCCCGCGAGCAGTGTGTCTTGACACTGCCCTCGGAGCAGCCCATGGCCACGGCCGTCTCGGCGACGTCGAATTCTTCCCAGTAACGCAGCAGGAAGGCTTCGCGTTGACGCGCAGGCAACGCAGACACTTCGGATTCGATCGAAAGCAGGATTTGCGCCCGCTGCACCGCATCGGCTGCACTCTCGGCGCCGGTGCCATCGGCGCCGGCGACCGCCAGCGACTCGAGCAGGTCGAAGTCGCCATCGCCGTCTTCGGAATCGAAGTCCGACAGGCTCTGCATGACCGCGTTGCGCACCTTCTGGCGCCGGAACCAGTCCATCGTCGCGTTGGACAGGATGCGCTGGAACAGCAGCGGTAGTTCGGCGGCCGGCCGGTCGGCGTATTTCTCGGCCAGGCGAATCATCGAGTCCTGCACGATGTCGAGCGCGGAATCGTCGTCACGCACCGCGAAAACCGCTCGCTTGAAGGCCCGCTTCTCGACGCTCTTGAGAAAGTCGCTCAGTTCGGAGTCGGAAGCCAAGAGGGACGCTGCGCTGGGTTGGCCGAGGCGGCGCGGATTATTGCACCGGCATCTCGCGGCGACTGCGGCCAAGGGAAAACGAGCGCTGCTGCATGCATAATGCTGCTTCGCACAAAGTATCGGGTCTTCCTCTGCCTTCCGACCCGGGAGGCCGAAACAGTTGATCGCACAGGTCCCACACCCGCCTCACGAGGGCGCGGAGAGGGGCACCGAAGGTTTTTCGTCAGAGACTAACCAAGAGGTTCTACATGGACATGTCTGCCGCGGACATCAAGCGTGCCGCCTCGGCACAGCCGCAATCCCCCCCGAAGGAGCTGAACGGCTCCGAAATCCTCGTTCGCAGCCTGCAGGCCGAAGGTGTCAAGCACCTCTGGGGTTACCCCGGCGGCGCGGTGCTCTACATCTACGACGCGCTCTACAAGCAGGACAGCATCGAGCATGTGCTCGTGCGTCATGAGCAGGCCGCGATCCACGCCGCCGACGGCTATGCCCGCGCCACCGGCGAGGTCGGCGTGGCGCTCGTCACCTCCGGCCCGGGCGTGACCAATGCCGTCACCGGCATCGCCACCGCCTACATGGACTCGATCCCGATGGTGATCATCACCGGGCAGGTGCCGACGCCGGCGATCGGGCTCGACGCCTTCCAGGAATGCGACACCGTCGGCATCACGCGCCCGATCGTCAAGCACAACTTCCTGGTCAAGGACGTGCGCGAACTGGCGACGACGATCAAGAAGGCCTTCCACATCGCCCGCACCGGCCGTCCCGGCCCGGTGGTGGTCGATGTGCCGAAGGATGTGTCGCTGCACACCGCGCCCTTCCACTACCCGGAGCGCGTCGAGATGCGCTCCTACAACCCGGTGCGCAAGGGCCACAGCGGCCAGATCCGCAAGGCGGTGCAGCTGCTGCTGCAGGCGCGTCGGCCCTACATCTACACCGGCGGCGGCGTGATCCTCGGCAACGCCAGCGCCGAGTTGCGCGAGCTGGTCGACCTGCTCGGCTTCCCCTGCACCAACACGTTGATGGGGCTGGGTGCGTTTCCGTCGACCGACCCGCGCTTCCTCGGCATGCTCGGCATGCACGGCACCTACGAGGCGAACATGACGATGCAGCACTGCGACGTGCTGATCGCGGTGGGCGCGCGCTTCGACGATCGCGTGATCGGCAACCCGAAGCACTTTGCGACGGTCGAGCGCAAGATCATCCACGTCGACATCGACCCTTCGAGCATCTCCAAGCGCGTCAAGGTCGACATCCCGATCGTCGGCGACGTCAAGGAAGTGCTGCAGGAGCTGATCAGCCAGTTGCGCGAGGCGCAGGCGCGGCCCGATGCCGTCGCGCTCAGCGCCTGGTGGAGCCAGATCGCCGAGTGGCGCAAGCGCGAGTGCCTCAAGTACAAGGGCTCGGACGAGGTCATCAAGCCGCAGATGGTGGTCGAGAAGCTGTGGGAGCTGACCCGCGGCAGCGACGCCTACATCACTTCCGACGTTGGTCAGCACCAGATGTGGGCAGCGCAGTACTACCGCTTCGACGAGCCGCGCCGCTGGATCAACTCCGGCGGCCTCGGCACGATGGGCGTGGGCCTGCCGTATGCGATGGGCATCAAGCTGGCCAAGCCCGACAGTGATGTGTTCTGCATCACCGGCGAGGGCTCGATCCAGATGTGCATCCAGGAGCTCTCGACCTGCCAGCAGTACAAGACGCCGGTCAAGATCGTCTCGCTCAACAACCGCTACCTGGGCATGGTGCGCCAGTGGCAGCAGCTCGACTACGGCGGCCGCTACTCGCACAGCTACATGGATGCGCTGCCCGACTTCGTGAAACTGGCCGAGGCCTACGGGCATGTCGGCCTGCTGGTCGAGAAGCCGGGCGACGTGGAGGGCGCGCTGCGTGAGGCGATCCGGCTCAAGGATCGCACCGTGTTCCTCGACATCCGCACCGACCCCACCGAAAACGTCTGGCCGATGGTCAAGGCCGGGCAGGGTATCTCGGAGATGCTGCTGGGCTCCGAGGACCTCTAGGAAGCCGGTCGCCGGCGGCGCAAGGAAGCGGGGCTTGCCGGCCCCGCGTCAGGCGCGTCGAGGGCGACCGGAATCCGGTCCGAAGAGCATTCCGATCAACTTCGCAAGGCGTGGCCAGGGGCCGGCGGTTACCGCCGCCGGTCGTGAAGAGCGCGCCGAACGGGAACCATGAAACACATCATTGCCTTGTTGCTGGAGAACGAGCCTGGCGCTCTCTCCCGCGTGGTCGCGCTCTTCTCGGCGCGCGGCTACAACATCGAAAGCCTCACCGTCGCGCCGACCGAGGATGCCTCGCTCTCGCGCATGACCATCGTCACCACCGGCTCCGACGAGGTGATCGAGCAGATCACCAAGCACCTCAATCGCCTGATCGACGTGGTCAAGGTGGTCGACCTGACCGAAGGCGCCTTCCTCGAGCGCGAACTGATGCTCATCAAGGTGCGCGCGGTCGGCAAGGAACGCGAGGAGATGAAGCGCATGGCCGACATCTTCCGCGGCCGCATCATCGACGTCACCGAGAAGAGCTACACCGTCGAACTGACCGGCGACACGGGCAAGCTCGACGCCTTCATCGAGGCGGTCGATCGCAGCGCGATCCTCGAGACCGTGCGCACCGGCGCCAGCGGCATCGGCCGCGGCGAACGCATCCTGCGGGTCTGAGCGACCCGATCAACGACGACAGCAACCGAATTTTTCTGGAGAGAGCACCATGAAGGTCTACTACGACAAGGACACCGACCTGAGCCTGATCAAGGGCAAGAACGTCACCATCATCGGCTACGGTTCGCAGGGCCACGCCCACGCGCAGAACCTCAACGACAGCGGCGTCAAGGTCACCGTCGGCCTGCGCAAGGGCGGCGCGAGCTGGAGCAAGGTCGAGAAGGCCGGCCTCAAGGTCGCCGAGGTCGCCGAGGCGGTGAAGAACGCCGACGTGGTGATGATCCTGCTGCCCGACGAGCAGATCGCCAGCGTCTACCAGAGCGAGGTCGAGCCCAACATCCGCGAGGGTGCGTCGCTGGCCTTCGCGCACGGCTTCAACGTGCACTACGGTCAGGTCGTGCCGCGCGCCGATCTCGACGTCTGGATGGTCGCGCCCAAGGCGCCCGGCCACACGGTGCGCAACACCTACACCCAGGGCGGCGGCGTGCCGCACCTGGTGGCGGTGCATGCCGACAAGTCCGGCAAGGCGCGCGACCTGGCGCTGAGCTACGCCGCGGCCAACGGCGGCGGCAAGGCCGGCATCATCGAGACCAACTTCCGCGAGGAAACCGAGACCGACCTGTTCGGCGAGCAGGCCGTGCTGTGCGGCGGTGCGGTCGAGCTGATCAAGGCCGGCTTCGAGACGCTGACCGAGGCCGGCTACGCGCCCGAGATGGCCTACTTCGAGTGCCTGCACGAACTCAAGCTGATCGTCGACCTGATCTACGAGGGTGGCATCGCCAACATGAACTACTCGATCTCGAACAACGCCGAGTACGGCGAGTACGTGACCGGGCCGAAGATCGTGACCGATGCGACCAAGGACGCGATGCGCCAGTGCCTCAAGGACATCCAGACCGGCGAGTACGCCAAGAGCTTCATCCTCGAGAACCGGGCCGGCGCACCGACGCTGATCTCGCGCCGTCGCCTCAACGCCGAACACGACATCGAGGTCGTCGGCGCCAAGCTGCGCGCGATGATGCCGTGGATCGCCAAGAACAAGCTGGTCGACAAGAGCCGCAACTGATCGGACCCACGTCGTAGCAAAGGCCGCCGGAAGGCGGCCTTTTTCATTGCCTCAGTGCTCGTGTTCGATCGCTGCGGTGCGCAGCAAGGCACGGCGTCGCGCCGCGAGCAAGACGACCTCGCCGGCCATCAGCAGTGCCGTCACGCCGAACGAGCCCCAGACGTAAACGCCGTAGCCGCCCATCGCGAAGAAGTCCGACCAGCTGTTCCAGTTCATGCAGATCCCGCTTCCGGTCGCAATTCGCGCTGCACCCACGCCGTGTGCTGCTCGCGCTCGAGGATGATGGTGCGCAGCCGGGCCAGCGCCACCGCGATCGAGTACATCCAGAAGCCAAGCGCCAGCAGCAGCATGCCCAGCAGCATCGGCGTGGCGATGGTCGGCGCGCTCGAGAGGCTGACCGAGGCGCCCTGGTGCAGCGTGTTCCACCACTTGACCGAGAAATAGATGATCGGCACGTTGACCACGCCGACCAGTGCCAGCAGCGCCGCCGCACGATCGGCGCGGCGCGCGTCGTCGATCGCCGCATGCAGCGACAGGAAGCCGATGTAGAGGAACAGCAGGATCAGCTCCGAGGTGAGCCGCGCGTCCCAGACCCACCAGGTGCCCCAGGTCGGCTTGCCCCAGAGCGCGCCGGTCCACAGCGCGATGAAGGTCATCAGCGCACCGGTCGGCGCCAGTGCGAGCGCCATCATCGACGAGAGCCGGGCGTTGAACACCAGGCCGACGCCGGCCCAGAAGGCCATCACCAGGTAGATGAACATCGACATCCAGGCCGCCGGCACGTGGACGAAGATGATGCGATAGGCCTCGCCCTGCTGGGCGTCGGTGGGCGCGATGCCGAGGCCCACGACCAGCCCGGCCAGCGACAGCAGCGCCGCGGCAATCGCAAACCACGGAATGAGCCGGCCGGCGAGCGGATAGAAGCGCTGCGGCGCGGCGTACCTGGACCAGAAGATTCCGCTGTCTTGCATGGGGGCGAGCGTCGATCGATCTGTCATTGTGCAAGGAGCTCAATCGAAGGCGATGCGCAGCGCGGCGGTGGTGGCCAGCGGCGCCAGGAACAGCGCCAGCACCAGCATCGCGGCGAGCAGCGAGAAATGACCGCCGACGCCGATGCCGGCGCTGCTGGCCTCGACCGCGCCGGCGCCGAAGATCAGCACCGGCACCACCAGCGGCAGCACCAGCAGCGACAGCAGCACCCCGGCGCCGCGCAGGCCCACCGTCAGCGCGGCGCCAATCGCGCCGATCAGGCTCAGCAGCGGCGTACCGATCAGCAGCGAGGCCAGCAGCACCAGCGTGGCCTGCGCATCGAGATCGAACTGCAGCGCCAGCAGCGGCGAGATCAGCACCAGTGGCAGGCCCGAGATCAGCCAGTGGGCGGCAATGCGCGCCAGCACCAGCAGCGGCAGTGGCGTGGCGGCGAGCAGCATCTGCTCCAGGGTGCCGTCGCGGTGGTCGTCGGCGAACAGGCGGCCGAGCGAGAGCATCGAGGCCAACAGCGCCGCGACCCAGACCACGCCGGGCGCCATCGTTCGCAGCAGCTCGCGCTCGGGGCCGACGCCGAGCGGAAACAAGCTGACGACGATGATGAAGAAGAACAGCGTGGCCAGCGTGTCGGCGCGGCGGCGGAAGGCCAGCCGCAGGTCGCGCGCGGCCAGCGCGCGCATGCCGGCGATCATGCCGCTCACAGTGCGACCACCATCGGCGCCAGGCCGGTGTCGAGTGCCACTTCCTGGTGGCTGCTGAGCACGACGATGCCGCCACGGCCCAGATGGCCGGCAATCAACTCGCGCAGCCATTGCAGCGCGCTGCTGTCGAGGGCGTCGAAGGGCTCGTCCAGCACCCACAGCGGTGGCGCACCGATCAGCAGCCGGGCCAGCGCGAGGCGCCGGCGCTGCCCCTGCGAGAGCAGGCGTGCCGGGGTCGTCTCCCGCCCGCCCAAGCCGGCGCTGGCGAGGGCCGCGCGCGCCGCAGCCGGTGTGGCCGCGTGACCGCCGAGGAGGGCGGCGGTCCGCAGGTTCTCGAGTGCGCTGAGGTCGTCCTTGAGCGCTGCGGCATGGCCGATGTAGACGAGTTCCCGGCCAAACTCCTCGCGCAGATCCGCGAGACGTTCGCCCCGCCACAGGACCTCGCCACGGGCCGGTGCCAGCAGGCCGCAGATCAGGCGCAGCAGGCTGGTCTTGCCGGCGCCGTTGGCGCCCTGCACGCGCAGCAACTGGCCCGGCTGCAGTCGCAGGTCGAGGCCAGAGAACAGCGTGCGGGCGCCGCGGATGCAGTCGATGTTGCGCAGCTCGAGCATGGCGCCGCGAGTACACCACGAGCGTCGGTCGCGTTGAAGCCTCGTTTGCCAGTGTCGCGCCAAGGTGCTGCGGTATCCTCCGCCCCTTGAACTGCTCCCGTCCGATCCTCGCCCAGGCGGACAGGCTGAAGAACCAACATGAGCACACCGATGCATGACGGGGACGCGATTCCGGAAGCCCTGCCGGAAGAGGACGACGAGGAGCTCAGCGCGCGTCGTCCGCGCCGCAAGGGCATCTACATCCTGCCCAACCTGTTCACGCTGGCGGCGCTGTTCGGCGGCTTCTACGCCATCGTGATGGCGATGAACGGCCGCTTCGAGCAGGCCGCGATCGGCGTCTTCTGCGCAATGGTGCTCGACAGCCTCGACGGCCGCGTCGCGCGCATGACCAACACCCAGAGCGCCTTCGGCGAGCAGATGGACTCGCTGTCGGACATGGTGAGCTTCGGCGCCGCGCCGGCGCTGATCGTCTACGAGTGGGCGCTCAAGGGCCTGGGCAAGGCCGGCTGGATCGTGGCCTTCGTCTACTGCGCCTGCGCCGCGCTGCGGCTGGCACGTTTCAACACCAACATCGGCGTGGTCGACAAGCGCTTCTTCCAGGGCCTGCCGAGCCCGGCCGCGGCGGCGCTGGTGATCGGCTTCATCTGGGTCATGGACGACGCCGGCTGGAAGAACGTGTCGGAGATCGCGGCGCTGGCCTGGTGGGCCCTCGCGCTGACGCTCTATGCCGGCGTGACGATGGTGCTGAACATTCCCTTCTACAGCTTCAAGGACGTGAGCTTCAAGAAGACGGTGCCCTTCATCGTCATCGTGGCCATCGCGCTCGGCATCGCGATCATCAACATCCATCCGCCTGTCGTGCTGTTCGCGCTGTTCGCGATCTATGGCATCTCGGGCTACGTGGTGTACGCCTACAAGAAGGCCAAGGGCAAGCAGGTCAGCGTGATCGCCACCTCGATCGACGAGCCCGACGAGCGCGGCCTGCACGGCTGAGTCCGCCGCGCTGTGCTACATTGAATCCATGTCGTTCCGCCCCACGCTGCTACTTCTTCTAGGAGTGCCTCGCGCGCGCTGATCGACTTCGTCCATCCGAATTCCGCATCACGGCCCGCGCGCTCACCAGCCCGCGGGCCGTTTGCTTTTTCTCCCACGCGAGCTGAACCCCGGAGATTTCCCATGTCCGACAAGCTGATCATCTTTGACACCACCTTGCGCGATGGCGAGCAGTCGCCCGGCGCCTCGATGACGCGCGAGGAGAAACTGCGCATCGCACGCCAACTCGAGCGGCTGCGCGTCGACGTGATCGAGGCCGGCTTCGCCGCCTCGAGCAACGGTGACTTCGAGGCCGTGAAGTCGATTGCCGACCACATCCGCGAATCCACCGTCTGCTCGCTGGCGCGCGCCAACGACCGCGACATCGCGCGCGCCGCCGAGGCGCTCAAGAGCGCCGAGCGTGCGCGCATCCACACCTTCATCGCCACCAGCGAACTCCACATGGAGAAGAAGCTGCGCATGACGCGCGAGCAGGTGCTCGAGCAGGCGCGGCTGTCGGTGCGTTTCGCGCGCAACCTGTGCGGCGACGTCGAGTTCTCGCCCGAGGACGGCTATCGCTCCGACCCCGACTTCCTGTGTCGCGTGCTCGAGGCGGTGATCGAGGAGGGGGCGACCACGCTCAACATCCCCGACACCGTGGGCTACGCGATTCCGGAGCTCTACGGCAACTTCATAAAGATGCTGCGCGAACGGGTGCCGAATTCCGACAAGGTGATCTGGTCGGTGCACTGCCACAACGACCTCGGCATGGCGGTCGCCAACTCGCTGGCCGGCGTCAAGATCGGCGGGGCGCGCCAGATCGAATGCACCATCAACGGCCTCGGCGAGCGCGCCGGCAACTGCGCGCTCGAGGAGGTGGTGATGGCGGTGCGCACCCGGCGCGATCACTTCGGCCTCGAGGTCGGCATCGACACCACGCAGATCGTGCCGGCCTCGCGCATGGTCAGCCAGACCACCGGCTTCGTGGTGCAGCCCAACAAGGCGGTGGTCGGCGCCAACGCCTTTGCCCATGCCAGCGGCATCCATCAGGACGGCGTGCTCAAGGCGCGTGACACCTACGAAATCATGCGCGCCGAGGATGTGGGCTGGAGCGCCAACAAGATCGTGCTCGGCAAGCTCAGCGGCCGCAACGCCTTCAAACAGCGGCTGGCCGACCTCGGCATCGAGCTCGAAAGCGAGGGCGAGATCAACGCCGCCTTTGCCCGCTTCAAGGATCTGGCCGATCGCAAGAGCGAGATCTTCGACGAGGACATCATCGCCCTGGTCGGCGACGAGAGCGTCACGCCCGAGCATGAGGCCTACCGCCTGCTGTCGCTCGAGCAGCAGTCCGCCACCGGCGAGCGGCCGCGCGCCACCGTGGCGTTCGTCGCCGACGGCATCGAGCACAAGGCCCAGAGCGAGGGCAACGGACCGGTCGATGCCAGCCTCAAGGCGATCGAGTCGCTGGTGAAAAGTGGAGCGGAGATGCTCCTCTATTCGGTGAACGCAATCACCTCCGGCAGCACAGAATCACAGGGTGAGGTGACGGTCCGGTTGCAGCACGGTGGACGTGTGGTCAACGGCGTCGGCTCGGACCCCGACATCGTGGTGGCTTCGGCCAAGGCCTACCTGGCCGCGCTGAACAAGCTCCACAGCAAGCAGGAACGCGTCGCGGCCCAGGGCTAAGTCATGAAGCCCTACGGGTAAACCTAGACTCGAAATGAGAAAAGGTTCGCAAGTTCTTGATCTTGCGCACCTTTTTTCTTTCGCCTAGACTCGGGCGCATTCTTGGGATCGCCTGTGACCCTCCAGCTTCGTCTCTCATCGTTGATTCCCGCCCTGGCTTCGGCTCTGCTGTTGCTGGGGCTGAGCCTGCCCGCGGCCGAAGCGGCGGCCAAGCGCAAGAGCGCCACGAGCGCCACGCCACCGGTGACGCTCAAGGTCGCCAAGACCAATCGAGTCGCCAAGAAGCGCGTGGCTTCTTCGCGCCGGGTCGTCATCGTCCCATCGCGGCCCTCGGCCGGCGAACTGGCCGGCCTGCATGGCACTTCCGATCCGCTCGATCTGCGCTCCAGCGTGGCCTTCGTGATCGATCAGGACACGCACGAGGTCCTGCTCGACAAGAACGCCCAGGCGGTGCTGCCGATCGCATCGCTGACCAAGCTGATGACCTCGGTGGTGGTGGTCGAAGCCGGTCTTCCGCTCGACGAGGTTCTGACGATCAGCCAGGACGACGTGGACACCGAGAAGGGCAGCGGCTCCAGGCTGCGCGTGGGTACCCAGCTGACGCGCGGCGAGATGCTGCATCTGGCGCTGATGTCCTCCGAGAACCGGGCCGCCAACGCGCTCGGGCGCCACTACCCGGGTGGCCAGGCCGCCTTCGTCGAGGCGATGAATGCCAAGGCGCAGTTGCTTGGCATGGGCGACACGCGCTATGTCGAGCCGACCGGGCTGTCGAGCCGCAACCAGAGCAGTGCCAAGGACTTGGCGCTGTTGGTGGGCGCCGCTTCGCAGCACCCGCTGATCAGCGAACTCTCGACCTCGCCCTCGTACCAGGTGGCGGTGGGGCGCCGTACCCTGCAGTACCACACGACCAACCGGCTGGTGCTCAACCCGAGCTGGGAGATCGGCCTGCAGAAGACCGGCTACATCTCCGAGGCCGGACGGTGCCTCGTGATGCAGGCGCGCCTGGCCGGCCGCAAGCTGATCATGGTGTTCCTCGATTCGACCGGCAAGTATTCGCGGCTCGGCGATGCCGAGCGCGTTCGCCAGTGGATCGAGGCCGCGCCGGTGACCACCACCGCAACGGTGCCGGGCCTGAGTTCCTGATCGATCACACCCGCGGGACTACGGGGACCTTTGCATCCGGCGTCGTTGGGATGGACGCTGCAGAAAGCCCGGCTCGACCGGGCTTTCTCATGAGTGGTGGCCGAGCTTGTTGGAGATCTGCGCCGCGGTTTCCTTGAGCCGGTCCAGCCAGCCGTCTTCGAGGCGGTCGGCCGGGGCCGAGATCGACAGCCCGGCGATCAGCTTGCCCTGGTCGTCGTAAATGCCGGCGGCCATGCAGCGCACGCCGAGCTCGAGTTCCTCGTTGTCGCGGGCGCTGCCGTACTGCAGCACCTTGGCCAGTTCGCGTTCCAGCAAGGGCAACTGGGTGATGCTGTTGCGGGTATGGCCGGACAGCCCCGTGCGGGTGGCGTAGGCGCGCACCCGTGCCGCGTCGTCGTGGGCCAGGAACAGCTTGCCGACCGAGGTCAGGTGCAGTGGCGCGCGGCCGCCGACCGTACGCACCACCTGCATGCCGGAGCGTTCGCTGTAAGTGCGCTCGATGTAGATGATCTCGTCGCCCTGGCGTACCGAGAGGTTGACCGGTTGGTGGGTCAGCTTGTGCAGCTCGCGCATCGGCGCCAGCGCCGCGTCGCGCACGTCGAGCCGCGCCTTGACCAGGTTGCCCAGTTCGAGCAGCCGCATGCCCAGGCGATAGCAGCCCGCCTCGGGCCGGTCGACGTAGCGGCCGACCGCCAGGTCGTTGAGGATCCGGTGCGCGGTCGACGGATGCAGGCCGGTCTGTTCGCTGAGCACCTTCAGCGGCACCGGGTCGGGATGAGCTGCCAGCACGTCCAGCAGCGAAAACATGCGGTCGATAACCTGGATCGTCGGCGTGTGCGCGGATTCGCGTTTCATATGGCGATTGTCACTCAGGCTTGTGGCCATTTTGCATCGCGAAACATGAAGCCATCGAAGCCCCTTCGCATGAATAATCGACGCCCATGAAAGTAGGCTTCTTCATCACCTGCCTGGTCGACGCGATGCGGCCGTCGATCGGCTTTGCCGCGATCAGGCTGCTCGAGTCGGCTGGTTGCCAGGTCGAGGTGCCGATGGCCCAGACCTGCTGCGGCCAGCCCGCCTACAACTCCGGCGATCGCGCCACGGCGCGCGCGCTGGCCGAGAAACTGCTCGACGAATTCGAGCGCTTCGAGCACGTCGTCCTGCCCTCGGGTTCCTGCGGCGGCATGATCAAGGCGCACTACGCCGACCTGTTCGCCGGCGATCCCGAACTCAGCCGCCGCTATGCGCTGCTGCAGCCTCGGGTGCACGAACTCACCGACTTCCTGGTCAATGTCGTGAAGATCGAGTCGGTGCCGGGCACCGGATTCAGTGGCCGCGTGACCTACCACGACAGTTGCTCCGGGCTGCGCGAACTCGGCGTCAAGGCGCAGCCGCGTTCGCTGATCGGCCAGTTGCCCGGCGTCACGCTGTCGGAGATGGCGCAGTGCGAGCAATGCTGCGGCTTCGGCGGCACCTTCTCGGTGAAGTACGGCGACATCTCCGGCGCGATCGTCGACGAGAAGTGCGGCCACATCGAGGCCACCGGTGCCGACGCCGTGGTCCTCGGTGATCTCGGCTGCATGCTCAACATCGAGGGCCGGCTGCGCCGGCGCGGCAACGAGCGCACCAGGGTGATCCATATCGCCGAACTGCTGGCCGGAGAGGGGCGCTGAGATGCAGATGCAATCCATGCACTTCCAGGCCCGTGCCGGCGAACGGCTGGCCGACCGGCGCCTGCAGCAGAACCTCAAGAAGCTGGCGACCAAGTTCGTCACGGCGCGCGCCGACGCGATGCGCGAACTCGAGGACTTCGAGACCATCCGCGACGAGGCGGTACGCCGGCGCAACGCGGCACTCGAGAAGCTCGACGTCTGGCTCGAAGCCTTCGAGCGCGAGGCGAGCCGGCGTGGCACCACCGTGCTGTGGGCCGAGACACCGGCCGCCGCCTCGGCCCTGGTGGTGCAGATCGCGCAGCGGCATGCGGTGAAACGCGCCACCAAGACCAAGAGCATGGTCAGCGAGGAGATGGCGCTCAACGCCGCGCTCGAGGCCGCTGGCGTACAGGTCACCGAGACCGACCTCGGCGAGTACATCCTGCAGATCAACGACAACGAGCCGCCGAGCCACATCATTGCGCCGGTGATCCACAAGGACAAGGCCGAGATCTCCGCACTGTTCGAGAAGACGCACGTCGACAAGGTGCGCATCCCCGGCCATGTGCCGGAGATCCCGGAGATGACGCGCGAGGCGCGCGAGGTGCTGCGCGCGAGGTTCCTGGAATCCGAGATGGGCATCACCGGCGGCAACTTCGTGATCGCCGAGACCGGCTCGGTGGCGCTGGTCACCAACGAGGGCAACGAGGGTATGTGCACCATCGTGCCGCGGGTGCATGTGGCGATCACCGGCATCGAGAAAGTGCTGCCCACGCTCGATGACCTGGCCACCATCATGCGGCTGCTGCCGCGCTCGGCCACCGGCCAGACGATCAGCAACTACTTCTCGCTGCTGACCGGGCCGCGCGCCGCGGGCGAACTCGATGGCCCCGAGCACAACTACGTGATCCTGATGGACGGCGGCCGCAGCGGCCTGCTCGGCGGCGAGTTCCAGGAGATGATGCGCTGCATCAAGTGCGGTGCCTGCATGAACCACTGTCCGGTCTACCAGAAGATCGGTGGTCACTCCTACGGCTGGGTCTACCCTGGCCCGATGGGCTCGGTGCTGACGCCGAGCTACATGGGGCTCGAACAGACGCTGGACCTGCCGCAGGCCTCGACGCTGTGCGGGCAATGCGAGGTCGTGTGCCCGATGAAGATTCCGCTGCCGGAGTTGCTGCGCAAGCTGCGCGAGCAGCAGTTCGAGCGCGGTCTGCGGCCGGCCGGCGAACGCGCCGCGCTCGCGGTGTGGGGCTTCGTCGCGCGGCGGCCCTCGCTCTATCGCGCGCTGTCACGTATCGCCGTACGGGTGCTCGCCGCCGTCGGCCACAACGGCCGCTTGAGCTCGCTGCCGCTGGCCGGGGGCTGGACCGGCACGCGCGACCTGATGGCGCCCACCGGGCGCACTTTCAAGGAGCTCTACGCGCAGCGTCGGCCGACGAGTGAAGGCTGATCGTCGCAGGCGGCCGTCGGCGCGTGCGGCCGCCACCGCGTGGCGGCTGTTGCTGCTGCCGCTGCTCCTGTCTGCAGTCCCGCACGCGGTGCGTGCGCAGGCGACGGGCACGACGAGTACCGTCACAGCGCCAACCGAAGCCCGCGCCGCGTTGGCGGGCACCCGCGGCGGACGCTTGAGCGGCGCCGACATCGGCCTCGTCATCAATACCGCCGATCCCTACTCGGTGCGGGTCGGCGAGCACTACGCGCGGGCGCGCGGACTGACGCCGCAGCAGGTGCTGCACATCGAATTGCCGGTGCGTGCCGCGTTGACGCGCGAGGAGTTCGCGGCCTTCGAGGCCGCGCTTCAGGGCGCGTTCGGTGCGCCGCGCCAGAGCCGGGTGCAGGCGCTCGCGCTGGCCTGGCGTACGCCGTACGCGGTGGAATGCATGTCGATCGGCGGCGCGCTCGCGCTCGGTGTCGACGCGCTGGACTGCCGGCGCAGCTGCGGTCGCAGCACCGCATCGCCCTACTTCAACAGTGCCTCCGCGCGCCCGGCGCGCGAACTCGGCCTGTGGCCGTCGATGCTCTTGGCGGCCGACAGCACCGACGCGGCGCTGGCGCTGATCGACCGCGGCGTGGCGGCTGACCGCGGACTCGGGCGGCGCGGTGCGCCACCGGTGGAGGCATTGCTCCTGTCTTCGCGCGATGCGGCTCGCAACGCGCGCGCCGCGCTGTATCCGCCCGCCGGCGCGATCCGCGGCACGGGCGTCGACATCCACCTGGCGACGGTCGACGCGGCACTGCCGGCCGCCGGCCCGGCCAGCGAGGCCGGCGGCGCCGAGCCGCTCGAGCCTGTGCTGCTGGTACAGGTCGGCATGGCCAGGCTGCCGCCGTTGGCGTCGCTGCGATTCGTGCGTGGCGCGCTGGCCGACCATCTCACCTCCTACGGTGGCCGGCTCGACGACGCGCGCGGGCAGAGCAGCGCGCTCGAGTGGATCCAGGCCGGCGCCACGGCGACCCACGGCACCGTCAGCGAGCCCTGCAACCACCTGCAGAAGTTCCCGCATCCGCAGGTGCTGCTGTTGCACTACCTGCGGGGCGAGACGGCGATCGAGGCTTACTGGAAGAGCGTGGCCTGGCCGGCACAGAGCCTGTTCATCGGCGAGCCGCTGGCGGCGCCCTTCGCGCGCGATTGAGCCGGCCGAGGGCGGACCCGCTGCAATACGGCGGGCAACTGGACGCCGACACCGGCTTGCCGTACGGTCCTGCAACGGCGGTTTCCACATGCGGCCGTCGGATCCGTTTCGCGTCGTGCAACACCTAGCCACAAGGAGCATTCCATGCAGCTCAAGGGTTCCAAGACCGAGCAGAACCTGAAGAACGCCTTCGCCCGCGAATCACAGGCCAGTCGGCGCTACCTCTACTTCGCGAACAAGGCCGACATCGAGGGTCAGTGTGACGTCTCCGCGCTGTTCCGCTCCACCGCCGAGGGCGAGATCGGTCATGCCCAAGGCCACCTCGAGTTTCTCGAGCATGGCTCGGGCGACCCGATCACCGGGCTGCCGATCGGTGCCACCCGCGACAACCTCAAGGCCGCCGTCGCCAGCGCGACCCACGAGTACGCCGACCTGTACCCGGGTATGGCCAAGCAGGCCCGCGACGAGGGCTTCGAGGAGATCGCCGACTGGTTCGAGACACTGGCCAAGGCCGAGCGCTCGCACGCCAGCCGCTGCCAGAAAGCGCTCGACGCGCTGGTCGACTGAGGGCCGCCGCGGCCTCTGTCCGGACCCCGCGCCGGCGGCGCCGTCACGCTCAATCGTCGCCTTAGGGAGCCTCAATCCAAGGGTTGTCCCGGGGTCCGGTATCATTGCTCCATCGCAGTTCCCTACTGAGCTATCTGGAGTAATTGATGAAGACCATTGGTGACAAGATCGAATCCTTCAAGGTCGTCGGCGTGAAGCCCGGCTTCAACCAGCATGAGGAAAACGGCGCCTCGGCCTTCGAGGACATCACCGAGAAGAGCTTTGCCGGCAAGTGGAAGGTCATCTACTTCTGGCCGAAGGACTTCACCTTCGTCTGCCCGACCGAGATCGTCGCCTTCAACAAGCTGGCCGGTCAGTTCGAGGAGCGCGACGCGGTGCTGCTCGGCGGTTCGACCGACAACGAGTTCTCCAAGCTCGGCTGGCGCCGTGACCACAAGGACCTGAACAAGCTCGGCCACTGGAGCTTCGGCGACTCGAACGGCTCGCTGGTCGACCAGCTTGGCGTGCGCGACAAGGCCGAGGGCGTGGCGCTGCGTGCGACCTTCATCGTCGACCCGGACAACGTGATCCAGCATGTCTCGGTCAATAACCTGAACGTCGGCCGCAACCCGGACGAGATCCTGCGCATCCTCGACGGTCTGCAGACCGACGAGCTGTGCCCGTGCAACCGCGGCGTCGGCGGCGCGACCCTCTGATCCGTGCTTCGGCAAGCCCGCTTCGGCGGGCTTTTCCAGACTCAATCGATAGAGCTGATCAATGGACTTTCTGAATTCGATCAAAGAGCAGATCCCCGACTACGCCAAGGACATCCGCCTCAACCTCGACGGCGTGATCGCGCGTTCCAGCCTGGCGCCCGAAGACGCGCTCGGCGTGGCGCTGGCCGCGGCCTTTGCCTCCAACAGCCAGCCGCTGGTGGCCGCCTTCAGGGCCAACATGCCCGAGGCTGAAGCCAACGCCGCGCTGACCGCCGCGGCGCTGATGGGCATGAACAACGTCTGGTACCCGTACCTCGAGATGGCCGGCGATGAGGAGCTCAAGAAGCAGCGCGCCGAGCTGCGCATGAATGCCTACGCTACCAGCGGCGGCGTCGAGAAGAAGAAGTTCGAGGCCTACGCGCTCTCGGCCTCGATCGTCGGCAAGTGCCACTTCTGCGTTGCTTCGCACTTCGAGCTGCTGAAGAAGGAAGGCCTGACGACGCAGCAGCTGCGCGACATCGGCCGCATCGCGGCGGTGGTCAACGCGGCGGCCCAGGTGCTGGCGGCGGGCTGAGCAGGACGGGTTGCGACCACGCCGGGTGCGCGAGCAGGCGCTGCCAGTCGGCGTTCCACGCGGCCCCGATCGGCGAGACCACGTGCAGCGTGCCGCCGTCGGGGTGCGCGAGTTCCAGTTCGAGCGCATGCAGCCACAGCCGCGTGATGCCCAGTTCGGCAGCCCACCAGCGGTTGTGGACGCCCTTGCCGTGGGTCGCGTCGCCGATCACCGGATGCGCCAGGTGCTTCAGGTGGCGGCGGATCTGGTGCCGGCGGCCGCTCAGCGGCTGCGCGCGCACCAGGCCGTAGCGGCTCGTCGCGAAGCGGTCGAGGCCGTTGCCGACGGCCATCTGCGCCAGCGCCTCGAACAGCGTGCGCGCCTCCTGCGCCGGCGCATCCTTCGGCGCGTCGTCCGGTCGCAACGCATGGTCCACGCCGACCGCCTGCGGCGGCCAGCCGCGCACGAAGGCGAGATAGTGCTTGCGCACCGCGCCCTCGCTGGCAAATGCGGCTCCGAGGGCGCGAGCGGTCACGGCATCGCGCGCCAGCAGCAGCACGCCGGAGGTGCCCTTGTCGAGCCGGTGCACCGCGTGCCACGCATGCCCGGTCTGGTGCAGGAGCCGGCGCATCAGCGTGTCGGTCTCGTGTGCGTCGAGCGCGCTGCGATGCACCAGCAGGCCGGCCGGCTTGTGCACCGAGAGCACGCTGCCGTCGTCGTGCAGCACCGGGATCGGCCGTGGCGGACTCACGGCTGCGCCACGTCGCCGTCGACGTAGTACCAGCGACCCTGATCGCGCACGAAGCGGCTGCGCTCGTGCAGCCGATGCGCGCGGCCGCCCCACTTGCTGCGCGCCACGAACTCGACCTCGGCGTGGTCCGCGTCGATCTGCCGCTGTGCCCGCAGTTCGAGCCCGAGCCAGCGCAGCCCGGCTTCGTTGGGTTCGAGCCGTGGCGGGCGGGTCGACGGGTGCCAGCTCGCGAGCAGGTAGTCGAGGCGATCGAGCACGAAGGCGCTGTAGCGCGATCGCATCAGCAACTCCGCGCTCGGCGCCGGCTCGCCGGCGTGCCAGCGCCCGCAGCAACGGCCATAGCGCGCCGGCAGGCCGCAGGGGCAGGGCAGATCCTCGGGCGCGATGCTCGGCTTCATGGCGGGCGCGAGCATGCCACGCGCGCGATCCCGGCTCGCGGCTGCTAGGCTTTGCGTTTTGCCCGAACCGTTCATCGAATGCTGTTGCTCCTGTCGCCCGCCAAGTCCCTCGACTACCAGACCCCGGCCCCGCCCGGGCTCACCCACACGCGCCCGCTGTTCGCCGCCGAGGCCCAGCAGCTGATCGGGATGCTGCGCACCAGGAGCGTGGACGACATTGCCGCGCTGATGAACCTGAGCGAGTCGCTCGCCAGCCTCAATGTGGCCCGCTATGCCGCCTGGTCGCCGCGCTTCACGGCCGCCAACAGCAAGCAGGCGGTGCTGGCCTTCGATGGCGATGTCTACGAGGGGCTGCAGGCCGGCCAGCTGAGCAGCGCCGATCTCGCCTGGGCCCAGCAGCATGTGGCGATCCTCTCCGGCCTCTATGGCGTGCTGCGCCCGCTCGATCGCCTGCAGCCCTACCGGCTCGAGATGGGCACGCGCCTGGCCAATGCGCGCGGCAAGGATCTCTACGCCTTCTGGGGCAACTCGATCGCCGAACACCTCAATGACCGGCTCGCGAGCGAGAAGGCCCCGCTGGTCGTCAACCTTGCGTCGGAGGAGTACTTCAAGGCGGTGGACCGCAAGACCCTGCGCGCGCGCGTCGTGCACTGCGTGTTCGAGGACTGGCATGGTGGCCGCTACAAGATCATCAGCTTCCACGCCAAGCGGGCGCGCGGAATGATGGCGCGCCATGCGATTCGCCACCGTGCCCGCGGCCTCGCGGCGCTTCAAGGCTTCGATGCCGAAGGCTATGCTTTGGCCGCCGAAGCCAGCGAAGCGGATCGCCTGGTATTCCGTCGTCGTCTCTGAATCGCCATGAACCAGATCGTCACTCCCGAACTGCGCCGCTGGATCGTCGAGCAGGCCGAGGCCGGCCACCGACCCGAGGCGGTACTCGAGGCCATGAAGTCCAGCGGCTGGCAGGAGCCGGTCGCGATCGAGGCGCTCGAGATGGTGCTCAGCGAGCGACTGGCCGAGCGCAGTGCCGGTGCGACGGAGCCGGTCATGCCGGCGGCCGTGGCGCTGCCCGAGCCCGACCTGCGCGGCACGCCGCCATCGATCTGGGCCCACGATCGCGAGGTGCGGGTGGTGATGGCGATGCACGACCCGCGCGTCGTCGTCTTCGCCAACCTGCTTGGCGAGAACGAATGCGAGGAGATCATCCAGCTCGCGCGACAGCGCCTGGAGCGCTCGCACACGGTCGACATGAGCACCGGCGACAGCGAGGTCAACGCTGCACGCACCAGCGAGGGCATGTTCTTCGTGCGCGCCGAGCACCCGGTCTGCGCCCGCCTCGAGGCGCGACTGGCGGCGCTGCTGAACTGGCCGGTCGAGAACGGCGAAGGCCTGCAGGTGCTGCGCTACCGCCCGGGCGCCGAATACAAGCCGCACTACGACTATTTCGACCCGGCGCAGCCCGGTACGCCGACCATCCTCAAGCGCGGCGGCCAGCGGCTGGCAACGATCGTGATGTACCTCAACACGCCGCTCAAGGGCGGTGGCACCACCTTCCCCGACGTTCAGCTCGAAGTGGCGCCACAGCGCGGACACGCCGTCTTCTTCAGCTACGACCGGCCGCTGCCCGCGACCCGCACACTGCACGGCGGCGCACCGGTGCTCGAGGGCGAGAAATGGGTCGCCACCAAGTGGCTGCGAGCCGGACGCTTCGATTGAGTGCTGTCGGCGGGGGCTAGCGCAGCCCGCCGGGCGTCGACGGCGTTCCCCCGCCGAACGCCCTGGCGCCCTCGATGCGGCTCCAGCGCCGCTGATCCCAGCTTTGTGGTCCCTCGACCGGCCAGCGCTCGAGCCAGGGCTGAAGCTCGGCGCGCGGCAGGCGCAGGAAGCGGACCTCGGCGCGCAGCAGATGTCGCGCGCTGCGCGTCTTGCACTTCGGCGGCAGCGTGGCCTGGCGCAGGTGCACCCAGTAGATGCAGTTGCGCGCATCCCAGAAGCTCTGGCGCTCGAAGTGCACGCGACCGGCAAAGCCGGTGGCAGCCGGCAGCACGATGCAGTCGTCGGGCAACACCACCACCGCGAAGGGCAGCGCACCGGCGCTCAACGTTTCGCCAGCGTGGACGAAGATCACGCGCTCGATCGCTTCGGTGTCGATACGGTCGACCACCTCGTCGCCATGGCAGACAAGGATCTCGTGGCCCTGCCATGCGCTCGACCAGTCTTCACCACGGCGCCGGGCGACCGGACCCGGCACCGCCTGCTGAGCGGGACGCTTGAACATGCACGCACTCTAGGACGCGTGCGGATCCCATGCTGTGAGCAGCGACTACAGAGTGTGACCTAGAGATCGAACTGGCCGAGGGCGCGCGAGTCGAGCAGGGTCGATCCCGGCGCCGGCTTGCGCAGGCTCTCGATCATCGCGCGCGCCACCGCGCGTGCCGGCACCGGCCGCCAGACCGAGGGCAGCCATTGCCCGAGCGGGGCGAGCAGGGCCAGGGCGGCGCGCTCGCCAGGGCGTGGCTTCTGCTCGAGCGTTGCGCGGTCGCCGCTGAGCAGCGAGGGGCGGGCGATCACGACGCTTCGGTAGCCGAGCGTCTGCACCGCGGCTTCCATCTCGCCCTTGACGCGGTTGTAGAACACGCGCGAAGCGGGGTCGGCTCCCAGCGCCGAGACCACGGCCAGCCGCGTGGCGCCGGCTATGCGTGCTAGTCGGGCGAGGTGCACGACGAGGTCGAGATCGACGCGGCGAAAAGCCTCCTGCGAACCGGCTGCGCGGATCGTGGTGCCCAACGCGAGGTAGACATCGTCGGCGGCTGGCACGCTGCTGGCGCCGGCCAGCGGGCCGATCTCGACGCTCATCTTGCGAACCACGGGCTGATCCGTCAGCGGTCGCCGCGCGAGAACGTGCACCTCGGCGTAGCGCGAGTCGGCCGCCAGCAGGCGCAGCAACTCGCGTCCGACCAGTCCGGTGGCCCCGGCCAGCAGGGCACGGCGCGGCGCCGCCCCTTGCACATCCTGCACGGGGGACGTCGCCGACAACATCGACACAACCCGCATGCAGGCCAGCGTGCCACAGAGGGCCGCCAGCGTCAGCCCAAAGCTCGTGGGTTGGGCCTAAAGCGTTGCGTGCGCGAGTCGGTGCCCGCGCCGCATCGTCAATTCTTAACGGCCGCTGCGGTAGCCGCCGCCGTTGCCACCACCGCTGCGGCCGCCGCCGTGGCCCGACCGTGCCCCATTGCCGCGCGGAGCGCCGGCCGGAGCGCCGCTGCGCGATCCAGAACCTGCGCCGGGACGAGCCCCGCCGGGACGGCCCTGGCCGCGCCCGCCGCCACCACCACCGCCGAGCGTGCGACGGCCGATCTGGATCGGCTCCGGACGCTCGCTGGCCGGGGCCTCGAAGCCTGCCACCGCCTCGCGCGGGATGCGCTGCTTGATCAGGCGCTCGATGTCGGCGAGGAAGCCTTCCTCGTCCATGCAGACCAGGCTCAGCGCCTCGCCCTCGGCGCCGGCGCGGCCGGTGCGGCCGATGCGGTGCACGTAGTCTTCCGGCACGTTGGGCAGCTCGTAGTTCACGACATGCGGCAGCTGATCGATGTCGATGCCGCGTGCGGCGATGTCGGTCGCCACCAGCACCTGCAGCGAGCCGGCCTTGAACTCCGACAGCGCCTTGGTGCGCGCACCCTGGCTCTTGTTGCCGTGGATCGCCATCGCGCTGATGCCCTGCTGCTCGAGATACTCGACCAGGCGGTTGGCACCATGCTTCATGCGCGTGAAGACCAGCACCTGGTGCCAGTCGTTGCTCTTGACCAGGTGCGCCAGCAGTTCCTTCTTGCGCTCACGGCCAACCGTGATCACCTTCTGCTCGATGCGCTCGGCGGTGGTGTTGCGGCGCGCGACCTCGATCACCTGCGGCTTGTTCAGCAGCTTGTCGGCCAGGGCCTTGATCTCGTCGCTGAAGGTGGCCGAGAACAGCAGGCTCTGCTTGTCCTTGGGCACTACCGCCAGCACCTTCTTGATGTCGTGGATGAAGCCCATGTCGAGCATGCGGTCGGCTTCGTCGAGCACCAGGATCTCGACCTTGCTGAGGTCGAGCGTGCGCTGCTGGTGGTGGTCGAGCAGGCGGCCGGGGGTGGCAACGAGGATGTCGACGCCACGGCGCAGCTTGTCGATCTGCGGCTGCATGCCGACGCCGCCGAACATCGCCATGCTGCTGAGCTTGAGGAAGCGGCCGTAGGTGCGCACGCTTTCCTCCACCTGCGCCGCGAGTTCGCGGGTCGGCGTGAGGATCAGGCAGCGCACCGGCACGCGGCCGTGGTGGTCGCGCTTGGCATCGACCGCAGCCAGCTTGTGCAGGATCGGCAGCGTGAAGCCGGCGGTCTTGCCGGTGCCGGTCTGGGCGCCGGCGAGCAGGTCACCGCCGGCCATCACGGCCGGAATGGCCTGGCTCTGGATCGGGGTGGGAGTCGTGTAGCCGGATTCGTGCACGGCACGAAGAATCGGCTGGGCCAGGCCCAGGTCGTCGAAGGTCATGTGGGTTTGAGTGTCCGCACAAGGGCGGACCGGCTCGGCCTGCGGCGGCTCGTGAAGAGCGCCCCAGTCGGCGGGCACGAAGAGTTGGGAGGCGTCGGAATCGACTGCGGCAGCGTGACTGGTAACGCTGCGCGAACCTGCATTCTAACTGGCAGCGGCCCAGGGCCGCTGTGCAGGGGTAACTCAGACCGGCATCGGCTGCTTGTCCTTGAGCCGCAGCCAGCCGCGCGCGATGCGGTAGATGGCCCATATGCCGAGCACGACGAACATCACCACGGTGATCGGCAGGCCGATGATCGTGAACGCGACCAGCACCGCCAGCACCGACCACAGCAGCGCGTACCAGAAGGTGCGGATCTGCCAGGAGAAGTGCGACTCGAGCCAGGTGCCGCGCGCCTCGCCGCGCTTCACGTAGTTGATGATCACCGCGATGATCGACGGCCAGCCGAACAGGAAGGAGCCGACCACGCTGGCCGCGCCGAAGGCGCCGATCGCCAGCCCGAGCGCGTGCAGCGCGTAGACGATATGGGTGATGCGCAGCAGCGAGTCGGGCACGGCGCCGGCTGCCGGGGAGTTGGAGGTGATGGAGTCCATCACCAAATCATGACATGGCCGGTGACGGCCGGCGCCGGCCGACGACCAGCGTCAGCAGCCCGAGCAGCGCCAGCGGCACGCCGATCCAGGCCAGCCGGTCAAAGCCGAGCGGGGCAGCGAACAGCCCGCCGAGCGCGGCCCCGAGCGCGGTGCCGATGTAGAGCATCGAGGTGTTCAGCGACAGCAGCAGCGGCGCCTGCGCGGGTGCGCCCGAGACCAGGCGCGCCTGCTGTGGCGCCATCATCCCGAAGCCGCAGACGCCCCAGACCAAAAGCACCGTGACGATGGCAGTCAGCGAGCCTGCCGTCAGCGGTACCAGCGCCATCATCGTGCCGAGCAGGCTGAGCTGGACCACCAGCGTGCGGCGGGTACCGAAGTGGTCGTTGGCCCAGCCGCCGACCAGCGTGCCGGCCACCCCCGACAGCCCGAACAGCATCAGCGTGAAGCTCTGCAGGCCCGGGCTCATCGGCCGCAGGCTCTGCAGCACCGGTCCGATGTAGGCGAAGACGCAGAAGATCGCGGTGAAGTAGAGCAGGGTCAGCAACAGGGTGCGAAGGATCTCGCCCCGCCGCAGCAGTCCGCCGAGCCCCTCGAAGCTCGCGCCCGGCACCTGCAACGAGGCCGGAACCTTGAGCGCGACCAGCACCAGCGCGGCCGCACCGAGCGCGGCGATCAGCGCGATCGGCGCGTGCCAGCCGAAGCGCAGCCCGAGCCAGGAACCGAGCGGGAGCCCGACCACGTAGCTCAGGCTGATGCCGAGGAAGACGAAGGCCAGTGCCTTGCCGCGCCGCGCCGGCTCGACCAGCGCGACCGCGATGCCGGCGGCGATCGGCGTGAACATCGCGCCCAGGCCCATCAGCACGCGGCCCGCGAGCAGCACCGCCAGGCTCGGCGCCAGCGCGCAGACGAGGTTGCCGAGCGTGAACAGCGCCAGCGCCAGCAGCAGCGCATGCTTGCGCGGCCAGCGTCCGGTGGCGACCAGCATCGGCGGCGCCAGCAGCGCGGTGGCCAGCGCGTAGGCCGTCATGGCCTGGCCGGCGGCGGGAATGCCGACGCCGAGATCCGTGGCGATCGGCTGCAGGATGCCGGCGACGACGAAGGCGCCGGAGCCGATCACCAGGTTGACCAGCGAAAACAGGATCAGCAGGCGCGGCATGACTCTCCTAGAACGTCGCGTGAACCTAGCAGCAAAGCATCAGCCTTGCCGGGCGGCGACAATAGCGGCATTGCCCGCCTCCGGCGCCGTCCGCGCCGCCACCGCGGGCCACCCCGTTTCCAGGAAAGAGCTGCTGCACACCATGGCCCAGTACGTCTACACGATGAACCGCGTGGGGAAGATCGTTCCCCCGAAGCGTCAGATCCTCAAGGACATCTCGCTGTCCTTCTTCCCCGGCGCCAAGATCGGCGTGCTCGGCCTCAACGGCTCGGGTAAGTCGACGCTGCTGAAGATCATGGCCGGCATCGACAGCGAGATCGAGGGCGAAGCGGTGCCAATGCCCGGCATCAAGATCGGCTACCTGCCGCAGGAGCCGCAGATGGACGCCACGCAGACCGTGCGCCAGGCGGTCGAAGAGGGCATCGGCGGCGTGCTGGCCGCGCAGAAGCGGCTCGACGAGGTCTACGCCGAGTACGCCGAACCCGACGCCGACTTCGACAAGCTGGCCGCCGAGCAGGCCGAGTTGGAGGCCATCATCGCCGCCGCCGGCAGCGCCAACACCGACCTGCAGCTCGAGATCGCCGCCGACGCGCTGCGCCTGCCGCCGTGGGACGCGCTGATCGGCAACCTCTCGGGCGGCGAGAAGCGTCGCGTTGCGCTCTGCCGCCTGCTGCTGAGCCAGCCCGACATGCTGCTGCTCGACGAGCCGACCAACCACCTCGATGCCGAGTCGGTCGAGTGGCTGGAAGTCTTCCTCAAGCGTTTCGGCGGCACCGTGGTCGCGATCACCCACGATCGCTATTTCCTCGACAACGCCGCCGAGTGGATCCTCGAACTCGACCGCGGCCGCGGCATTCCGTACAAGGGCAACTACAGCACCTGGCTCGAGCAGAAGGAGGAGCGGCTCGAACTCGAGCAGAAGACCGAGGACGCGCGCACCAAGGCGATGAAGAAGGAGCTCGAGTGGGTGCGCTCCAATCCCAAGGGGCGCCAGGCCAAGAGCAAGGCGCGGATGGCGCGCTTCGAGGAACTCAGCGACGTCGACTACCAGAAGCGCAACGAGACCAACGAGATCTTCATCCCGGTCTCGGACCGGCTCGGCAACGAAGTGCTCGAGTTCGTCAATGTCACCAAGAGCTTCGGCGAGCGGGTGCTGATCGACGACCTCAGCTTCAAGGTGCCGGCCGGCGCGATCGTCGGCATCATCGGTCCCAACGGCGCCGGCAAGTCGACGTTGTTCCGCATGATCCAGGGCATCGAGAAGCCCGACAGCGGCGAGGTCAAGATCGGCCCGACCGCGAAGCTGGCCTTCGTCGACCAGAGCCGCGAGTCGCTCGACGGTGAAAAGACCGTCTGGCAGGACGTCTCCGGCGGCCTCGACAACATCGTGGTCGGCAAGTTCGTGATGCCCTCGCGTGCCTACCTCGGCCGCTTCAACTTCAAGGGCAACGACCAGCAGAAGCTGGTCAAGAGCCTGTCGGGCGGCGAACGCGGCCGGCTGCATCTGGCCAAGACCCTGGCCAAGGGCGGCAACGTGCTGATGCTCGACGAACCCTCGAACGACCTCGACGTCGAAACGCTGCGCGCGCTCGAAGACGCGCTGCTCGAATTTGCCGGCAGCGCGATGGTGATCTCGCACGATCGCTGGTTCCTCGACCGCATCTGCACCCACATCCTGGCCAGCGAGGACGATTCCAAGTGGGTCTTCTTCAACGGCAACTACCAGGAGTACGAGGCCGACAAGAAGAAGCGCCTTGGCGAGGAGGGCGCCCGCCCGCATCGCCTGCGTTTCAAGGCGCTGCACGCCTGAGTCGACGCCACGTCGCGGGCATGCGACGTGGCGTCTGCCCGAATGGGCAGCTGGGCGCGGCTCACGCAAGATGCGGGTTCTTGCATGAACTCCGTTTCCCGATGAGCCTATCCCCGATCTCCTCGATTCGCGTCACGCCGCTGGCGCTGGCGGCCCTGCTGGCGCTGGCCGGCTGCGCGACCACCGCGCCGACCGCCGAACCGGCCAAGGCCGACGCCGCCGTGGCGTCGGCCGCGACCTCCGCCGCGCCGGCGACGCCGGTTGCCGCTGCTGCGGCACCGAACGCCGGTGCCTCGGCACCGACGGCGGCTCGACCGGCCGCGGCGCCCGCCGCCGGCGCGCCGCCGCCCTTCGCCACCGTGGCCAAGGACGCCAAGGAGAGCGCCGGCCTGATCGCGGTCTGGCGCAAGGATGAGAAGACCTGGCTCGAGCTGCGGCCCGAGGACTTCAAGAAGACCTACTTCCTGAGCCCCAAGTTCGCGACCGGCATCGGCGAGAACATGCTGTTCGGCGGCCTGATGGCCGGCAGCTGGGCGGGGCCGGTCAGCACGCCGCAGGCGTTGCAGTTCCGCCGCGTCGGCAACCAGGTGCAGATGATCGCGGTCAACACCGATTTCGTCGCCAAGGACGGCTCGCCGGCCGCACTGGCGGTCAAGAGCGCGTTCTCGCCGAGCCTGCTCGGCAGCGCACCGGTGGCCAGCGCCGCGCATCCGGAGCGCGGCTCGGTGCTGGTCGACGCCAGCGCGCTGTTCGTCAGCGACCTGCCGGGCATCGGCATCGCGCTGCAGCGGCTCTATCGCCAGAACTACGCGCTCGACCGCGGCAACTCGGCACTGACCACGGTGCGCAACAGCGCCGAGCTGCTGGTGCTGGAAACGCTCAACCACTACGCCAGCGCCGGCATCGCGGTCGCGCAGCCGAACACGCCGCCCGGCACGCCGGTGCCGACCGTGCCGAAGTCGCTGCCCGACGTGCGCAGCCTGTTCATGACGATGCACTACTCGCTGTCGGTGCTGCCCGAGCAGCCGATGGCGGCGCGCAAGGCCGACCCGCGCCTGGGCTACTTCCAGACCGTGGTCAGCGACTTCAGCGACGATCTCGCGCGCAGCCCCAGGCAGCGCCTGATCAACCGCTGGCGGCTCGAAAAGAAGGACCCGGCGGCCGCGCTGTCGGAGCCGGTCAAGCCGATCACCTTCTGGCTCGACCGCAACATCCCCGAGAACTACCGCGCACCGATCGCCGCCGGTGCGCTCGAGTGGAACAAGGCCTTCGAGAAGATCGGCTTCAAGAACGCGATCGTTGTCATCCAGCAGCCGGCCGACGCCGACTTCGACACCCTCGACGTCAACCGTGCCTCGATCCGCTGGATGACCAACTCGGCGCCAGCCTTCGGTGCGATCGGGCCCAGCCACGTCGACCCGCGCAGCGGCGAGATCCTCGACGCCGACATCGGCTTCGAGAGCCTGTCTTCGCGTGCGCGTCGCAACGAGCGGACCCAGATCCTGGCCGCCTCGGCCGGCGAGCACTCGCACTTCGAGGCGGGGCCGCATGCATCGCTCGGCGAGATGATGCGTTGCAGCTACGCCGACCACGCGACCGAGCAGCTCGGCTACGCGCTCGACGTGCTCGAGGCGCGCGGCGATCTCGATCCCGACAGCCCCGAGGCCGAGGCCCACGTGTTGGCCTACCTGAAGGACGTGTCGATGCACGAGGTCGGCCACACGCTCGGGCTGCGCCACAACTTCCGTGCCTCGCGCGTGTTCACTCAAGCGCAGATCAACGACCCGGCATTCGTCGCCAGCAACGGGCTGACCGGCTCGGTGATGGAGTACTCGCCGGTCAACCTGGCCGGACCCGGCCAGCGGCCGTTGACCGCTTTCACGCCCACGCTCGGCCCCTACGACTACTGGGTCATCGAGTACGGCTACAAGCCGATCGACGCCAAGGACGAGGCGGCCGAGCTGCAGCGCATCGCCGCGCGCAGCGCCGAGCCGCTGCTGGCCTACGCGACCGACGAGGACAACTACCTCGGCATCGACCCCGAGTCGCTGCAGATGGACCTCGGCGAGGACCCGATCGGCTTTGCTCGCAAGCGCTTCGACATCGCCCGCGACCTGTTCGCGCGCCAGGAGACGCGCCAGCTCAAGGCCAACGCCGACTTCGCCGTGCTGCGTCGCTCGGTGGGCTACGCGCTGCGCGACGTCGGCCGCGCCTCGAGCGTGCTGTCCCGCCAGATCGGCGGCGTGCGCACGCTGCGCGACTTCCCCGGTAGCGGCCGCGACCCGCTGGAGCCGACCAACGCCGCCAAGCAGCGCGAGGCGCTCGACCTGCTCGCCACGCGCGTGCTGGCGGCCGACGCCTTCAAGCTCTCGCCATCGCTGCAGCGGCGCATGGCGCCCGACTTCCACGAGCGCGGCGACTCGCTCGGCGAGCCCGGCGGGCCGGTCGGCAGCGACTTCTCGCTGACCCAGCTGCTGCTGCAGAACCAGCGCGCCGTGCTCGGCCAGCTGATGAGCGACGGCGTGGCCGCGCGCATCCTCGACAGCGAGGCCAAGGTCGACAAGCCTTCGCAGGTGTTCCACCTCAGCGAGCTCTACGGGCGGCTGACGCGCGAGGTCTGGAGCGAGCTCGGCGCCAGTGGCGACATTCCCGGTGCCCGCCGCGAGTTGCAGCGTGAATACGTCAACCGCGTCTCCGCGATGCTGCTCAGGCCCACCGCGATGAGCCGCGCCGATGCCCGCAGCCTGCTGCGCGCCGAGGCGCAGCAGCTGCGCGGCAAGCTGCAGTCGGCCTCGGGCCGGCCGGGGCTGTCGGCCGAGGCGCGCGCCCATCTGCGCGACAGTGCCGATTCGCTCGTCCAGGCGCTCGACGCCAAGCTGGTGCGCGCCGGGGCCTGAGCACCGCGCTGCGCGACACGAGGGCCGCCTGCGGGCGGCCCTTTTCATGGGCGCGTGGAAGCACATCCAGCCGTGCTGCCGCATCGCCCGGCGGCGCTGGCATGATGCCGCCCGCATGCCCATCGACCCTGTAGCCCCGACCGCCACGCCACCCGTGGCGCCCACGCTGCGCGAGGCGCTGGGCTTCTGGGGGAAGCTGGGCTTCATCAGCTTCGGCGGCCCGGCCGGCCAGATCGCGCTGATGCATGCCGAACTGGTGGAGCGCCGGCGCTGGCTCTCCGAAGGCCGCTTCCTGCATGCGTTGAACTACTGCATGCTGCTGCCGGGACCGGAGGCGCAGCAGCTCGCCACCTACACCGGCTGGCTGATGCACGGCACGCGCGGCGGCATCGCGGCCGGGCTGCTGTTCATCCTGCCCGCCTTGCTGCTGATGATCGGCCTCGGTTGGGCCTACATGGTGTTCGGCGGCCACCCGCTGGCGCGGGACCTGCTGTACGGCGTGCAGCCGGCGGTGGTGGCGCTGGTCGCGCAAGCCGGCTGGCGGCTTGGGAGCCGCACGCTCAAGACTCGCTTGCACCGCGCGATTGCACTCGGCTCGCTGCTGGCGGTGGCACTGGAGACCCCGTTTCCCCTAGTGCTGCTGGCGGCGGCGGTGCTCGGCATCGGACTCGATCGCGCGCCGACGACCGAGACACATGCCAGCGTCGCACCGGCAGCCCTTCATCCACGCGCCTGGATCGACGACGACACGCCGCCGCCGGCGCAGGCCGCACATCGCTTGCGCGCGTTGTGGGTATTCGGCGGGGGCGGGCTCGTGCTCGGCGTGGTGGCGTATGCCTTGCTGCTCGCGAGCGACCACGTGCTGCTGAGCTCGATGGCCTGGTTCTTCACCAAGGCGGCGCTGCTGACCTTCGGCGGCGCCTACGCGGTGCTGCCCTACGTGATGCAGGCGGCGGTCGAGGTGCATGGCTGGGTTACGACGCCGCAGATGATCACGGCGCTCGCCCTCGGCGAATCGACGCCCGGGCCGCTGATCATGATCGTCAGCTTCGTCGGCTTCCTGGGTGGCTGGCAGCAGCCGATGCTCGGCACGCCGCTGGCTTCGGGCGTGGCGGCGGCGCTGGTGGCGAGCTTCTTCACCTTCCTGCCCAGCTTCGTCTTCATCCTGGCCGGCGCGCCGTGGGTCGAGGCCACGCGCGGGCTGCCGCGGCTGGCGGCGCCGCTGCGGGCGATCAGCGCGGCGGTGGTCGGCGTGATCGTGCAACTCGGCCTGGTGCTGGCGCTGCATGTCCTGTGGCCGGACGCCGGCTTGCGCGGCCGGCTGGCCGGACTCGAATGGCCGGCGCTGCTGATCGGCACCGGCGCGGCGCTGGCGCTGCTGCGCTGGCGGCTCGGCGTGATCCCGGTGCTGGCCGGCTCGGCGCTGCTGGGCCTGCTGGTGCAGTCGCTGGCGCGCTGATCGGCGCCGCCGGCCGCCACCAGTACCCGCTTTACCGCAGTTCGTCACCGCGGATCGGCACCGCGCTTGTGGTGGCATGGCGGCTGCGGCTATCGTCCGCCGCATGAGCTCGATGACCGCCACCGATCCGAACAATCCTCAGGCCGACGGCCGCTGGTGGGCCGGCCTCGGCTGGCGCCGGGTCGGCACGGTGCTGCTGCTGGCCACGCTGGTCGCGGCGGCGCTGAACCCGATCTTCGTGTCCTCGTTCCTCAACCTGTGGCTGCGCGTGGCCGCGGTCGCGCTGGTGCTGATGCTGGGCTTCACGCTGGCCGGCAACTGGCAGCAGAACATGGTGCCGCGCTGGCTGGCACAGACGCTGGCGGTAGCGCTGCTGGCGCCACTGGGCGCCTTCTTCGTCGCCACCGTGGCCGCCGGCTGGAATCCGGCCGAGGTGGTGCGCAACGAGGCGCGGCTCACCGGCTTCGTGCTGGTCGCCGGGTCCGGGCTGTTCCTCGGCCTGGTGCTGACGCTCGGCGCGCTGGTGCGCGAGCGCGAGGCGCAGGCGCGCACGCAGGCGCTGCGCTTCCAACTCGAGCGCGAGACGCTGGAGCGGCAGGCCCTCGATACCCAGTTGCGCCTGATGCATGCGCAGATCGAACCGCATTTCCTCTTCAACACGCTGGCCAACGTGCAGGCGCTGGTGGAGACCGGCTCGCCGCGTGCGGCGCCGGTGCTCCAGAGCCTGATCGACTACCTGCGCGCCGCGGTGCCGCGCCTGCGCGAGTCGCGCGGCACGCTCGAAGCCGAGATGGCGCTGGTGCGGGCCTACCTGCAGTTGATGGAGCTGCGCATGCCCGATCGGCTGGGCAGTGCGATCCGGTTGCCGGCGTCGCTCGCCGCGCTGCACTTCCCGCCGATGGCGCTGTTGACGCTGGTCGAGAACGCGGTGCGCCACGGCATCGATCCGAGCGAGAGCGGGGGCCGCATCGAGGTCGGTGCGAGTGCAAAAGACGATGGCGGCGTCTGCATCTGGGTCGAGGACAGCGGCGTCGGCCTCGACGAGACCGCGCCGGCCGGCTTCGGCCTGACCAACCTGCGCGAGCGCCTGGCCGCCTTCTACGGCCCGAGCGCGCGACTCGAACTCGGAACCGGCGCCGACGGCCATGGCCTGCGTGCCGAGATCCACCTGCCGGCGGCACTCGTGCAGTCGGCCACTGCGCCATGAACCAGAGCCTTGCCGCGCCGCGCGCGCTGATCGCCGACGACGAGCCGCTGCTGCGCGAGCGCCTCGAGCGCCTGCTGGCCGAGCTGTGGCCGGAACTGCAAGTCGTGGGCGTGGCCCGCAACGGCCGCGAAGCGGTGGCGCTGTTCGAGGCCGAGCGGCCCGAGATCGCCTTCCTCGACATCCGCATGCCGGGCCTGAGCGGCATCGAGGCGGCGCGCGCGATCGGAAGCGATGCGCTGATCGTCTTCATCACCGCCTACGACGAGCATGCGGTGCAGGCCTTCGAACAGGGCGCGGCGGACTACCTCGTCAAGCCCTTCGACGAGCCGAGGCTGGCCGAGACCGTCAGGCGCCTGCAGCAGCGCCTGCACGAGCGCAGCGCCGGTGCCCGGCTGGCCTCGGCGTCCGAGCCGGGCGGCGAGCAGCCCTTCGACGGCCTGCTTGACCAACTCGCCGCCCGGCTGCGCGCCAGCGGCGTAACGGCGGGGCCGGGCGGGCCATGGCTGCAATGGATCCGGGCCTCGGTCGGGCCGGCGGTGAAGCTGATCCCGGTCGAGCAGGTCAGCTACCTGCGCTCGGACGAGAAGTACACGCTGGTCGTCTGGGACGGCGGCGAGGCGCTGATCCGGCGCACGATCCGCGAGCTGGCCGAGGAGCTCGACCCGCAACGCTTCGTGCAGGTCCATCGCTCGGTGATCGTCAACCTGCACCGCGTGGTGCAGGTGCTGCGCGGCCCGAACGACACCGCCGAGGTGCAGCTGAAGGACCGCAGCGAGTTGTTGCCGGTCAGCCGCAGCTACCTGCACCTGTTCCGGCAGATGTAGTGGTTCAGTGCTGGCGCTCGGCCGGCGCCAGTGCGACCTGTGCCTCGCGGTGGCCGACGATCTCGACCCGCTCGAGTTGCACCACCACCGGCTCGGCGGCCTGACGGACTTCATGGGCCTGGATCGCGGCGGCGCCGAGGGTGGCGACCACCACGCCGAAGAAGGTGGCAGCGATCGAAGTGCGTGACGGTGACATGACGTGCTCCTGTTTCTAGAGGCGGTGATCGGCCAGCGATCGATGACGAGACTCTAGGCAGCAGGACGGCGAAGCTACAGCCGCTTGCGACGAACTGCCGGCTGCGCGTCGTGAAACGCCGCTGCTGCCGATCGGGCGCGGCGCACCGGATCGGCGGGCAGGGCTGGCTACACTCGTCGGCGCTCGGCGCCCCCACCTGTTCTTCCGGCCATGAAACCCAAGCTCAGTCTCGTCACGCTCGGCGTACGCGATCTCGATCGTTCGATCCGCTTCTATCGCGACGGCCTCGGCTGGCCGCTGGCGGCCGGCAGCGTGGCCGGGGCCATCGCCTTCTTCGAGGTCGGCGAGCGCTGCATGCTGGCGCTGTTCGGCCGCGCGGCGCTCGCGGCCGATGCCGGCCTGGCCGACGATGGCGCGGCCGCTGCGTTTGCCGGCTTCACGCTGGCCCACAACGAGGCGTCGCCGGCAGCGGTCGATGCGGTGATCGCGCAGGCGGTCGCGGCCGGCGCGCGCCTGGTCAAGCCGGCGGCGGCGACACACTGGGGCGGCTACAGCGGCTACTTCGCCGACCCCGACGGCGCGCTTTGGGAAGTCGCGCACAACCCCTTCATGGATCTGACGTGACGGGCACCGCCGCGCGCCTCTGGCTCGACTCGCTGCGCCGTGCCTGCGGCTACTGCCTGTTGCCGCGCGTCTTTCTCTGGTCGCTGGTACCGATGCTGCTGACCAGCCTGCTGGCCTTGCTGCTCGGCTGGTGGTTCTGGGAGCCCGCGCTCGATGCGGTGCAGGGCGCGCTCGAGCGCTGGGCACTGGGCGCCGGCGTGCTGGACTGGCTCGACGCGGTCGGCGCCGGTGCGCTGCGCTCGGTGATCGCGCCGCTGGTGGTGGTCGCGCTGACGGTGCCGCTGCTGGCGATCGCCTCGTTGCTGGCGGTCGCGCTGTTCATGACACGCCGCGTGACGCGACTGGTGGCGCAACGCCGCTTCCCGGCGCTGGCGCGCTGCGAGCCGCCGGCGCCGTGGCCCTCGATCACGCGGGTGCTGCTGTCGACCCTGCTGGCGCTGACCGTGCTGCTCGCGAGCCTGCCGCTGTGGCTGATTCCGCCGCTGGCCTTGCTGGTTCCGCCGCTGGTCTGGGGCTGGCTGGCCTGGCGCGTGATCGGCTTCGAGGCGCTCGCGGAGCATGCCTCGCCCGTGCAGCGGCGGCGCCTGCTGCGTGTGCACCGCTGGCCGCTGCTGGCGATCGGCCTGCTGTGCGGGCTGCTTGCCGGCGCCGCGTCGACTCTCTGGCTGCTGAGCGCGGCAGCGCTGATCTACGCGCCGTGGCTGGTGGTGCTGGTGATGGGCTGGTACACGGTGGTCTTCGGTTTCGCGTGCCTGTGGTTCGCCCACTATCTGATGGCCGTGCTCGCCGCCGCGCCGGTCGCTGCCGGCGCCGATTCAAGATTCGGCCTGGCCATCTGCTGACGAGACGCTGCATGAACTTCGGCCTGATCATCATTGGCGACGAGATCCTCTCCGGCAAGCGCGAGGACAAGCACCTGCCCAAGGTCATCGAACTGCTCGGCGAGCGCGGGCTCGCACTGTCATGGGCGCGCTACGTCGGTGACGATCGCGGTGCGATCACCGCTGTCCTGCGCGAGGCCTTCGCCGGCGGCGACGCGGTGTTTTCCTGCGGCGGCATTGGCGCCACGCCCGATGACCACACGCGGCAATGCGCGGCCGCCGCGCTCGGCGTCGAACTGGCGCTGCATCCCCGGGCGCGCGAGCTGATCCTCGAGCGCATGCGCGACGTGGCAGCCGAGCAGGGCACGAGCTTCGAGCCGGATCGGCCCGACAACGTGCACCGGCTCAACATGGGCGTGTTCCCGGCCGGTGCCGAGCTGATCGCCAACCCATTCAACAAGATCCCCGGCTTCAGCTGCCGTGGCAGCGGCGGCGGCACGGTGCACTTCGTGCCCGGCTTCCCGGTGATGGCGTGGCCGATGATCGCCACGCTGCTCGACGGTCCCTACGCGTCGCTGCACGGCAGCGGCCGGCGCGAGGAGCGCTCGGTCATCGTCTACGGCGCGATGGAGGCCACGCTGACGCCGCTGATGGAGGCGATCGAAGCGCAGTTCGAAGGCGTCAAGGTCTTCAGCCTGCCGAGCGTCGACCACCCGGTCCATGGCCGCCACATCGAACTGGGCGTCAAGGCGCCGATCGCCGGCGCGGCTGCGGCCTTCGCTGCGCTGCGCGCCGGTCTCGAGGCCCATGGCGCAAGGCTCGGCCCCGAGCTGGTGCGTTGAGTCTGCGGACGCCTCATTGCGGTGCCTTGGTGGCGCCGATCTGGTGCGGCTCATCCCTGACGGCTCTGATGCGTGGCCGTTGCTGCTGTCTTGCGCGCGGCTCCGGCGCCCCGGAAGTGGGCATGGTTTCTGCATAATCTCGGCCGAGCCTCAAGGCCTCGACGGGGTGGGTGCGCCAACAGGCCGTCACCGCCCACCTCCCCATCATTCCCGATCAAGCGCCCCGCCAGGAGAACCCGATGTCCAACAAGACCGTCGCCGACGTGATGAAGCTGGTGAAGGAGAACGAAGTCAAGTTCGTCGACTTCCGTTTCACCGACACCCGCGGCAAGGAACAGCACGTCAGCGTGCCCGTCTCGCATTTCGATGAAGACAAGTTCAGCTCGGGCCATGCCTTCGACGGCTCGTCGATCGCCGGCTGGAAGGGCATCGAAGCCTCCGACATGCTGCTGATGCCGGACCCGAACACGGCCAACATCGATCCCTTCTTCGAAGAGCCGACGCTGATCCTGACCTGCGACGTGGTGGAGCCCACCGACGGCAAGCCCTACGAGCGCGATCCGCGCTCGCTGGCCAAGCGCGCCGAGGCCTACATGAAGGCTTCGGGCCTGGGCGATACCGCGTACTTCGGACCCGAGCCCGAGTTCTTCGTGTTCGACAGCGTGCGCTGGAGCAACGACATGTCGGGCTGCTTCTCGAAGATCGAGTCGGAAGAGGCGGCGTGGAACACGGGCAAGGAGTACGAACACGGCAACTCCGGCTACCGCCCCTCGGTGAAGGGCGGCTACTTCCCGACCCCGCCGGTCGACTCGTTCCAGGACATGCGCTCCGAGATGTGCCTGATCCTCGAATCGGTGGGCATTCCGTGCGAGGTCCATCACCACGAGGTGGCCAACGCCGGGCAGATGGAGATCGGCACCAAGTTCAGCACGCTGCTGCAGCGCGCCGACTGGGTGCAACTGCAGAAGTACGTGATCCAGAACGTCGCCCATGCCTACGGCAAGACCGCGACCTTCATGCCCAAGCCGATCGTCGGCGACAACGGCTCGGGCATGCACGTGCACCAGAGCGTCTGGAAGGACGGCAAGAACCTGTTTGCCGGCGACGGCTATGCCGGACTGAGCGAATTTGCGCTGTTCTACATCGGCGGCGTCATCAAGCACGCGCGTGCGCTGAACGCGATCACCAACCCGGGCACCAACTCCTACAAGCGGCTGGTGCCGGGCTTCGAAGCGCCGGTCAAGCTGGCCTACTCGTCGAAGAATCGCTCGGCCTCGATCCGCATCCCGCACGTCGCCAACCCGAAGGGCCGTCGCGTCGAGGCGCGCTTCCCGGATCCGCTGATGAACCCCTACCTGGGCTTTGCGGCGCTGCTGATGGCCGGCCTGGACGGCGTCGAGAACAAGATCCACCCGGGCGAGGCCGCCACCAAGGACCTCTACCACCTGCCGCCGGAAGAGGACGCGAAGATCCCGACCGTCTGCCACAGCCTGGACCAGGCGCTCGAGTACCTCGACAAGGATCGCGCCTTCCTGACCAAGGGCGGCGTGTTCACCGATGCCTACATCGACGCCTACATCGAGCTCAAGATGCAGGAGGTCACGCGCTTCCGCATGGCGACCCACCCTGTCGAGTTCGACATGTACTACAGCCTGTAATCCGGCACTCCATCACGTACCTCCGCAAGGGGACGGCTTCGGCCGTCCCCTTTTTTGTTGGGCGACCGCCGCAGCGCGGGTCGGGCGTCGGCGGGCGCGAGTGCACGGGCGTTATGCTCACTGATGCCAAGGGAGCGCTGGATGAACGGATACGGGCAAGCTGACAAAGAGTTCAAACGCGGAGCGGCGCGGGTCGTCATCGGCCTGCTGCTGGGCGGCGCCATGCTCGCGGCGGCGGCCCAGGACAAGGGCACGGTCTACCGCTGTCCCGGCAACCTCTACACCGACCAGATCACCAGCAAGGAAGCCGCCGCGCGCGGCTGCCGGACCATCGAAGGCGCGCCGGTGACGGTGGTGCAACCGATCCGCAAGGCCGCGCCGACCGGCCCCGCCGCAGCGGCGCAGGAGGCCAAGGTCGAGGCCGAGCAGCAGCGGCAGCGCGACAGCGACCGCCGGCGCATCCTCGAGAGCGAACTCAAGCGCGAGGAAGACCGGCTGGCGGCGCTGCAGAAGGAATACAACAACGGCCAGCCGGAGCGGCTCGGCGGCGAGGCCAACTTCCAGAAGTACCTGGACCGCACGGCCGAGCTCAAGGCGCAGGTCGAGCGCTCGCAGTCCGACGTGGCGGCGCTCAAGCGCGAACTCGCCAAGCTGCCGCCGGCGAACTGAACTCCAGATGAACCCCGGCGAGTCCGCTGCCGCGGGTCCGGGCGGCGAGCCGCTCTGGAACACGCGCTGGGCCGAGGCCTTCGACCTGCTGGCGACGATGATCGCCGTGGTCCGGCCCGACGGCCACTGCCTGTACGCCAACACCGCCTTCGAGAACGTGCTCGGCCTGAGCCGGCGCAACGTGCTCAAGCGCGACTGGTTCGAATGGTTCGTCGAGGCCGACCTGCTGCGCGACACCGTGGCCGCGATCGCGCGCAACGAGTTCGCCACCAGCCGCCTCGATGCGCAGTTGCGGCGCCCGCTCGGTGGCCATGCCGAGCCGCTGCTGGTGCACGTGATCGTCAACCAGGTCGAGGGGCCTCACGAGCCCGGCGCGGAGCCGGTGCTGGTGGAACTGATCGAGATCGAGCAGCAGACCCGGCAGGACCGCGAGGAGCGTGCGCTCGACCAGGTGCAGGCCAACAAGGAGCTGATCCGCAACCTGGCGCACGAGATCAAGAACCCGCTCGGCGGCATCCGCGGCGCCGCGCAATTGCTCGAGATGGAGATCGACTCGCGCGCGCTGACCGAGTACACCCAGGTCATCATCCACGAGGCCGACCGCCTGCAGGCGCTGGTCGACCGACTGCTGGCGCCGCACCGGCGCCCGCAGCAGGTGGCGGAGATGAACATCCACGAGGTCTGCGAGCGGGTCCGCTCGCTGGTGCTGGCCGAGTTCCCGAAGGGCCTGCGCATCGAGCGCGACTACGACACCTCGATCCCCGACTTCCTCGGCGACCGCGAGCAACTGATCCAGACCGTGCTCAACATCGTGCGCAACGCGGCGCAGTCCCTGGTCGAGCGCATCGCCGCCGGCGATGCGCGCATCACGCTGCGCACGCGAGTGGCACGCCAGGCGACGATCGGCAAGCATCGGCATCGACTGGCACTGGAATTGCATATCGAGGACAACGGCCCGGGCGTTCCGGAGTCGATTCGCGATCGCATCTTCTACCCGCTGGTATCGGGGCGCGACGGCGGATCGGGATTGGGGCTGACGCTCGCGCAGACCTTCGTGACCCAGCATCAGGGCACGATCGACTGCGAAAGCGAACCCGGGCGGACGTTGTTCTCCATCACGATCCCGCTGCCTTGAAACGAGTGTCTATCGCGACGACGCTTGCCGATCGAGGCAGCCCCAATCCGAGCCACCCGCGCGCATGAAACCCATCTGGGTCGTCGACGACGACCAATCCATCCGCTTCGTGCTCGAGAAGGCGCTGGCCCGAGAGGAACTGCCGGTGCGCAGCTTCTCCAACGGCCGCGACGTGCTCGCTGCGCTCGACGCCGACGAGGCGCCGCAGGTGCTGGTCAGCGACATCCGCATGCCGGGTGGCTCCGGCATCGAGCTGCTGGCCAAGGTCAAGGAGCGCCATCCGGGGCTGCCGGTCATCATCATGACCGCCTACTCCGACCTCGACAGCGCGGTCAGCGCCTTCCAGGGCGGCGCCTTCGAGTACCTGCCCAAGCCCTTCGACGTGCCGAAGGCGGTCGAGTTGATCCGGCGCGCGCTCGAGGAAAGCCTGCGCGAGGACGTCGGCGACGAGCGCATCGCGCAGACCCCCGAGATCCTCGGCCAGGCGCCGGCGATGCAGGACGTGTTCCGCGCCATCGGCCGCCTCTCGCAGAGCAACGTCACGGTGCTGATCACCGGCGAGAGCGGCTCCGGCAAGGAACTGGTCGCGCGTGCGCTGCACAAGCACAGCCCGCGCGGGCAGGGGCCATTCGTCGCGATCAACACCGCGGCGATCCCCAAGGACCTGCTCGAGAGCGAGCTCTTCGGCCACGAGCGCGGTGCCTTCACCGGCGCCCAGACCACGCGCCGCGGCCGCTTCGAGCAGGCCGACGGCGGCACGCTGTTCCTCGACGAGATCGGCGACATGCCCTTCGACCTGCAGACCCGGCTGCTGCGGGTGCTGAGCGACGGCCAGTTCTACCGCGTCGGCGGCCACAACCCGCTCAAGAGCAACGTGCGGGTGATCGCGGCGACCCACCAGAACCTCGAGCAGCGGGTGCGCGAGGGGGCATTCCGCGAGGACCTGTTTCACCGTCTCAACGTGATCCGGCTGCGGCTGCCGGCGCTGCGCGAGCGGCGCGAGGACATTCCGCCGCTGGCGCGCTTCTTCCTGCAGAAGAGCGGAAAGGAACTCGGGGTCGAGGCCAAGCGCATCTCCGAGGCCGCGCTGGCGCGGCTGACCGCCTTCGAGTTCCCCGGCAACGTGCGCCAGCTCGAGAACGTCTGCCATTGGCTGACGGTGATGGCGCCGGCGCAGGTGATCGAGGTCGACGACCTGCCGCCCGAGTTGCTGGCCGCCGCGGCGGCACCGATGCCGTCTGCGCCAGTGGCGGCCGCGCCCGTCGCCAGCGTGTCGGCGAGCATTGACCAAGCGCCGACGGCGCCCGCGCCAAGCGGGACAGGCGTCGCAACGACGACACCTGCGTCGGCCGGCTGGCTGCCGGAACTGGAGCGCGAGGCGAGGGCGCTGCTCGACGCCGGCGTGCCCGACGTCTGGGACCGGCTGACGCGGGAGTTCGAGGCGCGGCTGATCCACGCCGCGCTCGACATCACGCGCGGCCGCCGCATCGAGGCGGCGCAGAAGCTCGGCATCGGGCGCAACACCATCACGCGCAAGATCCAGGAGCTGGGGCTGGACGACTGAAGGTCGCTGCCCGGTCTGCGGCGCGCGGCCGGGCGGGGCTCAGTCGAGCGTGACCATCACCGGCGCGTGGTCGCTCGGACGCTCGTTCTTGCGCGGTGCCTTGTCGATGACGCAGGCGCTGACCCGGCTGCGCAGCGCCTCGCTGACCAGGATGTGGTCGATGCGCAGGCCCTGGTTCTTGCGGAACGCGAGGTTGCGGTAGTCCCACCAGCTCCAGCTCTTGGGCGGCTGCTCGAACAGGCGGAAGGCGTCGACCAGACCGAGCCCGCACAGGCCCTGAAAATGGGCGCGCTCCTCGGGCGTGCAGTGGATCTGGCCGGCCCAGGCGACCGGGTCGTAGACGTCGCGGTCCTCCGGGGCGATGTTGTAGTCGCCCATCAGCACCAGCTTCGGATGGCGCGCCAGCTCGCCGCGCACCCACTCGCGCAGTGCGGCTAGCCACTGCATCTTGTACTGGAACTTGTCGCTGTCGGGCGCCTGGCCGTTGGGGAAGTAGGCGCCGATGACGCGCACGCCTTCGACGGTGCCGGCGATCACGCGGGCCTGCTCGTCGGCCAGGCCCGGGATGTTGCGCACCACGTCCTGCGCGCTGGCCTTGGACAGCAGCGCCACGCCGTTGTAGGTGCGCTGCCCGTACCACTGGGCCAGGTAGCCGGCGGCCGCGAGTGCCTCGGCCGGGAACTTGTCGTCGGTGAGCTTGGTTTCCTGCAGCACCACGATGTCGGGCCGGTTGACGGCCAGCCAGTCGGTGAGCTGCGCCAGGCGCACGGTGAGCGAGTTGACGTTCCAGGTGGCAAGGCGCATGGAGATTCCGGGTCGTTTTCGGATGCGGAGCACAGCCTGCTGGCGCTGGAATGCCGTTCCCGCGTTGCCTGCTACCCGCGGCTGAATCATCGCCGATGCCGGGCCCGAACCGGAAGCAAAGCGCCGGTCGGCACCCGCGTGAAGCGGCAGCCGACCGGCGCAGAGGGAATGGGCCTGGAATCAAGCCTTCTTCTGGTCCTTGACGAACCACGAGTCGGTTGCCTTGCGCTCCCACTCGGCGACTTGCTTCTCGGCCTCGTCCTTGGCAATGCCATAGCGTTCCTGGATCTTGCCGGCGAGTTGGTCGCGGCGGCCGGCGACGACGTCGAAGTCGTCATCGGTCAGCTTGCCCCATTGCTCCTTGGCCTTGCCGGTGACTTGCTTCCAGTTGCCTTCGATGCGGTCCCAGTTCATGTCGGTGTCCTTCAGTGGTGGTTGAAACAGTCGCGCGAGCTACTCGCTCAAGCGGCGGGCCGGACGGCGATCTCGTTCTTGACGGCCTTCACGCCCTTGACCTTCGTGGCGATGCTCTCGGCCATGGCCCTCTCGTTCGCGTTCTTGGCGAAGCCGGACAGCATCACGGTGCCGTTGAGCGTTTCCACGCTGATCGCCGAGGCGTCGACCGACTTGTCATCGACGAAGCGGGCCTTGACCGAGCTGGTGATCGCCGTGTCGTCGACATAGGCGCCGACGGATTCCTGGCCGCGCGTGACGGCGCAGCCCGACATGGTGATCAGTGCTACGGCGGTCATGCTGGCGGCAAGCAGGGTCTTGATGTTCATGCTGAGTCTCCTTGAGAGAGGGTAGAGAAGGCTCGCTGCAGCGAAGTGGCGGGCCCGTACAACCAATGTAGAAGCGGCACCCCGCCGCGCCCGTCGGCGCGTGGCGCGTGCGCATGTAGGACAGCGCCGCGAGTGCTCGTCAAGGCCGTCTATCCGTACGTCAGCGCACGGACCACGTCGGTGTGCAGGCCCAGTCTTGATCACCGAGCAGCGACGCGGCGCGAGAACTTCATTCGACGATCCCGTGCGCTCTCCCATCAGAAATGGAACCTACGATGAACACTGCCCATCACGGCTCGTATCGAGGCTTGCGCAGGATTGGCATGCCCGTCCTCGTCTCCGGCGTTTCGATCCTTGCAATCGCTTGTGCCAGCACGCCGGCCCCCACCGAGCACGTCGCTGTAGCCAGCTCAGCCGTCTCACGCGCGGTCAGCGCCGGCGGCAACGAGGCGGCACCGGCCGAGATGCGCACGGCGCGCGACAAGCTTGACCGCGCCAAGCTCGCGATGGCCGCCAAGGAATACGACCAGGCGCGTGTGCTGGCACAAGAGGCTCAGGTCGATGCCCGGCTGGCCGAGGCCAAGGCCACGTCGAGCAAGGCGAGCAAGGCGGCCGACGAGGTGCGGCAGGCGAGTCGGGCCTTGAGCGAAGAGATCGACCGCAAGAAGCAGTGATCGGCCGAACCGATCACCCAGTCATCCGAGACAAGGAACACACATGAACATGCATCGAATCTTCGCGCTGACGCTCGTCGCAGCGGCGGTTCTCGCCGGTTGCAACACTGCGCCCGTCAACCAGGCGTTGCTGGACGAGGCGCGCAATGACTACGGCGTTGCCCAGGCCAACCCGCAGACGCGCGAGCTTGCCGGCGGCGAGTTGAAGCAGGCCGGCGATGCGCTGGCCAAGGCCGACCAGGCCGCGGCACGCGGCGACAAGGCGGCCGAAGTCAACAGCCTGGCCTACATGGCCAAGCAACGGGTGGCGATCGCGCATGAAACCGCCAAGCAGAAGTCGTCCGAGCAGGCGATCTCCGAAGCCAACGCCAGCCGCGACAAGCTCCGTCTCGCCGCCCGCACGATCGAGGTCGACAGCGCACAGCGCAGCGCCGAGTTGGCGCAACGCCAGGCCGCAACCTCACAGCAACAGGCCAGTGAATCGCAAACGCGCAATGCGGTACTCGAAGCCCAGCTCAAGGAACTGGACGCCAGGAAAACCGAACGCGGCATGGTGATCACGATCGGCGACGTGCTGTTCGACACCGACCAGGCGCAGCTCAAGGCAGGAGGCATGCGCAGCATGCAGAAGCTGGTGGTGTTCTTCAAGAACAACCCGCAGCGCAGGGCCATGGTCGAGGGCTTCACCGACAGTACCGGCAGCGACAGCCACAACCAGGAGCTCTCTGGGCGTCGTGCCAACGCGGTGCGCACGGCGCTGCTCGATCTGGGCGTCGGCGGCGACCGCGTGACCTCCCATGGCTACGGCGAGTCCCATCCGGTGGCGAGCAACGACAGCGCCGGCGGCCGCCAGTTGAACCGCCGGGTCGAGATCGTCCTCTCCGACGACAGCGGCACGATCGCACCGCGCTGAAGGTCACGCAAGCAGCCCCTCGCCGCGTGATGCGGCGCGGGGCTCTCTCTTGCCGCGCCGCCGGGAAGCGGTGCCTTGAGCCGATTGCCGCCCGCTGCATCGGGCGCACCGCGATTTGCCTGTGTTCGCTTGAGAACAGTTGGAGTAGTCTTGAGCAATCTGATCGCGATCGCTGGCGGTGGCGATGCGACTTCGGTCGCGCGCCGTTCCGGAAACCGCTGCCTCCGCACAGAGAGATCCTCGATGGGTGTTGCTCCCGATACACGCCAGAACCAGCTGCTGGCCGCGCTGCCGGCCGCCGAATGGCAGCGCTGGCTGCCGCAACTCGAGGTCGTCGAGATGCCGCTCGGCACGGTGCTGTACGAGTCGGGAGTGACCCTGAAGCATGTGTACTTTCCGACCACGGCGATCGTGTCCTTGCTGTACGTCATGGAGAACGGTGCCTCGGCCGAGATCGCGGTCGTGGGCAACGAGGGCGTCGTCGGCGTCTCGCTGTTCATGGGTGGCGGGTCCACGCCGAGCCGGGCGGTGGTGCAAAGCGCCGGCCATGGCTTCCGCTTGAACGCACTGGCGATGAAGGAAGAGTTCGACCGCGCCGGCCCGGTGCTGCATCTGCTGTTGCGCTACACCCAGGCGCTGATCACCCAGATGGCGCAAACCGCCGTCTGCAACCGCCACCATTCACTCGACCAGCAACTCTGCCGCTGGCTGCTGCTGAGCCTCGACCGGCTGCAGGGCCTGGAACTCCTGATGACCCAGGAACTGATCGCCAACATGCTCGGCGTGCGCCGCGAAGGCGTGACCGAGAGCGCCCTCAAATTGCAGAAGGCCGGGCTCATCCGCTACGCCCGCGGCCACATCTCGGTGCTCGACCGCCAAGGCCTCGAGGCCCGCAGCTGCGAGTGTTATGGCGTGGTGAAGAAGGAGTACGACCGGCTGCTACCGGCCAGGCTCGCGACCTGAAGCAAGGCCCGGCGCTGAGGTTCGACTAGTTCTTCTTCGGGTCGACCTGGTTGCCGATCACGCCGCCGACCACCGCGCCGCCCACGGTGCCAGCGGTGCTGCCGCCGGTCAGCACCGCACCCGCCACGCCGCCGATGGCGGCACCACCCGCGGTGTTCTTGTCGCGCGTTGACATGCCGCTGCAGGCCGTCGTTGCGGACATCAACAGGGCCAACGTGGCCGTTCCGAGCGAGACCAACAGACGTGTATTCATGGAGTGCTCCTTAGCGTGAAACCGCTTGTGTCGATACCGGCGCCTCGCAAGGTCGTGCGCTTGTGCTCTCGATCTGCGGCGAGTTGACGCCGGGTCGACCGGGTCTGTCTGTACGTCGTCGTACAGACCGCCCTGTCATCGGTCCGAGGTCGCGGCCGGCTTGGCGGATTGCTCGCGGCCCTGTGTGCGCTGGCAGACAGTCGCGCCGCGCGGCAGGGAGCAGAGTCCTTGGCCGGGCCGCGGCCGCCGCCCGCCGGAGCCATCCATTGCCCGATGTCGAGAACAAGCTGATCGAGTTGCTGCCGCGAAAGGATCGCCTGCAACTGCTGGCCATCTGCGAGCCGGTGCAACTCGCGCTGTCCGAAGTGCTTTGCGAGCCCGACCGGCCGACCCGCCATGTCTACTTCCCCACCTCCGGCTTCATCTCGCTGCTGAGCCTGATGAACGGTCAGCCGGCGCTGGAAGTCGGCATGGTCGGGCGCGAGGGCATGCTCGGCGTGCAACTGGTGCTGGGCGTGGCCAGCGCGCCCCTGCACGCGGTGGTACAAGGCCCGGGCGCGGCGTGGCGCATCGCCAGCAGTGCCTTCCGCACCGAACTGGCGCGCAGCGCGGCGCTGCAGCGCGGCCTCGATCGCTACCTGTACGTGCTGATGCGGCAACTCGCGACTTCCGCCGCCTGCCTGCGCTTTCACCTGACCGGCCCGCGGCTGGCGCGCTGGCTGCTGATGAGCCAGGACCGCGCCGGCGCCGACAGCTTTCATGTCACCCACGAGTTCCTCGCCTACATGCTCGGCGTGCGCCGCGTCGGCATCACCACGGCCGCCGTTGCCTTGCAGCGCGCCGGGCTGATCGAGTACCGGCGCGGCTGGCTCACGGTGCGCGACCGCAGCGGGCTTGAAGCCGCCGCCTGCAGTTGCTACGGCGTCGACCGGCAGGCCTACGCCGAACTGCTTGGCCGCCCGCCGGCGAGGCGTCGTCTTACAGCGGCTCGGGCCGATGGCCGGTAGCCGGCGACCGGAGGGCTCCCTAGAGTCAATTGCACAAGGACATCGCTACCTCCCGCGGGTCCGACCGAAAGGATTGACCATGAATCACCCGACCCACCACAGATCGACGCTGGCGCAACTCGTTCGCCTCGGCTTTGCCGCGGCCCTGATGTCGGGCGCCGGTGTCGCGGCACTGGCCCAGGCCGTGCCGTCGGCGCCGATGCCGGCCACGCCCACGACGCAGCCGGCGACGGACGCGAACGCCACCGCGGTTGCGCCGGCCAAGTCCACCAAGCACGGCCAGTCTGCGATGCAGAAGCAGCCGCACCCGGCGGTCGCCGGTGACAAGGGCGCCGCCATGAAGAGCGCCACGCCGGCCAGCGCGCCGAGCCACCCGGCCGTTGGTGCGAAGCGAGGCGACCAGCCGCACGCCGCTCAGCGCGGCTCGATGGCAGGTCCGATGGCGGCGCGTGCATCGGCCCAGTGCGAGACCCTCGTGGCAGAGGCACGCGAGGTCTGCATCGAGCGGACGACCAAGACCAACTGAATCGCCGCAGTGGCGCCGCGCTGGCCACAACGATCAGCGCGGCGTCCGTCGACGTCATCTGCACACAAGGAGTCCGCGACATGAAGACAGAAGCCCAACGCAGCCCGGAACTGGACCAACTCCGGGCTCTGATCGAGCCGATCGCCGTGGCGATGCTGACCCATCTCGACGCCGATGGCGCGCTGGTCAGCCGACCGGTTGCGCCACTGGAGATGGACGCCAGCGGCGCCCTGTGGTTCTTCGCCGACCGCCGCTCGGCCGATGTCGAACTGCTGCGCGTCGTGAACCTCAACTTCAGTGATTCGGCGCGCTCGACCTACGTGTCGCTGTCCGGCAGCGGCGAGATGTACTGTGACCGCGCCCGTATCGAACGCCTGTGGACATCCTTTGCCCGGCCGTGGTTTCCAGAGGGGCCGGAATCCGCCGACCTGGTGCTGCTGAAGGTCGTGCCCGACACGGCCGAGTACTGGGACGCACCCGACAGCAAGATGGTGCGCTTGTTCGTGATGGCCTCGTCGATGCTGGCGGGCAAGCCGATCGGGCTGGTCGAACGCGATAGCCTGACCCGGCGCTCGGGACTGTCGCCGGCCTCGACCGCGGGCTGAGCGAGTACCGGCCTGCGGCGGCCGGGATCTGCTTGCTGTAGGCGTTGTCCGACACCTTCTCGCTGCCGTCGCCGATAGACGGCCGCATGCGCGCGACCTACCGTTCAACCGGGGCGCGGATATCGGCGCGTCCGATTGCTTCTCGAAGGAGTCCTCATCATGAATCGTCAATTGATGCTGCTGCCGGCGCTGCTAGCCGTGCTGTGCCTGGCTGCCTGTGGCAAGCCGAAAGAGGCTGACGTGCCGGGCGCGCCGATGAACGTTCCCGGCGCCTCGAGCCCGCAGGTCGAGGCCGCACCGCCCGCGGTGACGCCGCCGCCCGCGTCGGCGCCGAAGTACTGAGGCGGACGGCTACCCGAGCGCAGGGAAACACCATGGCGATCGGAGTCATCCTGCTGATCGTCCTGATCCTGACGCTGATCGGTTCCATCCCGGTCTGGTCGCATAGCAGGAAATGGGGCTACGGGCCGAGCGGCGAACTCGGTCTGGTGGCGATCGTCGTGCTCGTGCTGCTACTGACGGGACGGTTGTGATGAGCCACATGCAGGCGGCGTTCAGGCTGATGCTGGCGGCCGTGGTCGTCGCCCTCGTCGGCGTCATGGTGTTGTTGCTCTCTGGCTGCGGTGACACAGCCAAGTTGCCGGTTGCTGCAGGTACTGGGCCGGCACCCAGACTACCGGCGCCGAAGCAGTCGCTGGTCCCCACCGTGAACATCGCGCCCGCCAGGGGCTGGGCCGCGGGCGTGTCGCCGCAAGCGGCGCCCGGCACGAGCGTGGCTGCCTTTGCCGACGGGCTCGAGCATCCGCGCTGGCTGCTGGTGCTGCCCAACGGCGACCTGCTGGTGGCCGAGACCAATGCCCCGCCCAAGCCCGAAGATGGCAAGGGCATCAAGGGCCGGGTCATGAAGTACATGATGAAGCGCGCCGGTGCCGGCGTGCCGAGCGCCAACCGCATCACGCTGCTGCGCGATACCGACGGCGACGGCAAGGCCGACCTGCGCTCTGTGCTGATCGACGGCCTGAATTCGCCGTTCGGCATGGCGCTGGTCGGCGACAGCCTCTATGTCGCCAACTCCGACGCGCTGCTGCGCTTTCCCTACGCGCCCGGCGCCACGCGCATCAAGGAGCGCGGCGTGACGGTGCTGGCGCTACCGGCTGGCTCGATCAACCACCACTGGACCAAGAACCTCATCGCCAGCGCCGACGGTAGCAAGCTCTACGTGACGGTCGGCTCCAACAGCAACGTCGCCGAACGCGGCATCGAGGCCGAGTCCGGGCGCGCCGCGATCTGGGAGATCGAGACCGCCACCGGTGCCCATCGCATCTTTGCCTCCGGGCTGCGCAACCCCAACGGCATGGCCTGGGAGCCCGGCACGCACGCGCTGTGGACAGTGGTCAACGAGCGTGACGAGATCGGCAGTGACCTCGTTCCCGACTACATGACCTCGGTGCGCGACGGTGGCTTCTACGGCTGGCCTTACAGCTACTTCGGCCAGCATGTGGACGCGCGCGTCAAGCCGCCCCGGCCCGACCTGGTAGCCAGGGCGATCGAGCCCGACTACGCGCTTGGGCCGCACACTGCCTCGCTGGGCTTGGCATCGGCTGCCGGCAACAGCCTGCCGGCGCCCTTTGCGAACGGCATGTTCGTTGGCCAGCACGGCTCGTGGAATCGTCGGCCGCACAGTGGCTACAAGGTGATCTTCGTGCCCTTCGAGGGCGGCAAGCCCTCGGCCGCTGCGCCGCTCGACGTGCTCACCGGCTTTCTCAGCGATGGCGGCGAGGCCTTCGGGCGCCCGGTCGGCGTCGCGCTCGACCGGCAGGGCGCCTTGCTGGTGGCCGATGATGTGGGCAACGTGGTCTGGCGCGTGACCGCGTTACGCTGAACGTCCGCCGGCAATCTTGCCGGTAACCCCATTGCAACCGACCGGAGCACGCGCATGAAAGACACTCTGCAGGAACGGATGCAGGAGGCGCTGCGCCTCACCCTGGCCGGCCGCCTGCGGGACGCCACCCAGGCCATCCGGCAAGCGCTGAAAGGCCCGGCGGCCGCTCAGGCGGCTGAGGACCAGGCGGCTGATGCGGTGGTGCTCGACGGCTGTGTGTTCGAGGTCGATGAGCGCGATGTCGTCACCGATTCTTTGATCCCTGGCGATGCGACGACCGTCGCGGCCGAACTGCAGCCATCGCCGCAGGCAGCCCCTCCAGTCATTCACCACGGCCCAGCCGATGCAGATGCCGCTGCGGCGGCACGCGGCGAGTTCATCGACGGCGCCTTCACCGATGCCGCGCAGACGCACGACTACAAGCTCTACGTACCGCCGTGCGCCATCGGCGAGAGCGGTCGCGGACGGCCGTTGGTGGTGATGCTGCATGGCTGTACCCAGGACCCCGACGACTTCGCCATCGGCACCGGCATGAACGAGCAGGCGCGCGAGCAGGGCTTCTTCCTGCTCTACCCGGCGCAGTCGCAACGCGCCAATCCGCAACGCTGCTGGAACTGGTTCAAGCACAGCCACCAGCAGCGCGAGCGCGGCGAGCCGGCGCTGATTGCCAACATGACGCTGGCGGTGATGCAGGAGCGCGGCATCGATCCCGGTCGGGTCTACATCGCCGGCCTGTCGGCGGGCGGCGCGATGGCGGCGATCGTCGGCGCGGCCTATCCCGAGATCTTCGCGGCGGTCGGCGTGCATTCGGGGCTGCCACCCGGCAGTGCGAGTGACGTGGCGGGTGGTCTTGCGCTGATGAAGACCGGCCATGCCGGTGGCCGGTCGCATGCAAGACAACACGCCTTTGTCAGCACGCCAGCGGTCGCGACGCCGGTGCCCACCATCGTCTTCCACGGCGACCAGGACCCGACCGTGCATCCGCGCAATGGCGAGAGGGTGGTCGCCGCGGCGCTGGGCGGCGACGCTCACGCATCCGCGGCGGCGCAGCACCGCGTGGAGCAGGGGGCCTCGGCTGGCGGCCGCCTCTACACGCGCTCGACCCATCGCAGCGCCGATGGCAAGGTGATGGCCGAGCACTGGGTGGTGCACGGGGCTGGCCATGCGTGGGCGGGCGGCAATGCCAGGGGCTCTCATACCGACAGCACCGGCCCCGATGCGACGGCCGAGATGCTGCGCTTCTTCTTCGAGCAGTCGCGCGCGCAGCCACGGTAATGGCTCGACGCCCGGCTCCGGGCCTCTGTCTGCCAGCGCACAGACGCGGGGCAGCGGAACGGATCGAATGAGTTGGGGGCAAAACAAGTGCTCCGATCGTCGCATCGGGCCACTCGGCGGCACACGCTGCGCCCCCGCCAACACTTACCGATCGAAGGTTCCCCAATGATGAAGCCCGTTCGCACTCGCACGCCCAAGCTCAAGAGTCCGGCGCAAGGTCTGGCGCAGCAGAAGACCGATTTCACCGCGGAAGGTTCACCTCCGCCGGGGAAGGTGGCGACCGCGAAGCCCGTGGCCGCCGAGCCCGGTCGACGCGGCGTGATGTCGCGTGCCTCACTCGCGCTGCTTCCGGTTCGCAAGGGGCCGGCCCCCCGCAAGCCCTATTCCTGAGGACTCGGTGCCGCGGCGGCCTGTAGCGCGGCAGCGCGCTCGACGCTGCGCTGCTCCGTTCGACGAGCAGCGCTATGTTCGATTTCGAACAGACGCTCCGCCCGGCCGCGGCTACAAGCAAGCCTTGCCCCGAATACCCGGGGCAACGTTGTCGGCGCTGCTTCTTGCCTGCGGGCAAGGCAGCCTCCGGCGTCGCATCTGTCCGAGGTCTTCCCATGATCGACATTGCAGCGACGTCGACCGAGTTGGCCTGCGCTTCGCACGACGAGCGACTCTTGCTTCCCGGCGTCGCGGGACCGGTTCGGAGCGGGTCTGCGGCTACGGCCCTGGATCTGGCGATCGGCGATTGGGCCGACCTGTTGGGCGCGGTCAGGACAAAGCTCAGGATGAGCGTGAGCGAGTGGCTGACGCGTACCGGCGAGCCGCAGGCTCCACACAGCGCTGGCCGGGTCCAGATCAGCGTGCTCGAGTGCGCCGATGCGCTCGACCAGTTGCACAGCATGCTGCTAGACGATTTGGCGAGACACCGTCGACTCGAGCTGGAACTCCTTGATGCTCATGCCGCGCTCGCCCGGGTGCGGGCCGAACTGGTCGGCACGCGGGCCGGCGAAAGGCGCGCGCGCCACCTAGCCCAGCACGATAGCCTGACCCTGCTGCCGAATCGCGACTGCTTCTGTGAGCGGCTCGATCGCGAAGTCGCCGACGCGAGTCCGGCGCACCGGCCACTGGCGGTGCTGTATCTCGATCTCGATGGTTTCAAGCGCGTCAACGATGCCCACGGACACGACGCGGGTGATGAACTGCTGAAGATTGTGTCGGTCAGGCTCACCCGCGCCCTGCGCGGCGAAGACATGGTGGGCCGGTTGGGCGGCGACGAGTTCGGCTGTCTGATGGCGGGGATACCGGATCGGGAGCATCTGAGTCAACTCGCCTGCAAGCTGCTGGACTCGGTATCGGCGCCGGTCAGGATCGGCAAGCTCAGGCTTACGGTGCGCCCGAGCATCGGCATTGCACTGTGTCCGGCCGATGGCACCAGCGCCGAAGCGTTGATCAAGAGCGCCGACGCCGCGATGTACCGCGCAAAGCGCTCGCGTACCGGCTATGCATTCTTCGATCAGGATGTCGAAGGCTGAAGGGTTGGTGATGCCGCGGGCACGGGCCACGTCCGGCGAGGAGCCTCGGCGTAGGACAGCTACTACGACCACAGGCGGCGTCGTCCGCTGTTGGCGCCGCCGGGCGCCTCTCACACTTGCTTCCTCGCAAACGACTCTGCAGAAGGAACGCCCATGAACTCCATCTCCAAGCTCAAGGCCGCGCTCGCCGTGACCATCCTCCTGGCATTGCCGCTGGCGCAGGCAGGAACGATGAACCTGGCCGACTACTACTCGGCCAAGACGCGCATCGGCGCCGACCACGAGATCGACAAGGAAGCCTGCGGCAAGCTGGCTGCGAACGCCCGGGATGTCTGCATCGAGGAAGCCAAGGCCACGGACAAGGTGGCCCGCGCCGAACTGGAGTTCGCCTACAGCGGCAAGGCCAGCGACCAGAACGCGCGGCTGGTGGCCAGGGCCGAGTCGGCCTATGCGGTCGCCAAGGAGAAGTGCGACGACAAGGCCGGCAATGACAAGGACGTCTGCGTCGCCGAAGCCAAGGCCGCCGAGACCAAGGCACTGGCCGCCGCCAAGATGGACAAGCAGGTGGGCGAGGCCAAGACAGAGGCGGCGCAGGACAGCCGCGAGGCCGACTACAAGGTCGCGGCCGAGAAGTGCGAGGCGATGGCCGGCGATGCCAAGACCAGCTGCGTGTCCGCCGCCAAGGCCAGGTTCGGCAAGAGTTGAACTGACGCGCCGCTTTGACGATGGGCAGGGCCGGAGACGCTCAGTAGGCCCTCCGTACGGGCGGCGGCCGCCTCAGCTGCGTGTGCCTTGGCGACCGTAGGTGACGAAGGCGTAACGCAGGCCGTGATCGGCGTCGCTCTTGCTGACGCCGGTTTCGCGCGCGGTCTCGGCAAACGCGTTGCGGTCCCAGGCCGGGAAGTGGGTGTCGGCGTCGGGCACGAGGAGGTCGATCTCGGTCAGCACCAGCGTCTGCGCCAATGGCAGCGCCTGTGCATAGAGCTCGCCACCGCCGATGACGAACACTCGCCCATGGTCTTGCAGCAGCGCGAGCGCTGCCTGCAGTGACGAGGCCGCCTCGGCACCGTCGGCATGCCAGGCCGGATCGCGCGTGAGTACCACGTTACGACGCCCCGGCAGTGGCCGAAAGCGCGGCGGCAGCGAGGCCCAGGTGCGCCGACCCATGATGACCGGGCATCCCATCGTGACGCGGCGAAAGTGCGCCAGGTCTTCCGGCAGGTGCCAGGGCATCTGGCCGTCGCGGCCGATGGCGCCGTCGCGGGCGACGGCGGCGATGACGGCAAGCTCCATCAAACAGCCACCGGCGCCTTGATCGCCGCGTGGTGCTGGTACTCGAGCACCTCGAAGTCCTCGTACTCGTAGTCGAAGATCGACGCCGGCTTGCGGCGGATGCTCAACAGCGGGTAGGGGTAGGGCGAGCGCGCAAGCTGCAACTCCACCTGCGCGTGGTGGTTGCTGTAGATGTGGCAGTCGCCGCCGGTCCAGATGAAGTCGCCGACGTCCAGGTCGCATTGCTGCGCCAGCATGTGGGTCAGCAGCGCGTAGCTGGCGATGTTGAAGGGCACGCCGAGAAAGATGTCGGCGCTGCGCTGGTAGAGCTGGCACGAGAGCCGTCCGCGCGTCTCGCCCTCCTGCGGCGGCGCCACGTAGAACTGGAAGAAGGCATGGCAGGGCATCAGCGCCATCTTCGACAGCTCGGCCACGTTCCAGGCGCTGACGATGATGCGGCGCGAGTCCGGGTTGCTCTTGAGCTGCTCGACGACCTGCGCGATCTGGTCGATATGGCCGCCCTCGGGCGTCGGCCAGCTGCGCCACTGCACGCCATAGACCGGACCGAGGTCGCCGTCGGGCCTGGCCCACTCGTTCCAGATCGTCACGCCGCGTTCCTGCAGCCACTTCGCGTTGCCGTCGCCGCGCAGGAACCACAGCAGCTCGAGGACGATGCTCTTGAGGTGCACCTTCTTGGTGGTCACCAGCGGAAAGCCCTCGCGCAGGTCGAAGCGCATCTGGTGGCCGAAGACGCTGCGGGTGCCGGTTCCGGTGCGGTCGGCCTTGTTCACGCCCTGCGTGAACACATGGCGCATGAAGTCTTCGTATTGGGAGCGGGCGGGGCGCATGGGAGCTATTGTGAAGTTGGTGACGGACGCGGGCGTCTTCTGGCGCTGTTCTTGGGTCAGGCCGTTTGCACGAGTCGGATGTACTCATCGCACTGCGCCTTCGTGATGCCCGACTTCTGCTCGAAGCTGGCGTATGCCTCGTAGAAGGGGTCGAAGCTGTCGGTGCGAACTACCGTGTTGGTTACGTAGAAGGATGGTCCCTTCACTTCGACGCGCAGGCGGGTGAGGCGCGAGAAGTCTCCGTTGGGGTTGAGGATGTGACCGTGTATCCAGCCATTTCGGTCCGCCACGTCGAAGACTTCGACCAGCGCATTGCCCGCATCGACATTTCCGATCTCGTCCAGAAGCTTCTTCAGGCGCTCCTTTTTACGGCCCGCCTTCAGTACGTTGATGCTTTTGCAGTTCTCCTTTGCCGTTGTGCCCGAGTGCAGCCAGATGCCAACCTCGACCATCAGTTCGAAGTTCGACCAGAAGGCGACGAAAGTCCCGAACTCATACATGAACCTTTGAGCAGGGCGGAGCGCGTCTGGCGTCATGGTGACGTTCTGAGTGGCCAATCTCGATGTCGGGATCAGTAAGCGCCGAACAGCGCGTCGAGTGCCTCGGCAATGAGTGGCTGGTGGATCCGCAGGTTGGCCAGCGGCTGACGCAACTCGCTACGGACGATGGCGCCGAGCGCGGCTGTGTCAAGCACGTACTCCAGGCCATCAACCTCGATGACGGGATTGAGGCGCAGCGCGGGCGGGCCGAAGTCGGCGGCGCTGCGCAACGGGATCACGACGCGTGAGCCGATCGCATCGATGAAATCGTTCTGCACATCGAGGAGGAACGGTGTGTGCGGCCGTTCGCGAACGCTCGGGTTCGCATAGACGTCGTAGCGAGCCACGGCGCGGAGCAGGCTTCAGCCGCCGCCGCGTGCGAAGCTGCGATAGGCGGCCAGCGGCAAGCCCTCGCGCTCGATACGGGCGTTGTAGTGCTCGATCGCCTCTCGGTTGTCCTCGTTCCAGCGTGCCCAGTAGCGGCGTTGCACCTCGGCGGCGAGCAACTCATCGACGGTCTGTGACAGATTCATGCCCAACTCGCGCGCCATGTCGAGCACCTTGGCGTTGAGGCTGAGATTGGTGGGTCGCTTGGTCGCTTCTACAACGCGCGCCATCAAGTACCTCATTCCGTATGCGCAACATTCATGCGCATGCCAATCTTAGCGGAACGCTCGTTGCGCGCCATGGCTCAGGACTTCGCGGGTTCGCGCAGGAAGATCTCGACGCGGCGATTCTTGGCCCGGCCTTCGGCGCTGTCGTTGCCGGCCACCGGCTCGCGCGAGCCGCGGCCGGCGGTCTCGACGCGGGCGCCCTTGATGCCACGATCCTCGAGGTAGTAGCGCACGCTGTCGGCGCGCTTGTGCGATAGCGGGTCGTTGATCGCGTCGGAGCCGGTGCTGTCGGTGTGGCCGACCACCTTGACCAGCATGTTCGGCTCGGCAGCGAGGCCGTTGGCGAAGGAGTCGAGCACCGGACGCAGGCGCGGCTCGATCGCGGCGCTGCCGACGGCGAAGGAAATGTCGCTCGGCACCGCGAGCTTGAGCTGGTTGTCGGCGGTGCGCGTGACCTCGATGCCGGTGCCCTGGGTCGACTGCTCCATCGCCCGCTTCTTCTCTTCCATGTTCTTCGACCAGACGTTGGCCCCGATGGCGCCGGCGGCCGCGCCGATGCCGGCGCCGATCATCGTGGCCTTGGTGTCGCCACCGATGACCTGGCCGAGTACCGCGCCGCCGAGCGCGCCGAGGCCGGCACCCTTGGCGGTGGTGGCCTGGGTCTCGTCCATGTTGGCGCAACCGCCGATCAACAGCGCGACGGCGCTGGCGGCAGCCAGGGTCTTGGTGCGGGAAATACTAACGATCATGTCTTCTCCTTCTGGACATTCAGGATAGCTCGGCCGACGTGGCGTCGGCCTCGGATGAAGAGACGGCAGCCGCGGAGTCGAACTGCGCGGCCGCCAGCCGCTGGTAGAGCGCACAGCGCTGCAACAGCTCGGCGTGGCTGCCGATGTCGACGATGCGGCCGGCCTCGAGTACGACGATGCGGTCTGCATGGATAACGGTTGCCAGCCGGTGCGCGATGACAAGCGTGGTGCGGCCGCGCATCGCCTCCGCCAGGGCGGCCTGCACCGCGCGCTCGCTTTCGCTGTCGAGCGCGCTGGTGGCCTCGTCGAGCAGCAGCAGCGGCGCGTCCTTGAGGATCGCGCGCGCGATCGCCAGCCGCTGGCGCTGGCCGCCCGACAGCCGCACGCCCCGCTCGCCGAGGTACGTGGCGTAGCCCTCGGGCAGCGCGCGCAAAAAGCCGTCGGCCTGCGCGGCGCGGGCGGCGGCAAAAACCTCCTCGTCGCTCGCCTCGGGTCGGCCATAGCGGATGTTCTCGAGCGCGCTGGTCGAGAAGATCACGCTGTCCTGCGGCACCAGGCCGATGCGCGAGCGCAGCTCGGCCAGCGCCACCGTCTGCACCGGCACCCCGTCGAACAGCACCTCGCCACGCTGGGCGTCGTAGAAGCGCAGCAGCATCTGGAACACGGTGCTCTTGCCGGCACCGCTCGGGCCGACCAGCGCCACCGTCTCGCCCGGTTTCACTTCCAGGCTCACATGGTCGAGTGCCGCTGTCTGCGGCCGTGAGGGGTAGTGGAACAGCACGTCCCGCAGCGACACCGAGGCGCCGCGGCCGGCATCGGCGGCGCGCGGCGGCAGCGCACGAGGCTGCGCCGGCTCGGCCACCGGCGAGCGTGCCGCCAGCAGCTCCATCAGCCGCTCGGTGGCGCCGGCGGCGCGCAGCAGGTCGCCCCAGACCTCGGCCAGTACCGCCACCGAGCTGGTCAGCAGCACCACGAAGACCACCGTCTGGCCCAGGTGGCCGGCGCTGATCTCGCCGCGCATCACCGCCTGCGTGCCCTGGTACAGGCCCCAGAGCAGCGCGCCGAAGGTGGCGCTGATGATGAAGGCGACCAGCGCCGAGCGCACCTGGGTGCGCCGGATCGCGGTGGTGAAGGCGCGCTCGGCGGCGTCCGAGAAGCGCCTGGCCTCGCGTGCCTCGGCGGTGTGGCTCTGCACCACCGGCATCGCGACCAGCACCTCGGAGGCGATCGCGCTGGCGTCCGCCAGCCGATCCTGGCTGGCGCGCGAGAGCCCCCGCACGCGGCGGCCGACGATCAGCGCCGGCAGCACCACCAGCGTCAGCACGCCCAGCACCTGCGCCATCACCACCGGGTTGGTGAAGATCAGCATCGCCAGCGCACCGAGGCCCATCACCGTGTTGCGCAGGCCCATGCTCAGGCTCGAGCCGACCACCGTCTGCACCAGCGTGGTGTCGGCGGTCAGCCGCGACAGCACCTCGCCCGAGCGGGTGGTCTCGAAGAAGGCCGGGCTCTGGGTCAGCACGTGGGCGTAGACCGCGCTGCGCAGGTCGGCCGTGACGCGCTCGCCGAGCCAGGTGACGAAGTAGAAGCGCGCCGCCGAGAACAGGCCCAGCGCGACGCCGACCGCGAACAGCGCGCCGAAATGCTCGCGCAGCGCGAGCATGCGTTCGCCGGGGTCGGTCGCGACCAGGCCGTTGTCGATCAGCGCCTTCAGCGCGACCGGAAAGGCCAGCGTCGCCAGCGCGGCCAGCACCAGGAACAGCACCGCCAGCGCGATGCGGCCGCGGTAGGGGCGCAGGAAGGGCAGCAGGGCGGCGAGCGGGCCGATCGAACGCGACTTGGTCGGACCGTCCGCTTCGGCGACGGCGTTGACGTCGGTGACGGCGGTGGAGGTTGCGGTGGATGAAGACGCCATCGGCCGCAGTTTACGCAGCGTCTCCCGCGCCCGCGCCCGCGCCGCTCAGCGGCGCGGCCTTGGTGGCGGTGTGAGGCCGGCGTCGGTCGCCGGCGTGCGGCCGGCGCGCCCACGCTGGCGCAGCGCATCGCGCAGCAGGTACTCGACCTGGGCGTTTGCGCTGCGCAGCTCCTGCGCGGCCAGGCGCTCGATCTCGACCCAGAGATCGGGATCGATGCGCAGCAGGAAGGGCTTCTTGCCGGGGCTGGCCATGCGGGCTTCGGAGGGCGCGAGCGCTCAGCTGTAGAGCGTGCCGGCGTTGACGATCGGTTGCGCGTCCTTGTCGGAGCACAGCACGACCAGCAGGTTCGAGACCATCGCCGCCTTGCGCTCGTCGTCGAGCGTGACGATGCCGTTGTCCGACAGGCCCTTGAGCGCCGCGCCGACCATGCTGACCGCGCCGTGCACGATCTTGGCGCGGGCGCTGATGATCGCCTCGGCCTGCTGGCGCCGCAGCATGACCTGCGCGATCTCGGGCGCGTAGGCCAGGTGGGTCAGCTTGGCGTCCTGCACCTCGACGCCAGCCGCCGCGAAGCGGGCCTGCAACTCGGTGCGCAGCGCGATCGAAACCTCCTCGAGCCCGCTGCGCAGCGTGATCTCGGCCGAGTCGACGTCGTCGCCCTCGTCGTAGGCGTACATCGAGGCCAGGTGGCGCAGCGCCGCCTCGGCCTGGATCTTGACGTAGAGCTCGTAGTCGTCGATCTCGAACACTGCCTGCGCGGTATCGCGCACCCGCCAGACCACGGCCGCGCTGATCTCGACCGGGTTGCCGCGCTTGTCGTTGACCTTGAGCGTGGGCGCATTGAGGTTGCGCGAGCGCAGCGAGATGCGACGCTTGAGGTAGAGCGGATTGGCCCAGCGCAGTCCCTCGCTGCGATCGGTGCCCTGGTAGCGGCCGAAGAGCGTGAGGATCGCCGCCTCGTTGGGCTGCAGCATGTAGAGCCCGATCAGCACCAGCACCGCGCCGGCTGCCAGCGCGATGGCCAGCGTGGCCCAGGCCGGCGGCAGCCGATCGTTGGCGAGCATGAAGACGGTCCAGGCGGCGCCAAGCACAAGTCCGAGCGCCACCGCCACCATCAGGTAGCCGTCGGCCGATTTCAGCACTCGCTCCATGCGTACGCGGGCGGGGGCGATCATGGTTGGCTCCTCGTTGTATAAAATTGAAGTGATATCAATTTAATTTCAGGCAACGAAGCCGTCAAGCCTTGGTCGGCGGCTAGAGCCGGAGCCGGCCCGCGTAGCCCGTCATCTCGAGGTAGCCGCGCCCGACGCGTGCCTCGTGCGCGTCGCGCAGTTCGCTCAAACCCTCCCAGTACGCGGTGCCGGCCGACGAGCGGCTGTCGAGTTCCTGGGCATCGAAGGCCGCGACCAGCAGGTGCGTGCCGAGCGGCGACTCGATGCGCCATTCGACCGGGTAGCTTGCGCCGGTGGCGGCGCTGGTCCAGCGGCGCAGCGGCGTGAAGCGCAGCTCCCCGGGCGCGAAGGTCCGCACCGCGCCGCCGCGCGGGCGATGGCTGCCACCGGCCCAGAGCGCGCTGCCATCGGCACGGCGCAGCTGGAACACGGTCAGCGCGCCGCCGTCGTCGAGGTTGATGCCGGCCCAGTCCCAGCCGACCGCCGTTGGTGGCAGCAGCGCGTCGCTCCACTCATGGTCGAGCCAGCCGGTGCCTGTCACCGGCTCGCGGCGACCGTTGCGCTCGAGCGTGCCGTGCACCGCGAGCTGCGGCTCGCTGAGATAGAGGCTGGCATGCGCGGGATCGGGGCCCTTGCGTGACCACCCAGCCTCGCCCTGCAGCAGCACCGGCTGGGTGGCGTCGAAGCGCAGCTGGAGCGCGAAGTCGGGCGTGCGAACCGCGCTCGTGTAGCGATGGGCACTGCTCGCGTCGATGGCATCAGCGTGCGGCGGGCCATGGCGTTGCAGCGCCCAGTCGCGCAGCCGCACGTCGGTGTCGCCGAGCTTCGCCTCGGCGATGCCGAAGCCGGCGCGCGCGATGCGTTGCGCATGCAGGTGGCGCTTGGCTTGCAGATCGCTCAGCGCCGCGTGGGCGAACAGCACCTGGCTCGCGGCGAAGCGGCTCGGATGATCGGGCGCGACCTCGCCGCGCGAGCGTAAGAAGGTGATCTGGAAGCCATGCGTGGGATCGGCGGCAGCCCCGGCCTGCAGCCAGCCGGTCAGGTACCACCACTCGATGCCGGTCGCGGGATGGGCGCCAAAGTCGCGTGGCAGCGCGATCGGCAGGGTCCGGCGCAGCTCGTCGGAAGTCGCCGCGTTGGCGCGCGTGCGGCTCAACGCGGCGGTCGCCAGCGCCAGCCACGCGCGCCGCGATAGGAGGGGCCGCATCACCAGTCCTCCTTCACCGCCAGCACCGCATCCTGGCGCGCGGCGTGGCGAGCCGCGAGCGTCGCGCTCAACGTGCCGGCCAGCGCCACCGCCGCCGCCAGCAGCGCCAGCCGCAGCGCCGGCAACTGCAGTTCCATGGTCCAGTGAAAGCTCTGCGGATTCACCACGTGCACCAGCACCACCGAGACCGCGATGCCGAGCAGCAGGCCGAGCAGCGCGCCGGCCGCGCTCCACAGCGCCGCCTCGCCGGCCACCACCAGCAGCACCTGCGCGCGCGTGAAGCCGAGGTGGCGCAACAGGCCGAACTCGCGCCTGCGCGCCAGCACCTGGGCCGAGACGCTGGCGGCGATGCCGAGCAGGCCGATCGCGATCGCCACCGCCTGCAGCCAGTAGGTCACGGCGAAGCTGCGGTCGAAGATGCGCAGCGAGATCGCGCGGATCTCGTCGGCGCGGGCAAATTCGAGCAGATCGCCACCGGGCAGCGCGCGCAGCGTCGCCTGCAGCTGCGGCACCTCGGCGCCGGGGACCAGCGTGATCGCGAGGTCGTTGACGCGGCGGTCGCCGCTGAGGCGAACGTAGTCCTCGCGGGCGATCGCGATCGCCCCTTGCTGGCGCGCGTAGTCGCGCCAGACGCCGCGCACGAAGGCGGTGGCGGTGCCAGCCGAGCCAATGGGCAGCGTGATCTCGCTGCCTGGCGTCGTGCCGTAGAGCGCCACCATTGCCTCGCTGACGTAGACCGAGACGCGGCCCTCGCGCGCCGGCAGCAGCTCGCCGACCAGCGGCAGGGCGCGCGCCGGGTCGACCAGAGAGCGCGCGATCAGCACCGGTGCCGGCCGCGCCGGATCGAGCGGCAATGGGCGCACGCGCTGGACCTGCAGCGAGGCGACGCCGGGCAGAGTGGAGGCGGCGCGCACGAACTCCTCCGGCAGCCAAACCGCCTCGGCCGCGCCCGAGGCCGCGGCGCTGCGCACGTAGAGGTCGGCCGGCAGCACCACGTCGAGCCACTCGGAGACGGCGTCGCGGAAGCTGGTGACCATCACCGTCAGTGCCACCGCCAGGCTCAGGCTCGCCACCACGCCCGCCATCGCGACGGTGGCGGCGGATCGCTCATGCCGCGCACGCTCCACCGCCAGCAACAGCAGCGGCGAGGCGATGCGCCGGCTCGCCGACGGCAGCAGTGACGCCACCACCAGCGGCACGCAGGCGATGCCACCGAACAGCAGCAGCGCCACCGAGGCGTAGGCCGCGAGCGGCAGCCCGGCGATCGGCGGCGCCAGCGCGAGCAGCGCGCCGGCGGCCATCAGCGCCGGTCCGAGCCAGGGTGCGCCGGCGTGATGCTCGACACCGCCCAGGCCCTTGAGCGCTCGTGCCGGTGCCAGCCGTTGCGCGGCGCGCGCCGGCAGCAAGCCGCCGACCAGCGCCGCCAGCACGCCGAGCGCGCCGTAGGCCAGCGCCGCGGCGCCCGACCACTGCAGGGCCGGCGCGACGCCGGCGAAGTAGCCGCCTCCCAGATCGCCGCCGAGCACGCGCAGCGCCACCGACGCCAGCGCAGCACCGAGCGCCAGGCCGAGTACGCTGCCGACGATGCCGAGCAGCGCCGCCTCGGCCAGCACCAGCAGCAGCCGCTCGCGCGCGGCCAGGCCGAGCACGCCGAGCAGGGCGAATTGCGGCATGCGGCGCGCGACCGACAGCCACAGCACCGAGTAGACGAGAAAGGCGCCGGTGAACAGCGCCACCAACGCCAGCACGGTGAGGTTCACGCGATAGGCGCGCGAGACGTTGGACAGCTTCTGCGTCGAGCTGCCGGGTTCGACCAGATGCAGGCCGGGACCGAAGCGGGCCGCGAGCATCGGCTCGACCTCGGCCCGGAAGGCCGCCGCATCGGCGCCCGGCACCAGTCGCAGGTCGACGCGCGACAGGCGTCCCAGGCGACCGAACAGCGCCTGCGCGCCGGCGATGTCGATCACCGCCAGCGGCGCAGCGGCAACCGCGACGCTGCCGCCATCGCGCAGCGTGTGCAGGGCGAGGCCGCTCTGCACACGCAGGGGCTCCGAGCTCGTGGCCCGCTCGCGCCCGAGCGCGGCACGCGCCGCGGGGTTGAGGAACAGCGTTCCAGGGTCGAGCATCGCCAGCCGCGGCGCATCGTCGTCGGCGCGCGGCAGCAGGCCCGGTGCGAGTGCCGGCGCCACCAGCGCGTCCAGGCCGAGCACGCGCAGCGGGTGGCGCTTGCCGTCCGCGCCGAGCGCAAGCGTCTCGACCTCCACCACCGGCGAGGCGATCGCCACGCGTGCATCGAGCGCCAGCAAGGCGTAGGCCGCTTCGTCGAAGCTGCCGCCATCGGCGCGCAGTTCGAGGTCGGGTTCGCCGTTGACGCTGCGCACCGCGGCGCCGAACTCGGCCAGCGCCGAGGCGTTGATCAGCTGCACCGAGAAGGCCAGCGCCACACCGAGCATCACCGCCAGCAGCGCGCTGGCGTGGCGCGCCGGGTGCTGGCGCAGCTCGGGCAGCCACAACGTGCGCAGCAGCTCTGGCAGCGACGGGCTCGATGCGGCGGCCATGCGGCGGCTCCCGCGATCAATCGGCGGCGCGCAGGCCGTTTGGCGTGAGCAGCAGCACGCGGTCGGCGCGCGCGGCCGCGGCACGTGAATGGGTCACCAGCACGCAGGCCGCGCCCTCGTGGCGCACCTGCGCGACGAGCGTGTCGAGCACGCGCTCGGCGGTGCCGGGGTCGAGGTTGCCGGTCGGCTCGTCGGCCAGGATCAGGCGCGGCCGGTGCACCAGCGCGCGCGCGATCGCCACGCGTTGCAGCTGGCCGCCCGAGAGCTGCTGCGGCAGCCTGTGGCCGAGACCTTCGAGGCCGACCGCGGCCAGCATCGCCTCGACCCGCGCCGCATCGTCGCGGCCGAGCAGCTTGAGCGGCAGCGCGACGTTGTCGTGCACGCGCAGGTGCGGCAGCACGTGGAAGGCCTGGAACACGAAGCCGAGCTTCTCGCGCCGCAGCCGCGCCTGCGCCGGCTCGGGCAGCGCGTGCACGTCCTCGCCGTCGAGGAGCACGCGGCCGGCGTCGATGGTGTCGAGGCCGGCGATCGCGTTGAGCAGCGTCGACTTGCCGACGCCGGATTCGCCGAGCAGCGCGACGAATTCGCCGGCCTGCACCTGCAGAGAAACGCCGTCGAAGACCGGCACCACGCCGCCATCGCCGGTGTAGCGCTTGGCGATGGCTTCGACTTGAAGCAGCGGCACCGTCACGGCGCGGCCTCGCCAAGCAGCCGGCGCGCGAGCGCGGTCGCCTGCGCCGGCGCGTCGGCGGCCTCGGCCGGCACGACATGGCGCCAGGGCATCGCGCGCAGCCAGGTGAGCTGGCGCTTGGCGAGTTGGCGGGTGGCGGCGATGCCGGTCTCGCGCAGCACGGCGAGGTCGGGCGGGTCGTGGCGCTCGAGTTGCTCCCAGCCCTGGCGGTAGCCGACGCAGCGCATCGACGGCAGTTCCGCATGCAGGTCGCCACGGGCGCGCAGGGCGCGCAGCTCGTCGATGAAGCCGCTCGCCAGCATCGCGTCGAAGCGCTGCGCGATGCGCGCATGCAGCCAGGCGCGCTCGGTGGGTTCGAGCGAGATCAGCGCGGTGTCCTGCGGCGCGGTGGCCTCGCCCTCGAAGCGCCCGCTGTGAAAACTCGACAGCGGCCGGCCGCTGGCCTGCCAGACCTCGAGCGCGCGCGAGATGCGCTGCGCATCGTTCGCCGCCAGCCTCTGCGCGGTGATCGGATCGATCTTCGCCAGCTCGGCATGCAGCGCCGGCCAGCCCTCGCGCGCCGCGCGCTCGGCCAGCGCGGCGCGCAGCGCCGGCGGGGCGCTCGGCAGCGCATCGAGGCCATCGAACAGTGCCTTGAAGTAGAGCATCGTGCCGCCCACCAGCAGGGGCAGGGCGCCGCGCGCGCGAATCGCGGCCATCGCCGCGTTCGCATCGTGCACGAACCGCGCTGCCGAATAGCTCTGCGAGGGCTCGATCAGGTCGATCAGGTGGTGCGGCACGGCCGCCCGCTCGGCCGCGCTCGGCTTGGCGCTGCCGATGTCCATGCCGCGGTAGACCAGTGCCGAGTCGACGCTGACGATCTCGACCGGCCGCGCTAGCGATTCGGCCAGCGACAGCGCCGCCGCGGTCTTGCCGCTCGCCGTCGGACCGGCGAGGCACAGGTATCGAAGGTTCAATGGAGCCCCTCGTCCGACGGGTACGTCGGCCGGTCCCCCGAGGGGACGCGGGCCGGCTTGGGAGCGGCCCGGCGCTCGGCCCAAGACGTCGCTTTCATCCGACGCTCGCAGCCGCGGCAGCCGGGTCGCCGTGGCGCTGCACCAGCGTCCATGCGATCAGCGTCGTCACCAGCGCCCAGAAGCCCACCGCCAGCGTCATCGGCATCACCGTGCCGTCGAGCGCCACGCCGAGCCAGGCGCCGACGCCGAAGGCGCCCATCGCCAGCACGAAGCCGTTGAGCGCGGCCGCGGTGCCGGCCTCCTGCGGAAAGGGGCCGACCGCACCGGCCTGGCCACAGGGCTGGTGGATGCCATGGCCAAAGGCAAACAGCGCCTGCGGCAGCACGATCGCCCAGGCACTGTGCACGCCGGCCAGCGCGAGCCCGGCCATCGACAGGCCGCCGGCCAGCGTGAACACGCTGCCGCGCTTGACCGTGCCGCGCACGCCGTGGCGCGCGAGCCAGTGCCGGCAGGCAAAGGTGCCGCCCAGGTAGGCTACCGAACTCGAGGCCACCGCCAGCCCGTAGGCCACGCGTGACAAGCCCAGCACCTCGATGAAGACGAAGGACGAGGCGGCCAGGAAGGTGAACAGTCCGGCGTAGGTGGCGGTGGTCAGGCTGGCGAAGGCGAGAAAGGTGGGATCGCGCGCGATGCGACCGTAGGCGGCCAGCAGCGGTCCCGGCCGGGTGGCGGCCGGGTTCTTGCGCGGGATGGTCTCGGGCAGCGCGAGCACGATGAAGGCCAGCGTCGCCACCGCGAACAGCCACAGCACGACGAAGGCGGCGCGCCAGCCGAAGGCGGTGACCACCAGCCCGCCGAGCAGCGGGCTGCTCAGCGCGATCACGCCCAGGCCCGAGAGCCCCTGGCTCAGCACCCGCATGCCGTCGCGCGGCACGAACAGGTCGCGCACCATCGCCCGCGCACAGACCACCGCTGCCGCCATGCACAGGCCCTGCAGCACGCGCCACGCGACCAGCGCCTCGATGCCCGGCGCCAGCAGGCAGCCGATGGCCGACACGGCGTAGCCGAGGAGCCCGCCGATCAGCACCGGTCGGCGGCCGATGCGGTCGGCCAGCGGGCCGAGCAGCAACTGGCCGAAGCCGAAGGCCAGCAGCAGCGCCGACAAGGTGAGCTGCACCCCGCTCATCGAAGCGCCGAGCTCGGCCTTGATGCCGGGCAGGGCAGGCAGGTAGAGGTCGGTGGTCAGCGGCTGCAGGCCGAGGCAGACCGCCAGCGCCCAGACCACGACCGCCGGCGATGGCCGCGCCACGGGGGCGGGCAGGGTCGCGGGCGGAACAGCGTTCTCGGGCATCGGGCGAGGGTAACAAAGGCTCGCAACTTGGCACGGATGCGGGTCGAGCCGGACCTTTGGCGACCGGTAGCATTGCTGGCTTCGCGCCGCTGGCGCCCACCAAACCAAGCACCACCGAGGAGACCTCACATGAACAAGTTTCGCCGCGCCTTCCTGACGCTGCTGATGGCCAGCCTGAGCTACGCCGGCATGCTGCAGAGCGCGCACGCCGCGCTGATCGGCACCGAGGCCGTGGCCGCCGCGCAGGCGCAGGTCGCGCCGGTCGACGCCGCCGATGCCCGCACGAAAGTACTGGCTCAGCTCGATCGCCCCGAACTCGTGCAGGCCCTGGCCGAGCGCGGCGTCGACATCGAGGCCGCGCGTGCCCGCGTCGCCGGCCTCGGCGATGCGGACGTGCAGCAATTGGCGCAGATGATCGACAGCGCCCCGGCCGGCGCCTCGGCCGACATCCTCGGCGTGCTGGTCTTCATCTTCGTGCTGCTGCTGGTCACCGACATCCTCGGCCTGACCAAGGTGTTCCCGTTCACGCGGTCGGTGCGCTGAACAAGGAATCCCGGAGGCAGACCATGCAGCGCCTGCTGGCGGCACTGGCAAGCACGGCGGCGGCCTGGCTGCTGGCCGGCTGCGCCGGCGTGCCACTGGCCGGCCCCGAGCAGGTCGCGCCGGTGGCCGAGCTGAGCCGCACGCCGCACTTCGCGCAGCAGGAGCGTCAGTGCGGCCCGGCCGTGCTGGCCACGCTGCTGGCCAGCGCCGGCGTGCGAGACGCGGGCGGCGCGACGATCACGCCGCAGACGCTCGAGCCCGAGGTCTACCTGCCGGCTCGTGGTGGCAGCCTGCAGATCGAGATGCTGGCCGCGGCGCGGCGCCATGGCGCCTTTGCGGTGCCGGTGCCGGGCACGGTGGCGGCGGTGGCCGACGAACTGCGCGCCGGCCATCCGGTGGCGGTGCTGCTCAACCTCGGGCTGCCGGTCGCGCCGCTGTGGCACTACGCGGTGGTGGTCGGCGTCGAGGACGGTGGCGCGCGCCTCGTGCTGCGCTCCGGTGCCAGCGAGCGCATGGTGATGAGCCGCTTCACTTTCGAGCAGACCTGGGCTCGCAGCGGTCGCTGGGCCTTCGTGGCGACAGTCGTTGGCGACCTGCCGGTGGCAGCCGACGAGGCGGCGCTGGTGGCGGCGGCGGTGGCCTTCGAGCGGGCGGCGCCGGCGGCCGAGGCGGTGAAGGCCTATGCGGCCGTGGTGGCGCGCCATCCGGGCAACCTGACCGCGGCGATCGGGCTGGGCAACGCGCGCGCCGCGGCGGGTGACGTCGCCGGCGCCATCGTCGCCTTCGAGGCCGCCGCGCGCCGCTTCGACAGCGCGCCGGCCTGGATCAACCTGGCGCAACTGCGGCTGGAGCGTGGCGACGTGCCGGGGGCCGCCGATGCGGCGGAGCGGGCGCTTCGGCGCAGCCGCGAAGACGAACCGCGCTGGGCCGATGAAGCTGCGGCGGTCGTCGCGGCGGCGACGCTCGCGTCGAGGCCAGGGCAGGCCACGCGCTGAGGGCCACCGGCCCTAGCAGGCTGTTGAAATACCCCCAGGGGGCCGCGGCCGGTCTCTGCGGGATGAGCGGCAAGGCGCAGGCCGCAGCGAGGGCTCGACGCCCTCGCAAGGGCTGCAACGCCGCCGATCGCCCGCAGAGACCCGCCCCGAAGGGTTCGCGAGATAACAGGCACGCCGCGTCGTTGGCCTGCTCGGCTGTCGTACGTGCAGTACGACCTTCGCAGTCCGCCTAGCAGCGAGCCTGTTCTCTCGCGAACGCGACCCCCTGCGGGTACTTCAACAGCCTGCTAGCTCTCGTTGTGGGCGACTTCGATGCGCCGACGCGTGCGCGCGGCTACGTCGTAGATGTTGAAGTTGCTCATGGTCCTGCCGTAGAGATGCAGGCTGACGGCGCGCGAGCGCTCCATGGGAACGCCGGTGACATGGATGTGGTCCGGGTTCGGCACGAAACTCGTCACGGCACCATGCCGCAACAGGACCGTACCGCCGCGCGCCAGGTCGATCTCCTCGTCGGCGCCACGATCCGGCGACAGCCGGACGTAGCTGCGCTCCTCCAGCACGCCTTCCACGACCCCGACGACGCCCCAGCTGCCATGGTCGTGCACGGGAGTCCACTGGCCCGGAAGCCAGACGATCGCGTACAGCGAGAGGCTCGCATCGGGAGCATCGAAGATGAGATTGCGGGTGTAGCCCGCGGCGCTGCTGCGATAGTGCTGCGGCTGCAGGAAGGTGCGGGCCTGGTCGATCAGGTCGAGCATCAGCGGCGCCAGCGCAAGCACGCAGTCGGCGGCATCGGCCTGCAGGCGGCTGCGGGCGGTGGCCTCAGCGATGAAGGCGTCGAGGGCGGGGACGGTCATGGGTGGATCGTGTTGCTGGCTCAGGGCTCGCGCGTGCCATCGCCACGGTCGCGCGGCGGGAGCGCGTCACGAAAGACATCGAAGCTCTTCCACGCCGGGACGGGTGGCGTGTACTCAGGGCGCGGTGCATAGGCCGAGTGTTCGACAAGCTGCATCTTGTGCAGGTAGCGAGGGCAGTTCGGGAAGATCCTGGACGCCGTGACACGAACGATGAAGACGGAGCCCGGGAAGTCGGCGCGCAGAGGATCGTCTTGCGTGACCCGAGCCGTGCCGTTCACGCGAAGCCGCTTCGATTGCTCGAAGTCCAGGAACAGCAGCCCGACATGCGGGTTGACGAGCGCGTTGCCCCAGGTCCGGTACATGCCATTTCCGTCGTAGTCGGGAATGGCCAGCGTGCGGTCGTCCAGGACCCGCACGAAGCCGGGCAGGCCACCCTTGTAGGAGCAATCGGGATGGCCGTCGGCGTCCGCGGTGGCGATGAAGATCATCGGGCATCGCTGGATGAACGCGCGGTCCTCTTCGGTGAAGGCCGTGCGAACCGTGACCTGCTCCAGGCGGTCGGCGAGAGCCCGCGTTTCACGCGCGTCCTGCAGCCGTCGCATTCCGTCGTGGTACATGGGATCGTCAGCCATGATTCCTCCCGCGCGGAGCTCAGAACTTCTCCCAGCCCGTCAGGTAGCGCCACTGCCCCAGTGGCAGGTCGCCCAGCACGATGCGGCCGATGCGCACGCGCCGCAGGCCGATCACTTTGAGCCCGACCAGTTCGCACATGCGGCGGATCTGGCGCTTTTTTCCTTCGCGCAGCACGAAGCGCAGCTGCTGCTCGTTCTGCCACGACACGCGGGCCGGCTTGAGCGCTTCGCCATCGAGCACCAGGCCGTGGCGCAACTGCGCGAGCATCTCGGCCGGCACTGTGTGCATCAGGTTCATCACATCCGGATGCGCGAGCCAGCTCACGCGCACCAGGTACTCCTTCTCCACGTCGGAGTCGGCACCGATGAGCTGCTTGGCGACGCGGCCGTCCTGCGTCAGCACCAGCAGGCCGGTGGAGTCGATGTCGAGCCGGCCGGCCGGCGCCAGCCCGCGCAGCTGGCCGGGGTGGAAGCGCAGGCCGCTGCCGTCGCCGGCCCAGTGGGTCTCGGCGCGGATCAGCGAGGCCGCGCTCTCGTAGCCGTCCTCGGGCTGGCCGCTGACCCAGCCGATCGGCTTGTTGATGAGGATCGTCACCCGCTGCGCCTGCTGCTGGCTCGCGATCGGGTCGACCTCGACCTTCTGGTCAGGGCGCACGCGGGCGCCGAGCTGGTCGACCACCACGCCGTCGACGCGCACCCAGCCGGCCGCGATCCACTCGTCGGCCTCGCGCCGCGAGGCCAGGCCGAGTTCGCTCATGCGCTTGGAAAGCCGCGGTAGCTCGGCGCCATGTTCGGCTCGATGCGGCTGGTGCGGCTTGCCGCCGCGTGCCGGGCCGACGTCCTCGTCGTCGTGCAGCAACGCGCGCAGCTTCAGCGCCTCGGGCGGGATGCGCGCCGGCGCAGCCGGCCGTGGCGGCGTGGGCCCGCGTTGCTGCGAGGGGCGTGACGGTCCCCGCTCCAGCGGCGGCGCCGACCGCACCTGGGGCCGGCTGTCACGCGGTTCGAAGGGACCGAAACCCGAGTTGCCGAAGCCCGAGGGCGGGCCGACGTCGCGCACCGGCGCGCGGCGCGGCGAGGGCGATGCGCCGCGCGGTGGCGCGGGCCGCTCGTCGCGGCGGTCGACCGGCGGCCGTTGTTGATGTTGCTGCTGAGGCTGATGCGCGGCGCGTTGCGCCTGCGCCTCGGCCAGCGTGGTGCGCTCACGGTGCGCGTTCTTGCCGCGCACCGGCGCGCGCCTCGGACCCGCCGGGTCGTCGCGAGCGGCGGGTGCATTCTTCTTGGGTGGGAGTTTGATCGTGGCCATCAAGGCCTCCTGGATACAGCTTCAGCGCCCGCCGGGCCGCCCCAAGGGCGCTGAGCGCCCCCTCGGGGGGCAGCGATCGCAGTGAGCGTGGGGGTTCATGGATCAGCGGCCCCGCATGAACAGCGCGTCGAGTTCCTTCAGCGTCACCTGGCGCCAGGTCGGGCGGCCGTGGTTGCACTGGTCGGCGCGTTCGGTGGCTTCCATGTCGCGCAGCAGCGCGTTCATCTCGGCCAGCGTGAGCTGGCGGTTGGCGCGCACCGCGCCGTGGCAGGCCATGGTCGAGAGGATCTCGTGCTGCGCGCGCTCGATCGCCTGGCTGGCCTCGAAGCCGCCCAACTCGGCCAGCACCGCGCGCGCCAGTTCGACCACGTCGCCGCCGGCCAGCGCCGCCGGACGCGCGCGCACGGCCAGCACTCCGGGCGACAGCGGCGCGATGTCGAGTCCGAGTCGCGCCAGCGAGGGGCCCTGATGAGCCTCGGCGGTGGCGATCTCGGTCGGCGTGGCGGCGAAGGTGGCCGGGATCAGCAAGGGCTGCGACTCGATCGCCGCCGCGCCCAGGCTCTTCTTGAGCCGCTCGTAGACCACGCGTTCGTGCGCGGCATGCATGTCGACGATCACCAGCCCGTGCCGGTTCTCGGCCAGCACCCAGACGCCACCGAGCTGGGCCAAGGCCTTGCCGAGCGGCCAGTCATGGGCTTCGGCTTCGGCGACCGCTGCTGCCGGCGCGGCGATCGTCGACGCGGGCGGCCAGCGCGGTGCCGGCTCGCGCGCGTCGAGCACGAAGGCCGCTGGCGCTGTCTCTTCCCAGGCCAGGCCCGCCTGCGTGGACAGGGGCGGAGCGATCGCCTGCTGCGTCGGCAGCGGCGTCGGTGCGGCCGCCGGCAACAGCGCCGCGCCCTCGGCCCGGCCCGGCGCCAGCGCCGTCTCGATCGCGCGCCGCACCGCCTGGTGCACCTCGCGGCCATCGCGGAAGCGGACCTCGATCTTGGTCGGGTGCACGTTGACGTCGACGCGCTCGGGCGCGATCTCGATGTGCAGCAGGTAGGCCGGCTGGCGGCCGCCGTGCAGCACGTCCTCGTAGGCGCTGCGCGCGGCATGCGCGATCAGCTTGTCGCGCACGAAGCGGCCGTTGACATAGACGTACTGGTGGTCGCTGCGGGCGCGCGCCGAATCGGGCGAGCCGGCGCGACCGCTGATCGAAAGCGGTCCGGCCTGCAGCGTGAGGGCGCGGCTGGCGTCGACGAAGTCGGCGCCGAGCACGTCGCGCGCACGCTGCTCGATCGATGCCGTGGCACGCCACTGCTCGACCAGCCGCCCCTCGTGCCAGACCGCAAAGCCCACCTGGGGCCGCGCCAGCGCGTGGCGGCGCACGGCCTCGATGCAATGGGCCAGCTCGGTGGCGTCGGTCTTGAGGAACTTGCGCCGCGCCGGCGTCGCGAAGAACAGCTCGCGCACCTCGACCGTGGTGCCGACCGCGCGCGCGCTCGGATTGAGCTCGCCGGAGCGGCCTTCGAGCCGCGTGGCATGGGCGTCGCTGTCGGTGCGGCTGGCGATCGACAGCTCCGAGACCGAGGCGATCGCCGCCAGCGCCTCGCCGCGAAAGCCCATGGTCGCGACGTTCTCCAGCTCGGAGAGGTTACCGATCTTGCTGGTCGCGTGGCGCTTGAGCGCCAGCGGCAGGTCGGCCGCCGGGATGCCGGCGCCGTCGTCCTCGACCACGATGCGCCTCACGCCGCCGGCCTCGAGCTTGACCGTCACCTGCCGCGCACCGGCATCGAGCGCGTTGTCGACCAGCTCGCGCACCACCGAGGCCGGGCGTTCGACCACCTCGCCGGCGGCGATCTGGCTCACCAGCTCGTCGGGCAGTTCACGGATCGGGCGCCGGCCGCCCGCGGCCTGGGGCAGGAGGGGCTCGAGGCGGGCATTCATCGAGCCGATTCTACGGATCGGCCTGCTGGCAGGCTGTTGAAGTACCCGCCGCAGCCCCTAGGGGCACTTCAATAGCCTGCTAAGGTCTTGCCCATGCACGATCTGACCCTGGTGATTACTCTCGCGGCCGCACTCGCGGTCGCGCTCGTTTTGGGCGGCCTGACGCAGCGCCTGGGCCTGTCGACGCTGGTCGGTTACATGGCCGCGGGCATCCTGGTCGGGCCCAACACGCCCGGTTTCGTGGCCGACCAGGCGCTGGCCTCGCAGCTGGCCGAGATCGGCGTGGTGCTGCTGATGTTCGGCGTCGGCATGCATTTCCACCCGCGCGAACTGCTGCGCGTCTGGCGCATCGCGCTGCCGGGCGCGGTGGCGCAGAGTGCGGTGGCGGCACTGGCCGGCTGGGCGCTGGCGCGCAGCTTCGGCTGGTCGAACGCCGCCGGCCTGATCTTCGGCATGGCGCTGGCGGTGGCCAGCACCGTGGTGCTGACGCGGATGCTGGTCGAGCGGCAACGGCTGTCCTCGCGCGACGGCCATGTCGCGATCGGCTGGCTGATCGTCGAGGACCTGTTCACGGTGGTCGCGCTGGTGGTGCTGCCGGTGGTGGCCGCCGGCGGCGCCGACGCCACGCCGACCGCCGAGCACGGCTCGCTGGTGGCGCTGGCGCTGGCCAAGGTCCTGCTGTTCGCGCTGCTGGTACTGGTGCTGGGCTCGCGGCTGGCGCACCGCCTGCTCGAGGGCACCGCCGCGGCCGGCGGCGGCGCGCCCGGCGGCGAGCTGTTCACGCTCGCGGTCTTCGTCATCGCGCTCGGCGTGGCGGCGCTGGCGGCCGAGGTCTTTCACGTCTCGGTTGCGCTCGGTGCCTTCTTCGCCGGGCTGGTGGTCGGCCAGTCGCGCTTCGGGCCGCAGGCGGCGGTCGAGATCGGCGCCTTTCGCGACGTGTTCACCGCGCTGTTCTTCGTCTCGGTCGGCATGCTCTTCGACCCGAGCTTCGTGCTGCGCGAGCCGATGATGGTGTTGGCGGTGCTGGCGATCGTCATGCTGCTCAAACCGGCGATCGCGGTGCTGATCGTTCTGCTGATGCGCGACACGCCGCGCACCGCGGCCACGGTCGGCGTGGGCCTGGCGCAGATCGGCGAGTTCTCGTTCATCCTGGCCAGCCTCGGCCTGGGCATGGGCGTCCTGCCGCGCGAGGCCTTCGACGCGCTGGTGGTGGCGGCGATCGTCTCGATCGCGCTCAATCCGTTGCTGTTCCGCTGGGTCGAGAAGCTGCTGCCCGCCGAGCGCCTGGCCACCGCCGACGACGAAGCGGCGCCGGCCTCGAGCCTGGCGCCGTCGGCCCTGGGCGGCGCGACCCCGGTGCTGCTGGTCGGTGGCGGCGCGCTCGGTGGCCGCGTGCTGCGGCGGCTGGCCGGCGCCGGCGTGCCGCTGACGCTGCTGCGGCCGCAGGCCGCCGGCGCGCTCGACGCGCTGCCGGCCGGCGTCAGCCAGCTCATCGGCGACGTCGCCGACCCCAAGTTGCTCGAGGCCGCCGGTGTGCGCCAGGCGCGCCTGATGGTGTTGGCCGACGGCACGCTGGCCGAGAAGATGCGTGTCTGCGGCAGCGCGCGCGAACTCAACCCGTGGCTGGCGATCGTCGGTGCCGCCAGCCACGACGCCGAGGCGGCCTGGCTGCGCGACTTCGGCGTCGACGATGTCTGCGACGCGCTCGACCAGCAGGCCGAGCAGGTGGCGCGCGCGGTGCGGGCGCGACTCTAGACCGACGAGGGATGGGCGCGTGCCGGCGGTCGGGAGTCAGGTCGAGTTTCCGTTCACGACTCTCTGCTGTCCTTCAGTTCGTCGCGGTCAACGTCAGCAACGCAGCGAGGCCGTGTGAAAACGCCTTGAATCCTGCTTGATTCTTGCTACGACATAGCAAGCCGCAGGAGGGTTTGTGATGTCGAGATTCATCGTGGGCGC
>NZ_SHKP01000005.1:0-62500 GCF_004217215.1 Rivibacter subsaxonicus
CCTCAATGCGATGCTGCGCGACCAGGCGATGTGGAACGCTGCCCGTCATCTGCGGCAGCCCATCGGAGCTTGACTTTGAAGACAGTTGCTAACCCGACTGACCAAGCAGTGAGTCGACGGCACGCTCGAGCAGGCTGCGCTCCTCAAGCGGCGCCGCCAGCTGCTCCGCCACCAGCCGCTCGAAGGCCGAGCGGGTCAGTGCGTGCGTGAGCCCGAGGTCGGCGTCGCTGAACAGCAGGTACTCGCGGCTGTCGCTGACCCACAGCAGGCGTGCCACGGTCCAGCCGCCGCGCGGCACCAGCCGACACCAGGTGCCGAGCGCGAGGTGGCGCGCCCAGTCGCGCGGCGCCACCGCGTCGGCGCCATCGAGCAGCTCGGCTGGCACGGTGTGCATGGTGCCGAAGTCGAGCAGCGAGTCCTGCGCCGCGCGCTCGGGCGTCGCGCTCGCGGCCAGTGCCGCATCGTCGTCTTCCTCGCGCATGCGGCGCACGATCTCGGCCGGCGTCAAAAGCTCGGCGGATGCAGTGGCCAGGCGCGCGTCGGGACGCAACAGCTCCATGTGGCGATCGGCCAGTTCATCGAGCACCGCCTGGCGCTCGTCCGGCGTCAGCTTGGTCAGAGCCAGGCCCTGTTGCAGGCGCTGCACCAGTACCGGCACCCGCCTGAGCAGGCGCTGGCGCTCTTCCGGCGTGCGCGGCACTTCCAGACTCTGCAGGAGTTCGTCGATCCAGCCGTGCAGGGCCTGCACCTGCGGCGCATCCTCGCCATCGCGCAGCGCCACCTCGGTCAGCACATCGACCCAGGGACCGGTGAGGAAGCGCTTGAGCGCATCGCTCAGACGCAGGCCCGCGCCCTGGACCGCGGGCTGGTGCAAGCCGAACTCGGGGGCCGCGGCATGCAGGCGCGACTGCACCGCGCGCCGGATGCCGAGCTTCAGCTCGGTTCTGCGCTCGGCGCGCCGCAGGCGCGCGATCGACGCCTGCGCGGCATCGCATTCGGCGCTCAGGTCCATCTCGAAGATGAACTCGAGGTCGCCCAGGGCGCGCACGAAGGTCTCGCCGTCGATCGTCGGCGCCACCTCGAGCCGCGCGCAGAGATCGTCGACGCTGCGCATCAGCGCACACAGACGCGGGTCGCCATCGTCGTCGTAGCCCAGGGTCCAGCTGCCGATTCGGTTGAGGAAGGTCCAGGCCGGGTGGTGATGGTCGTCGAAGAGCTTCGGTTCCTGCAGTGCCAGCCGCAGCAGCGGCACCTGCAGCTTGGCGATCGCGCTGCGCACCGGCAGGCGCAGCTGCTCGTCGTGCAACACGGCGTCGACCATGCGCGCGATCAGTTCGATCACCTGGCGTTCGATGACCTGACGTGCCGCCGCCTCCAGCATCGGCAGCCGCTCGAGCAGGCGGTTGGCCAGCGGGTCGGCCGCCGCGCTGCTGCTGGTGCCGAGCACCCGCGTCAGCATCGCGTCGGGCAGGCCATCGGGCGCGCCTGGGGTGCCGATCGGCACCTGCGGCTGCATGCGGCCACGCAGCATGTCGAGTGCACCCGGCCGCGTGACGTCGAAGCCCGAGGGTTCCGGCGTTGGCAGCCGCCGGCCAGGCAGGGCGGTGGCGCGCCAAGCGGCCGGCGTCACACCCCAGCGATTCAGTCGTTCGAGCGCATCGGCATAGGCGCGACCGAGCGCGCGAGAAAGCGGCGCCGCCGCCGCACGCAGCAGCGCGAGCCGCGCGCCGGGTGCCAGGCCGAGCGCCTCGCTGGCGTCCCAGACCGCGCGCACCATCAAATCGGCGCGCAGCAGGTTGGAGCCTCGCTTGACGCCGCCTTCGCCACGCAGCGTGGCGCTGCGCGCGGCGAGCTCGCGCAACACCAGTTCATGCTCCAGCTCGACCGCCTGCACGATCTTGACGAGCTCGATGTTCTCCTCGGCCTCGGCCTCGTCGACCAGCGCCAGCGAATCGAAGGCCGAGTGGCTCAGGCGCCCGGCGCCTGCGGCACGTGCGGCGCGCGGTGCCAGTTCGTTCTGCCAGCGCTGCACCAGCAGCTCGGCGGTGCGCCGCACCCACAGCAGCTGATCACGGGTGAGGGCCACCTCGGCCGCCTGCATCGGCACGCCGCCGGCGCTGCGCAGCGATCGGGTCGTGCTTGGCGACTGCAGCACCTGGCGCGTGTCGTTGGACAGTGCCGCCATCCAGCGCGGCACGTCGGCAAGGCAGGCCTCGATGTGGCGCTCGAGCAGCGGGGCGTGGGGCGGGAACTCGTTGTTCATCGGCACGGATCACGTTCGGGTTCGGGGCACCGTCGGCGATTCATTATGGGGTGCGCGGCCAGCAAAAAAGGGGCTGCCTCGCGGCAGCCCCTTCTGGCGTCGATGCACCTGCGGACAGGTGCTTCAGGCCGTGGACATCACATGTCCATGCCACCCATGCCACCCATGCCGCCCATGCCGCCCGGCATGGCCGGGCCGTCGTCCTTGGGCGACTCGGCGATCATGGCTTCGGTGGTCAGCATCAGGCCGGCCACCGAGGCAGCGTTTTGCAGAGCAGTGCGCGTCACCTTGGTCGGGTCCAGGATGCCCATGTCGATCATGTCGCCATAGGTCGCGTTGGCGGCGTTGTAGCCGAAGTTGCCCTTGCCCTCGAGGACCTTGGCGATCACCACGCTGGCTTCGTCGCCGGCGTTGGCGACGATCTCGCGCAGCGGCTGCTCGATCGCGCGCAGCACGATCTTGATGCCGGCCTCCTGGTCGGGGTTGTCGCCCTTGATCGCACCGGCAGCCTGCTTGGCGCGCAGCAGCGCGACACCACCACCGGCCACGATGCCTTCTTCGACGGCGGCACGGGTGGCGTGCAGCGCGTCTTCGACGCGGGCCTTCTTCTCCTTCATCTCGACTTCGGTGGCAGCACCGACCTTGATGAGGGCCACGCCGCCGGCCAGCTTGGCCACGCGCTCTTGCAGCTTCTCGCGGTCGTAGTCGCTGGTCGCTTCCTCGATCTGGATGCGGATCTGCTTGACGCGGGCCTCGATGTCACCGGCAGCGCCGGCGCCGTCGATGATCGTGGTGTTTTCCTTGCCCACTTCGACGCGCTTGGCCTGGCCGAGGTCGGCCAGCGTGACCTTCTCGAGCGTCAGGCCGACTTCCTCGGCGATCACCTTGCCGCCGGTCAGGATCGCGATGTCTTCCAGCATCGCCTTGCGACGGTCACCGAAGCCCGGCGCCTTGACGGCGACGACCTTGAGGATGCCGCGGATGGTGTTGACCACCAGCGTGGCCAGGGCCTCGCCGTCGACTTCTTCGGCAACGATCAGCAGCGGACGGCCCGACTTGGCCACCTGCTCCAGCGTCGGCAGCAGGTCGCGGATGTTGCTGATCTTCTTGTCGTAGAGCAGCACGAAGGGGTTGTCGAGCAGCGCCGATTGCTTCTCGGGGTTGTTGATGAAGTACGGCGACAGGTAGCCGCGGTCGAACTGCATGCCCTCGACCACGTCGAGTTCGCTCTCGAGCGACTTGCCGTCTTCGACGGTGATCACGCCTTCCTTGCCGACCTTGTCCATCGCGTCGGCAATGATCTTGCCGATCGACTCGTCGGAGTTGGCCGAGATCGAGCCGACCTGGGCGATTTCCTTGCTGGTGGTGGTGGCCTTGGAGGCCTTCTTCAGCTCGGCGACCAGTTGCAGCACGGCCTTGTCGATGCCGCGCTTGAGGTCCATCGGGTTCATGCCCGCGGCCACGTACTTCATGCCCTCGCGGATGATGGCCTGGGCCAGCACGGTCGCGGTGGTGGTGCCATCACCGGCGTTGTCGCTGGTCTTGGAAGCGACTTCCTTGACCATCTGCGCGCCCATGTTCTGGAGCTTGTCCTTGAGCTCGATCTCCTTGGCGACCGAGACACCGTCCTTGGTGACGGTGGGGGCGCCGAACGAGCGCTCGAGCACCACGTTGCGACCCTTCGGGCCGAGCGTGACCTTGACCGCGTTGGCCAGGATGTTCACGCCTTCGACCATGCGTGCGCGGGCTTCGCCGCCGAACACAACATCTTTTGCTGCCATGAAAATTCTCCGAAATCGTTGGGTGGGGCGGGCGGCTTACTTGCCTTCGACGACGGCGAAGAGGTCTTCCTCGCGCATCACCAGCAGTTCGTCGCCATCGACCTTGACGGCCTGGCCGCTGTACTTGCCGAACAGCACGCGGTCGCCGACCTTGACGTTGAGGGTCACGAAGTCGCCCTTGTCGGTCCGCTTGCCGGGGCCCACCGCCAGCACTTCGCCCTGGTCGGGCTTCTCGGCGGCGTTGTCGGGGATCACGATGCCCGAGGCGGTCTTGGTTTCTTGCTCGAGACGCTTGACGATCACGCGATCGTGCAGGGGACGCAGCTTCATCATCTCTCCTTGGATGGGCTCTGACAGTTGATGCGGGATTGGGTCGCAGTGAGCGCCCATTCACATGCTCGGATTCCGGCGCCGGCAAGGCGGCGGACGGATTGTTAGCACTCGTCAGACGCGAGTGCTAGTCAGACGATTATAGGGTTCGAATCCGAGCTTTCAATGACCCGCCCGTGACCAGGCCGCCGGATCGGGGCCGCCGCGCCGGCGCTTCAGTCGATCCGCAGGTACACGCGCCGCCCCTCGACCTTCACCGGATAGCTGCGCAGCGCCTCGCTGACCGGCTCGCAGGTGGGCTGGCCGCTGCGCACGTCGAACTTGCCCTGGTGCAGCGGGCATTCGATCTCGTGGCCTTCGAGGAAGCCGTCGCACAGCCGCGCCTGGCCGTGGGTGCAGATGTTGTCGGTGGCGTAGACCGCCGCGCCGACGGTGTAGATCGCGATGTCGCGGCCGGCGACGACCAGGCCCATCACGTCGTCGCTCGGCAGATCCTCGGCCGCGAGGGCGTCGACCCAGTTGTCTTGGCTCATGGCGGTCCTCAGATCGGGTAGATGATCGAGTTCGGGATCATTTCGCTGTCGTAGATGCACTCGCGCGACGCGAACCTCAGGCCCTGCGGGGTGCGCACCACCACGTCGAGGTAGCGGCCGACGTTGAACACGGTCGAGGCTTCGGACAGCTTGGTGCGCAGCACCGCGTAGTTCGCCTCGCACTCGAAGCGGCCCGCTTCGGCCCTGCGGATCACCGGCGCGCCGACGATGTGGCGCTGGTAGTAGGGGTCGTGGAACAGCGTCTCCTTGATGCCGTAGACGCGGTCCTTCAGCATGCCCTTGCTGGTGAAGGCCAGCGTCGCCAGCGGGAAGCCGCGCTCGTGGTTCTCGCGCGGCTGCAGCCGGTAGACGCAGTCCTCGGTGAAGAACTCGGGCCACAGCTCCCAGTCGCCGGAATCGACCGCGCTGGCGTAGTCGGCATAGAGCTGGGTCAGCGCGAGCCAGTCCGCGAAATCGATGTTGGTGGCCATCGCTCAGGCCCCCGGCCCGGGGGCCGCGCACAGCGCGGACCCGTTCGCCCCGTCCACGCCCGCGCAGGCGGGCGAGGAGCCGCGGGACTCGCCCTCCATCACTTCGCGCCAGTAGCGGTACATGCCGCGGATCAGCGTCTCGGTGACCATGTGCTCGGTGTTCTCCACCTCGTGCCCGCCCAGTTCGGCCAGCGTGCGGTGGAAGGGCTTGCTCTCGAAGGCCTGCTGGGAGAACTCGATCACCTCGCCGTCGTCGGCCGAGACGAAGCCGGCCGGTCCGAACAGGTTGGCCTGGCGCAACCGGCGCTGCGTCATCTCTTCGCTGTCGTCGTCGAAGCCGAAGTGGGTCCAGACGAAGTCGAAGGCGCCGTGGCCGCTGGGCTGGATGTGGCGGGTCGAAACGCTGTTGACCTGCTGCTGCAGGATCACGCTCGGGAAGATGGTGGTCATCACCGCGGTCGGCCCGCCCCACCAGGGCTCGGGAACGATGTCGAGGAAGCTGGCGTCGTTGAGCTGCATCGTCTCCTTGAAGCTCGACACCTGCGTCACCTGCTCGGCCTTGCCGGCGGTGCCGCGCGTCGAGATCATGGCCGCGTGGCGATGCCTGTCGTCCATGCGCAGCTGCGACTTGTTGTCGGCACGCCAGAGCCCGAAGGTGACGAACCAGGTGTGCAGCAGGCCGGGGTGGTAGGGGTCCTTGATGTTCTCCTGCATCAGCTTCCAGTTGCCCGGGATGCGCTGGCGGTTGTAGCCGAGGATCCTGAGCTTGCGGCCGTTGAAGAGACGGTCGAAGTAGCCGAGGATCACAGGGCCGAGGTAGTCCTCGAGCGACTCGAGCTCGTGGTCGAAGGAGGCAAAGACCACGCCGCCGCGCGTGGCGACCTTGAGCTTGGTCAGACCATGGTCGGCCGTCTTGAAATCGGCCGGCATGCCGCCGTGGACCTGGCCGTCCTGCTTGACGCCGCGGCGGAACGGCACGCCCTGCAGATCGCCCTTGAGCGTGTAGCTCCACTGGTGGTAGGGGCAGACGAAGTCCTTGCGGTTGCCGTGGCGCTCGCGGCAGAAGCGCATGCCGCGATGGGCGCAGACGTTCTCGACCACGTTGATCGCACCCTCGGCGTCGCGCACCATGATCACCGAGCGTTCGCCGACCACGGTGCGCTTGTAGTCGCCGGGGTTCGGGATCTCGGCCTCCAGCCCGACGTAGCACCAGTGGTCCCGGTAGAAAAAACGCTCCAGCTCGCGCTGGTAGATCTCGTCGCTGGTGTAGGTGAGGAAGGGGATGCGGTGGGTGCCGTCGCCCTCCCAGCGCACCCGCTTCGGGAACACGCTCGTGGTGTCGCTCATGCTGCTCTCCTCGCTCAATCCTCGATGCGGACCTCGATCTCGCCGAGGCCGGCGATCGCGCCGCGCATCGCGTCGCCCGCCACCACCGCCTTCACGCCCTCGGGCGTGCCGGTCATGATCAGGTCGCCCGGCTCCAGCGCGTCGTAGGCGGACAGCACGGCGATGGCCTCGGCGACCGACCAGATCAGCTGGTCGATGTCGGAGCGCTGGCGCGGCTGGCCGTTGACCGTCAGCGTGATCGCGGCCGCGCGCGGGTGGCCGATGTCCTGCGCGCGGTGCAGCGCGCCGATCGGCGCCGACTGCGCGAAGGACTTGCCGAACTCCCACGGCCGCCCCTTGTCGCGCGCTTCCAGCTGCAGGTCGCGCCGCGTCATGTCCAGGCCCACCGCATAGCCGTAGACATGCTCGAGCGCGCGCTCGACCGGGATGTCGCGCCCGCCGCGGGCGATGGCGACGACCAGCTCGATCTCGTGGTGGTAGTTGGCGGTCTTCGGCGGGTACGGCAGGCGCACCGGGCTCGCCGCGTCGACGACGGCCGAGGCCGGCTTCATGAAGAAGAACGGCGGCTCGCGGTCCGGGTCCTTGCCCATCTCGCGGGCATGCGCGGCGTAGTTGCGGCCGACGCAGAAGACGCGGTTGACCGGGAACTTCTCGTCGCGGCCGGCGACGGAGAGCGTGTGGAGCGGCGGAGCCTCGACGGCCAATTTCATGGTGCTGTCCTGGTGAAGAGGGTGATCAGAGTCGCTGCTCGCGCCACAGGCCGAGCGCCTGCTGCACCGGGCGGTCGGAGAAGCTGAACAGCAGCATGTCGCGCTCGGCGCGCAGTTGGAGGCCGTGCCACGAGGGCACGACGAACACATCGTTCTCCTGGATGCGCCAGGTGGCGTCGCCGACCTGCACCTCGCCGCGGCCTTCGAGGCACACAACCACGGTGCCGTCGGTCGAGCGCAGCGGCTTCGTTTCGAAGCCCGCCGGCAGCCATTGCGCGAAGGCGCCGATGGTCGGCATCGGCGAGGCGCCGGTGGCCGGGTTCACGTAGCGCAGCTTGTGGCCGTGGTGCGGGTCGGGCTGTCCCTGCGCGATGGCCTGCAGCGAGGCGCGCGTGCGCTCGAAGGGGTAGACGAAGACCCGCGTCGGCTCGGCCGCACGCGGCTGGTAGTCGACCGGCACCATGTTGGCGCCGTAGCGCGCGAGCGCGTCGCCCTCCGGCCGCTGCGCCGGCTGCGACTGCTGCTCGCCCTTCTCGGCGAAACCGGCGTCGAGGAAGCGCACGATCGGGATGTCGAGCCCGTCGAGCCAGACGACCGGCTCATCGCCGAGGTTGCCGTGCTCGTGCCAGGTCCAGGCCGGCGTGATGATGAAGTCGCCGCGCCGCATCGTCGTGCGTTCGCCGTCGACCGCGGTGTAGGCGCCCTCGCCGTCCAGCACCAGGCGCAGCGCCGATTGCGTGTGGCGGTGCGCCGGCGCGACCTCGCCGGGCAGGATCAGCTGCAGCCCGGCGTAGAGCGACTGCGTGATGCAGGACTGACCGCGCAGCGCCGGGTTCTCGAGGATCAGCACGCGGCGCTCGGCCTCCTCGGCGCTGATCAGGCGACCCGCTTCGAGAACCTGCTCGCGCAACTCGGCGTAGCGCCACAGCGCGGCCTGCACCGGCGTGCGCGGCTGCGGCGGCACCAGCGCCCCCAGCACCTCCCACAGCGGCGTCATGTTGCGCGCGCCAATGCGCTCGTAGTAGGCGGCACGCTCGCGCAGCGCGTCGGGCGGCAGGGTGGCGGCGTGCATGAGCTCGGTCTCCTCAGGTTCCTTGCGGATAGAAGGCGTCGGCGTGGATGCGCTCGGGCGCGATGCCCTTGCGGCGTGCGACCAACGCCGCGGCCTCGACCATCGGCGGTGATCCGCACAGGTAGGCGCGCCAGTCGTCGAGCTCGCCGAGGTCCTGCTCGATCGCGTCGGTGACGAGCCCGCAGCGCTGCGTCGCCGGGTCGCCGCCGGAGCTGACGACCACGTGCAGCTTCAGCGCCGGGTGGTCGCGCGCCAACTCGTCGAGCCAGTCGAGTCCGTAGACATCCTTCGGCGTGCGCACGCCAAGGTAGAGATGGATCGGATTGCGCATGCCGCCGCCGACGGTGCCGCGCAGGATCGACAGGATCGGCGCCAGCCCGGTGCCCCCGGCCACGCACAGCATCGGGCCCTCGTGCCGGCGGCGCAGGTAGGCCGAGCCGAGCGGGCCGCTGACGCGCACCGCGTCGCCGGGCTGGAGTTCGCGCGCGACATAGCCGCTCACGCGGCCCTCGGGCACCAGGCGCACGTGGAACTCGAGTTGACCGTCGTCGCACAGGCCGGCCATCGAATACGGCCGGATGTGATCGGGCGTGAACTGCAGCTGCGCGTACTGGCCCGGCGAGAACTCGATCGGCTTGGCCGGCCTGAGCACGACGCGCCTGATGTCGTGCGTCAGCTCCTCGACCGCCACCACCGTGGCCTTCACGATGCGCGCCGGGTGAACGACGATCTCGTCCGGCTCGGGAATCTCGATCGTGCACGGCCCGGTGACATGGGTCTGGCAGGCCAGCACGAAACCCTCGGCGCCTTCGAGCGGACGCTGCAGTTCCTTGCCGCCGTCGAGCACCTCGCCCTCGAGCACCTTGCAGCGGCAGGTGCCGCAGCGACCGGCCATGCACGAGTAGGACATCGGCACCTGCGCTGCCTTCAACGCCTCGAGCAGGTTCGCTCCCGGCTCGACCCGGATGACGCGGTTCAGGGGCTGGACGAGGACTTCCATGACGCGGGCGGCGAGATGCATTGCGGTTGCCGGCATCTTGGCGATCGATAGCTGTTCAGCCAATAGAATCAGCTGAATAGTCAACATCACGCACGGTGATGAAGGAGCCGGCGATGGAGCTCGGTGACCTCGATCTGAACCAGCTGGTGCTGTTCCAGCACCTGATGGTCGAGCGGCGCGTGTCGAAGGTGGCCGATGTGATGGGCCTGACCCAGCCCGCTGTCAGCAATTCGCTGGCCCGGCTGCGCAAGCTGTTCGGCGACGAGCTCTTCATCCGCACGCCCTCGGGCATGGTGCCTACGCCCTTCGCCGAGCAGCTCTCGGAACCGGTGGGCTACGCGCTGGCAATGATCCACAGCGGGCTGAACCAGCACGCGAAGTTCGACCCGGCGCGCATCGCGCGCTCGATGACGATCGGCATGACCGATATCGGCGAGATCGTCTTCCTGCCGCGGCTGGTCGAACGACTCAGCCGCGAGGCTCCGGGCATCACGCTGAGCACCGTGCGCAACGCGGCCGTCAATCTGCGCGACGACATGGAGGCCGGCCGGGTCGACATCGCCATCGGCCTGCTGCCGCAGCTCAAGGCCGGCTTCTTCCAGCGACGGCTGTTCCGCCAGCGCTACGTCTGCCTGTTCCGCCAGGGGCACCGACTCGACAGGAAGAAGCTGACGCTGGCCGACTACCGCGCGGCCGAGCATCTGGTGGTGGTGTCGGCCGGCACTGGCCATGGCAAGGTGGACGAGTTGATGCGGCGTTCCGGCATCGAGCGGCTGGTCCGGCTGACGGTGCCGCACTTCGTCGGCGTCGGTCACATCCTGCAGGCCACCGAGCTGGTCGCCACCGTGCCCGAGCGGCTGGCCCAGCGGCTGGCCGAGCCCTTCGGGCTGTCGTACCTGCCGCATCCGGCAAAACTGCCGGATATCGCGATCAATGTCTTCTGGCACGCCAAGGCGCATCGTTCGCCGGCGAACCAGTGGCTGCGCGGCGTGGTCTGCGAGCTGTTCGCCGACGACCAGGTCGTGGACCCGGCGGAGGCCGCCGCTTGAGCACCGATCTCGACCCGAGCAAGCCGACGCTGGCCGCCCGCCTGTTCGGCCCCTGGGTGCGCGAACTCGACCGCGCGACGCTGCGCGCCGACCTGCTGGCCGGGCTGCTCGGTGCGGTGCTGGTGCTGCCGCAGGCCATCGCCTTCGCCACGCTGGCCGGGCTGCCGCCACAGATGGGCCTGGCGACCGCGGTGCTGCCGTGCGCGCTGGCGGCGCTGTTCGGCTCCAGCCGCCACCTGATGTCCGGGCCCAGCAACGCGATCTCGCTGGCGCTGGCAGCCACGCTGGCACCGCTGGCCCTGGCCGGCAGCCCGGAGTACATCGAACTGGCGATCGCGGTGACGCTGCTGGTGGGCCTGCTGCAGACGCTGATCGGCGTCTTCGGCCTCGGCTCGATCGCCAACTTCATCTCGCCGGCCGCGCTGATGGGCTTCACCACCGGTGCCGCGCTGCTGATCGTGGTGCATGCCTTGCCCGATCTGCTCGGCCTGCCGGCGCACGGCGCCAGCGCGCTGCTGGCCGCGTTGCCGGGCTTTCGATGGGGGCCACTGGCGGTGGCCGCCGCCACGTTGGTGGGCGTGCTGGCGACGCGCCGTTGGCGGCCGCGCTGGCCGTCGATGCTGATCGGACTGGCGCTCGGCACGCTATGCGCCACGGCCCTGCGACTGTGGCAGCCGGCCCTCGGCGAGGCGATCGCCCGAGTCGGCCCGGTGCCGCCACCGTGGCCGATCTGGCACTGGCCTCAGCTCGACGCGGCGCGCCTGCGCGATCTGGCCGGCATCGTGCTGGCGCTGACGCTGGTCGCCTCGGCGCAGTCGATCGCGATGGCCAAGACGGTGGCGCTGCGCTCGGGGCAGCGCATCGACGTCAACCGCGAGCTCTTCGGCCAGGGGCTGTCGAACCTGGTGGGCGGCGTCACCTCCGCGTACCTGTCGGGCGGTTCGGTCAACCGCTCGCTGCCGAACTACGAAGCCGGCGCCCGCACGCCGATGGCCAGCGTGTTCTCGGCGCTGCTGCTGTTGCTGCTGACCATCGTCAGCGCGCCGCTGCTGGCCGCGATCCCGCTGGCGGCGATCTCGGCGCTGCTGGTGCTGGTGGCGATCTCGTTGCTGGATCTGGAGCGCTGGCAGCGCCTGGCCCGGATCGAGCGGGCCGACTTCATCACCGCCGCCGTCACCGCGATCGCGACCCTCAGCCTGCGGCTGGAGATCGCGATCCTGCTTGGCAGCCTGCTGTCGCTCGGCAGTCACCTGCACCGCACCTCCAGACCGGCGATGCGCACGATGGGCTTTGATTCAGATGATGCGAAGCGGCCCTTTGTCGTGCTCGACGAGGCACCCGCGGGCGCCCTGCCGGAATGCCCCCAGCTCAAGCTGCTGCGCATGGAAGGCGCGGTCTACTTTGCCGCGGTGCCCCACGTGGGCGACACGCTGCAGGCCCTGCGCGAGGGCTCGTCGCCGCAACTTCACCTGCTGGTGATGGCCAAGAGCATGAACACCATCGACCTGCCCGCGGCCGAGATGTGGGCCCAGGAACTGGCGGCGCGGCGCGCCGCGGGTGGCGACCTGTACTTCCACCGCCCGCGCCCGCCCGTCATGCAGTTGTGGCGCAGCACCGGCTTCCTCGACGCGCTGGGCGCCGACCACGTGTTTGCCGACAAGCACAGCGCGATCGCCGCCATCGTGCCGCGCCTGGACGATGCGACCTGCGCCGCCTGCACGCGACGAATCTTCGCCGAGTGCGCAGGAAGACCGCGAAATCCTACTCAAGGGGGAGAGCTGGAAGCGTAGCAAGCACGGCTGCGATTGCTACGATGCTGACTCGCCTCACGACGGGCCGCAGAGCCAGCAATCCGCAAGCGTCGAAGGCGTGCTCAGGGAAAACGAAAAAGCGACCGGCGCTGCCGCCGGTCGCTTTTTTCTTGGTGCCTCGCGGCTCAGCGCGGCACGCGCCGGACCGTCGTGCTGCCGCCGCCGGAAACGACCTGGACCGGGTCGCCGGCCAGGAAGTCGCCCGGGTTGCCCGGCTGCGTGACCGCGATCTGCTGGCCGTTCTCGAGGCGCACGATCACCTCGACCCCGGCCTGCTGGTTGCGCGCCGCCGTGGCCTGGTTGGCGGCCACGCCGCCCGCTGCGGCGCCTGCCGTCGTCGCCACCGTCTGCCCGGAGCCGCCGCCGATCTGGCTGCCAAGCGCCGCGCCCGCCACCGCCCCGGTGACCGTTCCGGCCGTCGACGCCGTGCCCGCGATCGTGACGGCGCGCGTGCTCACCACCGTGCCCTGCTGCACCGTCTGCGGCGCCGAGCTCGCGCGCACCGCATTCGGATCGGGCGTGCTGCATGCCGCCAGAACCGCCGCCAAGCCAAGGGCAAGAAGAACCTGCTTCATCTCATTCATCCTTCGTCTTTGGCCGGCACGCCGGTGACTGCGATGGTTCTCGACACGCGCGCCGGCGAGATGTCGAAAGCCGCTCCTCGATCGACGATCTAGGCCTCAGGCGTGCAGACGGCTGCTGCGCGGCACGCTGGCCAGCAGGAACTCCATCTGGTCGGCCAGGATGCGGCGGCCGCGCAGGATCATGTCCTCGTGCAGGCTCGGCACGTAGGGCAGGTAGAGCAGGCTCATGTGCGCTTCCTCGGGCATGCGGCTGCCCTTGCGGCCGTTGCACGAGCGGCAGGCCGTGATGCAGTTCATCCAGCTGTCGCTGCCGCCACGCGAGGTCGGCACGATGTGCTCGCGGGTCAGGTCATCGGCGTGGAACAGGCCGCCGCAGTAGGCGCAGACATAGCGGTCGCGTGCGAACAGCTTGCCGTTGGCCAGTGCCGGCGCCTGGCGCCAGGCCCGGCTCGGGACGCTGCCGCGCACCGCGATGATCGGGTGCACCTCGATGCGCGACTGGCGTCCGCTGATGCGCTGGATGCCGCCGCGCAGCACATAGAACGGGTCACCCAGCGTCCACGCGATGCCGTCGCTGGCGTAGATGAGCGCCGCCTCCCTGGCCGAGATCCAGGCTTGCGGCCGTCCGGAGACATCGAGTTGCAGTACGTCCAAGTTTGGGGCACTCCGTGCACCGCAGCATAAGCCAGCTTGCATGACAGGCTCAATCGGGATCGGCATGGGCTTAGCGAAGCATCGGGCAACGCCGCTCTCCGGGTGAACCCCAAGCGGAAGTAGGCCGAAGTCCCTACAAAAGCCGACAAGGCTGTCACACCGGCGACCCGGAATTCTGCAAAATAGAACGACCGTTCGTTTTATTGCTTATCCTCACAGCTTCCGCTCAACCGCCGTTGCTCGCACAACGCCCAAGCGCCGTGTCCACACCCCTTCATTCCCTGCCCGCTGGTGATCGTTCGAACGAGCCACGCGCCAGCCTGAAGTCGGGCCTGCAGAAAGGCCGGCAGACGCGTGCCGCGATCCTCGAGGCGGCGCTCGGCCTGGCCTCGCAGATCGGACTCGAGGGCCTGTCGATCGGCGCGCTGGCCGAGGTGACCTCGATGAGCAAGTCGGGCGTTTTCGCCCACTTCGGATCGCGCGAGGAACTGCAGATCTCGGTGGTGCGCGAGTACCACGCGAAGTTCGAGGAAGAGATCTTCTATCCGGCCGTGCGCGAGGCGCGCGGCCTGCCGCGCCTGCGCGCGATGTTCGATCGCTGGGTCAAGCGGGTCTCGGTCGAGATCGACTCCGGCTGCATCTACATCAGCGGCGCGGTCGAGTTCGATGACCGCCCGGGCCCGGTGCGCGACGCGCTGGTGCGCATGGTGCGCACCTGGCACGACGCGCTCGAGCGCGCGATCCGCATCGCGATCGAGGAGGGCCACCTGCGGCCGGACACCGATCCGATGCAGATGCTGTTCGAGATCCACGGCCTGATCCTCGCGCTGCACCACGACGCGCGCTTCATGCGCAACCCGGGCGCGGTCGAGCGCGCCTACCGCGCCTTCGAGCGCATCGTCGCCGACTACCGCACGAGCGACGGCGCCGATCTTCCGCTGCGGAGCCGAGGCGCGCGCTGAAGGCGCGGCTCGACCCCATCCCTCACCTCCCCCTTCTTCACCGCTGACCCTGGAGCTAGTTTCGATGGCGACCTACACCCCCCCGCTGCGCGACATGCAGTTCGTCCTGCACGAGGTGCTCAACGTCACCGACGAGTTGAAGCTGCTGCCGCGCCACGCCGATGTCGATGCCGACACCATCAACGCGGTGCTGGAAGAAGGCGGCAAGTTCGCCTCGCAAGTGCTGTTCCCGATCAACATCAGCGGCGACACCGAGGGCTGCACGCTCGACAAGACGACCCACGAGGTGAAGGCGCCCACCGGATTCAAGGAAGCCTATGCCCAGTACGTCGAGGGCGGCTGGCCGGCGCTGAGCTGTGACCCGGAGTACGGCGGCCAGGGCCTGCCGCTCGTCATCAACCAGTGCATGTACGAGATGATGAATTCGGGCAACCAGGCCTGGACCATGTATCCCGGCCTGAGCCACGGCGCCTACGAGGCGCTGCACGCGCACGGCACGCCGGAGCAGAAGGCAACCTTCCTGCCCAAGCTGACCAGCGGCCAGTGGACCGGCACCATGTGCCTGACCGAGCCGCATTGCGGCACCGACCTCGGCATGCTGCGCTCGAAGGCCGAACCGCAGGCCGACGGCAGCTACAAGATCACCGGCCAGAAGATCTTCATCTCCGCCGGCGAGCACGACCTGGCCGAGAACATCGTCCACCTGGTGCTGGCGCGGCTGCCGGACGCGCCGGTCGGCAGCAAAGGCATCTCGCTGTTCCTGGTGCCCAAGTTCCTGGTCAATGCCGACGGCTCGCTGGGTGCGCGCAACCCGGTGTTCTGCACCGGCCTCGAGCACAAGATGGGCATCCATGGCAACGCCACCGCCCAGATCAACCTCGACGGCGCCATCGGCACCCTCGTGGGCCAGCCCAACAAGGGCCTGGCGGCGATGTTCGTGATGATGAACGCGGCGCGCCTGGGCGTGGGCAACCAGTCGCTCGGCCTGACCGAGGTGGCCTACCAGAACGCGGTGGCCTACGCCAAGGACCGTATCCAGATGCGCGCGCTCTCGGGCCCGAAGAACCCCGAACTGCCGGCCGACAAGATCATCCACCACCCCGACGTGCGCAAGATGCTGCTGACCGCACGCGCCTACGCCGAGGGCGGCCGCGCGTTCGCGATCTGGACCGCGCTGCAGATCGACAAGGAACTGCACAGCGACGACGAGGACGAGCGCAAGGAAAGCGCCGACCTGGTCGCGCTGCTGACGCCGATCATCAAGGCCTTCATCACCGACAACGCCTGGATCGCGACCTCGCACTGCATGCAGGTCTTCGGTGGCCACGGCTACGTCAAGGAATGGGGCATGGAGCAGTACGTGCGCGATGCCCGCATCAACATGATCTACGAGGGCACCAACACGATCCAGTCGCTGGACCTGCTGGGCCGCAAGGTGCTGGGCGACAACGGCAAGAAGCTCAAGGCCTTCGGCAAGCTGGTGCAGACCTTCGTCGAGGACGAGGGCACCAACGAGGCGATGCAGGAGTTCATCAACCCGCTGGCCGACGTCGGCGACAAGCTGACCAAGCTGACCACCGAGCTCGGCATGAAGGCCTTCGGCAACGCCGACGAAGTGGGCGCCGCCGCGGTCGACTACCTGCGCGTGGCCGGCCACCTGGTGTTCGCCTACTTCTGGGCCCGCATGGCCAAGGTCGCGCTCGAGAAGCAGAACGCGGGCGACCCGTTCTACACCGCCAAGCTGGCCACCGCGCGCTTCTACTTCGCCAAGCTGCTGCCCGAGACCGCCGGCCTGATCCGCACCGCGCGCACCGGCCTGGCGCCGCTGATGGAGATGGACGAGGCGCTGTTCTAAACGCCGCCACCCTTTCGCAACCTCGCCTGGAGACAACAAGCATGAACAAGAAGAAGCTGCTGCTGGCCACCCTGCTCGTCCTGACCGGTTCTGCCTTCGCGCAGACCAGTCCGGCGGGGTTGTGGAAGACGATCGACGACAAGAGCGGCAAGGAGCGCTCGCTGGTGCGCATCAGCGAGAGCGCCGGCGTGTTCAGCGGCCGCATCGAGAAGCGGCTCGATCCGAACGCGCCGGCCAACGAGGTCTGCGTACCCTGCACCGACGACCGCAAGGGCAAGCCGGTCGACGGCATGGAGATCATCCGCGGTGTCAAGAAGAACACCGACGATGCCGCGCTGTGGGACGGCGGCAGCATCCTCGACCCGGAGAACGGCAAGACCTACAAGGTGCGCCTGAGCCCGGCCGATGGTGGCAAGAAGCTCGAGGTGCGCGGCTACATCGGCATGCCGATGCTGGGTCGCACCCAGACCTGGATCCGGGTCGAGTAAACGAACGAACGACGACTTTCTGGAGAGAGTAGTGATGAACCGATTCAACGTTCGCAAGGTCGCCGTGCTCGGCGCCGGCGTGATGGGCGCACAGATCGCGGCCCACCTGGTCAACTGCAAGGTGCCGGTCGTGCTGTTCGACCTGCCGGCCAAGGAAGGCCCGAAGAGCGCGATCGCGCTGAAGGCGATCGACAACCTCAAGAAGCTCAAGCCGGCCCCGCTCGGCGTGGCCGAAGACGCGGCGCTGATCACGCCGGCCAACTACGAGGAGCACCTCGCGCTGCTTGGCGAATGCGACCTGGTGATCGAGGCGATCGCCGAGCGCATGGACTGGAAGCTCGATCTTTACACCAAGATCGCGCCGCACGTGGCGCCGCATGCGCTGCTGGCCTCGAATACCTCGGGCCTGTCGATCACCAAGCTGGCGGCCGCGCTGCCGGCCTCGATCCAGCCGCAGTTCTGCGGCATCCACTTCTTCAACCCGCCGCGCTACATGGCGCTGGTCGAGCTGATCGCGACGCCGACCACCGAGCCGGTGGTGCTGGATCACCTCGAAGCGTTTGTGACCACAACCCTCGGCAAGAGCGTGGTGCGGGCCAAGGACACGCCGAACTTCATCGCCAACCGGGTCGGCATCGCCGGCATGCTGGCGACGATCAAGGAGGCCGAGAACTTTGGCTTGAGCTACGACGTGGTCGACGACCTGACCGGCAAGAAGTTCGGCCGCGCCAGCTCGGGCACCTTCCGCACCGCGGACGTGGTCGGCCTCGACACGATGGCCCACGTGATCAAGACCCTGCAGGACAACCTGCAGGATGATCCCTTCTATGCCAGCTACGCGACGCCGGCGGTGCTGGACGGCCTGATCAAGGCTGGCGCGCTCGGCCAGAAGGCCGGCGCCGGCTTCTACAAGAAGGTCGGCAAGGACATCCTGCGCCTGGACCCGGCGAAGCAGGACTACGTTCCCGCCGGTGGCAAGGCCGAGCCGATCGTCGATCGCATTCTCAAGAAGCCGGTTGCCGAGCGCCTCAAGCTGCTGCGCGAGTCGAGCAACCCACAGGCGCAATTCCTGTGGGCGATCTTGCGCGACGGTTTCCACTACGCCGCGGTGCACCTGGAAAGCATTGCCGATTCCGCGCGCGACGTGGACTTCGCGATGCGCTGGGGCTTCGGCGCCAAGCAAGGCCCCTTCGAGCTCTGGCAGGAGGCCGGCTGGCAGCAGGTCGCAACCTGGGTCAAGGAAGACATCGACGCCGGCAAGGCACTGAGCAGCGCACCGCTGCCCGACTGGGTCTTCGATGGCCGCACCGGTGTGCACGCGGCCGAAGGCTCGTGGTCGCCAAGCCAGAAGCGCTACGTGCCACGCAGCGCGCTGCAGGTCTACCAGCGCCAGCACTTCCCCGAGAACGTGCTGGGCTCGGGCGCGGTCGCCCCGCTGCAAAGCGGCACCGAGCTGTTCAAGAACGACGAGGTCCGCGTCTGGACGCTAGACGGCGAGGTCGTGATCGCCTCGATCACCGCCAAGCTGCACCTGATCAGCCCGCTCGTCGTCGAGGGCCTGCTCAAGGCACTCGACATCGCCGAGGCCGGCTACCAGGGTCTGGTGATCTGGTCGCCGGACGACGTGTTCTCGGCCGGCGCCAATCTCGAGGCGCTGATGCCGGTGTTCATGAAGAGCGGAGCGAAGGGCATCGCGCCCGAGGTCAAGAAGCTGCAGGACGCCTTCCTTCGCGTGCGCTACTCCAACGTGCCAGTCGTCTCGGCGATGCGCGGCATCGCGCTCGGCGGTGGCTGCGAGCTGTCGGTGTATTCCGCGAAGCGCGTGGTCGCGATGGAGACCTATGTCGGCCTGGTCGAGGTCGGCGTCGGCCTGGTGCCGGCCGGCGGTGGCCTGGCCTACATCGCGCGCCGCGCGGCCGAGATGGCGAGCGCCGGCAATGCGAATGCCGACATCTTTGCCTTCGTCAAGGACGGCTTCACCAACGCCGCGATGGCCAAGGTCGGCACCAGCGCGCTGGAAAGCCGCAAGCTCGGCTACGTGCTCGACAGCGACGTGATCGTGCCGCACAAGGACGAGCTGCTGTTCGTTGCCATCGAGCAGGCCAAGGCGATGGCCGCCAGCGGCTATCGCGCGCCGGTCAAGCGCCTGTTTCCGGTGGCCGGCCGCAACGGCATCGCCACCGTCAAGGCCCAGCTCGCCAACATGCGCGATGGCGGCTTCATCAGCCAGCACGACTTCCACATCTCGTCGCTGATCGCCGACGTGGTCTGCGGCGGCGATGTCGACGCCGGTTCGCTGGTCAGCGAGGAGTACCTGATGGCGCTCGAGCGCAAGCATTTCTGCGCGCTGCTGGAAAACGGCAAGACGCAAGAGCGAATCATGGGCATGTTGTCGACCGGCAAGCCGGTTCGGAACTGATCAGGCCGCGACAGGAGAAATACATGAGCAAGCAGATTCAAGACGCCTACATCGTCGCCGCCACCCGCACCCCGATCGGCCGCTCGGGCCGCGGCTACTTCAAGAACACCCGGCCCGACGACCTGCTGGTCGCGGCGATCCGCAGCGCGATGGCGCAGGTGCCGACGCTCGACCGCGGCGCGGTCGAGGACGCGATCATCGGCTGCTCCTTCCCCGAGGGTGAGCAGGGCATGAACATGGCGCGCATCGCGGTGGCGCTGGCCGGGTTTACCAAACCGGTGGGCGGCGTCACGGTCAACCGCTTTTGCGCTTCGGGCCTGACCGCCATTCAAATGGCTGCTGACCGCATCCGCGTCGGCGAGGCCGACGTGATGATCGCCGGCGGCGCCGAGTCGATGAGCCTGGTGCCGATGGGCGGCAACAAGCCCTCGTTCAACCCCGAGGTCTTTGCCAAGGATGAGAACGTCGGCATTGCCTACGGCATGGGCCTGACCGCGGAGAAGGTCGCGGCGCAGTGGAAGGTCAGTCGCGAGGCGCAGGACGCCTTCGCGCTCGAGTCGCACCTGCGCGCCATCAAGGCCCAGGCGGCCGGCGAGTTCACGAACGAGATGACGCCGATCGAAGTCGTCGATCGCTTCCCGAATCTCGAGACCGGCGAGCAAGGCATCAGGACCCGCACCGTCTCGCTCGACGAGGGCCCGCGCCCCGACACCTCGCTCGAAGGCCTCGCGCGCCTGAAGCCGGTGTTCGCCGCCAAGGGCAGCGTGACCGCCGGCAACAGCTCGCAGACCAGCGACGGCGCCGGCGCGCTGATCCTGGCCAGCGAGAAGGCCATCAAGCAGTACGACCTCAAGCCGCTGGCGCGCTTCGTCAGCTTTGCCGCGCGCGGCGTGCCGCCCGAGATCATGGGCATCGGCCCGATCGAGGCCATCCCGGCCGCGCTGAAGTACGCCGGGCTGACGCAGGACCAGATCGACTGGATCGAACTCAACGAGGCCTTTGCCGCGCAGTCGCTGGCGGTGATCAACAGCGTCGGTCTCGACCCGTCCAAGGTCAACCCGATGGGCGGCGCGATCGCGCTCGGCCACCCGCTCGGCGCCACCGGCGCGATCCGCGCCGCCACCGTGATCCACGCGCTGCAGCGCCATAAGCTGAAGTACGGCATGGTGACGATGTGCGTCGGCACCGGCCAGGGTGCGGCCGGCATCTTCGAGCGCGTCTGATCGGACAACGCCGCTGCGCATGAGCAGTTCGGGCCGCCAGCGCAGCAATGCATGGCGGCCCGTGTTCCTTGCAGATCCGACATGAGCCAACTTCATCAGTACCAACGGCGCCGCTTGCTTGGCGTCGCCGCCCTGCTGCCGCTCACCGGCCTGGCTGGCTGCGCGCCGGCCGAGGCCGTGCGCGACTTCCCGACGCTGGCTTCGGCGCAGGCCGCCATCGAGCGAGCCTCCGCCGGCGGGCTCAAGAGCAGTGGCGCCTGGACCCTGGCCCAGGTGCTCACGCATGCCGCGCAGAGCATCGAGTTCTCGATGAGCGGCTTCCCCGAGCTCAAGCCCGAGTTGTTCCGCGCCACGCTCGGCCGCGCCGCGTTCGCCTTCTTCGATGCCCGTGGCGCGATGCGCCATGCGCTGGACGAGCCCATTCCCGGCGCGCCCGAGCTGAATCCCCAGACGGCGCTGCCGGCCGCCGCCGCGCGCTGCCTCGATAGCTTGCGCCGCTTCGAAGCCCATACCGGCGCACTCGCGCCGCATTTCGCCTACGGTGCGCTCGACAAGGCGCAATACACCCGCGCCCACCTGATGCACCTGGCCAACCACTGGACCGAGATCGGTCCTGCCTGAGGGGCAAGCTTTGATGCAGTCGATCCGCTTCTCGGCCGACGATGGCTTCGAGCTGTCGGGCACCCTGCATGGCGACCCGGGCACCGCCCGCGCCGGCCTGCTGATCGCGCCCGCGATGGGCGTGCCGCAGAGCTACTACGCCGAGTTCGCCACCTGGCTCGCCGACCAGGGCGTGGCGGTGCTGTGCTTCGACTACCGCGGCATGGGTGCCTCGCGCCCGACCGCGATGAAGCACTCGCTGCGCGGCCTCGATGCCGACGTGCAGACCTGGGCCGAACGAGACGCCGGCGCCGCGCTGGCCTGGTTCGATGCGCAGCTGCCGTCGACGACGCCGATCCACTGGCTCGGCCACAGCCTCGGCGCGCAGATCCTCGGCCTGGTGCCGGGCCGCGAGCGCATTTCGCGCGTGGTCACGGTCGGCGCCGGCAGCGGCTACTGGCGCGAGAACGCGCCGGGCTTGCGCCGCTATGTCTGGTGGCTCTGGTTCGTCATCGTGCCGCTGGCGCTGCCGCTGGCCGGCTACTTTCCGGGCCGCCGGCTGCGCAAGGTCGGCGACCTGCCGCGCGGCGTGATGGCGCAGTGGCGCCGCTGGTGCCTGTCACCCGACTATCTGATGAGCGAGCCGGGCACCGACTGGCGCGAGCGCTACGCGCGCATCCGCAACCCGATCCTCGTGCTCTCGTTCACCGACGACGAGTTCATGAGCGAGCGCAACACCGAGTCGCTGCACGGCTTCTACGCAGGAGCGCCCAAGACGATGCGGCGCATCGCGCCGGACGACATCGGTGAAAAGCGCATCGGCCATTTCGGCTTTTTCCGTTCGCGCTTTTCAGACTCGCTGTGGCCGCAGGTACCGCAGTGGATCGGCGCCTGACGCCATACTTCACGCATCGTTCCAGGAGTTTTCAGCATGAGCATCAAGACCGCCGTCGTCGACGGCGTGGCGACCATCGAGATCGCCCGCCCCGAGAAGAAGAACGCGATCACCAGCGCGATGTACCAGCAGATGAGCGACGCGATCCTCGACGCGCAGCTCGACAGTTCGGTGCGCGCGATCCTGATCACCGGCCAGCCCGGCATCTTCACCAGCGGCAACGACCTCGAGGACTTCATGAAGCGGCCGCCGCAAGGCGCCGACTCGCCGGTGTTCCAGTTCATGCAGTCGCTGGTCGGCTGCGACAAGCCGGTGATCGTCGCCGTCACCGGTGCCGCGATCGGCATTGGCACGACGATGCTGTTGCATTGCGACTTCGTCTATGTCTCCGACGAGGCGCGGCTTGCAATGCCCTTCACCAGCCTCGGCCTGGTCGCCGAGTTCGCGTCGAGCCTGACGGTGCCGGCGCTGATGGGCCGCGCCAAGGCGGCCGAGAAGTTGCTGCTCGGCGACCCGATGACCGGCGCCGAGGCGGTCGAGCTCGGCATCGCAAACGCGGTGCTGCCGGCGGCCGAGGTGCTGCCGCATGCGCGTCGCATCGCCGAGCGCTTCAACGCGCTGCCGCCGACCGCGATCCGCGAGACCAAGAAGCTGATGACGCGCGCCAACCGCGCGGCGATCCTGGAAGCAGTCGCGGTCGAGGGCGAGGTTTTTGGCAAGCAGTTGCGCAGCGAAGAGGCGCGCGAGGCCTTCACCGCCTTCTTCGAGAAGCGCAAGCCGGACTTCTCCAGGTTCTGAGCACGGCGGGCGGAGCAACGGCCATGACGATGCTCGCCAAGATCGCCCTCGGGCCGGTGCTGCTGGCGCAGGCCCGCGCGGCGCGCAAGCGCGCGGTGCCGCTGCCCGAGGCGGCCGGCCCGCGAGACGGTGAGTTAGGCGGCCAAGGACAGCCGATCTCGCTGCTCTTCGTTGGCGATTCGTCGGCGGCCGGCGTCGGCGTGACACACCTCGATGCCGCCTTCGTCGGCCACCTCACGCGCAACTTGCATCAACTGACCGGACGACATCTGCGCTGGCGCGTCGCCGCCAGGAGCGGCATCTCGACCGACCATGCGCTGTCGCTGCTCGACACCCTCGACGCCGAGGCGCCCGGCACGCGGGCCGCGCTGGCCATCGTGCTGCTGGGCGTCAACGACGTCATCGAGCAGATCCCGCCGCACCGCGCGCTGCTCGGCCGGCAGGCGCTGCTCGAGCGACTGCGCGCGCGCCACGGCGTGCGCCACGTGGTGTTCACGCCGCTGCCGCCGATGCACGAGTTCCCGCTGCTGCCGAACCCGTTGCGCGCGGTGGTCGGTCGCGACGCGCGCCGCCTGGACGCGGCGGTGGCGCGCTGGGCGGCGGATCGCCACGACGCCAGCCACCCGCTGATCGACATGCATCTCGGCCCCGAGGTCATGGCAGCCGACGGCTTTCACCCCGGCGAGCCGGTCTACCGCGTCTGCGGTCAGGCGGTGGCCGAACACATCGCGCAGCGCGTGCTGCCGATGCTCGACGACAAGAACTGAACAACACTCAACCGGAGACGCGCATGAGCCTCAAGGGCAAGACCCTCTTCATCACCGGCGCCAGCCGTGGCATCGGCCTGGCGATCGCCAAGCGCGCGGCGGCCGACGGCGCCAACATCGCGCTGATCGCCAAGACCACCGACCCGAACCCGAAGCTGCCGGGCACGATCTTCAGCGCCGCGGCCGAGATCGAGGCCGCCGGCGGCCAGGCGCTGCCGATCGCCGGCGACATCCGCGAGGAAGCCAGCGTGCTCGACGCGGTGCGGCAGACGGTGGAGCGATTCGGCGGCATCGACATCCTGGTCAACAACGCCAGCGCGATCAGCCTGACGCCGACCCCAGCCACGCCGATGAAGCGCTTCGACCTGATGTTCGGCGTCAATGTGCGCGGCACCTACCTCTGCACCCAGGCCACGCTGGCCGAACTGATCAAGAGCGCCAAGGCCGGACGCAACCCGCATGTGCTCAACATGAGCCCGCCGCTGAGCATGAAGGCGCACTGGTTCCGTGGTCACGTGGCCTACACGATGGCCAAGTACGGCATGAGCGAGTGCACGCTGGGCCATGCGGCCGAGTTCAAGCCGCACGGGATCGGCGTCAACAGCCTGTGGCCGCGCACCGCGATCGCCACCGCGGCGCTGCAGATGATTCCGGGCGTCGACATCGCCAAGTGCCGCACGCCGGAGATCCTGGCGGACGCGGCCTACCTGATCCTGACCAGCGATCCGAAGACGACCACCGGCAACTTCTTCATCGACGATGAGCTGCTGGCGCAGCATGGCGTCACCGAGCTCGACAAGTACAGCGTGACGCCGGGGACGAAGGACTTCATCCCGGACTTCTTTGTGGATTGAGTGCGCTCAGGAGCCTGCTCGCAGAGCTCGGGGCGTTCGTTCCGTCCAAACCCCGTCGGGTTTGGAGCCGCGGCACTTCAGCGCTTGTGGTCGAAGCGGCGGTCGAGCGGGGGGATGCGCCCGTCGCCGAACGCGAGGCTGGCGAAGCCGGCGATGTAGAACGGCTCGAACTTGGCGCCCTTTTCGGGCATGGGCTCCAGGCGCTGCGGGGGCCGCTTGGCCTGACTTCTGGGGGCGCTGGCTGACTTCTGCATGTTCCGGTCCACGGGGTGGCCTCGATTGCTGCCCACCTCGGCAGCTTCGGGTTCAACGTGTGATGTCGCGATCTGGATGACATCGTTCACGTCGGCCCGGATTTCCAGGCCAGAATTTCGCTACAGAATGTAAGCGCCCACCCGCGCCGATCGACCCGGAGCCAGCCGTGCCCCTCATGGCCTGCCGGCTCGACGCAGCGCGGCGTCGACCTCCTCGTCGTCGAGCTGGTGGAAATCGGCGTAGTGAAAGCCGATCGCATGGAAGGGTTCGGGCGAGGCGAGGCAGCACACCGCGTCGGCCAGCGGTGCCAGTGCGGCGAGCGTCGACGCCGGCGCCACCGGCACCGCCAGCACCAAGCGCGCCGGGCCTTGCCGGCGCAGGGCCTGCAGGGCCGCGCGCATCGTGGTGCCGGTGGCCAGGCCGTCATCGACGACCACCACCTTGCGGCCTGCGACCGACGGCGCCGGGCGACCGCCCAGATAGCGTGCCCGGCGGCGCTCGAGTTCGGCCCGCTGCTCGGCCACCGCTGCCTCGAGCCAGGCGCGGTCGGCCGGCAGTTCGGCGGCCAGTTCGGCGTTGAGCACCAGTTCCGGCGGGTTGCCGTCGACCAGCGCGGCGTAGGCCAGCTCGGGCTGCCAGGCCACGCCGATCTTGCGCACCAGCAGCAGTTCAAGCTTGGCGCCGAGCATCCTCGCGATCTCGGCCGCCACCGGCACGCCACCGCGCGGCAGGGCCAGCACCAGCGTGTCGGGGCCGAGCGAGGCGAGGCGCCGCGCCAGCGCGCGCCCGGCCCAGGCGCGGTCCGGCAGGGGCAGCGGCGTGGGGGAACCGGGCGGTGAGTCGATCAAGGCAATCACGATTCTTGTCCCGTGGCCGCTCCCGCACAATCACGCCATGAGCATCCAGACCGACGATTTCGCGCCCGGCCCGGCGCTGGCCAGGCGCGTGGTCAGCGCGGCACCCGCCTCGCCCAACGAGGAGGCGATCGAGCGCGCACTGCGGCCCAAGGGCTTGGCGGAGTATGTCGGCCAGGCCAAGGCGCGCGAGCAGCTCGAGATCTTCATCGGCGCGGCCAAGAAGCGCAGCGAGGCGCTCGACCACGTGCTGCTGTTCGGCCCGCCGGGGCTGGGCAAGACCACGCTCTCCCACATCATTGCCGCCGAGCTTGGCGTCAACCTGCGCCAGACCTCGGGCCCGGTGCTCGAGAAGCCCAAGGACCTGGCCGCGATCCTGACCAACCTCGAGAAGAACGACGTGCTCTTCATCGACGAGATCCACCGGCTGAGCCCGGTGGTCGAGGAGATCCTGTATCCGGCGCTCGAGGACTACCAGATCGACATCATGATCGGCGAGGGCCCGGCGGCGCGCTCGATCAAGCTCGAGCTGCAGCCCTTCACGCTGGTCGGCGCCACCACCCGCGCCGGCATGCTGACCAACCCGCTGCGCGACCGCTTCGGCATCGTGGCCCGGCTCGAGTTCTACACGGTCGAGGAACTGGCGCGCATCGTGACCCGCTCGGCCGGACTGCTCAAGGTGCATGCCGACGCCCAGGGCGCGCTCGAGATCGCGCGTCGCTCGCGCGGCACGCCGCGCATCGCCAACCGGCTGTTGCGCCGGGTGCGCGACTACGCCGAGGTCAAGGGCAACGGCCGCATCGATGCAGGCGTCGCCGACCTCGCGCTCAAGATGCTCGACGTCGACCCGCAGGGCTTCGACGTGATGGACCGCAAGTTGCTGGAGGCGGTGATCCACCGCTTCGACGGCGGCCCGGTCGGCCTAGACAACGTGGCCGCGGCGATCGGCGAGGAAAGCGGCACGATCGAGGACGTGATCGAGCCCTATCTCATCCAGCAGGGCTACCTGCAGCGCACGCCGCGCGGGCGCATCGCGACCCTGGCCGCGTATCGGCACCTGGGGCTCACGCCGCCCTCACGCAACGCCGGCGTCGACCTGTTCGGCAGCAGCAGCTAGCGCGGCACGGCGCGGCGTGCACAACGCGCCCACCGCGCACAAGCCGGCAATGATCAGCGCGCCGCCGCCGACCTGCAGTGCCAGCGGCAGGGTGTGGACGAACCACAGGTAGAGCGAGGTCGCGCCGAGCAGCGCCAGGAACAGCAGCGCCGCGTTGCGCTGCGTCGCACGCGTCAGTTGCGGGTCGAAGCGTTCATCGCGGGCGCGCGCCAGGTCGAAGGCCGGCTTCGGGAAGCGCGCCGCGACGTCGGCCGGGCGCCAGCCGGGCGGCTTGAACCAGACCCGCAGCTTGTCGGCCCAGGATCGCGCATGCCAGCTGTCGTGCGCCAGCGCCGCGTACACCTCGAGGTTGGCCCACAGCGGGTTCCAGCTGCGCAGCGGCGAGCGGGTGCCGTAGACGCAGGGCTCGTCGTCGTGCTCGGGCTCGAAGCTGCCGAAGAGGCGATCCCACACGAGGAAGATGCCGCCGTAGTTGCGATCGAGGTAGCGATCGTTGACTGCGTGATGCACGCGGTGGTTGCTCGGCGCGCAGAACCAGCGGTCGAACCAGCCGAGCTTGCCGATCTGCTGGGTATGGACCCAGTACTGGTACAGCAGGTCGATCAGCGCAACGATCGCGTAGACCAGCGGCGGGAAGCCGAGGATCGCCATCGGCAGGTAGAACAGCCAGCCGCCGATCCAGCCACTGCCGGTCTGGCGCAGCGCGGTGCTGAGGTTGTAGTCCTCGCTCTGGTGGTGCACCACGTGCGCGGCCCAGAACAGCGCCACCGTGTGGCCGAGCCGGTGATGCCAGTAGTAGCAGAGGTCGTAGAGCACGAGGCCGGCGACCCAGACCCACCAATGCGAGGCGCTGAGCTCGAACAGCGCCAGGTGCCGGTGCGCCAGCACGTAGATCGCCAGCATCAGCGCGCCGCCGAAGACGCCGACGATCTGGCTGCCGATGCCCAGGCCGATGCTGGAGAGCGCGTCGCTGAGCCGGTAGGTGTCGCGCCCGCGCCGGCGACCGACCCACCACTCGAGCGCGATCAGCGCCAGGAAGACTGGCGTGGCCAACACGATGATCTGGGCCGATGTCACGAACGAAGCTCCTGCGACTGTGTGGTGGGCGTGCCGTTCGTCAGCCGCGGCGTTCCCTTCGTCGGGATGGAGCGCGGTGGCGTCGCTTCGGCGTGACAAGCTTCACGCGAGCCGTTGCGGCCTGCGCAGATACTGAACTTGGGAATCCGCCTCAAGGGGCCGGTCGATGTCGAGGAAGCAGAGAACATGAGCAAGAAGACGGTGCACAGCGGTTTCACGCTGGTCGAAGTGATGATCGTGGTGGCGATCATCGGCATCCTAGCGACGATCGCGCTGCCTTCGTATCGGGACTACCTCACCCGCGGCCGCATTCCCGAGGCCACGTCGCGCCTGGCTTCGCTGCAGGTCCGGATGGAACAGTACTTCCAGGACAACCGAACCTATGTCGGCGCTCCCGCCTGCACCGCCGACACGACCGCCAGCACGCACTTCGACTTCTCGTGCTCCGCCGCCGCGACCGCGACGGCCTACACGCTGCAGGCGGTCGGCAAGGGCTCGATGACCGGCTTCACCTACACCGTCGATCAGGCGAACGGCCGCGCGACGGCCGCGGTGCCCACCGGCTGGACACAGCACAGCCCCAACAACTGCTGGGTCACCAAGAAGGGCGGCACATGCTGATGCGGCGCCATGCCCAGCGCGGCATGACCCTGGTCGAGGTGATCGTCACGATGACCATCCTCGGGCTGCTGCTGATGCTCGGCGCGCCGAGCTTCTCGGGCTGGCTGCAGAACAGCCGCATCCGCACCACCTCGGAAGCCATCCTGGCCGGACTGCAGTTCGCCAAGAGCGAGGCCGTGACGCGCAACGCGCGCGTGCGTTTCCAGCTGACCGACACGCTGGACAACAGCTGCGCGCTCAGCACCGCGGGCCGGAACTGGGTCGTCAACCTCGATCCCAACGCCAACGTCGGCGAGGTCGCCGGACTGTGCGCATCGGCGCCCAGCGACACCGTCGCGCCCTTCATCATCCAGAAGCGCGCTGGCGCCGAGGGCTCCGGAAACATCACGGTTGCCGCCGGCGCATCGAGCATCGCGTTCAACGGCCTCGGCCGACCGACGCCGGCGCCCGCAGGCGACGTGGTCATCAACATCACCAACCCCGGTGCCGGCTCCTGCGCAGCGGTGGGCGGCCCGATGACCTGCCTGCGGATCGTCGTGTCGCCGGCCGGCCAGGTGCGCATGTGCAACCCGACCTTCCCTGCTGGCGAGCCCCAGGCGTGCTGACATGAAGAAAACCTCCTCCCGACCCCGCCGCCGCCCGCAGTCGGGCTTCATGCTGCTCGAAGTGCTGGTCGCGATCCTGATCTTCGCGATCGGCGTGCTCTCGCTCGTCGGCCTGCAGGTGGCGTCGATCAAGGAATCGACGCAGGCCAAGTACCGAGCCGACGCGACGCTGCTCGCCAACGATCTCATCAGCCGGATGTGGGTGACCGACCGCAGCTTCGCCACCATCGACGCACAGTTCGACAGCGCCGGACCGGGTGCGGCCTACACCGCGTGGCTGCCTGCGGTGCAGGCGGCGCTGCCGGGTTCCGCGGCGACGCCGCCGGTGGTGACGGTGGAGTCGGTCGCGGGGGGCGGCGCCGCCGGCACGCCGAGCAGCCGGGTGACGCTGACCCTCTCATGGAAGGCGCCGACCGAGCCCGTGGCCGACCCGCCTCACAACCTGACGGTTGTGACCCAGATCAAGTAGGAGCAGCGGCTTGAGAAAAACGCACTTCAGTTCTGGCGCCGCCCGCATGGGCGGTTTCAGCCTGGTCGAGTTGATGGTCGCCCTCGTGATCGGCATGGTGTCGATCCTCGTCGTGATGCAGGTGTTCGCACTGTCTGAAGGCTCCAAGCGCACCACCACCGGTGGCGACGACGCCCAGAACACCGGATCGATCGCATTGCTGATGTTGCAGCGCGATATCCGCCAGGCCGGCTACGGCCTCAGTTCCGTCAAGCTGCTCGGATGCAACCTGGCGCTGCCGGCCCCGGCCTCGTGGACCCTCAATGCCCTGGCACCGGTGACCATCAACCATGCCGACATCCCCGCCGGCGATGCCGGATCCGACACCTTCCTGGTCGCCTATGGCAATGGCGGCGGCTCGTCGGAGGGTGACCTGGTCGCGGCCCAGCCCGCCGCGACGACCTATCGCGTCGTGTCGCCGGGCGCCGTTGCCGTTGGCGACCGGCTGATCGCGCTGAGCAGCACCCTCAATGCCACGCCGCGCCCGACACCCTGCAACGTGGGCATCGAGACCGCCGTCACCGTTCCCTCGCCGAACGTGAATGTCGCCGTGGGCGTGGCGAACATGGCCAACGGCGTGCTTTTCAATCTCGGCCCGAGCCCGCGCATCCTGGCCTACGCGGTCCGGGACGGCAGCCTGACCGTCTGCGACGGGGCGATCAACAACTGCAGCGACGCTTCCGCTGGGACGCTGGCCGACAGGAGCATCTGGGTCCCCGTCGGCGACGGCATCGTCGGGCTGCGGGCCCAGTACGGTTGGGACACTACGGCGGCACCGGGCGACGGCTCCGTCGACACCTACTCGCAGAGCGTGCCGGCCGCGGTTGCCGGCCTCACCACGGCCTGCCAGGCGGCTCGCGTTCCAGCGCTGCGAGTTGCCCTGGTGACTCGCAGCGGCCAGTTCGAGAAGACCGACGTGACCGACGGCGGCGCCGGCACGGCACCGGCTCCGGCCTGGGCCGGCCAGGCCGACGACCCGATCGACCTGAGCGCGATCGCGAACTGGAAGCGCTACCGCTACAAGACCTTCGAAACCACGGTGCCGCTGCGCAACATGGCTTGGCAAGGAGTGCAGTCAGGATGCTGAGTACCAGACAACCCTCGCGCCTGCGGGCGCCGCGCCGCGCGCGGCAGCAGGGCATCGTGCTGTTCATCGCACTCATCGTGCTGGTCGCGATGACGCTGGCCGGCATCGGCCTGATGCGCTCGGTCTACACCAGCAATCGGATCGCCGGCAACCTGGCCTTCCAGCAGGCGGCAACGCAGGCGGCGGACCTCGGCATCGAAGCGGCGGTCGTCTGGCTCGAGAACAACGCCGGCGCCACCCTGCACCAGAACATCGACGTCGGCGGTGGCAACCCGGTCGGCTATGCGGCGTCCCGCCAGGACCCGGCCGCCGGCCAGTCGTGGAACGACTTCTGGACCACCGTGCTCGACCCGGCCAGGCGTGTGACCACGCTGGCGGCGCCCGTGGCCGGCAACACGGTGTCCTACGCCATCCAGCGCCTGTGCACCGGCGCCGGCGACCCCACCGACGCGGCGCTCGGCATCAGTTGCGAGGCCTCGCCGACCGCGGTCTCCGCCAACCGCGACCTGATCAGCAAGACCGGCGGCACGCCGCCGCCGAACATCCCGCCGCCGCAGTACTACCGCATCTCGGTGCGTGTCGTCGGACCACGCAACACGGTCAGCTTCGTGCAGGCCGTGGTTTCCATCTGATATGCCCGACAGAACAGCCAAGAGCCGTGCGCGCCTGCAAGGCGACGTCGAGCCCGGTGCCAACGAGGGAGTGCCCAGCATGAACAAGAAGACCACCCAACCGATCGCGCGGCTGCGCCGCTGGCTGTTGCCGATGCTGCTGCTGGCGGCCGCCGGCGCCCATGCGGCGAGCACCGACATCGCCGCCGCGCCGCTGGTCACGTCTTCTCCGTCGACGGTGCTGCCGAACCTGATGTTCGTCCTCGACGACTCGGGGTCGATGGACTGGGACTACATGCCGGACTACGTCAACGAGGGCTTCTGCCGGGCCTCGGGCGCCGTGTCCGGCACCACGAACGGCAACTTCAATCGCGCCTGCTGCCAGAACGCCAGCAACAACAACAGCGGCAGCAACTCCTGCTGGCGCGGTGCCGCGCCCTTCGGCGAGTGGCGCGGTCATGCGCCCTTCCTCAGCAGCAGCTTCAACGGTCTCTACTACAACCCGGCCGTGACCTACCGGCCGCCGCTGAAGGCCGACCTGAGTTCGTGGCCGGCCCAGAACTCGGCCAATACCGTGGCCTGGACGCTGGTCAAGAACGACGCCTACAACATCCAGAACACCAACTCGATCAACCTGCTGACGCAGTTCCCGGATACCGAGTGGTGCACGAGCAGCGCGTACACCGACTGCCTGCGCAACGGCAACTACGTGCTGCCCGGCACCGTCAACGGCAAGGCCTACACGACCTTTCGCGCCGTGACCGCCACCGGCAGCGGCAACATCGCCATCGGCCAACCGGACGCGGCGACCACCGAGGCCCGTTCCTTCGGTCCGCACTACTACCTCATCAACACGGCCGAGTGGTGCAATAGCCCGAAACTGCGCGACTGCCAGGCCACCAGCGGCGGCTCCTACACCTACCCGGCGCCGGTGCGCTGGTGCAACAGCGACGCCAATTCGCGCGCGATAACGCCGACCACCGGCAGTTGCCAGGCGATCCGGACCGCGACCTATTCGCATGCCCGCTACCCGACCAAGTTCAGTTCGCCGGGCACGGCGGGAACGCCGGGCACGCCAGCCGTCGCGGCCACGATGTCCTTCACCTTCGCCCTGAACGGCTGCACCAGCGGCACCAACGGGCGCCGGGTCGGCTTCTCGCAGGCCGTGGTCAACGGCGTCGACCTGCTCGGCGGCACCGCGACCAGCACCGAGCGCACCGCCGACAACCTGGCCGAGGCGCTGCGCGACGGCATCAACGCCAACACGGCAACCACGGGCTACTCCGCGACGAATCCGAGCGACGGCCAGCTCGTGATCACGGCACCGATCTCGGCCGGCAACCTCAGGACCGGGATCGCGCTGACGCGCAGCAGTGCTTCGCACGCCTCGTGCACCTACACGACGACTCCGCCGACGCCGCTGTTCGACGGCTACACATCCGCGACGACGGGCACGCCCGCCACCGGCGGCAGCTTCCCCGGCAGCTTTACGCGCGTTGACATCGTGCCCGGCACCACCAGCTACCCGAAGGCTGCCGGCCGCTCCGACTGCGCCGGCACCACCTGCACCTATGCCGAGGAGATGACCAACTTCGCGAACTGGTGGACCTACTACCACTCGCGCATGCAGTCGATGAAGTCCTCGGCCGGCCTGGCCTTCGCGACGGTGTCCGACCAGTACCGGCTCGGCTACATGAGCATCAACAACTCCACCGGCAGCGACTTCCTCAACCTCGGCACCTACACCGGCACGCAGAAGTCGGACTGGTTCAGCAAGCTGGTGGCAGCCGAGCCGAGAAACTCGACCCCGTTGCGCCAGGCACTCTCCACGGTTGGCCGCCTCTACGGTGGCGCGCTGAACGGCTCATCCCTGAACGGCTCGACCGTCAGGGATCCGATGCAGTATTCCTGCCAGCAGAACTTCACGATCCTGTCGACCGACGGTTACTGGAATGGCGCCGGCGGGACCCAGCTCGACGGTACGACGGCCATCGGCAACCAGGACGGCAGCCTGTCGCGCCCCCTGCTCGATGGCACCAATACCTCGGACACGCTGGCCGACGTGGCGGCCTACTACTACAACACCGACCTGCGCACCAGCAACTGCACCTCGGGCAGCGGCACCGACCTGTGCCAAAACAACGTGCCGACCGGCGGCGACGACGTCGCGCAACACCAGCACATGACAACCTTCACGCTGGGCCTGGGCATCTCGGGCTACATGCAGTTCCAGCCCGACTACCGGACCGCGGGCTCGGGCGACTTCTTCAACATCAAGAGCGCCCACGACGCCGATGCCGCCAACGGCATCTGCACGTGGCAGGCCAGCGGCACCTGCAACTGGTCGGTGCCGGCTAGCGACTCGCAGACCAACATCGACGACCTCTGGCACGCCGCCGTCAACGGTCGCGGCAGTTACTTCAGCGCCAGCGATCCGATCGGGCTCTACACCGGCCTGTCGAGCGCGCTGGCAGCGATCGACTCGCAGAAGGGCAGCGCCGCGGCGGCGACGACCAGCAACCCGAACATCTCGGCGGGTGACAACTTCGTGTTCCTGTCCAGCTACGAGACGGTCGAGTGGACCGGCGACGTGCGCGGTCAGACCCTCGACCCCCGAACCGGCCAGATCCTGACTACCGGCTCGGACTGGTCGGCGCGCGATCGGCTCGACGCCAACGGCTCGCGCACGATCTACACCTTCGACGCGGGTTCCGCGACCGGCCTCAAGTCCTTTGCCTGGACCGCACTCACCGCCGCCGAGCAGGCCTACTTCGAGACCGCGCACATGACGACCAGCGGTGCCCTGAGCCAGTTCTGCCTGGTTGGGCCGACCTGCCTCAGCAGCACGTCGCAGGCCGACGCCGCGGGCGCCAAGCTGGTGAGCTTCCTGCGCGGCAACCGCAGCGACGAGGGCTCGTCGGCCGACGTCAGCAAGTATTTCCGGAGCCGCGTCCACCTGCTGGGCGACATCGTGCATTCGGAGGCGATCTACGTGAAGAAGCCGCTGCTGAACTACGCCGACGCCGGCTACGCGGCGCACCAGACGGCGATGGCCACGCGCCAGGCGATGGTCTACGTCGGCGCCAACGACGGCATGCTGCACGCGCTCAACGCCGTGACCGGCGACGAGATGTGGGCCTTCGTGCCGAGCGCGGTGCTGCCCAATCTCTACAAGCTGGCCGACAAGAACTACGCCGCCAAGCACCAGTACTACGTCGACAGTTCGCCGGTCGCCGGCGACGTCAAGATCGGCGGGGTCTGGCGCACGCTGCTGGTGGGTGGCCTCGGTGCCGGAGGACGCGCCTACTACGCGCTCGACGTCACCGATCCGGCCAACCCGAAGGCGCTGTGGCAGTTCAGCGATGCCAACCTCGGCCTCACCTTCGGCAAGCCGGAGATCGCCAAGCTCAAGGACGGCACCTGGGTGGTGCTTGTCGCCTCGGGCTACAACAACAACGTTGGCGGCGGCGACGGCCGCGGCCGCCTGTTCGTGCTGAACGCCGCCGACGGCACCGTGATCCGCAGCATCGACACGGGCGTCGGCACGGTCGCCACGCCGAGCGGCATGGCCCAGATCCGGGCCTGGGTCGACAACGGTTTCATCGACAACACCGCGCTGCGCGTCTACGGCGGCGACAACCTGGGCAACCTCTGGCGCTTCGACATCAACGGCGACATCGGCGCGGCCGGCTACGATGCCCAGCGTCTCGCGACCCTCAGGGGCGACAGTCTCAACGCACAGCCGATCACGGCCCGGCCCGAACTGGCCCAGATCGCCGGCACCGCCATGATCTACATCGGAACCGGCCGCTACCTCGGCGCGACCGACCTGACCGACGGCAGCCAGCAGACGATCTACGCCATCAAGGACAGCCTGGGCACGGTCGACCACGGCGATCCGCGGCTGAATGCGGCCTTCGTCGAGCAGGTCCTGTCCGCTGACACGACCTGCCCGACCGGTGCGCCGTCATGCCGTCCCGGCCAGACGGTGCGTACCGGGACCGCGAACCCGGTCAACCTCGCCACCAACGCGGGTTGGTACGTGGACCTGCCCATCAGCCGCGAGCGGGCCACCAACGACCCGCTGCTGGTGCTCGGCACGCTGGTCGTGACGAGCAACATCCCGAACGCGACGGTGTGCACGGCTGGCGGTTCGAGCTACATCAACTACTTCGACTACCGCACCGGTGGACCGATCGCGTCGGGCGTCGTCAGCGAGTACATCGGCAACTCGCTGGCCAACGGCACCTCCATCGTCTACACCGAAGATGGCAAGCCGGTCGGCAACACGAGCAAGGGAGACGCCACCACCTTCAACGATGGCGTGCAGACGCGCTCCAGCACCGGTGCCACGCGCCGGATCTCGTGGCGCGAGCTGGCCACCGAGCAATGACCTGAGTCAAGGCGCCGGCTGACCCGGCGCTCGCATCGAAAGAGGGGCCCGCGGGCCCCTCTTCTTCTTTGACGCGACCCCGGGGTCGCGCCGTCAACGCTCAGGCCGCCGGCCCGGCCCGATCCTGCGACTCGTCGCGCGGTGCCTCGGCAGCGGCCTCGAGGTGCGCCGTGTCACCCCAGCCAACCAGCATGAAGCCGGCCTGCGTATGCAGCAACCGGTTGATGCCGGCGTTGCGCAGTTGCCAGGTACGCGGCGCGTCGAGCTCGATGCGGGTCGCGGCGCGGTAGAGGCAATCGAGCACGCCGCCATGCGCCACCAGCGCCACCGTCTTGCCGCGGTGGCCCGCCACCAGCCGGCTGGCGGTCTCGACCACGCGTTCGTAGAAGCCCTGCAAGGTCTCGCCGCCGGGCGGGCCGAAGCCGGGCTCGCGCTTGCGCCAGCGCAGGCTCTCGGCCGGGTGGCGCTGCTCGATCTCGGCCCAGGTCTGGCCCTCGAAGCTGCCGAAGTGGCGTTCGCGCAGGCCGGTGTCTGTCTGCACCGGCAACTCGATGCGGCCGGCCACGCTGCGCGCGGTATCGAGCGCGCGGCTCAGGTCGCTCGAGTAGATGGCGTCGATGCCCTCGTCGGCCAGCGCCTCGGCCAGCCGCGTGGCCTGCCAGCGGCCGGTGTCGTTGAGGCCGATGTCGAGCTGGCCCTGGATGCGGGTGTCGACGTTCCACGCGGTCTCGCCATGGCGGATCGCGAGCACGCGCACCGGCTGGTGCGCGTCGCCGTCGGTGGCGGCCGCGTCCGCCATCAGCCGCGAAGCCGCGGGTTCAGCGTGTAGGCCCCGCTGTGCTGCGCCTGCGCCAGCACATGGCCGGCGATCGCCGCACGCACCTGGGCGCCGGTGAAGTCGCCTTCGACCGGGCAGCGCGCGACATCGAGCGCGTAGAGCGTGAAGACGTAGTGGTGCAGCAAGCTGTCGTTGAAGGGCGGGAACGGGCCGTTGTAGCCGTAGTACTTGCCGGCCATCTGCTCATTGCCGGCAAACCACCCGGTGTAGTCGTTGAGGCCATGGCGCGCGCCGTGCAGCGTCTGCGGCCCGGGTCGGCCACGCGCGACGAAGCCCCGCGCGAACTCGCCCTCGGCCAGTCCGGCCAGCGTCGGCGGCAGGTCGACGAGCACCCAGTGGAAGAAGTCGACCCGCGGCAGATCGGCGGGCACCTCGCGGTCGGGCTGGTTGACGTCGTCGCCACGGCTTGGCACGTCGGGGTCGTGGCAGATCAGCGCCAGGCTGCGGGTGCCGGCCGGCAGTTCGCTCCAGGTGAACTGCGGCGACACGTCGTCGGAGAAGGTGACCGTGGCCTGCGGATCGGGCCGACCGGCCGCATAGCGCGCCGGGATCGCTGCCCCGTCGGGCCAACTCGTGCTGTTCAGCTTCATGCTCGTCATCTCCCCCAATGGCCGGTTTCTATGCACCCCAGGTCACCGGATGCCCGGCTGCCTGGGCCCGTCTGAGCAATTCGAGCAGCGGCCAGGCGCGCGCCCGCAGGCTGACCCGATCGCCGGCGCGCGGCGCCTTCTCCTCGGCCTCCGGGGTCGCCTGCTCGCCCTCGTCGGCCGCGCGACGCGCCGCCTCGTCGGCGGCGATCGCCGCCTCGATGCTCGCGATCGCCTGCGGCATCTGCTCCGGCGTGAAGATGCCCTGCGCCGCCGGCTCGCGCCCGGCCTGCTTGAGCAGCGCATCGCCGTGCGGCCCGGTCATGATGACGTCGGCACCGGCCTTGGATTTGAATTTGTAGAGCATCGCTTCTCGGCTTCCGTGATTCAGCGGTAAATGTGGTCGCGCGTGAACGGGTACTGCGATTGTGCGCCGCGCGCTTCGGGCCGCCACCCCAGCAACTGGTGCAGCCCCATCCAGCAGCGCTCGAAGCCGAGCGCGCTGCCGGCGAGGTAGAGCCGCCACGCGCGCAGCACCGGCTCGGGCACCAGCGCGCGAGCGGCGTCGAGCCGGGCCTCGAGCGCGTCGCTCCAGTCCCACAGGGTGCGCGCGTAGTGCGGACGCAGGTTCTCGACGTCGAGCACCTCGAAGCCGGCCCGCGCCATTGCCTCCATCACCTGCGCCACGTGCACCAGCTCGCCGCCCGGAAAGATGTGGCGCTCGACGAAGTCGCCGATGCCGGCGCCGAGCTGGCGGTTGTGCAGACCAGCGGCGGTGATGCCGTGGTTCAGCAGCAGGCCGCCCGGCCGCAGCAGCCGCCGCAGCTTGGTGAAGTAGGCATCGAGCTGAACCCGACCGACATGCTCGAACATGCCGACCGAGGCGATGCGGTCATAGCCGGGATCTTCTTCGACGATGTCGCGATAGTCACGCAGCTCGATCGAGGCGCGGTCGCGCAAGCCGCGCTCCTCGATCAGCCGCTGCACATGGTCGTGCTGGTGGCGCGACAGCGTCACCCCGTGCGCGATCGCGCCATGGTGCTCGACCGCCCACAGCATCAGCGCGCCCCAGCCGGCGCCGATGTCGAGCAGGCGCAGCCCGGGCCGCAGCATCAGCTTGCGGCAGATCAGCTCGAGCTTGGCTTCCTGCGCCTGCGCCAAGCTCAGGCCCGGCTCGCGATAGTAGGCGCAGGAGTAGACCCGGCGCGGATCGAGCCACAGTTCGTAGAACTCGTCGCCGAGGTCGTAGTGGAACTGCACCTGCTCGCGATCGCGCCGCCGGCTGTGGGTGCCCGCGACGCGCAAGCCTTGCAGCCACGGCGCCCAAGGCCGGCTCAGCCCGGCCGCGACGGGGTCGGATTGCAGCAGGGCGCCGGCCAGATCGGCCACCAGGCGCGGCGACCCGTCGATGTCGAGGCGGCCGTCCACATGCGCCTGAGCCAGCCGCCCGATCTGACCCGAGGCCAGCGGGCGCAACAGGCCGAGTTCGTGCAGTCTCAGGACCAGCGGCGCCCGCTCGGGCCCCAGTCGGCGGCCACCGGGCAGGACCAGCGCCACGCCGAACGGCAGTTGCTGCAGCCGCGCCCTGATCCGGCGCTCAAGCATTGCCCAAGGCGACCAGCTTGGCGCTCGCGCGGGAGCGGCGCGTTCGGTGCTGAACCCAAGGCCCGGCGTGTCCATCGGCGACCTCCGTCATTCGCCATGCTCACACCTCTCACTCTAGGCAAAACGCTGCCGTTGTGCAGCCACCCGTGGGCAGTCGCGACGATGGCCGGCCTCGCAGCCTCAGGCCGGCGCCCGCACGCTGACCGCGGTGACCTTGAAGCCGGGGATCTTGCCGACCGGATCGATCGCGTCGCCGGTCAGCCGGTTGGCCGCTGCCTCCCAGTAGGCAAAGGCCATGAAGACCTGGCCGCGCCGGACCTCGGTGCTCAGGTGCGCCACCGCGCGCACGCTGCCATGACGGGTCGCCAGTTCGACCGCGGCCTCGTGGGCGATACCCAGCGCCTGCGCGTCGAGCGGGTGCAGCGTCACCAGCGGCAGCGGCGACAGCGCCTCGAGCATACTGGCATGACGCGTCATCGCGCCGGTGTGCCAGTGCTCGAGCACGCGGCCGGTGGTCAGCACGAAGGGGAAGTCGGCGTCGCGCGTCTCGGGCCCGGCGGCAAAGGTGGTCGGCACCAGCAGCGCGCGGCCGTCGGGCGTGTGGAAGTGGTCGGTGAAGACCACCGCCTCGCCCGGCTCATCCTCGCGCGCCGCGGGCGTCACGACCGCGCCCTCGCGGATCAGGCGCGACCACGGCACACCGGCCAGCGGACTCATGCCGGCGCGCATTTCCTCGAAGACACGGGCGACCGGCGCCTCGGCGGCGAGCTGTCCGTCGCCGTCCTCCCCCTCAGGTCCGTCATGCCAGTAGGTCCATGGCAGCCCCAGCCGGCGCGCCACCTGCTCGATCGCCCACAGGTCCTGGCGCGCGTCGCCGGGCGGCGCGAGCGCCGGTCGACCGATCTGCACCAGCCGGTCGGTGTTGGTGTAGCTGCCCCATTTCTCGGCATGGGCCGAGGCCGGCAGGATCACGTCGGCCAGGATCGCGGTCTCGGTGGCGAAGATGTCCTGCACCACCAGATGCTCGAGCCCGGCCAGCGCGGCGCGCGCGTGGTTGAGGTCGGGGTCGCTCATCGCCGGGTTCTCGCCCTCCACAAACAGCCCGCGGATGCGGCCCTCGGCGGCGGCGTGCATGATCTCCACCACGGTCAGCCCCGGCGTCGGGTCGAGGTGGTCGGCCAGCGGGTTGCGGCCCCACAGCGCCTCGAAGGCGGCGCGCGCGGCATCGTTGGCCACGCGCTGGTAGTTGGGCAGCATCATCGGGATCAGGCCGGCGTCGCTCGCGCCCTGCACGTTGTTCTGGCCGCGCAGCGGATGCAGGCCGGTGCCGGGGCGGCCGATCTGGCCGGTCACCATCGCCAGCGCGATCAGGCCGCGCGCGTTGTCGGTGCCATGCACATGCTGGCTGATGCCCATGCCCCACAGGATCATCGAGCCGCTGCTGGTGGCATAGGCGCGCGCCACTTCGCGCAGCGTCTCGGGCTCGATGCCGCAGATCTCGCTCATGCGCTCGGGCGTGGCCTCGGCGACCGAGGCCTTGAGCGCCTCGTAGCCGTTGACGCGCGCGGCGACGAAGCCTTCGTCGACCAGGCCCTCTTCGATGATCACGTGCAGCAACGCGTTGAGCAGCGCGACGTCGGTGTCGGGGCGGAAGCGCAGGTGCCACTTCGCGCGCCGGCTCAGCGCGTTGCCGCGCGGGTCGGCGATGCAAAGCGTGGCACCACGATCGACCGCATTCTTGAGCCAGGTCGCCGCGACCGGGTGGTTGACCACCGGGTTGGCGCCGATCAGCAGAACGAAGCCGGCCTGCGCCACGTCGGCCACCGGGTTGCTGACCGCGCCCGAGCCCAGGCCTTCGAGCAGCGCCGCCACCGAGCTTGCGTGGCACAGCCGCGTGCAATGGTCGACGTTGTTGGTGAGCAGACCCTGGCGCACCAGCTTCTGGAACAGGTAGGCCTCTTCGTTGCTGCCCTTGGCCGAGCCGAAGCCGGCGAGCGGAATCGCGTTGCCACGCAGCCCTTGTGCGATGGCGCCGTCGCGCAGCTTCCTCAGGCCGCCGGCCGCGAGTTCGAGTGCCTCGTCCCAATTGGCCGGACGGAACAGCGCATCGAGCGCCAGTTCGCCCCGCTTGACGCGCTCGATGTCCTGGGCGTCCTTCGCAGCACCTGCGCGCCGCACCAGCGGCTTCGTCAGTCGCTTCGGGTTGTGGATGTAGTCGAATCCGTAGCGGCCCTTGACGCACAAACGCCCGTGGTTGGCCGGGCCGTCGCGGCCGACGACGAAGCGGATCGTCTCTTCGCCCTTCTCGTCCGGGCCGACGTTCCACTGCAGCTGGCATCCCACGCCGCAATAGGGGCAGACCGAGTCGACCTGCTTCGTGATGGTGGCGATGCCGGCCTCGCGCGCCGGCATCAGCGCACCGGTCGGGCAGGCCTGCACGCATTCGCCGCAGGCCACACAGCTCGAGTTGCCGAGCGCGGCATCGGCGTCGAAAGAAATCTTGGAGTGCGCGCCGCGCAGCGCCAGCCCGATCACGTCGTTGCCCTGCTCCTCGCGGCAGGCGCGCAGGCAACGGGTGCACTGGATGCAGGCGTCGAGGTTGACCGCGATCGCCGGGTGGCTGAGGTCGGGCACGGCGTAGCTGGTCTCGCGACGCGGGAAGCGCGGTGCGGTAACGCCAAGCTTGCCGGCCCACGCGCTCAGCTCGGAGGCCGGTGTCAGCGCGTCGGTACGCGCGCCGGCGTCGCTCATCAGCAGTTCGAGCACGAGCGCGCGCGACTTTTCGGCACGCAGGCTCGCGGTCTCGATCTTCATGCCGGCGCTCACGGCGCGGCAGCAGGAGGCGGCCAGCGTGCGCTCGCCGCCCACCTCGACCATGCAGGCACGGCAGTTGCCGTCGGGGCGCAGGCCGACGCCGTTGGCATCGACCGGCTTGTGGCAGAGATGCGGGATCTCGATGCCCTGGGCGTCGGCGACGTTCCAGATCGTCTCGCCGACCGGGGCCTGCACGACGCGGCCGTCGAGCGTGATCTCGACCAGCGCCAGCGCTTCATTCGGCGTGCGCGCGTTCATGCCGAGGCTCCTTCGCCGGCCAGTTCATGCGGGAAGTAGCGCATCACGCAATCCACCGGATTCGGCGCCGCCTGCCCGAGGCCGCAGATCGAGGCATCGCGCATCACCTGCGACAGATCGGCCAGCAGTTCGCGATCCCACCGTTCGCCCGCGATCAGCTCGCGCGTCTTCGCGGTGCCGGACCGACAGGGCGTGCACTGGCCGCAGCTCTCGTGCTCGAAGAAGGCCATCAGGTTGCGCGCGACATCGATCGCGCGGTCGCGGTGCGCGTCGCTCTCGCTGAGCACCACCACCGCCGCCGAGCCGATGAAGCAGCCATGCGGCTGCAGCGTGTCGAAATCGAGCGGCACGTCGGCCAGGCTGGCCGGCAGGATGCCGCCCGAGGCGCCGCCCGGCAGGTAGCCGTAGAGGCGGTGCCCTTCGGGCAGGCCGCCGCAGTATTCGTCGACCAGCTCGCGCAGCGTGATGCCCGCCGGTGCCAGCTTGACGCCCGGCTCGCGCACCCGGCCCGAAACCGAGAACGAGCGCAGCCCCTTGCGGCCATGGCGGCCCTGGGCCGCAAACCAATCGGCGCCGCGCTCCAGGATCTCAGGCACCCAGTACAGGGTCTCGAAGTTGTGCTCCAGCGTCGGCCGGCCGAACAGCCCGACCTGGGCCACGTAGGGCGGCCGCAGTCGCGGCATGCCGCGCTTGCCCTCGATCGACTCGATCATCGCGGACTCCTCTCCGCAGATGTAGGCGCCGGCACCGCGGCGCAGTTCGATCGTCGGCAGGTCCGCCATCGGTGGCTCGGCGCGCAGCGCGGCCAGTTCGCGCTCGAGCAGCGCGCGGCAGCCGTGGTACTCATCGCGCAGGTAGACGAAGACCCGCTCGATGCCGACCGCCCAGGCCGCAATCAGCAGGCCTTCGAGAAAGCGATGCGGGGAGCGCTCCAGGTAATGGCGGTCCTTGAAGGTCCCGGGCTCGCCCTCGTCGATGTTCACCGCCATCAGCCGCGGTGCGGCTTCCGCGCGCACGATGCGCCACTTGCGTCCGGCCGGGAAGCCGGCGCCCCCCAGTCCGCGCAAGCCCGAGGCCTCCATCGCCTGGAGTACCGACTCGACATCGCGCTCGCCGGATACGCACTCGGTCAGCATGCGGTAGCCGCCCGCTGCGCGGTAGGCCGCAAGATCTTCGTAGGCTTCGGGCGCGTGGGTACGGGCGTCTTGCCGTACCGCCGCCTGCACCGATTCCGCCGTCGCGTTCGGCACCGGCCGCTGATGCACCACCGCAGCCGGCGCCTGCTCGCAGCGACCGATGCAGGGCGCTGCGATGACGCGGACCTCGGTCCCGAGCAGGGCCGGCAGGCGCTCGAGCAAGTCCTTCGCGCCGGCCAGTTCGCAGGCAATGCCATCGCAGACGCGCACCGTCAGCGCCGCGGGCGCATCGAACTCGCCATCGGCGCGTGGCTGCCGGATCTCGAAGTGGTGATAGAAGCTCGCCACCTCGTGCACCTCGGCCAGCGAGATCCGCGTCAGCTCGGCCAGTGCCGCCAGGTGGTCGGTGCGCAACTGCCCGAAGTGGTCGTTGAGCCGATGCAGGTGTTCGATCAGCAAGTCGCGGCGATCCAGGTTTGCGCCCGCCAGCACGGCCTGCACGGCATCGAGCGCGGCGCCGGGCACCGGCCGCGGGCCGCTCGGCAGCGCCTTGCGGCGCATCAGGTGGACGGGCTGGACCGGAGCATTCATCTCCTGACCATAGCCACCGGGCCGGTCTTAAATATGCCAAGCTCCGCATAAATGTTGCGCCTCGACATACGCCCGCATTGGCAGCTGCAGCGCGAAGCGCGCGAGGGCGAGCCGACCGCTCCGGCGCTCGACACCAACGCGCTGATCACGCTGCTGGCGGCCATCCAGGACCATGGCGCGATCGCGCAGGCGGCGCGGTCGTTGGGCCTGTCCTACCGGCATGCCTGGGGCCGTATCCGGGACGCCGAGCGCCTGTTCGGCCACCCGCTGGTGATCGGCGGCCGGGGCCGCGGCTCGACGCTGAGCCCGCTGGCCGAGAAGCTGATCTGGGCCGAGCGGCGCGTCAACGCGCGGCTGTCGCCGCTGCTGGCCTCGCTGGCCTCCGAACTCGAGGCCGAGATCGTCCGCACGCTGCCGCGTCCGCCAAGAGAAGAGCCCGGCGCCGGGCCGAAGCTGCGCCTGCATGCCAGCCACGGCTTCGCGGTCGCGGCGCTGCTCGAGCGCCTGGAGGCGGCGGCGCTGCCGGTCGAACTGCGCTACCGCAACAGCGTGGAGTCGGTCGCGGCGCTGGCCAGGGGCGAGTGCGACCTGGCCGGCTTCCACGTGCCGATCGGCGAGTTCGAGGCACGCGCGGCGGCGCACTATCGCCAGTGGCTGCGCGACGACGAGCATCGGCTGGTGCATCTCGCGGTGCGCAGCCAGGGCCTGTTCGTTGCCGCCGGCAACCCGCTGCGGATCCGCTCGCTGCAGGATCTGGTGCGCGAGGACGTGCGCTTCGTCAACCGCCCGGTCGGCTCGGGCACCCGCATGCTCAGCGAGCTGCTGCTCGAGGCCGAGGGCATCCAGCCGGGCCGGCTGCGCGGCTGGAACAGCGCCGAGTTCACGCACGCCGCGGTGGCGGCCTACATCGCCAGCGGCATGGCCGATGCCGGCATCGGCGTGCAGACCGCGGCGCAGCGCTTCGGCCTGGGCTTCCTGCCGCTGGTCAAGGAGCGCTACTTCCTGGCGCTGCCGGCCCGACTGATCGACACGCCGGCGATGGCCCGGGTGCTCGAACTGCTTCGCTCGCCCGGCTACCGCGCGGCGGTCGCGGCGCTGGCCGGCTACGAGGCCGGGCAGACCGGCAAGCTGCTGACGGTGCAGGAGGCTTTCGAGCGCTGAGGGCCGCTACACCGGCACCGCGCTGGCGCTCTTGACCCGGTCCATCACGAAGCTGGTCTTGCAGTCCTCGACGCTCGGGTGCTTGAGCAGCGTGTCCATGATGAAGCGCGAGTAGTGGCCCATGTCCTCGACCACGACCCGCAGCAAGTAGTCCATCTCGCCGGTCAGCGCGACGCACTCCACCACCTCGGGCCAGGCCTGCACCGCGCCCTTGAACAGGTCGATCGGGTTGCGCTTGTGGCTCTCGGTGTGCTTCTCGAGCCGCACGTTGATGAAGGCCGTGAGGCTCAGCCCGACCCGCTCGGGCGGCACCACCGCCACGTAGCCGGCGATCACGCCGGCCTCCTCGAGTCGCTTGACGCGGCGCAGCGCGGCCGAGGCCGAGAGCTGGACCTCGGCGGCGAGCTGGTCGTAGGTCATGCGGCCGTTGGCCTGGAGCGCGCGCAACAGGCGCCGGTCGACGGCATCGAGCTCGATGATGGCTTGCATCATCATGATTTTGCAGGATTCCTGCGCATCCATGGTGATTCAAGCCCGAAATCGAAGCAAAGCTGCGGCCGCTGCTCTATACAGTTTAGAGCGATAGTTTCTTCACGAATCCGACGAGGCGCCGCATGCAAGTCACTCCCTGGGACAACCCGATGGGTACCGATGGTTTCGAGTTCATCGAGTACGCGGCGCCGGATCCGGTCGCGATGGGCGCGCTGTTCGAGCGCATGGGCTTCAAGCCGATCGCCAAGCACCGCCACAAGAACGTCACGCTGTACCGCCAGGGCGGCATCAACTTCATCGTCAACGCCGAGCCCGACAGCTTTGCGCAGCGCTTCGCGCGCCAGCACGGGCCGAGCATCTGCGCGATCGCGTTCCGGGTGCAGAACGCGAAGCAGGCCTACGAACGCGCGCTCGAACTCGGCGCCTGGGGTTATGCCGGCACGGCCGGCCCGGGCGAGCTGAACATCCCGGCGATCAAGGGCATCGGCGACTCGCTGATCTACCTGGTCGACCGCTGGCGCGGCAAGAACGGCGCCAAGGACGGCGAGATCGGCAACATCGGCTTCTTCGACGTCGACTTCGAACCGCTGCCCGGCGCGGAGCTCAATCCGGTCGGCAACGGCCTGACCTACATCGACCACCTCACGCACAACGTGCACCGCGGCCGCATGGCCGAGTGGGCCGACTTCTACGAGCGGCTGTTCAACTTCCGCGAGATCCGCTACTTCGACATCGAGGGCCAGGTCACCGGCGTCAAGAGCAAGGCGATGACCAGCCCCTGCGGCAAGATCCGCATCCCGATCAACGAGGAAGGCAACGAGAAGGCCGGCCAGATCCAGGAGTACCTCGACCGCTATCACGGCGAGGGCATCCAGCACATCGCGATGGGCTCGACCGACCTGTTCAAGACGGTCGACGCGCTGCGCGCCAGCGGCGTCAAGCTGCTCGACACGATCGACACCTACTACGAGCTGGTCGACAAGCGCATCCCGGGTCACGGCGAGAACGTCGCCGAGCTCAAGGCGCGCAAGATCCTGGTCGACGGCAAGGCCGGCGAGTTGCTGCTGCAGATCTTCTCGGAGAACCAGCTCGGCCCGATCTTCTTCGAGTTCATCCAGCGCAAGGGCGACCAGGGCTTCGGCGAGGGCAACTTCAAGGCGCTGTTCGAGTCCATCGAGTTGGATCAGATGCGGCGCGGCGTGCTGAGCAAGTCATGAAGACCTCAGGCCTCGAAAAGGGCGTCAACCAGGGTGTTGCGCCTGTCACCTACGGCCAGGGCGAGCGCCCGCCGCGCGGTGACTACGCCCGCGCGCGCAGCGACTACACCTGCGCCCAGGACTACGCGCAGTACTCCGAGGCCGACCACGACACCTACCGCCGGCTCTACGCGCGCCAGAGCGCGCAGATCGAAGGGTTGGCCTGCCGCGAGTTCATCGACGCGGTGGCGCAGCTCGGTGCGCCGGATCGCATCCCGCGCTTCGAGGCGATCAGCGAGCGGCTGCGCAAGGCCACGCGCTGGGAGATCGTCGGCGTTCCGGGCCTGATCCCCGAGGAAGCATTCTTCGCGCTGCTAGCGCAGCGGCGCTTCCCGGTCACCGACTGGATGCGCACGCCGGAGGAATTCGACTACGTGGTCGAGCCCGACGTCTTCCACGACCTCTTCGGCCATGTGCCGCTGCTGTTCAACCCGATGTTCGCCGACTACATGCAGGCCTACGGCGAGGGCGGGCTCAAGGCGGCGCGGCTCGGCTCGGCGGAGTTGCTGGCGCGGCTCTACTGGTACACGGTCGAGTTCGGGCTGATTCGCGGCAGCGAGGGGCTGCGTGCCTATGGCGCCGGCGTTCTCAGTTCGGCCGGCGAACTGCGCTACAGCGTGAGCTCGCCCGAACCACGGCGCATCGGTTTCGAGCTCGAACGCATCATGCGCACCCGCTACAAGATCGACAGCTACCAGGCCAGCTATTTCGTCATCGACAGCTTCGACCAGCTGTTCGAGGCAACGGCGCCCGACTTCACGCCGATCTACGAGCGCGTGAGCCGGCTCGGCGAGATCGAGGCCGGCGCCGCAGCCGACGGCGACCGCGCGATTGCCCTGCCCTGATTGCGCCCACGGCGCTTCCCCCATCGGGGGTCCTCCGTCGGATGGATGAACGGTCGCGCGGTCCGGCCCAAACTGCCAACGTGCAACGCCCTCACACCTTCCCGCTCGACGACGCCGACCGCCTGACAGCGCTGGCCGCACGCGGCCTGCTGGCCGCAACGCTGCTGGCCGGGCTGATCGGCCTGCTCGCCAACGGCCCGATCGAGGTCGGCCATGCGGTCCTGCAGCAAGCCGACACGCGCGCGCTGGGCGCGCTGCCGAACGCGGTCAACGTGCTGTCGCATCTGCCGCTGCTGATCGTCGCTGCGCTGGCCTGCCGCGCCTGCCTTGACCTGACGCGTCGCGGTCCGCGTCGCGCCTCCCTGTGGGCGCGTGGCTGGGCGCTGTTCTTTGCTTGCGTAGCGCTCGGCGCCTTGGGCGGCGCCGCATTCCATGCGCAGCCCGGCGTCGCGCGACTGCTCGTGGTCGACGCCGCCATCGGCAGTGCCAGCGCGGTCCTCGCACTGCTCTTCCTCGCCGAGCGCATCAACTTTGGCCTGTTGCGCGGGCATTGGCTTGTGCTGGCAGCAGCAGCGGGGCCGGTGGCAGCGCTGGTCGCCGCGGCCAGCGACGACCTGCGGGTCCTGGTGGCGCTCGAGTTCCTGCCGATCGTGCTGGTGCCGCTTGGCGTGTGGCGCCTGCCGAGCCGTGGCATGCCCGGCCGTGACTGGATCGTCGCCTTCGCGATCTGCGTCGGCGCGCATGTCGCCGCCTGGGCCGACCTGCCGCTGTGGCACCTGAGCCGAGGTGCCATCGGTGGCCTGGCGTTGAGCCACCTAATGCTTGCGCTGTGCGTGGCCTGGCTGGCGCGCTGCGCCCTGGCGATCGCGCCGCTTCAACCGGCCGCAGCCGGCTCCGGCGCGGCCGCGAGCAACCGGGCCTCGACCTCGCTCACGACCTCGGGGTGATGGGCCAGGGCCACGTGCCCGGTGGCCTCGATGTGGCGCGCTTCGGCGCCGGGCAGGCAGGCACTCTGCGGCGGAAACACGATGTTGTCGGCGTGACCGTAGAAGCAGGTGCAGTGCGCCGCCAGACCGGCGGCACGCCCCCCCGGCGGACTCAGCGCCGCCGCCCAGGACGAGCCAAGGCGCATCTGCACCGCGTTGCGCGTGAGCCCGAAGCGCGCCAGCCAGGTGCCGCGATGCGGCGTGCCGATCGTGAACACATGGTGTACCCGCGCCGGCGCATCGGGCACGGCCGCCCACCATGCGCGCAGCGCGAGCCCGCCCATGCTGTGCGCGACGATCAGCGGCGGCAGGCCGGTCTCGCGCTCCAGGCGCGCCACGGCCGCTTCGATGATCGGCACGTAGTCGTCGATCGAGCCGAACACAGGTTCCAGCGATGGCGCCACGAAGGGCACGCCGCGCGCCCGGCACCGTGTCAGCCAGGGCAGCCACAAGCCACGATTGCAGACGTAGCCGTGGACGAACACGATGCCACGCCGGCCACGGCCCTGCGGCTGGTCGGGCTCCCGCGTCGATCGCCATGGTTGTCGCCAACCGAAGGCTCGCATCGAGGCCGCGCACTCACCCAGCCAGGCGCGCAGCAACTGGCCGGCACTGGCGTGAGGTGTCGGGTCTTGGGCATGCAGGCAGGCCGCCAGCAGGAACTCGAGGCCGAGGGCACCGGTGTGCAGCGCGATCACCAGCAGCAGACCGCCCGCCATCAGCCACGGCTGCCCCGCGCGCCACGCCAGCAACGCCCACAGCAGCGAAAACACCGCCGCCGCGAGCGTCACGACGCGCAGCAGCCGGGCAAGCATGTGCTGCGTGCCGCTCAGGCCAGCCTGACCTCGCGCCCCGAGAGCTGCTGCGCCAGGTCGGTCGCCAGCCTGTTGACGAGGCCGTAGACCGACAACTGCGGATTGGCGCCGATGCTGGTCGGGAACAGCGAGCCGTCGTGCACCGAAAGGTTCTCGACCTGCCAGTGGCGGCCGTCGGGGCGCACCACGCCGCGCCGGGCGTCGCCGGCAATGCCGCAGCCACCCATCACGTGGGCGCTGACCACGCGCGTGAGATGCGGCTTCATCGGCAGCGCCTCGATGCCCTTCCTGGCGTCGGCCCAGCTCTTGTAGGTCACTGCACGCTCGTGTGCCGGAACGACCTCTCGTGCCCCGGCCGCGAACTGCAGTTCGGCCATGCTCAGCATTGCCCGCCGCGCGCCGTCCATCACGAAGTCGGTCAGCGGGTAGTCGAGCACCGGCAAGCCACCGCTGCCCAGCGTCACACGACCTCCGCTGGCCTGCGGGTGAAAACCGTCGCGCAGCAGCGCCAGCAGCGCGTGCGTGTTGGGGAAGGCCGCGAACTGGCGCGCCATCTCGGGACCGAAGCCGCTCACCGTCGACGCGAAGATGATCGGGTGGATCGGCGGCGCCTCGAGCTTGTAGCCGATCGGACCGTCGATGGCGTGGGTGCCGAGAAAGTGATCGGTGTAGATGGTCTGCGGCGCGCCACTCCAGCCCTCGACCTTCTGGTCGAACACCGCGGCCGAGATGACGACCGGATGGAGGAAGGTGCGCCGGCCCAGCACATCGTGCGGATCGGGCAGGTCGGAGCGCAGCAGCAGCGCCGGCGAGTTGATCGCGCCGCCCGCCACCACGAAGTGTTTGGCCTCGATGCGCAGCACCTGGCGCGAGACCGGCTCGCCGATGCTCGACACCGGCACGCACTCGAGCGCCTCGATGCGCTCGCCGCGCCGAACCAGGCGCTGGGCGCGCGTCTCGACCAGCAGTCGGGCGCCCTTGTCGAGCGCCGCCGGAATGGTCGTGACCAGCATCGACTGCTTGGCGTTGGTCGGGCAACCGAGGCCGCAGGAGCCGAGATTCCAGCAACCCTTGACGTTGCGCTGGATCGCGGCGGCCGCGATGCCGAGCTGCAGCGCGCCGCGCCGCAGCAGGTCGTTGTTCTCGTTGGGTGGCGCGAGCCAGGGCCCGATGTTCAGGCGCTGCTCGGCCTGCGCGAACCAGGGCGACATCGCCTCGGGCGCGAACTCCGGGCCGAGGCCGAAGTGTTCGCGCCAGTAGCCGAGCGTGTCGTCGGGCGTGCGAAAGGAGCTGGTCCAGTTGACCGTGGTCGAGCCGCCGACGCAGCGGCCTTGCAGGATGTTGATCGCCTTGTCGGCGGTCTTGCGCGCCGCGCTTTCCTGATAGAGCGAGGGGTAGGCCTCGCTTTCGAGCTGGCGGAAGTCGCTGCTCGACTTGAGCGGGCCCTCCTCGACCAGCACCACGTCGAGTCCGGCCTGGGTCAGCAGCTCGGCGGTGATGCCGGCGCCGGCGCCGGTGCCGATGATCGCGACGTCGCAGCGGATCGTCTCGGCCGGCAGCGGGCGTGCACCCAGATGATGGCCGCCGTAGACCTTCCAACCGCGGGCCAGGCCGTCGCGTACGGGATCGGGGAGTCGACTCATCGGCAGATCGCGGTTCGGGTGTTCAGATGTCGGTCGGGCCGGGATAGCCCATTTGCGACCAAGTCGCTGGCGTCGCCATGTAGCTGGCGGCGCTGAGGTCGCGCAGCGCATGAAAGACCTGCTGGCGCAGTTCGTCGTCGGCGGTGTGCAGACGCTTGATGGCCGCATGCGCGGCGGGCAGGTCGGCCTGTTGCCAGGGCACCTCGAGCCCCGTGAGCCAGCGCCGGGCGGGTGCCAGTTGCAGCAGGCCGAGCAGTTGCGCCAGTTCGGCCTGGGTATGGCGCGGCAGCGCCGCGAGGGTCGCCTCGACCCGCGTCAGGTGCGCGTCGAGCGCGGCCGCGAGCGCCGCCGCCTCGGTCGGCAACAAGCCCTCGAGCACCGCCAGTGCCGTGGCGCGAAAGACCGCGCGACCGTCGGCGCTCAGATGTCCATTGCGCCATCCGGGTGACCACAGCCACGCGCCGGTCGCACCCGCAATGGCGACAACCGCCGTGGCGCCGGCCCCGAGCTTGAGCAGGCGCCGCCGTCGCGGGTCGGCCGGCGCCTGGTTCGGCGCGGCGTTGGCGTGCTTGGGCGCGAGGCTCGAGGGGATGGCTGGCTCGGATCGTTGCATGGCGGGCGAGTGTTGCATCATTCGCGGGCGCCCCATCGAGGCCGCGCTCTATTCCCGCCCCGGATTTCCCCCGCCTTCCTGTCGCCGATGAGACAAGCCCTGGAAGCCCGACTCGCCGCCGCCGCGCCGATCCTCACCGCCCTCGAAGCGGTTGAACGCGAACGCACGGCGCGAGGCCAGGATGCCGAGCTGGCGCGACGTGTCGTCGACGTCAAGGCCTACCAGCAAAGGCGATTCGCACGCAGCTACGCCGATCTGCTGGAATCGCCGCGCTATGGCGCGGCGGCGCGATTCTTCCTGGACGATCTCTACGGCCCGCGCGACTTCCGCGAGCGCGACGCGCAGTTCGCCCGCATCGTGCCGGCGCTGGTGCGCTTGTTTCCGCAGGACATCGTCGGCACCGTGCTGGATCTGGCGCGGCTGCATGCGCTGTCGGAGCGCCTCGATGGCGCGATGGCGCGTGCCCTGCCGACTTCGCAGGTCGACGCGCGCGGCTATCTGGCAGCCTGGCAGGTGGTCGGCGAGCCCGCCGCGCGCGCGCAGCAGGTCGAGTACGTGCTGGCCATCGGTCGTGCCCTCGATCGCTTCACCCGCGTGCCGATGCTGGCAACCTCGCTGCGCATGATGCGCGGCCCGGCGAGCGCGGCCGGACTGGGCTCGCTCCAGCGCTTTCTTGAGGCGGGCTTCGACACCTTCAAGGCCATGCGAGGCGCCAACGAGTTTCTGGTGATCATCAGCGAACGCGAGCATTCACTGCTGTCGCTGATGTTCGAGCCATGCGTCGAGTCCGATGCGGGACACCCGGCGTTGGTGCAATTACCGTAGCTCTCGCAGGGTGCGCTGCGAACAATCGGCCTTCACTCTCGCGCCTCAGGAAGATCGATGGACATGCAGGTCACACAGCCTTGGCTGAATCACTACCCGCCCGGGGTTCCGGCTACTGTCGACTACGTTCAGCATGGCTCGCTGGTCGATCTGCTGGACGCGGCGTTCCGCCAGCATGCTTCGCGCACGGCCAGCGTGTGCATGGATACGAAGCTGCGCTTTGCAGAGATCGACGAGATGTCGACCGCGCTGGCGGCCTGGCTTCAGGCGCGCGGGCTGCGCAAGGGCGCGCGGGTGGCGATCATGATGCCGAACCTGCCGCAGTACATGGTGGCGATTCCCGCTGTGCTGCGCGCCGGCTGCGTGGTGGTCAACGTGAATCCGCTGTACACACCGCGCGAACTCGAGCACCAGCTCAAGGACTCCGGTGCCGAGGCGATCATCATCCTCGAGAACTTCGCCGGCACGCTGGCCGAGGTGATCGAGCGAAGCGCCGTCAAGCAGGTCCTGCTGGCATCGATGGGCGACCTGCTCGGCTTCTGGAAGGGGCAGCTGATCAACTTCGCGGTGCGCCATGTCAAGAAGATGGTGCCGGAGTTCAAGCTGCCGCTGAGTGACGACCGCCAGGTGACGCGCTTCAACATGGCCATCGCCGAGGGTACCCGCCTGAGCCTGCAACGACCGGCGGTCGGCCCCGACGACGTGGCATTCCTCCAGTACACCGGCGGCACGACCGGCGTCTCGAAGGGCGCGACGCTGTTGCACCGCAACGTGGTGGCAAACATCGTCCAGACCGAGGCCTGGTTCAAGCCGATGCTGATGACGCTCGGCGACAAGCCGCTCACCTGCGTCTGTGCGCTGCCGCTGTATCACATCTTCGCGCTCACCATCTGCTACATGATGGGCGCGCGCCTGGGCATGGCGAACGTCCTGATCCCGAACCCGCGCGACCTGCCAGGCCTGGTGAAGACGCTCTCGAAGCACCGCATCAACATGTTCCCGGCGGTCAACACGCTGTTCAACGCGTTGGCCAACGACGCTGATTTCGCACGCCTTGATTTCAGCGAGCTGGTGGTTTCCAACGGTGGCGGCATGGCCGTGCAACAGGCCACCGCGGAGAAGTGGCTCAAGGTCACGGGCTGCCCGGTGGTCGAGGGCTACGGCCTGTCCGAAACCTCGCCGGTTGCGACCAGCAACCGGCTCGACCAGCGGAACTTCACCGGCACCATCGGCTTGCCGATTCCGTCGACCGAGATCTCCATCCGCGACGACGATGGCCGCGAACTCACGATGGGCGAGCCGGGCGAGATCTGCATCCGTGGACCGCAGGTGATGGCCGGGTACTGGAACCGTCCCGACGAGACCGCCAAGGTCATGACCGACGACGGCTTCTTCAAGTCGGGCGACGTCGGTGTGATGGACGCAAACGGCTATGTGAAGATCGTCGACCGCAAGAAGGACATGATCCTTGTGAGCGGCTTCAACGTATATCCCAACGAGATCGAGCAGGTCGTCAACCTGCACCCCGGCGTGCTCGAGTGCGCCGCCGTCGGCGTGCCCGATGCGCGTTCGGGCGAGGCAGTGAAGCTGTTCGTGGTCAAAAAGGACCACGCGCTGGCCGAAGAAGATCTCGGCGAATACTGCAAGCAGAACTTCACGGCCTACAAGCGGCCAAAGTACATCGAGTTTCGCGACGAACTGCCCAAGACCAACGTCGGCAAAATCCTGCGCCGGGAACTGCGCTCGACGACCGCCTGACGGACGGTACCGCTGCCCGCTTCGGGCAGCCGGACGGCGTTGTCCCTCTGTCGGGCGGTCGGCTCTGGTCGAGTTGCAAGCGCGACTGGGCTACCAGGCCGTTGGCCAGCGCTGCGAGTAATTCGTTTCCGACGCCGAAATGAAAAACGCCCCGTCACATGACGGGGCGTTTCAATTAATAGCCTGACGATGTCCTACTTTCACACGGGAATCCGCACTATCATCGGCGCAGAGGCGTTTCACTGTCCTGTTCGGGATGGGAAGGAGTGGGGCCACCTCGCTATGGTCATCAGGCTTAAACTTTCATCGCACAGCGCTGGGCTGCGCGATCAATTTGTAGAGTCTTATCAGCATTCTAGATTGCGCGCCGGATATTGCAACGGCATAACACTCTGACGGTGGCGGCGGTTTAGCGCGCCAATCGACGTCAAAAATATAGGGTCAAGCCTCACGAGCAATTAGTATCGGTTAGCTTAACGCATTACTGCGCTTCCACACCCGACCTATCAACGTCCTGGTCTTGAACGACTCTTCAGGGGGCTCAAGGCCCCGGCAGATCTCATCTTGAAACGAGTTTCCCGCTTAGATGCTTTCAGCGGTTATCTCTTCCGCACTTAGCTACTCGGCAATGCCACTGGCGTGACAACCGATACACCAGAGGTGCGTCCACTCCGGTCCTCTCGTACTAGGAGCAGGCTTCCTCAAATCTGCAGCGCCCACGGAAGATAGGGACCAAACTGTCTCACGACGTTTTAAACCCAGCTCACGTACCTCTTTAAATGGCGAACAGCCATACCCTTGGGACCGGCTACAGCCCCAGGATGAGATGAGCCGACATCGAGGTGCCAAACACCGCCGTCGATATGAACTCTTGGGCGGTATCAGCCTGTTATCCCCAGAGTACCTTTTATCCGTTGAGCGATGGCCCTTCCATACAGAACCACCGGATCACTTAGTCCTACTTTCGTACCTGCTCGACTTGTCAGTCTCGCAGTCAAGCACGCTTATGCCTATGCACTATCAGCACGATTTCCGACCGTGCCTAGCGTACCTTCGAACTCCTCCGTTACACTTTGGGAGGAGACCGCCCCAGTCAAACTGCCTACCATGCACTGTTCCCATCCCGGATAACGGGACAAGGTTAGAACCTCAAACACACCAGGGTGGTATTTCAACGTTGGCTCCATGACACCTAGCGGCGCCACTTCAAAGCCTCCCACCTATCCTACACAGGTCTGTTCAAAGTCCAATACAAAGCTACAGTAAAGGTTCATGGGGTCTTTCCGTCTTTCCGCGGGGAGATTGCATCATCACAAACATTTCAACTTCGCTGAGTCTCTGGAGGAGACAGTGTGGCCATCGTTACGCCATTCGTGCAGGTCGGAACTTACCCGACAAGGAATTTCGCTACCTTAGGACCGTTATAGTTACGGCCGCCGTTTACCGGGACTTCAGTCAAGAGCTTGCACCCCATCATTTAATCTTCCGGCACCGGGCAGGCGTCACACCCTATACGTCGACTTTCGTCTTTGCAGAGTGCTGTGTTTTTATTAAACAGTCGCAGCCACCGATTTCTTGCAACCTCATTGGGCTCCCCTTGTACAGGTTCACCTACTAAAGGCACACCTTCTCCCGAAGTTACGGTGTCAATTTGCCGAGTTCCTTCTCCAGAGTTCTCTCAAGCGCCTTAGAATACTCATCTCGCGCACCAGTGTCGGTTTGCGGTACGGTCGTGTGCAGCTGAAGCTTAGTGGCTTTTCCTGGAAGCAGGGTATCACTCACTTCGGAGGCAAGCCTCCTCGTTATCACCCCTCATCTAAGCCCGGCGGATTTGCCTACCAGGCATGACTACAGGCTTGAACCGGGACATCCAACACCCGGCTGAGCTAACCTTCTCCGTCCCCACATCGCACTGCACATCGGTACAGGAATATTCACCTGTTTCCCATCAGCTACGCATCTCTGCCTCGCCTTAGGGGCCGACTCACTCTACGCCGATGAACGTTGCGTAGAAAACCTTGCGCTTTCGGCGAGGGGGCTTTTCACCCCCTTTAACGCTACTCATGTCAGCATTCGCACTTCCGATACCTCCAGCGGACTTCACAATCCACCTTCGCAGGCTTACGGAACGCTCTCCTACCACGTGCCTTACGGCACATCCGCAGCTTCGGTTACTGGCTTAGCCCCGTTACATCTTCCGCGCAGGACGACTCGATCAGTGAGCTATTACGCTTTCTTTAAATGATGGCTGCTTCTAAGCCAACATCCTGACTGTTTTAGCCTTCCCACTTCGTTTCCCACTTAGCCAATATTAGGGACCTTAGCTGGCGGTCTGGGTTGTTTCCCTCTTGAGTCCGGACGTTAGCACCCGGTGCTCTGTCTCCCAAGCTGTACTCATCGGTATTCGGAGTTTGCAATGGTTTGGTAAGTCGCCATGACCCCCTAGCCATAACAGTGCTCTACCCCCGACGGTAATACTTGAGGCACTACCTAAATAGTTTTCGGAGAGAACCAGCTATCTCCAGGTTTGTTTAGCCTTTCACCCCTATCCACAGCTCATCCGCTAGTTTTGCAACACTAGTCGGTTCGGACCTCCAGTGCGTGTTACCGCACCTTCATCCTGGCCATGGATAGATCACCTGGTTTCGGGTCTACACCCAGCGACTGATCGCCCTATTCGGACTCGGTTTCCCTGCGCCTTCCCTATTCGGTTAAGCTTGCCACTGAATGTAAGTCGCTGACCCATTATACAAAAGGTACGCAGTCACCCTTGCGGGCTCCTACTTTTTGTATGCATGCGGTTTCAGGATCTATTTCACTCCCCTCCCGGGGTTCTTTTCGCCTTTCCCTCACGGTACTAGTTCGCTATCGGTCGATTACGAGTATTTAGCCTTGGAGGATGGTCCCCCCATATTCAGACAGGATTACACGTGTCCCGCCCTACTTGTCGCACGCCTAGTTCCACACGCTGCTTTTCTTGTACGGGGCTATCACCCGCTATGGCCAGCCTTTCCAGACTGTTCCAATGAGCTGCGTGCTAAAACGTGCAGGCTGGTCCGATTTCGCTCGCCACTACTTTCGGAATCTCGGTTGATGTCTGTTCCTCGAGCTACTGAGATGTTTCAGTTCACCCGGTTCGCCTCGTACCCCTATGTATTCAGAGTACGATACCCCTAAGGGTGGGTTTCCCCATTCGGAAATCTTCGGATCAAAGCTAATTTGCCAGCTCCCCGAAGCTTATCGCAGGCTAACACGTCCTTCATCGCCTGTAATCGCCAAGGCATCCACCACATGCACTTAGTCACTTGACCCTATATTTTTGGCGTCAATGACCATCAGAGTAATACGTTACGCCGTTGCTCAGGCATTGCTGCCTGATGTTTCTGGTGACGCAATCTAGACTGCCAGCGGCACGGTGATCTTTCGATCTTTCCGCCAGCAGTGCTGATTTCGACTCTACAAATTGTTAAAGAACAGCCGATCTGTCGATCGTACAGGCCAAGCAACCTCATTGCTTGGCCTGTACGGCAGATTCAAATGGTGGAGGTGAACGGGATCGAACCGATGACCCCCTGCTTGCAAAGCAGGTGCTCTCCCAGCTGAGCTACACCCCCAATAGGTTGTGAGGTGTGGTGGGTCTGGTTGGATTCGAACCAACGACCCCCGCCTTATCAAGACGGTGCTCTAACCGACTGAGCTACAGACCCTCACGTCCATCATGAACCGCGAGAACCTGGAGCCAGCAATATCAACCAAGCACTTGGTTGCACGCCGGCCGGTCCACGTTTCACTTGCTGTCTTCAAATGACAGCCGATAAGTGTGGGCGCAAGAAATTGAGTGCATTTCCAGAAAGGAGGTGATCCAGCCGCACCTTCCGATACGGCTACCTTGTTACGACTTCACCCCAGTCACGAACCCTGCCGTGGTAATCGCCCTCCTTGCGGTTAGGCTAACTACTTCTGGCAGAACCCGCTCCCATGGTGTGACGGGCGGTGTGTACAAGACCCGGGAACGTATTCACCGCGGCAAGCTGATCCGCGATTACTAGCGATTCCGACTTCACGCAGTCGAGTTGCAGACTGCGATCCGGACTACGACTGGTTTTCTGGGATTGGCTCCCCCTCGCGGGTTGGCAACCCTCTGTACCAGCCATTGTATGACGTGTGTAGCCCTACCCATAAGGGCCATGAGGACCTGACGTCATCCCCACCTTCCTCCGGTTTGTCACCGGCAGTCTCATTAGAGTGCCCTTTCGTAGCAACTAATGACAAGGGTTGCGCTCGTTGCGGGACTTAACCCAACATCTCACGACACGAGCTGACGACGGCCATGCAGCACCTGTGTTCAAGCTCTCTTTCGAGCACGAAACCATCTCTGGTAACTTCTTGACATGTCAAGGGTAGGTAAGGTTTTTCGCGTTGCATCGAATTAAACCACATCATCCACCGCTTGTGCGGGTCCCCGTCAATTCCTTTGAGTTTCAACCTTGCGGCCGTACTCCCCAGGCGGTCAACTTCACGCGTTAGCTTCGTTACTGAACAGCAAGCCGTCCAACAACTAGTTGACATCGTTTAGGGCGTGGACTACCAGGGTATCTAATCCTGTTTGCTCCCCACGCTTTCGTGCATGAGCGTCAGTGCAGGCCCAGGGGATTGCCTTCGCCATCGGTGTTCCTCCGCATATCTACGCATTTCACTGCTACACGCGGAATTCCATCCCCCTCTGCCGCACTCCAGTCATACAGTCACAAATGCAGTTCCCAGGTTGAGCCCGGGGATTTCACATCTGTCTTGTATGACCGCCTGCGCACGCTTTACGCCCAGTAATTCCGATTAACGCTTGCACCCTACGTATTACCGCGGCTGCTGGCACGTAGTTAGCCGGTGCTTATTCTTCAGGTACCGTCATTACGCCAAGGTATTAACCCAGCGCGTTTCTTCCCTGACAAAAGCGGTTTACAACCCGAAGGCCTTCTTCCCGCACGCGGCATGGCTGGATCAGGCTTGCGCCCATTGTCCAAAATTCCCCACTGCTGCCTCCCGTAGGAGTCTGGGCCGTGTCTCAGTCCCAGTGTGGCTGGTCGTCCTCTCAGACCAGCTACGGATCGTTGCCTTGGTGAGCCTTTACCCCACCAACTAGCTAATCCGACATCGGCCGCTCCAATAGCGCGAGGTCTTGCGATCCCCCGCTTTCACCCTCAGGTCGTATGCGGTATTAATCCGGCTTTCGCCGGGCTATCCCCCACTACTGGGCACGTTCCGATGTATTACTCACCCGTTCGCCACTCGCCACCAGGATTGCTCCCGTGCTGCCGTTCGACTTGCATGTGTAAGGCATGCCGCCAGCGTTCAATCTGAGCCAGGATCAAACTCTTCAGTTCGATCTTGAATTTTGCTCAAAGAATTGAAGTGAACTTCACTTCCATGAGCGTTTAAGGTCCAGTAGACCTCGAGCCCTGCGATTACTCACAGACCTCTTGGCACTCGCCTTCAAACGCCCACGCTTATCGGCTGTTTATTTTTAAAGAACATCGCTTCTCAGCGAACTCGCCAACCTGAATCAGCGAAGCCTTAGATTCTGACACACCTTGAACGGCTTGTCAAGCACCAGACTTGATTTGCTCTAGTCAGCGCAGCATCGAGGCAAGCACTGAACACAGCAAATCAACCGAGTTGCCTCGGAGATAAAAACGCCCCGTCACATGACGGGGCGTTTCAATTAATAGCCTGACGATGTCCTACTTTCACACGGGAATCCGCACTATCATCGGCGCAGAGGCGTTTCACTGTCCTGTTCGGGATGGGAAGGAGTGGGGCCACCTCGCTATGGTCATCAGGCTTAAACTTTCATCGCACAGCGCTGGGCTGCGCGATCAATTTGTAGAGTCTTATCAGCATTCTAGATTGCGCGCCGGATATTGCAACGGCATAACACTCTGACGGTGGCGGCGGTTTAGCGCGCCAATCGACGTCAAAAATATAGGGTCAAGCCTCACGAGCAATTAGTATCGGTTAGCTTAACGCATTACTGCGCTTCCACACCCGACCTATCAACGTCCTGGTCTTGAACGACTCTTCAGGGGGCTCAAGGCCCCGGCAGATCTCATCTTGAAACGAGTTTCCCGCTTAGATGCTTTCAGCGGTTATCTCTTCCGCACTTAGCTACTCGGCAATGCCACTGGCGTGACAACCGATACACCAGAGGTGCGTCCACTCCGGTCCTCTCGTACTAGGAGCAGGCTTCCTCAAATCTGCAGCGCCCACGGAAGATAGGGACCAAACTGTCTCACGACGTTTTAAACCCAGCTCACGTACCTCTTTAAATGGCGAACAGCCATACCCTTGGGACCGGCTACAGCCCCAGGATGAGATGAGCCGACATCGAGGTGCCAAACACCGCCGTCGATATGAACTCTTGGGCGGTATCAGCCTGTTATCCCCAGAGTACCTTTTATCCGTTGAGCGATGGCCCTTCCATACAGAACCACCGGATCACTTAGTCCTACTTTCGTACCTGCTCGACTTGTCAGTCTCGCAGTCAAGCACGCTTATGCCTATGCACTATCAGCACGATTTCCGACCGTGCCTAGCGTACCTTCGAACTCCTCCGTTACACTTTGGGAGGAGACCGCCCCAGTCAAACTGCCTACCATGCACTGTTCCCATCCCGGATAACGGGACAAGGTTAGAACCTCAAACACACCAGGGTGGTATTTCAACGTTGGCTCCATGACACCTAGCGGCGCCACTTCAAAGCCTCCCACCTATCCTACACAGGTCTGTTCAAAGTCCAATACAAAGCTACAGTAAAGGTTCATGGGGTCTTTCCGTCTTTCCGCGGGGAGATTGCATCATCACAAACATTTCAACTTCGCTGAGTCTCTGGAGGAGACAGTGTGGCCATCGTTACGCCATTCGTGCAGGTCGGAACTTACCCGACAAGGAATTTCGCTACCTTAGGACCGTTATAGTTACGGCCGCCGTTTACCGGGACTTCAGTCAAGAGCTTGCACCCCATCATTTAATCTTCCGGCACCGGGCAGGCGTCACACCCTATACGTCGACTTTCGTCTTTGCAGAGTGCTGTGTTTTTATTAAACAGTCGCAGCCACCGATTTCTTGCAACCTCATTGGGCTCCCCTTGTACAGGTTCACCTACTAAAGGCACACCTTCTCCCGAAGTTACGGTGTCAATTTGCCGAGTTCCTTCTCCAGAGTTCTCTCAAGCGCCTTAGAATACTCATCTCGCGCACCAGTGTCGGTTTGCGGTACGGTCGTGTGCAGCTGAAGCTTAGTGGCTTTTCCTGGAAGCAGGGTATCACTCACTTCGGAGGCAAGCCTCCTCGTTATCACCCCTCATCTAAGCCCGGCGGATTTGCCTACCAGGCATGACTACAGGCTTGAACCGGGACATCCAACACCCGGCTGAGCTAACCTTCTCCGTCCCCACATCGCACTGCACATCGGTACAGGAATATTCACCTGTTTCCCATCAGCTACGCATCTCTGCCTCGCCTTAGGGGCCGACTCACTCTACGCCGATGAACGTTGCGTAGAAAACCTTGCGCTTTCGGCGAGGGGGCTTTTCACCCCCTTTAACGCTACTCATGTCAGCATTCGCACTTCCGATACCTCCAGCGGACTTCACAATCCACCTTCGCAGGCTTACGGAACGCTCTCCTACCACGTGCCTTACGGCACATCCGCAGCTTCGGTTACTGGCTTAGCCCCGTTACATCTTCCGCGCAGGACGACTCGATCAGTGAGCTATTACGCTTTCTTTAAATGATGGCTGCTTCTAAGCCAACATCCTGACTGTTTTAGCCTTCCCACTTCGTTTCCCACTTAGCCAATATTAGGGACCTTAGCTGGCGGTCTGGGTTGTTTCCCTCTTGAGTCCGGACGTTAGCACCCGGTGCTCTGTCTCCCAAGCTGTACTCATCGGTATTCGGAGTTTGCAATGGTTTGGTAAGTCGCCATGACCCCCTAGCCATAACAGTGCTCTACCCCCGACGGTAATACTTGAGGCACTACCTAAATAGTTTTCGGAGAGAACCAGCTATCTCCAGGTTTGTTTAGCCTTTCACCCCTATCCACAGCTCATCCGCTAGTTTTGCAACACTAGTCGGTTCGGACCTCCAGTGCGTGTTACCGCACCTTCATCCTGGCCATGGATAGATCACCTGGTTTCGGGTCTACACCCAGCGACTGATCGCCCTATTCGGACTCGGTTTCCCTGCGCCTTCCCTATTCGGTTAAGCTTGCCACTGAATGTAAGTCGCTGACCCATTATACAAAAGGTACGCAGTCACCCTTGCGGGCTCCTACTTTTTGTATGCATGCGGTTTCAGGATCTATTTCACTCCCCTCCCGGGGTTCTTTTCGCCTTTCCCTCACGGTACTAGTTCGCTATCGGTCGATTACGAGTATTTAGCCTTGGAGGATGGTCCCCCCATATTCAGACAGGATTACACGTGTCCCGCCCTACTTGTCGCACGCCTAGTTCCACACGCTGCTTTTCTTGTACGGGGCTATCACCCGCTATGGCCAGCCTTTCCAGACTGTTCCAATGAGCTGCGTGCTAAAACGTGCAGGCTGGTCCGATTTCGCTCGCCACTACTTTCGGAATCTCGGTTGATGTCTGTTCCTCGAGCTACTGAGAT
>NZ_SHKP01000005.1:67500-859862 GCF_004217215.1 Rivibacter subsaxonicus
GCTGCGGCCGCTGCGCGACTCGATGGTCGAGTTGGGTCGCTCCTGCGTGCATGCGGACCACCGCAACGGCGGCGCCATCCTGGCACTGTGGGGCGCGCTGGGCGAGTTCATGACGCGCAACGGCTTGAGCGCGATGGTCGGCTGCGCCAGCATCGGCATGCGCGATGGTGGCCACCTCGCGGCCAACCTGTGGGAACAACTGCGCCACAGCCACCTGGCGGCGATCGAATGGCAGGTGCGGCCGCGCCTGCCGCTGCCGGTCGATGAACTGCGCACCGCCCAGCCGGTCGAGGCGCCGGCGCTGATCAGGGGCTACCTGCGCTGCGGCGCCAAGGTGCTCGGGCCGCCAGCCTGGGACCCCGACTTCAACACCGCCGATCTGCCGCTGCTGATGCGCATCGAGGACCTGCCGCCCAAGTACCGGCGCCACTTCCTGCACGAGGGCGGCAACTGAGGTCTATTCGCCCTCGCCGAACTTGTCGTTGATCAGCGCAAGCAGTACGTCCATCGCCTCCTGCTCGCGCTCGCCGTCGGTCTCCAGTTCGACCTCGGTGCCGATGCCGGCTGCCAGCATCATCACGCCCATGATGCTCTTGGCGTTGACGCGGCGGCTGCCGCGGCTGATGAACACTTCACAGGGATAGCTGCCGGCCAGCTTTGTGAGCTTGGCCGAGGCGCGGGCGTGCAGGCCAAGCTTATTGTTGATGGTGATGCGAGTCGAGATCATCGGCAGGTCGCGGGCCCGGTGACTGGGCCTGGTTCTGGGGTCGGGCGCTGGCAATCTGCATCACGCCCTGGGTGGCCCCGGCCACCGCGCGGGCGACCAGGGTGTCAAGCGGCTCGTGCGCGTAGTTCAGCGCTCGCCACAGCATCGGCACGTTGACGCCGGTCACCAGCTTGACCCGCACTCCGTCGGCCAGGCGCTGCGCGATGTTGCTCGGCGTGGCGCCGAACACGTCGGTCAGGATCAGCACCTCGCTGCGCCCGGGCAACGCGAGCGCGCGCTCGAGCGCGGCGCGGCAGCGCGCCTCGATCGCCTCGGGCGCGAGCGCAGCGTCGACGTCGACCACTTCCAGCAGCGCCGCGGCCTCGGCAAAGGCGTGGCTGCCGGCCGCCTTGAGCGCCGAAGCAAGCGGTGCGTGAGCAATGATCAGCAGTCCGGCCATTGGCGTCGAATATATCCATGCGGCGACTCGAGGGCCAATCGGCCCGGGCCGCGGCCTCAGCCTGGCAGCTTCAGGCCGTCGATGAAGTTCTGCACCGCAGCCGCCGGCGCCGCGCCGAGCACGGCGGCGTGAAAGACCCGCGTGCCCTGCGCGAACACGACCGAAGTCTCGCCGACCGCGGTGCCGTCGGGGCGACGGCCCGTGACCTCGAAGCGCAGCGCGCCCGGGTGTGGCGTGGCACCGCGCAGCACGAATGGCGCACTGGCGGTCTCGCGACCGTCGAGATTGAGCACGCGCACCCGACGCAGTTCGTCGAGCGCAGCGGCGACCCGGCCCGGATCGCCCAGGTCGGCACTCGACAGCGCCCAGGTGCTGCCGTCGGCGCTGCAGGCCAGCAGTTCGAACTGCACCTCGGCCCCCGCCAGCGGCAACGCACGCGTGACGCGCTCGGGCTTGCACGGAAACAGCGCGACCAGCTTGCTGCCGGTCGGGCGCACCTCGCGCCAGTCGAGCGTCGGCGTGCAGGCGGCAAGCAATGCCAGCATCAGTGCCAGCGGCGCACTGGCGGCGGGAACGGGAATCGACATCGGCCGATTATCGGCAGCGCGGCAGAATGGGCCGGATGCAGCCCTCCGCTCCTTCTTCACCAGGCCCGGGCGCGCTCGACGGCATCCGCGTGCTCGACCTCTCGCGCGTGCTGGCCGGACCCTGGTGCACGCAGACCCTTGGTGACCTCGGCGCCGACGTGCTCAAGATCGAGCGCCCGGCCGGCGCCGACCACCCTGGCGGCGACGACACCCGTGGCTGGGGCCCGCCCTTCCTGCGCGACGCCGAGGGCCAGGACACCGCCGAGTCGGCCTACTACCTCGGCGCCAACCGCAACAAGCGCTCGCTGGCGGTCGACCTCGGCGCGCCGGCCGGGCAGGCGCTGATCCGCGAACTGGCGTTGCGGGCCGACGTGCTGGTCGAGAACTTCAAGGTCGGCGACATGGCCCGCCACGGTCTCGACTACGCCTCGCTGGCCGCGCTCAACCCCAGGCTCGTGTACTGCTCGATCACCGGCTACGGTCAGACCGGCCCCTACCGCGAGCGCGCCGGCTACGACTACGCGGTCCAGGGCCTCGGCGGCCTGATGAGCGTCACCGGCGAGCGCGACGACCGCCCCGGTGGCGGCCCGCAGAAGGTCGGCGTCGCGGTCGCCGACCTGTTCACCGGCCTCTACGCCACCGTCGCCATCCTCGCCGCGCTGCGCCACGCCGAAGCCACCGGACGCGGCCAGCAGGTCGACATGGCGCTGCTCGACACCCAGGTCGCGATGCTGGCCAACCTGGGCGCCAACTACCTGGTCAGCGGCCAGGTGCCGGGCCGCGCCGGCAACGCGCACCAGAACATCGTGCCGTACCAGAGCTTCGAGGCCGCCGACGGCCACATCATCCTGGCGGTCGGCAACGACGGCCAGTTCGCGCGCTTCTGCGAAGTGGCCGGGCACCCGGAACTGGCTCGCGACGCCCGCTTCGCCACCAACCCGCAACGGGTCCGCCACCGCGAACAGCTGGTGCCGATCCTCGCCGGCTGGTTGCGCGAACGTCCGCTTGCCGACTGGCTCGCCGCGCTCGAGGCCGCCAAGGTGCCCTGCGGACCGATCAACCGCCTCGACCAGGTCTTCGCCGACCCGCAGGTGCAGGCGCGCGCCATGGTCGAGACGGTCGCCCACCCGCACCAGGCGGCGCTGCGCCTGGTGGCGAGCCCGATGAAGCTGTCCGCGACGCCCCCGCAGACCCGGCTGGTGCCGCCCCGCTTGGCCGAGCACGAAGATGTGGCGCTGGCCGACTGGCTGGGCTGGGACTCGAGCCGCATCGCGCAGGCCCGGGCCGAAGGCGCCTTCGGCCGAACGACGGCCGGCTAGGTTCTGAACCGAGCCCGCCACCTCGGGACAGCCGCGCCCCGCAGTCGGGGGTGGGCCGCTGGCGGCCGATGGCGGTCATCCCTAGAGTGCAGGGTTGTGCTCCGGCGATGTCGGTGCGTCCAGATTCGACATGGTGCCGCCGCCGATGAATGCCATCCTCAAGCCCACGCTCGCCACCGACTCCGAGGCTGCCTCCGGCGGCTCGCTGGCTGCCGATGCCTGGCCCGAACTGGCGGCACAGATCGGGCGCGAGGTCGGCGGGCCGCTCAGCGCCGCGCTGGAGCGCGTGATCCAGCTCACCACCACCGGCCGCATCGATCGTGGCGGCCTGCGCGCGCTGCGCGCCGAGATCGAACGCGCGCGCCGCGCCGGCATGGTGGCGCAGCAACTGGCGCGCTATGCCTCCAAGCGGCTGCGGCAGTCGCACGAGCGGCTCAACCTGGCCGGCACCCTGCAGTCGGTGCTGGCCCAGCGCAGCCGCGAGGTCGGATCGCGCGGCATCCAGGTGCGCCAGAGCACGCGACCGATCGAGGTGCTGGTCGACCCGGCGCTGCTGTTCGGCCTGCTCAACGCGCTGCTCGACTGGGCCATCGAATGCGCCCATGCCAGCATCGATTTCGGCGTCGATACCCGCAGCTGGCCGGCGCATGGCTGCGTGCTGTGCCGCTTCACCCATGAGCCGCGGCAGGAAGACGCACTGGCCGACATCGATGCCCCGACGCTCGATTCGCTGAACTGGCACCTGCTCAGGCAGGGCGCAGCGGCGATGGGCCTGCTGCTCGACCGCGAAGTCGATGGCAACCGCGTCAGCCTGGCTCTCGAGTTCCCGCGCACGGTCAACGAATCGATCGAGGGCGTGACCGCGATCGACCTCGAGGACGGCTTCGGCACCAGTCTCAACTCCAAGCCGCTGGCCGGCAGCCATGTGCTGGTGGTGGCGGCACGCCGCGAGATGCGGATGGCGGTGCGCAGCGCGATCGCCGACATGGGGCTGCTGCTCGACTTCGTCGGCTCGGTCGACGAGGCGATCGGCTTCTGCCGGGAGGCGCTGCCGCACGCCATCGTGTTCGAGGCGGCACTGCGCAGCGAGCGACTGGACACGCTGGCCGACGAGATCCGTGACGAGGTGCCGGGCTTTGCCTTCGTCGAGGTGGCCGAGGAAGGCGAGGCCTTCGAGGTCTCGGGCTTCAACGGCCAGAACTACGCCCGGGTGGGGCGCGACGGCCTGGCCAAGTCGCTGCCGTCGGCGATCGTGTTCGAGCTCAGCAAGAGCTTCTAGCCACCAAAGACCTTCTTGAGGATCGCGCTGCCGGTGCCGACCGGATCCTGGCGGATCTTGCGTTCCTCCTCGGCGATCATCAGGAACAGCCCGTCGAGCGCCTTGCGCGTGACGTACTGCTGCACGTTGGCATCCTCCTTCTTCACCAGGCCGTAGCTGGCGGCCTGCCCCGCCACCGCGTTGTACTGCTGGGCCAGCGCCAGCCGCTCGGTCTGCTCGGTCACGATCGGCAGGAAGCGCTCGGTCAGCGGCGCACGAGTCTTGGCGGCGAAAAAATCGGTCACCGAGGTGTCGCCGCCGCTGATGATCTGCTTCGCGTCGGCCACCGTCATCTGCCGGATCGCCTGCTTCAGCAGCGGCCTGGCAGCCGGCACCGCCGCCTCGGCGGCCCGGTTCATCGCGGTCACCAGTTCGTCGACTCGCTGGCTCTGGCCGGTCATCTTGAGCAATTTGGTGGCGCTCTCCAGGCCGGCCGGCAAGGGGATGCGAACCTTCGGGTTGCCGAGGAATCCATCGGGACGACCCAGCAAACTGCCCGCGGCGTCCGCACCTCGGTCGAGCGCCGCCTTGACGCCGGCCGAAGCGTCGGCCTGGCTCAACTCGAGGGCCTGCCCCAGCGACGGCCACGCGGCCGACAACCCTGCGCCCCAGCCGGCCAGCAGGCGGCCGATAGACTTGCGGCGATCCGGATCCATCAACGAACTCTCCCCGAAACGGTCTGTTCATGACCAGCAGCAAGCGCAATGTAGCGGCCATCGTCGCCGTCCTCTTCGTCATCGGCGCCGTGGCAGCGCTATGGGCGCTGTCGCCCAAGGCGACCGTGCCGGACGTGCCCTACACCCTGCTCGACGGCAGCACCCAGCGCACCACGGATCTGCGCGGCAAGGTGGTGCTGGTCAACTTCTGGGCAACCAGCTGCGTGACCTGCGTCAAGGAGATGCCGGAGCTGATCGCGACCCACCGCAAGTTCAACGCGCGCGGCTTCGAGACGCTGGCGGTGGCGATGAGCTACGACCCGCCGGCCTATGTCGTGAACTTCGCGCAGTCGCGCGGCCTGCCGTTCAAGGTGGCGATCGACAACACCGGCGAGATCGCGCGCCGGTTCGGCGACGTGCAGCTGACGCCGACCACGCTGCTGGTCAACCGGCGCGGCGAGGTGGTCAAGCGCTTCGTCGGCGAACCCGACTTCGCCGAACTCCACGCGACGATCGACCGGCTGCTCGACGAGTCCTGAGCAGGCTCTTCAGGCCGTGTGGCCGTCGGGCGAGGCGTCGTGCTCAGGCGCCAGCCGCGAATCCGCCGGAGCGTCGTCGGCGCGCAGAGCCAGCATCGCCGCGCCGCTGATCAGCACCGCCGCCAGCAGCAGGCCACCCGAGAAGCTGCGGCCGGTGGCGAGCACCAGCAACAGCGTCGAGGCCAGCGGCGTCAGGTAGCTCAGGACGCCGATCGTGCGCGGGTCGCCAAGCTTGAACGCCCGGTCCCAGAGGTAGAAGGCGAGGCCGAGCGGGCCGAGGCCGGTGAAGCCGATCAGCAGGATGTCGCGCATGCCGAGCACCACCGAGGGCTCGAACCAGACGTGACAGAGCAGCGCCAGCAGGCCCGAGATCGCACCGAACAGGCCGATCGCCGAGGTCGGCACGCGGGCACCGTCGTCGGCCAGGCGCCGGGTTCCGAGCGAGTAGGTCGCCCAGATGAAGGCCGAGCCCAGCGCCGCCATGTAGCCCCAGAACACGGCACCGACGTCGGCGTTGCCACGGGCGCCCGCGCCCGGAGCGGCGTCCGGATCGCCGCCGGCGATCGCCAGCGCGGCGCCGGCAAATCCGGTGACGGCGGCCAGCACATGCTGCGGCCGCAGCTTCACCGCCGGCAGGAAGACCGGCGCCAGCACGACGATCAGCAGGGGCCACAGGTAGTTGAGCAGGTTGGCGTTCACCGGCGGCGCCTGGCGCAGCGCGATGAACAGCAGCAGGTGAAAGCCGAACAGCCCGTAGACGCCGAGCGCCACCGCCTCGACCGGCACCTTCCAGCGTGCCGGCTTCATGGCCACCGCCGGCCACACCAGGCTGCTGCCGACCAGCAACGCGAGGCCGGTCAGCAGGAACGGCGGCACATGCGCCAGCTTCACGCCCAGGACGGCGAGTGTCGACCACAACGCGATCGCGCCGAGTGCGCAGAAGTTGGCCACAGCATTCGGGTTCATGTCCCCAACACTACGAGCCTGCGGCTGGCCGTACATCCCCCAGGGACATGCTGTTGGCGGGCCACGACGTGCCGCCCGTGACCAAAGCCACTTGCCCGATGCCGCCACCGCGGCCCGACCCCGCTCAGATGCGGGGCGGCAGGCTCAGACGGCGGTCGGCAGGCCGGCGGCGTGGGCCTGCTCGTCGGCGTGATAGCTCGAGCGCACCATCGCACCGACGGCAGCATGGGAAAAGCCCATGGCGTAGGCCTCGCGCTCGAACATCGCGAAGGTGTCCGGATGCACGTAGCGCCGCACCGGCAGGTGGTGACCGCTGGGCGCCAGGTACTGACCGAGGGTCAGCATGTCGATGCCATGGGCGCGCATGTCGCGCATCACCGCCAGGATCTCCTCGTCGGTCTCGCCGAGGCCGACCATCAGCCCGCTCTTGGTCGGCACCCCTGGCGCGAACTCCTTGAAGCGCTTGAGAAGGTCGAGGCTGAACTGGTAGTCGGAGCCCGGCCGCGCTTCCTTGTAGAGGCGCGGCACGGTCTCGAGGTTGTGGTTCATCACATCCGGCGGTGCGGCCTTGAGGATCTCGAGCGCACGGTCGGCACGGCCGCGGAAGTCGGGCGTGAGGATCTCGATCTGGGTGCCGGGCGAAAGCTCGCGCGTCTTGCGGATGCATTCGACGAAATGCGCCGCGCCGCCGTCGCGCAGGTCGTCGCGGTCGACGCTGGTGATCACCACGTACTTGAGCCGCAGCGCCGCGATGGTCTTGGCCATGTTGAGCGGTTCGTCGGCGTCGAGCGGGTCCGGGCGGCCGTGGCCGACGTCGCAGAAGGGGCAGCGCCGGGTGCACTTGTCACCCATGATCATGAAGGTCGCCGTGCCCTTGCCGAAGCACTCGCCGATGTTCGGGCACGAGGCTTCCTCGCACACCGTGTGCAGCTTGTGCTCGCGCAGGATGTTCTTGATCTCGTAGAAGCGGGTGCTGGGCGATCCGGCCTTGACGCGGATCCAGCTCGGCTTCTTCAGCACCTCGGCCGGCACCACCTTGATCGGGATGCGCGCCGTCTTGGCCTGCGATTTCTGCTTGACGGTGGGGTCGTAGGTCGCCGCGGCGGCGTCGGCGGCGATCGGTGGGGTGCTCATGCCGCGATTTTAGGCGGGCACCCCTGCCTGGCTGCGACCGCCGGGAAATAGCCGTCCCGGCAGGGACGGCTCGCAGGCACCCGGCCGGGCCGGGCGCGATGGCTCAGAACGAGTAGGTCGGGCCCAGCGAGGAATGCTGATGTTGCCCTTCTCGTCTTCGAACTTGGCGTTCGTGAAGTCGAGCGCCGCATCCAGGCTCAGGGCCGGCGTGCGCACGATTGCCGATCGCAGGCCCTAGCAGGCTGTTGAAATGCCTGCAGGGGTCGCGGGTACTTCAACAGCCTGCTAGCGCTGCAGGTAGACCTGCAGGTGGCGCGCGAGCGCCGCTGCCACGTCGGCCACCCCGACCTCGACCCCGATCGAGCGCAGGTCCACCGTGCGCAGGCCAGCGTAGCCGCAGGGGTTGATGCGATCGAAGGGGCTCAGGTCCATCGCCACGTTGAGCGCCAGCCCGTGATAGCTGTGGTGGCGGCTCACCTTGATACCCAGGGCGGCCACCTTGCCGATGCCGCGCCAGGGCTCGCGCGGATCGGGCGGGCTCGGCAGCCGTGTATGGCCGAAGGGGTCGTCGAGCTTGAGGTAGATGCCCGGCGCGCCCGCCACCCGGTGGCCGGTGACTCCGCAGTCCTCGAGCGTCTTGATCAGCGCCTGCTCGAGCCGGAACACGTACTCCTTGACGTAGATGCCGAGGCGCCGGAGGTCGACCAGCGGGTAGGCCACCACCTGCCCCGGCCCGTGGTACGTGACCTGGCCGCCACGGTTGGTGGCGATGACCGGAATGCCGCCGGCGTCCAGCACATGCTCGGCCTTCCCGGCCAGGCCCTGGGTGAACACCGGCGGGTGCTCGCACAGCCAGAGCTCGTCGGGCGTGTGCTCGTCGCGCGCCTCGGTGAAGGCGCGCATCGCCTCGTAGGTCGGCAGGTAGTCGCAGCGGGCGAGCGGGCGGATCAGCATCGTCGTTCTAGGGGGTGCGCATAGCAGTCTACGCATCCATCCGGCGCGGGCCCGCGTAAGGCCTCCCAGTCGTGACCAGTTGGTCATGGCAGGAGTCCTTCCGCAGCAAGGAGAACCGCATGAATCCCCGCCCGCTCCCTTCGATCCTGCGCACCACCGCCGTCGCGGCCGCCGCGGTCTGCGGCCTCGCCGCCGCTGGCGACAGCCTCGCCTCCAGTCACCGAGAGGCGCCCTTCATCACCACCGCGCCCAAGGTCGACGCCACCGATTTCTACATGTTCATGAGCTACGAGCCGGGGCGCGCCGGCTACGTGACGCTGATCGCCAACTACCAGCCGCTGCAGGACGCCTACGGCGGGCCCAACTACTTCGCGCTGGACCCGAACGCGCTCTACGAGATCCATCTCGACAACAACGGCGACGCGAAGGAGGACCTGACGTTCCAGTTCCGTTTCAGGAACCAGCTGGCCGGCGACAGCGGCGTCGCGCTGCCGGTGGGCGGCAAGAACATCGCGATCCCGCTGGTGCAGGCCGGCCAGGTCAGCCAGGTCTCCGACCCCAGGCTCAACCTAGGCGAGAGCTTCAGCGTGACGCTGGTACGCGGCGACCGCCGCAAGGGCGCCGCCGTGGCGTTGACCGAAGCCATCGGCGGCACCCGCTTCGCCAAGCCGGTCGACAACATCGGCAGCAAGACCATCCCCGACTACCCCGCCTATGCCGCCAGGCATGTCTACACGGTCGGCATCCCGGGTTGCACGATGCCGGGCCGGGTCTTCGTCGGCCAGCGCCAGGACCCCTTCGCGGTCAACCTCGGCACGATCTTCGATCTGGTCAACGCACCGGTGGCCGTGATCACCGACCCGACGCTGATCGGCGCCGTCCCCAACACCATCGGCGACAAGAACGTCAGCACGCTCGCTCTCGAGGTCCACAAGAGCTGCCTGGTCGCCGGCGACAACGTCATCGGCGGCTGGACCAGCGCCAGCCTGCGCCAGGCCCGCCTGCTCGACCCGACGCCGAAGCCCGGCCACCAGACCACCGAGAAGGTCGGCGGCGCCTGGACCCAGGTCTCGCGACTCGGCATGCCGCTGGTCAACGAGGTTGTCATCGGCCTCAAGGACAAGGACCGCTTCAACGGTTCCAGGCCCAGGGACGACGGCCAGTTCGCCGACTACGTGACAAACCCCTCGCTGCCGGCGCTGCTCGAGATCGCGCTGGCGCTTCCCGGCATCGCGCCGACCAACTTCCCGCGCACCGATCTCGTCACCACCTTCCTGACCGGCATCAAGGGCGTCAACCAGCCCACCGGCGTGGTGCCCTCTGAGATGCTGCGCCTGAACACCGCGATCGCCGCGGTCCCCTTCGCGCAGCAGAACCGGCTCGGCATCGTCGGCAACGTGCTGGCCGGCGGATCGGACAACGCCGGCTTCCCCAACGGCCGCCGGCCCAAGGACGACGTGGTCGACGTCGCGCTGGTGGCGGTGATGGGCGGGCTGTGCGTGGCCAACGGCGACACCGACGCCTTCGGACTCGGCGGCGCCTGCAAGCCCTCGGCGGTGCCGCTCGGCACCACGGCATTCAAGCTGCACGACGCGGTCGACCAGGCGGTGGTGCCGCTGCTGTCGGGCTTTCCGTACCTCAACACGCCGATCGCCGGCGCCGGCATCGGCGCCGAGCCGCAGCGCTCGGCGGCCAATCGCCGCTGAGCGATCGCTCAAGGAGATCCTCATGCAAAGCACATCACTGACCCGTGCGGCGGCGCTGATCGCGCTCGCCTGCCTTGCACTCGCCGGCTGCAGCGGCGGCGGCGACTACGAGCAGCCACCGCCAGCGCCGGTGGCCGAGGCCACCGAGGTGCCGATCTCGGCCGTGGCCTCGAGCCGGGCCTTCACCGACTACGCCGCCGCGCTGGCACCCAGCGACAGCGCCGAGGCCCTGGGCCTGGGCGCGCTGGGCGACGCGTCGCCGGTCGACGACAGCGGCGAGCCGCTGCCCATCGGCTGAGCGGAAGGGAGCGCCAGCATGCGAGCCTTGTCGCGCCTGCTGGCGCTGGTTCTTGCCGGGCTGGCCGGCAGCGTCGGCGCCGCACTCCATGTACCGGCCAGCGATGCCACCGTGGTCGCCACGGTGCGCCCACGCGGCCTCGAGTCCGCCTCCGAGGCCGACCAGCGCCAGCTGCGTCGCCAGTTGCAGCAGCAACCCGCCTCGCTGCCGCTGGCGCTCGGCGTGGCGCAGTCCGCCATCGAGCGCGCTCGCCGCGACGGCGATCCGCGCGAACTCGGCGCCGCGCAAGCCGCGCTCGCGCCTTGGTGGGGGCTGGCCGATCCGCCCGCCGGCGTACGGCTGCTGCGTGCGATCGTGCGCCAGAGCCAGCATCAGTTCGAGGCAGCGCTGGCCGACTTCGCCAAGGTCCACGACGATCCGCGCGCTGCTCCCGCGCTGCGCGCGCAGGCCGAACTCAGCGCCGCCGGCGTGCTGCAGGTGCTGGGCCGCTTCGATGCGGCACGAGCTCACTGCGAGCGCCTGCTCGACAGCGGCCCTGCTGCGCTGCCGGCGCGGGTCTGCATGGCCGAGTTGGACAGCCTTGCCGGCCGGACGGCGCCGGCCGCTGAGTTGCTCGCCACGCTGGCGGCCCGCGCCGCGCCCTCCGAGGCCGCGTGGATCGCGCTGGTACGCGCCGAGCTGGCTGAGCGCCGCGGCGATGCGCGGGCCGGCCTGCTCTACCAAGCCGCCCTGCACGCACCCGACACCTACCGCCTGGCCGCCTACGCCGACTGGTTGCTGGCCAACGGCCGAACCGCCGAGGTACCGACGCTGCTGGCTGGCGCCAAGGCTGCCGACGCGTTGCTGCTGCGCCTGGCGATCGCCCAGCGCCGGCTCGGGCAGCCCGAAGCCGCCGCCAACCGCGCCGCGCTGCAGGCCCGCTTCGAGGCGGCGCGCCTGCGCGGCGATCGCCTCCATGCGCGCGAGGAGGCGCGCGCCGCGCTCGACCTGGACGAGGACGCGGCGCGCGCGCTGGGCCTCGCGCAGGCCCAGTGGGCGCAGCAGAAGGAGCCAGCCGACGCCCTGCTGCTGGTGCGCACCGCGCGCGCCGCCGGCCGCCCCGAGGCCGCCGAGCCGGTGTGGCAGTTCATGCGCGAGACCGGCTATCGCGATGCGCGGCTGCAGGCGCCGCAGCTGGCGCCGGCACGCTCGCAGCTGCTCGCCGGAGTCCGGCCGTGAGCGCACTGCGCGCCTGCCTGGTGGCCGGCTTGCTGGCACTGGCCGCGCTGCCGGTGCCGGCCCACAAGCCGAGCGACGCCTACCTGCGACTGCAACTGCTGCCTGGCGAACCAGGACGCGTCGAGCAGCGCCTCGACATCGCAGTGCGCGACCTCGACCGCGAGCTCGATCTCGATGCCGACGGCGACGGTCGCATCACCTGGGGCGAGCTGCGCGGGCGCTGGACCGAGATCGAGGCCTTGGCCGCCGCCGGCGTGCGGCTCGCCGGCGCCGACGGCCGCTGCGCGGTCGTAAGCCGGGGCGTGCCGCAGCTCGACGAGCATTCCGATGGCCCCTACGCGGTGTTGGTGCAGACGCTCGCCTGCGCGCCGACGCCGCGCCGGCTCGAACTGCGCTACACGCTGTTCGCCGCCAGCGACCCGACCCATCGCGGCATCGTGCTCGTGAGCGGCACGCCCGGCGGCGATCGGCCTCATGTGCTCGGGCCTGACGCGCCCGCGCTCGACATCGAGCTTCCGGCAACCGCCGATGCGCCGGCGGCGCCGACCGGCTGGATCGGCTTCGTGCGCGAGGGCGTGCACCACATCCTGATCGGCACCGACCATGTGCTGTTCCTGCTCGCGCTGCTGCTACCAGCGGTGCTGCTGCGCGCGGCGCGACCCACGACCGAGGCCACGGCACCGACGCAGGCCTTGATGAATCTGCGCACGTGCCGGCTCGCGCTCGCGACACCGGGCGATGCCTTGCTGCCGGCGCCGCCCGCGGCCCAGGCGCCGTCGACCGCGGCGCTCGCCTGGCAACCGGCGCCCGCGCTGCGCCCAGTGCTGCGCAAGGTGCTCGCCATCGTCACCGCCTTCACCCTCGCCCACTCGATCACGCTGGCGCTGGCCGCGCTCGGCCTGCTCGATCCGCCTTCGCGCTGGGTCGAATCGCTGATCGCCGCCAGCGTCGCCTTCGCCGCGATCGACAACCTCTGGCCGATGCTGCTGCGCCGACGCACCGCGTTCGCCTTCGGTTTCGGGCTGGTGCACGGCTTCGGCTTCGCCTCGGTGCTGCGCGACATCGGCCTGGAGCGCGGCAACCTGGTCGTGCCGCTGCTGTCCTTCAACCTCGGCGTCGAGATCGGGCAGCTGTTGATCGTCGCCCTGTTCCTGCCGCTGGCGTGGACGCTGCGTGGCACCGCGCTCTACCGGCGCGTGCTGCTGCCGTGCGGCTCGCTGGCGATCCTGGCGCTCGCATTGCTGTGGCTCGTAGAGCGCGTCTTTGACCTGCAAGCCCTGCCGTGACGACTCCACATCGCCACAGCAAGCCCGTGCTGGCCGTCGACGCGAAGCCTCAGCCTCACGCTCGGCGTCATCAACCTGTTCGACCGCAGGGGCAGACGATCGCCACCTCCACCCGGTCGAGCCGCGCATGGCGCGACTGAGGGCAACGCTCAGCTTCTAGAGAACCACCTTGACCATCGCATGCCCGGTCAGCGCCAGGTACAGCGCATCGAGTTGCTCGCGGCTGGTGGCGGTGATCGTGATCGTGAGGCCGAGGTAGTTGCCGCCCTTGCTCGGGCGCACCTCCATCGTCGCCACGTCGAAGGCAGGATCGTGTTCGCGTGCGAGCGCGGCAATCGCCTCGGCGAAACCATCGACATTGGCGCCCATCACCTTGATCGGGAAGGCACTCGGGTACTCGATCAGCGAGCGGTCGGCGGGGATGTCCATCGTCTTCATCGCAAGCAAATGGGGGCAGCGGCCGCGATCTCAACGCGCCGCGAAGCCAGCTAGATCGACTGCTCGGCCTTGGCCCGTTGGTACGCCGCGTACAGCCTGGCGCCGACCGGCCCCGGCTTGCCGCGCCGCGCGCCATGACCGACGAGTTCGCCGTCGATCCGCGTGACCGGCAGCACCTCCTTGGTGGCCGAGCTGAGCAGCACCTCGTCGGCACTGCGCAGGTCGCTCTCGGGCACCGGCCGCAGCGAGTAGGCGACGCCCTCGTCCTCGCACAGCTCGCGCAGCAGCTCGACGCGGATGCCCTCGAGCATGTGCTCGCTCCTGGGCGGGCCGATCAGCGCGCCGTCCTTGACGATCCAGACGTTGGAGGCCGAGGCCTCGGTCAGGAATGCGGAACCGTTGGGGCCGTCGCGCAGCAGCACCGTTTCGACTGCGTCCTGATCGGCCGAGATCTGGCGCGCCAGCACGTTGCCGAGCAGCGAGGTGACCTTGAGATCGCCGCGCTCCCAGCGGAAGTCGCGCGCGCTGATGCAGGCCACGCCCTCGTGGCGCTGTTGCGCCGAGGGCGGCCGCAGCGGGCCGGTCATCATGAACACGGTCGGCTCGATCCCTTCGGGCATGACGTGGTCGCGCGGCGCCATCGACGCCAGCGGCACGCCGCGCGTGACCTGCAGATAGACCAGCTGGTCCTCGGCGCCGTCGCCGTTGACCAGCTGCCGCACCAGTTCGCGGACCAGCGCGATCCACTCGCTACGCGAATGCGGGTTGTCGATCCGCAGCCGGCCGAGATTGCGCTCGAGGCGCGCCAGGTGGTCGTCGACCCGGAACAGGCGCCTGCCGTAGACCGGCAGCGCCTCGTAGACGCCGTCGCCGAACATGAAGCCGCGATCGAGCGGCGACACGCGCGCCTGCCCCAGCGGCATGAAGCTGCCGTTGAGATAGCTGGGACGCGTGCTCCAGTCGCTCATCGGGAGGCTCGTGACAGGGTGATCGAGGGCGCAGGGTAGCGCGCGTACCGGCCGCTGTCACGCCAGCCGCGCGACGGCGGCCGTCGAGGGCGCGCCACGCCCCCTCGGGGGCGGCGAACGCAGTGAGCGGGGGAAGTCATCAAGATGATCAAGGAGCCGAAGACTCACTTGATCCACAGACGCAGCGAATCCCAGGCGCGGCCGAAGATACCGGCGCTCTCGACGCCCTCGAGCGCCACCAGCGGCACCTCGGCCACCGTCGCATCACCGGCCCGGACCACGATCTTGCCGACCGGCGCGCCCTTGGCGAGCGGGGCCACCAGCGGATCGGTGCGCTGGATGTCGGTCTTGAGGGCGTTGCCGGCGCCGCGCGGTACGTTGACGTAGATCGGCTGCAGGCTGCCGAGCTTGGCGGTGTTGCTGCTGCCCTTCCAGATCGGCGCCACCGCGACCGACTGGCCGGCGTCGAAGAGCTTGACCGCGTCCCAGGCGCCGTAGCCCCAGTTCAGCAGCTTCTGGCTTTCGACCGCGCGCCCCTCCATCGAGGCCGCACCGAGCACCACGCTGAGCAGTCGGCGCTGGCCGTTGGGGAAGTCGCGCCGCGCGGTGGCGATCAGGCAGTAGCCGGCGTTGTCGGTGTAGCCGGTCTTGAGGCCGTCGACGCTCGGGTCGCGGTAGAGCAGCAGGTTGCGGTTGGGCTGCTTGATCTTGTTGAAGGTGAATTCCTTGATCGAGTAGTACGGCAGGTACTCGGGGAAGTCCTTGATCAGGCGCGTGGCGATCACGCCGAGCTCGCGCGCGGTGCTCATGTGGCCCGGCGCAGTCAGGCCTTCGGGGTTCTTGAAGCTCGTCGCCTTGAGGCCGAAAGCCTGGCCCTGGCGATTCATCATCGCCACGAAGTTCTCGACCGAGCCGCCGACGCCCTCGGCCAGCACCACCGTGGCGTCATTGCCGCTCTGCACGATCATGCCCTTGAGCAGGTCGTCGACCTTGACCTGGCTGTTCAGCGGCAGGTAGCTGCGCGAGGCGCCGGTCATGCCGGTGCGCCAGGCGCGCTCGCTCACCGGCAGCGTCTGCTCGAGCGAGAGCTTGCCGTCGCGCAGCGCCTGGAACACGACGTAGGCGCTCATCAGCTTGGTCAGCGAGGCCGGCTCGACCGACTGGTCCGGCTCGCGCGAGCCGAGCGCCTGGCCCGTGTTGAGGTCGAGCAGCAGCCACGAACGGGCCGCGATCTCGGGCGCCTGCGGCACCTGGGCCTGGGCGGCGGGCAGCAAGCCGACGGCGGTGGCGGCCAGCGCGAGGCCGGCGACGAGGGAGCGCAGAAGAGGGTTCATGGCGAAGGGGATTCCGGAAGAAGGTTCAAGTCGGCGCTGCCCAGGCGCGCAGCAGCGCGGCCTTGAGGATGTGCAGCGCACCGTGGAAGAAATGGCCGACGCCGGGCACCACCAGCACCGGCAACTGCTGCGGGCGGGCCCAGTCCAGCGAGGCCGACAGCGGCACCACGTCGTCGGTCTCGCCATGCACCAGCAGGGTGTGGGAAGGTACCGGCGGCACCTCGTGCTTGAGCGTCGACGGCGCCACCAGCGCTAGGCGCTGCGGCTGCAGCGCGGCCGGCAGGCGCGCCGCGGCGGTGGCGGCGACATAGCCGCCGAAGGAAAAACCGGCCAGCGCGAAGGCCGGCAGCGCGGCAAAGCGTTCGCGCATGGCCTCGATCACGGCCAGCGCGTCGTCGACCTCGCCTTGGCCCTCGTCCCAGGTGCCGGCCGAGGCGCCGACACCGCGGAAGTTGAAGCGCACCGCCGCCATCCCGAGCGCGACGCCGGCGCGGGCGACGGTCTGCACCACCTTGTTGTCCATCGTGCCGCCGAACTGCGGGTGCGGATGGCAGACCACCAGCCAGCCCTGCGGCACGCCCGCGGGCAGGTCGAGCGCGCACTCGATCGCACCGGCCGGGCCGTGGATGCTGAAGTTCTGGGTCTGCGCGTTCATGGAGGGGTACAGCAGTGGGCGCCAGCGAGAAACGGCCGGCAGCGGCAGCAAGCGTCGATCGGCGGCGTTCAGCGCCCCACTTCGGGCGCCAGCAGCAGGCGCTCGACCACCTCGCCGCCCTGCAGGTGGCGCTCGACGATCTCGTCGATGTCGTGGCGGTCGACGTAGGTGTACCAGGTGCCCTCGGGATAGACCACCGCCACCGGCCCGCCGGCGCAGCGATCGAGGCAGCCGGCCTTGTTGACGCGCACCTGGCCCGGCCCGTTGAGGCCGAGCGCCTTGACGCGTCCCTTGCAGTGGGCGTACGCGAGTTCGACGTCGTGAAGCGCGCAGCTGGCCTCGGTGCCGTCGCGCTTGTTCAGGCAGAAGAAGATGTGCCGCTCGTAATAGCTCATGCCGGGATTGTAGGTTTGCGCTCGCCGTCGCCCGGAGCCGCCAGCCGACTCAGCAGATAGGCCGCGGCGGCGAAAGGCCAGCCCCAGCCGATCCATTGCGCCAGGCCGTGGAAGCGGATGAAGCGCCCCTGTTCCCAGCCCTGCAGGCTGGCTGCGTAGAAGGGGTCCTCCGGCGCCAGGTTGACCAGCGCCACCGAGATCGCGATCACCGGCAGCGCCACCGCCGCCGCCGCCCGTGCCGACACCCAGGCCAGCGGCACCGCGGCGGCCACGGCCAGCGCCGCACCGGCACCGACCGGCTCGGTCCACCAGGCCAGCGCATGCTCGGGGCCGAAGTTCAGCGTGGTCGACAGCGTGACCGTGCCCAGTGCCAGCAGCAAGGCGCCGAGCAGCAGCGCAAGGCGGCGCGCGCCGGGCGGCGTCAGCGCATAGGCCAGCAGGATCGGCGCCAGCAGGCCGCAGGCCACGCCGACCGCGATCAGCCCCGGCGCCAGCGGCGTGATGGCGGCGGTCGTCGTCGGCGCCAGCCAGCCGTCCCAGGCCGTGCCCTGCAGCCAGGCGGCCACCTCCAGGCGCGCGCGCGTCAGGACCTGGCCCAAGCCGAAGGGCAGCGCCGGCGGAAAGAGCTGGCCCACCGGCCACAGCAGCAGCAACGCCAGGCCGCCGCCCTGGCCGCGCAGGAACCAGCGCGCGCGCCACTGCTCCCAGCGCCGCCAGCCGCCGGCGCGCTGCACCGCGGCGGCCAGCAGCGCACCGAGCAGTGCACCGGCGCTGTTGAGCAGCCAGTCCAGCCGGGATGGCACCCGCGTCGGCAACGCATGCTGGGCCACCTCCATCGCAAAGCTCAGCGCGCTGGCCACCAGCGTGGCCAGCAGCACCGCGCGCCAGACCGGTGCGCCCTCGCGCAACTGCGCCGTGGCCAGCAGCAGACCGAGCGGCAAGTAGGCCAGCAGGTTCGAGAGGATGTCGAAGCGGCTCGCGTAGCGGGTCGACAGCGGCAGGCTGCGCATCGCCTGCCACAGCGAGAGCTCGGGCGGCCAGCGCCAGCCGCCGAAGGGGTGCAGGCTGGCGTAGGCGATCAGCGCGGCACAGACCGCTGCCAGCGGCCAGGCCGAGCTGCGGTGCGGGCTGGGCATCGTCGCCCTAGAACGGCTTGACCACCACCAGCACGACGATCGCGGCGAACAGCAGCACCGAGGCCTCGTTGAACCAGCGGAACCAGCGATGGCTGCGGCGGTTGGCCGCGTGCTCGAAGTCGCGCAGCAGGCGCCGGCAGACATGCTGGTAGCCGATCGCCGCCGCCACCAGCAACAGCTTCAGGTGCAGCCAGCCGCCACCGATGCCGTAGCCGAGCCAGAGCCACAAGCCGAGCGCCAGCGCCGGCAGCATCAGCAGCGTGGTGAAGCGGTGCAGCTTGTGCGCCATCAGCAGCAGGCGCTCGCGCTCGGCGTGGCTGTCGGCCGGCACCATCGCCAGGTTCACGAGGATGCGCGGCAGGTAGAACAGGCCGGCGAACCAGCTTGCGACGAAGACGATGTGGAACGCCTTGACCCAGAGATAGCCTTGACTCATCGGCAGCATTATCCCGATGCGCAGGCTCGGGTCGCCGGGAATCGCGCCGCGGGCACGGCCCAAAAAGAAACCCCGGCACCTTGCGGCGGCCGGGGTGCAAAGCTCGTCGGCAGTGAAGCCGACGTGCTCCTGCTCAGGGAGGAAAAGCAGGGAATGACACGGTCGAGCCGTATCATTCATCGATCACTTTAACCCCGAATGGCTTGCGGCAGGTTGAATTCCCGACTGCCCGATCGCCCCTCGCCGGAGTTGCATTTGAGTTCCTATCACCAGCGATTCCCGGCCAGCCGCCCGCGTCGGTTGCGCCGCGACGAGTTCACCCGCAGCCTGGTGCGCGAGCATCGGCTCGGCGCCTGCGACCTGATCCTGCCGGTCTTCGTGCTCGAGGACCGCCGCGCCGCGCAGGACGTGGCCTCGATGCCCGGCGTACAGCGCCTCGGGCTCGAGCGCCTGCTGCCGCTGGCCGAGGAATGCGTGAACCTGGGCATCCCGGCGCTGGCGCTGTTCCCGGTGATCGATCCGGCGCGCAAGACCGCAGATGGCCGCGAGGCACTCAATCCCGAAGGTTTGGTGCCCGGCGTGGTGCGCGAGCTCAAGGCGCGCTTCCCGCAACTGGGCCTGATGACCGATGTCGCGCTCGACCCCTTCACCAGCCACGGCCAGGACGGGCTGCTCGACGAGACCGGCTACATCCTCAACGACGAGACGGTCGAGGTGCTGGTCGGCCAGGCGCTGGTGCAGGCCGAGGCCGGCGTCGACATCGTCGCGCCGAGCGACATGATGGACGGCCGCATCGGCGCGATCCGCGAGGCGCTCGAGGCGCATGGTCAGATCCACACCCGGATCATGGCCTACAGCGCCAAGTACGCGAGCGCCTTCTACGGGCCGTTCCGCGACGCGGTGGGCTCGGCCGGCAACCTTGGCAAGAGCAACAAGAAGGCCTACCAGATGGACCCCGGCAACAGCGACGAGGCGCTGCGCGAGGTCGCGCTCGACATCGCCGAGGGCGCCGACATGGTGATGGTCAAGCCCGGCATGCCGTACCTCGACATCGTGCGCCGCGTGAAGGACGAGTTCCGCGTGCCGACCTTCGCCTACCAGGTCAGCGGCGAGTACGCGATGCTCAAGGCCGCGGCCGCCAACGGCTGGCTCGAGCACGACGCGGTGATGATGGAGTCGCTGCTTGCCTTCAGGCGCGCCGGCGCCGACGGCGTGCTGAGCTACTTCGCGCTGGAGGCGGCGCGACTGCTGCGCCGCCAGCCCTGATCCTCGACGGGCGCTCGATGCGGATCTTCCACGTCCACGAGGCCTTCACCGAACTGCCGGCGCTGCCGGCGCAGTTGCCGGCCGGCGGCTTTGTCTGGATTGCCAGCGGCCGCCGCGAGTTCGAGGTCGGCACTGCCGAGATCCAGGCCGCGCTCGGTGCCTGGGGCGCCGGCCAGCTGGTCGACCTGCACCTCTCCGACCTGCTCAACAACCAGCTGCCCTCGCAGCACGACTACACCTCCTGGTACGACGTGCTCGTCTTCCGGCGGCTGGCCGCGGCGCCGGGCGCCAGCGAGCTCTTCGTCGACGACCAGCATGGCACCGCGCAGAGCGCACGTCGGGCGCTGGCCTCGATCGACACCAGCCCGGTCGGCTTCGCGCTGTTCGACCGCGTGCTGCTGACGGTGCATCCGACCGAATGCTCGGTGCGCGAGTTCTTCATCAGCCGCCTGGCGCAGCTCGCAACACCCGGCATCGGCCCCGACGCCGCCATCGCCCCGGCACCCGGCGACGCCAAGCCCGCCGGCCCGCGGCTGCCGCCGAATCCGGCCGACCTGATGCTGCGCATCGTCAACCACATGGTCGACGGCTACCTCGACCTGCGCCGGCTGCTGACGCGCCAGCTCGGCTACCTGCAGCAGGAACTGCTCGGCTCGCGCAGCGGCCGCTTCGACAACTGGCAGGCGCTGCTCGAGAGCCGCAACGCGCTGCACGCGCTCGAAGACATCTGCGAGGACCAGCGCAGCGCGATCCAGGAGTGGATCGACGCCCTCGCCGAATGGCCGCTGCCGGCCGACAAGAAGGAGGCGCGCGAGCGCGAGCTGCTGCGGGTGCGCTCGAAGGACGTGCTCGAGCACATCGAGCGCGTGCTCGGCCATGTGCGCCGGCTCGAGAGCTCGGCCGAGAGCTCGGTCCAGATGTACTTCTCGGCGCAGAGCAACCGCATGAACGACATCATGCGCACGCTCACGGTGATCACCGCGATCTTCATGCCGCTGAATCTGATCACCGGCATCTTCGGCATGAACTTCGATGCGCTGCCGCTGATCCACAGCGTCTCCGGCACCTGGCTGGTGCTGCTGTCGCTGGCGGTGGTGCCGGCGCTGCTGATCTTCTGGTTCCGGCGCAAGAACTACATCGACGAACAGCACCGCTGAGCGCCGGCCCGCCGGCCACGCTTCAGTGCGCGCCGCCGAGCGTCTGCAGCGCCAGGCACAGATCGTCCCAGGCCCGCGCCTTCTCGAGCGGGCTGCGCAGCAGGTAGGCCGGGTGGTAGCTGACGATGGTCGGCACGCCGGCCACTCGGTGCACGCGCCCGCGCAGCTTGCCGATCGCGTCGCTGGTGTGCAGCAGCGACTCCACTGCGAAGCGTCCCATCGCGAGGATGATCCTCGGCTGCACCAGCTCGATCTGGCGCTGCAGGAAGGGCGCGCAGCGCGCCACCTCCTCGGGCTGCGGGTTGCGGTTGGCCGGCGGCCGGCACTTGAGCACGTTGGCGATGTAGACCCGGCGCGCCGGGTCGTCGCCCTCGGCGGCCTGGCGTGAAACGCCGATCGCGGCCAGCATGTTGTCGAGCAGTTGCCCGGCCTTGCCGACGAAGGGCTCGCCGCGCAGGTCTTCCTGCTCGCCGGGGGCCTCTCCGACGATCATCCAGTGAGCCCGTTGATGGCCGACGCCGAACACGGTCTGCGTCCTCGACTCGCACAGCGAACAGGCGGTGCAGGCGGCCACGGCCGCGCGCAGCGCCGGCCAGTCCATGGTCGCGACCGGTCCGGTGACGAGTTGGCGAGGCGTGGCCGGCGCGATGGCCGGCGCACGGGGCGACGCCGCGGGCTGCGCAGGCAACACGGGGGCGGCCGCGGCAACGTCGGCCTCGGGCTCCGGCTCGGCCTGCGGCCACAACCGCACGCCCATCGCTTCGAGCATGCGCCGCTGGCGCTCATCCCAGGCCATGCAACACCTCGGGCAGCGACAGGCTCATGACGACCGCATCCTCGCGTCCCGTGCCGCGCGCCGGATAGTAGTGGCGGCGCAGCCCGCAGTTGCGAAAGCCGAAGCGCTCGTAGATCTCGCGCGCGCGCTGGTTGGAGGCCCGCACCTCGAGCCAGAGCTCGCGCGCGCGCAGCGATACCGCCTGGGCGCGCAGCGCGTCGAGCATCAGGTGCGCGTAGCCCTGGCGCTGCGCGGCCGGCGCGACCGTGAGGTTGAGCAGGTGCAGCTCTTCGACACCGGGCATCGCGATGTAGTAGCCGACGATGTTGTCCGGCGTCGCCCGCAGCACGCGCAGCGTGTAGCCGGCGCTCATCGAGTCCAGGAAATTGCCGCGCGTCCACGGAAAGTCGTAGGCGGCACGCTCGATCTCGGTCACGACGTCGAGCATCGAGGTGTCCATCGGCACCAGCGCCGGCGCGGGGCGGCTTTCGCGGGCGAGCGCACTCATGCTGCCCCCAAGGCGCTGCGCGCCGCCCCCCCAAGGGGGAGCGAGCGCCTTCGGAGCGGCCGAGCGGCGCTCATGGAGTTGCCGCCGCCGCGGCCTGCTTGGCAACTTGCACCGCCTCGCGCTCGGCGGTGGTCAGCGCGACGCGGTCGCGCACGTAGAGCGGCAGCGCCTGCGCCGCGTCGAGCCGATCGCCGCGAGACCACTGCCAGCGCGCCAGCTTCAGCAACGCCTCGGCACGCGGCGCCGCGGCGGGCGCACGATGGCCGCCGAAGCCGGCCCAGGCCTCGGCATGGGCCAGCAAGGAGTTGCCGGCCACCGCGAAGCCCGGCGCCAGGTCGCGCGCGAGATCGGCCGGATCGTGCAGCGCCGGCTCGCCGAGCAGTTGCCAGCCAGCGTCGGCACCGGCATCGCGCCGATAGGCGGCGGCATAGGCCTCGCCCATGCGCGCGTCGACCGCGACCTGGATCGCGTCGCCGGCGCCTTGGGCACTCGCGTCCTCGGCCACCGCCATCAGCGTGTCGAGCTGTAGCACCGGCTTGCCGAGCCCGAAGGCCAGGCCCTGGGTGACCGCGCAGGCGGCGCGCACCCCGGTGAAGGCACCGGGCCCGCGGCCGTAGCCGATCGCATCGAGTTCGTGCCAGCCGATGCCGGCCTCGTCGAGCAGGCCGCGCAGCGCCGGCAGCAGTGCGGCCGAGGCCTGCGCGCCACCGGCGAGGGCGCGCGTGTACGAGCGGCCGCGCAGCGTCAGCCCGAGATGCAGGAACTCGGTGGCGGTGTCGAGCACCAGCAGCGTCGGCGCCACCGCAGGCTTCGGAGTTGCAACTTCTGGCACGGTCATCGCGGTCGAGTTTAGCGGCGCCCTTCCCTATGATCGGCCGATGCACCTTGCCTCCTGCCTCCGCCAAGCGGCGACGCTGTCGTCCCTGGGCCTGCTACTGGCCGCGCTGCCCGCCGTCGCCGCCGAGCGCGAACTGCCGGCGCCGGTGCGCGCCGCGCTGCGCCAGGCCCAGATCCCCGAGTCGGCGCTGGTGGTCCGCGTCGAGCCGCTGGCGCCGGCGCGCGCCAGCCCGCCACGGCTGAGCTGGCGTGCCGAGGAGGTGGTCAACCCGGCCTCGCTGATGAAGCTCTACACCACCGGCGCCGCGCTCACTTCGCTTGGCCCGGCTTGGACCTGGAGCACGCCGATCTACACCACCGGCCCGCTCGAAGGCGGCGTGCTGCAGGGCGACCTGGTGATCGTCGGCCGCGGCGACCCGAGCCTGACGCTGGAGCGCATCTGGCTGCTGCTGCGCCAGGTGCGCGCCCGCGGCGTGCGCGAGATCCGCGGCGACATCGTGCTCGACGGCAGCGCCTTCGCACCCGGCGAGGGCGATCCGGGCGACTTCGACGGCGAGCGGCTGCGCCCCTACAACGTGCGCCCGGACGCCCTGCTGCTGAACTTCAAGGCCGTCAACCTGAGCTTCCAGCCCGAGCCTGCGCGGGGCGTGGCGCGGGTCAGTGCCGATCCACCGCTGCCTGGCCTGCCCCACGAGATCACCGTACCGCTGGCCGCCGGCGACTGTGGCGACTGGCGCGGCGCGCTGCGCCTGGACACCAGCGATCCGACCCGCTGGCGCCTGGCCGGGGCCTACCCCGCGGCCTGCGGCGAGAAGAGCTGGCCGCTGGCCTACGCCGACGCGCGCGCCTACAACGCGCGCCTGCTCGAGCCGATGTGGCGCGAGGTCGGCGGCGCGCTCACCGGCCGCGTGCGCGAAGGCACCACGCCACCGGGCGCGATCCTGTTGACCGAGTTCGCCTCGCCGCCGCTGGCCGCGGTCGTGCGCGACATCAACAAGTACAGCAACAACGTGATGGCGCAGCAACTGTTCCTGAGCCTGCCACTGGCCGCGCCGGGTGCGGAACCGCCCGCCACGCCGGCGGCCGCACGCGCGCTGGTCCAGGCCGAGGTGCAGCAGCGCAGCGGCTGCGAGCCGCCGTCGGTGATCGTCGACAACGGTTCCGGGCTGTCGCGCCAGTCGCGCAGCAGCGCCGCCTGCCTTGCGGCCTGGCTGCAGGCGCTGGCGGCCGAGCCGATCTGGTCGGAGCTGGAAAGCTCGCTGCCGCTGACCGGCGTCGACGGCACCACGCGCCGCCCCGGCCGCCAGTGGGGCACGGCGCTCGGCCGCGCGCACCTCAAGACTGGCTCGCTGCGCGACGCGATCGGGCTCGCCGGCTCGGTGCTCGGCACCTCGGGCCGGCGCTACGTGCTGGTGGCTGTGATCAACCATCCCAACGCGCAGGCCGGACGGCCGGCGCTGGACGCGCTGGTGCAGTGGACGGCCGACGACGCCGCCCCCGCCCGCGAAATGAGCCGCGGCCGCGAACCCGAAGGCGCGCGGCCGCAGTAGTGTGCCGATCCGGCGCCGCCGGGGCGCCGGACGGATCGCTGTCTCAAAAGGTGTAGCCGACCGAGAGGGTGTAGACGACCGGGCGGAAGTCGATCGTCGTGGTGCGCACGATGTTGCCGGCGTTGGTCGTCGTGGTCGCGGTCATGTCGCTGCTGACGTCGGCATAGGCGATCGTGCCGACGATCGACCAGTTGCGATCGATCTGGTAGGTCAGGCCGACATGCGCCGCGACGCCCCAGGAGTCCGTCATGTCGATGCTGGTCGGCCCGCCGCTGGCGGCGTTACCCGAGGCGGTGCTCTTGGCGTCGGTGAACTTCGTGTAGTTGAAGCCCACGCCGACAAAGGGCGACAACCCGGCCATCACGGCGTTGAAGTGATAGTTCAGGAAGAAGGTCGGAGCGACCTGCTTGACCGTCGAGATCTGCCCGAAGGGCTCGATGAACTGGGTGCCGTAACCACTGTGCTCGGGCGGCACGCCGAGCGCCGCCTCGACACTCCAGGCCGGCGCGAAACGGTAGACCACGCCGAAGCCGACGGTGCCGGCGTCGCCGACACGCACGCCGGCCTCGACGCCGGGCGGCAGCGTCGGCGGCGCGCTGGTCAGCGGGTCGGCCTTGGAGTGGACGTCGATGTAAGCACCGCCGACGTAGACGGTGAGGCCCTGCAGCATCTCCATGCTCTGGGCCGAGGCAGTGCCGGCAGCGACGGTCAGCGCCAGGAAGGCGGCCAGGCGAAGGCTCTTGATCTTGTGCATCGCGCTCTCCCTTACAGCAGCGTGCTGAAGAAGCCGCGCACGAAGGCGCTGCAGAACGGCGCGGCATTGCCGTGGTCGCCGGAGGTGTTGGGCAGCGGGTAGGTTTGCTGGAAGCCACCGGCCAGCTGCGCGGCCGCCGGGCCGAGCGTGCCGTTGATCGCGGCCAGGTCGCCGCGCAGGTCCAGCGCCGGCACCAGCAGCCCCTTTGATCCGAAGAAGATCTGGGCATCGGTGGTGTTGAAGCCATACACCGTCGGGTCGGCGTTCGAGTAGCACAGCGCAACCTTGCCCTTGGGCGTGAAGTTCAGCAGCGAGTTCAGGTCGGCCGCCTTGCGGAAGCCGTTGTTGGTGTTGCTGAAGAAGTCGGCGCGGAAGGCCTCCTTGATCAGACCACCGGTGCCGAACAGTCGGGTGAAGGTCGGATCGGCCGGCAGCTTGCCGGCGGCTATCAGATCGGGCACCGGCGTGTCGGTCGGGAACAGCGTCTCGGCGGTGGCGGCATACGGATCCTGGTAGGCATCGGTGGCCGTCGCGTACACGTTGCCGTAGGAGCGCTGCCAGCTGGTCAGCAGCATCGGCGTGAAGATCGTCGCGCCACCATTGACCGTGCAGTTGATGCCGCGCGGATTGCCGTCGCAGACGCCCGGGTTCGGACCGCTGTTGACCAGGGTCACGAACTTGCCGAGGTTGTACGGGCCGGACATCGGACCCGAGGCCGTGACCGTGAACTCGCCCGCGTAGTCGCGCTCGAGTGCGCGATGCACCGCCATCGCCACGTGACCACCCTGCGAGTAGCCGGTCAGGAAGAGCTTGGCCCCCGGCTTGTTGGTGCTGGCCGCGTTGAGATGACTGAAGGCCGCGCGCATGCCGTCGACCACGTCGACCGCCTGGTTCTCGGCGTTCAGGTAGGGGTGGTACTGCAGGCTCGACTTGTCGTAGCCGAGATAGTTCGGCGCCACGACGATGAAGCCCTGGGCGGTGAACATCGCCGCCACCAGCGAGGCTTCGCCGTTGTTCTGGACGTCGGCCATGTTGAACGAGCGCAAGGTCGTCGTGCCATGCGCGTAGACCACCACAGGCAGCTTGCCGGTGCCACCGCCGGTGCAGCGCGGGTCGGTCCCGTTGGGCACGAGCGCGGCGGTCGACGCGGTCTGCGGCAGCCCGGCCGGATCGCGCGTCATGTAGAGCACGTAGCGCACGTCGACGCCGCAGACCGGCGCACCGGCGATCTGCAGCAGGCCCTGGCCAGACGCGCTGCCCTGCAGGGCGGCGGTGAACTGGGCCGCCGTCAGCGATCCGGCAAGCTGCGCGGTGATGATCGTGGCGCGCGCCGGCGGCGCGTCTTCACCATCGCCGCCACAGGCGGCCAGCAGCAGCGACGCGGACAGGGCCGCGGCCATGCCCAGGGGACGCAATCGGATCATCAGCGAGCTCCTCAGCTGTCGACCGCCCGAGGATGCGAACGGTCGTTCTATTTGGGAGGGCTGACTTTAGAGGGCCACCTCGACGCAACCGAGGCGGAAAAACCCGATGGCGCAACGCGCGTGGGCTCGACCCAGATCGCGCGAAGCGGCCGACCCCTGCTACGACGGCCTTGTAGAGGCCAGCCCGCTGGCGTCGCGAGCCGCGGCGGCCGCACGCCCCCCTAGAAGGGGTTATTGACCGCGCGCTGGACGGCAAGGTTGCCGGTCTGCAGCTGCGCGCCGGGGCCGACCCGACGATCGTCGGCAAAGAGATAGTTGCCCGAAGTGGCACCGGTGACGAGCGTCTCGCTGGTGCAGTTGGGCAAGGCCACCGTGCAGGCCGGCTGCGTCCAGTTGGCGTAGCCGTAGCCGGGCGGGTAGCTCATGACGACTCCCACGTACTCGTCAAGCTGGATCAGGCCGATGCGCCGGCCGTCGTTGTAGATCGTAGAGCGAAGCTTGGCGTTGAAGCGCTCGGTGATCTGGCGCAGCGCGTCGACGCGGTCGAAGTCGGGACGGGCCGCCTGCTCGGCCAGCGCAAAGGGCGTGATGCCGACGTTCGGCACGGTCACGATCAGCACCCGGGCGCCGGCATCGGCCAGCCGGTTGACCTGCTGGGCCAAGGCCGTGCCGGCGGCCTCGCCGGCGGCACGCGCGTTGCCGATGTCGGCCCCGCTGCTCATCGCCTGGTAGGCGGCAATGATGTCCTTCTGGCCGGTGTAGACCGTGGTCAGGTCGCTGTTGGTGAAGCCGGCAGCGCCGGCCGCCGCGGTGATCTGTGCGGCAAGCTCGGCCACGCCTGTGTCGGCGGCGGCAAAGATGCGCCCGCGCGGCGTGGCCGTGTCGAGGTTGTTCGGGCACTCGGCGAAGCCCATGTTGTAGTGGCCGGTCAGCACCTGGACCCAGATCGGGTTGAGCCCGCAGTTGAAGGTCGGCAGCACCGGCGGCACGGCGGTGCTGTCGCCGGCCGTCAGCCCGTTGATGCCGTAGCGCGCGCCGGTGGGCGTGAGCACGCTGCCCTCGTCGCCGAACACGAGGACGCGACCGGGCTGGAATGTGGTCACCAGATCGCCGCCGCCACAGGCGTTCAGCATCAGGGCGCCGGCCAGACCGGCGCAGGCGAGGCCAAATCGGCCGAGGCGGGGGAGTGACAGCTTCTTCATGGGAAGGCGGGCGTTGGACGCGGTCTGGGGCAGGCTGAAAAGAGGGATGTCCGGGATATCAGGCGGCGGCGCGGCGCAGGCGGTCACGCACGCCGGCCCAGGCCGGCTCGTCGGGGGGTTCCTCGACCCACAGGACCGAGACACCCGCCGCGTCGAACTCGCGCAACGCGGCAAACAACTCATGGGCCGCGGCGGCCGCATCGGCGGGCATGCGCCGGAAACGCAGCCCGCGCGGCACGTCGCGCAGGTTCAGTGAATATACCGCCAGCCGCTGCGCGCCCTCGACCGGCAGCACTTCGCCCGGAAGCACGTCGAGCGCGGCGCGCAGCTGGCGCAGCGGCATCAGGCGCACGGTGGCGGTCGGTGCGTAGTGCTGCTCGAGCGTGCCAGAAGCGCGCGGCGCACCGGCATCGGCGGCGCGCAACGGCACGCCGGCGGCGGCCTCGATGCGGCTCGCCTCGAGCACGCCGGGCCGCAGCAACACCGCGCCACCGCGCGAGCAGTCGACGATCGCCGACTCGATGCCGAGCGCGCAGTCGCCACCGTCGAGGATTCTGAGTCCGGCGTCGAACTCACTCGCCACATGCTGCGCGGAGGTCGGGCTGACCCGGCCGAAGCGATTGGCGCTCGGCGCCGCCAGACCGGGTACACCGAGCCTTGCGGCGGCCTCGAGCAACGCCCGCGCCACCGGATGCGCCGGGCTGCGCAGGCCGATCGTGGCCTGGCCACCGGCGGCCGCGGCACCTAGCTCGGGCCGGCGCGGCACGATCACGGTCAGCGGACCGGGCCAGAAGGCCTCGATCAGGCGCCGCGCGACCGGCGGCAGTTCGGCGGCAAAGGCCTCGGCGCCGGCGACGTCCGGCACATGGACGATCAGCGGGTGGTCGGCTGGCCGGCCCTTGGCGGCGAAGATCTTGCGCACCGCGCCATCGTCGTCGGCGCGCGCGCCGAGGCCATAGACGGTCTCGGTCGGGAACGCGACCAGCTCTCCATCCGCCAGCGCCTGCGCGGCGCGGGCAATCGAGGCTTCCAGGTTGCCCGGCAGGATCGGCATCGCGTTCGGTCAGAGGCCCGGCAGGCCGAGGATCGCCGCAGCCCGATCGACCTGCAGTCGCGCGCCCTCGGGCGAGGACGCGGTCAGCGTCAGGTGGCCCATCTTGCGGCCGCGCCTGGCTTCGGTCTTGCCGTAGAGATGCAGGTGGGCGCCGGGCAGCGCCAGCACCGCGGCCCAGTCGGGCTCGCGCTCGCGCCCTGCGGGGTCGAACCACAGGTCGCCGAGCAGGTTCAGCATCAGCGCCGCCGAGTGCAGCCGTGGCGCCACCAGCGGCAGCCCGGCCATGCAGCGCACCTGCAGATCGAACTGCGAGACGTCGCAACTGTCGATGCTGTGGTGGCCGGAGTTGTGCGGCCGCGGCGCCATCTCGTTGGCGACCAGCGAGCCGTCCTTCAGCACGAAGAGCTCGACGCACAGCACGCCGACGTAGCCCAGGCCGTCGGCGATGCGGCGTGCCGCATCGTGCGCGCGCTCGGCCAGCGCGGCGTCGACGCCCGGCGCCGGCACCTCGGTGACGGCGAGGATGCCGTCGCGGTGCAGGTTGCGCTGGATCGGCAGCGCGACGCTGGCGCCCTGCGCGTCGCGCGCGATCACGAGGCTGATCTCGAAGTCCAGTGCCAGCATCTGCTCGAGCACGCAGGGCACACGGCCGAGCTCGGTCCAGGCGGCCACCAGCGCGGCGCGGTCGCGCACCCGCACCTGGCCCTTGCCGTCGTAGCCCATGCGCGCGGTCTTCAGGATGCCGGGCAGCAGCGAGTCCGCCACCGCGGCGAGTTGTGCCTCGGTCTCGATCAGCGCATGCGGCGCGCAGGGCACGCCACAGCGCTCGATCAGCGCCTTCTCGGCGGCGCGATCCTGGCAGACCGCGACGGCGTCGCCGGCCGGTGCGGTCGGCACCCGCGCGGCCAGCGTGCGCAGCGCGTCGGCCGGCACGTTCTCGAACTCGGTGGTGATCGCGGCGCAGGCATCCGCCATCCGGGCGAGACCGCCGGCGTCCAGGTAGCCGGTCTGTACATGCAGGTGCGACACCAGCCCGGCTGGGCTGCTGGCATCGGCATCGAGCACCGCCGTGCGGTAGCCGAGCTGCTGGGCGGCGTGCGCGAACATGCGGCCGAGCTGGCCCCCGCCGAGCACGCCGAGCGTGGCGCCTGGGAGGATCGGGGCCGTCATCAGCGCAGCTCGGCGCTCATCGCGCGCGCGGCCTCGGTCTGGCGCGCGCGGAAGGCATCGAGCTTGGCCGCCAGCGCGGCATCATCGCGCGCCAGCATGGCGACCACGAACAACGCCGCGTTGGCGGCGCCGGCAGCTCCGATCGCAAAGGTCGCGACCGGCACGCCCTTGGGCATCTGCACGATCGAGTGCAGCGAATCGACGCCCTGCAGGTGCTTGCTCGGCACCGGCACGCCGAGCACCGGCACCGTGGTCTTGGCGGCCAGCATGCCCGGCAGGTGGGCCGCGCCGCCGGCGCCGGCGATGATCGCCGCCAGGCCGCGCGCCCGCGCGCCTTCGGCATAACGGAACATCTCGTCCGGCATGCGATGCGCGGAGACGACCTGCGCCTCGAAGGTGACGCCGAACTCGGCGAGAATCTCGGCCGCGTGACGCATGATGTCCCAGTCGCTGCTGGAACCCATCACCACGCCGACCAGGGGGGTTGCTGCGCTTGTCACAGCCCGCTCCTCGTCGAAGGCGCCCCGTGCTTACCAAGGAGTCGGGCCGCCTGATTGATCAATCCGCGATTGTAGGTGGGCGTTGCGACCCGCTCTTTCGCCCCCATCTGTGCCGCCATGATTGACATCACGCTCGACAACCTCGAGACCGAACTGATCCAGGCCTCGCTCGCGCAGCCGGTGCTGCTCGACATCTGGGCGCCCTGGTGCGGCCCGTGCAAGGCGCTCGGGCCGTTGCTGGAGAAACTGGAGACCAGCTATGCCGGCCGCTTCAAGCTGGCCAAGCTCAACAGCGACGAGCAGCCCGAGATCGCCGGCCAGCTGAGCCAGGCCTTCGGCGTGCGCTCGATCCCCTTCTGTGTGATGTTCGTCGGCGGCCAGCCGGTCGACGGTTTCGTCGGCGCGCTGCCGCAGGCGCAGATCGAGGCCTTCCTCGACAAGCACGTGCCGGGCGCCGATCAGCTCGCCGCCGCCGAGGAGGCCGAGGCCGCCGAGGAACTGGCCGCGGAGGGCGACGCCGAGGCCGCGCTGGCCAAACTCGGCGAGGCGCTCGCGATCGATCCGGGCAACGACGCGCTGCGCGCCGACTATGCGCTGCGCCTGCTCGACGCCGGCCGCCTGGCCGACGCCCGGCGCGTCTACGAGCCGCTGGCGCCGAAGGTCATCCTCGACGCGCGCGCGGCCGCGATCGGCCATTACCTGGAGGCCATCGAGGCCGTGCCGAAAGCGCGCAGCACCCAGGAGCTGGCATCGGTCATCGCCGCCAACAAGCGCGACTTCGAGGCCCGCTTCGAGCTCGCCCAGAGCCACTTTGCGGCGCGCCGCTTCACCGAGGCGATGGACGAACTGCTCGAGATCGTGATGCGCGACAAGGCCTGGAACGGCGAACTCGCGCGCAAGACCTACGTCGCGATCCTCGAACTGATGGGCAAGCCGAAGCCGGCCAAGGCCGCCGCCGAGGCGGCCAAGGGCACGCTCGAACTCACCGGTCGCGCCACGGTGGCGCCGGCCGATCCGCTGATCGACCAGTACCGTCGCAAGCTGAGCATGGCCTTGTTCTGAGCCGAGGCCGGCGCGGTCAGCGCACCGGCATCTCGACCCTGGCCAGCGCGAGATCGAACTGCTCGCGCACCGACTGCCGCAGTTGCTGGTAGCGCTGCAGCCGCTCCCGGCCACGCACCAGCAAGCCCTCGGCCTCGGCCTCGCGCCCCTGGTGTCGGCGCAGCAGCGCGACCCAGGCCAGCGTCGCTGCCACTTCCTCGTTGTCGTCGAGCCGCGCTTCGTCGCTCAATGCAGCTAGCGCGAGTGTTGCATCGGCTTCAGCTTCGTCGAGCCGACCGAGCTGGAGTTGGCACCATGCCCGTTCGGCCAGCAGGGCACCGGCATAGTGCTGCATGCCGTCGCGCAGGCCGGCATCGAAGTGCTGCCGGTACAGCGCCAGCGCCACCTCAGGCTGGTCGCTGATGACCATCAGCAGGGCCTTGAGCATCGGCACCATCGGATCCTCGTTGCCGATCCGCAGGTGGTCGTTGAGATGCTGCGCGGACTCCAAAGCCGCCAGCGTCTCGCGCAGTGGCATCAGCATGGCTGGCCGCGCCTCGGCGCCATAGAGCCGTTGCAGACGCGCGTTGTTGGAATCGATGCCGGCGCGGTTGTGCAGCAACGCCGCCAGGGTCGCGCCATCGCCTTCGGCAGTGGCGTGCTCGTGCGCCCGCCGGTACCAGCACTGCGCAGTCGGCAGATCGCCGGCGTAGTGGTAGCTCTGCGCCACGACCAGGCAGGCCCGCGAGCGGGCGCTGTGATGGCCCGGCTCGGCCTCCTGCAGCGCCTGCGCGGCGTAGCGCGCCATCAGCACCGAGTCGTTGCCGAGGTAATGCATGTGCGACAACCAGGCCGCAGCAAGTGCCTGCACGGGCCGCACCCGCGCCGCCGCCGCCATCGCCAGTGCGCGCGCCAGCGGCTGGTAGGCCGGCTCGTTGCGATCGCCGCAGTAGCCCACCAGCGCCCGCGCCAGGGCCAGCCACGCCGACAGCGTCGGCCGCGGATCGCGGGCCTGCAGCGCGGCGATCTGCTCGACCAGGGCCTGAGCTTCGTCGGCATAGCCGAGGCGGGCCCGCAGCACCGCCAGTTCGGCTTGAAGGCACGCGGCGGCGACGGGGTCGGCCGCCTCCGCGATCGATCGCTCAAGATGCTGCTGCAGACGCACGGCCATGATCAGCAGCGGCGGCGGCTCAGCCGGTCAGTCTTTCGAGCGCTTCGCGGTACTTCGCTGCGGTGCGTTCGATCACCTCGGCCGGCAGAGCCGGCGCCGGTGCACTCTTGTTCCAGGGGACGCCACTCACCTGCGCCTGCTCGAGCCAGTCACGCACGAACTGCTTATCGTAGCTCGGCGGATTGATGTCTTCGCCGTAGCTCTCGACCGGCCAGTAGCGCGAGGAGTCGGGCGTGAGCACCTCGTCCATCAGCGTCAACGTGCCCTGCTCGTCGAGGCCGAACTCGAACTTGGTGTCGGCAATGATGATGCCGCGCGTCAGCGCGTAGGCCGCGGCGCGCTGGTAGAGCTCGATCGAGACCGTCCGCACCCGCTCGGCGAGTTCGGCGCCGATGATCTGCTGCATGCGCTCGAAGCTGATGTTCTCGTCGTGCTCGCCCATCTCAGCCTTGGTCGCCGGCGTGAAGATCGGCGTCGGCAGCCGGCTCGCGTTCTTCAGGCCCGGCGGCAGCGCGACGCCGCAGACGTGGCCGTCCTGCTGGTATTCCTTCCAGCCCGAGCCGGCCAGGTAGCCGCGCACCACGGCCTCGACGGGCAGCGGCTTCAGGCGCTTGACGAGCATCGCGCGACCGCGCACCTGAGCCACCTCGTCGGGGGCGACCACGCTGACCGGGTCGTCACCGGTCAGGTGGTTCGGCACCACGCCGGCCAGCTTGTCGAACCAGAACAGCGCCATGCGCGTCAGCAGCTCGCCCTTGCCCGGGATCGGCTCGCCCATCACGACGTCGAAGGCCGAGAGCCGGTCGCTGGCGATCATCAGGATGCGGTTAGCGCCGACCGCGTAGTTGTCGCGCACCTTGCCGCGCGCCAGCAGCGGCAGCGAGTGCAGGGAGGACTGGAGCAGGGAAGCAGTCACGATCGGTCCCATCTGGGCTAGGGATTGTAGGAAGCGGCGTCGACGATCCGGCTCCTACCAAAGGAGGACGGGCGCCGAAGCGCCCGTATCCGCGGGGGAGGGTTGGACCCGGTTCAGGCCACTTGCTGGGCGAGTTCGCCGCGGGCGTACTTCTGGGCCACCACCGTCAGCGGATCGGCCTTGATCTTGGCGCCTTGGCCCTCGCAACCGAACTCGATGTAGCGCTGCTTGACGATCGCCTTGGCTGCGGCCGTGGCCGGCTTGAGGTATTCGCGCGGGTCGAACTTGCTCGGGTTCTCGTGCAGGAACTTGCGCACCGCGGCCGTCATCGCCAGGCGGATGTCGGTGTCGATATTGATCTTGCGCACGCCATGCTTGATGGCTTCCTGGATCTCGGAGATCGGCACGCCGTAGGTCTCCTTCATGTCGCCGCCGTACTTGCGGATCTCGGCCAGCAGGTCCTGCGGCACGCTCGAGGAGCCGTGCATCACCAGGTGGGTGTTCGGGATCCGGCGGTGGATCTCCTTGATGCGGCCGATCGCCAGGATGTCGCCGGTGGGCTTGCGGGTGAACTTGTAGGCGCCATGGCTGGTGCCGATCGCGATCGCCAGCGCATCGAGCTGGGTCTGCTTGACGAAGTCTGCCGCCTGCTCGGGGTCGGTAAGCAGTTGCTCCATCGTCATCGTGGCCTCGGTGCCATGGCCGTCTTCCTTGTCGCCCTTCATCGTCTCGAGCGAGCCGAGGCAGCCGAGCTCGCCCTCGACGGTGACGCCGAGCTTGTGCGCCATATCGACCACGGTGCGGGTGACGTCGACGTTGTAGTCGTAGCTGGCGATGCTCTTGCCGTCGGCCATCAGCGAGCCGTCCATCATCACCGAGCTGAAACCGAGGCCGATCGCGCCCTTGCAGACGTCGGGACTCTGGCCGTGGTCCTGATGCATCACCAGCGGAACCTTCGGCCAGGTCTCGATCGCGGCCAGGATCAGGTGCTTGATGAAGGCCTCGCCGGCGTACTTGCGGGCGCCGGCGCTGGCCTGCAGGATCACCGGTGCGCCGGTCTCGTCGGCGGCCGTCATCACCGCCTGCACCTGCTCGAGGTTGTTGACGTTGAAGGCCGGGATGCCGTAGCCGTTCTCGGCGGCATGGTCGAGCAGCTGGCGCATGGAAACGAGAGGCATGGCGGAACTCCGGAGGGTTGAATCAGCAACTGCTTCGATTCTAGGTCGGCGCTCTTTCGAGATGGGGGCTTACCCCACCCGGCACACCTTGAGCATGTTGGTGCCACCCGGGTGGCCCATCGGCTCGCCGCAGGTGATGGCGTAGGTGTCGCCGCGCTTGAGCACGCCGTGCTGCACCAGCAGCGACTCGGCCTCGCGCAGCGCCTCGTCGCGGTCGGTGTGCTGGTGCATCAGGATCGGCCGCACGTTGCGATAGAGCGCCATGCGGCGCTGGCTGCTGAGCTGCGCGGTCAGCGCGTAGATCGGCACGTGGATCTTGTTGCGGCTCATCCAGAGCGCGGTCGAGCCGCTCTCGGTGAGCGCGATGATCGCGCGGCAACCGAGGTGATGTGCGGTGAACAGCGCGCCCATCGCGATGCTCTGGTCGATGCGCTCGAACTGGCGGTTCATGAAGTCGGCGTCGAGCATCACGTCCTCGGCGCGCTCGGCCTCGAGCGCGATCGCACTCATCTGCTCGATGGTCTCGACGGGGTACTTGCCGGCCGCGGTCTCGGCGCTCAGCATCACCGCGTCGGTGCCGTCGAGCACCGCGTTGGCGACGTCGCTGACCTCGGCCCGGGTCGGCACCGGGTTGACGATCATCGACTCCATCATCTGGGTCGCGGTGATCACCACCTTGTCCATGTCGCGCGCCATGCGGATCATGCGTTTCTGCAGCGCCGGCACCGCGGCATTGCCGACCTCGACCGCGAGATCGCCGCGCGCGACCATGATGCCGTCACTGGCGGCCAGGATCTGCGCCAGCACCGGGATCGCCTCGCTGCGCTCGATCTTGGCGATCAGCGCCGGCCGGTGGTTGAAGGCTTCTCCGGCGACGTTGGCGAGCTGGCGCGCCATCTCCATGTCGGTCGCGTTCTTCGGGAAGCTGACCGCCAGGTAATCACTCTGGAAGCTCATCGCGGTGCGGATGTCCTCCATGTCCTTGGCGGTCAGGGCCGGCGCCGTGAGGCCGCCGCCGGCCTTGTTGATGCCCTTGTTGTTGGACAGCTCGCCGCCGACGACCACCGTGGTGTGGACCTCCTCGCCGCGCACCGCATCGACCGTCAGCCGCAGCAGGCCGTCGTTGAGCAGCAGCGTGTCGCCCGGCTTCACGTCGCGCGGCAGCGCCTTGTAGTCGAGGCCGACCCGCTCGTTGCAGCCAAGCGCGGTGGTGGCGCCATCGAGGATGAACTTCTGGCCCGGCTCCAGCATCGTCTTGCCGCCGTCGAACTTGCCGACCCGGATCTTCGGGCCCTGCAGGTCGGCCATGATCGCGACCTCGCGGCCTGTGGCCTTGGCCACCTCGCGCACCAGTGCCGCACGGGCGCGGTGATCGTCGGCCGTGCCGTGCGAGAAGTTGAGCCGCACCACGTCGACGCCGGCGCGGATCATCCGCTCCAGCACCTCGGGCGACGAGGAGGCGGGGCCGAGGGTGGCAACGATCTTGGTCGAACGGGGCATGCGGTCTCCGGTGTTGTTCACGGATTATCGGCATGCCCGGCCACCCTGCGGCCGGGGTGGCGGAGTATCGTTTATGCCGCCCGTCGGCCGAGGATCTCGAAGGCCGGCAGCGTCTTGCCCTCGAGCACCTCGAGGAAGGCGCCGCCACCAGTGGAGATGTAGCCCACGTCCTTCTCGATGCCGTACTTGGCGATCGCCGCCAGCGTGTCGCCACCGCCGGCGATGCTGAAGGCGCTCGAGGCCGCGATCGCGCGCGCCACCACCTCGGTACCGTGGCTGAAAGCCTCGAACTCGAACACGCCCATCGGGCCGTTCCAGACGATCGTGCCGGCGGCCTTGAGCTGGGCCGCCAGCTGCGCCGCGGTCTGCGGGCCGATGTCGAGGATCAGGTCGTCGGCGGCCACCTCGGCGGCCGGCTTGACGGTGGCCTCGGCATCGGCGGCAAAGCGCTTGCCGGTGACGACGTCGACCGGAATCGGCACCGCGGCGCCGCGCGCCTGCATCGCCGCGATCACCGCCTTGGCCGCCGGCACCAGGTCGGGCTCGGCCAGCGACTTGCCGATCGGCAGGCCGGCCGCAAGCATGAAGGTGTTGGCGATGCCGCCGCCGACGATCAGCTGGTCGACGTTCTTCGCCAGCGCCTCGAGGATGCTGAGCTTGGTGCTGACCTTGGAGCCGGCGACGATCGCGACCAGCGGCCGCTTCGGCTTGGCGAGCGCGGTGTTGATCGCATCGATCTCGGCCGCCAGCAACGGGCCGGCGCAGGCCACCGGCGCGAAAGCGGCGATGCCGTAGGTGCTGGCCTCGGCACGATGAGCGGTGCCGAAGGCGTCGTGCACGAAGACGTCGCAGAGCGCGGCGAGCTTGCGCGCCAGCGCCTCGTCGTTCTTCTTCTCGCCCTTGTTGAGCCGGCAGTTCTCGAGCAGCACGACCTGGCCCGGCGCGACCTGCACGCCGCCGACCCAGTTCGAACGCAATTCCACCGGACGGCCAAGCAGTTCGGCCAGCCGCTTTGCCACCGGCGCCAGCGAATCGGCCGGCTTGAACTCGCCCTCGGTCGGTCGGCCCAGGTGCGAGGTGACCATCACCGCCGCACCGGCGTCCAGCGCCAGCCGGATGCAGGGCACCGAGGCGCGAATGCGGGTGTCCTCGGTGATGTGGCCGGCGTCGTCCTGCGGCACGTTGAGGTCGGCGCGGATGAAGACGCGCTTGCCGGCAATGCGGCCCTCGCGCACCAGATCCTCGAAACGCAGCACCTTCATCGATCGGTCTCCTGGATGTTGTTCGTGGTCGGGGCGCCGCTCACCAGCCGAGGCCGATGCGCAGCGGCAGCAGCACCAGCATGCCGGTGACGATGGTGCCGAGGATGTCGCGCCGCCAGCAGAAGAAGTAGAGCGTGGCCACGACCGCACTGTAGACGCGGGCGTCGCGCCAGGGCGCTGTGATCAGCTCGCCCTGCACCATCACGATCTCGGGCACCACCACCGCCGCCAGCGCGGCCAGCGGAGCGTAGCGCAGGCCGCGCTTGAGCCAGCCCGGCATCGCGATCTCGCGCTCAGAGATGAAGAAGAAGCAGCGCGTGAACACCGTGATGACGGTCAGCCCGACCACGGCCAGAAGCACTTCAGTGGTCGACATCGCGGCGATCATGCGAGTTTCCCCATCGCGCGAACCGAGCCGTCGCGCGGCTTGCGACGATCGGGCGTGAGCATGACCCGCAGGCGCCGGCCGGCGTCGCCGCTGCCGTCGATGAACAGGCCGACGCAGACCGCCGCCGCGATCGCGACCACGATGTTGAGCTTGAAGGGTAGCGCGAAGGCCGCCACCGCGGCGCCGCCAGCCACGATCGCCGAGACCATCGTCGCGCGGTCGGACAGCAGCGAGTAGGCCAGGCCCAGCAGCGCCAGCGTGCCGGCAAAACCGAGGCCCCATTGCGTGGGGATCGCTTCGGCCAGCAGGATGCCGATCACCGAGGGAATCTGCCAGGCGCTGTAGTTGGTCAGCACCGAGCCCCAGAAGTACGAGAGCTGCTCCTGATGCGCCGCGGGCGACTCGCTCTGCTCCAGTTCGGCGCCGCCGGCGGTGCCGGCCGGCGCGAAGCGCTTCATGAACAACACGTAGTTGATGTCGCCGGCGAAGTAGCCGAGCAGCAGGCGCAGCGGTCGCGGGTAGGGCAGGAAGTACGGCCGCCACTGCGCGCTGAAGATCACGAAGCGCAGGTTGACGCAGAAGGCCGTGGCCCAGATCACCCAGACCGGCGCGCCGCTGACGATCAGCGGCACCGTCGCCAGTTGGGCGCTACCGGCAAAGACCGTGAAGTTGATCAGCAGCGCCAGCGGCACCGACAGGCCGCCCTTGACCATCGCCACGCCGGTGACCAGCCCCCAGGCGGCAACGCCGATCGAGGGACCCAGCATTTCGCGCGCGCCGACACGGAAGGCGGGGTGGCGGACCGTGGTGCGCCAGTCGGGGGCAGCTAGGGACATACCCGCATTGTCCCACCGCCCCCGGACCGACCCGGCCCGCGGGGTTTATTCGGCGGCGAGGCCGCCGCGGCGATGGCTCTACAGCTTGCTGACGCTACCGCTGCCGGCCACCGAGGCCTTGAGGCCGGCGTCACCGCGCCAGCGCACGTCGCCGCTGCCCGCGATCGAGACATCGAGGGTCTTGCTCGCCTGCACCTTGGCATCTCCGCTACCGGCGATGCGAACGCTCACTTGGTCAGCGTCGAGTGCCGTGGTGTCGACGTCGCCGCTGCCCGACACCGCAATCGACAGCGTCGCGGCGCGGCCGCTGGCGCGGATGTCGCCGCTGCCGGCGATGGACAGGGCCAGCGATTCGGCGTTCAGGCCCTCGATCACCAGGTCGCCCGAACCCGACACGCTGGCGGCCAGCGCGGGGGTCTTCAATGCCTCGAGGTGGACGTCGCCGGAGCCGAAGATCGCCAGGCCGCGCAGTGTCGCCACCTCGACCACGATCTCCGGCGTTGCGCTGGCGCGCACTTGCTCGCCGCGCTTCCAGGCGATCTCGAGTGCCCGGTCGGGACCGACGGTGGTCTCGACCAGCGCCTGAAGGTTGTCGTCGGTGCGCACCAGCACCGACTCGCGGCCGGTCGGGCGCACGCGCAGCTTGAAGGGCCCGCGCAGGCGGATCGTGTCGAAACCGCTGAGCGCGCGGATCTGTTCAGTGCGGTTGCCCGAACCGGCGGTGCTGTTGCCCCAGGTGGCGGCTTGCGCCACGCCGGAGCCCATCAGGGCGAGGCCGAGACTGCCGAGCAGCAGCAGTTGACGGCGCGAGGCCCGGGCGGCCGATGGACGACGGGTGGTCGAGGACGGGGTCATGAGGCGCTCCTTGCAGGATGTTCGATGCCCGCAGGATGAGCTTGCAGCCCGCCGCCGTCGCGGGCGATGAGACGAAGCGTCGCCCGGCCCGGCCGAACTGCCGGCGCGCGCGACGGACGGCGCGCCGCTCGGCCCCGCACTAGCCTTGCACGCCCTGCGCCATCGCCATCAGCTTCTCGACCCGCTCCTCGGTCGCCGGGTGGGTGCTGAACAGGCCGCGCAGCCCGCCGCCGGAGAGCGGATTCATGATCATCATCTGGGCCGTCTCGGGGTGACGCTCGGCGGTCTCGAGCGGCGTGCCCTGCGCGGCGCGCTGGATCTTCTGCAGCGCGCTGGCCAGCGCCTGCGGGTCGCCCGAGATCTCGGCGCCGCCGCGATCGGCCTCGAACTCGCGCGCGCGGCTGATCGCCATCTGGATCAGGCTGGCGGCGATCGGCGCCAGGATCGCCACCGCGATGCCGGCAATCGGGTTGCTGCGGCCATCGCTGCCGCGGCCGAACAGCATCGCGAAGTTGGCAAGCATCGAGATCGCGCCGGCCATCGTCGCGCTGATCGTGCTGATCAGGATGTCGCGGTGCTTCACGTGCGCCAACTCGTGCGCCATCACCCCGCGCAGTTCGCGCTCCGAGAGCACACGCAGGATGCCGGTGGTGGCGGCGACCGCCGCGTTCTGCGGATTGCGGCCGGTGGCGAAGGCGTTCGGCGCGTCCTCGTTGATCAGGTAGACCTTGGGCATCGGCAACTCGGCCTTCTGCGCCAGCTCGGCCACCATCCGGTAGAACTGCGGCGCGGTGGTCTCGTCGACCTGCTGCGCGTTGTACATCTTCAGCACCAGCTTGTCGCTGAACCAGTAGCTGAAGAAGTTCATGCCGACCGCGACCATCAGCGCCAGCATCATGCCCTGGCGACCGCCGAGCATCGAGCCGAGCGCCATGAACAGCGCGGTGATCGCCGCCATCAGGATGGCGGTCTTCATGATGTTGAACATGCTGGGTTCCTGTCGAGGTAAGGCGCCGATCCGGCGCAGCAGCGTAGATGCGGCCGCCGGCCGCGAGTTCAATCGCCGCCGGCCGACGCAAGCATAAGTCCGGCCTCGAGCGGATGCGCGCGCAGGAAGTCGGCCGCCGCGACGCGGCGACCGCCCGGACGCTGCAGGACGCGCAGGCCAAGCGCGCCATCGGCCGTGGCGACCACCAGCTCGTCACCGGCCGCGCGCAGCACCTGGCCGGGCTTGCCGTTGCCGGCCACCGGCTCGGCGCGCCACAACTTCAGGCTCTCGCCGCCGAGCGTGAAGCTCGCACCCGGGAAGGGATCGAAGGCGCGCACCCGGCGTTCGATCTGCACGGCCGGCAGGCGCCAGTCGATTGCCGCCTCGGCCTTCTCGATCTTGTGCGCGTAGCTCAGGCCCTCGCTCGGCTGCGGCAGCGGTCGCAGACCGCCGGCAGCAGCCAGCTCCAGCGCCTCGACGATCAGGCGGCCGCCAAGGTCTGCCAGGCGATCGTGCAGCGTCGCGGTGGTGTCGGTCGGTGCGATCGGCTCGCGCTCGACCAGCAGCATGGCGCCGGTATCGAGACCGGCATCCATCTGCATGATCGTGATGCCGGTCTCGGTGTCGCCAGCCTCGATCGCACGGTGGATCGGCGCCGCACCGCGCCAGCGCGGCAGCAGCGAGGCGTGGATGTTGAGGCAGCCCAGGCGCGGCAGATCCAGCACCCAGGCCGGCAGGATCAGGCCGTAGGCGGCGACCACCAGCACGTCGGGCGCGGCCGCTTCAAGCGCGGCGCGCGCGGCGGCGGCGTCATCGGCGAACTTGCCGTCCAGCCTCAGGCCGCGCGGCTGCGCCAGCGGCAGGCCATGCTCGAGCGCGAAGACCTTGACCGCCGAGGGCTGCAGCTTCATGCCGCGCCCGGCCGGACGATCGGGCTGGGTCAGCACCAGCGGGATCTCGAAGCCGGCCGCGTGCAGCCGCGCCAGCGCGATGCGAGCGAAATCCGGCGTGCCGGCAAAAGCGACCTTCATCGGCTTCGCACCGCTCACGCCCCGTCGCGCGCCTTCTTCAGCATCTTGCTCTTGATGCGGTTGCGCTTGAGCGGCGAGAGGTACTCGACGAAGACCTTGCCGAGCAGGTGATCCATCTCGTGCTGCACGCAGACCGCGAGCAGGCCGTCGGCGTCGAACTCCTGCGGCTGGCCGTCACGGCCGAGCGCACGCACCCGTACCCGGGCATGGCGCGGCACCTTGTCGTAGACCTGCGGCACCGAGAGGCAGCCCTCGTCACCCAGGATCATCTCCTCGCTGGTCCAGACCAGTTCGGGGTTGATCAGCACACGCGGGTCGTTGCGCTCGTCGGACACATCGATGACCAGCACGCGTTCATGCACATCCACCTGGGTCGCAGCCAGGCCGACGCCCTGCGCCTCGTACATGGTCTCGAACATGTCGTCGACCAGCTGACGCACGCGCGCGTCGACTTCGGACACCGGCTTGGCGACGGTGTGCAGGCGCGGATCGGGGTAGCACAGGATCGGTAACAGGGCCATGGCAGAGCTCAAACAGGCGGTGGCAAGCGAATGCCGGCGGTGTGGATCGAACGCAACGCGCAGGCCGTGAACGGTGCCCGCGCGAGGGGCGCCGTTGCAGGCTGTTTCATTGCGGCATCAATGGTTTAGGGGCAGAATCTTCGAAACGAGGTGAGGATTTTCGCCGATCTCGCACAGCCCCGCAGGCCGTGTGTCAACGGTCGGTTCCGCGCCCAAAACCACAGGTCGCCGGCGGGATGGATCCGGCGACGCCGGAGATCCCGTTCATGACGCATCGCAAGTCGGCCCCGAGCCACAGGCCCCGCGGGGCCATGACCGCCACCGCGCTGACGCTGGGCCTGGCAGCCCTCACCACCAGCGTCGGGGCGGCGGCAGCCGAGCCGGGTTTCCCGATCACCGCACAGCAGCGCAGCACCGCACAGCAGGTCGCTCAGGCCGGCGTGCCGCTGTCGGAGCTGGCCGCAGACGCGCCCGACAGCTACACCGTCAAGAGCGGTGACACGCTGTGGGCCATCTCCAGCCTCTACCTCAGGAGCCCGTGGAAGTGGCCCGAGCTGTGGGGCATGAACCTCGAACAGATCCGCAACCCGCACCTGATCTTCCCTGGCCAGCTACTGGTGCTCGAGAAGTCGGGTGGTCGCGCCACGCTGAAGGTCGCCGGCGGCCAGCCGGGCGGCACCGATCGCCTGTCGCCGCAGGTGCGCGACAAGGGCCCGGGCGGCGCCGCGCTGGCCGCGGTGGCGATCAAGTATCTCGAGGGCTTCTTCAACGACGCCGTCATCCTCGACAGCAACACGCTCGAGAGCGCGCCGCGCATCGTCGCCACCCAGGAAGGCCGCGTGCTGCTCGGCAAGGGTGACACCGCCTACGTGCGCGGCGAACTCGGCGGCGTGCGCGACTGGCGCGTGTTCCGCCGGCCGAAGGCGCTGATCGACCCCGACACGAAGCAGGTGCTCGGCTACGAGGCGCGCTCGGTCGGCACCGCCCAGTACGTGCGCCCGGGCGGCACCAACGACCGCGGAGAGATCGTGCCCGCGTCGTTCACCATTACCAACGCGCATGAAGAGGCCAATCTCTTCGACCGCCTGGCGCCGACCCAGTCGATGGACGAGGCCGCGCTGGTGCCGCATGCGCCGGCCCAGCCGATCGATGGCCGCGTCATCTCGGTCTACGGCGACGCACTCAACGCCGGCCAGAACCAGATCGTCGCCATCAACCGCGGCACCCGCGACGGTGTCGAACGCGGCCATGTGCTGGCGCTGTGGCGCGCCGGCGCCGCCGCTCGCGACGTCACGCAGGGCGGGCGGCCGCAGGCGATGCGCCTGCCCGACGAGCGCCACGGCCTGCTGTTCGTGTTCCGCACCTTCGACAGCATGTCCTACGCCTTGATCCTGCGCGTCGAGCGCCAGGTCACCGCCGGCGACCGCTTCACCCAGCCCTGACGAGTTGCGGCGAGCGCCGCCGGGCCTGACTCGCGCCGGTTGCAGGCTGGAGCCATGCTCGACCGGAACGAACTGGCCGCCTGGCTGCGGCTGATCGAGACACCCGACATCGGGCTGGCGACGGCACGCCAGTTGCTCGCCGCCTTCGGCAGCCCCGAGGCGGTCTTCGATGCGCCGCCGGCGCTGTGGGCACGAACCGTCGGCGAATCCGCCGCGCGCGCGCTGGCGAAGCCACCCGACCAGCTCGGCGAGCTCGTCGAGCGCACTTGGGACTGGCTCCACGCGGACGCGCCGACAGCGCCCCGGCATCTGCTGGCCCTGGGCGATGCCGGGTACCCGAAGCTGCTGCTCGAAACGGCCGACCCGCCGCTGATGCTCTACGCGGTCGGTCGCGTCGAACTGCTCGCCGCGCCGGCGGTCGCGATCGTCGGCAGCCGAAATCCGACGCCGCAAGGCACGCTGGATGCGCGCGAGTTCGGCACCGCCCTCTCGAGTGCCGGACTGTGCGTGATCTCGGGGCTGGCGCTGGGCATCGACGGCGCGGCGCATGAGGGCGCGCTCGACGCCGGCGCGGCCACAGGCGGCGGCGGCACGATCGCCGTGATGGGCACCGGCGTCGACCGCATCTACCCCAAGCGCCACCACGCGCTGGCTCGGCGCATTGCCAGCGAGGGCCTGCTGCTGAGCGAATGCGCGCTCGGCGCGATGCCGCTGGCGCACCACTTCCCGCGCCGCAACCGGCTGATCGCCGGCCTGAGCCTGGGCACGCTGGTGGTCGAGGCGGCGCTGCAATCGGGTTCGCTGATCACCGCGCGGCTGGCGGCCGAGATCGGCCGCGAGGTGTTCGCGATCCCTGGCTCGATCCACAGCCCGCTGTCACGCGGCTGCCATGCACTGATCCGCCAGGGTGCCAAGCTGGTCGAGACGGCGCAGGACGTGCTCGACGAGTTGCGTTGGCAACCCGGGACGGTGGCCCCTGCCGGGCAGACGCCGTCCCTCGCCGCCCCGGATGACCCGTTGCTGGCGGCGCTCGGCCACGATCCGCTGACGCTGGACGCGCTGGCCGGGCGCACCGGCATCGCCCCGGCCGAACTCAGCGCGCGCCTGCTCGAACTGGAGCTGGCCGGGGTCGTGGCGAGGCTGCCGGGTCAACGATTTCAACGCCTGGTGCGGGCCTGAGCAATGATCAAAAGCCCCCTCTGTCGTACCGGTGCCGCACCCCACTGCGGCCGGGACCGCTGTGGTATCTTGAATCCATGTTCGAAGTGCTCGTCTACGTTTACGAAAACTACTGGCGCCCGGACGCCTGCCCCGACGCGCGCCAGCTGAGCCGAAAGCTGTCGGCGGTCGGCTTCGAGAGCGACGAGATCCAGGACGCGCTGACCTGGCTCGACGGCCTGAGCAGCGCCGCCGAGTCCTACGCCGGCACCCAGAGCGCCGTCGGCATGCGCGTCTACGTCGCGGCCGAGACCGAACATCTGGGCGAAGGCTCGATCGGCTTCATCAGCTTCCTCGAGTCCGCCGGCGTGCTGCGTCCCGACATGCGCGAGATCGCGATCGATCGCGCGATGGCGATCCCCGGCAGCCCGCTCGCGCTCGAAGACCTCAAGATCATCGTGCTGATGGTGTTCTGGAGCCTGGGCGAGGAGCCCGATGCGCTGATCCTCGACGAGCTGTTCGTCGATGCCGAGGACCGGCTGATCCACTAGCCGGCCGAAGGCCGCACCGCCACAACGACAAAGGCCGCCCAAGGGCGGCCTTTTCATTTGCACAGCAGCGCCTGCGTGCGGCAGCGCAGCTCTAGCGCATCAGCCGCGTCGGGTCGCTGTCGAGCTTTGCCAGGGCGCTGCGTGTGGCCTTGACGGTCAGCGACTCGTCCTGCGCTGGCACCAGCAGGCCGGCCTGCAGGTAGGAGGCCAGGCGCTGCTGCTGGAACAGCGTGCCGCGGCCCTGCACCGAGACGAACAGGCTGAGCTGCTTCTTCATGCCCTGCCAGGCGAGTTGCACCGCCTCGACCCGGCCGCGGTGCTCGAGCATGTACCAGCCACCGACCTGCAACTCGCGCGCCCACTCGCGCATCGCCGGAGTCGGCATCGAGCCCCCGTCGATGACCACGTCGAGGTCGTCGCTCTCGTGGCCCGAGAGGTCCATCACCAGCGACTCGTTGATCTGCACGTCCTCGGCATCGGGCAGCAGTTCCTCGAGCGTCTCCAGGCGCGCCATCAACTCGTTGAGGCGCTCGACCGGAATCGCCGCCGCGCGCGCGGTGAAGGCCGCGGCCAGCGAGTCGTTGAGGGCCTGGATCTGCTCGTCCTGCTTCTCCGTCGAGACACCGGCCTCGCCCATGCCCTCGCGCAGCGTCTTGAGCAGCCCGGGCAGGCGGCTGATGACCTCGGCCCGCTCCTCGCGCGAGACCTTGGCGCTGGCCGACCAGATCAGGTCGGCGGCGGCACGCTTCATGGCCTTGATGCGATCGCCGGAAGTGCCGGTCTTGAGCGCGGTCATCGCCAGCACGTCGGCCCAGACATGGAACAGGAACTCGCGCACCCCTTCCTGGACCGGCACCTCGTTGAGCATCTTGCGCAACTCGATGGTGTACTGGATCGCCAGCGTCTCGCGCTGCTCGACCTGCTGCGCCAGCGACACGCCCTTGCGTGTGGCCTCGTTCTCGTTCTTGAAGTAGTGCTCGAGGAAGCGCTCGAACTCGGTCAGCACGGTCTGGAACACACGCCGGCCGGTATCGGGATAGGCCTCGATGACCTGCACGATGCGCTTGATCTCCTTGTTCAGCGCATCGCCGATCTCGCGCGTGGTCGCGTCGAAACCCATCACGCAGGCGCCCATGCGGTCGATCAGCTTGCGCGCCGGGTGGTCGGTGGTGGCAAAGAAGTCGGGCTCGCCGACCGCCACCCGCAGCACCGGCATCTGCAAGCGCGCAAACCACACCCGCACCGCCGCCGGAATGCGCTCCTCGGTGAGGATGCTCTGGAACAGCAGCGCCACGATCTCGATCGTGGCCCGCTCGACCGGCGAACTCGCAGCCTGCTTGAGCGCCTGCTGGCGCCGTTGCAGGTCCTCGAGCATGGCCGGCGTCGACAACGCCCGCTCGCCGGTGGCGGTGGTCGCCATCTGGCGCGCCAGCGCCTGCTGGGCATCGGCCATCGCGCTTTGCAACGCCGGCGAGGCCTGCACCGTCTGCTGCGCGGTGACGACGAAGTCCGGCACGTAGCGTCCGACCAGCTTGTTGAGTCGCCCCATCACCGCGGCCGCGTGACCCGAGGAACTCACGCCGGTGCTGCCGAGCGCGTTCATGCGCGTCATCAGCCGGGTTTCCTCGTGCACGCCACCGCCAGCACCGCCGATCCCCACATTGGCGCCACCACGGCGCAGGACCGTGGTCGCGGCACCGGCAGGCAGGTCGCCAAAACCGCTGGTGACCGGCACGCTGGCGCCGGTGCCCGCGCCCTGCGAACGGCGGATGTAGGGTCGCAGGTCCACGTCGGGGCGCACGCCCTCGGACAGCAGCCAGCGGTTGGTCTCGTGATAGGCCTCGACCACCAGGTCGCCGAAGCGATCGTGGATCACTTCCTGCAGCACACGCCACTGCTCGAGCGTCAGGCCAGCGGCACGCCAGCCCTCGAGCACCATGCGCGCCAGCACATGCGGGCGCAGCAGGTCATCGGCCGCCATTTCCTCCTGCCGCTCGAGCACGCTCATGCGCGAGCGCAGGTCGGTGAACTCCGACGAGGCCTTGTCGGTCATCGACAAGGCCAGCCGCGAGGTCAGGATCTCGACATCGATCGTGTCGTCATCCACCAACTGCAGATCCGCGCCACCGCTGAACAGGCTGCGCGCGCTGTTGGGCAGCGTGACGGTGCCGGAGGGCGCCGGCTGCGGCCGCGCGGCACCGAAGGCATCGACCAGATGCTGCTGGAACTGGGGCAGCGGCGACGCGATGTCGAGCAGCACATGCTGGCGCTTGTGCGCGAGCTCGGGAGCAACCTTCTCCTCGGCCAGCCGACGCGCGCCGGCGAGCACTCCCTGCACCGCAGCCGGCACGCCCCAGACCAGCGTCTCGACGAACAGCCGACGCGCCTGCGTGGCCAGGACGTGAGACGCGGGGGCGGTGGCCATGAGGGTCGGGGGTCTTCCTGCGTGGGGTCGATCGATCTGATCAACTCTACACCACGGCCCCCGCGTTCGGATCGTCGGGATCGCCCTCGGCCTTGACGACCGAGCCCTTGACCAGGTCCTCGCGCTTGACGCCCAGCCACATCGCGATGGCGGCGGCGACGAAGACCGATGAATAGATGCCGAACAGGATGCCGATGGTCAGCGCGATCGCGAAATAGTGCAGCGTCGGGCCGCCGAAGATCAGCATCGACAGCACCATCGCCTGGGTCGAGCCGTGGGTGATGATGGTGCGGCTGATCGTGCTGGTGATCGCGTGGTCGATCACCTGCGGCGTCGTCATCTTGCGCTGCTTGCGGAAAGTCTCGCGGATCCGGTCGAATATCACGACCGACTCGTTGACCGAGTAGCCCAGCACCGCCAGCACCGCCGCCAGCACCGACAGCGAGAACTCCCACTGGAAGAAGGCGAAGAAGCCCAGGATGATGATCACGTCGTGCAGGTTGGCGACGATGCCGGCAACCGCGAACTTCCACTCGAAACGGAACGCGAGGTAGGCCATGATGCCGATCACCGTGGCCAGCAGCGCGTAGGCGCCGTCGCGTGCGAGTTCCTCGCCGACCGTCGGCCCGACGAACTCGCTGCGCATGAGCGCCACCGGCTCGCTGCCGTTGGCGGCAGCACCGGCTGCCGGGGCGGCCTCGCAGACCTGCTTGCTGATCGACTCGCCCTTGTCGCTGACGACATCGCGCTGCTGCACGACGCCGCCTTCGGCCTTGCACAGCGCGCCGAAGACCTGGCCGACGACGTCGCCCTGCTTGGCCTCGCCGCGCAGCGGCAGCCGGATCAGCACGTCGCGTGAGCTGCCGAACTTCTGGACCTGAACCTCGCCGAAGCCGAGCGCCTCGACCGCGCTGCGGGTCTTGCCGATGTCGGCGGCCTGCGCGTACTGGACCTCGACGACGGTGCCGCCGGTGAACTCGATCGACAGATGCAGCCCGCGCGTGACCAGGAAGAACACGGCCGCGGCAAAGGTGATGAAGGAGATCGCGTTGAGGATCAACGCGTTCTTCATGAACGGGATGTCGCGCTTGATGCGGAAGAATTCCATGGTGCTACCTCGTCTTCTGCATCAAGCCTTGGTCGCCGGCACGTCGCCAGCCGTCGTCTGAGCGCCGTCGGGGCGCCAGACCTGCCCGATCGAGATGCTCTTGAGCTTCTTCTGGCGGCCGTACCAGAGGTTGACCAGGCCGCGCGAGAAGAACACCGCCGAGAACATCGAAGTCAGGATGCCCAGGCAGTGCACGACGGCGAAGCCGCGCACCGGGCCCGAGCCGAAGGCCAGCAGCGCCAGGCCCGCAATCAGCGTCGTCACGTTGGAGTCGAAGATGGTCGACCAGGCCGCCTCGTAGCCGGCGTGGATCGCCTGCTGCGGCGGCTTGCCGGCGCGCAACTCCTCGCGCACGCGTTCGTTGATCAGCACGTTGGCGTCGATCGCCATGCCGAGCACCAGCGCGATCGCGGCGATGCCGGGCAGCGTCAGCGTGGCCTGCAGCATCGACAGCACCGCCACCAGCAGCAGCAGGTTGACCGCCAGCGCCAGCGTCGAGAACACGCCCATCAGCAGGTAGTAGCTGCACATGAACACGGCGATCGCGGCAAAGCCGTAGATCACGCTGTTGAAGCCCTTGGCGATGTTCTCGGCACCCAGGCTCGGGCCGATCGTGCGCTCCTCGATGATCTCCATCGGCGCCGCCAGCGAGCCGGCGCGCAGCAGCAGCGCGGTGTCGCTGGCCTCCTGCGTGGTCATGCGACCCGAGATCTGGACCCGGCCGCCGCCAATCTCGCCGCGGATCACCGGCGCGGTGACGACCTCGCCCTTGCCCTTCTCGAACAGCAGGATCGCCATCCGCTTGCCGACGCTCTCACGCGTGACGTCGCGGAAGATGCGCGAACCCTTGGCGTCGAGGCTCAGGTGAACCGCGGCCTCCTGCGTCTGGCCGTCGAAGCCGGGCTGGGCGTCGGTGAGGTTCTCGCCGGTCAGGATGACCTGCTTCTTGACGATGATCGGCACGCCACCGCGCTCGTAGAAGCGCTCGGTGCCGAAAGGCACCGGGCCGCTGCCGGCCACCGCGGCCTGGGCCTCGGCGCTGTCATCGACCATGCGCACTTCCAGCGTGGCGGTGCGGCCGATGATGTCCTTGGCCTTGGCCGTGTCCTGCACGCCCGGCAACTGCACGACCACGCGGTCGAGGCCCTGCTGCTGGATCACCGGCTCGGCCACGCCGAGTTCGTTGATGCGGTTGTGCAGCGTCGTGATGTTCTGCTTGAGCGCCTGCTCCTGCACGCGCTTGGCGGCCTCGGGCTTGAGGCGGCCGGTCAGCGTCAGGTCGGCCCCGTCGCTGCCCTCGACCCACAGCAGGTCGGGCTGGGCATCGGCCAGCGCAGTGCGCGCCGCGTCCAGCGTGGCGGCGTCGCGAAAGCGCAGCTCGACTGCATCGCCGGGCACGCGGGTGATGCCGGCATGACGGATGTTCTTGTCGCGCAGCAGCGTGCGCACCTCGCCGGTCAACGCCTCGGCGCGCTTGGTCAGGGCGGCCTTCATGTCGACCTGCATCAGGAAGTGCACGCCGCCACGCAGGTCGAGGCCGAGGTACATCGGCAGCGCATGCAGGCCCGTGAGCCAGGCCGGCGAGCGGCTCAGCAGATTGAGCGCAACGATGTAGGACGGGTCGGCCGGATCAGGATTGAGCGCCTTGGCGATCGCATCCTTGGCCTTGAGCTGGGTGTCGGTGTCGCCGAAACGGGCGCGCACCGAGTTGCCGTCGAACTGCACCAGATCGGGCTGGAGCCCGGCCGCGGCCAGGGCCTGCTCGACGCGCTTGACCAGCGCGGCATCGGCCTTGATCGTGACCTTGCCGCTCGACACCTGCACCGCCGGCGCCTCGCCGAAGAGGTTGGGCAGCGTGTAGATCAGCCCCACCAACAGTGCGATGCCGATGATCGCGTACTTCCACCACGGGTAGCGGTTCATTGCCGCCGTCCTTTCAGAGAGCAGGGAGCCGGCCGCGATGCGGCGTGCGTGCCGGCCGGGCACCTCGCGGCGCCGGCCCGGCTCCGGGATCGATGCGATCCCTTGACGAGAGGATTACTTGCCGAGGGTGCCCTTGGGCAGCACCTGGACCACGGCGCTGCGCTGCAGCTGCACCTCGACGCCGGTGGCGAGTTCGACGTGCACGTAGGTATCGCCGAGCTTGCTGACCTTGCCGAGGATGCCGCCGGCGGTGGCGACCTCGTCGCCCTTGGCCAAGGCGTCGATCATCGCCTTGTGCTCCTTCTGGCGCTTCATTTGCGGGCGAATCATGATGAAGTACAGCACCACGAACATCAGCACCAGCGGCAACATCGACATCAGGCTCGATGCGGTATCACCGGCGGGGGCCGGTGCGGTCTGGGCGTAAGCGGTCGTTATGAACACGTTCGATCCTTCGGGAGCGTGGTGTGGATGGAATCCACTATTTTAGGGCGCCGGCCGGGGTTCAAAGGGGCGCACGCTCTATCTGGCGCGCGTGTAAACCCGGTCGGACTCGGCCTTGCAGCTGCTCAGATGCGCGAGGCTGCGATTTCGTTCACGTCGCGCACAGGAGCGGCCAGTCCAATGAAAAAGGCACCCCGGAGGGTGCCTTTTGCATTTGGTGGCTCGGGGCGGAATCGAACCACCGACACGCGGATTTTCAATCCGCTGCTCTACCAACTGAGCTACCGAGCCAAGAGCCCGAGATTCTAGCAGAGCTTGAGGCCGCGTCCTAGCAGCCGCTCAGACCACTGCCGTCTTGCGGCCGCGGCTGAGGTCGACGCCGAGTTGCTTGAGCTTGCGATAGAGGTGGGTGCGCTCGAGTCCGGTCTTCTCGGCGACGCGGGTCATGCTGCCGTTCTCGCGCGCGAGGTGAAATTCGAAGTAGGCCTTCTCGAAGGCATCGCGTGCCTCGCGCAGCGGGCGATCGAGCTCGAAGCTCTGCTCGGCCTGCGGGCCGAGCGCCACCGCCACGCCGTTGACCGGCACGGCACCGACCTTGGCCATGCTCTCGCCGACATAGACGCCGTGGTCGCGCAACTCGAGCGGCCGCAGCGGCGTGACCGTGGCGGCGGGACGGGCCGGTTTGGCCAGGCCCTGCTCGACCGCGCGCAGCAGCTTGGCCAGCGTGATCGGCTTCTCGAGGAAGGCCATCGCGCCGACCTTGACCGCCTCGACCGCGGTGTCGATCGTGCCGTGGCCGCTCATCATGATGACCGGCATGGTCAGCTGGCCGCCAGCGCTCCACTCCTTGAGCAGCGAGACGCCGTCGACATCGGGCATCCAGATGTCGAGCAGCACCAAGTCGGGTCGCTCGCGCTCGCGGAAGGCACGCGCCTGGGCGGCGTTCTCGGCCAGTTCGATCGTATGGCCTTCGTCGCTGAGGATCTCGGACAGCAGTCCGCGGATGCCCAGTTCGTCGTCTACAACAAGGATGGTGGCCATGGAATCTCAGCATGTCGGCCGCGCCCCTGTGGCGCGCCGGTGGTCGTTGCCCGCATCAGGCAACCCACTTGGAAAATGATAACGAAACCTGGGCCCCTCCCGCAGCGGGGTCTTCCCCGCCCGTGGCAACCCCGGCTGGGGCCGCGCCGGCGGCCCCGATGTTGAGCACCCGCACTCGGGCCGCGTGCTCGTCGGCGATCTTCTTGACCACAGCAAGACCCAGGCCCGTACCCTTGGACTTGGTCGTGACATATGGCTCGAAAGCGCGCTTTAGCACCTTGTCGGAGAAGCCCGGACCGTTGTCGCTGACGATCAGGCGCACGCTGCGCCAGCGGCCGTCGTCGTGGCGCGCGCCCTCGGTGCGCACGCGCACCAGGCCGTCGGCCTTGTCGGCGACCGCGTCGAGCGCGTTCTGCACCAGGTTGTGGACCACCTGGCGCAGCTGGGTCGCGTCGCCCTCGATGCGCGGCAGGCCGGCGGCCAGTTCGGCACGCAGATGGCCGGCCTCCTGCTGGGCGGCGTAGAGCTGCAACACGTCCTGCACCAGCGCATTGAGGTCGAGCGGCGCCAGCTGCGCGGCCGGCAGGCGCGCGTAGTCGCGAAACTCGTTGACCAGTTGCTTCATCGCCTGCACCTGCGTCACGATGGTGCCGACCGAGCGCACCAGCATCTGCTGGTCGGGTCCTTCGAGCTTGGCCTCGAGCTTGTGCTGGATGCGCTCGGCCGAGAGCTGGATCGGCGTCAGCGGGTTCTTGATCTCGTGCGCCAGGCGCCGCGCCACTTCGGCCCAGGCCTCGGCGCGCTGCGCGGAAACCAGCTCGGAGATGTCGTCGAAGACGATCAGTCGCGCGCCGTCGGGCAGCAGCGCACCGCGCACCAGCAGCGTCAGCGGCTCGGCGTCGGCGCTGCTGCGCAGTTCGAGCGCGTCCTGCCACTGGTCGTCGCCGCGCTCGCCGGCATCGGGCGTTTCCTCGAGTTGGGCAAAGCGCTCGCGCGTGGCCTTGGCCAGCGCCTCGAGCCCGAGCACGTCTTCCAGCGGCTGGCCGCGATAGGCCGACATCGGCAGCCGCAGGATGCGCGTCGCGCCCGGGTTGACGGTGTCGATGCTGCCGGCGTGGTCGAACACGATCACGCCGGCGCTCATGTTGTCGAGGATGGTCTGCAGCTTGGCGCGTGCGGCGTCGAGCGCGCCGACGCTCTCGTCGACCAGCGCGCGGGCGTCGGCCAACTGGCGCGTCATGTCGGCGAAGTCGTGGGTCAGGCCGCCGAGTTCGTCGCCGGAGTCCGAGACCTGCTTCGGCCCGAGGTCGCCGCGCGCCACCTGGCGCACGCCCTCGGCCAGCAGCAGCAGCGGCTTGGCCAGCCGATTACCGAAGGTCGCGGCGAGCGCGACCGCGCCGAACACCGCGAGCACCAGCGTCAGCGTCAGCGTGCCGAGGTACATCTTGCGCAGGCCCTCGCGCGCCAGCGAGCGCTGCTGGTACTCGCGGTAGGCCGACTGAACCGCCAGCGCGTTGGCGGCCAGCGAACTCGGCAGCAACTGCGTGACTTGCAGGAAACGCTCCTCGGCGGTCAGCGAGAAGCCGCTGGCCGGCACCAGCGCGAGTGCGCGCACCCGCGGCTCGGCAATGCCCGATCCACCCGCGGCGGCTGCGGCTGCCGCGGCTGCGGCGCCCGCCGCGCCGGGCGGCGCGCTGCGTGCGACGCTGTCGTCGTCGAGCCCCTCGAGCTGGGCCTGCACCCGCGCCTGGCGCGCCTGGCGCAACTGCGCCGGGCTCGGCCGCTCGGGGCCGAGCACGCTGGTGCTGCCGCCGGCACTGGCGAGCACCTGCCCACCGGCGCCGAGCAGGCGCACCTCCTGCGCCGAGAGTTGTTCGCGCAAGCGTTCCAGCGCCAGCGGCTGAATCCGCTCGGGTGACTCGGCCAGCCGCTCGGCGGCCAGCCGTGTGCGCAGCGCCAGGTCGTTGACCTGGGCGTCGAGCGTGCCGCGGCCGAGGTTGAGACCGGCCTCGAGGGCGCCCTCGACCTGCACATCGAACCAGCTCTCGATGCTGCGCGCCACGAACACCGCGCTCACGGTGTAGATCAGGAGCCCGGGCAGCACGCCGACCAGACCGAAGATCAGCGCCAGCCGCAGCAGCAGCCGACTGCCGAAGCGACCGCTGGCAGCGCGCGAGGCCAACCGCGCCGCGGCACCGATCACCACCGCCAGCAGCACGCTGGCGATCGCCACGTTGGCCCAGAGCAGCCATCCGTAATGGCGCTCGTAGAACTCGCGGTTGTTGGTCGACAGCGCGAGCAGGAAGCTCAGCACCAGCCCGGCGCCGCTGATCGCAATCAGCGCGACCACCCAGGCCCAGCGCATGTCGCGACGATTCATGCCCGTTTTGCCATCAGTGGCGCATGTGAGCGCACGCTCAGTTTTCCGCCGCCGGCACGGCGACCGTGTGCTCCAGCGACAAGCCCCACTCGGCCTGGTTGCCGAGGCCGATCTGCAGCGGGCGCGGCAACTGGTCGGTGTCGAGCCGGAAGCGGTATTCCACGTACTGGCGGCCGCCGTCGTCGAGGGCACCGGGCTCGGCGATCTTCCAGCCCGAGGTGCGCTGGATCACTGCCAATGCGTCGTCCAGCCGATCGTGGGATTGGCTCAGCGAGCCAAGGCTGAGTCGGTAGCGCCGGGTCAGCGGCTGCCAGGCCAGGCGCCAGGTCCGACTGGCGCTGCCGATGCGCTGGTCGCGCCAGTACCAGCGCTTGCGAAACACTTCGGCCTCGGCCACGAAATAGATCGGAACGCCTCGGGCGAGCGCGTCTTCCACCGACCGCGACAGCTCGAAACGCATCGCATAGCTCAGCAACAGCCCCTCTTCGGCACGCTTGAGCTCGAAACTGAGCAGTTCCGGCGTCTCGGCGCGCGCCACATGGGCGCTCGCCAGAAGCAGCAGCAGCGCCACCGCCAGCGAGCCGAGCAGGCGCGACAGCACTCCACCGCGCGCCTGCTGCGCCTGGCGGCTCCCTGCCTGACTCCCGACGACCCGCGCGCCTGCGCCCATGCTGTTGTGAATCTGTACGTCTGCGGCTGCAACACCGGGATCCGGCGCCGGACCGCGGCGCCTCAGCCCGCGCGCTTGTCGACGCGCGCGTAGAAGAAACCATCATGTCCGGCCGCCGCCAGGGAAGCCTGCTCGGGATTGTCAGCGAGGGGGAGCCGGTGGCCGGGCGAAGGCCGTAACCAAGCGTCTGGTGCGCGTTGCAAAAACGCGTCGATCTGGTGCTCGCCCTCGGCGCGAAAGACCGAGCAGGTGGCGTAGACCAGCCGGCCACCCGGCCGAAGCAAGGTCCACAGCGCGTCGAGCAGCCCGGCCTGGGTCGCGGCCAGCGTCGCGATGTCGCTGTCGCGGCGCAGCCAGCGCACGTCGGGGTGGCGACGCACGATGCCGGCGGCACTGCAGGGGGCGTCGAGCAGGATCGCGTCGAAGGGCCGGCCGTCCCACCAGCCGGCCACGTCGCGGGCGTCGGCGGCCCGGGTGTGCGCCGTGAGCCGCAGGCGGCTCAGCGTCTCGTCAACCCGGCGCAGGCGCTGGGGGTCACTGTCGAGCGCCAGCAGTTCGAGATCGGCGAGTTCCAGCAGATGGGCGGTCTTGCCGCCCGGCGCGGCGCAGGCGTCGAGCACGCGCGAGCCGGGCGCCAGTGGCGTGTCGCCGTCGAAGGCCGGCCCGAGCAGCAGCGGCGCCGCCCACTGCGCCGCCAGATCCTGGACCGACACCGCCCCGTCGCCGAAGCCGGGCAGCGCCGGCACCGGCACCGGCGCGTCGAGCTGCACCGCATGGCGGGCCAGCGCGTCCTGCGGCATGCTGGCCCCGATCCCGGCCTCGGCCAGGCGCTTCAGGTAATGGTCCGCGCTGTCCTGGCGGGCATTGACGCGCAGCGTCATCGGCGCGCGCCGGTTGTTGGCCAGCAGCAGCGCCTGCCATTGCTGCGGCCAGTCGCGTTGCAGGCGATCGATCCACCACTGCGGATGGTTCCAGCGCGCCACCGGGTCGGCCGCGATCGCGGCCGCGGCCAGGTCCTCGCGCTGGGCGCGTCGCAGCACTGCATTGACCAGCCTGGCCTGGGCCGGCGCGCGCCGCTTGGCCGCCTCGACCGCCTGGCTCACCAGCGTGTGGGCCTCGTAGTGCGGCGCCTGCGCGTCGGCTTGCGCGTCGGGCGTCGCCAGGGTCAGCGTCACCAGCAGCAGCGCGTCCACCCACGGCGGCGGCGCACGTGGCACCAGGCTGCGCCGAAGGGCTTGCGCCAGCCCGAGCCGGCGCAGTGCCTCGAAGGCCAGGGCCTGCGTGCCCGGCCGGGCCGGGGCCGGCACGGCCGCCAGCGCTTCGTTCAGCGAACGCCCGCGCAGCACCGCGGCCACCGCATCGGCCGCATGGATCAGCAGCGTGGCCAGCGGCAGCGAGGACGGCCCCGGGCGGCTCATGCGATCGCTTCGCCTGCGGTGGGCTGCAGCGCCGCCGTCGGCCGCACGCCGAACAGGGTGGCCACGACGCGCGTCGGCCACTCGCGCACCGCCGCATTGAGCGCCGTCACCGCGTCGGCATGCTGGCGGCCGGCAAAGAGGATCTGGGCATCGACCTGCTGCAGCGCCTGGTTGAGCGCCTCGACCTGCTCGGCCGCAGCGCTGGTCGTCGGCCAGCCGGGATGGGCCTGCTGGACGCGCCTGAGCGCACCCAGGCTGCGCACCAGCACCTGCTCGGCCAGCGCCAGGCTCTGCACCGCGCCGGCATCGGTGGCGCGCGCCTGCTGCACATGGTCGGTGGCCGCGCCGGCCTGCATGCCGGCCGCCACCAGCGCCTCGGAGGCCACGGCCAAGTCGGCCGGCACACGCCCGCTGATCGGCACCCCGGCCGCGGCCGCGAGCTCGTCGTCCAGGCTCGGCGCGCACAGCAGTTCGGCCAGCTCGCGCACCAGCGACTGGCGCCGGCGCAGCTGTGCGGCGAGCAGCGTCCAGGTCGCGCTGACCTCGCTGCGCAGTCGCACCAGTCGGTTGTGGGCGCCGACGACCCAGAAGCCGACCAGTGCCAGCAACGCGAACAGCGTGGCCCGCGACCACAGCCAGTCGGTGTTCACCGACGCGGCTCCTCAGCGCCCGGCATGCCAGCCACGCCAACCCGCCGCGCGCAACTCGCAGGCCGGGCAGCTGCCGCAGCCATAGCCCCACTCGTGGCGATGCTGGCGATCGCCGAGGTAGCAGGTGTGGGTCTGCTCGGCCGTCAGCTCGACCAGCGCCTGGCCGCCGAGCCGCTCCGCCAGCGCCCAGGTCTGCGCCTTGTCGATCCACATCAGCGGCGTCTCGATCGTCATCGGCGTGGCCATGCCGAGCGAGAGCGCGACCTGCAGCGCCTTCAGCGTGTTGTCGCGGCAGTCGGGGTAGCCGGAATAGTCGGTCTCGCACATGCCGCCGACCAGCACCGACAGGCCGCGGCGGTAGGCCAGCGTCGCCGCGAAGCTCAGGAACAGCAGGTTGCGGCCGGGCACGAAGGTATTGGGCAGCCCATTGGCCTGCATCTCGATCGCACGCGCTTCGGTGAGCGCCGTGTCGCTGATCTGGCCGAGTAGCGCGAGGTCGAGCAGGTGGTCCGCGCCGAGCCGGGCCGACCACTGTGGAAAGGCCGAGCGCAGCGCCTCGATCACGCGAGGCCGGCAGTCGAGCTCGACGCGATGGCGCTGGCCGTAGTCGAAGCCGATGGTCTCGACGCGCTCGAAGCGGTCGAGGGCCCAGGCCAGGCAGGCGGTGGAGTCCTGGCCGCCGGAGAACAGAACCAACGCACCACGTGGATCAATCACGTGCGGACCTCGCCCTGCCCCAGCACCACCCACTTCAGCGAGGTCAGCCCCTCGAGGCCGACCGGGCCGCGGGCGTGGAACTTGTCGGTGCTGATGCCGATCTCGGCGCCGAGGCCGTACTCGAAGCCATCGGCAAAGCGGGTGCTGGCGTTGACCATCACGCTGGCCGAGTCGACCTCGCGCAGGAAACGCATCGCGTGGGCGTGGTTGGTGGTGAGGATCGCATCGGTGTGGTGCGAGCCGTAGCGGTTGATGCGCGCGATCGCCTCATCGAGAGAGTCGACCAGCTTGATGCTGATGATCGGCGCAAGGTACTCCTCGGACCAGTCGGCCTCGGTCGCGTCGACCAGCTTCGCGCCCGGCACCGAAGCGAGCAACGCCTTGGCGCGCGGGCCGCAGCGCATCTCCACCCCCTTGGCCGCGAAGATCGCGCCGATGCGCGGCAGGAAGGCGGCGGCGCTGTCCACATGCACCAGCAGCGACTCGGTCGCGTTGCACGGGCTGTATTTCTGCGTCTTGGCGTTGTCCGTGACCTTCAGCGCCAGTTCGAGGTCGACCTCGGCGTCGACGTAGACATGGCAGTTGCCGTCGAGGTGCTTGATGACCGGCACCTTGGCTTCCGCACTGATGCGCTCGATCAGGCTCTTGCCGCCACGCGGGATGATCACGTCGACGTAGGCGGGCATCGCGATCAGGCGGCCGACGGCGGCGCGGTCGGTGGTCGGCACCAGCTGCACCGCCTCGACCGGCAGCCCGGCGCCGGCCAGCGCCTGCTGCACCAGGCCTGCGAGCGCGAGGTTGGAATGGATCGCCTCCGAGCCGCCGCGCAGGATGGCCGCGTTGCCGCTCTTGATCGCGAGCGAGGCGGCCTCGATCGTCACGTTCGGCCGGCTCTCGTAGATCATGCCGAACACGCCCAGCGGCACGCGCATGCGGCCGACGCTGATGCCGCTCGGCCGGCGCTTGAGTTCGGTGATCTCGCCGACCGGATCGTCCATCGCGGCGATCTGCTCGCAGCCCTCGGCCACGGTGTCGAGCACCTTGTCGTCGAGTCGCAGACGATCGACCATCGGGCCGCTCAAGCCTCCGGCCAGCGCGGCCTCGATGTCCAGCGCGTTGGCGGCGGCCAGCGGCGCGCGCTGCTCGCGCAGCAGCGCGGCGAGCTTCAGCAGCGCGTCGTTGCGAGCTGCGGTCGGCGCCGCGGCCATGCGGGCTGCGGCGGCCCGGGCCGCGCTGCCCAGTTCGTCCATCAAGGCGTTCACGGCGGAGGCATCGGGCGCGTTCATGCGCCGATTGTCGCGCGGCTGCGGCTCATGCCGCTCGCAGAGCTCGCGTCCTTCGTCCCGTCCAAGGCCACGCAGGTGCCCTTGGAGCCGCGGGACTCAGGGAATCGACTGCCCCGACAGCCAGGCCTTGCGGATCAACCGTCCGCAGGCGGCCGATTGCATGCCCGGGCCGCCCGCGCTGCCGCCGGTGGCCAGCGAGACCCGGGCCAGCACGCCGTAGCTCGTCCTGCCGGCGTCGATCCACGGATAGAAACCGAAGGCGCCGGCGCTGCTGAAGGCGCCGTCGCCGACCAGCGGATCGGTCTCGACCCAGTGCCCGATCGAGTAGCTCCAGCTCTCACCGAGCGGCACCGGCGTCGACAGTGCCTCGGCCGGATAGAGCAGCGGATTCGTGTGCACCGCGCTCGTGCCGAGCAGCTCACGCAGGCGCAGCGAGCCGGCGAGCACGCGCTGCAGGAACAGCGCGTAGTCGGCCGCCGACATGCGCACGCCGCCGGCCGGTTGCGGCTGCGAGTAGTCGAGCGCGATCGCGCTGCCGAGGCGGCTGCGCAGTTCGGCCGCGAGCGCGGCGTTGTCGAGCGCGGCAAGCCCCATCAGCGAGGGCTGCGCGGCATGCTGCTGCATGTGGCCACCGCCGTAGAAGAACTTGCCGTCGTGAGCGGCGGTGTAGTCGCCGTTGCTGCCGCTGGCGGCGCAGCTGCCGACGGTATCGAGCTGGGCGCAGCTGTCGAAGCTGGTGTAGCCGCTGCGAAAGCTCAGGAAACGGATGTCGTCGGCGCTCAGCGCGCCGGCCCGACGCTCGGCCACGTAGCCGGCATAGAGCATCTTGGAGGCCGAGGCGATCGGCATCACCGTCTCGCGCGTCGGCGTCGCGCCGCCAACCGTGCCGCCGGCCAGCCGGCCGCCGCTGCGGCCGATCTCCCAGTAGAAGGGCCGTACTGCGGTGCAGGTGGCGTTGGCCTGGGCCGTGGCCTGCGCGGCGCTGGCGCGCTGCGCATCGTCGAGCGTCGGTGCGCCGCTGTCCGCGTCGCCGCCGCCACAGCCCGCGAGCAGTGCGAGCATCGCCGTGCCGGCGCCGCGCCGGATCCAGAACCTCATCTTTCGCTCCCGGTTATGTGTTTGTTTCAAGCCTGAGCGCAGCACCTTGCGCCGCGGTCAGCGCGTCGTAAAGAACTGCAAAAGCAGCAGCCACAGCGGCGCCGTCGCCACGAAGGCCAGCGTCGACAGCACGATCGCCGCGGTCGCCTCGCCCTCCTGGCTGCGGTAGCGCTGGGCGAACATCAGCGCGTTGGCGCCGGTCGGATTGGCCGCCGCCATCACGATCACCGCCAGCGCCAGCGCCGGCAGGCCGAGCAGCAGGCCGGCGCCCAGCACGAGCGCCGGCTGCACCAGCAGCTTGCCGGCCGCCAAGCTGGCGGCAGCGCCGGCCGCGCCCTTCAGCCCGTAGTGACCCATCGAGAGGCCGATCGCGACCAGGCACAGCGGCACCACCGCGGTACCCAGCATCAGCAGCACCTCGTCGACCGGGCCCGGGATCGGCAGCCCGGTGAAGTTCCAGGCCATGCCGGCCAGCACCGGCAGCACGATCGGGTGGATCACCGTGTTGCGCACCACCAGCAGCAAGGTGTGCAACAGCGGTGGCCGCTGGCCCGAGGCCTGGGCCTGGGCGTGCGCGAGGTCGCGCTCGACCAGCAGCGTGAGGATCGTCAGAAGCGTCAGCGCATGCAGGCTCACCACCGCCAGATGCACCTGCAGCCCGACCTCGCCGAACAGCGCGGTGGCGATCGGGATGCCGAGCTGGGCGTTGTTGCCGAAGGCCACGGTAATGGCGCGCACCGCCGGCAGCGCCGGCGCGCTCGCGGCCGCACGCCGGCGCTGCCAGACGTAGACCGCCAGCATCCACAACACCACCGGCACGAAGAAGGCCAGCAGCGCGCGCCACGGCAGGGTCTGGAAGTCGATGCGCGCGGTGGCGCGGAACAGCAGCGCCGGCGCGAACACGAAGAAGGCCGCGTTGGACAGGATGCGCGCCGCCTCGCCGCCGCTGAAGGCCTTGGTGCGGCCGGCGGCCCAGCCGATCGCGATCGTCACGAAGATCGCGAGCAGCTTGAGGAACAGGACCGAGGGCATCCGACGGGCTGATTGGTGGAGAACTGCGGCTCAGTCCGGCGCTGGGCCGCCCCGAGCCGGACTGCGCCCCCGCGGGGGGCAGCGCAGCCGCGCAGCGGCAAGCGTGGGGGTCGTCATGGTAGCCAGCGGCGCTGGCCTGCCATCTGCTGCAGCGCGCCGAAGTCCGGCCGCGGCGCCTGCCTGCGGATTGCCGGCCACAGCTTGAGCAGCAGTTCGGCGGTGGCCAGCGCGTCGGCTGCGGCCTGGTGGCGCTGCGCGCAACGGATGCCGAAGTGCGCCATCCACTCGTCGAGCGTTCTTGCGGCGACTGCCGGCTGCACCACCTCGGCCACATGCTCGAGGTCGACCCATTCGGCGTCGAGCCGGCGCCGAAGCCGGCTCGCGAAGGCGCGCGCGATCAGCGTCTGGTCGAAGGCGGCATGGAAGGCGAGCAGCGGCGCGCCGGCGCGCCAGCGTTCGAAGTCCTGCAACGCCTGCGCCGCCGGCACGCCGCCGCGCTGGGCACCGACGCCGATGCCGTGCAGCAGGATGTTGGGCTTGTCGGCGACCACCTCGTCCTGGCGCAGCACGACCTCGAAGCTGTCGCCGAGCACGATGCGCGGCGCCGCGGCCTCGGCGTCGATCGCGATCGCGGCGATCGCCAGCAGGCGGTCACGGCGGGCATCGAGTCCGCTGGCCTCGACATCGACCACCGCCCAGCGCGTCGCCGTGCGCGAGGCCTGGCCACCGAGGTGTCGTATCGCTTGTCGCCACAGGCTCATCGCTGGTAGTCCAGCTCCATGCGCTGCTGCAGGCGGCGCGCCACGCGCAGGCTTTCCTTGAGAACGCGCCGGTCGATGTCGTTGAGCGCGGCCACGTCGACCAGGTTCGGGTTGCCGTCGGGCGCGTCGACCGCCTCGCGGCTGCCGCGCTCGATCTGCACCTGCAGGCGCAGCATCTGCAGGAACTCGAAGCCGCCGATCCAGGCCTCGCTCTCCTGCGGCTCGACGCCGAGCGCGCGGCCGATGGCCTCGAAGCGGCCTCGCGTACCCACCGCACGCACGCCATGCGCCAGGGCGTAGAGCCGGGCCGCGTCGACGAACAGCGCGGTGCCGCGCAGCTTGATGTCGACCACCTCGCGCCCGCCCTCGTCGCGCGTCTCGATCGCGCCCATCCAGTTCAGCGGCGCGCGGTTGCGCAGCGCGTTCAGCGCCATCTGGCGCATGAAACGCGGCACGCGGCCGGCCTCGGCGCTGATCATCGCCACCAGCGGCTCGGCCAGCTCGAGCCGTCCCGCCACCGGCCGCAGGTCGAAGTAGATGCTGGCCTTGAGCAGGTCCTCCGGCGCGCCGTGCTCGATCCACTCGCCGAAGCGCTGGCGCCATTCGGCCACGCTGAGGCAGCACTCCGGGTTCGATGCCATCACGTTGCCGCGACACAGCGGGTAGCCGCAGCTGTCGAGCGCCTCGTTGACCTCGTGCGCGAAGGCCAGCCAGCGCGGGCGCTCGGCCGCCGGATCGGCGCTTTCGAAGACCAGGCCGTTGTCCTGGTCGGTGGAGATGGTCTGCTCGCTGCGGCCCTCGGAGCCGAAGGCCAGCCAGCAGGCGCGGCCGAGGTCGATGCCGCGCGCCTCGGCGACGATCTGCACCAGGCGCTCGGTCAGCACGTCGTTGAGGTGGCTGATCAGTTCGGTCAGCTGGCGCGCGCGCACGCCCTGGCCGAGCAGGTTGGCGGCGAAGCGGCGGATGTCCTGCGCCACCGCGCGCAGCATCTCCACGTCGCGCGCGGCGCGGATCGCGGTGCCGACCTGCTTGAGCGAGAGCCGCTGCATCGCGAACAGGTCGCGCTCGGACACCATGCTGACCACGCGCCCGCCCTCGGTGACCGGCACATGGCGGATGCCATGGCGCGACATCAGCAGCGCCGCGTCGTGCGCGCTGTGGTCGACCGTGAGGCTGTGGACCGGGCTCGTCATCACCTGCGCCACCGGGGTCTGCAGCGGCAACTGGGCCAGCGTCACGCGGCCGAGCACGTCGTGCCGGGTCAGGATGCCGCGCAGGCCGTCGTCCTCGTCGAACACCAAAACCGAGCCGATGCGCCGCTCGTGCATCAGCGCCAGCGCCTGCGCCAGCGGCGTGTCGGCGCTCACGCCAATCGGTGCCTTGCGCACCAGCGCCGCCAGCGGCGCCTCCAGCGACTGCTCGGCCAGCGTCTGCGAGGCGTAGGCCACCTGCAGCGCCTGGCGCGAGAGCTCGAGGAAACGCAGCACGCGCCGGTTCAGGAAGTCGGCCAGCGGCGCGCTGTCGGCGATGAGCGACTTCAGTTCGGCCACCGGCAGCAACAGGCAGAAGGTGTCCTCGCTCGCGTGATAGCTGGCGGTGACCGCGCGCGCGCCCATCACCGCGCCGACCGGAAACAGGTCGCCGGCCTCCATCTGGAAACCGCCGGCCGTCTCGGCCAGCCCGCGGCGGCCGGTGACGCGCCCCTGGCGCACGAGGTACAGATGCTCGACCACGCCGTCGGCCGGCGCCAGCAGCTGCTCGCCCGGCGCGTAGTAGGCCTGTCGCGCGGCGGCGAGAAAGCGCTCGACGTGCTCGAGCTGCATCTGCGCGAAGGGTGCGTAGCGCACCAGCTCCTCGCGCAGGTTGGCCAGCAGGCTGGCCGACGGAGCGGTCGACGCGGAATCGCTCACACCGTTGCCGCTCGTCGGCCCGGCCGCGTAGCGCTCAGGCCGCCTTCTTGGCCGCGGCCTTCTTCGCCGCCGGCGTCTTCTTGGCCGCCGCTGCGCGCGGCTCGCGTGGCGCGAACTCGAAGATCACCTTGCCTTCCTTGGCATCGAAGGCGAGGAAGGCCTTGAACTTGCGTCGCGTCTTGTTGGAGACGAAGTTCTCGAGCTGCTCGGTCTTGCCGGTCGCCAGCAGCTTGCTCATCTGCTCGCGCGCCACCGGCTGCTGCAGGATGATCTTGCCGCTCTTGAAGTCGCAGGTCACGTGGGCGCCGACGCTGTGCTCGCAGACATAGCTGGTGCCGTGCTCATACACATGCCCCTTGCACTTGGGGCAGGCGCCCAGGCTCTGCTGGTCCGAGAAGTCGACCGGCGTGCCGTCGCCCTCGCCATTCTTGGCATCGTCGCCGAAGTCGAACTCGAGCTTCCAGTTCTTGATCTCGTCGTCGAACACCAGTGCCAGTTCGGCGGTGAAGGGCCAGCCGGCCTTGGATCTGAAGCCCTCGAGCGGGCCGATCTTCTTATCGCGCAGGAAGGCCTCGGCCTCGGCGATCTCGAAGGCGCGGCCGCCGGGGATCTTGCCGATCGAGAAGCCGCAGCCCTCGCCCGAGTCGCCCTTGCCGGTGCAGGTGAAGCGGCGGTAGTTCTCCTTGACCACGCCGCCGCAGTTCGGACAGGGCGTGGCCAGCGTCGCGTAGTCGCCCGGCACGGTGTCGCGGTCGTAGCCCTTGGCCTTGCTGACGATGCGCTCGGCCATCAGCGCGATGTCCTTCATGAAGGCGTCGCGGCTGAGCTTGCCATGCTCCATCTGCGCCAGCTGGTACTCCCAGTTGCCGGTCAGCTCGGGCTTGGTGAGTTCTTCCACCTCCAGCCCGCGCAGCAGCGTCATCAGCTGAAAGGCCTTGGCGGTCGGGATCAGCTCGCGGCCCTCGCGCAGCATGTACTTCTCGAAGATCAGGCCCTCGATGGTCTGGGCGCGCGTGGCCGGCGTGCCGAGGCCCTTCTCGGCCATCGCCTCGCGCAACTCGTCGTCGTCGATCAGCTTGCCGGCGCCTTCCATCGCACTCAGCAGCGTGGCCTCGGTGTAGCGCGCCGGCGGCTTGGTCTTGAGGGCCAGCACGTCGACGCTTTCGGTCGTGACCAGCTCGCCCTCGGCCACCGCCACCAGGTTGGCGTCGTCCTCCTGAGCCTCCTTGCCGTACACCGCCAGCCAGCCAGGCCGCACCAGCACCTTGCCGTTGGTCTGGAAGGCGTGCTGCGCGGTGCCAGTCTTCACCGTGCTGATGCGCGTCGTGACCATGAACTCGGCCGGTGGGTAGAACACTGCCAGGAAGCGCTTGACGACGAGGTCGTAGAGCTTGGCCTCGATCTCGCTCAGCGAGCGCGGCGGCTGCAGCGTCGGGATGATCGCGAAGTGGTCCGAGACCTTGGCGTTGTCGAACACCTTCTTGGTCGGCTTGACGTAGCCCTCTTTCAACGCCTTGCGCGCGTGCTGCGCCAGTTCGCGCAGCGGACCGGGCAGGTCCTCGCTGCCGATCATCTCGAAGGTGCTCTTGACGGTGGCGAGGTAGTCCTCGGGCAGCGCGCGCGAATCGGTCCGCGGATAGGTCAGGACCTTGTGCTTCTCGTACAGCGCCTGCGCCAGCGACAGCGTGGTCTTGGCCGAGAAGCCGAAGCGCGAGTTGGCCTCACGCTGCAGCGTGGTCAGGTCGTAGAGCGCCGGGCAGCTCGAGTTGGAGGGCTTTGCTTCCTCGCTGACGCTGGCCGGCTGGCCACGCACGGCCTCGGCGATTGCGTTCGCGTCGGCCTCGCTCCACAGCCGGTCGGCGCGCAGTTCCACGTCGTCCGGGTTCTTCTTCCACTTCGGGTCGAACCACTTGCCCTCGTACTCGCCGGCCTGCGCCGCAAAGCTCGCCTTGACCTCCCAGTAGGCGCGCGCCACGTGCTTGCGGATCTTCTCCTCGCGCTCGACCACGATCGACAGCGTCGGCGTCTGCACCCGGCCGACGGTGGTGAGGAAGAAGCCGCCGTCGCGCGAGTTGAAGGCCGTCATCGCGCGCGTGCCGTTGATGCCGACCATCCAGTCGGCCTCGCTGCGGCTGCGCGCGGCATCACTCAGGCCCTGCATCTGGGCATCGCTGCGCAGCTTCTCGAAGCCCTCGCGAATCGCCGCCGGCGTCATGCTCTGCAGCCACAGGCGCTGGATCGGCTTGTCGAGCGCCTTCTTGTTGTTGTCGGCGAACTGCACGATCAGGCGAAAGATCAACTCGCCCTCGCGCCCGGCGTCGCAGGCGTTGATCAGCGCGCTGACGTCCTTGCGCTTGATCAGCTTGACCAGCGCATTGAGCCGGCCCTTGCTCTTGTCGATCGGGTTCAGGTCGAAGTGCGGCGGGATCACCGGCAGGTTGGCGAAGCTCCATTTGCCGCGCTTGACGTCGAACTCCTCCGGCGCCTTGATCTCGACTAGGTGGCCGACCGCCGACGAGACGAGGTAGTGCTCGGCCTCGAAGTACTCGTCGTGCTTCTCGAACTTGCCGGCGATCGGCGTGAGGGCACGCACGATGTCCTGCGCTACCGAGGGCTTCTCGGCGATGACCAGTGTCTTGCTCATGTCGTCTGCTGCTGTGGCTCTGATGTCTGTTGCGGCCGAACCATAACGCGCCTTTTGGGCGTCCCTACAATCCGGGCCTTCTCGCACGTGCGCACACACACACGCGCGCGCCTGCCTAATTCAATGTACCGAAGTCGATCCATGACGCAAGCGCGTGCCGCCCGCTCCCAGCCCCCAAAGTCGAAGACGAGCTCCGCCGCGGCCAGTGGCCGCCGGATCCAGGTGCGTCGCAGCGGCGTCCATGGCAAGGGCGTGTTCGCGCTGCAGGCCATTGCCGCCGGCGAGACGCTGATCGAGTACACCGGCGAGATCATCACGTGGCCCGAGGCGCTGCGCCGCCATCCGCACGATCCGAAGGACCCGAACCACACCTTCTTCTTTCACATCGACGACAAGCATGTGATCGATGCCAAGGTCGGCGGCAACGCGGCGCGCTGGATCAACCATGCCTGCGACCCCAACTGCGAGGCCGACGAAACCGATGACGGTCGCGTCTTCATCAAGGCGCTGCGCGACCTGAGGCCAGGCGAGGAGCTGTTCTACGACTACGGTCTCGTGATCGACGAGCGCTACACGCCCAAGCTCAAGGCCGAGTACGCCTGCCACTGCGGCAGCCCGCGCTGCCGCGGCACGATGCTCGCGCCCAAACGCTAGCCGTGGTCGAGTTGCAGCCCTCGCCGCTGTCGTGGCCGGTTGAATCCCTGAGGGGACGGCTGGCCGCGTTGCGCCCCGGGCTGCGGGTCGAGGTGGTGGCCGAGTGCGACTCGAGCAACACGCGCCTGCTCGAACGGGCGCGCGCCGGTGACCTCGCGCCCTGCCTGCTGGTGGCCGAACGCCAGACCGCCGGCCGCGGCCGCCTCGGTCGGCGCTGGTGGTCCGACGGCGGCAGCGTCGGCTCGCTGTGCTTCTCGCTCGGGCTCACGCTGGAACCACGGCGCTGGGAAGGGCTGTCGCTCGCGGTCGGCGTGGCGCTGGCCGAGGCCCTGCACCCCTCGCTGCGACTGAAATGGCCGAACGACCTGTGGCTCTGCGCCGACGGGGTCGACCGCAAGCTCGGTGGCGTGCTGATCGAGACCCAGAGCCTCGGCGCCGGTGCCGCGCGCCAGGTCGTGGTCGGTGTGGGCATCAACATCCGCACGCCGCCGGCCGAGGCGGCTGCGGCCCGTGGCCCGATCGCCGCCATCGAACCGGTCGGCCTCGAGCAGGTCGATCCGGCACTCGACGCCGCCGCGGTACTCGAACTTGTCGCGCTGCCCTTGCTGCAGGCGCTGGATCGCTTCGAGCGCGAGGGCTTCGACGCCGGGCTGCAGCGCCGCTACGCCGCGCGCGACGCCCTGCTCGGCCGCGAGTTGCAAACGCTGGCCGCCGACGGCAGCCTCCTGCATCGCGGGCGCGGCGCCGGCATCGACGACAGCGGCGCACTGCTGCTCGATGCAGGCACCTCGGCACCACCGTTGAGGCTGCTGAGCGCCGAAGTCACCGTTCGCCCCCTGGCCTGAATCACCCTCCGATCGCCGCCCATGCTTCTGCGCTCGCTGTTTCTGCTGCTGCTGGTCGCCAACCTCGGCTTCCTGGCCTGGCGCACGGGCTGGCTGGAACCGGTCACCAGCGCGGTCGGCCTGCCCGGGCCCGGCGACGGTCGCGAGCCGCAACGCATGGCGCAGCAGTTGCAGCCGCAGGCCATCAAGCTGCTGGCCGCACCGCCTTCGGCCACCGTGGTGCCGGCCGACTCGCAGCCGGCGGCCACGCCGGACGCGGCCGCCAGCGAGCCCTTGTCAGATGCCCAGCGGGCCGCGTCGTCGGCCACGGCCTGCCTCGAGGCCGGCCCCTTCGGCAGTGCCGAGCGGGCGCCGGTCGAGACCGCGCTGCGCGGTGTGCAACCCGCGGTGCGCTGGGAATGGCGCGAGGCCGTGCCGGGCTGGTGGCTGGCGATGGGCCCCTTCCCCGACCGCGAGGCGATGCGCAACAGACGTGAGGAACTGCTGCGGCGCGGCGTCACGCCGGAGACGGTGAGCAGCGGCCCGCTGCTGTTGCTGGTGCTGGGCCGCTACGCACAGCGCGGCGAGGCCGACGCGCAGCTGGCTGCGCTCAATGCACGCGGCGTCCGCTCGGCGCGGGTGCTGGCGCCACCGGGCAGCGGCGAGGCGCAGTACCTGCTGCGCGTACCGGCCGCCAATGCCGAGCAGCAGGAGCAGTTGCAGGCGCTCACGCGCGAGCAGTCCAGCGCGCATCGCTTTGCCGCCTGCGCGCCCGGCAACGGCGGCTGAGTAGTGCGTCGACCGACCGACGCCTGAGGCGTCGTCGGGCCTGCGCCCTTAGCGGGCGACGCCGGTGGCCGGAGCCCGTTGCCGCGCCGCCATCACCACCGCCAGGGCCAGCAACAGCAGCCAGCCGAGGCCGAGCGCGCCACCGCCGCCGTTGTCGACCGGCGCCGGCAGCGCGACCTCGATCACGCGCAGGGTGGTGGAAGTCGCGCCGGCGCTGTCGGTCACGGTCAGCGACACGCTAAAACTGCCGCCACCGGTCGGCGTGGCCGAGACGCTGAGGCCTTCGGTCGCGGACAGCGCGGTGACGATGCCGCCGCCACTGATCAGCGTCCAGCGCGCCGAGGCGATCTGGCGCCCGCTAGCGAGCAGCGTGTCGGCAGCGCTCAGCGTCAGCAGCATGTTCGCTTGCGGCGCGGCCGGGCTCACCGTGATGCGCGCTTGCACCCCCTGCACCGCGAGTACCGCGGCCTGCACGTCGAGCATGCCGGCGCCACAGGTGGCGGTGGTGCAGTAGCACTCGAGCTGGTCGACCGGATTGCCGCCGGCATCCTTGTACGGGGCCAGACATTGCGGCGTGCCAACGGCGGCACCGCTATCCGGGAACGGCCGTGCGCTGGCCATCAGCATGCTGCGCACCTCGGCCGGCGCCAGCGCCGGCTGCTCCGAGAGCATCAGCGCCGCCGCGCCGGCCACCTGCGGGGCGGCGAAGCTGGTGCCGACGGTGAAGTCGAAGCTGTCGCTGTAGGTCGAGCCGGCCGGCGAGGTGAGACCGTTGTTGGTGGTCGTGAGGATCGGGTACAGGCAGGCACCGCTGTCATTGACGCAGTTGCCGCCGGGGGCGGCGATCGTCGCCTCGGCGCCGAGGTCGGAGAAGCCGACCTTGGTGCCGATGTGGCGCAAGGCAGTGACGCCGATCACGCCGGCGCAGTTGGCCGGCGCCGACATCGCGTGGCCCGCGGTATTGCCGGCCGAGGCGACCACCACCACCCCGCGCGCCGTCACGTCGCGGATGGCATCCGCGTAGGCCGCATCGCAGGCGCCCGAGCTGCCCAGGCTGAGGTTGATGACGCGCACCGGATTCGGGTTCGACGGCAGGCCGGGCACCGCTATGCCGGCGGCCCAGCGCATCGCGGCGACGATGTCGGACTGGCGGCCGTCGCACTTGCCGAGCACGCGCACCGGCATCACCTTGACGTCCCGGCCTACGCCGGCCATGCCGATGCCGTTGTCGGTGCCGGCGGCGACGATGCCGGTCACGTCGGTGCCGTGCCAGCTGCTGGACTGGACCTCGCAATCGGCGCTGACGATGCCGGCGTTGATGTCGGCCTGGCTGACCCAGTCGCCCGGGTCGCTGGGGTCGGCGTCGCGGCCGGGGTGGGGATCGTTGTCGTTGGGGCCGCTGACGAAGTCGTAGCCCGTCACCAGCTTGCCGGCGAAGTCCGGGTGCTCGGGGCGCACACCGGTGTCGAGCACCGCCACCACCACGCTGGCGCTGCCGCGGTTGAGGTCCCAGGCGCCCTGGGCGTTGATCGCGCTGACGAACTCGGCCGAAGGCGGCCGCAGGTACCACTGGCCCACCGCGGGCCCGCCGGCACCGCCGACCGCGAACAGCGGATCGTTGGGGGCCGCGGCTCGGCGCACGCGGCGATCGGGCACGGCATAGGCCACGCCGGGGTCGCTCGACAGGCGCTCGGCCAGCGCCTTGGCGTCGATGCCGCTGGCGCGCACCACGCGCTGATCACTGCCGATCGCCGCGTCCGCACCCTGCAGCGCGGGCAGGTTCTGGCGCCGCGCGACCAGATCCAGGCGCGACTGGAAGTGCCGGCGCCGGGCATCCAGATCGGTCGGCGCGTCGCCCTCGGCGCGCAGCTTGACGATCACCCGGGCATCTCCGGCCGGCGTTGCCTGGGCTGCACCAAAGCCGCCGACAGCGGCGGCGGCCGCCACGAAGAGGCACAGACGCCGCACGAGAACGGTTGGGAGTTTCGACATTTTTATGACCGCCGGACGAGCTTGTAACCAGTGTATGAGCCGGTTGTCACGCTGGCGCGTTCCCTTCCCTAGTAGCGGGTGCTTGTTTACACGGGGAAACACGACCCCGGCAGCTGGCGGCTGGCCGCAAAAAAGGCGCCCTCGGGCGCCTTCGTGCTGGCCGATCCGGCCCTTCCGGGCCGCCTCGGTCACCGTCGTAAATTAGCAATCACTTCGCGATGACACGAACCATTTCGAGCACCTTGTTCGAATAGCCCCATTCGTTGTCGTACCAGGCAACGACCTTGACGAAGGTGCTGTCGAGCGCGATGCCGGCCTCGGCGTCGAACACCGAGGTGCAGGACTCGCCGCGGAAGTCGGTGGCGACCACCTTGTCCTCGGTGTAGGCCAGCACGCCCTTCATCGGGCCGTCGGCGGCGGCCTTCATCGCGGCGCAGATGTCCTTGTACGAGGCGTCCTTGACGAGTTCGACCGTCAGGTCGATCACCGAGACGTCCGAGGTCGGAACCCGGAACGACATGCCGGTGAGCTTCTTGTTGAGCTCGGGGATCACCACGCCGACCGCCTTGGCCGCACCGGTGCTGCTCGGGATGATGTTCTCGAGGATGCCGCGGCCGCCGCGCCAGTCCTTGTTGCTCGGGCCGTCGACCGTCTTCTGGGTCGCGGTGGTGGCATGCACCGTGGTCATCAGGCCGCGCTTGATGCCGAAGCTGTCGTTGAGCACCTTGGCGACCGGAGCCAGGCAGTTGGTGGTGCACGAGGCGTTGGAGATGATCGCCTCGCCCTTGTAGGACTTGTCGTTGACGCCGTAGACGAACATCGGCGTATCGTCCTTCGACGGTGCGCTCTGGATCACCTTGCGGGCGCCGGCGTCGATGTGCTTCTGGCAGGTTTCCTTGGTCAGGAACAGGCCGGTCGACTCGACCACGATGTCGGCGCCGACCTCGCCCCACTTGAGCTCGGCCGGGTCCTTCACGGCCGTGAGGCGGATCCGCTTGCCGTTGACGATCAGCGTGTTGCCGTCGACCGCGATCTCGCCCTTGAAGCGGCCGTGCACCGAGTCGTACTTCAGCATGTAGGCCAGGTAGTCGGGCTCGAGCAGGTCGTTGATGCCGACGACTTCGATGTCGTTCGCAAAATTCTGCACGGCGGCACGGAACACCATGCGCCCGATGCGGCCGAAGCCGTTGATGCCGATCTTGATGGTCATGAGAGAGTCTCCGAGTCAAAGAATCCGTTAAGCGCCGAGAACCTTGCGCACCGTGTCCGCCACGTTCTGCGCGGTAAATCCGAAATGCTTGAACAGCGCCGGTGCCGGCGCGCTCTCGCCGTAGGTGTCGAGACCGACCACCGCGGCGCAGCCGTACTTCCACCAGCCGTCGGTGACGCCGGCCTCGACTGCGATGCGCGGCACGCCGGCCGGCAGCACGCTGCTCTTGTAGGCCGAGTCCTGGCGGTCGAAGGTGGTGGTGCTGGGCACGCTGACCACGCGCACGGCAATGCCCAACTTCGCCAGCTCGGCCTGCGCATGCAGCGCCAGGTGCGCCTCGGAGCCGCTGGCCAGGATCACCGCCTGCGCCTTCTTCTTCAGGCCGACCTCGCTCGGCTCGGCCAGCACGTAGGCGCCGCGGCTGATCTCGTCGAGCCCGGCCTTGGGCAGGTAGGGCAGGTTCTGGCGGCTCAGCAGCAGAGCGGTCGGCTTGCTCGTGTTGAGCAGCGCGCGGGTCCAGGCCACCGTGGTTTCGGCGGTGTCGGCCGGACGCCAGACGTCGAGGTTCGGGATCAGCCGCAGGCTGGCGGCGTGCTCGACGCTCTGGTGCGTCGGGCCATCCTCGCCGAGGCCGATCGAGTCGTGCGTGAACACATGGATCACGCGCTGCTTCATCAGCGCCGCCATGCGGATCGCGTTGCGGCTGTAGTCGCTGAAGGTCAGGAAGGTGCCGCCGTAGGGAATGAGGCCCCCGTGCAGCGCGATGCCGTTCATCACCGCCGCCATGCCGAACTCGCGCACGCCGTAGTTGATGTGGCGGCCGCCGCGACCCTGCTCGTCCTTGACCACTGCGCCGGCGGCGTCGAAGCGCAGTGGCGGTGTGCTCTTGGTGTTGGTCAGGTTCGAGCCGGTCAGGTCGGCGCTGCCGCCGAGCAGTTCGGGCAGCGCGGCAGTGAAGGCCTCGAGCGCGACCTGGCTGGCCTTGCGCGTGGCCATGGTCTCGGCCTTGGTGTGGGCGTCGATCGCGGCGTCGACCGCGACCTGGGCAAAGTTCTCGGGCAGCGTGCCGGCCATGCGGCGCTCGAAGGCCACGGCCAGTTCGGGATGGGCCGCCTTGTAGCTGGCGAAGGCCGCTTCCCAGGCTGCCTGGCGTTCGGCGCCGGCGGCCTTGGCGTCCCAGGCCGCGTAGACCTCGGCCGGGATCACGAAGGGCGCGTGGTGCCAGTTGATCGCGGCACGGGTCAGCGCGATCTCCTCGGCGCCGAGCGCCTCGCCATGCGCCTTGGCGGTGCCGGCGCGGTTGGGCGAACCCTTGCCGATGCTGGTCTTGCAGACGATCAGCGTCGGCGTCTCGGCGCTGCGCTTGGCCTGGGTGATCGCGGCGTCGACCGCGCTCACGTCGTGGCCGTCGATCGGGCCGATGACCTGCCAGCCATAGGCCTCGAAGCGCTTGGGCGTGTCGTCGACGAACCAGGGCGCGACCTTGCCGTCGATGCTGATGCCGTTGTCGTCGTAGAAGGCGATCAGCTTGCCGAGCTTCCAGGCGCCGGCCAGCGCGCTGGCCTCGTGGCTGATGCCCTCCATCAGGCAGCCGTCGCCGAGGAAGACGTAGGTGCGGTGGTCGACCACCGTGTGGCCCGGGCGGTTGAACTCGGCCGCCAGCAGCTTTTCGGCCAGCGCCATGCCGACCGCGTTGGTCAGGCCCTGGCCGAGCGGGCCGGTCGTCGTCTCGACACCGGGCGTGATGCCGGCCTCGGGATGGCCGGCGGTCTTGCTGTGCAGCTGGCGGAAGTTGCGCAGCTCGTCCATCGACAGCTCGTAGCCGCTCAGGTGCAGCAGCGAGTACAGCAGCATCGAGCCGTGGCCGTTGCTCAGCACGAAGCGGTCGCGGTCGGCCCAGGCGGTGTCGGCCGGGTTGTGGCGGAGGTGGCGACCCCAGAGCGCGACCGCGATCTCGGCCATGCCCATCGGCGCCCCGGGGTGGCCGGAGTTGGCGGCCTGCACCGCGTCCATCGCCAACGCGCGGATCGCGTTGGCCATCTCGGTCGGCGGCGCCTTCGGGGTGGAGGCGGCGAACAGCGCTTGCGGGGGAGTGGAGGCCATGGTGCGGTCGGTTGAAACGGCGATGCCGGCGCGAGGCGCGGCGGAACGCGGGATTTTACGGGGGTCGCCCCGCCGCCGGTCCGGGCCGGCGCGGAGCCTGCTGTATCGTCGGCGGGCCAGTCTGTGGCGCCTGCTGGGCGCCCGTCCCTTCCGAACCGACGAATCCGCTTCCAATGCAAGGCCTGCACCTGACCGCCGACCTCGCCGGCTGCCCGCGCGGCAGTGACCTGGCACTGCCGATGTTCGATCCCGCCGCGCTGCGCGCGCTCTGCGTCGCTGCGGTCGACCGCAGCGGCCTGCGCATGGTCGGCGAACGCTTCCACGGTTTCGCGCCGGAGCATGGCGAGCCGCGCGGCGTGACCGGCGTGCTGCTGCTCGCCGAGTCGCACCTGGCCGTCCACACTTGGCCCGAGATCGGCCGCGTCACGCTCGACGTATTCGTCTGCCAGCGCCACGGCGACCATGCGGCGGCCGCGCACGGCCTGCTCGAGGAGCTGATCGCGGCCTTCGCTCCGGAGCGCGTCGAGCGGCATGCGCTGCAACGCGGCGCGACGCTGGCGGTGGAGCACAGCGCGTGACGGCGGCCAGGCTGCCCGCGCTGATCCTCGCCGCTGGCCGTGGCGAAAGACTGCGGCCGCACACCGACCACACGCCCAAGCCGTTGCTGCCGGTGCGCTGCAAGCCGCTGATCGAGTGGCAACTCGCGGCGCTGGCACGCGACGGCGTGCCGCTGGCGGTCATCAACACCGCCTGGCTCGAGGAACAGTTCGAGCCGGCGCTGGGCAGCGGCACCCGCTTCGGCCTGGAACTGCGCTATTCGATGGAAGGCCGAGCCTGGGGCGGCGCGCTCGAGACCGCCGGCGGCCTGCGCAGCGCCTGGTCGCTGCTCGGCGAGCCCGAGGCCTGCTGGGTGGTCGCCGGCGACGCCTGGTTGCCCGACTTCGTCTTCGACGCCGCCGCCGCGCAGCGCTTCTTGGCAAGCGACGACGAGGTCCATCTCTGGTTGATCCCGAACCCGGCGCACCACCCGCAGGGCGATTTCCTGCTCGACGCCGAGGGCCGTGTGCACCTGGGCCACACGGCCGCGACGCAGGCTCGTGATGCATCGCACGCGGCGCCGCCAGCGCCATCGCCAGCGGCCGCCGGCGTCGCCTCTAGTTACACCTACTCGACGGTCGGACTGTTCAAATTTGATTGCGTGGCCCACCTGCGCACGGGCGAACGCGCCGCACTGCGGCCGGTGCTGGAAGCCGCCATCGCGCGCAGTCGGGTCGGCGGCTCGCTGTACCGCGGCGAGTGGGCCGACGTCGGCACCGAGCAGCGCTGGCGGGCCCTGGAGACGAGCCCTCGCGCAGGCTGAAGGAGCGCCTATTCTGTAGGTCTGGAGCATTGATGAACCTCGTGGCACTGATCACCGGCGCCGCGGTGGCCGCCGCCACCGCGGCGGCAATCGAGCAACTGGCGGCTGCCGCGTTGCGCGCGCTGTGGCTCAGCGCCCGGCCCTTGTCGGGCGAGCACAGCGACTCGCGTCTCTATCACCGGCAACTGTTCTCGCCCGGCGAATCGCAGCTGTGGCCGGCCTGGGTGCTGCTCGTCTGCGCCGGGCTGGCGATCGCCGCGGCCTGGACCGGGCTCGGCGGCGCCGGCTGGCTGTGGGCCGCGGCCGGCCTGTGCTGGTTGCTCGCGCTGGCCTGGGATCTCTGGGTCTGGGAGCGTGTCGCGGCCAGCGTCAAGTTCGTGAGTTGGCGCCGCGGCTGGCGCCGCGGCCAGCGCCGGCTGGCGGTGTCGGACCTGCGCGAGGTGCACGTGATCGAGAAGCCGGTCGGCCCCGAGTGGCTGCCCTGGCGACCGCAGCTCGTCTACCTGGCGCTGGTGCAGCGCGACGGCAAGGCGATCAAGCTGCCGCGCACCGGCAGCCTGTTCGGCGCCGCCGGGCGCGTCGAGGAACTGGCCAACTTCGTGCGGATGCAGATGGACCAGGTCAACGAGACGCGCAAGCGCATCGCCGCCGAGAAGCGGCGCGGCGCGCGCGACGCGATGCTGCAGGGCCTGCCGCCGGTCCATCCTTCGAACCGGCCGCAGACGGGGCTCTGAACCGGCCCCGCGCTCGGAGCGCCCCGGCGCGTCCGGCGCCTACTCCGCCAGAGCCTTGGTGATGCCGTCGATGCGCTCGAGCACCGCGGCATCGAGCTTCGGCGCGACCTCGAGCGCCTTCAGGTTGTCCTGCAACTGGCTCAGCTTGCTGGCGCCGAGGATCACCGTGCTGACGCGCGGATTGCGGTGGACCCAGGCCAGCGCCAGCTGCGCAACGTTGCAGCCCAGGTCGGCGGCCACGCCCTCGAGCTCGCCGACCGCCTTGTTCTTGGCGGCATCGGTGAGCCCCTCGCGCAGGAAGGCCATGCTCTCGAGCGCGCCACGGCTGCCCTCGGGGATGCCGGCCTTGTACTTGCCGGTCAGCAGGCCCGAGGCGAGCGGGCTCCAGGTGGTCAGGCCGAGGCCGGTGTCCTCGTAGAGCCGGGCGTACTCCTGCTCCACGCGCTTGCGGTGGAACAGGTGGTACTGCGGCTGCTCCATCACCGGCTTGTGCCAGCCATGGCGGTCGGCGATCTGCCAGGCGGCGCGGATCTCTTCGGCGGTCCATTCGCTGGTGCCCCAGTACAGCACCTTGCCCTGCTCGATCATGTCGTTCATCGCGCGCACCGTCTCCTCGATCGGCGTGTGCGGGTCGGCGCGGTGGCAGAAGACGAGGTCGATGTGGTCCATCTGCATGCGCTGCAGCGCGCCGTCGATGGCCTGCATCAGGTACTTGCGGTTGAGCGTGTCCTGGCCGTTGATGCGCGGCGGCTGGCCCGGCTTGGCGCGGCCCAGGCCCCAGTAGAACTTGGTCGAGACCAGGTAGTCGAGGCGCGGCTTGCCGAGCTGCTTGAAGGCCTCGCCCATGATCGTCTCGCTGCGGCCGTTGGCGTAGATCTCGGCGTTGTCGAAGAAGTTGATGCCGGCGTCGAGCGCGGCCGCGAGCATCTCGCGCGCCGAGGCCACGTCGACCTGGTTGTGATAGGTGACCCACGAGCCGAGCGAGAGCGCGCTCACCTGAAGGCCCGAGCGGCCCAGACGACGGTATTGCATGTTGTTCTCCTTGAGCAATGGAAAGCGTGACGGGTTGCCGACCGCCGCCGAACTCGCAAAGCGGCCGGCGATCTAGACTGAGTCCGCAAGCGTAGCCATTCGGCGCCGACCCTGCCCGCCCGAGCCCTCATGACCTCCTCGTCCCCCGCCCATGTCCAGCGCCGTCAGCGCACCGCCGCCCGGCTCGCCGCCGCAGGTGGCGGCGTGCTGGTGCTGCCGACCGCGCGCGTGCTGCTGCGCAACGGCAGCGACAACACCCATGTGTTTCGCGCCGACAGCCGCTTCCTCTACCTGAGCGGCTTCGCCGAGCCCGACAGCTGGCTGCTGCTCGACGCCAGCGGTCGCAGCCTGCTGCTGTGTCCGCCGCGCGACCCCGAGCGCGAGCTGTGGGACGGCGTTCGACTCGGCCCCGAGGCGGCGCCGTCCGCGCTCGCCGTCGATGCCGCGCGCCCGACCGAGGCCCTGCACGACACGCTGGTCGAATGGCTGGCCGACCAGCCCGCGGTCTGGTGGCCCTTCGATGCCGAGCACGCGGCGGCCCCGATCCATGCCGCGCTCGACGCGCTGCGGGCCAAGAGCCGCGCCGGCGTGCAGACCCCGCCGCGGCTGTGCGACGCTGCGCCGCTGATCGACGAGTTGCGCCTGTTCAAGGACGGCGTTGAAGCCGAGCTGATGCGCCGCGCCGGCCGCATTGGCGCCTCCGGCCACCGGCGTGCGATGCAGGCCTGCAAGCCCGGCCTGCGCGAGCACCAGCTCGAGGCCGAGCTGCTCTATGCCTTTCGCCATGCCGGCGCCAGCGGCCCGTCCTACGAAAGCATCGTCGCCGCAGGCCCCAACGCCTGCATCCTCCACTACGCCGCCGGTTATGCCGAGCTCAAGGCCGGCGAGCTGTGCCTGATCGATGCCGGCGCCGAGGTCGAGGGCTATGCCAGCGACATCACACGCACCTTCCCGGTCGATGGCCGCTTCACGCCGGCCCAGCGCGAACTCTACGAGCTGGTGGTCGCGGCACAGGAAGCGGCGATCGCCGTGACCCGCCCCGGCGCCCGCAAGCAGGACGGCCACTGGGCCGCGGTGCGCGTACTCTCGCAGGGCATGCTCGACCTCGGCCTGCTCGCGCGCGACGCGGTCGGTGGCCTCGACGACGTGATCGAGCAGGCCGCCTACCAGCGCTTCTACATGCACGGCACCGGCCACTGGCTGGGCCTGGACGTGCACGACCCGGGCGACTACCTGGCACGCGACGAGGCGCCCGTCGAGCAGCCCGACGGCTTCGGCAAGCGCGTGGTACGCCATCCCTCGCGCCTGCTGCAGCCGGGCATGGCGCTGACCATCGAGCCCGGCATCTACGTGCGGCCGGCCGCTGACGTGGCCGAGCGCTGGTGGAACATCGGCATCCGCATCGAGGACGACGTGCTCGTCACCGACGGCGGCTGCGAACTGCTCTCGCGCGAGGTGCCCGTCGCCGCCGACGAGATCGAGGCGCTGATGCGCGCCTGAGCCGACCCGCCTTCGACAACAGCTTGCCCGCATGACCCCGCCGATCACCGCCGCCGTCACCGCCACCCATCCCGACCTGATGTTCGACCTCGCGCCAGTCTCGCTCTGGCTCGAGGACTACAGCGCACTGAAGCGGCTGTTCGATGGCTGGCGTGCCGAGGGTGTCAGCGACCTGCGCGCCCACCTGCGTGCCGACCCGGCGCGGATCGCCAGCTGCAGCCACTCGATCCGCATCCTCAAGGTCAACCGGCGCACGCTCGAGCTCTACGCCGCCGCCTCGCTCGACGAGCTGGTGGCGCGCCTGCCCGAGGTCTTTCGCGACGACATGCTCGACCAGCATGTGGAGGAGCTGGCGCAGCTGTGGGAGGGCCGGCGCCACTTCGAGAGCCGCAGCGTCAACTACGCGCTGGACGGCCGCCGCATCGAGATCCAGCTCGGTGCGACGGTGCTGCCCGGGCACGAGGCCGACTGGTCGCGCGTGCTGCTGGCGATCGAGGACATCACCGAGCGCAACGCCGCGCAGCGCGCGATCGCCGCCAGCGAGGACTACGCACGCGGGCTGTTCGAGCATTCGCCGGTCTCGCTGTGGGTCGAGGACTTCAGCGTCATCAAGAGCCTGCTCGACGAGCTGCGCGAGCAGGGCATCAGCGACTTCCGCACCTTCGTCGACGTGCATCCGGAATTCGTCGAGCGCTGCCTGGCCGAGATCCGCGTGATCGACGTCAACCGCCAGACGCTCTCCATGTTCGGCGCGCCCGACAAGCCCACGCTGCTGCGCTCGCTCGGCCGCGTCTTCCGCGACGAGATGGCCAGCCACTTCAAGGAGCAGCTGATCGAGCTATGGCAGGGCAAGCTGCTGCAGCAGCGAGAGACCGTGAACTACTCGCTCGGCGGCGAGACGGTCAACGTGCTGCTGCAGTTCTCGGTGCTGCCGGGCCACGAGGCGAGCTGGGACCTGGTGCTGGTCTCGCTGACCGACATCACCGCGCGCAAGAAGGCCGAGGCCTACCTGGAGTTCCTTGGCAAGCACGACGTGCTGACCAAGCTGCGCAACCGCAGCTTCTTCAACGACGAGCTGGTGCGGCTCGAGCGCCGCGGCCCGTGGCCCATCACGGTGCTGGTGGCCGACCTCAACGGGCTGAAGAGCGTCAACGACGAGTCCGGCCATGCCGGCGGCGACGCACTGCTGCGCCGCGCCGGCGAGGTGTTCAGCAAGGCGATCGACGGCCCGGCCTGCGTGGCACGCATTGGCGGCGACGAGTTCGCGCTGCTACTGCCCGGCATGGACGAGCGCGCGACGCCAGCACTGCTGGCCCGCATCGACGAACTGGTCGAGGTCAACAACCAGTTCTACGGCGCACCCCGCCTGCACTTCTCGATCGGCTGCGCCACGGCCCAGCAGGGCGAGCGTCTCGAGACGGCGCTGCACCGGGCCGACCAGCAGATGTATGCGGAGAAGAAGGCCTTCTACGCGGCGGGCGGGCACGAGCGGCGGCACGGCGCGCCGACGGTGAGCTGAGCGCTCGTCGATCTTCCCCGCGTTTGCGTATTGCGTATTGCGTGAGGCCGGGACCCGGCGCGTCCTGACAAGGTCAGTCAGCGCGACCGCGGCAGCGGCAGCGGCAGCGGCAGCGGCAGCGGAGGAGAGAAGGTCACTCGATCCCCAACGCCCAGGCAATGACGTTCTTCGCCACGAATCCGAAGATGCCGAAGGCCAGCACGACGAACAGCACGAAGGTGCCGAAGCGCCCCGCCTTCGACTCGCGAGCCAGCTGCGCGATCACGAACAGCATGTAGACGATGAACGCGCCGACGCCGATCGTCAGGCCGAAGCGCGCGATCTGCTCCTCCGTGAAACCGCCGAGCTCAGTCATCGCTGGCCCTCCGGCGCCAGCGCGCGGTACGCATGCCAGCTCGCATGGCCGAGCCACGGCACGATGAGGACCAGGCCGAACAGCGCCGTCGCCAGCCCGAGCCCGACCAGGCCCATGATCAACGCCGCCCACAGCGCGCAGGGGCCCGGGTACTCGACCACCGCGCGCCAGCTCGCCACGATCGCGTCGCCGACGCCGGCCTCGCGACGGTCGACCAGCAGCGGCATCGCGACCACGCTGGAGGCGAACACCGGCGCCGCGAGCAGCCCGCCCATCAGCAGCCAGACCTCGAACAGACCGAACACGCCGGGTGCCAGCATCACGTGGCGCACGAAGTCGATCGGCGCGCGGATCGGCACGCCGGCAAAGCCGGTGATCAGCGCCGCGGAGGTGAAGACCCAGCCGGTGCCGGCCGCCGCCAGCCCGAGGCCGAAGAGCACCAGCCGACGATCGAAGGAACCCCAGATGCCGGCCACCCGCGCCATGCCCGAGGCGCGGCCCAGTTCGCGCGCACGGCTCATCGCGTAGAGCCCGGTCGCCAGCACCGGCGCCACCAGCAGGAAGCCCGAGAAGGCACCGGCGAGCACCCAGAAGCGATCGTGCGCGAGCTTGAACAGCAGCGCGCCGAAGGCCGCGCACAGCACGCCATGGGCCAGGCTCGCCAGCGGCGTGGCCCACAGGTCGCGCCAGCCGGCGGCGAGCCAACCGAAGGGCGAGGCGAGCGTGACGACCGGCGGCGGCGGGTTCATTGGTGCATCCTAACGGCGAGCCCGTCCGGCGCCGGCGAGCGCGCGCCCCACGCCCTCGCCGGCCAGCGTGCCGCGCGTGAAGGCCTCTTCGAAGACCGAGTAGGCCGACAGATCGGCATGCGCAAAGGCGAGCCGCGAGGTCGCGTCGCGCGCCGCCAGCGCGGCCAGCGCCGGATCGCCGCGCAGCCCAGGCGTCGGGATCGCCATCGCGTGGCCGTAGCGCATCAGGTCGATGCGATCGACGCGGCGCGCGATGTCGGCGTGCGCAACGCCGAGGTCCTCGAGCACCGCGCGGGCCCAGTCCTGCCAGGACCGTTGCAGCAGCGCGCCGCGGTTGGCCGCGAGCTCGGCGGCGCTGTCGCCGCCAAGCGCCCAGTAGTGCGTCAGCACGGTGGGGCCGGGACGCGGATCGAGCGTCTGGTGGCGCGCGTCGACATAGCCCAGCGCCGGGCTCGCGTGCAGCACGTTGTCCCAGGCCGGCGCCACGCCGGCGCGCGCCAGCAGCGGCTCGCGCAGGTGCAGGTTGCTCACCAGCCAGGGCGCGTAGCGCAGGTGCGCGGCGGCGGCCGCGAGGGCCGGCGGCAGCGGGTCGATCAGGTGCGCGGCGATGAACAGCGGCAGCGCGACGATCACGCGTTGCGCGACCCAGCGTTCGGGCTCGCCGTCCGCGGCGATCGCCTCGACCTCCACCTCGTGCCGACCGGGCGCGATGCGCCGCACCACGCGGCCGGTGTGCAGCCGTTCGGCGCCGATGTCGGCGGCCAGCCGCCGCGTGAGCCAGGCATTGCCCTCGGGCCAGGTCAGCACGGCGTCGTGCGCCTGCTCGTCGTCCTGCGCGCCGGGCGCGTGAAAGCCGTGCCGGCTCGCGAAGTAGTGGAGGCCGGCCCAGGCCGAGACCTGATGCGCGCCGGCGCCGTAGTCGTCGCGGCAGCAGTAGTCGAGGTACCAGCGCAGCGCCGGGTCGCGGTGGCCGCGCGCGTCGAGCCAGGCGGCGAAGGGCTCGGCATCGAGCGCGGCCAGGCCGGCGCTCCACGGGCTGCGCAGCGTCGGCATCGAGAAGGCCAGCGTGCGCCGCGCCGCGTCGACCTCGTCGGCGAAGCGCCGCAGCGCGGCCAGCGTGGCCGGCGTGGCGTCCTGCAGCGGCAGCAGGCCCTCGATCCACTGCGCGCCCTGCGCGCCGTTCACGAACAGCCGTTCCTGTGGCGCGTGGGCGAGGTAGCGTTCGTCCCAGACGGTGCGGCCGAGTTCGCTGCGCGCCAGGCCCAGCTCGTGCAGCCACTCGCCGAGTTCGCGCGCCTGCGCGCCCGGCAGCGGCAGGTAGTGCGCGCCGAGCGGGCAGTCGATGCCGCCGATGCGGTGGCCGCGCGCATTGCCGCCGACCTCGTCCTCGAGTTCGAGCAGCGCGAAATCGTCGATGCCGGCGCGTTGCAGCGCGCGCACCGCGGCCAGGCCGGCGACGCCGCCGCCGGCAATCAGCACCGAGACACGGCGCGGCGGCCCGCCGGCGACTGGGTCGGATGCCGCGCCGTCGCGCGGCGCATGGCTGTGCTGATCACGCAGCGCATGGCCGCGTTGATCACGCAGCGCATGTCCGCGCTGGTGCGAGGCGCCGAGCCAGCCGCCGTCGAAGCCGGGTTCGGCCGCAGGCCGGCCGCAGCCCGTCAGCGCGCCAGCGCCGAGCGCCGCGGCCAGCAGATCGCGCCGCCTCAATCGTGCACCTTGCCCCACTCGGCCTCGAAGCTGTGGACCAGGCTCTGGGTCGAGAGGCGGTTCGGCTCGGCCTCGACGCGCGCCATGTCGGGCGGAAAGTCGAACAGCGCCGGCAGCCCGTGCGGCGTGAGGAAGCGCAGGCCTTGCGGCCAGTGCGGACGCGCCTGCAGCGCCGCCACGTCGAGTGGCCGGCGGCTGGCGATCACGAAGCCCCATTCGCCAAAGCTCGGCACATGGGCGTGATAGGCGCTGCTGTCGAAGCCCACCGCTTCGAGCGTGGCGGCGATGGTCCAGAAGCTCTTGCGCGCCACCAGCGGCGAGGTGCTCTGCACCACCGCATAGCCCGCGGCGCCGAGGTGGCGATCGACCAGCGCGTAGAAGCTGGTGCTGTAGAGCTTGCCGATCGCGAAGCTGCTGGGGTCGGGAAAGTCGATCACGATGACGTCGAAGCCGGCGTCGGCCGGCTGCCGCTCGAGCCAGCCGAAGGCGTCCTCGTTGACGATCTTCAGCTTGGGCGAGCTCAGCGCGCCGCTGTTGAGCCCGCTCAGCAGCGGGTCGCCGGCGAACAGCTCGGTCATGGCCGGATCGAGCTCGACCAGGGTGACGCTCTCCACCGTGGGGTGCCTCAGCACCTCGCGCACCGCCATGCCGTCGCCGCCGCCGAGCACCAGCACCCGCTTCGGCGCGCCGTGGGCCAGCATCGCCGGGTGCACCAGGGCCTCGTGATAGCGGTACTCGTCGCGCGAGTTGAACTGCAGGTTGCCGTTGAGGAACAGCCGCACCCCGCCATTCGACGCCGTGACCACCACCCGCTGGTAGGGCGACTGGCGCGCGAAGACGATGTGCTCGCCGTAGAAGCGGTCCTCGGCCCAGCGGCTCAGCGCGTCGGCGCCGAGCCAGGCGCCGACCAGCGCCGCCAGCACCAGCGCGCAGGCCAGCACATGGGCGCGCCAGGCGCGCAGCTCGGCGCGGAACAGCCACAGCGACCAGACCGCGACCAGCGCGTTGAGCAGGCCGAACATCACCGCGGTGCGCGTCAGCCCGAGGTGCGGCACCAGCAGCAGCGGGAAGGCGATCGAGACCGCGAGCGCGCCGAGGTAGTCGAAGGTCAGCACCTGCGCGACCAGGTCCTTGAGCGCGTAGCGCTCGCTGAAGTGGCGCTTGAGGATGCGCATCACGAGCGGGATCTCGAGGCCGACCAGGATGCCCACCACCAGCACCAGCGCGTAGAGCGCGACGCGAAACGGCAGCACCGATCCGGCCGGCAGCGAGCCGTGCACCACGAACAGCAGTGCCGGCATGAAGCCGCCGGCCAGCGCCACCAGCAGCTCGATGCGCACGAAGTGCGCCACCAGCTGACGCTCGATGAAGCGGCTGAGCCAGGCGCCGATGCCCATCGCGAACAGGTAGGTGCCGATCACGGTGCTGAACTGCAGCACCGAGTCGCCGAGCAGGTAGCTCGCCAGCGCGCCGGCCACCAGCTCGTAGACCAGGCCGCAGGCGGCGACCACGAACACCGAGACCAGCAGCGCCAGCTCGGCCGGGCGGATGCGCGGCAGCGCGGCGGGCAGGGTCGGCGGCAGGGGCGGAATCACGGCGCTCATGACCGAATCATCGGCGATCGGCGCGCCACCCGAGCCGGGTTGAACCTAGCAGGAACCCGGCGACGCGTGGGCTCGCTTCACCTGTAGGCTGTTCGGCACCGGCGGTCTCGGCCGCGCTTCGGAGGGCATGCGATGCGAAACCGCTTCACGGGCATCCTGTTCGGCATGGTCTTCTGTTTCGCTGGCGGTGCGACGCTGGCGGCAGCTCCCGCTGCACCAGCCGCGACCGCGGCCTCGGCGCCGGCCAAGCCACCGTCCGCGGCCACCACCACCAAGACGCTGGAGCTCGCCAACAAGCCCTGGACCGGGGACTTCGAGCAGATGCTCGAGCGCCGCATGATCCGCGTGCTGGTGCCCTTCAGCCGCTCGCTGTACTACGTCGACCGCGGCCACGAGCGCGGCCTCACGGCCGAGCTGGTGCGCGACTTCGAGCGCTGGGTCAACAAGACCTACAAGGATCGCCTCGACGAGCGGCCGCTGACGGTCTACCTGATCCCGACCACGCGCGACAAGCTGATCAGCGGCGTGGCCAGCGGCCTTGGCGACATTGCCGCCGGCAACATCACGGTGACCGAGGCGCGTGACAAGGTCGTCGACTTCGCCGCCCCGGCCGACGCCAGCGATGTCAACGAGATCATCGCCACCGGCCCCGGCGCGCCGGCCATCGCCTCGCTCGACGATCTCGCCGGCAAGACCGTGCACGCGCGGCCGTCGACCAGCTACTACGAGAGCCTGCTGGCGCTCAACACGCGGCTGGTGGCGGCCGGCAAACCGCGCGTCGTGATCGTGCCGCTGCCCGATGCGCTGGAGGACGAGGACAAGCTGGAGATGCTCAACGTCGGCCTGCTGCAGATCGTCGTCATCGATGACTGGAAGGGGCGCCTCTGGGCCCAGACGCTGCCCAAGATCAAGCTGCACGAGAGCCTGGTGCTGCGCGACGGTGGCCGCGTCGGCTGGGCCCACCGCTCCAACAGTCCGCAGCTGGCGGCCGCGCTCGACCAGTTCTACACCGGCCAGGTCAAGAAGCAGGGCGTCATCGACTACCGCCTGGCCCAGCTCAACAAGCGCGTCAAGCAGCTGCGCAACAACGCCGGCGCCGAAGAGATCAAGCGCTTGGAGCAGACGATCGAGCTGTTCCGCAAGTACGGCGACAAGTACGGTTTCGACCCGATCATGCTGGCCGCGCAGGGCTACCAGGAGTCGCAGCTGCGCCAGGACGCCAAGAGCCATGTCGGCGCGATCGGCGTGATGCAGATCATGCCGGCCACCGGCAAGGAGCTCGCCGTCGGCAACATCGCCCAGATCGAGCCCAACATCCACGGTGGTACCAAGTACATGGACCAGCTGATGACGCGCTACTTCAAGGATGCCGACTTCAAGGGCAACAACCGTTCGCTGTTCGCCTTTGCCGCCTACAACGCCGGCCCCGGCAACATCGCCAAGATGCGCAAGCTCGCGGCCGAGCGTGGGCTCGATCCGGACAAGTGGTTCAACAACGTGGAGATCGTCACCGCCGAGAAGATCGGCATCGAGACCACGACCTACGTGCGCAACATCTTCAAGTACTACACCAGCTACAAGCTGCTGCTCGACGCGCGCGCGGAGCAGCGCCGGGCACTGGAGGCGGTGCAGGGGGCGTCGGCGCCCAAGCGCTGAGGAGAGGGGCTTCGCGACGGGCCGAGGACCGCGGCGCCGAGGCCGACGGCTCGGCCTTGGACTGCACGAGGGACCGGAGCTTTGCGACGGGCATGATCCGGGCCGTGCGCCGATCCGCCGGTCGGCGCGAACTCGCTCAAAGGGAGATCCGATGCCGCTCTGGACCTGGGCCTTTCCGGCCGCCGCAGCAGCCCTGCTGGGTGCTGCGCTGGCGCTGCCGCTCGGCACGCTGCTGGTCAGCGCCTGCGTGGTGGCGCTGATGGGCGCCGTGTTCGCGGCGGTGCATCACGCCGAGGTCGTGGCGCACCGCGTCGGCGAGCCCTACGGAACGCTGGTGCTGGCAGTCGCGGTGACGGTGATCGAGGTCGCGCTGATCCTGTCCGTGATGGTGGCCGGCGGCCCCGAGAAGGCGGGCCTCGCGCGCGACACCATCTTTGCGGCGGTGATGATCATCGTCAACGGCGTGGTCGGCGTCTGCGTGCTGCTCGGCGCGCTGGCGCACCGCGAACAGTCGTTTCGCATCGAGGGCGCCGGCCCGGCGCTGGCGGCGCTGGTCACGCTGGCGACGCTGACGCTGGTGCTGCCGAACTTCACGACCAGTTCGGCCAGCGGCACCTTCGCCGAGTCGCAGCTGCTGTTCGCCGCGGTGGTCTCGTTCGTGATGTGGGCGCTCTACGTCTTCGTGCAGACGGTGCGCCACCGCGACTACTTCCTGCCCGCTGTCGACGACGTCGACGCCCACGCCGCGCCACCGACCAACGCGATGGCCTGGGCCAGCTTCGGCTTGCTGATGGTCTCGCTGGTCGGCGTGGTCGGCCTGGCCAAGATCCTCTCGCCCAGCATCGAGACCGCCCTCGAGGTGGTGCACGCGCCGAAGGCGGTGATCGGCATCGTGATCGCGGCGCTGGTGCTGCTGCCGGAGACCTGGGCCGCGATCCGCCAGGCGCGCGCCGATCGCCTGCAGATCAGCATGAACCTGGCGCTGGGCTCGGCGCTGGCCAGCATCGGGCTGACGATTCCGGTGGTTGCGATCGCCGCGGTCTGGCTCGACCTGCCGCTGGTGCTGGGCCTGGCGCCGACCGAGATCGTGCTGCTGGCGCTGAGCTTCCTGGTCGGCAGCATCACGCTGGCCAGCGGCCGCACGACGCTGATGCAGGGCGCGGTGCACCTCGTCATCTTCGCGGTCTTCGTGTTCCTGGCGTTCGTGCCGTAGCGGGCATCGCTGCGCCGGGGCGGCGGCCTCAGCCGCCGTGCATCGCCGCCGCGATGATGATCGAGATGCCCAGGCACATCGCGCCGACCACGATCGCCAGCGCCAGGTTCTTCTTCTCGACGATCTCGCCCCACAGGTCGTAGGGGGTGAGCTTGTCGATGATCACGAAGCAGAGCCAGAAGACGGCGACGCCGACCAGCGCGAACGCGACCGAGCCGACGAAGACCCCGGGCCGCAGCCATTCGATTCCCATCATGGTCGTTCTCTCCTTCTAGGGTTCATTGGGAGGATGCGCCTACTTGTGGCCACCGCTGCCGCTGCTGTAGCCACCGTAGGCGCCACCATAGCCACCGCCATAGCCACCGGCGTTGCGCGCGCACTGCTGGTACTCGGTGCTCGACTCGCCGTAGGTGCGCCTGAGTTCGGAGCAGTCATCGCGGCCGCAGCGGACCATCGAGAACATCAGCGCGATGAACAGAAAGCCGAAGAACATGAAGGCCAGGCCGCGCCCCTGGCGGCCCGCAGTCGGCTGCACGTCTCGCGCAAAGGCGGGTTGCGCGGACAGGCCGAAGGCCGCGCGCACCGCGTCGGCGCCCAGGGTCTGGCCGGCCGACCAGACCACCTCCTCGCCGGCCTCGCTGCGGGTCTGCTCGCGGTTGAGGCGGCGATTGGCGGTACTGCCGGTCGCGCCGGCGTAGTCGGTGTTGTCCGTCGTCGCGCCGCGCTCGAGCTTCCAGTAGAACTCGCCGAGCACGTAGCTGATCTGGCCGCGGTAGCGCTCGCGCTCGCGGTACTCGATGCCGCGCCATTGCACGCCGCGGCCGCTCGGCGTCGGCGCGCCGCTGATCGTGCGCACCCAACTCCAGCCGTCCTCGGCATCGACGAGGAAGGCGAAGCCGGCCGTCGCGTTGTAGAGCAGGTACTCGCGCCAGAAGAACTGCTCGCCGTCGTCACCCGGGCCGGGCACGGTGTGGCGCTCGACGTAGCCGACCACCTGCCAGGGCAGCGGGTCGCCGCCCCCGCCGTCGTGGATCGCCAGCGTGCCGGTGGCGCCGAGCGGCACCAGCGGCTCGGCGCCGCCGATGCCCGGCGTGTCCTGGCCATAGTGGTTGCGGTTGAGCTGCGCGATGTCGGCGCCCGCGCCTTGCGACACATCGACCACCGCCTTGCACTGGTGGCAGACGATCGAGCGCGTGCTGTCGAGCTTGACCTCGAGCGGCGCGCCGCAGCTCGGGCAGTCGAAGGCGCGGCCCTGGAGCGTCTTCTCGGCCGCGCCCTCGCGCAGCCCGCGCAGCGAGAGCTCGGCAAAGCTCACCGCCTGGCCGATCGACCAGCCCGGCCGCGCCGGGTCCATGTACTCGAGCGTCGCCACCTCGCCCTGCGCGTTGCGCAGGTCGGCGACGACGAAGCCGCCGGCCGGCGCGGCCAGGCGCGGCAGTTCGCCCTCGGCGGCGGCCAGCCGGGCGACCACGACCGAGGCCACTTCCCAGGCCCGGCCGCCGACCAGCACCCTGTTGCCGACTCGCAGCGCGGCGGCCTCGGGCGCCGCTTCGCTCAGCGCGGCATCGAAAGAGAAGGCGTAGGCGCCGTTGTCCTCGCTCAGCCAGGCGCTGCGCGGCTCCTCTGCGGACGGGGCGTCGAACAGCGCATGCCACGCATTCCACGCCGCGTCGGCGCTGCGGTACTGCAGCCGGCCGACCAGCGTGAACGCCAGGCCGCGATGCTTGCCGCTGACGCCGAGCTGCAGCGGCGAGTGATCGTCGAACAGCTCCGCGCTCTGGCCGATGCGGCGCAGTGCCTCGCCCTCGCGCAGCAGCGTGCTCTTGCAGAAGCCGCAGACGGCCGCGCTCGACGCGGCCGAGCGGAACTCGACCGGCGCGCCGCAGTTGGGGCACGCAGAGCGCCAGGCGCGCTGCGGCGTGGGTGGCGTGGAGGCCAAGCGGGAGTCGGGACTCAGTCGCTATCGACGCGCGCGCTCGTGCTCAGACGAGCTTCTTGAGCAACTCTGCCTTCTTGGCGCCGAACTCCTCCTCGGTCAGCAGGCCCTTGGTCTTGAGTTCGCCGAGCTTCTCGATCGTCGCCATCACCTGCTCGGGCGAGAGCGTCGCGGCCGCCGCAGCGGCGGCCTGCGCCGCGGCCGCGGCACCTCCGCCCTGCAGCCCCTGCTGCAGTTGCTGCGCCATCATCTGGCCCATCGCGACGCCGGCGCCGAGGCCGATCGCATCGCCGGCCACGCCGCCACCGCCACCCCCGCCGCCGACACCTTCGGCCAGCTTCGGGATCGCCTGCGCCGTCTGGTACTGCATGAACTTGCCCATGTCGTTGCCGACCATGCCCATGCCGATCTTCTGGTCGAGCACCTTCTGCAGGTCCTCGGGCAGCGAGACGTTCTGCACCGTCACGCCCTCGAGCTTGAGGCCGAGCGCCTCGAAGGCCGGCGCGGTGACCTGCTGCAGCTGCTGCGCGAACTCGACCTGATTGGCCGCGAGGTCGAGGAAGGCGACCTCGCTGGACGCGACCGCGTCGCTGATGTGCTGCAGCATCAGCGCGCGCAGCTGGCCGTCGAGCTCGGCCGCGGTGTAGGCCTCGCGCGTGCCCGAGATCTCGGTGTGGAAGCGCTTGGGATCGGCCACGCGGTAGGCGAAGTTGCCGAAGGCGCGCAGCCGCACCGCGCCGAAGTCCTTGTCGCGGATCGTCACCGGCTGGCTTGTGCCCCAACGCTGGTCGACCTGCTGGCGGGTACTGAAGAAGTAGACGTCGCTCTTGAAGGGGCTGGCGAAGAGCTTGTCCCAGTTCTTCAGGTTGGTCAGCAGCGGCAGCGTCTGCGTCGTCAGCTTGTGCAGGCCGGGTCCGAAGACATCGGCGACCTGGCCCTCGTTGACGAAGACCGCCATCTGCGACTCGCGCACCGTGAGCATCGCGCCGTTCTGGATTTCGCGATCCTGCATCGGGTAGCGCCAGGCGAGCAGGCCGTCGCCGGGCTCGGTCCACTCGATGACGTCGATGAACTGCTTCTTGATGAAATCCATCAGGGCCATGACCAAGTCTCCACGTGGCGTCGCGCGAGGGCACGACAATGCGGGCGCATCATAGGCGGGGTCGAAGCTCCGCTGTTGCCTCCGATGAACAACGCCCAGCACGCACTCGCTCACCATCCGCTCTCGATCGCCGTCGTCGGTGCCGGCCCGGTCGGGCTGGCGCTCGCGCTGCAGGCGGCACAGGCGCTGCCGCAGGCGCGCATCAGCGTCTTCGACGCGCGCCCGGCCGAGCAGGACGTGACGCGCGACGGCCGCACGCTCGCGCTCTCGCTCGGCAGCGTGCAGGTGCTCGAGCAACTCGGCGTCTGGGACGCGGCGATCGAGCCGCATGCGGCAGCGATCCGCGCGGTCCATGTGTCGCAGCAGCAGCCGGCGCTGGTGGCCGAGTTGCTGCCGGCCTGGCTGCGAGAACGCGCCATGGCCTCGGGCGAACCCGAGGTGCTGATCGAGGCCGCCGAAGTCGGCGTCGCGCAACTCGGCGCGGTGCTGCGCTACGGCACGCTGGTGGCGCCCTTGCAGGCCGCCTGGCTCGCCGCCGTCGAGCGCGAGCCGCAGCGGCTGGCGGCGCGCTTCGGCGTCAAGGTCGAGGCGCTGAAGAATGTCGCCGGCGGCGTCGAGGTCGACGCCGGCATCGCCGAGCTCTTCGACCTGGCCGTCGTGGCCGAAGGCGGCGTGTTCGCAGATCAGGCGCGCAAGGCCGTCACCCACGACTACCGCCAGACCGCCTGGGTCGGCCAGTTGACGCTGGCGCGGCCGCTGGGTGGCCTCGCGGTCGAGCGCTTCACGCCGCAGGGGCCGGCCGCGTTGCTGCCGCTGGCGCCTTCGACCGACGGCCTGCATCGCGCCGCGCTGGTCTGGTGCGTGACCCGCGACGACGACCCGGTGCGCGCCCTCGACGACGTGCAACGGCTAGCGCTGCTCAACACGATCTTTCCGCCGCGGGTGCCGGCCATCACCAGCCTCACCCGGCTCAAGGACTTCGCGCTCGGGCTCAACGCCGAGCGCACGCTGGTCGATGGCCGCCAGGTCCGCATCGGCAACGCGGCGCAGACCCTGCACCCGGTCGCCGGCCAGGGCCTCAACCTCGGCCTGCGCGACGTGCACGCGCTGCTGATGGCGCTGCGCGATGCGAGTGACGTCGACGCCGCCCTGCGCCGCGTCGAGTGGCAGCGCGCGCCCGACCGCTGGAGCCTGATCGCCGCCACCGACTTCCTCGCCCGCAGCTTCACCTGGAGCGCGCCGGGGCTGAGCACCGCACGCGGGCTGGGGCTGGCGGCGCTGCAGGCGCTGGGACCGGCGAAGCGCCTGGTGGCCAGGCGGATGATGTTCGGGGCGCGCTGACCGGATCGACCCGCAGGCCTTCGTCCCGGCATCATCTCGTTGCCGATGGCTTGACCGACCTATCGATCTGCTGTCGGTCGGCCGGCAACATCGAGTGCCTGATGCTCGGGCGCCTTGTTCTGGCGCCACCAGGCCAGCATCGCGTCGAAGGAGCCGTTGAACTTCTTCTTCTTCAACTCCTCGGTGAGCCTGCTGCAGGCCGCCGCCGTTCCCATGTCGATCAACTGCTTGGTCGCGGCATGGTCACAGACCCAGAAGGCTCTTTCGAGCTCGGCATGCGTGCCAGCCGTCGCATGCACCGCCAACGCCTGAGGCGCCTGCTCTCGCGCCGAACTGCTGAAGCCAAGGCCACCCAGCACCGCTCCCACGGTCAGCAGCACGGCGACATGGGTGGAGGTGGCGAGGCGGCGGTCGACTGAAACGAAATCCTGTGTCATGGTGTTCTCCTTGGCTTGTGCCGGGGAGCGAAAGTTCCCGCTCGGCACAGGACCCAGGGGCATGCGGCGTGCCAGCCCGGCCCCTCGAAAAAGTCCCAATGAATCAAGAGCTTGCACATGGGAGCAGGCAGCACGCGCCGCCAAATGCGGCGGCGCCGTCAAGGGTGACGGCACGGATCCGTCGGATGCAACGGTCAGGGACTCTTGCGAATGCCGAGCTTGCGCATCCGCCCGCGCAGGGTGCTCGGATTCAGGCCGAGCACCCGGGCGGCGCCGCCGTCGCCCTCGATCCTCCAGCCGGCGGCGTCGAGGACATCGCGGATGTGGCACCGCGCCATTTCCTCCAGCGTGGCCGCGCCCGATGGCGCCACGCTCGGCGCCGGCACCGACGGGGCGAAGCAGTCACTCCCGTCCAGCATGCCGTCGCGCGACACGATCAGCGCACGTTCGACCATGTTCTCGAGTTCGCGAATGTTGCCGGGCCAGTCGCGCGCGCTGGCCTGCTCGATGAAGCCGGGCGAAACGCCAGCCACCGTGCGGCCGAGCCGGCGCGCCACCCTGGCCGTGAGATGCCGCACCAGCAGCGGGATGTCTTCGCGTCTTGCGCGCAGCGGCGGCAGAGGAATGGGGAACACGTTCAGCCGGAAGTAGAGATCGGCGCGGAAACGGGACGCGGCGACCTCGGCCTGCAGATCCCGATTGGTCGCCGCGATCACCCGCACATCGACACGCAGGCGGCGCGTGCCGCCGACGCGCTCGAACTCACGCTCCTGCAGCACCCGCAACAGCTTGGCCTGCGCCTCGGCGGGAAGTTCGCCCACCTCGTCGAGGAAGAGGGTGCCGCCGTCCGCCAGTTCGAAGCGACCGCGGCGTTGCTGGACGGCGCCGGTAAAGGCGCCCTTCTCGTGACCAAAGAGCTCGCTCTCGACCAACTCGCGCGGCAGGGCCGCGCAATTGATGCTGACGAACGGCCGCTCGTGCCGTGCGCCCTGGTCGTGAATGGCGCGCGCAACCAGTTCCTTGCCGGTGCCCGTTTCGCCTTGAATCAGCACCGTGCTGTCGGTCGCGGCGACCTGGGCGATCAGCGTCCGCACGCGTTGCAGTGCCGGCGACTCGCCAACCATCGAATCGCGTGCGGGTCGGTTCTCCTCGACCAGAAGCCGGATGGTGGCCCTGGCCCGGTGATGGGCCTCGATCTCGCGCCGCAAGGCAATGTGGGTGCCGACGCGGGCCAGCAACTCCTCGGTCTCGAAAGGCTTGGTGACGTAGTCCACCGCGCCGGTCCGGAACGCGCGCACCTTGTCGAAGGTGTCCCTGAGCGCGGTCAGGAAGATGACCGGGATCGAACGGGTTGCCTCGCAGGCCTTCAGCCTGCTGCAGGTTTCGTAGCCGTCGATGCCGGCCATCCTCACATCGAGGAGGATCAGGTCCGGCTGCGAACTCGCGGCCAGGGTCAGCGCCTCTTCTCCGCCTCGCGCGGCGATCGTGCGATAGCCCGCGGCGACGAGTTCCTGCTCGAGCAGGTCGGCGTTCAAGGGATCGTCGTCGACGATCAGCACCGTGCCGGCGTCAGTTGCCAAGATGGTTCGCCAGTTTCTGGAACAGCAGGGCTTCGTCGATCGGCTTGGTCAGGAAGTCGTCGCAGCCGCTGGCGCGCGCGCGGTCTTCGTCGCCCTTCATGGCGTGGGCCGAAAGCGCGATCACCGGAATTCGCGCCAGCGCCGGATCGGCCTTGAGCCGGCGGGTGGCTTCCCAACCGTCCATGCGCGGCAGCGACAGGTCCATCAGGATCAGGTCCGGCCGGTTCTCGGCCGCGCGTTCGAGCGCGGCCACGCCGTCGTGCGCGAACACCAGCCGATGCTCGTGCCCCAGAAGCTGCGCCAGCAGTTCGCGATTCAACTCGATGTCCTCGACGATCAGGATGGTCTTCATGGCTGCGGCGACGGGCAGCGGGCGGGCAGCGTCAGCGTGAAGGTCGATCCGACGCCCGCGACGCTCTCGACCAGGATCTCGCCGCCCATCAGCCGCGCAAGACGCCGGGCAATGGTGAGGCCGAGTCCGGTACCGCCATGCAGGCGCGTGCTCCCCGCGTCGGCCTGCTCGAACTCCTCGAAGATCGATTCCAGCTTGTCGGCCGCAATGCCGATGCCGCTATCGGCCACCGCAATCTCGACGCCGCCACGCCCGGCGCGCAGCCGCACCCGGATGCTGCCGCGCGCCGTGAACTTGGCGGCATTGCTCAGCAGGTTGATGAGGACCTGCCGCAGCAGTTCTTCGTCGACGAGCATCGGCGGCATTCCACCGTCGAAGTCCCTGAGCAGCACCACGCCGTCCTTGAGCAGCGGCTCGATGGTGCGCATGCACTGATCCAGCAGCGGCGCCGGCTCGATCGCTGCCGGATTGAGCTCCACGCGCCCGGCCTCCACCTTGGCGAGATCGAGAATGGTGTTGATCAGCGCGAGCAGATGCTGGCCGCTGGCCAGGATCTTCTCCAGGTTGTCGAACTGCTGCGGCTCGAGCCGCTCCTGCGAACGGCGCATCACGATGCGCGTGAAGCCGATGATCGCGTTCAGCGGGGTGCGCAACTCGTGCGACATGTTGGCGAGGAACGCGCTCTTGTGACGGCTGGCGATCTCGAGCTGGCGGCTCTTGTCTTCGATCTCGCGGAACAGCCGCGCATTCTGAATCGCCAATGCCGACTGCGTTGCGAAGGTCTTCAGGAGGTCGATCACCCGCGGCGCGAACTCACCCGCGCTTTTCCGGTTGACGAGAAGCCCTCCGAGCAAGCGATCCTCGCGCAGCAGGGGGACTGCGAGCAGGGACCGGTACCCCAAGCGGATAAGGATCTCGCGGACTCGGCTCTGGTACGTGCCTTGATCCACGATGTCATGGACCGCGACCGGCTCGCCAGTCGCCGCCAGTCGCCCGATCGCGCCTTCTCCCTTTGCAATGGGAGCTGACCGCAGTGCTTCCACCAGTTCGTCAGGCAATCGGTCCGTCGTGTGCAGGCGAAACTCCTGCCGAGCTTCGTCGTATTCGTAGATCGCGCCGCCGTCCATGCCGGCAAGTTGAGTTGCGCGCGCGACAATCGTGCTCAATACGGCTTCTAGGTCGAGCGTCGAGCTGACGGCCTGGCTGACCTCGCCCAGGGCCCGCAACTCTCCGACTGATTGCGTGAGCTCGGTCGTCCGCGCCTCGAGCTCCTTGAAGAGCCGAACGTTCTCGAGCGCGATGACCGCCTGATCGGCAAATGTCTGCAGCAACGCGATCTGCTTTTCCGAGAACGGCCCCGGATCGCGTCGCCCGACTGCGATAACGCCGATTGGGACACCCTTGCGCATGAAGGGAATACCCACAACGCTGCGGAAGCCCATTTGCGCGCCGCCCTTGAACGCGTAATCAGGATCCACATGCACATCGTGGATGGCTACCACGCTGCGCGCCAAAACAGCGCGGCCTGCCACCACGCCCCGATCGAGCGGTCGGGGGTACAGCTCGCGAAGGGCTTGCTCAGCTTCTGGACTGACCATCGCCATGGAGGCGATATGAAGGAATTCGCCGTCGAACGTCAACAAGTTTGCCGACGTGGCATCGCACAACTTCAGTGCCGCTGCGGCGATCGCGTCGAACACCGGTTGGGCGTCGGTGGGCGACCGCGAAAGGACGCGCAGAATCTCGCTGGTGGCAGTCTGCTGCTCGAGCGCTTCGATCAAGTCGCGGTTGCGCGCCTCGAGTTCCCTGAAGAGCCGAGCGTTCTCGATCGCGATCACCGCCTGATCGGCAAAGGTCTGGAGCAGCGCCACTTGCTGCTCGGGAAAGGCGCCCGGCTCGGCCCGAGCCACGGTGATCGCACCGATCGGGCTCGCCTCGCGAATCAGCGGAACCGACAGGACGCTTCGGTAGCCCGCGGCAATGGCGGTCGCGCCGGCCGCGTAGTCACTGTCGTTCAGAACGTCCGGGATCGACACGACCCTGCAGGTCAGGATCGCACGGGTGTTTGCGGTATCGCGGCTCGGTCGCCTCGGATAGCTGCCGAAGTGCCGGCGCAAGGCATCCGCGCCTTCCGGCCTGACCGGCGCGATCGCGGCAACGTGGATCAGTTCACCGTCGAAGGTCACGACATTGGCGGAACTGGCTGCACACAGCTTCAGTGCGGCGGCCACGATCGTGTCGAACACCGGTTGCACGTCGGTCGGCGATTGGCTGATGACGCGCAGAATCTCGCCGGTTGCCGTCTGCTGCTCGAGCGCCTCGGTCAGCTCGCGGTTGCGGGCCTCAAGTTCGTTGAACAGCCGAAGGTTCTCGATCGCGATCACCGCCTGATCGGCGAAGGTCTGCAGCAACGCGATCTGCTGCTCCAGGAACGGCTGCACTTCGCGCCGCCAGATCGCGATGACGCCGAGCAACTGCTCCTCGCGAAGCAAGGGCACCGCCAGGACCGTGCGAACCGATTCGCTCCGATGCGCCGGGGTCACGCCGACGCCTGGCTCGGCCATGAAGTCGATCACCTGGACCGGTTGGCGCGACAAGGCAGCGCGACCGGTGGTCGTCTCACGATCGACGGCGAAGCCGCGTGCGAGGTAGTCGGCAAACTCGGGCGTGCTGTCGGTGCGCGCGGCCAGCGACAGCCGCCCGTCCTGGTGCCGCATGACGAAAGCGAAGCTGGCGCCGCACAGCCGCAGCGCATGAGCAACGATCGCGTCGAACACCGGCTGCACGTCGGCCGGCGAGCGCGAGATGAGACGCAGGATCTCGCTGGTCGCCGCCTGTTGCTCCTTCGCTTGCGCAAGCGCGCACGCATGCGCCTGTCGCTGCAACTCGAGCGCCGACTCGGTCGCACCGGGACGGCGCTGGGTCCGAGGCGAGCACGGCTGTGCTTGACCAAGCGGCTCCTGCGTCGCCGCCGAAACCCCGGTGCGCCGTTGGCCGCCAGTCTTCTCCTGGGCCTTCATCGCTCCTCCGTACCTGTCGCCAACGCGAGCTTGCCGCGTGCAACCGGCGAATACAAGCTCGCCTGGGTCGCACAGGCAGGTTGGGGCCGGCGCTGGACGCGCGCCGCGGCACGCACTAGGGTTCAGACAGCGCGCCCTGCGCCAGGATCCGCAAGAGTGCGGACGCGGCAGCCGCGCACGGCCAGCCCTCCATGCACCTGCCCCCGCCCCGCCTGCCGCTGCAGACAGCGCTGGTCACGATCTGCGCCGCCGCGCTCTGGTCGATCCTCGGCGTCCAGCGGCCGCCGGCACCCGAGGCGGCGTCGCTGCGGGTCTCCCTGCCGACCACCGCGCCAGAGCCGACTCGGGCCGCAGCCGCAGCGCCGACGGTGCAGCTACATGCCCGCTCGCGCAGCACCGCGCGGCCGACGACCCAGTTCGCCAGCGCCGGCCGCACCGAGATCTGCGGCTATGGCGCGGTCGAACGCGCGGTGGACGACCCCGACCCGCTGCAGCGCGTGCCGCCCGCGCAGCGTCGCGCCGCGCTCGATGCGGCCGACGCGTTGATGCTGGCCAGCGCCGACCCGCAGGTGCGCGCCGCGGCGCTGCTGATCGGCGCCCAGGCGCGCGGCGACAGCCGTCGCGCCCGCGTCGACGAGCTGGTTCGGCTGGCAGTGGGCTCGACCGACGCGCGGGTCTACGCGATCGCGCTCGAGGCCTGCCGCGGTGGCGAGGGCGCCGCCGAGCCGGGCTCCGCCTGCACGCTGCTGAGCCGGGCCCAGTGGGTGCGGCTCGACGCCGACAACGCCCAGCCCTGGCTCGCGCTGGCGGCCGCGGCGCGCCAGCGGCAGGAGCCCGAGGCCGAGGCCGACGCGATGCACCGCGCCGCACTGGCGCGCCGCAGCGAATCGAACGCCGGCTTGCTGCCGAGCCTGGTCGATCGTGCGTTCGGCCCGCAGACGCCATCGCTGGCGCACACGCTGGCCCTGTCCGCGAGCTGGGGCGTGCAGGCGGCATGGGCCAGCGCCTACAGCGCCCAGGCCCATGCCTGGTGCGTCGGCGACGCGCCCGCGCCCGACCGCCACGCCAGCTGCGACGCGCTCGCCCGCACCCTGGCCGAGCAGGGCACCGGCCTGGCCGACCTCGGCGTCGGCCTGGCGATCGGCAGGAGCCTGGACTGGCCCGCGCCGCGGCTGCTCGCCTTGCAGCGCGAGCATGACGCCCTCAGCGCCGCCAGCGCGCCGCCGCCAGTGGGGGCCGATCTGGGCTGCGAGGCGGTCGAACGGGCCCAGGGCTGGATGCGCCAGCTGGCGGCCGACGGCGGCGAGCGACAGGCGCTGCGCGCCCTGATCGCGCGCAGCGGTCGCAGCGTCGAGGACTGGGGCGCACTGCATCGTCGCGGCTACGCGGTGGCGCTCGCCGCCGCCGCCGAGGCGGCGGCGCCCTCGGCCGATGCCCCCAGCTTGGCACCGCCGCTCCTTCCATCGACGGATGACGCGGGTGCGCTGACGCACTAAGTTTGTTCGAGTCCCGCGCGCGGTGTGCGGGTCCTGACCGCGGAGGCACGATGGCCGCAGCCTTCGACGAATCGCGCCTGCTCGGAACCTGGTGGCGTGTTGCCGAGCAGGACGAGCCCGGGCTGAACGTCTTCAGGCGCGAGGGCGCGCCACTGCCACCGGCACGCGGCCGGCGCGGCTTCGAACTGCGGCCGGACGGCGTGGCGACGCTGTTCGGCCCCGGCCCCACCGATCGCCGCATCGGCAGCACGAGCCGCTGGTCGGTCGACGCGGACGGGCTGCTCCATGTCGAGGGCTTCGACGCCGCCGAAGGCGCCATCGCCCAACTCGAGGCCGACCGGCTCGCGCTGCGCCGCTAGCGGCGGTTCTTCCGTCCCTCATCGAGGAGATATCCATGGCCAAGTCCCCCCCGGCCGCCCCGGCTGCTCCGGTCCAGCCCACTCCGACCACGCGTGCCTGCGGCACGATGCCGGTGCACGAGCGCCTGCTGCGCACCGACCCGGCCTACGCCCGCGCGCGCATCGCCAGCGAGAACCACCATTTCGAGTTCCGGCTGCGGCGCGGCATGGGCGCGCGCACCGGCGTGACGCGCATCCCGGTGGTCGTCCACGTGGTCTTCAAGACCGCGGCGCAGAACATCGCCGACAGCCAGGTCCAGAGCCAGATCGAGGTGCTCACGAACGACTTCCGCAAGCGCAATGCCGACCTCAACCGCATCCCGGCGGCGTTCCAGCCGCTGTCCGGCGATGCGCGCGTCGAGTTCGCACTGGCCACGACCGACCCGGCCGGCAACGCGAGCAACGGCATCACTCGCACCCAGACCAACGTCAACGCCTTCTCCGACGACGACGCAGTCAAGCATGCGGCCTCGGGCGGCGCCGACGCCTGGCCGCCCGGCCAGTACCTCAACATGTGGGTCTGCCAGCTCGGCGGCGGGCTGCTCGGCTACGCGCAGTTCCCCGGCGGCGCCGCCGACACCGACGGCGTGGTCGTCCTGCACAGCGCCTTCGGCACCAACGGCACCGCCGCGGCGCCCTTCAACCTGGGCCGCACCGCGACCCACGAGGTCGGCCACTGGCTGAACCTGCGCCATATCTGGGGCGACGACGGCGGCGGCTGCAACGGCGACGACTTCGTCACCGACACCCCGAACCAGGCCGACGCCAACACCGGCAAGCCGGCCTTCCCGCTCATCAGCTGCCACAACGGTCCGAACGGCGACATGTTCATGAACTACATGGACTACACCGACGACGACAGCATGTTCATGTTCAGCGCCGGCCAGGTCGAGCGCATGCAGGCCTGCCTCGACGGCGACCGCGCCGGGCTCGGCACGCAGGTGGCAGGCACCAGCCCCTTCCTCGACACCGCACTCGCGACCGACGTCGCGACGCTCAAGTTCAGCGAGGACAGCCCGCCGACGCTGGCGGCCAACGACCTCGGCACGCTGAAGTTCCGCGAGGATCAGCCGCCGGTGACGCTCAAGTTCCGCGACGACGCGCCGCCGACCGTGAAGTTCCGCGAGGACGTGCAGACCTTCACCAAGTTCCGCGACGACGTGAAGAGCCCGCTCAGCGACAAGCCGCCGATCAGCGACACCGCGACCCTGGCCGGCAACGACCTGCAGCCGATCGGCCCGGGGCCGGTGATCGACCCGACGCCCTTCGCCGTGAATCCCGCCTTCGGCGGCAACTTCGGTGGCGGCGGTTTCGGTGGTGGCGGTTTCGGTGGACGCGGTGGCGTGCCCTTCGTGCTGTCGACGCCGCACCACTCGATGGCCTGGACCCAGAGCTTCCCGCAGGCCGCGCAGGCCGAGATGCAGGCGCTGGCGCAGCAGATCGGCGAGCTCGAGTCGCTGCTGATGCAGTACGCGCAGGCCGAGCAGGCCGGGCAACTCGGCGACGTTGACCGCGCCCAGGCCGACCAGCTCTACCGCACCTATGAAGCCATGATGACCGAGTACCAGCGCTACAGCGGCGTATGAGCGGAGCCGCGCGTTGATTCTGGTCATCTCGCACCACCGCGACGAGCACGCGCAGTCGGTGATGGTCGAGCTGTCGCGCCGCGGCGTCGCGACGCGGCTGCTCGACCTGTCGCGCTTTCCGCTGCAGCTCGGCCTGTCGATGCGCTACGACGGGCATGGCGGCAGCCGCTTCGTCTTCGGCTGCGACGACTCCGGGCTCGAGCTCGACGACTGCGGCGCGATCTGGTGGCGCCGGCCGCAGCCGCCGAGCGTCGAGGGCGAGGTGCACCGGCCGGCGCACCAGCACTTCGCGCTCAGCGAGAGCCACGAGGCGCTGCACGGGCTGTGGCAGTCGGTCGACGCGTTCTGGATCAACGAGCCGGCGCGCGACGCGGTGGCCGCGCGCAAGGCCTGGCAGCTCGAACTGGCCGGCCGCATCGGGCTGGAGCTGCCGCAGACGCTGATCACCAACTGCCCGCAGGCGGCGCGCGAGTTCCTCGGCCGCGTCGGCCTCGGCAACGTGATCTACAAGGCCTTCTCGGCCACCGAGCAGGACTGGCGCGAGACGCGCCTGGTGCGCGCGGACGAACTGGACCGGCTCGACAACCTGCGCTACGCGCCGGTGATCTTCCAGCGCTACATCGAGGCCACGGTGGACCTGCGCATTACGGTGGTCGGCGAGCGACTGTTCCCGGCCGCGATCCACTCGCAGGACAGCGACTACAAGATCGACTTCCGGATGGACATCGGCCGCGCCCGCATCGAGCCGGTGTCGCTGCCGGCCGACGTCGAGGCGAAGCTGCTCGAGCTGATGCGCCGGCTCGGCCTGGCCTACGGCGCGATCGACATGCGCCGGCGCCCCGACGGCTCGCATGTGTTCCTCGAGATCAACCCGGCCGGCCAGTGGCTCTTCATCGAGCGCCAGACCGGGCAGCCGATCAGCGCGGCGCTGGCCGAGTTGCTGCAGCGCCACGACGGGCAGGCTTGATCGGAAACGGCCGCGGCCGCTTCGGGCCTGAATCCGGCCGCCTTCACAGGACCCGATGCGCCAGCGCCGGCAACTGCCCGCGCACCGCCTCGAGCCGGGCGCGCTCGATCGCGCCGCCCACCACGCCCTCGCCCTCGTCGGCGCGCTGCGCGAGCACCTCGCCCCAGGGATCGGCGAGCAGCGTGTGGCCCCAGGTGCGGCGGCCGTTCTCGTGGCGCCCGCCCTGCGCCGGCGCCAGCACGTAGCACTGGTTCTCGACCGCGCGCGCGCGCAGCAGCAGCTCCCAGTGCGCCTGTCCGGTCGGGTAGGTGAAGGCCGAGGGCACCAGCAGCAGGTCGCAGGGCCGCGGTTGCATCAGCGCGCGATAGAGCTCGGGAAAGCGCAGGTCGTAGCAGACCGAGAGGCCGACGCGCCAGGTCTCGCCCGCACGATCGCGCAGCTCGAAGGCGGCCGGCGCGGTACCGGGCTCGAGCGTGGCCGCCTCGTCGTAGCCGCGCTCGCCGTCGTGAAAGCGGAACAGGTGCATCTTGTCGTAGCGCGCGGCGAGCTCGCCGTCGGGGCCGAAGACGAGGCTGCTGTTGCGCACGCGCTCGAAGGGCCCGTCCTCCGGGATCAGCGGCAGCGTGCCGCCGACCAGCCAGATGCCGTGCTCGCGCGCCATCGACGCCAGCGTGGCCTGGATCGGCCCCTGCAGCAGCCGCTCGGCGGCGCCGAGCTTGTCGCGGTCGGCTCGGCCCATCAGGCAGAAGTACTCGGGCAGCGCCACCAGTTCGGCGCCCTGCGCGGCGGCCTGCGCGACCAGCGTTCGCGCCCGTTCGATGTTGTGCTCGACGCTCGGCGTCGAGACCATCTGGATCGCGGCAATCTGCATGCAAGGCTCCCTGTGCGGCCCGGCGCTGTGCCACGCGGGCATCTGCGGCCATTGTCGAGCCGCGCGTCGCGTGGCGTCGCGTGCTAACGCTCGCCGCGTGGCGCCGAAGCCGCAGCCAGGCCCGGCGCCTTGGGTTCCGGCAGGCCCCGGTTCGGGGGCAGTTCGAGCTGGGAGCGCTCGACCCGCTCGACCTTGGGATCGCCCCAGGGGCCGGTCACGTGGAACTCGCGCGTGTTGGCCGCGATCAGCGGGTCGCGCAAGAACCAGGTCGCCACAAACGCGCCGAGACCGACCACCGGGTTGATCGCGGCATAGGCCAGCGAGGCGGCGCCGGCATTGATCTCGGGCAGCACCCAGACCCGCAGATCCTGCGTCTCGCGCTCGAGGTCGGCGCTGCCCTCGGCCAGCACCAGCGCCTGCACGCCGCGCGTGCGCAGGTTGCGCGTGCTCGCGACGCCGCGCTCGATGCTGATGTCGCCGCCGATGCCGTCGAAGGCGAAGCCCTCGTTGAAGACATCGCGGAAGTCGAGCATCAGCCGGCGCGGCAGCGACTGCAGGCTCAGCACGCCGAGCAGCCGCGCCGCGCCCGGCTTGGCCTGCAGGAACTGGCCCTGTTCGAGCGCCAGGTTCATCTGGCCGTCGAGGCTCGGGTAGTCCGGCGCGAGCGGGCTGCCCTGCCAGCCGAGCCGGCCCGCGAGCTGGCCCTTGCCGCCGCGCATCAGCTGGCCGTGGCCGAGCCGGTTCAGCAGCGCGCCGCCGTCGGCCACGTCGAGCTTGAAGTCGAGTTCGGTGCGGCGGGCCGCGCCCGGCGTGACCGGCGGCGCCCAGCGACCGCTGGCGGCCAGCTGGGCATCTGGCGTGGTCAGCGCGAGCCTGGACAACTGCCACTCGGCCGGCAGCCCTGGCGCCTCGGCGCGGTTGGCGGCGGCTATCTCCAGCTTGCCCAGGTGCTTGCCGCGAAGTTCGAAGTCCTCGACCACCACATCGAGCGCCGGCACGCTGGCCGGGGCTCGTTCGAGCAGGCTGGAGACGGCCTCGGCCTCGCTGCGCGGCAGCGCCAGCCGCGACAGGCGCGCACGCAGCGCGCCGGCGCCGCGCTCGCTCCATTCGACGGTGCCGGCCAGTTCCTGCGCGTCGAGGGTGGCGCGCCACTGCGCGTCGGCGCCCTGCCCCGCGCGCGTCAGCCCGGCCGTGAGCTTGTTGAGCTTGCGCCCGCCGATGCCGAGCTCCTGGGTGCGCAGCAGGATCGAGGCCGGCAGCGACACCGCGTTGCCGGCTTCGGTGCCGCCCGCCAGCGAGTCGACGACCCGGCGCCAGGCATCGACCGACAGCGCGGCCAGGTTGATGTTGGCGGCACCGCCGGCCACCGCCGGTGGCGCCGGCTCGCCGATGCCGATCGCGCTGCGCAGCAGGCGCGGGCCGCCCTCGCCGCCGCTCTCGCGCAGCGCCAGCGCCTGCACCGCACCCGGCTGGCCCGGCGCGCCAAGGTCAAGGCGCAGTTGATCGCGTCGGGTCGCGGCGCCCGCTCCGGCCGTGTCGGCGGGCGCTTGCGGACTCGAGTGCAGGCTGAGCTGCAGCGTCTCCGGCGCGTTCTTGCGCAGCGGCGCCGGCAGCTCCGAAGCCATGCCGCTGAGCGGGCTGCTGAGCTGCCACTCGGTGCCGGCCGGGCCGGTGGCGAGCCAGCCGCGGTAGCTGGTCTGGCCCTGCAGGTAGGCGCCCAGGCGGGCCAGCGGGCCGAGCTCGGTGGCGCGGCGCAGGCCGTCGGCCGTCAGCGTGCCGTGCAGGTTGAATCGCTCGCTGCCATCGGCCTGGCGCCCGCCGTCGATGGCGAAGTCGCCACCGAGCAGGCGCGCGTTCGCCGTCGCGCTGGAGATGCCATGTTCGTTGAAGCCGATCCGGCCCTGGGCCGCGGCGAGCGGTGGCAGTTCGGGCCCGAGCCGGATGTCGTTGCCGGCCAGCTGCAGCTGGCCCTGGGTGCGCACCGGCGCGCCGTCCGCGAACGGGATCTGCAGCCCGAGCTTGAGCTCGGCGTTGCCGCCGGCCGTGGCGTGCGCCAGCGTCCCGCCGAGCCAGCCGCCGACCGGCGTCGCGCCGACGAAGCCGAGCATGTCGGCCAGCGGGCCCTTGACGCGGCCATCGATCACCAGCGTGGCGTCGTGCGCGAGGTCGGCGATGCGGCCCTGGACGCCGGCCAACTCGAGCCGCCCGCTGCCGACGCCACTCATTCGCGCCTGCAACTTGCGCAGTTCGAGCGAGTTGCGGTCGATCAGCAGCGTGCCGCGAATGCCGTCGATCGCCGGCCACGGACGGCCACTGGCGCTGCTGCCGTCCCAGGCCGGGTCAGCCGGCAAATAGGCGAAGCGCGCGTCGGCGAGCGGCGCGCTGATGCGGAACTCGGCCTGTGGCCCGCCGCGCCCGCCGTCGAAGGGAAAGTCGTGCAGCGGGCCACGCACCCGCACGCTGGCGTCGCGCGACTCGCCGGCCTGGATCGCGTGGTCGAGGTAATGGCGCACCCCGGCCGGGATCGACAGCGGCAGGTAGCGCGCCACCGCCGGCAGCCGCGCGCGCGTGAAGCGGCCGTTGATGTCGATGCTGCCGAGGTCGGCCGGTGCCGAGGCGGCCGTCGACGGCGGCGGCGTGCTGCGCTGCCAGCCGATCTCGAACTCGCCCTCGGCGTCGGCGTTGGCGACCTGCAGCGCGCGCGCGCGCAGCTCGGTGCGGCCGGGCTCGAGCGTCCAGCTGAGTTGCGTCGAAAGCCGGTCGATCGCGATGCGCGGCTCCTCGAAGACGCCGGGCAGCTCGACCGCGCCGTTGCGCATCTGCAGGCGCGCGCTGCCGCCGCGTTCGCTGGCCTCGAAGCCGAGGTCGGCGCCGGCGATGCCGGGCCGGCCGAACCAGTGGCCATGGGCCAGCGCCTCGTGCACCTCGGGCGGCGCGTCCTCGCCGGGCAAGGGCGCGGCGGCCAGCGCCAGGCCGCTGGCGTTGCCGCGCACGCGGTAGCGGATCGGCGCCGCGGCCGGCCCGTCCCAGTGCAGGTCGAGATCTTTGAGCAGGCCCTGCGGCGCGAGCTGCGCGATGCGTTCGCGCTGCGGTGCCGACAACGGCACGCGCTCGGCAAGGCGCGCCAGCAGCGCCAAGTCCAGGCGCTGCGCCTGCAGCTCGCCGGCAGCCAGCGGCTCGCTGGCCAGCTGCTCGAGGCTGGCAGAGGTACCCGCGCTGCGCCACGCCAGGCGCAGGTCGGAGGCTGGCCAGTGCAACTGGTCGGCGGTGTCGAAGCCGAGCCGGTCCAGGCGCAGTTCACCGCGATTGCCCTCGAGCGCCAAGCCAAGGCGGCCGGCGATGCGCTCGAAGGCCAGCGGCTCGGTGGCGTCGGTGAACTGCAGCGCGATGTCCTGCAATGCCAGGTCGACGGTGGCGCCGCGCAGGGTGCCGTCGCGCAGCTCGAACCAGCCGCGCAGTGCGCCGCTGCCGCCCTGCAGCGCCGCGTGCAGCGGCAAGCGCTCGCGCAGGCGTTCGATGTCGATGTGCGCGGTCTCGGCGAACAGCCTGCCACGCCAGCGCCGCCAGTCGCCCGGACGCACCAGCGACGGCGGGCTGAAGCCGGGCAGCAGGTTGGCTATGCCGCCTGGCGCCTCGTCGGCCGCGACGTCGGCGTCCGCCACGTCGTGGGCCGCCGCCGCGCCCTGCGCCACCAGCGGCTGCGTGAACTTCCCGCGCAGGCTGAAGCGACTGCCGAAGTCGGCCGGCGGCGTGGCATCGAGGCGGAACTCATGCCGCCGCAGGCCGTTGCTCAGGCTCAGCTCCAGATCGCTCAGTGCCAACGGCTCGGCGCCACCTGAGGGGCCGGACTCGTCGATCCAGTTCAGCGTGCCGGCGCGGATGCGCAGGCTGGGCTGGCGGAACAGCCAGTCGGCAAATTGGCCATCGTCGCTGCCGGCGGCATCGAGCGCGATGCCTGCCACCGAGAGCCGACCCCGCGCGTCGCGCCGAACCTCGAGCGCCGGGCCCTCGAACTCGAGGCGGTCGAAGCGCGGCGGCCAGTGCAGCAACGAGCGCGGCGACAGCCGCGCATGGACTTGCGGCAGGTGCAGCGCATCGCCGCCATCGGCGCGCAACAGGCGCACATCGCGCAGCTCGACGCTCTGCGACCAGGTGCCGCGCCCGCTGGCCTCGATGTTGCCAATGCGCACCGGCACGCCGAGTGCGGTGCTGGCGTGCTGCTCGATCTCGGGGCGCCAGTCGCCGATCCGCGGCAGAATCCCCCATTGAAGAACGAGCCAGGCCAGGGCGTTGATACTCGCCACCAGCAGCAGCGCCATCAACACGACGCGCAGCGCGGCGGCACCGAGGCGGCCCAACATCGAGGTGGACGCTTTCGGCGAAGGCAACGACGGCGAATCGGAGACAGTGGGAGCGGAGATGGACGACACGGCTTGCAGACGAGCTCTGCCGGTGCGCGCACGAGGCGCGTCGGGCCTGTTTCTCCCCACGCTTCCTGCATCTGCCCGCGTCATTCGCGCGGGTCTCCCACCGACAGATCGACCCTAGCACAGACCCCGAGCATCCCGATGGGTTCCACGCCTGCGGCCGACTTCGTAGTGAGCGATGCCTCTAATCCCGGCGCCGGCGCGGGGCACAGCCGCTTCGTGCAGCGGGTGCGGCGGCGCTACGCGCCTGAACTCGTGCTGTTTGCCACGCAATGCGACGGCGCGCCCGACCGTGCCGCGCTCGAGGCGCTGATCGACCGCCTGCAGGCCGATGGCCGCGCGCTGCCGGCGGCGCTGCGGGTGGCGCGCCAGCTGGTGCTCGAGCGGCTGGCGGTGCTCGATGCCGAGCAGTCGACGGCGCTGGCCACGGTGACCGCGACGATGACGCTGCTGGCCGAGGTCACGCTGGAGCGCGCATTGGCCGAGGCCTTCGTGCTGGCCGACGCCCGCTTCGGCGCACCGCGCCAGGACGACGGCGCCCGCCCCGGCTTCTGGGTGCTCGGCATGGGCAAGCTCGGCGCGCGCGAGCTCAACGTCTCGTCCGACATCGACCTGATCTACGTCTACGAGGAAGACGGGCACACCGAGGGAGGCAGCAATGGCAGCGTCAGCAACCACGAGTACTTCAGCCTCGTCGCGCGCCATCTCTACACGCTGATCGGCGAGACCACCGAGGACGGCTTCGTCTTTCGCGTCGATCTGGCGCTCCGCCCCAACGGCAACTCCGGCCCGCCGGTGGTGAGCCTGGCGATGCTGGAGGAGTATTTCCTGGTCCAGGGCCGCGAGTGGGAGCGCTTTGCCTGGCTCAAGAGCCGCATCGTCGCGCCCGCCGCCGCGGTGGCGCACGGCGAGGGGCTGTTGTTGCGCGGCGTGGTGGTGCCCTTCGTCTTCCGGCGCTACCTCGACTACGGCGTCTTCGAAGGGCTGCGCCAACTGCACCTCAAGATCCGCGAAGAGGCCGCGCGGCGCGCCGCCGGCCGGCCCGAGCGCGCGAATGACGTGAAGCTCTCGCGCGGCGGCATCCGCGAGATCGAGTTCATCGTGCAGCTGCTGCAGGTGGTGCGCGGCGGCCAGTTCCCCGAGCTGCGCACGCGCTCGACGCTGACCGCGCTCGAACGCCTGGTCGCGGTCGGCGTGATGAAGCCCGAAACCGCGCAGCAACTGGCCGCGGCCTACGTCTTCCTGCGCCGGGTCGAGCACCGCATCCAGTACCTCGACGACCAGCAGACCCACCTGCTGCCGACCGACGACGCCGACCTCGGCTGGATCGCTCGCTCGATGGGCCTGGCCTGCAATGCCGACGCCTGCGAGCTACTGGAGCAGTTGTGCGCGCACCGCGAATTCGTCGCCACCGAGTTCGACCTGCTGCTCCACGACGGCCGCGCACCGAGCGCCGCCGGCAACGGCGGCTGCAAGAGCTGCGGCGGCACGCCGCGCCCGGTCGACAGCGAGGCCTTCGTCGAGGCGCTGCCCGAGGGCCTGCGCGAGCGGGCGCGCGCCTTCGCCGCCTCGCCCAAGGTCGCGCTGCTGAAGGACGACACCAAGCTGCGCCTGGCCAAGCTGCTCGGCCGTGCCTGCGCCTGCATCGACGGCACGCACATCGACGAACCCGCCGTGATGCGCTTCCTCGACTGGCTGGAACCACTGCTGCGGCGCGAGAGCTATCTGGCGCTGCTGGCCGAGCGGCCCGAGGTGCTGTCGCGGCTGCTGCGCCTGCTCGGCCTGGCGCGCTGGCCGATGCGCTACCTGATGCGCCATCCGGGCGTGATCGACGAGCTGGCCGACAACCGGCTGCTCGGTGGCCGCTTCGAGCGCGCGAGCTTCATGCGCGAGCTCGAAGAGCGCCGCGCGGCGTGGGGCCGCGGCGGTGAGGCCGACGAGGAATCGCTGCTCGACACGCTGCGCCGCGCGCATCACGCCGAGATCTTCCGCACCCTGGTGCGCGATGTCGAGGGCCGGCTCACCGTCGAACAGGTTGCCGACGATCTCTCGGCGCTGGCCGACGCCACGCTCGACGTGACGATCCGCTGGGCCTGGCAGCACCTGAAGACGCGCCATCGCGAGGACCCGCGCTTTGCGGTGGTCGCCTACGGCAAGCTCGGCGGCAAGGAACTGGGCTACGGCTCGGACCTCGACGTGGTGTTCCTCTTCGACGACGAGGGAGAGCCCGACCCCGACCGCGCGGCCGAGGTCTATGCCGCCTTCACACGCAAGCTGATCACCTGGTTGACGCTGCGCAGTGCGGCCGGCGAGCTGTTCGACATCGACACCGCGCTCAGACCCAACGGCAACTCGGGCTTGCTGGTCACCTCGATTGCCGCCTTCGAGCGCTACCAGCAGGGCCGCGGCAGCAACACCGCGTGGACCTGGGAGCACCAGGCCATCACGCGGGCGCGCTGGTGTGCGGGCGATCCGACGCTGGCGAGCCGCGTGGAGGCGGTGCGCCGCGGCGTGATCTGCGCGCCGCGCGATGGCGTCGCGCTGCGCGAGGAGGTGCTGGCAATGCGCAAGCGGCTGCACGCGGCGCATCCGGTGCCGGCTGGAAAATTCGAGATCAAGCATGGCGAGGGCGGCATGCTCGACGTCGAGTTCGCGGTGCAGACGCTGGTACTGGCGCATGGCGCGGCGCATCCGCCGCTGCGGGATGACGCGGGGAACATTGCGCTGCTCGAACGCGCCGAGCAGGCGGGCTTGCTACCGGCGGGCGTCGGCCATGCGGCGGCCGATGCCTATCGAGAGTTGCGGCGGGCGCAGCATCGGGCGCGGTTGGATGAGGCGCCGACGATGATGGACGGGGAGAGCTTTGCAGCGGAGCGGGCGGCGGTGCGGGCGCTTAGCGCCGCCGTATTCGGCACCTGATCATCGACTTAGATGCTGCTAAGCCATGCCAACAAGGTTCTTCCGTTCGTCGCTGGAGCTTTTGGCGAAACCGCCACCTTGGCAACCCACGCCTACGCCCGCTCAGATTGCTAGCGCAAACAACTGGCGAATGCTGGGGTACGGTCTGGCCGTGGTGGGCATCATCGGTCTGCTCGTCTACTGGCTCACAGACTGGCTTCCGTACTGGTTCGGATACGTGCTTGGACCGGCAGGAATGGCAAGCTGGTTTGCAGTCATCCAAGCACAAGATGCGGTGAGATCAAGTCGGCGTAAGGATGAATGACGCGACAGCGCGACAGCGCGCAGTCGGGGCCTGGTTTGCCGCCGGCGCGTTGCTGCTGCTCCCCGCCGTGCTCCTCGCCATCACCGGCCCCCCGTCCGAACTCGCCCACGGACTCGAATGGCGCCCCACCCGCACCTGGATTCAGCCCTGGCGCATCTGGAGCGCGGCCTGGGTTCACTACAGCCAGCTGCACCTGCTGGCCAACATGGCCGGCGCGGTACTGGTGATCGCGCTCGGCATTGCCGCGCGGATGCCGACACGCGCCGCGCTGGCCTGGTTCATGGCCTGGCCACTGACCCATCTGGCACTGCTGCTGCGCCCCGAACTCGCCGGCTACGGCGGGCTGTCGGGCGTGCTGCATGCCGGGGTCGCGGTGGTCGCGGTCGAACTGATTCTCCGTAGCGGCCGCGAGCGCCGGCTCGGCCTCGCGATTGCTGCCGTGCTGCTGCTGAAGATCGTGCTCGAAGAGCCCTGGGGGCCGGCACTGCGCTGGCCGGCGGGCTGGGACATCGCGGTCGCGCCCTTCTCGCATGCGGCCGGCGTGGTGGCCGGCGCGCTGTGCGCGCTGCTGGCAGCGCGGCTCTTTCGCGATCAGCCGCGGATGCGGCGCACCAGCGAGGTGGTCGAGTAACCGTCGATGAAGGGCAAGGCGCGGGCGTCACCGCCCCAACTGCGCACCAGCGGCGTCTCGGCCAGCGACTCGATCTCGTAGTCGCCGCCCTTCACGTACAGATCGGGCCGCACCAGCTTGAGCAGTTCGAGCGGCATGTTCTCGTCGAACAGCGCGACCAGGCTCACGCTCTCCAGTGCGGCCAGCACCGCGGCGCGGTCGGCCTCGCGGTTGAGCGGGCGATCCGGGCCCTTGCCGAGGGTGCGCGCGGAAGCGTCGCTGTTGAGGCCGATCACGAGACTGGCGCCGAGCGCGCGCGCCCGCGCGAGGTAGCTCACGTGGCCCACATGCAGGATGTCGAACACGCCGTTGGTGAACACCAGCGGCCGCGGCAGCGCGGCGATGCGTGATGCCAGTTGCTCGCGCGAGCAGAGCTTGTCGAAGAAGGCCGGGAGGTCTTGCATCGGGCGATTGTCGCCTCGGCTACAGCGGGCGCATCGGCGCAAAGCCTAGACTTCTGCCAACAACAGGAGACACCCGATGACGATCACGCTGTGCGGCTTTCCGCTCTCGAACTATCACAACAAGTCCAAGCTGGCGCTGCTCGAGAAGGGCGTGCCCTTCGAGGAGCGCATCGTCAAGACCGGCAAGGGCGTCGACGCGGCGATGCTGGCCGCCTCGCCGCTCGGCAAGGTGCCGTACCTGCTGACGCCGGACGGCCCGATCGCCGAGAGCCAGGTGATCAACGAGTGGATCGAGGCCACCTACCCCGAGCCGCCGCTGCTGCCCAAGGACGCCTTCGCCGCGGCCAAGGTGCGCGAGCTGTGCCTCTTTCTCGACGTGCATCTGGAGCTGGTCGTGCGCCAGCTCTACGGGCAGGCCTTCTTCGGCGGCACGTTGCCCGAGAAGTACATCGAGCGGGTGCGCGAGCAGCTCGAGAAGAACATCCCGGCCGTCAAGCAGCTGCTGAAGTTCGCGCCCTACGCGGGCGGGGACAGCTTCACGCTGGCCGACTGCTGCGCCTACGTGCACCTGCCGGTGGCGGCGATGGCGACCAAGATCATCTACGGCGAGGACCTGCTCGCCAAGCACGGCATCGACTGGAAGCCGTACGTGAAGTTCATCGAGCAGCGCCCCACCGCGCAGAAGGTGGCGGCCGACCGCAAGGCCGACCAGGAGCGCGCCGCGCTGATCGCGGGCGGTTGAACGAACGCGTGCCGCCGGCTCAGGCCGGCAGCGGATTGGCACCCGCGCCGCCGGCGGCCGCAGCGGCCTGCAGCCGCTGGGTGATTTCCTTGCGGTAGCGGTTGAGCTCCTGCACGCTGGAGAAGCTGCGCTCCATCAGCAGGCTCATGTTGTGCAGGATGCGCTCGACGACCTTGTTCTCCCACACGGCGTCGAACTGGATCTGCTTGTCGAGCCACTCCTCCAACCACGCCGGGTCGGGCAGGCGGCTCTGGATGGTGTCGCGCGGGAACAGCGAGGCGTTGACGTGCAGGTTGGTCGGGTGCAGCGCCTGCGCGGTGCGCCGCGCGCTGGCCATCAGCACGCCGACCTTGGCAAAGGCGGCCTGCGCCTCGTCGCCGAACTTCTGCATCGCGCGCTTCATGTAGCGCAGGTAGGCGCCGCCGTGGCGGGCCTCGTCGCGCGCGAGCGTCTCGTAGATGGCCTTGATGACCGGCTCGCTGTGCCATTCGGCGGCACGGCGATACCAGTGATTGAGCCGAATCTCGCCGCAGAAGTGCAGCATCAGCGTCTCGAGCGGCGGTGCCGGGTCGAACTCGAAGCGCACCTCGTGCAGCTCGGCCTCGGTCGGCAGCAACTCGGGGCGGAAGCGGCGCAGGTACTCCATCAGCACCAGCGAGTGCTTCTGCTCCTCGAAGAACCAGACGCTCATGAAGGCCGAGAAGTCGCTGTCGCCGCGGTTGTCGCGCAGGAACATCTCGGTGGCCGGCAGCGCCGACCACTCGGTGATCGCATTCATCTTGACCGTCTGGGCCTGCTCGTCGGTGAGCTTGGCGGCGTCGAACTTGTCCCAAGGAATGTCCTTGTCCATGTTCCAGCGCACGGATTCGAGCTGTTTGAAGAGTTCGGGGTAAAGCATGACGGTCTTTCCGGTGGTTACAGCCATTTTAGGCAGGGACCGTGACAGTCCGCGCGGCGCGGCACCGAATCAGCGGGCTCAGCCGCGTTCGGCCCGCCAGCGCCGGACCTCGGGACCGACGGCCTCGAGCGCGTCCAGCGCCAGCACATCGGCCACCGGCCGCCGGTGCAGCACCGGCGCCGCGCCGCCGGCCCACAGCTCGACGGAGCGCGGCAGCTTGTCGCGCAGTTCGGCCAGCCCCTCGTGCACCAGGGTCGGCGTCAGCACCGAGGTGAAGCTGAGCGCGACGATGTCGGCGCGCAGCGCGGTGGCGGCCAGCGCGATGTCCCAGATCGGAGTCTGGGTCCCGAGGCTCACGCAGCGGGCGCCCTCGAGCACGAACAGCGTCTCGGCCATCAGCAGGCCGATCCCGTGCGGCTCGTTGGGAAAGGTGGTCAGCAGCACGCGCGGCCGGTCGCCGACATCGGCGCTCGGCACCGAGGCGATCGCGCTGCGCAGCACCACGTGGATCGACTCGGTGTAGAGATGCTCCTCGAAGATCTCCAGATGGCCGCGCATCCAGCTGTCGCCGACCAGCAGGTTGAGCGGCGCGATCACCTCGACCACGAAGCGGCCGAGCCCGATCCGCAGCAGCGACTGCGAGAGCGCGCGGCGCAGGCTATCGACGTCGTGCGAGCGGATCAGCTCGATGTAGTCGCGCAGGTCGGGTGCCGCGGCATCCGGCGCGCTGCGCGGCGGCGCGGGGTTGCAGCTGTCGGCCAGGCGCTGCAGGTCGTCGATCGGCATCGCCACGATGCGCCCGGGCCGGTGGCCGCCATTGAGCAGGCGCTTGATGGTGCGCAGCTTCTCGACCTGCTCGATCGGATAGACGCGCTCGCCGAAGTCGTCGCGCGCCGGCTGCGGAAAGCCGTAGCGGCGTTCCCAGACCCGCAGCGTGTCCTTGCTCAGGCCGGTATCACGCTCGACCGCAGCGATCGAGAGCGTGATCGGCCGCGCGCTGCGGCGATCATTCATGCGAGCCCCTCGCCGAGGAGCGTACGACAGGCTTGGACGGCTGAGAGACGCATCGGATATTTGTCCAGGACATTCGTTGTCATTCCGACGAAGCGTGCGTAATATAGGTCAGTACCCAGCCGCTGCCCAGGACAAATCATGCTTCGTCTCAATACCTCTCGATCACGCCACGCGGCCCGCCTAGGCCAGGCCCTGCTGCTGGCGGCCTGCCTCCACGTCGCGCCGGCACTCGCCGCCAGCTGCCCGGCGCTGCTCGACCGCAGCGTGCCACGGCTGCAGGACGAAAAGCCGCAGAACCTCTGCCAGTACGCGGGCAAGGTCGTGCTGGTCGTCAACACCGCCAGCTACTGCGGCTTCACGCCGCAGTACAAGGGTCTGGAGGCGCTCTACAAGCGCTTTCAGCCGCGCGGGCTGGTGGTGCTGGGCTTTCCGACCAACGACTTCGGCGCCCAGGAGCCGGGCAGCAACAAGGACATCGCGGCCTTCTGCGAGAACACCTTCGGCGTGCAGTTCCCGATGTTCGCCAAGACCACCGTGAAGGGTGCCAGCATCGACCCGCTGTTCGCCGAACTGAGCAAGCGCAGCGGCAAGACGCCAGGCTGGAACTTCCACAAGTACCTGATCGACCGCGAGGGCGCCACTGTTCGCAGCTACTCCAGCATGGTCGACCCGCAAGACCGCGCGCTGGTCGAGGAAATCGAGAGGCTGCTGGACAGCAAGTAGAACATGTAGTAATCTTTTGAACTGATGAGTTCAAAAGATTTCCGATCAGCCTGCGGCACCTCGAGCCTCCGTCCCTCATCCGACTCGCGGACAGGGGAACCTGCGGGCCTCGCAGCGCTCTCACCCGGAAGCGTCCATCATGCGGACGCAGCGGCCGCGGGAGACGGCCAAGGTTTTTCGCCACGAAGCCGGCGCGGGCTCGTCCCGACCGCAATCCCCGAGCGGTTCTCCTCCTCCTCCCTCCCTCCCTCCTTCGCTCGGGGGCGCTTCGCGGCGTTTCTCTTTTCGCAGGCCGCGCCGGCCCGCTTGGCGCTGCCGGGGCGATGAGCAGCACCCGCCGCATCGCGGTCGTCGGCGCCGGCATTTCCGGCCTGGCGGCCGCGTACGCCCTGGGCCGCGACCCGGCCAGCGCGCGCGCCGAGGTCGTGCTGTTCGAGGCCGGCAGCTACTTCGGCGGCCACACCAACACGGTCGAGGTCTGCCTGCCGGGCCCGCACGGAGCACTTACCCACGGCGTCGACACCGGCTTCCTGGTCTTCAACGAGCGCACCTATCCGCAGCTGATCGAGCTGTTCGCCGAGCTCGACGTGGCAACCGCGCCATCCGAGATGTCGTTCTCGGTGCAGGTGCCCGAGGAGTTCGGCGCCGGCAAGGCGCTCGAGTGGAGCGGCAGCGACCTGAACAGCGTCTTCGCCCAGCGTGCCAACCTGCTGCGGCCGCGCTTCTGGTACCTGCTGCGCGAGATCCTGCGCTTCAACCGGCTCTGCACGGCGCTGGCCGAGGCCGGCGACGACGCGTCGCTGCGCCTGCCGATCGGCGACTTCCTGAGCACGAACCGCTTCAGCGAGACCTTCTGCGACTGGTATTTCCTGCCAATGATCGGCTGCATCTGGTCGTGCCCGACCGAGCAGATGCTGCGCTTTCCGGTCGGCACGATGATCCGCTTCTGCCACAACCACGGGCTGATCCAGGTCAGCAACCGGCCCCGCTGGTACACGGTGCGCGGCGGCGCGCGGCACTACGTCGAGAAGATGCTCGCGCAGATCGGCGACGCGCGCGTGGCAACCCCGGTCGAGCAGGTGCGTCGCCGCCCCGGTGGCGTGCAGCTGAGCACCGCCGGCGGCACCGAGCATTTCGACCAACTCGTGCTGGCCTGCCACAGCGACCAGGCGCTGGCGCTGCTGGCCGACGCCACGCCGCAGGAGCGCGCCGTGCTTGGCGCGATCCGCTACCAGCCCAACCGCGCGGTGTTGCACACCGACGCCTCGGTGATGCCGTCGCGCAAGCGGGCCTGGGCCGCGTGGAACTACGAGCGCGCGGCGAGCGATGACCGGGAGCAGACCCGCGTCTGCCTGCACTACTGGCTCAACCGGCTGCAGCCGTTGCCCTTCACCCAGGACCTGTTCGTCACGCTCAACCCGGTACGCCCCCTGCGCGAGTCGGCGGTGATCGGCCGCTTCGACTACGAGCATCCGGTCTTCGACCTGGCGGCGGTCGAGGCTCAGCGCCGGTTGCCGACGATCCAGGGCCGCGACCGGACCTGGTTCTGCGGCGCCTGGACCGGCTACGGCTTCCACGAGGACGGCCTCAGGTCGGGCCTGCAGGCGGCAAGTGCGGTTGCCGCCTGCACGAGCGGGCACGAGCTGCAGCGGAGCGCCGCGTGAACTCCGCAGCCGTGCCGCTGATCGGCTTTGGCAGCGTGCGCCACGCACGCCTGCGGCCGGTCGCCAACGCCTTCGCCTACCGCAGCTACTTCCTGCTGCTGCCGATGCGCACGCTGCGCTCGACGCCCCCGGCGGCACTACCGCGCAACCGCTTCGCGCCACTGTCCTTCGATGACCGCGACCACGGCGACGGCGGCCCCGACGCGCTGGTCTGGCTCGAGCGCCTGCTGGCCAGCGAAGGCGTGGACGACGCCGACGGCGAGATCTGGCTGCAGTGCTATCCGCGCGTCTTCGGCTACGCCTTCAAGCCGGTGAGCTTCTGGTTCGCGCACCGCGCCGACGCCTCGCTGGCGGCGGTGGTGGTCGAGGTCAACAACACCTTCGGCGAACGCCATGTCTACCTGCTCCAGCGGCCGGGCATGCGCTGGGGCCAGGAGTTCGAGGCGCGCAAGGTCTTCCATGTGTCGCCCTTCTGCGCGGTCGAGGGTCGCTACCGCTTTCGCTTCCTGCGCACCGGCTCGCATCCGGATGCGGCCGGGCCGCGTAGTGATTCCCCGATGGCTCCGCACCGCTCCACCCCCGACGGCGAACGCATCGTCGTGCGCATCGACCACGACGACGCCGACGGCCCGCTGCTGCAGACCAGCCTCAGCGGCCGGCTCGAGCCGCTGACGGCCGCGTCGGCGCGCCGCGCGCTGCTCGGCATGCCGCTGATGACCCTCGGCGTCGTCGCCCGCATCCACTGGCAGGCACTGCGCCTGTGGCGCAAGCGGGTTCCGTTCCTGCGCAAGCCGCAACCACCGTCCACCCTCGTCACGCGCTGAGCGGTCCCGCGCCGACCCCATGAACATGAGCCCCAGCACCTCGGCACCCAGCGCCACCACCTCCACGGCATCGAGCGCCACGGCCCGCCTGCCGGCCGGCGCACCGGCCGCGGCACGCGCGGTGTTCCGGCTCCTGGCCCACCTGCGCCACGGCACGCTCGACGTGCAACTGCCCGACGGCAGCAGCTTGCACTTCGGCCGCGGCGCGGCGCCACGCGCCTCGATCCGGCTGCACAACTGGGCGGTTTGCGCTCGCGCGCTGAGCTCGGGCGACATCGGCTTTGCCGAGAGCTACATCGACGGCGACTGGCACAGCGCCGACCTGGTCGCGCTGCTCGAGCTCTTCATCGCCAACCGCGAGCAGATCGAGTCGGTGATCTACGGCTCCTGGTGGGGCGCGCTGCTGCACCGCGCCCGCCACCTGCTCAACCGCAACTCGCGCAGCGGCAGCCGCAAGAACATCCATGCCCACTACGACCTCGGCAACGAGTTCTACCGGCTCTGGCTCGACGAGTCGATGAACTACTCGAGCGCCTGGTTCGACGGCGACCCCACCCGGCCGACGATCGAGGCGCAGCAGGCCAAGGTCCGGCGCGCGCTCGACGAGGCCGGCGTCACCGATGGCTCGCGCCTGCTCGAGATCGGCTGCGGCTGGGGCGCGCTGGCCGAGGCCGCCGCGCTCGAGCGCGGCGCGCAGGTCACCGGCGTCACGCTGTCGAGCGAGCAGCTGGAGTTCGCGCGCCGGCGGCTGGCGCAGGCCGGCGTCGCCGGGCGCGCCGAGCTGCGCTTCCAGGACTACCGCGACATCGACGACCCGCCCTTCGACGCGATCGTCTCGATCGAGATGTTCGAGGCGGTCGGCCGCGAGTACTGGCCGGGCTTCTTCGCCACGATCAACGAGCGGCTCAAGCCCGGCGGCCGCGCCTGCATACAGAGCATCACGATCCGCGACGACCTGTTCGAGCGCTACGTCGGCTCGACCGACTTCATCCAGCAGTACATCTTTCCCGGCGGCCTGCTGCCTAGCCCGAGCGCCTTCGAGGCCGCGGCGCGCAGCGCCGGGCTGGAGGTCGAGCGGCGCCTGGCCTTCGGCGCCGACTACGCCGAGACGCTGCGCCGCTGGCGCCGGAAGTTCCACGCCGAGGGGCCGCAGGTGCGCGCGCTGCGCTTCGACGAGCGCTTCATCCGCATCTGGGACTTCTACCTCGCCTACTGCGAGGCGGCCTTCGCCACCGGCAACACCGACGTCATCCAGTTCACGCTGCGCAAGAAGCCGGCATGAAACGACGCCAAGCCCTGACGCTGCTCGCCGCAGGCGCCCTGGCGCCGGCCGCGCCGTGCGTGTTCGCGCGCGGCGTGCCGGCCGAGGTCGAGCGCGCGATTCCCGGCGCGCGCCTGCTCGGCGACGGGCGCCTGCGCTGGTTCGGCATGCACATCTACGACGCCCGGCTCTGGGTCGCGCCCGGGCATCCGTCCGGCACCGACTACGCGGGGCATCCACTCGCCCTCGAACTCGAGTACGCCCGTGCGCTCGATGGCGCCCGGATCGCCGAGCGCTCGATCGAGGAGATGCGCCGCGCCGGCGCCCTGCCCGACGCCCAGGCCGGAGGCTGGCTGACCGCGATGAAGCAGTGCTTCCCGGACGTCAAGCCCGGCGACCGCATCACCGGCCTCCAGCGCCCGGGTGAGCCGACACGCTTCTTCGTCAACGGCGAGCTGGCCTGCGAGCTGGCCGACCCCGAATTCGCGCGCCGCTTCTTCGGCATCTGGCTCGGGCCCGACAGCTCGCAACCCGCGCTGCGATCCGCGCTGCTCGGCGGTGCCCGATGAGCGCCCTCGCCGGCGCGCGCCAAGGTCTCGCCTACGGCGCGCTCGGCCTGCCGCTGGCCTTCGTCGCGCTGCCGCTCTACGTGCTGCTGCCCAGCCACTACGCCGAGCGGCTCGGCGTGCCGCTGGCGGCGCTGGGTGCGGTGCTGCTCGGCGCGCGCCTGCTCGACGCGCTGGCCGACCCGCTGATCGGCCGCCTGGTCGACCGGCTGTTCGCGCGCTCCGTCAAGCAGGTGCTGGCCTTGGCCGCCGCCGCCGCGGTGGCGCTGGCGATCGGCTTTCACGCGCTGTTCTTTCCCGCGGTGAGCGGCACGCCGGCGCTGCTCTGGTGGTGCGGCCTCGGGCTGGCGATCACCTACCTCGGCTACAGCGCGGTTTCGGTGGCGCACCAGGCCTGGGGCGCGCGGCTCGGCGGCGACGAGAGCGGCCGCGCCCGCGTCGTGGCCTGGCGCGAGGCGGCGGCGCTGGTCGGGGTCCTGGTCGCCAGCGTGCTGCCGGCGCTGGCCGGGTTGCCGGCGATGAGCGCCGGCTTTTCGCTGCTGCTCGTGCTCGGCCTGCTGCTGCTGGCGCGGGCGCCACGACCGACACCCGCGATCGACCGCGACGCGTCCGTCGTGCCCTTGCTGCTGCCGCTGCGAAGCCCCGCTTTTCGTCGACTGCTGCTGGTCTTCCTGCTCAACGGCGTGGCCAGCGCGGTGCCGGCCACGCTGGTGCTGTTCTTCATTCGCGACCGGCTGCAGGCCGCGAGCTGGGAGCCGCTGTTCCTGGCGGCCTACTTTGCCGCCGCTGCGCTGTCGATGCCGCTGTGGGTGCGGCTGGTCGGCCGCATCGGACTCGGCCGCAGCTGGCTCGCCGGCATGCTGCTGGCGATCGCGAGCTTCGCCTGGGCCTTCACGCTCGGCGCCGGTGATCGCGGCGCCTTCCTCGCGGTCTGCATCGCCAGCGGCATCGCACTCGGCGCCGATCTCGCGCTGCCCGGCGCGTTGCTGGCCGGCGTGATCCAGCGCAACGGCCATGCCGGCCGCGCCGAGGGCGCCTACTTCGGCTGGTGGAACTTCGCGACCAAGCTCAACCTGGCGCTGGCCGCCGGCATCGCGCTGCCGCTGCTGGCGGTCTTCGGCTATGCGCCCGGCGCGCGTGATGCCGACGCGCTGATCGCGCTGTCGATCGCCTACTGCGTGTTGCCCTGCGTGCTGAAGCTGCTCGCGGCGCTGGCGCTGTGGCGCCTCGGGCTAGCGCGAGCCGAGCCACGATCCGATCAACTCGCCTTCAGCACCTCATGAGCAAGCTCGAGCCGCGGCGTGCCCGGCCCGCCGCCAGCCTCCTCGTGGCCGTGTTCATCGTTGCCGGCTGTGCCGGCCCGAGCGTCGCCGACTACGCCGCCGAGCAGCCGACGCTCGACCTGGCGCGGTACCTGAGCGGCCCGCTTACGGCGCACGGCGTCTTCACCGACCGCTCGGGCAAGGTCGTCAGGCGCTTCACGGTCGCGATGACCGGTACCTGGACCGGCAACGAGGGTGTGCTCGAAGAGGACTTCCGCTACAGCGACGGCAGCACGCAGCGACGGGTCTGGAAGCTGGTCAAGCTGCAGGATGGCCGCTACACCGGCACCGCCGACGACGTGGCCGGCGTGGCGCAGGGGCAGGCGGCCGGCAACGCCTTCAACTGGAAGTACACGCTGAAGCTGCCGGTCGACGGCCGAGTCGTCGAGGTGCAGTTCGACGACTGGATGTGGCTGGTCGACGAGCGCGTCATGCTCAACAAGGCCGTGATGAGCAAGTTCGGCATCCGGCTCGGCGAGGTCACGCTCGCCTTCAGCAGGCAGCCCTGAGCCTCGATGGGCAAGCCCAACCCGAAGCTCGACGACTGGCGCGGGCGCCATGCCTGGCTGGTCGGCGCCTCGACCGGCATCGGCCGCGCGACCGCATCGGCGCTGCACGCGCGCGGCGCACGCGTGATCGTCTCGGCGCGCGGCCGCGAGGCGCTGGAGTCGTTCGTGCAGGCGCATCCGGGCGCGCAGGCGGTGGCGCTGGATGCGACCGACCACGGGTCGATGCTCGCCGCAGCCGCGCAGGTGCGCTCGCTGCTCGAGCGCCAGCCCGGCGCACGGCTCGATCTGGCGATGTACTGCGCCGGCCACTACAAGGCGCAGCGCGCCACCGAGTTCGACCTCGACGAGATGCTGTGCCACCAGCAGATCAACTACGTCGGCGCGTTGCACCTGATCGACGCAGTGCTGCCGCTGCTGCGCGCGCAGGGCGGTGGCCACCTGAGCCTGGTCGCCAGCGTAGCCGGCTACCGCGGCCTGCCCAACGCGCTGGCCTACGGCCCGACCAAGGCGGCACTGATCAATCTGGCGCAGACGCTCTACCTCGATCTGCACGAGATGGGCCTTGGCGTCTCGCTGATCAACCCCGGCTTCGTCGCGACGCCGCTGACCGCGCAGAACGCGTTCCGCATGCCGGCGCTGCTGACGCCGGAACAGGCGGCGCGCGAGATCCTGGCCGGCTGGGCTGCGGGCGATTTCGAGATCCACTTCCCGAAGCGCTTCACGCGCACCCTTAAGGCGCTCGGCCTGCTCGGCGACGGGCTCTACTTCAAGGCGATCCGGCGCGCGACAGGTAGCTAGCCCCGCCGCAGCGCCATCGCGCCGACCGACAGCGCCAGCAGTACCAGCGCCGCCGAGGCCGCGGCCGGCCCTGAAGCCTCGAGCAGGGCGCCGCTGGCCAGCGGACCGGCAGCGCCGCCGGCGGTGTAGCCGGCGATCACCGCCGCGGTGCCGGCCACCACGCCGCCGCCGGGCTCGTCGGCGAAGGTGTGGGCGACGCGGATCATCGTCAGCGTGTAGAGCGCGCCGCCGACCGCGCCCCACAGCGCCGCCGCCGGCCACAGCCACAGCGGTGACTGCACCGCCCAGGCCAGCGGCAGCGAGGCCAGCGCGAGCAGCGCGGCGGCCGCGATGAGCAGGCTGCGCGTCCCGCGGCGATCGGCCAGCCAGCCGGTCGGGTACTGCAGCGCGAAGCTGCCGATGCCGAGCACGCCGGCGATCGAGGTCGACATCGCCAGCGTCAGGCCGAGCTGCGAGCCGTAGGCGGCGGTGATCGCGCCCATGCCGGCCTCGAACACGCCGCCGACGAAGGCGGCCCAGACCAGCAGCGGGTGGCGCCGGGCCGCGTCGAGGATGCCGCCGCTGGAGCGGCCCGGCATCGCCGCGCCGAGGCAGCTCACCGGCGGCGTCATCAGCAACGCCAGGCCGAGCGCGAGGCCGGCGCAGGCCACCCAGGTGGCGCTGGTCGGCGCGAGGTCGAGCAGGCCCGGCAGGAAGGGGCCGAGCGCGAGCGCCAGCCCGAGCGCGCTCTGGTAGAGCCCCATCCAGCGCCCGCGCGCGGCACGCGGCGCATGGTGGGCGATCAGGGCCTCGGTGCCGTTCCAGACCGCGGCCGCGCCGAGGCCGCTGGCGAACGCGGCCAGGCACCAGAGTCGGAAATCGCTCGTCAGTCCGTAGACCAGCGTGGCGCCGAACTCGAGCGCCAGGCCCAGGCGCATCGCCGGCGCCAGGCCGATGCGCACCAGCAGATGTGGCAGCAGCGGGATCGACAGCCCGATCGCCGCGAACGGCAGCATCAGGAAGAAGCCGATCTCGGCGGCACCGACACCGGCCTTCTGCAGCCGCACCGCCAGCACCGGGTTGAGCAGGCTGAACATCAGCACCACCAGCGTCACGGTGGCGGCCACCAGCAGCACGCCGCGGCGCACCGCGGCGGCGTCCGGCGCGGCCGGCGACTCGGCGCGGCTCATCGGCGACCCGACCTCAGGATCGTTCAGTCGAGCCAGCCGCGACGGCGGAAGTAGAGGAAGGGCGCGACGGCGCTGAACACCATCAGGCCGATCGCCCAGGCGTACCCGTACTGCAGCTCGAGCTCGGGCATGAACTTGAAGTTCATGCCGTAGACGCTGGCGATCAGCGTCGGCGGCAGCAGCGCGACGCTGGCCACCGAGAAGATCTTGATGATCTTGTTCTGGTTGATGTTGATGAAGCCGACCGTGGCGTCCATCAGGAAGTTGATCTTGTCGAACAGGAAGGCGGTGTGCGAGTCGAGCGAGTCGATGTCGCGCAGGATCTGGCGCGCCTCCTCGAACTGCTCGGCGTTGAGCAGGCGGCTGCGCATCATGAAGCTCAGCGCGCGCCGGGTGTCCATCACGTTGCGGCGGATGCGACCGTTGAGGTCCTCCTCGCGCGCGATCGCCGCCAGCGCCTCGGCCGCGGCCTGGTCGTCGACCTTGTCCTGCAGCACACGGCGCGAGACCAGCTCGAGGCCGTCGTAGATGCTCTCGAGCGAGTCGGCCGAGTACTCGGCGTCGGCGTCGTAGAGCTTGAGCAGCACGTCCTTCGCATCCTCGATCAGCGCCGGGATCCGGCGTGCCCGCATGCGCAGCAGACGAAACACCGGCAGGTCCTCGTCGTGGATCGAGAACAGCACGTTCTTGTAGAGGATGAAGGCGACGCGCACGTTGCGCGCGCCCTTGTCCTGGTCGTCATCGTCGATCAGGAAGTCGGAGCGGATGTGCAGTTCGCCGTTGTCCTCTTCGTAGAAGCGGGCCGACTCCTCGAGGTCGTCGTCGACCGCGTCCTCGGGGATCGTCAGTCCGAAGCGGGCCGCGATCCAACCCTTCTCCTGGGCGGTCGGCGCCTCGAGGTCGACCCAGACCGGCGTGACATGGGCCAGCGCATCGGCGCTTTCAATCTCTTCCTGGAACAGGCGGCCGTTGGCCAGCGTGAACACGTTGAGCATGGATCGACTCCAGCGGGCTCGAGCGACGGCGGGGCGCCGTCACGGCATGGGCGGGTGGGTGAGCGACCGTCGCGCTCCTCGACCCGCGCATCGCACCCGGCCTGGGCACTGATGAGCAGCGATCGGAGCGGACGGTCACCGAGGGGCGGTGCTGTCCAAGTGGGTCTCCGTCATCAACCTCAAGGATTATGTCATCGGCGCGGCCACCGCCGGCGCGAGCTTCCGAGCCTCGCCAGCGGTCATCGCCTTGTCATCTCGGGGTGGGGCGCGTAGTCTGCAGACGAGGGTTGCAACGACCCTCGTGCTCTGCGCCGCGGCCCACCAGGGCCAAACCAATCCCTTGCGAAAGGAGGTCTTATGAACCTGACGATCAGCGGACACCACCTCGAAGTAACGCCATCTTTGAAGGAGTATGTACTAACTAAGTTGGACCGCGTCACACGTCATTTCGACCAGGTGGTGGACATCAACATCCTGCTGACCGTTGAGAAACTCAAGGAGAAGGAGCGCCGCCAGAAGGCGGAAGTGACTTTGCATGCCAAGGGCAAGGACATCTTTGTGGAGTCCGCCCATGAGGATCTTTATGCCGCGATCGACGAACTGATGGACAAACTCGATCGCCAGGTCTGCCGCCACAAGGATCGGCTGCAGGACCATCACCACCCGTCGCCCAAGCGGCAGTCGCTCGTCGACCTGCAGTGAGGGTGCCCGGCGCCAGAGCCTTCAGGGCACCCGGCGTCACCAAAACAAGCGGCCCGAGGGCCGCTTTTTTGCGGCATGGCTCTTCGCAGGCTCTCGGAACGTGAGAAGCGTGCCGTTGCGGTTGAGCAACCAAGCCTAGATGCCCTATTCGGGGAACCCCTCTATGAGCCCCGCTTCTTATAATTTCCGCTGTTGAGCCTGAAGTGAAGCGTCTGCCAAAGCCCCCTGGGCTGAAACCGGCGCCGTGATTGGATGAACCGACTCGCTGCCATCCTGCCTGCCAGCAACGTGCTGGTGGATGTGGACGCGACCAGCAAGAAGCGCGTCTTCGAGACCGCTGGCCTGCTGTTCGAGAACCAGCATGCGATCGCGCGTGCCACCGTCACCGACAACCTGTTCGCCCGCGAACGGCTCGGCTCGACCGGCCTCGGTCATGGCGTCGCCATCCCGCACGGACGTATCAAGGGCCTGAAGAATCCGCTCGCAGCGGTGATCCGCGCACAGCAGCCAATCGCCTTCGACGCGCCCGACGACGAGCCGGTCACGCTGCTGATCTTCCTGCTGGTGCCGGAGGCCGCAACCCAGCGCCACCTGGAGATCCTGTCCGAAATCGCCGAGCTGCTCAGCGACCGCGCCCTGCGCGACAAGCTCAAGGCCGAGCCCGACGCCGCGCAGCTGCACGCGCTGATCGCCGCGTGGGAGCCGCTCAAATCGGTCGCCTGACCCTCCTCCCGGTGGTCTTCGCATGAAGGCCACCGTCGTCAGCGCCGAGGCGCTGTTCGACGCCAACCGCGGGCCGCTGCAATGGGAGTGGATCGCGGGCCACGCCTATCCCGAGCGCCGCTTCGACGAGGTCGCGGTGCGCGACGCGCAGTCGGCGGCCGACCTGGTCGGCTACCTGAACTACCTGCATCCCTACCGGGTCCAGATCGTCGGCCGGCGCGAGGTGGCCTACCTCGAGGAAGCCAGCCCCGAGGACCAGGCGCGACGCATCTCGCGCATCGTCACGCTGGAGCCGCCGGCACTGGTGGTGGCCGACGCGCAGACGCCGCCCGACCGCCTGGTGGCGATGTGCGAGCGGGCCGACATTCCGCTGTTCGTCACGCAGGAGTCGGCCGGCTTCGCGATCGACGTGCTGCGCAGCTACCTGGCGCTGCATTTCGCCGACCGCACCACGCGCCACGGCGTGTTCATGGACATCCTGGGCCTGGGCGTGTTGCTGACCGGCGAGTCGGGCCTGGGCAAGAGCGAACTCGGCCTCGAGCTGATCTCGCGCGGCCACGGCCTGGTGGCCGACGACGCGGTCGACATCTACCGCATCTCGCAGGGCGCGCTCGAGGGCCGCTGCCCCGAGCTACTGATGAACCTGCTCGAGGTGCGCGGCATCGGCCTGCTCGACATCAAGGCGATCTTCGGCGAGACCGCGGTGCGGCGGAAGATGCGCGTCAAGCTGATCGTCCACCTGGTGCGCAAGGAGACGATGGAGCGCGAGTTCGAGCGCCTGCCCTACGAGCCGCTCTACGAGGAGATCCTCGACGTGCCGGTGCGCAAGGCGATCATCGCGGTCGATGCCGGCCGCAACCTCGCGGTGCTGGTCGAGGCCGCGGTGCGCAACACCATCCTGCAGTTGCGCGGCATCGACACCTACAAGGAATTCGTCGCCCGCCACCAGGCGGCGATGGAGCGCAACGACGACAACACCGGCTGAGCTTGCGCTGCGCCGCGCAGGCGCAGCAACTCGCTACTTGCGCCGCGGCCGGTGCTCGCAGTCCTTGCGCTCGCAGTTCGCATAGAGCGAAAGCGCATGCTCCTGCAGCCTGAAGCCGAGCTTCTCGGTCACCGCGCGCTGGCGCTGCTCGATCTCGGCGTCGTAGAACTCCTCGACCCGGCCGCAGTCGAGGCAGACCAGATGGTCGTGATGCTGGCCCTCGTTGAGCTCGAACACCGACTTGCCGCTCTCGAAATGGCTGCGCGACAGCAGCCCGGCCTGCTCGAACTGCATCAGCACCCGGTAGACGGTGGCCAGGCCGATGTCGGAGCCCAGCGTCAGCAGCGACTTGTAGACGTCCTCGGCGGTCAGGTGGCGCACCTCGGAGGTCTGGAAGACCTCGAGGATCTTGATGCGCGGCAGCGTGGCCTTCAGGCCGCTGCTCTTGAGGTCGTCGGCGTTCTTCATCATGACTCTCCACCGGCTCGCGGCGCCCTCGGGCCGGCGCACGGGCCTCCACTAGAATGGCTCGATCATACGGGGCCCTTCCGCGGCCCCGGCCCCGGCGCCTCTGCCGCGAGCCTCGTACCCCGCCTCAGCTTCGATTCGCGATGATTTCCTGCCCCCAGAAGCGCCTTGCCCTGCCGCTGCTCGCCGCCCTCACCCTGCTCGCCGCTGGCTGCAGCTCGGGCCGCGGCACCAGCGGCTGGATCGACAGCCTGACCCCCTACAAGGTCGAGGTCGTGCAGGGCAACGTGGTCACCAAGGAGATGGCCGAGCAGGTCAAGGTCGGCATGACGCGCCAGCAGGTGCGCGATGTGCTCGGCGCGCCCCTGCTGACCGACCCCTTCCACACTGACCGCTGGGACTATGTCTTCACGATCCGGCGCCAGGGCACGATCTACCAGCAGCGCCGCGTGACCGCGATGTTCGGCAAGGACGACCGGCTCGCCAGCTTCGAGGCCGACGAGCTGCCCTCGGAACGTGAGTTCGTCGCCAGCATCGACAGCAACCGCAGCCGAGGCGGCTCGCTGCCGGTGCTCGAGCTGACGCCGGAGCAGATCAAGGCCTTGCCGCGGCCGGAGCGGCCGGCGGCGAGCGCGGTGCCGGCTCCGTCCAGCGCTTCCCTGACCTCGATCCCGGCCAACCCGGCGCCCACGCGCAGCTACCCGCCGCTGGAGCCGGGCAAGTGAGTTCGGCGGGCGCCGCACCGCGCCGCGTCGCCGTCGCCGGCGCCTCCGGGCGCATGGGCCGGATGCTGATCGAGGCGCTGCTGGTCAGCGACGATTGCGTGCTCAGCGGCGCGCTCGACCGCACCGGCAGCCCGGCTCTCGGCGAGGACGCCGGCGCCTTTCTCGGCCGCAGCACCGGCGTGATCATCGGCGCCGACCTGGCCCGCGGCCTGGCCGACGCCGAGGTGCTGATCGACTTCACGCGCCCCGAGGGCACGCTCGAACACCTCGCGGCCTGCCGTGCACGTGGCGTGCAGCTGGTTATCGGCACCACCGGTTTCGACGCCGCCGGCAAGGCCGCGATCGGCGCCGCGGCCAAGGACATCGCGATCATGATGGCGCCCAACATGAGCGTCGGCGTCAACGTCGTGCTGCGCCTGCTCGACCAGGCCGCACGCGCGCTCGGCGAGGGCTACGACGTCGAGATCGTCGAGGCCCACCACCGGCACAAGGTCGACGCGCCCTCGGGCACCGCGCTGCAGATGGGCGAGGTCGTTGCCGGTGCGCTCGGCCGCTCGCTCAAGGATTGCGCGGTCTACGGCCGCGAGGGCACCACCGGCGCCCGCGACGCGGCCACGATCGGCTTTGCCACCGTCCGCGGCGGCGACGTGATCGGCGACCACACCGTGATGTTCCTCGGCCCCGGTGAGCGCATCGAGATCAGCCACAAGAGCTCGAGCCGCGGCACCTACGCGCAGGGCGCGCTGCGCGCGGTGCGCTTCCTGCGCGGCCGCGCACCGGGCCTGTATGGCATGGACGCGGTGCTCGGCTTCGATCCCACCTGAACCATCTGAGACGCATGGGCAACTTCGGCGAGTTCTGGATGCAGGGCGACGCCGTCGCCCGCGCGGTGGCGCTGCTGCTGCTGGCAATGTCGATCTCGGCCTGGGTGCTGATCCTCTGGAAGGCCTGGACGCTGCAGCGCGCCCGCCGCGACATCGAGCGCGGCGTGGCCGCATTCTGGGCCGCGCCCGACCTCGAGGTGGCGCGCCGCCAGCTGCAGACGCTCGACCGCGACGCGGTGCTGCAGCCGCTGGTCGATGCCGCCGCCACGACCGACGCGCCCGGCACGCTGGCCGCCGGCGGCGATCGCGAGTCACAACTGACGCGCCGGCTGCGCGACGCGCTGCACGAGGTGCTGCAGCAGTTGCAGTTCGGCCAGGTGGTGCTGGCCTCGGTCGGCGCCACCGCGCCCTTCGTCGGCCTGTTCGGCACCGTCTGGGGCATCTACCACGCGCTGGTCGGCATCACCGCGGCCGGCAACGCAAGCATCGACAAGGTCTCGGGCCCGGTCGGCGAGGCGCTGATCATGACCGCCGCCGGCCTCGCGGTCGCCATTCCCGCGGTGCTGGCCTACAACGTCTTCGGTCGCCTGGCCGGCACCTGCGAGGCCGCGCTCGAAGGTTTTGCGCACGACCTGCGCGAGCTCGCCCTCGGCCACCGGGCCGACCGCGACGAGGCTTAGCCGATGGCCTTCGGCCGCCTCGAACGGCGCACGCCGCCGGCGCCGATGAGCGAGATCAACATGACGCCGCTGATCGACGTCATGCTGGTGCTGCTGGTGATCTTCATGGTCACCGCGCCGCTGATGGCCTCGAACCTGCGGCTCGAGTTGCCCGAAGGTCCCGCGGCCCGGGCCGATGAGGCGCCGCCGGCGCTGCGCGTGGCGATCACAGCCGACGGCGCGCTCCACCTCGACGACCAGCCGATCGCACTCGATGCGCTCGCCGCCGAACTCAAGACCGTGGCCGCGCGCCGCAAGGACGCCGAGGTGCAACTGCGCGCCGACAAGGCCGTGCCCTACGGCCGCGTGGCCGAACTGATCGGGCGCGTGCAGGCCGCGGGGCTGACCCGCATCGGCTTCGTCACCGAGACGGTGCCCGGCACGCCCTAGCAGCAGGCGAGGGGCGCGTGCCCCGCTCCTACAATCCGGCGATGAACGAAAAGTATGTTCCCGCCGAGATCGAAACCGGTGCGCAGTCGCACTGGAACGCCCGCGACGCCTACCGCGTGAGCGAGGACCAGAGTCGTCCCAAGTTCTACGCCTGCTCGATGCTGCCCTACCCCTCGGGCAAGCTGCACATGGGCCATGTGCGCAACTACACGATCAACGACATGCTCGCGCGCCAGCTGCGCATGAAGGGCATGAACGTGCTGATGCCGATGGGCTGGGACGCCTTCGGCCTGCCGGCCGAGAACGCGGCGATGAAGAACAAGGTGCCGCCGGCGCAGTGGACCTACTCGAACATCGCGCACATGAAGGCGCAGATGCAGGCCATGGGCCTGGCGATCGACTGGTCGCGCGAGGTCGCGACCTGCAGCCCCGAGTACTACAAGTGGAACCAGTGGCTGTTCCTGAAGATGCTCGATGCCGGCATCGCCGAGCGCCGCACCCAGGTCGTGAACTGGGATCCGGTCGACCAGACCGTGCTCGCCAACGAGCAGGTCATCGACGGCCGCGGCTGGCGCTCGGGCGCGCCGGTCGAGAAGCGCGAGATCCCCGGCTACTACCTCAAGATCACCGACTACGCCGAGGAACTGCTGGCGGCGGTGGCCGACCCGGCCGACCCCAACTACCTGGCGGGCTGGCCCGAGCGCGTGCGGCTGATGCAGGAGAACTGGATCGGCAAGAGCGCCGGCGTGCGCTTCGCGTTCCCGCACGACATCCGCGGCGCCGACGGCAAGCCGATCCAGGACGGGCGCATGTGGGTCTTCACGACCCGCGCCGACACCATCATGGGCGTGAGCTTCTGCGCGGTGGCGCCCGAGCATCCGCTGGCCGCGCACGCGGCGGCGAGCAACCCGGCGCTGGCCGCCTTCATCGAGAAGTGCCAGGCCGGCGGCACCACCGAGGCTGAGCTCGCCACGCGCGACAAGGAAGGCATGCCGACCGGCCTGTTCGTGACCCACCCGCTGTCGGGCGCCGAGGTCGAGGTCTGGGTCGGCAACTACGTGCTGATGAGCTACGGCGACGGCGCGGTGATGGGCGTGCCGGCGCACGACGAGCGCGACTTCGCCTTCGCGCTGAAGTACGAACTTCCGATCACCCAGGTCGTGCATGTCGACGGCGAGCACTACGACTACGAGCGCTGGCAGGAGTGGTACGCCGACAAGCAGCGCGGCGTGGTCGTCAACTCCGGCAACTACAGCGGCCTGCACTACAAGGACGCGGTCGACGCGATCGCCGCCGACCTCGCCGCCAAGGGCCTGGGCGAGAAGAAGACCACCTGGCGGCTGCGCGACTGGGGCGTCAGCCGCCAGCGCTACTGGGGCACGCCGATCCCGATCATCCACTGCGACGACTGTGGCTCGGTGCCGGTGCCCGAGCGCGACCTGCCGGTGGTGCTGCCCGAGGATCTGGTGCCGGACGGCTCCGGCAGCCCGCTCAACAAGTGCGAATCCTTCCTGAGGGTCGACTGCCCGAAGTGCCGCAAGCCGGCGCGGCGCGAGACCGACACGATGGACACCTTCGTCGACTCGTCGTGGTACTTCATGCGCTACTGCGACCCGCAGAACGGAGAGGCGATGGTCGGCGCCGGCACCAAGTACTGGATGCAGGGCGATGGGGCTGCCGGCGGCAGCGCCGGCATGGACCAGTACATCGGCGGCATCGAGCACGCGATCCTGCACCTGCTCTACGCGCGCTTCTGGACCAAGGTGATGCGCGACCTCAAGCTGGTCGAGGTGTCCGAGCCCTTCACGAAGCTGTTGACGCAGGGCATGGTGCTCAACCACATCTACTCGCGGCGCGGCGACAAGGGCGGCATCGAGTATTTCTGGCCGCACGACGTGGAAGATGTCCACGACGCCGGCGGCAAGGTCATCGGCGCCCGGCTCAAGGCCGACGGCAGCGCGGTCGACTACGAGGGCGTGGGCACGATGTCCAAGTCCAAGAACAACGGCGTCGATCCGCAGGCGCTGATCGACCGCTACGGTGCCGACACCGCGCGCCTGTTCGTGATGTTCGCCTCGCCGCCCGAGCAGACGCTGGAGTGGAATGACGCCGGCGTCGAGGGCGCGCATCGCTTCCTCAAGCGCGTCTGGGGCTTCGCTTCGCGGAACCGCGATCTGATTCGCGGCGCCGCGCCTGCAGTCGACAGCGGACCGCTCGACCCGACGATGAAGGATCTGCGCCGCGACGTGCATCTCACGCTGAAGCAGATCAGCTTCGACTATGAGCGCATGCAGTACAACACGGTGATCTCGGGGGCGATGAAGCTGCTCAACGCGCTCGAGGCGGCAACCCCCAGCGGCTCCACCATCAAGGCAAATGACGCCGCGGCGCTGCGCGAAGGCGCCGGCGTGCTGCTGCGCGTGCTCTACCCGGCCTGCCCGCACATCGGCCACGCGCTGTGGAGCGAGCTCGGCTTCGAGGCCGCGCTGGGCGACCTGCTCGACGCGCCCTGGCCGCAAGTCGACGAGGCCGCGCTGGTGCAGGACGAGATCGAACTGATGCTGCAGGTCAACGGCAAGCTGCGCGGCGCGCTGCGCGTGCCGGCCGGCGCCGACAAGGCGACGATCGAGGCGGCCGCGCTGGCCTCGGAGGAGGTCGCGCGCTTCAGCGAAGGCCGAGCGCCGAAGAAGATCGTCGTGGTGCCGGGCCGGCTGGTGAACGTCGTCGCATGAGGCCCGCACGGCCGCCCCGAAGGGCCGAGTTCCCTCTCGGAGGGACGGCGCGCAGCGCCAAGGGTGCGCTGCTGAGGCGCCGCTGGCTTGTTGCGGGCGCACCGGCCGCGGCGCTGCTGGCTGCCTGCGGCTTCGAGTTGCGCCAGCCGCCCAAGCTGGGCTTCGAGACCATGGCCGTCAGCGGCCTGCCGCCGCGCTCGCCGCTGCTCGAGGAACTGCAGCGCCAGGTCAAGGCCACCGGGACGACGCGCATCGTCCCGCCCGGCGCACCGGCCGAGGTAGTGCTCGAACTGCTCGACAGCGGGCGCGACCGCGTCGTCGCGGCGCAGTCAACGGCCGGCCAGGTGCGCGAGTTCACGGTGCGCGTGCGGCTGCGCTTTCGGCTGCGCACCCCGGCCGGTCGCGTGCTGATCGCCGACACCGATCTGCGGCTGCAGCGCGACATGAGCTTCAACGAGAGCAACGCGCTGGCCAAGGAACAGGAAGAATCGATGCTGGTGCGCGGGATGGAGGTCGACCTGGTCGACCAGCTGATGCGCCAGCTCGCCGCCGTACCGAAGCTTTGAACCCGGCACAGGCAGCCCACGCCACGACATGCAAGTTCGCGCCGACCAGCTCGCCCAGCATCTGCAGCGCGGCCTCGCCCCGCTCTACCTGCTGCACGGCGACGAGCCGTTGCTGGCGATCGAGGCGGCCGACGCCATCCGCGCCAAGGCCCGCGCCGAGGGCTACAGCGAACGCCAGGTCCACACCGTGGCCGGCGCCCATTTCGACTGGAGCTCGCTGCTCGGCGCGGCCAGCGCCCTGAGCCTGTTTGCCGAGCGCCAGATCATCGAGATCCGCATCCCCTCCGGCAAGCCGGGCAAGGAAGGCTCGGCCGCGCTGCAGCAGTACTGCGAGCAACTGCCGGACGACACGGTCACCATCGTCTCGCTGCCGCGTCTGGATCGCCAGCAGCAGCAGAGCGCCTGGTTCACGGCACTCGACGGCGCCGGCGTCTCGATCCGGCTCGATCCGGTCGATCGCCAGGCGCTGCCGCAATGGATCGCGCAGCGCCTGGCGCAGCAGGGCCAGCGCGTGGCGACCGGCGAGGAAGGCCAGCGCACGCTCGCCTTCTTTGCCGACCGCGTCGAGGGCAACCTGCTCGCCGCTCAGCAGGAGATCCGCAAGCTCGGCCTGCTGCATCCGCAGGGCGAACTGAGCTTCGAGCACATCGAGGCCGCGGTGCTCAACGTGGCGCGCTACGACGTGTTCAAGCTCGGCGAGGCGGTGCTGGCCGGCCAGGTCGCACGCGCGCTGCGCATGCTCGACGGCCTGCAGGCCGAGGGCGAGGCCGCGGTGCTGGTGCACTGGACGCTGGCCGAGGACATCCGCGCGCTGCGCCGCTGCAAGGACGCCATCAACAACGGCAAGCCACTGCCGATGGCGCTGCGCGAGAACCGCGTCTGGGGCCTGAAGGAGAAGCTCTTCGAGCGCGCGCTGCCTCGCCTGAGCGAGACCCAGATCGAGCAGCTGGTCGAGGCCGCGCAGGTCTGCGACGGACTCGTCAAGGGTCTCAAGCACCCGGCCTGGCCGGCCGATCCCTGGGCCGGGCTGCAGCGGCTGGCCTTGATGATCAGCTCGGCAGTGATGCCGGTGGCGGCCGGCGCGGCGCGGCCGCGTTTGGTGCTGGCGGTCGGCTAGTAGCCGCGCTGGCGGTCCACCTGGTGGGCCAACGACGCGCCGTCGCGCAGGGCGCGCACGTTGAGCGCGGCCACCGCGCTGGCGCTGCGCGGGTCGGTCTGCGCCGCGGCATGCGGCAGCACAGTGATCCTCGGATGACCCCAGAACGGATGCTCCGCCGGCAGCGGTTCGCTGCGGAACACGTCGAGCACCGCGTGGCGCAGGTGGCCGCCATCGAGGGCGGCGAGCAGCTCGGCCTCGACCACATGCGCGCCGCGCGCAAGGTTGACGAGGCTGGCGCCGGCTTGCATCTGCCCCAGGCGCGCGGCATCGAAGAGATCGCGCGTCGCGTCGGTCAGCGGCAGCAGGTTGACGACGATCTGCGCCGCGCCCAGCACCGACGGCAGCGCGTCCCAGCCGGCGCGGGTGTCGATGCCGTCGATGGCACGCGCCCGCGCGCTCCAGCCCGTCACGCGGTAGCCGTGACCGGCGATGCGGCGCGCGCAGGTGGCACCCATCTGGCCGAGGCCGAGCACCGCCACCGTCGTCTCGTCGGCGCGGGTCTGGCCATGCGGCGCCCAGCGCGCCTGCTGCTGCAGGCGCTGGTAGCGGAAGAAGCCGCGATGCAGGCCGAGCACCGCCCAGAGCGCGGTCTCGGCCATCGCGGCGTTCATCAAAGGGTCGACCATGCGCGCCAGCGGCACCTCGGCCGGCAGCGTGGGGTCGGCGAGCAGGCGATCGACGCCGGCCCACAGCGACTGCACCAGGCGCAGCTTCGGCAGGCCGGCCAGCGCGCCGGGCGCCGGGTTGGCGACGATGGCGATGTCGATGGCCTCGCGCGGGCCCTCGTCGGCGTCCGTGACGAAGCGCTCGCCAGGCAGCGCGGCATCCAGCGCCGGGCGCCACGACGCCCACTCGCGCGCGTCGAAGTCGCAGGCGAGCAGGATCGTCACGCGGCCTCCGCGGCTCGCAGCAGGCGTTCGAGTGCGATGCGCACCGTCTGCGCCCGAACGGCGGCGCGGTCGCCCTTCAGTTGCAGGCGCTCGGCGCGAGGCTGCAAGCCACGCCGCGCGATCGCCAGCCAGACCAGCCCGACCGGCTTGCTCGCACTGCCGCCGCCGGGCCCGGCGATGCCGGTCACCGCGACAACCAGATCTGCCGGCGAATGAATCAGCGCGCCCTCGGCCATGGCCAGCGCCACCGGCTCGCTGACCGCACCCTCGGCAGCGATCAGCCGGGCGTCGACGCCGAGCAACTCGCTCTTGGCCGCGTTGCTGTAGCTGACGAAGCCGCGCTCGAACCAGTCGCTCGAGCCGGCGATCGAGGTGCAGGCCGCGGCGATCAGGCCGCCGGTGCAACTCTCGGCGCTGGCGACGCGCAGGCCCTTGGCGCGCAGCGTGTCGGCCAGGCGCAGCACCAGCGCCTCGTCGTCACCGTTCACGGGAACAACCTCCACCACAGCGCCATCACCAGCAGCGTGCAGCCGGCGGCGACCAGGTCATCGAAGATGATGCCGAAGCCCTGCGACCAGCCGATCGCGCCCTCGGCCCCGCGGCGCTTGAACAGCCGGTCGGCCCAACCGACCGGACCCGGCTTGACCGCATCGAAGAAGCGGAACAGGGCGAAGGCCACGACCTGGGCCCAGACCCCATGGCCGGCGACCAGCCACAGCACGAGCCAGAAGGCGATGATCTCGTCCCAGACGATTGCGCCCGGGTCGGCAATGCGCAAATGGCGGGCGGTGGCGGTGCAGGCCCACCAGCCGACGAACAGGCCGATGGCGAGCAGCAGCAGCCAGCCGCGGTCGTCGAGCCAGCGCTGCAGCACCAGGAACGAGAGCCAGGCCCAGAGCGTGCCGATCGTGCCCGGCGCCACCGGACTCAGGCCGGAGCCGAAGCCGAACGCGATCAGGTGCGCCGGGTGGCGCAGCATGAATCGGGCGCTGGGTCGCAGCGGCGCGGCGGCCGTGGCTGGGTCCGGCGTGGTGGCATTCGCGTTCTCCATCAGGCGCTCTTGAAGTGGTCGAAGCTGGCGAAGTCGACCGGAACTGCGCGGCCGTCGCGATCCTCGATGCGCACGCCGGGTTCGGCCTCGATGCGGCCGATGCGCGCGGCGGCGCAGCCGCCGGCGCGCGCGGCCGCCAGCACCTCGGCATGGCGGGCGGCCGGCGCGGTGAACAGCAGCTCGTAGTCGTCGCCGCCGGCGAGCTGGCACAGCCGGCGCAGCGCCAGCGGCTGCACGGCCAGCTCGGGGCTGCATGGCAGCGCGTCGGCGTCGATCCGCGCGCCGACGCCGCTGAGCGCCAGCACATGGCGCAGGTCGCCGAGCAGGCCGTCGGAGACGTCGATCGCCGCGCTGGCCACGCCACGCAGCGCGATGCCGAGCGCCACCCGGGGTTGTGGCAACTCCATCGCGGCGCGTACCCGCTCGAAGGCATCGCCCGGCAAGGCCAGCGTGCCGCGAAAGACTTCGAGCGCCAGCCGTGCGTCGCCGATGCCACGGCCGGGCGCGTGGCTGATCCAGAGCTCGTCGCCGGCTCGCGCGCCGCTGCGCAGCAAGGCGGCACCGGACGGCACCTCGCCGAAGACCGTGATGCACAGGTTGAGCGGGCCGGCGGTGGTGTCGCCGCCGACCAGCGCGCAGTCGTGGGCATCGGCCAGCGCGTAGAGGCCTTCAGCAAGGGCGTCGAGCCAGTCCGCCTCGGCGCGCGGCAGCGCCAGCGCCAGCGTGAAGGCCAGCGGTCGCGCGCCGCTGGCAGCGAGGTCGGAGAGGTTGACCGCCAGCGCCTTGTGGCCCAGGCGCGCCGGATCGACGGTCGACAGGAAATGGCGGCCCTCGACCAGCATGTCGCTCGACACCGCCAGCTGCATGCCAGGCTGCGGCGCCAGCAGCGCGCAGTCGTCGCCGCTGCCCAGCGCGATGCCGGGCCGCGGCTCGCGGTGGCGCATGAAGCAGCGCCGGATCAGCTCGAACTCGCCAAGGGGGGTACTCATTGGGCGTGGATTGTCCACGCGCGCTTCAAGTCCCCGGCCGCAGCAGGTTGGCCAGCTCGACCGCCGAACGCACGCCCATCTTGTCGAACACGCGTGCGCGGTGGACCTCGACCGTGCGCACGCTGATCTGCAGCCGGTCGGCGATCAGCTTGTTGGGCAGGCCGTCGATCACCAGTTGCATGACCTCGCGCTCGCGCTCGGTCAGCTCGGCGCAGCGGCGCTGCAGCGCCTGCGCCTCGTCGCGCCGCGCCAGCGCCGCGCGGCTGGCGTCGAGCGCACGTTCGATGCGGTCGACCAGCGCGTTGTCGGCAAAGGGCTTGAGCACATAGTCGAAGGCGCCGCGCTGGATCGCCGCCACCGCGCCCGGCACGTCGCCATGGCCGGTGACGAAGATCACCGGCAGCAGCGCCTGCACGCCGCGCTCGACCAGCCGCTCGAACAGCTGCAGCCCGCTCATGCCGCCGGGCATGCGCATGTCGAGCACGATGCAGGCCGGCGCGTTGAAGGCCAGATCGCCACGCGCGGCCAGCCAGGCCTCGAAGGCCTCGGCGCTGGCGTGCTGCTCGGCCAGCAGCCGGCGCGTGCGCAGCAGCCAGGCCAGCGCCTCGCGCACCACCGGCTCGTCGTCGACCAGGTGCACCAGCGGCAGCGAATGCTTCGGTGGCGGATTCATGCGGCGCTGGCCTGGGTCTGCGGCGCGTCAGCGTCAGCCGCCACCCTGGCGCAGGGCAGCGTGAAGCGAAAGCGGCTGCCGGCCGGCACACCGCCGGCGTCGCGCGGCGTGTCGAAGTCGAGCGCGCCGCCATGCTGCTCGACCACCGTGCGACACAGGCTCAGGCCGAGGCCCATGCCCTCGCGCTTGGTGGTGAAGAAGGGCGTGAAGAGCCGCTCGGCGACCTCGGGCGCGATGCCGGGGCCGCGGTCGGCGATCGAGAACTCGATGAAGTTGCCGCGCCGCGCCAGTGCGATGCGCAGAACCCGCTCGCGCCCGGGCGGATTGGCCTCCATCGCCTGCATGCCGTTGCGGGCCAGGTTGAGCAGCACCTGCTCGATCATCGTGCGGTCGCACTGCACCGTCCACGCGGGGTCGATGCTCGCGGCCTCGATGCGGCAACCGAGCTTGCGCGCCTGCAGCCCGGCCAGCGGCAACACCGCGTCGAGCAGTTCGGCGCAGCGCACCGCCTCGCGCAGCTGCTCGCGGCGACGCACGAAGTCCTGCACGCTCTTGATCACGCGGCCGGCGCGGCCGGCCTGCTCGGCAATGCGCGCGAGCGCCTCGCGGATCGGCGGCAGGCCGGCGCCATCCGCGTCGTCGATCAGGTTCAGCGAGCCGGTGGCGTAGCTGGCGATCGCCGCCAGCGGCTGGTTGAGCTCGTGGCTGAGCATCGATGCCATCTCGCCCATCGTCGCCAGGCGCGCGGTGGCCTGCAGCTTTTCCTGCTGCTGGCGCGCCAGGTCTTCGGCGCGGCGCTGGGCGCTGAGGTCGAGCACCGCGCTCATCCAGCCACTCTGGCGGCCGTCGGCGTCGAGCAGCGGCGCCTCGTAGACCATGACCGGAAAGCGCTCGCCGCCGGCATGCATGAACACGGTTTCGTGGCCCTCGCGCGGCGGTTGGGTGCCGCCGCTGCGCAGTGCCGCCTGGCGTGCTTCGTAGTGGGCCCTGAACTCGGGCGGCCAGTAGGGCGGGGCGTCGCGCCCCACCAGTTCGGCGGCGCTGAAGCCGACCATCGCGCAGAAAGCCGGGTTGACGTAGCTGATGCGGCCCTCGAGATCGCGCGCGCGCAGGCCGGCGACGAGCGAGTTCTCCATCGCGCGACGCAGCGTCAGCTCCTCGGCCAGACGCCGCTCGGCGCGGGCGCGCCGGCGCACGTCGTTGACCAGCAGCGCCACCACGCCGGCCAGCGCCAGCGAGAGGCCGAGCACCAGCGAGATCGCCAGGTTCGGGATCGCTCGCGGTGCGGTCCGGGCGCTGTCGAGTCGCAACAGCAGCGTGGCGCCGGGCAGGTCGAGCAAGCGCTCGGCGACGAACACGCCGGCGCCGCGCTGGCTGCCGGAGCGCGCCAGCCGGGTGCCGTCGGCCTCGACCAGGCTCAGTTCGCCGCTGCGCTGCAGGCCGGCGTCGAGCTCGCCGAGCAGGCCGGGCAGCGAGAAGCTGGCGACGATGAAGCCCTGCGCCTGGCCGCCGCGCAGCACCGGTACGCACAGGTCGATCGCCTCGATGCCCAGGCCGTCGGCCTGCGGCACGAAGTAGCTGCGCGACCAGTTCGGCTGGCCGCGCCGGCGGGCCGCGGCGCAGGCCACCCAGGTGTCGAGGTCGAGCTGCGCACGCGGCAGCGGCAAAGATGGAGCGCCGGCGCCGATGCCAGCGGCGGCAAACAGCGGACTCGCGTAGGGCGAATCGATCGCGTCGTCCACCGCGCCGGGTGCCAGCCCGCGCCGCTCGAGCCTCAGCAGCGCGCGCTGCGCGCGCAGCAGCGCGCGCGCCTCGGTGTGCCAATCGCCGCCGGGCTCGTTCCATTGCAGGGCGTGCACCGCCTGTAGCTGGTAGGCAAAGTGCCGGCGCAACTCGGCGGCGGCGGCGAGCGCGGACTCGTCGACGCTCTCCTGCAGCCGGTCGCGCTCGTGGCGCAGCGTCAGCACGAACAGCAGCGCCTGGGCGATGACGATCAGGCCGATCAGTGCCGCCCATGGCAGCAGGCGGCGCCAGCGGCGTGGCGTGCCCGGAGAGACAGTGCTGCCGTCCATGCCGCGATCATTCACGCTCGAGGCGAGAAACTGATACGCAGTTTCGCGCATCGGCAACGGCCACGCCGGAGCGACACTGGGTGCCCATGCCTGCCCATTTGCGGCCGCGACCCACCTGCGGCGCGCGTGCGCTTCCTACAATGGACCAAGCTCCACGGATCAATGCCATGACTCCACAAGATGCGAAGCGCGCCCAGGTGCGCGAGGAACTGCGCAGGGCCGCACTCGAGTATCACGAGTTCCCGACGCCGGGCAAGGTGGCGATCGCTGCGACCAAGCAGCTGGTCAACCAGCGCGACCTGGCGCTGGCCTACTCGCCGGGCGTGGCGGCGGCCTGCGAGGAGATCGTGGCCGACCCGGCCAACGCCTACCGCTACACCTCGCGCGGCAACCTGGTGGCGGTGGTCACCAACGGCACTGCGGTGCTCGGCCTGGGCAACATCGGCCCGCTGGCGGCCAAGCCGGTGATGGAGGGCAAGGGCGTCCTGTTCAAGAAGTTCGCCGGCATCGATGTCTTCGACATCGAACTGGCCGAGAACGACCTCGACAAGCTGGTCGACATCATCGTCGCGCTCGAGCCCACCTTCGGCGGCATCAACCTCGAGGACATCAAGGCGCCGGACTGCTTCTACGTCGAGCGCAGGCTGCGCGAGCGCATGAAGATCCCCGTCTTCCACGACGACCAGCATGGCACCGCGATCGTGGTCGGCGCCGCGCTGATCAACGGCCTCAAGGTGACCGGCAAGGACATCAAGGAGGTCAAGCTGGTGACCTCGGGCGCCGGGGCCGCGGCGCTGGCCTGCCTGAACCTGCTGGTCAAGCTCGGCGTGCCGCGCCAGAACATCTGGGCCACCGACCTCGCGGGCGTGGTCTGGAAGGGCCGCACCGAGCTGATGGATCCGGACAAGGCCGAGTTCGCACAGGAAACCAGCCAGCGCACGCTGGGCGAGGCGATCGCCGGCGCCGATGTCTTCCTCGGCCTGTCGGCGGCGGGCGTGCTCAAGCCCGAGATGGTGGCCAGGATGGCGGCGCGGCCGCTGATCTTTGCGCTGGCCAACCCGAACCCCGAGATCAGCCCCGAAGAGGTGCAGGCGGTGCGCGACGACGCGATCATGGCCACCGGCCGCACCGACTACCCGAACCAGGTCAACAACGTCCTGTGCTTCCCGTACATCTTCCGCGGGGCGCTGGACTCGGGCGCGACGACGATCACCGACGCGATGGAGATCGCCGCGGTGCATGCGATCGCCGAACTGGCCCAGGCCGAGCAGAGCGAGGTGGTGGCGGCGGCCTACGCCGGCGCGACGCTGAGCTTCGGCCCCGAGTACCTGATCCCGAAGCCCTTCGATCCGCGGCTGATGATGAAGATCGCGCCGGCGGTGGCACGCGCGGCCGCCGAGTCCGGCGTGGCGACGCGGCCGGTGAAGGACCTCGACGCCTACCGCGAGAAGCTGCAGACCTTCGTCTACGCCTCCGGCACGACGATGAAGCCGATCTTCAACCTCGCCAAGCGAGCGTTGAACAAACGCGTGGTCTATTGCGAGGGCGAGGAGGAGCGCGTGCTGCGTGCGGCGCAGATCGTGGTCGACGAGAACCTGGCGCGGCCGACGCTGGTCGGCCGGCCGCCGGTGATCGAGCAGCGCATCGAGCGCTTCGGGCTGCGGCTGGCGGCCGGCCGCGACTACGACATCGTCAACACGGAGCATGACGAGCGCTACCGCGACTACTGGCAGACCTACCACCGGATGATGGCGCGCCAGGGCGTGACCCAGCAGTTCGCCAAGATCGAGATGCGCCGGCGCCTGACGCTGATCGGCACCATGCTGCTGCACAAGGGCGAGGTCGACGGCATGATCTGCGGTACCTGGGGCACGACCGCGATGCACCTGCAGTTCATCGACCAGGTCATCGGCCGCCGGCCGGGCGTGAAGAACTACGCCGCGATGAACGCGCTGATCCTGCCCAACCGGCAGCTGTTCCTGGTCGACACCCACGTCAACTACGACCCGGACGCCGAGCAGATTGCCGAGATCACCGTGATGGCGGCCGAGGAGATGCGCCGCTTCGGCGTCGAGCCCAAGGCGGCGCTGCTCAGCCACAGCAACTTCGGCACCAGCAACCAGCCCTCGGCGCTGAAGATGCGACAGGCGCTGGCGCTGGTGCAGGCGCGCGCGCCCTGGCTGCAGGTCGACGGCGAGATGCACGGCGACTCGGCACTCGACGCCGCCGGCCGCGCCGAGACCATGCCCTTCTCGACGCTGCGCGGCGAGGCCAACCTGCTGGTGATGCCCAACATCGACGCCGCCAACATCGCCTACAACCTGCTCAAGACCACCGCCGGCGGCGGCATCGCGATCGGCCCGGTGCTGCTCGGCGCGGCCAAGCCGGTGCACATCCTGACGCCCTCGGCGACGGTGCGGCGGATCGTCAACATGACGGCGTTGACGGTGGCCGACGCCAATGCAGCACGCTGAAGGCACCAGAAAATAAAGTGTGAGCGCACGCTCACGCCGGGTTCGAGAAAATGCATCTCGGCTCCCGGCGGCATGACCGTTAATCGGTGCGCGATGTCACGATCAGCAGAGTCGATGCCGGAAGTTTGCGCAAACTGACTTACTGGATAGCCGTCACGGTCGTGCCGCATTTTTGTGCAGCGGCTTGAGCTTTGGCGCCCGCTCCGGTAACATCGCGGCTTCGCTTTTCAGGGGAAACCCGTGCTGACCTCCGGTCGAACGAGCCGCAGTTCCGGTTTCGTTGTTGCCGCGGCGCGCGTCCTGCTGACGGCGGCGGTGCTGTGCAGTGCGGGCAGCCTTGCAGCCAGAACCCCGAATGACGGCCTCGAGCCGAAGATCGTGGCACTGGCCGAACTGCCGCCCGAGGCCCGGGGCACGTTCCGGCAGATCCGGTCCGGCGGACCCTTCCCCTACGAAAAGGACGGCATTGTGTTCGGCAACCGGGAGCGATTGCTCCCCAAGTACCCGCGCGGCTACTACCGCGAGTACACCGTGCGCACGCCAGGGTCCCGCGATCGGGGGGCCAGGCGCATCGTGTGTGGGGGGCGTGAGCCCGTCATGCCCGACGCGTGCTACTACACCGACGATCACTATGCGAGCTTCCGCCTCATCGCGCAGTGAAACCAGATTCCATCAACAACATTCGAGGGGGACCGTGATCATGCTGTTGCAGACCGTCCGTCCGAACATCGTGCAGGCCATCCGCGCGTTCCGCGTGGAGGACCTGCAGCTGGCCGCGCAAGACCTGGGCCAGCACTTCCTCTACGCCAACCTGAGCGCTGCGCAGTCCAAGCAGGACGTGCTGGAAGGTATCGCCGAGGCCTTCCTGTTCCCGACCCACTTCGGCAAGAACCTCGACGCGCTGTTCGACTGCATGACCGACCTGGTCCACAAGTCGGGCCAGCAACCGGGCTTCGTGGTGGTGCTGGAACAGTTGCCCGACAACCCCAGGTTCGATCGCGAGGCGCGCGAGCAGTTGCTCGACGTGTTCCGCGACGCCGCAGACTTCTGGGGGGAACGAAAGATACCCTTCAGGTGCTTCTATTCTTTTCAGTAGCCCGCTCCCCGGACATCGGGCAGGGAGAGCGGGCGATGGAAGCCCAGGTTGAAGTGGCACCGGCCAAGCCGGCCGTCAAGACCGCCGCACAGAAGGTCGCCAGCTTCGGCATGAACATGCCGATGATGAGCAGTGCCTTCGACACCGCGAGCTGGCTGGTAGCGGCCTAGCCGCCGGTTCGGCACAAAACAAGAAGGGCCCGCGATGCGGGCCCTTCTTCATGGCGGAGCGCAGGTGCCTCAGGCCACGGCCTGCGCCAGCGCCACGTACTCGGCCACCGGCACCTCTTCGGCGCGGCGCTGGACGTCGAAACCCACCTCGACGCCACGCCCCTCGAGCCAGCGACCCAGCGTGTGGCGCAGCAGCTTGCGGCGCTGCGAGAACGCGACCTGGACCAGCTCGCCGAGCAGTGCCGGCGACACCCGCGCCGCATCCGGCAGCGGGATCATGCGCACCACGGCCGAGTCGACCCGCGGCGGCGGCTCGAAGCTCTCTGGCGGCACCTCGAGCACGGTCTCGATGTCGTAGCGCCACTGCAGCATCACCGACAGCCGGCCGTAGTCCTTGCCGCCCGGCGTCGCCGCCATGCGCTCGCAGACTTCCTTCTGCAGCATGAAGTGCTGGTCGACCACATGCTCGACCGCGCCCTGCAGGTGAAACAGGATCGGCGTGCTGATGTTGTAGGGCAGGTTGCCGACCACCCGCAGCCGCCCGCCGAGCCGTGCCGCGAGCGCCGCGAAGTCGACCTTCAGCACGTCGGATTCGATCACCTCGAGCTCGGCCCGCTTGCGCAGCCGGGCCGCGAGATCGCGATCGAGCTCGACCACCGCCAGCCGCTTGCAACGCTCGACCAGTGGGTCGGTCATCGCGCCAAGGCCGGGGCCGATCTCGACCAGCAACTCGCCTTCGCGCGGGTCGATCGCGTCGACGATGGCGTCGATGATGGCGCGGTCGGACAGAAAATGCTGACCGAAGCGCTTGCGCGCGATGTGTTTCACGCTCGGGCCGTGACCGTCAGCAAGGGCGAGACGCCGCGATCACTGCGGCGGCTCGCGCAACTCGACGTAAGCGCGGGCGCGCACCTCGCGCGACCAGTCGGAGTAGGCGGTCTCGAACTTCTGCTCACGCAGCACGTTGCGCGCCATGTCGCGCATCTGCTTGCGATCGACCACCGTCGCGCGGCGCTCGACCGGCTGGATCAGGTGCACGCCGAAACGGGTGACGACCGGTTCCGAAATCTGGTCGATCGCGAGCTTGTTCATCGCCTCCTCGAACTCGGGCACGAACTGGCCGGGCGAGGCCCAACCCAGCTCGCCGCCCTGCGGTGCGCTGCCGTCTTCGGAGATGTCGCGCGCGGCCTGCTGGAAGCTGAGTCGCCCGCCGACGATCTGGCGCCGCACGTCGGCCAGCCGGGCCGAGGCCTGGGCCGACGTCAGCTGCGGGCCGGTGCGCAGCAGGATGTGACGGGCGCGCGTCTGCTGCACCGTCATGCCGCCGTCCTTGCGCTCGAGCAGCTTGATCACGTGGAAGCCGGCCCCCGAGCGCACGAGCACCGGCACCACCTCGCCACTGCGCAGGTCGCGCACCGCGTCGACGAAAAGGTCGGGCAGGCGATCGGCGGGCCGAATGCCGATCGCGCCGCCCTGGTCCTGCGGACCCTGCGACAGCTCGGCCACCAGCTTCTCGAAGGGCTCGCCGGCGCGGGCCCGCGAGAGCGCCTTCTCGGCCACCAGGCGCCGCTCGGCAACCTCGGCCTCGCTCGCGCCCTCGGGCACGCGGACCAGGATCTGTGCGATGTTGAACTCGCTCGGCGCCACGCCGCTCTTGCGGGCGTCGACGACGCGGTCGATATCGGCGTCACTGATCTTGATGCGCGACTGCACCTCGCGCTCGCGCACCCGCTCCAGCATCATCTGGTCGCGCAGGTTGGCGCGGAAGCGCTCCCAGTCGAGCCCGTCGGCCTGCACCCGCTGGCGCAACTGGGGCAGCGTGAGCCGGTTGGCGGCCGCCACGTTGGCGACGGCGCGATCCAGATCGGAATCCTCGATCTTGAAGCCGCTTTCGCGCGCATAGGCGAGCTGGGCCCGCTCGTCGATCAGGCTATCGAGCAGTTGCTGACGCAACTCGTCGCGGGGCGGCACGGCCTGGCCGTTGCGGGCCGCCTCGCGCTGGGTGTTCTGCAGCCGCTGCGCCACTTCGCCGTTGGTCACCAGTTCGGTGCCGACCACGGCGACGATGAAGTCCTGGCCACGCAGCACGCGCTGCGGCACGACCGGCGCCGCCCTCACGGCCGGCGCCGCAGCCGGCGCCGCAGCCGGCGCCGAAGCGGCGGCCGGCGGAACATTCTGCGCGCCCGCGCCGACACTCGACAACAAGCACAGGCCGCCGAGCAGCGCGGGGCGCAGGCGAGCCAGCGCGTGAGGGGATTTCAGGGCACGCGACATCGGGAGCATCGGAACGGTCATGGCAGGGTGAGGGCGCTGTTGGCCGGCACGGCATCGTCGCGCAGCAGGCGGTAGCCCGCGATATTGTCCCTCAGCACGCCGAGCGGGTTGGAGCCGATCCTCGACAGGCCGACCAGCTCCAGTTGCAGCAGCAGCCGGGTCGTGGCTTCGCTGCGCCCGGTCGAGAGCTGCTCGCCGACGATGCGTGCGATCCAGCAGCCGGCGTCGTACTCGAAACCGACGATCGCGTCGGTCAGGCGCGAGTCGCGCAGGCTGTAGTTGAGGCGGCCGACGCTGTACCAGGCGCCCTTGCACGAACTGTTGCCGGCTGTCGCACGTCGCGCCAGCGGCTGGCCGCCGGCGGCGAGGGTCTGGTCGCGCTCGCCGAGTTCCGCGGCGTAGGCGCGGGCCGCGGCGTTCAGCGGCCATTGCCAGCCAAGCTCGACCTGCTCGCTGTTGTCGCGCGTGAAGCGGTAGGTCATGTTGACGGTGCGCAGCGGCCCCGGCGAGTAGCGCGCGCCGATGACCGAGCGTATCGAGCTGTTGATCTGCGGGCTGTACTGCACGGTGCCGTCGAACCACCAGTGCGGCACCACGTTGGTGGCGACGGTGAACAGCACGTCGGACCAGCGCTGGGTCAGCGGCGCGCCATCGGCGGTGATCTGCTGGTCGCTGAACAGCAGCCGCTGCGCGATGCCCAGCCGCAGCGCCTCGGCGCCGCTGTCACGGTCGAGATAGCGGGTGATCGCGCCAGCGGTGAGTTGGTTAACGTCGGACACCCGGTCGACGCCGGAGAACACGTTCTCGGCAAAGATTGAGGTGAAATTGAAGTCGTTGGGCGCGCTGTCGAAGTTGGGCAGTCGGCTCTGGTCGCGGAACGGCGTCGACACGTAGAGCAGGCGCGGCTCGAGGGTCTGGGTGATGGCGCGGCCGAAGGCCTCGGTCGAACGCTCGAAGACCCAGCGGCTGTCGAGCGAGACCGTGGGGATGACGCGCGAGGCGCTCATGCTGCCGTCGGCCAGCGGCTGCTCCAGGTCGTAACTGGCGGCGTTGAAGCTGGCGCGCGGGGTGATGGCCCAGCCCGGCGTGCCGGTCGGCAGCCAGGTGTAGCCGGCCGAGCCGATCGCATGCACCCGCGAGCCCGACTGCAGGTCGCGATCCTCGTTGCTGAAGCGGTTCGCCTCGAGTTCCCAGCGCCAGTCGAAGCCGCGCGCGTTGCCGAACTGGCGCACGCCGACCTGTGGCTCGCGCCGGTAGGGCGGTGGACTGATCAGGCTCTCGGGCTCGGGATCCTGCAGCGTCTGCCAGCTCTGGACCCGGGCGTAGGCCTCGGTCAGACCCCAGCTGGTGTCGAAATAGCGGCGCACCCGCAGGTCGCCGGGCAGCAGGCGCGGCGTCAGGCTCGGCAGGATGCGCGAGAAGTCCTTCCAGTACTCGTCGTCGGACGCCCGCTGCAGGTTCCAGTCGTATTCGATCTCGCCGAGCCAGTCACCCGGACGCAGCAGGCCCTTGTGCTCGAGGTTGAGTGTCCAGCGGCTGCGGTCGGCCAGCCGGTCCTGCGGCATGTAGTTGAAGTCCGCGCGTCCCTCGAAACCGGGTTCGAGGTAGCGGAACTCGCTGCCGAGCCCGACTCCGCGCCGCGTGAACACGGCCGGCGTCAGCGTCAGGTCGCGGTTGGGCGCGATGTTCCAGTACCAGGGCACCATCAGCTCGAGGCCGCTCTTGTTGTCGATGTTGATGCTCGGCGGCAACCAGCCGGACTTGCGCGCGTCGGTGAGCGGAAAGCTCAACGTCGGCGCGGCCAGGATCGGCACGCCGAGAAAGCGCAGCACCGCGCCCTCGGCCACGCCCTCGTTGGTGCCGAAGTCCATCGACACCCGATCGGTCGACAACATCCAGGCCGGATCGTCGGGCGGACAGCTGGTGTAGGTGGCGCCGGTCGCGACGCTGCGGTTCTCGTCCAGGAAGTCGATCCGCCTGGCGGTGCCACCGGCCTGGGTGCGCGCGAAGAAGTAGCTCGGCTCGAGGAAGTAGCCCTCGAAGCGCTGGATTTGCAACGACAGCTCGGGGCCACGGAAAGAGTTGCCGCCGGTGAGCACCTCGACGTTGCCGCTGGCGCGCGCCGTGTCCTGCGGCAGCGCGTAGTGGATGCGATCCGCGCGCAGCGACAGCGGCCCCCGCCGGAACTCGACCTTGCCCTCGGCGGCGGCCTCGACATCGGGAATGCCCCAAAGCCGGTCGGCCTCGATCACGATCGGCTGCGAGGCGCTGCTGTTCATCGCCGGCACCAGCCGGCCGGGATCGCCGGCGCGCTGTGGCGTGCCGGGCGCCGTCACCTGCGCGAGCGCCGAAGTGCTTCCCAGCGCAGCCAGCACGGCCAACGCCACGGGGCACAGCGAAGCGCGGGTCGGTAAGGACGCAGCGGAGGTGGAGAGCAAGCGGGTGGCGCCGCGCGCGAGGGCCGCGACCCGGTGCGGGGCTAGCCTCGAACGCGAGCGGCTGGTTCGTAGAATCCGGATGATTATTCCATGCGGGTTGCGCCGCGACGGCCCCTCAGCAACGCGCGCGACGGCGCGCGCGGCACCAGTCTCCATTCGATGAGCCAAACCCCGATCCACTGGGCCGATCCGGCCCGCGCCACGGCCTGCGCCGGCTGGCTTGGTGCCTGCGCGCCGCAGTTGCAGCTGGCGCCGGACACCCTGCGCGCCGCCAGTGCCGACGCCAGCTTCCGCCGCTACCTGCGCGTCGACGGCGGCGGTGGCCGCTCCTTCATCGTGATGGACGCCCCGCCGGCACAGGAGAACTGTGGCCCCTTCGTGCAAGTCGCCGAACTGCTGCACCAGGCCGGGCTGCACACGCCGCGCGTGCTGGCCTGGGACGAGGCGCAGGGCTTCATGCTGCTCGACGACCTCGGCCAGCAGCTCTTCCTGGCGGCGCTGCGCGACGCGCCCGCGGCCGAGGCCGACGCGCTGATGCGCGACGCGATCTCGGCGCTGGTGCAGATGCAGCTGCGCGCCGACGCCAGCGCCCTGCCCGCCTACGACGATGCGCTGCTGCGGCGCGAGGTCGAGCTGTTCCCGACCTGGTGCGTGGAGCGCGAGTTCGGCATCCGCTGGAATGCCGACCAGCAGGCCCTGTGGACCAGTGTCTCGCAGCAGCTGATCGACAGCGCGCTGGCGCAGCCCACGGTGTTCGTGCATCGCGACTGGATGCCGCGCAACCTCATGGTCTCCACGCCCAATCCCGGCGTGCTCGACTTCCAGGACGCGGTGCGCGGTCCGATCGCCTACGACATGGCCTCGCTGTTGCGCGACGCCTTCATCTCGTGGGAAGAGGAGCGCGAGCTCGACTGGGCGGTGCGCTACTGGCAGCAGGCGCGCACGGCCGGCCTGCGGGTCGACGAGGACTTCGGCGAGTTCTGGCGCCAGCTCGAATGGATGGGGCTGCAGCGCCACCTCAAGGTGCTCGGCATCTTCTGCCGCCTCAAGCACCGCGATGGCAAGCCGAGCTACAGCGCCGACCTGCCGCGCTTCTTTGCCTATGCGACCAAGGTCGCGCTGCGCTACCGGCCGCTGGCGCCGTTGCTGCGGCTGATCGAGCCGATGTCGGGCCCGATGACGCAGACCGGCTTCAGCCTGCGCTGAGCGCCGCCGGCTGGGCCGGGGTCGGGCAACCGGCCGCGCTGAGCCACGGGTCGGCGGCACGGCCGCCGAAGGCCTCGATCAGGAAATCGACGAAGACCCGCGTGCGGGCCGGGATGTGGCGACGCGAGGGCATCGCGGCGTAGAGCGGCATCGAGAACAGCCGCCAGGCCGGCATCACCCGCTCGAGGGCGCCTTCGAGCAACGCGTCCTCGGCCACGAACGAGGGCAGCCCGGCCACGCCGAGCCCGGCCAGCGCGCAGGCGTAGTTGATGTCGATCAGCGAACTGCTCAGCACCGAGCGCCGGGGCGGCGAGTCGAAGTGCTCGATCTCGTTCTGGTCGGCATCGACCCGCTGCAGGCGCAGTCCTCGCTGCAGTTCGGGCAGTGGCGGCACGATGCCGTCGAGCTTGCCGAACTCGCGCGGGTGGCGCGGCCGGCCGACCCGGTCGAGATACTCGGGCGTCGCGCACAGGATCACCTCGCTGTGGGCCAGCAGGCGCGCGACGAACTCGCCATCGAGCTGGCGCCGGGTGGCGAGGATCGTCACGTCGAAGCTCTCGTCGACGTTCTCGACCGGGCCCGGCGCCGTCAGCTCGAGGGTCAACTCCGGGTAGCGCGCATTGAAGACCGGCAGCCGCTTGGCGATCTGGTGCACCGCAAACGCCGGTGGCAGCAGCACGCGCAAGGTGCCGCGCGGCTGGCGCGCCGACTCGCTGGCCAGGGCCGAGGCCTCCTCGATATCGAGCAGGATGCGCCGCGCGCGCTCCAGATAGGCCTCGCCGATGTCGGTGAGCGCGATCCGGCGCGTGGTGCGGTGAAGCAGGCGCGCGCCGAGTTGGTCCTCGAGATCGGCCACCAGCCGAGTCACCGCGGCAGGCGACATGGCCAGGCTCTGGGAGGCGCCGACGAAGCTGCCGGCATCGGTGACCGCGACGAACACCCGCATCGCACGCAATTGATCCATGCCGCATCATTCCACGAGCCGCGTCGGCGTGCTTTGGCACACTGGCCGCATGCCACGCTTCCATGTCGACCTGCCGCTGAGCCCCGGCCTCGAGACCGCCCTGCCCTCGGGGGCGGCGCGCCACGTGCAGGTGCTGCGGCTGCAGCCCGGCGATTCGATCGTGCTGTTCGACGGCGCCGGTAGCGATTGGCCGGCGCAAGTGCTGCAGATGGGTCGCAGCGAGGTGCGGGTGCGGGTCGGCGCGCCGGTCGCAGTGGAGCGGGAGCTGCCGCTGGCGGTGACGCTGGCAGTCGGCATGCCGGCCAACGAGCGCATGGACTGGCTGGTCGAGAAGGCCACCGAGCTTGGCGCCGGCGCGATCGAGCCGCTGCTGTGCGAGCGCTCGGTACTGCGCCTGAGCGGCGAACGGGCCGAGAAGAAGCGGCTGCACTGGCAGGCGGTGGCGATCGCGGCGGCCGAGCAGAGCGGTCGCGCCCGCGTACCGCTGGTGGCGCCGGTCACGTCGCTGGCGCATCGGCTGGCGGCCGATGACCCGCGCGAACTTCGGCTGCTGTTGAGCCTGGGGGACGGCACCGGCCCCGCGCTGCCAGCGCTCCAGGCCGCCCTGCAGTCGAGCCGGCCGCTGCGCCTGCTCAGCGGACCCGAGGGCGGACTGAGCCCGGCCGAGGACCTCGCCGCGCGCGCCGCCGGCTGGCTGCCCGTCACGCTCGGGCCGCGCGTGCTGCGCGCCGAGACGGCGCCGCTGGCATTGCTCGCCACGCTGGCCTCGCTCGCCGGCTGAGGGCCCTGCCGCGTTGCGACGTGGGGGTTTCGCGGGCCTGTCTGCGCAGCCCAGAATCCGGCGACCGGGCATCCCGCCCGCGAGGAGCATCTGATGGGCTTGCTGGAATCGGTGATCGGCGCGCTAGCCGGGGGCAACCAGGGCGGGTCGGGCGCCCAGGGCGGCGACATGTTGCAGGCAGTGCTCGGCATGCTGCTGCAAGGCGGCGCGGCGGGTGGCGGCGGACAGGCGGGCGGCATGGGCGGCGCAGCGGGCATGGGCGCGGGCCTGGGCGGCTTGGGTGCGCTGGTGCAGCAGTTCCAGCAGGGCGGCCTGGGCGATCTGATGGCGTCCTGGGTCGGCACCGGCCAGAACCTGCCGATCTCGGCCGAGCAGTTGCAGGGCGTGCTCGGCTCCGAGCAGGTCGGCGCCTTCGCGCAGCAGTTCGGCCTCTCGCACGAGGACGCGGCACACCAGCTCTCGCAATTGATGCCGCAGGTGGTGAGCCAGCTGACGCCGGACGGCGAACTGCCTAGCGCCGACTCGCTCGGCGACATCGGCTCGCTGCTCGACCGCTTCGGCCAGCGCTGAAAGCACAAAGCCCGCCGAAGGGCGGGCTTTGCAGGAAGAAGACGGCGCCGCGGGGCGCGCCCGCTCCTACCTCTTGCCGCGGTACTTGCGCAGCGCCGCGATCTGCGCCGCCATCGCCGCGAACTCGCCCTGCGCCTTGGCGAAGTCGATGTCGCCCTTGGCGTTCTTCATCGCCTCTTCGGCGACCTTCTGCGCTTCGAGAGCCTTGGCTTCGTCGAGGTCCTTGCCGCGGATCGCGGTGTCGGCCAGCACCGTCACGCGGTCCGGCTGCACTTCGAGGATGCCGCCGGCCACGAACACGAACTCCTCTTCACCGGTGTCGGCGCGCTCGATGCGCACCGCGCCCGGCTTGATGCGGGTGATCAGCGGCGTGTGCTTGGGCAGGATGCCCAGTTCGCCGCTCTCGCCCGGCAGCGCGACGAATTTCGCCTCGCCCGAGAAGATCAGCTCTTCGGCGGAAACGACGTCGACGTGGATGGTTGCCATCAGGAGACTCCGTCCCGCTTACTGCAGCTTCTTGGCCTTCTCGAAGGCCTCGTCGATGGTGCCGACCATGTAGAAGGCCTGCTCCGGCAGCGAGTCGCACTCGCCGGCCACGATCATCTTGAAGCCACGAATGGTTTCCTTCAGCGGCACGTACTTGCCGGGCGAGCCGGTGAAGACCTCGGCCACGTGGAAGGGCTGCGACAGGAAGCGCTGGATCTTGCGGGCGCGGGCCACGGTGAGCTTGTCTTCCGGCGCCAGCTCGTCCATGCCCAGGATCGCGATGATGTCGCGCAGTTCCTTGTAGCGCTGCAGGATGCCCTGCACCGCACGGGTCGTGTTGTAGTGCTCCTCGCCGATCACGTTGGGGTCGATCTGGCGCGAGGTCGAGTCGAGCGGATCGACCGCCGGGTAGATGCCGAGCGAGGCGATGTCACGCGACAGCACGACGGTGGCGTCAAGGTGGGCGAAGGTGGTCGCCGGCGACGGGTCGGTCAGGTCGTCGGCAGGCACGTAGACGGCCTGGATCGAGGTGATCGAGCCGACCTTGGTCGAGGTGATGCGTTCCTGCAGCCGGCCCATCTCTTCGGCCAGCGTCGGTTGGTAGCCCACCGCCGACGGCATCCGGCCCAGCAGCGCGGACACCTCGGTGCCGGCCAGCGTGAAACGGTAGATGTTGTCGACGAAGAACAGCACGTCCTTGCCCTCGTCGCGGAAGGACTCGGCCATCGTCAGGCCGGTCAGCGCCACGCGCAGGCGGTTGCCCGGGGGTTCGTTCATCTGGCCGTAGACCATCGCGACCTTCGAGTCGCCGAGGCTCTCGAGGTTGACGACGCCCGAATCGGCCATCTCGTGATAGAAGTCGTTGCCCTCGCGGGTGCGCTCGCCGACACCGGCAAACACCGACAGGCCGCTGTGCGCCTTGGCGATGTTGTTGATCAGCTCCATCATGTTGACGGTCTTGCCGACGCCGGCGCCGCCGAACAGGCCGACCTTGCCGCCCTTGGCGAAGGGGCAGATCAGGTCGATCACCTTGATGCCGGTCTCGAGCAGCTCCTGCGACGGGCTCAACTCGTCGTAGGCCGGGGCCTTGCGGTGGATCGAGGCGGTGAGTTCGGTGCTGACTTCGCCGCGCTCGTCGATCGGGTTGCCGAGCACGTCCATGATGCGGCCGAGCGTGGCCGGGCCGACGGGCACCATGATCGGCTTGCCGGTGTTGCGCACCTCGCTGCCGCGGCGCAGGCCGTCGGAGGAGCCGAGCGCGATGGTGCGCACGACGCCGTCGCCGAGCTGCTGCTGCACTTCGAGGGTCAGCGAGCTGCCGTCCATCTTGAGCGCGTCATAGACGCGCGGCATGCGGTCGCGCGGGAACTCCACGTCCACCACGGCGCCGATGCATTGGACGATCTTGCCGACCGCTTGGGCTTGAGTGTTCGACATCTTCTTTCCTTCAATCTCGATTCGTTGTGCGGCGTGATCTGCGATCAGCCACCGATGGCGGCGGCGCCGCTGACGATTTCAGACAGTTCCTTGGTGATCGCGGCCTGGCGGGTCTTGTTGTAGACCAGCTTGAGGTCGTTGATCACGGTACCGGCGTTGTCGGTGGCGGCCTTCATCGCGACCATGCGCGCCGACTGCTCGGACGCCATGTTCTCGGCCACGGCCTGGTAGACCAGTGCCTCGAGGTAGCGCAACAGCAGCTCGTCGATGACGGTCTTCGCGTCCGGCTCGTAGAGGTAGTCCCAGTCACGGCCGCTCGGCTTGAGCTGATCGGCCTGCAAGGGCAGCAGCTGTTCGATCACCGGCTCCTGCTTCATGGTGTTGATGAAGCGGGTGTAGCAGAGGTAGACCGCGTCGAGCTTGCCTTCGGCATAGGCGTCGAGCAGCACCTTGACCGGCCCGATCAGCCGCTCCAGGTGCGGCGTGTCGCCGAGCTGGGTGGCATGCGAGACGACCTTGGCGCCGATGCGATTCAGGAAGCCCAGGCCCTTGGAGCCGATCGCCACCGCCTCGGCCTTGCTGCCGCGTGCCTCAAGCTCCCTGAGCTGCTGGGTCAGTTGACGCAGCAGGTTGGTGTTGAGGCCGCCACACAGGCCCTTGTCGGTCGTGACCACCACGAAGCCCGACTTGCCCGCCGGCGTGGCCGGCGCGCTCATGAAGGGATGGACGTAGTCCGGGTTGGCCTGCGCCAGGTGGGCGGTGATGTTGCGCACCTTGTCGGCGTAGGGCCGTGCCGCGCGCATGCGCTCCTGCGCCTTGCGCATCTTCGAAGCCGCGACCATTTCCATGGCCTTGGTGATCTTCTTGGTGTTCTCGACGCTCTTGATCTTGCCGCGAATTTCCTTGCCGGCTGCCATGACAGAGCTCCTTTCAGCGTGAGTTCGTCAGGGACTTCAGGCAAAGCTCTTCTTGAACGCGGTGATCGCGCCGCTCAGCTCTTCCTCGGCCGCCTTGTCCATGGCCTTGTCGGCCTCGAGCTTGGCGAGCAGACCGGCATGGCTGGTCTTGAGGAACTGATGCAGGCCGCTCTCGAACGCCAGCACGCGCTTGGTGTCGACGTTGTCGAGGAAGCCCTTGTTCACCGCGTACAGCGTCGACGCCATCAGGCTGATCGGCAGCGGCGAGTACTGCGGCTGCTTGAGCAGTTCGGTCACCCGGGCGCCGCGGTCGAGCTGCTTGCGGGTCGCGTCATCGAGGTCGGAAGCGAACTGGGCAAACGCGGCCAGCTCGCGGTACTGCGCGAGGTCGGTACGGATGCCGCCCGACAGGCTCTTGATCAGCTTGGTCTGGGCGGCGCCACCGACGCGCGACACCGAGATGCCGGCGTTGATCGCGGGACGGATGCCGGCGTTGAACAGGCTGGTCTCGAGGAAGATCTGGCCGTCGGTGATCGAGATCACGTTGGTCGGCACGAAGGCCGAGACGTCACCGGCCTGCGTTTCGATGATCGGCAGCGCGGTCAGCGAACCGGTCTTGCCCTTGACGGCGCCGTTGGTGAACTTCTCGACGTAGTCGGCGTTCACGCGCGCGGCGCGCTCGAGCAGGCGGCTGTGGAGATAGAACACGTCGCCGGGATAGGCTTCGCGGCCCGGCGGGCGGCGAAGCAGCAGCGAGATCTGGCGGTAGGCCACGGCCTGCTTGGACAGGTCGTCATAGATGATCAGCGCGTCTTCGCCGCGGTCGCGGAAGTACTCGCCCATCGTGCAGCCGGAGTAGGCCGAGACGTACTGCATCGCGGCCGATTCGGAGGCCGAGGCGGCGACGACGATGGTGTAGTCCATCGCGCCGTTGGCTTCGAGCGCGCGCACCACGTTCTTGATCGACGAGGCCTTCTGGCCGATCGCGACGTAGACGCAGGTCATGTTCTGACCCTTCTGGCTGATGATCGTGTCGATCGCCACCGCGGTCTTGCCGGTCTGGCGGTCGCCGATGATCAGCTCGCGCTGGCCGCGGCCGACCGGCACCATCGAGTCGATCGACTTCAGGCCGGTCTGCACCGGCTGGTCGACCGACTTACGCGCGATCACGCCCGGCGCGACCTTCTCGATGACGTCGGTCATCTTGGCGTTGATCGGGCCCTTGCCGTCGATCGGGCGGCCAAGCGCGTCGACCACGCGGCCGACCAGCTCGGGGCCGACCGGCACTTCAAGAATGCGGCCGGTGCACTTGACCGTGTCGCCTTCGGAGATGTGCTCGTACTCGCCCAGGATCACGGCGCCGACCGAGTCGCGCTCGAGGTTCAGCGCCAGGCCAAAGCTCGGCTGGCCGTCCTTGCCGGCCGGGAACTCGAGCATTTCGCCCTGCATCGCGTCCGACAGGCCGTGCACGCGCACGATGCCGTCGGTCACCGAGATCACGGTGCCCTGGTTGCGGATGCCCGACGCGGCGCCAAGGCCTTCGATGCGGCTCTTGATCAGTTCGGAAATTTCAGCGGGATTCAATTGCATGGCTTTCTCCGTTGCGCCGGACCTCAGGCGGTCAGCGCGACTCTCATCTGTTCAAGGCGGGCCTGGACCGAGGTGTCGAGCACCTCGTCACCGACCACCACGCGAATGCCGCCGATCAGCGATGCATCCACCACCACCGTGGCGCTGAGCTTGCGACCGAAGCGCTTCTCGAGCGACGCCATCACCTCGGCCAGTTGGGCCGGCGCGATGTCGAAGGCGCTGTAGACCGTGGCGTCGGACACGCCGGACTCGGCGTTGACCAGCGCATGGAACTGGCTGGCGATCTCGGGCAGCGCGGCCACGCGGCCGTTCTCGACGACGACCGCGAGCAGGTTCTTGACGCTGGCGGCCAGCGGCGCCTTCACCACCGAGGTGAAGAGCTCCACGACCTGGCCGGCGCTGACCTTCGGGCTGTCGGCGAACTGGCGCAGCTGCGGGTCGGCGGCGACCTCACCGAGCGCCTTGAGTTGCTGTGCAGCGGCGGCCAGATCAGGCGATCCGGCTGCGGCCTTGAACAGCGCCTCGGCGTAGGGACGGGCGATGGTTGCAAGCTCGGCCATGGTCTCAGAGCTCGGTCTTGAGGCGACCCAGCAGGTCGGCGTGCACCGAGGCGTTCACTTCCTTGCGGAGGATCGCTTCGGCGCCCTTGACGGCGAGCGCGGCAACCTGCTCGCGCAGCGCCTCGCGTGCCTTCACCGATTCCTGCTCGGCCTCGGCGCGTGCATTGGCGACGATCTTGGCGGCCTCGTCGCTGGCGCGACCCTTGGCCTCCTCGATCATCGAGTGGGCCAGGCGCTCGGCGTCGGCCAGGCGCTTGGTCGCGTCCTCGCGGGCAGCGGTGAGCTGCTCCTCGACACGCTTGTTGGCCGTGGCCAGATCGGCCTTGGCCTTGTCGGCGGCGGACAGGCCATCGGCGATCTTGCTCGCCCGCTCGTCGAGCGCGGCGATGATCGGCGGCCAGACGAACTTCATCGTGAACCAGACCAGGATCAGGAACACGATCATCTGGATGATCAGGGTACCGTTGATGCTCACTTTGATGCCTCAATCACGGTGGTGTGGGGAAGGCCGTCGACCCGGGTCGACGGCCTGCTCGGGCGCCGTGCCGGATTACTTAGCGAGCGAGGCCAGCTGGGCCAGGAACGGGTTGGCGGTGGCGAACCACAGCGCGATACCGGTGCCGATGATGAAGGCCGCGTCGATCAGGCCGGCGAGCAGGAACATCTTGGTCTGCAGCTCGTTCATCAGCTCGGGCTGACGGGCGGCCGACTCGAGGAACTTGCTGCCCATGATGCCAATGCCGATACAGGCGCCGAGGGCACCCAGACCAATGATCAGACCGGTGGCGAGAGCAACAAAACCAATGACTTCCATGATGACTCCTAGATAGAACAGTGAGGTAGAGAAGAAAAGCGAGAACTGCGAGAAATCAATGCGCGTCGTGCGCCTGGCCGATGTAGATCAGTGCCAGCATCATGAAGATGAAGGCCTGCAACGTGATGATCAGGATGTGGAAGATCGACCACGCCGTGCCGGCAATGATGTGGCCGATGGCCAGGCCGATGCCGGTGGCGTTCCAGGCGAAGGCGCCGCCCATCAGCGCGATCAGCATGAAGATCAGTTCGCCGGCATACATGTTGCCGAACAGCCGCATGCCATGCGAGACGGTCTTGGCGACGAACTCGATGATCTGCATCGCGAAGTTCACCGGATACAGGAACCACTTGTCGCCGAACGGCGCCGACACCAGTTCATGGGCCCAGCCGCCGAGGCCCTTGATCTTGACGTTGTAGACCAGGCAGACGATCAGCACCGACAGCGACATGGCCATCGTGATCGACAGGTCGGCGGTCGGCACCACGCGCATGTAGTGGATCCCCACCAGCCCGGCCAGCCAGGGCAGCAGGTCGACCGGCAACAGGTCCATCGCGTTCATCAGGAAGATCCAGACGAACAGCGTCAGCGCCAGCGGCGCGACCAGCTTGCGGCTTTGCGCGTTGTGGATGATGCCCTTGGCCTGGTTGTCGACCATCTCGACAAGCCATTCGACGGCAGCCTGGAAACGGCCCGGCACGCCGGAGGTCGCGGTGCGCGCGGCCTTCCAGAGCAGGAAGGCGCCAAGGATGCCGAGGGTGATCGACCAGAAGATCGAGTCGAGATTGAAGACCGTGAAGTCGACGATCGACGTCTGCTTGTGGTTCTGCAGGTGTTGCAGGTGGTGAACGATGTATTCACCGGCCGTCTGCCCGCCTGTCTGCGCCTGACCCTCAGCTGCCATTTGACGTGTCCCGTAGCTTCAACTGTTCTTCTTCGGGCGACGCCACCAGAGCGCCACCCAGTACACCTTGGTGCACACCACCAGACCCACCAGCAGGGCGGGCCACGACAGCGGCACCACGATCCGGTAGGCCAGCATCAGCAGCACCACCGAAACGCCAATCTTCAAGAACTCCCACAACATGAAGCTCACGGCACCGGTGCCGGGCGACAGGCTGGAGAGCCGGCTGGTCATGCCACGCGCCATCAAGGCACCCGGAAGGACCACCACTCCGGCGCCATACAGCGCCGACCAGAACACCACCATCTCACCGGTGACCAGCCTTGCAAGCAAGGCCACCACCAGCCCGACCGCGGCTTGCACCGCGATCACCCGCCATGGCGAAAGCTGCGGGTTGTCCGCCCTCCAGGCCTTCGCCTCCTCGGCGGAAAGCGGCTTGAAAGGCAGATCCTCGTCCGCACCTTCGTCCCAGGCATCCGGGATGTCACGTCGTAGGGGCGCGCTCATCTCGGGGCGGGTCGTGTGGTGCAAAGCCTGAGAATTGTACGTGATTACCCGCGCCTTTCCGAACCGGGGTGCCGAGCGATGCATCGGGCGCGCCGTGGAGCGACCGCGCCGGCGACACTGCCCCCCTCAATCAGCACGATGCTGGCATGAACTCCACCGACGAGGCCTCACCACCATCACCGCAGCGCCCGAGCGCTCGTCGCCGCGGCGCTCCGCTCGCGGCGGCGCTGCTCGCGGCCGTCGGCTGGGCCCAGGCCAACCCGGCCTTCGATCCGGCCAAGCCGCACCACCGGCCCGACGGCTTCCAGAACCGCTACACCGAGTTCAAGCCCAAGGGCCTGCTCGAACTGATGCAGTGGCGCTGGGACGCTTGGCGCAACAACCTGCCGCCGCCGCCAACCCAACCCATTCCCACCGTCGCCGCGGACCGCGCCTTCATCGACGCCAACGCGCGCGCCGGCGCCGCGATGCAGCCGGCCGTCACCTGGGTCGGCCATGCCACCGTGCTGGCGCAGTTCGGCGGCCTCAACGTCATCACCGACCCGGTCTTCAGCCAGCGTGCCTCGCCCTTCGAGTCGATCGGGCCGCTGCGGGCCCAGCCGCCGGCGCTGGCCGCGGCCGAACTGCCGCACATCGACGTCGTGCTCATCAGCCACAACCACTACGACCATCTCGACGAGGCCAGCGTCGTCGCGCTCAACGCGCAGGCCGGCGGACCGCCGCTGTTCATCGTGCCGCTCGGCCTCAAGGCCTGGCTGGCCGGGGTCGGCATCGCCAACGCGGTCGAGCTCGACTGGTGGGATGGCCACAAGGTGCCCGGCGGCCAAGGTACCCAAGCACCGGTCGAGTTCGTGCTGACCCCGGTCCAGCACTGGTCGGGGCGCAGCATCAACGATCGCCTGCAGACGCTGTGGGGCGGCTTTGCCGCATTCGCGCCCGACCTGCATTTCTTCTTCGCCGGCGACACCGGCTACTCGCCCGACTTCAAGGACATCGCACGGCATTTCGCCGCGCGCCAGGGCCGCGAGCAGGGCGGCGGCTTCGATATTGCGTTGATCCCGATCGGCGCCTTCGAACCGCGCTGGTTCATGAAGATCCAGCACGTGAACCCGGTCGAAGCGGTGCAGATCCACCGCGACCTCGGCGCCAAGCGCTCGCTGGGCGTGCACTGGGGCACCTTCGAACTGACCGACGAACCGCGCGACCAGCCGCCGCGCGACCTCGCCGCCGCGCGCAAGGCGCAGGGCGTGGCCGAAGAGGACTTCTTCACCCTCGCGATCGGCGAGACGCGCAAGCTGCCGCGGCGCCCTTAGCGGGCAGGCGATTCCTCAGTAGGCGTGGGTGCCGGCCGCCAGCGTGTGAACGACGGCGGTGTCCGGGCTGCGCAGCGCCGCCAGGGCCGCCTGCGCCGCGTGCACCAGCAGCCCGAGGTCGGTGCCGAGACCGACGAAGTCGAAGCCGGCCGCGCGCGCATGCGCCGCCTGCTCGGGCGTCGTTGCCAGCGTTCCGATCGGCTTGCCGACGACGCGCGCACGCGCCACCGCCTGGCCCATCGCTGCGCGCACCTCGGCATGGGTCGACTCGCCCAGGTGGCCCAGGCTGGCCGCGAGGTCGGCCGGGCCGATGAACAGCGCATCGATGCCGTCGACCGCGGCGATCTCCTCGAGCCGCTGCAGGGCCGGTGCCGACTCGATCTGCGCGATCACGCAGATGCCGGCGTTGGCGTGGCGCGCGTAGTTGGGCAGCGTGCCGAAGTGGGTGGCGCGGCTGACGCCCGCCATGCCGCGGATGCCCTCGGGCGGATAGCGCGTCGCGGCCACCGCGGCCATCGCCTCGGCCGCGCTCTGCACGAAGGGCACCATCACCGTGGTCGCGCCGGCGTCGAGCACGCGCTTGAAGATCACCGGCTCGTTGCCCGGCACCCGCACCACCGGCACCGTCTTCACCGAGCCGAAGGCCTGCAGCAACGCGACCACGCCGCCCAGTTCGAGCGGCGAATGCTCCATGTCGATCACCGCCCAGTCGAAGCCGGCATAGCCGATCGCCTCGGCCACCAGCGGGCTGGCCGACGAGATCCAGGTTCCCAGCGGAACCCGCTGGTGCGGCACGCGTGGGCTGTTGGCCGACATCAGCATCGGCGGCTGCAGCAGCTGGCGAAAGGCGTTCATCGCGGCTCCTTCCAGAGCAGGGGCATTCAGTAGCGGGAAACCATGCCGTCCAGATCGGCCCGCAGGTAGTGTGCGCCCGGGATCGGGTTGTAGTAGTAGGGCGGGATCTCCTCGAAGCCGAGCGAGGCGTAGAGCTCGCGCGCGGCCTCCATGTCGTCGAGCGTGTCGAGCAGCATCGCCGAATAGCCGGCGTGGCGGGCGAGGTCGATCAGCGCCTCGGCCAGCAGCCGTCCGACGCCAAAGCGGCGGAAGGGCCGGCGCACATAGAGCCGCTTCATCTCGCAGGCATTGGGCTCGTCGGCCTCGGGCAGCGGGCGCAACGCGCAGCAGCCGGCCAGCTCGCCATCGCACCAAGCCAGCAGCAGCGCGCCGGTGGGCTCGGCATAGTCGCCCGGCAGCGTGGCCAGTTCGGCCTCGAAGTTCTGGAAGCAGAGGTCGACGCCGAGCGCGTCGGCGTACTCGCGGAACAGCGCGCGCGCGGCGTCGATCTCCTCGGCGTCGGCGGCGTTGCGCAGCGTCAGTTCGGGCGGGTTCGAGACCTGCGGCTGGGCCATGCGGGCAACTCTACACGCCGTCGGCAAAGCCCAGTACGACCCTGCGGGTCATCGCACTCTTCTTCTCGATTTTCGTCACCACCACGGCGCCGATCTCGGCGGTGTTGGCCACATGGGTGCCGCCGCAGGGCTGCAGGTCGACGCCCTCGATCTCGAGCAGGCGCACGCGGCCCGAGCCGCGTGGCGGCTGCACGCTCATGCTGCGCACCAGCTGCGGGTTGGCGTCGAGCTCGGCGTCGCTGATCCAGCGGTGGCGCACCGGGTGCGCCGCCGCCACCAGGCGCGCGATGCCCGCCGTCAGCGCCTCCTTGTCGAGCGGCTCGTTCATGTGGAAGTCGAGCCGCGCATAGCCGGCGGTGATCGAGCAGCCGTCGACCGGATGCGGCACCAGCGCGCACAGCAGGTGGGTCGCGGTGTGAAAGCGCATGTGGGCCGAGCGGCGTGCGCGGTCGATGCGGGCCGTGACTTGCGCGCCGATCTCCGGCAGCGCCTGCTCCGGCGCCGGCACATGCAGCAACTCGCCGGTATCGCGGTCCTTGCGCGTGTCGGCGATCGCGATCTCGCGACCGTCGGCCAGCCCGAGCACGCCGCCGTCGCCGGCCTGGCCGCCGCCGGTGGGATAGAACACCGTGCGGTCGAGCACGATGCCTCGTTCGTCGACCGCGATCACGCTCGCCTCGCACTCGGCAAGCGTCGCGTCCTCGCGGAACAGTTCTTCGGTCATGGCACTCCTTCGTCGTCGGCGGCCAGGGTCACGCTGCCGCGCGGGGTCTGCAGCCTTGCGCGCAGCGGCACGGGCAACCAGTCGGCCAGCTCCAGTTGCGCGGCATGCAGTTGCTGCAGTACCGGCGCCGGCCGTACCTCCAACGCCTGCAGGTGGATCTTGCTGTGCGGCATCGCCTCGGTCGGGTGGGCCGAGTCCCACTGGATCAACGCCGGCAGTGCCCCGCCCAGCAGCGGCCGGCCGTCGCGCCGCACCGAGATGCGCCAGCGCAGCCGCCCGCGCACCGAGTCGCGCGCTGCCGCGACCGGCAAGCCGGGATCGGCCCCATGTGCGCGCAGGCGCCGCCGCAGCGCCAGGATCGAGTTCGTGCGCGCCACCCAGTGCACGAGCCGCGGACCGTGCTCGACCAGCCGCCGCTGCAGCGCCGGTTCGTCGAGACCGAACCAGCGCGCGAACCGGGTCGGCGCCGCACCGTGCGGGTCGACCGCGATGATCTCGAGGTAGGCGAGAGCCGCACCCTCCAGCCGCAGCAGCCGGTTGTGCGTGCCCATCAGCGGATGCCGGCCGCCAGGGTCGGGCGTGACGCCGAGCGTGGCTTCGCACCAGGCCACGCCCTGCTCGAGCGTGGCGGCGGCGACCACCAGGTGGTCGATCTCCGCGCTGGCCGGTCTCACCACGCGTCGAGCGTGCCGCGCACGTGCGTCACCACGTCGCCGCCGATCCAGATGTCGGCGCCCTGCTGCTCCACGCGCACGCGCCCGGCGCGCCGCAGCGCCGCGCCCTGCGCCGCCACGTAGCGCGCCGGCGCGAGGCCGGCGCCGATGAGCCACTGGGCGAGGCCGGCGTTGAGGCTGCCGGTGACCGGATCCTCGAAGTGATGGCCGCCGGCCGGGAAGAAGGCTCGCACCTCGAAGTCGGCGTCATGGCCCGCGGCCTGCGGCGCGATCACGCCGAGCTTGAGCGTCGGCACTGCGGAGAAGTCGGGCTTCAGCGCCAGCGCCTGCGACGCGCTGCCCAGCATCACGGCGGCCCAGCCCGGACCGTTGTCGGCCCATTGGTGGTCGACGATCTCCGCGCGCGCCACGCCGAGCGCCTGCGCAATCTGCCCGAGCAGCGTTTCGTCGAGCGGGCCGCTGCGCTTGAGGGGTGGCGCCGCAAACGCGAGCGCGCGGCGTGCATCGCTGCCGCCGCTCGTTCGTTCGTCGGCCCGCACCCGCACCAGGCCGACGCCGCATTCCTGCACCACGACGCCGGCGGCCTTCGGCATCCCGCCGCTCGCCAGCCACGCATGGCAACTGCCCAGCGTCGGATGGCCGGCAAAGGGCAGCTCGCCAGCCGGCGTGAAGATGCGCACCCGGTAGTCGGCCGCGGGGTCGGAGGGCGGCAGCAGGAAGGTGGTCTCGGACAGGTTGGTCCAGCGCGCAAAGGCGGCCATCTGCGCATCATCGATGCCCGCAGCATCGACCACCACCGCGAGCGGGTTGCCGCTCAGCGCAGTGGCGCCGGCGAACACGTCGAGCTGCAGGAAGCGGCGATCCATCGTCTACGCCTTCTTCTGCGCCTCGAGCGTCTCGCGCAGCAGCGCGCCGATCAGCGCCACGCCGCGCTCGATGCGCGCCGCGTCGACCGTCACGAAGGACAGCCGCAGCGTGTTGGCCTGCGCCGGGTGCCGGGCCGCCCCAAACCCGGCCGCGCCCCCTTGGGGGGCAGCGACCGCAGGGAGCGTGGGGGCTGTCGGCGCTTCGGCAAAGAAGGCCGAGCCCGGCACGTAGGCGACGCCGCGCCTGACCGCCTCGGGCAACAGCGCCATCGCGTCGATCCCGGCCGGCAGCGTGAGCCAGAAGAACATGCCGCCCTTGGGCACCACGTAGTGGCAGCCCGGTGGCAGGTGGCGCTCGAGCGCGAGCTTCATCGCGTCGCGCTGCTGCGCGTAGCGCGCGCGCACCGCCGGCACATGCTCCTTGAGGAAGCCGTCCTTGATGACCTCGTAGACCACGCGCTGGTTGAAGATCGGCGTGTGCAGGTCGGCCGCCTGCTTGGCCTGCAGCAGCTTGCCGTAGAGCGGCGCCGGCGCCGCCATGAAGCCCAGCCGCAGCCCCGGCACCAGCGTCTTGGAGAACGAGCCGAGGTACAGCACGCCCTCGGGCCAGCGCGCGGCCAGCGGCGGCGGCGGCGGCGCGTCGAACCAGAGGTCGCCGTAGGGGTTGTCTTCGACCAGCGGCACGCCGGCGCGCTGCGCGGCCTCGATCACCGCGACCCGGCGGCCCTCGGACATCAGATGCCCGCTCGGGTTCTGGAAATTCGGCAGCAGGTAGGCAAAGCGCGCCTTCGAGGCCGCCAGCGCCTCCGGCAGCACGCCCTCGTCATCGCACTCGAGGCTGAGAAAGCGCGGCTCGTAGGGCGTGAAGGCCTGCAGCGCGCCGAGGTAGGTCGGCGATTCCACGGCGACCGTCGAGCCCGGATCGGCCAGCACCTTGCCGACCAGGTCGAGCCCCTGCTGCGAGCCGGTGGTGACCAGCACATGCGCGGCATCGACCGCCATGCCGTGGCTGGCGAGCTCGGCGGCGATCCACTCGCGCAACGGCGCGTAGCCCTCGCTGGCGGCGTACTGCATGGCCTCGCGCGGCGCATCGTGCAGCACGCGCGCGGTGGCCTCGCGCATCGCCTCGACCGGAAAGAGGTCGGCCGCCGGCAGGCCGCCGGCGAGCGAGATGATGGATTGACTCTCGGTGAGCTTGAGGATCTCTCTGATCACCGAGGGGTTCATGCGGGCGCTGCGCTCGGCAAGCGTCCAGGGGCGGGTGGTGGTCATGGCCGTGGTCGGGCAAAGGGAAGGGAGCGATGGTGCCACGCGGCGCGCTCGCGCAGCGGACGCGGGCGTCGAGCGGCTATCCTCGGGCTGCGCGTGCAGCGGCACGGCATCAACCGCAAGGAAGCACCAACATGATGTACGTCAAGAATGGTCTCGCGGCCCTGGCCCTGCTGGCGGCCGCCAATGCCCCGGCGCTGGCCGCTGGCGCCTCGGCCAGCTCGGTGGGTTCGTCGGCGGTCGGCGGCTCGTCGGCCTCGGTCGGCGCCAGCTCCGATTCGATCGGCACCTCGAGCAACAAGTCGTCCGACAGCTCCAAGACCGAGAAGGTCGCCGAGGGCAAATACAAGGTGGTCGAGCTCGCCGCGGCCGAGGACCGCCCCGGCCGCATGCGCCTGAAGCTGCAGCCGGTGGACGCCGGCGCTGCCGCCGAGAGCTTCGATCTCTACCTGCCCGTGGCCACGGTCGAGCAGGCCCGCCTGGCCGAAGGTGGCGTCGTCAGCGCGCTGCACCGGCCCTACGGCCTGGAATTCGCGCATGCCGACAACGGCAAGGCCTTCTTCCTGGTGCTGCACGACGGCTGGCACCGCGAGCTCGCCTCGCGCCCCGTGGCGATCTGATCGGTGCGGGCGGCGCTGCGCATCGCGCTGCTCGGCGCCGCCCTGCTCGGCGCGCTGCCGGCGCAGGCCGGCGTGCTGCGCGTCTGCGACGAGCCGCCCGAACCCAGCGCCGCGCAGCAGGATCTGCTGCTGCGCTTCAGCGCGATCGTCAAGGACGAGCTCGAGCGCTCCGGCCAGCCGCTGGCGCTGGTGGCACGCTCGGGGCTCGACCTGGCGCGCTTCGGCCAGCGCTACTCGCACGCCGGCATCAGCCTCAAGGCCAGCGGCAACACGCCGTGGTCGGTGCGCCAGCTCTACTACGCCTGCGACGAGAAGCGCCCGCGCATCTACGACCAGGGCCTGTCGGGCTTCTTGTTCGGCACCGACAACCTGCGCGAGGGCTACATCTCGGTGCTGCTGCTGCCGGCCGAGGCCGCGGCCGAGTTGGAGCGCGCCGCGCTCGACGATGCGCGCGCGGTACAGTTCCTCGGGCCCGTCTACAGCGCCAACGCCTACCCCTACGCGCTGAAGTACCAGAACTGCAATCAGTGGGTGATGGAGCTGCTGGCCGCCGCCTGGAGCACGCCGGCACCGGTGCAGGGCCGCGAGCAGGCGCAGCAGTGGTTGCGCGAGGCGGGCTACGCGCCCACGCGCTTCGAGGTCGGCAACCCGGCGCTGATGTGGGCCGGCTCGCTGGTGCCCTGGCTGCACAACGACGACCACCCGGCCGACGACCTCGCGCAACAGCGCTACCAGGTCAGCATGCCGGCCTCGATCGAGGGCTTCGTGCGCCAGCGGCTGCCGCAAGCGCAGCGCATCGAGTTCTGCCACGCCGAGCGCCGGGTGGTGGTGCGGCGCGGCTGGGAGGCGATTGCCGACGGTTGCCAGCCCGCGGCCGAGGACACGGTGATCACGCTGAACTGACACGCGGCTCCTTCGCCGGCGGCACCGGCGCCGGCGCCCCGGCCGCCGGCATGCGCCGCCCGAGCCAGACCGTGCCCATCACCGCCAGCGCAAAGCCCACGGTCGCGAGGTCGAGCTTTTCGCCGAGCAGCGGAACCGCCAGCAGCATCGACAGGAAGGGCTGCAGCAACTGCACCTGGCTCACCCGCAGTGCGCCGCCGAGCGCGAGCGCGCGGTACCAGGCGAAGAAGCCGAGCCACATCGAGAACAGCGCCACGTAGCCAAAGCCGAGCCAGGCACTGGCGCGCACCGGCGCCGTGGGCCAGGCGACGATCGCCACCGGCAGCGTCATCGGCAGCGCCAGCACCAGCGCCCAGGAGATCACCTGCTCGGGCTTCATCTGCGCGGACAGCCGCGCGCCGCTGACGTAGCCGAGCGCGCCGGCCAGCACCGCGCCGAGCAGCCAGGCATCGGCCACGACCAGCGCGCCGCCGCCGCGCCAGGCGGCAAAGCCGATCACCAGTGCGGTGCCGGCCAGCGCGCACAGCCAGAAGCCAAGGCTCGCGCGCTGGCGGTTGACGAGTGCGGCCATCACCGCGGTGGCCAGCGGTAGCAGGCCCGAAATCACCGAGGCGTGGATCGCGTCGACCTCGCGCACCGCATAACCCATCAGCAGCGGAAAGCCGAACACCACGCAGCTCGCGGTGAGCGCCAGCGGCGGCCACTGCGCCGGCGTGGGCCAGGGCGCGCGCGTAAGCATGAGGTAGGCCAACGACAGCAGCCCGGCCACCGCCGCGCGGCCGAGCGCGACGAACAGCGGGTCGAGCTGCGGATCGCTGGCCGGGCCGCCGGCCAGGCGCGTCATCGGGATCGTCAGCGCGAACAGGAACACGCCCAGCACGCCGAGCCACAGGCCGCGGCGCGCGTCAGCGGCAGGGTTGGGCGGGCTGGCGTGTTGCATGCGGCCAGTGTAGGCTTCGCACCAGTACAGAAGCAGTACAGATTAGCGGTTCAGCCGTGTTGCTGTACTGCCGAAACCAGTGCCACAGATGGCCGACCCAGGCGACGATGAAGACCCACCTCGCCCCCCTCTCCCGCCACGCCGGCAGCACCCTCACCGAACAGCTCGCGGCGCGCTTTGCGCAGCACATCCGCGAGCGGCTGATGGCGCCCGGCGCGCGCCTGCCCTCGGTGCGCGAATGCGCGCAACAGCATGGCGTGAGCCCGCACACCGTGGTGGCGGCCTACGACCAGCTGCTGGCGCAGGGCCTGGTGGAGGCGCGCGCGCAGCGCGGCTTTTATGTGCGCGCGCCAGCCACGCCAACGCGGCGCGCGGCCGCACCCGCAAGTTCACCTGCCGCCACGCGCCCTCCCATCGACGCCACCGCGCTGATCCGCGGCATGTTCCAGCGCGAAGGTGCCAAGCCCTCGCCCGGCCTCGGCATCCTGCCGCCCGACTGGCTGGACCTGCCCGCGCTGGCCGGCGCGCTGCGCAAGGCCAGCAGCATCACCAACCTGGGCGCGCTCTCGCTGCAATACGGCGACCCGGCCGGTGACCTGCGCCTGCGCGAGGCGCTGACCCACAAGCTGCGCGAGTTCGGCGTGCAGGCCGCTGCCTCGCAGATCATCAGCTCGGTCGGTGCCACACACGGGCTGGACATCGTCTCGCGCACCCTGCTGCAGCCCGGCGACGCGGTGCTGGTGGACGAGCCCGGCTGGGCGGTGGAGTTTGCGCGGCTGCAGCGGCTGGGCATGCGCATCCTGCCGGTGCCGCGCGACGCCGAAGGCCCCGACCTGGCGGTGATGCAGCGCCTGATCGAGGCGCACAAGCCGCGCATGTACGTGACCGTCTCGGTGCTGCACAACCCCACCGGCGGCCACCTCAGCCTGGCGCGCGCGCACCGCCTGCTGACGCTGGCGCAGGAGGCCGACCTGTGGATCGTCGAAGACGACACCTACGCCTGGCTCGCACCGCCGCACCTGCCGCGGCTGGCGGCGCTGGACGGATTGCAGCGCACGCTCTATGTGAGCGGCTTTTCCAAGGTCCTGGCGCCGAGCTGGCGCGTGGGTTTCATCGCCGCGCCGCCGGCGCTGGTGGATGCGCTGGTCGATACCAAACTGCTCGGCACCCTCAGCAGCCCCGCACTGCTGGAGCACGCGGTGGCCATCCTGCTCGAGCAAGGCGCGCTGCGCCGCCACGCCGAGCGCCTGCGCGAACGGCTCGATGGCGCGCGCGCCCGCACGCTGCATCTGCTGGAAGCGGCGGGCTGCCGCGCGGTGACGCCGCCACAAGGGCTGTTCGCGTGGATCGACGTGGGCGCCGACACCGATCGCCTCGCGCCGACGCTGCTGGATGCCGGCTGGCTGACCGCACCCGGATCACTCTTTCACGCCGATCGACGAGCGACGACGCTGATGCGGGTGAATGTGGCGAGCTCGGGGGAGGTGGGGTTCTGGAGGGCGTTGGAGAAGGCGCGGCTGGCCCAACGACGATGAGCGGCAGCAATCGGCCCGGGAGCAGTCATCTACGGGCGACCGCTTTCCCGCCCAAGAGTCAAATGGACCGACGGATGGCAAGCGCTTGCCGAGCGCTGAAGAGTGTCTTGATGCGTTGTGCGCGGTTCGGCATATGGCAAGCTCGTGACCATGTTCCACCGCCTGTTCCCGGTCCGGCGCGACGGATCCGACACCTCTCTCGTAGGCAGGCGGCAATTGCCGCGCGCCGCTCTGGCAGCGATCTTGCTGCCGACGATGTGCCTGCCGGCGCGGCCGGCGCGTGCCGGTCTCAACCTCCTCTTGAACGAGTTCACCGCCACGCGCGATGAACTGCAAGCCGAACTGGCCAGGCGCTTCCCGATCACGCGCCGCTATGGCGAGCTGGCCTCGGTGTCGCTGCACAACCCACAACTGGCGCTGGACGGCAGTGCCAACCGTGCCACGCTGACGTCACGATTGGTGATCGTCAGCCCCTTGCTGCGAACTTCCTCCATGGGCGGGCAGGTGGCTGTGAGCAGTGGCCTGCGCTGGGATGCCTCGGGCCTGTCCGTGCGCCTCCAGGACCCGCGCGCGGAGCAACTGCGCATCGACGGCGTCACCGGGAGCGACGCACAGAACCTGGAGCGCATCAGCGCGGCCGTCGTGCAGGAAGCGCTGCAAGGCTATCCGTTGCACACCTTCCGCCCGGACGAGCTTCGCTTCGGGCTCAAGGTCCGGGGCATCACCATCGGCGTTGACGCGATCAAGGTGCAGTTCGAGTAGCGGCCGGGGAGACCGTGCACGACGGCGCACTTGCTAGCGTTCGGCCTGGTCGCTGACGCCTGTTCATCAGGACGCTACTTGGATGCAGCTGATTCGCTCGTCACGAACGGCGCGTTCGCTCCCGGCCGGGCAGGCCATGTCGATTTGCCTACCTGTCGTTCGTCGATGGGATACGAGGCGCCCTCAGGCGGGCGCGCCGACCGGTCAACCCAACAGGAGTGAAGACATGTCTTACATCGATGGTTTCGTGATCGCGGTCCCCACCGCCAACAAGCAGAAGTTCATCGAGCACGCGCGCCATTTCGACTCGATGTTCATCGAGCTGGGCGCAATTCGCGTGATCGAGGGCTGGGGCGACGATGTGCCCGACGGCAAAGTCACCGATTTCCGCCGCGCCGTCCAGGCCACGGCCGAGGAGACGGTGGCCTTTTCGTGGGTCGAATGGCCGGACAAGGCGACGCGCGACGCCGGCATGAAAAAGATGATGGAAGACCCGCGCATGGATCCGTCCACACCCGGCAACCCGCCCATGCCCTTCGACGGCAAACGCATGATCTTCGGCGGCTTCGAACAGGTGGTCGAAGTGAAGGCTTGAGCGGCGGGGGCGACGCCGCCCCTGGACGTGCCACGCGTCACGGCGGGCGTCTGGCGCAAACTGTCGGCCCGCAGGCAGGTGGCCCCGGGCCGTCGCGCAGGGCGCCCGCCCCGGGGAGCAGCAAGACGCCGCGCGCCTCCCCCGCTACAGTCGCCGCGTGTCGGCTCTCGGGAACCCGCATGGCTTCACACTTGCGGCCAACAGCGGGCATTTGCGACCGGCGGGTCTGGGGTCGTCCAGGGTCAAGCCGAGGGCGACCGACGTGCGGTCGCCCCGTTGTGGCGAGTGGCCCATCACGACCCTCTGCGCCTCATCATGCGTGCGTCGGGCTGTAGCCGAACCGCCGACCAACCGGCTTGCATCTCTCGCGCCGTTCAATCGACTGGTGGCAGGCGCTGCAGTGTCCGGCAGCCCGGGATCTCTACCAGTTCTCTGTCCAGGGGCGCAGCACCACTTCGAACGCCCAGGTCGATCTGTGCTGCCGATGAAGATGCCAATACAGCTCGGCGATTCGATCCGGGTGCGCCATGTTGTCATCCACGGCCTCGCCGGCAAGGCGATGCGCACGCGACCCATCCGGTTGTTCCCAGCCGATCGCAGCATCGATCGGCACGTGGGCCACGTGGATACCCTGCGGCATCAGTTCCCGGGCCATGCTCTGGGCAAGGCCCGCCTTGCCGTGGGAGGCCGCGGCAAACGCACCGCTGCGCGGATAACCCTTCAGGGCAGCGCTGGCATTGGTGAACACGATCGTGCCTCTGTGACCGTCCCTGCCTTCAAGTGACAGCATCGCTTTCGCCGCCTGCTGGCCAACGAGGAACGCGCTGAACGTGGAGTTCGTCAGCGTTGTCAGCACCGCGGCTGGATCGACTTCGATGATCGACTTGCGAAACACATCCCGCGGGCGGCCGTCGATGTTGTGCACCACGAGCCTCGGCGGGCCAAGCGTGCGCGACACCTCGTCGAACATCGCGGCAACCGACTCGGGGACCGAGGCGTCGCATGCAATGAGGGTGATGCCGTGATCTCGAGCGAGCGCCTTCAAGGCGGGCTTGTTCGCGTCCCGCGCCGCGACCGCCACTTTCACCCCCTGCTGCGAGAACAGCCGGGCACAGCTGGCGCTGATGCCAGGCCCAGCGCCCACGATGAGCGCAACTTCTGCTTCGTCCATGCTCGTCCCCTCGAAATGATCCTTCGCCCGGCGTGCATCTATCGCGTCCAGCTGCCGAACTTGATCGCGCCGGCGATGATCAAGCCATAGACAGCCAGGCTGATCGCGACCACGATGAACAAGCCGCTCGCCGAGGTCTGCAGCACGTGCACGCAGAGCCATCCGCCCAGTGCCACGATTGCCAGCCTGGCAACGCTGCCGACCAGCGGCCAGAACATGCGCCCGGCGCCCTGGGAGGCAAAGAACAGTGCCAGTCCAAGGCCATACAGACCGTAGAAGGCACCGACGATGCGCAGGTACGAAGCGCCGAACTCGCGTACCGCCGCATCTTGCGTGAACAGGTTCATCCACAGCGCCGGGGCAATCGCCGTGGCGAGGCCGATGCTGCCGGTGATGGCGGCGACGATCGCCGCGCCCAGCCAGGCAACGCGCAGCGCGCGCGCCGGGTTGCCCGCGCCCATGTTGGTCGCGACCATCGCCGTCAGCGCCGTGCCGAAGCCGAAGGCGATGGGCACCAGGATGTATTCCAGCCGCGCCGCCACGCCATAGCCGGCCAGCGCGGCGGTGCCGAAGCTGCCGACGAAGGCGGTGGTCACCGCGATCGACGCATTGCTGACGATCGGGCTCATCGATGCGGGCACGCCCACGCGCAGGATGTCGCGCACCAGCGCCGTGTGCAGCCGCCAGGGGGATCGGTTCAGCGGCGCCGCCGCGTCACGGCGCAGCAGGTGCGCGGTCAGCACCACCGCGGCGGCGCCGTTGGCGACGAGCAGGCTGACGGCGGCGCCGGGCACGCCCAGGCCGGGTATCGGACCCCAACCGAACACCAGCGCCGGACTGAGCGCCAGATGGATCAGGGCCGTCAGCACCAGCATCAGCGCCGGCAGAATCATGTTGCCCGCGCCGCGCACGACGGCGCCGAGCACGTTGGTGGCCCAGATCACGATGGCGCCGCCGAACAGCACGTTGGAATAGGCCAGCGCCGCGTCGAGCGCCGCGCCGCGACCGCCCATGGCCGCGTACACGCCGCGGCCGAAGCCGAGCAGCACGAGCGTGAACGCTGCCGCCAGCACGCAGGCGATGAACAGCGACTGTTGCGCCAGGCGGCCGGCGTCGTCGTCACGCCCCGCGCCAAGCGCGCGTGCGACGGCGGCGGTGACGGCACCGCCGATACCGCCGCCCGACATCTGCATCATCAGCATCGACAGCGGAAAGACCAGCGCGATGCCGGCCAGCGCGTCGGCGCCCAGCTGGCCGAGGATGTAGCCGTCGTAGCCGATGACGACCGTCATCGCGAACAGGCCCACGACATTGGGTGTGGCCAGGCGCAGCAGCGTCGGCAACAGCGGGCCGTGCAGCATCTGCTGCGTGCGCGACGCGGCAGGCGTAGCGGCGCTTGCGCCGACGGGTGTGATCAGGGCACTCATGCGGGCCTCAGCCAGCGGCTGCTGCCGTGCGCGCGCAGCTCGTGGCGCAGGCCGTTGGTCAGCGCCCAGGCCGCCGACTTGCTGGCGCCATACATCGCCAGCAAGGGAGAGTTGATCCAGCTTGCCGCCGACAGCACGTTCAGGATCGCACCGCCGCCGTTGGCGCCCAGCACCGGTGCAAGGGCCTGGCTCAGGCGCAGCGGACCGAAGAAGTTGGTCCCCAGCTGCGCGCGCGCAGACTGGATGCTGTCGGCGGACAGGAAACCCCCGACGGTGGCGATGCCGGCGTTGTTGATCAGCAGCGCTACGTCGGTGCAGCGGCTGGCCGCTGCGGCAACACCCTCGGGGCGGGTGACGTCGAGCCGGATGGCCTCGACCCCGGCCAGCCTGAGCTTCGAGGGGTCGCGCACGCCTGCGTAGACCTTGCGCGCGCCGCGGCCGAGCGCTTCGCGGGCGAAGGCCAGGCCGAGGCCGGTGGCGTTGTGAAGCTTCATGGTTCAGGGCCTCGTCAGTCGTGAGGGGTGGGAGGAAGGCTGACCCATGATGGTCGTCATATTTTTGTACGAGCTCACAACGACGCGGCAAGCGGTCGTCGTTCAGTCGGACGATTCGCGGTCGTACTGCGCCAGCAGCGCCCGGCGCGATGCCTTCAGCAGCGCCTGGCCTTCGGCGTTGTCGCCAAGAGCACGGGCCAGTTGCAGCGCACCAACCAGCTGGCTGGCGATCGCAGGCCCGCTGTCGGCCGGTGCGTCTTTCGGCAGCGCGCGGCGCACCGCGGCGACCAGGCCACGCACCCGTTGCGCAGCGGCCTCGCGCACCTCGGGGGACTGGCGTGGCATCTCCGAAGCCAGCGCCGCCACCGGGCAACCGGTCTCGATGTCGCCGAGGTGGCGATCGGACAGGTAGCCTTCCACCAGGGCACGCAAGGCACTGGCGCCGCGCGCCTGGCGTGTGGCCGTGGCCTGAATGACGCGGGCCGCACTGTCGTGGCCGGCACGCTCGAGTGCTTCGGCCAGCAAGGCATTGCGTGAGCTGAAGTGGGCGTAGAAGCCGCCGTGGGTCAGCCCGGCTTCTTTCATGATGTCGGCAACGCCCACGCCCTGGAATCCGCCTCGGCGGATCGCACGCGCGGCGGTTGCGACGATGCGCTCATGGCTGAGTTCCTTGCGGCTGGGCGGGCTGTTCATGCTGAACTCTAGCACGCAATATGACGACCGTCATAATCAATGGCGGCCTCAGGGGCGAGTCCAAGCCATGCCGACTCGGAACCGCATAGCAGCCGCCAACCCGACTGGGTCCAGGAGGCGGTCATCTATGTCAGCTTTACCGCCAAGCATTTCGACAGCCCCACCGGCAGCTGCGGGTTGCAAGCAGCCGCGCGATCACGCCCGCAACGTCGCCGAGGTCCCGCCACCCTGCAAGACCGATAGAAATGGGTCAGTGAAAGGCGGCGCCGGCATCTACACCTGCCCCTACGAGTCGGCTGCCGCGTGGCTGAGCTTGGGCGATCGCGAGCGCGCGCTCGATCTGCTGAACGAGGCCGTGGCCAAGCGCTCGAACTGCCTGATCTTCCTGCGCAACGACCCGCGCCTGAAGGTGCTGCACGAGGACGCGCGCTTCGCGGCGCTGCTGACCCGGGTCGGGTTGGACGACACGGCGCTGGCGTCCTACAAGCGCTGAGGCGGTCACGGCCCCTTCCCCGGACGCCGCACCGCGCGCACCGTGCCACTCGGCCCGCCGCCGCAATAGAAGAGCTCGGCGCCGTCGGACTCCATGCCGCTGACGCCGGTGCCGGGCGGCATCTCGAGTCGCTCGAGCACGGCGCCGCTGTCGGGGTCGACGCGACGGATCTCGCTCTCGTCGCCGTCCCAGGTGCCGTGCCAGAGCTCGCCATCGACCCAGGTCACGCCGGTGACGAAACGGTTGGACTCGATGCTTCGCAGGATCGCGCCCGTGGCAGGGTCGATGCGGTGAATCCTGCGGTCGCGATACTGCCCTACCCACAGGCTGCCTTCGGCCCACGCAAGCCCCGAGTCGCGACCGTGGCCGGGCGCAGGGATCGATGCGACGACCCGGCCGCTGGCGGGGTCGATCTTGTCGATCCGTGCTTCGGCGATCTGGTACAGATGCGTTCCGTCGAACGCGCTGCCCGCGTCACAGGCCACCTCCAGCGTGCGCGCGATGGTGCCGCTTGCGGGATCGATCGCGAGCAGCTTCGCGCCCGTGGCGGCCCAGAAGCGCTCGCCGTCGTGCGTAACACCATGGATGTGATCGGCGCCGGCAAAGGGGCCGTACTCGCGGACGACTTCGGCGAGAGCAGCCTGCGCAGGGGCGGGGTGCTTCGTGTTCACGCTGCAGCCTAATGCCAGTTGCTGATCTTCAGGTCATCGGGCGACGGTTGGCCCTGGCCGGTCTCGACGAGGTCGCGCAGGCTCAGCAGGAAAGTCGCCCACTTCGTGCTGCAGTGGGCCATGAACTCACCCTTGTCGCGCCAGTTGCGGTGACCGAACGTCACGATCGTGAAGCCGTCCTGTTGCGACAGCAGGAACTCGATGTCGGTGCCGACCCACTCCGCCGGTCCGTCCAACACGCGCCAGTGCACCCTCTGGTCCGGCGTCAGTTCGAGCACGTCCATGCCGAAGCCGCCGATCTCGTCGCCGGCGGCGGTGTGGAAGCGAAAGTCGACATGGCCGCCGGGCTTCGAGGTGCCGGTCGTATCGCGGGTCCACCAGCCCGCCAGCCCGTCGATGGTCGCGAGCGCCGTGTAGACATTCGATGTCGGTGCCTTGATGCCGATCCTGTGAACGATATCCATCATGCTGAACTCCGGGTGTTGGCGTTGCGGCGCCAGCATTGGCGCCGTGAGGTCACTCTAGGCAAGCGGCAGCGAAGGCGGGAGTAACAAGATCGTCGTGAATCCAGCGAGCGGGACGCTGAGCCAGCGCTGCGAGCGCGCGCGGCCGATGGCGCGCACCTTGCCCGCGGCCTCCAGATCCGCGAGCGCACGCTGCACCGTGCGCTGGCTCTCGCCCAGCGCGAGCGCGAGCGCCGAGGTGGACCACGCCGCGCCGTCGGCCAGCAAGGCCTGCAGCGATGCCTCCTCGCCCTCGATCGGCGGCACGAGCACGACAACGCCCCGCTCGCCACCTGGCACAGGCGCGCAGCCGCTCCTGCCCAACGGGACGAGCGCGTACCCGCGCTCGGTGGCCTCGATGCGCGCTTGCGGCGCAATGAGCGCGCGCAGGCGGCCGATCTCCACGCGCAGTCGAGCGCGGTGCGTCTCGTCGGGCCGCTGAGTGCGGAACGCGCGCGCGATCAGCGCGTCACGATCGACATCGCCGGGCCAACCCTCGGCGAGCGCACGCGCCAGCGAGAAGAGCACCGGCCGGCGCGCCAGCGACCACCAGGCACCGCCGCTGCGCAGGCCGCGCCGGCAGGCGTCGACCACCAGCGCACCCGAGGCGAACAGCGCTTCGACTTCGGCCAGGCGCAGCGGCGCTTCGTCGCCCGCCTGCCAGCGCCGCGCGGCGGGGCGATCGAGCACGGACTGCATCTCGGCCACCTCGGCCATCAGCGCCGGCACGCGGGCGCGTTCGGCCGCCGCCTGTGCGCGCAGCAGCGCCGCATTGGCCGGCCCCGTGCACAGCTTGCGCAACGCGATCTCGGCCGCGGCCAGTTCGGCCACCGCGGTCAGCGACGGCGAGGCGAGGCGGCGTGTATCGAGGCCGGCGAGCGCAGCGGCAGCCTCGTCGATGCGCCCGAGCAGCAGCAGCCGGCGCACCGCGATCAGGCGGGCGTGCGTGGCATTGACGCTGTCGGCGCGCGCGTCGAGCGCGGCCGCCGCGGCGGCCAGCGTACGGGGCGCACCGCCCAGGTCGCGCATCGCGAGCGCCACCTCCGCCTCGGCGACCACGCAGCGCGCGCGCGCCAGCGCCTCGTGGCTGCCGAAGCCGCGCGCCGCACGCCGCAAGAGCTCCCGCGCGCGGGCGAGCTCGCCGAGCTGCGCCATCGCGATGCCGCGCAAGGCCAGGGCCGGTGGGTCGTTGCGCAGCGCCACGCGCTTGAGCGCGCTCAGCGCGTCGCCCGCGGCCAGCGCGCGCCCGGCCGCGGCGATGAGTGAGTCCATGGACGCAGGTTAATGCGTGGCGCGCAGAGGTCGTGGCTTGCGGCTGTGGTGCGAAAGGACGAACCCGGAAGTGATGCCCTTCATCAGCCCGTCGCTGACTGGCCAGTCAAAGCAGCCAACTGCGCGTCGAAGGCACGCTCGTCCGCAGGGCGCGCTTCGCGGCGCTGCTGACCCGGGTCGGGCCGGACGACACGGCGCTGGCGTCCTGCAAGCGCTGAAGCGGGCGCTTCGCTCAGTGCGCGCCGCCGCCTTGGCAGCTCACGAGGTCGGTGTGCCCGAATCCCTTCGTGTAGTCGAGCACGGAGACGATTTCCGGAACGACGCGAAAGAGCGCGACCTCCTCCGGCTCAGGCATCTTCATCTGAGCGGTCAGGGGCGAAGCGTCGGGGTACTTCAGCGGCAGCATCCCGATCACCTTCTGCGCCTCGGCACGGTCGCTCACGCGGTGGGCTCGCGCCGCCATCGACAGGCCGGTGATCGACATGAGGTCCGGCGTGTCATGGTCGATCGTGATCGACACGCGATTGTCGTGCGCGAGGTTCCTGGCCTTCTGGCTGTCCAGGCCGCAGAGGAACCAGAGCGTGAGGCCCTCGTTCACGTAGCCAACCGTCGTTGCCTGCGGCCAGCCGTCCGGCCGCAGGGTCGCAATCGTCATGATCCTGTGAGCCTCGAGCAGAGACAGGATCTTCTGCTTCATCAGATCGTCCATGAGGATCTCCACAGTCGCCAATCGACTGAATGCGGGCCGATCGTGCCGCCGCATCGCATGCCCCACATTGATTGACGTCAACCGAGGGCTCGGCCCGCGCGGGAGCCCGCGCGCTTAGGATGCACGTCCCGGTCACGAGCTGGAGAACGAACATGGTCCCCAAGAACACGATCTGTCTCTGGTACGACGGCACCGCCCTGGAGGCCGCGCAGTTCTACGCCAAGACCTTCCCGGACAGCGCGGTGGGAGCGGTCCTCCGCGCGCCCGGCGACTATCCATCGGGCAAGCAGGGCGACGTGTTGACGGTCGAGTTCACCGTGCTCGGCATCCCTTGTCTGGGCCTGAACGGTGGCCCGGCGTTCAAGCACAGCGAGGCCTTTTCGTTCCAGGTCGCGACCGACGACCAGGCCGAAACCGACCGCCTGTGGAAGGCGATCGTGGGCAACGGCGGCCAGGAAAGCGCCTGCGGCTGGTGCCGGGACAAGTGGGGCCTGTCGTGGCAGATCACGCCACGCGCCCTCACTGCCGCGATCACCGATCCCGATCGCGCCGCTGCCAAGCGCGCTTTCGAGGCGATGATGGAAATGGGAAAGATCGACATCGCGGCGATCGAGGCCGCCCGCCGCGGCTGAGGCTCAGTCAGCGCGCGTTTGCTCAGCCAGCGGCTCAGCTCGCGCTCGACGTCCGCCAGCTACCGCTCACGCGGCGGGTGGGTAGCCCGCCTCGGTGAGCGCCGCGGCCAGCACCGCGCGCGGCTGCGCGCTGCGGATGCTCACGTGCTTGCGCGCGAGGTCGGCCTCGACTTGGGCCTGCGCGTCGAGCGCCTGCGCCACGGCGGTCACGCTCTTCACGCAATGCCCGCAGCTCAGGTCGGGCAGGTCGAATTCATGCTGCTGGGTGGCTGCGCTCATGGTGTCGTCGGCATCGATTGAACAGGGCTCGCAGATGGGGTCGGACCCGCTCGATCACAAGCCCAGAGGCGTCGTGCGCGCGTCGACCAGCGGGATCGCGGTGACCTGCTGCAGCGCCTCGAAACCCAGGCCTTCGACGATGTCGATCACACGCGAGCCGGCGGGGTCGAGGTCGATCACCGCAAGGTCGGTGTAGACACGGCTGACGCAGCCGACGCCGGTGAGCGGGTAGCTGCAGGCCGGCACCAGCTTCGAGGCGCTGGCGTCGACGCCGCCCTTGGTGAGGTGGTCCATCATGATCCAGGTGCGCTTGGCGCCGATGGCGAGGTCCATCGCGCCGCCGACGGCGGGGATCGCATCGGGCGCGCCGGTGTGCCAGTTGGCGAGGTCGCCGTTGGCCGCGACCTGGAAGGCACCGAGCACGCAGACGTCGAGATGGCCGCCGCGCATCATCGCGAAGCTGTCGGCGTGGTGGAAGAAACTGCCGCCGGGCAGCAGCGTCACCGGTTGCTTGCCGGCGTTGATGAGGTCGTAGTCCTCGGCGCCCGCGGCCGGTGCCGGGCCCATGCCGAGCACGCCGTTTTCGCTGTGCAGGATCACTTCCCGGTCGGCCGGCAGGTGGTTGGCCACCAGCGTCGGCAGGCCGATGCCGAGGTTGACGACCATGCCGTCCTCGATGTCGCGCGCCACGCGCCGCGCCATCTGCTCACGCGTCCAGCGATTCATGCTGCACCTCCGGCCTGGGTGATGCGGCGCTCGACCTGCACCACCGCGTGCACGAAGACGCCGGGCGTGACGATCGCCTCGGGGTCGAGCGCGCCGAGCGGCACGATCTCGGGCACCTCGACCACGGTGCGCCGCGCGGCGCTGGCCATGATCGGGCCGAAGTTGCGCGCGGTCATGCGGTAGGTGAGGTTGCCCCAGCGGTCGGCGCGCTCGGCCTTGATCAGCGCCAGGTCGGCGTGGATCGGATGCTCGAGCACGTACATGCGGCCGTCGATCTCGCGCGTCTCCTTGCCCCTGGCGAGTTCGGTGCCGTAGCCGGTGGGCGTGAAGAAGGCGCCGATGCCGGCGCCGGCGGCGCGGATGCGCTCGGCGAGGTTGCCCTGCGGCACCAGTTCGAGCTCGAGCTTGCCGGCGCGGTAGAGGCCGTCGAAGACCTGCGAGTCGACCTGGCGCGGGAAGCTGCAGATGATCTTGCGCACCCGGCCGGCCTTGAGCAGCGCGGCCAGGCCGGTCTCGCCGTTGCCGGCGTTGTTGTTGACGACGGTGAGCTCGCGCGCGCCCTGCTCGATCAGGCCGTCGATCAGGCTCTCGGGGATGCCGGCGGTGCCGAAGCCGCCGATCAGCACGGTGGCACCGTCCTGCACGCCGGCCAGCGCGGCGGCGACCGTTGGGGCGATCTTGTCGATCATCGGTTGGCTCCTAGCTCGCGATCCACGCCAGCACGAAGGTGAGAATCATCGCCAGCACCAGCATCAGCTTGACGACGATGCCGGCCAGCAGGCCGAGCCAGGTGGCGATGCCGACCTTGACCGCCTGCTGCTCGGCGTTCGGTGAGGCGGCCGCGCCCTTGCGGTGCTGGGCGTACCACTCGCCCGCCACCGCGCCGACGAAGGGCATGAACAGCAGGCCGACGAAGCCGGTGAAGATGCCGAGCAGGGTGCCGATCGCGGCGCCGACCAGTGCCTCGCGGCTGGCGCCGACCTGGCGCGCGCCCATGATCGCGGCCACGTAGTCGGTGACCCAGGCCAGCAGCGCGAAGATTGCGATCAGCGTGATCGCCAGCGGCCCGACGCGTGCAAAGCCGTCGATCCACGCCGCGAGCACCAGGCCGGCCAGCACGAAGGCGGTGCCGGGCAGCAGCGGCAGCACTGTGCCGACCAGGCCGATCAGCACCAGCGTCGCCGCGAGCAGCCACCATACAACTGGCGCGACCTGCGGAAACAGCGTGAGCAGCGATTGGGACATTCACTCTCCTGATGGCAGCGACCTCGTCGGCCGCCTAGATTGATCTGGACGACCCCGGTTCAGCCCGATTTGGCCCGAACCCTGCCGGGTCTGGAAGGCCGGCGGTGCCTTCCACTCGCAGCACCGGCTTGTCGACCGCCCGAGGAGCAATTCATGGCTACTTTCGTCGTTCTGATGAACTTCACCGAACAAGGTATCAAGAGCGTGAAGCAGTCGCCGGACCGCGCCGAGGCCTTCACCGCGGTCGCCACCAAGATGGGCGTGACGATCAAGAGCATTCTCTGGACGGTGGGCCACTACGACTTGGTGACCACGGTCGAGGGCAGCGACGAGGCCGTGACCACCTTGCTGCTGACGCTGGGCATGGCCGGCAATGTGCGCACCGAGACGCTGCGCGCCTACACGGCCGGCGAGATGAAGGCCATCATCGGCAAGCTCGGCTAGCGCGGCCATCACAGCCGTTCGACGAACGGCCGCAGGGCGGCCTCGAAGGCAACCGGGTCCTCGAGCACCGAGAGGTGCGAGAGGCCCGGCAGCACCACCAGTGAGCTGCCGGCGATGTGCTGGACGATCGTCTTGCTCATCGCCACCGGGGTGCCGGGATCGATCTCGCCGGCGATCACCAGCGTCGGCAGCCGGATCGCGCCAAGGCGCCCGGTCAGGTCCAGCAGGCGCAGCGCCTCGCAGGTGGCGATGTAGCCCTCGGGTTCGTTGCTGACCACGCGCCGGCGCCAGCGCGCCACGGTGGCCGGCTGGCTGCGGCGGAATTCCTCGCCGAACCAGCGCTGCATCGCGCCGTCGGCGATCGCCTCCAGGCCCTGGGCCCGGATCAGGTCGATGCGCTGCTGCCAGGCCTCGCGCCCGGCGGCGTCGTAGGCGGAGCTGCTGTTGGCGATCACCAGCGCCTTGAGCAGTTCGGGGCGGGCCAGCGCCAGCGCCTGGCCGACCATGCCGCCCATCGACAGGCCGACCCAGACCACCTGGCCGCAGCCGGTGCTTGCCTGCAGTTCCTCGATCAGGCGCGCGGCATCGGCCGCCAGCTGCTCGACCGTGTAGGGCCCGGGCGGCGACTCGGAGCCGCCGTGGCCGCGGTGGTCGTAGCAGATCACGCGATGGCCCTGCGCCACCAGCGAGTTGGCGAGCCGGTCCCACATGCTCACGTCACAACCGAGCGCGTGGCTGAGCACGAAAGTGTGGCGACCCGCGCCCTCGGCTTCGCTCAGCGCGCCCGGCTCGCGCAGCGTGTAGTGCAGGTGCGGCCGGCTCGTCGTGCGATGGCTGCTGCCGCTGCCCGGATGCGCCGCCTGCGCGGCGTCGGCCGGCGGCAGCTCGATGCCGAGCTCGCGCAGCAGCTTGTTGGTGATGCTCATCGCGGTGTTGGCGGCCGGCACGCCGGCGTAGATCGCGGTCTGCATCAGCACCTCGCGCACTTCTTCTGGAGTGAGGCGCGACGCGGGATCGCCGCCCGGTCCACCGCCCGTGAGCGCCGCGCGGGTGTGCAGCTCGAACTCCTCCCAGCGCGAGAGCGCGGCGGTGATCGCCAGCACGATCACGCGCCGGGTGCGCAGCTCCAGCCCCGGCCGGCCCCAGATCTCGTGCCAGGCGTAGCGGGTGATGAAGTTCTGGAAGTCGGCGTTGAAGGCGTTGGCGTTGCTGACCGACTTGTCGACCCAGGCGTCGCCGAGGATCGCGCGGCGGTTGCGCATGCCGCGCTCGATGTCGTGGTCGAAGGGATCGAAGCTCATGATTCGTTCGTTGCAGCCAGCGAGAGGTCGATGGCCGAATTCTGCGCGCGCAGCTCGGCCACGCGCCGGCGCGCCAGCGTCGCGGCGGCCTGCAGGTGGGCCGGCGGCGGCGGCTCCTCGAGCGGGCCGTGCTCGGCCAGGTTGCGCAGCATGCGCACCGGGTCGACCTGCAGCCCGCGCATCGCCTCGAGCAGCGCGGCGAGCGCGCCATGGGCCGAGGTCCACAGCGCCGGCCATTCGGCGATCTCGGCCTGCCAGTCGCCCAGGCCGCGCTCATGGGCCTGGCCCATCGCACCGAGCAGCGCGGCGGCACGCGCCGGTGCGCGCTGCGCGGCGGCCAGCGCCGTCATCGCCGCCACCGGGTTGCGCTTGTGCGGCATCGCGCTCGAGCCGCCGCGACCGGGCGCGCTCGGCTCGGCCAGTTCGGCGACCTCAGCCTGGCTCATCAGCGCGAGGTCGGCGCCGATCTTGCCGAGGCTGCCCGTGAGCACCGCGACTTCGAGGCCGAGCCGCAACCATTCGTCGCGCTGCGTGTGCCAGGGTGCCGGCGGCAGCGCGAGGCCCAGGTCGGCCGCCATGCGCTGCGCCACCGCGCCGGCACGCGGGCCCATCACCGCCAGCGTGCCGACCGCGCCGCCGAGCTGCAGCGCGAGCGAGCCACGCGCCAGCTCATGCAGCCGGGCGCGCGAGCGCACCAGCGGCGCCGCCCAGTTGGCGCATTTCAGGCCGAAGCTGGTCGGCAGCGCCGGCTGCATCAGCGTGCGGGCCAGCAGCGGGGTATCGACATGGGTCTCGGCCAGCGCGAGCAGCGCGTCGATCAGGCCGGCCAGGTCGCGCCCGACCGGCACCAGCGCCCGCTTCGTGCACAGCGCGAGCGCGCTGTCGATCGCGTCCTGGCTGGTGCTGCCGTGGTGCACGTGGCGCGCGGCCTCGGGATCGAACAGCGCCACGCTGCGGCGCAGCTGGTCGACCAGCGGGATCGCCAGGCTGCCGGCGCGGCCGCTGGCGCCGATGATCGCCTCGGCGTCGAAGAGCTCGACCTTGCAGACGCCGGCGATCGCGGTCGCCGCCGAGGCCGGGATCAGGCCCTCGGCCGCCTGCGCCCGCGCCAGCGCGGCCTCGAAGTCGAACATCGCCTGCAACAGCGCGACATCGGAAAAGGCGGCCGCGATCTCGGGCGTGCTCAGGAAGCGATCAAGCGCGGGCAAGGTCATCGGGTCCCCAAGGCGCTGCGGCCTTCATTCGAAATCCAGGAACACGGTCTCGTGCTCGCCCTGGAGGTGGATGTCCCAGCGGTAGCCATTGACGCCGTCGCGGCGCGCGATCAGCGTGGCGCGCCGTTCTTCGGGCAGTTGCGCGAGCAGCGGCGCGGTGGCCAGCGTCGGCGCGTCGCCGAGGAAGACGGCGCTGAACTGGTGCTGCAGCAGGCCGCGCGCGAAGACCGTGATCCACGCGGCCGGCTCGCCGGCCCCGCCCGCCGTGGCCGGCAGCGCCAGGCTGAACTCGCCCTGCGCGCCGGTGGCGCAGCGCACGAAGGCGGGCGCCGCCGCGCCGGGCACGAAGGCCTCGACCCAGCCGTCGTCCACGGGCTGGCCGGCGCCGTCCAGCAGGCGGCCCTGGATGCGCAGCGGGCCGCTGGCGGAGGCCTCGATCGCCCATTGCCACGCCTCGTGCGGGAAGGGGCCGATGGTCTGGGTGGGGGTCAATGCAGGCATCGCGTGCTCCTCACAGGCCGAAGGGCGTGGCGCCACGCCCGCGCAGCACGATGTCGAAACGGTAGCCGAGCATCTCGGCGCCGACCGTCTCGTCCATGTCCAGGTGGGCCGAGAGCCGCAGCCGCGCGGCCGGGTCGGGAATGCTCTGATAGATCGGGTCGTAGTCGAACAGCGGGTCGCCGGCGAAGTACATCTGGGTCACCAGGCGCTGCGCCAGCACGTTGCCGAACAGGCTGAAGTGGATGTGGGCCGGGCGCCAGGCCTTGTCCTGGTTGCCCCAGGGGTACGGGCCGGGCTTGATGCTGACGAAGCGGTAGCGGCCCTCGGCGTCGGTGAAGAACTTGCCGAGGCCGTGGAAGTTGGGGTCGAGCGGCGCGTCGTGGCGGTCCTTCTTGTGCCAGTAGCGGCCGGCGGCGTTGCACTGCCAGACCTCGACCAGCGAGTTGCGCACCGGCCGTCCGTCCTCGTCGCTGACGCGGCCGGTGACGACGATCTTCTCGCCGAGCGGTGCGCCGCGGCCGTGGACGGTGAGGTCGGCGTCATGCGGGCCGAGCAACGTCGGCGCGAATCGCATCCCGTGCTCGGCGGCGGCCGGCGCGTGCACCCGCAGCGGCAACGCCTGCGGGCCGCGCAGCCGGGTCGACTTGTAGGCGGCGTGCAGCAGCTCGGGGTAGCTGCCCGGGGCAACGGGGTCGAATCGCATGCGGTCTCCTCGATCGGCTCTGGCACGCCAATTTGTGCGATTAGCGCGCCATCTTCTAGTAGCCACCCTTGTGGCGCCCGAAAACTAAGCGATATCCTGCCTTGCATCAAGAATGCATGCAGCGAAGTGCGCGAGGAGCGCGCATCTTGCGCGATTAGCGCATCAGGGAGAGCAACTTGTTGGAAGCCCCGCAACCCGCAGACGAGCCCGGTGCCGAGTCGGCCACGGCGAACGACGGCCCGCTCAAGCGCGACCTCATCGCCGGCCTCGAGAAGGGCCTGGCGGTGATCGAAGCCTTCGACCAGGACCGGCCACGGCTGTCGATCACCGAGGTCGCCGAGCGCACCGGCCTGACCCGCGCGGCGGCGCGGCGCTACCTGATCACGCTCGCCTACCTCGGCTACGTGCAGCAGGACCGCAAGCTCTACGGCCTGAGTCCGAAGGTGCTGCGCCTGGGCCAGAGCTACATGCATTCGGCGCGCCTGCCGCGCGTGATGCAGCCGCAGCTGCAGAAGCTGGCCTACGCGCTGCAGGAGGCCAGTTCGGCCGGCGTGCTCGACCACGACGACGTGATCGCGGTCGCCGCGGCCAGCGCCGGGCGGGTGGTCTCGGCCACGCTGCAACCGGGCACCCGGGTGCCGGCCTACTGCACCAGCAACGGCCGGGTGCTGGTGGCGGCGCTGCCCGATGCCCAGCGCGACGCCTGGCTCGCGCGCCAGCCGCTGACGGCGCTAACCTCGCACACCATCACCAATCCCGAGCGGCTCAGGCTCGAGCTGCTGCGCACCCGCGCGCAGGGCTATGCGATGGTCGACCAGGAGCTCGAGCTCGGGCTGCGCACGATCGCGGTGCCGCTGCGCAACTATCGCGGCGACGTCGTCGCGGCGATGAACGTCAGCGTGCATGCCAGCCGCATGCGCATGGAGCAGCTGGTCGAGCAATGCCTGCCGCCGCTGCTGCACGCGCAGGAACAGTTGCGCACGCTGCTCTGACCGATCCGGGGGACCCGACCGCCATGGCCACGCTGCGTACCCAGGTTGCGATCATCGGTGCCGGGCCTTCGGGCCTGCTGCTGGGCCAGCTGCTGCACCGGCATGGCATCGACAACGTCATCGTCGAGCGCTCGGCGGCCGAGCATGTGGCGGCGCGCATCCGCGCCGGCGTGATCGAGCAGACCACGATCGAGCTGCTCGACGAGGCCGGCGTCGGCGCCCGCATGCACCGCGAAGGCCTGCCGCACGAGGGCTTCGACCTCGCCTTCCTCGGTCGTCACCTGCGCATCGACCTGCCCGGCCTGACCGACGGCAAGCATGTGATGGTCTACGGCCAGACCGAGATCACGCGCGACCTGATGGAGGCGCGCCAGGCCGCCGGCCTGCCGAGCTTCTACAGCGCCGCCAACGTGAGCCTGCACGACATCGACGGCAACGCGCCGAGCCTGCGCTTCACCGACGCCGAGGGCCGCGCGCAGGAACTGCACTGCGACTTCATCGCCGGCTGCGACGGCTACCACGGCGCCAGCCGCGCCAGCATCCAGGCCGATCGGCTGCGCAGCTTCGAACGGCTCTATCCCTTCGGCTGGCTCGGCATCCTGGCCGACGTGGCGCCGGTCTCGCACGAGCTGATCTACGCCAACAGCGAGCGCGGCTTCGCGCTGGCCAGCATGCGATCGAGCACGCGCAGCCGCTACTACGTGCAGGTGGGCGCCGAGGAAAAGGTCGAGCAGTGGAGCGACGCGGCCTTCTGGGACGAGTTGCGGCGGCGGCTGCCGCCCGAGACCGCGGCGAAGGTGCAGACCGGCCCGAGCATCGAGAAGAGCATCGCGCCGTTGCGCAGTTTCGTGGCCGAGCCGATGCGCTTCGGCCGCCTGTTCCTGGCCGGCGACGCGGCCCACATCGTGCCGCCGACCGGCGCCAAGGGACTCAACCTCGCTGCGTCTGACGTGCGCTACCTCAGCCGGGCGCTGGTCGAGCATTACCGCGAGCGCAGCGACGTGGGCATAGACCGCTACAGCGAGCGCTGCCTGCGCCGGGTCTGGAAGGCCGAGCGCTTCTCGTGGTGGTTCACCTCGCTGATGCATCGCTTTCCCGAGCCGGGCGGCTTCGGCCAGCGGATCCAGGAGGCCGAGCTGAGCTATCTGGAAGGCTCGGTGGCGGCGCAGACCGCGCTCGCCGAGAACTACGTCGGGCTACCGTTCGAAGCCTGAATGCCGCCTCCGTGCCAGCACGGAGGCGGCATGTCAGAACTTCTGCGCAACCTCACTTGGCGTCGCGGCGCGCGATGCGCATCTCGCTCGCGCTCACCTGGCCGCGTTGCGGCAGGGTGCCGTTGAGCTCGGCATAGGCGAAGTCCATTTCGCCTGCGTTGCGGGCTCGAGCCAGTTCGGCGGTGACTGCCGCTCGCCCGACCGAGCTCGACGCCGGCTTGGCGGTCACGTTCGCCGGCACCGAGGGACCGTAGATCTCGCTTTCGGCATTGCTCATCGTGGCCGTCTGGGCTTCGGCCGGCAGGCTGAGCAGGACCGCCGAGGCGGCGAGGGCGGAGAGAACCAGGTAGGACTTCATCGCGGGCTCCTTTTGGTTGATGACTGCGATGGAGTGAATCTAGGCTGCTGGAATCAAGCGATAAACCCTTGACTTCGAGATGAACCATTTCCAAATTCGAAGCAATGCATCTGAAAGTATTCTCGTCAACCCGCGACAAACACTGCTGTGCCGATCAGGCAGCGCCACGGCGCCGCGGTACAACGCCGGCATGAGCGCCGCCCGGCCGCCCGAAGGGGCGAATTCCCTCTCGGAGGGACGGTGCGCAGCGCCAAGGGTCCACCAATGACCGACGAGTACCAGATCGAGATCCCGCCGTCCTTCTACGCGCTCTACAGCGACGCGCGGCGCCGCCTGACGGCGCCGATGGCGCTGGTGCGCGAGCGCTACGAGGCCTGCGAAGACCTGGCGCAGTTGCTGGTCGACCGGGCCGATGCCAAGCTCTTCGAGCTGGGCTCGGTGGCGCACGAGGACGTGCTGCTGCGCTTTCATGCCGGGCTGTGCGCACCGGGCTCGATGGTGTCGGCACCCGAGGCCGAGTGGGTGATCCGCCGCCTGGCGGAGTTGCTGGGCTGGGCATGCCCGCCGCTGGCGGCGAGCGAATGAAGCCTAGGCCCGGCGCAGCCGGCCCACCTTCTGCAGCAGCTCGATCAGCATCGCCTTCTCGGCCTCGCTGAGCTGGCGGCTCCATTCGCGCTCCATCTCGTGCGACGAGGCCAGCGCCTTGCGCGCGGTGGCGGCGCCGTCGCGCGTCAGGCGCACATGCTGCACGCGACGATCGGCCGCGCTGCGCTCGCGCAGGATCAGGTCGCGCTCGACCAGCTTGTCGAGCAGCAGCGTCAGGTTCGGCGGCGACAGCGCCAGCGCGTTGGCAAGCTGCTTCTGCGTCACGTCGCGGTTGGCCTGCACCAGCACCAGCAGCGAGAACTCCACCGGTCGCAGGCCGAGCGGCTCGCCGATGTGACGGAAGTAGAGCTTCTTGCTCGGTACGTCGGCGACCGAGATGTGGTGGCCGAGCACATGGCGCAGCGCGCTCTGGTCGAGCGGCGCATGGGCGCCCTGCCCTGCCGCCGCGGGCTCCTCGACTTCCGTCTCAGGCGTCTTGCGTGGTGCCATTGCTTCTACCGCTGGCACCGAGGTAGGTCTCGACGATGCGCGCGTCGCCGGCCAGCTCGCGCGCCGGGCCCTGCAGCACGACCTCGCCGGTCTCGAGCACGTAGCCGTGGTCGGCCACCGCCAGCGCGGCGCGCGCGTTCTGCTCGACCAGCAGGATCGTCACGCCGGTCTGGCGCAGCTGCTCGATGGTGCGGAAGATCTCCTTGACCACCAGCGGCGCGAGGCCGAGGCTGGGCTCGTCGAGCATCAGCAGGCGCGGCTGGCTCATCAACGCGCGCCCGAGTGCGAGCATCTGGCGCTCGCCGCCGCTGAGCGTACCGGCCAGCTGCGTGCGCCGTTCGAGCAGGCGCGGGAACAGCGCGTAGACCCGGTCGAGCTCGCCGCGCCAGCCGCGATTGCGCAGCCGCATCTGGCGATAGGCGCCGAGCACCAGGTTGTCCTCGACCGCCATCGAGCCGAACAGCTCGCGCTTCTCGGGCACCAGCGCGATGCCGCGCATCACGCGCTGCTCCAGGCTCAGGCGGCCGATGTCCTCGCCGCCGAAGCGCAGCGCACCGCGCGCCGGCAGCACGCCCATCAGCGCCGCCAGCAGCGTGCTCTTGCCGGCGCCGTTGGGGCCGATCACCGTGACCACGCTGCCGCCGGCGGCCTTCAGCGCAAGGCCGCTGAGCACCTCGGCCTTGCCGTAGCCGGCATGCAGGTCGCTGACGTCGAGGAGGAGTTCTTGACTCATGACGGGCCTAGTGCTCGGTGCCGAGATAGGCAGCGCGCACCGCCGGACTGGCTTGCACCTCGGCCGGCGTGCCGTCCATCAGGCGGGTGCCGAACTCCATCACGACGATGCGGTCGGTCAGGCCCATCACGAAGTCCATGTCGTGCTCGACCAGCAGGATCGACAGGCCCTGGCCCTTCAGCTGGCGCAACACCGCGGCCAGCGCCTGCTTCTCCTTGAGGCGCAGGCCGGCGGCCGGCTCGTCGAGCAGCAGCAGCGCCGGGTCGGTGGCCAGCGCGCGTGCGATCTCGACCATGCGCTGCGGGCCGAGTGCGAGGTTGCCGGCCGGCTCGAACATGCGATCGGCCAGGCCGATGCGCTCGAGCTGCTTGTGGGCCTCGGCAAAGAGCTGGCGCTCCTCGGCCCGGTTGCGACGCAGCATCGCGCTCAGCGTGCCCTTGCCGGAGCGCAGGTAGCCGCCGATCGCGACGTTCTCGAGCACCGTCATCTCGGGAATCAGCTTGACATGCTGGAAGGTGCGCGAGAGCCCGCGCCGCGCGATCTGGCGCGAGGGCAGGCCGTCGACGCGCTGGCCGCGAAAGTGCACCTCGCCGCCGCTCAGGCCCAGCACGCCGGAGACGAGGTTGAAGGTCGTGCTCTTGCCGGCGCCGTTGGGGCCGATCAGGCCGATGATCTCGCCAGCGTGGACCGAGAAGCTCACGTCGTTGACGGCAACCAGGCCGCCGAAGGTCTTGCGCACCGCCTTGGCCTCGAGCAGCAACTCGCCGGCGGCCGGCTTGTCGCGCGCCGGCAGCGCCAGCGCGCCCTGCCAGTCGGCGCGCGGCACCGGCGTCGGCAGCAGGCGCGCGAACAGGCCGCGCAGCCCCGGCCACAGGCCGTCGGGTGCGTACTTCAGCGCCAGCACCAGCGCGATGCCGAAGACGATGATCTCGTAGTTGCCGCTGGTGCCGATCAGCTTGGGCAGCCAGACCTGGAGCTGGTCCTCGACCACCTTGACGACCGCGCTGCCGGTGAACGCGCCCCACACATGGCCGACGCCGCCGACCACCGCCATGAACAGGTACTCGATGCCCATCTTGATGCCGAAGGGCGATGGGTTCACGGTGCGCTGGAAGTGGGCGAACAGCCAGCCCGAGACCGCCGCGTAGAGCGCCGCGATGACGAAGATGATGACCTTGTAGCGGTAGGTGCTGATGCCCATCGCCTCGGCCATCACGCTGCCGCTCTTGAGGGCGCGGATCGCGCGGCCGGCGCGCGAGTCGAGCAGGTTGACCAGCGCCCAGGCGCCGAGCAGCGCCAGTGCCCAGATCAGGTAGTAGATGCTGCGGCCCTGGTTGAGGTCGATGCCGAAAAAGTTGAGCGCCGGCACGCCGAGCAGGCCGTCGTACTTGCCCAGCGCCTCGGTGTTGGCCATCGTGTAGTTGATCGACAGGCACCAGGCGATCGTCGCCAGCGGCAGGTAGTGGCCGCTCATGCGCAGCGTGAGCCAGCCCAGCACCAGCGCTGCCACCAGCGTCAGCGCGAGGCCGACCCACAGGTTGATCCACGGCGACCAGCCGAGCTTGGTGCTGAGGTAGGCCGTGGCGTAGGCACCGATGCCGACGAAGGCCGCCTGGCCGAAGGAGGTGAGCCCGCCGACGCCGGTCAGCAGCACCAGGCCGAGCACGACGATCGAGTACAGCCCGATGTAGTTGAGCTGCGTGATCCAGAACTCGGGCACCGGCAGCAGTGGCAGCGCGGCGAGCAGCGCAAGAAGGAGCCAGGCGGGCTTCTTCATCTCATTCCTCGTCCGAGTGCGGATCGCGCAGCGAGCGCCACAGCAGCACCGGCAGGATCGAGGTGAAGACGATCACCTCCTTCCACGCGCTGGCCCAGAAGGAACCGAAGCTCTCCAGCAAACCGACGCCGATCGCGCCTACCGCCGCCAGCGGATAGCTGGCCAGCCCGGCGAAGACCGCGGCGACGAAGCCCTTGAGGCCGATCAGGAAGCCCGAGTCGTAGAACACCGTGGTCGAAGGCCCGATCAGCAGGCCCGAGAGCGCGCCGATGAAGGCCGCCATCGTGAACGAGAGCTTGCCGGCGCTTTCGCTGGAGATGCCCATCAACCGCGCGCCGAGCCGGTTGACCGCGGTGGCGCGCAGCGCCTTGCCGGCCAGCGAGCGCTCGAAGAAGAGGTAGAGGCTGACGATCAGCGCGCTCGACGCGGCCAGGATGATGAAGGTCTGGCCGCTGATCGTGAGCGGGCCGAGCGAGAAGCGCGCGTCCCAGAAGCTCGGGTTGCGAAAGCCCTCGGCGCCGAAGGCCAGCAACGCCAGGCCGGTGAGCGCGAAGTGCACGCCGACCGAGACGATCAGCAGCACCAGCACGCTGGCACCGGCCAGCGACTGGTAGGCCAGGCGATAGACCAGCGGGCCCATCGGCGTGACCAGCGCCAGCGTGACCAGCGCCTGCACGATCAGGCCGCTGTTGCGCGGCGCGATCCACCAGGCGGCGGCACTGGCCAGCAGCGGCAGCGCCAGCGTGCGCAGCAACTGCCTGAACAGCGCCGACGGCAACTGGCGGGCGCGCAGGCCGTCGAGCAGGTCGAGCAGCGCCACCAGCAGCGCCATTGCCAGCAGCAGCCACACGGTGCCGGGCAGGCGGCCGAGCTGGAACATGCCGACGGTGAGCGCGCCGAAGGCGACGAACTCGCCCTGCGGGATGAAGATCACCCGCGTCACGGTGAACACCAGCACCGTGGCCAGGGCCAGCAGCGCGTAGATCGCGCCGTTGGTCAGGCCGTCGAGCGCGAGGATGCTCGCGATGCTGAGGTCCATGAATCGGGTCGGGAGGATGTGTGAGGAACGAGACGATCATGCCGGCGCCCAGGCGGCGCCGGCAGAGGACTCACCCGCAGCGTTCTTACTCGACCTTCCAGTCGCCGTTCACGACCTTCAGCATGACGCCGGTGTCGGGCGTGAAGCCCCAGTGGTCGTTGGGCTTGTAGTCGAGCACGCCCTGCGAGACCGGCAGCCGCGCGAGCGACTCGAGCTCGTCGCGCAGCGCGGCGCGGAAGGCCGGCGTGCCGGGCTTGCCCTTCTTCAGCGCGCCCGGCACCGCGGCCTCGAGCAGCAGGTAGGCATCGAAGCTGTGGGCACCGAACTGGTTGCGGCTGCCGGGGCCGAAGGCCTTGTCGTAGGCGGCGGCGTAGGTCATGGCCTGCTTCTTGGACGGGTTGCTGTCGGGCAGCGCCTCGGCCACGATCGCCGGACCGGCCGAGACGAAGGTGCCCTCGACCGTCTTGCCGCCGATGCGCATCAGGTCCTTGGTGGCGGCGGCATGGGTCTGGTAGATCTTGCCCTTGTAGCCACGCTCGGCCAGCGCCAGCTGCGGCATCGCGGCACCGCTGCCGGAGGCGACGACCAGGATCGCGTCGGGGTTGGCCGCGGTGAGCTTGAGCGCCTGCGCGGTGACGCCGGTGTCGGAGCGCGCAAAGCGCTCCGTCGCCACCATCTTGATGCCGGCCGCGTCGAGCAGCGGCGTGATGTCGCGCAGCCAGCTCTCGCCGTAGGCGTCGTTGTAGCCGATGAAGCCGATCGTCTTGACGCCCTGCTTCTTCATGTGCTCGACCATCGCCTGGCCCATCACGCCAGCCGAATGGGCGAGCCGGAAGCTCCAGTGGTCCTTGCCCGCCGGCAGCGGGATCGGCGACAGCGCCAGCTGCACCGTCTGCGCCTCGGCCGCGACCTCGGCGATCGGGATCGCCACCGGCGTCGCGATCGAGCCGAGGATCAGGTCGGCCTTGTCCTCGGTGACGAAGCGGCGCGCGTTCTTGACGCCGAGCGTGGGATCGGTGGCGTCGTCGAGCACGATCAGGTTGATCTTCTCGCCGGCCACCGTGGCCGGCCACAGCGTCAGGCCGTTCTTGGCCGGGATGCCCAGGCCCGAGGCCGGGCCGGTGAGCGGCAGCGATACGCCGATCGTGATGTCGGCGCGCGCGGTGCCGACCAGCGTCGCGAGGATCGCGGCGCACAGGAGTTGGATCTTCATCGTCTTCATGCGGCTGTCTCCGGTTTTGTTGTGGTGGTGGGTCAGGAAACCGTGTCTTGCGGTGCGATGCGGTTTGGTGCCGAACCGTCGTAGAGCGCCTCGACCAGCGCCGCGCGATGGGCAAGCACCGCGCGCTGGTTGATCGAGCCCTTGTCGGTCACTTCGCCGCGGTCGATCGACGGCGGCTCGCGCAGCGCGTGCAGCCAGGCCGGGCGCGTCGCGCCGCCGGTGGCCATCGCGCGCAAGCGTTCGAGCAGTTCAGCGAGGAAAGCCTCCACCAACGGGTGCGACAGCACCTGCTCGGCCGAGGCGCCGGCGTCGAGCCCGGCCAGGCGCCGGCACTCGTCGAGGCGCGGGAACAGCAGCAGGCCGAGCGCGTCGCGGTTGAGGCCGGTGACGACCACGTCCTGCACGCAGGGTGCGCCGGCGGCGATGACTCGCGCGCGCAGCGGGCCGACGCTGACGAAGGTGCCGCTGCCGAGCTTGAAGTCCTCGGCGATGCGACCATCGAACAGCAGGCCGCGGCTCGGATCGGCGGGGTCGACCCACTTGCCGGCATCGCCGCTGCAGAGAAAGCCCTCGTCGTCGAAGGCGGCCGCGCTGAGCGCGGGCTCGCGCCAGTAGCCCGGCATCAGGTTCGGACCGCGAAAGCGGATCTCGTGCTTGTCGCCGGAGGGCACCAGCTTGATCTCGACCCCGGGCAGCGGCAGGCCGACGTGGCCGGCCTTGATGTCGGGCCGCCAGGCCAGCGTGCAGGCCGGCGCGGTCTCGGTCATGCCGAGGCTCGAGAGCATGCGGATGCGCTCGCCGACGGTGGCCTCGGCATGCCGGTCGAGCCGGTCCCAGACCGCCTGCGACAGGCCGGCACCGGCGAAGAAGAAAGCCCGCACCCGGCTGAACAGGCGCTCGCGCAGCGCGGCGTCGCTCTCCATCGCGGCAACGATCTCCTCGTAGCCCTTGGGCACGTTGAAGTAGATCGTCGGCGCGATCTCGCGCAGGTTGCGCAGCGTGGTGGCGATGCCGGCAGGCGTGGGCTTGCCGTCGTCGATGTAGAGCGTGCCGCCGTTGAACAGCACCAGGTTCAGGTTGTGGTTGCCGCCGAAGGTGTGGTTCCACGGCAGCCAGTCGAGCAGCACCGGACCTTCGGCGTCGTCGGCGAGGAAGGCGAAGCTCTGCGCCAGCATCTGCTGGTTGGCGCACAACATGCGGTGGGTGTTGACCACGCCCTTGGGCGACTGGGTCGAGCCGGAGGTGAACAGCAGCTTGACGATGGTGTCGGGGCCGACGCTGGCGTGAGCCGCGTCGACCTCAGGACCGGCCGGCTGGGCCAGCAGGTGGTCGAGCGCGTTAGCGCCGAGCAGCACCTCGGTGCGGTCGTCGAACACCGCCTCGATGGCCCGCGCGAAGGCCGGGCCGGCGGCGTAGACCAGGCCCGGCGTGGCCTTGGCAGCGATGTGGCGCAGCTTGCCGAAGTCCTGCGACAGCAGCGAGTAGGCCGGCGAGACCGGCACCACCGGCACCCCGGCCCACATCGCGCCCATCGCCAGCGTCAGGTGCTCGAGGTCGTTGTCGGACAGGATCGCCAGCGGCCGCTCGGGGCCGAGGCCGCGCGCCAGCAGCGCGCCGGCCACGCGCCGGGCGCGATCGAGCATCTGGGCGTAGGAGATGCGGATCCAGTCGCCACCGCCGGGAACACTCGGGTCGCGGCGGGCGGCGAAGACGCGATCCGGCGCCGCCGAGGCCCAATGCGCGAGGCGGTCGCTGAGGCGCGTCGGTGGCGCAGCCAGCGCGTCGGTCGAGCGCAGCCGCTGCACGGCGCCGTGAGCACCCTCGACCACCACCGCGTCGACGCCGCGGATGCTGATCGGGCGGTAGCGCGGCTCCATGCTCAAGCTGCCCCGCCGGGGCGCGCGACCTTGTCGGCGCGCTTGTCGAGGAAGGCCCGCACGCGCTGCTTGGCGGCGTCGTCGCCCTGGGCGATCGCGGCCATCAGCGACTCAAGGAACAGGCCGTCGGACTGCGACATGCCGGCGATGCGCGGCAGCGCCTGCATCACCGCGTAGTTCGACAGCGGCGCGTTGCTGGCGACGCGCGTAGCCAGCGCGATCGCCTTGGCCAGGCCCTCGCCGGGGCCGACCAGATAGTTCGAGATGCCGCGCTGCTGGCCCTCGGTGGCGTCGAGCGAGCGGCCGGTCAGCATCATGTCGGTCATGCAGGCCACGCCGACCAGGCGCGGGATGCGCGCCGCGCCGCCACCGCCGACGAAGATGCCGCGCTGGCCCTCGGGCAGTGCGTAGAAGGTGCCGCTCTCCGCGACCCGCACATGGGCGCTGGCGGCGATCTCGAGGCCGCCGCCGACCACCGCGCCATGCAGCGCCGCGACCACCGGCACCCGGCCGAACTGGATCTGGTCCATCGCCGCATGCCACATGCGCGAGTGCAGCACGCCCTCGGCGACGCTGCGCTCACCGAGCTCCGACAGGTCGAGCCCGGCGCAGAAATGCTCGCCGGCGCCATGCAGTACCACCGCGCCGACCTCGGCCGGCAGGTTGAGGAAGCAGGTCTGCAGTTGCAGCACCAGCGCATCGTTGATCGCGTTGCGCTTGGCCGGGCGCTCCAGGCGCACCAGCGCCACGGCGCCGGAGCGACTGATGCGCAGCAGGTCGAGACTGGCCAGCAGGCCACTGACGGGTTGGAAGTCGGCAGGCTCCAAGGCGGGGCTCCTGGCTGAATTAGTTATTGATATTAAGTGTTATTCGCCACTTCGCACCCGGGCTTTCCCTTAGTGAAGTAGTGGCCGATGGCCTCTACGTTCATTTGGATGATTTAATGAAATCAGCGCAACAGGAGAGACCCTTGGACATCGACGCACTGCTCGCCATCGACATGCACACCCATGCCGAGGTCTCCTGCTGGAACCCCTTCGACAACTACGGCGAGGAGTTCGACCGCGCCGCCGACAAGTACTTCCGTTCGAACCGGCGGCCGACCATCGAGGAGAGCGTGGCGCACTACCGCGAGCAGCGCATCGCGATGGTGATGTTCTGCGTCGACGCCGAGGCCCAGATGGGGCGCCGCCGCATCCCCAACGAGGAGATCGCCGAGGCCGCACGCAAGCACCCCGACGTGCTGATCCCCTTTGCCTCGATCGACCCGCACAAGGGCCGCATGGGCGCGCGCGAGGCGCGCCGGCTGATCGAGGAGCATGGCGTGCGCGGCTTCAAGTTCCACCCCACGGTGCAGGGCTTCCACCCCTACGACCGCATGGCCTGGCCGATCTACGAGGTGATCAACGAGCACAGGCTGCCGGCGGTGTTCCACAGCGGCCATTCGGGCATCGGCTCGGGCATGCGCTGTGGCGGCGGCTTGCGGCTGGAGTACAGCAACCCGATCCACCTCGACGAGGTCGCGGTGAACTTCGGCGACATGCAGATCGTCATCGCGCACCCCTCGTGGCCCTGGCAGGACGAGGCGCTGAGCGTGGCGATGCACAAGCCCAACGTCTGGATCGACCTCTCGGGCTGGAGCCCGAAGTACTTTCCGCCGCAGCTGGTGCAGTACGCCAACACGCTGCTCAAGGACCGCGTGCTGTTCGGCAGCGACTACCCGCTGATCACGCCGGAGCGCTGGATGAAGGACTTCCTCGAGGCCGGCTTCCGCCCCGAGGTGCACCAGGCGATCCTGAAGGACAACGCGGTCAGGCTGCTCGGGCTGCGTTGAGGCTGGCGGCGAGGGAGCCGTCGAACAGCGCATTGCCGGCGATCGGCTCGCCGTCGCGCACGGCGCGTTCGACCAGTGCCGGCTCGTCGAGCGCCGGGTCGGCGCCGCGCAGCGCGATCAGCGCCGGCACGCCGCCAAAACCGAACTCGCGCATCAGGCGCTGGCCGCGCGCGATGCGCTCGCGCGAGCGAGCGGCCAGCGCGGCGTCGGCAAGACCAGCAGCGCCGAACTCGCCGGCCAGCGCCTCGGCCAGCACCGCGGCATCGGCAATGTCGCGCCCGTCGACCCAGCGCGCGCGCTGGATCGCGGCCAGCGCGGCGCGCTCGCGGCTCGGGGCGCGTTCGGCAACGGCAGTGAGCGCGGCGGTCGCCGGCCCCGAGTCGAAGGGCATCGCCGGATTGCGCAGCACGCGCTCCCGATAGGCCTCGCTGAAGGGCTGGCCGGAAAGGTGCGCGATGCGCTGGTCGGCCTGCCAGATATGGGCCTCCATCGCCGGGTCGAGCCGGCGCCGCGGGTCGCCGGCAAAGAGGCCGGTCGGCAGCGGGCGCACGGCCCATTCCTCGCCTTCCAGGCCCGCGAGCGCGGCACCGGCGCCGTAGCACCAGCCGCACAGCGGGTCGTAGAGGTAGATCAGCGTGTCCATGCGCTCAGTAGCCTACGGTGAAGCGACGCCGGATGTGGCGCGGCTGTTCGATCTCGTCGACGATCGCGACGGCGAGGTCGGCCACCGAGATGTCGGAGGGCTTGCCGTCGAGCATCACCGGCTCGTCGGCGCCGAGCCGGTAGCTGCCGCGCCGCTCGCCCGGCACGACGTGCACGGCCGGCGACAGGAAGCTCCAGTCGAGCGTGCCGTCCTTCTGGATCGCCACGAGCGCATCGCGCGCGGCCAGCGCGCCCTGCTTCCACGGCGCCGGGAACTCGGGCGTGTCGACGATCTGCAGGCCCGGCGCGGCATACAGGCTGCCGGCGCCACCGACGATCAGAAGACGCTTCAGGCCCGCCTGCCGGACCCCGTCGACGATGGCCTGGGTGCCCTGCAGGAACAGGCGATAGATCTCGGGCTCCTGCCAGCCCGGGTTGTAGGCGCTGATCACGGCGTCGTGGCCGGCGACGGCGCGCGCGACCTGGCTGGCGTCGAGCACGTCGGCCTGGACGACCGCCAGTCCCGGCTGGGCGGCGATCTTGGACGGCGTGCGCGCCAGCGCGGTGACGGCGTGGCCGCGAGCCAGGGCTTCGGCGAGCACGGCGCTGCCGACGAATCCGGTGGCACCGATCAGGGCGATCTTCATGAGCTGTCTCGTTCAGTGGATTGGGATGAGCAATGATCGACGCTACACAGTCGTCCGACTAGACTGGCTGAATCGCTATCTATGTTTAGCCTGACTTCAGAATGGATCGATACCGGCGCATGGCGGTGTTTGCCGAGGTGGTCGCCCGCGGCTCGCTGACGGGCGCCGCGCGCGGGCTCGGGCTGACGCCGTCGGCGGTCAGCCAGCAGTTGCGCCAGCTCGAGACCGAACTCGGCGTGAGCCTGCTGCACCGCTCGACGCGCCGGCTCGCGCTGACCGAAGCCGGGGCCAGTTTTCACGAGGGCTGCGCGGCGATGGTGGCCGCGGCGCAGTCCGCCGAACAGGCGCTGGCGCGGCTGCGCGACGCACCAGAGGGCGAGCTGCGGCTGGCGGCGCCGGTCGGGCTGGCGCGGCTGATCGCGCCGGCGCTGGCGCCGCTGATGAGCGCCCATCCGGGCTTGAGCCTGCGGCTGCTGGTGGACGACACGCCGATCGACCTGATCGAGCAGCGGGTGGATCTGGCGCTGCGGGTCGGCAGCTTTGCCGACTCGAGCCTGGTCGCGCGCCTGATCGGCCGCTTGCCGGTGCTGCTGGTGGCCGCGCCGGCCTACCTCGCACGGCGCGGCGTGCCAGCGACGCCGGGCGATCTGCTGCAGCATGATTGGCTGCTGATGCAGCCGCGCGCCGGCGGCGTCAACGCGGTCGAACTCGAGCGCGAGGGCTCCGGCGGCACGCCGGGCTCCGAGCGGCTGCGCCCGGTGCCGCGCGCACTCAGCAGCAACCAGCTCGCGCTGCAGCACCTGTGCCTGGCCGGCCTCGGCCTGGCGGTGATGGTGCTGCCCGACATCGCCGAGGACCTGCAGGCCGGGCGCCTGGTGCGGGTGCTGCCGAGCTGGCGCCTGGCCGACTACGGCGTGCACGCGGTGACGCCGACCCGCGACGCGCAGCCGGCCAAGGTGCGCCATGCGATCGAGGCGCTGCGCTTGCATCTGGGCACCGAGGCCGGCGCCGGCCTCGTGTAAGTTAGCGCCCGATGCAGAAGTCGCTCCTCAACCGCCTCCTCGCACCGGCCGCACTGCTGGCGCTGCTGGTGCTGGCCGGCTGCGCCTCGGCGCCCAAGTCCGGCGGCGACGGCGCCCCTTCGAGTCCGCCGGCCGACCTGGCGGCAACCCCCGATGCCGAGCCGCGCGTCGAGACCATCAAGCCCGGCGGCGCCAACAAGCCCTACGAGGTGCTCGGCCGCAGCTACACGCCGCAGACGCGCGACGTGCCGATCAGCGAGAAGGGCCTGGCCAGCTGGTACGGCCGCAAGTTCCACGGCCGGCGCACCGCCAGCGGCGAGGTCTACAACATGTACGCGATGACGGCCGCGCATCCGACCATGCCGCTGCCGAGCTACGCCCGGGTGCGCAACCCGGCCAACGGCAAGGAAGTGGTGGTGCGCGTCAACGACCGCGGCCCGTTCCACCCGGGCCGCGTCATCGACCTGAGCTACACGGCGGCCGTCAAGCTCGGCGCGCAGCGCGGCGTGGCGCCGGTGGAGGTCGAGCGCATCACGAACGACGAAATCCGCAGCGGCTCCTGGAAGCGCGCGGGCGCGGCCGACACGGCCGTGGCGTCGACCCCGGCCCTTGGCGCCGGCGACGCCGAAGCCGCCCCCGTGGCTCTCGCACCGCCGCCCGGCAGCACCGTGCGCGGGGGCACCAGCGCCGAACCCGGCCGCGCCTACACGGTGCCGGCGCGCGGCTACTGGGTGCAGCTGGGCGCCTTCCGCGAACGCGACGGTGCCGAGAACTTCCAGCAGCGCGTCGGCGCTGAACTCGACTGGCTGGCGCCGCTGATGGCGGTGTTTGCCGACGCCTCGCTGTTCCGCCTCCAGGCCGGGCCCTACCCCACGCGCGACGAGGCGCAGGGCGCGGCGCAGCGGGTGCGCGAGGCGCTGTCGCTGGTGCCGGTGGTGGTCGAACGCCGCTAGGCGCTCAGAACGACGCGCGATAGACCAGCGAGACGCCCCTGCGCGAGGTGCGCAGCCCGACGTAGGCGTCCGAGCCGAGGTCCATGCGCAGCATGCGCTGGCGCAGCATCTGCTCGCCGGAGGAACGCGTGCGGAACTCGAAGCCGAGCCGCGGCCGCAGTTCGTCGAAGGGTCGCGCTAGGCCGGCGGCATCGAGCGGCTGCACGTCGAGCACCAGGCTCGAGTCGCCGGACAAGCGGTAGCGCATCGCCAGCACCATCGTCGAGCGCTGCGCGGCGAGCGCGGGCGGCGCGTCGGGCCGGAGGTGCCAGTCGCTGCGGGTGTCGAGGCCCAGGCCGATGCCGGTGCGGCCCGGACCGTCGGCCCAGAGCCGGTAGCTGATGTCGGTGCTGGTCGTGCCCACCCCGGGGACCGGCGGTGAGGCGGCCGGAAGCGCCTGGTTGAGCTCCATCGCGAAACTCAGTTGTGGCGGCGATTCGGTGCGTGCTTCCAGTTCGGTGGCGAGCAGCGGATCGCCGACGCTCGCCAGCAACAGCGCGAGCGACCCGCCCGCGCGGCGGACGCCGTCCGCCAGAACCGCTCGCCGCCGACATGACCGTCGCCTCGACATGACAGGCCTCCGTTGGGCATTCGATCGGCGCCGGCGCCGATCGTTCTGCGCCCACCGAGCATCGCGCGACCAATGCGCGGCGGCGATGCCGCGATCGGGGGAGCAAGCGGCCCCATGGCGCCGCTTGCAGGGCGCGTCCTTGGTCGCGACCTAGGGGGCTCAGCGACCGCCGGCCACGTCGAGCATCGCTCCCGTCACGTAGCTGGCCTCGTCGGACAGCAGCCAGAGGATGGCCTGCGCCACCTCCTCGGCCGTGCCGGCGCGTTGCATCGGCAGCGTTGGCGACATCTCGCGCACGCGATCGGCCAGGCCGGCCGCCGCGTGGATCTCGGTGTCGATGATGCCGGGGCGCACCCCGTTGACGCGCACGCCCTCGGCGGCGACCTCGAGCGCGAGGTCGACGGTGAAGCGATCGATCGCGGCCTTGCTGGCTGCGTAGTCGGCGTAGATGCCGGCCGAGCCGCGCTCGGCGGCACGCGAGGAGAGGTTGACGATCGCGCCGCCGGCGCCGCCGTGGCGGGTGCTCATGCGCAGCACCGCCTCGCGCGCGCAGGCAAAGCTGCCGACGACGTTGACCGCGAAGATGCGTGCCACACGCTCGGCGCTCATCTGCTCGATGCGCGCCGCGACATCGACGATGCCGGCGTTGTTGACCAGGCCGCGCAGCCGGCCGTGGCCGAAGCGCGCATCGACGGCGGCGAACAGCGCATGCACCTGGGCCTCGTCGGCCACGTCGGCGCGGAAGGCCGCGGCCTCGCCGCCGCCGGCCTCGATCTCGCGCACTAAGGCCTCGGCCGCGGTCGCGGCGCTGGCGTAGTTGATCGCCACGGCCCAGCCGCGCCCGGCGGCCAGGCGCACCGTGGCGGCGCCGATGCCACGGCTGCCGCCCGTGACCAGCAACAGCTGTCGGTTTCTGCCTGTGTTCATTGCATCGTCTCCCCGTCGGGCCAAGTATTGCCGAGCGCGCGGCGTGCCGACGTTCCGCGCACGGCCCCCATTCATCGGCCCAGGGCGGCTTTGGTGCCGTCGATCCCGCCTCTCATCTCAAGTGCGTAGGCAACGAATGCCGGCATCACCTAGCCTGAATCCAGGTCGATCAGGTCTCGACCCGCCGAGCGAAGCCGGTCGTCGCTTCGCCGATCCGAACAGGAGCCTCACATGGAAGCCAAGTTCCGCCACCTCGCCGTCGCGACCCTGTGCGCCGCCTTCGGCGCCGGCCCGGTGCTCGCCGCCGACCAGGCCTCGTCCTCGTGCACGCCGCTCAGCACGGTGCAGAAGCGCGTGGTCGAGAAGGCCGACCAGAGCGTCGACGCGCTGCGCAACTACGTGTACATCACGCGCGGCATCCACCAGCTGTACATGGGCGACATCGCCGAATCGCTCGACGGCTGGCGTGCCGATGCGCGCTGCCAGCAACAGCAGAAGGTCGCCAGCGCAACGATTCCGAAGGAATGAGCGGCCAACGCCGCCCAGCCTGATGGCCGGCGCCTCCGGGCTGCGCTCGCGGCCCGGAGGCAGCGGGCAGGTCCGCTACTTCGAGGTCGGCATCACGAACTCGGCGCCCTTGGGCGTGCTCTCGGGCCAGCGCTGCATCACCGACTTCTGGCGGGTGTAGAAGCGCACGCCCTCCTCGCCGTAGGCGTGCATGTCGCCGAACAGGCTGCGCTTCCAGCCGCCGAAGCCGTGCCAGGCCATCGGCACCGGGATCGGCACGTTGATGCCGACCATGCCGACCTCGATGCGGCGGCTGAACTCGCGCGCCACATGACCGTCGCGGGTGAAGCAGGCGACGCCGTTGGCGAACTCGTGCGCGTTGACCAGCTCGACCGCGCTCGCGAAGTCGGGCACCCGCACGCAGCCCAGCACCGGGCCGAAGATCTCTTCCTTGTAGATGCGCATCTGCGGCGTCACGTGATCGAACAGCGTGCCGCCGGTGAAGAAGCCCTTCTCGTGGCCGGGCACCTTCAGGCCGCGGCCGTCGGCCACCAGCGTCGCGCCTTCCTCGACGCCGGTCGCGATGTAGCCCTCGATGCGCTCGAGCGCCTGCCTGGTGACGATCGGCCCCATCTCGGCATCGAGTTCCATGCCGTTCTTGACCTTGAGCGCGCGGGCGCGCTCGGCCAGCTTGGGCACGATCTTGTCGGCCACGTCGCCGACCAGCACCGCGACCGAGATCGCCATGCAGCGCTCGCCGGCGGAGCCATAGGCGGCGCCGATCAGCGCGTCGACCGCCTGCTCGAGATCGGCATCGGGCATCACGACCATGTGGTTCTTGGCACCGCCGAGCGCCTGCACCCGCTTGCCATGCTTGGCGCCGGTCTCGTAGATGTACTGGGCGATCGGCGTCGAGCCGACGAAGCTGATGGCCTTGACGTCGGGGTGGGTCAGCAGCGTGTCGACCGCGAGCTTGTCGCCCTGCACCACGTTGAACACGCCGTCCGGCAGACCGGCCTGCTTGAGCAGGTCGGCGATGAACAGGCTGGCGCTCGGGTCGCGCTCGCTGGGCTTGAGCACGAAGCAGTTGCCGCAGGCGAGCGCCACCGGGAACATCCACATCGGCACCATCACCGGGAAGTTGAACGGCGTGATGCCGGCCACCACGCCGAGCGGCTGGCGCAGCGCCCAGTTGTCGATGCCGGTGCCGACCTGGTCGGTGAAGTCGGTCTTGAGCAGTTGCGGCGCGCCACAGGCGAACTCGACGATCTCGATGCCGCGCGTGACCTCGCCCTGGGCGTCGGTGAAGACCTTGCCATGCTCGGCGGTGATCAGCGCGGCCAGCGTGTCGCGATGCTGGTTGAGCAGCTCGAGGAACTTGTTGAGCACCCGCGCGCGACGCAGCGGGGGCGTCTCGGCCCAAGCCGGAAAAGCCGCCTTGGCGGCGGCAACCGCGGCCTCGACCTCGGCCGCCGAGGCCAGCGCCACTTCGCGCGCCGCGGCGCCGGTCGCCGGGTTGAACACCGGCTGGCTGCGACCGCTGGTCGACACGACGCGGCGGCCGTTGATGTGGTGCGCGACGGTAGTCGAAGTCAGTACGCTGAGGTCGGGTGCGCCCATGCTGTGCTCCTGATGAGATCTCTACAGCTTAGGCAGTGCGGCACGGGCTGAACAGCCCGTCCGGCCGAATGCTTTGTTCGCCATGATGAACAATAGGAAGCCACCAAGCCGGACGATCGCCATGAGCACCGTTGCCGTCTCCGAACTCCGCCCCGACCTGCTGTGGAGCCATGTGCATGCGCTGGGCATGCTGGCCGCGCAGGGCAGCTTCACTGCGGCCGCGCAGCGGCTCGGCCTGTCGAAGGCGGCGATGAGCCAGCGCATCGCCGAGCTCGAGCGCGTAGCCGGCGTGCCGCTGGTGCAGCGCACCACGCGCAGCGTGCGGCTGACCGAGGCCGGCCAGCAGCTGGTCGACGCCACGGCGCCGGCCTATGCCCAGATCGAGCGCGGCTTCCATGGCGTGCGCGAGCGCGCCGAGGCGCCGCGCGGCCTGGTGCGGCTGACGGCGCCGGTGGCGCTCGGCCGCCAGCAGGTGGTCCCGCACCTCGCCAGCTTCCTGCGCGCCCATCCAGAGGTGCGCATCGAGCTCGATCTCAGCGACCGCCTGCTGCCGCTGGCACAGGAGGGCGTCGATCTGGCGATCCGCCACACCGCGCAGCCGCCGGACACCCATGTGGCCTGGCTGCTGTGCGAGACCCGCACGGTGCTGGTCGGGGCCCCGGCCTACCTGCGGCGGGCCGGCACACCGACGCATCCGGCCGAGTTGGCCGAGCATGCGTGCCTGCCCTACCCGCGACCCGGCGCCGCTCCGGTCTGGAGCTTCGAGAGCCGCAAGGGCGAGCGCATCGCCGTGCCGGTACGTGGGCCCTTTGCCGCCAACAACAGCGAAGTGCTGCGCGAGGCGGTGGAGAGTGGCCTCGGCCTGGCGCTGCTGCCCGACTTCAGCGCGCAGGCCGCGCTGCGGGCGCGCAAGCTGTCGGCGCTGTTGCCGCAGTGGCGCGCCCAGGGCAGCTTCGGCGAGCGCATCTACGCGATTCGACCCTACAGCCCGGTGGTGCCGAAGGCGGTGCGGGCGCTCGTCGAGCACCTGCGCACGGCGCTGGCAGCGGGATTCGGAACCTGAGTGAAAAAAAACGCCCGGGCCTTGCGACTCGGGCGTTGGAAGTCCTTGGAAAGGACGTCGTTGGGAGCTGTAGGGCGTGGCAGTGGGCGTCTGTGATGCGCCTGGATCGGTTGCCGGCCCGAATTCGGGATCCATGTCGTGGACTGCGTTCGACTGTAGGTGGCGGCGCAGAGGCCACGAATCCCCCGATCGAGGGAAACCGCGCCGCCCGCCTCAGGCCGGCACCGATCGCCGACCCACCACGCTCGAGGCTTGCGTGCTTGCATCGCCGGCGAAGCCGAACTCCAGCCCCGGCCGCTTGCCACTGAGCAGCAGCGCCAGCGCGCGCCCGGAGCCGGCACCGTGGGTCCAGCCGAGCGTGCCGTGGCCGGCGTTGATCCACAGATTCGCGATCTTGCTGCTGCGGCCGATGACCGGGATGTTGCTCGGCGTGCTCGGTCGCAGGCCGGTCCAGAAGTTGGGTTCGCTGGCGTCGGCGACGCCGGGGAACAGCTCCTCGTAGCGGCGCACCAGCGCCTGGCAGCGCACGCGCGCGGTCGGCGTGTCGAGCGAATGGTCGTAGCCCGCCAGCTCGGCGGTGCCGGCGATGCGGATCTGGTCGCCCAGGCGCGAGATCGCGATCTTGCGCGAGTCGTCGAGCAGGCTCACCGTGCTGGCGTCTTCGGGGCGCTTCAGGCGCAGCGTGGCCGAGTAGCCCTTGGCCGGATAGATGTTGAGATTGACGCCAAGCGGGCGCAGCAACGGCGCCGTGTAGCTGCCGCACGCAGCCACCACCGCGTCGCCACGCAGGGTGCGGCCGACGCCGCTGGCGAGTTCGCGCACGCGCACCGCCTCGATGCGCCCACCCGCCTGCACCAGACCGTCGATCGCGTGGCCATAGATGAAGCTCGCGCCACGCTCGATGCAGCGCTGCGCAAGCCGCTGCGTGAACACGCGCGCGTCACCCGACTCGTCACTTGGCGTGTAGGTGCCTCCGGCCACTTGTTGGCCATACGCGGCCAGCGCCGGCTCGACCGCCAGCACCTGCTCGCGCGACAGCACGCGGCGATCGACGCCGTAGCGCCGCATCAACGCGGCGCCCTGGGCGCCGGCGTCGAGATCAGCCTGGCTGGAGAAGAAGTGCAGGATGCCGCGTTCGAGCCGCTCGTACTCGATGCCGGTCTGCGCGACCAGGCTCTTCAGCGACTCATGGCTGTAGCGACCGAGCGCGACCAGCTGGCGCACGTTGCGCTCGAAGGCGGCATCGCTGCACTGGCCGAGGAAGCTCAGGCCCCAGCGCCACTGGTGGTGATCGAGCCGCGGCCGGAACAGCAGCGGCGAGTCGTCGCGCAGCAGCCACCGGGCGACCTTAAAGGGCGCGGCGGCATTGGCCCAGGGCTCGCAGAAACTGACCGAGATCTGCGCGCCGTTGGCGAAGCTGGTCTCCAGCGCCGCGTCGGGCTGTCGATCGACCAGCGTGACCTCGTGCCCTTCCTCGAGCAGATACCAGGCGGTGCTGACGCCGATGATGCCGGCGCCGAGGACGATGACTTTCATGCGAGCTTCTCCGGAAGACTTCGGTTCAGGCCGGCGGCGCCCACAGCAGCTGGGCGGCGACCCCCAACATCACCAGCGCGATGCCGGCGTCGATCGCCCGCCACGTCGCCGGATGTCGCAGCCAGCGCGAGGCGGCCATCGCGCCGGCGCCGAGCAGCGCGAACCACAGCGCCGAGGCCGCGCAGGCGCCGGCCAGGAAGGCCCAGCGCGCCGCGCCCGCGTGGCGCGCGCCGACGCCGCCGAGCAGCACCACGGTGTCGAGATAGACATGCGGGTTGAGCCAGGTGACCGCGAGCGTGGCGACCAGCGTTGCGCCGAGCGTGGCGGTCGGACGCGCCGTGGCCATTAGCGCGCCCTCGCCCTGCGACGCGCGCCGCGCCGCCTGCAGCGCGCACCAGAGCAGGAACAGGGCGCCGCCGAAGCGAAAGGCCTCCATCAGCGTCGGCTGGCGCGCGATCCAGGCGCCGAAGCCGAACACGCCGGCCGCACTCAGCAGCCAGTCCGACACGATGCACAGCGCCACCACCGGCACCACATGCTGGCGCGCCAGCCCCTGGCGCAGCACCAGCGCGTTCTGCGCGCCGATCGCGAGGATCAGGCCGGCCATCAGCAGCAGCCCCTGCATGGCAGCGGCCGCCAGCATGGCGTGGCTGGCGGTGGCGGCAGGCAACAGGGCTTCCATCGGGTGGCTGGGCATCGCCGCGGATTGTTCGCGCGGGCTCGCCGGACGTGAAGCGTGATTCAACTTGATCCGACTACATTAGCCATGCTGATGTAGAAGCCGCCTCCCGGAGCCCCGATGAGAGACCTAGACCCCGCCGCCCTCGACTGCCTGGCCGCACTCGCCGACGACGGCAGCTTCGAGCGCGCGGCGCAGCGCCTGTCGATCACACAGTCGGCCGTCTCGCAGCGGCTGCGGGCGCTGGAGGCGCAGGTCGGGCAGCTGCTGGTGGTGCGTGCGCGCCCGTTGCGGCTGACCGAGCCGGGCAAGGTGCTGCTGCGCTTCGCGCGCCAGTTGCAGGCGATGCGGGCCGATGTCGCGCGTGAACTGGGCGAGACGGTACTGACGCAGACCCGCCTGCCGATCGCCGTCAACGCCGACAGCCTGGCGACCTGGGTGCTGCCGGCGCTCGACGCGCTGGTACAGCAGGGTCGCGGCGACGGCTTCGGCCTCGAGTTGATCGTCGACGACCAGGACTTCACGCACGAGTGGCTGCGCCAGGGCCAGGTGCTGGGCTGCGTCTCGACGGTGCCCACCGCGCTGCGCGGTTGCCGCATCACGCCGCTGGGCGTGATGCGCTATGCGGCGGTCGCGAGTCCCGGCTTCGTCGAGGCGGCGATGGGTGGTGACGCCGAGGCGGGGCTGCATCGCGGCAACTTCACCCAGCTGCCATTCCTGGTGTTCAACCGCAAGGACGACATGCAGGCGCAGTGGGTCACGCAGGCCTTCGGCGTCAGGGAGCCGCGGCTGGTCGAGCGCTTCGTGCCTTCATCGGAGGCCTACGCGCGGGCCGCGGCGCTGGGCTGGGGCATCGGCGTGCTGCCCGAGTTGCAGGTGCGCGAGGCCATCGGGCGCGGCGAACTGATCGTGCTGCATCCCCAGGTGGCGATCGAGGTTGCGCTCTACTGGCACCAGTGGAAGCTGGGCGACGAGTTCACGGCCGGCGCGCCGCGCGCGGCCCGGCTCGACGAAGTCGGCGCGGCATTGGTGGCCGGCGCCGCGGCGGCGCTGGACCAGCGCCCGGCAGCCGGCCCGGCTCAGCGCCGCACGACAGTGCGCGCGGCTGGCAGCCAGCGCGCCGCGCGGCCGGGCTCGGCGGCGGCCTGAGACGACGACGCCCAGGACGACTCCGGCGACACGGCGGCGGCGAAGAAATCAGCGAGCCAGTCGCTCGGGTAGTCGTCGTCGCCCGCAGCGAGCCACAGCGCGCTCGACAGGGCCGCACTGAGCGTGCCCCAGGTCAGCGCCTTGGTCAGGACGGCAGTTCCGCACAGGCTCATGAACAGACATTAGGTGCCTTCGAAGCCGGCTCCTACCCCTAGGCTATTGCACTGCAACATCCGCTTTCGCAGCGGCGTCGAACCGGGTCGCGCATCGAGGCTGCGCGCGTCGCGAGAATGCCCGGCATGAACAGACGCCGCTTCCTCCAGCAGGGCGCCACCGGCATGACCTGCGGCGTGCTCGGCCGGCGCGCCGCGGCCATGGCGATGAGCCTGCTGTTCGCACCGCGCGGCTTGGCCGAGGACACCGGCGCGACGACACGACCGCGCCTGGATGCCGACCCCTTCACGCTCGGCGTGGCCAGCGGCCTCGCCGGCGGCGCGCGCGTGGTGCTGTGGACCCGCCTGGCGCCCAGTCCGCGCGAACCCTGGGGCGGCATGGCGCCGGAGCCGGTGGCGTTGCACTGGCAGTTGGCCGACGACGAGGGCTTCACGCGCATCGTGCGCGAAGGCCAGGCCCTGGCGCGCCCCGAGCACGCGCACAGCGTGCATGTCGCGCTCGATGCGCTGGCAACCGACCGCTTCTACTACTACCGCTTCCTGGTCGGCGATGCGGTGAGCCCGGTAGGCCGCACGCGCACGCCGCCGGCGCCGGATGCCGATGTCGCGCGACTGCGCGTCGCCCTCGCCTCCTGCCAGCACTACGAGCAGGGCGCCTACGCGGCCCATGCCGACCTCGCGCGACGCGACGTGGACCTGGTGCTCTTCGCCGGCGACTACATCTACGAGGGCAGCAACCCGCGCTTCGTCGTGCGGCCGCACGAGGCCGGCCTGCCGCGTGACCTCGAGGCCTACCGCCAGCGCCACGTCACCTACCGGCTCGACCCCAACCTGCAGGCCGTGCACGCGGCCCACCCCTGGCTGCTGGTCTGGGACGACCATGAGGTCGAGAACGACTACGCCGGGCTGGCCGGCAGCCGCGGCGAGGTGGTCGACGAGGCCAGCTTCCTGGCCCTGCGCACCGCGGCCTACAAGGCCTACTTCGAACACCTACCGGTGGCGCCCGACCTGCTGACGATCGGTGCACCGGGTGGCCTGCGCGGCCAACTGCCCTGGGGCCAGCTGGCCGATCTGTGGACGCTCGACGGTCGCCAGTTCCGCTCGGTGCAGGCCTGCAACCCGCCGGGCCGCGCCGGCGGCCGCGCGTTGGTCAACTGCGGCGAGCTCAACGACGAGCGGCGCACCGTCTTCGGTGCCGAGCAGGAGCGCTGGATCGCCGAGGAGCTGGCGGCCAGCCGGCGCGGCTGGCGCGTCGTCGCCCAGGGCACGCAACTGGCGCCGGCCGGCATCGAGGCACCGATGCTCGGCCGCAGCATCTACAGCGACGGCTGGGATGGCTACCCGCGAGCGCGCGAGCGGCTGCTGCAGGCCTTCGCCGGCGCGCCCGGCGGCGATGTGGTCTGCCTCGGCGGCGATGTGCATCGCCATGTCGCGGCGCGGTTGCGACTCGATCCGGCCGACACCCGCTCGCCGGTCATCGCCAGCGAGTTCTGCTGCAGCTCGATCAGCTCGCGCGGCCTGCCCGAGGCCGCGGCAGCGCTGATGCGTCGCAGCAATCCCGACCTGCTGCACGCGCGCGGCGACGAGCGCGGCTACGCCTTGCTGGAGTTCACGCCGCGCGAACTGCGTTGCGACTTCATGGCGACCGCGTTCCCGGCGGTCGAGGGCGCGACGCTGCACCGGCAGGCGCGCTATGTGGTCGAGCGCGGGCTGGCCGGCCCGCAGCGCGACGCCTAGAAGCGGTAGGTCAGGCCCAGGAGCAGCTGCGTCGCGCCCTTGCTCCTCATGATCGGGCTGTCGTCGATCGCGCTGCCGAAGCGGATCGCGCTGAAGCTGCCGAACGCCGACCACTGCCGCGTGATCGGCCTGAAGCCACCGATGCCAAGCCGGTATTCGCGCCAGCCCGAGGACGGCTCGAACACCGGCAAGCCGGTCTGCACACTCTGCGCCGCGTTGACGCCGAAGTAGCTTTGCAGGTGCTCGCGATTGGCCCATTGCAGCGAGGCCTCGGTGTTCCAGAAGACGCCGAGCCACTCGCCCAGGTGGTAGTTGGCGCCGAGGTCCAGCGTCAGGCCGTCGCGGCTCAGCCCCGAGCCATAGCGCAGCGCCGAGCGCAGCTGCAGTTGCGGGCCGACGCGCAGGTTGGCGAAGGCGCCGGCGACCGCGCGCAGCGGAATGTCGTCGAGGCCGGCGATCTCGTCCTCGGCCTTGCGCGGCAGCAGGCCACCGACGCGCAGGCCAAGGTCCCAGTCCGGGTCGCGCGAGAAGTTGTAGCCAACGCCCTGCACGATGCTCCCGAACCATCCGTTGGCGAAGCGCGCGTCGATGCTGGGCGCGGCAAAGACGCGGTAGCGGTCGCTGCCGTCATAGCGCGGGCCGCCGATGATCACCGCCGAGGCACTGAGCGCGGTCTGCTTCGGTGGCTCGCCGAAGGTGTAGAACGGCACGATCTGGGCCGCGGCAGGCAGCGCCGCCGTCAACGCGGCAAGGGCCAGAAGGGAACGAAGCATTCGGCGCATGGAGCGGGTTGTTGTTCGGACATGCAAAGGGCGGCCCTCAGGGCCGCCCCGCGACACCGGGCTCGAAGGCCCGCACTACTTGGGCATCACGACCGAGTCGATCACGTGGATCACGCCGTTGTCGGCGACGATGTCGGTCTTGAGGACCTTGGCCTGGTCGACCATGACGCCGCCACCGGCGGTGGCGATTGTCAGCTCGCCGCCCTGCACGGTCTTGACCTTGCCGGGCTTGACGTCGGCCGCCATCACCTTGCCCGGCACCACGTGGTAGGTCAGCACCTTGGTCAGCGCCGCCTTGTCCTTCAGCAGCGCATCGAGCTGGTCCTTGGGCACCTTGGCGAAGGCCGCGTCGGTGGGCGCGAAGACCGTGAACGGTCCCTTGCCCTTGAGCGTGTCGACCAGGCCCGCAGCCTGCAACGCGGCAGCCAGGGTCTTGAAGTCGCCGGCGGCGACCGCGGTATCGACGATGTCCTTGGCGTGGGCAGCCATCGTCAGGCCGAGCGTCAGGGCGGCGGCAATCAGGCTCTTCTTCATCGCAGTACTCCTTGGGGCGGTTGGGAAATCGGCCTGGTTCAGAGTGTGGGGATCAGCACCTTGTCGATCACGTGCACCACGCCGTTGCTGGCCTCGATGTCGGTCGCGACGATGCGCGCGGCGGCGGCGGTGGTATCGGCAATCGTCGGCGGCGTGCCGGCGCTGATCGTGATGTTCTGGCCCGCCAGCGTGCCCACCGGCGTGCCGAACGGAATGTCGGCCGCCAGCACCTTGGCGCCGACCACGTGGTAGGTCAGCACAGTGGTGAGCTGCTCCTTGCTCAGCGTCGGGACCACCGAGGCGATCGCGTCGAAGGCGGTGTCGACCGGCGCGAAGACGGTCAGCGGACCGGCGCCCGACAACGCCCCGGCCAGATCGGCCGCGACCACCGCGGCCACGAGCTTGGAGAACACCGGGTTGGCCTGCGCGGTCTGCACGATGTTGAGCACGCCCTCGGGCAGCAGCACGCTGTCGACGACGTGGATCACGCCATTGCTGGCCGCCACGTCGGTGGCGGTGATCCTGCTGTCGCGCAGCAACTCGTCGGCGATCAGCAGATCGGCGCCCGAGGCCCTGACCTGGAACTTGCCGGTCTCCAGCGTCGTGATGTCCGTGGCCAGCGGCACCTGGGCCTTCTTCACCTCGCCGGCGACGACGTGGTAGCTGAGGATCTTGGTCAACTGGTCCTTGCTGAGCGCGGCCACCAGCGCGTTGGCGTCGGCCAGGCCGAGCCGGGTGGCGAGCGCGCCGAAGGCGGCGTCGGTGGGCGCAAACACGGTCAGCTTGTCGGAGCCGGCCAGCACCGAGCCGAGCTCGGCCTTGGCGACGGCGGCCAGCAGCGCATTGAAGCCGTTGGCCCGCGCGACCTCGGCGAGGTTGCCGACGGGCACGGGCGGCGCCACTTCATCATCATCACCGAACGAACAGCCGGCCAGCAGCGCGGCGGCGCCCAGTGCAGCAAACCACTTCATCCAACGGGTCATGGCAATCTCCTGGTCGATGTGGAACAAGATCGTGCCGAAGTTTGAACTGAACAGTTCACCAAGACTACCGTATGGTCTTTTTATAGCCTTTTCAGTCTGATCATTCACTGAACCGTCTGCGTCGCGCGCCCAGCGGCTTACACTTGCGCCATGGCCAAGGTTTCCTTCCGCGAACAGGTTTTGCGCGCCCGCGAGGACGCGCTCATCGAATCCGTCAATCGTCTGCTGGCCGAGAAGGGTTTCGACGCGATGACCGTCGACGAGGTCGCGGCCGATGTCGGCATCGCCAAGGCCAGCCTCTACAAGCACTTCGCGTCCAAGGAGGATCTGGCCGCCGCGGCGATGGTTCGCGTGCTCGACCGGGCGCTGGCCTTCCTGGCGGAGCTCGACGGCCGGCTGGCGGCCGGCGCGACGCCGCTCGACCGGCTCAAGGCAGTGGCACGCTGGACGATGGAGGTGCAGCTGGCCGGCGAGATGCCCGCGCTACCGGCGCAGAACTCGAGCCTGCGCGCGGCGCTGATGGCCAATCGCGCCTACCTCGACCGCCTGTTCGAGGTCAGCGACCGGCTCGGCGCCCTGATCGAGGCCGCGCAGCGCGACGGCCTGATCAGCCGGACGCTGCCGCCCGAGGTGGTGCTCTATACGCTCTACGCGCGCGCCTGCGATCCGGTGCTGGCCCTGCTCAAGGCGGGAGGCCAGCACACCGACGCGCAGATCATCGACTGGCTGCTCGGCACCTGCTTCTCGGGGCTGCAGGGCGCCTGAGTCAGCGCACCAGCAGCACCGGCACCGAGCACTTTGCCAACACGCCGGTGGCGACCGAGCCGAGCACCAGGTTGCCCAGCGCCGAGTGGCCCTGCGAGCCCATCACCACCAGGCCGAAACGGCCGGCAGCGGCGGTCTTGGCAAGGGTCTCGGCCGCCGGACCGACCTTGTGCACGAAGTCGAGCTTCAGGTCTTCGCGCGCCAGGAAGCGGCGCACCGGCTTGAGCACCTTCTCGGCCTCGTCGGCGTAGTACTCGAGCAGCTGCGCGCGCTCGATCACCGCGGCCGCGCGCGCCGGCACGGCCGGCACCACGGTCAGCACCGTGATTTCATGGCCGGCCCCCAGCCATTCGGCGTTGGCGGCGAAGTAGGCCAGCATGCGCTTGGTGAAGGCGCTGCCATCGACGGCCAGAAGGATCTTCATGCTGTGGTTCTCCCGAGGCTGGAGCACAAGAGGTGGCGAACTGCAGTCTTGCACAGCAGGCCGCGCGGCGGCCGGATCAGCGCCTGACGCGGATCAAGGCTCCACGCAAAAAAGTGGGTCGTGCCCCTCGGCCTCGCCGCGCGGCGCGTGGCCGCGCGCGTTGCTGAACACGCGCGTGGTGCCGATCCGGTAGTCGTGCCGGCAATGCAGGTGGCCGTGCAGCCAGAGGTCGGCGCGCGGCAGCAGGTCGTCGTCGGCGTTGCAGAAGCTGGCGGTGCCCGGCTGGCGGCCATAGCGCGGATCGGCGCTGCGCAGGCTGGGCGCGAAATGGGTGATGACCACGGTCTGGTCCCAGCCCGCGGCCGGGCGCGCCAGTTCGGACTCGAGCCAGGCGCGGCAGGCCAGGCCCTCCTCGCGCACCGCGGCGGCATCGAAGACCGCGCCACCGCGCGTGGCGCGCATCACCGCGACGTAGTAGCGCGCGGCGCGCATCGCACGCTCGCGCTGCGATTCGCCGAAGACATCGAAGTCGCTCCAGCGGGTGGTACCGACGAAGCGCACGCGGCGACCGTCGCGCGCCTCGACGATGCAGGTCTCGCGCTGGAGCAGACGGATGCCGAGCGCCTCGCAGCGCGCGCGCAGCGCCGGCCAGGCAAGCTCCAAGTCGCGCCGATCGAACTCGTGATTGCCGGCGACGAACAGCACCGGCACGGGCCAGTTCGCGAAGAGCTCGAGTCCGCGCCAGCTGCTGTCGATGTCGCCGGCCAGCACCAGCAACTCGGCCTGCGGCGCGGGTCGCGGCTCGAAGGCCTCGGTCTCGAGGTGCAGGTCCGACAGCAGTTGCAGGCGCATGCCGGCGCCTCAGTGCCGAAGCCGGCTCAGCGCCCGTGGCACTGCTTGAACTTCTTGCCGCTGCCGCAGGGGCAGGGGTCGTTGCGGCCGACCTTGGGCTCGACGCGGCGCACGGTGTCGACGCTGAACAGCTGGGCCCGGCCGAGGTCGGCCAGCGCGACCACGTTGGCCACCAGGTCCTCGATGCCAGCGTCCAGGCTCTTGAGCGGATGCTCGGCGTCGAGCGCCTTGGCAAAAGCCTGCTCGTCCTCGTCCTCGAGCGGCAGGTGGCGCCGCACGCAGGCCAGCAGGTCGGGCAGGTCCTCGTGGCTCATCGCCTCCAGGCCCGGGAACTGCGTCAGCGCATGCTCGAAACCGGCCACCCACGGCGCCAGCGCCGGCTGCACCGCGGCGGCTCCGGTGATCGGATTGCCGGCCTCGTCTTGCGGCTCCATCACCAGCGGATCGAACCAGGCGTCCTCGCGCAGCTGGCGCTCGAGCGTGGCGTGGTGGCTCATCAGCAGGGCGACCAGCCGCTCGTGCTTGGCGGCATGCCAGCCCTCGCTGTCTGGCCCGAGCGGCTCCTTCGGCGCTTCGCCGTCGGGGTCGCCCCAGTGCCAGTCGAAGACCGGCGGCAGCCACTGCTCGGGCGCCAGCACCTGCGGCTGCGCCAGCACGCCGCAGAGGTAGCCGTCGAGCATCACCGCATCGAGTGATTCACGGGGCGCCGGGATGGCAGCGAGCAGGTCGTCCATCTCGCCGATCTCGGCATCGGACAGCGGGGCGCCGCTGAGGGCTGGAGGATGAGATTTGGCCATTTCCGAATTGTCCTTCGCCAAGCCACCGGCTGGCATCCAGCAGCTCATGCCGGCAAAGCATGACCAAATGAGGGTTTTCCCTGAACTCTGGCAGAATACGGGGATCGGAGGTTCTATGACCACCACCAGCTTCCACCTCGTTCCGGTCGCAACTCCGCGTGCCGCCGGCTTCTTCGGTCGATTGTTTGCGAACGCTTACATCGGCGTCAGATCTTTGTTTTCCAGTGCGCACCGAGATTGATCGCTCAGTCGGACCGCGCCACCACGTCAACCCAGAGTCCACCATGCCTCGCATGAATCCCCTGCGCCAGTCGATCGCCGACTCGGTCAACGCCGTCGGGCGCGCCTTCCGTGAGCTTCACCGGCGCGAGCCGACCGCCGCATCGGTCGGCCCCTGGCTCGGCCAGTTCCCGGTCGCGCCACGACGCGAGCCGCACTCGACGATCGGCTCGGTCGGTCGCTACTGCGCCGCGCAGACCCTCGACTGAGAGCTCGCCGCACAAGTGCCAAGGGCCACCCTCGGGTGGCCCTTGTCGTTTCAGCGGCGCACAGCCGCCTCGATCAGGCCGCCAGCCGTTGCTCGATGCCGGCCTTGGTTGCCGTCAGCGCGGGCGGCAGATGCCAGGCGAGTTGCGTGAACAGCTCGGCGTGCAGCTTGAGTTCCTGCTGCCAGGCCGCCTTGTCGATGCCGATCACGGTCTGATACTGCTCGGCGCTGAAGTTCAGGCCGTTCCAGTTCAGGTCTTCGTAGCGCGGGCTCACGCCGAAGACATGGTCGACACCGGTGGTGCCGCCTTCGACGCGCTCCAGCATCCACTTCAGCACCCGCATGTTCTCGCCGTAGCCGGGCCAGACGAACTTGCCGTCCTCGCCCTTGCGGAACCAGTTGACGCAGTAGATCTTCGGTTGCCTGGCACCCGAGGCCGCGAGCTTCTCGCCGAGTTGCAGCCAGTGCCCGAAATAGTCGCTCATGTTGTAGCCCATGAACGGCAGCATCGCGAATGGGTCGCGCCGGACCACGCCCTGTGCGCCGGCGGCGGCGGCGGTGGTTTCCGAGCCCATGGTCGCGGCCATGTAGACGCCCTCGACCCAGTTGCGGGCCTCGGTCACCAGCGGTACGGTGGTCGAGCGACGGCCGCCGAAGATGAAGGCATCGATCGCCACGCCGGCCGGGTTGTCCCAGTTGGGGTCGAGCGCCGGGTTGTTGGTTGCCGCCACGGTGAAGCGCGCATTCGGATGTGCGGCCTTGGCGCCGCTCTCCTTGGCGATCGCCGGCGTCCAGTCCTTGCCCTGCCAGTCGACCAGGTGCGCCGGCGGCGCGTCGGTCATGCCCTCCCACCAGACATCGCCATCGTCGGTGAGTGCGACGTTCGTGAAGATCACGTCGCGCTTCAGCGAGGCCATGCAGTTGGGGTTGGTCTTCTCGTTGGTGCCTGGCGCCACGCCGAAGTAGCCGGCCTCGGGGTTGATCGCGTAGAGGCGGCCATCGGCGCCCGGCTTGATCCAGGCGATGTCGTCGCCGATCGTCGTGACCTCCCAGCCGGGCAGGCCGGCGGGCGGGATCAACATCGCGAAGTTGGTCTTGCCGCAGGCGCTCGGGAAGGCGGCTGCCACATGGTGCTTCGTGCCCTCGGGACTCTTCACGCCCAAGATCAGCATGTGCTCGGCGAGCCAGCCCTGGTCGCGACCCATGGTGCTGGCGATGCGCAGCGCGAAGCATTTCTTGCCGAGCAGCGCGTTGCCGCCGTAGCCCGAGCCATAGCTCCAGATCTCGCGCGTCTCGGGGTAGTGGACGATGTACTTGGTGGCGTTGCACGGCCAACTCACGTCGGCCTCGCCGGCGGCCAGCGGCTTGCCGACCGTGTGCATGCAGGGCACGAACTCGCCGTCGCTGCCGAGCACGTCGTAGACCGCCTTGCCCATGCGCGTCATCAGGCGCATGTTGACCGCGACGTAGGCGCTGTCGGAGAGCTCGACGCCAATGTGGGCGATCGGCGAGCCGAGCGGACCCATCGAGAACGGCACCACGTACATGGTGCGGCCGCGCATGCAACCGGCAAACAGCGCCGGCGTGCCATCGGCCTGGCCGGTTTGCAGCAGGCGCCGCATCTCGGCCGGCGCCATCCAGTTGTTGGTCGGACCCGCGTCGTCCTTGCTCTGGCTGCAGATGAAGGTGCGGTCCTCGACGCGCGCGACGTCGCTCGGGTCGCTCCAGGCGAGGTAGCTGTTGGGCCGCGTGGCCTCGCTCAGCTTGCGGAAGGTGCCGGCTTCCACCAGTTGCGCGCACAGGCGGTCGTACTCGGCCTCGCTGCCGTCGCACCAGTGGATGCGCTCGGGCTGGGCCAGCGCGGCCATCTCGGCGACCCAGGCGATGAGCCGGGCGTTCTTCACGAAGGTCGGTGCGGCGATGCGCAGCCCTTCCATCACGGGTTGGTTCATGGTTGAAAGCTCCAAAGGGACAAGATCCCGTGGGCGCCGCACGCGACGCCCACGGGATCCGGCCCGGACCACGCCGGGGGACAGGCAGTGTAGGAGTGTGACCCCGGCGTGAAAATGCGGCCTTATGCACGTTGTGCATCGAGCAATGCGCCCGCTGGAGCAAACGGGCGCAAGGCGCGCGAAGCTCTGCGTAAGATGCCCCGCGATGACCGAAGACCCCCAAAACCGGTGCCCGTCACCCCTGCTCCACCGCCGCGACTGGCTGATCCTGAACCTTGGCGTCGCCGCCGGCTTCGGCGCGGTGTCCGCGCCCTCCGCGGCCCAGGCGCCGCCGGCGTCGCGCGCGGCCGAGCGCATGCCGCGCGTCGGCGTCGAAGCCGCGCTGGTGGCCTCGGGCCTGGCCGGCCACCTACGCGAGGCGCTCAAGCGTGACACCGGCCTGCTGCTGCAATGGGTCGCCGACCCTGGCGGCATGCTGCTGCCGGTGCTGGAGCGCGGCGAGCTCGATGCAGCGTTCACCGGGACCCCCGATACCGAGTCCGCGCTCGAGCGCAAGGGCCTGGTCCACGACCGCCGGTTGATCGCCAGCAACGACCACGTACTGGTCGGCCCGACGCCGGTGCGCGCGACCAAGAAGACCGCCGCCAGTGGCGACCCGGCCGGCGTTGCCGGTGGCCGCGACATCGCCGCCGCGCTGGCGCGCATCGCCGAGGCTGGTAGCCGCGGCGAGGCCGGCTACGTCGCCACCGGCGAGGCGAGCGGCACCCGCGGCGTCGAGCAGGCGGCCTGGAAACTCGCCGGGCCGCTGGCGCTCGGCCCCTGGCTGCGCACTGCGGGCGCCGGGCCGCTGGCGGCGCTGCAGCTGGCGCGCGAGAGCGGTTCCTACACGCTGGTCGAGCGCGGCGTCTGGCTTGCCGCCGGCGCCGGTAGCGGCCTGGCGCCGCTGGTCGAGGACCCGGCGCGGCTGGCGGTGCCCTATCACGCGATGCGACCGTTCCGTTCGCAGCATCCGGCGGCGAAGCTGGCCCTGAACTGGCTCGCCGGGCCGAATGGCCAGCGCGCCGTCGCCGGCTTCGGCCGCGGCTACCGGCGCGCAGCCGGCCGATGAAGGTGCCGCGTCGGCACTGTCGTTCCTATCGACGCGGCTGCGCCGGCACGGGGAAGATGGCCGCATGTCGCCTGCCCGATGGCGACGACCGGAGCATCTGAACATGACTTTTCCCGGCGCCTCGCGCGCTCGTCGACTTCTGCTGACCGCGGTCCTGGCCACCGGCGCCTGGCTCGGCGCGGGCTCGCCGGCGGCACATGCGGCCGACGACGAGGTCGTCGTCTTCGCCGCCGCCAGCCTGACCGACGTGCTGCAGGCCATCGCCCGCCGCGGCGGCTTCGAGAAAGTGAAGTTCTCGTTCGCCTCGAGCTCGACGCTGGCGCGCCAGATCGAGCAGGGCGCGCCGGCCCAGCTCTTCATCAGCGCCGACGAGCCGTGGATGGACGCGGTGCAGAAGGCCGGGCTGGTGCAAGCCGGCAGTCGGCGCGACTGGGTCACGAACCGGCTCGCCGTGGTGCGCCCCGGCGCCCAGGAACCCGGCACGCCACCCGAGACTGCCGAGGCGGTGCAGGTGCTGCTGCGATCGGTGCTCAAGCAGCCCGAGGCCCGCATCGCCACCGGCGACCCGGCCCATGTGCCGGTCGGCCGCTACGCGCAGGCCGCACTCACCGGCCTCGGCCTGTGGGACGCGGTCGCGCCCCGCCTGGCGCGCGCCGACAACGTGCGCAACGCGCTGGCGCTGGTCGAGCGCGGCGAGGCGCCGCTCGGCATCGTCTACCGCACCGATGCGCTGGCCTCGCCCAAGGTCCAGGTCGCGGCGCTGTTCCCGGCCGCCAGCCATGCGCCGATCCGCTACCCCTTGGCGCTGCTCAAGGGGGCGACGCCCGAGGCGCAGCGCTTCGCCGCCTACCTGTTCGGCCCCGAGGCCCAGGCGCTGTTGCGCGAGGCCGGCTTCGGCGTCGCGCCCTGAGGCACCATCGGGCCTGCATGACCGAAGTCGAACGCCAAGCCCTGTGGTTGAGCTTCCAGGTGGCGAGCGCCGCCACACTGGCCGCGCTGCCGCTGGCGCTCGGCCTGGCCTTCGCGCTCGGTCGCGGCCGCTGGCCCGGCAAGGCGCTGGTCGAGGTGCTGGTCAACCTGCCGCTGGTGCTGCCGCCGGTGGTGATCGGCTATGCGCTGCTGATCAGCTTCGGCCGCCAGGGCTGGCTCGGGCGCTGGCTCTACGAGACGCTGGGCATCACCTTCGTCTTCAGCTTTCGCGGCGCGGTGCTGGCGGCGGCGGTGATGGCGCTGCCGTTGATGGTGCGCGCGCTGCGCCAGTCGATCGAGGCCATCGACCGCGGCCTCGAGGCGGCGGCGCGCTCGCTCGGCGCCTCGCGCCTCGACGCCTTTCTCAGCGTCACGCTGCCGCTGGCCGCGCCGGGCCTGCTGTCGGCGCTGGTGCTGGGCTTTGCCGCCTCGCTCGGCGAGTTCGGCGCGACCATCACCTTCGTCTCCAACGTGCCGGGCCAGACCCAGACGCTGCCGCTGGCGATCTACAGCGCGCTGCAGAGCCCCGACGGCGAGGCGCTGGCGCTGCGGCTGGTGATGTATTCGGCGCTGCTCGCCTTTGTCGCGCTCGGCTTTGCGCAGTGGAGCCACCGCCGGCTGCAGCGCTGGCTCGGCCAGTCGACCTGAGCGGCGCGCCGTGACGCTGGAGATCGATCTGCAGCTCGCGCGCGGCGAAGCCGTGGTGCAAGCGCGCTTCGAGGTGCCGGCGCATGGCGTGACGGCATTGGTCGGCCGCAGCGGTGCCGGCAAGTCGAGCGTGCTGCTGGCCGCGGCGGGCCTGCTGCGACCACGCAGCGGGCGGGTCGCGCTCAACGGCACGGCGCTGTTCGACGCCGCGCGCGGCATCGACCTGCCGCCGCACGCACGCCGGCTTGGCCTCGTGTTCCAGGACGGCCGCCTGCTGCCACACCGCTCGGTGCGCGCCAACCTGCTCTATGGCGCCGTGCGCGCGCCGCGCGATGCCAGCGGCCCGGAGCTCGACGAGGTGGTCGCGCTGCTCGGCATCGAGCCGCTGCTCGGCCGCCGGCCGTTCCAGCTCTCGGGCGGCGAGCGCCAGCGCGTCGCGATCGGTCGCGCGCTGCTGAGCCGGCCGCGCGCCTTGCTGATGGACGAGCCGCTGGCCTCGCTCGACCCGCCGCGCCGCCACGAACTGCTCGGCTACCTGGCGGCGCTGCCGGCGCGCTGGCAGTTGCCGATCCTGTACGTCACGCACCAGATGGACGAGGTGCTGCGCCTGGCCGACCACGTGGTGCTGATGAGCGAGCACAAGGTGGCCGCCCAGGGCCCGGCGCTGGCGCTGCTGTCCGACCTCAGCCTCGGCCCGCTGGTCGGACGCTTCGAGGCCGGCGCGGTGCTCGAGGGCCGGGTCGTCGAGCAACTCGCCGACTGGCAGCTCAGCGTGGTGCAGGTCGCCGGCCAGGCCGTGACGGTGCCGATGATCGAAGCGCCGCTCGGTGCCGCGGTGCGGCTGCGCATCCGCGCGCGCGACGTGGCACTGCAACGCGCGGTGCTGCCATCGAGCGCGAGCAACCAGCTCAGCGGCACCGTGACGCGCATCGTCGAGCGCGAGGCACCCTATGCCGCCGTCGAGATCGCACTCGGCGCCGCGACCGCGCCCGGCGAATGCCTGTGGGCGCTCGTCACGCGGCGCTCGGTGCAGTCGCTCGGGCTGGCGCCCGGCCAGCCGGCGGTCGCCAGCTTCAAGGCGGTGGCGGTCGAAGGACGGGCAACCTCGCTGCGGCCCTAGCCAGCAAGGCCCTGCGCGCCGCTGCCGGGCCGGCATTGGCGACACTGCCGGCCATGAACGCGCCCGCCAGCAGCACCCAAGGAGCGGCCGCCACCCGCGGCCGCATCGTCAGCCTCAACCTCGCGCGTGCCCAGCCGCTTAGGGCCGGGTCGCGCACCGTGCTCAGCGGCATAGCCAAGCGCCCGGCCGCGGGCCGGGTGCCGGTGCATGCGCTCGGCCTCGACGGCGACGAGCAGGCCGACCCGACGGTGCATGGCGGGCTGGCCAAGGCGGTCTACGCCTACCCGCACGAGCACTACCCGCTCTGGCGCACCATGCGCGCCCAGGCCCGGGTGTCGCTGTGGGACGAAGAGGCAGTGCCCGGCCTGATGGGCGAGAACCTCACCCTCACCGGCCTGCTCGAGGCCGATGCCTGGATCGGCGACGTGCTGCGCTTCGCCGACTGCGCGCTGGCGATCAGCGAGCCGCGCTATCCCTGCTTCAAATTCGAGGCGGTGATGGGCTTCAAGCAGGCCGCCAAGATGATGGTTGCTTCCGGCACCTGCGGCTTCTACCTCGCGGTGCGCGAGCCCGGCAGCCTGGCTGTGGGTGACGAGTACCGGCTCGAGCCGGGGTCGCGCGAGGTGAGCATCGACCAGTTGTTCCGCGCCCGGACCACTGCCCGGCGCTAGCCGAAGCCCGCAGCCGGCGCAGTTCGCGCAACGCCAGAAACGGCGTTGCATGACGCCAACGATGCCCCGCGGCCGGCCTCGGCTTCACGTCGGCGCGCCGTGAGCTTAGTCACGCCGGGATACCGGTTGCGGCCCGTCGCCGCGAGGTGCCGATCGGCGCCGCATGCACCGCGGCGGTGCCGCACCTCGTGGCCGGGCCACGCGCCCGATCCGCGCAATAGCGCCAGACGCGAGAGCGGACGGGCCGCGCGCGCAGCGCCCGATGCCGGTGCGCCTGTCACATCGCTTACCGGTCTACACGCTTCGCGCCGCTTTGACCAGTCGCACCTGCCGGCATGCGTGACGGTTGCGTGACACGCGACGATGACGGCCACAAGTCGCGCGCGGATCCCATCCGATCCGTGCGCCTTGCTCGGGCAGAACGGCGCGGCAACCCCGCGCCGTTCTTTTGCAATTGGCCAGATTGGGCTGGCTTTCAGGAAGAAACAAGAAATGAGCCTTCGATTGAAACAGGTGAGTCTGGCCGTCCTGGCCGTCTGCGCGGGCGGCTTTGCCGCGGGCGCGATGGCGCAGCAGCAGCCACCGCAAAAGCTCGATCGCGTCGAGGTGACGGGTTCCAACATCAAGCGCATCGACGCCGAGACGGTCGCACCGGTCGAGGTGATCACGCGCGACCAGATCCAGCGCTCGGGCCAGCCCAACGTGGCCGAGCTGATCCGCAACCTGCCCGCCAACACCGGCGGCAGCTTCGGCGAGAGCTTCAGCAACAGCTTCGCGCCCGGCGCGGCCGGCGTCTCGCTGCGCGGCCTCGGCCAGAAGACCACGCTGGTGCTGCTCAACAGCCGCCGCGTCGCGGGCTACGGCTTCGCGCAGAACCTCAACGAAAGCTTCGTCGACCTCAACTCGATCCCGACCAGCATGGTCGAGCGCATCGAGATCCTGAAGGACGGTGCCTCGGCGATCTACGGCTCGGACGCGATCGCCGGCGTCGTCAACATCATCCTGCGCAAGGAATACGCCGGCATCGAGGCGAACCTCAGCGGCGGCACCTTCGAAGGCAAGAAGGACTACGGCTTCAACCTGACCGGCGGCTTCGGCGACCTCGCCAAAGACCGCTTCAACGTCTTCGGTGACCTCAGCTACTACAGCCGCGACCTGCTGCAGCTGGCCGACACCGAGTACGGCGCCACGCGCGACATGCGTCGCTTCTCGGGTGGCCGCAACTTCGTCAGCCTGACCGGCGGCGGCACCTGGCGCCAGCTCACGCCGGCCGGTGGCCTGACCAACAACTACCGCGCGATCACCGACTGCGCCGCCGGTGGTGGCACCGTGATGACCGGCCCGCAGGCCGCCGCGGCCGGCCTGATCAACCTGACCCCGCCGACACCCGGCGTTCCCGGCGGCCAGACCGCCGCGGCCTACGCGACCAACGTCGCAATGGCAGCGGCCACCAACTCCTACTGCGCGCGCGACTTCAACGACCAGTTCACCGCCCTGCCGGGTACCGAGCGCCTGGGCCTGCTGACGCGCGGCACCTTCGAGTTCTCGCCGACCACCAGCGCCTACGCCGAACTCGGCCTGAGCCGCAACAAGACCGAGCAGAAGTTCCAGGCTCCGTTCTTCGCCGGCACCACCGGCCTGACGCCGACGGCCGCCGGCCTCAGCCCCTTCACCTACAACATCAACTTCGCACCGGGCTCGGCCGGCAACCCGTACACGAGCAATGCCCGCTATGTCGGCGTGCTCCAGGACATGGGCACGCGCGACAACGAGATCACCTCGGACACGGTTCGCCTGCTCACCGGCCTGCGGTACGAGCTTGCAAGCTGGGAGTTCGACACCGGCCTCGGCTACTCCTACAACGAGGTCACGGCGTTCAACAGCAACCGCCTGACCCTGGCCGGCACCAGCGCGAACTTCAACGTTCCGACCAGCCCGCAGCCGCCGATCCCGGTCTCGAACAGCTCGCAGTACAACCTCGACCAGTTCACGACCAACAGCGCCGCGGCACGCGACGCAATGCGCGCCAACTTCGATCGCAAGTCGAAGTCGGAGCTCGCGTTCTTCGACACCAGGGCCAGCACCCAGTTCCAGTCGCTGCAGCTGCCCGGCGGCGCGCTCGGCGCGGCGGTGGGCGTCGAGTTCCGCCGCGAGACGCTGAAGGACGAGCCGGCACCGATCGCCGCCAGCGGCGGCATCCTCGGCCAGGGCGTCACCGCCACCGACGGCAGCCGCACCAGCAGCGCGCTGTACGGCGAACTGGCGCTGCCGATCACCAAGCAGATCGAGGCCCAGCTCGCGGCTCGCTACGACCGCTACAGCGACTTCGGCGGCAAGACGACGCCGAAGGTCGGCATCCGCTACACGCCGATGGAGACGCTGCTGCTGCGCGCCAACTGGGGCAAGGGCTTCCGCGCGCCGACGCTGCCGGAAATCTCGCCCTCGGTCGCGACCTTCTTCACCACGGTCGTCGACCCCGAGGACGATGCCTCGCGCCAAGTGTCCGGCGTCTACGCCGGCAACCCGAACCTGAAGGCCGAGACCTCCACCAGCACCACGGTGGGCTTCGTCTTCGAGCCGATCAAGAACGTCAGCGCCAGCGTCGACTGGTATCGCATCGACTGGCGCAACGTGGTCGCGTCGCCCTCGTTCCAGGACATCATCGATGCCTCCTGCCCGAGCGGCGCGCCGTGCCCGTCGACGCCGCAGGTGCAGCGTGACCCGCAGACCAACTTCGCGACGACGATCTCGAGCAACTACGAGAACCTCGACCAGCGCCTGACCAGCGGTGTCGACGTCGACCTGCGCTGGATCATCCCGACCGCCGAACAGGGCAAGTGGACGCTGCGCGGCAACGGCACCTACGTCGACTCCTTCAAGGAGAACGGCGTCGAGTACGCGGGCACCAACGGCGGCTCGAACACGATTCCGCGCTTCAAGGGCGCGGCCGTGATCGACTGGGACTACGGCCCGTGGGCGCTGACCTCGCGCCTGAACTACACCCGTGGCTTCGAGCAGACGGCACTGGGCGCTTCGTACTACGCGGTGCAGGATCCGCGCTTCCAGACCGGTGTCTACAAGGCCGACGTGCCGAGCTTCTCGACGGTGGACTTCTCGGCCCGCTACAACGTGAACAAGAACTTCACGATCAGCGGCGCGGTGCTCAACGTGTTCGACCGCCTGCCGAACTACGACCCGGGCTTCACGACGACGTACTTCTACGACTTCAGCCTGTTCGACATCCGTGGTCGTCAGCTGCGCCTGAACCTCAACTACAAGATGTAATTCCTGCGCTCCGCGCAAGACCTCAACGGGCCCTTCGGGGCCCGTTTTTTCTTGTGCCTCGACAATGGCGCCATGCTCGCCTACCGCCACGCCTTCCATGCCGGCAACCACGCCGACGTGCTCAAGCACGTCGTCTTCGCCCAGGTGCTCCAGCACATGGGACAGAAGGACAAGCCCTACTGGCTCATCGACACCCACGCCGGCGGCGGCGGCTATGCGCTCGGCGGCCGCGAGGCACAGACCAAGGCCGAGTACCTCAACGGCATCGCCCGCATCTGGCAGCGCCAGGACGCCCCGCCCGCCGTGGCCGAGTACCTGGCGCTGGTGCGCGACTTCAACCCCGCCGGTGCGTTGATCCACTACCCCGGCTCGCCCGAGATCGCGCGCCGCCTGCTGCGCCCGCAGGATCGACTGCGGCTCTACGAGCTGCACCCGACCGAGGTCAAGATCCTGGCCTCGCACCAGGGCGGCTTCGCCCACACCGAGGTGCACCATGGCGACGGCTTCGAGGGCCTCAAGGCGCAGCTGCCGCCGCCGTCGCGACGCGGCGTGCTGCTGATCGACCCGTCCTACGAACTAAAGACCGACTACGCCAAGGTCATCACCGCGGTGCGCGAGGCGCTGCAGCGCTTTGCCGAATGCGTGATCGTGGTCTGGTACCCGCAGCTCAACCGGCTCGAGGCAGCCCAGTTGCCCAAGCGGCTGCAGGCGCTCGCTCCCAAGAGCTGGCTGCACGCGCGGCTGACCGTGCAGCAGCCCGACGCGCAGGGCTTCGGCCTGGTCGGCAGCGGCATGTTCGTGATCAACCCGCCATGGACGCTGCACGAGTCGCTGAAGCCGGCGCTGCCCTGGCTGCGCGATGCGCTGGCGCAGTACCCCGGCGCGCAGTGCCTGCTGACGCAGCACGCGGTATGACCTCCACGTCGAACGCCGGCCCGCTCGCCGGACTCAAGGTGGTCGAGCTCGGCCAGCTGATCGCCGGCCCCTTTGCCGGCAAGACGCTCGGAGACTTCGGCGCCGAGGTGATCAAGGTCGAGCCCCCCGGCGGCGACCCGCTACGCCAGTGGCGCATGCTGCACGGCAGCACCAGCGTCTGGTGGCAGGTGTCCTCGCGCAACAAGCACAGCGTGGTGCTCGACCTGCGCACCGCCGAGGGCCGGGCCGACGTGCGCACTCTGATCGACGAGGCCGACGTGCTGATCGAGAACTTCAAGCCCGGCACCATGGAGGCCTGGGGCCTCTCCTACGAGGAGCTCGCTCGCAACAACCCCGGCCTGATCATGCTGCGCGTCAGCGGCTACGGCCAGGACGGTCCCTATCGCGACCGGCCCGGCTTCGCGGTGGTCGCCGAGGCCATGGGCGGGCTGCGCCACCTGATGGGCGAGCCGGGCCGGATGCCGGTGCGCGCCGGCATCAGCCTGGGCGACACGCTGGCCGCGCTGCATGGCGTGATCGGCGTGCTGCTGGCGCTGAACCACCGGCACGCGACGATCTCGCCCGAGGCACCCAGGGGCCGCGGCCAGGTGGTCGACGTCGCGCTCTACGAGGCGGTCTTCAACTGCATGGAAAGCCTGCTGCCCGAGTACAGCGCCTTCGGCGCGGTACGCCAGCCCGCCGGCTCGGCGCTGCCGGGCATCGCACCGAGCAACGCCTACGCCTGCAGCGATGGCAAGGTGGTGATCGGCGGCAACGGTGACTCGATCTTCCAGCGCCTGATGCGCGCGATCGGGCGCGATGACCTCGCGGCCGATCCGCAACTCGCCGGCAATGCCGGGCGCGTGGCGCGCGTGGCCGAGCTCGACGCCGCGATCGCAGACTGGACCGCAGCTCTCACGGTCGACCATGTGCTCGCCACCTTGCAGGCGGCGCAGGTGCCGGTCGGGCGCATCTACACCGCCAAGGACATCGCCGAGGACCCGCATTACCGGGCCCGCGGGATGCTCGAGGAACTCCGCATCGAAGGCGGGCTCGCACTCACGGTCCCGGGCGCCGTCCCCAAGCTGAGCGCGACGCCGGGCTCGATTCGCAGCCTCGCACCGAGCCTCGGCCAGCGCGGCGCGAGCACGACGCCCGAACCCCCCGAAGCCCTCGACAGCGAAGGCTGAGCCGATCGGCACCAAGCCTCCTCGCACGCAAGCACGATGCCCAAAGACTTCAGTTTGATGGAAGACAGCAACCGCTCAGCCAACCCGAGCCTGCACCAAGTTTCCGACCCTGCCCGCCGCGTGCTGCTGCGAGGCGCTGCCGGCGCCTCGGCCGCCGCCCTGCTGGCACCTGCCGCCGGCGCGCTCGGCGGCTGCGCCACGCCGACCGACCCGGCCATCGCCTCGCTCGGCCGTCGCATCGGCTTTGCCAGCGTGCCGATGCCAGCCAGCGCGACCGACACCCTGACGGTGCCGCCCGGCTACACCGCCAGCGTGCTCTACCGCTGGGGCGACCCGGTCGGCGTGCCGGGCGCGATGCCGGCCTTCGCCCCCGACGCCTCCAACAGCGCCGCCGAGCAGGCGCTGCAGGCCGGCATGCATCACGACGGCATGCACTACTTCGCCATCGAAGGCTCGTCGCGGCGCGGCCTGCTGGCGCTCAACCACGAGTACACCGACGACGGCCTGCTTCATCCGCAGGGCATGGCGATCTGGGGCCCGGAGCAGGTTGCCAAGTCGATCGCGGCGCATGGGGTCTCGATCGCCGAGGTCGAACGCAAGGCGCCGGGCAACGGCTGGCAGCTGGCGCGCGCCTCGCGCTACGCGCGCCGCATCACGGCCGCCACGCCCTGCACGATCGCCGGGCCGGCGGCCGGCCACCCGCTGCTGCGCACCAACGCCGATCCGGGCGGCACCCGCGTGCTGGGCACGCTCAACAACTGCGCCCACGGCGTCACGCCCTGGGGCACCTATCTCAGCTGCGAGGAGAACTTCGTCTTCTACTTCGAAGGCCCCGTGCGTCCCGACACCCACCAGCGGCGCTGGGGCCTGCAAGCCGGCGGCGGCTTCTTCCGCTGGCACGAGCACGAGAAGCGCTTCGACGCGCGCCTCGAACCCAACGAGTTCAACCGCTTCGGCTGGGTGGTCGAGATCGACCCCTTCGACCCGCAGAGCACGCCGATCAAGCGCACCGCGCTCGGCCGCGCCGCGCACGAGGGTGCCGCGACCGGCCAGACCGACGACGGCCGGGTCGTGGTCTACATGGGCGAGGACGCGCGCTTCGAGTACATCTACAAGTTCGTCTCGCGCGACGCGGTGCGCCGCGGCGGCTTCAAGGCCAACCGCGAACTGCTCAACCACGGCACGCTGTACGTGGCGAAGTTCGAGGCCGACGGCAGCGGCCGCTGGCTGCCGCTGGTACACGGCCAGGGGCCGCTGACAGCCGCCCACGGCTTTGCCGACCAGGGCGAGGTGCTCGTCAAGACGCGCCAGGCGAGCGACCTGCTCGGCGCCACCAAGATGGATCGCGCCGAGTGGACCGCGATCGACCCGATCAACAAGGAGATCTACGTCACGCTGACCAACAACAGCCAGCGCGGCGCCAGCGGCCAGCCGGCGGTCGACGCCGCCAACCCGCGCGCCTACAACACCATGGGCCACATCCTGCGCTGGCGCGAGGACGGCGACCTCGACGCGACTCGCTTCGCCTGGACCCACTTCGTGCTGGCCGGCGACCCGGCCAACGCCCGGCCCGGGGCGCGCGGCAACATCCGCGGCGACATCTTCGGCAGCCCCGACGGCCTCTGGGTCGACCCGCGTGGCGTGCTATGGATCGGCACGGACGTCTCGCCGACCGCGCTCGGCAAGGGCGACTACGCGCGACTGCCGAACAACCAGATGCTGGCCTGCGACCCGAGCACGGCGGCCGCCGAGGGTGGCCCCGACATCCGCCGCTTCCTGGTCGGACCCGCCGGCAGCGAGGTGACCGGCAGCGTCATGACGCCCGACCTGCGCACGCTGTTCGTGAACATCCAGCACCCTGGCGAGTCGCCGAGCGAGCGCGCCGACCCGGCCAACCCGAGCAGGATCTCGAACTGGCCCGACGGCGGCCGGCCGCGCTCGGCGACGGTGGTGATCACCAAGGACGACGGCGGCGTGATCGGCAGCTGAGCCGCCACCGCATCCGCCTACAGGTCCTCGCGTACGGCCACGAAGCTGGCAAAGCGCGGCAGCCCGGCGGGAGTCAGTGCACGGTAGGCGTAGGTCACGGTGGCGCCGAGTGGCGGCGGCTCGCGCCGGAGCGCATCCGGCAGGCCGCTGCCCAGGCGAAAGCGCAGCCCCTGCGGCGTCTGCAGCTCGAGCGCTCCGAGCTGTCCGGCCAGTCGGCCCCGGCCGCCGACGTGGGCCACGATTTGCGCCTCGGCGTCCAGCACCGGCTTGAGCTTGAGCAGGGCGTCGCTGCGGCCGTGGAGCAGCGGCGCGTCGTTGCGATGCAGCATCAGGCCCTCGCCGCCAGCCGCGAGCACGCGGCGCAGCTCGCGCTGCAGTGCCGCGCGATCGGCGACCCGCGTTTGCTCGACCGCGTACAACTGCGGGTGCCGGGCCGCGCCGACCCACTGCTGCAGCTGCGCGTGGCGCTGCGCGAAGTCACCGGCCGCAGCGGGTGCCTCGAACACCATGTAGCGCAGCGCCTGCCACTCGGCAGCGACCGGCACGGCCTTGCGCACGATGGCGGCCAGCGCGTCGAAGCGGCCACGGCCGAGCCACAGCTCGCCATCGAGCGGCTGCGGCGGCAGGCGCGCGACAAGGGCCTCCGGCGCGGGGATGGTGCGGCCGCTGCGAAAGCGCAGTTCGCGCCCGTCCCACAGAGCCCGCACGCCATCGAGCTTCTCGCTGACCAGATAGGGCGCGGGATCGATGTCAGGCGCGGCCACGCGCGCCAGCAGGATCGCGGGTGGCGCGGCGCGAAGGCTCGACGGGGGCAGGCCGAGGCCGGCGGCGGCAACGAGAAGCTGGCGGCGATGAAGAGGCATGGTGGCTACTCCGCAGTTGGCAAGAACCAATCTACGCCGGCGTCGTCGCCGACTGCGCGCGCGACGGGTGGTTCGGCGGGGGCGCCCGAAAGTCGGACGCCGACCTGGCCTGATGGGGTCAAACGCTGAACGGTCAACGCGATGGACTACGGGCCTAGGCGATGGATTGCCACGCTGAGGGCGGCGGGCGTGGCTGGTGCGATGGCGGCGAATCTGGGACCGACCAGCGGAGCGGCGCCACCGCGACTCCATTTGACAACTCGAAGGGCGCCCGAACAGGGGGGCGCCGCCCGGCACCGGCTGCCTGGCAGCGGTCACCCCGAGCATCTCCGGTCGACATCGCGCATCGGTGCGTCGAGCACCGAACCCCTGCGGGCAATCCCGAGTGCGGTTTGCGCCCACTAGCCAGCGAAGGCGGCCGGACCGCTCTTCTTCGTGCAGTTGTTCACGAACGACGATCGCCGGAGCAACGCCACCAGCGCGCGGGCAACCCTGCGGCCTGGCGACGGCAACCCTCCGATGCCGCATCCGGCGACCCGTGGACGCCCACGTGCAGCGCCTCGGCGCCACCCCGATAAGTGATTGACGCTCGCGAGCCCAAATCTAGAGTCGCCGCATGAATACGTTCTGCCAAGCCCGCGGACGCCGAGTGGCGGCTGGCGGATTGCGTTGAGGGCCGCGCATGACATCAATCTCCGATGTTGCTCGACGCCGTCTGCAATCAGCCGGGATGCTGCTCGCCTGCGTGACACTGCTGGCCTGCGGCGGTGGCGAGGAGGACGCAGTCGACGCCCCGCCATCGTCCGGCGTGGCGTCGAGGATCGACACCGGCGTGGACACCGCGACGAAAGCCGCGACGACGCAGCGCAGGGCCAAGCCCTATTCGAGACGGGGAGTCACGGCGCTCGCCATCGCCCCGGAGGGTTCGACGATCGCCGTCGTCAGCCATGACGGCGGGGTTCGCCTGTTCGATGCCGCGACAGTCGAGTTGCGCACGACCTTGCGCGGCCATGGAGCAGACCCAGCCACCGGCGTGCTGTTCAGCGCCGACGGCCGCAAGCTGGCGAGCGTGGGCCGCGATAGCGTGGTGCGCGTCTGGGACGTGGCGTCCGGTCGTGCGGGCGCTGCACTGCACGGCAGCGAGGGCGCGATTCGTGCAGTCGCGGCAACTGCAGATGGCGCGCTCGTTGCCAGCGCGGGCGAGAGCACGCGAGTGATGCTCTGGGATGCCAGGAGCGGCAAGCTCAAGCGAGCCCTCGGCGGCGCCACCGACTTCATCAATGCGCTGGCGTTCAGTCCTGACGGCCGATGGGTCGCCGCCGGAAGCGCCGATGCACGCGTATTGGTGTGGGATGTCATGACCGGTCGACTCGTCCACGCGCTTCGTGGTCATACCGATGAAGTCAACGCGCTCGCCTTCAGCCCGGACGGGCGACTGCTTGCCAGCGCCGGCGAAGATGCCCGCGTATTGATCCGGGACGTCGCCCAGGGCCGGCAGGTGCAGGCACTCGACACGCATCGCTCGGCGGTGCGGGCCCTCGGCTTCAATCGCGACGGCAGCCGGCTCGCGAGCGGCGGCGAGCGCGGAACGCTCCTGCTGTGGGATGCGACGAACTGGCAACTCAGTCGGGGCCTGGTCGGCAGCACGGCCGCGATCAACGCCGTGGTGTTCGATCCGAAGCGCACCGAGTTGCTGTTCGCGGGCGACGAGGACGATCGCGTTGCTCGTTGGGACGTGGTCGCGGGCGCGAAGCAGTAGTCACACAAACAGACCCAGACCCCAGGCGCCACGCAGCGACCTCGGGGCGTCAAGAGAGGCAGAGTCGATGAAGTCGCTATCGCAGAGTGCATGGCCCGACGTCGTCGTGTGCGCCGCCATCGCGGGACTGCGCGTCCTTGCCGCAACGCTGATCGGGCTTGCTGCGCTGATCGGACCGGCGAGTGCGGCGCTGCCTCCAGCACCGGGCGGCCCGGTCCTCGTGATCACTTCGGCCAGTTCAGGCTTCGGGAGCTTCTACCCCGAAATCCTGCGCAACGAAGGTCTCAACCACTTCGCGGTGGCTGACATCGGTGCCGTCAACGCATCGACGCTGTCCGGGTACGACCTCGTCATCCTCGCCAAGATGCCGGTCTCGGCCGCCCAGGCCGATCTGCTTGCGACATGGGTCAGCGGTGGCGGCAACCTGATCGCCATGCAGCCGGACGCGACGCTGTCTGCGCTGCTCGGCATCACGCCCAATGGCAGCACACTGTCGAACGCGTACCTGCGCGTCGACACGTCAAAGCTGCCGGGCAATGGCATCGTCGGCCAGACCATTCAATTCCATGGCAGCGCCGATCGCTATAGCCTGAGCGGCGCAGCAAGCCTTGCAACGCTCTACAGCAACGACTCGGCCGCGACGTCGAATCCGGCGATCACGCTACGTGCGGTAGGTGCCGGCCAGGCCGCAGCCTTTACCTACGACCTCGCAACCTCGATCGTCTACACGCGCCAGGGCAACCCGGCCTGGGCCGCTCAAGAGCGCGACGGCTATGCCCCGATTCGCTCGAGCGACAAGTTCTACGGCGCCGCCAGTGGCGACCCGCAACCGGACTGGATCGACCTCGGCAAGGTCGCCATTCCGCAGGCCGACGAGCAGCAACGCCTGCTGGCCAACCTGGTCATCCAGATGAACGTGGCGCGCAAGCCGCTGCCACGCTTCTGGTACTTCCCGAACGGCAAGAAGGCCGTCGTGATCATGACCGGAGACGATCACGGCAACGGCGGCACCGCGGGCCGCTTCGACCAGTTCAAGGCGCGCAGCGCCAGCGGCTGCTCGGTCACCGACTGGGAGTGCATTCGCGGCACCTCGTACATCTACACCTCGACACCGATGTCGGACGCGCAAGCGGCGACGTACGCCGCTGACGGCTTCGAGGTCGGCATCCACATAAGTACGGGCTGCGCCGACTACACGCCGAGTTCGCTGCAGGACAACTACAGCCAGCAGATACTGGAGTGGCAGGCCAAGTACGGCAGCATCCCCGCGCCGGCGACCCAGCGCCACCACTGCATCGTCTGGAGCGACTGGAGCACCGGTGCCACGGTGCAATTGAGCCACGGCATCCGGCTGGATACCTCGTACTACTACTGGCCCCCGGGCTGGGTCAGCAACACGCCAGGGCTGTTCACCGGCTCGGCGATGCCGATGCGCTTCAGCGCGCTCGATGGCTCGCTGATCGATGTCTACAACGCGGCGACGCAAATGACCGACGAGTCCGGGCAGGCCTACCCGTACACCGTCGACACGCTGCTGGACCGGGCGCTCGGCGCCGAGGGCTACTACGGCGCCTTCGTCGTCAACGCCCACACCGATGCGGTCAGCTCGGATGTCGCCGACGCGGTGGTCGCCTCGGCACAGGCGCGATCGGTGTCGGTGATCTCGAGCCGGCAAATGCTCGACTGGCTGGATGCGCGCAACAGTTCTTCCTTCGGCGCTCTTGCGTGGAACGGCAGCGCACTGAGCTTCAGCTTGACGCGTGCCCCGGGTGCGAACGGGCTGCAAGGCATGCTGCCCAACCGATCGAGCAATGGCGTGCTCGGATCGCTCAGCCGAGGCGGCAACACGGTTTCGTTCACCGTGAGCACGATCAAGGGCATCGAGTACGCGATCTTTGCTGCCGACACCGGCACCTATCTGGCGACCTACGCTGCGGACTCGGCGGCGCCGGCAGTGACCGCATCGACGCCCGGCGGCGGTGCGACAGATGTCGACCTGAACACGACGCCGAGCGCGACGTTCAGCGAGGCCATGAATCCGGCGAGCCTCAACGCCTCGACCTTCGAGTTGCGCGTGGCCGGGGGCTCACTGGTCACGGCCGCAGTGAGCTACGACGCCGCAACACGGCGCGCGACGCTGGTTCCAGGCACCGCCTTGACCGCATCGACCGCCTACACGGTTACCGTCAAGGGCGGCTCCGGTGGTGTCAAGGACTTGGCCGGCAACGCGCTGGTCGCCGACTTCAACTGGTCGTTCACAACGGGCACCGGCGGCGGCTCCTCGAACTGCCCATGCAGCGCCTGGACTCCTGCCTCGGCGCCGGTGATCTCGTCGGTCGACGATTCAGGATCGGTCGAGCTGGGCGTGAAGTTCCGCGCCAACGTCAACGGCTTCATCACCGGCATCCGCTTCTACAAGGGCAGCGGCAACACCGGCACCCACGTTGGATCGCTGTGGACCACCGGTGGCACGAGGCTGGCGACCGCGACCTTCACCGGCGAGACGGCCAGCGGCTGGCAGCAGGTGAACTTCGCCACGCCGGTGGCGATCGTCGCCAACACCGTCTACGTCGCCTCCTACTTCGCGCCCAACGGCCACTACGCCGGTGACAACGGCTTCTTTGCCGCCGCCGGCGTCGACAACGGCCCGATCCGCTTGCTGAGCAACAGCGAGAGCGGCGGCAACGGCGTCTATGCCTACAGCTCGAGCAGCAGCTTCCCGAACTCGACCTACGCCTCGAGCAACTACTGGGTCGACGTGGTGTTCACCACCTCGACCGGCCCGGACACGACGCCACCGACGGTGAGCTCGACAACGCCGGCGGCCGGCGCCAGCGGCGTGGCCACGGCCACCGCGGTCAGCGCGAGCTTCAGCGAGCCGATCGATCCGGCAACGCTTGGCGCCTCGAGCTTCGAGCTGCGCGGGCCGGGCAACGTACTGGTGGCAACCACCCTGAGCTATGACGCCGCGGCCAGTCGTGCGACGCTCTCGCCGTCGGCCGCGCTGAGTGCAGCGACCCTCTACACCGCCACCGTCAAGGGTGGCGCCAACGGTGTCAAGGACTTCGCCGGCAACGCGATCGCCAGCGACGTCGTCTGGTCGTTCACGACCGCCGCCGACGTTGGCTCGGGCTGCCCATGCAGCGCCTGGCCGCCCTCGGCAACGCCGGCCAACCCCACCGATCCGGATACCGGGTCGGTCGAACTGGGCGTGAAGTTCCGCGCCAACGTCAACGGCTTCATCACCGGCATCCGCTTCTACAAGGGCAGCGGCAACACCGGCACCCACGTTGGATCGCTGTGGACCACCGGTGGCACGAGGCTGGCGACCGCGACCTTCACCGGCGAGACGGCCAGCGGCTGGCAGCAGGTGAACTTCGCCACGCCGGTGGCGATCGTCGCCAACACCGTCTACGTCGCCTCCTACTTCGCGCCCAACGGCCACTACGCCGGTGACAACGGCTTCTTTGCCGCCGCCGGCGTCGACAACGGCCCGATCCGCTTGCTGAGCAACAGCGAGAGCGGCGGCAACGGCGTCTATGCCTACAGCTCGAGCAGCAGCTTCCCGAACTCGACCTACGCCTCGAGCAACTACTGGGTCGACGTGGTGTTCACCACCTCGACCGGCCCGGACACGACGCCACCGACGGTGAGCTCGACAACGCCGGCGGCCGGCGCCAGCGGCGTGGCCACGGCCACCGCGGTCAGCGCGAGCTTCAGCGAGCCGATCGATCCGGCAACGCTTGGCGCCTCGAGCTTCGAGCTGCGCGGGCCGGGCAACGTACTGGTGGCAACCACCCTGAGCTATGACGCCGCGGCCAGTCGTGCGACGCTCTCGCCGTCGGCCGCGCTGAGTGCAGCGACCCTCTACACCGCCACCGTCAAGGGTGGCGCCAACGGTGTCAAGGACTTCGCCGGCAACGCGATCGCCAGCGACGTCGTCTGGTCGTTCACGACCGGCACGCCAACCGGCGCCTGTGCGGCACCGGCAAACGCGATCGTCGCCGAGAACTGCCTGGCCGGTGCGCCGGCCAGCGAGTGGGACGTATCCGGGGCCGGCGATGCCAGCATCCAGGGCTTCGCGACCCAGATCAGCGTCAACCGCGGCGAGACGGTGAACTTCAAGGTCGACACCTCTGCGGCCAGCTACCGCTTCGACATTTACCGCATGGGCTACTACGGCGGCCAGGGAGCACGCAAGGTCGCGACCGTGCTACCGAGCGCGACGCTGCCGCAGGCGCAGCCGAGCTGCCTGTACGAGACCGCCACCGGCCTGCTCGACTGTGGCAACTGGGGCGCTTCCGGCTCCTGGAACGTTCCCGCCAACGCCGTCTCGGGCATCTACTTCGCCAAGCTCGTTCGCAACGACACCGGTGGTGCGAGCCACGTGTTCTTTGTCGTGCGTGACGATGCCAGCACCTCCGACCTGCTGTTCCAGACCTCGGACACGACCTGGCAGGCCTACAACGAGTACGGCGGCAACAGTCTCTATGTCGGCGCGCCGGCCGGCCGCGCCTACAAGGTCAGCTACAACCGCCCCTTCACGACCCGAGCGGTCGCCGGCGGCCAGGACTGGGTCTTCAATGCCGAGTACCCGATGGTGCGCTGGCTGGAATCGAACGGCTACGACCTGAGCTACACCAGCGGCGTCGACAGCGACCGCTACGGCAGCCTGCTACTCAACCACAAGGTGTTCCTGTCGGTCGGCCACGACGAGTACTGGTCCGGTGCCCAGCGAGCCAACGTGGAAGCCGCGCGCAACGCCGGCGTCAACCTCGCCTTCTTCAGCGGCAACGAGGCGTTCTGGAAGACACGCTGGGAGCCGAGCATCGACGGCTCCGGAGCGGCCCATCGCACGCTGGTCTCCTACAAGGAGACTCATGCCAACGCGAAGATCGATCCGGATAGCGCGTGGACCGGCACCTGGCGCGACCCGCGCTTCAGCCCGCCGGCCGACGGTGGACGGCCCGAGAACGCGCTGACGGGCACGATCTTCCTCGTCAACAGTGGCACCACATCCATCAAGGTTCCACAGGCCGACGGCAGGATGCGTCTGTGGCGCAACACCAGCGTCGCAACGCTGGCCAGTGGCGCGACTGCGACGATGCCGGATGGAACGCTCGGCTACGAGTGGGATACCGACGCCGACAACGGCTTCCGCCCACCCGGCCTGATTCGCCTGTCGACCACCAGTCTCAGCGGGGCTGACGTATTGCTCGACTACGGATCGACCTACGGCTCTGGCACGGCAACCCACGCCCTGACCCTCTACAAGCACAGCAGCGGCGCGCTGGTCTTCGGCGCCGGAACCATCCAATGGGCCTGGGGCCTCGACAGCTCGCATGACCGCGGCAGCAACCCGGCGGATGCGCGGATGCAGCAGGCCACCGTCAACCTGCTGGCCGACATGCGCGCCCAGCCGGCAACCTTGCAGGCGGGCCTCGTACCCGCCGCTGCGTCGACCGACTCGACGCCACCGTCATCTGCGATCACCTCGCCCGTCGCGGGTGCCGTGCTGCCGGTCAACACGGCAGTGACGATCTCCGGTACCGCAAGCGACACCGGTGGCGGCGTGGTCGGTGGCGTCGAGGTTTCCGTGGACGGTGGCCTCACCTGGCGCCGCGCCAACGGCCGCGCGACATGGACCTACAGCTGGACACCAACGGCCGCCGGACCCGTCACGATCCGCAGCCGTGCCGCCGACGACAGTGCCAACGTGCAATCGCCAGGGGCAGGAACAGCGATCACGATCGGCTCAGATGTCACAGCGCCGACCATCACCGCACGCACTCCCGCCAGCAGTGCCACCGGCGTCAGCCGGTCGACCACGGTGACCGCGACCTTCAGCGAGGCGATGACCGCGTCGACGATCGACACCACCAGCTTCGAGTTGCGAGACGCGTCGAACGCCCTCGTCCCCGCCACGGTCGCGTACAACAGCACCAATCGTCGGGCCACGCTGACACCGAGCAGCACCCTACTCTACGCTCAGACCTACACCGCCACCGTCAAGGGCGGATCGACCGATCCGCGCGTCAAGGACACGGCTGGCAACGCACTGGCTGCGAGTTCGAGCTGGTCGTTCACGACCATCCCGGACATCACTGCGCCGACCGTCTCCTCGATCTCGCCAGCGAGCGGGGCAACCGGGGTCGCGGTCACGGCTGCTCCTTACGCGAACTTCAGCGAGGCGATGGACGTGGCGACGATCAACGCCAGCACTGTCGAACTGCGCGGACCCGGTGGCACGCCGGTGGCCGCCACCGTGACCTATACGACATCGAATCGTCGGGCAACCTTGAGACCGACCGTCAGCCTGGCGCGCTTGACGACATACACGATGGTCGTACGCGGAGGCGGCACCGATCCGAGAGTCAAGGATCTCGCCGGCAACGCGCTTGCGGTCGATCGGGTCTGGTCCTTCACGACCCGTTAAGAAGCGCCCGCCGAACCTGACCTGAGATGCCGATCCGCGCCCCAAGGGGGCGCGTTCCATTGCGAATGACCCGGAGCCCAAGGCTGCAACGAGCGTCCATGTACGAAGCCCAGTTCGCCCTCAGCGGCGCCCCATTCAGGATCAGCCCCGATCCCGCGTTCTACTTCGACGGTCGCGCACATCGCAAGGCCCTTGAGGTCTTGCGTCAAGCGCTCGCCGCCGACTCCGGGTTCGCAGTGCTCGGCGGCGAAGTCGGCGCCGGCAAGACGACGATCGTGCGCAAGTTGCTTCAGGAGCGCTCGCCCGAACTCGGTCCGATCGTGCAACTCTGCAGTACGCAACTGAGTGCAGACGAGTTGCTGTGTAGCGCGGGAATCGGCCTCGGCGTGATCGAGGCCAAGGCAGGTGCCGACGCCGCCCGTCGCGGCCTCGAAGAGCTGTTCGAGGCCCTGGCAGCGCAGGGCCGCCGAGCGCTGCTGGTCGTCGACGAAGCACAGCATCTGCGGCCCGATGCGCTCGCCGCGCTGCGGGCGCTGGCCGGTCGCCGCCCCCAGGCGCCCAGTGCCTTCCAAGCCCTGCTCGTCGGTCAGGGCTCCCTGCACCATCTGCTGGCGGCAGGATTGCCCGGCGCCTCTCCGTCGAAGCTCGGGGTGATGCATCAACTCGGGCCGCTGCAGCAAGACGAGACGACTGCCTACATCCGCCATCGGCTGAGTTGCGTCGGTTGGTCTGGTCAACCGGGTCTTGCCGCCGACGCGGCCGACGAAGTCTTTCGCAGTTCGGGCGGCGTGCCTCGACGGATCAACGTGTTGTTCAGTCGTTTGCTGCTGGCCTGTGCACTCGAGTCGAGGTCGTCGATCGACGCAGCGCTCGTCAGCCGCGTGGCCGCCGAGTTGCAAGCCGAGCTGACGGGGCTCGACATGGTGAGTGCGCCCCAGGCGCCGCGCCCGAGGAAGCGTACTCGTGCGCTCGCGGCGGAGGCCTTGCCGCTGGTTCGGTACACACGGGCCAGGACGAGCAGCCCTCCCGCGTGGCCGCAGACTGCACCAAAGGCGACGGCCGGGCCGCTGTGGTGCGCCGTGGCGTCGGCGGATGACTATGTGCTCGCCGCCCCGCTGCTCCGTGCCCTGCGAGGGCGCGCCGGCCTGCCCCCGGCGCGTCTGCTTCACCTGGGCGCCAAGGCTGCAATGACGCTGCACGCCGGCCTGTTTGCCGACGTCGATCGCGTCGAGAAGCACATCGATCTAGGCGCCGAGGCGGCGCCTGGCGACGACGCCGCACTCGACATCGCCGAGCTTGCTCGTCGATTCGCGGCGGCAGCGGAGCGCCACGAACCCAGCGGGCTGATCGTCTTCGGCGGCCACGAGCCTGGCGTCGTCGCATGCGTCGAGTCCGCGCGTCAGCTCGGGGTGCCCGTCATCGGCATCGGCACCGTTGGCTTCGACAGCGGTGCGAGTGCCGGCGGCGTCCACGCCGAATCCGCACCCGGACCAGGCGAGTTCGCCGACCTGCACTTCGCACCAGACTCCGCGGCAACCGTGGAACTGCGACTGCGCGGTGTGGCGCCGTCTCGCGTCGTCTGCGTCGGCAGCCTGCGGGTCGATGCGGTTCGACTTGCGCTGCAGGCAAATGGCGTGGACTGGGCCGAGTCGGCAGCCGGCGGTCGCCGGGGTGCGGCGTTCGGTGTCCAGCCGGGCTTCGGTCTGGTGGCAATGCACGACCTTGCGAGCTTGAACGACGCGCACGCGTTCATCGAACGGGTTGCGATCCTGCGCGAGATCAGCCGCGACATCGCCATGCTGTGGCCGATCGACCGTCGGCTCGCGCGCCGGCTGGTCGAGCTCGATCTGCAAAGAGCCATCGATAAGGAGCGCATCGTCTGCATGCCGATGCTCGGCTACCCGGCCTTCATCGAGTTGCTTCGGACCGCGCGCTGCGTGCTGACCGACTCGGTCGCCGTCGAGCAGGCGGCGCGAGTGCTTGGCACGGCCAGCGCGCGCCTTGCCGTACCCCCTTCCAGCGCACGCGGGCGCAGCCCGAGCAGTTCCAGCCTTTACCGAGCAACCCGCGACATCTGGAACCTGCTGTTCAACGGTGGTTCGGCAGCAGACCTGCCGCCGTTGTGGGACGGCAAGTCTGCCGAGCGGATCGCAGCCGACCTCGCCCGACGGCCCCTCAGTGGACGTCATCTGCTGTTGCAGCCGACCGGGGCCAGCGGGCAAGGCTTGTCGGCTCAGGGTGTGCCCGTAGCCGTTGGCAACGAAGCAACGCATGGGCACGCTTGACCCCTGCCTGCAGGGGTCGGGAGCCCGCACCTCAAAGGTAGAGTGCTTCGAGGGTGAGCCGCCTTTGCCGCGGCAGTGCTCGATCAGAACGCCGTCGCTCCAGGCCAGGTTCAGGGTCGGTGCCCAAGTCAACAACATCGTTGTCGGGCTCCGTCGGACTTGCTCGGAGACGACGTGCCCGATGCAGCGGAGGCGCACATGACAGCACCATCGATTCAAGACCGGGTGGCGACGAACACCGTTGCGAGATGCATGCTGCGAAGCCTGTGCGCTCTCGCGATCGGAGTTGCACTCGTCGCCTGCGGAACGACCAGCACCTATCCGCCCGCGCCGAAGCTGGTTGACCAGCCGAACCCGCGCTACAAGATCGGGCCGTTGGACACGCTCAACATCGTTGTCTGGCGTCACCCCGAATTGTCGACGACGGTCACCGTGCGGCCCGACGGCTATGCATCGATGCCGCTGGTCGAAGACATCCAGGCGGCCGGGAGGTCGCCTGCCGAGCTGTCGCGTGACGTCGAGGCGCAACTGGCCAAGCTGATCCGTGAACCCGTGGTCAGCATCATCGTCGGTGGCTTCCAAGGTGTGTATTCGGATCAGATCAGGATCGTCGGCGAGGCCGCCAAGCCTCAGTCGGTGCCGTACCGGCAGAACATGACGATCCTCGACGTGCTGATCCAGGTCGGCGGTCTGACCGACTTCGCCGACGGCAACAAGGCGGTGCTTGTGCGCGGCTCCGAAGGGGGCAAGCAGTACACGATCCGACTCGCGGATCTGTTGCGACGAGGCGATATTTCCGCCAATGCCGCGGTACTTCCCGGCGATATCGTGATCATTCCGCAGGGCTGGTTCTGAACACGATCGTCGAGCGATGCCACGAGCGTCGAAGAGCGCCATGATTGGGCTGGTCGAGGCTGCGGTGATGGCCAAGGAAGCAGAGAGGGAGTTGAGGTGACGACCACCAGCCATGACGGTCTGCTCGGCGCCGGCCGTGCCTTGCTGCACGGCGTGTGGCAGCGGCGCTGGCTTGCCGTCGCAGTCGCGTGGAGCGTTGCGCTGCTTGCCGCGATCATCATCCCCCTGGTGCCGCAGCGCTACGAGGCCAGTGCGCGCTTCTATGTCGACACGCAGACCGTGCTCAAGCCGTTGATGGCGGGGCTCGCGCTGCAGCCCGACTTTGACCAACAGCTGCGCATGATGGCTCGAACGCTGATCACGCGGCCTAACGTGGAGCGTGTGCTGCAACGTCCGGAGTTCGCACTCCTCGGCGCCGAAGCGGCAGACCGGGAGCGTGTGATCGACCGCGTGATGTCGCAGCTGAAACTGACACCGGCCGACTCCGGCAACATCTACACGATCAGCTACCGGGATGCAGATCCGCAGCGCGCGCAGCGGGTCGTCTCAGCGATCATCGATCTCTTCCTCGAGCAAAGCTCCGGCGAGAAGAAGCGTGACTCCGAGGATGCGAGCCGTTTCATCGACGAGCAGATCCGCGCACATGAGCTGAAGTTGATCGAAGCGGAGAGCCGACTCAAGGAGTTCAAGCTTCGCAACTTCGGCATGTCCGGCGTTTCCGACAAGGACTATTTCACCCGAATCTCGGCAATGCAGGATTCGCTCAACAAGCTGCGAGCCGACCTGCGCGCCGCCGAGCAGGCACGCGACGCCTATCGCCGCGAGCTGGCGGCAGAGAACCCGCAGTTGCCAACAGCGTCCGACGCTGACGGCGCAATCGCTGCCCAACGCAAGCAACTCGACGATCTGCTGCGCCGCTACACCGATCAGCACCCGGATGTGGTCTTCGCACGCCAGACGCTCGTGGAGCTCGAAGCCAAGCAGCGTGCGGAGCTTGGGCGCGACGGCCTCTCCAGCAAGGGCGCCGCAGCGACCAGCCCGGTCTACCAGCGGATTCGGGTTGCCTTGGCCGAAACCGAAGCCGCAGTTGCCAATCTGCGTGGACGGGTTGGCGCCGAGCAACAACTCCTCGACCAGGTGCGTGCTGCGGCCGGCCGCGTGCCGCAGATCGAAGCCGACTTTGCCCAACTCAATCGGGACTACGAGGTGATCCGCAAGAACTACGAGCAGCTGGTTGCCAGGCGTGAATCGGCCTCGCTTGGCGCCAAGCTCGAGCAGTCGAGTCGACTGGCGGACTTCCGTGTCGTCGAACCGCCCAAGGTGTCTCGTTCGGCGGTGGCGCCCAACCGACTTCAGCTGGCACTGCTAGCGCTGGCGGCAACGCTCGTGGCGGCATTGCTGGCCCCTCATATCCTTGAACGCTTGCGTCCGTCATTCGGCGATGCCAGAAGTTTGCGGGAGGCCACGGGACGGCCAGTGGTTGGCAACCTCCCGCTGGTCATGGCTGCCGGCGACGAGCAGCTCCTGCGACGCGAAAAGTTCAAGCTGGGCGGCATAGCCCTGTTGCTCCTGGCGCTGCAGGCCAGTTGGGTGATATGGATCGCGGCCCGGTCAAGCATGACATGAGTGGCGGACGATGAGCCTGATCGAGCAAGCAACCAAGCGGCTGGAGGAGTTGAGCCGGGCCGGCGTGGCTGTCCCCTGGGCACAGACCGGCCTCACGGCTCCAACGTCCAAGGCAAGGGTCGCCCAGGAGACGGGCGCCAACGGCGTCCACCGTGGCGTTGCCGACGATGCGCAACCTCCCGCGTCACCCGAAGGCGTCCACGTCCTTCCCGGCGCAGCACGACGACTGGCACCGCTCGAGCCCGCACCGACGATCGAGATCGATCTTGAGGCACTCCAGCGCGGCGGCTTCCTGACACCCGACGCCAAGCGCTCGGTCTTGGCCGAGGAAATGCGGCACGTGAAGCGCGCATTGCTGCGCAACATGACGCAGCCGCCGCAGCCAACGGAAATCAGTCCCGCGCTGATCCTCGTCACCAGCGCCGTGCCCGGAGAAGGCAAGACCTTCAGCGCCATCAATCTGGCGCTCAGCCTTGCGGTGGAGATCGACACTTCGGTCGTTCTGGTCGATGCCGACTTCCTGCGCCCCAACGTGCTCGACCGGCTCGGTGTGAGGCGCGAAGCGAGGGGCCTGCTCGATGCCTTGGCCGATCCCGATCTGGATCCCGCGCAACTGGTGCTCGCCACCAACCTGCCGAAGCTCTCGATCCTGCCCACCGGCACCGCCCATCCGCGCGCAGCGGAGTTGCTGTCAAGCACCGGGATGGATCGATTGCTGTTGGCGCTGACCGAGGCCCATCCAGGCCGCGTCGTGATCTTCGACGCTCCGCCGCTGCTGGTGACAGCCGCCGGTGCAGCCTTGGCCGCGCGCATGGGGCAGGTACTGATGGTGGTCGAGGCCGGGCGCACGTCGCGGCACCTGGTGGCGCAGGCCTTCGCGGCAGTTGAGCACTGCCCGATCGTGCTGGCGGTACTCAACAAGACCAGTGGCGGAGGCATCGGCGGCTATGGCTACGGCGACTACTACGGTTGAGCTCGTCGGCTACGCCGGCCCCCGCCCTGGCCCCTGCCGAAACTGCGGCGGTTGTCCAACGCCCGTAGGGCCGTAGATGCGCCGGCGCACCGGGGCCGCTTCTTTCCAGCTGAGTCGCCGCCCCTGCGCGACGGCGGCGCTACTTGCCTTGCTGGGCGGCGTCACAGCGCTGGGGTCAGCCAATGCGACCGCGCAGACCTGGTCAGCCGAGGCGGCCGTCAGTGCCAACCTCACGGCAAGCAGCAATGCCGCGCTGGCGCCCGAGGGCGCCGAGCAGAACGACCTGATCGGGTGGCTCCAGCCGCGATTGCGGCTCGTCGGACGCGGACCGCGCTTTGATCTCAATCTCGATGCCCGGGTAGACCTGCTCGGCTATGCCAGGGACACCCAACCCAATCGCGCGCTGCCCGGGGTCAACGCCGACGTGCAAGCCACGCTGGTTGAACGTCTGCTGTTCATCGACGCAGGGCTTGGCGTGAACCAGGTCGAGTCGAACCCCTATGGCGGCCGGGTCGTCGAAGGCAGCACCGGCAATGAATCCACCGCCGGCTCTTACCGCATCAAGCCGTACCTCGACTACGAGATCTCCTCGCGCGCCTCGGTGCTGGCACTCTACGAAGAGTCCGGCACACGGTCATTCGACGACGACCTCGTCGACGCCAGGTCACGCCTCGCCTTGGTGAGTTACGAATCCAAGCCGCTGCCGCTCGGCTGGGGCATCGAGGCATCACGGCTCGAGAACCTCGGCCAAGTGGGCGACAACCAAGCCTTGTCGAACGATGCGCTGCGAGTGCGTGCCAGCGCCACCTTCGACGGCGAACTGATCGTCGGCGCGGTGATCGGCCGCGAGCACAGCAAGTTCCTCTCGACCGACACCCGCGACACGATCTACGGCCTGCGCGTCGACTGGGCCCCCGGACCCCGTACCCGATTGCTCGCGGTCGTCGAACATCGCTTCTTCGGCGTCGGCGGCGAACTCGGGGTGAGCTATCGCACTCCGCTGATGGCACTGTCGCTCAAGGGTTCTCGCGGGCCGACCACGGCCGCGACGCTGTCCACGCCAATCTCTGGTCGCGCCGATCTCGGGGCATTTCTCGACTCCATCCTGAAGGCACGCTACCCGGAACCAGCCGATCGGGCGCCGATCGTCGGCGATACGGCTGCGCAACGCGGATTCGAGTCGCAGCCCCCGAGCTCGATCTACATCATTGCCGACTACCCGCAACTGCAAACCGGTGGCAATGGCACCCTGGTGCTTCACGGCACACGTACCACGGTGGCACTGACGGCCTACTACCAGCAACTGCGACTGCTCCAGACCAGCGACCAGGCATCGACCGCGCCGACCCTTGTGGCCGACGCCGACAGCCGCCAGGCGGGCGCGAGCATCGAATTCGTGCGGCGCCTGAATCGCCAGATGTCGGCCAGTGCTCTGTTGCGCTGGTCCCAGATCAACGGCCTCGAGGCGCGCTCGGGCGACGAAACGAGTGATCTGAATCTGCGTCTGGCACTCACGCGTCAACTGGCTCCGCGGACCTGGGGCTCGATAGGTGTACAGCAGCGGCTCATCCGGAGCAACATTGGCGGCGAGAATCGCTTCGCCGAGACGGCTGCGCTCATCGGCCTCAACCATCGCTTCTAGGACACGGATGTTCGAGCCGCATTTCGGCTTCAGTGGCCCGCCGTTCCAGCTCAGCCCCGCCCCCGACTGCTACTACGCGAGCCGAGGGCACAGCAGGGCGCTGGCCTACCTCAAGTTTGGCGTCTACCAGGCCGAAGGCTTCATCGTCATCACCGGCGAGGTCGGCGCCGGCAAGACCACCCTCGTGCGCACCCTGCTGCAGGGGCTCGACCAGGCCCAGATCGTTGCGGCCCAGATCGTCAACACCCAGCTCAACTCGGGCGAACTGCTGCAGGCGATCGCGACCGCATTCGGCGTCCCGCTGCAGGGCAGCTCCAAGGCGCAGATGATCGCGACGCTGGAAGCCTTCCTGACTGCGCTCACCGTCGCCGGCAAGCGCGCGCTGCTGGTGATCGACGAGGCCCAGAACCTCGGCGCCCAGGAGATCGAGGAACTGCGGATGCTGTCGAACTTCCAGTTCGGCAGCCAAGCGCTGCTGCAGAGCTTCCTGGTCGGCCAGCCGGAGCTACGTCTGATGCTCCAGTCGAGCGTGATGGAGCAGTTGCGCCAGCGCGTGATTGCGTCGACCCACCTCGGCCCCCTGTCGGCCGCCGAGACACGCGCCTACGTCGAGTACCGGCTTCGACGCGTTGGCTGGGACCAGTTTCCGCAGTTTGAGAGTGCCGCCTTCGCGCAGATCCATGCGCTCACCGGCGGCATTCCGCGTCGGATCAACCTGCTGTGCACTCGGCTGCTGCTGGCTGCCTACCTGGAATCGCTGACGGTGATCGACGATCGGCAGGTGCACACAGTCGCGCGCGAACTCGAGGCCGAACTCGGCACCGCGGCGACCGTACCGACCTGAGCGCGGCCAAGACCAGCTCTGCAGCTGGCGGTCGACCAGGGCCGACTCAAAGCCGCCAGACGCACAGCCCGGCGTCGCGCAGTGCGTCGGCAGGGAAGCGAGACTTGACGTCGGCGAAGACACCGCCCTTGACGATCTTGCGCGAGATGTCTTCGACCGTGAGCTTCTGCAGGCTCTTGTGGGCGACCGCAGCAACGATGGCGTCGGCACGTGGCAGCTCATTCCACGGCAGCAGGCGCAGGCCGTATTCGTGCATCGCCTCGACGGGGTCTGCCTCGTCGTCGTGGACGAACACCTCGACCCCGTAGTTGCGCAGCTCGGCAATGATGTCGACCACCTTGCTGTTGCGCAGGTCGGCGCAGTCCTCCTTGAAGGTCAGGCCAAGGACGTTGACCCTTGAGCCCTTGACGTAGCCACCGCAGGCGATCATCTGCTTGACGGTCTGCTCCGCAACGAACTTGCCCATGCCGTCATTGATGCGGCGCCCGGCGAGGATCACCTCCGGGTGATAGCCGAGCATCACCGCCTTGTGCGTCAGGTAGTAGGGGTCGACGCCGATGCAGTGGCCACCCACCAAGCCTGGCCGGTACTTCAGGAAGTTCCACTTGGTGCCAGCCGCATCGAGGACCTCGGTGGTGTCGATACCGACCTTCTCGAAGATGATGGCCAGTTCGTTCATCAGCGCGATGTTGAGGTCACGCTGAGTGTTTTCGATCACTTTGCAGGCTTCGGCCGTCTTGATGCAACTGACCCGGTGGACGCCAGGCTTGACGATGCGCTCGTACAGCGCGGCGACCCGCTCGAGCGTCTCTGGCCCGTCGCCGGCCACCACCTTGACTACCGTCGTCAGCGTGTGCTCGCGATCACCCGGATTGATGCGCTCGGGGCTGTAGCCCACAAAGAAGTCCTGCCGCCATTTCATGCCCGAGGCCTGCTCCAGCACGGGAATGCAGACCTCTTCGGTAGCTCCGGGGTAGACGGTCGATTCGTAGACAACCGTCGTGCCCTTCTTCATGTGCGCGCCGATCGCGCGACTGGCCGAAACGAGCGGTCCGAAATCAGGGATGTGCGCTCCATCGACCGGGGTCGGCACGGCGACGATGATGATGTCGGCCTCGCCGAGCAGCATCGGATCGTCGGTGTACAGCGCGTGCGTCGCGAGCTGCATCTCCGCGTCCGGAATCTCGCGCGACGGGTCGGTGCCGGCCCGGCACTTCTCGACCTTGTGCTTCAGGATGTCGAAGCCGATGGTTCGACCCAGCTTGCCGAACTCCACAACGAGCGGCAGGCCGATGTAGCCCAGCCCGACAACAGCGACGATTGGCATGATCCACCTCCCCCATGTGGTGCCATCCGCGGCACTCTCTCGCAGAGGATAGGGGCTCGAACATGCTGTCGCGTTTGCCGTAGGCCACACTTGCCCCCCGCGACCGAAGGGCGCCGATGCCTGATTCCATCAAGGCCCGGCAGGGGCTGATGCAACACGCTCGCCAAGCTGACTGGTGTGAATTGGCAACAGGAGGCGCTGAGCGCGTTTCGAGTTACGCCACCTGCCGCTCGCCCTCAGGTGCAGCGCAGCATTGAGCATTAAGTCGCAGTTCGGCCCGGCTTCTTGGCCGGCCGGCAAGTCGGGCAATCGCCAACACCGGAAACACACGGTTACCAGCGGGGGCGGGCACTTACAGCCCTGGAGCACTGCACGGCAATACTGCGACCGGTAGCCCTCAAGTTGGGGGCGACCGTATGCCAGTTCCGCATCACGTCCACCGCTCCGCGCACTTCTTCCGATCATGACCTTTGAGTCTCGTTCGTCCTCCGCCGTGGCAGCACTGCTGTCGACGGTCGCGTTGCTGAGCGGATGCGGCGGCGGCGACGAAAGCACGGACGTCGTTGGCAGCGAGCAGGTCGTGACCCCGGCTCCGGCACCCGCTCCGGCACCCGCTCCGGCACCTGCTCCGGCACCTGCTCCGGCACCTGCTCCGGCACCTGCTCCGGCACCCGCTCCGGCTCCGGCTCCGGCTCCGGCTCCGGCTCCGGCTCCGGCTCCGGCTCCGGCTCCGGCTCCGGCTCCGGCTCCGGCTCCGGCACCTGCTCCGGCACCCGCTCCGGCTCCGGCACCTGCTCCGGCACCTGCTCCGGCACCTGCTCCGGCACCTGCTCCGGCACCTGCTCCGGCACCTGCTCCGGCACCTGCTCCGGCACCCGCTCCGGCACCTGCTCCGGCACCTGCTCCGGCACCTGCTCCGGCACCTGCTCCGGCACCCGCTCCGGCACCCGCTCCGGCACCCGCTCCGGCTCCGGCTCCGGCTCCGGCTCCGGCTGTTTCGACTGCGGCTCTGACATGGAACGCCGCGACTGGCGCGCCCGTCACCGGCTACCGTGTGTACTACGGTGCGACATCAGGGGCCTACGTGCAAGCACGAGGAGCAGGCATCGCAGTGGGCAATGTCACCCAGTACACGGTGACCGCACTTCAGGGCGGTCGTACCTACTACTTCACCGTTACCGCAGTCGACTCCGCTGGTAACGAAAGTCCCTATTCCAACGAAGCGACCAAGCTGATTCCGTAGTCTGGGTCTTGAACGTGAAGCAACTAACCATGAACCGAACTCTCTATCCGTTGCTGATGGCTGCGGTGACCCTGACTGCCGGCGCCGCTGAGGCAGCGACGAAGTACGTCCGCCCGGGCGCGACGGGAAGCAACAACGGAAGCGACTGGACCAATGCCTACACCGCGTTGCCTTCGAGCCTCACGCGCGGTGACGTCTACTACCTGGCGGATGGGAGTTACGGCTCCCGTACGTTCTCCGACGCCAACAGCGGCACAACGGCCATCACGATCAGAAAAGCGACCGAGACCGACCACGGCACGGACACGGGCTGGTCGAGCACCTATGGCGACGGCCAGGCCATCTTCAGCAACTGGCAGATCTACACGGACTACTACGTGTTCGACGGGCAGCGCCGCAACGGCGACTGGCACCTTGGCACCACCTCGCAGTACGGCATTCGTGTTGCCGGTCGCTCTCCCGTGCGCTTGGACAACGGTAGCGGCACTGGCGGCGACAGCCTCACGTTCCGCTATATCGACATCCAGGGCGGCGGTCGCGACACCGGGAGCGGCGACGACGTGATCTACGGCTTGGCCGGTAACAGCAACATCACATTCCAATACTGCGCGCTGCACGACTCCGACCGCACGATCTTCTTGATGCGCGGCAACTGGAAGAACCTGCTGGTCGATCACAGCTACATCGCGCGCAACACAAGCACGCCGGCAATCCATGGCGAGATGCTGTCGATGACAGAGAGCACCGACGTCACGTGGAGCAACAACGTGATGGAGGACATCGAGGGAACGGCGTTCATTGCCGGCCTCAACGGTGGCACCGTTGCGAACTGGAAGATTTTTGGCAACGTCGCGTTCCACTCGGCCGCGTACGCAGCGGATACCGGCCGCAAGTCGGGCCACAACTTCGGAGTCGCCGGCTTCATCTTCATTGCCAACGACGCCAGCAACAACAACACAGGCAACAACTTCCTCGTCTACAACAACACCTTCATGAACCTGAAGGGCAGTTACAGCGGGGTTGTCATTCAGAAGGGCTCCGGGCACGAGGTCAAGAACAACATCTGGTACGGGAGCGTTCGCACGAACAACTCGTTCAGTGGCACGATGAGCCACAACTGGTACTACAACACCCAGCAGGACGGGGATTCGACATCGACCAAGACCGTCTGCACGTCCAACTGCGACGTGTTCAAGTCGATCACGGGCAAGGACTTCCGCCTGAAGAGTGCGACGCCCGCCGGTACCGCACTCGCGGCGACCCCCTACGGCAAGGACGGTGACGGCATCGTGCGCGGCGCCGACGGCACCTGGGATCGTGGTGCCTACGAGTACGGCGGCGCGGTCGTGACGCTGCCGGCCCCGACCAGCCTCACGGTCAAGTGACACATTGAGGCTCGGACCGCAGCAGCTACCTGCCGCGGCCTCGATCGACAAGCAAGGAGGGTCATGCGGTCGTCGCCAAGCGACGACTGCAGGACCCTCCAGTCATTTGCGCGCGCACCACGACCACATCGCGCAACGCCGGCTCAGCGCTGCACAGGCGGAACCTGGACACCCAGCGTCGGAGCCTCGCTGCGCAGCCAGGGGCTGCCCAGCGGCCGGTGGTAGCGGCGCGTGATCACACGACGCGCCGTGCCGATCACGGAGCGCAGCTTGTGGCGCCACGGGATCGCCAGCCAGTTGCGGAACAGCGCGAAGCCTTCAAAGCGCGGCGCCGGTACGGCGAGCGCTCGCATCGTCCAGATACGCCCCCAGATGGCGCCGCGCTTGAGTTGCAGTTCGCGCTGCGACATCTGCAACAGCTCGGGCCGGACCGGCTCGAGTCGCACGTAGCCAGCCTCGATCGCCGCACGCACGATCTCGCGCCCGCGCTGCGTGCGCACGACGACGAGCGACTGACCCGGCTCATCGTCCTCGAGTTCGCGATACCAGGGGTCGCCGCATGCGATGTCGGCGAACTCGCTGGTGCCATCGGGGCAAAGGTGGCAGCGGTAGGGCCGGTACTTCTGAAGAAAGCCCCAAGCCTCGGCATAGGTCGCGAGATCCCGCCAGGCCTCCGGCTCCCGCTTGAGGCGAACTGCGAAGCTTCCGGGCCAGCCACGCCCGCGATAGCGCACATCCTCGACCTCGGCCGGGTCGAGCCCATGCTCATGCAACAGGTCGAGCGTGCCCTGCGTGCTGGGAGTTCCGGCGCAGAAGATCCCGATCGCGAGACCGAGATTGCGCTCCAGGCGCGGCCGGATTGCTCCGGCCTTTCGCACGGCTTCGACGTCGCAGGGCTTGCCGATGAAGACACAAGGTGCCGGTGCATCCTCGATCCACTCGAGGTGGTCGCAGGGCGACGCCGGCGCGTAGCGCGATCCGGTCGCGGCAAGAACTTCATCGCGCGTGCGACTGAGCTGCGTCCGGTTGCGCCAGCGCGCCTTCTCGTCACTGCCGATATGCACCAGGCCGTGCATGCCACCGCGTTCGACGCAGTACAGCGCAAGTGCGCTGGCAAGTCCGCCCGACGAGCCGTCGCGGCGTAGCGCCGCATCGGCGGCGTGCCCCTCCCAGACTTCCAGCACCGGCCCCCAACTCGGCGCCAACGCCTTGTTGAACCCCGCCGTCGCCGGCTGGCTGGCATGTGAGATGCCAATACCCGGGCAGACCGTCAGGCAGTCCGTGCAGTCGCCGCATCCGTTGCCGGTCGACACCGGCCGCAGTCCATCGTCGAGAAGATCAACCATCTGCAGCTTCTTCTCCGGGCAGACCGACACGCACGCGCCGCAACCGATGCACATGCGATGGCGCGCGACATCGGTCGCGTCATTCAACGTCGGAAGAATCGCGATCGAGTGGTTCATGCAACGGAGTCCAGCAGGCCAAGCACGCGTGCGCGCACGGCAGGTATCGCCAGCTCGAGTTGAGCGGCAAGCGTCTCGCGCTCATCGAAGCAGCGTGTGGCGAGTTCCTCGATTGCGGACAACGACTGCCGGCGCGGATCAGCAACGAAGGCGCCGGCGCCAACGCTGTCGAACACGCCGGCGAACTTGTCGCTGTAGGCGATCCCGACGGTCGGCACCGCCTGCGACAAAGCCGCGATGCAGGCGTGCATCCGGGCGCCGACGAACATGTCGCACAACCCGATCACATGCTTGATCTCGCTCTGGTCATACACGCCTCGCGCACGGAACAGCCGCCCCGGATACCTCGCACAGAGGCGTGAGTAGATTTCCTCGATGGCGGCGGTGTCGCACTCGTCGTGCGCGCCGAATACATGCGGGACGAGCAACACGCGCGCCTGCCTGCGTTCGATAAACAGGGCGATCAGCCGTTCGACCAGCGTTGCGTAGTCGACGCCGAGACCGAACATGTTGCTGCCGCTGTAGCCGCCGATCATCAGCAGCCCGCTGACGTTGAGACCGACCAGCGGGCCATCCTCGCTCGAGCGCTCGCAAGCGAGACCATCGAGGTCGAGCGCGACTGGCGCCCGAGGCTCGAGAACGAAGCCCATGTCGGGACAGAAGCGTGCGTGGTCTGTGATCTGGCCGATCTCGGTGACTCCGCCCTCGTCACGCGTATAGACCAGTTGCGCCCGACGCAGCAACGAACGCGCCATCATTCGGACCATGGGCCGCTGAAACGGTCCGATGGTCTGCGGCAACAGCACCAGCGGCTTTCCGAGCAGGAGAATCAGCCACTGCGGCAGCGTCACGTAGAAGAATCGGCCCAGGCCGTAGATGTCGCTGAAGCTGTCGCCGCCCGAGACGGCCAGCGCCAGATCGCAATCGTCGATCAACGCCAGCCAGCGGTTGCGGCCGATCAGGCGCGCACGCATCTTCGGACCGAACCAGCGCGCAATCACCGCTACCAGCAACAGGCGCGCGATGTTGTTGCGGAGATGCGGCTTCCAGGAGAAGCGCAGATTGATCAGCGGCACCTCGACGACGCGGCCACCGATCTGAGGGCGATCCACGGTGGCCTCGCGCCCGTAGTCCAGCAGCAGGACCTCGGCCCGCGGGAAGCGCTGCGCGACGATCGTCAATGCGCCGGCAGCAAGCGCGCCGACGCCCATGTTGCCGGTCCCGAAGCCGGCACCAAGGAGCAGCACTCTCTTGCGGCGCATGGAGCTGCCGGCGACGGCGCCGGTCCGGGGACTCGGCACGACCGTATCCGCCAGTGGAGTTGCAATGTGAGAGGCGTTCATTCGACCTCAGCGCGCCGGAGTACCCCTGAGGCCAAGCGACCAGAGCAGCAGGTCGCCGTGCCTCGCCATGAAGTCGCGCGCCCGCGGCGAGTTCTCGCTCCTGCGCCAGACCCAGAGCGGCAGGCTGGCGGCGCCGACCACGAGGCGCGCGCCGGCGCCGATCGACACCGCGCCGCGGTAGGCGAGCGCGCGCACCGGTCCGAAGTTCTTGCGCAGGAAGTAGTAGTTCGAGGCGCGCTGGAACAGCGGTGCGAAGCTGCGTCCCTTCTTGCGGCTGGCTGCGCCTTCGTGGTGATAGATCACCTCGGTCGCCAGGTAGTAGAGCTGCAATTGAAGACGGCCAAGACGGCAGCAGAGATCGAGATCCTCGCCATACATGAAGAGCTGCTCGTCAAAGCCACCCAACTGCTCGACGAGTTCGCGCCGAACCATCATGCAGGCTCCCGACAGGCAGTCGACCACGCGGCTGTCTTCGTGGTCCCAGTAGCCCAGTTCACGCGCACTGAACAGACGGCTGCTCGGGAACACGCGGTCGAGCAGCAGCATCGAGGACAGCTCGTTGCGCGGCGACGGGAAGGCGCTCGCGCAAGTCAGTTGGATCGAGCCATCGGAGTTCAGGATCCGGCATCCGACTGCGCCGCTCGCGGGGTCGCGCTGCAAGAACTGCCACATGCCGGCCACCGCGTTGGTCACCAGCTCGGTGTCAGGGTTGAGATAGAGAACGAAGTCGCCGGTCGCGTGCCGCGCCGCGAGATTGCTGCCGCGCGCAAAGCCGAGATTGGCCCCCGCCGCCACCAGCTTCACCTGCGGGAACTGTTGGCCCACCATTGCCGCGCTGCCATCGGAGGATTCGTTGTCGACGACGATCACTTCGTAGTCGATGCCCTCGGTGCAGCTCGCGATCGAACGCAGGCACGCGCGCAACAACTCGCGGGTGTTCCAGTTGACGATGCAGATCGAGACGTCCATCACGCGCCCCTCATGAAGCGACGGTGCCACATCTCGAAGGACACCAGCAGATAGATGTGCCGCATGTAGTTTTCTCGACCCTGGCCATGCAGGTCGACCAGCCGACGGACATAGTCGACATCGAAGTACTGGCGGATCGACGAGTCGGCGCTGAACAGCGCCGACTCGACATGCTGAAGCAGCTTCGAGCGCAGCCACTGCTGCACCGGATTGTCGAAACCCTTCTTCTTGCGATGCACGACGGCCGGCGGTAGCCAGCGCTCGAGCGCTTTCTTGTGCAGGTACTTGCCGCTGGAGGAGCGCAACTTGTAGCGCGTCGGCAGCGTCTCGACGAACTCGACCAGGCGGCGGTCGAGGAACGGCACGCGCGACTCGATCGAGTTGGCCATCGACATCTTGTCGTTCACCATCAGCAGGTCGTCCGGCAGGCTCGCTCTGGTGTCCATGTAGAGCATCTGGCTCACCGGGTCCATCGACGCGACATCGCGCTGCAGGTGGGCCAGCGCCTCGCGCGCCTCGTAGGCCTGGTAGCCGATCTCGGCACGCATGTCCTGGCTGAACAGCCGCGAGCGCATTTCCGGCGTGAAGAAGGAGTAGATCTTGGTGAAGCGCGTGAGGTCGTCTGGCTCATCGAGCGTCGCCACGCCGCGCTTGAGCCGCTCGTTGCGCGGCAGCGCCTGCACCGCCGGCTTGATCAGCCCGCCGGTCAGCCAGCGCGGCAGTCGCCGGTAGCTCTCCGACAACTGGACGCCCAGGTGGCGCTGGTATCCGGCCCAGGGCTCGTCGGCTCCTTGGCCGGTGAGTACGACCTTCACCCGGCGGCTCGCGATCAGGCTGACAAAGTAGAACGCCGCCGCGCTCTCGTTGCCGACCGGTTCCTCGAGATCCCACATGTAGCGCTCGAAGTACTGCTCGTAGTCCGAGGCGCCGACGATCATCTGCTCGTGATCGGTGCCGAAGTGCCGGGCGAGGTCGCTCGCATCGTCCGTCTCGTTGCTCTTCTCCCCACCTTCGAAGCCGATCGTGAAGGTGTGGATCCGGCCGGTGAGCTGGCGGCGCATGGCCGACAGCAGCGAGGCCGAGTCGACGCCGGAACTGAGGAACAGACCCACCGGCACGTCGCTGCGCAGTTGCAGGCGCACGGCACTGTCGACCAGCTCGAGGTACTCCTCGATCAGCGCGCCCTCGTTGGGGTCGCTAAGGTGCTTCGGCACCCAGTTCCAAAAGCGCCGGATCGATATGCCGGCCTGGTCGGCGACCATGAAGTGGCCCGGAGGCAGCTTGCTGATGCCCGAGAACAGCGTGCGCGGCGATGGCACGTAGCGGAAAGTGAAAAGTTCGCCGAGCGCACGCAGGTCGACATCGCGCGTGCAGTCCGGGTAGGACAGAAGCGACTTGACCTCTGAGCCGAACAGCAGCGTGTTGCCGGTGCGGTGGTAGTAAAGCGGCTTGACGCCGAGATGATCGCGCGCAAGAAAGAGGCGCCGCTCGCGGCCATCCCACAGCGCGAAGGAGAACATCCCGTTGAACCGGTTCAGGCAGTCCGTTCCCCACTGCTCGTAGGCATGGACGATGACCTCGGTATCGGACCTGGTCTTGAAGCGATGGCCGGCGGCGATGAGCTCGTCGCGGAGTTCGATGAAGTTGTAGATCTCGCCGTTGAAGACGACCTGGATGCTGTCGTCTTCGTTGCCTATCGGCTGGCTCCCGCCTTCGAGATCGATGATGCTGAGCCGCCGGTGGCCGAGCCCGATTGCGCCGTCGACGAACAGGCCCGAACCGTCGGGGCCGCGGTGATGCAGGGTGTCGGTCATCGACTGCAGACGGTCGCGATCGACCGGAGCACCGTCCAGATTGAAGATTCCGCTGATTCCGCACATTGCTTCGCTGCCCTGTCGATTAGCTAGGTTCCTGGGCGCGCGTGCGACCACCCAGCAGCCGACGGTTGAGCATCGACCGGTAGTAGCGCGCTTCGGCATCGCTGACCAGCCGCTGGCGGCGCGCGACGAGCGGCACCAGGTAGCCGGTCAGCATCGCAGCGCCGCCAAGCAGGTAGGGCTTGGCTGTGCAGGCTCGGTGCGCCACTTTCGCGAGCAGGAACATGGGGCCCCCGCCGGTCTGGTAGTAGATCTCGCCGTGGAAGCGATGCGTGCTCAAGCTGCCCATCGCCGCCCCTTCCGGCTTGAGGTGGCGAAAGCGTATGTCGTCAAAGTGACCGGTGCGCCAACCTAGGAGTCCGGCACGGATCTCGTCGACCGTATCCCAGCCCTTCCTGGCGACGAAGCCGCCGATCTGCTCGAAGCACCGGCGCCGCACGACCTTCGATGCACCGGCCGCGTGGTAGGTCGGCATCGAAACGGGCTCCCACCGGCCCTGGTGCTCTTCGCAATAGACGCCAGAGGCGATGCCCCAGCGTGGATCGGCCTGCATGCGCCCGACCACGCGTTCGAAGTAGTCGGGCTCGAGCTCGACGTCGCCGTCGAGCTTGACCACGAACTCGTAGTCGAGCTCGGGATCGAGCGCCGCAAGCCCCAGGCTGAAGGCCTCCACCTCCGCGCTGCCCAAGCGACGACGGGTCGACCCGGTGGAGACGACGTCGATCCAGTCGACGCCGCCCATCATCTCGCGGACGATCTGCGCGGTGCGGTCAGTCGAGCCATCGTCGACGATGAGCCAACGCAGTGGTCGGTGGGTCTGCCCGAGTACCGATGCAACAGTCCTCGCGATGAAGCTCTCCTCATCGCGGACGGGAGTAACGATCACGTACGGAGCCATGCTGTCCTCGGCCTTCAGGCGCCGGCCCGGGAACCAAGCACGGCGCGCGCGCGCTTGCGCAAGCGCTGCCCGGTCCGCAACCAGTCGTAGTGGCCGTCAAGCTTGGCACCGAGCAGCGCGGCATCGTCGCAATCGTTGACAGGCAACCGCGGCAGCAGCCAGGCATCGTCGCCGACACGCGCGCGACCGATCGCCGTCGTGACTCCGGCCCTGTAGCCGGCGCGGTCGAGCTGCTCACGCAAGCGGCCGGTGAAGTGCGCGTCCTCTTCCGGGAAGCGATAAGGGTAGGAGAACAGCGTCACCGCCTGGCCGCTCGCGTCTTCGAGCACCGACTTGGACAAGCGCAATTCGCGAGCGAGAGCGAGTTCGTCGAGCGTGTACAGGCGGCAATGGCTGTGCGAGTGCGAACCGAACTCGACGCCATCGGCAACGAGGCCGCGAATCTCCGCGGCGTCGAGGCAGTCGCGGCCGGTGACGAAGGACTTGCCGATGTAGGCGGTTGGCATGAACACCGTCGCGCCGAAGCCGGCGCGCTGGAGGATGGGCCAGGCCACGGTGCGAAAGTCGCGGAAGCCGTCGTCGAAGGTCAGCACGACCTTGCGCTGCAGCGCGCCCAAGTCCGCGGCGGCCAACAGGCGCATCGCCTCGGACAGCGTGATGCCTTGGAGGCCTCGCTCGCGCAGGCAGCGCACCTGGGCCTCGAAGCTGCGCGGCGTCGTCACGGTGCGGAAGTACGGATGCACGTCGCGATCGATATCGTCGGCAACGCTGTGATACATCAGGAGCGGGATCGTCGGCGCCTCGGCCGAGGCGCCGATGCGCCGCAACGGCGCGAACAGCCCGAGCGTGAGCAGCCGATCGACGCGCAGCCCTGCGAATGCCTCAGCGACCATCGACGAGCTCCTGAACGATCGAGAAATAGCGACTCTTGTTGACGCCCCAGCTGTTGTGCTGCACGTGCTCGAGCGCCCGCGCCGCGAGCTCCTTGCCAAGCGCGCGGTCGCGGTAGGCATCGAGCAGCACACGCGCAAGGTCCTCCTCGTCGCCGGCCCGGAAGTAGCGAAGCAGCGTGGCATCGAAGTAGTGCCGGTCGATGCGCGTGTCCGCGACCACCAGCGGAACGCCGAGCGCCATGAACTCGAGAATCTTGGTGCTGAAGGCCTCGCCTCCGAACTTGTCGTCGCGCTTCGGTACCACGCCAAGATCGGCATTTGCCATCACCGCAGCGACCTCTCGCAGCGGCACCGGTTGGTGCAGCCGGACCCGATCGGCCAGGTCGAGTTCCGCGATGAGCCGCTCGAGTTCCGCGCGCGCCGGACCCTCGCCGTGGATGTGGAATTCCATTCCCGGCGTTTCGTGACGGACCAGCGCAAAAGCCCGGATGGCGATGTCGAGTCCCTGATGCCAGTTCAGCGTTCCGGGGTACGACAGCACGAAGCGGCCATCGTCGGCGGCTCGTGTCCGAAGCTCCGGACGAAACACGTTCAGGTCTGGATAGTTGATGAACGACGAGCACTTTTCGCGCGCTGTCGCGCGCGCCGCGATCTTCTCCAGCCAGAGATCGTTGGCGATGATCACGTGGTCGGCAAATGCCGCCGACCCGCGTTCGACGAGCTTCAGCGCCTTGAATACGAGTGAGTCGTGACCGACGCCGAACTTCGCCGCGTAGAACTCGGGCACGATGTCGTGAATGTCCAGGATGACGCGTGCGCCGCTGAGCTTGGGCAGCAGGGCCGCGAACACCTCGAAGTCCGGCACCGAGTGCACGTGGATCAGGTCATAGGAGCGCGTCCAGTGCCGGCGGCTCAACTCGAACATCGAGCGCAGGAAGAAGCGACCGATGCGAGTCAGGTAGGCAAGCTTGCTGCGTTCGTTCTTCTGCCTTGTCTGGACCCGCAGCACGCGTACGCCATTGATCGACACATCGCGTGGCTGCCCCTCGCGCGCAAGCACGATGGCGTCGACCTCGGCGCCTTCCTGCGCCAGCGCCTCGGCATAGCGCATGACTCGACCGTCGTTCTCGTAGAACGTGTAGGCAACCATGCAGACACGCAGCGGACGACTGCGGTCGCGCACGGTGGCCACGGATCGGCTCGCGCGGACCTCGGAATCCAGGATGGACGGAGTTGCCGTGTTCATTCGAAGCCCAGTCGGCGCGCGATGGCCGCGCTGTCGTAGTTGCGGTCGAGCGTGCGGCGATCGACGCCGGCGTGACGCCACTCACTCAGGCGGTGGCGCAGTCGCAAGCGCAGGTAGCGCGGCCCCGCGGGCAGCAGCGGTGCGGCGCAACTCTCGATTGGCAGGCGGTCGCGCCACTTCGCAGCGACATGGCGGTAGGCCTCGAAGTAGTCCGCCCCCAGGTAGCGGCTTGGGCGCGAGTTATGGATCGCCGGTGCGCAGACGACGAAGGCACCGTGCCCGCCAGCCAGCGCCTGCTGCACGATGTCGGTGCCGTAGACATGGAAGCCAGGCAGCGCATCGTCGAAGCGAATGCCCGAACTCCGTCGCAGCACGATCAGCAACTCGTCGACCGACTGGACGGGAGCGGGCTGTTCGAACTTGCTGCCAAAGACGGCGTTCAGACCGGAACTCCACACCTGTCCGACGTGCCGACCGTCAGTGCCGATGCCATAGATGCCGAGCACCGCCCAGCGCGGCTGCAGCCGTTCGACGCGCTCGATCTGCTCCAAGAGTCGCTCGCTCCAGCCGCTTGGCAGATAGACGTCCTGATGCGCGAACACCACGACGTCGTGGCGCGCCGCCCGCAGCCCCGCGTTGTAGGCGGCGGCCGCAGACTTGCACCCGCGCTGCAGATGCAGGCCTACGCCTGGCAGCGCAAGCACCGGCGACCTGAGCAGGTTCCGCCCGAGGACATCCTCGTCATTGGTGGCCGCAACGATATCGAGCATGGGTAGTTCCGCGCAGTCGGGTGGCTGAAGTTCTAGGCCGGCGTGGCGTGCATCGGCAACTGCGGCGGCCGTGCCGAGAAGCCGAGGCTGCCACGTCGCACGATGACCGCCTCGATGTCCGAACGAAACATCGGCACCTTGGCGATGGCGCGCTTGAGCAGCGCCTTGACGCCGCGCGCGTCGGGCGACTCGGACGAGTACCAGCGAATGCCGACATCGAAGTCCGGCGAGAGCAAGGCGAAGTAGCGCCGGATCTCCCACGCCGAATACTCCTTCCAGTGGTGACCGTAGGTCACGCTGCCCATGATCTCGTCGAGGCCGATGCCGATGCCACGCAAGCGCAGCAGGTCGAGAAGCTGCCGCACGAATGCGGCCGGCCGCAACGCGTTCGGCGTCGACAGATAGATGACGCCACCCGGCTTAAGCAACTCGTAGACGCGGGCCCAGAACCGGACCGGATTGAAGGTGATGTGCTCGAGGATCTCGGTAAAGACGATCAGGTCGAACTGGCCCTCGAGGCCGGGCAGGAATTCGCCCGATTCGATGGCGTTGACGGCGAAGTTCTGGATGTCGTGACGCCGGGCGCGCTCCACGACAAATCCAGCCTCCGCGAACAGGCCGATATCCATGCCAACGACTTCGTAGCCCAACTCGCGCAACAACACGCTCTGGTGGAGATAGTGGCTGCCGATATCCAGCACTTTCCCGCCGGCAGGACACACCTCCGCGATCCGCGCCGCGGCGCGCATGTAGCGCGTGATCTGCCCCTGCAGGTAGTTGTCGTCTCCGCCGTGCTGGCCCTCGACCGTCCTGGCAAGCGCCGCCACGGCCTGCGCCAGGTGGGTGGCGACTACGAGTTCCTCGGCGCCCAGGGTCAGCATCGGTGGCCTCCAACTTGATGGGAAACAGCAGGATCCAGCCGCCCGGTCACTCGGCGCTCACGGTTGCGCCAGGGGTTGGTACCGCCGGCAATGCCGTCGGGAGGCTTCGCCGCCTCGGCTGCGGTGCCGTCCGGCACCAGCGTGCCTGCTGTCGCGAGCATCGCCAGCAGCAGGTACCAGTTCACGATGTTCTGGTCGAAGTACGGCACCGAGATGTAGTTGAAGCAGTGCACCAGCAAGGAGGCGCCAAGCGCCCAGAGGAAGCGCTGCTCGCCGCGATCGGCACTTTCCCAGGCGTGCACGGCACGACCCGCCGAGCCAAAGCCGCGGACGATGATCACGATGAAAAGTACCAGCGAGATCAGGCCACCCTGCACTGCGATCAGCACGTACTGGTTGGTCACGTCGAACATGTAGTAGCCCCAATGCGCGGTCGAGTACGTGCCGACCAGCCACCATTCGGAGAAGCGGTTGACCGCGTGATCGATCAGGATCGCGCGGTGATACGACGTCGAGCCGCCAAAGACGCCGACCCGGGCGAGCAGGAACCACACGGGCGCAGCCATGACCAGGTGCAATGTGAGTACGGTGAGTCCCAGACCCCAGCGCACGGTGCGCATGTGCTGGCGCCAGGGCCACATCGCCAAGGCAATCACGCCAGCGCCGGCCGCCATCACGGGCCCGCTGGAGCCGGAGGTGACGACAATCACCAGCGCCGAGACGATGCCGATGAGCGCCGTCGAGCGCTTGCCATCGCGCTGCCACCAGAGCCCGACGAAGAGCGGCAGCAACGCGCTGCCAAAGGCTCCGGCCAGGATCGGGTGCATGAACGGCCCCTGGCACCGAATGACGCCTTCGCGCACCAGCGCATTGGGCGGCACGCCGCCGAAGGCCGCAAAGGGGTTCTGCCCCGACAATTTCTCGACGATCATGCTGATCGCCACCGGAGCCACCATCAGCGCGAACAGGCGCACAACAAAGCGCATCTCGTCAACGTTGCGCACCAGTACGCGAAACAGGAAGTAGAGACCGAGCGCGTCGTAGGCCAGGCCAAGCCGATTGACGAAGGCAGAGCTTGTCTGCCACAGCGCCGTGTAGGTCACGATGCTCGCAACGACCCACCAGACCATTGCGCGATCAAGCGGACTCGGCTTGTCGAGCTGCGCCTCGCCGCGCATCAGCATGCGCACGAAGCCGAACAGCACCAGCAAGCGGATCAGCGTGAAGTTGAGGTCGAGGATCAGGATGCGCTGGCCCATCGTCATGTAGCAGACCAGCGCGACGATCGGCACCACGGCATGCCGACGCGGCAGCACCAGCATCAGCAAGCACATCAGCAGGCCGAAGATCAGGCCGAAGGCGCTGATGTTGGTGGCGTTGTCGGTGGCGTACACGGCGCGACCTCAGGCGGCTTCCAGGCACCGCTCGACGCTGCGCAGCAGCCTGGGTCCCTGAGCGTCAATGCTGTGCTCGCGCAGTACCCGCTGACGGCCGGCCTCCCCCAGGCGCGCTCCAAGCTCGGGCTGGCATGCCAGTTCCCGCAGTGCCGCGACGAAGGCGGTCAAGTTCAGGTAGGGAACAACGCGCCCGGCGTCGCCGGCCACGAACTCCGGCGTGCCACCAGCCATCGCAAAGCACACCACCGGCAGGCGATGCGTGGCCGCTTCGAGGGCGACCAGCGGAAAGGGATCCTCGCGCGATGTGAGTGCGAAGGCATCCATGGCGCAGTAGTAGGCAGACACATCTGCCGTTGCTGGCACCCTGCAGCAAACCGCCTCCAAGCCCAGTTGCTTGACATCGAAGTCGAACTGCATTGCTTCAGGAGATCCGCACTGCGCACCACCTACCCACAGAAAGTGCACCCGCTGTGCGCCGTCGGCGCGCTGTGCGAGCCGCGCGATCTGCAGGAACAGGTCAGTGCCCTTGCGCCAACCCAGACCGCCACAGCCGCCAACCACGAACGCGTCTTCTGGCAGACCTAGCTGATGGCGAACCTTGGCCCGAAGCTCCGCCCGAATTGCCAAGGACGGGGCTTCGTCGGGAACAAAGCCGTATATCTGGTCGATGCACTCCGGCCTGACGGCGTAGCCGCTGCTCAACGCCTGCGCGACTGCGCGCGAGACCGCGACGACTCTATTGGCAGCACGCAGTGCCCCTCGCGCCCCGTCATCCGGTAGCGTCAGTCCGAGCGCATAGGGAAGCTCGTGGATGTGCCAGATCAACGGTGGGGGCCGATCGCCGAGCGCCGCGACGTACGGCCAGACCGCCGCCGTGTTTGCGTACACCAAGTCGTACCGACGGCCAAGCGTCAATGCACGAAGCTTGGCGCGCAACCAAGCCGACGCGACCGGTCGCGCCCACCTGGACGGCAGCAGCCGAATCGGGTACGGCATGCTCGACACGATGGTCACGGATGCAATAGCGCGGAAGTCCTCGACAAGCGGCCCGTGTCCATCGCTCACGACATCAATCTGAAAGTTGCCGTGCTGCTTGAGCCAGCGCAACATTTGCAGCAACAGCAGGCTTGCGCCGTTGCGCGACATTGCGTGGCTGAACACCAACACGCGCCTCGCAGGCTTGCTGTGCGCCGGCGTTTCGACTGAGTGCGCTTTCGATCGCTCTTGAGTCTCGTGGCCGGCCGAGATCAATGTGCGCAGATGGCGCTGCGCTTGACGGGTTTCGGCGCTGGGGTTCATCGACTCGACACCGTCGCTCAGGCCAAGAGCTCTGATATCCACATGCGCGACACCAAGGAGGCGACGAAACACTACGCGGAGAGCCGCCATGGGGTGGCAAGCGTGCGCAGCGCTCGCCACGCGCGCGGTCCGATCAACTGCTTGAGCGCTAGCTTCTGCCATTGAGGGCTGCGACGTATCGCCGGGTTCAGTTCCTCGGCAAACGAGCAAAGTGCTCTGACCGCTGTATCGTCAGAAGCAAGGACCGCATCTCCAGCCATGCCGACCGCGGTCATGCTCAGCACACGAAGCGCATCGGCGCGCAATGCAACAGCGTGCTCGAGCCTGCCGCCCCAGGCACGGAAGAAGTAGTCGACCGCATCTCGTCGACCGCGGAGATCTCCTAGGCCGTGCCGATCCTGCGAGTACGCGGTCGACATGTTCAGATCATGGCGGCGGTACACGGCCTGAAAGTCGTGAACGAAGCCAACCCCTCCCAGTACGGCCAGTCGCCACCACATCTCCATGTCCGCGGTATGAGGAAGCGAGGCCAGATACCCACCGCTTCCCTTCACCATCTCGGTCGATGTCACGGCCGTCGGTGTTGGAACAATGTTTGTTGCCTTGGACAGCCTGATGAACTGATCGGCGCCGATGACTTCCGTTGCGGCGCCAGTGCCTTCGAGCGCGCTGCAACGCTGGTCAGTCAGGCGGCCGTTCGCCGTCAACACTTTGCTGTTGCCAAACACCAGCCCGAGCCGCGGGTGACGGTCAAAGACGTCGATTGCACGCCCTAGTGCACCGGGGAGCAGATAGTCATCCGCCGACAGCAGCATCGACAGCTGCGCCGCGCACCAATCGATGCCCTCGTTGTAGGTGGCGATGTGCCCCGCGTTCTTCGGATGGCGCACAAAGGTCACTCGCCGATCCGCACGTGCAAGTTCTTGGGCGACATCGGGAGTGTTGTCCTGCGAAGCGTCATCAATGATGAGCACGCGCAAATCGCTGACCGACTGCGACAGAACGCTTTCGACGCATTCACGCAGGAATGCTCCGTAGTTGTAGCAGGGCACTACTACGTCAATGGACTTCACGTGCGTTGTCCCTTTAGCAATGCGCGCAGACGTGCCCAGGGCACGAGGTCTGCTTCAGACAACAGGACCAGCGACCTGACGGCGTAGCCGCTGACGAGCAGCAACGCCGCACCGGACATGAGATGTGCCCAAGCGCTACCGAAGTAGGGCGCGATCCAGGCAAGTGCGGCGCATGCCGCATACGCGAGCAGAAGCCTAGCGTTCGCCTGGCTCCAGGCGAACCCAACAAGTCTGCGAGCCACGACCGCAATCAAAACGAGGTGAAACATGTTGGCTAGCAAGAAGCTGATACCAGCGCCCACCAGACCGAACTTCCCGACTAGTGTCCAGCAGAGCGCGAGATACAGCGCGGTCCAGCCGGCATCAACGGCAACGAAGAGTGCCCGTCGATTTTTAGCAATCACGACATAGCCGATCGGCCAGCTCACCACCCTGACGGCCATTCCGAGGCAGATCCAACGCAGCACGTCGACAGCCGCTGCGAACTGCGGGCTGTAGAACATCGGCACCAGCAGTGGCGCGAGAATCAGCGTACCGATCACACCGGGTCCGCCAAGCAGGACGCTGACACGGGTCTGCTCGTTGACCAGCTGGTTCATCTGGTCGTGTTGCGTCGCCAAGCCCACCAGTCGCGGATAGAAGTCAGCGCTCATTGCGCCGAGGATGAAGCCCACGTACAGCCCACCCAGCGTCCAGGCCGCCTGGAAGTACCCGGCCGACTCGAGACCGCCGTTGTGCAGCACGATCAGGCGCACGACGTACGAAGCCGCCATCATCAACAGGCCGCTTGCCATGAAGGCAAAGCCCAGTTGGAGCAGCGGGCGACTCTCACGCCAGGTGTCAGACCACGCCACCGCAACGCGGCTGATGTCCAGGCGCCGTGCGTAGTGCCACACGATCAGCACTTGGACGGCGGCGCTGGCAACCAGGGCAGGCGCCACGCCGGCCTCGCCCAGCCAGAAAACGATCAACACCGTGGCAACCGCGCTGACGGCAGCGCCCCAGGCCCCAATGCGTGCCAGGTCGGCGATGCGCCTCGCCCCCTGCAGCACGGCCGCGTGGCCACTGGCGATCAGCCTGAGGAATACGGCCAGTGCCAGCAGCGCGACCGCGCCAGCGTGGCGCTCGTCACCAAAGCTGAGTCTTGCGATTGGCGCACTGAGCACTACAACCAGCAACGCGCCACTCAGACCCAGCAGCCACGCAACACGCCTGAGCACGGCGGCGCTTCGGCCCACTCGCTCGGTATCGCCAGCAGCCTGAGCTTCGGCGATCTGCCGCACGCCGCTGTTGTTGATGCCCATGCTCGCCAGGCTGTGAGCCAGGTCGGCGATTGCAGACAACATGCCCATCAGGCCAAAGCCCGCCGGACCCAGCAGCACAGCCACCACCTTCGTGCGCACGATGGAGACGGCAATGTTGATTGCCGAGGACCCGCCCATCAGCATGCAGGCCGAGAGGATCTGCTGATAGCTGCTTTTCACCGGCGCCGCTGGCGCCAGTGCGGCACCCTCCGACGTCGCATGCGCCGTCGATGCCGGTGTCGGGTTCATGCGAAGGCGTTGGTCGTCGCGCACGCCTGCGCCAGCGCTTCGGCCACCTGGCCCTGCTGTTGCGGCGTCATCCCCGGGAACAGCGGCAGCAGAATGCAGCGATCCTGCGCCGCTTCGGAGCGCGGCAGCGGGTGCGGTCGCGTCATGCCGGCATAGGCCGGCTCCCGGTGGCTGCACATGATGCCGCGACGGGTACCAACGCCGGCATCGAGCATCTGTTGCATGACCTGGCGCTGGTCGCAATGCGCGGGCAGTTGCACGCAGTAGCTCTGCCAATTCGTACGCGCCCAGGCGGGCTCCGAGGGCAGCGACAGCCCACGGATGTCGGCCAGCAACGCCGGGTACTGCGCGCCAAGTGCACGACGCTCGCTCACGATGCCCGGCAGGCGCTTGAGCTGCTCGCGGGCCACCGCGGCCTGGATGTCGGTCATGCGGTAGTTGAAGCCGACCTCCGGGTATTGCTCGAAGATGACCTGGGCAGCGCCATGGCGCACCGAGGCCGGCACGCTCATCGCATGCTGGCGCAGCAGTCGGTAGCGCTGATCCCAATCGGCATGACGCGTCGTCAGCACGCCGCCATCGCCGGTGCTGATCACCTTGCGCGGATGCAATGAGAAGCAGGCCACGTCGCCATGCGGGCGGCCGATCGGCTCCCATTGGCCGTTCCAGAGCACCTCGCTGCCGACGGCGCAGGCCGCGTCTTCGACCAGTGGCAACCCGTGCGCGCGCGCCAGCGGCACCAGGGCCGCTAGGTCGCACGGCAGGCCGATCTGGTGGACGCAGAGGATGGCCCGCGTACGCGGCGTGATGGCGGCCTCGACGAGGCGCGGATCGATGTTGTAGCTGTGCGGCTCGATGTCGACGAACACCGGTGTCGCGCCACAGTAGCGAACGCTGTTCGCGGTAGCGATGTACGAATGGCTGACGGTGATGACTTCGTCACCAAGCCCGACACCCGCCACCAGCAACGCAAGGTGCAGCGCGGTGGTGCAGTTGGACACCGCGCAGGCATGCGGCGCACCAACCAGGTTTGCGAACTCGTTCTCGAAGGCCGCGACCTCCGGCCCCTGGGTGGTCCAGCCGCTGAGGATGACGCGGCGCGCGGCCTCGGCCTCGGGCTCGCCCATCAGTGGGCGCGTGATCGGGATCATGCGGCCTCCGCCTTGACGGTCTGCGCCTGCCACCAGGACACGAGGCGCTCGAGCCCTTCGTCGAGATCAGTCTGTGCCTTGAAGCCGAGCTGGCGTTCAGCCTTGGCGGTGTCGGCAAGCCGCCTCGAGACCGGATTGACCTGACGCTCGGGGCCAAACTCGGGGCTATCGTCTGCCCCCATCACACGCGAGAGCGCGGCCGCCAGTTCGCGCAGGCTCGTCTCGGTGCCACTGGCCACATTGAACACCTCGTCGCTGACGTCGGAGGCCAGCGCCAGCACGTTGGCGCGCGCCACGTCGTCGATGTAGACGAAGTCCATGGTCTGCAGCCCGTCGCCCAGGATCAGCGGCGGCTGCCCGGCGGCAATGCGCTCCATCCAGCGGATCAGCACCTCGGTGTACTTGCCGTGAATGTCCATCCGCGGCCCGTAGACGTTGAAGTAGCGCAGCGCCACGTAGGGCAGCCCGTACATCGCGTGGTACGAGCGCAGCAGCCCCTCGAGCATCACCTTGCTGGTGCCGTACCAGGTCTGGTTGTTGTACGGATGGTGGTCCTCGGGAGTCGGAAAGACGGTTGCCAGGCCGTAGATCGACGCCGACGACGCGGCGACCAGGCGCTTGACGCCCGTAGCACGCGCGGCCTCGACAACGTTGAAGCTGCCGTCGCACATGACCTGCAGCGCCTCACGCGTATCGGCCGCGCAGGCGGTGATGCGAAGCGCCGCCATGTGCAGCACGGCGTCGACGCCACGCATCGCCGTCTGCACGGCGTGCGGGTCACGGATGTCAGCCACCGTCAGGCTCACACGCCGGTCGCCCAGTGCGCGCTCGACGTTGTGCAGCGTGCCGCGGCTCATGTTGTCGACGATGTGGATGCGCGCCGGCGAATGCTCGCGCAACAACAGATCGATCGTGCTCGAGCCGATCAGGCCGCAGCCGCCGGTCACGAGGATGCTTGCACCGTCGAGCTTCATTGGGTCACCAACTCCATGTTCAAAGTCTCAGCTCGCACCGTCTCCGCGCAGCACCACGATCACGGTCTTGGCCAGGATCTTCAGATCCATCTTCAACGAGCAGTGGCGGATGTAGCGCAGGTCCATGCGCACCATCTCGTCGAAGGACACGTTGCTGCGCCCGGATACCTGCCACACGCCGGTGATGCCCGGCTGGGCGTCGAGCGTCCGGCGCAGGTGCCAGGCGCGGTAGCGCTCCACCTCGTAGTTCAGCGGCGGCCGGGGGCCGACCAGGCTCATGTCGCCCTTGAGGACGTTCCACAGTTGCGGCAGCTCGTCGATGCTCGTCTTGCGAATGACGTTGCCGACGGCCGTGATACGCGGGTCGGCGCCGATCTTGTAGAGCGGCCCGTCACCTTGCTGCCCGGGTTCATGCTCGCCGGCGATGAGTCGAGCCACGTAGGCGCGGTGAGCCGCGTCGTCGTTGGCAACGAACATCGAGCGGAACTTGAGGAACTCGAACGGCACCCCGCCCTTGCCGAGCCGCGTCTGCCTGAAGATCACGGGCCCCGGCGAGCTGAGCTTGACGGCCAGCGCGGTCAGCAGCATCAGCGGCGAGAGCAGGACCAGCGCGAGTGCGGCGCCGATGACGTCGAGGCTGCGCTTGAGCGGGTAGCCGAAGGCGTCCGGGCCGCGATAGATGTAGGGCGGCAACGTCGAGCGCTCGCCGACCTCGCGACAGTCGCGGATCACCTGGTCGAACAGCGCGTCCGGATAGACCGCACTGACCGCCGAGCGGCCCAGGTCGGCGGCCCGCCGGCCCACGCGCTGGGTGAAGCGCTGCGCCCCACACAGGTCGGTGTCGACCAAAAGCACGGCGGCGCGCTCGCTGTCGAGGTAGCCGAGAACGTCCGAGTCGCGCTTGGCCATGTGCAGCAGTTTGAGCAAGCGGTTTGCCGCACCGATGCTGTTGTGCTTCTCGGGATCGATGCTGAAGACCGCGATTGCCAGCGGCGCGCCGGTACGCTCGCTGTGGCGCACCGTGGCCAGCAGGGTGGCGAAGAAGTCGCTGCGCGAGTGATCGTCATTGCTGTCGATCGGCGCGCCGTCGGCCGCCAGCGGTGCGTCGCTTGCGCGGCGGTGGCGGGCGGCGCTGTCTGACGTCGACGTCTGGCCACGTCCGAGCGGACTGGCTGCACCACTCGGGAAGGCGACGACCCGCGCTGCGGACTCCGGATCGGCCCTGTCCACGGTCGGCCTGCTCGATTCGTCTGCTGCGACGTAGGACATTGCCAGCTCCCGCTACTGTTGCAGGGATCGCGCCGGATTGCCGGCGACGGTCGCGCCAGGCGGGACGCGGTGAAGCACATTGCTGCCAAGACCAACCAGCGCGCCGGCGCCGATCTCGATACCGTTCTTCAAGGAGCTGCCGCTGCCGACGTAGCTGTTGCGACCGAGCGCGACGCCCCCGGCGACCGTCACGTTCGATCCGATCAGGCAACCCTCGCCGATGTGCGCGTCGTGGTGAATGACGGTGTTCGGCAGCACGCAGACGTGGTCGTCGATCACGGCGTTGCTGGTGACCACGACGCCCGCCATGATCAGCACGTTGCGCCCAATGGTGGCGAGCGGCGAGATACGCGCGCTCGGGTGGATCACCGTGGCAAGACGCCGGGGATCGATATCGAGCCCGGCGATCAGTTGCAGTCGAGAGCGAAACGACGCCGGCCCCCCTGGCACCGCCAGAACCAGCGCCTGCGGATGCTCGAGCAACGCGGCGCGGCCGAGCACCGGCAGGCCGCCGACGCGAGCGCCCTGCTTGGCCGGCGTGTCATCGACGAAGCCAATGCAACGGAAGGCGGCGCCCAGGCAGTCGAGCGCCTCCAATGCATTGCCATTGCACGGGAAGATCAGCAGGTCCTGGTTGCTGGCGCTACGCGCCTGAATGGCGGCAGACATCGTGATCGCCGTCGCGTCTGGAGTCTCAAGCCGCGCCGGCCATCGCCAGCGCGGGGCTGTCCACCGGCGCCAGCGCGCGCAGCGCAGCGCACACCGTCTCGCACTGCGCCTCGCTCAACTCGGGGAACATCGGCAGCGACAGAACCTCGGCCGAGGCCCGCTCGGCGTGTGGGAAGGCACCCACGCCGTAGCCGAGATCTGCGTAGGCCGGCTGCAGGTGAACGGGGATCGGGTAGTGCACACCGGTCTGGATGCCGGCGGCAAGCAACTGCTCCTGCCAGGCCTGCCGATGCTGCGTGCGGATCGCATACACGTGGTACACGTGGCGGGCATAGGCGGCGGCCTGCGGCGTCGCGATGCCGCTGCCGGCGAGGTGCCGCTCGTAGCTGGCCGCGGCGCGGCGACGTGCCTCGGTCCATGCCTCGAGATGGCGCAACTTGACCCTCAGCACCGCGCCCTGGATGCCTTCGAGCCGGAAGTTGTAGCCCTTCATCACATGGTGGTACTTCTTCTCGGCGCCCCAGTCGCGCAGCATGCGGATCGTGCGCGCGTACTCGGCGTTGTTGGTGACGACCATGCCGCCCTCGCCGCAGGCGCCGAGGTTCTTGCCGGGATAAAAGCTGAAGCAGCCCATGTCGCCGATGCTGCCGACGCGGCGGCCCTTGTACTCGGCGCCGTGGGCCTGGCACGCGTCCTCGATCACGATCAGGCCGTGGCGACGTGCGATCTCTAGGATCGGATCCATGTCGGCCGGCTGCCCGTAGAGGTGTACCGGCATGATCGCCTTCGTGCGCGGCGTGATCGCCGCCTCGATGGCACCGACGTCGATGGTGAAGGTCTTCGGATCGATGTCGACCAGCACCGGCGTGGCGCCGGCGTACTGGATCGCCGCGACCGTGGCGACAAAGGTGAACGGCACCGTGATGACCTCGTCGCCGGGGCCGATGCCGGCCGCGAGCAACGCCATGTGCAGCGCGCTGGTACCGGTGTTGACGCCGATGCCGTGCTGCCCCTGGCAGTAGGCCGCGAACTCCTGCTCGAAGGCCACGACCTCGCTGCCCAGCGTGAACTGGCAGCTCTCCAGCACGCCCTGGATTGCCGCGTTGACTTCGGTCTTGATCGAGGCGTACTGCGCCTTCAGGTCGACAAATGGGATCACGCTGCCTTCTCCTGCTGACGAAGTTCGACGGTTTCGCCGCGTCGACGCATCGACAGGTTCGCGGCTTCGATCTGCTCGACCACGCGCAGGCCGAGCCGGCCGTCGGTCAACGGGGTCTTGCCGTTGACGATGCAGTCAACGAAGTGTTCGCCCTCGACGCGGAGCGCCTCGGTGGCCGCGAGCATCGGTGCCCACATGTCGCCGCTGCGGTAGCCGATGCGCATGGCCTGGATGTGCTGCGGGTCGTCGGTGAAGCTGACGCCCTTGTCGTAGACCTTGATCTTTTCGCTCGGCTCGAGGTCGTCGTAGGTGATCATCTTCTGGCTGCCGCCGACATGGATCTGGCGCACTTTCACCGGCGCCAGCCAGCTGACGTTGGCGTGCGCGATCATTCCGGACTCGTAGAACAGCGTGACGTAGGCCAGGTTCTCCGGCGTACCGGGGAAGTGGTTCGTGCCGCTGGCCGAGATGGCAACCGGACTCTCGCCGAAGACGTAGTCGAGGATCGAGAAGTCGTGCACGGCCAGATCCGAGATCACGCTCACGTCGCGCTGGAACAGACCGAGGTTCACGCGCATCGAGTCGTAGTAGTAGATGCGGCCGAGTTCGCCAGCCCGCACCAGGTCCGCCATCTTGCGTACCGCGGCGGTGTAGACGAAGGTGTGGTCGACCATCAGCACGCGATTGCGCCGCTGGGCCTCGTCGACCAGGCGGCGCGCCTGGACCGAGGTCTCGGTCATCGGCTTCTCGAGCCACAGGTGCTTGCCGGCCATCAGCACCTCGAGCCCGAGCTCGTAGTGGGTGCGAACCGGCGTGGCGATTGCGATCGCGTCGATCGTCGGGTCGGCAAGCAACTCGCGCACGTCGGTCGTGGTCTGGATCGTGGGGTAGCGCTTGCGGACCAGCTCGAGCTTGGCCGGGTCGAGGTCCGAAACAGCGGCGACCGTGGCCCCCGGTGTCTCCATGAAGTTGCGCACCAGGTTCGGCCCCCAGTAGCCATAGCCAACCACACCGATCTTGATCATGTTCCTGCCCTCCGCTCGTGTCTTAAGCAACGGCGCGCATGAGTGCGCCGTCCGGCTCGATGGATCGGGCCGCGCACTGTTCGTCGCCGACGGCGGCGCCATCGCGGTGCGTACGCACGTCGCCGACGATTCGCGCCGGAACACCGGCGACGATGGCGTGGTCGGGCACGTCGCGCGTGACCACGGCGCCGGCACCGACCAGCGCGCGAACTCCGATCGTCACGCCGCAGACGATGGTCGCGTTGCTGCCGATCGAGGCGCCGCGCTTGAGAAGGGTGGGCTCCAGGCTCCAGTCCTGCCCGGTCTGCAAAGCACCGTCGGCGTTGGTGGCGCGCGGGGCGCGGTCGTTGGTGAACATGACGCCGTGGCCGACGAAGACCTCGTCCTCGATCGTCACGCCATCGCAAACGAAGCTGTGCGAGGAAATCTTGCAGCGCGCTCCGATGCGGGCTCCCCGCTGGATTTCGACGAAGGCCCCGATCCGCGTTTCGTCGCCGATCGAGCAGCCATAGAGATTGACCAGCGAAGGCTGGAAAATCTTGACATCCCGTCCCAACTCGACCGAGTCGTCAACCGGCATCACGGCCTCCCTGTTGTCGGACAAGCCGCTTGTGCGACGTGCCGTATTGGCTTGGCAACAGGGAGCAAGGCTGCCGGCGGCAGCAGCGCCGATCGATCAAACGACCCGCCAGCCATCACTCTGCCTCGCCCCCTAGTTCAAGGCCAATGTAACGAGGAGTTAGAGGAGCGTCGATGACTTGCGCCCCCCGCGACCTGAGGTTTTCCTCTGATCGGGGGGACGGGGCAGAGCGCATCGGAAGGGGATCGAAGGGCGGGGCGCTACGCCCGTACGGCAGCGTCACGCAGGGCGAGGCCAGATGCGCTCACCCCGTGATCGAGACGAGCAGTCGCGTTGCTGCGCCGCGACAGGAAATGGCGTCCGCAGGCTCTGGGCGCCATGCCGTCCGTCCTAGCCGCCGGAAGCGCCCGACGCAGCCGCCTCCGGACCCGGACCGGAAGCGCCGGCCGGCGCGACGCCGTCGACGCCGGTACGTCTTCTCTGAGGTGCCCTACTTCAGGTAGGCAGACAGCGGCGAGTTGGCATAAGTCGCACCCACCGACCAGCTCGCGGGCAGGGTCGTGAGGTTGGTCTGCTGGGTCGTGACGGCGCCTCCGCCACCGGACGCCACGTCCCTGAACTTGATGGTGCCCGAGCCCGGCGGCGTCAGCAGCGCGATCCAGTAGCGAGTACCGGACTTCACACTGAGCGTCGGAATGCCCAAGGCGTTCCAGGCGCCGGATTTCGGCGCGGCCAGCGTGGCGCTGGCAAGCAATGCTCCCGGCTTGCCGGCCGCATCGGCGTAGACACCGGCGATCACCTTGGTCGCGGTGCTGCCGGCGTCCAGGTAGAGGTTGAGCGAGGTCGCGGATCCGCTTGCGCTGGCGGTGTAGATGAACGCCTCGGCCATGCCCGAAGGATTGGAGTCGACTGTCGCCTGGATCGTGCTCACGCCCATCAGCAGCGCGGGTGCCGGGGCAGGCGCAGGTGCCGGCGCGGGCGCTGTGCTCACGGACACGAGGTAGGCCGACACCGGCGAGTACTTGGCGGTCGTGCCGACCGACCAGCTCGTCGGCATGGCGGTCAGGTTGGTCTGGCTGGTCGTCACCGACGCGGCCGTGCCCGATGCGCCCGAACTCCTGGTCCTGAACTTGATGGTTCCCGACCCCGTCGGCGCCATCAGCCCGATCCAGTAGCGTGTCCCGACGGTCAAGCTGATGTTGCTGGGAAGGCTGACAGCATTCCACGCGTTCGCCTTCGGCGCGCTGATCGTCGCGGTCGCCAGCCGCTGTCCGGGTTTGCCGGACGCGTCGGCATAGACGCCGACGATCACCTTGGTCGCGGTGCTGCCGGTGTCAAGGAAGACGTTGAGCGCGTTGGCCGTTCCGCTTGCCTTGGCGGTCAGTGAGAAGGCCTCGGCCATGCCCGCGGGATTGGTGTTGACGAACGACTCCGTGGTCTTCGTCCCGAGAAGCAGCACGCCTGCGGGTGCCGGTGCCGGTGCGGGCGCGGGCGCGGGTGCGGGTGCGGGCGCGGGTGCGGGTGCGGGTGCGGGTGCGGGTGCGGGTGCGGGTGCGGGTGCCGGTGCCGGTGCCGGTGCCGGTGCGGGTGCCGGTGCGGGTGCCGGTGCCGGTGCCGGTGCCGGTGCGGGTGCGGGTGCGGGTGCGGGTGCGGGTGCCGGTGCGGGTGCGGGTGCGGGTGCGGGTGCGGGTGCGGGTGCGGGTGCGGGTTCCGGGATCGCCTTGCTCGCTTCGTTGGAGTAGGCGCTTTCGCGGCCCTGCGCGTCGACCGAAGTCACCGCGAAGTAGTAGGTGCGGCCGGTGGTCAGACCGGTCAGCTTGAAGCTGGTCGCGCTGCCGGCGGCAACGCCGGAGCCGAGCGGCTGCACGTAGGAGCGCGGTGCCGCGCCGTAATAGATGCGGTAGCCCGTCACGCCGCCGCTCGACGCGGCCGTCCAGGCGAGGTCGGCGGTCCCGGTGGTGGCGGCGGTGGCGATGCCCGATGACATCGCGGCCGCCGTCAGCATGCCCGCGCCGAGCAAGACCCGAGTCTTGGCGGCGGCCGCGCCGGCAAAGAGCGCGGCGAGGCGATCGAGGGCCAGCGATTCGACGACCGGGTTGAGCTTGAGAGAAGTCTCGGCGGCGGGCAGAGCAGCGGCAGACGGCTGACGCCGTGAATCGGAGTGCATGGGATAGGACCGGAAACGGGGGATCTCGAGAACGCCGACGACCGAATGCAAGCAGGCCGGCCTGGCACGACACGCCCGAGTCTGAGCCCCCCCTCGGACCGGGGGTAACCACCTGCCGCTCCCGTTACCAAACGCAGCGGCCCGGCGCCTTGCCTGGCGAACCGCGGCTGGCGCGCATTGAGTGGCTGCCATGCGGCGGGTCGCCGGCGCCGCGCGCCATCTCGGGCCGGCTGCAGTGGGCGCCTGCGTTACCACTTCTCGCACTTTGCTTCGGCCGCAATTTCCTTCTTGGGGGGGTTCGCTCGATCCCGGGGGTGGGCGCCGCGCTGTGGGCACTAGCTTGACGATGAGGTCGCGCGCACGGTCAGGCCGTTGTCGCCACGCTCCATCGCCCGCAACCGAGGAGACACCATGAAGAAGGATCTGCTGCAACTGCTCGTCGTCGCGACGATCACCGTGCTCGCCGCGACCGGCTCGCGCCTGGCGCATGCCGAGGTCACGGCCTCGGCCTCGCTCACCGACCTACGCTTCTGGCTGGTTGACCTGAAGCCCGACGACGGCATCGCGCCGTCAATGGTGTTCTCCGAAGACGGAGAGGGGCCGTACTTCAGCTCTGCGGGGGCTCACGTGTCCCTGCCCTTCGGTCCAAATGCCTCGGACGTCAACTCCGGCGCAACCAACTTCACTTCGGTCGCCGCTGCCGCGGAGCTGACTGGCGTCTCCGCACGCGCGACCCTCGTCGGCAACGGATCGCCGGCAGGACCGACCGAACTGAGCGTCTCGGGCCACGCCGACGCGCCGGGCGCCTCGTTCTACGCGGGCGCGACGCCAAGCTACAACGAGTGCTGCAACCCGGCCTACAACTTCTTCACCTTGTCGCCGTACACCCGAGTTTTCGTCACCGCGGACTTCTCTCTCCATACCTCGTCGTCTCTGCCGGCCCCGGGCCAGTCCTGCGAGTCCTTTGCGTGCGACGCCGTGATGGCATCGGTTCTGCTGACCTTCACCGACCCCGAGGCCTACGAACCCGGCAAGTCGCTGCGGTACCTCGCCGGCACCGACTGCCAGGGAGAGTCAAACGACGGCTCTCCCTTCAATTGCGACCGCCTGGATGGGCTCATGAGCAGCTCGGGCGTTGCAGTCATCACCGACGTCAACGCGAGCGATCAGCCGAAGCTGATGGTCTTCACGATCAACGCCAATGTCGGGGGTCGGGTCGGCTATGCGACCGCGGTCCCCGAGCCGGGCACCGTGCCGCTGTCGCTGGCCGGCCTGTGCCTCGTTGCGCTGCTGGCCCGCCGCCGTCGCACTTCTCGCTGACCAGGTGCGGCGCCGGGCAAGGTGCAGGCCTTGCCTCCCTACACGCCGCGCGCCCGGTCGGCGTGGAACTGTTTCCTGAAGGTCTCGAAGCGCCCCTCGTCGAGCGCCTCGCGCATCTCGCGCATCAGGTTCAGGTAGTAGTGCAGGTTGTGGATGCTGGTCAGCATGCCGCCCAGCATCTCGCCGCAGCGATCGAGGTGGTGCAGGTAGGCGCGACTGAAGCCACCGGCGTGGCCGGCGTGGCCGGCGCAGGAGTAGCAGCTGCAGCTCTCGTCGATCGGCCGCTCGTCGCTCTTGTAGCGCGCGTTGCGGATGCGCAGGTCGCCGAAGCGGGTGAACAGGTGGCCGTTGCGCGCGTTGCGGGTCGGCATCACGCAGTCGAACATGTCGACGCCCTGCGCCACGCCTTCGACCAGGTCCTCGGGCGTGCCCACGCCCATCAGGTAACGCGGCTTGTTGGCCGGCAGCCGGTGCGGCGTGTGGGCCATGATGCGCAGCATTTCGTTCTTGGGTTCACCGACCGAGACGCCGCCGACAGCGTAGCCGGGCAGGTCCATCTCGACGAGCTTCGCCAGCGACTCCTCGCGCAGGCTCTCGAACATGCCGCCCTGCACGATGCCGAACAGCGCGTTCGGGTTCTGCAGCTTCTGGAACTCGGTCTTGCAGCGCGCGGCCCAGCGCAGGCTGAGCTCCATCGAGGCGCGCGCCTCGGCCTCGCTCGTCAGCTTGCCCTTGCTCTCGTAGGGCGTGCACTCGTCGAACTGCATGACGATGTCGCTGTTGAGCACGGTCTGGATCTGCATCGAGACCTCGGGCGTGAGGAACAGCTTGTCGCCGTTGACCGGCGACGCGAACTTGACGCCCTCCTCGCTGATCTTGCGCATCTCGCCGAGCGACCAGACCTGGAAGCCGCCGCTGTCGGTGAGGATCGGCTTGTCCCAGGCCTCGAAGCGATGCAGCCCGCCGAAGGTCTGCAGCACCTCGAGCCCGGGCCGCAGCCAGAGGTGGAAGGTGTTGCCGAGGATGATCTGCGCGCCCATCTCCTCGAGCGAGCGCGGCATCACGCCCTTGACAGTGCCGTAGGTGCCGACCGGCATGAAGATCGGCGTCTCGACGATGCCGTGGTTGAGCGTGAGGCGACCGCGCCGGGCGTGGCCCTCGGTCTTGAGCAGGTCGAAGCGCAGCATCGGTCGATTGTCGCCTCGGGTTGCTGCGGTCGCGGCCGCGCGGCGTCGAGCCTCAGAATCCGGCGTCGCCCCACGAGGGCATCCCTTCCCGCTAACTCACGATGGCCTCCCTGCCGACCCCGCGATTCGACAGCTTCTACCGCTACCCCGAACTCACCGAGCTGCTGCAGGCCTACGCGCAGGCGCGGCCCGACCTGGTGCAACTCCGCTCGATCGGAAAGAGCCACGAGGGGCGCGAGCTCTGGCTGCTGGTCGTCACCAACCTCGCCACCGGCGCCGACACCGACAAGCCGGCGTTCTGGGCCGACGGCAACATCCACGCCGCCGAGCTGACCGCCAGCACTGCGGTGCTGTACTACCTGCACGCACTGGTCAGCGGATACGGCAGCGATCGCGAGATCACCCACCTGCTCGACACGCGCACGATCTACCTGTGCCCGCGCCTCAATCCCGACGGCGCCGAGTTGGCGCTGGCGGAAAGGCCGCGCCACATCCGCTCCTCGACCCGGCCCTACCCCTTCGACGAAACGCCGGTCGACGGCCTCACGCTGGAAGACGTGGACGGCGACGGCCGCATCCTCAGCATGCGCATCAAGGACCCGCATGGCGCCTACAAGCCGCACCCGAGCGAGCCGCGGCTGATGGTGGCGCGCGAGCCGGGCGAGTTCGGTGGCGAGTACTACCGCGTCATTCCGGAAGGAACGCTCGCCAACTACGACGGCGTCGAGATCCGCCTCAACAAGGATCGCGAAGGCCTCGACCTCAACCGCAACTTCCCGGGCGGCTGGCGCCAGGAGTTCGAGCAATGGGGCGCCGGCCCTTACCCGACCAGCGAGCCCGAGGTGCGGGCGATGGTCGAGTTCTTCGTCACCCACCCCAACATCGGCGCGGCGATCAGCTATCACACGCACAGCGGCGTGATCCTGCGGCCGATGGGCAGCAGCTGCGACGACGACATGATTCCCGAGGACCTGTGGTGCATCAAGCGCTTCAGCGAGCTCGGCGCGCGCCTGAGCGGCTACCCGGCGATCAGCATCTGGCACGAGTTCAAGTACCACCCCAAGGACATCATCAGCGGCACCCAGGACTGGGTCTACGAGCATCTCGGCGCGCTGTTCTGGGTGGTCGAGATCTGGTCGCCCAACAAGGAGGCCGGCGTCGAGGACTACAAGTGGATCGACTGGTTCCGCGAGCACCCGGTCGAGGACGACCTCAAGCTGCTCCGGTGGAGCGACGAGCAATGCGACGGTCGCGCCCACGTGGACTGGAAGCCCTTCGATCACCCGCAGCTCGGCGCGGTCGAGATCGGCGGCTGGGACAAGATGAACTACTGGCGCAACCCGCCGCCGCAACTGCGCGAGCGCGAGGCGGCGCGCTTTCCCAAGTGGATGACGCAGCTGGCGCTGAGCCTGCCGCGGCTGGAGCTGCTGCGCACCGAGGTGGAACCGCTCGCTGCTCCTGCCGATGCCACCGCTGGTGGCAACACCTGGCGCGTGCGCCTCGTGGTGGGCAACTCGGGCTGGCTGCCGGCCTACGTCAGCAAGCGCGCGCTCGAGCGCAAGGTCGTGCGCGGCCTGATGTTCGAGATCACGCTGCCGGAGGGCGCCACGCTGGTCGGCGGCGAGTTGCCGCGCTTTGAGGGACCGCAACTCGAGGGCCACGCGCCGAAGCAGTCACCGCTGGCCTTCCTGCCCGACCCCGAACTCAGCGCCGATCGTGCGATGGCCGAATGGATCGTGCGCGCACCGGCCGGCACGCGCCTGGCCTTGAGCGCGCGCGCCGACCGCGCCGGCGCGGTGCGCTGCGAGGTGGTCCTCGAATAGGCCCGGCATGACCCCGCCGATCCACCCGGGCCAGCCGCTGCAGCGGGTCTGGGCGCGGCTGACGCGGCAGGCGGTCACCGACCGCAGCCTGACCGTGCTGACGCTGCTGCTGCTGGCCGAGGTGGTGCTGGTGCCGCCGCTGGTGCAGACGGGCTGGCTCAACCGGCATGCGGCCGACCTGGTGTTTGTCGGCCTGCTGATGCTTGGCGTCTGGATCCTGGCCGATCACACCGTGCCGGGCCGCATGTTCATCTGGACCGCGATGGCCACGCTGCTGCTGCGGCTGGCCAACATCTGGCTGCCCGACGAGTCGCTGCGCGCCGCCGATGCCGGCTTTGCCGCCGTCAACGCGATCGCGCTCGGCTGGCTGACGATGGTCTACACGCTGGCCGCGGGTCGCATCAACGTGCACCGCGTGCTCGGCGCGGTGGCGGTGTTCCTGCTGATCGGCATCGCCTTCACGCAGCTGCACCGGCTGGTGGCGATGCACGCGCCCGGTGCCTATCTGGTGCTCGGCACGCCGGCCTCGTATGGCCAGATCGTCAGCGAGCTCAACTACTACTCCTTCGTCACGCTGAGCTCGCTCGGCTATGGCGACATCACGCCGGCGCATCCGGCGGCACGCGCGCTGGCGGTGCTCGAGGCACTGATCGGCGTGCTCTACCCGGTTGCGCTACTGGGCTGGCTGGTGTCGCTGGTGACGCGGCCGGGCGACGGCGCCCCGCGTTGATCGCACGCTGTCGCACCAATGCGACAAGTTCTCATTTACAATTGGGAATCATTCGCATGTGATTCGCCGCCCTGACGCGGCGGGTCGCTGCACCCAACGCCAAGCGCGTCCCCCGCCAGCCCCGGTGCTGCCGCCGCCCCGGTGGTCGCGCCTCCTGTGCCAGCCAACGGACCGTCCCGGCCCCACCGAGACCCATCCAGGCTTTTGCAGGAGAAGCGTGACCATGCGCGCACGATCGAAGCGTTCCACTCCCTCGTCCACCACCGTCCGGCGCCCGACCCGACTGCTGCCGCTGGGCGCGCTGGCCGCCGGCTTCGGTCTGGCGGCGCCGGCCGTCTGGGCCCAAGCCACGACCGCCGCCACCGACGAGCCGCCGGCGGCGCAGGCCACGCCCGGCGCGCTGAAGCTGCAGCGCGTCGAGGTCCACGGCAACGGCGAACGCCAGGGCAAGGACGCCTACAAGGCCGACCAGACCCGCATCGGCAAGAGCCAGCAGGACCTGAAGGACATCCCGCAGTCGGTGACGGTGATCACCGAGAAGCTGATCGACGACACCAACGCCGACACGCTGCGCGGCGCGCTGCACCGTGCGATCGGCGTCACCTTCGAGGCCGGCGAGGGCGGCGGCGTTGGCGACCTGGTGCGCATTCGCGGCTTCTCGGCGCGCGGCGACATCTACCAGGACGGCATGCGCGACACCGCGCAGTACAACCGCGACACCTTCAACATCGACCGCATCGAGGTGCTGCGCGGATCGGCCTCGATGCTGTTCGGCCGCGGGTCGACCGGTGGCGTGGTCAACCAGGTCAACAAGCAACCGTTCCTGATGAACCAGAACGAGGTCGCGCTGACTGCTGGCACCGATGACTACTACCGCCTGACCGGCGACTTCAACCTCAAGACCGGCGAGAGCGCCGCCGTGCGGCTGAACGTCATGAAGACCGACGCCGACAGCTTCCGCAACGGCCCGACCACCGACCGCACCGGCTTCGCGCCGACCTTCCGCTGGGGCATCGGCACCAGCGACGAGTTCTCGATCGGCCTCTACCACCTGCGCTACGAGGATCGCCCCGACTACGGCTTCGGCTGGCTCGACGGCCGACCGGTGCCCGAGGCGCGCGATCGCTGGTTCGGCTTCGAGAGCGACTACCAGAAGGACTCGGCCACCTACGGCACCTTCTCCTGGCTGCACCGCTTCGGCGCCGAGATGGGCGGCGCCGAGCTGCGCACGGCCTTCCGCGACGGCAAGTTCAAGCGCGACCTTTGGGCCACCACCGCGCGCGCCGGCGCCGGCGCCCCGCCGATCAGCGACAGCACGACCGTCACGCGCGGCAACCAGACCCGCGCCGCCGAGGACCGCCAGCGCCTGCTGCAGAGCGACCTGTCGGCCAAGGCCGGATGGTTCGGCATGAAGCACGACCTGGTCACCGGCATCGACCTCACCGACGAAGCCACGCAGACCTACACCTACGCCGGCACGCCGGCCAAGCCGCCGACGCTGTTCGGCACCCCGGGCGTCTCGCCGGCGCTGGTCGACACCCGCGTGCGGGCGCCGAGTGTCAACTTCACGGCGCGCAACCTCGGCGTCTACGCGCAGGACACGGTCGAGTTCATCCCGAGCTGGAAGGCGCTGCTCGGCCTGCGCTACGACAGCTTCCGCGCCGAGTACACCAACACCGACGCGCAGCCGGTGACCTGGTCGCGCGAGGACAACCTGCCGAGCTACCGCGCCGGCCTGATCTGGCAGCCGCAGGCCAACGCCAGCTACTACGCCTCCTACGGCACCTCGTTCAACACCACCGGCGACCTCTACCAGTTCGGCGTCGCCGGCGCGACGCAGGCGCAGCGCCAGGCCTCGGCCGACCGCAGCGCCAACACCCCACCCGAGAAGAGCCGCAACGCCGAGATCGGCGCCAAGTGGGAGCTGCTGGACAACAACCTCGCGCTGCGCACCGCGCTGTTCCGCAGCGAGAAGTTCAATGAACGCAACACCGACGTCGACACCGCCAACAACGCCTTCCTGCTCAGCGGCCGGCGCCACACCGACGGCATCGAGCTCGAGGGCGCCGGGCGACTGCTGCCGGAGCTGGAGCTCTTTGCCGGCGTGGCCTACATGCGCGGCAACATCGACGAGGCCGGCAGCGTCAATCAGGCCTCGGTCGGCCAGACCCCGGGCCTGACGCCGCGCTGGACCGGCAACCTCTGGCTGGCGTGGCGCGCGACGCAGAAGCTGCGTCTCGGCATCGGCGCCGACGGCATGAGCTCGCGCAAGCCTGCCGACGCCGAAACCTCGCCCAACGAGGCGCCGGGCTACGTCAAGGCCGACGCGATGGTCGAGTACAGCTGGGCCAACTACGCGGTGCGACTGAACCTGTTCAACCTGTTCGACAAGAACTACGCTGACGGCCTCTACCGCGGCCACACGGTGCCCGGCGTGCCGCGCTCGGCCCAGCTGACGCTGACCGCCACCCTGTGATCGACCGGCCGGGAGTCCTGCGATGGTGCTGATCCTTCCCGACGTTCTCACCGGCAGCGCGCTCGCCCGCGCCCAGGCGCTGCTCGCGCAGGCACCCTGGGCCGACGGCAAGCGCACCGCCGGCAGCCAGTCGGCGCCGGTCAAGAACAACCAGCAGTTGCCGGAGGACTCGCCCGCCGCGGCCGAACTGCGCGAGATCGTGCTCGAGGCGTTGGCCACGCACGCCGGCTTCTTTGCCGCCGCGCTGCCCAAGCGCATCTACCCGCCGCTGTTCAACCGCTACGGCGGCAGCAGCAACGCCTTCGGCGATCACATCGACAACGCGATGCGCATGCTGCGCCACGGCCCGCACCGCGGCACGCAGGTGCGCACCGACCTCTCGGCGACGCTGTTCCTGGCCGAGCCGGCCGACTACGACGGCGGCGACCTGGTGATCGAGGAACCGGGCGGCGCCACGCGCCGCATCAAGCTGGCGGCCGGCCACATGGTGCTCTACCCGGGCACCCGCGTGCACCGGGTCGAACCGGTCACGCGCGGCGCGCGGCTGGCGAGCTTCTTCTGGATCGAGAGCATGGTGCGCGGCGAGGAGCAGCGCGCCTTGCTGCACGACCTCGACCAGCGCGTCACCGCGCTGCGCGAGCGGCTCGGCGACACGCCCGAACTGGTGGGGTTGACCGGCACGTATCACAACCTCTTGAGGATGTGGGGCGACTCCTGAGCCCGGTCAGCTGACGCGACGGTCCAGCAGCATCGCATCGCCGTAGCTGAAGAAGCGATAGCGCTGCGCGATCGCATGCGCGTACAGCGCGTGCATGTGCTCGAAGCCGGCAAAGGCGCTGACCAGCATCAGCAGCGTGCTCTTCGGCAGGTGGAAGTTGGTGACGAGCCGGTCGACCACGCGGAAGTCGAAGCCCGGCGTGATGAAGATCTCCGTCTCGCGCGCGCCGACGGCGGGCAGCCGATCGGCGCGATCGAGCGCGGCCGACTCGAGCGCCCGCAGCGTGGTCGTGCCCACCGCCACCACGCGGCCGCCGCGCGCGCGCGTCTGCGCGATGGCGTCGACGGTGACCGCCGGCACATCGAACCATTCGCTGTGCATGCGGTGCTCTTTGATGCGCTCGACCCGCACCGGCTGGAAGGTGCCGGCCCCCACGTGCAGCGTGACGCTGGCGCGCTGCACGCCGCGCGCGGCAAGCTGCTCGAGCAGCGCCTCGTCGAAGTGCAGCGAGGCGGTCGGCGCGGCCACGGCGCCCGGCTTGTCGGCGAACACGGTCTGGTAGCGGCGCACGTCCTCGGCCGCGTCGGCGTGCGTGATGTAGGGCGGCAGCGGCACATGACCGCTGCGTTCGAGCAGCACGAAGGGGTCCTCGGGGAAGCGCAGATGGAACAGCGCGTCCTCGGCCCCGCAGCGGCCGAGCACCTCGGCATCGAAGGCGTGCGCCTCGTCGTCGCCGAAGCGGACGACGCTGCCGGCCCTGGGCGACTTGCTCGCACGCAGGTGGGCCCAGACCTCCCGCGTGCCGGGCAGCACGCGCTCGATCAGCGCCTCGACCCGCCCGCCGCCGGCACCGCCGCGCACGCCGGCCGTCGTCTTGCGTCCGAACAGCCGCGCCTTGATGACGCGGGTGTCGTTGAAGACCAGCAGGTCGCCGGGGCTCAGCAGCGCCGGCAGCTCGCGGAATACGCGGTCGACCGGCAGCGCGCCGCGGCCGTCGAGCAGGCGCGAGGCGCTGCGTTCGGGTGCGGGGTGTTGCGCGATCAGTTCGGGCGGGAGCTCGAAGTCGAAGTCGGCGACCGACCAGTCGCGGGTGGCCGAGGGCTCGCTGGCAGAGGGTTGCATGGCAGACACGCAGGCTGTACCGGCCTGGAGAAAAGACAGAAGCGGGCGGGCAGAATTGTTCCATGCCCGCCTCCTCCGCCGCCGCGCCATCGCCCACCGACGCGGCAGCGGCGACCGCGACGGCGGCACGCCCGAAGTCGGCGCCGCAGAAGTCGATGGAGAAGCTCGGCCTGCGGCGCGACATCGATCTCGCGCTGCACCTACCGCTGCGCTACGAGGACGAGACCCGCGTCGTGCCGATCGCCGCCGCGCGGCCCGGTGTGGCGGTACAGGTCGAGGGCGTCGTGCGCGAGGCCCAGGTCGAGTTCAGGCCGCGTCGGCAGCTGGTCGTCCGGATCGAGGACTCGGCCGGCGACGAACTGGTGCTGCGCTTCCTGCACTTCTATCCCTCGCACCAGAAGAGCTTCGCGCCGGGGCAGCTGGTACGCGTGCGCGGCGAGCCGCGCGGCGGCTTCTTCGGGCTGGAGATGGTGCATCCCACCTTCAAGGCCGTGCAGCCCGGCGCGCCGCTGGCGGCCTCGCTGACCCCGGTCTACCCGGCCAGCGCGCAGCTGCCGCAGGCCTACCTGCGCAAGGCGATTGCCGCAGCGCTGGCGCGCGCACCGCTGCACGAGCTGCTGCCGCCGGGCAGCGTGCCGCGCGGGTTGCCGCCGCTGCGCGAGGCCCTGAACTACCTGCACCATCCGCCGCCAGACGCCAGCCTCGCGGCGCTGGAAGAGCACGCGCATCCGGCCTGGCAGCGGCTCAAGTTCGAGGAGCTGCTGGCGCAGCAGCTCTCGCAGGCGCAGGCCCGCCAGGAGCGCGAACTGCTGCGCGCGCCGCCGCTTCGTGCGGGCGCCGGCGGCCTGCACGAGAAGCTGCTCGCCGCGCTGCCCTTCCAGCTGACCGGCGCGCAGCAGCGCGTGGCCGAGGAGATCGCCCAGGACATTGGACGCGGCGTGCCGATGCACCGCCTGCTGCAGGGCGACGTGGGCTCGGGCAAGACCGTCGTCGCGGCGCTCGCCGCCGCGGTCGCGATCGACGCCGGCTGGCAATGCGCGCTGATGGCGCCGACCGAGATCCTCGCCGAGCAGCATTTCAGAAAGCTGGTCGGCTGGCTCGAGCCGCTCGGCATCCGCGTTGCCTGGCTCACCGGCAGCGTCAAGGGCAAGGCGCGCAAGCAGCAGCTCGAGGCGGCGGCCTCGGGCGAGGCGGGGCTGATCGTCGGCACCCATGCGGTGATCGAAGACAAGGTCCGCTTCGCCAGGCTCGGCCTGGCGATCGTCGACGAGCAGCATCGATTCGGCGTTCAGCAGCGGCTCGAACTGCGCCGCAAGCTGGCGCATGACGGGCTCGAGCCGCATCTGCTGATGATGAGTGCCACGCCGATCCCGCGCACGCTGGCGATGAGCTACTTCGCCGATCTCGCGCTCTCCACCATCGACGAGCTGCCGCCCGGCCGCACGCCGGTCGTGACCAAGGTCTTCGGCGACGCACGGCGCGAGGACGTGATCGAGCGCATCCGCGACGAGGTCGCGCAGGGCCGGCAGGTCTACTGGGTCTGCCCGCTGGTCGAGGAATCCGAAGCGCTCGACCTGCAGAACGCCACCGACACCCACGCGCAGCTGAGCGCCGCGTTGCCCGGCGTGATGGTCGGGCTGCTGCACGGCCGCATGCCGGCGGCCGAGAAGGCGGCGGTGATGAGCCTGTTCACCGGCGGCTCGATGTGCCTGCTGGTGGCGACCACGGTGATCGAGGTCGGCGTCGACGTGCCGAACGCGAGCCTGATGGTGATCGAGCATGCCGAGCGCTTCGGCCTCTCGCAGCTGCACCAGCTGCGCGGACGCGTCGGCCGCGGCGCGGTGGCCAGCGTCTGCGTGCTGCTCTACACCGCGCCGCTGTCCGAGACCGGCAAGGCGCGGCTGCGCGCGATGGCCGAGACGACCGACGGTTTCGAGATCGCCCGGCGCGACCTCGAGATCCGCGGTCCCGGCGAGTTCATGGGCGCGCGCCAGAGCGGCAGCGCGCTGCTGCGCTTTGCCGACCTGCAGGAAGACAGTGCGCTGCTGCAGCAGGCCCGCGCGCTGGCGCCGCGCCTGCTGCTTGAGCAGCCCGCGGCGGCGCAGGCCCAGGTCGATCGCTGGCTCGGCGGCAAGGCCGAGTTCCTGAAGGCCTGATCAGCCGCTCGCGGAGTTCGCGTCCTTCACCTGCGGGTCATGCCGCTCGCAGAGCTCGCGTCCTTCGTGCCGTCCAAGCCCGAACTCTCGGGCTTGGAGCCGCGGCACTCAGCCCTTGAGCTTCTCGGCCCAGTAGGTCACGACGTCTTGGCGCGGGCGGTTGTTGGCGTCGACGGACACGGCCTTGATCTTGTCGACCACAGCCTGGCCGGCGATGACGGTGCCGAAGACCGCGTAGCCGGCCGGGTCGCCACCGGTGCAGGTGTTGCCGTAGTCCAGGCAGGGGTTGTCGACGGTGTTGATGTAGAACTGGGCGGTCGCGGTGTTGGGCGCCGCCTGGCGTGCCATGCCGATGCTGTAGCGCAGGTTCTTCAGCCCATTGTTGCTCTCGAGCGAGATCGGCGTGAAGGTCGGCTTCTCGACCAGGCTCGCGGTGAAGCCCGCGCTGAGGTTGGCCGCGTAGCCGCCGCCCTGGATCACGAAGTCGCTGATCACGCGGTGGTACAGCGTGTTGGTGTAGTGACCGGCGGCGACGTACTGCAGGAAGTTGGCGACCGTCACCGGCGCCTTGGCCGAGTCGAGCGCGAGCACGATCTCGCCTTGCGTCGTGAGCATGCAGATGGTCACCGGCGCGCTGCTGGCGGTCGAGGCATCGCGGCCGGCCTGGCTGCAGGTGGCATAGGGCGCGGGTGTCGTCGGCGGCGGCGGCACCGCCGGCTGCAGCGCGGAGCCGCCGTCGTCACCACCGCCGCAGGCGGCCAGCAGCAGCGCGCCGGTCAGGGCCGGCAGCAGGGCAAAAAGGCGGGAAATCGGAGTCGAACTCATGGTGGATCAGGACGGGCAAAAGCGTTGAACCTTGGAGTATCCCTTGCGCGCCCTCGAGGCGCACAATCGAAACAGATGCTTTCATCGCTGCCTTCAATGGGAGCCTCCCGATGACCCTGACCGAGCTTCGCTACATCGTCGCCGTTGCCCGCGAGCGGCACTTCGGCCGTGCCGCCGAGGCCTGCTTCGTCTCGCAACCCACACTGAGCGTGGCGGTGAAGAAACTGGAGGAGGAACTCGACCTCAAGATCTTCGAGCGCGGCAGCACCGAGGTCTCGGTCACGCCGCTGGGCGAGGCGATCGTGCGCCAGGCGCAGGCGGTGATCGAGCAGGCGTCCTCGATCAAGGAGATCGCCAAGCGCGGCAAGGACCCGCTGGCGGGCCCGCTCAAGCTCGGCGTGATCTACACGATCGGCCCCTACCTGCTGCCCGAGCTGGTCAAGCACGCGATCGAGCTGTTCCCGCAGATGCCGCTGATGCTGCACGAGAACTTCACCGTCAAGCTGCTCGAGATGCTACGCACCGGCGAACTCGACGCGGCCATCATGGCCGAGCCCTTTCCCGATGCCGGACTCGCGATCGCCCCGCTCTACGACGAGCCCTTCGTCGTCGCGGTGCCGGCCTCGCATCCGATGGCCCGGCGCAGCAGCGTCTCGACCACCGAACTGAAGCAGGAAACGATGCTGCTGCTCGGCACCGGCCATTGCTTTCGCGACCATGTGCTCGAGGTCTGCCCCGAGTTCGCGCGCTTCTCGAGCGACGCCGAGGGCATCCGCAAGAGCTTCGAAGGCTCCTCGCTCGAGACCATCAAGCACATGGTGGCCTCGGGCATGGGCATCACGGTGGTGCCGCAGCTCAGCGTGCCCTCCGGGCCGAACCAGACGCCCGACCCGCATCTGCGCCACATCCCGTTCAGCGACCCGGTGCCGAGCCGGCGCGTGGTGCTCGCCTGGCGCCGCACCTTCACCCGCTACGAGGCGATCGCGGCCTTGCGCAACGCGGTCTACGCCGGGGACCTCAAGGGGGTCAACAGGCTCACGGCCTGAGAAGCAATCGAGTTGGCCAGTTCGATAGTCGCTATCGAACTAGTGGTGCGAATCAATTCGACCGTGCTATCAGCCGATCCTAGGATGCAAAAGCTCACTGAGGAGTCCTCGACAAGCCTTCATCGGCGACCAGTCGAGTCGCGCAGCGCAACCCACCAAAGGAGAGAGCCATGTCGACAGAAGCCAAGTGCCCGTTCAACCACGCGGCCGGTGGCGGTACCACCAACTACGACTGGTGGCCCAACCAGTTGCACCTGGATCTGCTGAGCGCGCACTCCAGCAAGTCCGACCCGCTGGGCGGGAAGTTCGACTACGCCGAAGCGTTCAAGAAGCTCGACTACTACGCGCTGAAGAAGGACCTGCTGGCGCTGATGACCGACTCGCAGGACTGGTGGCCGGCCGACTTCGGCCACTACGGCCCGCAGTTCATCCGCATGACCTGGCATGCCGCCGGCACCTACCGCACCTCCGACGGCCGCGGCGGCGGCGGTCGCGGGCAGCAGCGCTTCGCGCCGCTGAACAGCTGGCCCGACAACGTCAACATCGACAAGTCGCGCCGCCTGCTATGGCCGATCAAGCAGAAGTACGGGCAAAGCATCTCCTGGGCCGACCTGCTGATCCTCACCGGCAACGTCGCGCTGGAGTCGATGGGCTTTCGCACCTTCGGCTTCGCCGGCGGCCGCGAAGACGTCTGGGAGCCCGACAACGACGCCAACTGGGGCAACGAGGCCGTCTGGCTCGACACCGGCAAGCGCTTCACCGGCGATCGCGACCTGGACCAGCCGCTGGGCGCGACCCACATGGGCCTGATCTACGTGAACCCGGAAGGCCCGAACGCCAGTGGCGACCCGGTGGCCGCCGCCAAGGACATCCGCGCCACCTTCGGCCGCATGGCGATGGACGACGAGGAAACCGTCGCGCTGATCGCCGGCGGCCATACCTTCGGCAAGGCGCATGGCGCCGCGCCCGAGTCGCACAAGGGCCCCGAGCCCGAAGGCGCGCCGCTCGAGCAGCAAGGCCTGGGCTGGACGAGCAACTACGGCACCGGCCACGGCAAGGACACCATCTCCAGCGGCATCGAAGTGACCTGGACGACCACGCCCGCGCGCTGGAGCAACGACTTCTTCGAGCACCTGTTCAAGTTCGAGTGGGAGCTGACCAAGAGCCCCGCCGGCGCCAAGATGTGGGTGGCCAAGGACGCGCCGGAGATCATTCCCGACGCCCACATCCCCGGCAAGATGCACAAGCCGACGATGCTGACCACGGACCTGACGCTGCGCCTGGACCCCGAGTTCGAGAAGATCTCGCGCAAGTTCCTCGAGAACCCGCAGGCCTTTGCCGACGCCTTCGCGCGCGCCTGGTACAAGCTGACGCACCGCGACATGGGCCCGCTCGCCCGCTACCTCGGCCCCGAAGTGCCGAAGGAAGAGCTGATCTGGCAGGACCCCCTGCCCGCGGCCACGCTCAATCCCACCGCAGCCGACATCGCCGACGCGAAGGCGAAGATCGCAGCCTCCGGCCTCACGGTGTCGCAGCTCGTATCCACCGCCTGGGCTTCGGCCTCGACCTTCCGCAGCGGCGACAAGCGCGGCGGCGCCAACGGTGCACGCATCCGCCTGGCTCCGCAGAAGGGCTGGGAAGCCAACACGCCGGGCGAACTCGCCAAGGTGCTGGCCAAGCTCGAGGAGATCCAGAAGGCTTCGGGCAAGCTCTCGCTGGCCGACCTGATCGTGCTGGCCGGCGGCGTCGGCGTCGAGCAGGCGGCCAAGGCCGCGGGTGTCGCGGTCGACGTGCCGTTCGCGCCCGGCCGCGTCGATGCCTCGCAGGAGCAGACCGACGTCGACTCCTTCGGCGTGCTCGAGCCCATCGCCGACGGCTTCCGCAACTACTTCAAGGGCTCGACCGCCGTGCCCGTCGAGCACCTGCTGGTCGACAAGGCGCAGCAGCTCGCGCTGACCGCGCCCGAGATGACGGCGCTGGTCGGGGGCCTGCGCGTGCTGGGCGCCAACAGTGGCGGCAGCAAGCATGGCGTGTTCACCGACAAGGCGGGCGTGCTCTCGACCGACTTCTTCGTCAACCTGCTCGACATGGGCACCGAGTGGAAAGCAGCCGGCGGCAACTACGAGGGCACGGACCGCAAGAGCGGCCAGATCAGGTGGACCGCCACGCGCGTGGACCTCGCCTTCGGTTCGAACTCGGTGCTGCGCGCGCTGGCCGAGGTGTACGCAAGCGCCGACGCGAAGGAAAAGTTCGTGCTGGACTTCGTCGCCGCGTGGACGAAGGTGATGAACCTGGACCGCTTCGACCTGGCCTGATCCCGGGCTAGCAGGCTCGAAGGCCCGTCCGCCGCACGGCGGCCGGGCCTTCTTCGCTGCAGTCGATTGCAGTTCCCCCGAACCACTCCCAGGAGCAAGCGATGGCCAAAGCCAAGGACAGCGCGCCGCCGATCAGCATCGGCATCAACGAGAAGGACCGTGCCGCGATCGCCAAGGGACTCAACGCCCTGCTCGCCGACACCTACACGCTGTATCTGACGACCCACAACTTCCACTGGAACGTGACGGGGCCGATGTTCAACTCGCTGCACGCGATGTTCATGGCCCAGTACACCGAACTGTGGAACGCGGTCGACCCGATCGCCGAGCGCATCCGCGCGCTCGGCTTCCCGGCCGCCGGCAGCTACGCGCAGTTCGGCAAGCTCAGTTCGCTGAAGGACGCGCCGGCCGTGCCGCCGAAGGCGCTCGAGATGGTGCGCATCCTGTGCGAAGGCCACGAAGGCGTGGCGCGCACCGCGCGCGGCGTCTTCGCCGCCGCCGCCAGGGCCGACGACCAGCCCACCGCCGACCTGCTGACCCAGCGCCTGGACATCCACGAGAAGACGGCCTGGATGCTGCGCTCGCTGCTGGAGGGCTGAGCCCGCGGCGCTTCGGATAATCGGCGGCGATGAACACCGCCACCGATTCGCCGCCCGCGCCCTCGCGCCTGGCGCTCTACCTCGACCTGATCCGCTGGAACCGCCCGGCCGGCTGGCTGCTGCTGCTGTGGCCCACGCTCGCCGCGCTGTGGTTGGCAGCGGGCGGCTTTCCGGGCTGGCATCTGCTGATCGTCTTCACGCTCGGCACGATCCTGATGCGTAGCGCCGGCTGCTGCGTCAACGACGTGGCCGACCGCGACTTCGACCGCTTCGTGAAGCGCACCGCGCAGCGCCCGGTCACCTCGGGCGCGCTGCCGGTGAGGAACGCGCTGGCCTTCGGCGCACTGCTCGCGCTGGCGGCCTTCGGCCTGGTGCTGACGACGAATGCGCTGACCATCGCGCTGTCCTTCGCAGCGCTGGCGATCACGATCGCCTACCCCTACGCCAAGCGCTTCGTGTCGATGCCGCAGGCGGTGCTCGGCGTCGCCTTCAGTTTCGGCATCCCGATGGCCTTTGCCGCCGTGCAGGGCGCGGTGCCGGCGCTGGCCTGGTGGCTGCTGTTCGGCAACCTGTTCTGGGTGCTGGCCTATGACACCGAGTACGCGATGGTCGACCGCGACGACGACCTGCGCATCGGCATCAAGACCTCGGCCATCACGCTCGGGCGCTTCGACGTGGCGGCGGTGATGGGCTTCTACGGGCTCTACCTGCTCACGTGGGGCGTGCTCGGCTTCGGGCAGGGGCTGGGCTGGGTCTTCGCGCTCGGCCTGGCCGCGGCGGCGGCGCAGGCCGCGTGGCACTGGACGCTGATCCGTGACCGCGCGCGCGAGGGCTGCTTCAAGGCCTTCAGGCTCAACCACTGGGTCGGCCTGGCGGTATTCGCCGGCATCGTGACCGAGCTGGCACTTCGCGCCGCCTGAAGGCCGTACACCACAGCCTCAGTACGCGCCGAATTCGGTCGGCTCGGAGCGGGCAATGAGCCGCACGCCGGGCCGCAGGTCGTCCCAGGCGACCGAACTGAAGCGCCAGCCCGCCTGCGTCAGCACGAACTGCGCGAACAGCATGCCGCGCGACTCGAAGCGCTCGCCCGCCGCCATGCCCTCGCGTGCGATGACACCCTGCCGATGCGCTACCTTGCCGAAGCTGACCGAGTCGGCGTCGAGCTCGAGCACCCGATAGCGCGTGACCGTGCCGGCCTCGAAGCTCGCCATCCGGGTCTCGATGAAGCGGTCGACGCCGAAGACCTCGGGCGTCGCGCCGGTCGCGTTGACCAGCACACCGGCCTCGATGAACAGATCGTGCAGCCTGCGGTACCGAGGCGTCTGGCCCGCGTCGAACGAGACCGCCCCCAGGAGCTGCGCGATCAGCTGGTCCAGTTCCCGCTTGAGTTCGGCCGCACCGGCCGGCGCGGTCGCGTTCATGTCGTCGGCGCCGCCCTGGGGCCTCTGACCAGCCGCCCGGGCAGCGAGCCGCTCGGCACGCCGCGGCGATGGACGACGACGCCGTCGACGATCGTGCACTCATAGCCATCGGCGCGTTGCACGAGACGCCGGCCGCCGCTCGGCAGGTCGTGCACGACCTCGGGCGCGTGCAGACGCAGTCGATCCGGGTCGAACACGTTCAGGTCGGCCTTGTAACCGGGCATGACGAGGCCACGGTCCTCCAGGCCCACGGTCCGGGCCGGATCGCTGCTCAGCCACTTGACGACCAGCGGCAGCGGCACCCGCTCGCCGCGGGTGCGGTCGCGCACCCAGTGCGTCAGCATGAAGGTCGGGTAGCTGCCATCGCAGATCGTGCCGCAATGCGCACCGCCATCGCCCAGGCCCAGCACCGAGCCGGCGTGGCGCATCATGGCCAGCGAGGTGTCGAGCGAGCCGCATTCGTAGTTGCAGAGCGTGGCGTAGAGATTGTTGCGCCCCTCGCCCTCCAGCATCAGGTCATAGGCCAGTGCCTGCGGCCGCACGCCCAGGCGCCGGGCGCGCGCTGCGATGCTCTGCTCGAAGGGCTGCTCGTAGTCCGGCGGATCGCCGAGCAGGTACATGTGCTCGAACTCCTGCGCCAATCGCCCCAGCACGATCGTCGGGTCCGGGTCGACCGCCTCGGCCAGGATGCGGGCCCGCGTGGCGGGCTGCCTCAGCGCCTGGATCTTCTGCTCGAACGGCAAGGCCGACAGCGCCGCGTAGGAGTCACAGGTGTAGAACGGGTTCAGCGTCAGCTCATGGCCGAGCATCACGCCGATGGCCCGCCCGAGCACCTGGGCCTTGATCGGCACGCCCTCGGCGCTGGCCTGCGCGGCCCAGTCGAGCACCTCGTGCCAACGCAAGGTCATCGGGCCATAGGTGCCCTCGAGCAGCGACACCGTCAGCGGCCGGCCGCAGTGTTCGACCAGCCGGCGCAGCAGCGTGAAGACCTCTTCGGGTTGATCGAAATCGGTGATGAGCTGGAGCGCACCCCTGCCGGCCGCCTTCAGCGCACCGGCGAGCGCGGTCAGTTCGCGCTCGGCCGCCTCGAAGCTCGGCGTCGACTTGCCATCGGCCGAGCGGTGGAAGAAGGTGCGCGAGGTCGATACGCCCATCGCGCCGGCCAGCATGGCGTCGTGGACGATGCGCTCCATCTGCGCCAGATCGGCCGGCGTGGCCGGCTCGCGGTCGGCGCCGCGCCGACCCATGACGAACACGCGCACCGGCGCGTGCGGCACATAGGCGCAGACGTCCATGTCGAAGCGACGCCCGTCGAGGAAGTCGAGGTACTGCGGAAAGCTCTCCCAGGTCCAGGGCAGGCCGTCGGCCAGCACCGGGTGCGGGATGTCTTCGACGCCTTCCATCAGCCCGATCAGCAACTCGTGCTGATCCGGCCTGCATGGCGCGAAGCCGACGCCGCAATTGCCCATCACGACCGTGGTCACGCCATGACTCGACGAGGGCAGCAGCCGCTCGGACCAGGTGACTTGGCCGTCGTAGTGGGTGTGGATGTCGACAAAGCCCGGCGTGACGACCAGCCCGGCCGCATCGATCTCCGTACCGGCCGAGCGCGCGACGGCGCCGACTTCGACGATCTTGCCGTTCCGAATCGCGACGTCCGCCTCGAAGGGCGGAGCGCCGCTGCCGTCGACGACGCGTCCCCCGCGCAGCACCAGATCGATGGCTTGCAACATGGCCGCTCCTCCGCGAGCACCGCGTCGCGCGTGCCGCGCGCCGCCCGTCCAATGCTACTGCGGGCCCGCTCCGCGGGCAGGCCCGGCCCGCACCCGCTCAGGGATACAGCCCGCGCTCCTCGCGCGCGATCAGGATCCGCTCGCAGGCCACCGCGAAGGTCGCGGTGCGCAGCGTGATCTTGTGGTGGTCGGCGGTGTCCCAGATGTGCTTCAGGGCACCGGTCATGATCTTGTCCAGGCGCACGTTGATCTCGTCCTCGCTCCAGAAGAAGCTCGAGAAGTCCTGCACCCACTCGAAGTAGCTGACGGTCACGCCGCCGGCATTGCAGATCACGTCGGGCACCACCAGCACGCCGCGCGCGGCGAGGATGTCATCGGCCTCGGTCGTGGTCGGGCCGTTGGCGCCTTCGAGCACCAGCTTCGCCGTGGTGCGGCGGGCGCGCTCCACCGTGATCTGGGCCTCGAGCGCGGCCGGGATCAGGATGTCGCACTTGACGTCCCAGAAGCTCTCGCCGTCGATCGCCTCTGCGCCCTTGAAGCCGCCGACACCGCCCGTGCGCTTGACGTGCGCCACCAGGTCGGCGATGTCGAAGCCGCGGTCGTTGAAGATGCTGCCGGTGTGGTCCTGCGCCGCGACGATCTTGCTGCCGGCCTGTGCAAACAGTTCGGCCGCCGAGCCGCCGACGTTGCCGAAGCCCTGCACCGCCACCCGTGCGCCGTCGAGGTTGAGGTGCAGGCGCCGCGCCGCCTCGCGCCCGGTGACAAACACGCCGCGGCCGGTGGCCTTGACGCGGCCGAGCGAGCCACCCAGGTGGATCGGCTTGCCGGTGACGACGCCGGTCGCGGTGGCGCCGGTGTTCTGCGAGTAGGTGTCCATCATCCACGCCATGATCTGGGCGTTGGTGTTGACGTCCGGCGCCGGGATGTCGCGCTGCGGCCCGATGATGATGCCGATCTCGCTGGTGTAGCGGCGGGTGAGCTTCTCGAGCTCCTTCTGCGACAGCAGCTTGGGGTCGACGCGTATGCCGCCCTTGGCGCCGCCATAGGGCAGGTTTACCGCAGCGCACTTCACCGTCATCCAGGCCGACAGCGCCATCACCTCCTCGAGGTTCACATCGGGGTGGTAGCGCACACCGCCCTTGCCCGGGCCGCGGCTGAGGTTGTGCTGGACGCGAAAGCCTTCGTAGTGGCGCACGCTGCCGTCGTCCATCTCGATCGGCACGTCGACGATCAGCGCGCGCTTGGGGCGCTTGAGGGTCTCGGCCCAGCGGCCGAGGTGGCCGAGGTAGGGCACCACGCGGTCGACCTGCGAGAGGTAGGTGCCCCAGGGGCTGGTGGCCGTGGGCTGCACGTAGGACAGCGTCGAGTCGTTGGGAACGGTAGCGGTCATGCGATGTTTTCCTTGAGCTTCGTCAGCCCTCGTGGGGCCGGGTCCGACGGCGGCGCCGGCGCGCGCGAATCACATCGGCGCGGCGCTCGCCACGGGGTGCGCGCACTGTAGGCGCGTGCACCGTGGCAGGCGATGCGTCTTGTGCATGACCCGCTGCCGGGCGTGAATGGCGGCGACCCGAACTTACCCGCGCTGCCGCGAATCAGCCGCCGCGGCCGAGTTCCGCGGCGCGTGTCTGCGCCGCCAGCACCGCCCGCACGATCGCCTCGCCGACGCCGTCGGCGCGCATCGACTCGAGCGCGGCGAAGGTGGTGCCGCCCTTGGAGGTCACGCGCTCGCGCAGCACGGCGGGCGGGTCCTCGGAGCGCATGGCCAGCTCGGTGGCGCCGGCAAAGGTCCGCAGCGCGAGCGCGCGGCCCTGCGCGTCGCTCAGCCCCATCCGGCGTGCGGCCTCCATCATCGATTCGATGAACAGGAACACGTAGGCCGGCCCCGAGCCCGACAGCGCGGTGACGGAATCGAGGTCGTCCTCGCGATCGACCCACAAGGTCTGGCCGGTCGGCGCCAGCAGCGCCTCGACGTGGGCGCGCTCGTCGTCGCTGACCTGCGGCCGAGCGTAGAGCCCGGCAATGCCCTGACCGATCAGCGCCGGCGTGTTGGGCATCGCGCGCACCACGCGTTGCGATCCGGTGGCGGCCGCGATTGTCTCGCTGCGGATGCCGGCCATCACGCTGAGCTGAAGCGCACCGCCCACCTGCGCGGCGCAGGCCGCGGCGGCCTCGGCAAAGCTCTGCGGCTTGACCGCCCAGACCACCAGCGCGGCGCGCGCCAGCGAGGCATCGGCCGCCGGCAGCGCCGTCACGCCATGTTGTTGCGCGAGTCGCTCGCGCTGCTCGGCCCAGGGCTCGATGACGAGGATGTGCTCGACCGCCTGCCCGCTGCGGCGCAGCCCGCCGATCAGCGCGCCGGCCATGTTGCCGCCGCCGATGAAGGCGATCGTGGTGGGTGAAGGCATCGGCTGGTCCTTGCAGTGATGGTTCGATGATCCGACAACGGCCTGACTATGATCCGGCGCAGGGTCCGCGCCGCGCGCGGTCGGGAGGATAGCCATGCATCGTTCACGCCGCCGCGGTCAGCGCACCGCAGCGCTCCTTGCGGCCCTTGCCACCGCGCTGGCGCTCGCCAGCGGCTGTGCGTCGTGGACCACCGAGAGCAAGAAGGTTGCCGAGTCGCCCGACCCGCGGCCGCGCATCGTGTTTCGCTTCGACAGCCGGGACGATCTGGTCCCGACCGCGCGAGTGCTGGTCGACGAGCGCGACGTCGGCGCCCTCGGCGACTTCGGCGAGCTGCGCGCCCCGTTGCGCGTGAGCGCCGGCACCCACCGCGTCAAGGTGACCTTCTTCGACAAGGTGATGCTCGACACCCAGATCACGGTCGACGACGGCAGCCTGACGCGGCTGACGGTGCGTTGATGCTTCATGCCTCTCGCAGAGCTCGTGGCCTTCGTCCCGTCCAAGCCTGCGCAGGCAGGCTTGGAGCCGCGGGACTCAGTGGGCGCCGCCGGCCAGCAGCTCGGCGTTGCCGCCGGCCGCCGCGGTGTTGATCGTCACCGTCTGCTCGCCACAGAAGCGCGGCAGGTAGTTCGGGCCGCCGGCCTTGGGGCCGGTGCCGCTGAGGCCCTCGCCGCCGAAGGGCTGCACGCCGACCACCGCGCCGATCATGTTGCGATTGACGTAGACGTTGCCCACCCTCGCCAGCTCGGCGATGCGCTGCGCGCGGCTGTCGATGCGGGTCTGCACGCCGAGCGTGAGGCCGTAGCCGAGGGCGTTGATCTGCGCGACCAGGGTCTCGACATCCGGTGCCGCGGTGCCCGGACCCCAGCGCACGACGTGCAGCACCGGGCCGAAGACCTCCTCCTTCATCGCGCTGACGCCGGCGAGCTCGAACATCGCCGGCGCGATGAAGTGGCCCCGTTCCGATCCTCCCGGCGCGCCGCGCTCGGCCAGCAGCTTCGCCTCGCGCCCGAGGCGCTCGACATGGCGGCTCAGGTTGGCATGGGCCTCGGCGTCGATCACCGGGCCGACGTCGGTCGCCAGATCGGCCGGGTCGCCGACCTTGAGCTCCTGCAGCGCGCCATCGATCATGTGCAGCACGCCGTCGGCGATGCCCTCGTGCACGCACAGGAGGCGCAGCGCCGAGCAGCGCTGGCCAGCCGAGCGGAACGCGCTCTGCACGACCGCGTCGACCACCTGCTCGGGCAGCGCCGAGCTGTCGACGATCATCGCGTTGAGGCCGCCGGTCTCGGCGATCAGCGGCACGATGGGGCCGTCCTTGGCCGCCAGCGTGCGCTGGATGATCTTGGCGACCTGCGTCGAGCCGGTGAAGCAGACGCCTGCCGTGCGCGGGTGCGCGACCAGCGCGGCGCCGACCGTCTCGCCCGGGCCGTGCAGCAGGCATAGCGCCTCGCGCGGCAGGCCGGCCTTGTGGAGCAGTTCGACGAAGCGCGCCGCCACCGCCGGCGTCTGCTCGGCCGGCTTGGCGGCCACGGTGTTGCCGGTGACCAGCGCCGCGACCACCTGCCCCGCGAAGATCGCGAGCGGGAAGTTCCACGGGCTGATGCAGACGAAGGCGCCGCGGCCGTGCAGGTGCAGCGTGTTCTTCTCGCCGGTCGGGCCGGGCAGGGCCACCGGCGCCAGGCGGTGCAGCGCCTGTTGCGCGTAGTAGCGGCAGAAGTCGACAGCCTCACGAACTTCGGCCACCGCGTCCGGCCAGGTCTTGTGGGCCTCCTTGACCAGCAGTGCGCAGTACTCGGGCAGCGCGGCGTCGAGCGCTGCGGCGGCACGATCGAGGATGGCGCAGCGCTCGGCCAGCGGCGTCGCGTTCCAGCCGGCCCAGGCGGCATCGAGCCTGTCCATCGCGGCGGCGGCGCCCTTCGAGCTGGCCTCCGGCACCGACGGGATGCTCGTCAGCGCGCGGCCGGCCGCCAGCAGCGGCGCGCGCTCGGCGATCACCGCCAGGTCGACGCCGCTCGAGTTGCGGCGTTCGGCGCCATAGAGCTGCGGCGGCAGCGGCTGGCCGCTGAGCTTGCTTGGCGCCAGCGGCGAGGCCAGCAGCAGGTCGGGGTCGACGCTCGGGTCGGCGAGCTGGTGCACGAAGCTGCTGTTGGCGCCGTTCTCGAGCAGGCGCCGCACTAGGTAGGCCAGCAGGTCGCGGTGCTCGCCGACCGGCGCGTAGATGCGCAAGGGGATGCCGCCGGCCTTGAGCACCTCGCGATAGACGCCTTCTCCCATGCCATGCAGGCGCTGCATCTCGTAGCGCGCGCCGGCCGCCTCGGCCAGCTCGGCGATCGCCGCGATGGTGCCTGCGTTGTGGGTCGCGAACTGCGGATAGATCACGTCCGCATGGTCGATCAGCGCCTTGGCACAGGCCAGGTAGGCGAGGTCGGTGTGGTGCTTGTGGGTCCAGACCGGGTAGGCCGCCAGGCCTTGCTCCTGCGCGCGCTTGATCTCGGCGTCCCAGTAGGCACCCTTGACCAGGCGCACCATGAAGCGCAGGCCCTTGCTCTTGGCGATGCGCGCCACCTCGTGCACCAGCGCGAGCGAGCGGGTCTGGTAGGCCTGCAGCGCGAGGCCGAAGCCGCGCCACTGCGGATGGTGCTGCGCGATGTGCGCGGCCAGCGCCTCCAGCACGTCGAGCGAGAGCTCGAGGCGCTCGCTCTCCTCGGCGTCGATCGTCAGGTTGAGGTTGGCGCGCGCGGCGGCATCGACCAGCGGCAGCAGGCGTGGCACCAGCTCGCGCAGCACGCGCTCGCGCTGGCCGTCCTCGTAGCGGGCGAACAGCGCCGAGAGCTTGATCGAGATGCCGTCCTTGTCCTCCGGGCCGGCTTCGGCGGTGGCCGGCTGCGCGGCCAGCTGCTCGATCGCGTCGGCATAGCTCTTGAGGTAGCGCAGCGCGTCGGCGTCGGTGCGCGCGCCCTCGCCGAGCATGTCGTAGCTGAAACGCAGCGCGCGCTGTTCCTTGCGCTGCGCGTTGGCTTCCTTGATCGCCTCGGCCAGCGTCTGGCCTAGCACGAACTGGCGGCCGAGCAGCTGGATCGCGCGCACGGTCGCGCTCACCACGGTCTGCGCACCCAGGCGCTGGAGCATGCCGGGCTGCTCGTTGTTGTCGGGCAGGAATTTCTTGGACAGCGCGATCGCGCTGGTCGACAGGCTCGCCATCAGCTTGTGCGGACCGTCGGAGCCACCTTCGAAGTCGGCGCGACCAAGCTGGTCGGCGGTGAGCGCGATCGCGGTCTGCGCATCGGGCACGCGCAGCAGCGCCTCGGCCAGCCGCATCAGCGCCAGGCCCTCGGCGCTCGAGATCGGGAACTCGCGCAGCAGCGACTCCATCGCCCAGAACGGCGCCGGCTGCGAACGCACCGCCTGCACCCAGGGCTTGGCGCGCTGCTGCGCGCGTTGCCAGTCGAAGCCCGCGGCCTGGCCGGCGAGCAAGGCGCTGCAATCGGCCAGGGCCTCCTGCTCGGGGCGCAGCGGCGACGGAAGGCGGGCCACGGAGGGCGGCACGGCAGGCAGATCGGGATTCATCGGGAACCTCTTGGACAGAATTTCCGATAGCCTAGTCGCCATCTCACCGAATTAATGACCAAGCTGATGGCTGATCGCCGCACAAAATCCAGCGAAACTACCATCGAGACCGACGCGTTGCCGGGCCTTGACCGCACCGACCTGCGCATCCTGCACGCGCTGCAGCGCGATGGCCGCATCAGCAACGTGGATCTGGCGCAGGCGGTGCATCTGTCGCCGACCGCGGCGCTGGAGCGCGTCAAGCGTCTAACGCGCGATGGCTTCATCCTCGGCTACGAGGCGCGGCTCAACCCGGCCAAGCTCGGCGCCGGGATGCTGGTGTTCATCGAGATCGTGCTCGACCGCACCACACCCGAGGTGTTCCGCAGCTTCCAGGCGGCGGTGCAGGCGCGGCCCGAGATCCTCGAATGCCATCTGGTGGCGGGCGGCTTCGACTACCTGATCAAGACCCGCGCCGCCGACATGAACGCCTACCGCGAGATGCTGGCCAGCGTCATCTGGTCGCTGCCCGGCGTGCGCGAGACCCGCACCTACGCGGTGATGGAGGAGGTCAAGAACACGACCCACCTCCCGCTTACCGGCACCTGACCCGCGTTGGTGCATACGCGAGCCCACGTAGGGTGATCCCCGCCTGTTGCGCCGCAACAGGGGTCCTGACAATGGCCGGTCCACGTCAGCCGGATCGGCATGAGCGACTTCATCCTCCAGACACAAGGGCTCACCAAGGAATTCAAGGGCTTCACCGCCGTTGACAACGTGAACCTGCAAGTCCAGCGCGGCCACATCCACGCGCTGATCGGCCCCAATGGCGCCGGCAAGACGACCTGCTTCAACCTGCTGACGAAGTTCCTGCCGCCCACGCGCGGCACGATCCTCTTCAACGGGCACGACATCACGCACGAGAAGTCGGCGCAGATCGCGCGCCGCGGCGTGATCCGTTCGTTCCAGATCTCGGCCGTGTTCCCGCACCTGACGGTGCTCGAGAACGTGCGCATCGGGCTGCAGCGCTTCACCGGTACCTCGTTCCACTTCTGGAAGAACCTCACCGGCCTGCAGCAGCTCGACGCCAAGGTGCTCGCGCTGCTCGAACTGGTGGACCTGCGCGAGATGGCGCACCTGAGCGCCGCCGACCTGCCCTACGGCCGCAAGCGCGCGCTCGAGATCGCCACCACCATGGCGATGGAGCCCGAGCTGATGCTGCTCGACGAGCCGACCCAGGGCATGGGCCACGAGGACGTGGACCGCGTCACCAAGCTGATCAAGCGCGTGGCCGAGGGTCGCACGGTGCTGATGGTGGAACACAACATGAAGGTGGTCTCGACCATCGCCGACCGCATCACCGTGCTCGCGCGCGGCGCGGTGCTCGCCGAGGGCGACTACGACACGGTGAGCAAGCACCCGGCAGTGCTCGAGGCCTACATGGGCAGCGAGGCCACCGAGCTGCAGGGAGCGCATTGATGGCGGAGCTTGCCCTCGAGATCAAGGACCTCCACGCCTGGTATGGCGAGAGCCACATCCTGCACGGCATCAGCCTCGCGGTGCCGCGCGGCCAGGTCGTCACGCTGCTCGGCCGCAACGGCGCCGGCCGCACCACCACGCTGCGCGCGATCATGGGCCTGACCGGCGACCGCAAGGGCTCGATCAAGGTGCATGGCACCGAGAGCGTCGGCATGGCGACGCACCGGATCGCCCAGCTCGGTCTCGGCTACTGCCCGGAGGAGCGCGGCATCTTCGCCTCGCTCAGCACCGAGGAGAACCTGCGCCTGCCGCCGCAGCTCAAGGCCGGCCGCGGCAAGGCTATGGGCGAGGCGCAGATCTACGCGATGTTCCCCAACCTCGCCGAGCGCAAGAACAGCCCCGGCACGCGGCTTTCGGGGGGCGAACAGCAGATGCTGGCGGTCGCGCGCATCCTGCGCACCGGCGCCGACATCCTCTTGCTCGACGAGATCTCAGAAGGCCTCGCGCCGGTGATCGTGCAGGCGCTGGCCCGCATGATCAAGGCGCTCAAGGCCGAGGGCTTCACCATCCTGATGGTGGAGCAGAACTTCCGCTTCGCGGCGCCGCTGGCCGACCATTTCCACGTGATCGAGCATGGCCAGGTGGCCTTGTCCTTCGCCGCCAGCGAACTCGCCGCCAAGCAGGCGGTGCTCGACGAACTGCTCAGTGTTTGACCCCCGTTTTGCCTTCGATCGACAACCAGGAGACAGCATGGCCCTTCATCTCAAGCGCATCGCCCTCGCCACCGCCGCCCTTTGCGGGCTCGGCGGCTTCGCCGCCGCCCCGGCCCACGCCCAAGTCTCGGGTGACGTGATCAAGATCGGCATCATCACCGACATGTCGGGCCTGTATGCCGACATCGACGGCGCCGGCGGCGTCGAGGCGATCCGCATGGCGATCGCCGATGCCAAGGGCATGGCGGCCGGCAAGAAGGTCGAGGTGGTCTATGCCGACCACCAGAACAAGGCCGACGTCGCCGCCAGCAAGGCGCGCGAATGGTTCGACACGCAGGGCGTGGACATGCTGATCGGCGGCACCAACTCGGGCGCCAACCTGGCGATGGCCAAGATTGCGGCCGAGAAGAAGAAGCCCTTCATCTCGGTCGGCGCCGCCAGCTCGCGCCTGACCAACGAGGACTGCACGCCCTACACGATTCACTACGCCTACGACACCGTGGCGCTGGCCAACGGCACCGGCAATGCGGTGGTCAAGTCGGGCGGCAAGACCTGGTACTTCCTGACCGCCGACTACGCCTTCGGCGCCTCGCTGCAGAACGACACCACCGCGGTGGTGCAGAAGGCGGGCGGGCAGGTCGTCGGCTCGGTCAAGCACCCGTTGTCGGCCAGCGACTTCAGCAGCTTCCTGCTGCAGGCGCAGAGCAGCAAGGCGCAGATCCTGGGCCTGGCCAACGCCGGCGGCGACACGATCAACTCGATCAAGGCCGCCAACGAGTTCGGCATCACCAAGACGATGAAGCTCGCCGGCCTGCTGATGTTCATCAACGACATCCACTCGCTGGGCCTGAAGGCGACCGAGGGCATGTACCTGACCGAGGCCTGGTACTGGAACCAGAGCCCCGAGTCGCGCGTCTGGTCGCGTCGCTTCTTCGAGAAGTTCAAGCGCATGCCCTCGATGCTGCAGGCAGCCAACTACTCGGCGACCGGCCATTACCTGAAGGCGGTCGAGGCGGCGAAGTCCGATGACGGCGACAAGACCCTGGCCCAGATGCGCGCCACCAAGGTCAACGACATGTTCTCGCAGAACACCGTGATCGGCCCCGATGGCCGCCACCGCAACAACATGTACCTGATGCAGGTGAAGTCGAGCAAGGACTCGGGCGAGCCCTGGGACTACTACAACGTGGTGCAGAAGATCCCCGGCGACGAGGCCTTCACGCCGCTGGCCAGCAGCAAGTGCCCCCTGCTCAAGAAGTGAGCAACCCCAGAGCGCAGCGAGTGAAGTGAACAGAGCATGACGGAGATCTTCGGCATTCCGGTGCAGGCGTTGCTCGGGCAACTGCTGCTCGGCCTCGTGAACGGATCGTTCTACGCGATCCTTTCGCTGGGCCTGGCGGTGATCTTCGGCATGCTCAACATCATCAACTTCGCCCACGGCTCGCTCTACATGATGGGCGCGTTCCTGGCCTGGATGGGCCTGGAGTACCTGGGCCTGAACTACTGGGTGATGCTGCTGGTGGCGCCGCTGATCGTCGGCGTCATCGGCATCGTGATCGAGCGTTCGATGCTGCAGTGGCTCTACAAGCTCGACCACCTCTACGGGCTGCTGCTGACCTTCGGCATCACGCTGGTGATCGAGGGCATCTTCCGCTCCTTCTACGGGGTCTCGGGTCAGACCTATCCGGTGCCCGAGGCGCTGCAGGGCGCCACCAACCTCGGCTTCATGGTGCTGCCGAACTACCGCGCCTGGGTCGTGGTGGCCTCGATCGTGGTCTGTATGGCGGTCTGGGCCCTGATCGAGAAGACCTCGCTCGGCGCCACGCTGCGCGCCGGCACCGAGAACGCCAAGCTGGTGCAGGCCTTCGGCATCAACGTGCCGCGCATGATCACACTGACCTATGCCGGCGGCGTGGCGCTGGCCGCCTTTGCCGGCGTGCTGGCGGCGCCGATCCTGCAGATCACGCCGCTGATGGGCAGCAACCTGATCATCGTGGTGTTTGCGGTCGTCGTGATCGGCGGCATGGGATCGATCCTCGGCTCGATCCTCACCGGCCTCGGCCTCGGCGTGATCGAGGGCCTGACCAAGGTGTTCTATCCGGAGGCTTCGAGTACCGTGGTGTTCGTGATCATGGCGATCGTGCTGCTGATCCGCCCGGCCGGGCTGTTCGGCAAAGAGAATTGAGATGAGCGCCCCGACCACCCCTTCCGTTCCGGCCGGCGCTGCCGTGCCCCTCGCCCGTTCGCCGCTGCTCGGCTACGCGATCATGTTCGGCGTGATCGCCGCGCTGCCCTTCTTCGGCGCGTACCCGATCTTCGTGATGAAGGTGCTGTGCTACGCGCTGTTTGCCTGCGCCTTCAACCTGCTGATCGGCTTTACCGGCCTGCTGAGCTTCGGCCACGCGGCCTTCCTCGGAACCGCGGCCTATGCCGCCGGCCACGCGCTCAAGGTCTGGGGCCTGCCGGCCCCGCTCGGACTGGCCTTCGGTGCCGGCGCCGCGGCGCTGGTCGGCCTGGCCTTCGGCTGGCTCGCGATCCGCCGCAGCGGCATCTATTTCTCGATGATCACGCTGGCGCTGAGCCAGATGCTGTTCTTCTTCTTCCTGCAAGCGCCCTTCACCGGCGGCGAGGACGGGCTGCAATCGGTGCCGCGAGGCCGCTTCCTCGGCCTCGACCTGGCCAACGACCTCACGCTTTACTACGTCGTGCTCGGCATCTTCATCGCCGCCTTCTGGCTGATCTACCGCACCGTGCACTCGCCCTTCGGCCAGGTGCTCACCTCGATCCGCGAGAACGAGCCGCGCGCAATCTCGCTCGGCTACGACACCGACCGCTTCAAGCTGGTCGCCTTCGTGCTGTCGGCCGCGCTGGCCGGCCTGGCCGGCGCCACCAAGACCCTGGTGCTCGGCTTCGCGACACTGACCGACGCGGTCTGGACCACCTCCGGCGCCGTGATCCTGATGACGCTGGTCGGCGGCATGGGCACGATGGTCGGGCCGATGGTCGGCGCGCTGGTGATCATCGCGCTCGAGAACAAGATCGGCGACCTCGGCAAGGCCTTGGCCGAGATCACCGGCATCGCCTGGTTCAACGGCCTCGGCGAATCGGTGACGCTGGTCACCGGCCTGATCTTCATCGTCTGCGTGCTGGCCTTCAGGCGCGGGCTGGTGGGCGAGCTGGCGCACTTCATCAAGCGCAAGCGCGGCTAAGCCTCGTCAGGCGCGCGCTCCGAAGAGCGCGCTGCCCACGCGCACGATCGTTGCGCCTTCGAGCACAGCCGCCTCCAGGTCGGCGCTCATCCCCATCGACAGCGTGTCGAGTCCGAGGCCGTGCCGGCAGTTGAGTTGCGCCAGCAGCTCTCTGAGCATGCGATGCGGCGCGCGCTGCGCCTCGATGCTGGCGGCCGGCTCCGGGATCGCCATCAGTCCGCGCAGCCGCACGCGCGGCAGCCGCGCGACCTCGACCGCCACGGCCGCCGCTTCGTCGGGCGCGAGGCCGCTCTTGCTCGCCTCGCCGCTGGTGTTGACCTGCAGGCAGAGCTGAAGCGGGGCCAGCGCCGCGGGTCGTTGCTCGCTCAGGCGCTGCGCGATCTTTAGTCGGTCGACGCTGTGGACCCAGTCGAAGGCCTCGGCAACCACGCGCGTCTTGTTGCCCTGCAGCGGCCCGATCAGGTGCCACTCGATCGCGTCGCGCAACTCGGCCAGCGCGGCCATCTTCTCGAGCGCCTCCTGCACGTAGTTCTCGCCGAAGGCGCGCTGGCCGGCAGCGGCCGCGGCGCGCACCGCTTCGGCGCCGAAGGTCTTGCTGACCGCCAGCAGCGTGACGCTGTCCACGCTGCGTTGCGCCTGCACACACGCGCGGACGATGCGCGCGATCACTTGTTGTCGGTTGTGAGCTATCGTCGCCATAATCTTTTGATCCCCTCCCGCCGCGCTTCATGGACATCACCCAACTGCTGGCTTTCTCGGTCAAGAACAAGGCCTCCGACCTGCACTTGTCCGCCGGACTGCCACCGATGATCCGCGTGCATGGCGACGTTCGCCGCATCAATGTCGACCCGCTGGACCACAAGAACGTCCACGACATGGTCTACGACATCATGAACGATGCGCAGCGCAAGGCCTACGAGGAGACGCTCGAGTGCGACTTCTCCTTCGAGATCCAGGGCCTGGCGCGCTTTCGCGTCAACGCCTTCAACCAGAACCGCGGCGCCGGCGCCGTGTTCCGGACCATTCCCAGCAAGATCCTCACGCTCGAGCAGCTCAACGCGCCGAAGATCTTTGCCGACCTCGCGCTCAAGCCGCGCGGCCTGGTGCTGGTCACCGGCCCCACCGGCTCCGGCAAGTCGACCACGCTGGCCGGCATGGTCAACCACCTCAACGAGAACGAGTACGGCCACATCCTGACCGTCGAGGACCCGATCGAGTTCGTGCACGAGTCCAAGCGCTGCCTGATCAACCAGCGCGAGGTCGGCCCGCACACGCTCTCCTTCTCCAACGCACTGCGCTCGGCGCTGCGCGAGGACCCCGACGCGATCCTGGTCGGCGAAATGCGTGACCTCGAGACCATCCGCCTGGCGCTGACCGCCGCCGAGACCGGTCACCTGGTGTTCGGCACGCTGCACACCAGCAGCGCCGCCAAGACCATCGACCGCGTGGTCGACGTGTTCCCGGCCGCCGAGAAGGACATGGTGCGCGCGATGCTCTCCGAGTCGATGATCGGCGTGATCTCGCAGACGCTGTGCAAGCTCAAGGACGGCACCGGCCGCGTCGCGGCCCACGAGATCATGCTGGGCACGCCGGCCATCCGCAACCTGATCCGCGAGAACAAGATCGCGCAGATGTACAGCTCGATCCAGACCGGCAACTCGGTGGGCATGCAGACGCTCGACCAGAACCTCGCCGACCTGGTGCGGCGCAACCTGATCACGCCGGCCGAGGCTCGCGGACGCGCCAAGTCGCCCGAGAATTTCCCCGGCTGAAGCCCAGCGGACCGGCGCTGTGAAGATGCTGTTCGAGCGCCTGAGTGGCCGCGTCGCCAACGTCGTCGAGCCACGCGGCATCGACGACGAGTTGGCGCCGGCGCGGCCCGTCAACGGCGAGTCGACCTTCTTCTCGACGATGTTCCTCGAGCGCAGCGACGACGCGCCGCGCTCGGTGGCCTGGCGCCAGCGCGTGATCGAGATCGGCGCGGTCGAGTTCGACCTGCGCGTCGGCACCGAGCTCTTCGCACGGCTGTGGGCCGCCGACCCGCACGTGGTGACGCTTTCCACCGCCGAGCTGGTGCGCTTTGCGCAGTACTTCGATTTCGTCGCCGTGGCCGAGGGCCAGGAAGTGATCGGCCAGGACGAGCAGGGCGACTACATGGCGATCGTGCTCGACGGCACGCTCGCGGTCGACCGCATCCAGCCGGTCGGCGGCCGCGCGCGGCTGGCCGAGGCGCTGGCCGGCGACATGCTCGGCGAGATGTCTCTGCTCGACGCGGGCGAGCGCTTCTCGGCCTGCACCACGCTCACCCCGAGCGTCCTGGCGGTGCTCGATGCACAGCGCCTGGACCAGATGGTGCTCAACGACCCGCGTCTGGCGCTGGCCCTGCTGGCCTCGCTCGGGCGGCGTCTTTCGCTGCGGCTGCGCCAGGTGAGCGCGCGGCTGTCGGCGCTGCTTTCGGGCGGCTGAATCTACTGAGAGTGACAAGATGGAACGCGACCAGGCATCCAAATTCATCAACGACCTGCTGCGCCTGCTGGTCTCGCGCAACGGCTCCGACCTGTTCCTGACCTCCGACTTCCCGCCGGCGATCAAGGTCGACGGCAAGATCACCAAGGTCTCGCCGCAGCCGCTGACCGGGCAGCACACGGTGGCGCTGGCGCGTTCGATCATGAACGACAAGCAGGCCGCCGAGTTCGAGAAGACCAAGGAGTGCAACTTCGCGATCGCGCCGACCGGCATCGGCCGCTTCCGCGTCAATGCCTTCGTGCAGCAGGGCCAGGTCGGCCTCGTGCTGCGCACGATCCCCCAGACGCTGCCTACCATCGACAGCCTGAACCTGCCCTCGGTGCTGAAGGAAGTGGCCGCCACCAAGCGCGGGCTGGTGATCTTCGTCGGCGCCACCGGCTCGGGCAAGAGCACCTCGCTGGCGGCGATGGTCGACCATCGCAACGAGAACAGCTACGGCCACATCATCACGATCGAGGATCCGGTCGAGTTCGTGCACCCGCACAAGAACTGCATCGTGACCCAGCGCGAGGTCGGCATCGACACCGACGACTGGGGCATCGCGCTGAAGAACACGCTGCGCCAGGCGCCCGACGTCATCCTGATGGGCGAGATCCGCGACCGCGAGACCATGGAACACGCGGTGGCCTTCGCCGAGACCGGCCACCTGTGCATGGCCACGCTGCACGCCAACAGCGCCAACCAGGCGCTCGACCGCATCATCAACTTCTTCCCCGAGGAGCGTCGCGCCCAGCTGCTGATGGACCTGTCGCTGAACCTCAAGGCGCTGGTCTCGCAACGACTGATTCCGCGCCAGGAAGGCAAGGGCCGCGCCGCCGCGGTCGAGATCCTGCTCAACACGCCGCTGATCGCCGACATGATCTTCAAGGGCGAGGTCGGCGACATCAAGGAACTGATGAAGCGCTCGCGCGAACTCGGCATGCAGACCTTCGACCAGGCGCTGTTCGACCTCTACGAGGGCCAGATGATCACCTTCGAGGACGCGCTGCGCAACGCCGACTCGGTCAACGACCTGCGCCTGCAGATCAAGCTCAACAGCCATCGTGCCCGCAACACCGACCTCTCGGCCGGCACCGAGCACATGAGCATCGTCTGAGCCCGGGGCCCGCCTTGACGACCATCCTCGCCGCTCCCCGGACCTACGAGCCGACCGCACCGTTACGGGTGGCGTTCCTGGGCCTCGGCGTGATGGGCCAGCCGATGGCCGGCCACCTCGCGCGCGCCGGCCACCAGGTCACGGTCTACAACCGCACCGCCGCGCGCGCCGACGAATGGGTCGCGAGCTACGGTGGCCGCTCCGCACCGACGCCGCGCGAGGCCACGGCCGGCGCCGACATCGTCTTCGCCTGCGTCGGCAACGATGCCGACCTGCGCTCGGTCACGCTTGGGGTCGATGGCGCCTTTGGCGGCATGGCCGCCGGCGCGGTCTTCGTCGACCACACCACCGCCTCGGCCGACATCGCGCGCGAGCTCGACGCCGCGGCGCGCGCGCGCGGCCTTCACTTCATCGATGCGCCGGTCTCGGGCGGCAACCTGGGCGCCATCAACGGCGCGCTGACCGTGATGTGCGGCGGCGACGCGGCCGCCTTCGATCGCATCCGGCCGGTGGCCATGAGCTATTCCAAGGCCGTCACGCTGCTCGGCCCGGCCGGCGCCGGCCAGCTCGCCAAGATGGTCAACCAGATCGCGATCGCCGGCTTGGTGCAGGGCCTGGCCGAGGCGATCGCCTTCGGCGAGAAGGCCGGGCTCGACATGAAGGCCGTGCTCGGCGTGATCGGCAAGGGCGCCGCGCAGAGTTGGCAGATGGACAACCGCGGGCCGACGATGGTCGACGCCAGGTTCGACTTCGGCTTCGCGGTCGACTGGATGCGCAAGGACCTCGGCCTCTGCCTCGACGAGGCGCGCCGCAATGGCGCCCGGCTGCCGGTGACGGCGCTGGTCGACCAGTTCTATGCCGACCTGCAGGCGCAGGGCGGCAATCGCTGGGACACCTCGAGCCTGGTCAAGCGCCTGCGCGGTTGAGGACGGCGACTGCGGCCAGGAAGCCGCAGCGCAAGGTTCAGCGCTGGCTGCCCGCAGCGCCCGAGGCGGCCGGCGCCACCGGCTTGACCGCGTACTGCGCGAGTTCGTCCTCGCTGATGATCTCGAACACGCGGATCACCTTCACCACGCCGCTGACGCCGCGCGCGATCTCGACCGCGCGTGCGGCCTCGCGCTCGGTGACGCGGCCCATCAGGTAGACCACGCCGCGCTCGGTAACGACCTTGTAGGCGTTGGCGAAGATGTCGCGCGCATCGACGAAGCTGGCCTTGACCTTGCTGGTGATCAGCGAATCATTCGAGCGCTGCGTCATTGAGCTGTTGGGGGCGACCACCAGCTCGTTGATGACGTTGCGCAGGTTCTCGATGCCGGCCATGGCCGCCTCGACCGCGGCGCGATCGGACTCGCTCGGCACCTCGCCGGTCAGCAGCAAGACGCGGTTGTAGCTCGTGACGTTGACATGGCCACGGTCGCCGATGGTCTGCTGGATGCGCGTGTTCGCCTTGTTCTCGATGCCCTGGTCCTCGACCACGGTGCCCGAGGTGCGGCGGTCGGACACCATCAGCACGCTGCCGACGGCGGCGCCACCGACCAGGATCGGCGCGCAGGCGCTCAGACCACCACCGAGCAGCGCCACGGCCAGCGTTGCCACCGTCGAGAGCCTGAGCAGAGGTTGTCGTTGCGGATGCGTAGGGCGGGAAGCGCGGAGCAGGTTGGAGTTCACTGGGTCGAGGTTCTTTGTTCGTTGATTCACTGGCCGCGGTCGCGAGGGACCGGGCTCAGGCGGGGTCCTGCTCGCCGAGCAGCTGGGTATCCACCGCATCGCAGATGCAGTGCAGCGCCAGCAGGTGCACTTCTTGGATGCGCGCCGTGCGCTCGTGCGGCACGCAGACGTTGACGTCGGTCTCGCGCAGCTGCGCGGCAAGCTTGCCGCCGCCGCGGCCGCTGAAGGCAATGACGGTCATCTCGCGCTCGTGGGCGGCGGCCACCGCGGCTAGGATATTGCCCGAGTTGCCGCTGGTGCTGATGGCGATCAGCACGTCGCCGGGGTGGCCGAGCGCCTGCACCTGCTTGCTGTAGATCGAGTTGAAGTCGTAGTCGTTGCCGATCGCGGTGAGGATCGAGGTGTCGGTGGTCAGCGCCACCGCGGCCAGCCCCGGCCGCTCGCGCTCGAAGCGACCGACGAACTCGGCCGCGAAATGCTGCGCGTCGGCGGCCGATCCGCCATTGCCGCAGACCAGCACCTTGCCGCCGGCGGTGATGGAGCCCAGCACCGCCTGCGCGGCCTCGGCAATGGGTTTGGTGAGCACTTCGGCGGCCTGGTACTTCAGGTCGGCACTGTCGAAGAACTGCTGCTGGATGCGTTGCTCGATCATCATGGGATGATAAGACAAGGGTCTTGTCGATCGGTTCCGCGACCGTCTCGAACTGTGTCCTGCGGTTGCGAGCTCAGCTCGCCCTGCCGGCCGCGTGCTCGCTGAGCTCGCACCCCTCGTGAGGCGCCAGGCCGTGCGCAGGCACGCCCTGTGGTCCTCACTCGGCATCGAAGGCGGCGCGCAGCCACTCGAGGCGTTCGCCGTCGATCGCCACCACGTCGAAGCGGCATGGCGGCGGCGCGCCGCCGCGGCGCTGCAGGTAGTGCTGCGCCGCCAGGACCAGGCTGGCCCGCTTGGCGGCCGAGACACTGGCCGCGGCGCCGCCATGCGAGGTGCTGGCCCGCGCCCGCACCTCGACGAAGACCAGCGTGCCGTCGCGCTCGCGCAGGATCAGGTCGACCTCGCCGGCGCGCCGCCCGGGTCCGGCCGCGACCCGATAATTGCGCTGCACCAGCACCAGGCCGGCGCGCTGCAGATGATCCAGCGCCCGCGCCTCGCCCGCAGCGCCGGCTGCGTTCTTCCCGTCGCCTGAAGCGCTGCCGCCAGTGAGCATCGATGCCCCGCTCGTCCTGCAAGCGGCCGCCAGCGCGGCCGGTGCGCAGCAGTATCCCAAAGCCACGCTCTACGTGGTGGCCACGCCGATCGGCAACCTGGCAGATATCAGCCTGCGCGCGCTGCACCTGCTGGCGATCTGCGACGCGGTGGCCTGCGAGGACACCCGCGTCAGCTCCGGCCTGCTGCGCGCCTTCGGCCTCGACAAGCCGCTGCTGGCGGTGCACGAGCACAACGAGAGCGAGGCGGCTGGCCGCGTGATCGAGCGCTTGGCGCGCGGCGAGCGCGTGGCCTACGCCAGCGACGCCGGCACGCCGGCGATCAGCGACCCCGGCGCGCGGCTGGTGGCGCTGGTGCGCGCGGCCGGCCATCGCGTGATGCCGCTGCCGGGGGCCAGCAGCGTGGTGGTCGCGCTCAGCGCGGCGGGCGACGTGCAGGCCGCCGGCTTTCGCTTTGCCGGCTTCCTACCGACCAAGTCCGGCGAGCGCGAGTCCGCGCTGCGCGCCCTCGCCGCCTACGAAGGCAGCACCGTGATCTTCGAGGCGCCGCATCGGATCGAGGCCGTCGCCTTGGCGCTGGCGGCGGCATTCGGACCACGATCGCTCACGGTCTGCCGCGAGCTGAGCAAGCAGTTCGAGCAGATCGAGACCCTGGCGGCCGAAGCGCTGCCGGCCTGGCTGGCAGCCGATCCGCAACGGCTGCGCGGCGAGTTCGTGCTCGTCCTTCATGCACCGGCACCGGCCGTCGCGCAGGCCGACGCGCTCGACGCCACCACCGAACGCCTGCTCGCCGCACTGGTGGCCGCGCTACCGCTCAAGCAGGCCGTGGCGATCGCGACCGAGGCCACCGGAGCGCCGCGAAACGCGCTCTACGCGCGCGCCCTGGCGCTACGGCAGTCCGCGGCCGGCGACGAGGAGTAGACCGCCGCGAGCTTCAGCTCCTGGTCGCGACGCGCTGCGCGTCGTGCTTCTGGCGCCGGATGCTGCGACTGCCGTGGTGCTGCGCCTTGGCCAGGTGGCGGCGCTCGACCCGGGTCACGCTGCCATCGGCCTTGGCGCGGTTTTCCATGGTGTCGATGTGATCCTGTTGCCGGTCCATGCGCGCCGCCTCCCTGGTCGTCAGCGCGCCCGAGGCGATACCCTGGTCGATGCGCTGCTCCTGGTTCGCCAGGCGCTGGTCGATGCGAGGCGTGTTCGCACCGGGGACGGCGCCGGCAGCTTGCGCCGTCGCGCTGCCGGCCATCAGCACCGAGACGATACCGAGCAGATAGATCGGAAACCGGGTCTGCGACATGTTGACTCCTTGGTTGTTGAATCAAGCTGAGGTGGCGGTCGCCACCAGCCCACAACGCGCCAGCCCGCGCCGGCAAGGACAGGCCGGCATATCGCAGTGGTAAAGAAAGGTGAACGACCCTGCCGCCCTCTGGCGGCGATCGCCTGCCTAAAATCGCAGCATGATCTCGCGCGAACCCACCCTCGAACGCCTCGCCACCGCCCGCTCGCTGCTGCTCGAGCCCTACGGGCTCGACGAGACGCACCTGGCCAACGCGCTGCGCGTGATCGGCGAACACCGCATCGACGACGCCGACCTCTACTTCCAGTACACCCGCAGCGAGGGCTGGAGCCTGGAGGAAGGCATCGTCAAGAGCGGCAGCTTCGGCATCGACCAGGGCGTGGGCGTGCGCGCGGTGGCCGGCGAGAAGACCGCCTTTGCCTACAGCGACGACATCTCGGACGCCGCGCTGCTCGATGCCGCGCGCACCGTGCGCAGCATCGCCGCCAGCGGCCAGAGCCGGCGCGTCAAGCTCGCCGGTGGCGCCAGCAGCGTGGCCGGCAGCCGCATGCTCTACGCGCCGATGGACCCGATCGCGACGCTCGACTCGGCGCAGAAGATCGCGCTGCTCGAGCGCGTGGAGAAGCTGGCCCGCGCCAAGGACCCGCGCGTGGTGCAGGTCATGGCCGGCCTCGCCGCCGAGTACGACGTGGTACTGATCGCGCGCGGTGGCAAGGACGGCATGCTGCTTGGTGCCGACGTGCGGCCGCTGGTGCGGCTGAGCGTCACGGTCATCGCCGAGCAGAACGGCCGGCGCGAGGTCGGCAGCGGCGGCGGCGGCGGCCGCTTCGGCCTCGGCTACTTCCACGAGCAGATGATCGAAAGCTACGTCGACCAGGCGGTCAACGCGGCGCTGACCAATCTCGAAAGCCGCCCCGCACCGGCCGGCGAGATGAGCGTGGTGCTCGGCCCGGGCTGGCCCGGCGTGCTGCTGCACGAGGCGATCGGCCACGGCCTCGAGGGCGACTTCAATCGCAAGGGCTCGAGCGCCTTCTCGGGCCGCATCGGGCAGCGCGTCGCGGCCAAGGGCGTGACGGTGCTCGACGACGGCACCCTGCCCGACCGCCGCGGCAGCCTCAACATCGACGACGAAGGCGCGCCGAGCCAGCGCAACGTGCTGATCGAGGACGGCATCCTCAAGGGTTACATCCAGGACAGCCTGAACGCGCGCCTGATGAAGGTCGCGCCCACCGGCAACGGCCGTCGCGAGAGCTACGCCCACCTGCCGATGCCGCGCATGACCAACACCTACATGCTGGCCGGCAACCGACCCAAGGAAGAGATCGTCGCGTCCATCAAGCGCGGCCTCTACGCCACCAACTTCGGCGGCGGCCAGGTCGACATCACCAGCGGCAAGTTCGTGTTCTCGGCCAGCGAGGCCTTCTGGGTCGAGAACGGCCGGATCCAGTACCCGGTCAAGGGCGCGACGATCATCGGCAACGGGCCCGATGCGCTGACGCGCGTCAGCATGATCGGCAACGACCTCGAACTCGATACCGGCGTCGGCACCTGCGGCAAGGAAGGCCAGAGCGTGCCGGTCGGCGTCGGCCAGCCGACGCTGCGCATCGACGGGCTGACGGTCGGCGGCACGGCATAGGCGCAACAGCAGCGCTTGACGCACCGCACAACGCGCGTGCTACATTCCACTCATGCGCCTCAACGCCTACTTTTTTGGCTACTTTTGGTTCTCGCACCGCCCCGGCGGAGGAGAGGCCAGCGTGTTGCCAAGCTAAGCAAACAGCGCAGACCGAATCCCCAAACCGCCGGGCCCACAGCCCGGCGGTTTTTTTTCGCCCGGGCCCCGGCAGCACCACGAGCTCAACGATGAACGCCATCCCCGTCACCGCCCCCGAAGGCTGGACCCCGCCGGTCGACCGCACAAGCCAGACCGACGACGAACGCATCGTCGACGTCACGCCGCTGCCGCCGCCCGAGCACCTGATCCGCTTCTTCCCGATCCGCGGCACGCCGGTCGAGGACCTGGTGGTCAACACCCGTCGCCGCATCCAGGACATCCTGCATGGCCGCTCAGACCGGCTGCTGGTGGTGATCGGCCCCTGCTCGATCCACGACCCGGCCGCGGCGATGGAGTACGCGCGCAAGCTCAAGACCGAGCGCGAGAAGTACGCCGACACGCTCGAGATCGTGATGCGGGTCTACTTCGAGAAGCCGCGCACCACGGTCGGCTGGAAGGGGCTGATCAACGACCCCTACCTCGACCAGAGCTTCCGCATCGACGAGGGCCTGCGCATCGCGCGCCAGTTGCTGCTCGAGATCGGCCGCCTCGGGCTGCCGGCCGGCAGCGAGTTTCTCGACGTGATCTCGCCGCAGTACATCGGCGACCTGATCGCCTGGGGTGCGATCGGCGCCCGCACCACCGAAAGCCAGGTGCACCGCGAGCTGGCCTCGGGGCTGAGTGCGCCGATCGGCTTCAAGAACGGCACCGATGGCAATATCCGCATCGCCACCGACGCGATCCAGGCCGCGGCACGCTCGCACCATTTCCTGTCGGTCCACAAGAACGGCCAGGTCGCGATCGTCGAGACCAACGGCAACCGCGACTGCCACGTGATCCTGCGCGGCGGCAAGGCACCGAACTACGACGCCGCGAGCGTGGCGTCCGCCTGCGCCGAGTTGCAGAAGTCGGGGCTCGAGCCACGCCTGATGGTCGACTGCTCGCACGCCAACAGCAGCAAGCAGCACCAGAAGCAGATCGAGGTGGCGCGGGACATCGCCAAGCAGATCACCGGCGGCGCGCGCCAGATCTTCGGCGTGATGGTCGAGAGCCACCTGCAGGCCGGCAACCAGGGCTTCACGCCGGGTAAGGACGACCCCTCGCAGCTGGTCTACGGCCGCAGCATCACCGATGCCTGCCTCGGTTGGGACGACTCGACCGGCGTCCTCGAGACGCTGAGCGCGGCGGTCAGGGCGCGCCGCGGCTGACGGGGTCTGTCAGCGCGGCGCCGCTACCATCGGGGCTCCTGCGGTCAGACCCCGGAGCCCACCATGCGCAGCGAAGTCCTGGTCCGTTTCGGTCCCGAAGTGGAGATCACGCTGCCGCTCGACGGCCTCGAGCCGATGCCGGCCGACGTGGCGCGCTGGTGGCTCGACGAGCAGTTCGTCAAGCACGAGTGCACGCCCTTCAAGCCGACCGGCAAGGTGCTGATCGCCGACAAGGTGCTGGCGATTCCGGTCGCGGTCGGCGCCCAGCAGTTCGAGGACGTGGCCTGGGCGCGCGACTATGCGCGCGCCACCGTTTCGGCACTGGGCAAGCCGGCGGTGCGGATCGACGTCGCCGCGCTGACCGTCTCGTTTTGAGCGGCGCCCTCGCGTGCAAGCAGCGGTGAGCGCGACGCGCCAGATGTAACGCGCGCAAGCGAGGGCAAGGGTGCTGGCTCGCCGGCACGGATCGGGCTGCAATGTGTATCCGTCATTCGTGAAGGAATTCACATGAAGCACCCTCGCTCGATGCAGGCCCAGGCCCGTCACATCATCGAAGTCAGCGTCGCCCACCTGGCGCTCGCCGGTGCCGCTGCCGTCAGCCCGCCGCTGCACGCCCAGACCGCGCCGGCGGCGCCGGCGACGTCGATGGAGGCACAGCTGAAGTCCAGCTTCGCGCGCGCCGACACCAACACCGACGGCAAGCTGAGCAAGGAGGAGGCCAAGCGCCTGCCCGAGGTCTCGGCCCGCTTCGAGGAGCTCGATACCGACAAGGACGGTTCGCTGAGCTACGCCGAGTTCGCGGCCGGTGTCAGCAAGGGCTGAGCGCGCCGCCCGCCGCGGCTAGCCGCAACCACCGCTGCGTTGGCTCTTCGGGTCGCGCAGCAGGGTGATCGTCGGGAAGTCCGGCAGCGCACCGCCGACCCGCGTCAGCACCAGCGTGTTGTCGTCGGTGAAGCGGCCGGTGTACTGCGCCGCGATCGGAGAGACCGGGTTGCCGCCGACGTTGAGCGCGATGTTGCACTGATCGAAGCTGCCGGTGGCGGCGTAGGAGTCGCCCCCCTCGACCGAGAGGCTCGCACTGCTGAACGTGCCGCTGCTGCTGCTCGGATTGCTTGGATTGCTGGCGCTCGGGTTGCTCGGCGTGAACGAGGCGCTGACGGTATAGGTGGTGGCGCCGACCACCACGTTGTTCGCGCTGAAGATGAACTCGAACAGCGGAATGATCAGCACCTCGGCGCCGCCGCAGGCGGCCAGGGCCAGAACGGCGGCCAGCAGCAGCGGCCGCAGCGGCCGCGAGAACCCGGGTTGGTGTAGCGACATCCTCATGGTGTTGACTCCTTGGGTGGGCCGAGGGCGCGCAGGAACTGCGCGATGTCGCCCTGCAGCGTCTGCAGGGCGGGTTCGAGATCCTTCATGCGGGCGACCACCGCCGGCGGCACCGCCTGCGTTTCGTAGATCGTGCGCGCATCGGCGTTGGTTTCCCAGAAGCGCAGGTGCACGTCCCACAGCTCGTCGCGCAGCCGCTGCCACGCGGACAACACCGCCGGCGGCCAGTGCTGGGCGAGTGCGCCGTCGTACTTGTCGCGCGCATCGCGGAAGCGGCCGAGCGCGCGGTTGTAGTGCGCAACGTAGTCGGCGTAGGTGGCACGCGCCACCTTCGGCTGCAGCAGCAGGCCATGGGCGTTGCGAACCGCGAACAGGTAGCGATTGAGCGTCTCCGCGAGGTCGATGCGCGCCGCGGCGGGGTCGGTGGGCGGGATGTTGCGCGCGTCCTCCAGCCACCACGGCAGCCCGAGCGCGCGCAGCCGCTGCTGCACCGGCGCCAGGCTGTAGGCGGTGACCATGATCGCGTCGGAGCCGGTCACCAGCGCGGCCACGCCCTCGCCGACCAGCAGCGGCCCGCCGGAGCTGCCGCCGCGCACGCCGGGCTGGCGAACGCGCAGGTTGTCGCGTTCATCGCGCGCCGATTCGACCGCACCCGCGGACGCCACGGTCTCGCAGCGCTGCTCGAAGCCGATGACCCAGCTCGCGCCGCCGGGCCGGATCTTCGGCTCCGGCGCCAGCGCCCGCCGCTCGGGCGCGTAGCCGGCCGGTCGCGCCACGCGCAGCAGCGCGATGTCGGCGCCGTCGGCCGTGAAGGCCTCGACCGCTTGCGCCGGCACCGGAGCGGCCTGCGGCGACGCGCAGAAGTCGATCTCGATCTGCCGGCTCGGCCGCACCGGCCCCTCGAGCCCGGCCGGCGGACGGCGCGCGATCACATGCTGCGCGGTCAGCACGTAGAGCGACTCGGCATCGCCGCCAACCACGAGGCCGAAGCCCTGCTCGTTGATGTCGCGCGCCTCGATCCGCACCAGGTTCGGCAGCAGCCGCAGCGCCAGCTCGGGACCGTCGAGGAAGGTGGTGCCGTCGTCCGCGGCCGCGGCGGGCATGGCGGCGGCCAGCGCCATCACGAGCCAGCCGGCGCCTAGGCGGCAAAGAGCTTGCGCAGCCACGCACCGATCCCCCAGAGCAGCCCGGCCGCCGTCCAGAACAGCGCCAGCGCGTGGTTGCGCGCCAGGAACTCGAGCACGCTCGGCTTGAGCGAGCGCTCGAAGGAGCCGGTGCGCGCGACCAGCTCCCGCGCCGAGCCCGACAGGCGCAGGCCGAGCTCGCCGCCGAGCGCGAGCTCGCAGCGCTCGAGCACCAGGCCGTCGAGCTCGAGCCCGTCGCCGGCGCGCAGCTGGACTTCGGCGCCGGTGGCCGGCAGGCTGATCTGGGCCTGTTTGAGGCTCGACAGATAGACCGGCGGCGCCGCGCCGCGCGCCTGCCGTTCGACAAAGCGCAGCGACACCGGCTGCAGGCCGATCCAGCTGTAGCTGCGCTCGGCGCCACGCCCGAGTTGCAGCGTCAGCGGCGCCGGCCGCCGCTCGGTCGGATCGGCGTCGGCGCCCGCGAGCCGCAACCACTCGCCGGGGCCGAAATCGAAGCGGCGCGGCGCGGCACCGAGCGCCACCTCGCTTGCGCCGGCCACCTCGAGCTCGACCACCGCCTTCGGTTGCGGCGCCTCGACCACCAGCCGCACCGCGTCGGCGCCGGCCTCGGCCCGCACCAGGCTGCCGTGCGGGAAGCGCAGCCGCTGCAGCCGCAACGATTCCGAACGCAGGTCGATGCGGCTGCCGCGCACCTGTTCGTCGCGTGACAGCTTCAGCAGCGCCGCGTCGGCGCTCTCCAGCGTCGCGAAGCCTTCGACGCCCAGTTCGCGATCCACCACCTGCTCGCCGAACTCGCCGGCCGCTTCCATCTGCAGCGCGGCACTGCCGGCGGTCAGCTCGAGCGAGAACGGCACCGAAGGCATCTTCAACACTGCCGCCAGCGTACACAGCAGCGCCACCACCAGCAGCGCAATGGCCGCGGCGCGGCGCTGCAGCAGCGGATCGGCAAGCGCGGCGTCGGCCAGCCGGACCCGCTCCTGCAGTTCGCGCAGTTCGGGCAGCGGCGCATCGCCGGCCTGCATGCGCTGCAGGAACTGGCGCGCGGCCGCATCGCGCAGGTCGCGCAGGCGGCGAATCTCGACGCTGCTCACTGGCGCACCCTACGGCCTGCGGCCGGTCCCGCCCAGCGGGAGCATTCGCACTTGGGGCGGCCCGGCGTGCTCATGGCTGCGCGCCGACCACGATGAAGCTGAGCAGCGGCAGCGTGCGCCCCTTGGCGTCGAGCGCGCGCACGTCGACGCGCAGCGCGCGGCCGGCCGCGGGCAACTCGATCGGCAGCGACACCGGCTGCCAGGCGTAGCTGGCAACGCCGCTGCGCGCGCGCCACGCGGCGTCGGCGCCGGCCTCCGGCGGATAGCTGCGCCAGTGCAGCGAAGACAGGGCCACCGATGCACGCAAGGTCGCAAAACCTGCGTCGCTGTCGGCCTGCTCGGGAGTCAGCGAGACCGGCACGGCGCGCAGCGGCTCCTCGGCGGCGCCGGCGGCCAGCGCGAGAAAGCCGAGCTCATCGGGCCGCAGGCCGGTGGCGACCAGCATCGGCCGCGGGTCCCAGGTCCAGGGCTGGCCGTCGCGCAGCGGCGCATCGACCCGATAGAACGGCGCCGCGGCCAGCGGCTGGATTAGCAGCCGCTGCGATCCGGCCGCGGCCGCGCGCAAGGCGACCGCGCCCGCCGCCTCCAGCCGCGGCTGCCCGCGCGTCAGCGACACCAGCTCGACGAAGGGCTGGGCGATGCTCTGTTCGAAGAAGCCCTCGCAGCGGGACTGGCCGGCGACCGGTCCGTAGGCCGGCGCCTGCGTCGCACTCGGCTTCAGCGCGGCGCAGCCGAACGCGCCCTGGGCCCCGGCGGCGCCCGCCGCCAGCAGGCCCGCGATCGCGGCCAGCGCCGCGATCGAACGATGGCATCCGGCCCAGACTCCCGGCATTGCTGGTGCTCCGTTGGACTCGCGCCCGACGGTTGCTTATAGGCTCTTAAGCGAACGTCGCGGCGCGCGCGCCGCGCGCAAACTAGGGACTCGTCGAGCCGCGCAACTTCGGGCTCTGCCAGTACACGTCGTCGCCACCGAGGCCGTCGAGGTTGGCGCGGTTGAGCACGCGCGCCAGCACGAACAGCAGGTCGGACAGGCGGTTCAGGTACTGGCGTGCCGCCGGCCGTACGCCACCGGGCTCGGCATGGTCGAGCGCCACCACCGCGCGCTCGGCGCGCCGCGCGACGGTGCGCGCCACATGCGCGATCGACGCGCTGCGGGTGCCGGCCGGCAGGATGAACTCCTGCAGCCGCGGCAGCGCGGCGTTGTGGGCGGCGAGCGCGGCGTCGAGCGCGGCCACCGCCTCGTCCTTGAGCAACGCGTAACCCGGAATCGACAGCTCGCCGCCGAGGTTGAACAGCTCGTGCTGGATCTCGACCAGCAGCACCCGCACCGCGTCGGGCAGCGGCTCGCAAAGCAGCAGGCCGAGCGTGGAGTTGAGTTCGTCGACGTCGCCCATCGCCTGCACGCGCAGGTGGTCCTTCGCGACGCGGGTGCCGTCGCCGAGGCCGGTGCTGCCGTCGTCGCCGGTGCGGGTGGAGATCTGCGTGAGGCGGTGTCCCATCGGGCGATGATGCCTCAGCCGCGTAGAGCGCTACTTCCTACAATCAATTGCGGCTGCCGCCCGGCGGCCGCGGGAGATGTCGATGAATGCTCCTGCCGAATTCGCACCCCACCTCGAACCCCGCCCGCTGCCGGCACCGATGCTGGACGCCCTGCGGGCCCGCTTCGGCGAGCGCTGCGTCAGCAGCCTCGCGGTGCGCGAGCAGCATGGCCGCGACGAGTCGCCCTTCGACGTGCCTCCGCCGGAGGTGGTGGTCTTCTGCGAGAGCAACGACGATGTCGTCTTCGTCGTGACGCTGGCCAACCGGCACGCGGTACCGGTTATCCCCTTCGGTGCCGGCTCCTCGCTCGAAGGCCACCTGCTCGCGGTGCAGGGCGGCGTCTCGATCGACCTCACGCGCATGAACCGCGTGCTGCGCGTCAACGCCGAGGACCTCACGGTGACGGTGCAGGCCGGCGTCACGCGGATGCAGCTCAACCGAGAGATCAAGGACAGCGGGCTGTTCTTTCCGATCGACCCCGGCGCCGACGCCACCCTCGGCGGCATGAGCGCCACCCGCGCCAGCGGGACCAACGCGGTGCGCTACGGCACGATGCGCGAGAACGTGCTCGGGCTGACGGTGGTCACCGCCAGTGGCGAACTGGTCCACACCGGCACCCGCGCGCGCAAGAGCAGCGCCGGCTACGACCTGACCCGGCTGCTGGTCGGCAGCGAGGGCACGCTCGGCGTGATGACCGAGATCACGCTGCGCCTGGTGCCGCTGCCGGAGGCGGTGAGCGCGGCGGTCTGCTTCTTCGACAGCGTCGATGCCGCGGTGCGCACCACCATCGAGACGATCCAGCTTGGCGTGCCGATCGCGCGCTGCGAGCTGCTCGACGCGCACGCGGTGCGCGCCGTCAACGCGCACGACAAGCTCGGCCTGCGCGAGCAGCCGATGCTGCTGATGGAGTTTCACGGCAGCGCCGCCAGCGTGCAGGAGCAGGCCGAGACGGTGCAGGCGCTGGCGCGCGACAACGGCGGCGCCGACTTCCAGTGGGCCACGACGCCGGAGGAGCGCACCCGCCTGTGGACCGCGCGCCACCACGCCTACCTGTCGGGCCTGCAGATGCGCCCCGGCTGCCGCGCGGTGACCACCGACTGCTGCGTGCCGATCTCGCGCCTGGCCGAATGCATCAACGCCACGGTGGCCGATGTCGACGCCAGCGGCCTGCCCTACTTCATCGTCGGCCATGTCGGCGACGGCAACTTCCATGTCGCCTACCTGATCGACCCGCTGCAGCCGCCAGAGCGGGTGCTGGCCGAAAAGCTCAACCACCAGCTGGTGGCACGCGCATTGCAGATGGAAGGCACCTGCACCGGCGAGCACGGCATCGGACTGCACAAGATGGGCTTCCTGCTCGATGAGGCCGGTGCCGGTGCGGTGGAGCTGATGCGCACCATCAAGCGGGCGCTGGACCCGAACAACATCATGAACCCCGGCAAGATCTTCGCGTTGTGACTGAAGGCAGCAAGATCAACGGCGCCGCTGCCGGCCTTGGCCGGACGCTGCGCGACGCGACCTTCGTGCATTCGGCGGTGCTGAGCCCGGCGCTGGTCGGCGCGATGCTGCCGTCATCGCGCTGGCTGGCGCACTCGATGGCGCGCAGCGCGCGCGGCGCGCACCTGCTGGTCGATCTCGGTGCCGGAACCGGTGCGATCACCGCGGCCCTCGTCGAGCACCACCCGGGCGTGCCGCTGGTGGCGGTCGAGATGCAGGCCCGGCTGGCCTCGCTGCTGGCGCGGCGCTTTCCGCAGGTGGATGTGCGCCACGCCGCCGCGCACGACGTGCTCGACTCCCTGCACGATGCGCCCGCCGACACCGTGCTCGTGTCCTCGCTGCCCTTTCGTTCGCTGCCGGAACCCTGGCGCCAGCGCAGCATGGCGGCGATCGAGGCCTTCCTCAACGCCGACTCGACGCGCCGGCTGGTGCAGTACACCTACCAGCCACGTGCGCCCTTTGCGCCACTCAGCAACGGCCTGCGCTGGCACCGCGAGCACATGGTGTGGCGCAACGCGCCGCCGGCGGCGATCTGGACCTTGCAGCGGCACTGAGCGGCAGGCCTGGCCGTCGCGCGCATGGAGCAACGCCGATGACAGCCGCAGAAATCCTCCAGACCGACTACAAGCTGAAGACCGACTACCTCGTCGCGCATCTTGCGCGGATGTGGACGCGCTTCGGCTTCTTCCTGACCATCCAGTCGGCGCTGTTCGGCTACTCGCTGCAGCTTGCCAACGCCGAGTACCTGCGTCTGCTCGCCGGCTTCGGCCTGATCCTGGCCCTGCTGTGGTGGCACTTCGCGGCCACCGACAATTACCTCGTCACCGTCTACCGCGCCCAGGTGGCGCAGGTCTTCCACCTGATGCGTGCGGCCCGCGCGGCCGCGTTCGTCGAAGCCGGGCTGCCGCCGGACCCGCCCGGCTATTCCTACGTCGGCAGCACGGCGAGCGAGGCCTTCGACGCGCGCTCGGGCGAGGTGCGGCCGGTGGCCCGCGGGCTGCTGCAATGGCGCTCGGAGCGGCTCAGCGCCACCGAGCTCGGCGTGGTGTTCGCCCTCTTCTTCGTCGCGCTGTGGCTGCTGCGCCTGGTGACATAGCCGCGTCAGGCCACGGCCCTGCCTTTGCGCTTCAGTGCTTGGCGCCGGCGACGCTCCAGCGTTTGCCGACGTGGCCGCGTCCGTCGACGCTCTCCAGGTGCGCATCGAAACCCCACAGCCGCGCAACGTGCTTGAGCACCTCGGGCGTGGCGTCGCCGAGCGGGCGGTCGTTGTGCTGCACGTGGCGCAGCGTCAGTGAACGGTCGCCGCGCAGGTTGACGTTCCAGACCTGGATGTTGGGCTCGCGCGAGCCCAGGTCGTACTGGCGGCTGAGCGCCTCGCGCAAGCGGCGGTAGCCGGTTTCGTCGTGGATCGCGCTGACCTCGAGCTCGGTCTCGGCCTCGTCGTCGCGGATCGCGAACAGCCTGAAGTCGCGCATCAGCTTGGGGCTGAGGTACTGGCCGACGAAGCTCTCGTCCTTGAAGTTGCGCATCGCATGGTTGATGGTCTCGAGCCAGTCGGCGCCGGCGATCTCGGGGAACCAGTGGCGGTCCTCGTCGGTCGGCTGCTCGCAGATCCGCTTGATGTCGGTGTACATCGCGAAACCGAGCGCGTAGGGATTGATGCCGCTGTAGGCCGGGTGCCCGACCGGCGGCTGGAAGATCACGTTGGTATGTGACTTGAGCCATTCGACCATCATGCCGTCGGAGAGCAGACCGTCGTCGTAGAGCGTGTTGAGCAGGCGGTGGTGCCAGAAGGTGGCCCAGCCCTCGTTCATGACCTGGGTCTGGCGCTGCGGATAGAAGTACTGCGCCACCTTGCGCACGATGCGCACCACCTCGCGCTGCCAGGGTTCGAGCAGCGGCGCGTTCTTCTCGATGAAGTACAGGATGTTCTCCTGCGGCTCGTCGGGAAAGCGCAGATTGGCCGCCTCCTGCGCCTTGGCCGCCTTCTTGGGCAGCGTGCGCCAGAGGTCGTTGACCTGGCGCTGCGCGTAGGCCTCGCGCTCCTCGCGCAGGGTTTTTTCCTGCGCCAGACTGAGCTTGCTCGGCCGACGGTAGCGGTCGACGCCGTGGTTCATCAGCGCGTGGCAGCTGTCGAGCGTGTCCTCGACCGCATCGACGCCGTGGCGCTCCTCGCACTCGGCGATGTAGTTCCGCGCGTAGACCAGGTAGTCGATGATCGACGAGGCATCCGTCCACATGCGGAACAGGTAGTTGCCCTTGAAGAAGCTGTTGTGGCCGTAGGCCGCATGGGCGATCACCAGCGCCTGCATCGCCAGCGTGTTCTCCTCCATCAGGTAGCTGATGCAGGGATTGCTGTTGATGACGATTTCGTAGGCCAGGCCCATCTGGCCGCGCTTGTAGCTCTTCTCGGTGCTGATGAATTCCTTGCCGAAGCTCCAGTGGCGGTAGTTCACCGGCATGCCGACGCTGGCGTAGGCATCCATCATCTGCTCGGCGGTGATCACCTCGAGCTGGTTCGGGTAGGTATCGAGACCGTAGCGCTTTGCCGTCTCGCGGATCGCCGCGTGGTACTCCTCGATCAACTCGAAGCTCCAGTCGCTGGAGGCCGGCAGCGTGCGGCTGGCACGTGGCGGATGGACGATCTCGCTGGCCTTGCGCACGCGTCCGGGCGCGGCGGCGTCGAGCCCGTCGAAGAGGTCCGGCGTCGGGTCGGGCGCACGCGGCGCGGACTCCTCGCGGGCGGGGTCGGACTTGCGCGCCATGGCTCAACAGCTCCTTGGGCAGCGCTCAGGCTGCCTCGGCGGTGGGCGCGCCTTCCTTGCGGAACAGCTCGCGGAACACGGGGTAGATCTGCGAAGGCTCGAGCACCTTGCGCATCGCGAAGTGCCGGTGCGCGGCCGCGATCTGCGCGTACTCCTCCCACAGGTTCTGCTCGGCCTCGGCCACCTGCACGTAGGCGAAGTAGCGCACCAGCGGAAGCAGCTGCTGCTCGACCATCTCGCGGCAGCGGCCGCTGTCGTGGTGCCAGTTGTCGCCGTCGCTGGCCTGGGCCGCGTAGATGTTCCATTCGCTGGTCGGGTAGCGCGCGTCGACGATCTCCTTCATCAGCACCAGCGCGCTGCTGACCACCGTGCCGCCGGTCTCGGTGGCGTGGAAGAACTCCTGCTCGTTGACCTCCTGCGCCTGCGTGTGGTGGCGGATGAAGACCAGGTCGATGTGGTCGTAGTGGCGCGTGAGGAACAGGTAGAGCAGGATGTAGAAGCGCTTGGCGAGGTCCTTGCGCGCCTCGTCCATCGAGCCGGAGACATCCATGAGGCAGAACATCACCGCCTTGGTGGTCGGCACCGGCACCCGCACCCGGCTGCGGTAGCGCAGGTCGATCGGGTCGAGGTAGGGGATGCGCGCCACGCGCTCGCGCAGCAACACGATCCTGGCCTCGAGCTCCTTGATCTCGCGCTGGCGCATCTCGCGGCCGGGGTCGAGATCGGCGTCGCCGCGGACATGGTGCTGGAGATGCGCAAGCTGTGCCTCGAGATGGCGCAATTCGCGTCGCGCTTCGGCACCGATCGCGATGCGGCGACCGATCGCGCCGCGCATCGAGCGCAGCACATGCAGGTTGTTCGGCGTGCCATCGCTGGTCAGGCCGGCGCGCTGCATCTTGTATTCCGGCACCTCGGCGAGCTGGGTCTTGACGAGGTTGGGCAGCGCCAGGTCCTCGAAGAAGACCTCCATGAACTCCTCGCGGCTCAGGTGGAAGACGAAGTCGTCCTCGCCCTCGCCGGAATCGCTGGCCTGGCCACCGCCGCTGCCCTGCCCCGCGCCACCCTGCGGCCGCTCGATGCGGTCGCCGGCCACGTACTCGCGGTTGCCCGGATGCACCAGCTCGCGCTTGCCGCCGCTGCCATGCTGGAACACCGGCTCCGAGACGTCGCGCTTGGGCAGCGTGATGTCCTCGCCCTGCTCGATGTCACGGATGCCGCGCCCGTTGATGGCCTTGCGCACCGCCTCTCGGATCTGGTCCTTGTGGCGGCGCAAAAAGCGCTCCCGATTGCCGACCGACTTGTTCTTGCCCTGCAGCCGGCGATCGATGATCTGTTGGAGCGCCATGGACAGCTCTTGCCCTGGTTGCGTTCAGCCGCGTGTCGTCATGAACTCTTGCGCACCCGCAGGTACCACTCGCACAGCAGGCGCACCTGCTTGGGCGTGTAGCCCTTGTCGACCATGCGCTGCACGAAGTTCTCGTGCTTGCGCGCCTCGTCAGCACTGGCCTTGGCGTTGAAACTGATCACCGGCAGCAGTTCCTCGGTATTCGAGAACATCTTCTTCTCGATCACCACGCGCAGCTTCTCGTAGCTGGTCCAGAGCGGGTTCTTGCCGGCGTTGTTGGCGCGCGCGCGCAGCACGAAGTTGACGATCTCGTTGCGGAAGTCCTTGGGGTTGCTGATGCCGGCCGGCTTCTCGATCTTCTCGAGCTCGCCGTTGAGCGAGCCGCGGTCGAAGACCTCGCCGGTATCGGTGTCGCGGTACTCCTGGTCCTGGATCCAGTAGTCGGCGTAGGTGACGTAGCGGTCGAAGATGTTCTGGCCGTACTCGCTGTAGCTCTCCAGGTAGGCGGTCTGGATCTCCTTGCCGATGAACTCGGCGTAGCGCGGCGCCAGCAGCTCCTTGACGAAGCCGACGTACTTCTGCTCGAGCTCGGGCGCGAACTGCTCGCGCTCGATCTGCTGCTCGAGCACGTACATCAGGTGCACCGGGTTGGCGGCGACCTCGGAGCTGTCGAAGTTGAAGACCTTGGACAGGATCTTGAAGGCGAAGCGCGTCGAGACCCCGCTCATGCCCTCGTCGACGCCGGCGTAGTCGCGGTACTCCTGGTAGCTCTTGGCGCGCGGGTCGGTGTCCTTGAGCGAGTCGCCGTCGTAGACCAGCATCTTGGAATAGAGGCTGGAGTTCTCGGGCTCCTTCAGGCGCGTGAGGATCGCGAACTGCGCCATCATCCGCAGCGTGCCCGGCGCGCAGACGGCCTGGCCGAGCGAGGAGCTGCGGATCAGCTTCTCGTAGATCCGGACTTCCTCGCTGACGCGCAGGCAGTACGGCACCTTGACGATGTAGATGCGGTCGAGGAAGGCCTCGTTGTTCTTGTTGTTGCGGAAGGCCTTCCACTCGCTCTCGTTGCTGTGCGCGAGGATGATGCCGTCGAAGGGGATCGCGCCGAAGCCCTCGGTACCCTTGAAGTTGCCTTCCTGGGTGGCGGTGAGTAGCGGGTGCAGCACCTTGATCGGCGCCTTGAACATCTCGACGAATTCGAGCAGGCCCTGGTTGGCCAGGCACAGGCCGCCGGAGTAGCTGTAGGCGTCCGGGTCGTCCTGGGCGTAGGTCTCGAGCTTGCGGATGTCGACCTTGCCGACCAGCGAGCTGATGTCCTGGTTGTTCTCGTCGCCCGGCTCGGTCTTGCTGACCGCGATCTGCTTGAGGATGCTCGGGTGGCGCTTGACCACCTTGAAGCGGCGGATGTCGCCGCCGTACTCCTCGAGCCGCTTGACGGCCCAGGGGCTGAGGATGCGCTGCAGGTAGCGCCGCGGGATGCCGTATTCCTTCTCGAGGATCGGCCCGTCCTCGTCGGGGCTGAACAGCCCCAGCGGCGACTCGTTGACCGGCGAATCCTTCAGCGCATAGAACGGCACCTGCTCCATCAGCTGCTTGAGCCGCTCGGCGATGCTGCTCTTGCCGCCGCCGACCGGGCCGAGCAGGTAGAGGATCTGCTTGCGTTCCTCGAGGCCCTGCGCCGCGTGGCGGAAGTAGGAAACGACCTGCTCGATCGATTCCTCCATGCCGTAGAACTCGGCGAAGGCCGGGTAGCGCTTGATCACCTTGTTGGCGAACAGGCGCGACATGCGCGGGTCGTTGCGCGTGTCGACGAGTTCCGGCTCGCCGATCGCCTTGAGCATGCGCTCGGAAGCGCTTGCGTAGGCCAGCGGCTCGCGCCGGCAAATCTCGAGGTACTCCTCGAGCGAGATTTCCTCTTCGCGATTGCGCTCGTAGCGCTGCGCGAAGCTGCTGATCACGTCCATCCACGACCTCCTTTCAACTGCCGGAGGCGGCGTCGCCACGCGGGCCGGTCCTGCCAACCGCGCGTGCAGCGCTGCCCGATATCCGATCCCTCATTTCCGAGCCCGCCGCTGCCGGCCCGGCGCCCGTGGTCGACCCCGATATCGGGATGAGGCCGAAGACCACGCATCGGTTCCGTCGACGGTGCGATTCAGATGCAGCCGTCGCAGGACAAGGATGCTCCGCTTCGCCGCCCTCCGCCACCACCCGATGCGTCAACCCGACAGCGCCAAGGAATTTGTTCGCGATTCGATGCGCTACTGACACGCAACTTTGGGGCCATGCCGCTTCAACGCCGCAGCCGCCACCTCGGCGGACACCTGCCGGTGACGGATGCCTCGGTAGTCGCCCTAGCTATCTCGATGCGAGATCGCTCACCGTCCGAATATTGAACTTGGCGCCCCGGCAACCCAGCCCCTACGCTGCGCGGGCTGTGGCGTGCGGCCGGGTGGTCGACACGCGATGTTGGCAAGCACTTCCTATAACGGAGACACAAGACCATGGCCAATTCAAGTCGCGTGCGCCGCCTCGGCGCCGTCACCATCGCCGCTGCGATCCTGGGCGGCTCCGCCCTTGCAGCCGGTCCGCTGCAGAAGATCGGCAAGCCTGAGGGGCAGGTGGACATCGTCGCCTGGCCCGGCTACATCGAACGCGGCGAAACCGACAAGAAGTTCGACTGGGTGACGGCCTTCGAGAAGAAGACCGGCTGCAAGGTCAACGTCAAGACCGCCGGCACCTCCGACGAGATGGTCGCGCTGATGAACGAGGGCGGCTTCGACCTCGTGACCGCCTCGGGCGACGCCTCGCTGCGCCTGATCGCCGGCAAGCGCGTGCAGCCGGTCAACGTGGCGCTGGTGCCGAGCTTCAAGACGGTGGACGAGCGGCTGCAGAAGGCGCCCTGGCACACCGTTGCCGGCCAGCACTACGGCGTGCCCTACCAGTGGGGCTGGAACGTGCTGATGTACAACACCAACGCCTTCAAGGGCCAGACGCCGCCGAGCTGGAAGGTGGTGTTCGAAGAGACGACGCTGCCCGACGGCAAGAGCAACAAGGGCCGGATCCAGGCCTTCGACGGCCCGATCTACATCGCCGACGCCGCGCTGTTCCTGATGAAGAACCGGCCCGAGCTCGGCATCAAGGATCCCTACGAACTGAACGAGGCGCAGTACAAGGCCACGCTCGACCTGCTGCGCCAGCAGCGCAAGCTGGTCGGCCGCTACTGGCACGACGCCTTCGTGCAGATCGACGACTTCACCAACGAGGGCGTCGTGGCCTCCAGCAGCTGGCAGTTCCAGGCCAACGTGCTGAAGAGCAAGAACCGGCCGATCGCGACCACGGTGCCGGTCGAGGGCGCCACCGGCTGGGCCGACACGACCATGCTGCACGCCGAGGCCAAGCACCCGAACTGCGCCTATCTGTGGATGGAGCACTCGCTGAGCCCGCAGGTGCAGGGCGACCTGGCGGCCTGGTTCGGCTCGGTGCCCTCGGTGCCGGCGGCCTGCAAGGGCAACGCGCTGCTCGGCGAGGACGGCTGCGCGCGCCAGGGCTTCAACAGCTTCGACCGCATCTCGTTCTGGAGGACGCCGACCACCAAGTGCGCGACGCAGAAGGACCAGTGCATCCCGTATCACAAGTGGGTCTCTGACTTCATCGCGATTCTGGGTGGCAGGTAAGGCATCTGGCTGCTGCGCGGGTCGATCTGAGCCCTGCGGTGCTCGCCGTACATGAGTACGGCTGCGCTCCTCGAACTCACCTCGGCCCGCTCGCGACGCCAGCTGCCTCACCTGCGGCTCGCTGCCCTGCGGGGTCGCGAGCCGCCTCAAGCAAGGTTGCTGCATGACCGCCGCCGTCACCCTCGAACAAGTCTCCTGCGCCTTCGGCCCGGCCGGTCGCGAGGTGCGCGCCGTCGACGGCGTGGATCTCACGATCGAGGCTGGCGAGTTCTTCACATTGCTCGGGCCCTCGGGCTCGGGCAAGACCACCTGCCTGCGCATGATCGGCGGCTTCACGCTGCCCACCGCCGGCCGGATCCTGATCGGCGGCCAGGACGTGAGCCGCCTGCCGCCCTATGCGCGGCCGGTGAACACCGTGTTCCAGGACTACGCGCTGTTCCCGCACATGAGCATCCGCGACAACGTCGCCTACCCGCTGATGGTGCGGGGGCTGCCGAAGACCGAGCGGCTGCGGCGCGCCGACGAGCTGCTGGCGCTGGTGCGCCTGCCCGAGGTCGGCGAGCGGCGACCGGCCCAGCTCTCCGGCGGCCAGCGCCAGCGGGTGGCGCTGGCGCGCGCGCTGATCGGCCAGCCGCAGGTGCTGCTGCTCGACGAGCCGCTCGGCGCGCTCGACCTCAAGCTGCGCGAGCAGATGCAGGTCGAGCTCAAGAGCCTGCAGCGCCAGCTCGGCATCACCTTCCTGTTCATCACCCACGACCAGCACGAGGCGCTGTCGATGAGCGACCGGGTCGGCGTCTTCAACCGCGGCAGGCTCGAGCAGGTGGACGCGCCGCGCGCCATCTACGAGCGGCCGGCGACCCGCTTCGTCGCCGAGTTCGTCGGCGCCGCCAACGTGCTCGACGGCGAGCTGGCGCAGCGCCTCACCGGCCACCGCTGCGCGATGCTGCGGCCGGAGCGCATCAGCCTGGGCGACGGCGCGGCGGCCGGCAACCACCGCGCGCGCGGCACGGTGGAGGACCTGCAGTACTACGGCGCCTCGGTGCGCGTGCGCATCGCGCTCGAGGGCGCCGGCGGGTCGCTCAGCGTCGACCTGCCGGCGGCGCTGCCGACGCCCGAGCGCGGCGCCGGCGCGCGCCTGCACTGGGACGACGCGGCGGTGCACCCGCTGCGGGAGGCCGCGTGAGCGCCGCACGGCCGCTCCGAAGGCGCTCGCGCCGTGCCCGAGACGGGCACGTCCTTCGGCCCGTCCAAGTCCGCGCAGGCGGACTTGGAGCCGCGGCCCTCAGCCCCCTCGGGGGGACGGCCCGCAGGGCCAAGGGGGCCCCATGAACGTGGCAGTCGCTGCCCCGCTGCCGGCCTCGCCGCGGCGGCGGCTGAGCGACCAGCTCGCGACCCGTCCGCGCCTGCTGCTGCTGGCGCTGCTGGCGCCGCCGCTGCTGTGGTTCGGCGTGATCTACCTCGGCTCGCTGTTGACGCTGCTGGCCAACGCCTTCTTCCAGCTCGACGACTTCTCCGGCCTGGTGGTGCGCGAGCCGACGCTCAAGAACTTCGTCGCGCTGCTCGAGCCGGCCAACCTCGACGTGGTGCTGCGCACCACGCTGATGGCGCTGGCGGTCACGCTGGCCTGCGCGGCGATCGGATTCCCGATCGCCTACTACATGGGGCGCTACGCGCGCGGCTGGACCAAGGCCTTCTTCTACATCGCGGTGATGCTGCCGCTGTGGAGCAGCTACCTGGTGCGGCTCTACGCGTGGAAGCTGCTGCTGGCCAAGGAGGGCGCGATCTCGTGGCTGGCCGAGCGGCTGCACCTGACGTGGGCACTGGACGGACTGCTGGCGCTGCCGCTGGTCGGCGGCCCGTCGCTGAGCTTCTCGCCGCTGGGCACCTTCCTGGTCTTCGTCTACATGTGGCTGCCGTTCATGATCCTGCCGATCCAGGCCGCGGTCGAGCGCATCCCCGCCTCGCTGATCGAGGCCTCGGGCGACCTCGGCGCCGGTCCGGCGCAGACCTTCCGCCGCGTGATCCTGCCGCTGGCCTGGCCGGGCCTGGTGGCCGGCTCGATCTTCACCTTCTCGCTGACGCTGGGCGACTACATCATTCCGCAGGTGATCGGCGACTCCACGCTGTTCATCGGCCAGGTCGTCTACATGCAGCAGGGCACGGCCGGCAACGTGCCGTTCGCGGCCGCGTTCTCGATCGTGCCGATCGTGCTGATCGCGACCTACCTCTGGTTCGCCAAGCGCCAGGGAGCCTTCGATGCGCTCTGAGCGCGCCTCGCTCGGCCTGCGCGCCGCCGCCTGGGGCGGCTTGGCCTTCCTGCACATCCCGCTGGCGCTGATCGTGCTGTACGCCTTCAGCGCCGAGGACAAGAGCTACGTGTTCCCGCCGCCGGCGCTGACCACCCAATGGTTCGCGGTGGCCTTCGGGCGCGAGGATGTCTGGCGCGCGATCGGCCTGTCGCTGCAGGTGGCGGCGTGGAGCACGCTGATCGCGCTGGTGCTGGGCACGCTGGCCGCCGGCGCGCTGGCGCGCCACCGCTTCTTCGGTCGCGACTCGATCAACCTGCTGCTGATCCTGCCGATCGCGCTGCCCGGCATCATCACCGGCATCGCGCTGCGCAGCGCCTATGGCAGCTTCGAGATCCCGTTCTCGTTCTGGACCATCGTCATCGGTCACGCGACCTTCTGCGTCGTCGTGGTCTACAACAACGCGGTGGCGCGGCTGCGCCGGCTCAGCCCCTCGCTGATCGAGGCCTCGATGGACCTCGGCGCCGACATGTTCCAGACCCTGCGCCACGTGATCGCGCCGCAGCTCGGCTCGGCGCTGCTGGCCGGCGGCCTGCTGGCCTTCGCGCTGAGCTTCGACGAGGTGATCGTCACCACCTTCACCGCCGGCCAGCAGACCACGCTGCCGATCTGGATGCTGCAGGAGCTGATCCGCCCGCGCCAGCGGCCGGTCACCAACGTCGTGGCGGTGCTGATCATCGCGCTGACCTTCGTGCCGATCCTGCTGGCCTACACCCTCACCCGCGCCGACGAAGCCCCTGCGTCGCGCTGACCCTCGGAGAGACAACGATGAGCCTGAGCCTTCATACCGAACTGCTGATCGACGGTGCCTTCGTCCCCGGCGAGGGCGAGGTCGAGAAGATCCTCAACCCGGCCACCGGCGAGACCATCGCCAGCGTGGCCGAGGCCTCGCTGGAGCAGGTCAACCGCGCGGTCTCGGCCGCGGCGCGCGCCTTCGAAAGCTGGAGCGAGACCACGCCGGCCGAACGCTCGCGCCTGCTGCTGACGCTGGCCGACCGAATCGAGGCCGACGCCGAGGCCTTCGCCCGCACCGAGGCGCTGAACTGCGGCAAGCCCTACGCGCGCGCCCTCGGCGACGAGATCCCGGCGGTGGCCGACTGCTTCCGCTTCTTCGCCGGCGCGGTGCGCGGCCTGACCGGCGCGCTGGCCGGCGAGTACCTGGCCGGCCACACCAGCATGATCCGGCGCGACCCGGTCGGCGTGGTCGCCAGCATCGCGCCCTGGAACTACCCGCTGATGATGGCGGCCTGGAAGCTGGCGCCGGCGCTGGCCGCCGGCAACACGGTGGTGATCAAGCCCAGCGAGCAGACCCCGCTGAGCACGCTGCGCCTGGCGCGGCTGATGGCCGAGATCCTGCCGAAGGGCGTGGTCAACGTGCTCTGCGGCCGCGGCGGCAGCGTCGGCCAGCCGCTGGTCGAGCATCCGAAGGTGGCGATGGTCTCGATCACCGGCGACGTCTCGACCGGCAAGAAGATCCTGCAGAGCGCCGCCACCAACGTCAAGCGCACCCATCTGGAACTCGGCGGCAAGGCGCCGGTGATCGTCTTCGACGACGCCGACCTGGATGCGGTGGTCGAGGGGCTGCGCACCTTCGGCTACTACAACGCCGGCCAGGACTGCACCGCCGCCTGCCGCATCTATGCCGGCGCCAGGATCCACGACAAGCTGGTGGCCGACCTCACGAGCGCGGTGCGCGGCATCACGCTCGGCGCCGGCGACGACGAGGGGGCCGAGGTCGGCGCGCTGATCAGCGACCGCCAGCGCAACCGCGTCGCCAGCTTCGTCGAGCGCGCGCAGATGACCGGCCACATGGAGATCACCACCGGCGGCAAGCTCAAGGCCGGCGCCGGCTTCTTCTACGAGCCGACGGTGATCGCCGGCGCGCGCCAGGACGACGAGATCGTGCGGCGCGAGGTCTTCGGCCCGGTGGTCAGCATCACCCGCTTCAGCGACGCCGACCAGGCCATCGCCTGGGCCAACGACAGCGACTACGGTCTGGCCTCGAGTGTCTGGACGCAGGACGTGGGTCGCGCGATGCGGGTCGCGCGCAAGCTGCGCTACGGCTGCACCTGGATCAACACCCACTTCATGCTGGTCAACGAGATGCCGCACGGCGGCCTCAAGAGCAGCGGCTACGGCAAGGACCTGAGCATCTACGCGCTCGAGGACTACACGGTGCCGCGGCACGTGATGGTCAAGCTGTAGGCGTGCGATCGGCGCGGCTTGCGCGGCTGGCGGCGCTCATACGGTTGCGCGATCAATAGTCAAGAACTTCACAGCCGCAACGCCCGCCTTCGGCGCATCGCCGAACTTCAACGTTTGCCGTCGAACACACTCTCTCGGCCAGGAGCGGCCACTCGAGTCGTGGCCGGAAGCCGTCACTGACTGCCATTCGCATGGATGGCGTGAGCCGACACACCAGCAGTGGAGCACGTATGGGCCGTTCAACTCGGGACACCGCCTGGGTAAGCCAATGTAGTAGGCCTATGCCGGCATCTGCATCCGCTTGCGCAAGCTCTTGTCGAACGCCGACGTCGGTACGAAGCGTCTGAGCAGACTGACCGTTGTGGCGTCACGTCCAGCCGTGTAGCGCAGCTGCGGCTTCGCGGCGATGGCGGCGGTGACGACTGTCCCGGCCACCACTTCCGGTAGGTCGGCTTTCGCTGCCTCTTTGCGCATCACGGCTTCGGCGTTCGCTCGCGCCAGCGCATAGTGTTCGATGTTCTGGTCGGCTGCCAGCGCGTTGCTCTCGAACGTGGTGCGGGTGTAGCTCGGTTCGACGAGAACGACCCTGATCCCGCAGACTCTGACCTCGTGGTCCAGCGCCTGCGAGTAGCCCTCCACTGCGTGTTTGCTCGACGAGTACAGTGCCATGAAGGGCGAGGGAATCAGGCCCATTACCGAGCTGATGTTGACGATGCGTCCCGACCGCTGCTGGCGCATCGCGGGCAGAACAGCGTTGGTCATGCGAATCACGCCGAAGAGGTTGACATCGAAGAGGGACCGGGCCTGTTCGAGCGAAGACTCCTCCGCGGCGCCGATCAAGCCAACGCCCGCGTTGTTGACCAGCAGGTCGATGCGGCCTGCCTTGGCAAGCACCTCGCGCACCGCCGCTTCAACCGTCAGGTCGTTGGTCACGTCGCAGGCCACGTAGTCGATGCCGGGTATCCCCGTCGCCGGGGGCTTGCGGTAGGTCCCGAAAACTCGGTACCCCGCGGCATGCAGCGCGCAGGCGGTTGCTGCACCAATGCCTGCCGTCGCCCCGGTGACGATCGCCACGGGCTGCTGTTTCTGATCTGTTGACATTGAGATCTCACTTTCCATTTGAATCTGACACTACGGGGAACCTGCTGAGGCATGCTTTGAACGCCGAATCGAGATGTCTGTCGAAGCTGCAATTGACCGAGCCGGCTGCTAGGGCGGCCTCTCCGGTGGGCGCTATGAAATGGCTGTTGATTTACCGTACTTCTAAGTACAGTAAGTGTAGTGGCATATAATGGACTATCAAGTACAGAAATAAGCCGATGCCCCAAACCGAGGACGATGTCGCGCCCCAGCCGCGTCGCGGCCGGCCGCGCGACCCCGAGCGCTTGCGGCGCATCATGGAAGCGGCGCGCAGCCACTTCGATGGGCACGGTTTCGAGCGGGCCAGCGTCGACGCCATCGCCGCCAAGGCCGGCGTCTCGAAGATGACCATCTACAGCCACTTCGCTTCGAAGGAAGGGCTGTTCGAGGCAGTGATTCGCGATCGCACCGATCGCGTGATGGGCGGGCTGGCCGGCGTCGAAGCGCTGGACCCGAAGCAGCCTCAGAAGGCGCTGCTGGCCATCGGAGAGCAATTCCTCACGCTGGCGCGTGAGGAGGACACGCTAGGCCAGTTTCGTTCGCTATACGGCGCCGCCGGGACGCAGCGCGAGGCGTGCTTGGCCTTCTACAGGCAGGGGGCCGACAGGCTGATCGGCGACTTGGCTGCCTATCTGCGCCGCGCTGATGCGCAGGGCACGCTGCACATACGGCACCCGCGTCAGGCGGCGGACCTGTTCCTGTCGATGTTCCTTGGCGATGGCCACATCCGCGGGCTGCTGATGCTCGACATGCACGATGCGCGGGAGAACAGAGCGCTGCTGCGGGAGGCGGTGCGGGTGTTCATCGCGGCCTACGCGAAGGCACCGTGACGAAGGGAGTACGAGCTGAGATGAACTCACAGGCTGCGACAGAGAATCGTACGTGGTGGCCTGTCCATAGGCACTTTGAACGAATCTCCTCGGTCGAGCGCCCCCAAAGGAATGTCCGCTTTCCACGCATCCCGGAGTCTGCAGTGGGTCGGGAGCGCGAGTTCACCGCTCGAAGTTGAACTTCAGCAATGCGCCGCAAGCGGCCCAGCACTTTTGAGTTCGAAAGCGAGCTGGCCTCAGGCCCGTGCCCGTCGCGCCCGCGCCTGGGCCTGCTCGCGCGCCAGCTCGATGAACTCGGCGGCCGCGGGCTTCAGCGCCAGCCCGCGGCGCCAGACCAAGCCCACGTCCACCGTCGGCACCGCGTCGCGCAGCGGACGCGCCACCACGTGCTCGGCGTCCAGCGTCCACGGCCGGTACAGGAAGTCCGGCAGCACCGCGATGCCGGCACCCACGCCGACCAGCGAGCGCACCGCCTCCAGCGAGGAGGTGTGCAGCAGCGTGCGCGGCTTGAGCTGGTAGCGCGCCCAGACCGCGCGCATCAGGTCGTCGATGCGGTCGGCGTCGAGCACGATCACGTCGTGCGCCGCCGCCTGCGCCAGGCTCAGTTCCTCGACCTCGGCCAGCGGGTGGTTGGCGGCGAGCCAGACCCGGTTCGGCGAGCGCGTCAGCGTCTCGGCCACCAGCGCCTGCGGCTCGCCGAGCGCGTTGCTGACCATGATCGCGACCTCGAGCTCGCCGTTGATCAGCAGGTGCTCGAGGAAGGGCGGCGAGTCCTCGACCACCTGCAGCCGCACCTGCGGGCAGCTGCGCTGGAAGCGCGACAGCAGCTCGCTGAGGTAGTAGCCGGCGACCAGCGAGGTCACGCCCACCGCCAACGTGCCCGAGAGGCCCTCGGGCTGCGCGCGGTTAAGCCGCGTGGCCTCGGCCACCGCCGACAGCACCTTGTGCGCGCTGGCCAGGAAGCGATGGCCATCCGGCGTCAGCTGCATGCCGCGCGCCGAGCGCTCGAAGAGCCGCTCGCCGAGCGTGGCCTCGAGCTCGAGGATGCTCTTGGTGACCGCAGACTGCGCGATGCTGAGCATGCGCGCCGCGGCCGCCACCGACTGCGTCTCCGCCACCGCCACGAAGTAGCGGAACTGGCGCAGCGTGATGTTGCGGTTCAAGGCTCGGCGCGTTCGCCGCGCAGGCGCTCGATCAGGCCGTCGAGCTCTTCCAGCGAGCCGAAGGCGATCGCCACCTCGCCCTGCTCGCCACGCTTGGTGCGCTTCTTGATCCGGATCTCGACCGCCGCGGTCAGCAGGTCGGCCAGCTCCTCCTCGAGCCGCACCACGTCGCGCGGCTTGGCCGCCTTGCCGCGCAGCAGTTGGGTCTGGCGGCCGCCGGCGGTGGCGCGGGCGACCAGCTTCTCGGCATCGCGCACCGTCAGCTTCTTCGCGACGATCTCGTGGCCGGCGGTGATCTGCTGGACCCGCTCCAGCGACAGCAGCGCACGCGCGTGGCCCATGTCGAGGTCGCCCGCCATCAGCATCTGCTGCACCGGCTCGGCCAGGTTCAGCAGGCGCAGCAGGTTGCTCGCCGCGCTACGCGAGCGGCCCACCGCCTGCGCCGCCTGCTCGTGGGTCAGGCCGAAGTCGTCGGTCAGGCGCTTGAGGCCCTGCGCCTCTTCCAGCGGGTTGAGATCCTCGCGCTGGATGTTCTCGATCAGCGCCATCACCGCGGCCGACTCGTCGGGCACGTCGCGCACCAGCACCGGTACCTCGTCGAGACCGGCCAGCTTGGCCGCGCGGGTGCGGCGTTCGCCGGCGATGATCTCGTAGCGCGCCGCGCCGCTGCCGCCGACCGGCCGCACCAGCACCGGCTGCATGATGCCCTGGCTCTTGATGCTCTCGGCCAGCTCGTAGAGCGAGCCCTCGTCCATGCGCGTGCGCGGCTGGTACTTGCCGGGCTGCAGCGCGGCGAGCTTCAGGGTCGTCGGGTAGCCATCGCCGGCGCCGCTGTTCTGCGTCTCGCTGACCTTGGGGCCGAGCAGGGCTTCAAGGCCGAGGCCCAGGCCCTTGGGTTTCTTGGTTGCCATGGGTCGATTGTCCCTGATGGTTCGGTGCCGCCGGCCGTGAGTCTCTGACCGTCGGCGGCGGTGCGGTCGGCGGCCGCGGCGGTGCGGTGTGATGGGCCAGCGGGCTAGCGGCGTCGCGCCCTGCACGACGCGCGGCCGGGTGCACGATGTCGCGCTCGATGTGCTTGCGGATGCGGCCCCACAGCGGGTCGGCGGCCTGCGGCTGGCGCGCCATCCAGGCCACGGCGGCGTCGCCGCGCACATGCGGCACCAGCGGGCCGCGAGCGCGCTCGGGCAGCGCGCGCCAGCGGCCGCGGAACTCGGCGACCAGGCTCTCGTCGTCGAGCCCCTTGCTGTCGAGGCCGAGCGCGCGGCGCAGGTCGTGCAGGTGCAGCCAGGCGTCGGCGCCCTCCTCGATCACGCGCAGCGGCCGCCCGGCCACGCTGTGGTGGCGACCCTCGAACTCCGACCAGGCGGCGGCGCGGATGCCGCGCACGAGTTCGGCCGTGACGTCCATCAGCGGCCGCGCGAGCAGGTAGCCCCACAGCGGCAGGCTGAGCACCATCGTCGCCGCTCCGAAGAGCCGGTAGACGCCGAGCGACAGGCCGAGGCAGAAGCCGCCGCGCAGCAGCAGTTGCCACCAGGGCGCGGCAAGCGTCTCGCGCAGGCTCATCGTCGGCCGCTCAGGCAGGCGCCGCCAGCGCCTCGAGCAGCGCCCGCCCTTCGGCCCAGTCGCCGAGGCCGGAGTCGCCGTTCAGATGGCCGCAGGCACCCGCCAGCACCAGCGCGGCGCCCCAGTCGGCGGCGAGGCCGGTGCTGCGATCGAGCGCGCAGTAGGGGTCGTCGCTGCTGGCGACCAGCGTCGCGGCAAACGGCAACCGCGCGCGCACCATCGGCCGCCAGTTGTGCAGCTGCGGCGGCATGTCGGCGCGCTCGGTATCGGGCGCCGCCACCAGCAGCGCGCCGCGCACGCGCGAGGTGTGCCGCGAATGCGCGGCCCAGGCCGCGACCGCCTGGCAGCCAAGGCTGTGGGCAACCAGCAGCGCCGGTCGCGGATCGGCCAGCAGTTCCTCGTCGAGGCGCGAGATCCAGTCGCCCCGCCGGGGCCAGTGCCAGTCGTCCTGCTCGACCCGGTGATCGCCGTGCAGCGCCTGCCAGCGGCTTTGCCAGTGGTCGGGGCCGGAGTTCTGCCAGCCGGGCAGCAGGAGGACGCGTGTGTCGTGCATGGCGCGCCATTGTGCGGGGCGCCGCGCCTGGTCAGCGTTGCAGCGGCACCAGGAAGCGGTTCTCGCGCGTCGGCCCGCGCACCAGCCGCGGCTCGGACGTCCCGGCCTTCGGCCGCACCGAGAGCGGCGTGGCCGGCACCGGCGGGCAGCTGCCGGTACTGCGCAGGTGCAGCGCGGCCGCGAGCCGCCCCTCGGCCGGGTCGCCGAGCGCGTGGTTCATGTCGTCGGCCGCCGCGCACTGGGCGCCGAAGCCGTCGGCGTAGTCGCCGAAGCCCTTGGCGTTGACGCCCTGGAACTCGATCGGGAAGTAAGAGATGCCGCAGTTGTCGCGCGCGGTGAAGCCGTAGGGCTTGCCGCAGGTGCTGCCACCGATGAGCCTGACATCGACGTCGACACCGCGCAGGCCGTTGACGATCGACTCGCTGGCCGAGCAGGTCGAGCCGCCCGCAAGCACGTAGACCCGCGCCAGATCCAGCGTCGGCAGGGGCTGCGAGGTGCTGCAGCGGAAGTTGGCGTCCGGCAGGCAGGCCTTGGCGTAGAACGGGGTGTCGCCGTCGGCGGTGTCGGCCGTGCGCTTGTCGTTGTATTGCAGGCGCTCGAAGGGTCGGCCGGCGACGCGCGTCGGCCCGGCGATCATGTAGGCCAGCTCACTGGCGATGTAGAGATAGCCGCCGCCGTTGTAGCGCAGGTCGAGCACCAGGTCGCTGATGCCGGCCGCGCGCAACTCCTCGATGGCCGCGATCAGTTGCGCTTCGGCCGGCACGATGTGGTCGTTGAAGACGATGTAGCCGACCTTCTGCCCGTCGACCTCGAGCACCTTGGTCAGCAGCACCGGCCGGCGCGTGATCTCGGTGCCGGCCAGCAACGCGTAGACCTCGGGCGCTCCCTGGCGGCCGAAGCGGAACTGGTAGTTCTGGCCAGCCCGAGGCCCGAAGACGGCCTCGTTGAGGACACCGACACCGTAGCTGCTGCCGTCGTCGGCCGAGACGCCGTTGACGGAGAGCAGCGTGTCGCCGCGCTGGAGCCCGGCGACCGCGGCCGGCGAGCCGGGCTCGACAAAGGCGATGCGGATGTTGCGCGGCGGCGTTGGCGAACCCATCGACCATTCGATGCCGTAGCCGAGCGAGACGCCGGACTGCGTGAGCTCCTTCCAGGCCTTGGTCGGGTAGGTGAAGCTGAACTGGTCCTTGCGCTTGCCGCTGGCGGTGGTGGCCGGGGTCAGCAGCGCCTCGAAATAGCTCGCGATCGAATCGGGCACACCGGCCTGCGTGTCGACGCTATAGGCTGCAGCTGTTGAATCCACATTGCCTATCTCTCGATACCAGAGGTAGGCGGCGTCGAGGTAGGCGCGAACCCAGCGCTTTTCATCCGCGAGCGTGCCGAGCGTCGTCGCCGCCGCGGCATCGACGCGATGCGGGTTGTTCGGCGAGCACTGCTGGGCCTGCGCCGCGACCAGCGGTGCAGCGCGCTGCGCCGTCGCCGGGGCATCGGATCCGCCACCGCAGCCGGCAAGCATCAAAAAAAACGCGACGGCCAGCGTCGCGCGCAACGGATTGCGGTTTTTCATGTTGTTCTCGACCCTCCCCGGCAGGGCCTGTGCTCTGGCCAAGGAGTTTAGAGGCCCGCCCTCGATCTAGGGGGTGGGTTGGCCCGTAGTGCACCGCGCAAGCGACAGCGGACTCAGACCGCCTCGGGGTCCTGGCTGCGGTAGTGGTAGGCGTAGCCGTCGATGAAGCCGAGCGCCGCGTAGATGGCGCGGGCCGGGGCGTTGTCGGCATCGACCTGGAGGTAGGCGCTGCGGGCACCGGCCGCGCGCGCCTCGAGCAGCAGTCGCGTACAGAGCCAGCGTGCGTGGCCGCGGCCGCGATGTGCCGGCGCGGTGTAGACGTCGTAGAGACCGACCAGGTCACCCTCGGTGGCGATCTGCGCGCAGGCCAGCAACTCGCCATCCGCGCCCTTGAGCAGCACGCCGCGGTAGGGCACGGCCGAGCCGCGCAGACGCTCGGCATGCGCCTCGCGTTGAGCCAGCGGCGAGTTGCGCAGGCGCCCGACGGCCTCGGCAAAGCCGCCGTGGCCGGGGCTGTCGAGCGTGCAGCCGGGCGGCAGCGGCAGCGCGGCGAGCGGCGCGGCGCCGAGGTCGGCGCAAACCATGACCCGCGTGTCGTCGAAGCGGCGCCAGCCGCGCAGCGCAAGCAGCGTGTCGAGCACGCGCGGGTGCGAGAAGGGCGTGATGCGCACGATCAGCGGCAACCCGGCCTCGCGGTAGACGGCGCCGATGCGGCCGAGCAGCTGCGCCAGCGGCTCGGACGGCGTGGCGACCGCATTGACGCAGCGTGCCCGCTTGGCCTTGCCGGGCGACAGCCGCACCAGCCAGCCACCGACCAGCCGCTGCGCCGGCGGCGCCGAGGCGTTGAGGCCGGCCTCTTCGACCCGCGCCAGCAACGCCGCGTCCAGCGCAACGCTGGGGGCGGTGGCGGGCGTGGCGGTGGCGTCCATGCCCAAGCTTCTAGCGCATGGTCTCGATGCGCGCCACCATCTCGCGCGCGAAGTCGACGAAAGCCTGCGCCCCCTTGGACGCCGGATCGAACACCACGCCGGGCAGGCCGTAGCTGGGCGCCTCGGCCAGGCGCACGTTGCGCGGGATCACGGTCTCGAAGACCTTGTCGCCGAAATGCGCCTTGAGCTGCTCGCTGACCTGCTGCTGCAGCGTGATGCGCGGATCGAACATCACGCGCAGCAGGCCGATGATCTGCAGATCCTTGTTGAGGTTGGCGTGGACCTGCTTGATGGTGTTGACCAGGTCGCTCAAGCCCTCGAGCGCGAAGTACTCGCACTGCATCGGCACGATCACGCCGTGGGCCGAGGTCAGGCCGTTGAGGGTGAGCATCGACAGGCTCGGCGGGCAATCGATCAGCACGAAGTCGTAGTCGGCCTCGATCTCGGCCAACGCGCCCTTGAGCCGCCGGTCGCGCCGCTCGAGCTCGACCAGTTCGACCTCGGCACCGGCCAGCTCGCGGTTGGCGCCGAGCACGTCGTAGCCGGCCTTCTCGGCGCGGGTGCGGGCCTCGCCGATCGAGGCGCTCTCGAGCAGCACGTCGTAGACGCTGAGCTCCAGCTTCCGCTTGTCGACGCCCGAGCCCATGGTCGCGTTGCCCTGCGGGTCGAGGTCGACCACCAGCACCCGTTGGCCGATCTGCGCCAGCCCGGCTGCCAGGTTGACGGTGGTGGTCGTCTTGCCGACGCCGCCCTTCTGGTTGGCGATGCAGAAGATCTTGGCCATGGATTCAGGATTCGAGAGGCAGCGAGTGGCGAGACGGGGTTGCCGGCGTGGTCGAGACCGCCATCGCCGGGGTCGGTCTCAACAAACATCGAGAAACGGTCACTACAGATTCTCGCGTTGTTTCATCCAGATCAAGCAGCGTTCTGCGTTCAGATTCGGCACGCGGAGCTGTTCCACGTGAAACACGTCGATGTCGGCGGGCAACGCAGCAATTTCCTCCGCCGGATGCTGGCCCTTCATCGCCATCCACACGCCGCCTGGCGCCAGCAACGGCCGGGTCAGCAAGACCAGGTCCGCCAGCGAGGAGAAGGCGCGCGCGGTAATGATCTGCCACGGCAGCGCGTCGAGCGCTTCGACGCGTGCGTGCAACGCCCGCAGATTGGACGCCGGCAACTCGGCCGCGACCTGGCGGATGAAGCTGGCCTTCTTGGCCACCGTGTCCACGCAACTGACCGCCAGTTCCGGGCAGGCGACCGCGATCGTCACCCCCGGCAGGCCGGCGCCGCTGCCGACATCGAGCACCGCTGCGGCCGCGCCGCCCGTGTGGCGGCGCAGCGGCGCGATCACGCTCAGGCTGTCGAGCAGGTGCTGCACCAGCATCTGGGCCGGGTCGCGCACCGCGGTCAGGTTGTAGACCTTGTTCCAGCGCTCGATCAGAGCCAGATGGGCAAGCAGGCGCCGCTGCTGGTCGGCATCCAGCTCCAGGCCGAGGGCGGCCGCGCCCTGCTCCAGCACGCGCTGGAAGTCCGGCGCCGCCGTCATGCGGCTGAGGCGGAAGACGCCTCGTTGGCGGCCTTGTCCGAGGCTGCCGCGAAGCCTTTGAAGCGGCCCTTGCGCAGGTGCACCAGCAGCAAGGAGATCGCCGCCGGCGTCATGCCCGACAGGCGCGAGGCCTGGCCCAGCGTCTCCGGCCGGAAGCGGCTGAGCTTCTGGCGGACCTCGTGGCTAAGCGCCGTGACCTGCGCGTAGTCGAGTTCGGCCGGCAGCCGCAGGTGTTCGTAGTGGGCGGCACGCTCCACTTCCTCGTTCTGCTTGTCGATGTAGCCGGCGTACTTGGCACCGATCTCGACCTGCTCGATCACCGCGTCGGCCAGCGGCTGCCCGAACTCGGCCACCAGCGCTCCGCGTGACACCGCCTGGTCCGGCTTGGCCAGGCTCACGATCTCGGCCACCGCGTCCCAGTGCACCGCCGGGCGCCGCAGCAGGTCGACCAACGCGTACTCGCGCTCCAGCGCCTTGCCCACAAGTCGCTCGGAGTCGGCTGCCGCCACGATCGAAGGATGCACCCAGGTCGAGCGCAGTCTCTCTGTTTCACGTGAAACAGCCTCGCGCTTTCTGCAGAAAGCGCTCCAGCGCACATCGTCGATCAAGCCAATTTCGCGACCAAGCTCGGTCAGCCGCAGGTCGGCGTTGTCCTCGCGCAGCTGCAAGCGGAACTCGGCGCGGCTGGTGAACATGCGGTAGGGCTCGCTGACGCCCTTGGTGATCAGGTCGTCGACCAGCACGCCGAGGTAGGCTTGGTCGCGACGCAGTGCGAAGGCATCGCGCTCGCGTGCCTGCAGTGCCGCGTTGATGCCGGCAAACAGCCCCTGCGCCGCTGCCTCCTCGTAGCCGGTGGTGCCGTTGATCTGGCCGGCAAAGAACAGGCCGCCGATCGCCTTGGTCTCGAAGCTGCTCTTGAGCTCGCGCGGGTCGAAGTAGTCGTACTCGATCGCGTAGCCGGGCCGCAGGATGTGCGCGTTCTCCAGCCCCGGAATCGAACGCACCGCCTCGAGCTGCACGTCGAAGGGCAGCGAGGTCGAGATGCCGTTGGGATAGAACTCGTTGGTCGTCAAGCCCTCGGGCTCGAGGAAGATCTGGTGCGAGTCCTTGTCGGCGAAGCGGTTGACCTTGTCCTCGATGCTCGGGCAGTAGCGCGGGCCGACGCCCTCGATGACGCCGGTGAACATCGGGCTACGGTCGAAGCCGCCGCGGATGATCTCGTGGGTGCGCTCGCTGGTGTGGGTGATCCAGCACGGCACCTGGCGCGGGTGCTGATCGGCCGAGCCCATGAAGCTGAACACCGGCAGCGGACCAACGCCGTTGAGGCCATCGCCCGGCTGCTCGGTGCACTTCGAGAAGTCGATCGTGCGGCCATCCAGGCGCGGCGGCGTGCCGGTCTTGAGCCGGCCTTGCGGCAGCTTGAGCTCCTTCAGCCGTGCCGACAGGCTCACCGCCGGCGGATCGCCGGCGCGGCCGCCGCTGTGGTTCTGCAGCCCGACGTGGATGCGGCCATCGAGAAAGGTGCCGGCGGTCAGCACCACGGTCTTCGCGCGAAAGCGGATGCCGACCTGGGTCACGGCGCCGACCACGTGGTCGCCCTCCACCATCAGGTCATCGACCGCCTGCTGGAACAGCGTCAGATGCGGCTGGTTCTCGAGTCGCCGACGGATCGCCGCCTTGTAGAGGATGCGGTCAGCCTGGGCACGGGTCGCGCGCACCGCCGGACCCTTGGAGCCGTTGAGGATGCGGAACTGGATGCCCGACTCGTCGGTCGCCGCCGCCATCGCCCCGCCCAGCGCATCGACCTCCTTGACCAGATGGCCCTTGCCGATGCCGCCGATCGAGGGGTTGCAGCTCATCTGGCCGAGCGTCTCGATGTTGTGCGTCAGCAGCAGCGTCTCGCAACCCATGCGCGCAGCGGCGAGCGCGGCCTCGGTGCCGGCGTGGCCGCCGCCGACCACGATCACGTCGAACTGCTTGGGAAAGAGCATGGGAGCCTCGCTGAAAGGAGCTGGTGCCGACGCGGTCGGCGTGCGGCAACAAGCCCCGCACCGCGAAAAGCCTTGAATTTTAGGTTCTATGCCGTGCCGCGTCTTGGCCGGCGGCCCAAGGCCGGAGCCTCCCGCGCCAGCCGGCGACAATCACCGCATGTCTGTCTCCTGCCGATCCGGCTGCGGCGCCTGCTGCATCGCGCCGTCGATCTCTACGCCGCTGCCCGGCCATCCCTTCGGCAAGCCGGCCGGCGAGCGCTGCGCGCAGCTCGACGCGTCGATGCGCTGCCGGCTGTTCGGCAAGCCGGAACGGCCCGCCGTCTGCGGCTCGCTGCAGCCCTCGGCCGAGATGTGCGGCCCGGATCGGGCGCACGCCATGCGCTGGCTCGGCGCACTCGAACGGGCGACCCGACCTTCTTCATCTGCCCAAGCAGAAACAACGTTGTGAGTGATAACTTCTCTTTGGAAGGCCGCCGAATATTGATCACCGGCGCCGGGCGCGGGCTGGGACTGGCGATCGCGAAGGCCGCTGCCGCGGCCGGCGCCGAGATCTGGCTGAACGGCCGCGACCGTGACGCGCTGGAGGCCGCCGCGCGCGGCATCACGGGCGCACGCACCCTGCCCTTCGACATCGCCGATCCGGCCGCAGTCGACGCGGCGTTCGCGACGCTCGCCGAACTTCCCGGCGGCCTGCATGGCCTGGTCAACAACGTCGGGCAGCGCGACCGGCGCCCGCTCGACGCCTTCACGCTCGAAGAGGTGCGACGCCTGCTCGACGTCAACCTTGTTGCGCCCTTCGACCTGGCGCGCCGCGCCGCGCGGCTGATGGACGCCGGCGGGCGGATCGTCAATATCAGTTCGATTGCGGGCCAGATCGCGCGCGACGGCGACCCGGTCTACACCGCCAGCAAGGGCGGGCTCGACGCGCTGACGCGGGCGCTGGCGGCCGAGTTCGGCGCCCGTGGCATCACGGTCAACGCGATCGCGCCCGGCTTCTTTGCCACCGAGACCAACGCCGCCATCAACGCCGACCCGCGCACCCACGAGTGGCTGTCGCAGCGCACCTCGCTCGGCCGCGCCGGCGCACCGCACGAGGTGGCGGGCGCAGCGGTCTTCCTGCTGTCGCAGGCGGCCAGCTACATCACCGGCCACACGCTGGCCGTCGACGGCGGCTACCTAGCGCACTTCTGAGGACAGCGCCGGGCGCCGCCGCAGGCGCGCCAGCCGGCCGCGCAGGCCCGGGTGGTCCCAGTACTTGTCGAAGAAGTAGTGCAGCACCGTGTTGACCAGCGGCTCGACGAAGGTGATCGCGCCGGCAATGGCGAGATTGCCGGTCAGCAGGTAGCCCACCGTGAACGAGACGGCGAGGTGCATGACGCCAAAGCTTGCGGTCTTGGCCAAGAACGGCCCCCTTGTTGAGAATGATTCTCAATAGTGTGAGGATTTGCGGCGCCGGGCCAATCGGCGCGTTCAATGACGTCGATCGAGCGCGGCGCGGCCCGCGGCTAGTGCAGAACGGCCGCCTGCGGCGCTTCGCCCGGCGCGGCCTCGGGCACCGCGGTCTCGGCCGGCGCGGCGGCCCGCAACAGGCGCACGTCCTGCTCGATGCGGCCGCCCTGCAACACGATCATGCGGTCGGCCGAGGCGATGGTCTCGGGCCGATGTGCCACGACGATGCGCGTGATCGAGAGCTCGCGGATCGCCTCGTTGACCTGGCGTTCGCGGTCGACGTCGAGTGCGCTGGTGGCCTCGTCGAGCAGCAGGATCTGCGGCTGCTTGTACAGCGCGCGCGCGAGCAGGATGCGCTGGCGCTGGCCGCCCGAGAGGCTGGCGCCGAGATCGCCGACCAGCGTGTGATAACCCATCGGCAGCGCGGCGATCTCGTCGTGCACCGCGGCGCGCCGGGCGCAGGCCTCGATCCACGCCATGTCGGGTTGCGGGTCGAAGAAGCCGATGTTGTCGGCGATCGAACCGGTGAACAGCGGATCGTCCTGCATCACGGTGCCGACCTGGTCGCGCCACTCGCGCATGCCGGCCGGGCCCAGCACCCGGCCACCGACGCGGATCTGGCCGTCCGAGGGCGCATGCACCCCGAGCAGCAGCTTCATCAGCGTGGTCTTGCCGCAACCCGAGGCGCCGACGATCGCGACCGATTCGCCCGGCTCGATCGCGAAGCTGCAGCCCTTGAGCACCCAGGGCTCGCCGTCGGCGTAGCGAAAGCTCATGCCCTCGACCTCGATGCCCAGCGGCGGCCGGTTGGTGGCGTCGACCATCGACGGCAGCGCCGCCGGCTCGGGCTCGGCGAGCACGATGTCGGCCAGCCGCTCGCACTGCAGGCGCAGCATCTTGAGCTCGACCGCCTTATCGATCAGCGCCGAGCAGCGCTGCGCGAACTGCTCCTTGTAGGCGAGGAACGCGAACAGCATGCCGACCGAAAACTGCTGATCCATCACGAGCAGCGCGCCGACCCAGACCACCGCCACCCGCTCGAGGCCGAACAACGTCTTGTGCAGCACGCCCATTGCCAGCTCGAGCTTGCGCGCGCCGAGTTGCGCGTTCATCGCGTCGACCACCAGGTTCATGAAGCGCGCCTGGCGATCGGCTTCGCGGTTGTGCAGCTTGATGGCCGTCACGCCGCGCAGCGACTCCAGGAAATGCGAGGCGCTCTTGGCGTCGTGGACGATCGCCTCCTCGGTGGCACGCTTCTGCGGTGCATAGAAGGCCGCGCGCAGCAATGCATAGACCGCCACCGCCGCCAGCGCGATCAGCGCCAGCGTCGGGCTGTAGATCCACATCACCGCCAGCGTCACCACCACCAGCAGGCCGTCGAGCAGCGCCTCGATGAAGCTGGTGGTCAGCGTCTGCTGGATCTTCTGCACCGCGCCGAAGCGCGACATCACGTCGCCCGCGTGTCGCTTCTCGAACCAGGCCACCGGCAGCCGCAGCAGGTGGGCGAAGACATTGCCCATCCACTGCAAGTTGAGCGTGCTGGAGAGATGCAGCACGGCCCACGAGCGCAGCGCGCCACTGGCCACCTGCAGCAGCACCAGGCCGCCGAAGCCGATGCCGAGCGTGACCAGCAGGTCGCGATCCGCACTGACCAGCGCGCCGTCGACCACCCATTGCAGGAAGAACGGGCTGAGCAGCAGGAAGGCCTCGAGCGCCAGCGCCAGCAGGAAGATCTGGAACAGCGAGCGCTTGAGCCCGCTGACCTGGCCGAGCAGCTGAGTCAGCGAGACGGATTGCTTCTCGGTGCGCGGGCTGAAGTCGGCCGCCGGAGACAGCTCCAGCACGACGCCGGTGAAGTGGCGCGACAACTCGGCCAGCGCGATCTTGCGCACGCCGCGCGCCGGATCGTGGATCACCGCGTGGTCGCGCCCGACCGAGGCCAGCACGACGAAGTGGTTCAGGTCCCAGTGCAGGATGCAGGGAGTGCGCAGCTGGGCCAGGTGGCTCATCTCGGCGCGCAGCGGGCGCGACTGCAGCTGCAGCTCGCCGCCGATGCGAACCAGGTCGGCCATCGTCATGCCCTTGAGCGAGACCGAAAAGCGCTGGCGCAGCGTGGCCAGGTCGATGCGGTGGCCGTGATGCGCGGCCACCATCGCCAGGCAGGCGAGGCCGCACTCGGCGGCCTCGGTCTGCAGCACCATCGGCAGGCGGTTCAGGCCCAGGCCGGTGCGCAATTGCGCTAGCGGTTCGAACATCGGATCAGCTCAAGCATCAGACACGCCCGGCCAGGCCAAGCACCGGCTCGAACAGCCATTCGATCAGCCGCCGCCGGTCGAGCAGCACGTCGGCATCGACCGCCATGCCGGGCGACAGGGTCTGCGGCTGGCCATAGGCAGCGACGGTCTGCTGGTCGAGCGCAACCGTGATGCGATAGAGCGGCTCGCCGGCGGTGTCGCCGCGCGCCGCACTGCCGAGCGCAGCCACTTCGGCTGGCGCCAGCGGCGTGCGCGCCACCTCGAGCACCCGGCCCTGCTGCAGGCCGAACTTCTGGTACGGATAGGCCGGGTAGCGCAGCTGCACTTTCTGCTCTGGCCGGACGAAGCCGAGCGCGCTCGACGGCGCGTAGAGGTGCGCCTGCAGGCTGGCGTTGGCGGGCAACACGGTCGCCAGCGCCGCGCCGGCAGCGATGTTCTGCCCCGGCTGGGCCGTCACCGCGCTCAGCACGCCATCGGTCGGCGCGCGCACCACCAGCCGCTGGCGCGCCGAGCTCTCGGCTCCCTGCTGGGACAGCTCGGCCAGTTCGCGCTCGAGTTCGCCCTGGCGAACCTGGGCCTGCAGCGGCAGCTCGCGCCGCTGTGCCTCGACCGCGCCGATCTCGCGCTGCTGCGTGGCGTGCTGGCGCTCGAGCGCCTGGGTCTGGGCCTGCAGGCCCAGCAGCTCTTCGTTCTTGAGCTGTACCTGGGCCGGCGAAATGAAGTTGTCTTTCTGCAACGACTCGAGCCGTGCCAGCGACTGCCGCGCCAGCACCAGGCGCTGGCGGTGCAGGTCGATCTCGGCGCCGATCTGCGCGAGCTCGCGCCGCATGTCGGCCAGGCGGCGATCCAGCGCCGCGCTTTGTTCCTGCGACAGCAGGCTGTGCTGTGCCAGCGAGCCCTGCAGGCTGCGTTCGCGGGTGGCAAGCGATCGCTGCACGCCGTCCTGCGCATCGCCGGTGGCGGTGCTGCGGTCGACCGAGAGCACGAACAGCGGCTCACCGGCCTTGACCAGCTGGCCCTCGCTGGCATGGCGTTCGACCACCGTGCCGGCCTCGGTCGGCGTGAGCCGGATCAGGCCGCGGTCCGGCGCCAGCCAGCCGCTGACGCGCGCCTTGCGGGTGTACTCACCCAGATACAGGTAGGCCCCGACCGCCACCGCCGCTGCCACCGCCGCCGCGGTCAGGACCGTCAGCGACAGGGGGCGAATCAGATGGATCGGTCCAAGCCAGGCTTCGCGCTGGGCGTCTAGGGATTCGGGGCGGAACATTGATCAACCAAACGGCAGAACCTGCCGCCGGCACTCATTCCGCGACGGCTTACCAGCCGGTACGCGGCGAATCGGTAGCGCCCGCCGTACCGCCGCCAACTCGCTTGAGGAGGTCGGCATCGAGCATCTTCGGAGCATCTGCTGCCTGCTGCGCATGGGGCTTGTTGGATTGCGCCAGCTTCTTCGACTGGGACAGGGCGCGGTGGGCAAGCTTGAACATGGAAGGCTCCTGATGGGCTGGTTGCGATTGCGTGCAGCAATTCAATCAGCCCCCCCTCAAAGTGGGTACTGTCAGGTCTTACAGGTTCCGGCCCACCGTCAACGGATCAGTCCGAGCCGGAGAGCCTTCAGGACGGCTTGGTGCTTGTTCGTCGCGTCGAGTTTGTGCATCGCGTTGTTGATGTGCAGCACAGCCGTTCGCTCACTGATGCCCAGAATGGCCCCAACCTCCCAAGCGGTCTTTCCTTCCATGGTCCAGCGGAGGGTCTCGAGCTCACGCGGCGTCAGACGCGGCCGCTCGGCCTCGATCACATCGGGTATCAACAGTCGCAGCGCCGTGTCTTGTGCATACACAGCGAACAGTTGGAGGTCAGCGACCATTCGAGAGACCTCAAACGGCTGGCGCGGCAATCCCTCTGCTCGGTCGACCCCGATAACAAAGTGACGCGCGTCGGGCAGGTGCAACGCAAGGCAAATGCCCGTGTTGTAGCCAAACTGGGCCTGCTGCTCCCACATGGGGCCGAGGCTCTTGCTCGTGTACGTGCCCTGGTCCCAGATGATCGGGACACTGTGGCGCTTCACGTGCTGCATGACGGGGTCAATCTTGGCCCCCTCTCGATCGTCGGTGAACTCAATGAACGCTGACGGAGCGTTGTGGACCGAAAAGAACTCCGCGCTCGTGCCGGGTTGGTCGACCACGGCCGTCGCTGTCACCGTTTCGAACCCCAAGTTCTGCGCAAAGCGCACCACCTCCCCGCGAAACTCATCGCGAGTCTTCGCTTCAAGGACGGAGGTGTAACTGGCAGGCAGCATTTGGTTTCTAAATTCTCGACGATCGCGGCCCTTTGCCAACGGGCGGCGCCTCTAGACGCCGCATCGGGTCGGCTCCAAGGCCACAGCCCGATCCTCTCCCACGTTTCACAGACCCCCCCCTGACAGCTCTTACAGGTCTGACAGAGCTTACAGATGCCATCGTGATTTCCGTCGCTCAGACTGAGCCCCATCCCTCGCGCGGCGTACCGGCCGCAAGGGCTCCAGATCAACTCACGACGAAGGCTGTGTCATGTCGAACTTCATCCAACAAACGCCTGCCTGGACGGTCGTCGCCTGGCGTCCGCAATTGTGTCAGGCACGCTCCGCGCCCAAGTTGCAGTTCACGCACCTGGGCACCACCGTGCAGCGCAGCTTCGATGCCGACGCGCCGCGCAGCGGCCAGACGGTCTGGGGTCTGACAGGCGCCGACAGCCAGACCGAAGGCCCGGCCGGCGTGGCCTGGGACTGGATCGAGATCACGCAGGGCGTGGTGGCGATCGCCGACCCGATGGCGATGATCACCAACCTGCGCCTGATCGGCGCCCACGGCGAGGTGCTGACCGCGCCCGAGGCGGCACTGCACCTCAACGAGCTGGTCCATGCGTTGCCGTGGCAGGACGAGGTCCAGCGCGCCATGAGCAACGGCTTCAGCCCGACCATTCACTGAGCGAGGTCCGTCGACCGTCCACCGCGGCCGGTCGCGCCTGCACGCGCGTCGGTCGACGGTCACCGCCGCCAGCCTCAGGCCTTCGCCGCCGCCGCGCGCAGACGGCCGGCGATGAAGGCCAGGCTCGCCGCGGTGAGCAGCGCGGCGACCGCCAGCGGCAGTAGCAGCTCGAACGCGCCGAGTGCTTCGCCGCGCAGCACGCGGTTCATCAGCGTGCTTTGCGCGAGCGCGGGCACCGCCAGGAACCAGCGCTGCTCGCCGCCCTGGTTGAACACGGTGACCAGCGGCAGCAATGACGCGGCCAGGATGACGATGGTGTTGTTGGCCTGCGCTTCCTTGAAGCTCTTGCAGCGGATCGCCACGGCCATCATCAGCGCCGACAGCGCGGCCGCCAGCGGCACCAGCACCATCAAGAAGGCCGCGGCCTCGCGCAGCCCGAACTGGAACAGCGAGCGCAGCGTCTCGCTGGCGATGAGCCACTGCGCCGGCAGGAAGCTCAGGACCGACAGCAGCGCGATGCCCATCGCCAGCGATGCGACCGCGCCCCACTTGCCGAGCGTGATCGCCAGCGGCGAGGCCGGCGTGGCCAGCAGCGGCTCGAGCGAGCCGCGCTCGCGCTCGCCAGCGGTGGTGTCGAGCGCAGCGCCCAGCGCGCCGTAGAGCACCGCCATGATCACGAAGAAGGGCAGCATGCCGGTGAACTGCGCGGCCCGGCTCTGGTTGCTGGCCAGGTCGCGCTCGTGCAGCGTGCTGACCTGCAACACCGAGGTGCTGACGCCGCGCAGCGCCAGCGCGAGCATGCCGCGCTCGCGGTTGAAGCCATCGACCAGACGCTCCACGCGACGGGTGCCGGCCTCGGCCTGGCGGTTGGCGCTGTCGCTCACCAGTTCCAGCTCCGGCATCTCGCCGCGCGCAAGGAGCCCCTCGAAGTCCCGGGGCACCACCAGCACCGGATCGCCCAGGCGCGACTTGCGCAGTTGCTCTTCGTAGTCGGCCGGTGCCGGCTCGATCGTCACGCTCTGGCGCTCGATGAAGTTGGCCAGCGTCGGCGCGTGCTCGATGCCGACCGCCACCACCACGCGTCGCTCGGCGCGGGTCTCTAGCGACGACACCAGGCCCGACAGCAGCACCAGCACCAGCGGCCCCATCGCCACCGAGCTGACCAGCACCACCGCCAGCGTACGACGGTCGCGCAACGCGTCCACGAGTTCCTTCTTCAGCACCGACCAGGCGCCGGCCAGGCGTGAGCGTCGGGCCGCGTTCATGCCGCCACCTCCGCGTTCAGTTCCTCGGCAAACGCCAGCTTCACGAAGGCCTCCTCGAAGTCGCTCTCGCCGGCGCGCTCGCACAGCGCCGGCACGGTGCCGCTGGCCACCGTGCGGCCGTGGGCGATGATCACCACCTCGTCGCAGAGGCGCTCGACCTCCTGCATGATGTGACTCGACAGCACCACGCACTTGGCGCCGCCCGCAGGGCTCGCCAGGTGATGCAGCACCTCGCGCAGTGCACGCGTCGAGAGCACGTCGAGTCCGTTGGTCGGCTCGTCGAGGATGATGTTGTCGGGGTCGTGGACCAGCGCGCGCGCGAGCGCGGTCTTCATGCGTTCACCCTGGCTGAAGCCCTCGGTGCGGCGCTCCAGTAGCGGCCGCATGTCAAGCACCTCGGCCAGCGTTTCGGCGCGCGCGTGGGCGGCGTCGCGACCCAGGCCGTGCAGCGCCGCGTGGTAGACGATGTTCTCGCGCGCCGTGAGCCGCGGATAGAGCCCGCGCGCGTCGCCCAGCACGCCCATGCGCGCCAGCGCCGCCGCCGGATCGCTCGCGACGTCGAGGCCATCGACCTCGATGCGCCCGGCGTCCGGCACCACCAGCCCGGCCACCATGCGCAGCGTGGTGGTCTTGCCGGCGCCGTTGGGGCCGAGCAGGCCGGTGATGCGGCCGTTGCCCGCCTCGAAGCTCACCTGCTCGACCGCCACCACTTCGCGCGCGGCGCCACCGGCGCCGGCGAAACCCCAGCGCCGCTTGGTGGCGGCTGCGCGGAAGCGCTTGCCGAGTTGTTCGACGCGGATCATCGGGCGGCTCCGGTGGTGGTCGCCGCCGGACTCAGCGGGTCGGGTGGGATGAAGGGCAGCGGCGGCGGAATCCGCTTGATGCAGCTCGCGTCCAGATCGAGTGCCGCCGCGCTCGACTCGTCGTCAATGAAGCGATGCAGCAGGTCGCGTGTACAGCCTTGCGCCATCAGGCCATGGCCGGCCGCGGGCACGACGACGTGTCTGGCGTTGGCGCCGAGCGCCTTGGCCATGCGCTCGCCATGGCGCGGCGGCGTGACCGGATCGAGGCCGCCGCTGAGCAGCAGCACCGGCACCGGACTCGGCGCCACCGTGTAGAACGCCGGCGCCACGGCACCGCGCGGCCATTGCGCGCAAAGCGCGCGATAGGGCTGCAGGAAGGCGTCGCCGATCATCGACGGCGGCGCGGCCGCGGGCTTGGCTGCTGCGCCCTCGACCTGCGGCCAGTCCTCGGCGCAGATCACCGAGAAATGCTGGCCCTCGGCCAGGCGCGTCGCCGCGCTGCCCTGGCCCACCGAGGCCAGGCCGAACAGCGGCTCGTAGCGCGCGCTCGCGGCGGCCCCCAGCGCCTCGGGCAGGGCCGCGGCCAGCGCCGGCGCGTAAAGCGGTCCGCGCAGCGCGGACAACAGGGCTTCGCGAGTCATCGTCAACGAGCTCGACACGCCGTTGACCGGATCGGTCACCACGGCGCTTTGAGGCAGCGCGTCGAGCCGGGCCTTGAAGCGCTGGCCCAGGTCGGGGTGGCGCGCCTTGCAGGCGGCGTCGCTCGCGCAGGCCGCGAGCGTTGCGTCGAGCGCGGCCTGCGCGTCCTCGGCCATCACCAGCGGCAGCGCCATGTCGGGCGGCGCTACGCCGTCGAGCACCAGGCGCCGCACCTGCTGCGGAAACAGCCGCAGGTACTCGAGCCCGGCGCGCGTGCCGTAGCTGCCGCCGACCAGGTTGATGCGTTCGGCGCCGAGCGCAGCGCGCACCGCGTCGAGGTCGGCCATCGCGATCGTGGTCGTGTACTGGCGCAGGTCGCCGTGCGGCAGCTTCTGCAGGCGGGCGCGGCAGTCCTCGAGCCGGCGGATGCCTTCGGCCAGGTCGATGCGCCGCGCCAGCGGCAGACGTTCGCTCTCGCTGTCGCACAGCAGCGGCGCGCTGCGACCGGTGCCGCGCTGGTCGACGAATACCAGGTCGCGCCGGTTCGACAGACGCGAGAACAGGTTGGCCAAGTCCGGCGCCAGCGCGATCGCGCTCTGGCCCGGCCCGCCGGCCAGGAAAAACACCGGGTCGGGCGCCTTGCGCCGGGCGGTGGCCGGAATCACGACGTAGTGCAGCTCGATCTGCGGGCCTTCGGCGCGCGCCGGGTCGAGTGCGCGCTTGACGCTGCCGCACAGCGCCTCGTGGCGCAGGCCCTCGATGCGGCAAGGGGTTGGCGAAAGGCTGGTGGTGGCGTTGGCGCTCAGCGCCAGGGGCAGCAGGGCCACCGGGGCCCAGCGACGAAGAAGATTTCTCATGCGGCGGCATTCTGCGGGCGCCGGCAGCACCCGCCCCCCGGTGGCAACGCGCGATCAGCGCAGGAAAGCGTCATAGCCCGTCTTCAGGATCAGCGCTGAGACCACGACGATGAACGCAGCACGCACGAAGCCGGCGCCATGCTTGAGCGCGAGCCGGGTGCCGATCAGGCTGCCGATCACATTGGCCACCGCCATCACCAGCGCCAGGTGCCACCACACGTGGCCGGTCAGCGCGAAGGTCAGCAGCGCTGCGAGGTTGGTCGCGGTGTTGAGCAGCTTGGCGCTGGCCGAGGCATGCAGGAAGTCGTAGCCGAGCAGTCGCACGAACAGGAAGACGAGGAAACTGCCGGTGCCTGGGCCGAAGAAGCCGTCGTAGAAGCCGATCACGACGCCGATCGCGCTGGCGACCAGGGCCTCGCGCGATCCCTGCCAGCGCGGCACGTGGGCCCGGCCCAGGTCCTTGCGCACCAGCGTGTAGACCAGCACCGCGGCCAGCACGAAGGGCAGTGCGCGGCGCAGGCCGGAGCCGTCGACCTGGGTCACGGTCCACGCGCCGAGCGCGCTGCCAACCAGCGCCGCGGCCGCGGCCGGCAGCAAGGCGCTCCACTTGAGCGTGACGCGGCGCGCGAACTGCACCGTGGCCCAGGCGGTGCCCCAGACCGCGGCGCCCTTGTTGGTACCGAACAGCGTTGCCGGCGGCGCGTTGGGAAAGGCGCTGAACAGCGCCGGCACGAGGATCAGGCCGCCGCCGCCGACGATCGCGTCGATGGTGCCGGCCAGCAGCGAGGCCAGCGTGACGAAGACCAGGTCGAAGGACATCGGACGGGAGCAAATGCGAGCGGCAAAGAAAAAGGCGCCGGGGATACCGGCGCCTTCAGCATCCGTCGCTGGTTTGCAGCGAGCATGCCCTCGTTTCCTTGTCGCGACCTGTACACCCCGGCACGCGCGGAACGCTTGTCTCCTCAGTCCCCCGCCAGGGCGGACCGGAGTCCGCCGCGAGTGGCGCGACTGTAGGGGCCGGCCCGCGCTGGTGCATCGGTACTTTCCTGCACCAAGCTGGCGCGTTTGCGTCGCGTCAGCTTCACGCGAAGTCGGCCGCGATCCACGCGGCCGCCTTCTCCGCGACCATCAGTGTCGGGCTGTTGGTGTTACCGCTGGTGATGGTCGGCATCACGCTGGCATCGACCACGCGCAGGCCGCGAATCGCGCCACCAGGCCCGCGCACGCGCAGCCGCGCGTCGACCACGGCCTGCGGGTCATCGGTGCGGCCCATGCGGCAGGTGCCGACCGGATGGAAGATCGTGGTCGCGATGTCGCCGGCCAGCCGCGCCAGCTCTTCGTCGGTCTGGAACTGAAGGCCCGGCCGGTACTCCTCCGGGCTGAACTTCGCCAGCGCCGGCTGGGCAACGATGCGGCGCGTCACGCGCAGGCTCTCGGCCGCGACCTTGCGGTCCTCGGCGGTCGAGAGGTAGTTCGGCGCGATCGCCGGCGCATCCTCGGCCCGGCCGCTGCGGATCCGCACCGAGCCGCGCGACGTCGGGTTGAGGTTGCAGACGCTGGCGGTGAAGGCGTCGAAGCCGTGCAGCGGCTCGCCAAAGGCGTCGAGACTGAGCGGCTGCACGTGGTACTCGAGGTCGGGCCATTCCAGCTCGGGCCTGCTGCGCGTGAAGGCACCGAGCTGCGAGGGCGCCATGCTCATCGGTCCGCTGCGCGTCAGCGCGTACTCGAGCCCGATGCGCGCCTTGCCGAGCAGCGAGGCGGCCAGCGTGTTGAGCGTGCGCGCGCCCTGCACCTTGAACACGGCGCGGATCTGCAGGTGATCCTGCAGGTTCTCGCCGACGCCGGGCAGTTCGTGCAGCAGCTCGACGCCGGCACCGCGCAGCGCCTCGGCGCCACCGATGCCGGACAGCTGCAGCAATTGCGGCGAGCCGATCGCGCCGGCGGCCAGGATGACCTCGGCGGCGGCGCCGACGGTCTCGACGCCGCCCGGCGTGCGCACCCGCACGCCACTGCAGCGCAGGCCGCCATCGCCGTCGCGCTCGAACAGCAGACGCTCGACCTGGGCCCCGGTCCAGAGTTCGAAGTTCGGGCGGCCGTAGCAGGCCGGGCGTAGGAAGGCCTTGGCCGTGTTCCAGCGCCAGCCGGCGCGCTGGTTGACCTCGAAATAGCCCACGCCCTCGTTGCTGCCGCGGTTGAAGTCGTCGGTGGCCGGGATGCCGGCCTGCTGCGCGGCCTGCGAGAACGCGTCGAGGATGTCCCAGCGCAGGCGCTGCTTCTCGATGCGCCACTCGCCGCCATGGCCGTGGAAGCGTCGGAAGCCGGCATCCGCGGCCTCGCTCGCGTCACCGCGCCAATGGTCCTCGTGACGCTTGAAGAACGGCAGGCAGGCGTCCCAGCGCCAGGCATCGTCGCCGGTGATTTGCGCCCATTGCTCGTAGTCGCGCGACTGGCCTCGCATGTAGATCATGCCGTTGATGCTCGAGCAGCCGCCGAGCACCTTGCCGCGCGGATAGCGCAGGCTGCGGCCGTTGAGCCCGGCGTCGGGCTCGGTGTTGAACATCCAGTCGGTGCGCGGGTTGCCGATGCAGTGCAGATAGCCGACCGGAATGTGGATCCAGTGGTAGTCGTCCTTGCCGCCGGCCTCGATCAGCAGCACGCGCTTGCGCGGGTTGGCGCTCAGGCGGTTGGCGAGCAGGCAGCCGGCGGTGCCGGCGCCGATGATGACGAAGTCGAAACCCGGGATGGCGGCAGTCATCCGCCGAGACTAGCAGCCACCCGGGCTCGCAAGCAGCGGCAAAGCCCCGTAGCATCGGCGCCAGATCACGCCGGCACCCCATGGGAGAACTAATCACCGCCTTCGCCAAGGGCCTGCTGCTGGCACCGCTGACCCTTTTGCCGATCATCAATCCGATCGGCGTCGCGCCGATGTACCTAGCGCTGCTCGGGCCGGTCGACGAGACCACCGGCAAGCGTGTGGCCAAGCGGGTTGGCATCAATGCCGCGCTCGTGCTGCTGGGCGCGATGTTCATCGGCGCCCAGTTGCTGCGGATGTTCGGCATCTCACTGCCGATCGTGCGCGTGGCCGGCGGGCTGATCGTCGCCGCAACCGCCTGGAAGCTGCTCGGCGATCCGCAGGTCGACCGCGCCACCGAATCGGTCGGCCACCATTCGGTGCGCGACCCGGCCGTGTTGATGGAGCACAGCTTCTACCCGCTGACCTTTCCGTTCACGGTCGGGCCCGGCAGCATCGCGGCCTCGATCACGCTCGGCGCCACGCTGTCGTTCAGCAAACCGGTCGGCATCGCCAACGGTGCCGCGATGGCGGTCGGCGTCGGGCTCACCGCCTACACGATCTACCTCTGCTACCGCTTCGCGCCGCGCCTGGTGCGCGTCCTGGGCAGCGTCGGCACCACGGTGCTGCTTCGCTTCTCGGCCTTCATCCTGCTGTGCGTCGGCGTCCAGATCGTCTGGGACGGGCTGGCCGACCTGGTGCTCGAGGTTTCGCGCGAGGTCCGGCAGCAGGCCCGTTGAGGCGGTCAGCGGCCGCCATCAGGCTTGCTGCGCCAGATGCCCGAGGTAGCGCAGCCCGGTCGCGGCGCGTGGCCCGTACCAGCTCAGCAGCTCGCCATCGACCAGCAGCACCCGCGCCTGCGGCGCCAGTGCCTGCACCTCGGCCAGATGGCGCTCGCCAAAGCGATAGGGCTCCGAGCTCAGCAGCACCAGCTCGGCCTCGCGCCATTCCGGCGCGTCCGGCGCCAGCGCCGGGTAGCGACCGGCGCCGGACGACCCGCCGTGCTGCGCCGGCAGCGTCTGCCAGTTCACGCTCGCGAGCATGCTGGCGATGTAGGTGTCGCGCGCGACCGACATCCACGGCGCGCGCCAGATCAGGTACAGCACCGACCGCGCCGGCCACGCCCGCCCGGCCAGCGCGGCGCAGGCGGCGTCGAAGTCGGCACGCAGCGCGGCCGCCCGCTCCGCCACGCCGGGCTGGTCGGCGAAGGTTTGCACCAACTGCTCCAGCAGCACCAGGTTGTCGGCCACCGCGCAGGGATGGGTGGCGATCACGTGCGGAACGAACTGGCGCAGCGCCAGCACCGTCTCGAGCCGGTTCTCGTCGACGTTGACCAGCACGTGGGTTGGCGCCAACTCGCGCAGGCGACTCAGATCGGGATCCTTGGTGCCGCCGACCTTGGCGACGTCGACCACCTCCTTGCGGGGGTGGATGCAGAAACCGGTGCGCGCCACCAGCCGACCACCGAGGCCCAGCGCGCAGAGCAACTCGGTCAGGCTGGGCACGAGGCTGGCGATTCGGGGCACAGACATCGGCGCAACAGTGGGGGTGCGGAGTTCACAGTTTTTCACGCAAATCCGGCGCATGGTTGATAATGCAAGAGTCTGGCTGCGGCGCCTTCTCGTGATGAATGTAGATAGGTTGAAGCTCCACAGGCGGGTTGCGGGTGCATCGGGCACCCGTTTTTGACAGTGACAGAGAAAGGCGCTCTTCCATGGGCAACAAGCTTTACGTGGGCAATCTTGCCTACAGCGTGCGCGACGAGGACCTCCAGGAGGCTTTCGCACAATTCGGCGCAGTGACCTCCGCCAAGGTGATGATGGACCGCGAAACCGGCCGCTCGAAGGGCTTCGGCTTCGTCGAGATGGGTACGGACGCCGAGGCCCAGTCGGCCATCAACGGCATGAACGGCCAGTCGATGGGCGGCCGCGCCCTGGTGGTCAATGAGGCACGTCCGCGCGAAGAGCGTCCGGGCGGCTTCCGCGGCCCGTACGGCGGCGGCGGTGGCGCCGGTGGTGCCGGCGGCGGCTACAACCGCGGCCCGCGCGAAGGTGGTGGCGGCGGCTACGGTGGTAGCGGCGGTGGCGGCTACGGCGGTGGCGGTGGCGGTGGCCGCAGCGGTGGCGGCGGCTACGGCGGTGGCGGTGGTGGTTACGGCGGTGGTGGCGGCGGCTACGGCGGCGGCGGCGGAAGCCGCAGCGGTGGTGGCGGCGGCTACGGCGGTAGCGGCCGCGGCGGCTACTGATCGCTCCCCGGCCTCGTCGAGGCCGGAACCAGAAAGCGGTGCTTCGGCACCGCTTTTTCGTTGGCGGTCGCTGTTGCGACCGCGCCCTGCTCCGCCTTACTCGCTTGCCCGCTTCTTGCGACCACGGCCGGCAAACAGGCGGTCGAACAGCGGATTCGGCAGCACGCGCATCAGCTTGGCCACGACGCCCATCTGCCAGGGGATCACGCGGTAGCTCGCGCCGGCCCGGACCGCACCGAAAGCGCGGTCGGCAAAGGCCTCGGGCGTCAGCAGGAAGGGCATGCTGTAGCTGTTGCGCGCGGTCAGCGGCGTCGCCACGTAGCCCGGTACCACGGTGAGCACCTTGACGCCGAAGGGCCGACACTCGCCGCGCAGGCTCTCGCAGTAGCTCACGACCGCGGCCTTGCTCGCGCAGTAGGCCCCATGACCCGGCAACCCGCGGATCGCGGCGACGCTGGCGATGCCGACCAGCGTTCCGCTGCGCCGCTCGCGCATCTGCTTGATGAAGGGCTGGAAGCTCGCGGCCATGCCAAGCACATTGGTCTCGAGCGTGCTGCGCATCGTCTCCAGGTCCTCGAACTCCGCGCTGTCCATGCCAACGCTGATGCCGGCGTTGGCGATCACGACCTCGGGCAGGCCTTGGCGCTCGAGGCACGCGCGGCCGGCGGCGGTGATCGACTCCACGTCGCGCACATCGGCCGCGTAGACCGCGAAGCTCGCCTCGGGCCAGCCCTGGGTGCGGCACCAGGCCTCGATCTCGGCGGCGCGGCGCGCCACCAGCGCGACCCGCCAGCCCGCGGCACGGTAGCGCGCCGCCAGCGCCTGGCCAATGCCGCTCGAGGCGCCGGTGATGAAGACCAGGGGTGCTGTCATTTCTTCTTCCCGGACGCCTGCGCGCCCTCGCCGTCGGTCGGCTCCGCCGCCTTCGTGCCCGGCGGACGGAACACGCCGCTCACGCGGCCACCAAACTGGGCCACGCGCTGCAGATGGTCGTAGTCGAGACTGCCGGCCTGCAGTTCGCCGCGACCACTGAGCACCTGCACCGGGCGGCTCGAGTGGAGTTGCTCGGTGCGCGTGAAGAACTCGAGTTGCTCACCGCGAAACTCGAGCCGATCGGCACCGACGGCCTCGCGCAGCACGCGCGCGTCGCCGCTCAAGCGCACCTGGCTGCCATCGCCGTTGGACAGGCCGCTGCGCGCGCTGGCCACCAGCACCCGGCCCTGGGCGTCGACGCGCCGCACGCGCGGGCCGTCGATCTCGTAGGTGTCGGTGTCGGGGAAGTGGCGCGCCGCGTCGCCATCCAGACGCGTCAGCAGTTCGCCTTCGCGGTCGTGGCTGTTGAGCGAGAAGCCGTGCATGACAGCGTCTGGCACATGCTGCGGCGGCGCCTTCGGCCGCGCCTCGCCCGGCACCGGCGTGTTCTTCACCAGCCACCAGGTCACCGCGGCCAGCAGCGCCATCAGCAGCACCGGCACCGCATTGAGCAGCCGGTCCCAGAGGTGCCGGGTCCACGGGCCGTGTTCCGCCCGTGCGGGCGTGCCGCGCACCGCCAGCGGCGCCAGCGGCGTCAGATCGGCAAACGGCGCCTCGGCTTCATCGGCCGCGACGCCCACGTCCGCCCGCTCGGAACCGCTGATGGCCGCGCCCCTATCGCGGCGCGACGGCAACGCCGTCGTCGAGCGTGCCGAGGTGGCCTTGCAGCAGCGCCGCGTAGTGGCCGCCGGCGACCAGCAGCAGATCACAGAACTCGCGCGCTGCACCATAGCCGGCCGCCGCCGCGGTGACATAGCGCGCCAGCGCGCGCACCTCGACGTGCGCGCCCGGTGGCGCGGCGGCAAAGCCCGCGCGCAGCATCAGCGGCAGGTCGGGCCAGTCATCGCCGATCGCGGCCAGCTCGGCCCATTCGAGGCCAAGCTGCGCGCGCAGCGTCTCGGCCGCCGCCAGCTTGTCGTGCACCCCGTAGATCGCGCGCGCGATGCCCAGGTCGCCGACGCGCCGGCGCACCGCCGCCGAGTCGCGACCGGTGATGACGATCGGCTCGATGCCGGCCCGCGCCAGCAGCTTGAGGCCATGACCGTCGAGCGTCGAGAAGGCCTTGAAGCTCTCGCCTTGCTCGCCGATGTAGATGCGGCCGTCGGTGAGCACACCGTCGACGTCGAAGATCGCGGCACGCATGCCCTGCGCCGCCAGCAACAGTTGCGGCGCGAAGCCGAGCACCGGCCGGATGGCGGTGTCGCTCGCCATCAGATCACCTTGGCCCGCATCAGGTCGTTGGTGTTGAGCGCGCCGACCAGCCGCCCCTCATGGTCGACCACCAGCACGCTGGTGATGCGATGCGCTTCCATCAGGTCGGCCGCCTCGGCCGCCAGCGCGTCGGCGCCGATGGTGCGCGGGCCGCGCCGCATCACCTCGCCCGCACTCATCGCACGCAGGTCGCGGCCGGCCTCGATCAGGCGCCGCAAGTCGCCGTCGGTGAAGATGCCGAGCACGCGCTGCGCGCCATCGACCACCGCCGTGGCGCCCAGGCCCTTGGCGCTCATCTCGCGCATCATGTCGCCGAAGGCGGCGTCGGAGCTCACGCGCGGCACGGCATCACCACTGCGCATCACGTCGCGCACGTGGGTGAGCAGCTTGCGCCCGAGCGAGCCACCGGGATGCGAACGCGCGAAGTCTTCCTCGCGAAAGCCGCGCGCGTCGAGCAGGGCCACCGCGAGCGCGTCGCCGAGCGCGAGCTGCGCCGTGGTGCTGGCGGTCGGCGCCAGGTTCAGCGGACAGGCTTCCTGCGCGACGCTCGAATCGAGCACCACGTCGGCGTGGCTGGCCAGCGTGCTGTCGGCACGCCCGGTGATCGCAATCAGCGTCGCGCCCAGGCGCTTGAGCACCGGCAGGATCGCGGTCAGTTCGTCGCTCTCGCCGCTGTTGGACAGCGCGATCACCACGTCCTGCGGCGTGACCATGCCGAGGTCGCCGTGACTGGCCTCGGCCGGATGGACGAACAGCGCCGGCGTGCCGGTCGAGGCCAGCGTGGCCGCGATCTTGCGACCCACGTGGCCGCTCTTGCCCATGCCCATCACGACCACGCGGCCGCGGCAGGCCAGCAGCCGCGCGATCGCGTTGCCGAAGGCCTCCGCCATCGGCCCGCGCAGGCGCGCCTCGAGTGCGAGCAGTGCCTGGGCCTCGATCGCGAGAGCCCCGGAGCCGAGCGTGACGGCGCGCGCAGTGGTGTCGCTCATGGGATGGGTCGGATGGTCACGCGCGAGGCCGCGTGGAGCCCTTCGGTAGCATCGGGCGATTCTAGGCGGCGCGTTCCTTGCGGGCGCTGTCCGTTCGACAACCCGTCGCGCAACCCACTGCCGCATGGCCTCCTCGCTCGATATCGCGCTGCTCTACCTGGTCGCCGCCGTGATCGGCGTGGTGCTCAGCCGCTCGCTGAAGCTGCCGCCGATCCTGGGCTACCTCGTGATCGGCGTGCTGATCGGACCCCACGCGCTGGCGCTGGCCGGCGACACGGCCGGCATGAGCTACCTGGCCGAATTCGGCGTCGTGTTCCTCATGTTCGTCATCGGGCTCGAGTTCAACCGCCCCAAGCTGCGCGCGATGCGCACGCTGGTGTTCGGCCTCGGCCTGAGCCAGGTGGCGCTGACGATCATCGCCGCGGTGGCCGGCAACGCGCTGCTCGGCTGGGCGCTGGCCGCACTCGGCCGCGACTGGGGCCTCGCCTGGCCGAGCGCCATCGCGCTCGGCGCCGCGCTGGCGATGAGTTCGACCGCGATCGTCGTCAGGCTGATGGCCGAACGGCTCGAGCTCGAAAGCGAGCATGGCCGGCGCGTGGTCGGCGTGCTGCTGTTCCAGGACTTGGCGGTGGTGCCGCTGCTGGTGCTGATCCCGGCGCTCGGCCCCTTCGCCAACGGTGGCGGCGATGGCGCCGACGCCATGAGCCTCACCTCGGTGCTGGCCTTCGCGGCGCTCAAGGCCGGCGTGCTGCTGACGCTGCTGCTGGTCGGGGGCCCGCGCCTGATGCGCTGGTGGCTGACGCTGGTCGCGCGCCGCAAGAGCGAGGAACTGTTCATCCTCAACGTGCTGTTCGTGACGCTCGGCCTGGCCTGGCTGACCGAGCACGCCGGGCTGTCGCTCGCGCTCGGCGCCTTCGTCGCCGGCATGCTGATCGCAGAGACCGAATACAAGCACCAGGTCGAGACCGACATCCGGCCCTTCCACGACGTGCTGCTCGGCCTGTTCTTCATCACCGTCGGCATGAAGCTCGAGCTGCGCGCGGTCTTCGAGCAATGGGCGCTGGTGCTGGCGCTGCTGGTGCTGCCGGTGGGCTTCAAGCTCGGCCTGGTGACGGCGCTGGCGCGCGCCTTCGGCGCCGCGCCCGGCGTGGCGCTGCGCACCGGGCTCTACCTGGCGCAGGCCGGCGAGTTCGGCTTCGTGCTGCTGGCGCTGGCCTCGCAGCAGAATCTGCTGCCACCGGCCCTGCGCAGCCCGGTGCTGGCGGCGATGGTGCTGTCGATGCTGCTGACGCCGCTGATCGTGACCTATAGCAACCGCATCGTCATGAAGTTTGCCGCGAGCGACTGGCTGCTGCAGTCGGTGCAGCTGACCTCGATCGCCAAGAAGGCGATCCTGGCCGAGGAGCACGTGATCATCTGTGGCTACGGTCGCAGCGGCCAGAACCTGGCGCGCTTGCTCGAGGACGAGCACATTCCGTACATGGCGCTCGACCTCGACCCCGACCGCGTGCGCCAGGCCGCCGCCGCCGGCCAGAGCGTGGTCTTCGGCGACGCGGCCCGGCTCAAGAGCCTGATGGCGGCCGGCCTCGCGCGCGCCACCGCGGTGGTGGTGAGCTACCACGACACGCCCTCGGCGTTGCGCATCCTCGACCTCGTGCGCGCGCACGCGCCGCAGGTGCCGGTGATCGTGCGCACCATCGACGACACCGATCTCGAGCGCCTGCGCACCGCCGGTGCCACCGAGGTGGTGCCCGAGGCGATCGAGGGCTCGCTGATGATGGCCTCGCACGTGCTCGCGCTGGTCGGGGTGCCGATGCGCCGCGTGATCCGCGTCGTCCAGGACCAGCGCGACGCGCGCTACGGCCTGTTGCGCGGCTACTTCCACGGCGCCGATGACGATACCGTCGAGGAACTCGAGCAGGCGCGGCTGCGCTCGATCACGCTGCCCGAGAACAGCCCGCTCGCCGGCCAGTTGCTCGACCAGGTGCCGCTCGAGGCGATCGGCGTCGCCGTCGCCTCGGTGCGGCGCGCGCAGGGTGCGGTGCTGCGCCCGCACCAGGGGCTGGCGCTCGCGGGCGGCGACACCATCGTGCTCTCCGGCCGACCCGAGGCGCTGGCGCTGGCCGAGAAGCACCTGCTGGAGCGTTGACGCAATGAGTACCCTGCCTGCATTGCCGTCGCGCCGCGCTCTGCTGCGTGCGCTGGCAGCAGTGGTCGCCACCCAAGCGCCGTGGAGCCAAGCCGCGGACGACGCGCCGTGGCCACCGGCAGCCATCGACGCGCTGCGCCGCGGCGGCGTGGTGGCAGCGTTCCGTCACGCCAACGCGCCCGGCACCTTCGACCCGCCCGGCTTTCGCCTCGGCGACTGCAGCACCCAGCGCAACCTCGACGAGGCCGGCCGCGCGCAGTCGAAGCGCCTGGGCGAACGCTTCGCCCGTCTCGGCCTGCAACCGGCCGTGGTGCGCGCCAGCCCCTGGTGCCGGACGCTGGACACCGCGCGACTGGCCTTCGGTCAGGCACAGCCCTGGGCCGCGCTCGGCTCGGTCCGCGCCGCCGGTACCGACGAGGCGCAACAGCTCGCCGAGTTGCGCGCGGCGCTGGCCGCGGTCGGCGCGGGCCGCTTCGAAGTCTGGGTCAGCCACCAGTTCACACTCACGGCGCTGGCGGGCGAAGGCCTGGCCTCGGGTGCCGGCCTGCTGCTGCGCACCGGCGCCGACAGCCGGCCGCAGATCGTGGCGCGCCTGAGTGCCGACTGAAGCACCATGAACGACATCGAGCTCATCCGCCGCACCATCCGCACCGTGTCCGACTGGCCGGAGCCGGGCGTGCAATTCCGCGACATCACGCCGCTGCTGCAGGACCCGCGCACGTTTCGCGTGCTGATCGACCAGTTCGTGCACCGCTACTTCGATGCCCGGCCCGATGCCATCGCCGGCCTCGACGCGCGCGGCTTCATCATCGGCTCGGTGCTCGCCTACGAGCTGAACGTCGGCTTCGTGCCGATCCGCAAGAAGGGCAAGCTGCCGTTCACCACCGTCGCCGAGAGCTACGAGCTCGAGTACGGCAGCGCCACCGTCGAGATGCACACCGATGCGGTGAAGGCCGGCGACCGCGTGCTGCTGATCGACGACCTGATCGCCACCGGCGGCACGATGATGGCCGGCAAGCGCCTGCTCGAGAAGCTCGGCGCGACGGTGATCGAGGGTGCGGCCATCGTGGACCTGCCCGAGCTCGGTGGCTCGGACCGCCTGCGCGCCTCGGGGCTGGCGCTGTTCACGCTGGTCGACTTCGGGGGCCACTGAGGACCGTGGCCCGAAACGACAAGGCCGCCCGCAGGCGGCCTTGCAGCGCGACGTGCGTCGGTCTCAGGTCACCGGCAACTGGCGCGACAGGTTGGCACGCATGCGCGTGGCCATGATCGCTCCGGCGGCGCGCAGCGCCTCGAGTGCGACGGCCGGCACGCGGGCGCCGAGTTCCTCGAAGCGCGGCAGGCGCAGCGCCCAGACCACGCAGGGCGTCATCGCCTCGACGTTGGCGGTGCGCACGCCATCGGCAAACAGCCCCGGCTCGCCGCAGATCGATCCCGGCCGCAGGATCGCGATCTTGCTGCTGCCCGGCGCGCCACCGACCGTGTAGACCTGCAACGAACCCTGGCCAAGAAAGTACACGGTGCGGTCGAGCTCGCCCTGCTTGAGCAGCATGTCGCCGGCGCGCACTTCGTGCCGCGTGAGGTACTGGGTGAAGGTACGCCACTGCGCCGGGTCGAAACGCGGGCGAAAGGCATCCTCCGCGTTGAGCGACTGGATCGCGCGCACAAGTTCGTCGTGGGTCATGGCTCGGCGGATCGGTCTTCTTCTGTGTGGGCCGGCGCTTGCTTACCGGCAGCCCCCATTATCGGCGCCGCACCGAGCCCGCAGCATCGGCGATGTCGGGGGGCTGTGGCGCCCAGCCTGTGAAGTCCGTCACGCCTTACTTTCCAATGCAGAAACTTTCTTCAGCCGCTAAGTCCGCGTGCCCAAAGGGATGTTGGCATTCGCTGCGCCGCCATGGACACGATCATGGACATAAACAGTGGGGATGTCGCTCGTCAGCGACTCCGACAAGCGTGAATCGACGCCGCGCTTGCCTGCCTGCAGGACGTGCCCCATGAGTGCGCAGGCGAGCGGCCTTGCTCCGCTCTCTAGGGGGCCTGCAGGAATTCCTGCAGGCCCCCACCACGGGTGGACCGAACACCGAACGCGTCGTCGGCGTGGCAGCGCTAACGGGCGCGCCGGAGCCTCGGCCAGCGTTTCCGATCCCGATCGAAAGCGCGGCTAGTAGTTCAAGGCGACAACCGCTGCGCGCACCGCCGCCCAGCAATGCGGCGGATACCGTGAGTTCATGGTGTGACTGCGATGGACCGCAACCGCTGCATCGCTGTCAGTTGCCCGACGAGTCTGAACTGCCGCTCCAGACTGGCCCAGCCTGCTGCGGCAGCAACTTCAGGCGCCGGGTGGCTTGCCGGTATCGGTCGGCGCCTGACCGCGCAGCTCGGCATCGCGCGCAACGGTAGTCGGTCGAACACAAGACACAGCTGGGGGTTGTCAGAGAATTTCCGGGGCGGCTCTGACAAGTTTTGGAGCGACTTTCGGAGCCAGTTTCTCGATCGCCCAGCCAGCCGAACCGGAACGGCTGTGAGGAAATTCTGATCTGCGACAAGGACTTGCGCGCGTGGCACCTCGCGGATTTGCGGCTTGTCGTCGCGCAACCCCTCGGACTTGTCAGCGGCCTTGCGGACAGCGCAACTTGCGAGCTTTGCAACTACCTTGCAACACCGATGGCGACGGCGAGGTTCACTGCAGAACCCTGTGGCGAAGGGGCCTCCCGGAATTCCGGGAGGCCCCTTCATCACGCCGGAGCAAGGCACGAGTTCCTGCTCGCCCAGGATTGCGCTGAGCCATCGGCCCATGAGCCCACTTCGCAAGTTGCGCCGCGCTCGTCTCTTCAGCGACCGACCTGCTTTCCGCGGTTCACGGGGGCATGCAGGAAACTCCTGCAGGCCCCCTCCTCGCCCTTCGCTTCGGATGCCGCCACGCCGCTAGCTGGTCCTTGGCCCTGTCGGCATACTCCGGCCGGTTCGACAGGGGAGGCGACAAACGTGGTTGATGGTCTTGGCAGATCGGCGTCGATGAGATCAAGCAGGGCGCAGCCGGTGCTGAAGAACGCGGGCAAGTACCTTGGCGACCCAACGGTCGTGTCCGAGCTCGTGCGCGGCTTCGTCTCGCGCGTCGTCGGTCTGCGCGCCACGTGGCATGAGTCTGGTGGTGCAGCCGACCCGACGGAAGAGATTCGCCAGCTCGTACGCGACATGGGCGACGTGTTCCTCGGGCGCGATGCTCGCTATGTCCCCCAGCCGTTCAACGCGCGGCACCGGCTCGGCGTGATGATCCGGGTCGCGCTCTCGAGCGGGGACAAGGATCCTGGCGAGGCCTTCTTCGACTTGCTCGCGCGCTGCGCGCTGCAGTCCTCGATCGACCTGGACGCCGGCAAGCCGGCCGCGCAGGTGCAGGCCGAACTCGAGGTCAAGGTGCAGGCGGCCATTGAGTTCCTGCTCGGGCGCTCGCAACCGGCAGCATGGACCGACGGTGAGAAGGCAACTCCGTAGGCCTGACAGCCCCACCGAAGCCCGGGCGCGGCTGCACAGGGCCGCCGCTTGCGGAGAAGCGCGAAGAGTGGCTAACACTCATTGTCAATACGACCGCGATCTTCTTGGAGAAGCCCGGTAGCAACTCGTGGCTGCTGACCGGGGGTGAACTGGTGCCTGACGGCAAGGCGCGGGTTGCGTCGCGCACCCTCCCCTAACGCAACACGCCCCGACACGCACTCGCGATGAACTGAGAGAGGGCCGCGATGCTCCTGGCGATCTGTGCACTCCGCGGCACGCCGACGCGAGTCAAATCAGACACCTCCGCCGGCTGAGTGCGGCCAACGCTTCGTCGACCGACCGTTGCGCACAAGCCTTCAGCTCGCGGCTAACCGCCGGCCGAGGATTGATTTCTCCCGTATCGCCATCCCAGCACGCAGCGCCCGTGGCCTCGTCACGCCCCCTCGTGAAGGCTAATCGAGGCTCTGCATCGACCAGTGGCGCAGACTTGCCCGAGGCCGGCGTCGGCGTCGTCGACTCGCGAACTGCTGCCGCCTTGCTAGCGCCAATGGCGAGATGAATCCCCGATGCCGACGGCGCGGCTAAACCTACACAGGATAGGCTTCGGTCCTTGTCCTTATCGCCGATCTGAAAGCCTACAGCTTTCGTGAGCGGCACGGCATCGCGCTCGCGGCTCGGTCCCTTACCCTTGCTGATCATGATCTGGGTGAAGGTACGCGACCTCTTTGCCCTTCCTAGCGGTGGCGGTAGGCTCACCTGAAGCGCCGTCACCATTGACACCGGATCGGCTTCGATCATGTCCCTGATCTCCGGCCAGACCTTGCTCCCCAGCACGAGATCTCCGCGCCGCTTCAGCGCATCAATGACAAGGGCGGCGGCTTGTGCCTTGGCGTTGCCCTGCAAACGCCTCGGAGGACGCAGCAACCCGAACTTGGACGCAACGTCTGCGTGAAACCGCTCGTGGTGCTCGGCCAGCTTCTGGCGATCTCCGACGAGGCTTGAGCCGCGCATGCGACCGTCGACCATCGGCAGTAGCAACACGTGGCAATGTGGCTGCGCTTCATCGAGGTGAATATCGCTGCTGAGCACCGGGCACCCGAAATGCGCTTCCGCCCATTCAGTGCACGCGGTGAAGTAGCTCGCGGGGTCAACCTCTGAGCGGACTGGCAGGCTGAACACAATCTCCACGCACGCAACCGCATCCTTGCGTACGAGGCGCGCCCCGCCAGCGGCCATCAGGTCCTTTGCGAACTGCACGACCGCCTCCGGCGTATCCGGACCTCGAAGCACGATGTTCCTGTGCGAGCTTGAACAATCGATGCGCAGGCTGCGTGCGTTCTCGGTTGCGATGGCGCGGCGGTTGTGGCGAGCAGCGGGAAGAAGCGTGGTCGACGGCAACTTCTTCATTCTCATGAAGCCTTGACTACTCATCACCGACAGCCCTCGCCGCAGCCGTTCCCGGTGACTGCGCAGCCCGCCGGTTCAGCTGCGCGTCCATCCATGCATCGACCTCCGTCGACAACCAACCGACCGAGCGGCCACCCAGCGGCACCGGCGCCGGAAAGCGCCCCTCGGTGATCCAGCGACGGATCGTTGGTCCGGACAAGCCGGTGCGCGCCTTCACGACCGGCAAACGCAAAAACACGTGATTCATCAAGAGCACTCCTGAGCACAGTTGGGACACTCAGAAGGTTTGCGTCACGACCAGATGCGCGGTTGGTCGTCAACATGACCGTCGCATGCGGGCGACACCTTGCGCGCATGAAGCGGCCCGTGTCGCCAAGTGCATTAGCGCGTTCTTGACCTCGCCCGTGGAATCACTTTGCTTTGCGCGTCGATCGGGTGCGCGAGCAGGGACATCTCGGCTATCACGCGGGGAGCCACCCTCGTGATTGCGCGTCTTCGAGCTGCCCTTGGCGGTAGCAGCTTGGCCTGCATGCTGGCGGGCAGGTCGAGCGAATCCGCCGAGAAGTTGAGCCTAGACACCATGCGATCGTCATTCGGCTCCCCGCTGGGACATTTGCTCTCGCTTCGGCTAGGCTTACGCCATGTCGTTTCGGTGCGCCAATCGGCGCGGACTTTCGAGCTGGCTGATCGCGGCGATTCTGTTCATTCAGATCGCCACGTCCGCCTACGCCTGCCCGATGAACCGGTTGCCAGCGGACGACGGTCAGGACGCCATGGCCGGGATGCCTTGCGCAGAGGCGGTATCCGGGGGCGTGGCCCTGGATGCCGATCAACCCGGCCTGTGCCAGCAGCATTGCCAGCAGGGCACCACCCAACAGCCAGTCGATCAAACTCCGCTGCCTCTGGTCCAACCAGCAGCGATGGTGCCGCTCTTCTCGCTGGATCCACCGGTTCCTGCTGGCGCTGACCACGCTCAGTTCGCCGCCCATGAGCGGCGGCGCGATCACGCGCCACCACCGGCGCGCAGCATCCTCCTCTGCTGTTATCGCATTTGATCTCCTGAAGCACTCGGCCTGATGGCCGCGGGCCTAGCAGCCCGCGCCGCCGTGTTGATTTTCGGGAGTTCCCATGAGTTCGTATTGCTTGTCGAGGCCAGTGCGCCTCTTCTTGTGGTGCCTGATCGCCGGCATCACGTTGGCCGGCGGCGCGCCGGCTCGAGCGCAGGCCGTGCCGCTCTCGCTCGATGAAGCCGTTGCGCTGGCTACCGGTCAGTCGGCACGGGTGAAGGCAACCGAGGCCCAGGCCGACGCCGCGCGGCAGATGGCCGTTGCCGCCGGCCAGCGTCCCGACCCGGTGCTCAAGCTCGGCATCAACAACCTGCCCGTGGACGGTCCGGATCGCTGGAGCCTGACGCGCGACTTCATGACGATGCGCTCGGTGGGATTGATGCAGGAACTCACCCGCGCCGACAAACGCCGGGCCCGCGCTGCCCGTGCCGCCGGCGAGGCCGATGCCGCCGCCGTGGCCCAGCGCCAGGTCACGGCCGAGTTGCAGCGCGACGCCGCTTTGGCCTGGCTCGAACGCTCGTTCCAGCAATCCATGCGCGAGTTGCTGGTGACGCAGCGCATCGAGGCCGAGTTGCAGTTGCAGGCGGCCGAGGCGGCCTATCGCGGCGGCAAGGGCATGCAGGCCGACGTGCTTGCCGCGCGTACCGAAGTCGAGACGATGCACGACCGCATTGCGCAGGTCGACCGGATGCTGGCGGTGAGCACCATCCAGCTCGGTCGCTGGATCGGCGATGCCGCCGCACGCCCCGTTGCCGCGCGCCCCGCCTTCGCGCCACCGCCGTGGGCCGAGGGTGACCTCGCGATGCACCTGACCGGACATCCACAGATTGCCGGAGCGACGCAGCAGGTGGCGCTGGCTCAGGCCGAGGCATCGATTGCTCGCGCCGAGCGGCAGGCCGACTGGAGCGTCGAGCTGATGTACAGCCAGCGTGGCCCGGCCTATTCGAACATGGTGTCGTTGAACCTGTCGGTGCCCCTGCAGTGGGACCAGAAGCAGCGGCAGGACCGCGAACTGGCCGCGCGCCAGTCGCAGGTGAACCGCGCCGCCGCCGAGCTCGACGATCTGCTCCGCGCCCATGAGGCGGAGGTGCGCGCCTTGCTGCAGGAGTGGCAGAGCGAGGCTGGGCGGCTGCGCCGCCATGACGAGAAACTGCTGCCGCTGGCCAGGCAGCGCGTCGAAGCCGCGCTCAGCGCATACCGCGCCGGCAGCGGCAGTCTGACGGCGGTGCTCGAAGCGCGCCGCACCGAGATCGACACCCGAATGGAGCGTCTTCGCATCGAGATGGAGATCTCCCGCCGCTGGGCGCAGCTCGAGTTTCTCGATCTCGCGGTGCCCACCGCCGCATCGCCCGCTCGGCACCAGATTGCCGATGCGCCGAGGAGCCGTCCATGAACCGCAAACCTAGCCTCATCGTCGCGATATTGGTTGCCTGCGTCGCGGCCGGCGGCCTGTACTTCGCGTATCGGCTCGGCCTGCAGCGCGGCTCGACCCAGGAGCCCGTTGCGTCCGCCAGCGCGATTGACGCACCGCCGGCGGCCGGCGCCGTACCTCAGAGCATCGCCCAAGGCGAAGAAGCCACCCGCCGCCACATCTCGGCCGGACTTAAGGCAGGCGACGTCGATCCGAACACCGGCAAGAAGATCCTCTACTACCACGACCCCATGGTGCCGGGGAACAAGTTCGACCAGCCGGCCAAGTCGCCGTTCATGGACATGATGCTGGTGCCGGTCTATGCCGATGGCGGCGATGGCGACGCCAGCAAGGTCACGGTGAGCCCGCGCACCCAGCAGAACCTGGGCCTGCGCACCGCACCGGTGGTCGAGGGCATGCTCTCGCCGCAACTCAGCGCGGTCGGCAACATCGCCTTCAACGAGCGCGACCAGGCCCTGGTGCAGGCACGCGCGACCGGCTATGTCGAGCGTCTGCACGTACGGGCCATGCTCGATCCGGTGGCCAAGGGCCAGCCGCTGGTGGATCTCTACGTGCCCGACTGGATTGCGGCACAGGAGGAGTTCCTCGGCGTGCGCCGCATGCAAGGCAACGACCTGGCGCCACTGGTCGACGGTGCGCGCCAGCGCATGCGCCAGGTCGGCATGAGCGAGGCCCAGATCGCGCTGGTCGAGAGCAGCGGTCGCACCCAGCCACGCATCACCCTGAGCTCGCCCATCAATGGCGTGGTTACCGAACTGATGGCGCGCGAGGGCATGACGGTGATGCCCGGAGCGACGCTGTTCCGCATCAACGGTCTCGCCAGCGTCTGGGCCCACGCCGAGGTGCCCGAGAGCCAGGCCGCACTGCTGCGGCCCGGTGCCAAGGTGCAGGCGCGCAGCGCGGCCCTGCCAGGTGCCCGCTTCGACGGCAAGGTGCAGTCCCTGCTGCCCGAGGTGAACGCCGCGACCCGCACGATCAAGGCCCGGATCGAACTGGCCAACCCTGGCCGCCAGCTGGTGCCCGGCATGTTCGTGCAAATGCAGTTCATGGACCAGCGCGCCGGCAAGGCGCTGCTGATCCCCACCGAGGCGGTGATCCAGACGGGCAGGCGCAGCGTCGTGATGCTGGCCGAGGAGGGCGGCCGCTTCCGCCCGGTCGAAGTCGAGATCGGCATCGAAAGCGGCGGCCAGACCGAGATCAGGCGTGGCCTGCAGCTCGGGCAGAACGTGGTGGTGTCTTCGCAATTCCTGATCGACTCCGAGGCGAGCCTTAAGGGCATCGAGGCCAGGTTGAACGACGAGCCCAGGCCGAGCATCGCCGCTGTCGCCCCGCGTCACGTGGGAACCGGGCGCATCGAGGCCCTGGGTCGCGACGCGTTGACGCTGTCGCATGGCCCGATCCCATCGCTGAAATGGGGTCCGATGACGATGGACTTCAAGCTCCCGCTGCACGGCATCCCGCGCGGGCTCGAGCCCGGTGACCGCGTCGACTTCGAGTTCTACATGGACGCCGACGACCTGCCGCAGCTCACCAGCGTGACGTTGCTGGCGGCGCAGCTCAAGCCGACAGCTCCGGCGTCGGGTGCCGCATCGGCCGGGAGCAAGCCATGATCGGCGGCCTCATCCGCTGGTCGATCGCCAACCGCTTCCTGGTGCTGCTGGCCACGCTGTTCGTCGCCGCCTGGGGTGTGGTCTCGGTGCTGCGCACGCCGCTCGACGCGCTGCCCGACCTGTCGGACGTGCAGGTCATCATCCGCACCACCTACCCGGGCCAGGCGCCGCGCATCGTCGAGAACCAGATCACCTACCCGCTCACCACGACCATGCTGTCGGTGCCCGGCGCGAAGACGGTGCGCGGCTACTCCTTCTTTGGCGACAGCTTCGTCTACGTGCTATTCGAGGATGGCACCGACCCGTACTGGGCGCGCTCGCGGGTGCTCGAGTACCTCAACCAGGTGCAGTCCAGGCTGCCGCCCGGCGCCAAGGCCTCGCTCGGGCCAGATGCGACCGGCGTCGGCTGGATCTACCAGTACTCGCTGATCGACCGCAGCGGCAAGCAGGACGCTGGCCAGTTGCGCGCGCTGCAGGACTGGTTCCTGAAATACGAGCTGAAGACGGTGCCGAACGTGGCCGAGGTCGCCTCGGTCGGTGGCATGGTGCGCCAGTACCAGGTGCTGCTCGACCCCGACAAGCTCGCCGCCTACGGCATCGCCCACACCAAGGTGATCGCGGCCCTGCAGAAGGCCAACCAGGAGGCCGGCGGCTCGGTGCTCGAACTCGGAGAGGCCGAGTACGTGGTGCGCGCCTCGGGCTACCTGCAGTCGCTCGACGACTTCCGCAAGGTGCCGCTGCTCACCACCGATGCCGGCACCTCGGTGCGGTTGGGCGACGTGGCGCGCATCCAGCTCGGCCCCGAGATGCGGCGCGGCATCGGCGAGCTCGATGGCGAGGGCGAGGCCACCGGCGGCGTGATCGTGATGCGCTCGGGCAAGAACGCGCTGGAGACAATCGCCGCGGTGAAGGCCAAGCTGGAAAGCCTCAAGCCCAGCCTGCCGCCCGGCGTCGAGATCGTGCCGGTCTACGACCGCTCGGGGCTGATCGAGCGTGCGGTCGAGAACCTCGGTCACAAGCTGATCGAGGAGTTCCTCGTCGTCGCGGTGGTGTGCTTCATCTTCCTGTTCCACATGCGCTCGGCCTTCGTGGCGATCGTCTCGCTCCCGCTCGGCATCCTGGCCGCGTTCATCGTGATGCGCTGGCAGGGCGTCAACGCCAACATCATGTCGCTCGGCGGCATCGCGATCGCGATCGGCGCGATGGTCGACGCGGCGGTGGTGATGATCGAGAACGCACACAAGCACCTGGAACGCTGGGAGCACGAGCATCCCGGCCGGGCACTCGATGGCGAGGCGCGTTGGCGCGTGATCGGCGAGGCCGCGGTCGAGGTCGGGCCGGCGCTGTTCTTCTCGCTGCTGATCATCACGCTGAGCTTCATCCCGGTCTTCACGCTGGAGGCGCAAGAGGGCCGGCTGTTCTCGCCGCTGGCCTTCACCAAGACCTACGCGATGGCGGCCTCGGCGGCGCTGGCGGTGACGCTGATCCCGGTGCTGATGGGCTACCTCATCCGGGGCCGCATCCCGAGCGAGCAGCGCAACCCGCTCAATCGCGGGCTGATCGCGGCCTACCGGCCGCTGCTCGATGTGGTGCTGCGCTGGCCACGACTGACACTGGTGGCCGCAGGCGCGATCGCGCTGGCGAGCCTGTGGCCGTTGCAGCGGCTTGGATCCGAGTTCATGCCGCGGCTGGACGAGGGCGATCTGCTCTACATGCCGTCGGCGCTGCCGGGCCTGAGTGCCGGCAAGGCGGCCGAGCTGCTGCAGCAGACCGACCGCCTGATCAAGACCGTGCCCGAGGTGCTGAGCGTCTACGGCAAGGCCGGCCGCGCCGAAACCGCCACCGACCCGGCGCCACTGGAGATGTTCGAAACCACCATCCAGTTCAAGCCGAAGAGCGAATGGCGCGCCGGCATGACGCAGGACAAACTGGTCGAGGAACTCGACCGCATCGTCAAGGTGCCGGGCCTGGCCAACATCTGGGTGCCGCCGATCCGCAACCGCATCGACATGCTGGCCACCGGCATCAAGAGCCCGGTCGGCGTCAAGGTGGCGGGCACCGATCTGGCGGTGATCGACCGCATCACCGGCGAGATCGAGCGTGCGCTCAAACCGGTGCCGGGTGTCAGCAGCGCCCTGGCCGAACGGCTCACCGGCGGTCGCTACGTGGATGTGACGATCAATCGCGATGCCGCGGCGCGCTTCGGCATGAACATCGCCGACGTGCAGTCGGTCGTCGCCTCGGCGGTCGGAGGTGACAACGTCGGCGAGGTGGTCGAGGGTCTGCAGCGCTTTCCAATCAACGTGCGCTACCCGCGCGAGACGCGCGACTCGCTGGACAAGCTGCGCACGCTGCCGATCGTGAGCGAGCGCGGCGCCCGGCTGGTGTTGGGCGACGTGGCCGACATCCGCATCAGCGACGGCCCGCCGATGCTGCGCAGCGAGAACGCGCGCCTGGCCGGCTTTGTCTATGTCGACATCCGCGGCCGCGACCTGAAGTCGGCAGTAAACGACATGCAGAAGGTGGTGGCCGAGCAGGTGCAGCTGCCGCCCGGCTACTCGGCGTCGTGGTCGGGCCAGTTCGAGTTCCTGGAGCGCGCAACGGCCAAGCTGAAGGTGGTGCTGCCGTTCACACTGCTGATCATCTTTGTGCTGCTCTACCTGTGCTTCAAGCGCGTGGACGAGGCCGCCTTGATCATGGCGACGCTGCCCTTTGCGCTGATCGGCGGCGTCTGGCTGCTCTGGCTGCTCGGCTACAACCTGTCGGTGGCCGCAGCCGTCGGCTTCATCGCACTGGCCGGGGTGGCGGCCGAGTTCGGCGTGATCATGCTGCTCTACCTGAAGCAGGCCTGGGACGCGCGCGTGGCGCTGGGCCGCACCAGCGAGGCCGATCTGCTCGACGCCATCCGCGAAGGCGCCGTGCTGCGCGTGCGGCCCAAGGCGATGACGGTGGCGGTGATCCTGGCCGGGCTGCTGCCGATCATGTGGGGCGGCGGCACCGGCTCCGAGGTGATGCAACGGATCGCCGCGCCGATGGTCGGCGGCATGATCAGCGCGCCGCTGCTGTCGATGTTCGTGGTGCCGGCGCTGTACCTGCTGATGCGCAGGCGGACATGTGACGATTCGTCCAGCGCGCTGTGCACGGATCCGATGCAGATCCCGGCGCCGAACGCGTCATGAGGCGCCCGGCCCACTACCAGTCCTCGGAGGTGACTCCGGTCAAACCGGGATGTTGCGCCGCAAGGCCAATGGGTTGGCGATCATGGTGATCACATTGCTGCTGCAGCGGCTTGTCGACCGCGAAGTCGCAGGAGCGGCAACGGAAGGCGCCTTTGATCCTCATCAATCCACTGAGGCCAGCATCCCTCTAAGGTGATGCCGTGCATGTGCCGCTGGCATGCGCCAGTGTGAATGCGCCGAACTCCAGCGGAGTCCACCGAAGGAGGCATTCCATGAAGCTTTCCATTCTTGCGGTCCCCGCGGTCGCCCTGATGATCGCGTTTCAGCCGGCACTGGCGCAGACGTCCAAGCCCGCGGACAAGTCCTCGCAGGTCAAACCACCTGCCCTGAGTGTGGAGGACTTCGACAAGCAGCTTGCACGGATGCAGGATCACATGAAGCAGATGCAGGCGCAGATGGACAAGATCGCGCAGACACAAGACCCGCAGGAGCGCCAAAGGCTGCTGCAGGAGCACTGGACGTCAATGCAGGCGGCAATGTCCAGCATGCGCGGCATGTGGGGCCCAGGGGGTGCGGGTTGCTGCGGAGGCAGTCCGGGCGCGATGGGGCCGGGAATGATGATGGGCGGGCCGATGATGGGCTGGGGCCATATGCGGGGCTACTACAGCGACCTCTCGCCAGAGCAGTTGAGGCAGCGCCAGTACATGATGGATCAGTATCTGCCGATGCAGCAGATGATGATGGATCACATGATGTGGCATCAGCGCTGGATGAACCCGCCCGCAGCTACGAAGTAGTTCGCCGGTCTGCTGTTGCCGGGCGCGATACGCGCGCACAAACGCGAAGAATTGGTACGGCCGGCCGACGGCTGCCGCGGCAGCCTTCGGCCTATCGCTTCGCCTTCGCCACTTCCTCCGCCACGAGGGCAGCGAGTTGATCTGGCCCGAAACTGGGCAGGCTGCGGCCGTTGACGAAGAAGGTGGGTGTCCGGCTGACCTGCAGGGCGGTGAGGTCTTCGACATCCTGGCTCAGCAGCGCCTGCATTTCGGGTCGAGCCATGTCCTCCCGGGCCCGCTCGATGTCCAGGCCGGCGGCCTGTGCGATCTCGAAAGTGAGGTCGGGGTTGGGCCGGCCGTGGTCGGCCCAGGTCGGCTGGGCTTGCAGCACCGCTTCCAGCACCGGTTGGAACTTGCCCTGGCGCTTGGCCGCTTCGAGCAGCTTCACCACCTGATCGGAGCCCTGGTGGAACGGCGCGTAGCGAATGACGAGCCGGACCTCCTGCGGATACCGTGCCATCAGGCTCTTGACGAACGGATAGAACGCGCGGCAGGTCTCGCAGGCCGGGTCGAAGAACTCAACGATCGTGACCGGCGCGCCCTGAGGGCCGAGTACCGGCGAGTGCATGCGCACGAGGCGGGTCTGCTCGGCGCGGACCGTCTGGTCCTGCGCGCTCTGTGTCTGCTTTCGGTACACGCTCACGCCGACGACGAAAGCGGCGACCATGAGGATCAGGATGCCGGCGACGGCCACCTTCTTGGTGTTCATGGACGGGTCCTTCGCAGGTATACGAGCAGCAGAGCCGCGATGGCAGTGAAGGCCAGCAGGGACAGCCACGGGATCTGGATGCCGCCGAGGATCACCAGCTTCTGGTCACTGCAGGATGGGCCGGCGCCGCAGGGGATCCACCACTGCGGTACCCAGCCCGCAATCAGCGCCGTGTGATAACCCGCCACCGCAACGCCGCCCAGCGCCAGGGGCAAGGCGTAGATGGCTCCGCGGCGGTCATTGCCAAAGGCCGCCATGCCGAGGATCACGGCCAGCGGGAACATCAGGATGCGCTGGTACCAGCACAGCTGGCAGGGCGTCATGCCCATCACCTCGCCAATGAACAACGCGGCGAAGGTCGAGACCAGTGCGACGGCCCAGGCGGCGGACAGCCAGACCCATCCGGTGCTCGACCGGGTGGATGATGGGCCGTCGCGTTCGCCGTTCGCGCTGTTCATGACGCGCGCAACCTTACTTCAGCGTGAAGCGGGCGGTCGCCGGCTTGCCCGCGACGGTCACGACGGCCACGGCCTTGGTTCCAGGACCGACCTTGAAGCTGCCGGTGGCCTCGAGCTTGTCGCCAGCAGGCTTGAGTTCGACCTCCTGCTTCTCGGTGCCGGTCAGCAGCGTGACCTTGGCAGTGGCCTTGGATACGTCAGCTGCCTTGCCGTGGTCGCGCAGGTGGAGCTGAATGACAGTGGGTTTTGCCACCAGTTCGAAGTCCACGTCCTTGACCTCGACCACGACGCCGCCGTGCAGCGGCTTGTGCTCGTGCGCGTGGTCGTGCTTGTCGTCGGCGGCCCATGCCGCGCCGCCGGTGGCAATCAGGCCGGCCGCAATCAGGTTCAATGCTTTCATCGTGAGTCCTTTCGGTTGGAGGAACAGTCAAAGCGCGTCACCGGCGCTGTCGTTGGCCAGGCTCTCGGCATCCCTGCGGCCGAACAGCCAGAACATGGCGGGGGTGAGGAAGGTGTCGAGCAGCGTGGAGCTGATCAGGCCCGAGAAGATCACCACCGCCACCGGGTGCAGCACCTCGGTGCCGGGCCGCTCGGCCTCGAACAGCAGCGGTGCCAGCGCAAAGGCGGTGACCAGCGCGGTCATCAGCACCGGGCTGAGCCGCTCCAGCGATCCGCGCACGATCATCTTGTGGTCGAAGTTCTCGCCCTCGAAGCGCATGAGGTTGATGTAGTGGCTGACCTTCAGGATGCCGTTGCGCACCGAGATGCCGGCCAGCGTGATGAAGCCGACCAGCGCCGCGATCGACAGCGGCTGCCCCGACAGCCACAGGCCGAGCACCGCACCGACCAGTGCCAGCGGAATGTTGCTCATGATCAGCAGCGACAGCGTGGTCGAGCGGTAGCGGCTGTAGAGCACCACGAACATCAGCGTCAGCGACACCAGGGACAACAGCCCCACTAGCCGCGACGCCTCCTCCTGCGCCTTGAACTGCCCGCCGAGCGTGACGAAGTAGCCCTCTGGAAACTTGGTGTCGGCCACCACCTTGCGGATGTCGGCCACGATCTCGGACAGCGCGCGGCCTTCTGCGTTGGCCGACAGCACGATTCGCCGCTTGCCGTCGTCGCGGCTGATCTGGTTGGGCCCGTCGCCGTCCTCGATGGTGGCGATCTTCGACAGCGGAACGCGTCCGCTGGGTGTCTCGATCAGGATCCGGGCCAGGCCGTCGGTCGAGCGCGCCGACTCGGGCAGTCGCACGACCAGCGCAAATCGACGACCGCCTTCGACGATCTGCGCCACCTTCTCGCCCTCGACCAGACTCTGCAGCGTGGCCAGCACTTGTGGTGCCGGTACGCCGTACTGCGCCGCCGCCGCGTAGTCCACGCGGATCTTGATCTGTGGTGCCAGCACCTGCTTCTCGATCTGCAGATCCGCGATGCCGGGGATCGCAGTCAGCTTGCCGCGCAGCACGTCGGCCTGGCCGCGCAGCGTATCCAGGTCCTCGCCGAAGATCTTGATCGCGATCTGCGAGCGCACGCCCGAGAGCATGTGGTCGATGCGGTGCGAGATCGGCTGGCCGATCTCGATGGCCGCCGGCAGGTTGACCAGACGCCCCCGGATGTCGGCCTTGACCTCCTCCATCGGGCGGGTCAGCTCGGCGGTCGGGATCAGGCCGACATCGAGTTCGCTGACGTGCACGCCCTCGGCGTGCTCGTCGAGCTCGGCCCGGCCGCTGCGGCGGCCCACGTGCGTGACCTCGGGCACCTGCTTGACCAGCACTTCGGCCTGGCGCGCCAGCGCCGTGGTCTCAGCCAGCGTCACGCCCGGATTCAGCCGCATGCCGATCAGCAGCGTGCCCTCGTTGAACGGCGGCAGGAAGGTGGTCGGAAAGAACGGCACCGCCACCGCGGCCAACGCCACCGCTGTGCCGGCCGCGACCAGGGCGGCCTTTGGCCTATCGAGCACCGCCTGCAGGCTGCTCGCGTAGCGCGCCTTGAGCCAGGCCAGCACCTTGGTGTCGCCATGCTCCAGCGACTTCATGCTGGGCAGCAGGTAGAAGCTCATCACCGGCGTCACCGTCACCGAGACGATCAGCGAGGCCAACGTCGAGACGATGAAGGCGATGCCCAGCGGCACGAACAGCCGCCCCTCCATGCCCGGCAGCGCAAACAGCGGGATGAACACCAGCACGATGATCACGGTGGCGTAGAGGATGGCCGAGCGCACTTCCATCGTGGCCCGCGCCACGACCTCGATCGGGTGCAGCCGGTGATCGGGATGCTTGGCGCGGTCTTCCTTGAGCCGGCGCAACACGTTCTCGACGCCGACGACCGCATCGTCAACCAGGCCGCCGATGGCGATCGCCAGGCCGCCGAGCGTCATGGTGTTGATCGACAGCCCGAAGTAGCGAAACACCAGTGCGGTGATGAAGATCGAGACCGGAATCGCGGTCAGCGCGATGATGGTCGGCCGCAGCGTGCCGAGGAAGAAGAACAGGATCGCGGCGACGAAGACCGAGGCACCGATCAGCTTGCCCTGCAGCGTGGTGATCGAGGCTTCGATGAAGGTGGCCTGGCGGAACGTGACCTGCGGCGCCTCCATGCCGGTCGGCAACGAGGTCTTCATGCCGACCAGCGCCTCTTCGATCGCTCGCGTCAGTGCGATCGTGTCCGCAGTCGGCTGCTTCTGGATGCCCAAAATCACCGCCGGCTTGCCCTCGAATCCCGCGTCGCCGCGCTTGAGCGCGGCGGCAAAGCTCACGTCGGCGATCTGCCGCATCAGGATCGGCTGACCGTCACGCGCGGTGAGCGCCAGGTTCTTCAGGTCGTCGAGCCGTGATGTGCGGCCGAGGTTGCGGATCAGGTACTCGCGGCCGTTGAGCTCCAGAAAACCGCCCGAGGTGTTGGACGAAAAGCCCTTGAGCGCGGCCTCCATCTGCTCGTGCGTGATGCCGAGCTCGGCCATGCGCGCGGTGTTGGGCTGCACCTGGAACTGGCGCACCTCGCCGCCGATCGGGATCACCTGCGCGACGCCGGGAATGGCCAGCAGCCGCGGCCGCAGTACCCAGTCGGCGTACTCGCGCACGGCCATCGGCGAAATCCTCGCCGTGTCGACCGGGATCGCGATCTGCATGATCTCGCCCATGATCGAGCTGATGGGGCCCATGCGCGGGATCACGCCCTCGGGCATGCCTTCTTCCATCGACGACAGACGCTCCGATACGAGCTGCCGCGCACGGTAGATGTCGGTGCTCCAGTCGAAGGTGACGTAGAGGAAAGACAGGCCGGCAGAGGACACCGAGCGCACCGATTCCACCCCCGGCAGACCATTCATGGTGGTCTCGAGCGGGAAGGTGATGAGCTGCTCCACCTCCTCGGCGGCCATGCCACCGGCCTCAGTCATGATGGTGACGGTCGGCTTGTTGAGGTCGGGAAAGACATCGACCGGGGTGCGCGAGAGCGTGAAGGCGCCGTAGGCCATCAGTACCAGCGCGCCGATGATCACCAGCAGCCGGTTCGCCAGGCTGTTGTCGAGTAGCCACTTGAACATGCGTGACTCCTCAGCGGACCTGGTTGATCAAGGTGGCGCCCTGCGTGGCCACTCGATCACCGGCTTGCAGTCCCGAGGTCACCGCGACGTTGACGCCGTCCAGCGGCTCGGTCGTCACCGTCCGGGGCTCGAAGCGCTCGGGCGCCGTCTTGACCCAGACGATGGTCTGGTTCGACGGGCTCCTCAGCAGCGACGCCGCGGGCACCGCGATGCCCTTGACCTGAGAGCGGGTCTGCACGAAGACGCGCACCGGTTGACCGACCGCGAGCTTGCCCAGGGCCGCGCCCTCGGCACCAAAGCTCAACGGCAGCGCTTGTTCGCGCAGGCTGCGCGCGGCACCCAGAAAGCTCAGCGGCACGCGCTCGCTGCCCACCGCCAGCGTGGCGCCGGCGACATCGCCTGCCAGCGCGGCGTCGAAGGCCAGGGCCTCGATGCGCAGGCGCTTCGGATCGACGATCTCGAACACCAGTTCGCGCGCGTCCACCACCTGGCCGGCGACCGCGCCGGTCGAGGCGATCACGCCGCTGACCGGGGCGACAAGCGTGTCGCGGTTGCTCAGGCCGCCGCTGACGGCGGCGATGCGTTGCGACAGGCTGGCCGCTTCGCTCTCGGCGGCCTCGATCTCCTTGCGCGGCACGGTATCGGCCAGGTCCCTCAGCCGCGCGACGCGCTTGTCGGCCAGGTCACGCGCGGCGCGCAGCTCGGCCAGTTGCGCGGCCTGGTTGGAGCGGTCGATCGGCGCGGCCGACGGCACCACGTAGGCCAGGATCTCACCCTTGCGCACCGTCTGACCCGCGTTCGGCAGGCCGCGTGGGCCGGCTTCGATGCGGCCCGGCACCACGGCCTGCACACGGCCGCCGGCGTTGGGGTCCATCACGACCCGGCCGTTGAGCTCGATCGAACGTGGCAGCTCGCCGGCCTCGGCCACCATGGTGCGCAGTCCCAGTTGGCGCTGCGCCGGCTTGGGCAGGAACACGCTGCCGTCTGGCAGGCGCTGCGGGCCGTTGCTGTTGGTGGCGGCCTGAGCGTCGCCATGGTCATGGCCTTCGCCGGCCATCGAGCTCGTGGCTGCCAGCGCCAACAGCAGGCTGCTGATGAGGAAGCGCGCCTTCATGCCGCACCTCCCATGCGCAGCGGACGCTGCGTGCTTGCACGGCGGATGGCCCAGGCCAGCAGGCCGAGGGTGACGAGGCCGCCGGCGACCCAGATGCCGATGCGCTGCCAACCCTGTGCGGCTGGCGCTTCGTCGGCGTGCTCGTCGTGGATGTCGAGTTCGCCGGCCAGCAGATCGGTCTCGGCACCGGCAATGACAGTCGCCGTGACCGGCAGCACGCCCGGCTTGGGAGCCTCGGCCAGCGTGGCCTCGAACTCGCCTTCGGCATGAGTTTCGGTCTTGATCTTGGCGCCGCCGATCTCGAGTTCGAGCTGAGCGCCCCTGACTGGGCTGTTGTCGGCAAAGCGGTCGAGGTAGAGCGTGAGCTGCTTGCCATCGAGTACGCCGACGAGTTCAAAGGCTTCTGAAATCGCGGTGAAGCGCGGCAGCGCCGAGCCGGCCGCGGTCGGCGCCGCGTCGCCATGGTCGTGGCCGTCGCCGGCACGCGCGCCGGTCACCAGCAGCAGGCCAGCGGCCAAGGTGAGCGCGATCAGTGGCCGCAGTGAGATGTGTTGCATCGGTGTGTCCTTGATGGGTGCCGCAGCGCGGTCTTATTCGGGCAGCAGGCCCAGGGCCTGGCGAAGTTGTGACAAGGCCAGCGCCTGGTCGATGCGGGCACGGGCGCTCTGGCGTTCGGCCTCGACCGCTTCGAGGTCCACCCGCAGGCGGGTCGGCAGGTCGGTTTCGCCCAGGCGGAATGACTTCTCGAAGAAGCCCCGTGACTCGTGCGCCAACGCGGCGCGACGGTCCGCGGCGGCGACGACCAGCGCTGCCGAGGCCACGCGGGCCCGGGCCGCGTCGATCTCGGCGGCCAACCGCTCACGCTCGATGCCAAGCAACTGCTCGGCCTCGATCTGGTCGGCGGCGGCCGACGCCACCTTGGCCCGGCTGCGGCCGTCGGAACCGAAGGGGATGCGCACGCCGACCGTGATCGACTGGTCGTAGGGCACGCCGCTGATGCCGCGCTCGCGCGTGGTGGCCAGATTCAACTCTGGATTCGCGCGCGACTGCGTACCGGCCAGCTCTCGCGTGCGACGGGCGAGTTCGGCGCGATCGCCAAGCTCGCGCAGCACCGGGTGGGAGGGATCGGCCGCCGTCTCGGCAGGTATCGCTTCGGGCGTCTCGGCCAGGCGGCCATTGGGTACCGGGCCGGTGACCGAGCGCAGGGCCTGCATCGCCGTCGCCTCGGCGGCCACGGCCTCGGCCAGCGCCGCCTGGGCACCCGCCATCGCGCCATCGGCCTGGTGCTGGTCGGCGCGCGACAGATCGCCGGCCTTGGTGCGTCGGGCCACATCGGTGGCCAGTTGCTCGGCGTTGGCGAGCCGCGCCTTGGCCAGGGTCACGTCCTGCCGGCTGCGGTGCACTGCCCACCAGGCCTCGCGCACGCTGCCGGCCACGCGCCACTGGGCGGCGCTCAATCGGCTGTCGACGGCGCCGCGCTCGGCCTCGGCGACGGCCTGGGAGTGCGCGCGCTGGCCGGGCAGCCAGAGCGGAATGGCAACGCCGGCCACGTACTCACGGTTGCCGTTGTCGCGATTCAGGCGATCGGACTTGGCGGAGAGCTCCACCGCGAGTGGCTCGGCGATCCAGCTGGCCGCCACATCGCGCTGTGCTTGAGCCGCGTCGCGGCGCGCATCGGCGCCTCGGGCTTCCGGGTGGCGCAGCCAGGCTGCTTCGGTCGCCTGCTTCAGCGTCAGCGTCGTGGCAGTGGCGTCGGTCTGCGCGGACGCGAGCGGGGCAAGGAGCAAGGCACCCGAGGCCGCAAGCGTCAGGGCGAGAAGGGGCAAGCGTCGCCCCGGGCCTTGGCCATTGCAAGGTCTTGAAGTCATGGGAATCCTCGTCGAGAGCAGCCGCAAGGGCTGTCAGAGCCGACGGGCACGAGGCCCGTGGCGTCACCGAACGACGAGGAGACGCGCCTTCAGCGCGTGGTGGGCAAGCTGTGCGGCAGCGTTCCTCGCCGGGATCAGGCGAGGACGGCGCGTGGTGGCCGCAGCGGATGGTCGACGGACCGATCCGCGAAAGACGCCGAGTGGTGGCTCGGCACATAGCCCGCTTCGAGGCTCGAAGGCATGACGCCCATCGGCATCAGGATCGAAGCGCAACTGCCGTGGCAGGTGTGGCAGTCCGCGTCGAAGGTGGGCTGCTGGTCACCAGCTGCGGCCGTCAGGTCCTGGTCGGCATCGGGGCCGGCCTGTTCGTGGACGTGCTCGTGATGCCCGACATGCTGGGCCGCGACGCCCGTCTCGTGCTGGCAGGCGCTGGCCACAGCGGCCCAGGTCCACTGGGTCGGCAGCAGCAGCATCAGGAAGATGATCAGCAGGCGTCGCACGGCCGGAAGTCTATCAACGGTCAGCAGAAACGGTCAGTTACCCGACCGTGTCCGCAGCAGCCGCAGGCCATTGCCGACGACAAGCAGGCTCGCCCCCATGTCGGCAAACACCGCCATCCACATGGTGGCGTGGCCCAGCAGCGCGAGCACCAGGAACACCGCCTTGATGCCGAGCGCCAGGCTGATGTTCTGCCACAGCACGCGATGGGTGCGCTGCGAAAGACGCACCGTCTCGGCAATGCGGCGCAGGTCGTCGTTCATGACCACCACGTCGGCGGCTTCCATCGCGATGTCGGTGCCGGCCGCGCCCATCGCCACGCCGATGTCGGCCTGGGCCAGTGCGGGCGCATCGTTGATGCCGTCGCCGGTCATCGCCGTGGGGCCATGTTCGGCCTGCAGCGCCTTGATGGCGGCCAGCTTGTCTTCTGGCAGCAGGTTGCCGCGGGCCTCGTCGATGCCCGCCTGGCTGGCAATGGCGGTGGCGGTGGCCTGGTTGTCGCCGGTCAGCATGACCGGCTGGATGCCGAGCGACTTGAGATCGGCGACGGCCTCCCGCGACGAGGGCTTGATGGTGTCGGCGACCGCGAACAGCGCGAGCACCGCCTCCTGCGACGCCAGCAGCGTGACGGTGCGGCCGGCTTGCTCATGCTCGAGCAACTGCGCTTCGAGCGCCGACGAGCATTGGCCGCGCTCGTGGATGAGCCGGTGATTGCCGAGCACGTAGGTGGCACCGCCGACGCTGGCCTCGACACCGCGGCCGACCAGCGCCTTGAACTCTTCGATTGCCAGGGCTGACGACTCCAGTCCCTGGGCGATGGCCTTGGACACCGGATGATCGGAGTGGCCCGCCAGTGCGGCGGCCACGGCCTCCGCGCGAGCACGATCGATCGCCGCGCCCAGTGTCTCCCAGGCCACCAGCTTGGGCTTGCCTTCGGTGATGGTGCCGGTCTTGTCGAGCGCGATCGCCTTGAGCTTGCGCGCTTCTTCGAGGTAGACGCCGCCCTTGATGAGGATGCCGCGTCGTGCGGCAGCGGCGAGACCGCTGACCACGGTGACCGGGGTCGAGATCACCAGCGCGCAGGGACAGGCAATGACCAGCATCACCAGCGCCTTGTAGGCCGCGTCGAGCCAGGCCCAGCCCATGACCAGCGGACCCAGCAGGGCCACCGCCAGCGCGATGGCAAAGACCGCCGGCGTGTAGACCGCCGTGAAGCGATCGACGAAGCCCTGCGTTGGCGCACGCGTGCCCTGGGCCTGCTCGACCGCATGGATGATGCGGGCCAGCGTCGAGTTCGACGCCGCCGCCGTCACGCGCATCTCAAAGCTGCCGGTCTGATTGATGGTGCCGGCAAAGACGGGATCTCCCGCCGCCTTGTCGACCGGAATGCTCTCGCCGGTGACTGGCGCCTGATCGATGCTGGTGCTGCCGCTGATGAGCATGCCGTCGAGCGGGACGCGCTCGCCCGGGCGGACACGAACCACCGCGTCGAGCGCAACTGAGGCGACACCGACCGTCTGCCAGCTGCCATCGGCCTGGCGCACGTCGGCCTGTTCGGGGGCCATCGCCATCAGGCCTTGGATGGCATTGCGGGCACGGTCGACGGCGCGAGCCTCGATGAGTTCGGCGATCGCATACAACGCCATCACCATCGCCGCCTCGGGCCATTGGCCGATCAGCACGGCACCGGTCACCGCGACCGTCATCAGTGCGTTGATGTTGAGGCGGCCGCGCAGCAGCGCATTCAGGCCCTTCTGGTAGACATCGAAGCCGGCCAGCCAGATGGCCGTGGCGGCCAAGCCGAGGCCGAGTGCCTTCGCGGGCAGCGTGTCCGGCAGGAAGAAGGCAGCGAGTTCGGCGCATACCGCCAGCCCTAGGGCAAGGCCCAGCCGTTTGAGACTGGAGTTGGCGTCGTGCTGATCGTCGTGATCGTGGCCATGGCCGACGCTGGCTTCCGCGCTCACCTCTTCAGCAAAGGGCTGAGGATCAAAGCCGATGCGACGGATGGCTGCCACGGCTTGAGCCATGACATCGGGCGGCGCATCGATGGCGAGGCTGCGCTCGCCGACGCGAAAGTTCAGGTTGCGGATACCCGGGATCCGATCGAGCTCCCGACGGATCTCGGCTTCCTCGGTCGCGCAGTCCATCGTGGCGATGCGAAAGCGCGACCCAACGCCGGCATTGCTGGCTTGCGCCGTGGGTGCGGCGCAAGCGGCGGATCCGCAGGCTTCTCGATCGCAATGGTCGCCATCTTGCGCCGGGTTGGCAGAGGGCTTCGCTTCGGTCGTGGAGATGTGCTGAGGCATGACCCGCATTGGAAACCCTGTAGCAGGTGTAGAGTCAATCGAACCGATTCAAGGGTGTTGAACGATGAGGATTGGCCAGCTTGCGAGTGTCACCGGTACGCCGGTCGAGACGATCCGCTTCTACGAACGTGAGGGGCTCTTGCCCGCACCGGATCGGACAGAAGGCAACTACCGCGTCTACACGGCCAAGCACGCCGACCGGCTCGTCTTCATTCGCAACTGCCGGCACCTCGATATGGCGCTCGACGAGGTGAGAGTGCTGCTGAAGTTCAGGGACGCACTTCAGACGGACTGTGGCGAGGTCAACGCGCTGCTCGACGAGCACATCGAGCACGTGTCAAGGCGGATCCGCGAGCTCAAGGTTCTCGAGAAGGAGATGAAGGCCTTGCGCGCGCGATGCTCGATGCCGCACGCATCGGCGGAGTGCGGGATTCTTCAGGGCTTGGAGCACGGCGACGGGGCGCCCGGTGCTCGCGGCAGAGCCGCACCGCGCCATGTCCGCGGATCACATTGATCGGTCGCCTCGCAATTGGAGAGCGGCTCTCAGCCTCCGGTCTCGCAGGAGGTTGCCGGGGCGCCCCGGGGGTTCGCCGTTCGACGCTGGCTGGGGCGCTGTCCGGCCGGGATTGGCCGCTTGGGCGTCGCCACGGTGCGCAGCGGGGGTCGGGAGCGCCGGCTGGTGCCCCTCGGTAGCCGCCCAGCACCACTGAGCGTCGCATGGAGCGACTAGCTCAAGCCGCCACCGCGAGGCGCACCGCAGCCATGCGTTCGCCGCGCACCGCGGCGTCGACAAAATCGCCCCAGAACTGCAGCATCGCCTTGCGTTGCTCGGCGTACTCGGCCCGGTTGTAGATCCCGCGCACGCCGCCGATCGTGTGGTTCAGCGCCTTCTCCACCACGTCGGACGGCCAGCCGTTCTCGTGCAGCAAGGTTGAGGCCGTGCGGCGCAGATCGTGGATGGTGAAAACCGGGATCGGCTGCGTCTCCAGCGCCTTCTTCAACGCCGAGTTCATGGCGTTGTGGGCGAAGGGCTTCTTCAGGCTACTTCGGCCGGGCATCACGAGTTCGCTCGTCGAGGCCAAGGCTCGCAGCTCCTTGAACAACGCAGTTGCCTGGCTCGACAGGTAGACGATGTGCGGCTTGCCGGTCTTGGAGGTCTCGGCCGGGATGTGCCACTCGCCCTGGTCAAGGTGCACATCCGACCAGCGCGCCTGGATCAGTTCGGACTTGCGCACCATCGTGAGCAACACCAGCCGCAACCCCGCCTTGAACTGGCGTCGGACATTCGACGCCTCGACGGCGCGCAGGAACACGCCGATCTCTTCCCGTGACAGGTTCCGGTCGCGCGACTTTGGTTTGAAGACATGGCGTGCCGGCAGGCCGTGCACGGGGTTCACGGTGATGAGCCCACAGGTGATGGCGTAGTCGAACAGGCGCTTGAGCAGGCCCCGAATGTCGGCGGCGGCCGCGTCGAAGCCATGCGCCTTCTTGGCCCAGATGATCGACCGCACGTCTTCGGCACTGACCTCGCTCACCTGCAGCGCGCCGATGGCGGGAAAGATCTGCCGGTCGAGGTAGCGCCGCGGGATGGTGGTGATCTTGCGGTCGCGGGTGACGATCTCACGGAAGAAGCGCTCGCCGAAGTCCTTGACGGTCTTCTCCTTCACTTCCTCGCGCTTGCTGGACTGCTTGGCGCGCGCCGGCGACTCGCCGCGCTGGACCTCGCGGCGAGCCTCGAAGCACAGCTCGCGCGCCTCCTTGAGCGTGATCTCCGGGTAGGTGCCGATGACCAGCTTCTCGGCCTTGCCGCCGAGCCGGTAGCGGTACATCCAGGTCTTGCGCCCGCTGGCCTTGACCTCGATCAGCAGGCCCTCGCCGTCGGCGGATTGGTAGGTGGCGGTCTTCGGCTTCAGCGCCTTCAGTGCGGTATCTGTCAGTCGTCCCAAGTTGCTCTCCAACAGTGATCGTGTGTCCATGGACACAGCGAAGCCCGAAAAGCGGGCCGCCATGGACACATCCATGGACACAAATCACTGAGCTCGGCTGAGCATATGTGAGCAGACCTGGCATAAAAAAACGTTTACCGCAGAGGTAGATGAGAGGAGAAGCGAGCCGATCTGATCGCTCCTCAGCACCAGCTCTACTTTCCAATGCAGAAGCGCCCGAAGATTTCACCCAGCAGGTCATCGGCGCTGAAGGCGCCGGTGATGGCGCCGAGGCAATCGTGCGCCAGCCGCAGTTCCTCGGCCAGCAGGTCGAGCGCGGCGTCGCGCTGCTCGGCCAGTTGCTGCGCCAGTCGCAGGTGCTCGCGCGATTGATCGAGCGCGCGCAGGTGGCGCGCGCGGGCGATGAACACGCCCTCGCCACCCGGTTGCCAGCCGGCGAGTTCGAGCAGGCGCGCGCGCAGTGCGTCGAGCCCGGCGCCGCTGCGGGCCGATAGCGCCAGATGCTCGCCGGCCATCGACACGCCGCCGGTCGCGGCCGGCGCGAGGTCGAGCTTGGTGTCGAGATGCAGCACCGGCGCGGACGCGCCGCCAATGCGCACGGCGATCTCGCGGTCGGCCGCCGCGTAGCTCGCGTCGCCGGCGCGCGTGAGATCGTGCAGGAACAGCACCGCGTCGGCGTCGCCGATCGCCTCCCAGCTGCGCGCGATGCCGATGCGTTCGGCCTCGTCGACCGCGTCGATGCGCAAACCGGCGGTATCGACCACGTGCAGCGGCACGCCCTCGATCTGGATCGTCTCGCGCACCTTGTCGCGCGTGGTGCCGGGAACCGGCGTCACGATCGCCAGCTCGGCGCCGGCCAGCGCGTTGAGCAGGCTGCTCTTGCCGGCGTTGGGCTGGCCGGCGAGCACCACCGTCAGGCCCTCGCGCAGCAGCGCGCCCTGGCGCGCGCGGGCCCGCACGGCGTCGAGCGCGGCCAGCACCCGTTGCAGGCGACCGCGGGCATCGGCCTTCTCGAGGAAGTCGATCTCTTCCTCGGGAAAGTCGAGCGTGGCCTCGACCAGCATGCGCAGCTCGATCAGCGCGTCGCGCAACACGCCGATCTCGGTCGAGAAGGCGCCGGCCAGCGCGCGTCCGGCCGAGCGCGCGGCGGCCTCGGTGCTGGCATCGATCAGGTCGGCCACCGCCTCGGCCTGGGCCAGGTCGAGCTTGCCGTTGAGGAAGGCGCGCTCGGTGAACTCGCCCGGCTCGGCCGGACGCAGGCGCGGCAGCGTGTCGTCCTGCGCGGCGGCCTCGAGGCAGCGCGCCAGCAGCAACTGCAGCACGATCGGCCCGCCATGCGCCTGCAACTCGAGCACGTCCTCGCCGGTGTAGCTGTGCGGGGTCGGGAAGAACAGCGCCAGGCCGCGATCGATGGCCTCGCCGCCGGCATCGAGGAAGGGGCCGTAGTGCGCGTGGCGGGAGCTGAGCTCGCGCCCGGTCAGCGCCCGCGCCAGCGCACCGAGGCCGCGCCCGGAGACGCGCACGATGCCCACCGCGCCGCGGCCCGCGGCGGTGGCGACGGCGACGATCGGTTCATGGTGGCGCGGCAGCATGGTCGGGATTGTCGGGCTCCACAAAGCACGACGCCCCGCGGCGTGAACCGGCGGGGCGTCGTGGGTTGCTTTCAGCGTCGGATCAGTTCACGCCGAGCCGGCGGTTGATGAACCACTGCTGCGCGATGGACAGCACGTTGTTCGTGATCCAGTACAGCACCAGGCCGGCCGGGAAGAAGAAGAACATGATGCCGAACACCAGCGGCATGATCCACATCAGCTTGGCCTGCACCGGATCCGGCGGCGTCGGGTTGAGCCAGGTCTGCAGTAGCGAGGTGGCGGTCATCACGATCGGCAGGATGAAGTACGGATCCTTGGCCGAGAGGTCGGTGATCCACAGCCACTGCGCGTTGCGCATTTCCACGCTCGACAGCAGCACCCAGTAGAGCGCGATGAAGACCGGGATCTGGACCAGGATCGGCAGGCAGCTGCCGAGCGGGTTGATCTTCTCCTCGCGGTAGATGCGCATCATTTCCTGCTGCATCTGCTGCGGGTTGTCCTTGAGGCGCTCGCGCATCTCCATGATGCGCGGGTTGACCTTCTTCATCCGCGCCATCGACGCGTAGGCGCGCGCGTTGAGTCCGTAGAACGCGGCCTTCAGCAGCACCACCAGCGCGACGATCGCCCAGCCCCAGTTGCCGATCAGCTGGTAGAGCCACGAGAGCAACCAGAACAGCGGCTTGGCGAGGATCGTGAAGATGCCGTAGTCCTTGACCAGGTCGAGGCCGGGCGCCAGCTCCTCGAGCTTCTTCTCCTCCTGCGGACCGGCATAGAGCTGGCTCGTGAAGCTGCGGGTCTGGCCAGGCTCGATCGGCCCGAGCGCGAACAGCTGGCCGATGGCGTAGAGATTGGTGTCGACCTTGCGTGCGTAGAACTCGCGCGCCGCGGCGTCGCCGTGCAGCCAGGCGCTGATGAAGTAATGCTGGACCATCGCGACCCAGCCGTTGTCGGCGCTCTTGTCGATCGAGGCGTTGCCCTTCTCGATGTCCTTGAACTCGATCTTCTTGAACTTGGCCGCGTCGGTGTAGACCGCCGGCCCGGTGAAGGTGAAGTAGAAGCTCGACTCCCCGGGCGGCGGGTTGCCATCGCGCACCAGCTGCTGGTAGAGCTGCGGCGAGATCGCCGTGGTGCCGACGTTCTGCACCTCGTGCGTCACCTTCACCGCATAGCTGCCGCGCTTGAAGGTGAAGGTCTTGGCGAGCTTGACGCCGCCCATCACCGGCGACTCGAAGCGCACGTTCAGTTCGTCGGCGCCGTCCTGCAGCGTCGTCGCACCGGGCACGAGTTGCATCGGACTCAGATGCGACGGGAGGTCGGGCGCACCGACCAGGCCGGTCTGCGCCAGGTAGACGCGCTCCGCCGAGCGGTCGAACAGCACGACGTTGCGCGTCTTGTCGTTCTGGTCGACGTGATGCAGCAACTCGAGCCGCACCAGGCTGGCGCCGGCCGAGTCGAAGCTCGCCTTGATCAGGTCGCTGGTCACGGTGAAGGTCGTGCCGGCGGCCGGCGCCGACGCGCCGCCGACCGGTGCGACGGCCGCGGCCGCGGTTACCGAAGCAGCACCGCCCGCCATCGGCGCCGGTACCGCGGCGCTGCCGGCGATCGCCGGTGCCGAGCCCGGCGCCGGCGCAGTGACCGCCGGCTTGGCGCCGGCCCCGAAGAACATCGGCGGATGCCCGTTGTGCTTGTTCCACGCGTCCCACAACAGGACGAGCGACATCGTGAACACCACCCAGAGGACGGTGCGGCGCATATCGGTCATGACTTCTTGATCTCGCAGGACGACGTTGAATGGGAAAGAGGAGTCTCGGCCGCGGCGCGCGTGAGCCAGCCGGGTGCCCAGGCGGCGAGCCGCTCCGGCACCGGATCGCAGCCACCCTCGCAGCCCGGGTAGCAGCGCAGCAGGCGCCGCGCGCCGAGCGCGCTGCCGGCCAGCGCGCCATGGCGCTGAAGGGCTTGCATCGTGTAGGCCGAGCAGCTGGGTTCGTAGCGGCAGCTGTTGCCCAGCCAGGCGCTGAACAGCAACTGGTAGGCGCGCACCAGGCCCATCAGCAGGCGCTGCGGTGCGCGTGCCAGGTCATCGGCGGCCTGGGTCCAGGAGAACTGCATCGGTTCAGCCTCTGGGGCCGCCAGGCAAGGCCGCAAACAGGCGGCCCACCTCGTCGCGCACGCTCGCGCGCAGCGCGGGCGATCTGGCGCTGACGAAGTGCTTGGGATCGAAGGGCGCGCGCAGCCGCAGCACCCAGTTGCCCGCCGCCAGTGCAGCGGCACGCGCGTCGAAGGCGCTGCGCGCCTGGCGCTTGATCAGGTTGCGGGTGACGGCCCGGCGGGCATGCCGCTTGGGCACGACCAGACCGACTTGCAGCGTGTCTTCCACAGGCTTGGCGTCTGCAGATACTGTGCTTGTTGACAACTGGGCGTGGTGGAGCACGAAATGCTCGGTCCGGGCCACCGGTCGTGACGAAAGCGCAGCCGCAAAGGCGCTCGGATCGCCAAGGGCGATCCAGCGGCGTGCCGGCAAGGCGCTCATCGCGCTAGCGGCCAGCGCCGCTCAGGTCGAGACGGAAGCGTTGGAGGATCAGAGACCCAGGCGCTTGCGGCCCTTGGCGCGACGTGCGCTGATCACGGCTTTGCCACCGCGCGTCTTCATGCGCACCAGGAAACCATGGGTGCGGGCGCGGCGGATCTTCGACGGTTGGTAAGTGCGTTTCATGATGGAAAACCTCGGTAGCGATGACGTCGACCGACATCAGGCTCGGTCAGGCTGGGGCCCTGCTGGCAACCGGGCCCGATCGGCCTGGCTGCTTGAGCCCTCATGCGCAAAAGAACGGGCAGGACGCAGAAAAGCGGCGGTGCCCGGACGCGCGGAACCCGTGATTACACCAGAGATGGGCCATCCGGTCAAACCCGGAACCCTCCAAGGAGCCCGGCGATCTGTGGACGCCAGACCCTAGGAACTGTGGATAACCCTGCTGGCAGGGGTTCCGCGCGGCATAGAATTCAGCCGCTCGAACCCTGCTTGTCCACACAACAAAAGAATGAGTCCCGATCTCTGGCAGCGCGGCTGCGAGCGCCTCGCGCTGGAACTGCCCGAACAGCAGTTCAACACCTGGATCCGTCCGCTGCCAGGGGCCGAGTTGCGCGAGCACCAGGACAGCACGATCCTGACCCTGCGCGTGCCCAACCGCTTCAAGCTCGACTGGATCCGCACCCAGTACGCGCCGCGCATCGAAACGCTGATGAGCGAGCTCGCCGGCAAGCCGGTGCGGCTCGAGCTGCAACTCGCGACCCGCGATGCGACCACCGTCGAGCGTGCCCGTCCTTCCGCCAACCCGCCCGCCCACAACGGGGTTGCCGTCGCCAGCGTAGCGGCCACTCCGATCGCCGCGCCGGCGCCGAGCCAGTCCAAGCACCGGCTCAACTCGGCCCTGACCTTCGACACGCTGGTGCCCGGCCGCGCCAACCAGATGGCGCGCACCGCGGCGCTGCACGTGGCCGGCGCGCCGGGCCACATGTACAACCCGCTGTTCATCTACGGCGGCGTCGGCCTCGGCAAGACGCACCTGATCCACGCCGTCGGCAACGCGCTGCTGCGCGACAAGCCCGACGCCCGCGTGCTCTACCTGCATGCCGAGCAGTTCATCACCGACGTCGTGCGCAACTACCAGCGCAAGACCTTCGACGAACTCAAGGCCAAGTACCACTCGCTCGACCTGCTGCTGATCGACGACGTGCAGTTCTTCGCCGGCAAGGAGCGCACCCAGGAGGAGTTCTTCAACGCCTTCGAGGCGCTGCTGGCCAAGAAGGCCCACATCATCATGACCAGCGATACCTATCCAAAAGGTCTCGCAGACATCGATGAACGCCTGACCAGCCGCTTCGACGCCGGCCTGACGGTCGCGATCGAGCCGCCCGAGCTCGAGATGCGCGTGGCGATCCTGATGAAGAAGTCCGACGCCGAAGGCACGCCGATGCCCGAGGACGTGGCCTTCTTCGTGGCCAAGAACGTGCGCGCCAACGTGCGCGAGTTGGAAGGCGCGCTGCGCAAGGTGCTGGCCTACGCCCGCTTCAGCCAGAAGGAAATCAACATCGGCCTGGCACGCGAGGCGCTGAAAGACCTGCTCTCGATCCAGAACCGCCAGATCGGCGTCGAGAACATCCAGAAGACGGTGGCCGACTTCTACAAGATCAAGGTCGCCGACATGTACAGCAAGAAGCGCCCGGCCAGCATTGCCCGCCCGCGCCAGATCGCGATGTACCTGGCCAAGGAACTCACGCAGAAGAGCCTGCCCGAGATCGGCGAGTTGTTCGGTGGTCGCGACCACACCACCGTGCTGCACGCGGTGCGCAAGATCGGTGGCGAGCGCGGCAAGAACACCGAGCTCAACCAGCAACTGCACGTGCTCGAACAGACCCTGAAGGGTTGAAGACCCAGAAGCAGAAGCTTGTCCCGGCTGTCAAGGCATAGCTCTGGGGACAAGTTCGGAACAACCAGCAAGCTATCCACAGGACAAGGCCCGTTTCGAAACTTCTCCCCATTCGCGGCGCAGCGGCGACGGTCTCGGCCCACAGGGTTCATCCGTCGCTAAACCCGCGTCGAAACAGGCGAAAATCACGTTGTCCACAAGGCGAGCCGCCCTCTACTACGACGACTACCTTAAAGAGGTTGAAATGATTGTGTTGAAAGGCCAGCAGGAAAAACTTCTTGGCGCGCTGCAGGCAGTAGCCGGCATCGTCGAGAGGCGTCACACCCTGCCGGTACTGGCCAACGTCCTGCTGCGCAAGACCGGCGACCAGATCGAGTTCACCACCAGCGACCTGGAGATCCAGGTTCGCACCACGGCCAGCTTCGACGGCGACGCGGCCAACTTCTCGACCACGGTCGGCGCGCGCAAGCTGATCGACATCCTGCGCACCCTGCCGGCCGACCAGAACGTCAGCCTCACCAGCAACCAGAGCAAGCTCACGCTGGCCGGCGGCAAGAGCCGCTTCACGCTGCAGACCCTGCCGGCCGAGGACTTTCCGCTGGTGCAGGAAGCGGCCGACTTCGGCCCGGTCTTCGGCGTGCCGCAGAAGACGCTCAAGAGCCTGATCAACCAGGTTCACTTCGCGATGGCGGTGCACGACATCCGCTACTACCTCAACGGCATCCTGTTCGTTGCCGAGGGCAGCACGCTCACGCTCGTGGCCACCGACGGCCACCGCCTGGCGCTGGCGCAGGCCACGCTCGACAAGGACATCCCGAAGCAGGAGGTCATCCTGCCGCGCAAGACCGTGCTCGAACTGCAGCGCCTGCTGAAGGACGAGGACACGCCGATCGAGATGCGCTTTGCCGGCAACCAGGCCAAGTTCGCCTTTGCCGGGCTGGAGTTCGTCACCAAGCTGGTCGAGGGCAAGTTCCCCGACTACAACCGCGTGATTCCCAAGAACCACAAGAACCACATCACGCTCGGCCGCGTGCCGCTGCTGGCCAGCCTGCAGCGCGCCGCCATCCTCACGAGCGAGAAGTTCAAGGGCGTGCGCATGAACTTCGAGCCGGGCCTGCTGAAGATTGCCTCCAGCAACGCCGAGCAGGAAGAGGCCAAGGAAGAGATCGAGATCGACTACGGCGGCGACGCCATCGAGATCGGCTTCAACGTGACCTACCTGATGGACGCGCTGGCCAACATGCCGCAGGAGATGGTGAGCCTGTCGCTGCAGGACGCCAACAGCTCGGCGCTGGTGACGGTGCCCGAGCAGGCCGGCTTCAAGTACGTGGTGATGCCGATGCGCATTTGAGTCGCTTCGCTGCCGCGGGTTTGTGACCCCAGCGGCCAGCCAGCACAGCGGGCCGAGCGCCCGCTGAAGCGTTTTTGAAGGGGCTGTCGATTTCGGCCCCGCGATGGAAATGAGTGCCCCGATGAGTGAAGCCCAGACCCCGAAAGACTCCCAGAGCGAACACGACCGCGGCGTGACGCAGCAACCCGTGCCCTCGGCCGAGGGCCAGCCGATCTCGGTGGGTTCCGCGGCCTCGACGGCCTACGGCGAAGGTTCGATCCAGATCCTCGAAGGGCTCGAGGCGGTGCGCAAGCGCCCCGGCATGTACATCGGCGACACCTCCGACGGCACCGGTCTGCACCATCTCGTGTTCGAGGTGGTCGACAACTCGATCGACGAGGCGCTCGCCGGCCATTGCGACGACATCACGGTCACCATTCACAGTGACAACTCGATCAGCGTCATCGACAACGGCCGCGGCATCCCGACCGGCGTCAAGATGGACGACAAGCACGAGCCCAAGCGCAGTGCGGCCGAGATCGCGCTGACCGAGCTGCATGCCGGCGGCAAGTTCAACCAGAACAGCTACAAGGTCTCGGGCGGCCTGCACGGCGTGGGCGTGAGCTGCGTCAACGCGCTGTCCAAGTCGCTGCGGCTCACGGTGCGGCGCGAGGGCAAGGTTCACTACATCGAGTTCAAGAAGGGCGTGCCGCAGGAGCGGCTGATCGAGCTGCGCGACGGCTTCGAGATCAGCCCGATGAAGGTGATCGGCGAGACCGACAAGCGCGGCACCGAGGTTCACTTCCTGCCCGATGACGAGATCTTCTCGAACATCGACTTCCACTACGACGTGCTGGCCAAGCGTCTGCGCGAGCTGAGCTTCCTGAACAACGGCGTGAAGATCCGCCTGGTCGATGAGCGCGCCGGCAAGGAAGACAACTTCGCCTACGCCGGCGGCGTGCGCGGCTTCGTGGAGTTCATCAACCAGGGCAAGAAGGTTCTCAACCCGACGATCTTTCACGCCGTCGGCGAGAAGCAGAGCGAACAGAACACCACCATCACCACCGAGGTGTCGATGCAGTGGAACGACGGCTACAGCGAGAACGTGCTCTGCTTCACCAACAACATTCCGCAGCGCGACGGCGGTACCCACCTGACCGGCCTGCGCGCGGCGATGACGCGGGTGATCAACAAGTACATCGACGACAACGACCTCGCCAAGAAGGCCAAGGTCGAGATTGCCGGCGATGACATGCGCGAAGGCTTGGCGTGCGTGATCAGCGTCAAGGTGCCCGAGCCCAAGTTCAGTTCGCAGACCAAGGACAAGCTCGTGAGCTCCGAGGTGCGCGGGCCGGTTGAAGACGTGGTCGGCAAGACCCTCACCGACTTTCTGCTCGAGAACCCGATCGACGCCAAGATCATCGTCGGCAAGATCGTCGACGCCGCGCGTGCCCGCGAGGCGGCTCGCAAGGCGCGCGAGATGACGCGCCGCAAGGGCGTACTCGACGGCCTGGGCCTGCCCGGCAAGCTCGCCGATTGCCAGGAGAAGGACCCCGCGCAGTGCGAGATCTACATCGTCGAGGGTGACTCGGCCGGCGGCTCGGCCAAGCAGGGCCGCGACCGCAAGTTCCAGGCGATCCTGCCGCTGCGCGGCAAGATCCTCAACGTCGAGAAGGCGCGCTACGAGAAGCTGCTGAGCAGCGAGGCGATCCTCACGCTGATCACGGCGCTGGGCACCGGCATCGGCAGCGAGGACTTCAACGTCGAGAAGCTGCGCTACCACCGCATCATCATCATGACCGACGCCGACGTCGACGGCGCCCACATCCGCACGCTGCTGCTGACCTTCTTCTATCGCCAGATGCCCGAGCTGGTGGAGCGCGGCCACATCTACATCGCGCAGCCGCCGCTCTACAAGGTCAAGCAAGGCAAGCACGAGCAGTACCTGAAGGACGGCACCGAGCTCGACGCCTTCCTGCTCAAGGTGGCGCTGCAGGATGCGCAGCTCGACACCGGCCTCGGCACCGTGGAATCTGTGCTGAAGGGCGACACGCTCGAGAGCCTGGCCCGCGCCTACCTGCTGGCCGAGAACGTGATCGACCGCCTGCAGAACTGGATGGACGTGGAGGCGCTGCGTGCCATGGCCACCGGCCTCGAGCTCAAGCTCGACACCCCGGCCGAGGCCGAGGCGAGTGCTGCCGCGCTCAAGGCCGCGCTGCACGACGCCGAGGTCAGCGCCGAGACCGACGCGCGCCTGGACAAGCCCTACCTGCGCGTGGGCCGCCGCCACCACGGCAACGTCAAGGCCAGCGTGATCAGCGCCGACTTCATCCACGGCGCCGACTACGAGGCGCTGGCCGTGGCCGGCCGCACCTTCAAGGGCCTGGTCGGCGCCAACGCGGTGGTGGCGCGCGGCGAAGGCGACAAGCGCAAGGAACAGAGCGTGGCCGACTTCCGCGGCGCGATGGCGTGGCTGATGCAGCAGGCCGAAAACGCCGTGGGCCGCCAGCGCTACAAGGGCCTGGGCGAGATGAACCCCGAGCAGCTCTGGGAAACGACGATGGACCCGACCGTGCGCCGCCTGCTGCGGGTGCAGATCGAGGACGCGATCGAGGCGGATCGGGTGTTCACGATGCTGATGGGCGACGAGGTGGAGCCGCGGAGGTTGTTCATCGAATCGAATGCGTTGAGGGCGGCGAACATCGACGTGTAGTCGCCGCTGTAGGTGGGGGCATATCGTGAGAAATCGTGGGGCAAAAGGTGACAAGTAGGCTTCCCCGCACGACGGCGCCTTCAAGCCCCAAACGCAACAATCGAGTCAGCGAACTGAGTAATCGGGTTGATCTGGCCGGTCCAGCATCGCAGGGGATATTGTAGGGCGACCCATAACGTGAGAATTTGAGCCCCATAAGCTGAGAAATCTATGGGTGTTTCATAGCTCTCAGGTAAATGGCGGACCGCCACGTTCTCTGCCCACGTGAGGTCCGTCGCTCTTTGTGCACGCCCAACAGGGCTTGTGTGAAGGTATCTGAAAGGGAGTGAGCACGACCGACTTCGGCAAAGCGACCGATGCGTGCTCTGACAGAAGAACGAGTACAGATGAGTTCGATCACGAAGCCGAAGAGAGCGCTGCTGGCGTACTGCGCGCTGGCAGACCGCATCCATCAGTCCAACGCCGGAATGTTCGGGGCGCTCGTCCCATTCTTCGCGCCAATTTGCCGTGAATTTGCCGGTCGGATGTTTGACGCAGCGGCGTTCTCTAATGCAGTGGCCAGCCTGTATGGCATGCGAATCCCTCGACTAGCTGTCCTTGGCATGGCGGAACAGCTGGAGGGGCAAGGGCTTTTGGTCCCTGTCGTCGGGAAAGCAAGGGGCACGGTGTACCAGTACGCGGCCGTGAGCGTTGGTGAGGATGCGCCCGAGGTTCCGGGCGTTACAGAGCGCGAAATCGACTCCGTCCTGCATCAGTTCGTTGAATCCTGCCGTGCCGATCCGCTCTTCACCGACGAGACAGAGCAGCGCTTGCAAGAGGAGTTCCTGGATCGGCTGCTCAACGCTGAATCCATGCGGTTGCTTGCGCGCAAGGAAGCCAGTGTCGCGGCGAAGGCCTCGTCAAAGACCCTCGCCCTGAGGCGCGCTGAATCCGACCCCAAAGAGCAAAGGGGATTGCGACTCGATTTCCATGCCGCCCAGTTCCTGGTCGATTTGCGAGACAGCCAGCCCACGCTATTCGACCGGGTGTCGGACATCGCGTTCGCAAGCATGGCGGCCGAGGCGCTCGCCTGCTTTAGTGAGCCGGCGGTGGACAAAAAGGACCTTGGCGGCCTCGAAATCTACCTCGACTCGCCACTCCTGCTTGACGTTCTCGGCGTCAACGTCGACTACTCGGTCTACGGCACCGAGTTGCTCGCAATGGTCTCTTCAAGCGGCGCACAGCCAGCCGTCTTCGATGACTGCATCGTGGAAGCTGAATCGGTGGTGTCCGGCCAGCTCGCCTCGCTCCGCTCGGGGAATTCCCGCATCGGCTACTTTGGCGCTTCAGCGAAGCCCCATGTCCTCTCCGCCTTGAAAGGGAATATCGGCAGCCGCGCTGCGGCTGTTGGCATCTCCGTCAAGCAAGACCCGCAGCTCGACCTGATGCGACGGTCCAAGAACACTGTCGGGGACATTCAGGCTGAGCTGAGCAGACGCATGGCGCATTGGCCAAACGATGAGGCGCGTACCCATGACGAGCGCTCTGTGTGGGCCCTGCTGCGGATTCGCGACGCAAACACACTCTGTACTCGCATCTGCGACAGCAAGGCCGTTTTCATCACCAGAAACACGGCACTTGCTCAGGCGGCAAACGACGCCTGGAGAACTTGGCTTACTGCCGCCGCCAAGCAGAGTGTCAATGCAGCGAATCGTTGGGCGCCCGTCGCTCTTTCGGACAAGCAACTGGCGGGCTACCTCTGGCTTCGAAGCGGCGAAGGGAATGGCCAAATGTCTCGGGCTCGGCTGCTGGCTCACTGCTCGGCGGCAATTCGGCCGCGCCCCGATGTAAAGGCGCGCGCCTACAACTTGGTTCTCGACCTTCACGGCAAGGCGGAAGCCGACCACGTTGCTGCCCTCTTGGAAGATCGCGAGGGCGAACGCGCCTTGATGCGCGCGACCCGGGCCGATCCAGAGGACGTTACGCCCGAGCGGCTCCCATACATCATCGAGCAGGTGAAGCTCGCGGCGGGCGAGTTTGCTGCTGCGGTCGCTCGTGAGGAGGCGGAGCAAAAGCTCATTGCCCAGAAGGAAGAGGGTGAACAGCAACTTACGGCATTGCAAGTTGCCCATGAGGAACAGCTCGCTCGAATTGCGTCCGATAACGCCAAGGCCCAGAAAGAGAACGCGAAAGGTGTGGAGAAGCTGCATGCTGAGTTAGCCCAGCGTGACCACGAATCCACCCAGTTGGAAGGCAGGGTGGACGCCCTGAGCCAGCAGCTTCTGTCACGAGAGCGTTCCGATCTAGCCGAGCAACTGCACGCACTGTCCCAAGGCCTGGCCGCCGGAGTGGGAGTATTCAAGCGAGTTCGCTGGCTGCTCGTATTCCTCTTCTCCTCGGTGGCGGCGCTTGCGACCGCGCTCGGAGTGGAATGGCCTTTTTTCGGGCAAGTGGCGTCCTTCGCCGTGACTGCGTTCGGTTTTTGGTTTGTGCCAGAGGCACTTGGACGGCCTACACGGTGGGTGGCCATGCGTGAGACCAGGACTAGCGTTCATCGCATACATCCGCGCCTTGCCATGCCTAAAGACATCCCTGATTTCAATTCCGGCACGTGGAGCGCCATTGATACCCTCAAGCAGAAACTTGATGGCCTAGGCAGCGATACCGGACCAGTCGCGCGAACTGCAGCGGTTCACTTCTCGCAATGACGCGACGGCTGTCGGATCTGACCAGCAGCGCTGCCGTGCAGGCGGCGCTGGATGAGTTCGCAGGCGTTGGCCGAGACGCCTTCCTGGCCAAGCATGGCTTTGGCCGGTCGCGCAGCTATGTGGTCGTCGATCCTCGATCGGGCATCGAGGCCGATTCGAAGGCCATAGCCGGTGTGGCATTCGGCATTCAGTTTCCCGAGGAAGGACCACTGCGCCCGAGTGACTTTTCCGGTGGCGACGCGACCGTAGTGTCGCGATTGCAGAGCCTGGGCTTCATCGTCAAGAGCTTGCTGGCCGAGACTGCAGGCGACGACTGGCGACGCGAAGAAGTCGAGCTCATCGTGGCCGACTACCTCGCGATGCTGACGCTCGAATTGACCGGTCAGCACTACAACAAGACCGCGCACCGCCGTCGCTTGCTGGAACTGTTGAATGGTCGATCGAACGGGTCCGTCGAGTTCAAGCACGGCAACATCAGCGCCGTGATGCTGGAGCTGGGGTTTCCGTACCTGCGTGGCTACAAACCAAGAGCGAACTTCCAACGGCGACTGCTGACCGAGGTGGTCAGCGAGCAAGTCCAACGGCACCGCGTGCTCGATGACGCAGCCATGGCCGCGGCCTTGCGCCCCGTCGAGAAAGCCGACGTCAGCGACTTCAGTCGCGTCAAAGCACCAGCACCACAACGAGCGCTCGTTGCGCGGGAGCAGGCGGCGATTTACGGTCGACTGCCGATCAAGCGCGACTACCTGCAGCGCGAAGCGCAGAACCGCGCACTGGGTCTGGCTGGCGAGGAGTTCGCTCTGAGCTTCGAGCGCTGGCGCCTAGCGGGTCTCGGTGCAGGACAACTGGCCGAGCGAGTTGAGCATGTGTCGCGGACACAAGGCGACGGACTCGGCTTCGACATACAGTCGTTCGAGGTCGACGGCCGCGCGCGCTACATCGAGGTCAAGACAACCGCGTTTGGTGAACGAACGCCGTTCTTCGCCTCTGCGAACGAAGTGCGCTTCGCTCAGGAGAACACAGAGCAGTTCCGGCTGTATCGGCTCTTTGACTTTCGAGCCGCACCCCGACTGTTTGAGCTCGCAGGCGCCATCGAGCGACATTGCTCCCTCGATCCGGCTACTTACAGAGCGAGCTTCGACTAGCAACGCGCACGATAGCTGGCGCCGAAAGACGGCTCAGGGCGTTCTCAGTTTTGCTGCACTTGTAGCAACATGAGCTGCATGTCGCGATGTGTGGGTGGTGCTTGACGCGCTGCGCCGCCAGCATCCCCAGTTGTTGAAGCCGGCCGCGTGAGCGTGAGTCGACAAGTGCCGTTCAGGCGCAGCGAAAGCAGGTTCTCCCCTGCCTCGCTCCAGCAACGCAAACGCCATACATTGACCGCATGAAGTCCAGACGGGCTGCGCGCACCACCGCCACCCCTGGCGGACCCATCACGGCTCGCACGCCGCCCCCTTGACGCTCGGCGCCGCCGCACCCTGGCACAAGTTCGAGGTTGCAGCCTGACCATCGCGCTTGTTGCCGCTGCACCAGAGCGAGCCAGCCTGCACGCCCTCGGCCGTGATCGCCAGGCCCGAGCCCACCGCCGTCATCGTGTTGCGATCCAGGCCCACGGACTCGATGCTCCCCCTGACGGGCAAGCGCTCGCCGGCCGCGATACCGGTCGCGGCGCCGACGCGCACGCCAGCGCCCCGGGCCTTGTCGATGGTGTTGTTGCGTACCAGCACGTTGCGCACGGCCAGGTCCTGTCTGAGCACCGCGATCGCGGCCTCGTCCTTGAACAGCATGTTCTGCAGCTCGATCGCGCCGTGGCCCGTGAGGCTCAACGACTTCCACTTACCGCCGCGGTTGTAGCTCGGCTCGCTGGTCTGGATCTCGCGCAGCGTGTTGCCCTCGATCAGCGCGTTGTTCACGCCGAAGGTGAGGTACGAGGACTCGCGCGCCACCAGGATGCCGGCCGCCATCGGCGAGTGGGCCACCGTGTTGCCCTTCACCGTCGCGCCGTCCACGCCAAGAAGCGAGATGCCGCGCCCCCAGTACTGCCCCTGCAGGTCGTTGTTGGCCAGCACGATGTTCTTGTTAATGCCGGCGTCCTGCCGGGTGGCCCAGTCCTCGGCGGCCCTCTCTCCACTGGACTCGGCCGCCTTGCCGCCGACGTAGCTCACCACCGCCAGCATGTCGTCGCCGCTCTCGCGCACCTTGTTGGCCAGCACGCGCCCGTCGCGCGAGCCCGAGGTGATGTGGATGCCGTCGGCCAGCGATCGCTTGACCGTGTTCTCCGCCACCAGGAAGTTGTAGGCCTTGAAGAGGATGATCCCGGCGCTCGCCGCGCCGTTGGCTTCCGGCGAGTCGTCGGGGCCTGCGTTGGTGATCGTGTTGCCCTGGATCACCACGTTTTTCACCGGTGTGCGCTTGCCGCCGACGTCGAGGTACACGGCGATGCCGGCGCTCCACGGTGTGGACTGCCTCGAGGTGGTCACCGCGGTCTTGGTGAGGCGGTAGAGCCTGACGCCGTCGGCCTGGATCATGATGGCCTGGTCGCTCGGGTTGGTGGCATGGATCGTCGCGCCCGCGCCGTAGACCGTGACGTTCGGTCGCCTGATCGAAAGCCGCTTGCCGATGAGGTAGCGCCCCGGCTTGTCGAACACCAGCCACTCGCCCGGCGCCAGGCTGTCGAGCGCCGCCTGGATCTGCGCCGTGTCGTCCTCCGCGTCGTCGGCGCGCGCACCGAAGTCGCTGATCTTCCTGGCCGAGCCCGGCACCGCCGGCACGCCCGGCACCGTCATGCAGGCACCGTCGCCAGAGGCGGCCGCTGCCGCGGGCGACAGGAAAGATGCCGCCAGGCATGCGATGCAGGCCCCCCATGCTTTGTGCATCCCGCTTCTCCTTGATGGCGCCAGACGAGCAGCCATCATCGCCCGATCGCGTTCAGGCTCATACAGGTCGACGCACGAGCTTGAGTGGCCTCGTGCTCCCACACTGCTTGCGCGAGCAACGTGGTCTGCTCTGCGACAGCTACGAGGTGTCGCGGCAATGGTCGGCTATCGCCGGTGGACGCATCGCCCACGGCCAGGTGCGAATGCGTTGATGCGGATGCCTTGCACGCCGCGAGCGCCGCTCTACCTCGGCGGAGGTGGCATGGCGGACGAGTGATGATCGACGATCAGCCAGTCATTGCCGCGCTTCCTGTAGACGAAGCTGTAGCGCGCCGGGAGCGTCTTGGTCTCGCCGTCGCGCACGTAGGAGAAGGTGTAGTAGCCGCTGTTGATGGCCGTGTCGCCGTAGATCCGGATCTTCTGCTCGCCGAACGTGACCTTGTGACCCGGCAGCGCCTTGAAGGCGCGCTCGAAGTAGCCTCGAATCGCCGGCTTGCCCACCGCGATGGTGGGTGAGAGGGTGCCCCACAAGATGCCGTCGTCGTCGTACAGCGCCAGGATCACGTCGGGGTTGTCGTCGACGAAGACGGCGGTCCACTTTGCCGCGGCAGCGGCGACGGCGTCGCGCGACACGGTGGCGGACGCAGCAGAATCCTGCGGCGCCACAGCACAGCCGGGCGCACCGGACAACAGGAACGCAGCCAGCAATACCGTGCCAACCACACCACCGAACCTGCCGGAAACTTGCTTGTTCATCTGATGTCTCCTGATCGTTGCCGCGCCATGCGGGCCGATGACATTGCGCCCGATCGGCGTCGCGGTCAACTCGGCGACGGGCGCGAGCAAGCCCACGGCGCCCGGAGGCACGCACCGGAGGTGCAGGCGCTCCGGCCCATCGTCCAACCCTGAGATCGCCGCCATGCACGAGTCCGCCCCCCGCACCCCCCTGATCCGCCTCTACCAGGACTGGCTGCGCGAGCAGCGCGGCCTGGTCTTCGACAGCTTCGAGGCGCTATGGCAATGGTCGGTCACCGACCTCGACGCCTTCTGGCAGAGCATCTGGGACTTCGGCGAGCTGCGCTCGCCCACGCCGCACACGGCGGTGCTGGCCGAGCGGCGCATGCCGGGGGCGGTGTGGTTTCCCGGCGCGCAGCTCAACTACACGCACCAGGTGCTGCGCCATGCGGAGGCGGCGCATGCCGCCGGGCAGCCGGCGATCGTCAGCGAGAACGAGCTGGGTGAAGTGCGCACGATGAGCTGGCCCGAGCTGCGGCGCCAGGTCGCCTCGGTCGCGCTGACGCTGCGCGCGCTCGGCGTGCGGCGCGGCGACCGCGTCGCGGCCTACCTGCCCAACGTGCCGGAGACGATGGTCGCCTTCCTGGCCTGCAGCAGCCTCGGCGCGGTGTGGAGCGTCTGCGCGCCCGACATGGGCACCGCCGCGGTGGCCGACCGCTTCAAGCAGATCGAACCGAAGGTACTGATTGCGGCCGACGGCGTGCACTACGGCGGCAAAGCCATCGATCGCAGCGCAGTGCTGCAGGAACTGCGCGGCCAACTGCCGAGCGTGCAGAAGCTGCTGCTGCTGAAGACGCCGTTCGCGGCCGCGGAAGTGGCGCACGACCTCGACTGGTTGCAGGCCGCCGGCCGCGACGATGCCGAGGTCGCCGCCTTCGAGCCCGAGTGGTTGCCCTTCGACCACCCGATCTGGATCGTCTACTCCAGCGGCACCACCGGCCTGCCCAAGGCCATCGTCCACGGCCAGGGCGGCATCCTGCTGAGCGCGGCGCTGAGCCAGATCCACTACGACGTCGGCGCCAGCTACGCCCCCAACAGCTTCGGCGAGCGCTTCCACTGGTACAGCTCGACCGGCTGGGTGATGTGGAACGCGCAGCTCGCCGGCCTGGCCTTTGGCGCCACGGTCTGCATCTATGACGGCAACCCGGCCGGCAGCAAGGAGCGGCCCGACTGGAGCGTGTTGTGGCGCTTTGCGGCGCGCCACGGCGTGAGTTTCTTCGGCGCCGGCGCGGCCTGGTACGCCAGCGTCATGAAGGCTGGCGTGCGGGCACTCGACTGTGGCTACCTCTCCCGCGTGCGCGTGCTCGGCTGCACCGGCTCGCCACTGGCCGAGGACGTGCAACGCTGGGGCACGGCGCAGCTGACCGATGCCGGCGCCAGGGACATCTGGTGGTGCAACATCTCCGGCGGCACCGACTTCTGCGGCGCCTTCGTCGGCGGCAACCGCGAGCTGCCCGAGGTGCCGGGCCAGATGCAGTGCCGCTTCCTCGGCGCCGCGGTCTATGCGTGGAACGAGAGCGGCGAGGCGGTGATCGACGAGGTCGGCGAGCTGGTCTGCACCGAGCCGATCCCTTCGATGCCGCTGCAGCTTTGGAACGACCCCGGCAACGCGCGCTACCTGTCGAGCTACTTCGACACCTACCCCGGCGTCTGGCGCCATGGCGACTGGATCAAGATCGGCCGCGACGGTGGCTGCGTGATCTACGGCCGCAGCGACGCAACGATCAACCGCCAGGGCCTGCGCATGGGCACCAGCGAGATCTACAGCGCGGTCGAGGCCCTGCCCGAGGTGCTCGACTCGATGGTGGTCGACCTCGAATACCTCGGTCGCGAAAGCTACATGCCGCTGTTCGTCGTGCTGCGGCCGGGCGTGGCGCTCGACGATGCGATGAAGCAGAAGATCAACGCCGCGATCCGCACGAGCCTGTCGCCGCGCTTCCTGCCCGACGAGATCTTCCAGGTCGCCGAGGTTCCGCGCACCCTCTCCGGCAAGAAGCAGGAGCTGCCGATCAAGAAGCTGCTGCTGGGCCAGCCGCTCGCCAAGGTGGTCAACAAGGAGGCCATGGCCAACCCGGGCTGCCTGGACTGGTACGAGCAGTTGGCGGCCAGCCGCAGCCGCGACGCGTCCGCGTCGTAGCGCGCGCGTCCGCGGTGCTGCCTTGTCGGCGTTGTCCGACAAGGATTCGACCCTTTGTCCGATCGATCGTGAGGGCTCCGGAAGCTACGGTTGGTTCATCCGCAGCTTTCATTGAAGGAGCCACGATGCGCACGAAACTCAATCCGATGATCCCGGCCGCGCTGGCCGCCGCACTCGCGCTCGGCATGGCCGCGTGCGAGCGCAAGGACGACCGGCAGACGGTCGGCCAGGCGCTCGACTCGGCGATGAACAGCGCCGAGCGCAAGGCCGACGAGGCCGGAACCAAGATGGCGCAGGCCATGGACGCCGGCACCGTCAAGCTCAAGGACGCCGGCATCACGACCGGCATCAACGCCATGCTGGCCGGCGATACCCGCCTGAGTGCGAGCAAGATCGACGTCGATACGACCAACGGCAACGTCACGCTCAGGGGCACGGCGCCCGACTCCGCGGCCCGGCAGCACGCCACCGAGGTGGCAGAGAAGGTCGACGGCGTGCGCTCGGTCAACAACCAGTTGCAGATCCGGCCCTGAACGCGGCCGCGCCGGCGCGCTGCCTCAGCCCGGTAGCGCGCCGGCGACGACGCCGTGCCGGTAGTCGCTCGGCGCCACGCCGAGATGGGCGCGGAAGACGCGACTGAAGTGCGCCATGCTCGAAAAGCCGAAGCTGAACGCGATGTCGGTGATTGAGCGTCGATCGTTGGCGCGGTCGTCGAAGCTCTTGCGGCAGGCCTCGAGCCGGCAGCGCAGGATGTAGCCGGCGACGCCGTCGGGCTCCTCGGCAAAGGCGTTGTAGAGCTGGCGCCGGCTGCAGTTGAGCGCGAGTGCGATGGCGTCGACCGCCAGCGCCGGGTCGCCCAGGTGCGCGCTCACGTGCTGCTTGATGCGCTCGCGCAGCGCCTCGCGCTGGGTGGCGGCGGTGCCGATGCCGGCCAGTTCCAGCATGGACAGGTGCACGAACTGCGTGATCGCGTCGCCCACCCCGCGCGCGGCCACCTCCGACATGCCGGGCAGCTCGCGGTAGGCGGAGCGCATGGTCTCGAGCGCCATCCGTGCCACGCCGCCGCTGCCGCCCAGGCGCCGCGCCAGCAGCGGGTCGAGCGAGATCCCGCGCTCGACCAGGCTCTGCTTGGGCAGCATCACGATCAGGTGTTCCACGCGCACCGGGTTGGCGACCGCGTAGCTCGCGGTGGTGTCGTAGAGGCTCCACTGGCCGGGCGTGACCCAGGCCTCGCGGCCCTGCTGCTCGACGCCGGCGCAGCCCACGTAGGGCGCGACGATCTTGAGGTAGCCGGTCTCGCCGGAGCGCGCCAGCGCGGCCGAGCGCAGCACGCGGTGGCGGTTGGCCTCGAGCCGCGTCAGCACCACGTCACCGGCGTGCAGCGTGCTCATGCGGCCGTCGAAGTCGGTGTCGCCGTAGAGGTCGGAACGCAGGCCGCTGAACAGCCGCGCGATGCACTCGGTCCAGAAGCCGACGCGCTCGGCGGCGGCGACCTGGTCGGTGTTGATCGAGCTGGCGGTGATGCCCATGGTGAAGACGCGCTGGCCGGCCGCGAAGCGGCCTTGGAATGCGAAGCCTATCGACCTGCCGGCCGCGGCTCAAGCGACCGAACCCGGACCGCGGGTAAGCCCCGAGCGGCGTGCACGGATCGTCAAGCGCGCGTGCATGCAGCGTCAAGCGCCAGCCACCGGCGCTGCCCAGAATGCGGGCACAGACCGGCGTCGTCAGCCGGCATCGTCACGACCGACCGACCACGGAGACAAGCCATGACCGCACGTCGCACCCCGCCCGCCGGCCTGATCAAGCGCCGCACCCTCGTCCAGGCCGCCGCCGTCGCCCCGGTGGCGCTGGCGCTGCCATCGATCGGCACCGCGCAGGCCGCGCCGGTGCGCATCGGCTACGCCATCGCGCGCACCGGCCCGTGGTCGACCGGCGCCCAGGTCAGCCAGGAGCCGAACTACCTGATGTGGGCCGAGCAGCAGAACGCCGCCGGCGGCTTGAGCGTCAAGGGCGTCAAGCGCCCGATCGAGCTGCTCAGCTCCGACGACCGCAGCGACATCGAGACCTGCGTGCGCACCTACGAGAAGCTGATGGGCAGCGACAAGGTCGACCTGATCCTGCCGCCCTGGGGCAGCAACGCCAACTTCGCGGTCGCGCCGCTGGCCACCCGCTTCGGCTACCCGATGCTGGCGCCGACCGCGCTGAGCCGGCGCCTGATCGAGATGAAGCTGCCCTACTTCTTCTCGCTGCTGCAGCAGCCGGCGCCGATGATGAATGCGCTGGTCGACATGCTCAAGGCCAATGGCGTCAAGTCGATCACTGCGATCTACGTGGACGACCTGTTCGGCATCGAGAACTACGCGGCGCTGAAGGTGGCGCTGCAGGGCACCGGCATCAGCCTGCTCGAGGACAAGAGCTACCCGCTCGGCGTCAAGGACCTGTCGCCGGTGCTGCGCTCGATGAAGGACAAGAACCCGGACGCCTTCGTCGGCCTGACCTACCCGCCCGACACCATCCTCGCCAGCAAGCAGGCCAAGGAGATCGGCTTCAACCCGAAGTACTTCTACGCCAGCGTCGGCACCGCGTTCCAGCTCTACCGCAACGTGATGGGCGCCGGCGCCGAAGGCGTGCTCGGCATGGGTTCGTGGAACGCCAAGAGCAGCCCCGGCGCCAAGGCCTATTTCGACGCCCACGTGGCGAAGTTCGGCGCGCAGAAGGAGCCCGATCGCTGGGCCAGCGGCGCCACCTGGGCCGGGCTGCAGATCATGACGGCGGCGGTCGCCAAGGTCGGCCTCGACCGCAAGGCGATCCGCGACTACGTGACGAGCGGCGACCACAACACGATCCTCGGCAAGATCAAGTTCGCCGGCAGCGAGAACGTCGGCACGCCGGGCAGCGTGAGCCAGTGGCAGAAGGGCGAGTTCGAGGTCGTGTGGCCCAAGTCGATGGCGACCGGCACGCTGGTGACGCCGAAGCCGGCGTGGGTCTGAGCCAGGGGATCCGTTGACCGCAGGTGCCTGGGCCGAACTGATCGCCTCCGGTCTCATCACCGGAGGCATCTACGCGCTGGTCGCGCTCGGCCTGAACCTGCAGTACGGGCTGATGCGCATCCTCAACATCGCGCACGGCGAGTTCCTGATGGTCGGCGCCTTCCTCACCTGGACGGCGCACACCATGCTCGGCATCTCGCCGCTGCTGATGGTGCCGGTCTCCTTCGCGCTGCTGATGGGGCTCGGGCTCGTGATCCACCGGCTCACCTTCCGCCGCCTCACGCGCACCAGCCCCAACCTCGATGTCTTCGAGGCACGCGGGCTGATGGCGAGCTTCGGCCTGATGTTCCTGGTGCAGAACTGCGCGCAGCTGCTGTGGGGCGGCGACCTGCGCGGCTATGACTTCCTGGCCGCGCCGGTGGCGATCGGCGGCGCGCAGTTCGCCGCCAACAAGCTGCTGCTGTTCGTGCTGGCGCTGCTGTTCAGCGGCGCGCTGATCCTGCTGTTGCGCCTGACGCTGCTCGGCAAGGGCGTGCGCGCGCTGATGCAGTCGCCGACCGGCGCGCAACTGGTGGGCATCGACACCGGACGCCTGCACCCGCTGATGTTCGGCATCGGCCTCGGGCTGTCGGGCGTGGCCGGCTGCCTGCTGTCGATGACGTACACGATCTCGCCGTCGATGGGCGAGCCCTACACCGTGACCGCGCTGATCGTCATCACGCTCGGCGGCTTCGGCAGCATGGCCGGCGCGCTGGTCGGCGGCCTCGCGCTCGGCGTGATCGAGGCGCTCGGCATGCACTTCACGAATCCCTCGCTGAAGTCGCTGCTGTCCTACGCCATCTTCATCGGCGTGCTGCTGTGGCGGCCGAACGGCTTGTTCGTGCGCAAATGAAAAGAGATCTGCTGATCCTGCTGGCGCTGGCCGGCTGGGCGCTCGCAGTGCCGCACTACGGCAGCGAGTTTGCCGTCTCGCTGGCGCTGACCTGCCTGATGTATGCCGCGCTGGCCACCAGCTGGAGCCTGTTCTGCGGCAGCACGCGCTACCTGTCGCTGGCGACCTCGGCCTTCTTCGGCATCGGCGCCTACGCCGGCGCGCTTGTGCTCGATCAGCTGCCGTGGCTGCTGGTGATCGCGCTCGGCGCCGCGCTGGCCGCCGGCGTCGCGCTGCTGATGGGCGCGGCGGTGCTGCACCTGCGCGGCACCTACTTCGCGGTGCTGACCTTCGGCATGACCGAGCTGATCCGCCATGCCGTGACCTACTGGGAGAAGCAGGTCACCGGCACCGTCGGCCGGGTGCTGCTCGAGGTACCCGAGCGCGACACGGTCTACCTGACGATGCTCGGCCTGGCGGTGGCGGCGCTGGCGGTGTCGATGGTGGTGCGACGCAGCCGCTTCGGCCTGGCGATGGCCGGCATCGGCGCCGACGAGCAGCGCGCCCAGACGCTCGGCGTCAACACCCGGCTCGTCAAGATCGGCGGCTTCACGCTGATCGCCGCCTTCGCCGGCGCGGTGGGCGCGACGATGAGCGTGCGCTGGACCTACATCGACCCGGCCACGGTGTTCAACCCCTTCATCGGCTTCCAGACCGTGCTGATCGCGCTGATCGGCGGCGCCGCGACGCTGTGGGGTCCGCTGATCGCGGCGGTGGTGTTCAGCCTGCTGGCCGAGACACTGCGGCTGCAGGCGCCGCAGGTCTACATGATCGCGCTCGGCCTGCTGCTGATCCTGTGCGTGCTCTACCTGCCGGGCGGGCTGGCCTCGCTGCGCCTGGGCACGCTGAGCGCGTGGTGGAAGGACCGGCGATGAACGGCCACCCGCTGCTCGAGGCGCGCGAGGTCACCGTCCGCTTCGGTGGGTTGACGGCGGTCGACGCGGTCAGTGCCGCCTTCGCGCCGGGCGAGCTGGTCGGCATCATCGGCCCCAACGGCGCCGGCAAGACCACCTTCTTCAACGCGCTATCGGGCGTGATCGTGCCGAGCGCGGGCGAGCTGTTCGCCGGCGGCGCCAGCCTGGCCGGCGCCGCGCCGCACCGCTTTGCGCAGCAGGGCATCGCGCGCACCTTCCAGACGCCGCGCGTCTTTGCCGAGCTGAGCGTGGCGGCCAACATCGACTTCGGCCTGCAGTTCGCCGGCCGCAAGCGCGAGGCGCCGCCGCTGCTCAAGGACGCGGGCACGATCCTCGATCTGATCGGGCTCTCGGCGCAGGCCGCGTTGCCCGCGGCGGCGATCACGCCCTCGCAGCAGCGCCTGCTCGAGATCGGCATGGCGCTGGCCACGCGGCCGCGGCTGCTGCTGCTCGACGAGGTCGCCGCCGGCCTGACCGAGGCCGAGGTCGAGGCGATGGCGCGCCTGATCCGCCGGCTGCGCGACGAGCTGGACCTGACCGTCATCTGGATCGAGCATGCGGTGAGCACGCTGCTGCGCCATGTGGAGCGCGTGCTGGTGCTGCACCAGGGCCGCAAGATCGCCGACGGCCTGCCGTCGGAGGTGGTGCGCAACGCCGAGGTGATCGAGGCCTATCTCGGCGACGAGATGGTGGAGCCGGCATGAGCGCGGCCGAGCTCAGGATCGAAGCGCTCGCCGCCGGCTACGGCGGCTTCCAGGTGCTGCGAGACCTCTCGCTCGAGGCGCGGCCCGGGCTCACCGTGATCCTCGGCCCCAACGGCGCCGGCAAGACCACGCTGCTGAAGGCGATCTCGGGCCTGATCCCGCGCGCCGGCGGCCAGGTGCTGCTCGACGGCGCCGCGATCGAGCCCGAGGCCAAGACCTCCGAGATCGTCGGCCGCGGCCTGGTACTGGTGCCGGAGGGTCGCCAGCTCTTCGGCCAGATGACGGTGACCGAGAACCTCGAGCTCGGCGGCTGGCTGGTGGCCAAGGCCGAGCGGGCCGAGCGCCTGCGGCAGGTGTTCAAGGATTTTCCGAAGCTCGCCGAGCGCGCCCGCCAGCTGGCCGGCACGATGAGCGGCGGCGAGCAGCAGATGGTGGCGGTGGCGCGCGCGCTGATGAGCGCGCCGCGACTGCTGATGCTCGACGAGCCCTCGCTCGGCCTGGCGCCGAAGATGGTCGACGAGCTGCTCGCGATCGCGCGCCGCATCGCCGACGCCGGCACCACGGTGCTGATGGTCGAGCAGAACGTGCGCAAGGCGCTCGCCGTGGCCGATCGCGGCTACGTGCTCGAGCGCGGCCGCCTGGTCGCCAGCGGCGCGGCCACGCTGTTGGCGCGCTCCACGGTGATCCGCCAGGCCTACCTCGGCCAGCCGGCCGCGACCGGCACGCCGAACACGAACTCAGCGACGAAGGAGTCCCCCATGTCCGACCTGTCCATGCTCATCAACGGCCTGTCCGTCACGGCCGAGCGCGGCGCCACGTTCGAACGTCGCAACCCGCTCGACGGCAGTGTGGCCACGCGCGCGCCGGCGGCCAGCGAGGCCGACGCGGTGCTCGCGGTCGAGACCGCGGCCGAGGCCTTCAAGAGCTGGAGCCAGACCGGCCCGACCGAGCGCCGCATGCTGCTGCTGAAGGCGGCCGACGCGCTCGAGGCCAGGACGCCCGCTTTCGTGCAGGCGATGGCGGCCGAGACCGGCGCCACCGGCATGTGGGCCGGCTTCAACGTGCACCTGGCGGCCGGCATGATCCGCGAGGCGGCGGCGCTGACCACGCAGATCAGCGGCCAGATCATTCCCTCCGACGTGCCCGGCTCGCTGGCGATGGGCATGCGGCAACCGGCCGGCGTGGTGCTCGGCATCGCGCCGTGGAACGCGCCGGTGATCCTCGGCGTGCGCGCGATCGCCACCCCGCTGGCCTGCGGCAACACGGTGATCCTCAAGGGCAGCGAGAACTGCCCGCACACGCACCGGCTGATCGTCGACGCCTTCCAGGACGCCGGCCTGCCGGCCGGGGTGCTGAACTACCTGACCAACGCGCCGGCCGACGCCGGCAAGGTGGTCGAGGCGATCGTCGCCCACCCGGCGGTGCGGCGCGTCAACTTCACCGGCTCGACGCGCGTCGGCCGGCTCATCGCGGCGACCTGCGCCAGGTACCTCAAGCCGGTGCTCTTGGAGCTCGGCGGCAAGGCGCCGCTGGTCGTGCTCGACGACGCCGATCTCGACGATGCGGTCAACGCGGCGGCCTTCGGCGCCTTCGCCAACTCGGGCCAGATCTGCATGAGCACCGAGCGCCTGATCGTCGACAGCAAGATCGCCGACGACTTCGCGGCCCGCTTCGTCAAGAAGGCCAGGGGGCTGCCGCTCGGCGACCCGCGCAAACCCGAGCCGGTGGTGCTGGGCTCGGTGATCGGCATGGGCACGGTCGAGCATTGCAACGCGCTGATCGACGACGCGCTGGCCAAGGGCGCCAAGCTGCTGTGCGGCGGCAAGGCCGACAGCACGCTGATGCCGGCCACGATCCTCGACCACGTGAAGCCCGGCATGCGCGTCTACGCGGAGGAAACCTTCGGCCCGCTCAAGTGCATCGTGCGGGTCGACGGCGTCGAGGCGGCGGTGGCCTGCGCCAACGACAACGAGTACGGGCTGTCGGCGGCGGTCTTCGGCCGCGACATCGCGCGCGCGCTGAACGTGGCGCGCCGCATCGAGTCCGGCATCTGCCATGTCAACGGGCCGACCGTGCACGACGAGGCGCAGATGCCCTTCGGCGGCGTCAAGGGCAGCGGCCTCGGCCGCTTCGGCGGCATGGCCGGCGTGCACGAGTTCACCGAGCTGCGCTGGGTCACGCTGCAGACGGCGCCGCGCCACTATCCGTTCTGAGCACGGCCCGGGTAGCTCATTTCCCGGCGCGCAGGCAGCGCATCTCGGTTGCGCCGTAGCCCCAGCGGATCAGCGCCTGGCCTTGATGCTCCCAGAGGCTTTCGTTGCGGCCCTCGTAGCGGGCGCCGCTGGCGCTGGGCTGCAAGACCATCAGCGAGGTGGCGTCGCCGCGCTCGGCCACCAGCGTCGGAGGCTCGGTCGCGAAGAAGGTGGCGAGTACCTCGTTGGCCGCATCGCCATTGCAGACGAAGCGCACCGGGCCGACGCCCGGCAGCAGCCGGTAGCGCGCCTGCAGCTCGACGGTCCGCAGCCGGTAGCTGGTCTCGACGCAGGCACGCTGGTCGCTGCTCCGCCAGCAGTCGTCGCGTCCCTTGACCCAGCCGCGCTGCTCGGCCTTCAGCATCGGCGGCCGCTCGTCGACCGCTGCCTTCGTGGCCTGCGCGTAGACCTGGGCCAGCTTGCGATCGAGCTGCGCGAGGCCGGGATCGCCGCAGACCAGTGCGGCCATGCTCTCCGCGGCGACCTTGGCGCAATCGAAGGACGGCCCCTCGGCCGCCCCGGCCGCCCCTGCGGCGAGGAGCCCGAGCATCAGCACTGCGGCAGCCCACGCCGGATGCGACGGACGCGCGAGGTGTGGCTTCAAACGGCGGACTCCTTGGCGTACGAGGATCTGCCCGGATGATGCATGGGCTGCCGCGGCGCACGCTCATAATTCGGCCCACAACAACGGGAGATCGCCATGGCCAAGGGTCAACAGCGCAGCAACAAGGAAAGCAAGAAGCCGAAGAAGGACAGCGGCCCGTCGAAGCCGGTCTCGCCCGGCGCGGTGACGCCCACCGTGGTGACGGTGGTGCCCGACCGCAGCAAGAAGAAGTGAGCTCGCCCGATGGCGCGGGCGCCTCGCAAACCCTCGCCGTCATCGACTTCGAGACCACCGGCATGTCGCCCGGCATGGGCGCACGTGCCACCGAGATCGCGGCGGTGCTGGTGCGCAACGGCCAGATCGTCGGTCGCTACCAGAGCCTGATGCGCAGCGGCGCCTGGGTGCCGCCGTTCATCACCCAGCTCACCGGCATCAGCAACGCGATGCTCGAGGCGGCGCCGGCGGCTGCAGAGGTGATGCGCGAGGTCGGCGAGTTCATCGGCGACGCACCGCTGGTGGCGCACAACGCGGCCTTCGACCGCGGCTTCTGGCGCGCCGAGTGCGAGCGCGCCGATGTTGCGCCGCCGCCGGTCGACTCAGGCTTTGCCTGCACGCTGCTGCTGGCGCGCCGTTTGTACCCGGAGGCGCCGAACCACCGGCTCGGCACGCTGAAGGCCTTTCACGAGCTGCCCGACGCCGGCCGTGCCCACCGCGCGCTGGCCGATGCCGAGGTCACCGCACACCTGCTGCTGCGCATGCAGCGCGACGTGGAGCGCCGCTTCGAGGACCAGATCGGCGAGGAAGGCGCGACCCATGCGCTGTTGCTCAAGCTGCAACGCGCGCCGCGCCAGCGCCTGGGCGACTGCGTGCGGGCGCATCGTGTCGTCTGCGCGGCGTAGCCGCGCACGCGATCGATCAGATCATCGCCGCCGGGTCGTGCGCCGTCTCGGACGCGGCGCCCTCGGCGAAGCGCGTCAGCCGGCGCGCGCGCAGGTGCAGCAACACATCCGCTTCGAGCCGGCCGGCGTCCTTGAGCCGCAGGTAGTCGGCGCGCGGCAGTTCCATGTCGAGGAAGCCGCCGCCGTCGGCGCGCTTGAACTCGAGCCGCGTGTTCGGCCCCACCGTGAGCGCCTGCGACAAGGTCACCGCCAGCGTCTGGTCATCCGCCGCCTCGGCGATCTCGAGCTCGTGCGGGCGCACGTAGCTGGCGCCGCCGGCCTCGTGCTTGGCACGGCCGTGGAAGATGTTCACGTCGCCGAGGAACTGCAGCACGAAGGGCGTGGCCGGTCGGTCGTAGACCTCGTCCGGCGTGCCGTCCTGCTCGATGCGGCCATGGTTCATCACGACGATGCGGTCGGCTACCTCCATCGCCTCTTCCTGGTCGTGGGTGACGAAGACGCTGGTCACGTGCACCTCGTCGTGCAACCTCCTCAGCCAGCGCCGCAGCTCCTTGCGTACCTTGGCGTCGAGTGCGCCGAAGGGCTCGTCGAGCAGCAGCACCTTGGGCTCGACCGCGAGCGCACGCGCCAGCGCGATGCGCTGGCGCTGGCCACCCGAGAGCTGGTGCGGGAAGCGGTCGGCAACCCAGTCGAGCTGCACCAGTTCGAGCAGCTCCATCACCTTCTTGCGGATCGTCGCGTCGTCGGGTCGCGTGGCCTTGGGCCGCACGCGCAGGCCGAAGGCCACGTTCTCGAAGATGCTCATATGGCCGAACAGCGCGTAGTGCTGGAACACGAAGCCGACCGCGCGCTCGCGCACGTCGGTGCCGGTGGCGTCGGCGCCGTGGAAGTGCACGCTGCCGCTGTCCGGCACCTCGAGCCCGGCGATGATGCGCAGCAGCGTGGTCTTGCCCGAGCCCGAGGGGCCGAGCAGCGCGACCAGTTCGCCCGAGGGGATGTCGAGCGTGAGGTTGTCGCAGACGACCGTCTTGCCGAAGCGCTTGTTGAGGTTGCGGACTTCGATGCTCATTCCGATTTCTCCAGCGACATGCCGTGCATGTCCGTCTTCACCCGCCGCTCGACGACGTACTTCAGCACCAGCGTCACCAGCGCCAGCCCGGCCAGCAGCGAGGCCACCGCGAAGGCCGCGGCGAACTGGTACTCGTTGTAGAGGATCTCGATGTGCAGCGGCATCGTGTTGGTCTGGCCGCGGATGTGACCCGAGACCACGCTGACCGCGCCGAACTCGCCCATCGCGCGCGCGTTGCTCAGGATCACCGCATACAGCAGCGCCCACTTGATGTTGGGCAGCGTCACGCGCCAGAAGATCTGCCAGCCGCCGGCGCCGAGCACGCGCGCGGCCTCTTCCTGCTCGGTGCCCTGGGCCTGCATCAGCGGGATCAGCTCGCGCGCGACGAATGGGAAGGTGATGAACACGGTGGCCATCACGATGCCGGGCAGCGCGAAGATGATCTTGATGTCGTGCCCGCGCAGCCACTCGCCGAACCAGCCCTGCAGGCCGAACACCAGCACGAAGATCAGGCCGGCGATCACCGGACTCACCGAGAACGGCAGGTCGATCAGCGTCAGCAGCAGGTTCTTGCCGCGGAAGTCGAACTTGGCGATGCACCAGGAGGCGGCGACGCCGAACAGCAGGTTCAGCGGCAGCGAGACCGCCGCTACCAGCAGCGTGAGCTTGATGGCGTGCAGCGCATCGGGCTCGACCAGTGCCGCGAGGTAGACCTCCCAGCCCTTCTTGAAGGCCTCGATGAAGACGGTCGCCAGCGGCACGAACAGGAACAGCGTGAGGAACGCCAGCGCGATGCCGATCAGCAACCGCCGCACCCAGGCCGGCTCGGTGGTGGCGTTGCGGATCAGGCGCGGGGAGATGCGCACGCTCTGGGTGTGCTGCGCAGCGACGGGAGCGGTGGCGGCAACCGTCATTTCAATGTCCACCTTGCCGGCGCCGCGACCACGCCTGCAACGCGTTGATCGCCAGCAGCATCAAGAAGCTCGCGACCAGCATCACGACCGCGATCGCGGTCGCGCCCGGCACGTCGTATTGCTCGAGCTTCGTGATGATCAGCAGCGGCGTGATCTCCGAGACCATCGGCAGGTTGCCGGCGATGAAGATCACCGAACCGTATTCGCCGAGGGCGCGCGCGAAGGCCAGCGCGAAGCCGGTCAGCAGCGCCGGCGTCAGGATCGGGAAGATCACGTGTTGAAAGGTCTGGCGGCGGCTGGCGCCGAGCGTGGCGGCGGCCTCTTCCAGTTCCTTGCTCAGGTCTTCCAGCACCGGCTGCAGCGTGCGCACGACGAAGGGCAGGCCGATGAAGACCAGTGCGATGAACACGCCGACCGGCGTGAAGCTCACCTTGAACGGCAGCAACTGGCCGACCCAGCCGTTCTGGGCCCAGATCGCGGTCAGCGCGATGCCGGCCACTGCGGTCGGCAGCGCGAACGGCAGGTCGACCAGCGCGTCGACGATGCGCTTGCCGGGAAACTCGTAGCGCACCAGCACCCAGGTGATGATCAGCCCGAACACGGCATTGAGCAGCGCCGCCGCGAGGCTGGCGCCGAAGGTGAGGCGGTACGAGGCCAGCACGCGCGGCGAGGCCACGGCCTCCCAGAAGGCCGGCCAGGTCATCGTGAAGGCCTTGAGGAACGCGGCCGACAGCGGCAGCAGCACCACCAGGCTCATGTAGAGCAGGGTGAAGCCGAGCGTGAGGTCGAAGCCCGGCAGCACACTGTGCCGCCGCAGCAGGGTGCGGGACAGAAACACTTGGACTCTCGAACCGGCCTACTTGCGGTTCGCGGCGAGGATCTGGTCGTAGATGCCGCCGTCGTCGAAGTGCTCCTTCTGGGCCTTGCTCCAGCCGCCGAAGACCTCGTCGATGGTGAAGGTGTTGACCTTCGGGAAGGTCTTGGCGTGCTTGGCCAGGATGGCCGCGTTGCGCGGCCGCAGGCCGTGCTGGGCGGCGATCTCCTGCGCCTCGTCGGACCAGAGGTGCTTGAGGTAGGCCTCGGCCGCCTTGCGGGTGCCCTTCTTGTCGACGACCTTGTCGACAACGCTGACCGGGTTCTCGGCCAGGATCGTCCACTGCGGGTAGACCACGTCGAAGACGTCGCCGAACTCCTCGCGGATCAGGTCGACCTCGCTCTCGAAGGTGGCCAGCGCGTCGCCGATGTTGCGCTGGATGAAGGTTGTGGTCGCGGCGCGACCACCGCCGTCGAAGACCGGCACGTTGGCAAAGATCTTCTGGACCCGCTCGCGCGCCTGGGCCGGCGTGCCGCCGGCCTTGAGCACCGCGCCGTAGGCGGCGACATAGCTGTAGCGGCCGTTACCGGTGACCTTGGGGTTCGGGATCACGACCGAGACGCCGGGCTTGGCGACGTCGGCCCAGTCCTTGATGCCCTTGGGGTTGCCCTTGCGCACCAGCAGCACCGTGACCGAGGTGTTGGGCGCGGCGTTGTCGGGCAGGCGCTTGGCCCAGTCGGCCGGCACCAGGCCGCTGCGCGCGGCGAGCATGTCGATGTCCAGGCCTTGGTTCATCGTCACGACGTCGGCCTCGAGGCCCTCGATCACCGAGCGGATCTGCTTGCTCGAGCCGCCGTGGCTCTGGTTGAGCGTGATGTCCTCGCCGGCAGTCTTCTTCCAGTTCGCGGCGAAGGCCTTGTTGTAGTCCTTGTAGAACTCGCGCGAGACGTCGTAGCTGACGTTGAGCAGGGTCGGGCCGGCGGCGCTGGCGAGACCGGCGGTCGAGACGAGGGCCAGACCGATCAGCGAGCGGCGCAGCAGCGAGAAGGAGGCGATGCGGGACATGGGAGCGCGGGTCTGGTGGACCCTTCGGCAGCATGAGGGAGCGCGATCGTAGAAGCGGGCCCTCAAAACAGGAACGACAGTTTTGGCTGATCTTTATGCGAAGAACGAACAAAGACCCGAAGCGGGCGCTCCGGCTGTGAGCGCACGCTTCGTCATTGGTGGCGTGCAGGCTAGCGCTTCGAGTAGATCTGGTCGAATACCCCGCCGTCGCCGAAGTGCGCCTTCTGGGCCTTGGTCCAGCCACCGAAGACCTCGTCGATCGTGAAGAGCTTGAGCTTCGGGAACTGGCCCGCGTACTTGGCGGCGACCTTCGGGTCGATCGGCCGGTAGTAGTTCTGGCCGGCCAGGTCCTGGCCTTCAGGGCTGTAGAGGTACTCGAGGTAGGCCTGGGCCACCGCGCGGGTGCCCTTCTTGTCGACGTTCTTGTCGACCACCGCCACCGGCGGCTCGGCCAGGATGGAGAGGCTCGGCGCCACGATGTCGAACTTGTCCGGCCCGAGCTCCTTGATCGCCAGCAGCGCCTCGTTCTCCCAGGCCAGCAGCACGTCGCCGATGCCGCGCTCGACGAAGGTGGTGGTCGAGCCGCGCGCGCCGGTGTCGAGCACCGGCACGTTCTTGAACAGCCTGGCGACGAAGTCCTGCGCCTTGGCCTCGGAGCCGGTCTTCTTCAACTCGTAGCCCCAGGCCGCGAGGTAGTTCCAGCGCGCGCCGCCCGAGGTCTTGGGGTTCGGGGTGATGACCTGAACGCCGGACTTGACGAGGTCGTCCCAGTCCTTGATGCCCTTCGGGTTGCCCTTGCGCACCAGGAACACGATGGTCGAGGTGTAGGGCGAGCTGTTGTGCGGCAGGCGCTTTTGCCAGTCGGCCGGCAGCAGCTGGGCCTTCTGGCCGATCTCGTCGATGTCGTAGGCCAGCGCCAGCGTCACGACGTCGGCGTCGAGCCCGTCGATCACCGAGCGCGCCTGCTTGCCGGAGCCGCCGTGCGAGGCCTTGATGTTCAGGTCGTCGCCGGTCTTGGCCTTCCACTGCTTGGCGAAGGCCTTGTTGACGTCCTGGTAGAGCTCGCGGGTCGGGTCGTAGCTGACGTTGAGCAGCGTGAGCTCCTTGGCGGCGATGGCGCCGGCGGCCAGGGAGAGGATCGACGCGGCCAGCAGGCCGCGCAGCGGGTACGAACGGGTCATGAATGCCTTCTTTCGCGGAAAACCAATCGATGGCTTGATTCTGGGAAGCGACTGTTCGACAAGGAACGAATCAAAGCGCCCATGCATATGCGACGAACGCGCAAGCGGGCTTCAGACCGCGAAGTCCCACTCCAGCGCCGAGGCGCGCTGCGGCCGTTCGAGCGCCGCCAAGCGCTGTCGCTCGCGCTCGACCAGGCGCGCGATGCCCGGCCAGGCGCCGTAGCCGGAGGCCGGGTTGACGTGGCCGGCGGCGCCGAGGTCGATGAAGCCGCTGCCCCAGCGCCGGGCGAAGCCGCGCGCGTCCTCGAAGCGCAGCCAGGGGTCGTTGCGGCTGCCGACCAGCAGGCTCGGAAACGGCAGCGCGCCGGCTGGCAACTGGTCCTCGCAGCCGAAGCGGCGCGGATCGGCCGGCGCCACCAGCAGCGCGCCGCGCAGCCGCGAGCGCCCCACCGCGAGCAAGCCGTGGTGGGCCAGCGCAAGGCAGCCGAAGCTGTGCGCAACCGCGATCCACTGCGCGCGCTGATCACTGGCCAGCGCGGCCTCGATGCGCGCCGACCAGCGGGCCATGTCGGCCACCGACCAGTCGGCCTGCTCCACGCGCAACGCGCCCGGACTGCGCGCCTGCAACCGGCTCTGCCAATGGTCCGGACCGCTGCCGTGCAGCCCCGGCACGATCAGCAGGCGAACACGTCCTGCACTGTGCATCGGCAACTACAGCGTGGCGATCGAGACTTCGGTCGACTTGACCAGCGCGATCACCTCGCGCCCGGGCTTGAGACCGAGCTCCTTGACCGAGCGGGTTGTGATGACCGAGGTCACGAGCAGGCCGCTGGCGGTCTCGACATCGACCTCCGAGACCACCGGCCCTTCGATGATTTCCTTAACCTTGCCGCGGAACTGGTTGCGGACGTTGATGGCGCTGATGCTCATGGAGAAGACCTCGGTCGATGTGGATGAGGTCTCCATGTTGGCGACGCGAGAAGGCGCGACCAACGAATGATTCCGCCGCTGCATAGGCGGCGCGCGCATGAGCGCGCCAAAGCTTGGCGGGCCGGGCCCGCCGGCGCAGGATCAGGCCCCGTCGCTGTTGAAGCCGGCCGCCTTGTGGCTGCCGTCGCAGTAGGGCTTGTTCTTCGACTGGCCGCAGCGGCACAGCCAGGTCTCGCTGACGCGGTCGACGGTGCGGCCGGTACCGGAGACGATCTCGAGATTGCCGACCAGGTGCAGCGGCCCGTTGAGCACCGGCAGCAGCGCGAGCGGGCCGTCGCGTTGAGCCAGCGGCTGCGACTCGCGCGTCGCGACCTCGCCGCTGGCGACGAAGCCGACCCGGCTGTGGCTGTTGTCGCACCAGGGCTTTCTGGCCGAGGCGCCGCAGCGGCACAGCGTGCGGCGCAGGCCCTCGTCGCGGCCGTTCAGGCTCAGCGGTGCGTGGATGGCGAGCGGGCCGTTCTCGCGCAGCTGCAGCAGGTTGACCGGCGGCGCCGCCTCGGCCGCCGACCCGTCGACCATCTCGCAGCGGATCGCGCCCGAGGGGCAGTTGCGGGCCAGCGTCTGCAGCTCGTGCGGTGTGGCGCGGTCGGGGTGGATCCACTCGCCCTTGACGTTGGGCACGAAGACATCGGGCCGGTCGAGCACGCAGTGGCGCGAGTGGATGCAGCGCTCGCCCTCGAAGTGCACGATGACGGTGGTGCCGCGAACGGTTTCGATGCTCATCTCGCTGACTCCTCTGGCAGGCGTGCCGCCTGAATCCACTATAGGAGTCGGCCGAGGCCGGGGCCAACGCGAGCGGCCCTAGCTCACGCGTTCGCCCACCTCGTGCAAGCGGCCGATAAGCGAGGCGTCCAGGCCCTCCACGGCAGGCGTCAGCACCGCGCGCTGCGCCGCATCGACGGTGCGCGCCAGCGTCGACGCATGCGGCAGCACCGTGCCGTAGAAGCGCAGCTGGTCGCCGTACGCCACCAACAGGGTCGGGAAGTTCTCGACCTCGAGTGCCAGCGGGCCGATCAGGTCGCTCTGGTCCTCGATGTCGATCCACGCGAAGCGCAGCTGCGGCCGCTCGCGCGCCAGGGCTTCGAAGGGCGCGCGGTAGTCGTCGCAGGTGCGGCACCAGGCGGCACAGAGGCAGGCGACCAGCCAGGGTCTGTCGTCGATGGCGGCGGCGGCGGGCGATGCGGGTGGCATGCCGCGAGTGTGCCTGCGGGCGCGGCGCGCGGCAGGCGGCTAGACCGCCCAGCGCAGTGCGGGCACGGCCCAAGGCGCTTCGACCTGGTCCGGTAGCGACTCGGCCGCCTCGCGCTGCAGCACCCGATCGAGCAGCCGCTCCTCGGCGACGGCAAACGCCGGGTCGCCGCGATGCCGCGACCGCGCCAGCGCGATGCGCTCGTCGAGCGCGATGCCGCCATCCTCGACCAGCAGCACCCGGTCGGCCAGCGCGATCGCCTCGCCGACATCGTGCGTGACCAGCAGCGCGGTGAAGCCATGGCGCTGCCACAGGCGCTCGATCAGGCGCTGCATCTCGATGCGGGTCAGCGCATCGAGTGCGCCGAGCGGCTCGTCGAGCAGCAGCAGGCGCGGCGCATGGACCAGCGCGCGCGCCAGCGCCACGCGCTGGCGCTGGCCGCCCGAAAGCACCGCCGGCCAGTCGCCGGCGCGCTCGGCGAGGCCGACCTGCTCCAGAGCCTCGAGCGCGCGTTCGCGCGCATCGGCGCCGTCGAGGCCGAGCGCGACGTTGTCGAGCACGCGCTTCCAGGGCAGCAGGCGCGCCTCCTGGAACATCACGCGCACCTCGTCGGCGCGCGCCGCGGCCGGCTCGCCGTCGATGCGCAGGCTGCCCGCGGCCGGCGCGTCGAGTCCGGCCGCCAGCCGCAGCAGCGTGCTCTTGCCGCAGCCGCTGCGGCCGACGATCGCGACGAACTCGCCCGGCCGCACCCGCAGGTCGATGCCGCGCAGCACTTCGCGGGCGCCGAAGCGCTGGGCCAGGCCGTCGAGTTCGAGTGCGGCGCCGCGTGCGGCCAAAGGTGCACGCAGCGCGACCACTGGCGCCGCGGGCGGCTCAGCGCGCAATGGCGCGGTCCAGAACTCGGTGACTTCCAGTTGGAGCGGGTGCATGGTGCGCTTCTCGTTGATCGTTCAGCGGGCCGGCTGGTAGCCCGGGTGCCAGCGCAGCCACCAGCGCTCCAGGCCCTTGGCCGCGAGATCGCCACCCTTGCCGAGCAGCGCGTACAGCAGGATGCCGACCAGGACCACGTCGGTCTGCAGGAACTCGCGCGCGTTCATCGTCATGTAGCCGATGCCGGCTTGGGCCGAGATGGTCTCGGCGACGATCAGCAGCACCCACATCAGGCCGAGCGCGAAGCGCAGCCCGACCAGGATGCTCGGCAGCGCACCGGGCAGGATCACGTGGCGATAGAGCCCGAAGCCACGCAGCCCGTAGCTGCGCGCCATCTCGATCAGTCCCGGGTCGACGCCGCGGATGCCGTGGAAGGTGTTGAGGTAGACCGGGAAGAACACCCCGAAGGCGACCAGGAACAGCTTGGCCGCCTCGTCGATGCCGAACCACAGGATCACGAGCGGGATCAGCGCCAGTGGCGGGATGTTGCGCACCATCTGCAGCGTCGAATCGAGCGCGGTCTCGGCGGCACGGAAGCTGCCGTTGATCAGCCCGAACAGCAGCCCGAGGCTGCCGCCGATGGCCAGCCCGACGAAGGCGCGCCCGGTGCTCTTGAGCACGTGCTGCAGCATTTCGCCCGAGGCCGCGAGCTGCCAGAAGGCGCTCGCCACTGCCCACGGCGCCGGCAGGATGCGGGTGCTGAGCCAACCCAGGCGCGAGGCGAGCTCCCAGGTGCCGATCAGCGCCACCGGCAGCAGCCAGGGTAGGACGCGGTTGAAGTTCCTGTTCATGTCAGACGGCGAACTCGAGCGGGTCGGCCTCGTAGGCGGTCTCGGCCGCACCCAGCACCAGCGCGTCGATCAGCTCGATGCGGTTGCCGAAGGGATCGTCGAGGTAGGCGCGGGCGCCGACGTCCGGCACGCCGCCGGTGTCGACGCGCAGGCCGCGCTCACGCAGCGCACCGATGAAGTCGCGCAGCCCGCGCACCCGCAAGGCCAGGTGCGCCTGCGGCGCGACGCCGCTGTAGGGGCCTTCGTGTAGGTCGAGGCGCTGGACGCCGAGCTGAAAGCGCAGCGTGCCGGGGCGGTCGAGCGCCGGATCGCGCAGCTCGCGCAGGCCGAGCCGCTCTTCGTAGAACTCGCGTGCGCGCCAGCCACCGCCGGGCGGGATCGGCAGTTGCACGTGGTCGATGGCAAAGACGGAGGACATGGGCGCTCCCGGCTCAGCTGGCCGAGACATGGCGCGGCACGATGCCGTTGGCCATCACCTCGCCGAACGGCCCCGTCAGCACCGGCCCGGCCGGCGCGTTGGCGCCGCGATCGATGTCGAGCAAGGGAAACAGCAGCTCGGCCACGCGGTGCGATTCCTCCAGGTGCGGATAGCCCGAGAGGATGAAGTGCTCGAGGCCGAGCGCCTCGTACTCGCGGATGCGCTGCGCCACCTGCTCGGCGCTGCCGACCAGTGCCGTGCCGGCACCGCCGCGCACCAGGCCGACGCCGGCCCAGAGGTTGGGCGCGATCTCCAGGCCCTTGCGCACGTCGTTCTTGTCGAAATGCCCGCCGTGGAGTGCGGCCATGCGGCGCTGGCCGACCGAGTCCATCTGCGCAAAGCGCGCCTGCGCCGCGGCCACGGTGGCCGGGTCGAGGTGCCTGATCAGGTCGGCCGCCGCGGCCCAGGCCTCGTCCTCGGTCTCGCGCACGATCACGTGCAGCCGGATGCCGTAGCTCAGCGTGCGGCCATGCCGCGCGGCGCGCGCCTTCACGTCGGCCACCTTCTGCGCCACCGCGGCCGGCGGCTCGCCCCAGCTCAGGTAGGTGTCGAACTGCGCTGCCGCCAGCTCGTGCGCGGCATCCGACGAGCCGCCGAAGTACAGCGGCGGGTAGGGCCGCTGCAGCGGCGGAAACAGCAGCTTGGCGCCCTTGACGCTCAGGTGCTCGCCGTCGAAGTCGAGCGCGTCGCCGGCGTGGCTGCGCGCGAGGATCTCGCGCCAGACCGTCATGAACTCGGCGCTCTGCTCGTAGCGCGCGGCGTGGTCGAGGAACTGGCCGTCGCCGGCCAGTTCGTCGGCGTCGCCGCCGGTGACGAGGTTGATCAGCACCCGGCCGGCCGAGAGCCGGTCGAAGGTGGCCGTCATGCGCGCGGCGAGCGACGGCGTCACCAGTCCCGGCCGCAGTGCGACCAGGAACTTGAGTCGCTTCGTCTCGGCGATCAGGCTTGCGGCGACCAGCCACGGGTCCTCGCAGGAGCGGCCGGTCGGGATCAGCACGCCCTCGTAGCCGTGGCTGTCGGCGGCGATCGCGATCTGGCGGAAGTAGTCGAAGCTCGCTGCGCGCGCGCCGACGCTGGTGCCGAGGTGGCGCGAGTCGCCATGGGTGGGAATGAACCAGTAGGGCTTCATCGCGTGGTACCTCCGGTGGCCTGCTGCGCCACCTTGGTTGCGCCGGGCGGTTGCCAGACGATCTCGGCCACCTTGACCTGGCGCGGGATCAGCCCGAGCGCGGCAAAGGCGTCGGCCACGCGCTGCTGCTCGGCGGTGATCGCCGGTGTCAGCGGCGCCACCGGCGAGGGCGGTCGCCGCTCGATGAAGCGGTGCACGGTGGCCAGGCCGAGGCCGCTGAAATCGCTGATCAGTTGCGCCGCTTCCTTGCGATGGCTTTGCACGTAGGCATCGGCGCGCGTGAGCTCTTCGAACAGCACCTGCAGCGCCTGCGGATGCTTCTCGGCGAGCGCGGTCGAGGCCAGGTAGAAGCTGTTGTTGCCCGACAGTCCCTCGCCGGTGGCGAGCACGCGTGGCGCGATGTCGAGCTCGGTGGCGGCGTAGTACGGGTCCCAGATCGCCCAGGCATCGACGCTGCCGCGCTCGAAGGCGGCGCGTGCGTCCGACGGCGGCAGGTAGATCGGCGTGATGTCGGACCAGGCCAGCCCGGCCTTCTCGACCGCGCGCAGCAGCAGGTAGTGCGCGCTCGAGCCCTTCTGCAGCGCGATCTTGCGGCCCTTCAGATCGGCCAGCGTGCGGATCGGTGCCTCCTGCTTGACCAGGATCGCCGAGCTGCGCGGCTTGGACGGCTCGGCGCCGACGTAGCGCAGCTCCTTGCCGGCGGCCTGCGCAAACACCGGCGGCGAGTCGCCGGTCAGGCCGAACTCGAGGCTGCCGACCGACAGCGCCTCGAGCAACTGCGGCCCGGCCGGGAACTCGACCCACTGCACCCTGGCATTCGGAAAGCGCTTCTCGAGCGCGCCCTGCTGCTTGAGGATCACGAGGTTGACCGCGCTCTTCTGGAAGCCGATGCGGATCTGCGCCGGTGCGGCCTGCGCGAAGGCGGCTCCCGACAGCAGCAGCCCCCAGGCCGCGGCCGCGGTCACGAGCACCGCGCGGCGGCGTTGCTCGAAGTGGTTGATGAACACGCTCATGGCCGCACCCCCGCGAGCTGCGCCGGTGCGGCGGCCGCTGCCACCGGCTTCGCCGGCAGCGCGTCGGCGACCTTGATCGGTTGCGGGATCAGCTTGAGCTCGGCAAAGATGTCGGCCACCTTTTGTTGCTCGGCGGCGACCGCGGCGCTGACCGGCTGCACGCCGAGCGGGTAGCGGCTCAGGCTGCTCTGCACCACCTCGATGTCGAGGCCCTGGACCGGCGCGATGAGCGCGGCGGCAGCGATCTGGTTGGCGGCGAGCCAGCGCGCGCGTTCATGGAGGTCGTCGAACAGCGTGCGGATCACCTGCGGATGCTTCTCGGCGTAGCCGCGGTCGGCCAGGTAGAACAGGTGGTTGTTCACCAGGCCCTTGCCGTTGGCGAGGACGCGCGCTCCGATCTGCTTCTCGGCGGCGCTGAGGAAGGGGTCCCAGATCGCCCAGGCGTCGACGCTGCCGCGCTCGAAGGCGGCGCGGGCGTCGGCCGGCGGCAGGAACACCGGCTGCACGTCGCTGTACTTGAGGCCGTTCTTCTCCAACAGCTTGACCAGCAGGTAGTGGACGTTGCTGCCCTTGTTGAGCGCGATCTTCTTGCCCTTCAGGTCAGCGACCGATTTGATCGCGGAGTCCTTCGGCACCACCAGCGCCTCGGCCTCGGGCGCGGCCGGGTCGTTGCCGACGTAGACGAACTTCGCACCGGCGGCCTGGGCAAAGATCGGAGGTGCCTCGCCGACGTAGCCGACGTCGATCGAGCCGACGTTGAGGCCCTCGAGCAGTTGTGGTCCGGCCGGGAACTCGACCCACCTGACCTCGACGCCTTGCGGCGCGAGGCGCTTCTCGAGCGTGCCCTGCGCCTTCTGCAGTACGAAGACGCTGGCCGCCTTCTGGTAGCCGATGCGAAGTTGTGCCGGCGCCTGCTGGGCGCTGACGGCGAAGCCCTGGCTGCCGAGCAAGGTCGCGGCGATGCCGGAAACCCACGCGCGGCGGCTCTGGATGAAACGATCGAAGAAGCTGCTCATGAAACTGATCCTGTGTTGGTGAAAAGCATGCGGCCGGCCGCCCCACCAGCCGTGAGGCCGCATGAACCCTGTGGGGGAGGAGGAGACAAACGAAGGCGCCTGCCGGCGCGCGCATTCAGGGGTCGCGATTCAGGCCGGACATCGCAGCGCGAGCGCGGGTTCGGCCTGCGCGGCAATCTCGGCCACCGTGATCCGGGGCGTCGCCGTGCGCCACACCGGCAGCCGTTGCGCCACGGTGGCCGCGGCACGCTCGCTGCGCGCGCGGATGTCGGCATCGACGCGGTAGCTGCCGTCGGCGGCGCGTAGCAACTGCGCATCGGTGGCGTAGATCGCGTCGAGGATGTCGCGTGCGCCGAGCGCGGCCAGCACCGGCTTGAGCGCGTAGTCGACGGCCAGCAGGTGCGCCGCGCTGCCGCCGGTGGCCAGCGGCAGCACCGTCTTGTCGCGCAGCGCGTCGGGCGGCAGCAGGTCGAGAAAGGTCTTCAGCAGGCCGCTGTAGGCCGCCTTGTAGATCGGCGTGGCGACCAGCACCACGCTGGCCGCATGGACGCTGGCCAGCGCCGCCTGCAGCGCCGGCGCCGAGGCATCGGCGTGCAGCAGGGCTTGCGCCGGCAACTCGCGCAGGCGCAACCACTGCGGTTCGTGCAGCGCCAGCGCTTCGGTGACGCCGCGCGCCAGTGCCTCCGAGCGCGAGGTTGACGAGGGGCTGCCGAGGATGGCGAGCAACTTGCCGCCCGCACGAAGCGGGGCGGTTCCAGGTTCTTGATGCATGCCACCACGATAGGGAGCGCGGACCGTGCGGCCAACGAAGGCTTGCGCGCATCGGTATCGGTTCGGCGCATATGCGCCGGTGGCTCAGGCGCGACGTTGCATCAGCCGCGCGCGCCACAGCGCGAACAGCTCGACGACGCCGCCGAGCGCGGCGATGCCGACGGCGGGCCATTGCCGCAGCGGGACGAGCAGGCGCGTGTTCATCGGCGGCACCGTAGCGGGTTCTCATGACAGCGGCGTGGCAGCGGCGTGGCGCGCCGCCGACGCGCGCGGCGCTATCCTGAGCCCGGCCCACCACCCTGCCGCGACGTGCGCTCTACACCACCGCACCAGACGCCGGCGCCGCTGCCCGAACTGATCGAACTGCAGCGCCTGATCGATGCCGACGGCGGGCGTCATCTGCAGGTGCGCGCGCTGGGCGAGGTTGAGGCCGGTGGCGCGCGCTATCCGCTGCTCGCGATCACGCTCGGCAACCCGGCGCTCGACTCGCCCGCAGTCGGCTTCTTCGGCGGCGTGCATGGGCTGGAGCGCATCGGCGCCGAGGTCGTGCTGGCCTGGCTTGGCAGCCTCGTGATGCGGCTGCGCTGGGACGAGCTGCTGCATCGTCAGCTTGAGGGGCTGCGCATGGTGTTCATGCCGCTGGTCAACCCGGCCGGGCTGGCGCTCGGCACGCGCGCCAACGGCCGCGGCGTCGACCTGATGCGCAACGCGCCGGTCGATGCCGGCGAGCGCGTGCCCTTCCTGGTCGGCGGTCAGCGCCTGAGCGCGCGCCTGCCCTGGTACCGCGGCGAGGCCGGCGCGCCGATGGAGGCCGAGAGCGCCGCGCTGTGCGCGCTGGTCGAGCGCGAGCTGCTGGCGCGGCCCTTCAGCATCGCGGTCGACTGCCACTCGGGCTTCGGCAGTCGCGACCGGCTCTGGTTTCCCTACGCCCACAGCCCGCGTCCGATCCCCCACCTGGCCGAGATGCATGCGCTCGGCGCCCTGCTCGACGGCACTCATCCGCAGCATCGCTACATCTTCGAGCCGCAAAGTCGCCAGTACCTGGCCCACGGCGACCTCTGGGACCATCTCTACCTGCAGGCCTGTGCCGGGGCGGCCTGCACCTTCCTGCCGCTGACACTGGAGATGGGTTCGTGGCTGTGGGTGCGCAAGAACCCGCGCCAGCTCTTCTCGCGCCACGGCATCTTCAACCCGCTGATCGGCCATCGCCAGCAGCGCGTGCTGCGCCGGCACATGGGCTGGCTCGACTTCATGGCGCGCGCGGCCGGCAGCTACGCGCGCTGGCTGCCGGCCGGCGCCGAGCGGGAACGCCACGAGGCTGCTGCGCTGCAGCGCTGGTTCAGTCCGGCGCCACGTCGAACGGGAAGCGGCCGTGCAACTTATTGAAACATTTGACCTATAACACGGGGGGCTACGGGCACGGCGCGGCGCCACACACTGCGGGCAGAGGTCGCATGTGACGTGGCACTTCGGGATTGCGCCGAAGCGTCCGACCAGCCAGTGTTCAGGCAGCAACAGAACATGGGTCGCAGTTCTTCGCATCGCCACGGTCTTCGAAGCGCGCGACGGCGCGGCATTGCCGCACTCGCCGTCAGCGCGTTGCTGCTTGGGGGCTGCGGCGGCGGTGGCGGCGGCGAGATCGTCGCGCCACCGCCGGTGCTGCCGCCGCCGCAACCGCAAGAGCCACCACCTGCCCCCCCGCCCACCTTCTTCCCGCCCGGCCCGATCCCGGCCGATGCCCATCTGGGCGGCATGTGGTCGCCGGTCTACAGCTGGCCGCTGATCGGCATGCATGCGGTGCTGATGCCCGATGGCAGCGTGCTCACCTACGGCAGCAACACCGTCGGCAAGCAGACCGGCAAGTTCGACTACGACGTCTGGGTTGCGGGTAGCAGCGCGCCCGATGCCGGCCACCTGACGCTGCCCAACACCACGCCGACCGATATTTTCTGCAACGCCCAGCTGGTGCTGCCGCAGGCCGGCTCCAAGGTGCTGATGGCCGGTGGCGACAACTTCGTCAATGGCTTCACCACCAACACCGGCAACCCCAACACCAACATCTTCGACCGCGCCGACAACTCGCTGACGCTGGGCCCCGACATGTACCGGCCGCGCTGGTACGCGACGCTGACCACGATGCCCAACGGCGACACCTACATCCAGGGCGGCCGCGACGGCACCGACCGCCCGGAGGTGCGTACCGTCGACGGCGCTTTCCGCCTGCTGTCGGACGTCGACACCAGCACGCTCGACTTCTACTACCCGCGCAACTACGTCGCGCCCGATGGCCGCGTGTTCGGCTACGACACCTTCGGCCGCATGTACTACGTCAACCCAGAGGGCAGAGGATCGATGGTTCTGCTGGACACGATCCCGGTCGCCAACCGCGGCCAGGACGCGACCAGCGCCATGTTCCTGCCCGGCCAGATCCTGCAGTTCGGCGGTGAGTCGAACGGCGCGATCGTGATCGACATCAACGGCGCCACGCCGACGATCACGCCGACCCAGGCGCTGTCGTCACAACGGCGCTGGGCCACCGCGACGCTGCTGCCCAACGGCCGGGTGCTGGCCACCGGCGGCAGCGAGGTCTACAACGAGCTCATCGGTGTCAACAATTCGGCCGAGATCTGGGACCCGAGCACCGGGCAGTGGAGCGTCGGCGCCAGCGGGCAGGTGCCGCGGCTGTATCACTCCAGCGCTCTGCTGATGCCCGACGGCAGCGTGCTGGTGCCGGGCGGCGGAGCTCCGGGGCCGGCGCGCAACCTGAATACCGAGGTCTACTACCCGCCCTACCTCTTCGCCGCCGGTGGCGTGCGCGCGACCCGGCCGGCGATCAGTTCCGCGCTGGGCACGGTCGACCTCGGCAAGACGGTGACGGTCACCGTCAACAGCTCGAAGGCGATCAGCCGTGTCACGCTGCTCAAGACCGGCTCGGTGACACACAGCTTCAACATGGACCAGCGCTTCCTGGAACTGCCGTTCACGACCAGCGGCTCGACGCTGACGGCGCAGATGCCGAGCCGGGGCGTCGATGCGCCGCCGGGCTACTACATGCTGTTCGTGATCGACAGCGCGGGCGTGCCCTCGGAGGCCAAGTTCCTGCGCATGACCGTCGCCGGCGCCAGCCAGTAGGTCGGTTCGCGGCCCTGGGGCGAACGGCAGCGACGGTGCCGCCTTGGGCGGGCGACCCCCCAAGTGCGCCCGTCCCCCTACCTAGAAAGCAGGACTACGGCAACCGGTTCCAGGCACCACACTCACTCGTAGTCACGGCAGCGACCGGCTGCGCGACGCGCGTCGAGTCGTGGCGCCGATGCCGGTCACGGCCACGGAGGTAAGCGTCATGGGTCGGTTCGGCATCTCTGGTTCGGTGCGGTGGCAGGGTCGCCACCATCGGTTGCTGTGGTCGGGCCTGTGCGCCCTGGCGCTGGCCGCCTGTGGCGGCGGTTCCGAAGACGAGGACGTGGCCGTCGCGCCGCAGCAGGAAGACCGGCGCGCCACCGCCGCGGCCTTCTTCCCGCCCGGCGCGATTCCTACCGACGCCCACCTGCGCGGCATGTGGTCGCCGGTCTACAGCTGGCCGCTGATCGCGTTGCACGCGGTGCTGATGCCCGACGGCAGCGTGCTCAGCTATGGCACCACGACCACCGGCAAGCAGACCGGCTACTTCCACTACGACGTCTGGGATGGCACCAGTGCGCCCAACGCCGGCCACCTGACGCTTCCCAACCAGACCGGGACCGACCTGTTCTGCAACGCCCAACTGGTGTTGCCGCAAGCCGGCTCCAAGGTGCTGATGGCCGGTGGCGACAACTTCGTCAACGGCTTCACCACCAACACCGGCAACCCCAACACCAACATCTTCGACCGCGCCAACAACTCGCTGACGCTCGGGCCGAACATGTTCCGGCCGCGCTGGTATGCGACGCTGACCACGATGCCCAACGGCGACACCTTCATCCAGGGCGGCCGCGACGGCGCCGACCGGTCCGAGGTGCGCACCACTGGCGGCACCTTCCGCCTGCTGTCGAACGTCGACACCAGCACGCTCGACTGGTACTACCCGCGCAACTACGTCGCGCCCGATGGCCGCGTGTTCGGCTACGACACCTTCGGCCGCATGTTCTACATCAACGTGGCCGGCACCGGCACGCTGTCGCTGCTGGGCACGATCCCTGCCAATTACCGTGGCCAGGACGCGACCAGCGCGATGTTCCTGCCCGGCAAGATCCTGCATTTCGGCGGCGCCTCGAACGGCGCGATCGTGATCGACATCAACAGCGGCACGCCGAGCATCAGCACGACGCAGTCGCTATCGTCACAACGGCGCTGGGCCACCGCGACGCTGCTGCCCAACGGCCGGGTGCTGGCCACCGGCGGCAGCGAGGTCTACAACGAAGAGATTGGCGTGAACAACTCGGCCGAGATCTGGAACCCGAGCACTGGCCAGTGGAGCGTCGGCGCCAGCGGGCAGGTGCCGCGTCTGTACCACTCGAACGCGCTGCTGATGCCCGACGGCAGCGTGCTGGTGCCCGGCGGTGGTGCGCCGGGGCCGCGGCTGAACCTGAACACCGAGGTCTACTACCCGCCCTACCTCTTCGCCGCCGGTGGCGTGCGCGCGACCCGGCCGGCGATCAGTTCCGTGCCGGGCACGGTCGACCTAGGCAAGACGGCCACGGTCACCGTCAACAGCTCGAAGGCGATCAGCCGCGTTACGCTGCTCAAGACCGGCTCGGTGACGCACAGCTTCAACATGGACCAGCGCTTCCTGGAACTGCCGTTCACGACCAGCGGCTCGACGCTGACGGTTCAGATGCCGACCAAGGGCACGGACGCGCCGCCGGGCTACTACATGCTGTTCGTGATCGACAGCGCGGGCGTGCCCTCGGAGGCAAAGTTCGTGCGCATGACCGTCGGCGGCACCGGCGGTGGCCTGTCCGGCAGCTACTACAACAACCTCACGCTGGCCGGCAACCCGGTGTTCACGCGCAACGAGGCGATCGACTTCAACTGGGGCAACACCTCGCCCGGCGCCGGGGTGCCGACCGACCGCTGGTCGGTGCGCTGGAGCGGCTCGGTCAAGGCGCCGAGCAGCGGCAGCTACAAGTTCCAGACCCTGTCCGACGACGGTGTGCGGCTGTGGGTCAACAACGCGCTGGTGATCGACGACTGGAACAACCATGGGCCGACCACCAGGACCAGCGCCTCGATCAACCTGACGGCGGGTCAGAGCTACGCGATCAAGCTCGAGTACTACGACAACCTCGGGGGCGCCCAGGTCGCTCTGCGCTGGCAGGCACCCGGCACCAGCACTGCGGTGCCAATCCCGATCTCCGCGCTCGAACCGGGCGCGCCGCCCCCATCCGGCTCCGGCACCGGCTTGGCCGCCAGCTACTTCAGTAACGCCACCTTGACCGGCACGCCGGTGATGGGTCGCACCGAGGCGGTCAACTTTGCCTGGGGCACCGCCTCGCCCGGCTCCGGCGTTCCGGTCGACCGCTTCTCGGTGCGCTGGGAAGGAACGGTCAATGCGCCCAGCGGCGGCAGCTACCAGTTCCAGACCCTGTCCGACGACGGCGTCCGGCTGTGGGTCAACGGCGTGCAGTTGATCAACAACTGGACCAATCACGGACCGACCACCAACACCAGCGCGGCCATCAGTCTCACGGCGGGCCAGCGCTATGCGATCAGGCTCGAGTACTACGAGAACGTCGGCGGCGCAACGATCCAGATGAACTGGAAGCCGCCCGGTGCCAGCGCCTACGCGGCCGTGCCGGCGAACCAGCTGTTCCCGAACTAGATTGCCGAGCCGGTGCGCTGCGAGCCGGCTCGACATCCACGCCGCTCCCGCAAGGCAACCCTGGCGCACCTTGCTCGACTTCGCCTCCCTAAGGGTCGCCCCGGCCCTTGAGGCGAGGGTGGCCCCGGATCCCGGGGCTACTGCCGCACGCGCCTCCCTGAACACACTCGGTTACATCGAGGCGGCCGCGTTCGCGGCCTGAAGGGGCCGCCCGCACTCAAAGGGTTGGGAGATAGACGCAAGCGCATGCGCATCGGGCCGCGTTTCGGGAGGAGCGCGTCATGCGTCGACAAGAAACACCTCGCCTGCTGGCGAGCCGCGGTAACTGGCGAGCTGCGCTGACGGTCTCGATTGCCGTCATGCTGCTTTCCAGTTGCGGCGGCGGCAGCGAAGAACAGGACAGCGCCAGCGCGCAGCAGGAGCGCACGGCCAGGCCAGCCGGCTTCGTCCCCAGCGTGCCGATCCCGGGCGATGCGCACGTGCGGGGCATGTGGTCGCCGGTCTACAACTGGCCGTTGATCGCGGTGCATGCCGTGCTGCTGCCGGATGGGGGTGTCCTCAGCTACGGCACCAACGAGGACGGCAAGCAGACTGGCAAGTTCGTCTACGACGTCTGGGACGGCACCGGTGCGCCGGACACCGGTCACCTGACGCTGCCCAACCTGACCCCGACCGACATCTTCTGCGGCTCGCAATTGCTGCTGCCCCAGGGCGCCCCGACCGTGTTCCTGGCCGGCGGCGACAACTGGACCGGCACCCAGACCACCAACACCGGCAATAACGACAGCAACCTGTTCCGCACGCTGGACAACTCGCTGACACCGGGTTCGGACATGAATCGCGCGCGCTGGTACTCGACCTCGACCACGCTGATCAACGGCGAGACCTACATCCAGGGCGGCAGTGGAGGCACCGACCGGCCGGAGGCGCGCCAACTCGACGGCGTCTTCCGGCTGCTGAGCAGCGCCAACACCGGCGGCCTGGACTTCATGTACCCGCGCAACTTCGTCGCACCCGACGGGCGCGTGTTCGGCTATGACAGCGCGGGCCGCATGTACTACGTCAACGCCTCGGGCACCGGGGCGATCACGATGGCCGGGCAGTTTGCCGCCGCCAATCGCGGCAACGACTCCAGTGCGGCGATGTTCAGGCCGGGCCGGATCCTGCAGTACGGCGGCGCCTCCAACGGTGCCGTCGTCATCGACATCACCAGCGGCGTGCCGGTGGTGACGCCGACCCAGTCGATGTCTTCGCAGCGGCGGCTGTCGACCGCGACGATCCTGCCCAACGGCCGGGTGCTGGCCACCGGCGGCAGCTCGGTCTGGAACGAGATGACCAACGTCAACTACACGGCCGAGATCTGGGACCCGACCAGCGGCCAGTGGAGCGTCGGCGCCAGCGCGGTCAGGGCAAGGCTCTACCACTCCAACGCCCTGCTGATGCCCGACGCCAGCGTGCTGGTGGTCGGCGGTGGTGCGCCCGGGCCGCAGAACAACCGCAACGCCGAGATCTACTACCCACCCTACCTGTTCGCGTCCAACGGCACGCGTGCGCCGCGACCGACGCTGGGCGCGGTGCCCACTGGTCTGGAGATCGGCAAGACCTTGATGGTCGACACCGACAACCCGGCCGCCATCAGCCGCGCGACGCTGGTCAAGACCGGCTCGGCGACTCACGGCTTCAACATGGAGCAGCGCTTCGTCGAGCTGAGCCTGGCCGTCGTCGGCAGCAAGCTTGCGCTGCAGTTGCCGACCAAGGCGGTCGATGCGCCGCCCGGCTTCTACATGCTGTTCCTGATCGATGCTACCGGCGTGCCATCGGAGGCGAAGATCGTGCGGATCGGCATTGCCGCCAACCCGAATCCGGCGATCGTGCCGGTGCTCGCCGCTCCCGGCGCGCAGAGCGGCACCATCGGTGTGGCCAGCAACCTGGTGCTGAGCGCCAGCGACCCCAACGGCGATGCGCTCGGCTACGGCGCCAGCGGCCTGCCGCCGGGGCTGGTGCTCGATGCGCTCAGTGGCGCCATCAGCGGCACGCCCACCGCGGCCGGCAGCTACGACGTGGTGGTCGTCGCCAGCGACGGCATCAACGCCGCCAGTGCCAGCTTCGTCTGGACGGTGACCGACCCTGCGCCGCTGAATCTGGCCCCGTTGCCGCCGGCGACGCCGGTGCAGGCCAACGGCAGCATCACGTTCACGGCAGACGCGAGCGGCGTGAATCCGCGCTATCGCTGGAGCTTCGGTGACGGCAGCGCCACCACCGAATGGTCGAGCAGCGCCAGCGCCGCCCACACCTACACCCGCGCCGGCATCTACAGCGTCACGCTGATGGTGACCGACGACCGCGGCAACCTGATCAGCCGCAGCTTCCTGCAAACGGTGTACCTGCCGGCCACGGCGCAGAAGCCGAGCGTCTCGACCAACCTGCTGGTCGAGGAGCCGGCGACCGGCAATCCGCGGCTGTGGGTGGTCAACCAGGACAACGACAGCGTCAGCGCCTTCGACACGGTCAGTCGTGCCAAGCTGGCGGAAGTTGCAGTGGGCGCCGCGCCACGCGCGATTGCGCGGGCCGCGGACGGCATGCTGTGGGTCAGCAACAAGCAGAGTGCATCGATCAGCGTGATCGACCCGGCGACGCGCGCGGTGGTGCGTACCGTCGCGCTGCCGCGCGCCTCGCAGCCCTTCGGCATCGCGATGTCGCCGACGGCCGCGCAGGCTTTCGTGGCGCTCGAAGGCGGCGGCCAGTTGCTGCGCTTCGATACCGCCAGCTTCAGCCAGACCGGCAGCCTGGCGATCGGCCAGAACGCGCGCCATCTCTCGGTGAGTGCCGATGGTGCTCGCGTCTTCGTGTCGCGCTTCGTCACGCCGCCGCTGCCGGGCGAGGGCACCGCCAGCATCAGCACGCCGGACTTCGTCGGCGGCGAGTTGCTCGAGGTCAATGCCGCGACCATGGCGCTGACGCGCAGCATCGCGCTGCGCCACAGTGCCAAGGCGGACGCCGAGAACCAGGGTCGCGGCGTGCCCAACTATCTGGGCGCGGCAGCCATTTCGCCCGACGGCAGCCAGGCCTGGCTGCCATCGAAGCAGGACAACATCCGTCGTGGCGCGCTGCGCGACGGCTCCGACCTGAACTTCCAGAACACGGTCCGGGCGATCAGTTCGCGCATCACGCTGCCGGCCGGTGCCGAGGACTACGCGGCCCGCATCGATCACGACAACGCCAGCATGGCCAGCGCGGCGGTGTTCGACGCCCGCGGCAACTATCTCTTCGTGGCCCTGGAGACCAGTCGCGAGGTCGCGATCATCGACGCGCACGGCGGCAACGAGTTGCTGCGCTTCGATGTCGGTCGCGCACCGCAGGGGCTGGCGTTGGCGCCGGACGGCAACACGCTCTACGTCAACAACTTCATGGATCGCAGCGTCAGCGTCCACGACCTGCGCACGCTGCTGGCTGGCAGCGAAGCCGACGTGCCGCTGCTGGCCACCCTGCCGGCGGTGGCGATCGAGAAGCTGGCCGCCAACGTGCTGATCGGCAAGCAGCACTTCTACGATGCGCGTGACACCCGCCTGGCGCGCGACCGCTACATGAGCTGCGCCAGCTGCCACAACGATGGCGGCCATGACGGCCGGGTCTGGGACCTCACCGGCATGGGCGAGGGTCTGCGCAACACGATCAGCCTGCGCGGCCGCGCGGGCGGCCAGGGCAACCTTCACTGGAGCAACAACTTCGATGAAGTCCAGGACTTCGAGGGCCAGATCCGCGCGCTCGCCGGCGGCTCGGGCCTGATGAGCGACGCCGACTTCAGCGCCGGCACGCGCAGCCAGCCGCTCGGCGACCCCAAGGCCGGACGCAGCGCCGATCTCGACGCGCTGGCCGCCTACGTGGCCTCGCTCAACGCCTTCGACCCGTCGCCCGCACGGGACGGCAGCGGCAACCTGAGCGGCGCTGCGATGGCCGGCCGCTCGGTGTTCGTCAGCAAGAACTGCGCGGCATGCCACGCCGGCGCAGCGTTCAGCGCCTCGGGCACGGTGCCGCCGGCCAACATCGGGACGCTCAAGACCAGCAGCGGGCTGCGGCTTGGCGCCGCGCTCACCGGCATCGACATCCCGACGCTACGTGATGTCTGGGCCAGCGCGCCCTACCTGCACGATGGCTCGGCTGCCACGCTCGGTGACGCCGTGCGCGCGCACAACAACGTCACCGTGAGCGACACCGAACTCGCGTCGCTGACGGCGTACCTGCGCGAGATCGGCAGCGACGAGGGGCCGGCGCCGGCGCCCAGCGGCAACGGGACGACGATCTGGCCCGCCAGTGCCGTCCCGACGAACATCAGCGACAGCGATACGGCCGCGGTCAACCTCGGCGTGAAGTTCACGTCCGACCAGAACGGCTTCATCACCGGCATCCGCTTCTACAAGGGCGTCACCAACACCGGCACCCACGTCGGTACGCTCTGGACCGCCGGCGGCCAGCAGCTCGCGAGTGCCACCTTCGTCAACGAGACCGCCTCCGGCTGGCAGCAGGTGAACTTCGCCAATCCGGTGGCGATCACCGCCGGCACCGTCTACGTCGCCTCGTACCTGGCGCCGAACGGTCGCTATGCCGGCGACAACGGCTATTTCGCCAGCGCCGGTGTCGACAGCCCGCCGCTGCGCGCGCTTCGCGACGGCGCCAGCGGCGGCAATGGCGTGTACGTCTATGGTCCGTCGACGGCCTTTCCCGCGGCCACCTACCAGTCCAGCAACTACTGGGTCGACGTGGTGTTCTCGACCACCGCACCGGCCGACCTCACGCCGCCGGCGGTGACATCGATCTCCCCGGCGAGTGGTGCCGGTGGTGTGGCGACCAGCGCCGTGGTCAGCGCCACCTTCGACGAGGCCATGGATCCAGCCACCATCAACCTCGGCACCTTCGACTTGCGTGGACCGGGCAACACCCCGGTCGCGGCCAGCGTCGTCTACAACGCGACGACGCGGGTCGCGACGCTGACGCCCGGCGGCGCGCTGGCTGCGGCCACCCTCTACACCGCGACCGTTCGCGGCGGGGCGACCGATCCGCGTGTCAAGGACCTGGCCGGCAACGCGCTGGCCGTCAACCGAAGCTGGTCATTCACTACCGCCGCGCCCGACACCACGGCGCCGACCGTGACCGCGAGAACGCCCGCCAGCGGCGCCACCGGCATCGGCCGCGGTACCAACATCACGGCCACCTTCAGCGAGCCGATGGACGCTTCCACCATCAACACGGGCACCGTCGAACTGCGCGACTCGGCGGGCGCGCTGGTGCCGGCGGTGGTCAGCTACAGCGCGACCAACCGCAGGCTGACGCTCAATCCGAACGCCAATCTGGGTGCGCTGAAGACCTACACGGTGAGCATCGCCGGCGGGACTTCCGACCCGCGCGTCAAGGACCTGGCCGGCAACTCGCTGGCAGCGCGGCTCAGCTGGTCGTTCGCGACGAGGTAGAGGACGAGGCCGCGCCAGTCGCGCTGGCGCAGCAGCGCCAACGAAGAAGGGGCCGGTGACGGATGCGTCACCGGCCCCTGTTCGCCGAAGCCGAGAGTCCGCCCCTCAGAACGGAATGTCGTCGTCCATGTCGTCGAAGCCGGTCGCCGGCTTCTGCGCGGCCGGCGCCGGGCGCGCGGCCGGGGCGCGCTGCTGGCGTTCGCCACCACCGCCACCACCTTCGCCGCGGCTGTAGCCGCCGCCCTCGCCGCCGCCCATGCCTTCGCGGCTGCCGAGCATCTGCATCTCGGTGGCGATGACCTCGGTGGTGTAGGTGTCCTTGCCTTCCTTGTCCTGCCACTTGCGGGTCTTCAGGCGGCCCTCGACGTAGACCGAGCGGCCCTTCTTGAGGTACTCGCCGGCGATCTCGGCCAGCTTGTCGTAGAAGACCACGCGGTGCCACTCGGTCTCCTCGACCTTGTCGCCGCTGGTCTTGTCCTTCCAGTTGCGCGAGGTGGCGATGGTGACGTTGCAGATCGCCGCGCCGTTGGGCGTGTAGCGCACTTCGGGGTCGCGGCCGAGGTTGCCGACGAGGATGACTTTGTTGACCGAGGCCATGACGCGCTCCGCTGGGGAATGGGCTGAATGTTCAATTATGACGAATGGGCATCGCGCCCCGGCCTAGGGTTCGCCGTCCCAGTAGTCGAGATTGGCCTCGGCGCGGTTGCGCAGGCTGACCTGCCCGGTCGAGGCGCTGAGCTTGCCGGAGTCGGGGTACTCGCAGAGCTCCGGCCGCTCCTGGGTGCTGATCGAAAGGTACTTCAGCGGCGCCGCCGAGCTGTTGACGATCTGGTGGGGATACTCGGGTCCGGGCGGAATGAAGATCACGTCGCCGGCGCGGATCGGCACCAGTTCCCCTGCCACCCGCAGCGTGCCCTCGCCCTCGAGCACGACGAACATCTCCTCCTGCGCGTGATGCAGGTGGTAGGGGCAGACGCGCATGCCAGGCGCCAGGATGTCGATGCCGGCGCCGAGCTTGCGCGCCGCCGTGCCCTCGGACAGCTGCGCATACCGGGTGTCGTACAGCGGCGGGCGCTCGTGGCGCTCGAGCGGCAGCTCGTTGAAGTTGCGGACCAGCAGCGCGCGCAGGCGCTCGGCGTTCTCGTTCATCGGCAGCCTCGACGGGAGTGGAGCGAGCGGTCCATTCTTGCCGCTTTGGCGCGTTCGGGGGCCATGCGCCGCTAGGATGCCTGTCGTGACCCCGCCCCGCCCCGACGCCACCCTCGCCCCCACCGACCCGCTGCAGATCCTGCAGAGCGTGTTCGGCTACGCCGCCTACCGTGGCCCGCAGGCCGAGATCGTCGAGCGGGTGGTGGCCGGCGGCGACGCGCTGGTGCTGATGCCCACCGGCGGCGGCAAGAGCCTGTGCTACCAGGTACCGGCGATCGCGCGCCACCGCGCCGGGCGCGGCGTCACCGTGGTCGTGAGCCCGCTGATCGCGCTGATGCACGACCAGGTCGGCGCGCTCGAGGAGGCCGGCGTGCATGCCTCGTTCCTCAACAGCACGCTCGATCTGCCCGACGTGCAGCGCATCGAGCGCGAGATGATGAGCGGCCGCCTCGTGCTGCTCTATGTGGCGCCCGAGCGGCTGACCACGCCGCGCATGCTGGCCCAGCTCGATTCGCTCGCCGAGCGCCGGCTGCTGAGCCTGTTCGCGATCGACGAAGCCCATTGCGTGAGCCAGTGGGGCCATGACTTCCGTGCCGACTACCTCGGCCTGTCGGTGCTGCACGAGCGCTTCCCCGCGGTGCCGCGCATCGCGCTGACCGCCACGGCCGACGAGCACACGCGCGCCGACATCATCGAGCGCCTGCAACTCGAAGACGCGCGCCTGTTCATCAGCAGCTTCGACCGCCCGAACATCCGCTACCGGGTGGTCGAGAAGGACGATCCCAGGCGCCAGCTGCTGCGCTTCCTGCGCGAGGAGCACGAGGGCGCGGCCGGCATCGTCTATTGCCAGAGCCGCAAGAAGGTGGACGAGACCGCGGCCTGGCTCGAGACCGAGGGCATCGCAGCGCTGCCGTACCACGCCGGGCTCGACAGTGGCGTGCGCCAGAAGCACCAAGACCGCTTCCTGCGCGAGGATGGCATCGTGATGGTCGCGACCATCGCCTTCGGCATGGGCATCGACAAGCCCGACGTGCGCTTCGTGGCCCACCTCGACCTGCCCAAGAACATCGAGAGCTACTACCAGGAGACCGGCCGCGCCGGCCGTGACGGCGAACCGGCCGAGGCCTGGATGGCCTACGGCCTGGCCGACGTGGTCAACCAGCGTCGCATGATCGACGACGGCGAATCGGGCGAGGAGTTCAAGCGCCTGCAGCGCGCCAAGCTCGACGCCTTGCTCGCACTGGCCGAGGCCACCGACTGCCGCCGTGTGAGGCTGCTCGGCTACTTCGGGGAGTCGTCAACGGCTTGTGGCAACTGCGACAACTGCCTGGAGCCGCCGGCCACCTGGGACGGCACCGAGGCGGCGCAGAAGCTGCTGAGTTGCATCCTGCGCTTTCAGCGCCACGACCAGGGCCCGCGCGCCTTTGGCGCCGGCCACCTGATCGACGTGCTGCGCGGCAAGCGCAGCGACAAGGTGGCGCAGTACGGCCACGAGCGGCTCAGCACTTTCGCCGTCGGCGCCGATCTCGACGAGAGCCGCTGGCGCGCGGTGTTGCGCCAGCTGGTGGCGCTCGGCTGCGTGATGACCGAGGGCGAGTACCAGACGCTGGTGCTCACCGACGGCGCACGCGCCGTCCTCAAGGGCGAGCTCAGCCTGCAACTGCGGGTGCCGAACGTGGCGCCGCGCGGCGGCAAGACCGGCCGCACGACGCGGGTCCGCGGCGCCGCCGCCAGGGAAGCGCCGGCCGGGCTCGACGGTGCCGGGCAGGCGCGCTTCGAGGCGCTCAAGTCATGGCGCACCGAGGTCGCGCGCGAGCACAGCCTGCCGCCGTACATCGTGTTCAGCAACGCCACGCTGGCCGAGATGGCGCGCCTGGCGCCCGACTCGCTGGCCTCGCTCGGCGAGGTCAGCGGCGTCGGCGCGAAGAAGCTCGAGGCCTATGGCCGCGAGATCCTGCGGGTGCTTGAAAGCGCGTAGGAGCCCCGCCTAGGGAAAGGCCGGGATGTTGGGCTCGACGCCCTCCAGATGAGCCTCGGGATGCAGGGCCTCCAGGCGGCGCTCGACTTCGAGCACGCGCGAGCGCGGCACGTCGACCATCAGCAGGATCTGCCCCTGCTCGATGGCAGGTTCGAAGCGCTTGAGCCGGCTGCTCGGCGTGGCGATGCCGATCATGCTCGAGGCCCAGGCGCCGATGAGCGCGCCGAGGATCGCGAGCACGGCGGCGATGCCCCACTGGGGCGGCTCGCCGGCATCGGCAAACAGAAACGCCGCCAGGCACCCGGCCACGGCGCCGACGGCGGCGCCGATCACGATGCCGGCCTGGGCCGACCGGACCACGTCCGAGGTCTGCAGCAGGTTGGCCGCGTGCAGGCCCGAGAGGTCGGCGCCCTCGCGCCCCACGAAGTGGATGTGCGACACCTCGATGCGGGCGAGGAGCAGATCATCCATGGTCCGGCGAGCGCTCGCCAGATCGGGTATCAGCCAGTAGACGCGTCTGCGCATGGTCACCTCCTTAAGGGTTGTGCGAGGACGGATCCCAACAGCCGATGCTGTACACCCATTCCGCGCCCGAGGCAAGCCGTGATCTGAAGCGCACCAAGGCGCCGGAGAGCATGCGGTGCTCGTCGGTCATCCGGGACGAAGGGAAGCCCCGGATCGCGAGAGGGGGTCCTCGATGCAGCGTCAGCCGTCCTTGCCGGCGCGCGCGCGTGCCTTCAGGTGTTGCTTGACGGTGGCGTTGATCACCCGCAGCTCGGCCAGCGTGGCCTCGATCTGGGCCTTGCGTTGCTCGAGTTCGGCGATCGCCGCGTCGGTCTTGTCGGCCACGAACTGCAGCTGCTGCACGCGGCCCTCGCCGTGGTCGCCGTAGAGGTCGAGGTACTGCTTGATCTCGGCCAGCGAGGAGCCGATCGCCTTCGCGCGCAGGATCAGCAGCAGGCGCGCGCGATCGCGTCGCGTGTAGACGCGGGTGCCGTTGACGCGGCGCGGCGCCAGCAGTCCCTTGTCCTCGTAGAAGCGGATCGCGCGCAGCGAGATGCCGAGCTCCTCGCACAGCTCGCCGATGCCGAACAGCTCGTCGCCGCCGCGCTCGTGGTGGGCGGCGACGAAGGCGCGCGCGTTCCGGGCGTCGGCCGGCATCGAGAGTCTGAGCTGCGGCAGCGCTGCCATTACACGAGACGCTGCAACTTGAGCGCCACGCTCATGTCGCCCGAGACCTTGAACTTGCCCATCATGAAGCCGGTCGCCGGCTCCAGATCGCCGGTCAGCAGGGCCGAGAGATTCTCGGTCGTGATGGCCACGGTGCAGTCGGCGTCGCGGCTGTCGTTGCTCACGGTGTTGGGCGTGGACCTGCCGTCCAGGTAGACGCAGCCGTCGGCACCGCAGTCGAACTTGAGGGTGGCGTTCAGGCCCGAGTCGGCGCCGGCCTTGGCGCGCAGCGCTTCGGTGCATTCTTGAAAGTTCATGCAGAGTTCTCCAGGGTAGGCAACATTCGCGGCCGATCCTAGGCGGCGCGCATGCCGCAAGCATCCGCGTATTCACCAATGAGGCAGTCGATTGACGTATACGTCACCCTAAAGCCTAATGCGGCGTCCGGAGGTTCGTCATATGTCCACCCCTTCTCGCTATGCCAGCGTGCTGCGGCCCGGCCTGTTCGCCGGCCAGTTGCACTGGGTCACCGGTGGCGGCAGCGGCATCGGCCGCTGCGTCGCGCACGAGCTTGCAGCGCTCGGCGCCACGGTCCTCATCAGCGGCCGCACGCAGGAAAAGCTTGATCGTGTCGCCGCCGAGATCCGCGAGGACGGCGGCACGGCTCATTGCCGCGCCTTCGACATCCGCGACGAGGAGCAGGTCAAGGCCGCGGTGGCCTCGGTGGTGGCCGAGCTCGGGCCGGTACACGGGCTGGTCAACAACGCTGGCGGCCAGTTCCCGGCGCCGTTGCAGGCCATCAGCAAGCGCGGCTTCGACGCGGTGGTCAGCAACAACCTGACCGGCGGCTTCCTGATGATGCGCGAAGTCTTCCTGCAATCGATGCAGCAGCACGGTGGCGCGATCGTCAACATGACGGCCGACTTTCGCAACGGCATGCCCGGCATGGGTCACTCGGGCGCGGCGCGGGCCGGCATGAGCAACCTGACGCAGACCGCGGCCTTCGAATGGGCCAGCAGCGGCGTGCGCGTCAACGCGGTCGCGCCGGGCTGGATCGCCAGCAGCGGCATGGACACCTACGGCGGCGCGATGAAGGCGATCATCCCGAAGCTGCGCCAGCATGTGCCGCTGCGCCGCATGGGCGTCGAGGCCGAGGTCAGCGCGGCGATCTGCTTTTTGCTGTCGCCCGGTGCGGCCTTCATCACCGGCGTCACGCTGGCGATCGACGGCGGCGCGCCGCTTGGCGATCCGATCTTCCCGAGCATCGACCACGAGCGCTCGAAGCCCTTCGACGGCTTCCACCGCGCGGTCGAGCCCGAGGTGCTGAAGGGAGCCAACTGATGCCGGTGCTGGCCTCCCGCATCGATGCCAGGGGTGAACGCTTCAAGGCCAACGCCGCCAAGATGGGCGAGCGGCTGGCGCAGGTGCGCGCGCTCGAGGCCAAGGTGGTGGCCGAAGGCGAATCCAAGCGCGCGAAGTTCGAGGCTCGCGGCCAGCTGCTGCCACGCGAGCGCGTGGCGCGGCTGATCGACCGCGGCAGCGACTTCCTCGAGATCTCGACGCTGGCCGGCCTCGGCATGCACGACGACGACGGCAAGAAGAGCGTGATGGGCGGTGGCAGCATCGTCGGCATCGGCATCGTTGCCGGCAAGCGGGTGCTGGTCTCGGCCAGCGACAGTGCCATCAAGGGCGGCACGGTGGCGCCGATGGGGCTGAAGAAGGCGCTGCGCGCGCAGGAGATCGCGCGCGAGAACAAGCTGCCACTGGTCTACCTGGTCGAGTCGGGCGGCGCGAACCTGATGTACCAGAGCGAGATCTTCATCGAGGGCGGGCGCAGCTTTGCCAACCAGGCGCGACTGTCGGCGGCCGGCATTCCGCAACTGGCGGTGGTGCATGGTTCATCCACCGCCGGCGGTGCCTACCTGCCGGGGCTGTCGGACACCGTGATCCTGGTACGCGGCCGCTCCAGCATCTTTCTCGCCGGTCCGCCGCTGGTGAAGGCCGCAATCGGCGAGGACGCGAGCGAAGAGGAACTCGGTGGCGCCGAGACCCACGCCACGGTCACCGGCCTTGGCGAGCATCTCTGCGAGAACGACGCGCATGCCATTGCGCTGGCGCGCGAGGTGATCGACAAGCTGCGCTGGGATGTGGTGCCGGAGGGCGGCGTCTTCGACGAGCCGAAGTTCGCGGCCGAAGAACTGCTCGGCATCGTCCCGGCCGACGATCGCGAACCGTACGACGTGCGCGAAGTCATCGCGCGCCTGGTCGACGGCTCCGACTTTCTCGAGTTCAAGCCCGGCTACGGCAGCGACACGGTCTGCGGCCACGCCCGCGTGCATGGCCAACTGGTCGGCCTGATCGGCAACAACGGCCCGATCCAGCCCAACGGCTCGACCAAGGCCGCGCAGTTCATCCAGCAGTGCGACCAGAGCGGCACGCCGCTGGTCTTTTTGCAGAACACCACCGGCTACATGGTCGGCGCCGTCGCCGAGCGAGCCGGTGCGATCAAGCATGGCAGCAAGATGATCCAGGCGGTGGCCAACGCCCGGGTGCCCAAGTTCACCTTCCTGATCGGCGGCTCTTTTGGCGCCGGCAACTACGGCATGTGCGGGCGCGGCTTCGACCCGCGCTTCATCTTTGCCTGGCCCTCGGCGCGCACCTCGGTGATGGGCGGCGCGCAGGCCGCCAAGGTGATGGACATCGTCGGCCGCGGCAAGCTCGAGCGTTCCGGCATGCCGGTCAACGAGGAAGCGCTGCAGGCGATGAGCGACCAGCTGCGGCTGCGGCTCGACAAGGAAAGCGACGTGCTGTTCGGCACCGCGCGCCTGTGGGACGACGGCGTGATCGACCCGCGCGACACGCGCCGCATCCTCGGCCTGTGCCTGGCGATCACGGCCGAGGCCGCTGCACGCACGCTGCGCCCCAGCACCTTCGGTGTCGCGCGCTTCTGAACGGCAGCAACAACCAATCAATCGGAGACCTCGATGAACTTCACCGCCGAACACCGCGCCCTCGCCGACACCGTGATGAAGTTCGTCGAGAAGGAGATCAACCCCTTCGTGCCCGAGTGGGAGGCGGCCGAGGAGTTCCCGAGCCACGCGATCTTCAAGAAGCTCGGCAACCTCGGCCTGCTCGGCCTCAAGTACCCGGAGGAACTCGGCGGCGCCGGGCTCGATTTCAGCTACTCGATGGTGATGGCCGAGGCGCTCGGCGTAGCGCATTGCGGTGGCGTGCCGATGGCGATCGGCGTCCACACCGACATGTGCACCCCGGCGCTGGCGCGCTTCGGCTCGCCCGAGCTGCAGAAGGAGTTCCTCGCGCCCTCGATCGCCGGCGACGTGGTCGGCTGTCTCGGCGTCAGCGAGCCCGGCGGCGGCTCCGACGTCGCGGCGGTCAAGACCACCGCGCGCAAGGAAGGCGGCGACTACGTCATCAACGGCTCCAAGATGTGGATCACCAATGGCCTGAAGGCCGACTGGTGCTGCCTGCTCGCCAACACTGGCGACGGCCCGGTCCACAAGAACAAGAGCCTGATCATCGTGCCGATGGATGCCCCCGGCATCACCAAGCAGAAGATCAGGAAGATCGGCATGAACAGCTCGGATACCGCGCAGCTGTTCTTCGACAACGTGCGCGTGCCGCAGCGCAACCTGATCGGCCAGGAAGGCATGGGCTTCACCTTCCAGATGCTGCAGTTCCAGGAGGAGCGGCTGTGGGGCGCGGCGTCATCGCTCAAGGCGCTCGACCGGCTGATCGACCTGACCATCGACTACACCCGCCAGCGCCACACCTTCGGCCGGCCGATCCTCGACAACCAGGCGGTTCACTTCAAGCTGGCCGAGCTGCGCTGCGAGGTCGAGGCGTTGCGCGCGCTGACCTACCGCGCGGTCGAGATGTACGTCAGCGGCAAGGACGTCACCAAGCTCGCCTCGATGGCAAAGCTCAAGTGCGGCAAGCTCAGCCGCGAGGTGCCCGATGCCTGCCTGCAGTTCTGGGGCGGCATGGGCTTCACCTGGGACAACCCGATCTCGCAGGCCTACCGCGACTCGCGTCTCGTGAGCATCGGCGGTGGGGCGGACGAGATCATGCTGGGGATCATCTGCAAGCTCGAGGGGACCTTGCCGAAGGCGGTGAAGTGAGGCTGGGCATGCGGATCGCAGCGCGTGATCGGGCCGCCGGGGCGCTCTGCTGCGCTCATGTCCCCCGCCGGCCTGCGGCCGGCTCCTCCTTTACTTCGCTCCGCAGAACGCCCCACCGTCCCGATCTGGAGCCGACGTGGGCCGCGCGACCCGATCAGAAGCCGGCGGAGCACTGAGATGAGTCCGTTCGAGACGATCGCTGTCGCCGGTGACGCCGGCGTGCTGCACCTGACGCTGAACCGCCCCGCGCAGCGCAACGCGATGTCGCTGCAGATGGTGCAGGAGCTGCGCGCCTCGCTCGCAGCGGCCGAAGCCGATGCGGCGGTGCGCGTGATCGTGCTACGCGGCGCCGGTGGCCACTTCTGCGCCGGTGGTGACATCGGCGACATGGCGGCCGCGCGCGGGCGCGTCGGTGAAACAGGCGCTGACCCGATGGCCGATGTGAGCCGCGCCTTCGGCGAACTGTGCGTCGCCTTCGCGTCGACGCCGAAGGCGCTGGTCGCAGTGCTCGAGGGCACGGTGATGGGCGGCGGCTTCGGACTGGCCTGCGTGGCCGACGTCGCGATTGCCGACGAGAGCGCGAGCTTTCGCCTGCCCGAAACCTCGCTCGGCGTCGTGCCGGCGCAGATTGCGCCCTTCCTGGTCGAGCGGCTCGGCTACTCCGAGGCCAAGCGGCTGGCGGTCAGCGGCGGCCGGCTCGATGCGCGCGAGGCGCTGGCGCTGCGTCTGGTGCACGAGGTGCATCCGAGCGGCGAAGCGCTCGACGTCGCGCTGGAGCGGGTTCTGCACGGCATCCTGCAATGCGCACCGGGCGCGATCGCGGCGACCAAGGCGCTGATCGCCAAGGCGCGGCTGCAGAGCCCGGGCTCGCTGGTCGACGAGGCCGCTCAGGTCTTCTCGCGTGCGGTGCTCGGGCCGGAAGGCACGGAGGGCACGCTGGCCTTCATGCAGAAGCGCAAGGCGAGCTGGATGCCGGGCTCATGAAGAAGATCCTGATCGCCAACCGCGGGGAGATCGCCTGCCGGGTCATGCGCACCGCGCGCGCTCTCGGCTATCGAACGGTCGCTGTGTTCAGCGACGCCGATGCCGCCGCGCCGCATGTGGCGCTGGCCGACGAAGCGGTGCGCATCGGCCCGGCACCGGCAGCCGAGTCCTACCTCTCGTTCGAGGCCGTGCTCGGCGCCGCGCGCGCCACCGGTGCCGATGCACTGCACCCGGGCTATGGCTTCCTCAGCGAGAACGCGGCCTTCGCGCAGGCCTGCCTTGACGCCGGCGTCGTGTTCATCGGACCGCCGGCGTCGGCGATCGAGGCGATGGGCGACAAGGCGCGCGCCAAGCGCCGCATGATCGAGGCCGGTGTGCCTTGCGCCCCCGGCTATCTCGACGCCGATGCGGGCGACGAGCAACTGATCGCCGCGGCGCGCCAGCTCGGTCTGCCGCTGCTGGTGAAGGCGGTGGCCGGCGGCGGCGGGCGCGGAATGCGGCTGGTGCGGCATGAGGTCGAACTGCCCGCCGCGATCGCCGGCGCCCGCCGTGAGGCGCTGAGCGCCTTTGGCGACGGCACGTTGATGCTCGAGCGGCTGATCGAGGGCGGCCGTCACATCGAGATCCAGGTCTTTGCCGACGCGCATGGCCACGCAGTGCACCTCGGCGAGCGCGACTGCACCGCGCAGCGCCGGCGCCAGAAGGTGATCGAGGAGGCACCGTCGCCGATCGTCGACGCCGCGATGCGCGCGCGCATGGGCGCCGATGCGGTGGCAGCCGCGCTGGCGGTGGGCTATGTCGGCGCCGGCACGGTCGAGTTCATCGTCGATGCGGATCGTCGCCACTACTTCCTCGAGATGAACACCCGGCTGCAGGTCGAGCACCCGGTCACCGAGTGCATCACCGGCTTCAACCTGGTCGAGTGGCAGCTGCGCATCGCCGCCGGCGAGCCGCTGACGGCCTGGCTGCCGCGGCTGCAGGAGGACGTTCGATTCGAGGGCCACGCGATCGAGGCGCGGCTCTACGCCGAGGACCCGTATGGCGGCTTCCGACCGCAGACCGGCCGCATCGCCCACTGGCGGCCCGGGCGCGCGCTGCAGCTCGGCGTGCGCATCGACAGCGGCATCTGCGAGGGCGGCGAGATCACGCCCTTCTACGACCCGATGGTCGCCAAGATCATTGCTCACGGCCGCACGCGCGAGGACGCGATCCGCCGGTTGACGGCGGCACTCGATGACGCGCCGCTGCTTGGCGTCGTCAACAACGGCCGCTTCCTGCGCGAGCTGATCAACCACGAGGCCTTCGCCGGTGCCGCGATGCACACCGCGCTGATCGACCAGTGGGCCGAACAGGGCGAGCCGCTGCTGCAACGGCCGCTGCCAAGCGACGAGGACTGGGCGCTGGCCGCTGCCGCGCGCGCCTTGCGCGACGGCGCCGGCGCGCGGCCGGCGAGCCTGGTCGGCTTTGGCATCGAGCTGCAGTGCGGCGACGAGCGACGCACGCTGCGGGTCGGGGCCGGTGGCATCCGCCTGCTGTCGATGGCGGATGGGCAGGTGCGCTACGAGCTGGACGGCGTGCAACGCCAGGCGACCCTCGTCGACGATGGCGAGCAGCTCCACGTGGTGCGCGACGCGGCGGTGTTCACGTTCAGCGAGCCGTCGCCCTTCCCCAGCAGCGGCAACGCCGCCGACCCCGCGCGCGCGCTGGCGCCGGTCGCCGGCCTCGTGGCGCAGGTGCTGGTCGCCGTCGGTGACCGTGTCGTCACCGGCCAGCCGCTTGCCTGTGTGGAGGCGATGAAGATGGAGATGTGGATCAACGCCGCCGCAGCCGGCACGGTGCGAGCGGTGCATGCCAAGGCGCGCGCGCAGGTCGCCGCGGCCGAACTGCTGGTCGAACTCGATATCGAAGAAGCGAAGGAGTCCTGAATGGACAAGGCCATCCTCACCTGCGCGCTGACCGGCGTGCTGACCAACCCCAAGCAGCACCCGGTGCCTGTGACTCCGGCGCAGATGGCCGCCGAGGCGCGCGCCGCCTTCGAGGCCGGCGCGTCGATCATGCATGTGCACCTGCGCATGCAGGAAGAAGGCTACGGTCACATGCCGAGCTGGGACCCGGAGGTCGCGGCGAGCGTCGTCGATGCGATCCGCGCCGCCTGCCCCGGCGTGATCATCAACCTGACGACCGGCGTGATCGGCAAGGACATCTCTGGCCCGGCCGCCTGCATCCGCCGCGTGCGACCCGAGATCGCTGCCTGCAACGCGGGTACGCTGAACTATCTGAAGATCAAGGACGACGGCCAATGGGCCTGGCCGCCGATGGTCTTCGACAATCCGGTCGCCAAGGTGCAGGCCTTCCTCGACGTGATGAACGAAGTCGGCACGAAGCCCGAGTTCGAGTGTTTCGACGTCGGCATCGTGCGCTCGGTCGGCATGTACCAGAAGGCCGGCATGGTGACCCACCCGGAGTACAACTTCGTGATGGGCGTGGCCTCCGGCATGCCGGCCGACGCCGATCTGCTAGCGCTGCTGCCGCGCTGGATCGAGCCCGGCTCCACGTGGCAGACCACCCTGATCGGCCGCGCCGAGATCTGGCCGGTGCACCAGCGCACCGCCGAACTCGGCGGCATGCTGCGCACCGGACTCGAGGACACCTTCTACCTGCCCGGCGGCGCGCGTGCACCCGGCAACGGCGAACTGATCGAGGCGCTGGCCGACTGCGCTCGCAAGGCCGGGCGCGCGGTGGCGAGCCCGGCCGAGGCGCGCGCGATGCTGGGCCTTGCGGCATCGGAGTCGCGGCAATGACGAGCAACGTCCTGTTCGAGCGCGGCGCGCGGGTCGCGGTCATCACGATCGATCGGCCCGCCGTGCGCAACGCGGTCGACGGCCCCACCGCGCTGGCGCTGGAGCGCGCCTTCCTCGACTTCGATGCCGACGCCACGCTCGACGTGGCGGTGCTCGCCGGCGCTGCCGGCAGCTTCTGCGCCGGTGCCGACCTGCGGGCGATCGCCGAAAGCCTCGACGCACCCGGCTCGCGCGCCAACCCGCTCAACGAAGACTTGGCGCAGACCGCGCCGATGGGCTGCACGCGGCTGGCCCTCTCGAAGCCCGTGATCGCCGCGATCGAGGGCCACGCGGTGGCCGGCGGCCTCGAACTGGCGCTGTGGTGCGACCTGCGCGTCGCCGCCGAGGACGCGGTGCTCGGCGTCTTCTGCCGACGCTGGGGCGTGCCGCTGATCGACGGCGGCACGGTGCGGCTGCCGCGCCTGATCGGCGAAAGCCGCGCGCTCGACCTGATCCTCACCGGCCGCGCGGTCAACGCCGCCGAGGCGCTGCACATCGGCCTCGTCAACCGCATCGTGCCGCGCGGCATGGCGCTGGAGGCGGCGATCGAACTCGCGCTGCAGATCGCGGCGCATCCGCAAACCTGCCTGCGCAACGACCGCGCCAGCGCGCTGGCCCAAGCCGGGCTGCCATGGCGCGAGGCGATGCGCCAGGAGTTCGAGCTCGGCCGGCAGACGCTGGCCGCTGGCCAGGTGCAGGCCGGTGGGGCGGCCTTCCTGCGCCGGCGGGCGCGCGGCGACGACCGGGAGGACGGCGCGTAAGCCCGGCCGTCGGCCGTCACGCGGGCGTGGAACACTCGCGGCTCCACAGCCGCGCACCCGGATCCGCCATGGCCCTCTTTCCCCAGGAAGCGCTCAACGAAGGGGTCGCCAAGCGCGAGGTCTTCGGCTGGGCGATGTACGACTTCGCGAACTCGGGATACACGACGGTCGTGCTGACCGCGGTGTTCAGCGCCTACTTCGTCGGCGTGGTCGCCGGCGGTGCCGACTGGGGCACGCTGGCCTGGACGCTGCTGATGGCCGCCGCCAACGCGATCGTGATGCTGAGTTCGCCGGCGCTCGGCGCCCATGCCGACCTGCACGGCGCCAAGAAGAAGCTCCTGGTCTTCACCACCATCGCCTGCGTGCTCGGCACCGCGGCACTGGCGCTGGTCGGCCCGGGCCAGTTGGCGCTGGCCACGGCGGCGGTGCTGGTGGCGACGGTGGCCTACTCCTACGGCGAATCGCTGATTGCGGCCTTCCTGCCCGAACTCGCGCGGCCCGAGTCGCTCGGCCGCGTTTCCGGCTGGGGCTGGAGCTTCGGCTACTTCGGCGGCATGCTCGCGCTCGGCATCAGCCTGGCCTGGGTGCTGGCGGCGCAGGCGCGCGGCGAGACCGCGGCGCAGTTCGTGCCGGTGACGATGCTGATCACCGCCGCAATCTATGGCGGTGCCTCGCTCGTGACCTTTGCGTTGCTCAAGGAGCGCGCGCAGCCGCAGGTGGTGGCCGGCGGTGCGGCCGTCGGCGGCATGACGGCCGCGCTGCAAAGACTCGCGCAGACCTGGCACGAGGCGCGCCGCTATCGCGACTTCAGCTGGTTCCTGGCCTGCTGCGTCAGCTACCAGGCCGGCATCGCGGTGGTGATCACGCTGGCCGCGGTCTATGCCGAGCAGGCGATGGGCTTCAAGCAGGCCGAGACGATGATGCTGATCTTCCTGGTCAACATCGCGGCAGCGCTCGGGGCCTTCGCCTTCGGCTACTGGCAGGACCGCATCGGCCACAAGCCGGCGCTGTCGTTCACGCTGGCCGGCTGGGTGCTGATGGTGGTGCTCGCCGCCGCGGCGCGCGGGCCGGCGCTGTTCTGGGTCGCGGCGGTCGTGGCCGGCCTGTGCATGGGCTCGAGCCAGTCGGCCGGTCGCGCGCTGGCCGGCACCTTCGCACCCGAGGCGCAGCGCGCCGAGTTCTTCGGCCTGTGGGGCTTCTCGGTGCGGCTGGCAGCCATCATCGGCCCGCTGACCTACGGCCTGATCACCTGGCTCACCGCCGGCAACCATCGCGTCGCGATCCTCAGCACCGCCGCGTTCTTCATCGTCGGCTGGGTCTTGCTGCAGAAGGTCGACGTGGACCGCGGCGAGCGCAGCGCGCGCGCCGCGGCGGTGGCGGCGTAGCCGTCACGCGCCGCTGCTGCGCGATCAGCCGAGCTTCTTCTTCAGCAGCTCGTTGGCCTGGGCCGGATTGGCCTTGCCCTTGCTCGCCTTCATCACCTGGCCGACCAGCGCGTTGAAGGCCTTTTCCTTGCCGGCGCGATATTCCTCGACCGACTTCGGGTTGGCGGCCAGCACCTCGTCGACGATGGCCTCCAAGGCGCCGCTGTCGTTCATCTGCTTGAGACCAAGTCGCTCGATGAGCGCGTCGACCTCGCCGCCCGCGCTCCAAAGCGCCTCGAAGACCTGGCGCGCGCCGTTGTTCGACAGCGTGCCGTCCTGGATGCGCCCGATCAGCGCCGCCAGCGTGGCCGGCTTCACCGGCGCCGCCTCGATGCCGCGCTCCTCGGCGTTGAGCCGGCGCGAGACCTCGCCCATCAGCCAGTTGGCGACCAGTTTCGGTTGCTTGCAGGTATCGCGCGCGGCCTCGTAGTAGCGCGCAAAGGCCACGCTCTGCGTGACCATCGCCGCGTCGTAGGCGGCCAGGCCGTCCTCGCGCTCGAAGCGCGCCGCCATCACCGCCGGCAACTCCGGCATCTCCGACTTCACGCGCTCGACCCAGCTCGGTGCGATCACCAGCGGCGGCAGGTCGGGGTCGGGGAAGTAGCGGTAGTCGTGCGCGTCTTCCTTGCTGCGCATCGCGCGCGTCTCGCCGGCGTCGGGATCGAACAGCACCGTCGCCTGCTCGATCGCGTGGCCGTCCTCGATGCGGTCGATCTGCCACTGGATCTCGGCCTCGATCGCCTGCTGCAGGAAGCGAAAGCTGTTGAGGTTCTTGATCTCGCGCCGGGTGCCGTAGGGCGCGCCGGGTCGGCGCACCGAGACGTTGGCGTCGCAGCGGAAGCTGCCTTCCTGCATGTTGCCGTCGCAGATGCCGAGCCACACCACCAGCGCGTGCAGCGCCTTAGCGTACTCCACCGCCTCGGCGCTGGAGCGCATGTCGGGCTCGGAGACGATCTCGAGCAGCGGCGTGCCGGCGCGGTTGAGGTCGATGCCGCTGACCGGGCCGTGATGGCCGTGGACGCCATGACCACCATCCAGCCCTTCGTGGATCGACTTGCCGGCGTCTTCCTCGAGGTGCGCGCGGGTCAGCCGCACCTTGCGCGCGACGCCGTCGAGCAGGAAGTCCACATGCCCGCCCTGCACCACCGGCAGCTCGTATTGGCTGATCTGGTAGCCCTTGGGCAGGTCGGGATAGAAGTAGTTCTTGCGCGCGAAGATCGACAGCGGCGCGATAGCTCCGCCGACCGCGAGGCCAAGGCGAATGGCGCGCTCTACCGCGCCGCGGTTCATCACCGGCAGCGCACCCGGCAGCGCCAGGTCGACCGCGCAGGCTTGCGTGTTGGGCGCGGCGCCAAAGGCGGTCGACGCGCCGCTGAAGATCTTCGACGCGGTCGAGAGCTGGGTGTGCGTCTCGAGGCCGATCACGACCTCGTAGCCGCGGATGAGCTTGGGCTGACTCATGTTCAGAATCCCTCCGGCGCGCGGAGGTGGAAATCGGTCGCCTGCTGGAAGGCATGTGCCGCGTGCAGCAGCTGCGCCTCCTGCCAGTAGTTGCCGATCAGCTGCAGGCCCACGGGCAGACCGGAAGGACTGCCCTTCTCGGCGTTCTGCATGCCGGCCCCGCCAAAGCCGGCCGGCACGCTCATGCCGGGCAGCCCGGCCAGGCTGGCCGGCAGCGTGAAGATGTCGGCCAGGTACTCGGCCACCGGATCGGTCTGCGAGCCGATCGCGCGCGCCACCGTCGGCGCCACCGGGCCGGCGATCAGGTCGCAATGCTCGAAGGCGGCCTGGAAGTCGTCGGCGATCATGCGGCGCAGCTTCTGCGCCTGCAGGTAGTAGGCGTCGTAGTAGCCGTGGCTCAGCACGTAGGTGCCGATCATGATGCGGCGCTTGACCTCGGCGCCGAAGCCCTCGCTGCGGCTCTTGCGATAGAGCTCGAGCAGGTCCTCGGCATCCTTGGCGCGATGGCCGTAGCGCACGCCGTCGAAGCGGCTCAGGTTCGAACTCGCCTCGGCCGGCGCGATGATGTAGTAGACCGGGATCGAGAGTTCGGTGCGCGGCAGGCTGACGTCGACCAGCGTAGCGCCGAGTTGCTCGTACTGCGCCAGCGCGGCCTTGACGGCGGCATCCACATCCGCCGCGACACCGGTACCGAAGAACTCGCGCGGCACGCCGACGCGCAGGCCCTCGAGCGGCCGCGACTCGGTCGCACCTGCGCGCGGCGTACGCAGCGCGGCCGCGAAGTCCGGCACCGGCTGCTCGGCGCTGGTCGAGTCGCGCTCGTCATAGCCGCTCATCGCCTGCAGCAGCAGCGCGCAATCCTCGGCGCTGCGCGCGATCGGCCCGGCCTGGTCGAGGCTGGAGGCGAAGGCGATCATCCCGTAGCGCGAGCAGCGGCCATAGGTCGGCTTGATGCCGGTGACTCCGGTCAGCGCGGCCGGCTGGCGCACCGAGCCGCCGGTGTCGGTGCCGGTGGCCGCGGGCAGCAGGCGCGCGGCCACCGCCGTCGCCGAGCCGCCCGAGGAGCCGCCGGGGATGCGCGTCGTATCCCACGGGTTGTGCACGGCACCGAAGGCCGAGTTCTCGTTGGCGCCGCCCATCGCGAACTCGTCGCAGTTGAGCTTGCCGACGCAGACGGTGCCGGCGGCCTTGAGCTTGGCCACGACGGTCGCGTCGAAGGGCGAGCGGTAGCCGCCGCTCTGGCCGACCAGGATCTTCGACGCCGCGGTGCTCGTGAAGTCGGTGCTGACGAAGATGTCCTTGTGCGCCAGCGGCACGCCGTCGAGCGTGCCGAGCGACTGGCCGGCGGTGCGGCGTGCGTCGGCGGCGCGCGCCTGCGTCAGCGCCTGATCGCGGTCGACGACCAGGAAGGCACCGAGCGATTGATTCGCGTCGATACGGCCCAGCAGGTGCGTCGTCAGCTCGGCACTCGAAAAGCGCTTCGCTTCGAGGCCGGTGGCAATCTCGGCGACGCCGAGTTCGTGAAGTTGCTTGCTCATGGGTCTGGAGACGGCCTTACTCGATCACGCGCGGCACGAGGTAGAGACCCTCCTCGACGGCGGGCGCGCTGCGCTGGTTGAGCTCGCGCTGGTTGGTCTCGGTCACGGCGTCGCCGCGCAGCCGCAGCTCGACCTCGCCGATCGCCGACAGCGGCGTGTAGAGCGGGGTCACGCCGGTGGTGTCGACCGCGCGCATCTTCTCGACGATGTCGAAGAAGCCGTTGAGCTGGCTGAGCATCGCAGCCTGTTCGGCCGGGCTCAGTTCGAGCCGGGCCAGCAGCGCGATGCGGCTCACGTCGGAGGGGGTCAGGGCCATGGTCGGGGAGGGTTCTGGAGCATCGGCGTGGCGGGCTTCGCGAAAGGCGCGAAACAGTTCGCTACAGACGCGTGCAAAGCCTGTGGCGGCGCGGGTTTGGCAGGGTTCGTCGGGTATTATCTCCGGCGATTCGAGGCTGGCTTGTCCACAGGTTGCTCGTGCTGTGCCATACCGGCGGCGGCGTGCCTCGTACGAGACCGGCTTTACCACCCCCTACACCCGGCGCCGCCAGCGCCGTCGCAGCTGTTGCGCAAGCGCGCAGTTCCGGCCCCGCAGGCGCCTCGAATTCACCCGTCATGTTCGGATCCTTCCGCCGCTACTTCTCGACCGATCTCGCGATCGACCTCGGCACCGCCAACACGCTGATCTACGTCCGCGGCAAGGGCATCGTCCTCGACGAGCCCTCGGTCGTGGCGATCCGCCACGAGGGTGGCCCCAACGGCAAGAAGACGATCCAGGCGGTCGGCGCCGAGGCCAAGGCGATGCTCGGCAAGGTGCCCGGCAACATCGAGGCGATCCGCCCGATGAAGGACGGCGTGATCGCCGACTTCACCGTCACCGAGCAGATGCTCAAGCAGTTCATCAAGATGGTGCACCCGCGCTCGGTGCTCAAGCCGAGCCCGCGCATCATCATCTGCGTGCCCTGCGGCTCGACCCAGGTCGAGCGGCGCGCGATCCGCGAGTCGGCGCTGGGTGCCGGTGCCTCCGAGGTGTACCTGATCGAGGAGCCGATGGCCGCCGCGATCGGCGCCGGCCTGCCGGTCAGCGAGGCCTCGGGCTCGATGGTCGTGGACATCGGCGGCGGCACCACCGAGGTCGGCGTCATCTCGCTCGGCGGCATGGTCTACAAGGGCTCGGTCCGCGTCGGCGGCGACAAGTTCGACGAGGCCATCATCAACTACATCCGGCGCAACTACGGCATGCTGATCGGCGAGCCCACCGCCGAGTCGATCAAGAAGAACATCGGCAGCGCCTTCCCGGGCTCCGAGGTCAAGGAAATGGAAGTCAAGGGCCGCAACCTCAGCGAGGGCGTGCCGCGCAGCTTCACGATCAGCAGCAACGAGATCCTCGAGGCGCTGACCGACCCGCTCAACCAGATCGTCTCCAGCGTGAAGAACGCGCTCGAGCAGACCCCGCCCGAACTCGGCGCCGACATCGCCGAGCGCGGCATGATGCTCACCGGCGGCGGCGCGCTGCTGCGCGACCTCGACCGCCTGCTGGCCGAGGAAACCGGCTTGCCGGTGCTGGTGGCCGAGGACCCGCTGACCTGCGTGGTGCGCGGTTGCGGCATGGCGCTGGAGCGCATGGAGCGCCTCGGCGCGATCTTCACTTCCGAGTGAGTCGCCAGCTGCTCGATCCGGGCCGGCGCGTCGCGGACGTGGCCGGCCTTGTCATATCCGGCACTCGTCCCGAACTCCCCTCCCCCATCGTCTAGCGCGAGTTGTTCATGCCGCTGGGCACCCTGGATCGCACCCCGCCACCCTTCTTCAAGCAGGGCCCGTCGGCGCTGACCAAGCTGGTCTTCTTCGCGGCGCTGGCGCTGTTCCTGATGGTGGCCGACACCCGCTTTCGGCTCACCGGGCCGCTGCGCGCGACCGTCGCGACGGTGCTGCATCCGGTCGAGCTGGCGCTGCTGGCGCCGGTGCGCGGCTGGATTGCGGCGAGCGAGTATCTGGGCGGCCTGCAGCAGGCGCGCGAGCGCGAGGACCGCGCATTGCAGCAGCAGGCCGGCGTGGCCGAACGCGCGCTGCGCACCGAACAGCTGGCCGCCGAGAACGAGCGCCTGCGCGAGCTGCTCGAGCTGCGCAACGCGCTCAAGGTGCGTGGCACCGCGGCCGAGCTGCTCTACGAGGCCTCCGACCCCTACTCGCGCAAGATCGTCATTGACCGCGGCGCCAAGGACGGCATCGTCACCGCCTCGCCGGTGGTCGACGCGGCCGGCGTGCTGGGCCAGGTCACGCGGGTCTATCCGCTGATGTCGGAGGTCACGCTGCTGACCGACAAGGACGCCGCGGTGCCGGTGCTCAACACCCGCACCCAGGTCCGGGCGGCGGCCTTCGGCGATCCCGGCTCGGTGGCTGCCGGCGCCGGCATGGAGTTGCGCTTCATGGCCAGCAATGCCGACCTGCAGGCCGGCGACGCGCTGGCCACCTCGGGCATCGATGGCGTCTACCCGCCGGGTCTGCCGGTCGGCCGCATCGTCGGCGTCGACCGGCGTGCCGGCTCGACCTTCGCCAAGGTCAGCGTGGTGCCGGTGGCGCGGCCCGACAGCGTGCGCCATGTGCTGGTACTCGAGCCGATGGCGCAGCAACTGCCACCACGGCCGGAGGAGGCTGCCACCAGCGCGCCACCGCCGCGCCGGCCGGCGCGCGGCGCGAGCCGTCCGGGGCAATCCGACCGCGACCTGGGGGCACGCCGATGATCATGCAGACCCTTTGGCCCCCACGCTCGCGGGGCTCGCTGCCCCCCAAGGGGGCGCGGTCCGGCTTGGGGCGGACCGGCGCCGGTCCGGGGGGCGCGTCATGATCATGCCGCGCGGTTCGGACCAGCTCCTGCTGCCGGTCAACCCGGTCTTCATGTGGGCGTCGTTGCTGGTGGCCTTCGGGCTCAACCTGCTGCCGCTCGGGCGGCTGGCGGCGATGCCCGACTTCCTGGCCCTGGTGCTGGTGTTCTGGAACGTGCACCAGCCGCGCCGCGTCGGCATCGGCGTGGCCTTCGTCTTCGGCCTGTTCATGGACGTGCACGAGGGCGCGCTGCTCGGCCAGCACGCGCTGGCCTACACGCTGCTGAGCTTCTTCGCGACCACCATCCATCGCCGCGTGCTGTGGTTCAGCCTGCCGGCGCAGGCGCTGCAGATCCTGCCGCTGTTCTTCGCCGCGCATGCGGTTTCGACGCTGGTGCGGCTGGCCACCGGCGGCACCTTCCCCGGCTGGAACCTTTTGCTGGCGCCGCTGCTCGAAGCGCTGATGTGGCCGCTGGTATCGCTGGCCCTCCTGGCGCCTCAGCGCCGCCCCCCCGACCCCGACCAGAACCGACCCATTTGACGGGCTGTGGCCGCCGCACGACCGCTGTCGCGCCGCCTGCCGCATGATTGCCGCGCATGACCGAACTCAAGAACCTAGAGCGTGAAATCGGCAAGTTCCGCTTCCGGCTGTTCGTCGCGGCCGGCGCGGTGCTGCTCGGCTTTTCGCTGCTGGTCGCGCGCCTGGTCTGGCTTCAGGTCGTGCGCCACGACGATCTTTCGACGCAGGCCGAGAACAACCGCATCGCGGTGCTGCCGATCGTTCCCAACCGCGGCCTGATCCTCGACCGCAACGGCGTCGTGCTGGCCAACAACTACTCGGCCTACACGCTGGAGATCACGCCCAGCAAGACCGAGGACCTCGAGCAGACCATCGACCAGCTGGCCGAGCTGGTCGAGATCACGTCGCGCGACCGCAAGCGCTTCAAGCGCCTGATGGACGACGGCAAGAGCTTCGAGTCGCTGCCGATCCGTACCAAGCTCAGCGACGAGGAGGTCGCGCGCTTCACCGCGCAGCAGTTCCGCTTTCCGGGCGTCGAGATCAAGGCCCGGCTGTTCCGCTACTACCCCTACGGCGAGCTCGCCAGCCACGTGCTGGGCTATATCGGCCGCATCAACCAGGCCGAGAAGGAAGCGATCGACGAGACCGACGACGCCGCCAACTACAAGGGCACCGAGTACATCGGCAAGCTCGGCATCGAGCAGAAGTACGAGGATGAACTGCACGGCCTGACCGGCTTCGAGGAGGTCGAGACCAGCGCCGGCGGGCGTGCGGTGCGCCGCCTGCGCGCCACCTCGGCGACTCCCGGCAACACGGTCAAGCTGTCGATCGACATCAAGCTGCAGGCGCTGATCGAGGAGATGTTCGGCGATCGTCGCGGCGCGCTGGTCGCGCTCGATCCGCGCACCGGCGAGGTGCTGGCCTTCGTCAGCAAGCCCACCTTCGACCCCAACCTCTTCGTCGACGGCATCGACGTCGAAAGCTGGAAGGAGCTCAACGAGAGCATCGACAAGCCGCTGCTGAACCGGGCCTTGCGCGGCACCTACCCGCCGGGCTCGACCTTCAAGCCCTTCATGGCGATCGCCGCGCTCAACAGCGGCAAGCGAACGCCGAGCCAGACGATCATGGACAACGGCTCGTTCTGGTTCGGCAACCACAAGTTCCGCAGCCACGGCGACGGTGGCCTCGGCGTGGTCGACATGTACCGCTCGATCGTCAAGTCGAGCAACGTCTACTACTACCAGCTCGCCGCCGACATGGGCGTCGACCTGATGCACGACGAGCTCGATCCCTTCGGCTTCGGGCGCCGCACCGGCATCGACCTCAACGGCGAGGTGACCGGCGTGCTGCCTTCCACCGCCTGGAAGAAGAAGGCCTACAAGAAGCCCGAGCTGCAGCGGTGGTACGCCGGCGAGACCATCTCGCTCGGCATCGGCCAGGGCTACAACAACTTCACGATGCTGCAGCTGGCCTACGCGATGGCCACGCTGGCCTCCGGCGGCCAGCGTTTCGAGCCGCGCGTGGTGCGCGAGATCGAGAACGTGGTCACGCGCGAGCGCCGCATCGTGGCCAGCAGCGCGATCGAATCGATTCCGCTCAAGCCCGAGCATGTCAGCGTGGTGCGCAAGGCGCTCCACGGCGTGACGCAGGAAGGCACCGCCGCGCGCGTCTTCGCCGGCGCGCCGTACCAGAGCGGCGGCAAGACCGGCACCGCGCAGGCGGTCGGCGTGCGGGCCGACGCCAAGTACGACAAGAACAAGATCGGCGAGTACCTGCGCGACCACTCGCTCTACACCGCCGTGGCGCCGGTCGACGATCCGCAGGTGGCGCTGGCGGTGATCGTCGAGAACGCCGGCTTCGGCGCCGAGGCGGCGGCGCCGATCGCGCGTCGCGTGCTCGACTACCTGCTCGCCGGGCGCTACCCGAGCGCCGAGGACATCGCGCTGGTGCGCGAGGGCAAGGGTGCAGCGCCGACCGGCGTCTCGCGCCTCGTGGCCGAGATGCCGCTGCCGCCGGTCGGCGGCGCCGGCAGTGGCGCGACCGCGGTGGCCGAGGCGGGCAGCGCGGAGGCAGCGCCCGCGGCCGCGTCGGCGCCGGTGGCGCCGGCTGCATCTGCGCCGCCGGCCGCCGCCAAGCCGGCCCCGCCGCGTGCCTCGGCCCCGGCGCGGGTCGCGGTGCATGTCCCGACCGGCGGGGCTCCGCGATGAGCAGCAGCATCGTCTTCGAGAAGCCCTCGCTGTGGCAGCGCATCGCGCCGATGTTCGACTTCGACGGTCCGCTGCTGCTGGCGGTGGCGCTGCTGGCCGCGGCCGGCCTGCTGACGATGTATTCGGCCGGCTTCGACCACGGCACCCGCTTCGTCGACCATGGCCGCAACATGCTGCTGGCCGGTGGCGTGATGTTCATGGTGGCCCAGCTCTCGCCGCAGCAGTTGCAGCGGCTGGCGGTGCCGCTCTACGTGGCGGGCGTGGCGCTGCTGGTCGCGGTGGCGCTGTTCGGCATCACCAAGAAGGGCGCCACGCGCTGGCTCAACCTCGGCGTGGTGGTGCTGCAGCCGAGTGAGATGCTGAAGATCGCGATGCCGCTGATGCTGGCCTGGTGGTTCCAGCACCGCGAGGGCCAGTTGCGCCCGCTCGACTTCCTGGTGGCCTTCCTGCTGCTGGCGCTGCCGGTCGGCCTGATCGTCAAGCAGCCCGACCTCGGCACCGCGATCCTGGTGCTGGCCGGTGGCATCTACGTGATGTTCTTTGCCGGGCTGAGCTGGAAGCTGGTGCTGCCGGTGGTGGCGATCGGCGCCGTCGCGGTGGTGGCGCTGATCATCTTCGGCGGCGCGGCCTGCGAGAGCGGCGTGCAGTGGCCCGGCCTGCACACCTACCAGAAGCAACGCATCTGCACCCTGCTCGACCCCACCGCCGACCCGCTCGGCAAGGGCTTCCACATCCTGCAGGGGATGATCGCGATCGGCTCGGGCGGCGTCACCGGCAAGGGCTTCATGAACGGCACCCAGACCCACCTGGAGTTCATTCCCGAGCGCACCACCGACTTCATCTTCGCCGCCTTCGGCGAGGAGTTCGGCCTGATGGGCGCGATCGCTCTGCTGATCGGCTTCACCTTCCTGATCTTCCGCGGCCTGATGATCGCCGCCGAGGCGCCGACGCTGTTCTCGCGCCTGCTCGGCGGCGCGGTGACGCTGAGCTTCTTCACCTACGCGATGGTCAACATGGGCATGGTCAGCGGCATCCTGCCGGTGGTCGGGATCCCGCTGCCCTTCATCAGCTATGGCGGCACGGCGATGGTGACGTTGGGGCTGGGCCTGGGCATCCTGATGTCGATCGCGCGCTCAAGGCGGCTGATGCAGAGCTGAGCAGGAACGCACGTTTGGCCGTCGGTGGCCGACCACAAGACCACGGCGGGACCTTTGCCGACTCCTAGGATGCGTGCCGCACCTCGCGTGCGACACAAACAAACATCAGGGAGAGTTCTTCAGTGAAGCGTTTTGCGATCACCGCGCTGGCCGCGGTCTGCCTCAGCGGCTGTGCCTCGATCTTCAACGGCAGCACGCAGCCGGTCAGCTTCAAGAGCGAGCCGGCCGGCGCATCGATCAGCGTTGTCAACCGCGCCGGCGTGAACGTCGGCAGCGGCAGCACGCCGGTCACGCTCGAACTGCGGCGCGGTGCGGGCTACTTCAAGCCCGAGGTCTACAAGGTGCGCTTCGAGAAGCCCGGCTTCGCGGCCCAGGAGATCACGATTACCGGCTCGATGAGCGGCTGGTACATCGGCAACATCGTCTTTGGCGGCCTGATCGGCATGCTCGCGGTCGATCCGGTCACCGGGGCGATGTACAAGTTCGAACCGGAAGAACTCTCGGCCACGCTGCAGCCGGAGCCGGCCAAGGCCGCCCAGGCCGGTGCCAGCCTGACCGTCGTCTCGACCCTCGACCTGACACCCGAGCAGCTCAAGCGCGCGCAGCCGCTGTTGGCAGCCGCCCGCTGAGCCTCCTCAGCCCGGCCGCGCTGCGTCCTGGTCGACGCGGCGTCGCCGCTGCTTGGCGAGGAAGGTCTTCTCCACGTCCAGCGTCGACTTCACGCCGATGTCCTCGCGGTGCCGCTCCAGCCAGCGATCGGCGGCCTTGCGGCCGAGGTTGAACAGCTCTTCGAGGAAGGCGGCATCGGTGTTGAACTTGCTGCTGGCGTTGTAGGGCGCCAGGCCCTCGTCGTCGCCGATCATGTGCAGCCGCAGGTCCTTGTAGCGGCCGGGGTCGAGCCGGCCCTCGCGCACCAGGCGCGAGACGAAGGCGATCGCGCGCATCTCGCCGACCAGGCTCGCGTTGAAGGTGATCTCGCTGAGGCGGTCGATGATCTCGACGCTGCGGGTCGGCTTGCCCAGCCGCTGCAGCGGATTGATCTTGACCAGCAGCACGTCCAGCGAATCGGTCTGGTAGATCAGCGGAAAGATCGCCGGGTTGCCGGTGTAGCCGCCGTCCCAGTAGGGCTCGCCGTCGATCTCCACCGCCTGGAAGATGAACGGCAGGCAGGCCGAGGCCAGCAGCGCGTCGATGCTGAGTTCCTTGCCGGTGAACACGCGTGCCTGCCCGGTATGCACGCTGGTGGCGGCGATGAACAGCGGGATCGCGCAGTCGTGCAGCGCGTCCTCGTCCACGTGGCGCTTGAGCACCTCGCGCAGCGGGTTGAGGTTGAGCGGGTTGAACTCGTAGGGGCTGAAGGCGCGAAAGAAGCTCGAGACCCACTGGTAGCTCGGCAACTTGTCGAAGTTGAAGTTGGTCGACGTGGCGCTGGTCTGCGTGAGGCTGTAGGGCGAGAAGATCTGGCCACCGAGGCTGACCTCGCGCCAGAAGTCCTTGAGCGCGCGGCGCGCGCCGTCGCGCCCGCCGCGATGCCAGCCGGTGGCCAGCACGCCTGCGTTGAGCGCGCCGGCGCTGGTGCCGGAGATCGCGCTGAAGCTCAGGCTCTCGTCATCGAGCAGGCGATCGAGCACGCCCCAGGTGAAGGCGCCGTGCGAGCCACCGCCCTGCAGTGCGAGGTCGATCGAACGCGGCGGCGCCGGCGGCGCGGCGGGGTGTTCGGGCAGGGTGGACATCGGCGACTCCGGTGGCAGGGCCAGCATGATTCGCGCTGACCTAGGGTTTCCACCAGTCTATGGGCTATGCCCGGCGCCGGTGGCGACAACACCTTCCGGCCCTAGGGGTTTTGCTTCTACAGCGGATGCACCTCGTTCGGATCGATCTCGAGTTCGCGCAGGTCGGACTTATCGGGCGGCGCGGCCTGGAAGCGCAGCGTGAACAGCGCTCCGGGGCCGCCGGCGCCGGCCGCCTTGTTCGCGTCCTCGAGGCTGAGACTTGCGTCGTGGCGCTGGGCGATCTCGCGCACGATCGTGAGGCCGAGCCCGGAGCCGTCGACGTTGGTGCCGAGCGCCCGGTAGAAGGGCTGGAACACGAGCTCGCGCTCGGCCGCGGGAATGCCGGGGCCGGAGTCCTCGACCTGCAGCACGACCACCTGGCCGAAGGGATCGCCGATCACGCGCACCGTCACCGTGCCGCCGCGCGGCGTGTACTGCAGCGCGTTGTCGACCAGGTTGCGGATCAGCTCGCGCAGCAGCAGCGCATGGCCGAGCACGATGGCCGGGCGACCCTGCGGCCCTTCGTAGCCGAGGTCGATGCGGTGCTCGAGCGCGCGCGGCACGAAGTCGCGCACCGTTTCGGTCGCCAGGCGTGCCAGGTCGACCGGCTCGGCGCTGCTGGCGAGCTGCCGATCCTCGGCGCGCGCCATCGCCAGCAGCTGGTTCACCATGTGGGCCGCGCGCTGGCTGGACAGCGCGATCTGCTGCAGCGAGCGCTTGAGCGCCTCGGGCTCGCGCTCGCCGAGGTCGATCTCGCGCTGGGCCAGCTCGGCCTGCATGCGCAGCCCGGCCAGCGGGGTCTTGAGCTGGTGCGCGGCGTCGGCCAGGAAGCGCTTCTGGCTCGCGAAGGAATCGTCGAGCCGCGCCAGCAGGTCGTTGATCGCGCGCACCAGCGGCGCCACCTCTTCGGGCGCCTGGCGCTCGTCGATCGGGCTCAGGTCGTCGGCCGCGCGGCGGCGGATGCGGTGCTGCAGCTCGCCCAGCGGCGCGATGCCGCGCGCCAGTGCCAGCCACACCAGCAGCACCGCCACCGGCAGGATCACGAACTGCGGCAGCATCACGCCCTTGATGATCTCGGTGGCCAGCTGCGAGCGCTTGCCAAGCGTCTCGGCCACCTGCACCAGCGGCGCCTGCTCGGCGCTCACGCCCGGCAGGTCGGCCCACAGGTAGGCCACGCGCACCGGCTCGCCGTGCAACTCGTCGTCGCGAAAGCGGAGTTCGCCGGGCGCCGCGGGCGCCTCGTCCGTCGGTACCGGCAGCGAGCGGTCGCCGCTCAGGAATTCGCCGCGCGTGCCGAGCACCTGGTAGAAGATGCTGTCGACCTCGTCGGCGTGCAGCAGCGCGGCCGCCGCCGGCGCCAGTGTGAAGCCGGCCGCGCCGGCGGGCGCCACCTTGTCGACCACGACCTGGCGCGCCACGGCGCGCGTGGTCTCGCCGAGCAGGCGGTCATAGGGACGGTTGGCGATGCCCTGCGCCACCAGCCAGGTGAGCGCCACGCTCATCGGCCACAGCAGCAGTAGCGGGGCGAGCATCCAGTCGAGGATCTCGCCGAACAGGGAGCGCTGTTCGCGGGCTTGGCGGCGATGCGGCATGGGTGCGGGTCGCTCAGGGCTCAGCGACGGGCGTCTCTCACGACGCGGCCTCCGCAGCCGTGTGGCATGCAGAGCTCGAGGGGTCGGCCGCTGGCGCCGCTCGCGCTACGTCGATCCCCGCCAAGGCGGGGCCCCTCGCCGAGTGCGCTCACGGCGCGATCTTCTCCAGGCAATAGCCCAGCCCGCGCACGGTGGCGATGCGCACCGGGCCATGCTCGATCTTCTTGCGCAGCCGGTGGATGTAGACCTCGATCGCGTTGTTGCTGACCTCGTCGCCCCACTCGCAGAGCTTCTCGACCAGCTGGTCCTTGCTGACCAGGCGGCCGGAGCGCTGCAGCAACACCTCGAGCAGCGAGAGCTCGCGCGCCGAGAGTTCGATCATCTGCTCGTTGAGGTAGGCCACGCGGCCGGTGGCGTCGAAGCTCAGCGGCCCGTGCTTGATCAGCGTGGCGGCGGTGCCCAGCCCGCGGCGGGTGAGCGCGCGCACCCGCGCCTCCAGCTCGGCCAGCGCGAAGGGCTTGGCCATGTAGTCGTCGGCGCCGAGGTCGAGGCCCTTGACGCGCTGCTCCACGCTGTCGGCCGCGGTGAGGATCAGCACCGGCAGGCTCGAGCCGCGCGCGCGCAGGTTGCGCAGCACCTCCAGGCCGCTGAGCTTGGGCAGGCCCAGGTCGAGGATCACCAGGTCGAACTCGTGATCGGCGAGCGCGGCGTCGGCCTCCGAACCGGAGGCCACGTGGTCGACCGCGTAGCCGCCCTTGCGCAAGGTGCGCAGCAGGCCGTCGGCCAGCACCTGGTCGTCTTCTGCGATGAGGATGCGCATGGCCGGTCCGTCTCCTCTTGTTTGTCGGCGATTGTAGGGAGCCGCCCGAATGGTGGGCTAAAACCACTGTACAAACATCCAGCTTCGGCCATAATCGGCAGCAACGAGACCCGCCCGCGAAAGCCCTGGAGACACGCACATGGACGCCCCCGTCAAAGCCCTGAACACCGAAAAAGCCAAGGCCCTGGCGGCCGCCCTCGCCCAGATTGAAAAGCAGTTCGGCAAGGGCACGATCATGCGGCTCGGCGAGGGCGAGGTGATCGACGACATCGAGGTCGTCTCCACCGGCTCGCTGGGTCTTGATGTCGCGCTCGGCGTCGGCGGCCTGCCGCGCGGCCGGGTGATCGAGATCTACGGCCCCGAGTCATCGGGCAAGACCACGCTGACGCTGCAAGTCATCTCAGAGATGCAAAAGCTGGCCGGCACCTGCGCCTTCATCGACGCCGAGCACGCGCTCGACTCGCAGTACGCGCAGAAGCTCGGCGTCAACCTGCAGGAACTGCTGATCTCGCAGCCCGACACCGGCGAGCAGGCGCTCGAGATCGTCGACGCGCTGGTGCGCTCGGGCTCGGTCGACCTGATCGTCATCGACTCGGTCGCCGCGCTCACGCCCAAGGCCGAGCTCGAAGGCGAAATGGGCGACAGCCTGCCCGGCCTGCAGGCGCGCCTGATGAGCCAGGCGCTGCGCAAGCTGACCGCGACGATCAAGAAGTCGAACTGCATGGTGATCTTCATCAACCAGATCCGCATGAAGATCGGCGTCATGTTCGGCTCGCCCGAAACCACCACCGGTGGCAACGCGCTCAAGTTCTACGCCTCGGTGCGGCTCGACATTCGTCGCATCGGCAGCATCAAGAAAGGCGAAGAGGTCATCGGCAACGAGACCAAGGTCAAGGTCGTCAAGAACAAGGTCGCGCCGCCGTTCAAGACCGCCGAGTTCGACATCCTGTTCGGCGAAGGCGTCTCGCGCGAGGGCGAGATCATCGACATGGGCGTGATCGCCAAGGTGGTCGAGAAGTCGGGCGCCTGGTACGCCTACAACGGCGAGAAGATCGGCCAGGGCAAGGACAACAGCCGCGAGTTTCTGCGCGAGAACCCCGACATCGCGCACGAGATCGAGAACAAGGTCCGCGAGTCGCTCGGCATCTCGCTGCTGCCGCCGCGGGCCTAGCACGAGTGAGCCTGGCGCGGCAAGACGGCGTCCGCCGGCTCTGGCAGGCCTTCGAGGCGCGCGACTGGGCCGCGGCCCAGGCCCTGTTCGCGCCCGATGCCGTGTGCGACTGGTGGACCAGCGGCGAGCGCTTCACCGGCGCCGCCGCGATCGTCGGCGTCAACGCGGCCTATCCCGAGGGCTGGCACATCGAGTTGCTGGCGGTCGACGAACTGGTCGATGGCCGAATCCACAGCCTGGTGCGCGTCGATCAGGACGCCCAGAGCTTCTATGCCAACTCGTTCTTCGGCTTCGATGCCGAAGGGCGGATCACGGCTGTCGAGGAGTTCTGGGCGACCTTCGAGACACCGCCCACGTGGCGCGACGGTTTGCCTGGCCGCACGCGGTTGCCGCCGCGGCCGGCGACACTGCGCCCGACAAGTAGTTAGACGTCATGAATCCTCCGCTCTCCCGTGAACGCCGCACCCGGCTCGCCTCGTATCGAGTTCTCGCGATGGTGGTAGCTGTTCTCGGATTTGTCATCGCGCTGGAAGTGTCAGAAGGCTCAACGGATCGAGAGATGTGGGTCCTGGTTGCTCTCGCTTTCTGGGGCGTCGCTGCGATCGTCGGAATCTTGTTTGTGCCAAGGTGGTTGGCATATGTTTATAGAACAACGTGTAAGCCCAAATAGTGCGTGCGTCCCCACGCCTGGTCTGAGGTCTAACAGGTTGCTCGAGCCGACCCGCTTCGCAATTCCGCCGTCGCGGTCGGCTCAGCGCCGGCGTTGAAGGCCCCGACGCCCCGATGGCGCGCGCTGCGCAATCACTCAAGGCCAAGGCACTGGGCCTGATCGCCCAGCGCGAGCACAGCCGCGTCGAGCTGCGGCGCAAGCTGCGCATCTGGATCGAGCGGCGGCAACGTGCGCTCGCCGAAGCCGGTGCAGTGCCGGGCGCGACTGAGGCGTCCGCGGCAGCGCCGGACGTGGCCGAGATCGAGCCCCTGCTCGACTGGCTCGTGCAGCGCGACCTGCTCAGCGTCGAGCGTTTCGTCGAAACCCGAATCAATGTTCGCGCCGCCCGCTTCGGCAACCTGCGCATCCGCCAGGAGTTGGCGCAGCATGGCGTCGAACTCGATGCCGAAGCCGCGCAGGCGCTCAAGGCCAGCGAGTTCGAGCGTGCGCGCGCGGTGTGGGCGAAGCGCTTCGATGGACCGCCGATCAACGCGGCGGCGCGTGCGAAGCAGCAGCGATTCCTCGCTGCGCGCGGCTTCAGCGCTGACGTAGTACGCCGAGTGCTCGGCGGCCGCTCGGGCGACGACGACTGAAGGCGCCGGTCAGCGCCCCAGCATCAGCCTCATGTTCTGGACCGCGGCGCCGGAAGCGCCCTTGCCCAGGTTGTCCAGGCGCGCCACCAGCAGGGCCTGGCCGCGCGCGGCGTTGCCGTAGACGCGCAGCTCGAGCCGGTTGCTGTCGTTGAGCGCCTCCGGTTCCAGCTTGCCGGCTTCGGCCGCCAGCTCCGATCCGGGCACCACGCGCACGAACTCGGCACCGGCGTAGCGCGCGGCCAGCGCCGCCTCCAGGTCGCCGGGCTGCGGCCGGCCGTTGAGCAGGTCCAGATGCAGGCTCACCTGGACCAGCATGCCCTGACGGAAGTTGCCGACGCTGGGCACGAAGATCGGCCGCCGCGAGAGGCCACCGTAGCGCTGGATCTCGGGCACATGCTTGTGCTCCAGGCCGAGGCCGTAGAGCTCGAAGGGAGGCGCGCTGCCCTCCTCGTAGGCCTCGATCATCGAGCGCCCGCCGCCCGAGTAGCCGCTGACCGCGTGCACCGCCACCGGGTAGTCGGCCGGCAGCAGGCCGGCGTCGACCAGCGGGCGCAGCAGCGCGATCGCGCCGGTCGGATAGCAGCCGGGGTTCGACACGCGCCGCGCGGCCGCCACCGAGCGGGCCTGGTCAGGCGCGAGCTCGGGAAAGCCATAGACCCAGTCCGGCGCGACCCGGTGCGCGGTGCTGGCGTCGACGATCTTCGGCCCGCCGCCCGGAAGCGAATCGGCCAGCGCCGCCGATTCGCGCGCCGCGTCGTCGTGCAGGCACAGCACCACAAGGTCGACGCCGGCCATCAGCTCGCGCTTGGCGCCGGCGTCCTTGCGCCGCGTGGGGTCGATGCTGACCAGCTCGATGCCGGCTTCGCCCTGCAGGCGCTCGCGGATGCCCAGGCCGGTGGTGCCGGCTTCGCCGTCGATGAACACTCGAGCAGTTCTGGAATTCATGGCAGCTGGCCGGTTGACTAGGCAGGGAAGAGCCGAATGCTAGCGCCGACGCGCCCGATTGGTGCGGTGCACCATGCTAAAGTTTGCATCCTTCTGGCTGCCGCCCCATCCCGAGGCACCGCAGCCGCTCGACCGTCCGCCGGTCTGCCCCATGGCCCTGCCGCCCGCCGCGCCCACCCGAAGCCTCAAGCACCGCCGCAGCATCGACGTGCAGATCTTTGCGCGTGACGATGGCCTGTGGGAGGTCGACGCGCGGCTCATCGACGTCAAGACGCGCGACCTGCCGATGGCCGCCGGCCTGCGTCCGGCCGGCACGCCGCTGCACGAGATGCTGCTGCGGCTGGTGATCGACACCCGGCTCAACATCCTCGCGGCCGGCGCCCAGACCTTCTGGATGCCCTACCCCGGCCACTGCGACGCCTACGAGCGGCCCGACGGCAGCGACATCTACGCCCGGCTGGTGGGCCTGAACCTGCTCAAGGGCTTCCGCGCCGCGGTCAAGGAACGGCTCGGTGGCGCCCAGGGCTGCACCCACATCACCGAGATGAGCCAGGTGCTGCCGACCGCGGTGATCCAGGCCTTTGCCGGCGAGGTGCTCGACACCCGCGAAGGCAGCGCCGACGGCACGCCGCCGTTCCAGATCGACCGCTGCCACGCCCTGCGCAGCGACGGCGAGGCGGTGCGCCTGCACTATCCCAAGTGGTACCGCGCCCGCCCGGCCGAAGGCTCGGCGCAAAATCCGCCCCCTGTCGCGCTCTGAGTCACGGCCCGGCCGGCTCGAAGCGCACCCGAATCCTCTCTTTCTTCGTCAGCGAAAGTCCACCCATGAAGATCCACGAATACCAAGGCAAGGAGATCCTGCGCCAGTTCGGCGTGCCGGTGCCGCGCGGCATCCCCGCCTTCACCGTGCAGGAGGCCGTCGAGGCCGCACAGAAGCTCGGCGGCCCGGTCTGGGTGGTCAAGGCGCAGATCCACGCCGGCGGCCGCGGCAAGGGCGGTGGCGTCAAGCTCGGCAAGAGCATCGACGAGCTCAAGAGCCTGGCCGGCCAGATCCTCGGCATGCAGCTGGTGACGCACCAGACCGGCGCGGCCGGCCAGAAGGTCCGCCGCCTCTACATCGAGGAAGGCGCCGATATCAAGAAGGAGTACTACGTCTCGCTGGTCACCGACCGCGCGTCGCAAAAGGTCGCCTTCATCGCCTCCAGCGAAGGCGGCATGGACATCGAGGAAGTGGCCCACAGCACGCCCGAGAAGATCATCACCGAGGTGATCGATCCGCTGACCGGCCTCGGCGAGGCGCAGGCGCGCAAGATCGCCACGGCGATCGGCCTGCCCGAGGGCTCGCACGCGCAGGCGGTCGACCTGTTCCAGAAGCTCTACAAGTGCTACATGGACACCGACGCCTCTCTGGTCGAGATCAACCCGCTCAACTGCGACAGCAAGGGCAATCTGATCGCGCTCGACGCCAAGTTCAACTTCGACGCCAACGCGCTGTTTCGCCATCCGGAGATCGTGGCCTACCGCGATCTCGACGAGGAAGATCCGGCCGAGATCGAGGCCAGCAAGTTCGACCTCGCCTACATCCAGCTCGACGGCAACATCGGCTGCCTGGTCAACGGCGCCGGGCTGGCGATGGCGACGATGGACACCATCAAGCTGTTCGGCGGCGAGCCGGCGAACTTTCTCGATGTCGGTGGCGGCGCCACCGCCGAGAAGGTCACCGAGGCCTTCAAGATCATGCTGAAGAACCCCGAGGTGCGCGGCATCCTGGTCAACATCTTCGGCGGCATCATGAAATGCGACACCATCGCCGAGGGCGTGATCAGCGCCTGCAAGGCGGTCAATCTCTCCGTGCCGCTGGTGGTCCGCATGAAGGGCACCAACGAGGACCTGGGCAAGAAGATGCTGGCCGACAGCGGCCTGCCCATCATCAGCGCCGACACCATGGCCGAGGCCGCGACGAAGATCGTCGCCGCCGTCAAGTAAGCCCAGGAGAACAAGACATGTCGATCTACATCAACAAGGACACCCGCGTCATCACGCAGGGCATCACCGGCAAGACCGGCCAGTTCCACACCCGCGGCTGCCGCGACTACGCCAACGGCAAGAACTGCTTCGTCGCCGGCGTCAACCCGAAGAAGGCCGGCGAGGACTTCGAGGGCATCCCGATCTACGCCTCGGTCAAGGAAGCCGCGGGCCAGACCGGCGCGACGGTCAGCGTGATCTACGTGCCGCCGGCCGGCGCCGCCGCGGCGATCTGGGAGGCGGTCGAGGCCGACCTCGACCTGGCGATCTGCATCACCGAGGGCATCCCGGTCCGCGACATGCTCGAGGTGCGCAACCGCATGAAGGCCAAGGAGGCCGCCGGCGGCAAGAAGACGCTGCTGCTCGGCCCCAACTGCCCTGGCCTGATCACGCCCGACGAGATCAAGATCGGCATCATGCCCGGCCACATCCACCGCAAGGGCCGCATCGGCGTGGTCTCGCGCTCGGGCACGCTGACCTACGAGGCGGTGGCGCAGCTCACCGAGATCGGCCTCGGCCAGAGCTCGGCCGTCGGCATCGGCGGCGACCCGATCAACGGCCTCAAGCACATCGACGTGATGAAGGCCTTCAACGACGATCCGGACACCGACGCGGTGATCATGATCGGCGAGATCGGCGGCCCCGACGAGGCCGAGGCCGCGATGTGGTGCAAGGCGAACATGAAGAAGCCGATCGTCGGCTTCATCGCCGGCGTCACCGCGCCGGCCGGCAAACGCATGGGACACGCCGGCGCGCTGATCAGCGGCGGCGCCGACACCGCCGACGCCAAGCTCGAGATCATGGAAGCCTGCGGCTTCACCGTCACCCGCAATCCCTCGGAGATGGGCAAGCTGCTCAAGGGTCTGCTGTAATCCGGCGCCCGGTCCGCCAGCAACGGAGGCCGCGCGAGCGGCCTTTTTGCTTGCCGCCTCTGTAATTCCACGCACCCGGCGCACGCCGGCCGCTTCTACACTGGCGCGCTCAGCCTGCAACGAACAAGAGAAACCTCCATGGAACAGTTCATGGCACCCGAGTTCTGGGTCGCGGTCGGTCAGATCATCATGATCGACATCCTGCTCGGCGGCGACAACGCGGTCGTCATCGCCCTGGCCTGCCGCAAGCTGCCGCCGGACCTGCGCACCAAGGGCATCCTGTGGGGCACGGCCGGCGCGATCATCCTGCGCGTGATCCTGATCTTCTTCGCGCTGACGCTGCTGAAGATTCCCTACCTCAAGCTGGTCGGCGGCATCCTGCTGATCTGGATCGGCATCAAGCTGATGGTGCCCGACGACGAGGGCGGCCACGCCAACATCGCCGGCAGCGACCGGCTCTGGGGCGCGATCAAGACCATCATCATTGCCGACCTCGTGATGAGCGTTGATAACGTGATCGCGATCGCCGGCGCGGCCGAGGCGGCCGGTGGCGAGCACCAGATGCCGCTGGTGATCTTCGGCCTGCTGGTCAGCATCCCGATCATCGTCTGGGGCAGCCAGCTGGTGATCAAGCTGATGGACCGCTTCCCGTTCATCATCACCGCGGGCGCCATGCTGCTCGGCTGGATCGCCGGCACGATGTCGGTGACCGACCCCGCGCTGGCGCGCTTCTTCGAGCCGACCGACACCCTCAAGTACGCCTTCGGGATTGGCGGCGCGCTGCTGGTGCTGGCGCTCGGCAAGCTGATCGCCGCCCGCCGCCCGGCCAGCGCAGATCCGGCGACCCCGGTCTGAGCGCGGGCACCGCCGGACCGATGCTGACCTACATCGCGATCGCCGGCCTCGCCCTGGGTTGCGCCGGCGTTCTGGTCTGGTGGTTGCAGCGCCGCCAGGCCCGGCGCCTGCCGCCGGTACCCGGCGCGACCGGCTACGCCTCGACCACCTACGCCGACACCCAGCTGGGCGAGGGCCGCGGCGACACCATCCTCGACATGGCGCTGGCCACCGCGCCCGGCAAGCGCCTCGGCCGCTACCGCATCGAGCGCGAACTCGGCCGCGGCGCGATGGGCAGCGTGATGCTCGGCATCGCCGACGACAGCGGCCAGCCGGTGGCGCTCAAGACGATGGCGCTGTCGCGCGAGTTCCACGGCGAGGCGCTGGCCGAGGCGCGCACCCGCTTCTTCCGCGAAGCCGAGATGGCCGGCCGCCTGCGCCACGAGGGCATCGTGCGCGTCTACGAGGCGGGCGAGGACGGCGGCCTGGCCTTCATCGCGATGGAACTGCTCTCGGGCCAGGATCTCAGCGCCAACGCCCAGCCGGCCACGCTGCTGCCGGTGGCGCAGGTCGTGAGCTGCATGGCCCGGGTGGCCGATGCGCTCGACTTCGCGCACCGCCAGGGCGTGACCCACCGCGACGTCAAGCCGGCCAACATCATGGTCGACTTCGCGCGTGACTCGGTCAAGCTGACCGACTTCGGCATCGCCCACATCGCCGACGCCACCAACACCCGCACCGGGCTCGTGCTAGGCACGCCGAGCTTCATGTCGCCCGAGCAGATGGCCGGCGAGCGCGTCGACGGCCGCAGCGACCTCTATTCGCTCGGCGTCACGCTGTTCCAGCTGCTCACCGGCCGCCTGCCCTTCGAAGGCGGCTCGATGGCGTCGCTGGTGCGAGCGATCGCCAGCGAAACCCCGCCCGACGTGCGCGAACTGCGCCCGGAACTGCCCGCCATGCTGGCCGATGTCGTTGCGCTGGCGCTGCAGAAGCGTCCCGAGACCCGCTACACCACCGGCCGCGAGCTCGCCGCCGACCTACGCGCCGTGCTGGCCGGCCTGGGCGCGAACCTGGAGTCCCCGCCCCACGACCCGGGGCCGGCCGGTGTGGAATTCGACGCGCCGCCGCCACCGACGCCCGGGCACAATCGCTAGCCACCGAGCCCAGGCCGCACCAAGACGCGCCGTCGCCAAGACCACACCCATGTCCGCTGCCGCACTGCCCCTGCTGCGCTTCGAGTTCTTCTGTGCCACCGACACCGGCCGCTCGCGCAACAACAACGAAGACTCGGTCGCCGTCGACGAGACGGCGTTGCTCGCGGTGCTGGCCGATGGCATGGGCGGCTACAACGCCGGCGAGGTCGCCAGCGGCATGGCCACCTCCTTCATCAAGGCCGAACTCGGCCGCTGGCTGACCGAGGCCACCGCCCAGGCCACCGACGCCGACGTGCGTCGCGCGATGGACATCTGCGTGGAGAACGCCAATCGCGCGATCTTCAACGCCGCCAACTCCAATCCGCAGTACGCCGGCATGGGCACCACGCTGCTGCTCGCGGTGATGCGCGAAAGCCGGGTGCTGGTCGGCCACGTGGGCGACTCGCGCGTCTACCGCTGGCGCGACGACGAACTGGTGCAGATCACGCGCGACCACTCGCTGCTGCAGGAGCAGATCGACGCCGGCCTGCTGAGCCCCGAGCAGGCGGCGATGTCGCAGCACCGCAACCTGGTCACGCGCGCGGTCGGCGTCGAAGACACCGTGCTGCTCGAGACGCACCTGCACGAGATGCGCGGCGGCGACACCCTGTTGCTTTGCTCCGACGGTCTCTCGGACATGCTGAGCGACCCGCAGATGGCCCAGCTGTTGCTCGACCACGACGCTTTGCCCGAGGCAGCGCAGGCCCTCGTCGATGCGGCCAACGATGCGGGTGGGCGGGATAACATATCGGTGATCCTGGTGCGCGCCCACGCCAACTCGTCGTCGGCGCGTGGCTGGTGGCCCTTTCGTCGCTGAGGCGGTGCGAGGCGCCCGGTCGGTGCGGGCTTAGAACAGCAGAGACAACAGCAGAGGCAGGGACAGGCGCATGGGCAAGCTGGTCGTTTCACTCGACGGGGTCGTCATCAAGGAAGTCCAGATCACCAAGGACAAGACGACGCTCGGCCGCCGGCCCTACAACGACATCGTGATCGACAACCTCGCCGTCAGCGGCGAGCACGCCGTGCTGCAGATGGTGGGCGGCGATGTCTTCATCGAAGACATCAACAGCACCAACGGCACCTACATCAACGGCAAGGCGATCAAGAAGCAGCTGCTGCAGCACAACGACACGGTCGAGATCGGCAAGTACAAGATCAAGTACCTGACCGGCGAGCACACCGACTACGAGAAGACCATGATCATCAAGCCCGGCGCCTTCGGCACCGCGGCTGCTGCAGGGGCTCCGGCCTTTGCGAACACCAGCACCGGCGGGGCCTCCGGCTTCGGCAGCCTCGGCGGCGCGCCGAGCACGGCGGCGATCAAGGTGCTCAACGGCGCCGCGGCCGGGCGCGAAGTGGCGCTGACCAAGGTCGTCACCACCGTCGGCAAGCCCGGCGTGCAGGTCGCGTCGATCACCAAGCGCCCGGGCGGCTACGTCTTTGCCCACGTCGAAGGCAGCGCGCGGCCCACGGTCAACGGCAGCCCGGTGCAGGGCGAGCCGGTCTACCTCAAGAGCGGCGACGTGATCGAGCTGGCCGGCACCCAGATGCAGTTCGTGCAGGGCTGAGTGCCGCGGCTCCAAGCCCGCCTGCGCGGGCTTGGACGGCACGAAGGACGCGAGCTCTGCGAGCGGCATGAAGGCCGCTGAACGGCCGACGCCGTCGGTAGCACCTCACGAATCAACCCTCGGCTGCGGGGGCCAGCGTCGGCTATCCGCACACCGTGTGACAGACGGCACGCCGGCTCACGCTGAGCGCTGCCGCGCGGTGGCACCATGGGCGCAATGAGTTCCGCTCTCCGCATCCAGGTGCTTGGCTGCTCCGGCTCGATTGCCGCCGGCTGCCGCACCACCGCCTTCCTGCTCGACGAGCACACCCTGATCGACGCCGGCACCGGCGTCGGCGACCTGACGCTCGAGCAGATGGTGGCGATCGACGACATCCTCGTCTCGCACTCGCACCTCGACCACGTGCTCGCGATCCCGCTGCTGGCCGACTCGGTGATGCGTCGGCGCCTGCAGCAGCCCGAGCGCGGGCCGATCCGCGTGCATGCCCTGCCGGCCACGCTGCACGCGCTGCGCACGCACCTGTTCAACGGCGACCTGTGGCCCGACTTCACCGCGCTGCCGAGCCGCGACTGGCCGATCCTGAGCCTGCACGAAATCGCTGTCGGCCAGCGCCTGACGCTGGGCCGTGGCGAGCGTGCCCGCACGGTGCGCGTGCTGCCGGCGGCGCACACCGTGCCGGCGGTCGGCTTCGCGGTCGAGACGACCACGGGCCTCTGGGTCTACACCGGCGACACCGGCCCCAACCCTGCGCTATGGACGGCGCTGTCCGGCCAGCGCATCGCGCACCTGGTCATCGAGACCGCCTTTGCCGACGAGGAGCGTGCGCTCGCCGAAGTCTCGGGCCACCACGCGCCCGGCACGCTGGCCGCCGAACTGAAGCGCCTCGATGGCGCGGTGACCGTGCACATCACCCATCCCAAGCCGGGCGAGGCCGAGGCCGTGATCGCGCAGATCCACGCGGTCGAACGCAGGCATCACGTGGCACTGCTGCAAGCGGGGCAGGTGTTCAGCCTGTGAGTCCGCGCTCGCTCGAGCGGATTGCCCGGAAGAGGTCCGTCCGATGAAACAGACTCCTGCGTCCCCGCTCCTCGCCCGCGCCTTGCGCGCACTCGAAAATGCCCGCCGCATCGGCGGTGCCGTCCATGCCGACACGGTGCTGATCGACCTCGAGCGCAAGCTCGTGGCGGCGGCCTTTGGCAAGGCGGTCGCGGCGAGCGGGGCCGGCAAGGCGCGCGCCAGGCGCTGAACGCCCGACCCGCCGTGTCAGGCGCGCCGCCGCGGTGACGCTCGGCGCCACGGTGAGTGACCAAATGTGTCGCTGATGTTCCCGTCGGGCCCCGGCAGCGTGCAATAGCTCACGCCGCGTGCTGGCACGGCGCCTGCGCTTGAGCAGGCGGCAGTCCCGCCAGGTGCAGCACAGAGCAGAGCAACATGAAGACAACGCAGAAGGGATTCACCCTCATCGAGTTGATGATCGTCGTCGCGATCATCGGCATCCTGGCCTCGGTCGCCCTGCCGGCCTATCAGGACTACACGGTGCGCGCGCGCGTGTCGGAAGGCCTGGTCGTCGCCACGGCCGCCAAGCTCAACGTGTCGGAGGTGCTGTCCACGGGCAATCCCAACTCCGATGCGCTCGGCTATCGCCTGGGCTTCACGTCGCCGCTGGCTTCGCGCAATGTTGCTGCCATCGCCATCGCCCGGGCCACCGGCCAGGTCACCATCACGATGACTGCCAACGCGGGCAACGGCACGCTGACGCTGATGCCCTACACCGGCGCCGCCCTGCCCGGCACCGCCTTGCCGGTCGGCACCGCCGCGTTCACGCCGCCGACCGATTCGGCCAAGTGGCGCTGTTCGGCTGCGGGCGTCACGACGCTGGCCACCGGCCAGACTGTTGGCACCCTGCCCGCCCGCTTCGCGCCGGCCGAATGCAAGTAGGCAGTTCGCTGCACTGAACAAGGAAAGAGCGCTTCGGCGCTCTTTTTCGTTGGCGCTCAATCAAGGCGCGAGTGGTGCCGGCGGCCGACGCGAAGCGTCACACGCCCGGCAGGCCGGCAGGCCGGCACAGTCCAAAGTGACCAATCGTGTCGACTGAAACTCAGTGCCGGTGCCCGCGCCGTGTCAAAGCTCACGCCGGCCTGGTGGCATGGAGCCTGCGACTGAAGGACTGTCCATCCCGGCAACCGCTCACCACCAAATCCACAGGAGAGAGCCACATGAAGACCATGCAGAAGGGTTTCACCCTCATCGAACTGATGATCGTCGTCGCGATCATCGGCATCCTGGCCGCCGTCGCGCTGCCGGCTTACCAGGACTACACGGTGCGCGCTCGCGTGTCGGAAGGTCTGGTCGGTGCCTCGTCGGCCAAGATCAACGTGTCTGACGTGCTGGCCTCGGGCAACCCGACCGCTGACGCGCTGGGCTACAACATGGGCTGGACCTCGCCGACCGCTTCGCGCAACGTCACCAGCGTGGCCATTGCCGCGGCGACCGGTGAGATCACCGTCACCACGACCGCCAACGCCGGCAACGGTACCCTGCGCATCATGCCGTACACCGGCGCCGGCCTGCCCGGCACGGCCCTGCCGGTCGGCACCGCCACCTTCACGCCGCCGGCTGACTCGGCCAAGTGGCGCTGCGCCGCCGCCGGCGTCACGACGCTGGCTACCGGCCAAGCCGCTGGCACCCTGCCGGCCCGCTTCGCCCCGGCCGAGTGCAAGTAAGCAGTTCACTGCACCCGAGAAAGAAAGAGCGCTTCGGCGCTCTTTTTTTTGGCCACCAGCAACTGCGCGAGCGACGCTTCGCGTCACCTCCTTGTCAGTTTTGTGGGCCAGGCGGACGCAAAGTGACCAAAGCCGTCGATTGACAAAATGAGGTTACACGGGCGGTGTGGCAAAGCTCACACGCTGCCGCTGGCACGGTGCCTGCACGGGAACGTCCAACGGCACCGCTTGCCGTCTACCGCATTCACAGGAGAGAGCCACATGAAGACCATGCAGAAGGGTTTCACCCTCATCGAACTGATGATCGTTGTCGCGATCATCGGCATCCTGGCCGCCGTCGCGCTGCCGGCCTACCAGGACTACACGGTGCGCGCTCGCGTGTCGGAAGGTCTGGTCGGTGCCTCGTCGGCCAAGATCAACGTGTCTGACGTGCTGGCCTCGGGCAACCCGACCGCCGATGCGCTGGGCTACAACATGGGCTGGACCTCGCCGACCGCTTCGCGCAACGTCACCAGCGTGACCATTGCCGCGGCGACCGGTGAGATCACCGTGACCACGACCGCCAACGCCGGCAACGGTACGCTGAGCATCATGCCGTACACCGGCGCCGGCCTGCCCGGCACGGCCCTGCCGGTCGGCACCGCCACCTTCACGCCGCCGGCTGACTCGGCCAAGTGGCGTTGCGCCGCCGCCGGCGTCACGACGCTGGCCGTCGGCCAAGCCGCTGGCAGCCTGCCGGCCCGCTTCGCGCCGGCCGAGTGCAAGTAAGCAGTTCACTGCACCCAAGAAAGAAAGAGCGCTTCGGCGCTCTTTTTTTTGGCCCGCGCAGCTCCGCGCGGGCATCGGGCCGTGAGCGCTCGGCGACACTTCGCCGCTCCGGCTTCGAAGCCTCACCTTGCATTCACGCTCGTTGATGAACGTCGACCTGCTGGCGGCGCTCGTGGTTGCCGTGCCGCTGCTGCTCGCACCGGCCTCGGTGCCCGACGCCGTCTTCTTCAACCAGGTCGCCGCGCTTGGCCTGTGGGGCCTTTGGTGCGCATACGCCGCGCCGCGTGGCGCGCCGGCCGGCTGGCCGTTGCGCTGCGCGCTGGGCGCGCTGCTGCTCCTTGCCGCCTCGGCACTGGTGCCGCGCATCCTGGCCGGACGCTCGCCGACCGATGGCCTGCTCCTGCTGGCCGCCTGCGTGGTGACGTTGACGGGCGCCCGTCAGGCGCACGACGCTGCCGCCTGGACCGCGTGGTCGCGCGGCTGGTGGATCGCCGGCCTGGGTTGCGTGCTGGTGGCACTGGTGCAGTACTTCGCGCCCTCGCTCGCCGATGGCTGGCTGATCGCCGCCAACAGCTCGCCCGGCCGTGCGGTCGGCAACATGCGCCAGCCCAACCACCTCTCGACCGCACTGCTGTGCGCCACGGTGATGACGGCCTCGCTGTGGCAGGCCGGGCGGCTGCGAGCGGGCTGGGGCGGCGGCTCGATCGCGCTGATGGTGTTTGCGCTGGCGCTCACGGCCTCGCGTACCGGCATGCTCTCGCTGGCCCTGCTGGTGGCGTGGGCGGCGCTCGACCGCACGCTGCCGCGCGCCCTGCGGCGCACGCTGGCCGCGACGCCGCTGATCTACGCCGCGTCCTGGGGCGTGACCGCGCTCTATGCGGAGTGGCGCCACGCGGCCTTCTTCGGCGCCGAGCGGCTGGCGCAGCAGGGCGGCGACATCAGCAGCTCGCGCGTCGCGATCTGGAAGAACACGCTGGAGCTGATCGCCCAGCAGCCGTGGGCCGGTGTCGGTTATGGCAACTTCAACATCGCGTGGACGCTGACGCCCTTTCCCGACCGCCCGATCGCCTTCTTCGACCACACCCACAACGCGCCGCTGCAACTGGCGGTGGAGATCGGCGTTCCGGCCACGCTGCTGGTGCTGTGCCTGCTCGGCGCGGCGCTGTGGGGGGCGCGCGACGCGCTCGATCGAGCGATGCCGGCCGCCACCGGCAGCGCGGCAGCGGCGGCGCCGACCTACCCCGGCCGCGCCGCGCTGGCGATGCTGGCGGTTCTCGCTGCGCACAGCCTGCTCGAGTACCCGCTCTGGTACGCCTATTTCCTGTTGCCCGCGGCCTGGGCCTTTGGCGTGGTGCTCGGCCTGGGCGCGAACGAGCCCCGCGAGCCTCCGTTGTTGCCGCACGCTCGCAGTCTGGCGCTGCGCCTGGCCGGTGTGCTGATGGTGGCCGGCGCGCTCTACGCTGTCTGGGATCACGCGCGAGTCGCGGCCATCTTTGCGCCCGGCCCCGGCGCCGGGTCGCTGCGGGAGCGCATCGAGCAGGGCCGGCGCAGCCCGCTGTTCGGCCACCACGCCGACTACGCGGCGGTGACCACCGAGCCGCGCGACCCGAGCCCGGCCACCTTCGACCGCCCGCTGCACCAGCTGGTGGATGTGCGCCTGCTTCAGGCCTACGCCGAGGCGCTGCACGCCGCCGGCCGCGAAGCCGAGGCGCTCTACGCCGCGCAGCGCCTGCGCGAGTTCAGGCGGGCCGATGCGCAGGAATGGTTTGCCGGCTGCGGCGACGCGGAGCCGGGCTGGCAGTGCGAGACGAGGCCGGTCGAGGGGCTGGACTGGCGGGCGATGGAGGCGCAGGCCGCTGCGCGGTGAAGGCAGTCACCAGCGTCACGCGGCCGGCAGCAACGCCTCGACCTGCTTGGTGAGAGGCCCTACTTGCTGTTCGACCTTGGCCCAGATCAGCGCGTGATCGAGATCGCGGTACCGATGAATGACCACGTTTCTAAAGTCGACCACCCGCGGCAGTTCGGCAATGCTTGAGGCAGTTGCAGGGTCGAGCCGCCGAAGCTGGGCGAATGCCTCTCCGATGATCTCGAACTGGCGCTCGATGGCCGACCGAAGCATTTCGTCCTCAAGATATGCGGCGAAGTCCTTGCCGAGGGTGAATCGCTGAATGCGGCGCAGCGCTTCGCGGGCATCCCACAGCAGCTTCGGTGCATCAGCGTGCATAGAGGTTGCGACGCTCTTGATCCACACGCGCCCGAAAGTACGGATTCTCCAGACTCCGTTCGGTAACGAGGTCCACCTCGCGCCCGAACAACCGCTCGAGCGCCTCCTTGAGTTCGAAGTAGCTGTTGGAATAAGACACGGGCTCGCGGTCATCGAGCGTGACCACGAAATCAAGGTCGCTCGTCGAGGGGTCGAAATCCTCACGGGCCGCCGAGCCAAATACATCGAGCCGACGGACGCCATGGCGCCGACACAGTTCGGCAACCCGCTTGCGCTGACGTTCGAGTTCCGCGTACATGATCAAAGCAGTCTATCGAAGCGGCCCTGCGCGCCAAATCCCCGACTTGCCGCCGCGCTTCTCGAGCAACCGCACGCCCTCGATCACCATGCCGCGGTCGGCGGCCTTGCACATGTCGTAGACGGTGAGCAGCGCGACCTGCACCGCGGTCAGCGCCTCCATCTCGACGCCGGTGGCACCGACGGTTTCGGCGGTCACCTCGCAGCGCAGCGTGGCTGCGGCCTCGTCGAGCGAGAAGTCGGCCGCCACCCGCGTCAGCGGCAAAGGATGGCACAGCGGGATCAGCTCGGCACAGCGCTTGGCGCCCTGGATCGCGGCGATGCGGGCAATGCCGATCACGTCGCCCTTCTTCGCCTGGCCCTGCGCGATCAGCGCCAGCGTGGCCGGCTGCATGCGGATGAAGCCCTCGGCCACCGCCACGCGGTGCGTGGCCGGCTTGGCCGAGACATCGACCATGTGGGCCTGGCCGTGGGCGTCGAAGTGGGTCAGCACGGGGCTGGGTTGGGGCGAATCGGGCATGGCAGCAATATCCGGAAACAAGCGCGCTGGCATGATAGGCGCCGTCGTCGTGGAACCCGGCGCGAGGCCGGGACTCCACCACTCATTGGCGTCGGCGCGCGGCAGCGCCGTCGCCGCTCGTCACCCACCAGAACATCGCCGCGCGCGAGAGCCTCGTTGGCCGCCCATGGACCAAGCCCTTTCCCCCGTTCCCGAGACCATCCCCCCTTCCAGCCGCGGCTTCGATGCCCGCAGTCGCCTGCGCGCCGCGCTGATCCATCTGAGCCTGTCGGTACTGGTGGCGTCGCTGGCTGGCGCGCTGGTCTTCGGCGTCTGGTACCCGTCGCCGTACCGCGAAATCTCCGGCGGCCGCGAACTCTTCACGCTGCTGATCAGCGTCGATATCGTGCTCGGTCCGCTGCTGACCTTTGCCGTGTTCAACCGCCGCAAGCCGCGGCGCGAGCTGGTGCGCGACCTGTCGATCATCGTTGTGCTGCAGCTCGCCGCGCTCGGCTACGGCATCTGGACCACCGCCCAGGCGCGGCCGGCGGTGCTGGCGATCGAGGGCCAGCGGCTGGTGACGGTGCGGCCCGCCGACCTGGCGCCCGAAGAGCTGGCTCGCGCGCCCGAGGGTCTGCGCTCGCTGCCCTGGTTCGGCATGCTGCACGTGGGTACCGAGCGGCCTGCCGGCGAGGACACGCTGACGGCGGTCAAGTTGGCGCTCGACGGCAAGGACTACGGGCAGCGGCCGGAGGCCTGGCGGCCGGAGGCGGTATTCCGCCAGCAGGTTGCCGAGCGCGCCGCGCCGCTCGCCGAGCTGCAGAAGCACTACCCCGAGCGCCGCGCCGAACTCGACGCCGCAGTGGCCGCCACCGGCCGCAGCGCCGAGCAGCTTGGCTACCTGCCGTTGCGGGCGCGCCAGACCAGCTGGGTCGCGTTGATCGACAAGCAGACCGGCGAGATCGCGGGCTATGCCCCCTTCGATGGATTCTTCTGAGCGGTCGGCGCCGCGGCGCGCCACGCGCCTGCAGCGCGCGCTAGCCAGCCTGGTCGCGGCCAGTCTGCTGCTCGGCATGCCGGGCGCCGCGGTGCAGGCGCAGGCGCCGGCGCGCACGGTCAATGTTGCCGCCAACCAGCTTCCAGCCCTCGGCGACAGCGCCTCCGAGGATGTCTCGCTGAGCCTCGAGCGCAAGGTCGGCGACCGCATCATGCGCGAGATCTGGCGCGACCCCGACTACCTCGACGACCCGGTGCTGCAGGAGTACCTGCAGGGCATGTGGCAGCAGCTATTCGACAGTGCGCGCGCGCGGGGCGACATCAGTCCCGACATCGACGATCGTTTCGCGTGGACGCCGTTCCTGGTGCGCGACAAGTCGGTCAACGCCTTCGCGCTGCCCGGCGGCTATGTCGGCGTGCACCTCGGGCTGATCGCGATGACCACCTCGCCCGACGAGCTGGCCTCGGTGCTGGCGCACGAGATGTCGCACGTGACGCAGCGCCACATCGCGCGCGGCGTCGGCGCCAGCAAGACCTCCTCGCTGATCGCGCTGGCCGGGCTGATCCTCGGCGTGATCGCGGCCAGCCGCAACCCGGACGTTGCCGGCGCGCTGATCACCGGCGGCCAGGCCGCCTCGGCCCAGGGCCAGCTCAACTATTCGCGCGACATGGAGCGCGAGGCAGACCGCGTCGGCTACGGCGTGCTGACCGGCGCCGGCTACTCGCCCTCGGGCATGGCGGCGATGTTCGAGAAGATGCAGCTCGCCTCGCGCCTCAACGACAACCAGGGCTTCCCGTACCTGCGCACACACCCGCTGACGACCGAGCGCATCGGCGAGGCGCGCACGCGCCTCGGCGTCGACCTCGGTGCCTACCGGCCGCCGCCGCGTCCGCTGCTGCATGCGGCGATGCAGGCGCGCGCGCGGGTGCTGGCCGATGCGCGCAGCGGCTATCTGCAGAAGCTGCAGGACTACGACAGCGCGGCGTCGCAGATCGCCTCGCCGACCAGCGCCGACAAGCTCGGCGCTGCCTATGCCGGTGCGATGGCGTCGATCCTGCTCAAGGACGCGGCGCGGGCCGAGGCCGCCGTCGCCGTCGCGCGGCCGCTGGCGGCCGGCGACGCGGGTGCCAAGCGCGCGGTCGACCTGCTCGCCGCCGAGGCCGCGCTGCTGCGGGGCGACGCCAGCGGCCTGGCGCGTTCCGCCGAGTACCTCGAAGCCGCCGGCCGGTCCCAGGGCGGGCGCGAATCGCGCGCGGTGCTGATGCTTTCCGCCCAGCGGGCCCTGGCGTCCGGCGCGCCGACCAGCGCGCAGAAGGCGGCGAGTGACCAGTTGCAGACCTGGGTCGCGCTGCACCCGAACGACGCGCTGGCCTGGCAGCAGCTGAGCCAGCTCTGGCAGCGCCAGGGCGAGAAGCTGCGTTCGGTGCGTGCCGAGGCCGAGTCGCGCGCCGCGATCGGCGACATCACCGGCGCGATCGATCGCCTGCGCTCGGGCCAGAAGCTGGCGCGCGGGCCGGCCGCGGGCGACTTCATCGAGGCTTCGGTGATCGATGCCCGGCTGCGCCAGCTGCGTGCGCAGCGCCGCACCGAATGGGAAGAGGACTATCAGGCGGGCGCGCGGCGCATTCCGCCCGACGACCTGTGCTCCGACCTGCCGCCGCCGCGCGAGGGTGCACCGGTGACGCCGGGATGCCAGTGGGGCCGGTAGCCGCGCCAGCGCAAGCCTGAACGCCTGCGGGCGTGATCGTCAGCCTCGCTTGTCGGTCGCCGCCAGCAGGTGGTTGATCACAAGGCTCAACGCGCTGTAGATCAGCGAGCCGACCAGCGCGGCCCAGAAGCTGGTGGTCTCGAAGCCGTCGAGCATCTTGCCGGCCCAGTAGAACATCAGCGCGTTGATCACGAACAGGAACAGCCCGAGCGTGACCAGCGTGATCGGCAGCGTCAGCAGCACGAAGATCGGCCGCACGACCGCGTTGAGCAGGCCGAGCACCAGCGCCGCGATCAGCGCGGCGGTGTAGCTCGTGACCTGCACGCCGCTGTAGAGCTTGGCCACCAGCAGCAGTGCGCCGGCGAGCAGCGCCCATCGAAGAAGTGTTTTCAGCATGGCGCGCAGCATAAGGCGCGTCCGCGGGGCCGCGCCAGGTGCGAACGCGGCAAGTCCCCAAGACTCCAGAGCCTTTGCCGTGTCGGCGACAATCGCGGCGTCGAAAGGGGAGTAGCACGCCACGCCCGTGGCCGCGGCCCCCCGTCAGTACGGAGTGCAGCGCCCGCTGCGCTCCCGGGACCGCAAGAAGCCACTCCTCCCGGAGCCGGCCTCCTCGCAAGACCTTTCGGCGCCTCGTTGCCTTCTCAACCTCTCCCTCACGGAGTGAGCATGAACACGATTGCGCCGGATTGGCTCTGGTATTTCTTTGTCGCGTCGGTCCTGGCCGCGCTTTTCGTCGACTTCGTCGTGCTGCGCAAGCAGGGTGCGCGCGAGGTCAGCACCGGCGCGGCCATCCGCTGGTCGCTGGTCTGGGTCGCGCTCAGCCTGGCCTTCAATGTGCTGTTCTGGTGGGCAGTGAAGGACAGCACCGGCGACGTGCAGCTCGCCAACACCAAGGCGCTCGAGTTCCTGACCGGCTACCTGATCGAGAAATCGCTGGCGGTCGACAACATCTTCGTCTTCCTGATGATCTTCACGTACTTCGCGGTGCCGCCGGCGCACCAGAAGCGCGTGCTGATGATCGGCATCATCGGCGCGATCGTGCTGCGCACCGGCATGATCCTGCTCGGCGGCTGGCTGATCGCGCAGTTCCACTGGGTGCTCTACCTGTTCGGCGCCTTCCTGCTCGCCACCGGCCTCAAGATGTGGTGGGCGGCCGGCAAGGAGCCTGATCTCGAGAGCAACCCGGCGCTGCGGCTGCTGCGCCGGGTGCTGCCGGTGAGCCGCGATTTCGACGGCGAGAAGTTCTTCACCGTGCAGAACGGGCGCCGCATCGCCACCCCGCTGCTGATGGTGGTGGCGCTGGTCGGCATCACCGACGTGATCTTCGCGGTCGACTCGATCCCGGCGATCTTCGCGATCACCGACGATCCCTTCATCGTGCTGACCAGCAACATCTTCGCGATCCTCGGCCTGCGCGCGATGTACTTCCTGCTGGCCGCGATGGCCGCTAAGTTCCACCTCCTGAGCTACGGGCTGGCGGTGATCCTGGTGTTCATCGGCAGCAAGATGCTGCTGATCGACCTGGTCAAGATCCCGGTGCTGCTCTCGCTCGGCGTGGTGGTTGCGATCCTTGCGATCACGATGATCTGGAGCGTGCGGACCGCGCCGCGCCTCAAGGCAACGCCGGGCTGAGCCAGGCGAAGTCGCCAAACGCAAAGGGCTGCCCGCGGGCAGCCCTTTCTCAATGGCGCGGGCGCGTTCTCAGATCACGCTCAGCCGCACGTCGATGTTGCCGCGCGTGGCGTTCGAGTATGGGCAGACCTGGTGCGCCGCCGCCACCAGCGCCTCGGCCTCGGCCCTGGCCATGCCGGGAACGTGGACCGCTAGATCGACCTCGATGCCGAAGCCCTGCGGGATCTGGCCGATGCCGACCTTGCTGTCGATGCGCGTGTCGGGCGGCAGCACGACCTTCTTCTGGCCGGCGATGAAGCGCATCGCGCCGATGAAGCAGGCGGCGTAGCCGGCCGCGAACAGCTGCTCGGGGTTGGTGCCTTCGCCGCCGGCGCCGCCCATTTCCCTGGGCACGGTCAGCTTGATGTCCAGGTGCTTGTCGGAGCTGACGGCGCGCCCGTCACGGCCGCCGGTGGCGGTGGCTTCGGCGCGGTAGAGGACTTTCTCGATCGACATGGTGCTTTCCTTCAGGGGGATGGGTGCGAGCGCGGTGCCCGCGGGTGGAACCTGGGTAGATATGGAGATCGGAAGCGTCAGCCGGCCGTCGCGGCGGCATCGGCCGGCGTGGCCTCGTCGTTGGCCGCGAGTTGCAGCCGCAAGTGGTGCAGGGTCGCGGTGAGCGCCCGCAGTTCATCGAGCGCGCAACCGGTGGAGGCCGCCATCTGGGCCGGCACGCCCTGCGCGCGACGCCGCAGCATGCGGCCGGCGCCGGTGAGCCGCACCTGCACGCGGCGCTCGTCGTCGGTGGCGCGCAGGCGCTGTAGCAGTTGTTGCGCCTCGAGCCGCTTGAGCAGCGGCGTCAGCGTGCCCGAATCGAGCCCGAGCCGGGCGCCGAGCGCCGACACGTTGGGGCCGTCCTCCTCCCACAGCGCCAGCATCACCAGGTACTGCGGATAGGTCAGGCCGAGCGGCTCGAGCAGCGGCCGGTAGCGCTTGGTCATCGCGAGCGAGGCGCCGTAGAGCGCGAAGCAGAGCTGCGCGTCGAGCGTCAGGGCGGCGACGGCGCTGCGCGCGGCGGGCTTCGTGGCGGCGCCCTGGCGGCTGCGGGAACGGGTTGGTGAGCTCATGGCCGGCATGGTAAATCGCCGGCGCAATTTAGATTGCACGCAATTGAATTGCCTACAATGATGAAAGGGACATCGCGCGACGGGCAGTGCAAACCCGCGCGGTTGATGCCTTGCCGCCACGTTTGCGGTCGCGAAGCCGCATGAATGCGCGTTTTCCCAGAGGAGAAAGCTTCTTTTTTGCTATGGCGCGCAGTACCATTCGCGCCGCAGGGTCGTAGAGAGAACGAAAGCTCATGCGGCTGTCGCCCGTGACCCGGCACATCAGTCAAATCATTGATGGAGAGAGTTCACATGGCAACTGCGAAGAAGGTGGCCCCGGCCAAGAAACCGGCGGCGAAGAAGGCGGCTCCGGCCAAGAAGGCGGCGCCTGCCAAGAAGGCAGCCCCGGCGAAGAAGCCGGCGGCGAAGAAGGCGGCTCCGGCCAAGAAGGCCGCGCCCGCCAAGAAGGCGGCGGTGAAGAAGGCTCCGGCCAAGAAGCGCACGCCGAACGCGGCCTTCATGAAGGCCCTGACCCCGAGCGCCACGTTGGCGGCGGTGATCGGCTCCGCGCCGATGCCGCGTACCGAGGTGACGAAGAAGGTCTGGGACTACATCAAGAAGAACAAGCTTCAGGACAGCGTCAACAAGCGCATGATCAATGCGGACGCCAAGCTGAAGGAGATCTTCAAGAAGGCCCAGGTCTCGATGTTCGAGATGACCAAGCTGATCAGCGCTCACCTCAAGTGAGATGCGGCGTCCCTCGCGGACGCTGTTCAGGAAGGCCCGGCTTGCCGGGCCTTTTCTTTTGTACGTCATGGTTGCCCGCGCAAGATGGGCAGGCGCCGGGCCGCCCCAGGCCCGGCCTGGCCCCCTCGGAGCGGCAAGCGTGGGGGTCTACGTCAAGCCGAACAGCGACTGCGCATTGCCCCAGGCGATGCGCTGCGCCTGCTCCGGCGGCAGCGCGCCGAGCCAGGTCCGGGCCTCCTGCATCAGCGACTCGTAGCTGTCCCAGCGCGCATTGACCCAGGTGTCGGAGCCGACCAGGAAGCGCTGCGAATGGCCCTGGAACAGCGCCCGCCACTCGGGCGCCGGCTGGCCAGCGGCGTCGGTGAGGCCAGGCCGGTAGCTCAGCTCGCCGAGCAGTGTCGGGTGGCGCTCGAGCAGCGCGCGCACGCGTGCCACCGGCACGCCGCCGATGCCGGTGTGGGCCCAGATCAGGCGCGCGCGCGGGCCGTGCGCCATCAGCTTCTCGATCGCGACGTCGTCGCAATGGGCCAGCACCGCGAGGCCGCGCTCCTGCGCCAGCGCCATCAGCGTGCGCGGCGTCGGGTGGTCGGCGAAGGCGCTCTCGTAGAGATGGAACTCGCCAAGGCCGCGGTAGGGGCCGGCCGCGGTACCGCGCTCCAGTTCGCTCTCGACCATCGCCACGATCGACCGATCCTGGTGCCAGCTCGCGTAGTCGGCGCGGTTGCGATACAGGCGAATGAAGGGCACCAGCTGCACGCCGGCTGCGGCGCGCGCCTCGCGCGCGGCCGCCAGCGCCAGCGTGCCGTCGTTGGGCCGGCTGTTGGCCAGCGCGCCACGCACGCCGGACCGCTTGAGGCGCGCCAGCACCTCCGGCAGCGGATAGGGCTGTTGCGCCTCGTCGTTGTAGTGCAGGTGGGCATCGAAGATCGGGCCGCGCCACGGCTCCGATGCGGCCTGCGCCGGGCGACCCAGCGCCAGCGCCGCGGCGCCGCACAGGCCACGGCGAAGCAGCGTGCGGCGGGCGATCACGGCTTGCCTTGCGTCAGCCGGCGCTGCAGAAAGTCGAGCCGGTCCTGGCCCCAGAAGATCTCGCCGTCGACGACGTAGCTCGGCACGCCGAAGACGCCGGCGTCGATCGCGGCCTGGGTGTCGGCCTCGTAGCGCTCGTGCACCGCCTGGCTGTGCGAGTCGGCCAGGCGCCGCGCCGGCAGCTCGCGCTCGGCCAGCAGCGCGGCCAGCGTCTCCTCGCCCGAAATGTTGCGTTCCTCGACCCAGACCGCGCGCTGGATCGCATCGGCGATGCGCATCGCCGCCTCGCTGCCGTCGTGCAGGTCGACCGCGATGATCAGCCGCGCCGCATCGTCGCCGGAGACCGGAAAGTACTTCGGTTGCACGTTGATCGGCGTGTGCAGGTACTCGGCATAGCGCTTGATCTCGAGCAGCCGGTAGGCCTGGCGCTGCGGCGCGCGGCGTGCCAGCGGCAGCCCGCCGGAGACCGGGAACACGGCGCCGAGATCGACCGGCAGCACCCGGATCGTCGCCCCCGCCTTGCGCGCGATGTCCCAGAAGCGCAGGTGGCCGAGGTAGACCCAGGGCGAAGCGGGCGCCAGGTAGTAGTCGATGGTGATGGCCAAGCTGCGACTCCGGTTGCGGGCTCGCGGCAGTCTACGGCGCCACCGGCTTCAGCGTGCGGCGCGGGTGCGCGGTGCCAGCGCCTCGAGTGCCGCCTGCGCGATCGCGCGCAGACGTGCGCCGAGCTCGAGGTCGGCCTCGGCTCCGTCGACGTCCGCGCTCGGTGCGAAGTCGCGCATCAGCGTGAAGCGATGCTCGAGGCTGTCGAGCTCGACCGGCGACGGCCAGCGCACCAGCGCGCGCCTGAGCAGCGGCACCACTTCGTCGAAGGGCTGCAGTGAGATCGAACGGTCGAGCGTGCGCGCCAGCAGCGTGGTGGCGGCGACCATCTCCATGCGGTTGGTGTGATGCCAGAAGGTCGCGGCGCTGTCGCCGCTGCCGAGTTCGTCGAGCAATGCGCCCGCCTCTCGCAGCCAGGCCTGGACGTCGCCGGGCAGCGCGAAGTTCGGCGTCGCGGCGGCGTCGGCGATGGCTTGCGCGTCGTCCTCGACCCCGAAGGCCAGTGCATCGATCGCGATCGCGGGGTCGTCGTCGGCCAGCGTCGCGAGCGCCGCCGCCAGCAGCGCGTTGGACAGCGCGAAGCTGCGTCGTTGCGCATCTTCGTGGCGCAGAACCTTTTGCCGATAGCCCAGGGCGAACAGACGCGCGGCCCACTGCAGCTCGGCGGCCGCCTTCTCGCCGAGCAACTTGGCGGCCTCCGATTCGCCGCGCAGCTTGGCAGCCGCCTTCTTGCCGCGCAGCGCGGCGGCGTCGCCGCGCAGCACGAGGCCGCCTTCCAAGCAGCGGCGCTCCGAGCCCGAGGTCGAGCGCCCCTGGTCCTCGTCGCTCAGCGGCCATTGCAGATCGCGGTCGCCGGCGATGCTGTCGAGCTTGCGGATGATGCCCTCGGCCGCGGTGCGCGCGGCCGGGGCGTCCTCGCCGCCGGCGCGCGCCATCGCGTTGACCAGCAGCTCGAGCTGGCCGATCTGCACCTGCGAGTAGGCACGCCGGGCGCCAAGCTGGAACCAGCGCGCCGCCTGCTTGTGGTCGCCGAGTTCGCGATAGGCCTGGCCGAGCGCGGCGCGCACGCGCGAGCGGTCGAGCCAGCTCTTGCGCTGCTCGTCGGCGCCGATCTGCGCCAGCAACTCGTCGAGCTGGGCCAGCAGCACCGCGGCCGGCTTGTCGCCCGCCACCGAGGTGACCTGCAGGATGCGGTCGGCGAACTCGCTGGAGGTCATGCACAGGTGGGCGTCGCGCAGGCGCGATGTGCGCCCCGGCACCTCCGCCACGCGCTCGGTCTGCACGTTCATGGTCCAGGCCGGATCGCCGTAGCACTGGTAGGCGCCCCAGGTGTTGCTCTGCATGCCGGTCAGCGTGTGGACCGTCTCGCGCGCGGCGCGCACGGCGTCACCGAAGGGCGTGCCCTCGAGCAGCTGGCGGTAGAAGTTCTGCGCGAACAGCAGCGCCGCGCCGTCCTCGACCTGCCAGCCGGCAGCGACCACCGCGCGTGCGCCCATCTTGATGAAGGCCAGCGCCAGGCTCGAGGCCAGCTTCGGGTAGCTGCGACCGGCGACGACCGCCTCGCTGTCGCCGTCGCGGCCCGAGTAGCAGCAGTTGATGAACACCACCTCGGGCACCGGGTTGAGCTGCTCGACGTCGGCCGCGGTCAGCACCTGCTGGTCGCTGAGCACCATGCCGGTCTTGCTGAGCGCGCGCGCGTCGCTGCCCTCGCCGCTGCGGCCGACCCACTGGTCGACCACGCCGTGGCCGCACAGGTGGATCAGCCGATAGGGCTTCTCGAGCAGCGCGAAGCGCACCTGCTCGAAGGTGGTCGCGGCGCCCAGCAGCACCGTCTGGCGCCAGGCGCGCTGGTCCTCGGCCAGCATGTCGCGCACCGCCTCGGCCTCGAGTTGCGCCCCGGGCAGCTCGCTGAAGCGCAGCGGCTTGGCCATGGCGTCGACCCAGCCGGCGGTGCTCGGCGCGCCGACGATCAGCGCGTCGAAGTCGGCAGGCGCCTGCGGAATGCGACGGAAGTCGGCGGCGGTGCGCTGGCGCACCATGCCCGCGTGCACGGCAAAGGGCCGCGGCCGGTCGCCGTCCTCGCGTCCGCGCAGCGGCGGGCTGAGCAGCTCCCACGGATAGCGCGCGGTGCGGTCGTTGACCACCAGCACCGTGTTGTCGAGGTTGGCTAGGCGCTCCTTGAGCTCGATCGGCAGCAGCATCTGGAACAGCACCCCGCCCAGGCGCGGATCGGCCGGATCGGAGATGCGGTCGCCGGCCTGCGCCTTGCCGTCGCAGATGCGGTCGACGAAGCGGGTCAGGCTGTCGACGTCGGACTGGACGCGCGTGGCTTCGACCCGCGCGCGTTCGCCGATCAGCTCGAAGCTCAGGCCGCCGAGCGCCTCCTGCTTGATGACGAGGCGCTGCCAGATCGAGTCGCGCCGCGCCGGGCGGTAGCCGCGCAGGCTGCCGTCGCGCTCCTCCAGCAGTTCGGGCGACCAGCGCAGCCGCTCCTGCCACTCGGGGCGCTTGAGCAGGCGCCGCAGCTCGTAGGCGGCATCGAGCGCGGTGGTCTCCTCCATCTCGATGATCTCGATCTCGCGGATGCGCACGCCCTCGGCGCGCGCGCGAAAGCGACCCTGCAGCAGTTGCGCGGCGCGCCAGGCGCCGTAGAGCAGGCCGCCGAGGCTGTCGCGCACCGTGACCGCCTGCACATGGGTGCCGACCAGCACCGCCGACAGCCGCAGGTCGACCGGCCCGCGCTCGGCGACGAAGGGATCGCGGTTCACATGCTCGAAGGCAAAGCGCAGCACGCCGCGGGTGACGGTGTCGGCCAGCGCGCCGGGCGTGAGTTCGCCGACCTGACCGAGGCCGAGCACGACCGCGCCCGGATAGTCGGGCTCGTGGGCGTCGCGCACCGGCGGGCGCAGGTAGTGGCCGGTGCGGCTGGCGCCGGCGAACAGGCCGAGGTCGATCGCCAGCTGCAGCTGGCCGTCGAGCTTCTCGTCGACCCGCTTGGCCGCGCCCGACAGCGACTCCTCCTGGTAGTGGCCGACCAGCAGCGGGAAGCGCGCGTAGTCGAGCCCGGCGTGCACCACGCGTACCTGGATCGGATCGAGCGCCGGGCGCTCGCTGTCGCGGCGGCCGAGGTCGCGGCCGAAGAACAGCGCCTGCAGCGCGGCATCGCTCTCCGGCAGCAGCGCCGGCCGCGGCGCGCGCCAGACCCGGCCGGCCGTGTCGGCACCGCGCTTGGCCGGCCGCTGTTGCGGCAGGCGCTGGGTGCGGCCGACGCGCAGCAACTCGAAGTAGGCGGCAAAGCTCGGCTTGTGGTCGGCTAGCGTGCCGTGCTCGCAGGGCGCGTACCAGGTGCGCTCGGGCCGCAGCGTCGAACTCCACGGCACCGTGCCGTCGCCGGCGAACTCGGTGACGAACTCGACGCCGGGTCCGGGCGTGCCGCTGGACTCGCTGCTCTGGCTGATCCACGGGCTGGCGGCCGGCTGCATCCGCACCACGGTGTTGCCGCAGCCGGCGACGTAGAGCACGCTGGGGTCGTCGCAGAGGGCTTCGTAGGTGGGCGCGAAGGCGCGCATGAACTTCGCCACGTTCTCGAGCGCGTCGACCGCCGGTGGCGTGGTGGTGCCGTCGGTGGCCTGCACCTTCTGCCAGCTGGTGGCGACGAAGAGATCGCCGAAGGCCGGGTCCTGGGCCTGCGGCAGCATGGCGATCAGGCCTTCGTAGCGGGCGCCGTAGCGCGCGAGATCGTCATCGCCGACCTTGCGCGCGGCCTTGGCCAGCGTCGAGGCCAGGCCATGCTGGCGCAGCAGCAGTTGGGCCGGCGAGTAGGAGCCCTTGTTCGGCGTGCCGAGCATCACCAGGCGGCTGCCGCGCGCCTTGAGCTGCGGCCAGAGCTTCTTGCCGGCGTCGGTGTTGAACAGCGCCTGGCGCGCCACCAGGCCACCCATTGAATGCACCAGCAGGTGAACCGGCAGCTGGTGCGCGCGCGCCCACTGGTCGATGTTGTGCAGCAGGCCGAGCAGGCGCTCGCCGCTGTCCGGGATCGGCAGCCGCCAGTCGAAGGCGAAGGCGAGCACGTTGAACTGGTCCTGCGCCGCCGCGAGCAGGTTCTCGTAGCTCAGCGCCATCAGGCCGGTGGCCTGAAGCTGGCGCGACGAGGCGAGGTCGAGCGCGGTGAGATCGCCGCCGAGCATGCCGCCCATCGACAGCCAGACCGGCGACTTGCCCGGGTCGCCGAGTTCGCTGCCCATGATGCCGGGCAGCACCAGCAGCACCGGCTTGCGCTCGGCGCCCGGCGCGACGAAATGCGCCGGCGGTGATGTGGCATCGAAGTCGGCCGCCGCGGTGCAGGCCAGGCTGCGGCTGAGCGGGTCGGACTTGAACAGTTGCAGGAAGCCGCGCGTGCGGGCCTCGTCCTTGTCGATCGGCACGAAGCCGTCGTCGCGTCCGGCCAGTGCCGTCATCAGCGCGGTGCGGGTCAGGCTCCTGGTCTCGAAGTAGCCGAAGTGCGTGACCGAGGCGCCCGCCACGCGCAGGCTCAGCGCCGGATCGGCGCGCAGCAGGCCGCCGAACATCGAGCGCGTGTGGACCACGAAGTCGTGGTCGTGCAGGCCGAAGAAGACGTCGCCGAGCATGCTCAGCACGCCGCCCCAGCCCTTGTCCTCGGTGTCGCCGGCGATCACGCGCAGCACGTCGGTGGCGCGGCCGTGGCGCGGGTCGCCCGCGCTGCCGCTGGCCTGCGCCAGTGCGCGGCAGCGGTCGAGCGCGCGCGTCAGTGGCGAGCCGGGAATCATCGCCTCCAGCCCGGGCAGCGTGGCGGCGTCGGCGCGCTCGGCCACCAGCGCCTTGACGAGGCCGGCAAAGTTGTCGAACCAGAAAGTGCCGAGGCCGCCCAGCGCGAGCTGGATCGAACGCAGCATCAGCGACAGGTAGAGGTCGGTGCGGCGATCGGCCAGCAGCGTGCCGCGCGCCGGGCAGGCCACGCGCACGAAGCGGCCCGGCGTCAGCTGCATCTTCTTCAGCGCCGCGACCAGCTCGTCGACCCGATCCAGGTCGGGATGCTCGGCGTAGGCATCGACCAGCAGTTGCCCGATCTCGGCCCCGGCGCCGCCGCCGAGCGCGCCGCGCAGGCTCAGCAACTCGCCGACCAGGCCACCGCGCGAATGCGAGACCACGTCGAGCGCCACGCCCGCCGGCAGCGCGTCGGCCAGCGCCGCGCTCAGCTCGATGACGTTGTCGAGCGGGCTGCGCGTCAGGCTGCGGTGCTCCCAGGCGAGGATCGCGCCATGGGTGGCGGCGAGCTGCTTCCAGTCGGCCGGTCGGCGCCGCTCGATGCGCTGGCGCGCGGCGGGGTCGGCGTCGAGCTCTTGCGCTTCGAGTTCGTCGTCGCGCTCCTCGGTTTCGTTCCCGGCCGGCGCCGCCGCCCAGAGCTTGCCGAAGCTGCCTTCGGTGCTCGAGGCGGTGCCGTGCAGGAACAGCAGCGCGCGCTGCGGCGCCGTCGGTGACAGCGCCGGCGTGCCCTCGGCCAGCGGCCGCCAGCCGAGTTCGCTCCAGCACAGCAGGCAGCCGCCGTTGTCGCCGACGCCGTCGTCGAGCGTGGCGTGCTCGTAGGCCGCGCACAGCTTGGCCGCCAGCGTGGCCTCGAGCTTGCCCGGCTTCTTGCCGCCGCCGATGCCACCGATCCAGCGCTTGACGAAGCCGCCGAGCGAGATCGCGGTGTCGTAGATCTTGTCGAGCGTGGTCGGCTCGGTCAGCTCGCTGATCGTGTAGCGGTCGATCGGCGTGCGTTCGCCCTCGCCGCCGCGGCTGACCTGACCCTCGTGCGCGATCTCGAAGGGCAGCACCACGCGTGCCGCGGTGTTGCCGTCGCCGGAACGCGTGGCCTGCAACTGGCCGTGGCGCCGCGCGTAGTCGACCGGGTCGGTGTAGAAGACCGAGCCATCGGCGAACTGCACCGCGAGTACCTTGCGCGCACCTTGCAGGTCCTCGGGGCTGAAGCTGGTGGCGGCGCCGCCATCGCCGCGGCTGGCACGCTTGACGACCACCGTGTCGCGCTGGCGATCACGGGCCCAGAGTTCGAACGGCGTCGGCTCCGGCTTCTGCGGCCGCGGTGCATTCATGCGCGTCTCCTCGATGCGCTCTGGCTGGCGCACCGAGACCCGATGTAGCCGTGCCGTCGCGGGGCGTCAATCCTGCGCCCCGAGCGGCGGGCAGCGAGTTCAGCTCGCCAGCAACGGCCGCAGGTAATGCCCGGTGTGGCTGGCCGGATCGGCCGCGATGTCTTCCGGCGTGCCGACCGCTACCACCATGCCGCCGCCGGCGCCGCCTTCGGGGCCCATGTCGATCAGCCAGTCGGCGGTCTTGATGACGTCGAGGTTGTGCTCGATGACGACGATGGTGTTGCCGGCGTCGCGCAGTTGGTGGAGCACGCGCAGCAGCAGCTGGATGTCGGCGAAGTGCAGGCCGGTGGTGGGCTCGTCGAGGATGTAGAGGGTGCGGCCGGTGTCGCGCTTGCTCAGTTCGAGCGCGAGCTTGACGCGCTGCGCCTCGCCGCCGCTGAGCGTGGTGGCACTCTGGCCGAGCGTGATGTAGCCCAGGCCGACGTCGAGCAGGGTCTGCAGCTTGCGCGCCAGCGTGGGCACCGCGCTGAAGAAGGCGGTCGCGTCCTCGACCGTCATGTCGAGCACGCTGGAAATGCTGCGGCCCTTGTAGAGGATCTCGAGCGTCTCGCGGTTGTAGCGCTTGCCGTGGCAGACGTCGCAGGGAACGTAGACGTCGGGCAGGAAGTGCATCTCGACCTTCAGCACGCCGTCGCCCTGGCAGGCCTCGCAACGGCCGCCGGCGACGTTGAAGGAAAAGCGTCCCGGGCCGTAGCCGCGCTCGCGCGCCGTCGGCACCTCGGCAAAGAGCTCGCGGATCGGCGTGAACAGGCCGGTGTAGGTCGCCGGGTTGCTGCGCGGCGTGCGCCCGATCGGGCTCTGGTCGACGTTGATGACCTTGTCGAAATGCTCGAGGCCTTCGATGCTGTCGTGCGGCGCCGGCTCGGCGTGGCTCTGGTAGAGCTTCTTGGCGACCGCGGTGTAGAGCGTGTCGTTGACCAGCGTGCTCTTGCCCGAGCCCGAGACGCCGGTCACGCAGGTGAACAGCCCGACCGGGATCTCGACGCTGACGCCCTTGAGGTTGTTGCCGCTGGCGTTGACGATCTGCAGGCTGCGCGGGTCGGTCTGGGTCGCCAGGCTGTTGCGCACCCGCGGCACCGCGATGCCGAGCCGGCGCGAGAGGTAGGCGCCGGTCAGGCTGTCCTCGCTGGCAGCGACCTCGTCGAAGCTGCCCTGCGCGATGACGCGGCCGCCGTGCACGCCGGCGCCGGGGCCCATGTCGATCACGTGGTCGGCGGCGCGGATCATGTCTTCGTCGTGCTCGACCACCAGCACGCTGTTGCCGAGGTCGCGCAGGTGGCGCAGGGTGCCGATCAGGCGATCGTTGTCGCGCTGGTGCAGGCCGATGCTGGGCTCGTCGAGAACGTACATCACGCCGGTCAGGCCACTGCCGATCTGGCTGGCCAGGCGGATGCGCTGCGCCTCGCCGCCGCTGAGCGTGTCGGCGCTGCGGTCGAGGCTCAGGTAGCTCAGGCCGACGTCGTTGAGGAAGGACAGCCGCGACGCGATCTCGCGCGCCACCTTGTCGGCGATCTCGGCCTTGGCGCCTTCGAGCTTGAGGCTCTTGAAGTAGTCGAGCGCCTCGCGCAGCGTGGCGTGCGAGATCGCGTAGATCGGCCGCGCCTCGCCGGTCACCGCATCGACCAGCTTGACGTTGCGCGCCTCGCGCCGCAGCCGGGTGCCGCTGCAGTCGGGGCAGGGTTTGTTGGCCTGGTAGCGCGCCAGGTCCTCGCGCACCGCGACCGAGTCGGTCTCGCGCCAGCGCCGCTCGTAGTTCGGGATGATCCCTTCGAAGGCATGCCAGCGCTTGACGCTGCGCTTCTTGCCCGAGGCGCCCTCGGCGCTGTAGATGAACGCGATCTCGACGCTGCCCGAGCCATGCAGCAGCACCTGCTGGTGCTCCGCGCTCAGTTGCTCGAAGGGCGCGTCGATGTCGAAGCCGTAGTGCTTGGCCACGCTTTCGAGCATCGAGAAGGTGTAGGCGTTGCGCCGGTCCCAGCCCTTGACGGCGCCGCTGGCCAGGCTCAGCGAGGGGAAGGCGACGACCCGCTCGGGGTCGAAGGCGGTGACCTCGCCGAGGCCGTCGCAGCTGGTGCAGGCGCCGACCGGCGAGTTGAACGAGAACAGCCGCGGCTCGAGCTCGGCGATCGAGTAGCTGCAGATGGCGCAGGCGAACTTGCTCGAGAACAGCTGCTCGCGGCCGCGTGCCAGCGGCGCGCCGTCTTCGGCGTCGGCGGGCGGGAGTTCCCAGGCGATCGCGCGGCCGTCGGCGATGCGTAGCGCAGCCTCGAAGCTCTCGGCCAGGCGCTGCTTGGCGTCGGCGCGCACCTTGAGCCGGTCGATGACGACGTCGATGTCGTGCTTCTCGGCCTTCTTCAGCTTGGGCAGCTCGGCCGCCTCGACCACCTCGCCGCCGACCCGGAAACGCACGTAGCCGCGCGCCTGCATGTCCTCGAACAGCTCGACGAACTCGCCCTTGCGATCGCGCACCACCGGCGCCAGGATCATCAGCCGGGTGTCCTCGGGCAGCGCCAGCACCGCGTCGACCATCTGGCTCACGCTCGAGGCGCTGAGCGGGATGTGGTGGTCGGGGCAGAACGGCGTGCCGGCGCGCGCGTAGAGCAGGCGCAGGTAGTCGTGGATCTCGGTGACGGTGCCGACCGTCGAGCGCGGGTTGTGGCTGGTGGCCTTCTGCTCGATGCTGATCGCCGGCGACAGGCCCTCGATCAGGTCGACGTCGGGCTTGTCCATCAGCTGCAGGAACTGGCGCGCGTAGGCCGACAGGCTCTCGACGTAGCGCCGCTGGCCCTCGGCATACAGCGTGTCGAAGGCCAGGCTCGACTTGCCCGAGCCCGACAGGCCGGTGATCACCACCAGCGAGTGCTTCGGGATGTCGAGGTCGATGTTCTTGAGGTTGTGGGTGCGCGCGCCGCGCACCCGGATCTGCGGGGCCTCGCCGCTGCGGGCACCGGCGGGGCGCACCGGGACGTCTTCGGTGGCGGGCGGAGGGGTGCGGCGGTCCATGGTGTTTCTTGGGGCGGCCGGGCGCGGAGCGCGGCGCAAGGGCAACCGGTCATCATAACCAGCCGGGTGCGCGCGGCCGCTGTCGCCAGCACGCCACCATCGGGGCCGGGCGTGGCGTTCCGTGGTCAGAATCGGGCGATGGACCCGATGAGCCCGACCCCCACGCCCCGGCGCCGCGCCGGACCCTGGCTGGCCCTGCACGCCGGCATGCTGCTGCTGGCTGGCTGTGGCGGCGGGATCGACGAGTGGTTCAGCCAGAGCGAGAACGAGCCGCCGACCATCGCGCTGGCGGCGGCACCGACGCCGGTGGCGCCCGGCCAGATGCTGGTCCTGGTGGCGGCGGCCAGCGACGACGAGGGCATCGACGAGGTCGCCTTCTTCCGGGTCGAGGCCGATGGCGCGCTGACCCGCCTTGGCGCCGACGGCGAGGCGCCGTTCCTCTGGACCCAGGAAGTCGCCAGCGGCGCGACCGGCACGCTGCGTTACCAGGCGCGGGCCACCGACACCGACGGCAAGAGCACCGACAGCCTGATCGTCGAGGTCGAGGTCAGCGAGTGATCGGCAGCGGCTGGCGGCGTTGCGCCGCGGCCTCAGTGCCAGGCTTGGGATAGCGCGCCACCGGGGCGCTCGCAAGAGTGGGCTCGAGTCCGCCTGCGCGGACGAGGAGAGCGCATGGACGACGCGCTGCGCGCGCACGAGGCAGAGCGCCTGCGGGTTCGACGCCAGCTGGCCGGCACGCCGGCCGACGCGCCCACCGTCGGCTTGGCCATGTCGGGCGGTGGCATCCGCAGCGCCACCTTCTGCCTCGGCCTGCTGCGCGGCCTGGCCCAGCGCGGCCAGCTGACCCGCATCGACTACCTCTCCACCGTCTCCGGCGGCGGCTACATGGGCGCGATGTTCGGTCGCCTCGTCACCGCGGTCGGCATCGTGCGCGCGCAGGAGCTGCTGGCACGCCACGACTCGCCGGTGCTGGCCTGGCTGCGCCGCAACGGCCGCTATCTCACGCCCTCGGGCTCGCGCGACCTCGGCATCGCGGTCGTCAGCTACCTGCGTGCCTTCTTCGCGATCCATGGCGAGTTCATGATCGTCTGCCTGCCGTTCGCGCTGTTCGTGATGGCGCCGCACATCTGGCAGGCGACCACCGGTGCGCGCTTCGGATTCGCGCAGTGGCAGTCCTGGCAGGTGCTCTGGTGGCCGGCGGCGCTCGGCCTGTGGTTGCTGCTCGCACCCGGCCTGATGGCTGGCTACTGGGTCGCGCGCGACACCGCCGACCCCGGTCGCAGGCGCGTGCTGATGCCGCTGCGCGACCTCGTGTTCGTGGCGCTGCTGGGGCTGGCGCTGGTGCTGGTCTGGGCCGCGGCACGGCCGCCGCTGCCCGGCCTGCAGGCGCCGCTGACCGTGCCGGCGCTGGTGCTGGTGGCGATCTCCTCGTGCGCGATCGGCATGGTCGGGGCCCAGCTCCGGCTGCGCTTCAGCGACGACACCCGCTCGCTGGCGGTGGCGCGGCTGCGCAACCGCCTGACGCATGCGCTGCGCCTGGTGGCGCTGGTGGCCGCCGCGATGTTGCTGTTCGGCGCGCTCGATCGCGCCAGCTGGTGGTTGCTCGAGTCGCTGGCCTCTGGCGATCCGTGGGTCTGGGGCGGCGTCGGCTTCGGCGGCGCGGTGGTGCTGCTGATGCGCGCGCTGGCCCAGCCACTGCTGCAGCTCTCGCAGCGCACCCAGCCGAGCTCGCTGAAGGCCTGGGTGCCGCGGCTCGTCAACCTGCTCGGCCTGGTCGGCGTGGCGATGCTGGTCTGCAGCTGGCTGGTGCTGGCGCAGTTGCTGGTGTTCCATCCGCAGCCCTTCGCCGGGCTCGAGGCCTTCGGCCCCGGCGCGCGGGCGGTGATGCTGCTGGCGCTGTGCGCGGTCTGGATCGGCCTGAGTGCGGGCAACGAGCAGATGGCCAATGCCTCCTCGCTGCACAGCTTCTACCGTGCGCGGCTGACCCGGGCCTATCTCGCGGTCGGCAACACCGGCCGACCGATCGCGCGCGCGGCGGCGGCGGTGCCGGCGGGCCTCGATGCCGAGGCCGCGCGCCAGGCGCGGCGCCAGCACCACGACCTGCTCGACGTGACCGCGGTCGTCGAGGGCGACGACACCGGCCTCACCAGCTACAGGCCGGAGGCGGCCGGCGGCCCGATCCACCTGATCAACACCTGCCTCAACCAGACCCGCGACGACGCCTCCGGGCTGTTCAACGCCGACCGCAAGGGCACGCTGGTCACCGCCAGCTGGTACGGCTTCGAGGTCGGCGCCGAGCAGGTGGTGCCGGTGCCGGTGCAACCGGTCGAGGGCGCTGCCGGCAAGGACACCGGCACCCTCGGGCGCTGGATCGCGGTCTCGGGGGCCGCCGCCGCGCCCGGCGCCGGGGCCTACACCTCGCGCGGCTGGGCCCTGCTGCTGTACTTCCTCGGCGTGCGGCTCGGCTACTGGCTGCGCTCGCCGCAGCCGGCCTCGATCACCGGCCTGCGGCGCTGGCTGTGGCGCCATGCAATCAAGCCGGTGATGCTGTGGTCGGAAGGCACCGCCACCTACTTCGGCGCCACGCGGCCCTGGTGGTACCTCTCCGACGGCGGCCATTTCGAGAACACCGCGGTCTATGCGCTGCTCAAGCGCCGGCTCGACTTCATGATCCTCGCCGACTGCGGCGCCGATGCCGACTACGAGTTCGGCGATCTCGAGAACCTGGTGCGCAAGGCGCGCATCGACCTCGGTGCCGAGATCGAGTTCTACACGCGCCAGGACGCGGCGCGCCTGTTCACGCTGGCCGGCGCCTCGCTGACCGTGCTGTCGCCGGAGGACATGGCCGACAACCACTCCTCGCGCGGCGTGCTGCTGGCGCGCATCCGCTACGGCGCGCACGGCGGCCTGCCGGCCGCCGAGGGCACCCTGCTCGTCATCAAGCCCAACCTGCACGACGCGCTCGACGTCGACCTGCTGGCCTACGCCCAGCGGCGACCGGGCTTCCCGCACGAGACCACCGGCGACCAGAGCTTCGACGAGGCGCAGTGGGAGAGCTACCACCGTCTCGGCGAAGACTTCGGCCGCGAGCTGCACCCTGCCTGGCTGAGCCAGATCCCGGGCTGGACGCGCCACGAGCGCCACCCGCCGATCGTCGCGGCGCGCCTGCGTGGCCAGGGTGCAGCCCCCGAGGCGGTCACGCGCGACCCGCTCTGGAAGCGCTCGGCGCGCGCCACCGTGGTCGGCGCCTCACTCGGGCTGGGTGCCTCCGGCACGCTGCTGATCTCGCTGTGGCAGGTGCAGGAGGCGCTGCTGGCCAGCCAGAAGAGCGAGCGCGAGGAGGTGCGCCGGCTGTTCAGCGATTCGTCCAAGGCCTTTGGCGAAATCGAGGGCACCTGCCCGCGCATCACCGAGCAGGATTCGACCCGCCTGCAGCAACTGCAGACGGTGCAGGGTGCGGGCTCGCTGGCACCGATCGAGCGCGACGGCATCGGCCGCCTGCTCAAGCGGGTCGCGGCCGACGACTGCCCGGTTCGCCTCCAGGCCTGCAGCCAGGACCCGCTGCGCCACACCTGGCGCACGCTGTGCGCCAACCTCGAGCGCAGCGCCGGGCCACGCTCGGCCGGCGCCTTCGACTACTGGGCGCCGCCGCGCGCCGCCGGCATCGGCGTCGCCGATCTCGTCGGCCATGCGCTGGCGCTGCTGCAGGGCGGGCCGATGCCGCCGGCGTCGGGCGCGCGGGCCCAGGCCGCCGCCGCCGCGGCGCTGGTGCTGCCGGCGATGGCCGACGCGAACGGCGAGGACGCCGCCGCCGTGCTGGCCGACCTGCAACTGCCGGCGATCGGCCGCATCGTCGAGCACTGCCCGCGCGGCGCCGAGGCCGCTTCGCTCAACATCCGCGCCTATGACGAGCCGATGCGCGAGCTGGCGCGGCGGCTGCGCGATCCGCTGCTGGTGCCGGCGGCGCAGGCGCTGACCGTGCCCTCGGCCGAGAACGTCACGACCACCGCGCTGGTGCAGGGCACACGGCGGCCGGTGCCATGGCCGCAGGCGACGCTGCTGGTGCGCCGCAGCGACCGCGAGCGGCAGCCGGCCTGCATCGACGCGCTGCAGAGCTACCTGACGATCACGCTGACCGGGCTGCGGCGGGTGCCGACCGAGGTCTGGCTGCGCGAGCTGCCCGACGACCCGCTGCAGCGCAGCCGCGTCTTCGAGCTGTGGCTGCCGCCGACCCCGGGCTGGGGCGCCCCGATCGGGGCCTGAGGCAGGCGCGCCGAAGCGGCGCCGAGGCCGCCGGCGGCGGCCTCGTGTACAAGGCGCACCCGTGTGCCTTCCGCTTCTTCGCCGCATGCCGACCCGCCGTCTCCTCGCCCGCCTCGATCGCGCGCCCCGCGCCGCCTGCACGCTGGTACCGCTCGCGCTGGCCTGCACCCTGCTGTCGCCGGCCCGGGCCCAGGGGCCGAGCGCCAGCACCGCCACCGACGTGGCCAGCGACCGCCCGGGCGAGGTCGCGCTGCCGGTATGGGAGGCCGGCGTGGTGGTCGGCGTCGGCTCGGTGCCCGACTACCCGGCCTCCGACCACAGCCGCACGCGCGCGCTGGTGCTGCCGGTGTTCGTCTACCGCAGCCCGGTGCTGCGGGTCGAGGATGGCCGCATCCGCGGGCGCATCGTCAGCAGCGCCAACTTCGAGCTCGACCTCAGCGCGGCCGGCGCCTTCAACGCGCGCAACAACGAGGCGCGCGAGGGCATGCCGGCGCTCGACTACTTGTTCGAGCTCGGCCCGCAGGCGGTCTACCGCTGGGACCTGCGCGAGCGCGAACGCGTCAGCGCGCACCTCAAGGCGCGTGCCGTGTTCTCGACCGACTTCTCCTCGGTGCGCTATCGCGGCATCGTGGTCGAGCCGCAGCTGCGCTGGTCGCTCGGCCGGGTGGCCGGCAGCGCCTTCAATCTCGGCGTCTCGGCCTCGGCCAACTTTGCCGGCGAGCGCCTGCACGACTACTTCTACGAGGTCGCGCCGCAGTACGCACGTGCCGATCGCCCGGCCTACGACGCGCGCGGCGGCTACCTCGGCAGCGAACTCGGCCTGAGCCTGAACCGGCCGCTGACCGACCGCCTGCTGCTGCTGATGGGCGGCCGGCTCGGCTTCCACGCCGGCGCGGCCAACGAGGCGAGTCCGCTGTTCCGGCAGAAGACCACCTCGACGATCGGCATCAGCCTGCTGTGGACGCCGTGGCGCAGCGAGGCGACGGTCAGCGAGCGACCGGGGTCCTAGCGCGCTTGCGGTCGGATTGCGCGGTCGCGGGCGGCGCCGCGCATGCGGCCGACCCTCTCCCGGGATAGTCCCCGGTAGCTTCTGCCGGCGGCGCGGCTACAAACGACGCCGCGGCCCGTCCAGGGCCTGGAGGGCTCGTTTGCAGGTTCTGCAGTTGCTCATCAGCGGAGTCGCCCAAGGCTGCATCTACGGCCTGATCGCACTTGGCTTCGTGCTGATCTACAAGGCGACCGAGACCGTCAGCTTCGCCCAAGGCGACCTGATGATGGTCGGCGCCTTCATCGCGCTGGGCGTGATGAGCATGCTGGGCCTGCCGTTCTGGGTCGCGGTGCCGGCCGCGATCGCCGGCATGGCGGTGATCGGCTTCGGCGCCGAGCGGCTCGTGATCCGGCCCATCCTCGGCCAGCCGGCCTTCGCGATCGTGATGGTGACGATCGGCATCGGCTATGTCGCGCGCGGCCTGATCACGATGATCCCGGCGATCGGCACCGAGACCCACGCGCTCGAGGTGCCCTACAAGAACATCACCCTCAACGCCGGCGGCCTGGTGCTCGCGGCCGAGCAGCTGGTGGTGATCGCGGTCACCGCGCTGCTGTGCGCCGCGCTGTATCTTGGATTTCGCTACACCCGGGTCGGCGTCGCGATGCAGGCGGCCTCGCAGAACCAGCTCGCGGCCTACTACATGGGCATCCCGGTCAAGCGCCTGAACTCGATGGTGTGGGCGCTGGCGGCGGCGGTGGCGGCGATCGCCGGCCTGCTGCTGGCGCCGATCACCTTCGTTCACGCCAACATGGGCCTGGTCGGGCTGAAGGCCTTTCCGGCCGCGGTGGTCGGCGGCTTCGGCAGCCTGCCGGGCGCGATCGTCGGCGGCCTGGTGATCGGCTGCGTCGAGTCCTTTGCCGGCTTCTACCTGCCCGAGGGCTTCAAGGACGTGGCGGCCTACGTGGTGGTGCTGCTGATGCTGGTGCTCAAGCCGAACGGGCTGTTCGGCGAACGGCTGCGCAAGAAGGTGTAGGCCGGGGGCTCGATGCGCTTCATCTTCAAGACTTCCTACGACCAGGACATCGACCTCGCCAGGCATGGCGGCCACAGGTTCTGGTACGGGCTGCTGCTGCTGGTGCTGTTCACGGCGCCGCTGTGGGTGCCGGAGTACTGGCTGTCGCAACTCGGCTTCATCCTGATCTACGGCATCGTCGGCCTCGGACTGATGCTGCTGGCCGGCTTCACCGGGCTGTTCTCGATCGGCCACGCGGCCTTCCTCGGCGTCGGCGCCTACACCGAGGCGGTGCTGGCCGCGCGCGGCTGGCCCTTTCCGCTGTCGATCCTGATGGCGATGGGCCTGTCGGCCGCGGTCGGCGTCGTGGTCGGCCTGCCGGCGCTGCGCGTCAAGGGCATCTACCTCGGCATCGCGACGCTGGCCTTCGGCTTCATCGTCGAGGAGGTGCTGGCGCGCTGGGAGTCGGTCACCGGCGGCAATGCCGGGCTCTCGGTCAAGCCGGTCGACATCTTCGGCTGGCAGCCCGGCTCGGGCGCCGGTTTCTATCTGGTGTGCCTGGTGCTCGCGGTGCTGGCGACGCTGATGGTGCTGAACATCCTGCGCTCGCCGACCGGGCGTGCGTTTGTGGCGATCCGCGATTCCGAGATCTCGGCCCAGAGCATGGGCATTCACCTGGCGCGCTACAAGAGCCTGAGCTTCGCGCTGTCGGCGGCGCTGGCCGGCCTCGGCGGCGCGCTCTACGCGCACAAGATCAGCTTCCTTTCGCCCGACCAGTTCAACATCCTGCAGTCGATTGACCTGCTGCTGATGGTGGTGATCGGCGGCCTCGGCTCGGTGCATGGCGCCTTCCTCGGCGCCGCGTTCCTGATCGCGATGCCGCAGCTGATCTCGCTCGGCAAGGACTTCCTGCCGCCGGTGATCGGCCAGGCGGCCGGGCTGCAGGGCCTGGTCTACGGCCTGGTGCTGATCGGCTTCGTGCTGTTCGAGCCCTACGGCCTTTACGGCCGCTGGCTCAAGGTGCGCACCTGGCTGCAGCTGGCGCCGTTCTACCGGCGCGGGCTGTTCAAGCGGCAGAAGTCCTTCCAGAAATCGGAGCGCCTGAAATGAGCGGCGAGACGCTTCTTTGCGCCCGCAACCTCAGCGTCCAGTTCGGCGGCGTGAAGGCCGTCAGCGACGTCAGCTTCGACGTGCAGCGCGGCGAGGTGTTCACGCTGATCGGTCCCAACGGCGCCGGCAAGACCACGGTCTTCAACCTGATCAGCCGCATCTACACGCCGACCGCCGGCGAGATCCTGTTCGAGGGCCGTGCGCTGTCGGGCGTGGCGCCGCACCAGGTGGCCGCACTCGGCATTGCGCGCACCTTCCAGAACATCGAGCTGTTCGAGCACGCGACGGTGTTGCAGAACCTGCTGATCGGGCGCCATCGGCACCTGGATCACCCGCTATGGAAGGAGCTGCTGTTCACGCCGAGCGTGCGCGCCTCCGAGCGCGCGACGCGCGAGAAGGTCGAGCAGGTGATCGACTTCCTCGACCTGCAGCACTACCGCGACACGATGGTCGCCGGCCTCGCCTATGGCGTGCGCAAGGTGGTCGAACTGGCCCGTGCGCTGTGCACCGAGCCGAAGCTGCTGCTGCTCGACGAGCCATCCTCCGGCCTCAACGTCGAGGAGACCGGCGACATGGCCTTCTGGATCCAGGACATCCGCGACGATCTCGGCATCACGGTGCTGATGGTCGAGCACGACATGAGCCTGGTCTCGCGCGTGAGTGACCGGGTGCTGGCGATGAGCCAGGGCCAGGTGCTGGCACTCGGCACGCCGGCCGAGGTGCAAGCGCATCCGGGCGTGATCGAGGCCTACCTCGGATCGGCAGGCGACCTTTCGTCGTTGCGGCGCAAGCCGGCGATCGAGGAGGCTGCATGAGCGCGAACGTGGTGCTCGCACTGACCAACGTCGAGAGCGCCTACGGCCCGATCAAGGCGATCCGGGGCGTCAGCCTGAAGGTGCGCCAGGGCGAGATCGCCACCGTGCTCGGCAGCAACGGCGCCGGCAAGAGCACGATCCTGAAGACCATCTCCGGAATCATCGATCCGCGCAAGGGCACGGTCGAGTTCCGCGGCGAGGACATCACCGCGAAAGATCCGGCGCTGATCGTGCAGAAGGGCCTGTCGCACGTGCCCGAGGGGCGCGAGGTGTTTCCGCTGCTCTCGGTGCACGACAACCTGATGATGGGCGCCTATACCCGGCACGACCGCGACGCGGTGGCGCGCGACGTCGAGGCCGTGTACGGCTACTTCCCGATCCTGCGCGAGCGGCGCGCGCAGGACGCTGGCCTGCTCTCCGGCGGCCAGCAGCAGATGCTGTCGATCTCGCGCGCGCTGATGGCGGCGCCGGCCCTGATGCTGCTCGACGAGCCGAGCCTCGGCCTGTCGCCGCTGCTGACGCGCGAGATCTTCGAGATCGTCGTGCGCATCAACCGCGAGCGCGGCACCACGCTGCTAGTGGTCGAGCAGAACGCCAACATGGCACTCAACGTGGCCGACTACGGCTACGTGCTCGAGAACGGCCGCATCGTGATGGAGGATTCCTGCGACCGCCTGCGCGAGAAGGACGACATCAAGGAGTTCTATCTCGGGGTCAAGGAAACCGGGGCGCGTGGCGAGCGGCGCTGGAAGAAGAAGAAGACGTGGAGGTGAGGATGAGCCCACTGCACGGCCGCCCGAAAGTGGGCTCGCTCCCCCTCGGGGGGGCGGGCGCGTAGCGCCCTTGGGGGCACCACCAATCATGAGCAATCTCTGGGACCTGAGCCACATCCAGCCGCGCGCCGACATCGTGATTCCGGGCGAGACGATCCCCGCGCTCTTCCTCAACGCGGTGACCGCGCGTGGCGACCGGATCTTCATGCGCGAGAAGAAGCTCGGCATCTGGCGCGCCTGGAGCTGGAACGACACGCTGGCCGCGGTGCGCGAGACCGCCATGGGTCTGGCCTCGCTCGGCCTGGAACCCGGCGACTGCGCCTCGATCCTGTCCAACACCGTGGTCGACTGGGTCATCGCCGACCTCGGCGTGCTCTGCGCCGGCGGCGTCAGCAACGGCATCTACCCGACCGACGCCGCCAACCAGGTCGAGTACCTCTGCGCCGACTCGTCGACCCGGGTGCTGTTCGTCGAGGACGAGGAGCAACTCGACAAGGCGCTCGAGGTGCGCGAGCGGCTGCCGCTGCTCAGGCACATCGTCGTCTTCGACATGGAAGGTCTGCACCGCTTCAACGATCCGATGGTGATGAGCCTGAAGGCGCTGCGCGAGCGCGGCCGCGCCTACGACGCCGCGCACCCGGGCGAGTTCGAGCGGCGCGTCGCCTGCCGCGGGCCGCGCGACCTGGCGATCCTGATCTACACCTCCGGCACCACCGGCCGGCCCAAGGGCGCGATGCACTCGCACCACGGCTTGATCCACACGGTGCGCGGCTACAACCTGATCTTCAGCCAGGACGAGCGCGACGAGCGCATGTGCTTCCTGCCGCTGTGCCACGTGGCCGAGCGGCTCGGCGGCGAGTACTTCGCGATCTACACCGGCTCGATCCTCAACTTCGTCGAGAACCCCGACACGGTGCCCGAGAACGTGCGCGAGATCGCGCCCACGGTCTTCACCGCGGTGCCGCGAGTCTGGGAGAAGTTCTATTCGGCGGTGGCGATCGCGGTGGCCGAGGCCGGGCGCGGCCAGCAACTGCTCTACCGCTGGGCGCTTGGCGTCGGCGAGGAGGTCGCCGCGCGCGTGCTCGCAGGCGAGCCGGTGCCGCAGACGCTGCGCGCGCGCTTCATGCTGGCGCGCTGGCTGGCGCTGGACAACGTGCGCAAGCTGATCGGCATCCACCGCGCGCGCTTCCTGGTCACCGGCGCGGCGCCGATCTCGCCGGAGCTGGTGCGCTGGTACATGGCGCTCGGGTTGCCGATGCTCGAGGTCTGGGGCCAGACCGAGAACTGCGGCGCCGCCACCGGCATGCCGCCCGGGCGCATCAAGCCGGGCTCGATCGGCCAGGCCGGCGCCTACAACGAGGTCCGGGTCGACCTCGCCACCGGCGAGCTGCTGATCCGCGGCGACAACGTCTTCATGGGCTACCTGAACCAGCCCGAGAAGACCGCCGAGACCATCGACGCCGAGGGCTGGCTGCACACCGGGGACGTGGGGTCGGTCGATGAAGACGGGTATTTCCGCATCACCGACCGCATGCGCGACATCATCATCACCGCCGGGGGCAAGAACATCACGCCCAGCGAGTTCGAGAACGAGCTCAAGTTCTCGCCCTACATCACCGACGCGGTGGTCATCGGCGACAAGCGGGCCTACCTGACGGTGCTGATCATGATCGACCAGGAGAACGTCGAGAAGTACGCGCAGGACCACGACGTGCCCTTCTCCAACTACGCCAGCCTGACCCGCACGCGCGAGGTGCAGGAACTGATCCAGACCGAGATCGACCGCGCCAACAAGAAGTTCGCGCGGGTCGAGCAGATCAAGTCCTTCCGCCTGCTCGACACCCAGCTCAGCGCCGAGGACGAGGAACTCACGCCGACGATGAAGCTCAAGCGCTCGCTGGTGCAGAGGAAGTACGCCGCGCTGATCGAGTCGATGTACGGCACCTGATCACCCACAACACCTACCGAGGAGACCGCCATGAAGAAACTCAAGCTGTGTTCCATCGTCGCGGCGCTCGGCGCCGTGGCTGCCGCCGGCCCGGCCGTCGCCCAGAGCCAGGGCGTGGCCAAGGAAGAAATCACGATCGGCTCGATCCAGGATCTTTCGGGCCCGATCGCCGGCTTCGGCAAGCAGGTGCGCCTGGGCATGATGCTGCGCGTCGACGAGGTCAACCAGCAGGGTGGCGTCAACGGCCGCAAGCTCAAGCTGCTGGTCGAGGACTCGGCCTACGACCCCAAGCGCGCGGTGCTGGCGGCGCAGAAGCTGGTCAACCAGGACAAGATCTTCGCGATGGTCGGTCACATCGGCACCGCGCAGAACCTGGCGGCGATGCCGGTGCAGTTCGAGAAGAACGTCATCAACTTCTTCCCGGTTACCGCGGCGCGCGAGATGTTCGACCCCTTCCACCGGCTCAAGTACAGCTTCGCCGCGCCCTACTACGACCAGATCAGAACCGCGCTGCCCAAGCTCGCCAAGGACAAGGGCGCCAAGAAGATCTGCGCGGTGCACCAGGACGACGAGTTCGGGCTCGAGGTGCTGCGCGGCGCCGAGGCCGGGCTCAAGAGCATGGGCGCCGAACTGGCCGAGAAGACCAGCTACAAGCGCGGCGCGACCGACTTCTCGAGCCAGGTCGCCAAGATGAAGGCCGCCAACTGCGACTTCGTCGTGCTCGGCACCATCATCCGCGAGACCATCGGCGTGATCGGCGAGAGCCGCAAGACCGGCTTCTCGCCCACCTTCCTCGGTTCGAGCGCGGCCTACACCGACCTCATCCACAAGCTCGGCGGCCCGGCGATGAACGGCCTCTACGCCACGATGACGGTGCAGAACCCCTACCTCGACGAGGCCTCGCAGCCGATCCGCTTCTGGGCCACCAAGTACAAGACCGCGTTCAACGAGGACCCGACCGTGTTCTCGGTCTACGGCTACAACGTCATCGACTCCTTCGTGCGCGCCGCCACCAAGGCCGGTCCGGGCCTGAGCACGGACAGCTTCATCAAGGCGATGGACACGATGGTGATTCCGCCCGACATCTTCGGCAGCGCCGAGGGCCGCTTCGGTCCGAAGCAGCGGCTGGGCAGCGATGCCTCGCGGCTGTCGCAGATCACCGACGGCAAGTGGAAGGTGGTCTCCGAGTACATGAAGCCGCAGTAAGGCGCGGCCATGTCGAGGCAAAGGCCGCCCACGGGCGGCCTTTCGCGTTGCGGGACCAGCGCGCCTGCCCCTCCGACGAGGGGATCGCTCCAAAGGTGGATGCGCCGCGGGCGTCGAGCGACGATGCTTCAGGCCAAGCCAACAGCAGGAGTACGGCGTGAACTTCCAGCAATGCGATGTGGACGGATTCAGGATCTACGCCGGTGCGCTGGACACCCCGCACGGCGGCTACATCGCCGCCGTCGAAGTGCACCGGGTGAACCCTCCGCGCAGCGCGCCGTCGATGGCCGACCATGCCGAGCGCATCTTCAGCAACGATCTGCTCTCGGGCGGTCACCGCTTTGCCGAACCCGAGCTGGCCTTGCGCCATGCGCTGCAGATCGGCCGCCAGGTGGTCCGGCTGGCGGACGCCGCCGCCGACTGACGCTGCGGATCTGGGCGCCGATCAGCGGCGCCGGCGCAGCGCCAGCACCACCAGCGCCAGGCCGCTGGCCACCGCCACCGCGATGGCGACCCAAGCCTGCGGTGGCAGGCTTGCCGAAAGCGCACTGCCCGTGTCCGGCATCGGCACCGACACGCTGATGATGCCGGCGGGCTTTCCCGCCACGTAACCGTAGCCACCGCCGCCGTTGAACTGCGCGTTGGTACGCATGAACTCGGGCGCCGCCTCGGCGTTCCCGTGGCACTTCAGGCAGCTGGGCTGCGCCATCACCGCGCGTGCATAGAGCAGCTGGCCCGACTTCACGCTCCAGTACTCGAGCTGGCGCTTCGCGTCGTTGCCAGGGAGGGCGTCGATCGCGTCCATGGCTTCGCGCTCGAAGGCACCGGGCGCGTTGTTCGGGTTGAGCACGCTGCGCGCGGTCAGGCGGTAGCGCGACTTGCTGCCGGAGGCGGCGATCACGTCAGCGACCTCGCGCTGGATCAGCGCCGGGTTCTTCCAGTGGTAGGCCTCCATACGCTCCATGGCACCGCGCTCGGAGGCGCGATCCTCGCTGCGCAGCCCCTGCAGCACCGCGGCGTCGCCGGAAGCCCCGGCGTAGACCGAGCGGGTCAGGAACGCGCCCGGAATCGTCGTCCCGGCGCCGGTGGTGCGCACATGCACCCCGCCGTACTGCGAGGCCCAGCGGCCTACGTTCTCGGCCATGTCGGCCACGGTGCGGCCCTCGCTGACGGTGCGCTGAAGCACGATGGACTGGGCGGTCCACCACGCGCCCAGACCGAGCGCGACCAGAAACAGCGCGAGCAGCGCGACAAAGCCAAGGCCACGCGCGCGCGGCGCGGCCGACTGCTTGGCAGCAGGCATTGGGTGCATTTGGGTCCCCCTGGCGGGCCGAGGGCCCGCGTTGTTTGTCGTGATCAAGGCAGCGGTGCGCCCGGAGCGCACCGCCGATTCAGTGTCGCCGAGGCGATGCCGGATCGGGCCGATCGAGGGATCCGGCGGCGACTGGTCCGTGGCGCCGCCGCATCATCGGCTCGCCAGCCTCAGGACTGCGCGCGCAGTGTCGACACCGGCTGCGCCTCGGGCGCCTCGGCGTAGCGCCGCAACGCAAAGGCAAACAGCAGGCCGCCGCCGTACATCAGCACGCCGTACACCGCGCCCGGCACGGCGAGCGCGTCATCCTTGAGCACGCTGCTGGCGATGACCAGCGCCAGCGTGGCGTTCTGCACCGCGGACTCGATGCCCAGCGTCACCGACTGCTTGCGCGACAGGCGCGCAAGCCGGGCCGCGAGGAAACCACAGGCCAGCATGGCGAGGTTCAGCGTGATCGCAAAGATGGCGAGGCTGCCGAAGTTCTCGCGCAGCAGGGTCCAGTTCTTGGCCACTGCCGCCAGCACGATGAGGATGAACAGCACCGTTGCCAGGCGTGTCGCGAGCGGCTCCCATTTCAGCGCTGCCGCGGGCCGGAGGTGACGTGCCGTCATGCCGAGCGCGACGGGCACGCCCAGCATGAGAAAGATCTGGCCCATCATCGCGCCGACCGGCACCGTCACGGCCTGCGCGCTGCCGGCAAAGTGCTGCAACGACCAGGCCACGATCAGCGGCAGCGTGAAGATCGTCAGCACGCTGGCGACCGCGGTGAAGCTCAGCGCCAGTGCCACGTCGCCACGGGCGATGTAGGTCAGCAGGTTGGAGGTGGTGCCGGTCGGGCAGGCGGCCAGGATCATGAAGCCGACCGCGAAGGCGCCGGTCAGGCCGATGGTCTTGATCAGCAGAAGGCACACCAGCGGCAGCAGCACGAAGTGGCACAGCATGCCGACCAGCAGCGCGCGCGGCTGGCGGACGATGCGCTGGAAGTCCGCCGGCGTCAGCCCCAGCCCGAGCGAAAACATGATGAAGGCCAGGATGGCCGGCAGCAAAACGCCTGAAACGATGTCGCCTTGCATGGCTGGTGTCTCCTCGCGCCTTGTGGTGGCGCTGTGCTTGCGGGCCGCCAGGCGGCGAAGGTTTCGGTTGGTTCGTCGGCAGCGCCGACGGGCCGAGCATCATCGCCGCGACACGGCGATCAGCTGACGATGTAAACCCCGGCACCGGTGCTCAGGCGCTGGCCTTCGGCGTCGTGAAACTCCATGCGCGTCGATGCGACCCGGCTGCCCAGCCGCAGCACCTCGGCCTGTGCCGTGAAGTGCGGGCCGTGCCCGGGCCGCAGGTAGTCGATGCGCAGGTCGATCGTGCCGAGTTTGGCAAAGCGGTGCAGGCGTTGCTCGACGGGTTCGTCGAGGTGGCGCGCGCCGATCGCCGCCATCACCGCCAGCCCTCCCATCGCGTCGAGCGTGGCGCTGATCACGCCACCGTGCAGTCGCTGGTGCGCGAAATGGCCGACCAGCTCGGGCCGCATCTCGATGCGTGCGCGGACCAGCTGCGGCTCGATCGACTCGATCTTGAGTCCGAGCACGCGGTTGAAGACGATGCGCTCCTCGAACAGCAGTTTCAGGCGCGCGATGAACTCGGGCTCGAAGGCGGTGTCGGCACCCATGCTCAGGCCTTTCCGGGCTTGCGCTGCTTCGATGACCACTGCGACCTGGCGCCAGCCTTGGGTGCCGCCATGAACGCGCTGCCGTCGTCGCCCGGCTTCAGTTCCGGCAGCGGCCGGCCCGAGTCGCGCCATTCGACCGCCGCCGCGAAGCCGTGCTCCTGTGCGTAGCGCTGGAACCAGCGGCCCTCGGGCGAGTGGCGCGTGATGCCGTCGAACAGCGTCGCCAGGCGCTGCGTGTTCTCGAGCCCCATCGCGTCGACCGCTTGGTTGATCATCATCTTCTGCATCATCAGCTGGTTGATCGGCACGCCGGCGATGCGATCGGCCCAGCGCGCGACGCAGGCGTCGAGTTCCTTCGCCGGCACCGCCTCCAGCGCCAACCCGATCGCCGCGGCGGTGCGACCGTCGATCAGGTCGCCGGTGAACAGCATGCGCTTGGCCAGCATCGGACCCAGCCGGTAGACCCACATCGCGGTGGTCGGGCAGCCCCAGACACGCGCCGGCATGTAGCCGATCTGCGCGTCATCGGCCATCAGGACCAGGTCGCAGCACAACGCGATGTCGCTGCCGCCGGCGGCGGCGTAGCCATGCACCTTGGCGATGGTCGGCTTGTGGCTGCGCCACAGGCTCATGAAGTCCTCGGTGTTCTGCTTCATGAAGCGGTAGTCGCGCAGCGGGTCCCAGGGCAAGGGTTGGTTGGCCGGATGCTCGCCCTCGGCGTAGTCCTTGAGGTCGTAGCCGGCGCAGAAGGCCTTGCCGGCACCCTGCAGCACGATCAGGTGCACCGCGTCGTCGGCGTTGGCGCGCTCGACCGCGGCGCGGATCTCGCCCGGCATCGCGTCGTTGATCGCGTTGAGCCGCTCGGGGCGGTCCAGCGTGATCGTCGCGATGCGGTCGTCCACCGCATAGCGCAGCGTCGAGAACGCGGGTTCGGGTTTGCGGCCGGCCATGGCTCGTCCTCCTGGTCGCGCATTCAGCCAGCGGCGGCGCCCGCGTGTCAACGTCAACCCGCTGCCGCGCGCGCGAGCCAGCGGCTAGCATCCGCCCACCGCCACCACGGACCCCGCCATGAGCCTCCTGATCCTTGGCCTGCTGCTCTTCCTCGGCATGCATTCGGTGCGTGTCCTTGCCGAGCCGCTGCGCAGCGCGCGCATCGCCAGCATGGGCGAGCGCGGCTGGAAGGGCCTCTACACGGTCGTCTCGATCGTCGGCCTGGTGCTGATCTGCTGGGGCTACGTGCTGGCGCGCCAGCAACCGCTGGTGCTGTGGAGCCCGCCGCTGTGGACGCGCCACGTGGCCGGTCTGCTGATGCTGGTGTCGTTCATCCTGCTGACGGCGGCCGAGGTGCCGGGCAACGCGATCAAGCACCGGTTGCAGCACCCGATGCTGCTCGGCACCAAGGTCTGGGCCTTCGCCCACCTGCTGGCCAACGGCACGCTGGCCGATCTACTGCTGTTCGGCAGCTTCCTGGTCTGGGCGATCCTCGCCTTCCGCAGCGCGCGCCGGCGCGGCGAGGCGCGCGGGCGGGCACCGACGATGGGCGGCACGATGACCGTGATCGTCGTCGGCATCGGCCTCTGGCTGGTGTTCGCCTTCTGGGCGCATCGCTTCCTGATCGGCGTCAGCCCCTTCGGCTCCTGATGCACGGGCTGTTCGAGGCCGAGGACGGCCGCCACCGCTGCGCCTGGTGCCAGGCCACGCCGCTCTACCGCGCCTATCACGACGACGAATGGGGCTTTCCGGTTGCCGATGACCGGCGGCTGTTCGAGAAGCTCTGCCTCGAGGGCTTCCAGTCGGGCCTGAGCTGGCTGACGATCCTCAACAAGCGCGAGAACTTCCGGCGTGCCTTCGACGATTTCGACGCAGAGCGCGTGGCCGGCTACGGCGAGGCCGAGGTCGCGCGGCTGCTGGCCGACGCCGGCATCGTGCGCCACCGCGGCAAGATCGAGTCGACCATCAACAACGCACGTCGGCTGCTCGAACTGCGCGCCGAGTTCGGCTCGCTGGCGGCCTACGTCTGGCGCCACGAGCCCGAGGCCGCATCGCGCCCGGCCGAGCCGTCGTGGGACTGGCTGCGCGCCAACCCGACCGCGCCGGCCTCCGTGGCGATGAGCAAGGATCTCAAGAAGCGAGGCTTCAGCTTTGTCGGCCCGACCACGGTCTACGCCTTCATGCAGGCGATGGGCCTGGTCAACGACCACGTGGCGGGCTGCACGATGCGGGCTGGCGCGCTCGCGGCGCGCGCCGCCTTCACGCCACCGGGCTAGGGCCCTCCGAGGTGGGAGCGCCGGCGTCCCCCGGCATGGGGCACGCCTCGGTGCGACGGCCGACCGGTCGGCGGCGCCGAACATCCTCTCCAGCGGCCCGCTCCGGGCCGCGGCAAGGGATGGAGGCCGAATTGAACAAGAGCAGCAGCACCCCTCAGGGCCTGGCGAAGCACTGGCGCCGGTGGCGCCAGCCTCGCAGCCAGGAGCGCGCGACGCGCGGCGAGGATTTCATCGGCCCGCTCCTCCAACCGGTCTGGCCGGGCTGGGTCGACGTCGCCCAGGCGCCGCGCCGCCGGCGCGAGCCGCAGCGCAGCGATCCGCCGCGCCGCGCGCATGCTGGCGGCTGCGGCTGGTTCGAATCGAGCCACGAGTTGCGCGGCGGACTCGAGGTGCGCGAAGAGATGTTGCTCGAACTGCCAGGGCCTGATGAACTGGACCGGACGCTTCGATTCGTCTGACCGCGCCGTGCCGCGCTCCCGGACAATGGCCTCGATCAGCAAGACCACGCCGAGGAGCCTCGCATGTCGAGCACGCCCGCCGATCCCGACCACGGGCTCGACTTCCGCCGCGACCCGCGCAACGGCAAGCGCAACACGACGCCCTTCGCCAAGGCGGTGTTCGGCGCCACGCTGCACGCGCTCGGCGCACAGGGCGCGTCCGCGGCGCTCGAGGCTGAACGCGACTGGCGCCGGCACTATCCCCGCCACCTGCTGGCGCTGACCGAGGCCCAGTTGCGCGCCGATGGCGCGGGCGCGCTGGCGGCGGCCGGCGCCGGGCTCGACGCGGCCTGGAGCGGCATCGGCTTCGAGCGCGGTGGCCGGACGCTGGCCCTGGCCGAGGCGATGCGTGCGCCGGTGGCCGCCTCACTGCACACCCATGTCGTGCGCGGCCAGGGCGCTGCCGCCGTCGAGCGCTGGCGCCTGCCGTTGCGCGGCCGCTGGCTCGAAGGCGCCGAACTAGAAGACCAGATCGACCGCTGGCTCGAGGCCGGCGTCATCGAGCCCGGCCATGCACGGGCCCTGCGGCGCGTGATGGCGCATCCAGAGTGGTTCGATCTTTCCGACCGCCATGTGGCCTTGCTCGGCGCCGGCTCCGAGGCCGGGCCGCTGCAATGGCTGGCACGCTGGCGCGCCAACATCGTGGCACTCGACCTGCCGCGGCCGGCCGTGTGGCAGCGCATCGAGGCCGTGGTCCGGGCCGGCAACGCGCGCCTGCTGCTGCCCTTGCGCGACGGTGGTGGCAGCGCCGACTGGAGCGAACTCGCCGGCTGCGACCTGCTGCGCGCCACGCCCGAGGTCGGCGCCTGGCTGTGCTCGCTCGGCGTGCCGCTCGACCTGGCCGCGATCGCCTACGCCGACGGCGCCACCCATGTGCGCGTGAGCCTGGCGATGGACGCGGTGATGCAGGTCGTCTGCGAGGCACAGCCCGCCAGCAGCCGCATGTTCATGGCGACGCCGACCGACATCTTCGCGGTGCCGGCCCGGGTTGCCGAAGCGGCGATGCGTGCCTTCGCCGAACGTCGCCCCGGCACCCGCGCCGCCGACGCGGTGCTCGGGGCCCTCAGCGGCGGCAGCTTGCTGCAGCCGCACGTGGGCGGCTTGCTCGATGCAGGCGGCGGCGAGCGCGCCGGCATCATCGACGCGCTGGTGCTGCAGCAGGGCCCGAACTACGCACTGGCCAAGCGGCTGCAGCAATGGCGCGCGCTGCTCGCGTGGCAGCGCGGCGAGCGGGTCAGCTTCAACGTCACGCCCTCGACCACCACGACCTCGGTCGTCAAGCACCCGGCGTTGAAGGCCGGCTTCGCCGGCGCGCACCACTACGCGGTCGAGGTCTTCGAGCCGGCCACCACCAACGCCATCAGTGCCGCGCTGTGGGTGCATGACCTGCGCCACGACGAGCCGGCGCCGGCCGGTCACCCGCTGCTGCGGCTGGCCGCCAACGCCAACCACGGCGGGCTGTGGCGCGTGGGCTACCTGCCGCGCAGCGCGCTGCCGCTGGCGGCGGTGCGAGGACTGCTGGGCGGCACGCCGGCCTGAGTGCGGCCGCCGCCCGCCGTGCGAGCTAGATGCCGAGCATCTTCTTCGCCTCGCCGAGCGACTTCATCGAGGCGTCGTGGTTGCCGGCCTTGTGCTGGGCCTCGCCGTCGGCGCGCAGCTTCTGCACCTGCGCCTTCTGCTCGGCGTTGAGTTGCGGGTTGGTCGCGAGCTTGGCGTCGATCGCCTTCATCTCGTTGGGGCAGTTGTGGGCCAGGGCCACGGTGGCGCCCAGCGCCAACATGAGCGTGACGAGCAGCTTGTGCATGGCTTCTCCTGTGGTTGAAAACAAGGCGCGCGCATCGTAGGCCTCGGCAGAGCCCATGATGGCCTGCGGGCTTTCTAGAATGGGCCGCAGATGAGCGCCTCTTCCCAAGCTGCCGGCGACAACGCCCGCAACACCGCCGACAAGCCCACCCCCGCCTACCGCCGCAAGCTGTTCTGGGTCGCGCTGCTGTATTTCTCCGAAGGCCTGCCGCTCGGCGTCTTCTACGACCTGTTCCCGGTCTACTTTCGCCAGCAGGGCGTGAGCCTGGCCGACATCGGCCTGCTGTCGTTGCTTGGCCTGGCCTGGACCGTCAAGTTCCTGTGGGCGCCGGCGGTCGACTGGGCGCGCCACCACCGGCGCTGGATTGCCGCCGCCAACCTCGGCATGGCGGCGGTGATGTGCGCCTTCGCGCTCGGCGGCACCGGCTTCGGCACCTGGGTCTGGTGGGCGATCGGCTGCTTCACGCTGCTGTCGGCCACCAATGACATCGCCACCGACGGCTACACGATCGAGCTGCTCGACCGCCATGAGTACGGCATGGCCAACGGTTTCCGGATCGGCTTCTACCGCGCCGGCATGCTGGCCGCCGGGGTGCTGCTGATCGTCTCCGGCTGGTATGGCTGGACCTGGGCCTGGGCGCTTGGCGCCGCGGTGTTCGTGGTCAACGGCTCCGCCGCGCTGCTGGCGCCGCGCGAGAAGCCGCGCGCCGGCGCCGCGCCCGGCCTGCTGCGCGACGAATGGACGCTGCTCAAGCAGCAGCCGGCCTTCCTGCTGGCGCTCGGCCTGGTGCTCGGCGGCCTGCTGTGGCCGGTGCTCGGCCCGCTGGCGAAGGCGCTCGGCTGGAGCGCGGTGCAGACGGTCAGCGGCAGCTGGTGGTTCAAGGGCGCGCTGCCGGTCGGGTTGATGTTCGCCGGCGCCGCGTTGCTGGTGCGCGCGGCCCAGGGTCCGCGCGCCGACGAACTCCGCCAGGGACCGGTGTTCGGCGCCTGGGTCGAGTTGCTCGCGCGGCCCGGCATGGTTGCGGTGCTGGTGTTCATCCTCACCTTCAAGCTCGGCGACGCGGCGATGGGCTTCATGGTCAAGCCCTTCTGGGTCGACGCCGGCTTCACCGCGGCGCAGATCGGCGTGGTCAGCGTCAACCTCGGGCTCGGCCTGTCGATCGCCGGCGGCCTGATCGGCGGCTGGTATGTCGACCGGGTCGGCATCTTCAAGGGCCTGTGGGTGCTCGGCCTGTGGCAGGCGCTGTCGAACCTCGGCTACGCGGCCGCCGCTTCGGTGGTGCCGCTGGTGCCGGCGGGAACCGAAGTCGCTTTACAGCATCAACTCATCGTCTACAGCGCGAGTGCGCTCGAGAGTTTCACCGGCGGCCTCGGCACCGGGGCCTTCCTCGCCTTCCTGATGGCGATCACGAGCAAGCAGCGCGCGACGACGGAGTACGCGATCCTGTCCAGCATCTTTGCCTTCAGCCGCGCCGTGGCCGGCTGGGCCGGTGGCATCGGCGCGCAGGAGATGGGATACGCGAACTACTTTTTCCTGACCTTCTGGCTGTCGTTCCCGGCCTACTTCCTGCTGCCAGCGGTGAAGCGGATGCTGGAGCGACCGCCGCAAGCCTGAATCCCGATCGATGCCTCCGCTGTTTCGCCACCACTGCCGCTTCTGCCTCGCGCTGTCCTGTCTTGCCACCGATGCCGGTGCGCCACCGAGCCCGACCCGGCGGCGGCTGCTCGGCGCGCTCGGTGCCGCGCCGCTGGCGGCTCTTGCGCAGCCGCAGCAACCGCCCCACGAGGGCGTGCGCGGCGAGGTCGGCAAGAACTCGGTCTTCACCAACTTCGTCTCGGCCGAGCAGGTCGAGCGCGCGGCGGCGCCGCAGTACTCGCAGCTGCTGCAGCAGGCGAGCCAGAAGGGCGCGCTGGCGCCGGAGAACCATCCGCAGCTGCTGCGGCTGCGCGCGATCTCCAGGCAGATCATTCCGCACACGGCGCAATGGAACCCGCGCGCCGCCGGCTGGCGCTGGGAGGTCAACCTGATCGGCTCGCAGCAGGTCAACGCCTTCTGCATGCCGGGCGGCAAGATCGCCTTCTTCAGCGGCATCCTGCAGCAGCTGCAGCTCGACGACGACGAGGTCGCGACGATCATGGGCCACGAGATGGCGCATGCGCTGCGCGAGCATGCGCGCGAGCGCATCGGCAAGAGCACGGCGACCGGCCTCGGCCTGTCGCTCGGCGCCCAGCTGCTCGGCTTGGGTTCGGCCGGCGACCTGGCGGCCAACATCGGCACCCAGCTGCTGACCCTGGTCTACAGCCGCAGCGACGAGACCGAGGCCGACCTGGTCGGCATGGAGCTCGCGGCGCGCTCGGGCTACGACCCGAAGGCCGGCCTCAGCCTGTGGCAGAAGATGGCGCAGGCGGCCAAGGGCGCGCCGCCGGCGTGGCTGTCGACGCACCCGTCGAACAGCGCGCGCATCGACGACATCCGCGCCCGGCTGCCCAAGGTCGAGCCGCTCTATGCGAAGGCGCCGAAGCCAGCACAGCGCTTCGCGCCGATGGCCAAGTCCGCGGCGCGTTGACCGGGCTCAGGCGTCGAGCGCGTCCACCATGGCCGCGCGCAACAGGTCGGCATCGACCGGCTTGTGCAGCAGGCGCAGGTTGGTGTCGTGCGCCTGGCGCAGCCGCGCCGGCGCGATGTCGCCGCTGATCAGCAGCGCCGGCAGGTCCGGCCACAGCTGGCGCAGGCGGTGGATGCAGTCGATGCCGCTTTCATCGTCCTGCAGGCGCAGGTCGGCCAGCACGATGTCGGGCTGCGAACGGTGCGCCGCCGCCAACGCCTCGGCGCCGTCGGCGGCGAGGCTGACGACGCAACCGTGGCTCTCAAGCAGCGCATGCATGCCGCTGCGCACCGTCAGCTCGTCGTCGATCACCAGCACCCGGCAGCCGCGCAGGGCCTCGGCGCTCGGCGGCGCCGGACGCGGCGCGGCCTCGGCCGCGGCCACCACCGGCAGTTGCAGGGTCACCGTGGTGCCGCTGCCGAAGATCGACTTCAGCGCGAGCTCGATGCCGAGCAGGTCGGCCAGTCGGCGCACGATCGACAGGCCGAGGCCGAGCCCGCGCTCGCGGTCGCGGCCGGGGTTGCCGAGCTGGTAGAACTCCTCGAAGACGCGCGCCTGCTCGTGCTCGGGGATGCCGCGCCCGGTGTCGGCGATGCTGAGCTCCAGGCGCTCGCCGATCGGCCGCAGCCTCACGGTGACCTGCCCGCGTTCGGTGTACTTGAGCGCGTTGTCGATCAGGTTGCGCACGATGCGCTCGAGCAGCAGCGGGTCGGTGCAGACATGCTGCCCGCCCTCGATGTCCAGCTCGAGCCCGAGGCCGCGCGCGCGTGCCACCGGCTGCATGTCGCGGCACAGGCGCTGCACGAAATCGCCGAGCGCGAAGTTCAGCGACTCGGCCCGCACGACGCCGGCGTCGAGCCGCGAGACGTCGAGCAGCGCGTCGAGCTGCGAGCCGAGCACGCGCAGCGCGCCGTCCATGTGCTGCGCGATCTCGCGGCTGCGCTCGTCGAGCGGGCGCATCAGCAGCGCGGCGCCGAACAGCGACAGCGTGTGCATCGGCTGGCGCAGGTCGTGGCTGGCGGCGGCCAGGAAGTGGGTCTTGGCGCGGTTGGCGGCCTCGGCCCGCGCCAGCGCGGCGCCGAGCTCGCGCGTCAGACGCTGCTGCTCGTGGCGGGCGGCGATGGCTTGCACATGCTGCTGCCAGGCGCGGCGCCCCATCGCCAGCAGCGACAGCGCGAACAAGCCAACCAGGATCGCGACGACGATGCCCAGGCCGCGCATCTCGGGCGTGCTGCCGGCCGGGCCGACCAGCGCCCAGACCAGGACCAGCGAACCCACGCTCGGCACCAGATAGGCCAGCAGCATCGGGCGATAGCCGAGGTTGGTCGAGACGACGCCGGCGCTGACGAACATCAGCACGATCGTCACGACCGCGAGTTCGACGGTGTGCAGCCAGGGCGCGAAGACCACCGCGCTGCCGAGCACGAGGCCATTGACCACGCTCATCGCGAGCGCGACGCGCATCCGCGTCGCCTCGCTCGCCGGGCCCGGCCGCGCCAGCCGCGGCAGCACCACGCTGCGCAGCGCGAGCACCAGGCAGACCAGCACCAGCCAGCCCAGCGCCCAGCCGCGCGGCACCTCGCGCGAGGCGACCGCCGCGATTGCGAGCGCGCTGAGGAAGATCGGCGCCGCCACCACCGGGCTTTGGCGCGCCAGGTGTGTCAGCAGGGCCTGGCGCGGGGTCTGCAGTGCGATCTCGTCGGCTGCCGGTGCCGGTGCGGGCATCGGGGGAACGATGAGGCTCATTTCAGGATTTGCAGCAGCCATTGGTTCAGATCGTTGATCTCGTCCATGCAGACCGAGTGTTCCATCGGGTAGTCGTGCCACTCCACCTCGTGGCCGAGTGCACGCAGCGCGTCGCGCGAGGCCTCGGCGCGGGCCAGCGGGATGATCCCGTCGAAGCGGCCGTGGCCGAGGAAGATCGGCACCTCGGCGTTGGCCGCACTGCGTTCGGCCGCAGTGCTCGCCGCCAGCGGCAGGTAGCCCGAGAGGCCGACCAGGCCGGCCAGTCGCTCGCCGTGGCGCAGCCCGGTCAGCAGCGTCATCGCACAACCTTGCGAGAAGCCCATCAGCACGATGCGCGAGGCCGGGATGCCGCGCGCGACCTCGGCCTCGATCAGTGCCGCGACCAGCGCCTGCGAGGCGCGCAGGCCGGCCTCGTCCTCGCGCCGCACGAGGTCGGTGCCGAGGATGTCGTACCAGGCACGCATGCGCATGCCGCCGTTGATCGTGACCGGCTGCACCGGCGCGTGCGGGAAGACGAAGCGCACCGGGGCGACCGCGGCGAGGTCGAGTTCGCGCGCGATCGGCACGAAGTCGTTGCCGTCGGCGCCGAGGCCGTGCAGCACGATGAGGCTGGCGGTCGGATCGGGTGCGGTTTCGAGCTGCAGGGCTTCGAGTGGCATGGGACTTCCGTGTCGTGATTCAGGTACGCAGCGCCGCCGCGATCGCGGCAAAGGCGGCGCGATCGGCGTGCTGCGTGAACAGGGTGGTCGAGACCGGGTGCGAGGAGAACTTGGCGACCACCAGTTCGGCAGCCGGATTCACGTGCAGGTGCTGGCCGTGGATGCCCTTGGCCTCGAAGCTGCCGTCGGCGTCGTGCGGCACCCACCACTGGTTGCGGTAGGAGTAGCCGAAGCGCTCGATGTAGCCGCTGGCCTTGAACTTCTCGCGGTCGCCGCCGCGGCGGATGTCCTCGATCAGTGCGGTGGGCACGATCTGTCGCCCGTTCCAGCGGCCTCCGGCAGCGAGCATCGCGCCGGTGCGGCCCAGGTCGCGCAGGGCGAGGTTGAGGCCGCCACCGCCGACCGCGGTGCCGGCCGGATCGACGCCGAAGGCGCCGTCCTCTTCCATGCCCAGCGGTTGCCAGAGCTGGCGCGAGAGCAACTCGGCCAGCGGCGTGCCGGTGGCGCGCGCGACCAGCCAGGCCAGCACCTCGGTGTGCGCGGTCTTGTAGTGGAAGCCGGCGCCATGCTCGCCCTCGGGCGCGAGCATCGGCAGGAAGGCGTCGAGGCTGCGCGGCCCGGCGTAGCCCGCCGGCGGCGCGAACAGGCCACCGGCAAAGGCGTAGCCGAAGACCTCGCTGCTCGGGTCGGTATAGATCTCGCGATAGCGGATGCCGGCGGTCATGTCGAGCACCTGGCGCACCGTGGCTGCGGTCCAGGCGCCGGCGCTGGAGGTGGCGTTCAGCTCCGGGATCAGCGCGCCGATCGGCGCCTCGGGATCAAGCTGGCCGGCCTCGATCGCGAGCTGCGCGAGAAGGCCGACGAATGACTTGCTGACCGACCAGGCCAGGTGCAGATCCTGCGGCTGCATGCCGCCGGCGTAATGCTCGAGCACGACGCGGCCGCGATGCAGCACGAGCAGCCCGTCGCCGTAGGTCTGCGTGAACCAGTCGCCGATGCTCTGGCGTGCGCCGCCCGGCGCCTCGTAGCGATGCGCCAGCAGATCCCGCGGTGCCGGCTCCAGCGCGCTCGGTGTGCCGCGGCCGCGCCAGACGCGCAGCGTCGGCGCGAGTTCGCGCATGTGGCGGTAGGCCCAGCGCGCGTTCGGGTAGTCGCGGTAGTTGGCGAGCGTGATGCGCTTGTCGGGTGGCGGCGGCAGGCCCTGCATCAGGCCGAGCGCGAGCGGCTCGACGCTGGCCGGGTCGGGCAATTCCGGGATCGCCATGCCGCCGAAGGGCGGCAGGTCCTGATCGTCAGTCATCATCGGCTTCAGAGCGACAGCTCGTAGTCGATCACCAGCGGCGCGTGGTCGGAGAAGCGCTGGGTCTTGTAGACCGACACCGTGCGTGCGGTCGCCGCCAGTGCCGGCGTCGCGATCTGGTAGTCGAGCCGCCACCCGACGTTGTTGGCGTAGGCATTGCCGCGGTTGCTCCACCAAGTGTAGGCCTCGCCACCGTCGTCGGGGCGCAGCGTGCGGTGCACGTCGATCAGGCCGAGCTCGCCGCGGCCGGCGCCGATCACGCCGCTCAACCAAGCTCGCTCCTCGGGCAGGAAGCCCGAGTTCTTCTGGTTGCCCTTCCAGTTCTTGAGGTCGATCTCGCGGTGCGCGATGTTGATGTCGCCCATCAGGATGAACTCGCGCTTGGCTCTGATCAGCTTCTGCAGGTGCGGCCGGAGCAGGTCGAGGAAGCGGTACTTCGCGGCCTGGCGCTCCTCGCCCGAGGAGCCGCTCGGGAAGTAGGCGCTGATGATCGAGAGCTTGCGCGCCGGCGTGTCGAAGCGCATCTCGACGTAGCGGCCCTCGTCGTCGAACTCGCCGCCATCGAAGCCGTGCACCACCTTGCTCGGTTCGTGCCGCGTGTAGAGGCCGACGCCGGCGTAGCCCTTCTTCTGCGCGTGATGGAAATGTCCCTTCAGTTCGCCGATGGCATCGAAGCGGCCGGCCACGTCCTCGGCCCCGGCGCGCACTTCCTGCACCCCCATACAATCGATTTCAGCGCCGGCCGCCCAGTCGAGCCAGCCCTTGGTGGCCGCCGAGCGAACACCGTTCAGATTGAGCGAGACGACCCGAAACACATGATTCCCTTCGTTGCCGCCCCGAGGGCGACCGGTCTGCAATGAGTGCCGCCGCTGCCCCCACCGACCCGCTCGCACTCGACTTCGTCGCCTTCGCGGTCGAGGCCGGCGTGTTGCGATTCGGGGAGTTCAAGACCAAGGCCGGACGCCTGAGTCCGTACTTCTTCAATGCCGGCCTGTTCGACGACGGTGCCAAGCTCGGCCGCCTCGCCGAATTCTATGCACGCCGACTGCTCGCCTCGGGGCTCGAGTTCGACCTGTTGTTTGGTCCGGCCTACAAGGGAATTACCCTCGCCGCGGCCGTGTCGATCGAACTGGCGCGGCTCGGCCGCAATCTGCCCTATGCGTACAACCGCAAGGAAGCCAAGGATCATGGCGAGGGCGGCACCCTGGTCGGCGCGCCGCTGGCCGGCAAGCGGGTGCTGATCATCGACGACGTGATCTCGGCCGGGACCTCGGTTCGTGAATCCATCACGATGATCAGGGCGGCCGGTGCCACGCCGGTTGGCGTGACGATCGCGCTCGACCGCCAGGAGCGCGCAACCGAGCGTGCCGCCAACGGCGAGATGGCAGACGCGGAGCACTCGGCCGTGCAACAGGTGCAACGCGAGCTCGGCCTGCAGGTGGTTTCGATTGCCACCTTGCGGGACCTGTTGCACTATCTGTCGGCGCAGCCCGACACCGGCCCGTTGAAGGAAGGGTTGGCGGCGCACCTGCCGCGCGTGCAGGCCTATCGAGAACGCTACGGCGTCTGAGTGGCCGCCGCCGCCGTCCAGAGGAAGACTTGGGAGAGCTTGTGGGGATCATTCGCAGCCCGCTGCAGCGCGGGGTGTTCGCGGCGCGCGAGATCGCGTCGAGCCGCGCGCTGGTGGCCACCATCTGCGCGCTGGCTGGCCAGGGTCTGGCGATGGCCCAGCTGCAGGAGCCGGCCGCGCCGATCTTCAGTTGCGTCAATGCCCAGGGCAAGCGGCTCACTTCCGACCGCCCGATTCCGGAATGCCTCGACCGCGAACAACGCGTGCTCAACCGCGACGGCTCGCTGCGCCAGGTGATGCCGGCCAGTCCGACCGCCGACGAGCGTGCGGCGCTCGAAGAGGCCGAGCGCCGCAAGCTGGCCGCGGCCGCGGCCAAGCGCGACGCGATCCGGCGCGATCGCAACCTTCTCGGCCGCTATCCGAACGAGGCGGCGCACCAGAAGGCGCGGTCGGCGGCGCTCGACGACGTGCGCCAGGCCGCCAAGTCTTCCGAAAGCCGACTCGCCGAACTGCGGGCCGAACGCAAGCCGCTGATGGACGAGGCCGAGTTCTACACGGGTCGCTCGCTGCCGCTCAAGCTCAAGCGCCAGATCGACGCGGTCGATGCGGCACTGGCGGCGCAGGAGGAAACGGTCGCCAACCAGCAGGTCGAGGTCAGCCGCATCAACGCGCTCTACGACGCCGAGCTGGCGCATCTGCGCAAGCTCTGGGCCGGCGCCCAGCCCGGCTCGCTGGCCTACAGCCCGGCGGCGCAGACAGCGGCCGCGACCGCGGCGGCGGCTGCGGCGGCCGCAGCCGCCGCGTCGACGCCTCCAAGGCGCTGACGAGCCCGTGGCCGCGCCGCGGCCCGCTCAGATCTCGTAGTCCTCGCCCGGCGCCGACTCCAGCGCCTGCTGGACCACTTCAGGTGTCAGTGGCGAGGCGAAGGTGCCGATGAAGTCGAAGGCATAGCCGCGCAGGTAGGCCCCGCGCCGGATCGCCAGTCGCGTGAGGTTGACCGCGAACAGATGCCGCGCGTCGAGCGCGACCAAGCCGCGGTCGCGCTCGGCGTCGAAGGCGATCGAGGCCACGATGCCCACGCCGAGGCCGAGCTCGACGTAGGTCTTGATGACGTCGGCGTCCATTGCGCTCAGCACCACGTCCGGCACCAGGCCGGCCTTGGCGAAGCCTTCGTCGATGTGGCTGCGCCCGGTGTAGCCGCCGTCGTAGGTGATCAGCGGGAACTGCGCCAGGCGTTGCAGCGTCAGCGCGCTGCCGCGCTCGGCGTCGACCGCCAGCGCATGGTCGCGCGGCACCACCACCGCGTGTGTCCACGCGTAGCAGGGCAGCGCCACCAGCTGCGGGTAATGGGCCAGCGCCTCGGTCGCGATGCCAATGTCGGCGCTGCCCTCCAGCAGCATCTGCGCCACCTGCTGCGGCGAGCCCTGATGCAGTTGCAGCCGCACCTCGGGGTGGCTGAGGCGGAAGTCGCGCACCGCCTGCGGCAGTGCATAGCGCGCCTGCGAGTGTGTGGCGGCGATCGAGAGCGGCCCGGCCGCGCGGTGGGCGTGGTCAGCGCTGGCACGCCGCAGGTTCTCGGACTCGAGCATCAGGCGCTCGATGATCGGCAGCAGCGCGCGCCCGGGCTCGGTCAGGCCGGTCAGGCGCTTGCCGGCGCGCACGAACAGCGGCACGCCGAGCTCGTCCTCGAGTTCGCGGATCTGGCGGCTGACGCCGGGCTGCGAGGTGTGCAGCGCGTTGGCGACCTCGGTCAGGTTGCAGCCGCGCCGCACCGCTTCGCGCACCGAGCGCAGCTGTTGAAAGTTCATTGCCTGACGCGAAACATCGTGTGCTTATCCGAATTCCGCATGATCCCCAGGTCAAGGCCGCGATGGAACGACGCGATCGTTCCATGCATAGACGCTCCCGGCATATCGCCACCGTCCGACGCCGCTCGCGCTACGCTTGGCCCATGACTTCGACCGCCGAGAACCCGCCGCTGCCGCGCCCCTGGGCTCGGCGGCTGCGCAGCGTCTACCGCTCGGCCGGCTGGCCGCTGCGCGACGGGCTCGAGGTCGAACTGCTCGCCGCCGGCCTGATCGAGGCGCGCGTCGACGCCGCCCAGCGCGAGACGCTGCACCTGACCACGGCCGGCTTGCAACTGCTGGCGGCCTCGCTGCGCCGCAACCGGGCGGTCTACGACGCCCATGAACAGCTGGCGCAGCAGGTCGCGCGGACCATGCAGCGCGACGGCCGGGTGGTCTGGCGCGAACTCTCGCTGCGCGCCCCGCTGCCGGCCGAACTCGGCGGCGGCTGGGCGATGGTGCGGCCCGACGTGTTCTCGGTGCGCCACACCACCGTCGAGACCTACCTGGTGCCGATCGCGCACGAGGTCAAGGTCCGGCGCGCCGATCTGCTGGCCGATCTCAAGCGGCCGGCCAAGCGCAGCGCCTACCTCGCGCTGGCGGCCGAATGCAGCTACGTCATCAAGGCCGGCATCGCCGAGCCCGACGAGCTGCCGGCCGAATGCGGCGTGATCCTGGCGCATCCAGACGCCGACGGCAGTGGCTGGGCCCGGCTGGAGGGCGTGCGCGCCGCGCCGCGCCGCGCGATGCAGTTGCCGTTCCCGGTCTGGATGGCGCTGGCTCGGGCCGTGCCGCTCGAGGCCGAAGAAGGGCCGCAGTCCGATCTTGGCAACCCCGTCGCCGATCCTCTGGTCGACCCGCTGCAGGGGCAAGGCCCAACCTGAGAAACTGCGGGTCTGGCACACCACCCGCTGCATCCTCGATGATCTTCAGTCGCTCCTCCGCTGCCGGCCTCGCGCTGCTCGGCCTGCTCGCCGGCTGCTCCAGGCCCTCTGATCCGCCCGCGGCGCCCGTCACCGCCGCCGCTCCAGTTGCGAGCAGCGTGGCCTGGCTCAAGGCCGGCACCGATGCCGAGGTCGACGCCGCCTTTGCCCGCGCCGCGGCCGAGGGCAAGCCGGTCTTCCTGTACTGGGGCGCCACCTGGTGCCCGCCGTGCAACCAAGTCAAGGCGACGATCTTTCCGCGCGCCGACTTCATCGAACGCAGCCAGGGCTTCGTGCCGGTCTACGTCGACGGTGACCTGCCCGGCGCACAGAAGCTCGGCGAGCGCTTCAAGGTGCGCGGCTACCCGACGATGGTCCTGTTCCGCCCCGACGGCAGCGAGCTGACGCGGCTGCCGGGCGAGGTCGACGCCGGCAAGTACCTGCAGGTGCTGGCGCTGGGCCTGTCGGAGGCGCAGCCGGTCAAGGCGGCATTGGCGCGCGCGCTGAGCCAGCCGGCCTCGCTCAAGGCCGAGGATTGGCGCCAGCTCGCCTTCTACAGCTGGGACACCGACGAGCAGCAGTTATTGAGCCCGGGCCGCAAGGCTGCGACGCTGCAGCAACTTGCCGCGGCGTCGGCGGCGGCGCCGCCCGAGGTCGCGACGCGGCTGCGGCTGCAGGCGCTGGTCGCGGCGGCCGAGCCGGGTGCCGCCAAGCTTGAGGACCCGGCGGCGGCGCGTGCGCAGCTCGTGGCACTGCTCGGCGATGCGGCCGCGAGCCGCGAGCAGCAGGACATCCTCGCCAACAGCCCCGACGAACTGGTGGCGGTACTCGGCCCGGCTGGCAGTACGGAGCGCACCGAGTTGCAGGCCGCCCTCGACGCGGCGCTGGTGCGCCTCAACGCGGACACCGGGCTGTCGCAGGGCGACCGCATGAACGCGCTGGTCGGCCGCGTCGAGCTGGCACGCCTGGCCGGCGCCAAGGCCGCACTGCCGGTGCCGCTGATCGAGCAGCTTCGCGCCGACGTGGCGCGTGCCGATCGCGAGGTCACGAGCGAGGACGAGCGCCAGTCGGTGATCCCCTCGGCCGCCCATGCACTGGCCCAGGCCGGGCTGTTCGACGAGTCCGACAAGCTGCTCGAGGCCGAGCTGAAGCGTTCGCACAGCCCCTACTACGCGATGCTGCAACTGGCCTCCAACGCCAGGAAACGCGGCGACGCGCAGGCCGCGCTCGGCTGGTACGAGCGTGCCTTCAACGAGTCCAGGGGTCCGGCCACGCGCGTGCAATGGGGCGCCGGCTACGTCAATGCGCTGCTCGAGTTGGCGCCGCAGGACAGCGCCCGCATCGAGCGGGCCGCCGCCGGCGTCTACGGCGAACTGCGCGGCCAGCCCGACGCCTTCTATGCCCGTACCGCGCGCTCCGTCGAGCGCATGAACGGCAAGCTGGCCGGCTGGGCGCAGGCCTCGAAGCCTGCGCGCGCCGAGCGCGCAGGCGTCATCAAGCGTCTGCATGGCAGCCTCGACGAGCTGTGCCACGGGCTGCCGGAGGCCGATGTCCAGCGCACGACCTGCGGCGAACTCGGCCGCACGCTGCTGGCGGCACCCAAGCCGGCCAAGAGCACCGCGACCTGAGCGCAGCCGGATGAGCCATTCCGCCAAACGATTCGCCTGGGAAGATTTCGCGCCCGGCAGCGTGCGCGAGTTCGGTGGCCACACGCTGACGCGCGAAGAGATCACGCGCTTCGCTGCCGAGTTCGATCCCCAGCCCTTTCACCTCGACGAGGAGGCCGCGAAGGCCTCGCTGTTCGGCGGCCTTGCCGCGAGCGGCTGGCACACCTGCGCGCTGGTGATGCGCATGATGTGCGACAACTACCTGCTCGACTCGACCAGCCTCGGCTCGCCCGGCATCGACAAGCTGCGCTGGCTTCGGCCGGTCAAGGTCGGCGACACGCTGCACGTGCGCATGCACGTGCTCGAGGCGCGGCCGATGGCCAGCAAGCCGCACGTTGGGCTGGTGCTCAGCCAGTGGGAGGTGCTGAACCAGCGCGACGAGCCGGTGCTGACGATGGAGGGCTGGGGCATGTTCGGGCGCCGCGACGTGGCGCCGCCGGCAACGCCATGAACCCGCCCCGGCGCGCGGTCGCGCCGAGCTTCACGCCGCAGGAGTTCCGCGCCGCGCTCGGCATGTTCGCCACCGGCGTGACGATCGTCACCGCGCGCACCGACGACGGCCGTCGGGTCGGCCTGACCGCCAACTCCTTCAACTCCGTCTCGCTGGCGCCGCCGCTGGTGCTCTGGAGCCTGGCCAGCGCGGCCGGCTCGATGCCGGCGTTTGCGCGCGGCTCCCACTACGCGATCCACATCCTGGCCTCCGACCAGCGCACGCTGGCCGAGCGCTTTGCCAGCAAGGCGGTGGTCGACCGCTTCGGCGGCGTGGCCTGGCGCGAGGGCGAGCATGGCGTGCCGTTGCTCGACGGCGTGGCAGCGGTCTTCGAGTGCTTCAACCGCAGCCAGTACGAGGAAGGCGACCACGTGATCTTCGTCGGCGAGGTCGAGCGTTGCCGCATCGACGCGGCTGCCACGCCGCTGATCTTTCACGGCGGACGCTACTTCAGCGAGATGCCGCTGGCATGAATGAAAAAGGCCCGCCGAAGCGGGCCTTGAATGCTGCCCCGAAGGGCGCCGCTCAGGCGCGATCCTTGCGGCGCCTGGCCACGAAACCCACCGCGCCAAGGCCGGCCAGCATCAGCACGACGCTGCCAGGCTCCGGTACCGCCGTGACGCTGCTGACGATGTAGTCGGAGTTGTTGCCGTAGCGGCTCTGGCTGAGCGCGGTGAACTGGATCTTGTCCACCCAAAGCTTGCCGAAGGGGTCGGCGATCTGCCACAGGCCGGCGCCGGGCTGCGCGGCCGGCGACAGGTTCAGGTACGAACCCGGCCCGGACAGCACGCCGGTCGTGGTGCCGGTCGCGGTGAAGGTCCACTGCCCGACCTGCTGGCCACCGAGGAAGGCCGTGAACTGCGCCTTCTCGTGCGGGTCGCCGAACTCGGGGCCGTCATAGAGCACCCCCAGCGAGAAAGCGCTGATGAGCACCGGCCCGGCGAAGGATGCGGTCAGCGTCTCGCCGACATCGATCTCGTCGCCGGTCGCGCCGCCCTGGACGGCCCAGCCGCTGATGCCCTGCTTGCTGACCCAGGTCGCGGCCCCGGGTGCGCCGGTGTAGGTTTGGGCCGCGGCCAGTCCGCAACCCATGACCAGGGATGCGGCGGCCACGATGCGAAGAAGTTGTTGTCGAGCCATGGCTCCTCCTGTGAATCCAAGCCCCTGTCGAGGCAATGGATCACAGGCTAGGGATCAGCGATCGGCCGGGCCATCCCCGGACTGGACGCTTCCCCGCGGTCGGGGACGACTTGAATGAGGGGTCAGTGCGTGACCGGGCGCTGGCTCTCGTCGATGTCGACGTACTGCCACCAGTCCAGCCAGAACGGCGGTCGGCGGTAGCCGGTGACCCAGGGGTAGCTCAGGTCGGTCAGGATGCGGTGCACATGCACGCGGTACGGCGCGTAGGCGACGAAGAGCTTGGTGGCCTCGTCGAAGAGGGCCTGGCGCTGCGGGCCGTCGGGCAGCTGCTTGAGCTCCTCGTAGACCTTGTCGAGCGCCGCCAGCCGGAAGCGGGCCAGGTTGCCCTTGCCGCTCGCCGGGCCGTAGATCCGCTCGAGGGTGCTCTGGCCATCCGGCGTGTCGCTCGACGACGCGACGCGCCAGATCATGAACTTGCCGTTGCGCACGGCCTTGAGGTTCTCCGGCCATTGCGCGGTCTTGAGCACCGAGCGCAGGCCGAGCGCGTCCATGTTCTTCTTCCACAGTTCGTCGAGCTGGCGAGTCTGCTGGTCGGACTGGCTCGCCAGTTCGAGCAGCAAAGGCGCGCCGTCGGGCTGCTCGCGCCAGCCGTCGCCGTCGCGATCGACATAGCCGTAGACGTCGAGCAGGGCCTTGGCGCGAGCCAGATCGAACTCGCCCATCTCGGTGCGCAGGTCGGCGCGGTAGCCGGTGGTGCCCGGCGGCACGATCGACTGCGCAGCGATCGCCTGGTCACGCCGGGCGAGCCGGATCTCGCGCGCGATGTCGGTGCCGAGCACCATTGCCCGGCGCAGCGCCACCTTCTCGGGTGCGTAGCCGCCGACCAGCGGGTTCTCCATGTTGAAGACCGTCAGCGTCACGTCGGCCGCCGGCACGCGGTACTTCTGGATGCCGCGCTTCTTCAGGTTGGGCGCCAGCTGCCCGCCGGGCACGGCGAGGTTGGCGAACTCATTGGGCAGGCGCTCCAGGAGGTCGTGCTCGCCGTTCTGGAACGACAGCCAGCGCGGCTGCGACTCCTCGATCACCGCGATCTCGACCCGGTCGATCATCGGCAACCGACGGCCCCTGAGCCGTGCCAGCAGCGCCTGGCCCTCGGCGTCCTCGGCACCGGGCTCGGCGTCGTAGAACTCCTCCCTGTAGCCGGGATTGCGCTCGAGCACCATGCGCGAACTGCGCCGCCATTCCTTGAGCACGAAAGGCCCGGTACCGACCGGGTGTTCCATGATCTTGTCGCCATAGGCCTCGACGACCTCGCGCGCGAGCGCACCGAAGCGGTCGCGGCTGGCCCAGATGGCGAGGTGGCGCGGGCGCGACTCATGCAGCTTCACGCGCAGCGTGTAGCGGTCGATGGCCTTGAGGCCTTCGACCTCGCGGTCATAGTCGAAGCGCCCTGTCTTCAGCGCCTCCTCGCGCAGTTCGCGCAGGCCGATGAAGCCCTCGTCGTCGAGCAACTGCTGGTGCGGGCTCTTGAGCTTGGGGTCGAAGATGCGCTTGATCGAGTAGACGTAGTCCTGCGCCGTCAGCTCGCGCCGCTGGCCCTTGAACGCCGGGTCGTCGGCGAAGTAGATGCCCGGCTTGAGGTGGAAGGTGAAGCTGCGGAAGTCGTCCGCGATCTCAGGCATCTCGCGTACCGTCAGCGGTCGCAGCTTGTAGGGCCGCGCCAGGTGGTCGTAGGTCAGCAGGGTCTCGAACACATGCGCGGTCACGATGCGCGAATAGACGTCGCTGATCTGGGCCGGGTCGAAGCCGGTCTCGGCCACCAGAAAGGCGTAGCGCAGCGTCTTCGACGCGCCCGGCGCCGGCGGCGCGTCGGCCGCCGACACGGCGAGGCTGGTGGCGAGCAGCGCGCCGCCGAGCCATGCGCGCAGACGGCCGGTCTTCATTGCGCGGACTTCGCCTGCAGCGCCGGGTCGATGTCGACGTACTGCCACCAGTCCAGCCACACCGGCGGGCGCCGGTAGCCGACCAGCCAGGGGAAGGCCAGGTCGGTGTAGATGCGGTGCACGCCGAAGCGGTAGGGCGCGTAGGCCACCAGCAGCTTGTTGGCCTCGTCGAAGCCGGCCTGGCGCTCGGGGCCGTCGGGCATCAGCTTGAGCCGTTCGTAGATCGCGTCGAAGGCCGGCAGCCTGATCCGCGCGAGGTTGCCCTTGCCGACCGAAGGCCCGTAGGCGCGCTCGAGCGCGCTCTGGCCGTCGGGTCCGGCGGCGCTCGAGCCGACGCGCCAGATCATGAAGTTGCCGGCGCGCGCCGCCTTCAGGTTCTCGGGCCACTGCGCGGTCTTGAGCGTGGCGCGCAGGCCGAGCGCGTCCATGTTCTTCTTCCACAGCTCGTCGAGCTGGCGGCTCTGCTGGTCGGACTGGGTGTTGAGCATCAGCAGCAGCGGCTTGCCATCCGGCAGCTCGCGCCAGCCGTCGCCGTCACGATCGACATAGCCGTAGAGGTCGAGCAGGGCCTTGGCGCGGGCCGGGCTGTACTCGCTGGACTCGGTCCTGAGCTCGGCCCTGAATCCGCTGGTGCCCGGCGTGTTGATGGCCTGCGCCGGAATGGCCTGGTCGCGCCGGGCCAACCGGATCTCGCGCTGCTGGTCGTTGCCGAGCACCATCGCGCGGCGCAGCGCGACGCGCTCCGGCGTGTAGCCGCCGACCAGCGGATCGTCCATGTTGAACACGGTCAGCGTGATGTCGGAGCCGAGCACGCTGAGTTGCTGCACTCCGCGCTTGCGCAGGTTGGGCGCCAGCTTGCCGCCGGGGATCGCCTGGCCGGCGAACTCCTCGGGCAGGCGTTCGAGCAGGTCCTGTTCCTCGTTGAGAAAGGCGAGCCAGCGCGGCTGGGCCTCTTCGATCACCGAGACCTCGACCCGATCGACCATCGGCAGCCGCCGGCCGCGCAGGCGCGCCAGCAGCGCCTGGCCTTCGGCATCGTCGGCATTCGGTTCGGCGTCGTAGACCTCGTCGCGGAAGCCGGGATTGCGCTCGAGCACCATGCGCGAGCTGCGCCGCCACTCCTTGAGCATGAAGGGTCCGGTGCCGACCGGGTGCTCCATGATCTGCTCGCCGTAGGCCTCGACCACTTCGCGCGCTACCGCGCCGTAGAGGTCGCGCCCGGCCCAGGTGATCAGGTGGCGCGGGCGCGACTCGCGCAGCCGTACCTGCAGCGTGTAGCGGTCGAGCGCCCTGATGCCCTCGACCTCGCGGTCGTAGTCGAAGGGCTTGCCGCCCTTCAGCGCGGCCTCGCGCAGTTCGCGCAGGCCGATGATGCCCTCGTCCTCGAGGCTGGACTGGGCCGGCGACTTGAGCTTGGGGTCGTAGATGCGCTTGATCGAATAGACGTAGTCCTGCGCCACCAGCTCGCGGCGCTGGCCCTTGAAGGCCGGGTCGTCGGCGAAGTAGATGCCGGGCCGCAGGCGGAAGGTGAAGCTGCGGAAATCCTCCGAGATCTCCGGCATCTCGCGCGCTGTCGACGGCCGCAGCTTGTAGGGCCGGGCCAGGTGATCGTAGGCCAGCGGCGTCTCGAAGATGTGGGCGGTGACGATGCGCGAATAGATGTCGCTGATCTGGGCCGGGTCGAAGCCGGTCTCGGCCTTCGGGAAGGCGTAGCGCAGGGTCCTGGGCGGCTCGGTGCCGGCGACCGGCTGGGCTGCCGACGCGACAAGACTTGCGCTCAGCAGCGCGCCGCCGAGCAGCGCACGCAGCAGGGCGCCGGTCATTGCACTGCCTTCGACTGCAGCGCCGGATCGACGTCGACGTACTTCCAGAACTCGCGCACGAAGATGTTGCGGTGGTAGCCGAGCACCCACGGGTGGGCGAGGTCGGTCCAGACCTGATGCACATGGGCCTTGATCGGCATGTAGGCGATCAGCAGCTTGCTTGCCTCGTCCATCGCGGCCTGGCGCTCGGGGCTGTTGGGCAGCGCCTTCTGGCGGCGATAGGCGGCGTTGAAGGCGTCAAGGTTGAAGCGCGACTTGTTGGCCTGACCCTTGGCGCCGCCGTCGCCGAGCGCGAGGAAGGTGTCGCCGTCAGGGTCGTTGGCACTCCAGCCCACGCCCCACATCATCAGCTTGCCGGCGGTCGAGGCCTTGAGGTTCTCCGGCCACTTGGCGATCTTGAACTCCATGCGGATGCCGATCGCATCCATGTTCTTCTTCCACAGCTCGACCAACTGGCGCGACTGGTTGTCGGGCTGCGAGGCGTACTCGATCAGCAGCGGCTTGCCGTCGGGCTGCTCGCGCCAGCCATCGCCGTCGCGGTCGACGTAGCCGTAGAGGTCGAGCAGTGCCTTGGCGCGGGCCGGGTCGTACTCGCTCATCTCGCTGCGAAACGCCGGATCGAAGCCCCATGTGCCGGGGGCAATCACGCCCTGCGACTGCGTCGCCTGGCCGCGGCGTGCCAGGCGGATCTCCTTGTCGACATCGACCGCGAGCGAAATCGCGCGCCGCAGCGCCACCTTGTCGGCGCTATAGCCGCCGACCAGCGGATCCTCCATGTTGAAGTAGCTGATCGACACGTCGGCACGCGCGTAGCGCACCATCGTGATCGATTGCTTCTTCAGGTTGGGTGCGAGCTGGTTGTTCGGCATCGCGATCGTCGCGAAGTCGGCTGGCACCTGCTCGATGATGTCGTGCTCGGCATTCAGAAAGGCCAGCCAGCGCGGCTGGTTCTCTTCGATGATGCTGATCTCGACCCGGTCGATCATCGGCAGCTTGCGACCCTTGAACCTTGCCTGCGCGGCCTGCGCCAGCGGGTCGCCGGGCGGCGGATCCTCGTCGTAGAACTCGTCGCGGAAGCCCGAGTTCTTCTCGAGCACGATGCGCGAGGCACGCCGCCACTCGGCCAGACGGAACGGACCGGTGCCGACCGGATGCTCGGTGATCTTGTCGCCGTAGGCCTCGACCACCTCGCGCGCCACCGCGCCGGTGAACGAGCCGTCGGACAGCAGCATCGCAAAGCGCGGCCGCGGCTCGGCCAGCTTGAACTGCAGCGTGTAGCGGTCGAGCGCGCGTACGCCCTCGACCTCGCGGTCGTAGGGGAACGGCTCCTTGCTCTTGAGCACCTCGCGCCGCACTTCCGACAGGCCGAGCAGCTTGGCGTTCTCGAGCAGGTAGAGGTTGGGGCTCTTCCAGCGCGGGTCGTAGAAGCGCTTGATCGAGTAGACGTAGTCCTGTGCGGTCAGCTCGCGTCGCTGGCCCTTGAAGGCCGGGTCGTCGGCGAAGTAGGTGCCGGGCTTCAGGCGCACGGTCCAGGTCTTGTAGTCGTCGGCATGCTCGGGCATCGAGGCCGCGGTGTTGGGCCGCATGCGCGCCGGGCGCGCCAGAAACTCGTACTGGTAGGGCGCCTCGAAGACGTTGACGGCGACGGTGCGCGAGTACAGGTCGCTGATCTGCGCAGGGTCGAAGCCGGTCTCGGCGACGCGGAACGCGTAGCGCAGCACCTTCTGGGCCGGTGGCGCCGGCGTGGTCTGGGCCGCGGCGCTGCCGATGGCGAGCACAGCTGCAAGTGGCAGCAGGAAACGGAGTCGCATGATCGTGTCGGGGGGACGGCGCGCGCTTGTGACGCGCGCCGCCACGCAAGCCTGGGAGGCGGGCAGGGATGCCGCGGGCGCCAGTCTAGCGGCGCCGGCCGGCAGGCGGCACAGGGTTTGCTGTAGAGCAGCGACCCTAGCGCAAACCTCGCTCAGGTCGGGCAAATGCCCAGCGGCGCGACGCCGGACGGCCCCTACACTCGCGCATCCCAAAAGGAGGGGCCGGCAGCGCACGGACCCCGAAAGCCACAGCCCATGACCGCGTATCTCATCAGGCGGCTCTGGCAGATGATCCCGACGTTGATCGGCGTGATCCTGCTGGTGTTCCTGCTCTTCAAGTTCTTCGGCGGCGACCCGGCCGAAATCCTCGGCGGTCTCAATTCGAGCCCCGAACAGATCGAGGCAATCCGCGACCAGCTCGGCCTGAACCAGCCCTGGTGGATTCAGCTCTGGATCTTCGTCAAGCAGATCGTGACCTTCGACTGGGGTCGCAGCTGGGCCACCAACGAGTCGGTCGCCAACCTGTTCGCGACCCGCCTGCCGGCGACGCTGACGGTGATGACGCCGATCCTGCTGCTCGAGGTGCTGCTGGCGATCCCCTTCGCGCTGGCCGTCGCCTACGTGCGCGGCTCGCTGACCGATCGCACGATCATGGTGCTGACGACGGTGGCGCTGTCGATCAGCTTCCTGGTCTACGTGATCGTCGGCCAGTACGTCTTTGCCTTCCGCCTCGGCTGGTTCCCGGTGCAGGGCTGGAGCGACAGCCTCTGGACCAACCTCACGCGCTACGCGCCGCTGCCGGTGCTGCTGGCGGTGGCGGTCAGCCTGGCGCCACAGACCCGGCTCTACCGCACCTTCTTCCTCGACGAGATCGGCCATGACTACGTGCGCACCGCACGCGCCAAGGGCCTGGGCGAGCGCACCATCATGCTCAAGCATGTGCTGCGCAACGCGCTGATCCCGATCCTCACCAACGTCGCGGTGCTGCTGCCGGGCATCTTCGTCGGCAGCTTCCTGATCGAGACTTTCTTCTCGATTCCGGGCCTCGGCCGCGAGGTGCTGCTTGCGGTCAACCGCAGCGACTATCCGGTGATCCAGGCCGTGACCATCTACCTGGCGGTGATCACGATGCTGATCAACCTGCTGACCGACCTGCTCTACAAGGTCGTCGATCCGCGAGTGGTTCTGAAATGAGCGCCGTGCTGTCTCCCCTGCCCGCCACGGCGGCCGTCAAGCCGGTGCAGCGCTCCGAGGGCGTCTGGCACGCCGCCTGGCGCCGCTTCAAGGGTGACCGTGTCGGCATGGCGTCGATGGTCATCGTGTCCGCCTTCCTGCTGCTGATCCTGCTGGCCGCGCTCGGCATCGTCGCCGGCAACTGGCAGGCCGAGATCGGCGTGCCGAACGCGCCGCCCACCTTCCTCGGGCCGCGCGCGGCCGAGGCGATCGGCGCGATCGAGGCGCCCAAGGGCCCGTCGGTCGACCTGTCGTCGGTCGACCCGCTGGCGCCCAAGTACGCCGAATGGGCCGAGCGTGCCAAGCAGTACAAGACCAGCGAGGCGCCGCGCGCCGAGACCCTGCCCTTCGGTGCCGACCGACTCGGGCGCGACGTGCTGGCCAAGGCGGTCAAGGGCACCGAGATCTCGGTCTTCGTCGGCCTGCTCGCCGCATTGGTGGCGACCGCGATCGGCACGCTGCTCGGTGCCAACGCCGGCTTCTTCGGCGGCCGCGTCGGCGACCTGCTCGAGTGGGTCTACAACGTCTTCACCTCGGTGCCGAGCATCCTGCTGATCTTTGCCTTCGCCGCGGTGTTCGGGCGCGGCATCGGCACGGTGGTGATCATCCTCGGCCTGACCGGCTGGACCGGCGTCTACCGCCTGGTGCGCGCCGAGTTCATGAAGCACACCTCGCGCGAGTACGTGCGCGCCGCCGAGGCGATCGGCGCCGGCAATGCCTCGCGCATGTTCCGCCACATCCTGCCGAACGTGAGCCACGTGATCCTGGTCCAGTTGTCGATCCTCACGGTCGCCTTCATCAAGGCCGAGGTGATCCTGTCCTTCCTCGGTCTCGGCGTGCCGGTCGACCAGGTCAGCTGGGGAACCATGCTGGCCGAGGCCCAGAGCGAGCTGATCCTCGGCCACTGGTGGCAGCTGGTGGCGGCGACCGCCTTCATGGCGCTGTTCGTCACCGCCTTCTCGCTGATGACCGATGCCTGGCGCGACGCGCTGGATCCCAAGCTGCGCGGCGCGGAGTAATCACGATGTTGTTGAACGTAGAGAACCTGCGCGTCCGCTTCCGCCTCGGCCGCGGCAACGAGATCAGCTGGTCCGAGGCCGTCGGCCGCGGCGAGACCGGCGTCAGCTTTGCGATCGAGGAAAACCAGACCATGGCGCTGGTCGGCGAGTCGGGCTCGGGCAAGAGCGTGACCGCCATGTCGATCCTCAACCTGCTGCCCGACAACGCCGAGCGCACCGGCGCGATCAGCTTCCTCGGCCGCAACCTGCTGACGGCGAGCGCCGACGAGCTGCGCGCGCTGCGCGGCAAGGACATCGCCTGCGTGTTTCAGGACCCGATGAGCTCGCTCAACCCGGTGTTCACGATCGGCGACCAGCTCGCCGAGCCGCTGATGCTGCACCTGGGCCTGAGCCGTCGCCAGGCGCGCGAGCGCTCGCTGGCGTTGCTCAACGAGGTCGGCCTGCCCGATCCGAGCCGCCGGCTCGACGCCTACCCGCATGAGCTCTCCGGTGGCCAGCAACAGCGCGTGATGATCGCGATGGCGATCGCCTGCGAACCCAAGCTGCTGATCGCCGACGAGCCGACCACCGCGCTCGACGTCACGATCCAGCGCCAGATCCTCGAGCTGCTGGCCGGCCTCAAGCAGCGCCACCGGATGAGCATGCTGTTCATCAGCCACGACCTCGGCGTGGTCGGCGAGATTGCCGACCGCGTGGTCGTGATGCGCCAGGGCACCGTGCGCGAACAGGCCGACGTGGCGCGCATCTTCAGCGCGCCGCAGGACGCCTACACCCGCGCCCTGCTGGCCTGCCGCCCGAGCATCGAGCACAACCCGACGCGGTTGATGGTGATCGACGAACACATCAAGGGCGCGGCGGCGGCAGCCGCGCCGCCGCCGCGGGTCAAGGATGCGAACGCGCCGGTGGTGCTCGAGGTCAAGGGCCTGAAGAAGCATTTCTGGATGCGCTCCAGGGTCTTCGGCCGCAAGCCCTTCCACGCGGTCAAGGGCGTGGATTTCAAGCTGCGGCGCGGCCACACGCTGGGCATCGTCGGCGAGTCGGGTTCCGGCAAGACCACCACCGGCCTGGCGCTGCTGCGCTTGCACGAACCGGCCGGCGGCGGCACCGAGGGCGACGTGCAGTTCGACGGCCAGAACCTGCTGGCGCTGCCACGCAGCGCGCTGCTGCCCTATCGCAAGCGGCTGCAGGTGGTGTTCCAGAACCCCTACGCTTCGCTCAACCCGCGCTTCACGATCGGCCAGACGCTCCTCGAGCCGATGAACATCCACGCCATCGGAGCCGGCGCGCAACAGCGCGAGGCCAAGGCGCGTGGTCTGCTCACTAAGGTCGGCCTCGACGCCAGCGCCTGGGGCAAGTACCCGCATGAGTTCTCCGGCGGCCAGCGCCAGCGCATCGCGATCGCGCGCTGCCTGACGCTCGACCCCGAGGTGCTGGTGCTCGACGAGGCGGTCAGCGCGCTCGACGTCTCGGTCCAGGCCCAGGTGCTCAACCTGCTCAAGGACCTTCAGGACGAACTCGGCCTGGCCTATGTCTTCATCAGCCACGACCTCGCGGTGGTCCGCTTCATCAGCGACGAGGTGCTGGTGATGAAGGACGGCGAGGTGGTCGAGCATGCCGCCACCGAGGCGCTGATGGCCGCCCCGCGCGAGCCCTACACGCAGCGGCTGATGGGGGCCATCCCGCGCGGCTACCGCGCGGCCGCCTGATCCGGCGCGCGGCCACCGCGCGGTCGCGGTGGCCTGGAGCGGTCACCGGCTGAAACAGCGTTTGGCAAGAAGCGACCGCTTACGCCGTCGGGACTGACAAAGCCTGTCAGTGCTGTAACCGGTGCCGGTCCGCGATGCGGCCGCGGGCGCGACAGGTCGTGAACAAGTTCATGAACTGCCGCGCCCGGTCGCCGGCCGTGCCGGTGGCACGCTCGATGCACATGCATTGCCCATGAGCCGCGTCCAGCCTCCCGTCCGTTGCAGCCGCTTGGCCTGCCAGCCCCAGTTGGGCGGGCTGTCCTCGATGCTGCGGCCGGCGGCGCGCTGGCGCCAGCGGTTGGCCGCGCGCAGCGAAGCTCAGGGCGCTGCGAAATGAGCCCGACCCTGCCACGCATCGCGGCCGCTCGGCCGGCACCGTCGGTGCTGCAGCCCACGCTGCGGCGCCCGGTGCTGGTTTCGGCCGCGCCGGCGCGCGGCCAGCTTTGCCTGCCCTTCGGCCCGCTGCCGACGGGGCCCCACAAGTTGCGGACTGGTTGACGTCCAAGGGGGAGCGGGCGGGTCGGGGCGGTTGAGAGCGAGACCCCGGCCACCTCCGTCCCGCTCCCCTGTCTTTTTTTGGCGTCTCTCCCCAGCGTCCGAAGCGCTTGCGTGAGTTCCTGCGCGTGACACCGCAGGCCCCGGCTTTCTACACTCGTTGCGGCCGTCAGTGCTGCGCAGCAGCACGGTGCTGCCGTGCCCCTGCAACAACCAGCCGAGGCCCCTCCATGAGTGTTCTTCCGCAATGGCGACTGGCTGATCCGGCCCGCGGCAACGCGGTGGTCGCGCCGGACGAGCGCCTGCCGTGGCCGCAGACCACGGCGATGGGCCTGCAGCACGTGATCGCGATGTTCGGCGCTACCGTGCTGGCGCCGATCCTGATGGGCTTCGACCCCAACGTGGCGATCCTGATGTCGGGCATCGGCACGCTGATCTTCTTCTTCATCGTCGGTGGCCAAGTGCCGAGCTACCTCGGCTCGAGCTTCGCCTTCATCGGCGTCGTGCTCGCCGCCACCGGCTACGCTGGCTCCGGGCCCAACGCCAATCTGCCGGTCGCGCTCGGCGGCATCGTCGTCTGCGGCCTGGTGGTCGCGGCGATCGGCCTGCTGGTCAATGCGGTGGGCACGCGCTGGATCGAGTCGCTGATGCCGCCGGTCGTCACCGGCGCGGTGGTGGCGGTGATCGGCCTCAACCTGGCCCAGGTGCCGATCAAGAACATGGCGCCGACGCCCTTCGACGCCTGGATGCAGGCGGTCACCTTCGTCTGCGTCGGCCTGGTCGCGGTCGCCACGCGCGGCATGCTGCAGCGGCTGTTGATTCTGGTCGGCCTGGTGCTGGCGGCCCTGGTCTACGCGCTGCTCACCAACGGCCTCGGCCTGGGCAAGCCGATCGACCTGGCGCCGCTGGCCGCCGCGGCGTGGTTCGGCCTGCCGAGCTTCGCGACGCCGGTGTTCAAGCTCGACGCGATCCTGCTGATCGCGCCGGTGGCGGTGATCCTGGTGGCCGAGAACCTGGGCCACATCAAGGCGGTCAGCGCCATGACCGGGCGCGACCTCGACCGCTTCATGGGTCGCGCCTTCCTCGGCGACGGCGTGGCGACCATCGTCAGCGGCTCGGTCGGCGGCACCGGCGTGACCACCTATGCCGAGAACATCGGCGTGATGGCCGCGACCAGGATCTACTCGACCGCGGCCTTCGTGGTCGCGGCGCTGTTTGCAATCGTGCTCGGCTTCAGCCCCAAGTTCGGCGTGCTGATCCAGACCATCCCGCTGGCGGTGATGGGCGGCGTCAGCATCGTGGTCTTCGGCCTGATCGCGGTGGCCGGCGCCCGCATCTGGGTCGAGAACAAGGTCGACTTCTCCGACAACCTCAACCTCATCGTCGCCGGCGTCACGCTGATCCTCGGCACCGGCGACTACACGCTGCGGCTCGGCGGCTTCACGCTCGGCGGCATCGGCACCGCGACCTTCGGCGCGATCGGGCTGCATGCGCTGCTGCGCGCGGCGCGGCGTCGCTGAGGCGGACGGACGGCGATGACGCGAAGGATCCCGCAGTCGGTCCGGGCCCTGCTGGTGGCGTGCGCGCTGCTTGGCGGCGCTGCGGCCGCGGCGGCTACCGCGCCCGCGCCCGCCACGGCCGCTGCTTCGGCCACCGCGCATGCGCGCGGGCTCGCAACGCAGGAGCGCATCCTCGCCTTCGAACAGGCCGGCCGGGCCCGACCCAAGGAGGTTGCCGGCCAGCTGCGCCAGCTGCTGGCGACGATGCTGGCCGACGATCCGCGGCGCTCCGAGGCACTGCAGGTGCTGGGGCTGATGTTTGCCCTCGGTGGCGATGCCACCGCCGCGCGTGGCGTGGCCGACGAGCTGGCGCGACTGGGCAGCGACGATCCGACCGGCCTCGCGCTGCCGGCCGCCGACCTGGTGCGTGGCGGCGCCACTGCGGCCGCGGGCGAGCCGCTGCGCCAGGCCGACCGGCTCATCGCCAGCGCGCTCGACCGCCTGCCGGCCGACGTGCCGGGCCGGGTGCGGCTGCGCTTCCTCGCCAAGCACGCCGACATCAAGGGCGACATGGGCGAGTTCGACGCCGCGCTGCAGCTGCACCAGGAAGCGCTGCGGCTGGCCGACGCCGAAGGCGCCGACTGGCAGCGGGTCGACCAGCGCGCCGCGCTGGCCTACCTGTGCTTCCGCATCGGCCAGCGCGATCGCGGCCGCCAGCTCATCGACGAGGCTCGTGCGATGGGCGAGTTGATCGGCGACCATCTGAGCCTGTCGACGGTTCACAACATCGACGGCATGCTGCTGCAGGGGGTCGGCGATCCGGTGCTGGAGCTGCGCGCGATGGAGCGCGCGCTCGAGCAGGCGCGCCTGGCGCAGGCGCCGCGGGCCGAGCTGGTGATGCTCGGCAACATGGCCGACTACCACCTGCAGCGCGGCCACTACGAGCTGGCGCTGCGCACCGCGCGCAGCGTGCTGCCGATGGCGCGCGCCGCGCGCAGCACCGACGCCGAGGTCGCGGCGCTGGCCAACATGGGCCTCGCGCTGATCTCGCTGCACCGCAAGGGCGAAGGCATGCGCTACGTGCGCGAATCGCTCGCGATCGACGAGCGGCGCGGCGCCGTCAGCAGCATGAAGGACATGCACGGGGAACTCGGCCGCTACCTCGAGCAGGCTGGCGAGCTGCGCGATGCCTACGCCGCCTACCAGCGCTACCGGGCCCTCGCCGACGAGGTGCTGCGACGCGACCAGCAGCAGGTCGTGCTCGAGCTGCAGGAGCGCTTCGACGACGAGAACCGCACCCGCGCGCTGGCGCTGCTGCGCAGCGACAACGCGCTCAATGCCGAGCAGCTGCGTACCCGCCAGCTGCAGCAGCGGCTGTGGGCGGCGGCGGCGCTGGCCGCGGCCGCATCGATGCTGCTCGCGCTGTGGGCGGTACGTCGCCTGCGCCGTGCCAACCAGAAGCTCGAGCAGGGCAACCGCCTGCTGCAGCAGCAGAGCGAACGCGATGCGCTGACCGGCCTGGCCAACCGCCACCAGGTGCGCCAGCGGCTGGAGAGCGAGTCCGACGCGCAGGGCCTGCAGGCCAGCCTGTTCATGATCGACCTCGACCACTTCAAGGTCGTCAACGACCGCCTCGGTCACGCCAGCGGCGACAAGGTGCTCGAAGCCATCGCGCGCCGGCTCGAACCGGTGGTGCGCGAGCGCGACCTGGTGGCGCGCTGGGGCGGCGAGGAGTTCGTCGTCATCGCCTGGGGCCTGCCGGCCGAGGCCGGACGCGCGCTGGCGCGGCGGCTGCTGGCTGCGATCTGCGCCGAGGACATCGTCGTCGATGGTCGCGCGCTGCGCGTGACGGCGTCCATCGGGCATGCCAGCTTCCCGCTCGCGCCGGCGGCCGAGCCGACGCCGTGGCCGGTGGCGATCGAGCTGGTCGATGCCGCGCTCTACCTGGCCAAGGCACGCGGGCGCAACGTGGCGGTCGGCATCGAGGCACTCGCCGATCCGGCGCGCGACGCCGGCCCGCAGGCGTTGCTGGCGCTGGCGCAGGAACTCGAGGCCGCGTGGCGTGAAGCTCGCATCAGCCTCGCCTTCGATGCCGGCCCCGAGGCCGGACGCGATGCGGCGCCGGCGCCCTCCGCCATCGAGTCGCGCCTGTCGGCGCTGGAGTCGCGCGAATGATCGGTGCGTGGCGCTCGGGCCTTGGCTGGCGCCTGGCGGCGCTGTGCCTGGTCGCGCTCGGCGCCTGGCTGCCCGCCCACGCCGCCGGGCCCGACTGGCAGCAGCGCCTGGACCACTGGGTGCGCGCCGGCTTCGACCACCCCGACGATGCCCTGGCGGCGCTCCAGCGCGACGAGCTCTGGCTCGACACGCCCGAGTGGGCGCGCCTGGCCGCGCAGGGCAGCGTGCTTGCGCGCGACGGCCAGGGCGACCGCGACGCGCGCGCACTGGCCATCGCCGAGCGTCTGCGCGGTGCCGCCGAGCGCGGCGACCAGCGCCTGATCATGGCCGGCGCCAAGCTGGTCGACGCGATCCGTTTCGAGCGCCAGGGCCGCTTCGAGATGGCCGCGCCGCACGCGCTGGCGGCGCTCGAGGAGTTCACCGCGGCCTGCGTGCGCGACGATGGCCAACCGACCCCCGAGGGTTGCGACCACCGTATCGCGTGGCGGGCGCGCCAGATCCTGTCGCTGAACGCCTTGCGGCTGGGCGTGCGGGTCGATGCGCAGGCGCAGCTGGAGGCCGCGATGCGCGTGGCGCGACAGGCCGGCGACACCTATCGCGAGGCGCTGTCGCTGGCGCTGCTGGCCGGCCTGCAGGCCCAGGGCGGCGAGCTCGAGCGCGCCGTGGTCAATCTGGAGCAGGCGCGCCAGCTGGCGCGCGGCCTGCCGGGTGCCGATGACCTGCTGGTGCGCCTGAAGATCAGCGAGGCGCGACTGGCGAGCGCGCGCGGCAAGTCGCGCGAGAGCATCGAGCACCTGCTGCAGGCGCGCACCCGCGCCGAGAACGCCGGCCTCGAGCGCACCCAGGCGATGGTGCAGGCCAACCTCAGCGACGAATGGATCCGTGCCGGCCGCCCCGAGGAGGCGCTGGTGGCGGCCGAGTTCGCGCTGCCGGTGGCGCTGGCCCACCAGGAGTCGCGCAGCGAGCGCGTGGTCCGCCACAACATCGTGCTGGCGCGGCTGGCGCTCGGCCAACTGGAGCCGGCGCGGCGCGAACTGGAGAACGTGCTCGCGCTGTGGCACGCCAGCGGCGCCCCGGGCGACGAGGCGATCGCCCTGCGCGAGTTCGCCGACGCCCTGGCCGCGGCCGGCGACGCCAAGACGGCGCTCGCGCTCTACCACCGCGAACGCGAACTCAGCGCCGAGATCGCTCGCCTCAATCGCGACAGCGTGCTGCGCGAACTGCGCACGAGCAACGACCAGGCTGCCAAGCAGCGCGAGATCGAGCTGCTGCGCAAGGAGGCCGAGGTGCAGGAAGCCCAGCTCGCCAACCGCGGCCTGCTGCAATCGCTGTGGGCGCTGGCCGCCTTCGGCATGCTGCTGGCGTTGCTGGGGCTGGGGCTGCTGGTGGGCCGCGTGCGGCGCGCGCGCGCGCGGCTGGTGCGGCGCCGGGCGCGCCTGCGTACGCAGAGCGAGCGCGACGCGCTCACCGGTCTCGCCAACCGCCACTACGCGCTGGGGCAGGTGCGCGTTCGTGGCCTGATGCAGCAGTACGCGGGCGCGCTGCTGGTGCTCGACATCGACCACTTCAAGCGCATCAATGACGATCATGGCCACGCCGTCGGCGACGCCGTGCTGGTCGAGGTGGCGGCGCGACTGGCCGACGTGCTGCGCGACGAAGACCTCGCGGTGCGCTGGGGCGGCGAGGAGTTCCTGGTGATCGCGCCGACCCTGCCGGCCGCGCGCACCGCCTTGCTGGCCGAACGCATTCGCCGCTCGGTGGGGCGCACGGCCGTGCGCTTCGGCGCCGGCGCGATCGAGGTCACCGTCTCGGTCGGCCATGCCCATTTCCCGCTGCGCCGGCGCAGCAGCGGCGTGCAGGACGCGCCACCACTGGGCTGGGAGCGCGCGTTGAACCTGGTCGACCTGCTGCTCTACGCGGCCAAGGCGCGCGGGCGCAACAGCACGGTCGGCATCGAGAGCATCGAGGCCACCGACGAAGCGGCGCTGGTGGCGATCGAGCGCGAATTTGGCGCCGCCTGTCTCGACGGCCGGGTCCAGCTGTCGGCGACCGGTCCGGCCGCGCGCGGCATCGGGGCGGTGCCGACGCCGGCGATGGCCTGAGAGGGCCGGGCTCGGCGCCCGCCGAGCCGTCCCCAAGGTCGCGAGCGCCCCTCGGGGGCAGCGAACCTCGTGAACGCTGGGCCGTATCAGGCCGGTCGCATCAGGCCCAGGCGCTCGATCAGCACCTTCTCGCGCGCCATCGTCTCGCGCGCGAAGCGGGTGTAGCCGGCCGGGTCCATCGGCATCAGCTGCTGGTCGTAGCGGGCCAGCGCCTCGACGTGGTTGGGCTGCTCCATCGCCTTCTTCACCACGCCGTAGATGCGCTGTACCAGCTTCGGATCCATGCCCTTCGGCCCGCCCAGTCCGTAGGGCGAGGCCTGCACGATCGGCAGCCCGAGCTCCTTGAGCGTGGGCGCGTCGGGAAACTTCGCCAGTCGCTGCTCGCCCCAGGTGTTGAGCAGGCGCAGCTTGCCGGAGTTCACGTGCGGCGCAAAGCCGGTCGAGTCGGCCGCCGCCATCAACTGACCACCGAGGATCGCCTGCATCAGGTCGGCGCTGCCCTTGTAGGGAATGTGGTTCAGCTCGAGGTTCAGGCGCTGCGCGATGTCTTCCATCGTCAGGTGCGGGCTGGTCAGCACGCCGGTCGAGCCGTAGCTGAGCTTGCCCGGGTTGGCGCGCGCCCAGCCGACGAAGTGGGTCCAGGTCTTCAGCGGCGAGTCGGCCGGCACCACCACGCCGAAGGCGTAGCCGGTGATGCCGATGAGGTAGCTGATATCGGTGGCCGGATCCCAGGCGATCTTCTGCGTGAACGGCAGGCGGAACACGCCGAGCGGGATCTGCGCCAGCGTGTGGCCGTCGGGCGGTGCGAGTTGCAACTGCTGGGCCGGCAGCGTGCCGCCGGCGCCGGGGCGGTTGTCGACCAGGACTTGCTGGCCGGTCGCCTTGGCGATGTTCTCGGCCAGGACGCGCATCGTCAGGTCGGTCGGTCCGCCGGCCGGGAACGCGATCATCAGCTTGACCGGCTGCTTCGGCCACTGGGCCTGGGCGTGCAGCGCGGGCGTGGCGAGCGCAACGGGCGAAGCGCCGGCCAGCTTGATCAGCGTGCGACGTCGAAGCATGGATGTCTCCTCGTGAGTGGTGCGGCAGCATCCACCGCGTGCCGGCGCGCCGCATCGGGGATTGGCCTGAGCCGGCGCCGGGCGTCACCCCGCACACTGCGGGCATCACCGCCGCCGAGGAGAGTCGCTCATGTGGACCCGTCGCAACGCCCTGTGCCTGCTGCTGCTGGCTTTCGCCGCCGGCGCCCACGCCCAGTCGGGCTGGCCGAGCAAACCGATCCGGCTCGTGGTGCCCTTCGCGGCCGGTGGCACGACCGACATCCTCGCGCGTTCGCTCGCCCCCGAACTGCAGAAGGCGCTCGGCCAGCCGGTGGTGGTCGACAACAAGCCCGGTGCCGGCGGCAACCTCGGCGCCGCCGAGGTCGCCCGTGCCGCGCCCGATGGCCACACGCTGCTGATGGGCACCGTCGGCACCCAGTCGATCAACGCCGCGCTGTATCCCAAGCTGCCCTACGACCCGGTGAAGGACTTCGCGCCGATCACGCTGGTGGCCGGCGTGCCCAACGTGCTGGTGATGAACCCGGCCCGGGCCGAGGCGCTGGGCATCAAGGACGTGCCGAGCCTGATCGCCTACGCGAAGAAGAATCCCGGCAAGCTCAACATGGCGAGCTCGGGCAACGGCACCTCGATCCACCTCTCGGGCGAGCTGTTCAAGAGCAGCACCGGCACCTTCATGCTGCACTTTCCCTACCGCGGCTCGGGGCCGGCGCTGATCGACCTGATCGGCGGCACCATGGACCTGATGTTCGACAACCTGCCCTCCTCGATGCCGCACATCAAGGCCGGCAAGCTCAAACCGCTGGCGGTGACCAGCGCGGTGCGCTCGAGCGCCCTGCCCGACACGCCAACCATCGCCGAGGCCGGCCCGGTCAAGGGCTTCGAGGCGAGCAGCTGGTTCGGCCTGCTGGCGCCGGCCGGCACGCCGCCCGAGATCGTCAACCGCCTGCAGCAGGAAACCGCCAAGGCCCTGGCCAGCCCGGCGCTGCGCGAGCGGCTGCAGGCCCAGGGCGCGATTCCCGGCGGCGGCACGCCGGCCGAGTTCGCCAAGCAGATCGCGGCCGAGTCCAAGAAGTGGGCCGAGGTGGTGCGCGTTTCCGGCGCCCAGGTCGACTAGGGCCGATGCGGCGTCAACGATGAACCGGACGCTGCGCCGCCTGCTGCTGGCCGTCACGCTGCTGGCGCTGCTGTTCGCGCTGGTGCTGCTGGCGGCGGCGATCGCCCAGCTCGGCGATCTGGCGGCGCGGCTGCATCCGGGCTTCGGCGTCGTGGTCTGGTGCGTACTCGGCGGCGGCTTCGCGCTGTTGCTGGCGACGCCGGTCTGGCTGTTCTTCCGCCTGCCACCCCCGCTGGTGCCGCCCGAACATGCCGACGGTCCGGAGCACGCCGCCTACTTGCAGGCCTTGCGTGCGCGGCTGCGGAGCAATCCGATCCTGGAGGGCCGGCCGCTCGACAGCGACGCCGAGCTGGAGGACGCGCTGGCGCTGCTGGCGCGCGAGGCCGATCGCGTCACCCGCGAGGCCGCGCGGATCGTCTTCATCGCTACCGCGGTGATGCAGAACGGCCGGCTCGACGGGCTGATGGTCTTTGCCGCCCAGTGCCGGCTGGTGTGGCAGATCGCCACGCTCTACCTGCAGCGGCCGACGCCGCGACAGATGCTCTACCTCTATTCCAACGTCGCCGTGACCGCGCTGGCCGCGAGCGCGATCGACGAGATCGACTTCTCGCAGATCGTCACGCCGATCGTGCTGGCCGCGGCGCCCTCGGCCGGCGGCGCAGTGCCGGGGCTGCAGGGGCTCAGCGCGCTGCTCGTCAACTGCCTCGCGCATGGCAGCGCCAACGCGGTGCTGACGCTGCGCGTCGGCGCCGTGGCGCGGCGCTACTGCGGCGCCACCGTCCGTCCCGACCGTGCCGATGTGCGCCGCAGCGCCAGCCTCGAGGCGCTGCAGCATGTGGGCCGGATCGTGCGCGAGAACGGCAGCCAGGTGGCGCGCAGCGTGTGGAAGTCGGTCACCGGCGTGGCTGGCGGCGGCTTCGACAGCGCGGTCGAGGGCACGCGGCGGCTCGGTTCGTCGATCGCCGGGCGTTTCCGGCGCTCGCCGCGGGAGGCGCCCGGGCAGGAGCCGGATCCGGCTGAGGTCGCAGCGAAAGGGCCCTCCGCTGGCGTTGACAGGCCCTAGAGAGGCGCCGCAACTCCTCGCGCGCCATCGCGGCTAAACTCACCGGGTAGGAATACCCAAGAACGTCGGCAAGAAAGAGCGGCCCGCGCCCGGCCTCACGGCCCCGGCCCGGATCGAGATTCCCCTCGGTGATGGCTTGCGTGTCTCTGCACTGCGTCGGCATGTGCTGCGCATCACTGATAGAGGAAATTTTGATATGACCACCCAGACCGGCATCGTGAAATGGTTCAACGAAGGCAAGGGCTTCGGCTTCATCGCCCCTGACGACGGCGGCAAGGACCTGTTCGCGCACTTCAGCGAGATCCAGGCCGACGGCTTCAAGGTCCTGACCGAGAACCAGCGTGTCGAGTTCGTCGTCACGCAGGGCCAGAAGGGCCCGCAGGCCTCGAAGATCCGCGCGCTGTAATCCAGTCCGCACCAGAAAAAAACCGCAGCTTGCTGCGGTTTTTTCGTTTCCGGGGCTGTTCGTCTCAGCCGACGCCGGAGGTGAGCTGCGAACACACGTTGCGCCCGACCGTGGTCAGGCGCAAGCCGCCGCCGTTCCACTCGAGCCAGTCGAGCGTCACGTAGTCTTCGATGTCGTCTTCGGCAATCTGGTCGGCATGGCGCAGCTTGAGCAACTCGACGGTGGCGAGCAGGCCTTCGCGCAGGGCGACGCGGCGTACGGCGGTGAGGTCTCTCTGGGGCAGTGCCATGCGGACTCCGCTGGGAAGATCACTGACCATAGCACCGCCGGTGCGTCATGCTGGTGAGCTTGCGTGAGCGTCGCGCGGATGCTGCGGCACTTTTCGCACCGCCCGCCTACAGCTTGTGCGTCGACAGCAACAGGCTGGTCTCGGAACTGGCGATGCCGTCGACCAGCCTGATGCGGCTGAGCACGCGGTCGAAGGCCTCGAGACTGTCGGCGCGCAACTCGGCCACGATGTCCCAGCGCCCGTTGGTGGTGTGCAGTGCCTCCACCGCCGGGTCGCCGCGCAGGGTCTGAAGCACCGCGTCGGCCTTGTTGCCCTCGACCGCGATCGTGGTCAGCGCGCGGATGCGCCAAGCCTGCGCCTGCGGCTTCAGGCGCACCGTGAAGCCGACGATGGTGCCGTCGGCCAGCAGCTTGGCGAGCCGGTTCTGCACCGTGCCGCGCGCCACCTTGAGGGTCTTGGCGAGCGAGGCCACGGAGGCCCGCGCGTCCTCTCGCAACAGCGCGATCAGTTGCAGGTCCACATCGTCCATATCGATCATTTTGCTCTCGATCGCTGGCGAATTGATCTCCGCCTTGAAAGATTTGGTCTCTTTGTTGGCTTTTCTTTGACCATGAGCCTCGGGACAATGGCTGCAGGTTGTCGAAGTTCTCCCTCAGGCGTGCCACGAGCGCGACCTGTCAGGGGCACTTCAACAGCCCTGAACGCACGGCCCGCAGATGGCAGCCGTGCCCAGCCATTCAGGAGAAGAACGTGGTTGACTACATCGGCGTGTCCGACATCCAGCGCCTGGTGCGCGAAGCGGGGGCCGCGGCCTTCATGACCCAGCTCGCCGGCGAGATCGAGGCCGACTACAAGCGCTGGAACGAGTTCGAGAAGTCGGCGCGCCTCGCGAGCCACTCGGACGTCGGCGTGATCGAGCTGATGCCAACCTCCGACGGCCGGCTCTACAGCTTCAAGTACGTCAACGGCCACCCGAAGAACACGGCCGAGAAGCTGCTCACCGTGACCGCCTTCGGCGTGCTGGCCGACGTCGCCACCGGCTACCCGCTGCTGCTGAGCGAGCTCACCGTCACCACCGCGTTGCGCACCGCCGCCACCTCGGCGCTGGCCGCGCGCACGCTGGCACGCAAGAACAGCCGCGTGATGGCGCTCATCGGCAACGGCGCGCAGAGCGAGTTCCAGGCCATCGCCTTCCACGCGATGTGCGGCATCCGCGAGCTGCGTCTGTACGACGTCGATGCGCGGGCCACCGACAAGCTGCAGCGCAACCTGCGCGCCCTGCCCGAGCTGGCCGACCTGCGCATCATCAAGGCGGCCTCGACGGCCGAAGCGGTCAAGGGTGCCGACATCGTGACCACGGTCACCGCCGACAAGCGCAACGCGGTCATCCTGACGCCCGAGATGATCGAGCCCGGCATGCACATCAACGGCGTCGGCGGCGACTGCCCCGGCAAGACCGAGCTGCATGGCGACATCCTGCGCCGTGCCGACGCGCGCGTGATCGTCGAGTACACGCCGCAGTCGCGCGTCGAGGGCGAGATCCAGCAGATGCCGGCCGACTTCCCGGTCACCGAACTGGCCGACGTGCTGCAGGGCAAGGCGGTGGGGCGCGGCTCGGACGCCCAGGTGACGATTTTCGACTCGGTCGGCTTCGCGCTCGAGGACTATTCCGCGCTGCGCTACCTGCACCAGCTGGTGCAGGGCCGCAACCCGCGTCGCATCGACCTGGTGCCGGCGCTCGACGACCCGAAGGACCTGTTCGGGCTGGTCGCTTCGCAGCCGGGCGGCACCAGGCTGCGGCGCGTCGCCTGAGGGCGTAGCAGGGAGTGATCGAAGGAGCGGGGCCGGCAGGCCCCGTTTGCGTTGGCGCGCAGCCGGCAGCCAGTGCCGATACCCGCGTGCGCGTCGCGGCGGGCATTGATCTTCGATCGTCGCGGGTTCAAATTCGGCGCTGGGAATTGCCATGACCAGCGTGACCGACATCCTGCGGGCCAAGCCCGACCCGACCGTCTACACCATCGGGCCGGCGGCCGCGGTGTTCGACGCGGTCGGGCTGATGGTCGCCAGGAACATCGGCGCGCTGGTGGTCGTCGAACAGGACCAGGTGGTCGGTATCGTCACCGAGCGCGAGGTCGCGCGCCAGGTGATCGTCGACGCCGTTCCGGCCAGGCAGCTGGCGGTGCGCGCCATCATGCAGGCTCCGGTGATGATCGTTTCACCCCAGCGGACCAGCGAAGAATGCATGGCGCTGATGACCGAGCACCGCCTGCGCCACCTGCCGGTCATCGACGACGGCGGCCGGCTGTGCGGCCTGGTCTCGATCGGCGACCTGGTCAAGGACATCATCTCCGAGCAGAAGTTCATCATCGAGCAGCTCGAGCGCTACATCGCCGGCCAGCGCGCGTGAACGCGCCCGGTGCGGCCCGCGCCCGCACGCACCCGACGTGGCGCTGCCGCCTACTGCAGTCTGATCTCGCCGTCGAACTCGCGCTTCAGCCCGAGCCCGGCGATCTCCAGCCGCACGCTGGCCGCCAGCGTCTCGGTGCCGCTGATGGCGCCGCTGGCGATCGCGGCCGCGATGGCCTGCTCGATCTCGCGCTGCGAGCCGACGCCGACCATCTTCAGGAACTTGCGGATGCTCAGGTTGAGCGCTTCTTCGTCCATCGCGATCTCCGCCATGCCGGTGGTCCCGGATCAGTGATGCGCTGAGCGGCAGAAGCTGCCGTGACGGGCCGGGCTCATCAGCGCGTGGAACTGCTCGTGCGACATGCGCAGCAGGCGCACATGGTCGCCACCCTCCATGTAGACCACGGGCATGGCCTCGAGCTCCTCGTCGATGATGGTCTCGATGCCCCAGGCCATGCCGACCGGCGGCACGGCGCCGCGCTGGCAGTCGTCGAACAGCGTGGCGATGCGATCCTCGTCGGCCAGGTGCAGTTCCTTGCGTCCGAGCAGGTGGGCCAGCTCGCCGAGCATGACCATCCTGTCGGCCGGCACGACCGCCATCAGGCAGCCTGAGTCGTCCTCGAGGATGACCGGCTTGGCGAGTTGGTGCGGTTGCACGCGCCCGGTGCGGGCGGTCTCCGCGCTGCTGTGGCTGGGGGCGTGCGCCAGAACCTCGTAGCTCGCGCCACGCTGCTCGAGGTAGCTCGACAGACGCGAAGGAATCGACATGAGGGCCTCCTTGCGCGGGACGGCGCCGCGGCCGGTCGCCAGGCCACCGTGCCCGTCGACTTCCAGTTTGGTCGATGGCGGCGCGGATCGCCAGCCGGATCCGAGCTTCCCGAATCCTTCAGTCCGGCATGACCTTGTGGTTGGCCATCAGCTCCAGCGCCCGCACCAGCGCCGAGTGGTCGAGCTGACCCTCGCCGTTGGCGGCGCAGGCGTTCATCAGCTGCGCCGCCCCGGCGGTCTGCGGCAGGGCGACGCCGAGCGCGCGCGCGCCGGCCAGCGCCAGGTTCAGGTCCTTCTGGTGCAGCCCGATGCGGAATCCCGGCGCGAAGCTCCGCTTGATCATCCGCTCGCCATGCACCTCGAGGATGCGGCTGGCGGCGAAGCCGCCCATCAGCGCCGCGCGCACCTTGGCCGGGTCGGCCCCGGCCTTGCTGGCAAAGACCAGCGCCTCGCCGACCGCGGCGATGTTGAGCGCGACGATGATCTGGTTGGCGACCTTGCAGGTCTGGCCGTCACCGTTGCCGCCGACCAGGGTGATGTTCTTGCCCATCAGCTCGAACAGCGGCCTGACCCGCTCGAAGGCGGCCTCGGGCCCGCCGACCATGATGGTCAGGCTGGCGGCCTTGGCGCCGACCTCGCCGCCCGAGACCGGGGCGTCGAGGTAGTCGCAGCCGAGCGCGTTGATCTTCTGCGCGAAGGCCTTGGTCTCGATCGGGGAGATCGAGCTCATGTCGACCACGGTCTTGCCCGGGCTCAGGCCGGCCGCGACGCCGGCGTCGCCGAACAGCACCGCTTCGACATCGGGGGTGTCGGGCACCATCGTGAAGATGATGTCGGCGGCCTCGGCCACGGCCTGGTTGCTGGCGCAGGCGGTGGCGCCGGCCTCGGTGATGGCTGCCGGCAACTGGCTGCGGCTGTGGACGAAGAGCTGGTGCCCGGCCTTGATCAGGTGGCCGCACATCGGTGCGCCCATGATGCCGAGGCCGATGAATCCGAGTTTCATGGCGAGGTCCTGTGCAGTGGAATCAGTAGCCGCCGCTGGCGGCGGGGGTGGGTCGGGTGCGCATCTTGGCGACCACCTGCTGCGCGCCGGCGGCCATCAGCCGCGCGTCGGAGCTGACGGTGACGAACTGGAAGCCCTTGGCGATGCGCTCGAGCGCCTTCTCCGGGGTTCCGTTGTGGATGCCGGCGACGATGCCATGTGCCTTGGCGCGCTCGAGGATGTGGTCGATTGCCTCGGCCGCCTTCGGGTCGACGTCGTCGAAGGTCGGGGTGCAGCCCAGCGCGAGCGAGAGGTCCGAGGGGCCGATGTAGATCGCATCCAACCCCTCGACCGAGAGGATGGCGTCGAGGTTGTCGAGCGCCTGGGCGGTCTCGATCATCGCGAAGCTGACGATGGTGTCGTTGGCGTGCTGCGGGTAGTCGGCCCCGCCGTAGAGCAGCGCCCGCACCGGGCCGAAGCTGCGCGTGCCGCGCGGCGCGTAGTGCGTGTAGGCGACCAGCTTCTGCGCGTCCTCGCGCGTGTTGACCATCGGGCAGATCACACCGTAGGCGCCGGCGTCCAGCGTCTTCATCAGGATGCCGGGTTCGAGCCAGGGCACGCGCACCACCGGCACCGTCGGCGTGGTCGAGATCGCCTGCAGCATCGGGATCAGCGCCTGGTAGTCGACCACGCCATGCTGCAGGTCGATGGTCAGCGAATCCCAGCCCTGGTGGGCCATGGTCTCGGCCGAGAAGCTGTTCGGGATCGCGAGCCAGCCGTTGAGCGCGGCGCCGCCGCTCTTCCACAACTCGCGCAGGCGGTTCTGTCTCATGGTGTGTGTGTCCGTTCAGGTTTCAGGGCAGCGGCGCCGCGCTCAGCAGCGCGCGGCCCGCGAAGAAGGCGGCGAGGTTGTCGACGACGCGATCGGCCATCGCCTGGCGCGTCTCGCGCGTGGCGCTGGCCACGTGCGGCAGCAGCACGACGTTTTCGAGTTCGAACAGCGCTGGCGGCACGTTCGGCTCGCTGTCGAAGACGTCGAGCCCGGCGCCGGCGATGCGCCTTTCGACCAGCGCCTTCACGAGCGCGGCCTCGTCGACCACCGAGCCGCGCGCGACGTTGATCAGGAAGCCGTCGGGCCCGAGCGCGTCGAGCACCTCGGTGTTGACGAGATGGCGCGTGCCGGCGCCGCCGGCAGTGATCACGATCAGGTAGTCGGCCCAGCGCGCCAGCTCGACGAGCGCGGGCTCGTGCCGCCACGGCGCGTCGGCCACCGGCCGGCGCGAGTGGTAGCGGATGTCCATCTCGAAGCCGGTCGCGCGCTTGGCAATCGTCTGGCCGATGCGCCCGAGCCCGACGATGCCGAGCCTGGCGCGGCTGACCTTGCGGCCGAGCGGGAAACTCGCCTGCCCCGGCACCGCCCACGCGCCGCGCCGCACGAAGCGGTCGGCCTCGCTGACGCGCCGGGCGACGTCGAGCATCAGCGCGATGCCGAGGTCGGCGACGCAGTCATTGAGCACGTCCGGCGTGTAGCCGACCGCGATGCCGCGCGCCCTGGCGGCGGCGAGGTCGAGCCGGTCGAGGCCGACGCCAAAGCTCGAGATCATCTTGAGATTGGGCAACTGCGCGATGCGCTCGGCGCTCGCGCCGTAGACGGCCGAGGTCACCAGCGCGTCGAACGTGCCGCCCTGCGCCGCGAGAAAGGCGCCCGAATCGGCCTGCTCGACCAGGCTCGCCAGCTCGTAGTCGGCGCGCAGCCGTGCCTCGAGCGCCGGCATCATCCTGCCGGCCAGCAGCACGCGAGGCCCGGACTTCATTCGATCTTGACGCCGCCCTGCGCGACCACGGTCGCCCAGTTCTTGCGCTCGCGCTCGAAGAAGCTGCTCATCTCGGCCGGCGACATCGTGTAGACCTCGGCGCCCTGTGAGACCAGGCGCTCGCGAACCTCGGGCGAGCGGATGATGCGCGTCAGTTCGGCCGAAACCTTCGCGACCACGGCCGGCGGCGTGTTCGCCGGCATCAGCACGCCTTGCCAGGTGCCGGACTCGAAGCCCTTGACGCCCTGCTCGGCGATCGTCGGCACGTTGGCGAGCAGCGGCACCCGCGTGGCCTTGGACACGCCCAGCACCTTGAGCTTGCCGGACTGCACATGCGGCAGGGTCGCGAGCATGCCGTTCATCAGCACCTGCGTCTGGCCGCCGACGGTGTCGCCGATCGCCTGCGCGCCGCCCTTGTACGGGATGTACTGCCACTCGGCCTTGGTTGCCTTCTCGACCGCCACACCCGCCAGGTGCGGTGCGCTGCCGATCGCGGTGACCGCGAAGTTGAGCTTCTGCTTGTGCGACAGCGCGACCAGTTCCTGCAGGTTGCTCGCCGTCACCGAGGGATGCACGACGAGCAGGTGCGGCGAGTAGGCAAGCATCGCGACGGGCTTCAGGTCCTTGCTCGGGTCGAACGGCAGCTTGGCGTAGACCGAGGCGGTGATCGCGAGCGCGCCGACATCGCACAGCAGCAGCGTGTGGCCGTCATTGGCCTTGGCGACCGCGTCGGTGCCGGTGTTGCCGTTGGCGCCGGCCTTGTTCTCGACGATGACGGTTTGCTTGAGCGCATCGGACAGCGGGCCCGAGATCGCCCGCGCGATGATGTCCGACGAGCCGCCGGGCGAGTACGGCACGATGATGCGGATGGGCTTGTTCGGCCAGTTCTCGGCGGATGCCGGCAGGGCGATGGCGCACAGCAGGGTCAGGACGAGGCGCCGGGGCAGAAGCTTGCGGGTCATGGGTGTCTCGGTGAATGTGGGTCGGTGCGGGATCGGGCCATGATCTCGGTCATGTTGTATGTCATCGTACAACATGACTTGAGTATTTCAAGCACAAAGCTCCGCCTCGCGCCCCTAGCTTCAGGTCGTGGCGTCGGCCGCCCCGGCGGCGGCGCTCGCCCGGCGCCGGCGCTCCCGGCTGTTGGCCAGGTGGGTCCGCATCGCCGCCCGCGCCGCCTCGGCGTCCTGGTTGACGATCGCGTCGTAGATGCTCTCGTGCTCGCCGTTCACGCGTCGCAGGTAGCCGCGCCGCTCCTCGCTGAGCGGCTCGACGGCGGCCGGGGCGGCGGCGGCTTCGAGGCGCGCGCGCGGGATGATCATCGTGCCCAGGCTGGCCATCAGCTCGGCGAAATGCTCGTTCTGGGTGGCGCGTGCGATCTCGAGATGGAACTGGAAATCAGGCCCGACGGCGTCGCGCCCGGCCTCGGTCGCGGCGGCAAAGGCGTCCAGCGCATGGCGCATGTTCCTGAGGTTCTCCGCGCTGCGCCGCCCCGCGGCCAGCCCGGCGGCCTCGGTCTCGACGCCGATGCGCAGCTCCAGCACCGCGATCACGTCGCGCAGCGTCGCGAACTGCTCGGGCGCTATGCGAAAGCTCGCCGAATCGCCGAGGCCGACGACGAAGGTGCCGATCCCGTGGCGCGTGCTCACGAGACCCGAGGCCTGCAGCTTGGAGATGGCCTCGCGCACCACGGTCCGGCTGACGCCGAACTCCTGCATGATCGCCGCCTCGGTCGGCAGCTTGTCGCCCGCCGCCAGCCGGCCGTCGCGTATGCGGTCGCCGAGCGCGTCCACCAGTTCCAGGGCCAGGGTGCGCGGGCGGCGTCGAGCGACTAGTACGGCGTCCATGTTCGGGTTTTCCCTTTGAGGCCGGCGATTGACAAGCAGGCGGTCATCGCCAAGTATAGTTGTACGACAACTGACGACAAGTCCAAACACGGGCCAAGCTTGCGATCCGCGATCGGGGCCCGATTCTGAACCGCGCCTGCCCTGCCTCGCCCCGCGCAGCCGCCACATCGGGAACCCTCCAATGCTCACTCGCCGTGCCCTGGTCGCCGCCGCGACCCTCTTCGCCGCCTCCGGCCTCGCCCTGGCCCAGGACGCCTGGCCGAGCAAGCCGATCCGGCTCGTCGTGCCCTTCGCGCCCGGCGGCACCTCGGACGTGCTGGCGCGCGCCATCGCCGAACGCCTGCAAGGCGCGCTCAAGCAGACCGTCGTGGTCGAGAACAAGGCCGGCGCCGGCGGCGTGATCGGTGCCGACAGCGTCGCCAAGTCGGCGCCTGACGGCTACACGCTGCTGCTCGGCACCATCGCCAGCCACGCGATCAACCCGGCGTTGATGCCCAAGATGCCCTACGACGCGAGCAAGGACTTCGCGCCGATCATCCTGCTCGGCACGATCCCGAACGTGCTGCTGACCGGCGCCAGCCAGCCCTACAAGTCGGTCAAGGACGTGATCGCCGCGGCCAAGGCCAAGCCCGACACGATCACCTTCGCCTCGGCCGGCCAGGGCAGCTCGCAGCACATGTCGGGCGAGACCTTCAAGCTGCTGGCCGGCGCCGACCTCGCGCACGTGCCCTACAAGGGCAGCGCGCCGGCGATCCAGGATCTGATCGGCGGCCAGGTGCCGCTGAGCTTCGAGACCGTGACCGTGGCACTGCCGCACATCCAGTCGGGCAAGGTGCGCGCGCTGGCGGTGACCTCGGCCAAGCGCAGCCCGGCGCTGCCCGAGGTGCCGACGCTGCAGGAGGCCGGCGTCGCCGGCTTCGACGTGTCGAGCTGGCAGGCGCTCTACGCGCCGGCCGGCACGCCGGCGCCGATCGTGCAGCGGCTGAACGCGGAGGTCGAGAAGATCATCGCCCAGCCCGACATCAAGGCCAGGTTCGAGACGCTCGGGCTGCAGCATCAGCCGAACACGCCGGCCGACTTCGCCACCTTCGGCAAGAGCGAGATCGCCAAGTGGACCAAGGTGGTCAAGGACGGCAACGTCCGGCCCGAGTGAGCCGCCACGGAGGAACGCGCATGGATGCCGTCGCCAGCCCACCGCGGCCGCCGCTCTACATCAGGATGAACGAGCGCGACAACGTCGCGATCGTCGCCAACGACGGCGGCCTGCCGGCCGGCACGGTGTTCGCCGACGGACTCAGGCTGGTCGAGAAGGTGCCGCAAGGCCACAAGGTGGCACTGGTGGACCTGGCAGCCGGCGAGGCGGTGCGGCGCTACGACGTCGTGATCGGGCGCGCGGCGCGCGCCATCCCGGCCGGCAGCTGGGTGCACGAGCGGCTGCTGGAGATGCCCGAGGCGCGCTCGCTCGACGGCCTGCCGATCGCGACGGTGAGGCCGCCTTCGCTGCCGCCGCTCGAGGGCTACAGCTTCGAGGGCTACCGCAACGCCGACGGCTCGGTCGGCACCCGCAACATCCTGGCCATCACCACCACCGTGCAGTGCGTCGCCGGCGTCGTCGACTTCGCGGTCCGGCGCATCAAGGCCGAGCTGCTGCCGCGCTTCCCCAACGTCGACGACGTCATCGGGCTCGAGCACAGCTACGGCTGCGGCGTGGCGATCGACGCGCCGGACGCGATCGTGCCGATCCGCACGCTGCGCAACATCACGCTGAACCCGAACTTCGGCAACGAGGTCATGGTCGTCAGCCTGGGCTGCGAAAAGCTGCAGCCCGAGCGGCTGCTGCCGCCCGGCAGCTTCACGATCGTCGACGAACGCAACGTCGCCGACGTCGGCGAGAGTGCAGACGCCAAGCTCGACGTGGTCTGCCTGCAGGACGAGGCGCATGTGGGCTTCATGTCGATGATCGACTCGATCATGGCGACCGCCGAGGAGCACCTGGAGCGGCTCGATGCGCGCCGGCGCCAGACCGTGCCGGCCAGCGAGCTGGTGGTCGGCGTGCAGTGCGGCGGCAGCGACGCGTTCTCGGGCGTCACCGCGAACCCCGCGGTCGGCTTCTGCACCGACCTGCTGGTGCGCGCGGGTGCGACCGTGATGTTCTCCGAGGTGACCGAGGTGCGCGACGGCATCGACCAGCTGACCTCGCGCGCGGTCGACGCCGAGGTCGCCGCGGCGATGATCCGCGAGATGGCCTGGTACGACGACTACCTCAAGCGCGGCAGCGTCGACCGCAGCGCCAACACGACGCCGGGCAACAAGAAGGGCGGGCTGTCGAACATCGTCGAGAAGGCGATGGGCTCGATCGTCAAGTCAGGCAGCGCGCCGATCTCCGGGGTGCTGGCGCCGGGCGAGAAGCTCAGGCAGCGCGGCCTGATCTACGCCGCCACGCCGGCCAGCGACTTCATCTGCGGCACGCTGCAGCTCGCCGCCGGCATGAACCTGCATGTGTTCACCACCGGCCGCGGCACGCCCTATGGCCTGGCGCAGGTGCCGGTGATCAAGGTCGCCACGCGCAGCGACCTGGCGCGGCGCTGGCACGACCTGATGGACCTCAACGCCGGCCGCATCGCCGACGGCGAGGCGACGATCGAGGAGCTTGGCTGGGAGCTGTTCCGGCTGATGCTCGAGGTCGCCAGCGGCCGCAGGACCTGGGCCGAGCAGTGGAAGCTGCACAACGCCCTGGTGCTGTTCAACCCGGCGCCGGTGACCTGAGGATCAGCGCCGGTCGCGGCCGGCGCCCGCCCCTCAACGGACCATGCACGGGCGCTTCGGGTCGAAGCGCCAGTTCGGGATCAGGTGCTGCATCGCGACCGCGTCGTCGCGCGCGCCCAGGCCATTCTCGAGGTAGAGCCGGTGCGCCTTCTCGACCTCGACCATGTCGAGCTCGACGCCGAGGCCGGGCTTCTTGGGCACCTGCACATGGCCGCCCTCGATCAGCAGCGGCTCCTTCGTCAGGCGCTGCCCGTCCTGCCAGATCCAGTGGGTGTCGATCGCGGTGACGCGGCCGGGCGCGGCGGCGCCGACGTGGGTGAACATCGCCAGCGAAACATCGAAGTGGTTGTTCGAGTGCGAGCCCCAGGTCAGGCCCCAGTCGCGGCAGGTCTGGGCCACGCGCACCGAGCCGGCCATGGTCCAGAAGTGGGGGTCGGCGAGCGGGATGTCGACCGACTGCAGCGACAGCGCATGCGTCAGCTGGCGCCAGTCGGTGGCGATCATGTTCGTCGCGGTCGGCAGGCCGGTGGCGCGGCGGAACTCGGCCATCACCTCGCGGCCGGAGAAGCCCTCTTCGGCGCCGCAGGGGTCCTCGGCATAGGCGACCACGCCGTGCAGGTCGCGCATCAGGCGGATTGCATCCTTCAGCAGCCAGCCGCCGTTGGGGTCGAGCGTGACGCGCGCCTGCGGAAAACGTTCGTGCAGCGCCCGAACCGCCTCGACCTCGGCCTCGCCGGCCAGCACGCCGCCCTTGAGCTTGAAGTCGTTGAAGCCGTAGCGCGCACGCGCCGCCTCGGCCAGCCGCACCACCGCCTGCGGCGTCATCGCCGGCTCGTGACGCAGGCGTTGCCAGTCGTCGGCATCGGACGCTTCGTCGGCCGGCGTGGCGTAGGGCAGGCCGGTCTTGCCGCGCTCGCCGACGAAGAACAGGTAGCCGAGCATCTCGACCGAGTCGCGCTGCTGGCCCTCGCCGAGCAGCGCCGCGACCGGCAGTTCCAGATGCTGGCCGAGCAGGTCGAGCAGCGCCGACTCGACGGCGGTGACGACGTGGATCGTCGTGCGCAGGTCGAAGGTCTGCAGCCCGCGCCCGCCGGCGTCGCGGTCAGCAAAGCGCTCGCGCACCTGGCGCAGCACGCGCTGCACGTCGCCCACCGGCTGGCCGACGACGAGGCCGCGCGCGTCCTCCAGCGTCTGGCGGATCTTCTCGCCGCCCGGCACCTCGCCGACGCCGCGGTGGCCCGCGCTGTCGTCGAGGATCACGAGGTTGCGGGTGAAAAAGGGGCCGTGGGCGCCGCTGAGGTTCATCAGCATCGAGTCGCGGCCGGCGACGGGGATCACCTGCATCGCGGTGACAACGGGCGTGGAATGCAGCGCCATGGTGCGGCTCCTACTACGAGCGTGAGACTTCTCAGTCGGCGGTGATCTTGCGGGTCTCGATCACGTTCTTCCAGCGCGCGTACTCGGCCTGCTGGAAGGCGGCGAACTGCTCCGGCGTGTTGGCCACCACCTCGATGCCGATCTCGGCAAACTTCTGCTTGATCGCCGGGTCGTTGAGCGCGGCGACCAGCGCGCCGTGCAGCTTGCTCTTGATGTCGGCCGGCAGCCCCTTGGGTGCCGCCACCGCCTGCCAGGAGTAGACGTCGACGCCCTTGACGCCGCTCTCCACCAGAGTGGGCACGTTGGGCAGCACCGCCGAGCGCTTGTCGCCGGTGACGGCGAGCGCGCGCAGCTTGCCGCTGGCGATGTGCTGCAGCACCGCGTTGACGTTCTGGAACGAGGCGTCGACCTGGCCGCCGAGCAGATCCTGGATCGCCGGCGCGCCGCCCTTGTAGGGAACGTGGGTGCCGCTGGTGCCGGTCTGCAGCCAGAACAGCTCGGCCGTCAGGTGGTCGGACGAACCGTTGCCGGAGGAGGCCAGCGTCATCTTGCCTGGGTCCTTTTTCGCGGCGGCGATCACGTCGGCCACGCTTTTCAGCGGCGAGGCCGCCGGCACCACCAGCACGTTGGGCGCCTGCACCGCGACCGTCAGCAACTCGAAGTCCTTCAGCGCGTCGTAGGGCATCGGCTTGATCAGGTGCGGCGCGATCACGAAGGGGCCGAGCGACGAGACCATCAGCGTGTAGCCGTCGGGCGCAGCGCGCTTGACCTGGCCCGCGCCGATGGTGCCGGTGGCGCCGGCCTTGTTGTCGACGATGAAGCTCTGGCCGAGCTTCTCCTGCAGCTTGGGTGCGAGCACGCGCGCCAGCGAGTCGGTCGATCCGCCCGGCGGGAAGGGCACGACGATCGTCACCGGCTTGTCCGGCCAGGTGTTGGCTTGGGCCCGGGCCGGCGAAACGGCCAGCGTGGCCAGCGTCAGGCACAGGATGGTCAGCAGCTTGTTCATCAGGGGCGTCTCCTCTTGTTCGATGGGGAGCAGCGCGACGATGGTAGCGCTACCTAAACAATGGTAGCGCTACCTTTCTGGAAGGCAAACACGCGTTGATCAGTGAAAACCCTGATCAGCTGCTGGCGCGCTGGATGACCTGGAAGCCCAGGTCGAGCACCTTCTGCTCGACCGGCCGGCCCTCGGCGCGATCGACGATGCAGCGCGCGGCGCGCTGGCCGATCGCGGTGCCGTCGATGCGCACCGTGCTCAGCGCCGGGTGGGTGTCGCCGGCGAAGGCCAGGTCGCCGAAGCCGACCACCGCGAGACGCCCGGGCACCTCGATGCCGCGCGCCGCGGCCTCGGTCAGCACGCCCAGCGCGAGCAGGTCGGAGCTGCAGAACACCGCGTCGGTGGCGGGCGCCAATTGGAGCAGGCGCGCCAGTCCGGCGCGTCCGCTGCCGAGCGTGGTCGGCGCCGGCACCAGGTGCACCGGCAGTTCGGCGGGCTCGGCGATCAGCCCGAGCCGCAGCGCCTCGTCGACGAAGCCGCGGTTGCGGCGCAGCGCGCGCTCGTCGTCGCCGCTCAGCAGCGCCAAGCGGCGCCGGCCGCGCGCGTGCAGGTGCTGCACCACGGCGGCCGCGGCCTGCGTGTGCGAGAAGCCGACCAGCATGTCGATCGGCGTCGGCGTCAGGTCCCAGGTCTCGACCACCGGGATGCCGCTGGCCAGCAGCCGGCGCCGGCCCTCGGCCGAATGCATGATGCCGGTCAACACGATGCCGTCGGGCCGGCGGCCGATGATGGCTTCGAGCAGCGCGTCCTCGCGCGAGTCGGCGTAGCCGCTCTGGCCCAGCATCAGCTGGTAGCCGGCATCGGCCAGCGCCGAAGTGAGCGACTGCACCATTTCCATGAACACCGGCCCGGCGATGGTCGGCACCACCGCCGCGACCAGCCGGCTGCGGGCCGAGGCCAGGCCGCCGGCCAGCCGGTTCGGCACATAGCCGGTGCGTGCGACCGCCTCGTGCACCCGCGCCAGCGTCTCGGGCGAGACCTGGGCCGGCGTGTTGAGTGCGCGCGAGGCGGTGATCGGCGAGACGCCGGCCAGCCGCGCCACGTCGCCGAGCGTGATGCCGCCGCTGCCGCGGCGCTGGCGACGGGTCGAGGGCGGCGCGCTGTCCATGCGATCAGTTTAGCGTGGCGATGACACCGCTACCATCGACGCCTCATGCCAGCGGCGCCAGCAGGCCCTGCAGATCCTCGGCGCTGAACTTGATGGCGGCCGCACCGTCGACGCCCAGCACGCCCTCGGCCAGCGCCGCCTTGCGCGCCTGCAGCGCGAGCATCTTTTCCTCGATGCTGCCCTCGACCACCAGCTTGTAGACGAACACCGGCTGGTCCTGGCCGATGCGGTGCGCGCGGTCGGTGGCCTGCTGCTCGACCGCCGGGTTCCACCAGGGGTCGATATGGATCACGGTGTCGGCCGCGGTCAGGTTCAGACCGACGCCGCCGGCCTTGAGGCTGAGCAGCAGCAGCGGCATCTCCTGCGCCTGAAAGCGTTTGACCACCTCGCCGCGCTCGCGCACCGGCGTGTCGCCGGTCAGCACAAGGTGCGGTAGCTCGAGCGCCGTCAGCTCGGCCTGCACCAGCGCCAGCATCTCGGTGAACTGCGAGAACACCAGCACCCGCCGGCCCTCGGCCACCAGCTCGGGCAGCATCTCGCGCAGCAGTTCGATCTTGGCGCGCTCCATGGTCGGCGAGGTCTTCGTGCCCTTCAGCAGATGCGGGTCGCAGCAGACCTGGCGCAGCTTCAGCAGCGCATCGAGGATGGCGATCTGCGCACCATCGAAGCTCTGGCGCGCGAGCACGCGCCGCACCTTCTCGTCGGCCGCGACGCGCACGCTCTCGTAGAGCGCGCGCTGCTCGCCCTGCAGTTGCACGCGGCGTATCACCTCGGTCTTGGGCGGCAGCTCGGTCGCCACGTCCTGCTTGCGCCGGCGCAGGATGAAGGGCCGCACCCGCTGTGCCAGCAGTTGCGCGCGCAGCGTCTCGCCGTCGGTCTCGATCGGCTTGCGCCACTGGCGCGCAAAGCTTCTCGCGTCGCCGAGGAAGCCCGGCATCAGCAGGTCGAAGTGCGCCCACAGCTCGCCGAGGTGGTTTTCGAGCGGGGTGCCGGTGACGCACAGCCGGTGTCGCGCCTCGAGCCGGCGCAGCGCACCGGCCGCACGGCTGCCAGCGTTCTTGACCAGTTGCGCCTCGTCGAGGATCAGCAGGTGCCAGGGCTGCTTGCGCAGCGCGTTGATGTCGCGCCACAGCAGCGGGTAGGTCGTGAAGACCACGTCGTGGCCGGCCATCTTCTCGAAGTCACGCGCGCGCGCCACGCCGTGCAGCGTGAGCACGCGCAGTGCGGGCGCGATGCGCGCCGCCTCGGCCTGCCAGTTGGCGATCAGCGAGGTCGGCAGCACCACCAGCGCAGGCCGATCCAGGCGCCCGGCCTGCTGCTCGACCAGCAGATGGGCCAGCACCTGCGCGGTCTTGCCCAGGCCCATGTCGTCGGCCAGGATGCCGGCCAGATGGTGCTCGCGCAGGTACTGCAGCCAGGCCAGGCCCTGCAACTGATAGGGCCGCAGTGTCAGGCCGAGGCCGGCCGGTGCCGCCACCGGTGGCGGGCTGCCGGCGGCGCGCAGGCGCGCGGCCAGCGTCGCGAGGCCGGCATCGCCCTGCAGCTGCCAGGCGCCATGCACGCCGGCTCGTTTGGCCTGCGTCTCGGCCAGTCCCTCGCGCAGCGCCTCGATGCGATGCGCCTCCCAGGTCGAGAGCTGCAGCGGCCCCTGCAGGTTCACGCCACGCTTTGGATCGGTCAGCAGGTCGACCATCGCACCGACGATGGCCTTGAGCGGCGCCGCGCGCGCCTCGATGCGCCTGCCGCCCGGTGCGCGCAGCAGGATCAGCGCCTCGTCGTCGATCGCGGCGATCTCGTGCGCCTTGAGCCAGCGCGCGTCGCGCTTGAGCAGGTCGGCCAGCAGCGGCGCCAAGTCGAGCGTCTCGCCCTCGACCTCGATGCCCAGGCTCAGCAGCCACGAACCACCTTCACGGCTGGTTTGCTTCAGGGCCGCCAGCTCCTGGGCGCGCGGACCGAGCGGCTCGGCGAGTTCGCGGCCCTGTTCGGCGCCGGTGGCGGGATCGATCACCAGCTGCCAGCGATCGACCGCCACGCTCAGGTGCGCAAAGCCCGGCTGCACCACGACCTGCCAGCCGGCGGCCTGCAGGCGCGGCACCTGCTCGGCCCAGAAGTCGCCAAAGTGCGATTCCTCGGGCAGCGACCACAGATCCTCGAAGCCGAGCGCGGCACCGGGCGTGCGCCACTGCAGCGCCTGCGGCGGCAGCGGGCGCAGGTCCGAGCCCCAGAGCGCGTCGCGCGCGTCGGCCTCGGCGCCGGCGTCGCGCTGCAGCAGCTCGCGCTGGTCCCAGGCGCCGCGCAGCAGCTCGGTCTGCGGCGCGCGGGTGCCCAGCAGCTTGTTCGGCGCCGGCGTCTCCCAGCGCATCTCGCTGGCGGTGACGTAGGTCCAGGCGATGCGCGCCACCGTGAGCTGCGCGCCGCGTGGGCCGAAGCCGGGGGCGGCGCGCATGCCGAGCAGGCCGTCGCCTCGGGTCAATGTCTGCAGGCTGATGCGCGGGCGAAAGTGGCCGGGGACCGGAGCGAGGGACATCGGTCGATTCTCGCGGCGGCGCGAGGGGTGGACATTTGCCCCGATGCGCTCAAGATGCGGCGCTCGCACCGAGGATCGCGTCGATGGCCACCAAGCCCCAACGGGTCGGCATCCTTGCCCTGGTGCTCGCGCTCGTGCTGGTTCCGACGCCGAGCGTGGCGATCGCGCCGGTGGTGCTGGTGCTGGTCAAGCAGATCGCCCAGCAGGCGGCGACCTCGATGGTCAAGGACATGCTGCTGTCGAGCCTGAGCGGCATGGGCTGCAAGGGCATTGCGCTGTCCAACGCGATCGCGGCCTTCGACGTGCGCGCCGGCGCTGGCGGCATGGGCGGAGTGCTGGGCGCGCTCGGCGGCGGCCTGCCCAAGCTGCCCACGGGCCTGCCAGGCCTGCCCGGCCTGCCGGGCACGTCGCCGGGTCTGCCAGGAATGGGCGGGATGCCGGGCCTGCCCGCCGGCCTCGGCGCGCTGCCCAACATGCCGGCCGGCGCCGGGCTGGTGCTGGGCGGCCTGCCGTCCCTGCCGGGCGGTGTTCCACCCGAGATGGCGGCCAAGCTCGCCGCGATGGTGCCCGGTGGCGGCGCTGGCATGCCGGCAGGCATGACGCTCGATCCGGAACAGATGGCGATGATGGCGCGCATGCAGCAGGCCATGAGCCAGCCGCTCTCTCCGCCCGAGACGCTGGCCACGATCGACGAACTGTTCGAGCTGGGCTTCCTGCCCAAATCGATGCAGGCCGAACTCAAGGAATGCATGGTGCTGGTGCCCGCCGCGATCCCCGCGCTCGGCATGGGCATGGGCATGCTCAGGCCGGTGATCCCGCAGCTGCGCCAGGCACGCGAGGAACTGCACGCGCTCTCGCCGGCCGAGCAGGACGAGGTGGCCGCGATGCTGGCGCAGGAACTCAGGGAACTGCCCGCCGACCAGCGCGCGGCGCTGATGGAGACCATCGAGTCCGGCTTCTTCCCGCCGGCCGTCGGCGCCGGCGTGAAGGCGCGGGTCGGGGCGAACTAGGGCCTGTTAACGCTACCGGAGGGCTCGCGTGACCCAGGAAACAAAGGCCATCAAGGCGCAAAGCGCAGCCGGGGTCGGCCCCCGGCGAGCTTTGCAACGCCGAGGGCCGCAGTTTCCTGGGATCACCCTTCGGGCCCGGGCCGCGCAGGCCGCAGGGCGGCGTTGCTCGGTCGTTGCGTGCACGAGCACGCGGCCTCCCTCGCGCCTACCCCTGCGGCCAGCGCGGCCCGGGCGCGAGCCCTCCGGTAGCGTTAACAGGCACTAGACGCGCGCGCAAGTTCGGCGTCTGCGGCTGCAGCGAAAATGCAGCCAATGAAAGCACCCAAGCGATTGCAGACGTTGATCGAAGAAGGCCTGATCGACAGCGTGGTGCGCCAGCTGATGAGCGGCAAGGAGGCCAAGGTCTACGTCGTGCGCTGCGGCGACGACGCCCGCTGCGCCAAGGTCTACAAGGACGCGACCGAACGCAGCTTTCGGCAGGCGGTGGACTACACCGAGAACCGCAAGGTCAAGAACACGCGCCAGGCCCGCGCGATGGCCAAGGGCACCCGCTATGGCCGCGAGGCGCAGGAGGCGGCCTGGCAGAGCGCCGAGGTCGACGCGCTCTACCGCCTGGCCGCCGCCGGCGTGCGCGTGCCCCGGCCCTACAACTTTCTGGACGGCGTGCTGCTGATGGAACTGGTGGCCGACGCCCATGGCGACGCCGCGCCGCGCCTCAACGACGTGCAGTTCACGCCCGAAGAAGCCCGCGTCCACCACGCCACGCTGCTGGTCGAGGTGGTGCGCATGCTGTGCGCCGGCGTCGTGCACGGCGACCTGTCGGAGTTCAACATCCTGCTCGCGGCCGACGGCCCGGTGATCATCGACCTGCCGCAGGCGGTCGACGCCGCCGGCAACAACCACGCCCAGCGCATGTTGCTGCGCGACGTGGCCAACCTGCGCGGCTTCTTCGGCCGCTTTGCGCCCGAGTTGCTGCTCACCGAGTACGGCCCCGAGATCTGGGACCTCTATGAGCGCGGCCTGCTGCAACCCGAGGTGGCGCTCAGCGGCCGCTTCGAAGCCAAGCGGGGCACGGTCGACGTGGGCGACGTGCTGCGCGTGATCGACGATGCGCGCGCCGAAGAAGCGGCGCGGCTGATGCGCTTGGCGCAGCCGAGCTGAGGCTGGCTCGCGCCCTCAGGCGCGCGTTGGATCCGTCGCGTGGCGGCGGGCCGCCCAGAAGGTGGTGCCTTCGCTGCCGTAGCGCTCGGCATGCGGCGCTTCGCGCTCGATCTCGAAGCGGTCGCCCGGCCGCAGATGCCGCGTGTGCTCGCCCTCCGTGAGCCACATCTCGCCGGCCACCACCAGCGCCTTGACGGCGAAGGGGTGGGTGTGGGTCGGCAACTCGGTGAGCGGCTTCCAGTCGCGCACCAGCACCTCGTCGTAGCCCTCGGCGCGAGCGGCGGCGGCGAAGTCCTCGAAGCTGCCTGGTTGGGCGGTAGTCATGGCGGCCTCCGTGAGTGGGAGCGTGACAGCGGCAAGGCTAGCGCAGAAGCGCAGGCCATGCTGCCGTTGCCGCTACTTCCGCGCCAGCCCGCGGGCCGGCGACGGCCGCCGCTGCGCCGCGCCCCAGGCCTCCAGGAAGGCCAGCGTCACCTCCGCCTCGTTGGCTTCGGCCAGGCCGCTGGCGAACAGCGCGCCCACGTCGGCATCGAAGCCTTCGCCGCCGGCCAGGTCGCTCAGCGAGCGAAAGGCGATGTAGGGCACGCCGTTGGCATGCGCCACATGGGCCAGTGCGGCGGTTTCCATCTCGAAGCTCTGGGCCTGCAGCACCTCGTGCAGGTAGGCGCGGTACTGCGGGTTGGCCAGGAACACCGTGGCCGAGACCCCGCGCCCGCCGACCAGCAGCCGTGGCTGCTGCTTCACGCACAGCGCCTCGTCGAGCGTGCCGTCGGCACGCCGCGCCCTGGGGCCGCAACGCTCGAGCCTGGGTGCCAGCGTGCGCGCCACCGCCAGCATCCGCGCATCGACCGGGTAGTCGAACATGAAGCCGCCGGCCGGCGCGTTGGCGTTGTTGAGCACGTAGTTCTGGCGCATGAAGAGGCCGGTCTCGACCGGCTCGCCGCTGGGCGCGCGCAGCACGAAGGGCGGCAGCGGCTGCCCATCGGCGCCGGTGGCGAGTTTCAGGCCGAGGCAGCCCAGGTCGCGCGGCGATCCGCAGGGCGCGGGCAGCGTGGAGTTCGCGTTCCAGAACACCTCCATCGGCATCGCCCAGCGGTCCGGCACCGTCACGTCGCCCACATGGTTGGCCGGGTTCACGCCGCCGGCGATGCCGCTCATCACCAGGCGCTCGATGCGGAAGTGGTCGAGCAACTGCTGCGTCACCATCGTCGCGTTGACCATGCTGACGCCGCTGAGCACGATCACCACCCGGTTGCCGCGCAGCGTGCCGGTGGTGAAACGCTTGCCGTTGATCGTGTGCGTGCGCGGGTTGCGCGTCTGCTCGACCAGGATGTCGGCCTCGGCGCCGAAGGCCGAGACGATGCCGATGCGGGGCGTGCAGTCGGTGAGGCAGCGGGGGGACGCGTTCGCGGACTGCGAGGCAAGCGCGAGGAGAAGGGCCGTGGCGGCGAGGGGCTTGTGCAGTGCGCGCATTCGGTCGCCTCGTGTGGACGGAGGTCTCAGCTCAACCGACGTGGCCGGCCGGGGAACTGCTAGCCATCGCTTCTTCCCAGAACGTATGCCGCAGCTCCGACTGCCAGACACACGAGCGCGACCACGTCAGCCGTGACCACCCGCCCCAGCGCTGCGTTGTAGCCGCCGGACGACCAGGCCAGCCACAGGAACGACGCGACGCTCAGGAATCCACCGATCAGCGCCAACGGCTGAAGCGATGGCACAAAGGCAGCCAACAGGAAGAACGCACCGAGCAGGCCGAACAGCACCGCTCGATGTCGCATCAGGATGGCCAGGTTCGGATCGTCGAAGCGCAGCCCGTAAAGCGCGGCCAGACGTTCGGCGCCAAGCACACCCGAAAGCGGCAGGAGGTGAATCACGGCTACCGCGATGAGCATTGCAGTGACGAGGTATCTCATCGGGACCTTCCGGATCGCTGGCTTGGCATTATTGGCGACGGTGCCGCCGCAGACGCCGGTGAGCGCCGCCTCGGCAAGTCGCGGCCCTGGCGACAATGCACCACCGCCTCACCGGAGCCTGCCATGACGATCGAAGTTGTACGCGACCGGTCGCAGAAGATGAAGCACAGCGTGCATGTGCGACAGCACGCGCTCGCCGTCGACGAGCCGGCCGGCAACGGCGGCGAGGACCTGGGCGTGACGCCGCACGAGCTGTACGACAGCGCGCTCGGCGCCTGCAAGGCCTTGACCACGCTCTGGTACGCGCGACGCAAGCAGATCCCGGTCGAGGACATCCGCGTGACGGTCGAACGCGACGACAGCGAGGAGCGCAGCGGCACCTACCGGTTGCGCGTGATGCTCGAGCTCGGCGGTGCGCTGAGCGAGGCGCAGCGCCAGGAGCTGCTGAACGTGGCCGCCAAGTGCCCGGTCCACAAGCTGATGACGCAGGTGAAGACCGAGGTCGTCACCGAGCTGACGCCGCCAGCGGAGTAGGCCGCGATGCAATCAACTTGGCAGCCTGGCGAACCGCCACCTGCGCCGAGTTCATGACGCTGACGACGTCGAGCACGATCACCACCCGGTTGCCAAGCAGCGTGCCGTAGTGAAGCGTTTGCCGTTGATCGTTTGGACGAAAGTCTCAGATCGACCCTGAAGAGAGATCCACTGTCCTGATCTTGCCGCCCCAGAGCTGCCGGTCCAACCCACACAAAGGCAGCCGATTGACGTCTCGACGCACGGCCTGAGACCGTGCGGAACCACCATTTTCCGGAGACCTTCGCGCAAGCCACTGGCCGGTAGCCCCAGCGGGCGCCGGATGGCGCCCCGCACCACTGCGAGCGCCGCCGCCCCGAGCAGATCACGCCGTACCGGTTGATGGCCGGCCAGGAAGGTCGCCGCCTGGAGGTGCCACGTAATAGCCCGGCGGCCGACTGGTGGGCGAGGTCTGCGATCAGGACGCGATGCGCAGCATCGACCGATGCCTCGGTCGACAAGGGCGGCACAAGCTCCGAACTGGTGGCCGATGCTGGCATCACGATGAGCGAGATCACCGCCGCCAGCGCGGAGCAGTTCGACGGCATCGGCCAAGTCAACGCCGCCATCATCCAACTCGACCAGATGACGCAGCAGAACGCTTCGCTGGCCGAGGTGTTCCGTCTGCAGCCAGAGGCGGCCTGAAGCCGCGAAGTCGGAGCCTACGCAGGAATGTACGACCCTGGGATTTTCCCTGAGTTTGACCCGACTTGAAACTCGGGGCTGCCGGGCCTAATTTCCGCCGCATCGGGGCATGTGCAGACCCGTGAGCCGCGGAGAAAGGAGCCGATCATGTCCTCACGAACTCGCACGGTGCCGGCAGGGCACGTGGCGCTGGCACGCCGCAGGAGCCGAGGCCGCAGCGGGCTGCCTTCATTGAGCGAGAAGCAGACCCAGGCCTACCTTGCTGCTCGCGATGTGCTTCGCCGCATACAGCGGACCAGCGCGCTCTTTGCGCCGCGATCGAACGGTGGAAACGGTGGCTGCGATCGGAACCCCGCCAATGACCACTGAGAATGCGGCTGCTCGCAGGGAGTCGTCGATGGAGCCGGCCGCGCCAGCTGTCGACGCATCCATCTTCACCCTGCTCGGCGGCACGACGATCCCGGACCGAGCGGCGATCGTGCGCGCCGAGTGCCGAGAAGGCTCCCGTGTCGAACTGCGCAGGCGCGACGCGAGCAGTTCGCACATCGACGTCTGGCTGGAGTGCAGGCCGCGCCTGCCGCTCATGAGGGCCTGGAAGATGATCGGGCATGTTCCCGAGGGGACGGCGGCGGCGTTGTTGCCGCTGGCCGACGAAAGGTCGACCGTCATCGCACACGGCACGGTGAGGACCGTGTATGCGCCAACAGGGCGAAACGAGGCCGTCGTGACCGTTGAAATCAGACCGCAGACGCAAGGCTGACGAACGGAACCGGCCTGTGGCCAGAGACGGCTTGTGGCCGAGCACTGCCCACCACGACCGGCAGGTGGCTGGCTGCTCATCTCGTGAGTGGGCTCCCCGGCGCCGGGGATCGCGGAGTTGGCCGGCGCAGGTCGATGCATCGGCGACATTCATGACACCGGCGACGTTGCCGCAGAGTTCTGCCACGCTCCCTGCGAGTCGTCAGCCCCGCATCTGCAAGAGGATGGTGCGCTCGAGACCCGCATAACGATGGACGAGCGCCTCGCGATACGCTGCGTTGGCCATCATGGAAAGGAAGTGCTGGCGGCTCGGGTAGCGGACCAGCAGGCACTTGTCCCAGTCCTGGGTGGCGTCGCCGATGAAGGTCTTGTCGACCTGCCCCTCCCATACAACCTCGGCGTGGCTCACGTCACCCACCGTTTCGACGAATGCCGTCTGGTACCTGCGGTAGGCGTCTGCGCCCGAGCAGGGCGCATGGGGCGACCCTGCAGGGTAGTTCGCATGCTCGCGGAACTTCAGAAGATTGAGCATCACCACCGGGCCGTCGGGGCCGGCATCGCGCAATTCGCGCACCTGATCGGCCGTAGGGTCGATGGACGGATCGAAGTTGGCGGGAGGAAAGGTCATGGGGCGGCCCTGACTGATGCGACGCGGTGCACGCGCGGGCCACATTGTGGATGCGAGCAGGATCTCAGCGATTTTGTGGCCTGCCTGTAAGCGGCCGGCCGGCAACGACTGCAGGTGGCCGGTTCCGGCTCTACGGAACCCCTGCTTCTCCTCGCCGCCTTCCCACCACCGCCGGCCCAATTCCGTTCGCCAGCAACGTCCCCACCACCAGCGCCGCCCCGGTCACCACCGTCGCGGCCAGGATGCCGAGGCCGGTCACGGTGTCCTGTTCCATCAGCGCGTGCAGGCCTCTAAAGCCCACGCTGCCGGGCACCAGCGTGATCAGGCCGGGCACCTGCACCAGGATGCCGGGCTTGCCGCTGAAGCGCTGGTACACATGGCCCGCCATCGCCACGCCGAAGGCGCCGGCAAAGGCACCGGCCACCGGGCCGAGTTCGTTGCCCACGTAGTGGCTGATGCCCCAGGCCAGCAGGCAGGCGACGATCACCACGTGCACCGATCTCAGCGGCGCCTGCAGCACCGCCAGCAGCCCGAGGCCGAGCACCGCGATGTTGGGCCACATGGCCCAGTCCGGCAGCGGCGCGCCGGTGCCGGTGGGCGCGACCGGCATGAACTCGGCGGCGAGCACGCTGCCCATGGCCACGCCGGCGCCCATCATCAGCATCAGCATGAAGGCGCCGGCCAGGCGGCCGGTGCCGGCAATCAGGTTCTGGGTGGCGAGTTCGCTCATCGCGATGGTCATCGTGAAGCCGGGCAGCATCAGCACGATGCCGGCCAGCACCGTGACGAAGGGCGATTGCTGCGGCAGCAGCACGCAAAGCGCGTAGGTGCACAGCGCGGCCAGGCCGCACAGCAGCACCGGCAGCACCGGCCCGAGCGAGGGCTTGCCGCCCAGGCGCTGGTAGGCCGCGACGAACAGCGCGCCGACGATGCCGCCGCTGAGCATCTCGGCCCAGCTGCCGCGCAGCAACAGCGCCACCGAGGCCGACAGCAAGAAGCCGCAGGCCACGAAGCGCCAGCCGCGCCAGATCGGTGGCGCGGCCATGATCTGCTGCAACTTCGCCTCGCCCTGCGCCAGCTCGGCCGGGCCGCGCAGTTCGCGCAGCATGGCCTCGAGCTTGATCAGCCGCACCATGTTGTAGTCGTAGGGCGGCAGCCGGATCAGGCGCACCGCCTGCGGCATCCCTTCGGCCTCGGCGGTGAGGCTCAGCATCGTCGGCAGCGCGAAGCACTGCACCCGCAAGCCCATGCGCGCGCCAACCAGCGCCAGGTCGCGCTCGAGGTCCTGCGCCGGCGCGCCGCTGACGTGCAGCGCCTGCGCCAGTGCCTGCAGGAAGTCGACCAGGCGATCGGGCGGTGTGTTGTCGGAGACGAGGCCCATGAAAGACGCACGCCGCGAAGGCATCGCGGCGTGCATCAGATTATCGTGGGCAAGGGCTGGCTCGTCGTGCTGCTGTCGGAGTGGATCTGGTCGCTGAGCTTGTACCTTGAAAATCCTCAGTGATATTCACGAATTTCAAGGTAGCATTGCCCATGCTCGAACGTAAAGCGCTAGAAGCGGCGGTGCTTGCCGCCCTTGCACGGAGCCCTGCGGTGGCGCTGGTGGGGCCGCGCCAGGTTGGCAAGACCACGCTGGCGCGCAAGCTGTTGGGCGCCGGCTCGCCCAACTGGTTCGATCTGGAGGACCCGCAGGTCGAAGCCCAGTTGCGCACGCCGATGGTGGCGCTGAAGGATCTGAGTGGTCTGGTCGTGATCGACGAAGTGCAGCACGCGCCGGATCTGTTCAAGGTGCTGCGCGTACTGATCGATCGCGACAGCAACCCGGCCCGATTCCTGCTGTTGGGCAGTGCGTCGCCGGCACTGCTGCGGCAGTCGAGCGAGTCGCTCGCCGGGCGGCTCGAAGTGATCGAGGCCGGCGGCTTCACGCTCGACGAGGCCGGCGTCGACAGCGCCGCCGCGCTGTGGTGGCGCGGCGGGTTCCCGCGCTCGTTCACCGCGGCGGACGACGAGGCCAGCCGCATCTGGCGGCGCGAGTTCATCCGCACGGTAGTCGAACGCGACCTGCCGCAACTAGGCCTGAACGTCGCGGCGCCCGCGCTCTACCGCTTCTGGGCCATGCTGGCGCACTACCACGGTCAGACTTGGAATGCCGCCGACCCGGCGCGCTCGCTGGGCGTCAACGAGGGCACGGTCCGGCGCTACCTCGACTGGCTCACGCAGGCCTTTCTGGTGCGCCAGTTGCAGCCGTGGTTTGCCAACCTCGGCAAGCGGCAGGTCAAGGCGCCGAAGATCTACCTGCGCGACTCGGGCCTGCTGCACGAACTGCTGGGCATCGCAGATCCGGCGGCCTTGGCGCGGCACCCGAAGTCCGGCGCCTCGTGGGAGGGCTTCGCGCTCGATCAGGTGCTGCGCATCGCGCGCCCCGACGAGGCCTACTTCTGGGCCACCCACGCCGGCGCCGAACTCGACCTGCTGATGTTCAAGGACGGCCGACGCGTCGGCGTCGAGTTCAAGCGCAGCGACGCTCCTGCACTCACGCCGTCGATGCGCATCGCGTCGCAGGATCTGGCGCTGGACGCGCTCTACGTGGTCTACCCGGGTGACCGGCGCTATGTGCTGGCGCCGCGCGTGGAGGCTGTGCCGCTTTCGGCGCTGGTAGCTCCACCGGCGTGACGCCGGCGGAGGTCGACGATCAGGCCGTCGCCGCCACGGCGTCCAGGCTCGGGTAGTCGGTGTAGCCCTTGGCGCCGCCGCCGTAGAGCGTCTTCGGATCGAGCGGGTTGAGCGGCGCGTTCTCGCGCAGGCGGCGCGTGAAGTCGGGGTTGGCGATGAAAGCCTTGCCGAAGGCGACCACGTCGGCCGCTCCGCTGCTCACCGCGTCGAGCGCCATCTGGCGGTCGTAGCCGTTGTTGACCATCCACGGCGCCTTGGCGCGCGTGCGCAGCGCGGCGTAGTCGAAGGGCAGGCTGCGGTCGCCGCCGGTCATGCCCTCGATCACGTGCAGGTAGGCCAGCTGCAGCGGCGCCAGTTGCTCGGCGGCCAGGTTGAACAGCGGCTGCGCATTGGGCTCCTGGGCGTCGTTGACCGGCGCGCCGGGCGACAGGCGCAGCCCGGTGCGGGCGCCGCCGATCTCGCCGGTCACGGCCTGCATCACCTCGCGCAGGAAGCGCACGCGGTTCTCGATCGGTCCGCCGTAGGCGTCGGTGCGCAGGTTGGTGCCGCTGCGCAGGAACTGGTCGACCAGGTAGCCGTTGGCGCCATGCACCTCGACGCCGTCGAAGCCGGCCTCGATCGCGCGGCCGGCGGCGACGCGGTATTGCTCGACGATCTGCGCGATCTCCTCGAGCAGCAGCGCGCGCGGCTCGCTGACCGGCTCGAAGCCGGCCGCGGTGAAGGTCTTGGTGTTGGCGCGCACCGCGCTCGGCGCCAGCGGCGCGCGGCCGTCGAGCAGCGAGGTGTGCGAGATGCGGCCCACGTGCCAGAGCTGGATCACGATCTTGCCGCCCACGGCGTGCACCGTTTGCGTGACGCGCTTCCAGGCCTCGACCTGCTCGGGCGTGTGGATGCCGGGGGTGTCGAGGTAGCCATGCGCCATCGCGTCGATCGGGCTGGCCTCGGTGATGATCAGGCCGGCGCCGTTCCTGGGATGGGCGCGCTGTGCGTAGTACTCGGCGGTCAGCGCGGTGGCCCTGAGCCCGACACCGGCGCGGTTGCGCGTGAGCGGCGCCATCACGGCGCGGTTGGCTAGCTCGATGTCGCCGAGGCGGACAGGGTCGAAGAGGGTGGGCATGGGTTGTGTCCGGTGGGCAGCGCTGAAGGATTGAACGCATCCTAGGCAGCGTTCGATTCGCCCGCTCCTGCACGTTGATTCGCTTTGTGCTTGCGCTTGCGGTTTGGCAATGGAAGAAGGCGGCCGAGGCCGCCCTTCACAAGCCAGCGCGGAGGCTCAGCCCAGCACCGTCGCCATCAGTCCGACGATGCCCAGGCCGAGTGCCGCCAGCGCGTCGCCGGCGATCAGGCCGCCGCCGATCAGCGAGGTCGAGCTCATGTCGCTCGGCAACTCGTCGTCGGGCTTGGCGTTCTTCTGGCGCCGCTCGTTGAGCGTGGCCACCGCGCTCGAGATCACGCCGCCGATCGCGAACCAGGCCGAGGTCGCCAGGCTCAGGAAGCAGCCGAAGGAGAAGGCGTAGGGCGAGGGCAGCAGCACCGCGTCGAGCACGAAGTCGGTGTTGGCCTGGGCCCTGCCGCGTGCCTTCCAGCGCTGGTAGCCGGTGCGCGAGAACAGCCACTTGCGCGCCGCCTGGAACACGAAGCCGAGCGCGATGCCGACCCAGATCGCGGTGCGCTGGTGCGGCTGGTCGTCGGTGAGGCTGCGCAGCGCGCCGACGAACTTGTAGGTCATCGCGCTCGACCACTGCGCCGGCTGCTCGGCCGCGCTCATCACGGTCTGGTCGAGCTTGAGCACCGGGTAGGCGGTCATGAACAGATGGGCGAAGCCGACGCTGAGGATCGCGCCGACGATGATGCCCATCACCTGGAAACGGAACTGGATCGTGCGCGGCGTGCCCAGGCGCCAGCCGGTGCTGCGGTCCTGCTGCATGTCGCCGCCGACGCTGCAGGCGATCAGCAGGATCGCGCCGGCCATCAGGCCCACGCCAGGGTCCTTGAGGCCGAGTGCGGCCATCAGCACGACGCTGACGACGAAGGCCGAGCTGATCGGGTTGCTGTCCGAGATGCCGAGCGAGATGCCGTTGACCATCGCGAACACGAAGACCAGCGCCACCGCGAAGGCCATGAAGAACACCGGCTGCTGCAGGATGTCGGCGCCGATCCAGACCACCGCGGCGCCGAAGAACAGCACCCAGGCGATGAGCCGGCCCATCGAGGTCTTCTTCCAGGCCTCCTGCGGCTCGGCCGCGACCTCGGGCGAGCGGATGCGGCGCACCGCCTCGATGCCGATCTGGGCCAGGTCGATGATCGCCGCGCCGAGGATCAGGCCGAGGCCGATCAGGAAGGTGATCTTGCGGAAGGGCTGGCCCTCGGCCAGCCAGTCGATCGAGACGAAATACGGGATCAGCGCGCTGCCGAGCAGGCCGGCGACGATGGCCGGGATGCCGATGCGGGCGCCGACCAGCATGCCGGCGCCGAGCGTGGAGGTCGACAGCTCGATGACGCCGATGAAGGCCAGCTTGGCGGCGCCGAGACCGCCGGCGATGCCTAGGCCCATGCCGGTGCCGAGCTTGACGATCGAGCGCCTGAGCAGCACCGGGTCGGTCAGTGCGCGCAGGATGTTGGCGACCGCCAGGCCAGAGGGGAAGGTGAGCTGCAGCCGGTCGACCAGGATCGGCGTGTAGAGCATGCCGACGCCGGCGCCGAACATGCCGATCGCGCCGAAGAACAGCATCAGCTCCCACAGCGGCGGCTGCGGCAGGCCCATCCAGATCATGGCCTGGATCAGCACGCCCATCGCGCTCATGCCGGCCACCGAGGCGGCCGCGGTCTGCATGTAGTTGGCGCCGTGCTTGCCCTCGGGGCCGTAGCCCAGCGTGACGGTCGAGCCGAGGATGCCGGCCAGCACCTGGCCGCCGACGAAGAAGCCGATCGAGAAGTTCATGTAGGAGGCGGTGACGCCTCCCAGCGGGCCGAGGATGAAGATACCGAGCAGGGCCAGCAGCGTGTAGTACTGCCAGCTGCCGATCGGCGGCAGCCAGGCCCAGCGTTGCGCTTGTGGCGCGGTGCCGGCGGTGGCGGTGAGGGTGGTGGAGTTCATGGGCGGCGAAGGTACCCGAAGGCTCCCGCCGGCAGTAGGCGGCAGACCCGAGGCGGCGCCGCCTCCGGCGGCCGCCGCGTGAACGATCTCGCTCGTCAGGCGCTCGCCGTCATCTTGCCGACAGCAACTCCCAGCGCTCCAGCAGCGCCATCAGCTCGGCCTCGATGGTCTCGAGCCGGGCTTGCGTGGGGCCGACGCGCTCGGGCGCCTCGGTGTAGAGCGCGCTGCTGGCGAGCAGCTCGGCCAGCTCGCGCTGCTCGGCCTCGAGCGCCTCGATGCGCGAGGGCATCTCGTCGAGCTCGCGCTGCTCCTTGTAGCTGAGCTTGGCGCGCGGCTTCGCTGCAGGCGCCGGCGCGGCGACCGGCGTCGGCGGTGCCTTGGCCGGCGCCGCGGCATTGCCGCGCTCGGCGGCAGCGGCGATGGCCGCCATGCGCTTGGACTGGATCAGCCAGTCCTCGACACCGCCCTCGAACTCGCGCCAGCGGCCTTCACCCTCGCTGACGATGGTGCTGGTCACGACGTTGTCGAGGAAGCGCCGGTCGTGGCTGACCAGGAACACGGTGCCGGGGTAGTTGGCGAGCAGTTCCTCGAGCAGTTCGAGCGTGTCGATGTCGAGGTCGTTGGTCGGTTCGTCGAGCACCAGCACGTTGGCCGGCCGCGCGAACAGCCGCGCCAGCAGCAGGCGGTTGCGCTCGCCGCCGGACAGGCTCTTGACCGGCGAGTTGGCGCGCTGCGGTGCGAACAGGAAGTCGCTCAGGTAGCTCATCACATGCTTGCGCGCGCCGGCGATCTCGACCCACTCGCTGCCGGGGCTGATGGTGTCGGCCAGAGTGGCCTCGAGGTCGAGCACCTCGCGCATCTGGTCGAAGTAGGCGACCTGCAGCGTGGTGCCGGTGCGCACGGTGCCGCTGTCGGGCGCCAGCGTGCCGAGGATCAGCTTGAGCAGCGTGGTCTTGCCGGCGCCGTTGGGGCCGATCAGGCCGACCTTGTCGCCGCGCAGGATGGTGGCGCTGAAGTCGCGCACGACGACCTTGTCGCCGAAGCGCTTGGAGACGGTGTCGAGCTCGGCCACGATCTTGCCGCTGCGGCTGCCGGCATCGACCTCGAGCGCGACCCGGCCGATCACGTCGCGGCGAGCCACGCGCGCCGCACGCAGTGCTTCCAGACGCTTGATGCGCGCGACGCTGCGCGTGCGGCGGGCCTCGACGCCCTGGCGCACCCAGACCTCTTCCTGGGCCAGCAGCTTGTCGGCTCGTGCGTTGGCCAGCTGCTCGTCCATCAGCTCGCGCGCCTTGGTGGCCTCGTAGGTGCTGAAGCTGCCCGGGTAGCTGCGCAGGATGCCGCGATCGAGTTCGATGATGCGGGTGCTGACCGCGTCGAGGAAGGCACGGTCGTGGGTGATCAGCAGCACGCTGCCGCCGAAGCTCTTGAGCAGTTCCTCGAGCCAGCGGATCGCGTCGAGGTCGAGATGGTTGGTCGGCTCGTCGAGCAGCAGCACGTCGGGGTTGGCGACCAGCGCCTGGGCCAGCGCGACGCGCTTCTTCATGCCGCCCGAGAGCGGACCGACCTTCAGCTCGGGGTCGAGGTCGAGGCGGTGCAGGGTCTCGTCGACGCGCTGCTCCCAGGTCCAGCCGTCGAGCGCCTCGATGCGGGTCTGGATCGCGTCGAGGTCGTCGTGTTCGTCGTGCAGCTCGTAGCGCGCGCGCAGGGTCTTCACCTCGTCGAGGCCGGCGCTGACCGCGTCGAAGACGGTGGCGTCGGCGTCGAGCACCGGTTCCTGCGCGACGAGCGCCAGGCGCAGGCCCTGCTGCAGTTGCAGGCGGCCGTCGTCGAGCTTGTCGATGCCGGCGATGATCTTCAGCAGCGAACTCTTGCCGGTGCCGTTGCGGCCGATCAGGCCGATGCGTTCATTGGTCTCCAGGGAGAAATCGGTGTGGTCGAGCAGCGGCACATGGCCGAAGGCGAGCTGGGCGTTGGAGAGCGTGAGGAGAGCCATGCCGCGATTGTCCCCGCTCGACGCAGGTTCACCGCAGCGACGCCTCCAGCACGTCGATGAAGCGCGCTGCGACGTCGAAGCCGGCCTGCTGGGTGATCTCCTGGAAGCAGGTCGGGCTGGTGACGTTGATCTCGGTGAGGCTGTCGCCGATCACGTCGAGCCCGACCAGCATCAGGCCGCGCGCGGCCAGCACCGGGCCGAGCGTGCCGGCGATCTCGCGGTCGCGCTCGGTGAGCGGCTGCGCCACGCCCTTGCCGCCGGCCGCAAGGTTGCCGCGCACCTCGCCGTCCTGCGGAATGCGGGCCAGCGAGAAGGGCACCGGCTCGCCGCCGATGACGAGGATGCGCTTGTCGCCGGCGCTGATCTGCGGCAGGAAGCGCTGCACCATGATGGTCTGCGCGCCGTTCTTGTTGAGCGTCTCGATGATCGAGCCGAGGTTCAGGCCATCGTCGCGCACGCGGAAGATGCCCATGCCGCCCATGCCGTCGAGCGGCTTCAAGATGATGTCGCGCTGCTCGGCATGGAAGGCGCGCACGTCGGCGGCGCTGCGCGTGACCAGGGTCGGTGCGATGAATTGCGGGAACTCGAGGATCGCGAGCTTCTCGGAGTGGTCGCGCAGCGCGCGCGGCTTGTTGAAGACACGCGCGCCCTCGCGCTCGGCCTGCTCGAGCAGGTGGGTCGCATAGAAGAACTCGCTGTCGAAGGGCGGGTCCTTGCGCATCAGCACCGCGTCGGTGTCGGCCAGCGCCAGTGCGGGCAGCTCGGCCTCGACCACGTACCAGTCGTCGAGCGTGCCGCTGAGGCGGATCTGGCGCGCGCTGGCGCTGATGCGGCCGCCGCGCTGCCAGCGCAGCTCGCGCGGCTCGCAGGCCAGCAGCGTGTGACCACGCCGCTGCGCCTCGCGCATCATCGCGAAGGTCGAGTCCTTGTAGGGCTTGAACGAATCGAGCGGGTCGGCGACGAACAGCAGCTGGGCCATGGCGATCTCTCAGGCAAATGTCAGGCGCGATGCGGACGCCGCCACTGTTGCACAAGCAGCGCAACCCCGCCGGCGACCAGGCCCCAGAAGGCCGCGCCGATGCCGGCGACGCTCAGGCCCGAGAGCGTGACGAGGAAGGTGATGATCGCGGCGTCGCGGCTGTGCTCGTCGCGCAGCGCGCTCGCGAGGCCGCCGGCGATGGTGCCGAGCAGCGCGAGCCCGGCGACCGCGATCACCAGCTCGCGCGGGAAGGCGGCGATGAGCCCGGCCACCGCGGCGCCGGCCAGCCCGAGCAGCAGGTAGAGGAGGCCGGCCACGCCCGAGGCCACGTAGCGCCGGGCCGGGTCTTCATGCGCCTCGCGACCGGTGCAGATGGCGGCGGTGATCGCGGCCAGGTTGAAGCTGTAGCCGCCGAAGGGCGCCAGCAGCAGCGTGGCGATGCCCGTGGCGGTGATCGGCGGCGAGACCGGGATGTCATAGCCGGCCGCGCGCTGCACGGCGACGCCGGGCAGGTTCTGCGAGGCCATCGTCACCAGGAACAGCGGCAACGCCAGGCCGATCAGCGCCTGCGCGCTGAAGACCGGCGTGGTCCAGACCGGCGCGGTCCAGGCCAGCCGCAGGGCGCCGGTGTCGATGCGGCCCTGCAGCGCCGCCACCGCGATGCCGGCCGCGAGCACGCCGGGCACCGCGTAGCGTGGCCAGGCGCGGCGGCCGACGAGGTAGGCCAGCGCCATCACCAGCACCAGGGTCGGTGCGCCGCGCACCGCGCCGACCGCGTCGAGCCCGAAGCGGGCCAGCACGCCGGCCAGCAGCGCCGCCGCGAGCGCGGCCGGGATGCGGTCCATCAGGCGCTCGAAGAGCCGGGTCGTGCCGGCCAGCGTGATCAGCGCGCCGCAAACCAGGAAGGCGCCGATCGCCTCCGGCATCGAGATGCCCTGGCTGCCGGCGATCAGCGCCGCGCCCGGCGTCGACCATGCAGTCAGCACCGGCTTGCGATAGGCCAGCGAGAGCCCGAGGCTGGTGATGCCCATGCCGAGGCCGAGCGCCCAGAGCCAGGAGGCGGTCTGCGCCGGCGTCGCGCCGAGCGTGCGGGTGGCCTCGAAGATCAGCGCCACCGAACTGGTGTAGCCCACCAGCACCGCGACGAAGCCGGCGACGACGGCGCTCAGCGAGAGGTCGCGCCAGAGTCGCGTCATCGGGCTTCAGATCTCGACTTTGGAGCCCAGCTCGACGATGCGGTTGGTCGGCAGGTTCAGGAAGTCGGCCGCCGCCGCGGCGTTGCGGTGCATGCTGGCGAACAGCTTCTCGCGCCACATCGGCATGCCCTCGCCGATGGTCGGGATGACGATGTCGCGGCTGAGGAAGTAGCTGGTCTCCATGTCGTCGAGGTGCACGCCGCGGCTCTCGAGCAGCTTGAGCGCCTCGGGCACGTCGGGCTCGTTCTTGAAGCCGAAGTGCAGCGTGACCTGCCAGCAGCAGTGGCCGAGCGACTCGACCTCGACCCGGCGGTCGAAGGGGATCCACGGCACCTCGTGATGGCGCACGGTGACGAACAGGTTCTGCGCGTGCAGCACCTTGTTGTGCTTGAGGTTGTGCAGCAGCGCGTTAGGCGTGCTGCCCTTCTCGGCCGACAGGAACACGGCGGTGCCCTCCACCCGCGCCGGCGGGCTGATGAAGACCGCGCCGAGGAAGCTGTCGAGGTCGATCGCGTCTTCGCGCAGGCGCGTGCTCATCTGCTTGCGGCCCTGCTTCCAGGTCATCATCAGCGTGAACATCACCGCGCCGATCAGCAGCGGGAACCAGCCGCCCTCGAGGATCTTGGCGGCGTTGGCGGCAAAGAACAGCGCGTCGACGACGAAGAAGAAGCCGGTCGCGGCGATGCACAGCGCCCACGGGTACTTCCAGCTGTAGCGGATCACGAAGAAGGTCATCGTCGTCGTGATCAGCATGTCGGTCGTGACCGCGATGCCGTAGGCCGAGGCCAGCTTGCTGCTCGATCCGAAGCTCACCACCGCCAGCACGATGCAGACATAGAGGCCCCAGTTGACGAAGGGCACGTAGATCTGGCCGGTGTCGCGCACCGAGGTGTGGGTCACGCGCAGGCGCGGGAAGTAGCCGAGCTGGATCGCCTGCTTGGTGACCGAGAACGCGGCCGAGATCAGGGCCTGCGAGGCGATTACCGTGGCCGCGGTGGCCAGCACGATCAGCGGGATCAGGGCCCAGCCCGGCGCCATCTCGAAGAAGGGGTTGCGCACGTTCTCCGGCTTGACCAGCAGCATCGCGCCCTGGCCGAAGTAGTTGATCACCAGCGCCGGCATCGCCAGTGCGAACCAGGCCAGGCGGATCGGGCGCTTGCCGAAGTGACCCATGTCGGCATAGAGCGCCTCGGCGCCGGTAACGCACAGCACGATCGCGGCGAGCGAAACGAAGGCGGTGCCTGGGTTGCTCCAGATGAAGCTCAGTGCGTAGTGCGGGCTCAACGCCGCCAGCACCGCCGGGTTGGTCGCGATGTGGGGAATGCCGAGTGCGGCCAGCGCGAGAAACCAGATCGCGCAGATCGGGCCGAAGAACTTGCCGACCAGGCCGGTGCCGAAGCGCTGCGCGGCGAACAGCACCGTCAGCACCAGCAGCGTGACCGGCACCACGAAGCGGTGCAGGCCGGGGGCGGCGACTTCGAGGCCCTCGACCGCCGACAGCACCGAGATCGCCGGCGTGATGACGCCGTCACCGAAGAAGATCGCGGTGCCGAAGATGCCCAGCGTCAGCAGCCAGCGGCGCAGCTCGGGCTTGTGGCGCACCGCGGTCGAGGCCAGCGCCAGCATCGCGATCAGCCCGCCTTCGCCGTTGTTGTCGGCGCGCAGGATCAGCACCACGTACTTGAGCGAGACGATCACCGTCAGCGTCCAGAACACCAGCGACAGGATGCCGAGGATGCTGTCCGGCGTCATCGCCACATGGCCGTGGGCGAAGACCTCCTTCAGTGCGTAGAGCGGGCTGGTGCCGATGTCGCCGTAGACGACGCCGATCGCGCCAAGGGTCAGTGCGGCCAGCTTGGCGCCGGTCGGCGGGGTGGTGGAGGGGGCTGACACGGGAGGGGCGCGCTGGCGGACGCTGGCAAAGGGCGCCATTGTGCTCCGCCGGCCCGCCGGCGCCATCCCCGCATGTTGCAGTGCACCAACTGGCTGCGCGATGAACGATGACGCTCGTTGCTGCGCAACGTTGCATGAACAATGAATCGGCGCCTGTGGCGCCATGTCATGGCGCTCAGCGCCAGGCGTCATCGTTCATCAACTCACTCGTACACCTCGGCCTCGGGGTCGGTCGCCTCGAGCTCGTAGCTGGCCGCCAGCATCGCCAGCCGGCCGATCACGCCGTACATGTAGAAGCGGTTCGGTGCGCTGGCGCCGGGCTTGTCGCCCGGGCGCGGCAGGTGGTTGCTTTCGGCAAAGGCCAGCGGCACGAAGCTGGCGCCGGGCGAGTTGAGGTTCTCGTCGATGCCGCGCTCGGCGTGCACGCGGTAGAAGCCGCCGACCACGTATCGGTCGATCATGTAGACCACCGGCTCGGCGACCGCGTCGTTGACGCGCTCGTAGGTCGGCACGCCCTCCTGGATGATCACCTCGGACAGCTCCTGGCCGTCCTTGATGGTGCTCATCTTGTTGCGGGTGCGGCGGTTGAGCTCGTCGAGATCCTTGGCGTCGCGCACCGTCATGATGCCCATGCCGTAGGTGCCGGCGTCGGCCTTGACGATCACGAAGGGCTTCTCGTTGATGCCGTATTCCTTGTACTTGCGGCGGATCTTGCCGAGCAGCGCGTCGGCGTGCGTCTGCACGCACTCGATGCCCGAGCCGTCGGCGAAGTTGACCTTGCCGCAGCTGGCGAACATCGGGTTGATCAGCCACGGGTCCATGCCGAGCAGCTTGGCGAACTTCTTGGCCACTTCCTCGTAGGACTCGAAATGCTGGCTCTTGCGACGCACCGCCCAGCCGGCGTGCAGCGGCGGCAGCAGGTACTGCTCGTGCAGGCCTTCGAGCACCTTCGGGATGCCGGCGCTGAGGTCGTTGTTGAGCAGGATCGTGCAGGGATCGAAATCCTTGAGCCCGAGCCGGCGCTTGCCGCGTACCAGCGGCTCGACGGTCAGCGTGCTGCCGTCGGGCAGGTTGAGCGTGGTGGGCTCGGTTACCGCCGGGTCGAGCGAGCCCAGGCGCACGTTGAGCCCGGCCGCGCCGAAGATCTGGATCAGGCGCTGGACGTTGGTCAGGTAGAAGGTGTTGCGGGTGTGGTTCTCGGGGATCAGCAGCAGGTTCTTGGCCTCGGGACAGATCTTCTCGATCGCTGCCATCGCCGCCTGCACCGCCAGCGGCAGCATCTCGGGCGTGAGGTTGTTGAAGCCGCCCGGGTAGAGGTTGGTGTCGACCGGCGCCAGCTTGAAACCGGCGTTGCGCACGTCGACCGAGCTGTAGAACGGTGGCGTGTGCTCCATCCATTCGAGCCGGAACCAGCGCTCGATGGCTGGCATCGACTCGAGGATGCGTTGCTCGAGCTCGTTGATCGGGCCGTTCAGTGCGGTGATGAGGTGCGGGACCATGGCGAACTCGGGCGGTGGCGGGGGATCGATCGATTCTAGGTAGTGTGACCAGATCGGGGCTCGCTGGCACTTCCCAAGCCCGCCCCAATGAAAAGAGCCGCCCTGGGGCGGCTCATGTGTTGCCGGGTGAGCTGGCGCTCACCCGGGCGTTGCGCGCGATCAGTTGTGATACGCGGTCTCGCCGTGCGAGGTGATGTCGAGGCCTTCGCGCTCGGCTTCCTCGTTGACGCGCAGGCCGATCACGAGGTCGGTGATCTTGAAGGCGACCACCGCGACCACCGCCGACCAGACGATCGTCACCACCACTGCCTTGAACTGGACCCAGACCTGCGCGGCGATCGAGTAGTCGGCCGCGGTGACCATCGTCGCCGTGACCCAGTCGGCCACGTAGCCGGGGCCACCGAGTGCGGGCGAGTTGAAGACACCGGTCAGCAGCGCACCGACGATGCCGCCGACGCCGTGGATGCCGAACACGTCGAGCGAGTCGTCGACCCGCAGCATCTTCTTCAGGCCGGTCACACCCCACAGGCAGGCAAAGCCGGCGACCAGGCCGATCACCAGCGCACCGCCGATGCCGACGTTGCCGCAGGCCGGGGTGATGGCGACCAGGCCGGCCACCGCACCGGAGGCGGCGCCGAGCATCGAGGCCTTGCCCTTGATCAGCGCCTCGCCGATGCACCAGGCCAGGACCGCGGCGGAGGTCGCGAGCAGGGTGTTGATGAAGGCCAGTGCCGCGAAGCCGTTGGCTTCGAGTGCCGAGCCGGCGTTGAAGCCGAACCAGCCGACCCACAGCAGCGAGGCACCGACCATCGTCAGCGTCAGCGAGTGCGGCGTGAAGGCTTCCTTGCCGTAGCCGATGCGCTTGCCGATCATGTAGGCGCCGACCAGGCCGGCGACCGCGGCGTTGATGTGCACCACCGTGCCGCCGGCGAAGTCGAGTGCGCCGGTCTGCCAGATGAAGCCGGCCTTGGCGGTCATCGCATCAGCCACTTCCTTGGAGGCGTAGGCATCCGGGCCCATCCAGAACCAGACCATGTGGGCGATCGGCGCGTAGCTGAAGGTGAACCACAGGGTCATGAACAGCAGCACCGCGCTGAACTTGATGCGCTCGGCGAAGGCGCCGAGGATCAGGCAGCAGGTGATAGCCGCGAAGGTCGCCTGGAAGCAGGCGAACATGATCTCGGGGATGTAGACGCCCTTGCTGAAGGTCGCCGCGTTGGCGAAGGTGCCGGCCGCGTTGTCCCAGATGCCGGCCATCAGCAGCCGGTCGAAGCCGCCGATGAATGCGTTGCCCTCGGTGAAGGCCAGGCTGTAGCCGTAGACGAACCACAGCACGACGATCAGCGAGAAGGTGACGAACACCTGCATCAGCACCGACAGCATGTTCTTGCTGCGCACCAGGCCGCCGTAGAACAGCGCCAGGCCGGGCACGCTCATCATGATGACGAGCAGGGTGGCGACGATCATCCAGGCGGTGTCGCCCTTGTTGGGCACCGGCGCGGCGGCCGGCGCGGCTTCGGCTGCCGAGGCTGCTTCGGCCACCGGCGCGGCGACGGCCGAGGCGGCTTCCGCGACCGCGGCGACTGCCGCCGGGGCCGAGGCGGCGTCCTGCGCGATCGCGCCGCCGGCCAGGCCGATCAACGCGAAGGCACCCAGCGCCAGGGAGGCAATGAGTTTTTTCATCATGGTTGTCTCTTTATGGGTGGCTGATCAGAGGGCGTCCTTGCCGGTCTCGCCGGTGCGGATGCGGATCACCTGCTCGAGGTCGCTGACGAAGATCTTGCCGTCGCCGATCTTGCCGGTGCGGGCCGAGGCCTCGATGGCTTCGATCACGCGATCGACGATCGCGTCGTCGACCGCCGCTTCGATCTTGACCTTGGGCAGGAAGTCGACCACGTACTCGGCGCCACGGTAGAGCTCCGTGTGGCCCTTCTGGCGGCCGAAGCCCTTGACCTCGGTCACCGTGACGCCCTGGACGCCGATCGCGCTCAGGGCCTCACGCACTTCATCAAGCTTGAAGGGCTTGACGACGGCGGTCACCATCTTCATGTCATCTCTCCTTGGATAAAACTGGTCAGTTCATGCCGCGTGCAGCGCGTGCGACCGTGGGCCATGCGAGCCCGTCAGAACGTCTTGCCGAGCGAGGCCACGACGCCGGTCTTGCCGCCGCCCTTGGTGAATCCCGACTCGGCGGTGGTGAAGAGGTCTTTCTCGCTGGTGCCGACCACCGCGAGGCCGAGGAGCCACCCGCTCAGGTCCTTGGTGACGCCGAGCTTGTAGTCCGAGACGCTGTCGTCGATCAGGCCTACCTGCGTGCCGTCCTTGATCGACTGGTAGCCGTAGTGGGCGCTGATAGCCCAGCCGTCGGCGAGCGGGAAGCTGCCGCTGAGGTCGAGGTACCAGGAACCCTTGGTGTCGACATCGGCATAGCTCGGCGGCTTGCCGATCGCAAAGAAGTGCGTGGTCGCGATGTACCACTTGGCCGAGATCGGGCCGTAGGAGCCTCCGACGTAGAGCTCGCCATTGCTGATCTTGGTGCTGTCGAGCGCGCCGGACTTCGGATAGAAGTAGTAGATGTAGCCGAGGTCGAGGCCGAAGTCGCCGAGGGCCATCTTGTAGCCGCCGTAGAAGTCCATCTCGAGGCTGGCGCCGTTGAACAGCGCCTGCTCGACGTTGGAGTTCCAGTTGCCGAGATAGAAGCCCGAGCTGTGCGCGACGTCGAAGCCGCCCTGGAAGGCCGGCCCGTAACCGGTCTGGGTGAAGCCGCGGAAGCGGTAGTCGCTGTAGAGGCCGGCATTGCCGGTGACGCTCCAGTCGGGCGTCGGCGCGGCGGCAGTCTGCGCGAGCGCCGACAGCGAACTCAGGGCCAGTGCGGCGGCCAGCGCGACGTGTGTTCTCTTGATCAAGGCTTCTCCCGGGTAGTTCTTTAGGCGTGGACAGGGTGTCGCCCCGGCTTCTGCACGATCCATGCCAATGCGCTGTTTCGGGGCCTGATGCCGCGTGACGGGGCGCAATGCGAACGAGATGCCCCGTGCGGGTGCGTCTTCACGACCGCAAGGCTCGTCGACGCACGCCAACGGTGCGGCCCCACCCGCCGGTGGGATGGCTGCGGCCGGGCGGGCTGCAGAAGATCGCCGCATGTCGCTTGCGATCGTCCACAGCCGTGCGCTCGACGGCCTCCATGCACCGGAGGTCAGCGTCGAGGTGCATCTGGCCAACGGCTTGCCCAGCTTCACGCTGGTCGGCCTCGCCGAAACCGAGGTCAAGGAGGCGCGCGAGCGGGTCCGCTCCGCGCTGGCCACCAGCGGCTTCGAGTTCCCGAGCAACAAGCGCATCACCGTCAATCTGGCGCCGGCCGACCTGCCCAAGGAGGGCGGCCGGTTCGACCTGCCGATCGCGCTCGGCATCCTCGCCGCCAGCGGCCAGATCGACGCCGCCGCGCTCGAAGGCTTCGAGTTCGCCGGCGAGCTGTCGCTGGCCGGCGAACTGCGGCCGGTACGCGGTGCACTGGCGATGGCGCTGGCCTTGCGTCGCAACGGCCCGGCGCGGCAACCGGTGCTGCCGGCGGCCAGCGCGGGCGAGGCGGCGCTGGTGAGCGGGCTGCGGCCGCTTGCGGCGAGCCACCTGCTCGAGGTCGTGGCGGCCTTCCTGCCAGGCGACTCGGCACGCCCGCTGCCGCTGGCGTCGGCGCCCGCGACCGAAGCCGGGGCCGAACTGCCCGACCTGCGCGAGGTGCGCGGCCAGCAGGGCGCCAAGCGGGCGCTCGAGATCGCCGCCGCCGGGGGTCACAGCCTGCTGCTCGTCGGCCCGCCCGGCACCGGCAAGTCGATGCTGGCGCAGCGCCTGGCCGGACTGCTGCCGCCGCTCGACGAGGACGAGGCGCTGGAGTCGGCCGCGGTGCTGAGCCTGGCCGGACCTTTCGATGCGCGACGCTGGCGCCGGCGCGTGGTGCGCTCACCGCACCACAGCGCCTCGGCGGTGGCGCTGGTCGGCGGCGGCTCGCCGCCACGGCCGGGCGAGATCTCGCTGGCCCACCACGGCGTACTGTTCCTCGACGAGCTGGTTGAGTTGCCGCGCGCCGCGCTCGAGGCGCTGCGCGAGCCGCTCGAGACCGGTCGCATCACGATCTCGCGCGCTGCGCGCACGCTCGAGTTCCCGGCGCGCTTCCAGCTGGTCGCGGCGATGAACCCCTGCCCGTGCGGACATGCGGGTTCGCCTCTGCACCACTGCCGTTGCAGTCCCGACGTGATGGCGCGCTACCAGGGACGGCTGTCGGGGCCGCTGCTCGATCGACTCGACCTGCAGGTCGAGGTGCCGGCGTTGCCGCCGCGACTGCTGGCGGCTGCGCCCGACGGCGAGACGAGCGCAGCGGTGGCGCTTCGGGTGCAGCGCGCGCAGCAACGCCAGCGTGCGCGCCAGGCCGGGCTCAACGCCGCGCTGACCGGCGTCGCGCTCGATCGGCATGCTGCGCTCGACGCCACCGGCAGCCAGTTCCTGCAGACCGCGGCGACGCGGCTAGGTTGGTCGGCGCGCGCCTATCACCGCGTGCTGCGCGTGGCGCGCACGATTGCCGACCTGGCGGGCCGCGACGCGATCTCGGTGTCCGATCTGGCCGAGGCGGTGCAGTTGCGACGTGGCCTGGCGACGAACTGAAGACCAGGCCCGGGCGGACATAGGGGTGCCGCCCGCCAGGGGATTGGACAGGCGAGGTCGCGGCACTATTGTTTGGCGGCCAGTCCACAGGAGCAGATCATGCCCAGCCTGATCCATCGACTTTGCGTCGTCGCCCTGCTGATGTTGACGGCGCTGAGCGCCCGGGCCGTCGATACGCTGTTCGTGCGGGAGGAACTTGGCCTGTCCTTCTTGCCGACGTCCACGAGCTTCCTGCTGCCGCTCGACGGAGCGTCGAGTGTGTACGCGAACGTGGACGATGACTTGTTCTCGCTCGCCTACACCGGGGGCTACTTCGTCATGAAGGCGCTGGCCGACAACGAGGTCTGCGCTTGTTTGCCTTATGGCCTCGACATCTACCGCGCCGGGGGCGCGTACATCACGCCAGCACACCTGGACGCCACGACCAGCCTCGACTTCGTACCCTGGTTCGAGTTCCCGACGAGCGCCGGCGAGGAAGTGCGCATCAAGATTGCCGCCGTACCCGAGCCCTCGGTGCTGGCGATGCTGGCAGCCGGCTTGGCCCTGCTGTGGGCCGCGGCCGCCAGAAGGGGACGCGCGCTGCGACAACGGATCGACTAGCCGCCTCAGGCTGTCGTCTTCCTGCAGGCAACCGCGACGGCGGTCGCCTGCGTCGCATGCTTGGCCCAGTCGTCGATGCGGTGTGTGATTTGTCACGCCGACGGTGTCGCGCCGGCCGCCTCTAGGGATGGCTGCGAAAAGTGCGGTGGCTACCGTGACAAGAGCATTACAAGGATCGCGCCATGTCACACGCCCCTCTCCGCCGTCTGCTCCTCGTCATGGTCTTCCTGGCCGCCGCGGGCGGTGCACATGCCACGCAGGCCATCGTGGTGCAGGAGGAGTTCGGCTTCTCCTTCCTGGCCGGCGAGAGCTGGTTGTTGAGACTCAACGGCGCGAGCCAGCGTTATGACCACTTCTTCAACATAGCCTTCAGCGACGGTGCGTTCGTGCTGACCGCGTTGAAGAACAACAACGTCGCGAGCGAGCCCTCGCTGCCCTACGGCCTGGATGTCTACTGGGCCGGCCGGCCACGCATCACGCCCGACGAGGAACACTCCACCAGCCTGGTGTTCATTCCATCGCAGATGTTTCCCGACCAGCGCGGCGAGTCACTGCGCATCGTGCTGCACAGTCCGGTGCCCGAGCCACGGCAGCTGAGCCTGCTGGCGGCGGGGATCCTGACGTTGCTGCTCGTCGCTCAGGCCAGGAAGCCGAGATTGCGCCGGCTGGCGTCGAAGTTGACCAGGTTCGGCAGCAACTCCAGCAACTGAGCATCGCTCAGGCCGAACCAGCGGCCGAGTGTGGCGGCGTACTGGTCGACCGAGGTCTCGGGCAGCATCGCGCCGTTGCCGATCTGGTTCGGGCTCGAGAACACGCCCCTGGCGTCGGCCGTGCCGAGTTGCGGGAAGTTGCCGTAGAGATCGCCACCCTTGACCGCGCCGCCCATCACCAGATGGTGTGAACCCCAGCCGTGGTCGGTGCCATCGCCGTTGCTGGTGAAGGTGCGGCCGAAGTCGGAGGCGGTGAAGGTGGTCACGCTGTTGGCCATGCCCATCGCCGTCAGCGTGCCGTTGAAGTAGGCCAGCGCGTGCGAGATGCGGGCCATCAGGTCGGCCTGGCTGCGGTTCTGGAAGTCGTGGGTGTCGAAGCCACCCATGCTGACGAAGAAGACCTGGCGATTGACGCCGAGCGAGCCGCGGGCGCCGATCGTGCGCGCCACCACCTGGAACTGCTGGGCCAGGCTGTTGAAGGCCTTGGCGCCAGTGAGCGGGTTGTCGTACTGCAGCAGCGGATCGGCGCCGGCGCTGTAGTTGCCGGTGGCGGGGGCGGTGCCATAAGGCGCGCCGCCGGCCGCCGGCAGGCTGGCGCCGAGCTGGGCCTCGGCGCTGATCGAACGGGCCACGACGCCGGCATGGTCCTGTTCGAGCAGATGGCTCGAGCGTGAGCTGCTCATGATCGAGCGCATCTTGTCGAAGCCGACCGTCGAGCCGAACAGCGTGGTGCCGGTGCCGCCGATGCGGATCGCGCCGTTGCTCGACACCTGGTACTGCAGCACGTCGCGGCCGGCCAGCCAGACCGAGTTGCCGGAGGCCGAGATCGCGCTGAACACCGACTTGCCGTGGTTGCTGGCCAGCAGGTCGGCCATGCGGCCGCCCCAGCCGTTGACCGCGCCTTCGGGGGCGAAGGCCTGCCAGGTCGACTGCTGGTCGTTGTGCGAGAAGAGCTTGGGCGGCTTCGCGAAGCTGCTGTTGCCGTAGTCGGCCTTGCTGGTCGGGCGGATCAGCGGTCCGACGTTGGGCAGCACCGCCAGTCGCCCACTGTTGAAGAGGTCGCGCACGCCGCTCATCAGCGGATGCACGGCAAAGCTGCGGCCCTGGTTGTTGAGCACGTTGATCGGCAGGACGCCGCCCAGCCGCGCCGGGCTGCCGAGGGCGGCCGCGGTGTCGGCCGCGGTGCCGGCGGTGCGCAGCGCGATCGGATCGGGCATCTGGTTGCGCACCGTCGAATAGGCGCTCCACGAGGCGCTGTCGGTCGGCAGCACCATGTTGTAGGCGTCGTTGCCGCCGAACAGGAACAGGCAGACCAGTGCCCGGTAGTCGCCGGTGCCGCTGGTCTGGGCCGCGGCGCTGCCGAGTGTTGCCAGGTTGAGTGCGAAGGGCGCGGCCGCGCTACCCACCATCGACAGCGCGCCGGCATGGCGCAGGAACTCGCGGCGCGAGGCGTTGCTGAGCTTGTTCTTCATCGCTGCGCTCACTTCTGCACGAGGAATTCGGGGGACACCAGCGCCAGGTAGACGGCGAGCCGCACCCGGTTGAGCTTGGCGGCGTCGATCTGGGCCTGGTTGCTGCCGCTGCTGTTGAGCACCGGGATCGCGACCGACACGACCGCCGCCTCGATCTCGGTCTTGAGCGCCGCGTTCATCTGGCTCGCCATCAGCTTGCGGTTGACCAGCTCGACCAGTTCGGCCGGCTTGTCGGCCAGCGGCAGCTCGGCGCCGTAGTTCGGCTGGATGTCGTTGCGCCTGAGCGTGGCGCCGTAGCTGCCGACGCCGCTCTGCACCGCGGCGCGCATGTAGTTGGCGTAGCCGGCGACGCTGCTCTCGTGCGTGATCTGCATCTCGGGCACTGCCAGTCCCTGCGCGCCCGACAGCGTGCTCGGCGGCACGTAGCCCGGGCGGTAGAAGTTGAAGACCGAGGGCGAGCGCATCGCGCTCTGGCCGAGCTGGGTGCCGGCATCGTCGGTGCTGGCGAGCAGGAACTTGCCGCTGTCGGACACCGCGCCGTAGGCGCGCAGGAAGGCGCTCAGGCGCAGCACCGGCTCGCGCAGCTTGCCGGCCTTGGGATCGGTCAGCGCGGCCGCGCTGCGCGCCTCGGGGTCGAGCAGCACCGCGCGCACCACGGCCTTGAGGTCGCCGCGGGTGCCGCTGCCGTTGTCGGCGAAGACGGCGCTGACGCGCGCCACGTAGGCCGGGCTCGGGTTGCTCGTCACCAGGCGCTGGATCAGCTGCTTGCCGATGAAGGGGCCGACGTTGGGATGCGCGGCCAGCGTGTCGAGCGCCACCTTCAGGCTCGCGGCCGGGTCGGCGCCCGACTGCGCGGCGATCGTCTTGCCGAGGAACTTCTTCTCCGACACCGAGTGGAACTTCGCGTAGCCCTGCATCGGCTGCCACTGGCGGTCGACGTCCTGCGCGCTCGAGCTGCCGTAGAAGCGGTTGTCCGAGGTGTCCGGGCCGTACCAGCTCCAGCCGGTGAAGACCTTGGCCAGGCCGCTGATGTCCTCGGCCGTGTAGGTGTCGAGCGGCTTGCCGCTGGCATCAAGCTTGGGCGTGCCGTCGGCATTGAGCTGCACCAGGCCGATCGAGAACAGCTGCATCACCTCGCGGGCGAAGTTCTCGTCGGGCACGCGGCCGCTGCTCGCGTTCTCCTTCTGGTTGCGCAGGTGGCTCAGGTACAGGCCCATCATCGGGTGGCGCGCGACGCCTTCGAGCAGCTCGCGATAGTTGCCGAAGGCATGCTGGCCGAGCATGTCCATGTAGCCGGCGACGCCGCGCGTGTTGTCGGACACCGTGCTGTCGTTCATCGAGATCACGAAGATCTGGCTCAGCGCGAACGCCACCCGCTGGCGCAACTGGTCTTCGCCGCCGATGGCCTGGCGGTAGAAGCTGTTGAGCACCTCGTTGGGGCCGGCGCTGCGGGTCGCGTCGAGCGCCTTGAGCTCGGCGTTGGCGGCGTCCCAGTTCAATCGATGCGAGCTCTGCGGCCTGGCGAACTGCTCGTTGAGCCAGCTGCCGTAGCCGAGCGCCACGACGCGGTCGACCTCGGTCTCGGTCGGGCCGAAAGTCGACTGGGCGAGGAAGCGACCGGCATCCTGGCGGGTCGGCGGTGGCAGGCTGGCCTCGGGCGTGGCGCCGGAGTCGCCGCCGCCGCTGCCGCCACAGGCCGCGAGCAGGGCCGCGGCGCCGATCGCCAGCGCCGCAAGGCGGGCGCGTTGTGCTGATCCGAACATGGGTCTCCCGGGCATTGGCTGGTTGGGGCGCGTCTTCCGGCACGGCCGGTAACACGCTTGGGGCTCAGCCCCACGGGGCAGCTTTCATGCCGGCCAGGCAGCGGCCCAAGCAGCCCATATGACGTGACGAATGTCACGAATGAAGCCTGGCCAAAGGGGTCGAGCTGGCGGCCTGCGTCAGCCTCCGGCGCCACGGGGCGCGTCGATTGGCATCTAGGTAAGGATCTGCAACCTGTGGCGCGGGACGCTTCGCGCCCCGCGTCGGGTCACAGCAGCGGCGCCAGCGCTCGCCGCGCGTCGTCGAGCGACAGCCCGCAGCGCCGCGCCCAGTCCTCGAGCTGGTCGCCGCCGATCTTGCCGACGTTGAAGTAGGCCGCCTGCGGATGTGCGAGGTAGAAGCCGCTGACGCTGGCGGCCGGCGTCATCGCCATGCTCTCGGTCAGGCCCATGCCGATCTCCTCGCCGGCCAGCACGCGGAACAGGTCCCGCTTGACCAGGTGATCGGGGCAGGCCGGATAGCCGGGCGCGGGACGGATGCCGCGGTACTGCTCGGCGATCAGCTGCTCGTTGGAGAGCTGCTCGGCGGCGGCGTAGCCCCACAGCTCGGTGCGCACTCTTCTGTGCAGGGCCTCCGCAAAGGCCTCGGCCAGGCGGTCGGCCAGCGCCTTCAGCATGATCGACGAGTAGTCGTCGTGGGCGGCCTCGAACTGGGCCACCTTCTTGTCGATGCCGATGCCGGCGGTCACCGCGAACAGACCCACGTGGTCGGGTACGGTGCCGGCCGGCGCGACGAAATCGGCCAGGCAGCGGTTGGGGCGCCGCACACCGTCGACCACCGGACGCTCGCTCTGCATGCGCAGCCCGCGCCAGTGCATCAGAACCTCGCTGCGCGACTCGTCGGCGTAGATCGCGATGTCGTCGTCGCCGACCTGCGCCGCCGGGTACAGCGCCATCACGCCGTTGGCCGTGAGCCAGCGGCCCTCGACGATCTTCTTCAGCATCGCCTGGCCGTCGGCCAGCACCTTGCGTGCGGCCTCGCCGACCACCGCGTCCTGCAGGATCGCCGGATTGGGGCCGGCCAGGTCCCAGGTCTGGAAGAACGGGCCCCAGTCGATGAAGGCCGCCAGTTCGCCAAGATCCTGGTTGCGGAACACGCGACGGCCGATGAACCTCGGCTTCGCCGGCGTGTGGCCCGACCAGTCGATCTGCGTCTTGTTGGCACGCGCCTGCGCCAGCGTGACCAGCGGTGTGGCCTTCTTGTTGGCGTGCAGCGCGCGCACCTTCTCGTAGTCGAGCGCGAGTTCGCTCAGGAAGCCATCGGCGCGCTCCTCGCTGAGCAGGTCGGAGCAGACGCCGACGCTGCGCGAGGCGTCCGGCACGTAGACCACCGGGCCTTCGTAGTGCGGAGAGATCTTGACCGCGGTATGCACGCGGCTGGTCGTCGCGCCGCCGATCAGCAGCGGGATCTTCTTGATGCGGAACCAGTCGTCGCGCTGCATCTCCGCGGCCACATGCTGCATCTCCTCGAGGCTCGGCGTGATCAGGCCACTCAGGCCGATGATGTCGGCGCCCTCGACCTTGGCGCGCGCGAGGATCTCCTCGCAGCGCACCATCACGCCCATGTTGACGACCTCGAAGTTGTTGCACTGGAGCACGACGGTGACGATGTTCTTGCCGATGTCGTGCACGTCGCCCTTGACGGTGGCGATCACGATCTTGCCCTTGGCGCGCGCCTCGCCGCCGGCCTCGACCATCGCCGCCTTCTCGGCCTCGATGTAGGGCAGCAGGTGCGCCACCGCCTGCTTCATCACGCGCGCCGACTTCACGACCTGCGGCAGGAACATCTTGCCGGCGCCGAACAGGTCGCCGACCACGTTCATGCCGGCCATCAACGGCCCCTCGATCACGTGCAGCGGGCGACCGCCGTCGCGGCTGATCTGCTGCCAGACCTCCTCCGTGTCCTCGGTGATGAAGTCGGTGATGCCATGCACCAGCGCGTGCGAGAGCCGCTCGGCCACCGGCAGCGCGCGCCAGGCCAGGCGCGCGCTGTCGTCCTTGGCGCTGCCCTTGACCGCATCGGCGATCTCGAGCAGGCGCTCGGTCGGCGTGCGCGCCGGCTCGCCGTCCTTGAGACTGGGCTGGCGGTTGAGCACCACGTCCTCGACCCGCTCGCGCAGCTCGGCGTCGAGATCGTCGTAGACGCCGACCATGCCGGCGTTGACGATGCCCATGTCCATGCCGGCCTGGATCGCGTGGTACAGGAAGACCGTGTGGATCGCCTCGCGCACCGGCTCGTTGCCGCGGAACGAGAAGCTCACGTTGCTGACCCCGCCCGAGACCTTGGCTCCGGCCAGGTTCTGCTTGATCCAGCGCGTGGCGTTGATGAAGTCGACCGCGTAGTTGTCGTGCTCCTCGATGCCGGTGGCGATCGCGAAGATGTTGGGGTCGAAGATGATGTCCTCGGGCGCGAAGCCCACTTCATCCACCAGGATCTTGTAGGCGCGCGCGCAGATCTCGGTCTTGCGGGCAAAGGTGTCGGCCTGGCCCTGCTCGTCGAAGGCCATGACCACCGTCGCCGCGCCGTAGCGGCGGATCAGGTTGGCCTGGCGCCTGAACTCGGCCTCGCCTTCCTTCATCGAGATCGAGTTGACGATGCCCTTGCCCTGGATGCAGCGCAGCCCGGCCTCGATCACGCTCCACTTGGAGCTGTCGATCATGATCGGCACGCGCGCGATCTCGGGCTCGCCGGCGATCAGGTTCAGGAAGCGAACCATCGCCGCCTGGCTGTCCAGCATGGCCTCGTCCATGTTGATGTCGATCACCTGGGCGCCGTTCTCGACCTGCTGGCGCGCCACCGCCAGCGCGTCCTCGAAGCGGCCCTCGAGGATCATCCGCGCGAAGGCCTTCGACCCGGTGACGTTGGTGCGCTCGCCGATGTTGAGGAACAGCGTGCCGGCGCCGATGGCCACCGGCTCCAGGCCCGAGAGGCGCAGCGGGGGGATGATGTCGGCGACGGGGGCGGAGAGCGGATTCATGCGGAACAGACGACCGGGCGGCAACTCAGGGTCCCACGACGCGCGCCGGCTGCTGCGGTCACCCGCGGCACGTCCGCGGGACGCGTGGGGTGAGCGCCGTTGCTGCGGTCGCTTGTCTTGGAGGACGGTACGACCGGGTCCCGAGCCTGGCAGGCGGTGATGGCTTCACTACCTGTCGCAACGCTCCTCGGGAGCCCGCATTTTAGGCCGTCCGGGGACTTACAAAGCCTCACGGGAATTGCTCGATGCGCGCTAACCTGTGCCGATGACGAGATTGCCAAGCTCATTGTTCCTGCTGCTCGTGGCCGCGCTGGTCGTCGGCTGCGCCACGCCGCCCGCACCCTCGCCGGGAGCACCGACCGCGCCCACGCGGCCCGCCGCCAGCGGCCTGTCGCCGGCACTCGAGGCCCAGCGGCTGCGCCTGACCGATGCGCTTGCCGGAACGCCGGTGCTGGTGGTGGCGACCGATGCCGGCCAGTTGCTGGTCGAGGTTCCGCTGAAATTCGCCTTCGACGCCGGCCGGGCGACCGTCAAGCCGCCGCTGGCGGCGGTGCTCGATCAACTGGCCACAGGCTACAAGCCGCAGGCGCAGCTGACCGAGTTGCGCATCAACGCGCCGGCCGACGACAAGGCGGCCACCGCCTTGGCGCTGCAGCGCGCGCAGGGGGTGCGCGATCACCTGGCCACCCGTGGCGTGCCGGCCAATCGCGTCGTGGGCCTGGGCCGCGTCGAGCGGCCGGTGGTCGAGATCCTGATCAGCGACCGGCCGCGCTGAGCGGCCGTCGGCTCAGGCCGTTGCCTCGGCCAGCGCGCTGATCCAGCGCTCCTGCCGCGCGCGCGGCCGGTAGCCGCCGACCCGCTGCGCGATCGCCGCGATGTGCTCGGGCGTGGTGCCGCAGCAGCCACCGGCGATGTTGAGGAAGCCGCTCTTTGCGAAGTCTTCCATCAGCCCGGCGGTGACCGGCGGCGTCTCGTCAAAGCCGGTGTCGCTCATCGGGTTGGGCAGGCCGGCGTTGGGGTAGCAGCTGATGAAGCAGTCGGGCGCGGCCTTGACCAGCTCCTCGAGGTAGGGCCGCATCAGCGCGGCGCCGAGCGCGCAGTTCAGGCCCACCGCGATCGGCTTGGCGTGGCGCACCGAATGCCAGAACGCGGTCACGGTCTGGCCGCTGAGGATGCGGCCCGAGGCGTCGGTCACGGTGCCAGAGATGATCACCGGCAGCCGCTCGCCGGTGTTCTCGAACAGCTCGTCGATCGCGAAGATCGCGGCCTTGGCGTTGAGCGTGTCGAAGATGGTCTCGACCAGGAACACGTCGGCCCCGCCCTCGAGCAGCGCCTTGCCCTGCTCGTAGTAGGCCGCGCGCAGGGTCTCGAAATCGACGTTGCGCGCGCCCGGGTCGTTGACGTCGGGGCTGATGCTGGCGGTGCGCGGGGTCGGGCCGAAGGCGCCGGCGACGAAGCGCGGCTTGTCTGGCGTGCTGAACTTGACGCAGGCCGCCTTGGCCAGCTTCGCGGCCGCTACGTTCATCTCGTAGGCCTCGGCCTCGAGCCCGTAGTCCTCCTGCGCCACGGTGGTGGCGCCGAAGGTGTTGGTCTCGATCAGGTCGGCGCCGGCCGCGAGGTAGGCCTCGTGGATCGACGTGATGACATCGGGCCGCGTGAACTGCAGCAGCTCGTTGTTGCCCTTGAGATCCTTGGCATGGTCGGCGAAGCGCGTACCGCGATAGTCGGCCTCGCCGAGCTTGAAGCGCTGGATCATCGTACCCATCGCGCCGTCCAGGATCAGGATGCGCGCGCGCAACAGCGCGGGCAGTTCGGCGGCACGGGTGTAGGCGAGGGACTTCATCGGCCGATTGTAGAAAGCCGGGCCTTGCCCCTGCCGCGAATGGTCTAGTGGAGGATGACGGGCTGTTGCGCCAGCGGGCTGTAGCGTCCGAGCCAGGCGTCGATCTCGTCGGTCGACGGCGACGTCTCGACCAGTGCCTCGACGCTGAGCTTGAACTCCTGCGCCATTGCGCCCTCGAGAAAGAGCTGCTTGCCGGCCAGCTTGTCGACGATCTCGTAGCCGCCGCGGCGCAGCGCGGGCTCGAGCAGGCCGCCCGGCACCGCGAGCGAAAGCCCGTCGCCGGGGGCGTCGCGGGTCGGATCGTCGGCATCGACGTCGATCTGGACGACGGCGAAGTTGTCGGAGTTGTAGAGCATCAACATGAGGTTCCCCTGCGCTGCATTGCCTGTCAGATGCGGGCGGGGCGCCGAGGTTCAAGCCATTTCGCTGCCGGCGGCGCGGGCGCTACTCGGCCGACTGCCAGAGCAGCTCGAAGGGTTCGCTGTTGCCATCGCTCAGGCGCGCCTTCAGCGGCAGGTGGTGGTGGCCCGGGTGCAGCCAGAACTCGGCCCGCGTGCCGTGCGGCGAGTCGGACTCGCGCAGGAACTTGAGCGCCTGCACGGTCTCGCCGCCTTCGGTGCGGATGCCCTCGGTGCCTTCGTAGCGCAGCGACCAGTGCGCCTCGTCGCCGCGCGCGCCCACCACGTGCACCAGCACATGGTCGCCCACCGCCGGCGGCCGGCCCCAGGCCTCGGCGATGGCCGCCAGCTGCACCATCACGCTGAGCCGGTCCTGCGTGCCCCGGTGCAGCGGCACCGCGTTGGTCGAGCCCGAGAACGTGACCTCGCCGCTGCCATCGCCGGCGCGCTGGAAGTTGGCGGCCTGTTCGCTGCGCCGCAGCCGCTTGTCGGTAAAGCGCAGCGGCGCCAGCCCGGCCGCTTCAAGGCTGCCACGGCTGTTCTGGGTGATCAGCGTGCCGACGATCGGCACCTTGCCTTCGAGCCGGAGGCTGTAGCCCTGTGCCTCCGGCCGCCAGACCAGGCTGCCGCTGCCGCTGACGCCGCCCCGGCTGAGCCGGTAGCTGATGGTGGCCGCGGGTGGCATGCGGGTGCGGTAGACCGGCGGTGGCGCCGCGGGCTCTGGCTCGGCGGCACTCGCGGCGGCCGGCGCGGCGGGTGCCGAGGCCGCCTCCGGCGCTGCCGGTGGCTCGACCGCCGCGGTCGTGACGGCGCCGCCGGCCCTCGGGTCGAGCTTGGCGTTGACCTTCACCGCCTGCGTCGTGCGGCTTGCAGGCAGTGCCGATGCTGCCGGCGCTGCCGGAGGCGCGGGCAACTCGAGCTGCGCGGCCGGCTGCACGACCGGTGGCGATGGGCCGGTGCTCCCCGGCGTCGACAGCAGATCGAGCGCCGCCGCCGGCTTCGGATTCGAGGCTGGAGGCGTCGCGGCGGGCCTGGTCCGCGCCAGCATCCAGAAATGAACACTCAACACGATGGTGGCGATCGCCGACAGCGCGAGGCGGGTGCGCGTCTTCATCGACGCCATTGTCATCAGCTTTGGCTTGGCACGTGGCGCCGCCGCGATCCCTACACTGCGCAGCTTCGGCGCCCGCCGCGCATCCTGATTCGCACGCCCCATGAAACTCGCCACCTACAAGGACGGCTCGCGCGACGGCCAGCTGGTCGTCGTCTCGCGCGACCTCTCGCTCGCCCACTACGCCACCGGCAGCGCGACCCGGCTCCAGCAGTTGCTCGACGACTGGAACTTCATCGCGCCGCAGCTGCAGGAGCTTTCTCAGACCCTCAACCACGGCAAGGCGCGCCACGCCTTCCCCTTCGACCCGGCCATGTGCATGGCGCCGTTGCCGCGCGCCTACCAGTGGGCCGATGGCTCGGCCTACCTCAATCACGTGGAGCTGGTGCGCAAGGCGCGCGGGGCCGAGGTGCCGGCCAGCTTCTACAGCGATCCGCTGATGTACCAGGGCGGCAGCGACGACTTCCTCGGTCCGCGCGACGAGGCGGTCTTCGGCTCCGAGGAGCAGGGCATCGACTTCGAGGCCGAGATCGCGGTGATCACCGGCGACGTGGCCATGGGCGCCACGCCCGACCAGGCGCTCGAGGGCGTTCGCCTGCTGATGCTGGCCAACGACTGGAGCCTGCGCCAGCTGATCCCGGCCGAGCTGGCCAAGGGCTTCGGCTTCTTCCAGAGCAAGCCGGCGACCGCCTTCAGCCCGGTGGCCGTGACCGCCGACGAGCTCGGCGAGGCCTGGCGGGGCGGGCGCCTGCACCTGCCGCTGCGTTCGGACTGGAACGGCCGCCAGGTCGGGCTGTGCGAGGCCGGACCGGAGATGACGTTCCACTTCGGCCAGCTGATCGCCCACGTCGCGAAGACGCGCAACGTGCGCGCCGGCAGCATCGTCGGCTCCGGCACGGTGAGCAACAAGGACTGGAGCCGGGGCTACAGCTGCATCGCCGAGAAGCGCTGCATCGAGACCATCGAGGGCGGCGCGCCGGTCACCGAGTTCATGCGATTCGGCGACACGATCCGCATCGAGATGACCGCCCGGGACGGCCAGAGCGTGTTCGGCGCCATCGAGCAGCGCGTGGCGCCGACCGAGGGGGGTTGAATCCGGCGTGCCGGCCGCGGGAGCCGGTGCTAGAGTGAATCAGGGCCGTCGCAACGGTCCCTCACAACACCAGGAGATCCGCACCATGGCCGCCAGCGCCCCCGACTTCGCGAAGATGGTTCCCGGCTTCGACTTCCTGCAGGGGCTGGTCAAGAACGCCGGCTCGGTGCTGCCCAACATCGGCCAGTGGGTGGCGCCGACGCTGAACCCCGAGGAGCTCGAGAAGCGCATCGAGGAACTGCGCACGGTGCAGTTCTGGCTCGAGCAGAACGCGCGCATGCTCGGCGCCACGATCCAGGCGCTCGAGGTGCAGCGCATGACGCTGTCGACGCTCAAGACCATGAACGTGCAGGTGGCCGACCTGCGCGAGGCGATGAAGATCCGGCTGCCCGAGACGGAGCCGGCCCCTGCGCCCGAGCCCGCGGCGGCACCGGCCGCCAAGCCGCGCGCGAGCAGCCGCCAGAAGAAGGCGGCGCCCGCCGCCCTGCCCGGCAGCGTGGTCGACCCGATGCAGTGGTGGGGCGCGCTGACCAAGCAGTTCGGCACCCTGGCCACGCAGGCAATGAAGGACGCCGCCAGCGACTCGGCCAAGAACCTGGCCAACAGCCTCGTCAAGCAAAGCTTCAGTGCCGCCGAGCAGACGCTCAAGGCCGGCGTTAACGTCGGCATGGCGCCGGCGCGCAAGGCGGCCGAGGTGGCCGGCGCCGTGCGCACCAACGTGGCTCGCGGCGCGGCCGAGGCCAAGCGCCAGCGCACGACCGTGGCTGCCGGCAAGAGTGCCAAGGCGGCCGCCCGCAAGCCGGCCCGCAAGCGCGCGACGAGCAGCGCCGGCTGAAGCCGCAGCGCCCTAGTGCAGTACCGGGCCCCGACACCATGACCACGCTCGTCGCTCCACGCTTTGCCGCCGCGCATGCGATGCACCCCGACTGGCGCATGGCGCTGTCGCTGGTGCTGGCCCAGCTCGATCCGCTGGCGCCGCCCGCGCCGACGCTTGGCTGGTGCTATCTCGCCGACCATCACGCGCCGCATGCCGACGAGTTGCTGGTCGCGCTGCGCGAGCGCTGGCCCGGTTGCGCCTGGGTCGGCGCGGTCGGTGTCGGGGTCTGCGCGAGCGGGGTCGAGTACTTCGACGAGCCGGGGCTGGTGCTGATGCTCAGCGACCTGCCCGCGGCCCAGTTCCGCTTGTTCTCCGGGCGCGAACCCCTGGCGGCACAGGTCGGCTTCACGGCGCATGCGGCGCAGGTCCATGCCGACCCGGGCACCCAGGACCTGGCCGAGCTGGTGGCAGAGCTTGCCGAACGCACCGACGGCGGCTACCTGTTCGGCGGCCTGGCCTCGAGCCGCACGCGTGTCGTGACGCTGGCCGACGGCGTCTTCGAGGGCGGGCTCTCGGGCGTGGCCTTCGGCGCCGACGTCGCGATGCTGTCGCGCGTGACGCAGGGCTGCCAGCCGGTCGGGCCGGCGCGGCGCGTGACGGAGGTCGAACGCAACGTGGTGTTCGCGCTCGACGGCCAGCCCGCGCTCGACCTGCTGTTCGCCGACCTCGGCGTCAGCGAGGAGCATCCGCGCGAGGCGCTGGGCGCGCTGCGCCACACCCTGGTCGGCGTCTCCGATGGCGACGCGCGGGCGATCACGCATCCGGGCCAGTTCGGCACCGACGTTCGGGTGCGGCACCTGGTCGGCATCGACCCGGGCCGGCGCGGCATCGCGATCGCCGACCACGCCGAGCCCGGCCAGCAGATCGCCTTCTGCCGGCGCGACGTCGAGGCGGCACGGCGCGACCTGGTGCGCATCGCCGCCGAGATCCGCAGCGAGCTGGAGCCGGAGGAACTGGGCTATGACGCCGACCAGTCCGGCGGCGCCGGCGCGCGCCGCATCGTCGGTGCGCTCTATGCGAGCTGCACCGGTCGCGGAGGTCCGCACTTCGGCGCGCCCTCGGCCGAGATGCAGATCCTGCGCCACGCACTCGGTGGCGACGTTCCGCTGGCGGGCTTCTTCGCCGCCGGCGAGATCGGCCATCGCCATCTCTACGGCTACACCGGCGTGCTGACGGTGTTCACGGCGCCCGCCTGAGCCGCTTGGACAAACTCATGCGCGCGTGCTCGCCGGCTGCCTGCTTGCTGTCGATGCTCGGCGCGGCAACGGTGGTTGCCGCGCAGGAGCCGGCGCCGCGCGAGATCGTGCAGCAGCGCCTGCCCGACGGTCGCGTGATCTTCACCGACCGACCGCTGCCCAACGCGAAGATCGAACGCAGCTGGCAGGTCACGCCCGATGACCCGGGCGCCGAGGCGCGCCGGGCTGCCGCGCAGCGTGACGCCGCGGCGGTGACCGAGCGCATCGCGCGCCAGACCGAGGCCGAACGCGAGCGACAAGCCGAACGCCAGATTGCCGCCGATCGCGCCGCGGCCGCGCGCGCCGAGCGCGAGGCGGCCGAGGCGAGGCTGCGTGCGGCGGAGCAGGCCTCGGCCGACATCGGCAACCGCAACATCCTCTGGTGGCCGTGGCCGAGGCCACCCCACCTGCGCCCGCCAGCAAGGCCGCAGCCGCAGCCGGTGCCGCCGCGCAAGCTCGAGCAGCCGGTGCCCGGCCCGTCGACCGGTGGCCCGCGCGGCCCACGCCAGCCGGTTGTGCCATCCGAGCCGAGCCGCTGATTGGGTGCCCGCAAGGCAAAGCCGCTTCGCTGGCGGCGGACCCAACGGCCGACCGCCAAACCCTTAAGCTCCGTCTTGTGGCGCCGATGCCGGTGGCCTGCGGGAGATTCCTTCTGATGAACGCGCCTGAAGCGCTGGCTGTCAAGAGCAGCCAGCCAACCGAGCCGACCCAGCGCCAGCGGCGCCAGGACGAGCTGGTCGCCGCGCTGGCGCCGCTGCTGCCGCCACACGCACTGCTGTGGCAGCGCGAGGACACCGTTCCCTACGAGTGCGATGGCCTGACCGCCTACCGCGAGACGCCACTGGCGGTGGCCTTGCCCGAGACCGAAGCCCAGGTCGGCGCGGTGCTGCGCGCCTGCCACGCGCTGCAGGTGCCGGTGGTGGCGCGTGGTGCCGGCACCGGGCTGTCGGGCGGCGCGATGCCGCATGCTCTGGGGCTGACGCTGTCGCTCGCCAAGTTCAACAAGATCCTCAAGGTCGACGCGCTGGCGCGCACCGCGGTGGTCCAGGGCGGCGTGCGCAACCTGGCGATCAGCGAGGCCGCGGCGCCGCATGGCCTCTACTACGCGCCCGACCCGAGCAGCCAGATCGCCTGCACCATCGGCGGCAACGTGGCCGAGAACTCGGGCGGCGTGCATTGCCTGAAGTACGGCCTCACGGTCCACAACGTGCTCAAGCTGCGCGGCTTCACGGTCGAGGGCGAGCCCTTCACGCTCGGTGCCGATGCGCTCGACGCGCCCGGTCTCGACCTGCTCGCGGTCTTCATCGGCAGCGAGGGCATGCTCGGCGTGGTCACCGAGGTCACCGTCAAGCTGCTGCCGAAGCCGACGCTGGCGCGCTGCATCATGGCCAGCTTCGACGACGTGCGCGCCGCCGGCGACGCGGTGGCCGGCGTCATCGGTGCCGGCATCATCCCGGCCGGGCTCGAGATGATGGACAAGCCGATGACGGCCGCGGTCGAGGACTTCGTCCACGCCGGCTACGACCTCGAGGCCGCGGCGATCCTGCTCTGCGAAAGCGATGGCACGCCGGAGGAGGTGGAGGAGGAAATCGGCCGCATGGTCGAGGTGCTCCAGGCCAACGGCGCGAGCCGCATCGAGGTCAGCCAGAGCGAGGCGCAGCGGCTGAAGTTCTGGTCCGGCCGCAAGAACGCCTTCCCCGCCAGCGGTCGCATCAGCCCCGACTACATGTGCATGGACTCGACCATCCCGCGCAAGCGTCTGGCCGACATCCTGATCGCCATTCACGAGATGGAACAGAAGTACGGCCTGCGCTGCTGCAACGTCTTTCACGCCGGCGACGGCAACCTGCATCCGCTGATCCTGTTCGACGCTGCCGATCCCGAGCAACTGCACCGGGCCGAGCTGTTCGGCGCCGACATCCTCGAGACCAGCGTCGCGCTCGGCGGCACCGTGACCGGCGAGCATGGCGTCGGCGTCGAGAAGCTCAACTCGATGTGCGTGCAGTTCGCGCCCGGCGAGCGCGAGCAGATGCTCGCGCTCAAGCGCGCCTTCGACCCGCTGGAGCTGCTGAACCCGGGCAAGGTGATTCCGACGCTGCATCGCTGCGCCGAGTACGGAAAGATGCATGTCAGGCGCGGCCTGTTGCCGCATCCCGACCTGCCGCGCTTCTGATCAGGTTTCTGCCCTCATGAACGCACCCCAGGATCTGCGTCCAGACGCCGAGCTCGAAGCCCTGGTCGAGCGCATTCGCGCCGCGCATGCCGATGCCTCGCCACTGGCGATCGTCGGCCATGGCAGCAAGGACTTCGTCGGTGGCGCGATCGTCGGCGAGCCGCTTTGCACCACCGCGCTGAGCGGCATCAGCAGCTACGAGCCGACCGAGCTGGTCGTCACCGCGCGCGCCGGCACGCCGCTGGCCGAGCTGGAGGCGGCGCTGGCCGAACGCGGCCAGTGCCTGCCCTTCGAGCCGCCGCGCTTCGGCACCGATGCGGGCCGCAGCGGCACCGTCGGCGGCATGGTCGCGGCCGGATTGGCCGGGCCGAGCCGGGCCGCGGTCGGCGGCGTGCGCGACTACGTGCTGGGTGCCGTGCTGCTCAACGGCTGCGCCGAACTGCTGAGCTTTGGCGGCCAGGTCATCAAGAACGTCGCCGGCTACGACGTCTCGCGCCTGCTGGCCGGCTCGATGGGCGAGCTGGGCCTGATCTGCGAGGTCTCGCTGAAGGTGCTGCCGACGGCACCGGCCCAGGCCACGCTGCGCTTCGAGTGCGACGAGGCGACCGCGCTGCGCCAGCTCAACGTCTTCGGCGGCAAGCCGCTGCCGATCAACGCCAGCGCCTGGTGGAACGGCACGCTGCTGCTGCGACTGCGCGGCGCGCGCGCCGCGGTCGACGCGGCGCTGAACGCACTCGGCGGCGAGCTGATCGACGAGTCGGTGGCGCAGCCCTTCTGGCGGGGCCTGCGCGACCAGCGCGACGAGTTCTTCGTCAAGGTCGAGCGCCAGGTCGACGCCGGCGCGCCCAACGGCGTGCCGCTCACGCTGTGGCGCGTCTCGGTGCCGCAGACCGCGCCCGTGCTGCCGCTGCCGGGCGAGCAGCTGATCGAATGGGGCGGCGCGCAGCGCTGGTGGTGCACGCCGGCACCGGCCAGCGTGGTGCGCGAGATGGCGCGCGATCGCGGCGGCCATGCCACGCTGTGGCGCGAGGGCGGCGAGCATCCGCGCCGCAGCGCCGCCGAGGTGCACGCGCCGCTGGCGCCGCCACTCGATCGCATCCATCGCCAGCTCAAGGCCGCCTTCGATCCGGCCGGCATCTTCAACCGCGGGCGCTTGTTGCCCTGATTCATGCAGACCCAACTCGCCCCGCAGTACCAGGACACCGACGATGGCCGCGCGGCCGAGGCGATCCTTCGCAAGTGCGTGCACTGCGGCTTCTGCACCGCGACCTGCCCGACCTACCAGCTGCTCGGCGACGAGCTCGACGGCCCGCGCGGGCGCATCTACCTGATCAAGCAGGTGCTCGAGGGCCAGACGCCCACCCGCAGCACCCAGCTCCACCTCGATCGCTGCCTGACCTGCCGCAACTGCGAGACGACCTGCCCCTCGGGCGTGCAGTACGGCGAACTGGTCGAGATCGGTCGCCGCGTGGTCGATGCCCAGGTCGAGCGGCCGACCGGCGAACGCGCCCTGCGCTGGGCGCTGAAGGAGGGCATGAACTCGCCGCTGTTCGCGCCTGCAATGAAGCTCGGCCAGCTGTTCCGGCCGCTGGTGCCGGCGGCGCTCAAGTCCAAGGTGCCGGCCGCGAGCGGTCCGCGCGCCCACGACTGGCCGGTGCGCTCGCACCCGCGCAAGATGCTGATGCTGATGGGCTGCGTGCAACCCTCGATGCTGCCCAACATCAACAGCGCCACCGCGCGCGTGCTCGACGCCGCCGGCATCCAGACCATCGTCGCCGACGAGGCCGGCTGCTGCGGCGCGCTGCGCACCCACCTCAACGATCGCGACGGCGGCCTCATCGACATGCGCCGCAACATCGACGCCTGGTGGCCGCTGGTCGAGGGTATCGGCGCCCACGGCAAGGTCGAGGGGCTGGTGATGAACGCCTCGGGCTGCGGGCTGATGGTGCGCGAGTACGGTCACGCGCTGGCGCACGACCCGGCCTACGCGGCCAAGGCGGCGCGCATCAGCGAGCTGACGCGCGACGTCTCGGAACTGCTGCCGGAGCTGGTGCCGAAGCTGAAGTCACGCCTGCGCAGCGGCAGCAAGCCGCGCCTGGCCTATCACCCGCCGTGCACGCTGCAGCATGGCCAGCAACTGCGCGGTGGCGTCGAGGCCGGCCTGCGTGAGCTGGGCTTCGAGATCGAGCTGGCGGCCGGCGAGAGCCACCTCTGCTGCGGCTCGGCCGGTACCTACTCGGTGCTGCAGCCGGTGCTGGCGACGCAGCTGCGCGAACGCAAGCTGCAGGCGCTGGCCAAGGTCGAGGCGCAGGCCATCGTCTCGGCCAACATCGGCTGCATCCAGCACCTGCAAAGCGGCACCACGACGCCGGTGCGGCACTGGATCGAGGTGCTCGACGAGGCGCTGCGGGCCTGAGGCCGTCAGGCGGTAGCCGTGTCGCTGACGTCGTAGTCACCGCGCAGGCGGTCGACGATCAGCCGGAACTCGTCGTAGCACTGTGGCCAGTGCACGAAGCCGGTGGCGAAGCTCTCGATGTTCCAGTTGCGGCCCTGGTGGTCGCGCTCGTGGGCGCGCAGCGGGCCGACCCGGATCGCAAACCCGGCGTCCTGCTCGATCGCGGCCTTGAGCGCCGGCACCCAGCACAGGCGCCGCTGCACCATCAGCGTCAGCACCTCGGGCGTCAGCGCTTCCTTGTGCATCGAAGCGCCCAGTGGTTCAGCCGAGCCGCTCGGGCTCGGACAGTGCCAACTGGCGGCAGACCTTGCTGCCCAAGGCCGTCAGTCGCAGGTCACTGCCGCGCCAGCGCAGCCAGTCGAGGGCAATGTAGTCGGCGATCACGCCGTCGCCGATGAGGTCGGCGCGACGCGCTCGCAGTTGATCGACGGCGCCCGGCAGCGCCGCGCGCAGGCGTTCGCGGCGCGAGCTGTAGCCGTGCAGGCGCCGATCGGCAGCGGTGGCCATTCCCGGCGCGAGGGCGGGGCGGCGCGCGCGATCAGTACGAACGACGTGGCGCGGACGAAGGCCCGCGCTGCTCGATGTGACGGAAGGTGATGCGACCCTTGCTCAGGTCGTAGGGCGAGAGTTCGAGCGACACCTGGTCGCCGGCGAGGATGCGGATGTGGTGCTTCTTCATGCGGCCGGCGGTATAGGCCACCAGCGAATGCCCGTTCTCCAGGCGCACGCGAAAGCGCGAGTCGGGCAGCACTTCATCCACCACGCCGCGCATCTCGATCAGTTCTTCCTTGGCCATTGCGGCGTCTCCAAAAAGGGGTTGGGCGACCAAAGAAAAAGCCCACTGGCATCCCGTCAGTTCGGGGCCGTGGGCTTCGTTCTACCGGACATCGGCCAAACGGCACGACGACGGGATCGCTGCAGCGAAGGTGACGGGTTCCAGTTCCGCCCAATCATGCGGTCGGTTCTCGCTGCGGTGCAGTAATTGTATCAGAGATCGGGGAGATGCGTTGGTGCGGCGCCACGGAGTCGCTCAGGGTGTGCCCTCGGTCGCCGCCGGAACCGGCCTGGAACGCAGGGCCCACAGCACGCCGGCGACCAGGAAGGCCACGCCGAGCAGGGTCATCGGCTCCGGCGCCGAGCCGCGCAGCACGAAGGCGTAGGCCAGCGCGGCCAGCGTCTCGAAGACGATCAACTGGCCCGCGAGTGCCGGTGGTAGGCGCTGGCTGGCCTCGTTCCAGCAAAGCGTGCCGAGCCATGAGGCGAGCAGGCCGATCGCGAGCATCAGGCCGATGAAGACCTCCGGCCGCGGGCCGAAGGGCATGGCGAAGTCGCTGCCGCTGGCGGTCATGAACGCCCACAGCAGCACGTAGCCGGCCAGCGCCAGCGGCAGCGTGGCCAGGCCCTGGGCGGTGGCCCAGGTGCGCGGGCTGCGGTCGGGGTGGGCGCGCAGCCAGTCGGCGTTGCGGATCGGGTACCACGTCCAGCAGGCCACCGCGACCAGCGCGAGCGCCGCGCCGCTGGCGTAGCGGCCGAGGTCGACGCCCGCGTCGGCGCGCAGCGCGGTCAGTTCGACGTGATTGACGAGGCCGATGCCGGTGCCGATCAGCAGCAGCGAGGGCGCCAGCCGCGCCCACGGCAGGCGGCCATCACGCTGGCGCACCACCGCCGAGCCACGCAGGTTGGAGCTGACCGCGATCACCACCGGCAGCGTGCCGATGATCATCGTCGGCAGTGGTCCGCCAGCGCGCTGGATCGCCGCCGCCAGGCACAGGTAGTACAGCAGGTTGCCGATCGCGGCCAGTTTGAGCGCCTCGATCCAGTCGGCGCGCGTCAGTTGCGCCAGCCGCGCGCGGTCGAGCCAGCCCAGCGGCAGCGCGATCAGGCCGAAGGCGAGGTAGCGCCCGACCGACTGCAGCGCGGCCGGGTACTCGGCCAGCAGCAGCGGGCTGACGAACACCAGTCCCCACAGCAGGCCGGCGACGAGGGCGTAGAAGGTTCCGATCCACATCGGTCCGATCATCCCCGAAGCCGGATTCGACGGCGGACCTCGACGGCGTGCCCTACGCGTGCCGGTCGAGCCTGCCTACACTCGCCGCTCCGACTTCGTCTGCTCCCGTCCCGTCGCCGTTCGTCCATGCACATCGAGCAAGTCCGCCAACGCCTGCGCGCCCACGGCGCCAAGCCCTGCCACGAGCAGCGGCTGCTGCGCGAGTGGTCGCTCGGCCTGATCGCCGGCGGCAATCGGCGCCACCGCGGCTTCCGCCTGCCGGACCAGCTCGATGCCGAATGGGCGCTGCTGGGCGCCGAGTTGCAGGCGGGCGCGCGCGTGGCATCGGCGCATCCGGCCGCAGACGGCTCCGAGCGACTGCTCGTCGAACTGGCCGATGGTCAGACGGTCGAGAGCGTGCTGCTGCCGCGCGACGGCCTGTGCGTTTCGACCCAGGTCGGCTGCGCGGTCGGCTGCGTGTTCTGCATGACCGGCCGCGAGGGCCTGCTGCGCCAGGTCAGCAGTGTCGAGATCGTGGCCCAGGTGGCGCTGGCGCGCCAGCGGCGGGCGGTGAAGAAGGTGGTGTTCATGGGCATGGGCGAGCCCGCCCACAACCTCGACAACGTGCTCGAGGCGATCGAGCTGCTCGGCGTCGAGGGTGGCATCGGCCACAAGAACCTGGTGTTCTCGACGGTCGGCGACCGGCGCGTCTTCGAGCGCCTGCCGCTGGGCCGCGTGAAGCCGGCACTTGCGCTGTCGCTGCATTCGACGAAGGCCGAGCTGCGGGCCCGACTGCTGCCGCGCGCGCCACGCATCGACCCGTCCGAACTGGTCGCATTGGGCGAGCGCTACGCGCGCGCGACCGGCTACCCGATCCAGTACCAGTGGACGCTGCTCGATGGCATCAACGACGGCGACGACGAAGTCGACGGCATCGTGCACCTGCTGCGCGGCAAGTACGCGTTGATGAACATGATCCCGTACAACAGCGTCGGCGGTCTCGACTTCAGGCGCCCCTCGAGCGAGCGGGCGGCGACGCTGGTGCGCGCGCTGCATCGGCGCGGTGTGCTCGCCAAGCTGCGCGATTCGGCGGGGCAGGACGTGGAAGGCGGTTGCGGGCAGTTGCGGGCGCGGGCGCCGAGCGGGGCGGCAAGGCTGATCGAGATCCGGGCGACGCCCAATTGAAACGCCCCGCCTGGGGCGGGGCGGTCGAGGTCCTGCAGGCGCTTGCCTGCCGGCGTGGTCAGGACTTGGTGGCGGTGGCCTGCGCCGCCGCGCGCGCTGTGTCACGCTCCTTGCGCGCCGCCGCCATCTGGGCGTCGTAGGCGGGCCGGGTTGCTGCGCGCGCCTTGCTGCGCGCATCGCGCCGGGCGACCATCGGATCCTTGCCCTGCGCCTTCGCGTCCTTCACCGCGGCGTCGACCGCTGCGTTGACCTTGGCGTCGCGCTCCTTGCGCGCGGCGGTCGTTGCCTCGCGGTAGACCTGGTTGGCGTCGCGCTTCTCGGTGCGCATCTGGACGATCGGGTCGGTGCTCTGGGTCGCGGCGGGCGCGGCGGTCTGTGCCTGGGCCAGGCCGCTCAGGGCCGCCAGCAGGGCGAGGGTGGTGATGGTCGTCGTCTTCATCGTGGATACCTTCTGTGGTTGCAGATTGGTGATGCGTCGGATGCGGGCACGCTGGCTTGCGACTGCGAAGCGCGCAAGCCAGTGCCCCTGACCCAGTCTATAGCGCGGTGGCTGGCGCCAGCCTGTCTGCTCGGGCCCTCATCAGCCGCCGGCGCGCTTGACCACCCAGCCCGCGCGCGTCATGTGCGCCACGAGCTTCTCGGCATGGTCGCCCTGCACCTCGATCACGCCGTCGCGCGCGGTGCCGCCGGAGCCGCACAGGGCCTTGAGTTCGCGGCCGAGCTTGTCGAGCGCAGCGGCCTCCAGCGACAGGCCCTTGACCACGGTGACGCACTTGCCGTTGCGGCCCTTGGTTTCACGCGAGACGCGCACGATGCCGTCGCCGGCAGGCACCGCCTTGGCTTGGCTGCAACTGCACCGGGCCAGCGGCTGGCGGCAGCCGGGGCACATGCGTCCGGAGTCGGTCGAGTAGACGAGGCCGCCGCTGCGCTGCTGGTCGTGTTTCATGACCCTGCATTGTGTCGCGTGCGTGATAGCTGGTCACCGAGGACGCGCGCAGCCTACAGTGCTCGCCGAAGGAGACGACCAGCATGAGCGCACAGAGTTTCATCGTCCGCCGCGGCCAGCTGCACGAGGCGCGCTTCATCGACGACGAGGCCGCTAGCGTCGCGCTGCGGCCCGGCCAGGTGCGGCTGCGCATCGACGCCTTCGCGCTCACCTCCAACAACATCACCTACGCCGCCTTCGGCGAGACCATGCGCTACTGGGACTTCTTTCCCTGCGCAGTGCCCGATCACGGCCGCATCCCGGTCTGGGGCTTTGCCGACGTGGTCGAGAGCGGCGTCGAGGGCGTGGCCGTCGGCGAGCGCTTCTACGGCTACTTTCCCGTGAGCCGCTTTGTCGTGCTCGAACCGGAGAAGGTCGGGGCCAGCGGCTTCAGCGATGGCGCGCCGCATCGGCGCGAACTGCACGCGGTCTACAACCGCTACGCGCGCTGCAGCGCCGACCCCGGCTACCGGCCCGAACTGGAAGCCGAGATCGCGCTGCTGCGGCCGCTGTTCACGACCTCGTTCCTGATCGACGACTTCCTCGCCGACAACGACTTCTTCGGCGCGAGCACGGTGCTGCTGTCGAGCGCCTCGAGCAAGACCGCCTACGGCACCGCGTTCTGCCTGTCGCAGCGGCGCGGCACGCCGGGCGCGCCGCGCATCGTCGGCCTCACCTCGGCCGCGAACCGGGCCTTCACCGCGGGCCTGGGCTGCTACGACGAGGTCGTCGACTACGACGCCATCACCTCGCTGCCGGCCGGCACGCCGACCGTCTATGTCGACATGAGCGGCAGCGCCCCGGTGCGCAGCCAGGTGCACGCGCACTTCGACCAGCAGCTCAGGTACAGCTGCTCGGTCGGCGGCACCCACTGGGACGAACTCGGCGGTGGCAAGGGCCTGGCCGGCCCGCGGCCGGTGCTGTTCTTCGCCCCGGCGCAGATCAAGAAGCGCCATGGCGACTGGGGCCCGGCCGAGCTGGGCCGGCGCATCGAGGCGGCCTGGCTCGCCTTCCTGAAGCCGGCCACCGATTCAGCCTCGCCGTGGTTGACGGTCGAGCGCGGCGCGGGACCGGGAGCGGTCGAACAGGTCTATCGCGAATTGCTCGGCGGCGGCACCCGGCCCCAGACGGGGCATGTGCTGAGTCTGTAGCGCTTGCGCGGCCCGGGCGCGAGCCCTCCGGCAGCGCAAACGGGCCCTACCTAGCGCCGTTCGCGCGGCGGCCGCGGCCGGTCGGGACGCTGGCCGCCGGGGCTGCGGCGGTCCTGGTGTTCGCGCGCGTCGCGTCGCTGCGGCGGCGCCTGGCGCGCCCACTCCTCGGCCTCGGCGCGCGCGATCGCGAGCAGGCCATCGAGTTCCTCGACGGCGACGCCCTTGAGCGCACAGAAATTGGCCGGCGTCAGCGTCGTGGTCTGGAAGTCGCGCAACAGGCCGGCGCGGTTGCGCCGCTGCTGCTCCTCGAGCTCGCGGCGCGACTCGTGCACCGCACGCCGACGCGTGAGCTCCTCGGCGGCGAGCTGGCGGTGCTCGGCGCTGAGCTCGCCGGCGGGCGCGCCGTCGAGGTCGAAGCGCTGCGTGTTCTTGCTCAGCGCGATCAGGTAGGCGGTGCTGCCGGTGTGCCGGCGTAGGAAGGCCGACAGCGCCTGCTTGCTGAACACGCCGGGCGCGCGCTCCTGGATGTCGGCCTGGATGCGCAGCTTCAGCGGCTTTGGCGTGCCCGAGAACAGCGCCGGAAAGCGCTGCTTGAGCTGGGCGGCGCAATCGGCCGGCGACAGCTCCCTGGCGGCGGCGGGCACGTCGGGTGCGGGAGCCTCGGTGGGCGGCGGCGGGGTCGAGGTCATGAAGCGGACAACAAGGGATCAGGGGGCGGATTGTGCCCAGTGGCTGTCGCCGCGCACCGGGCCTCGCTTCATTGCGGCTGGAAGCCGCTGGTGCGGATGATCTCGGCCCAGGTCTTCGCGTAGGCGCGTTCGCGCGCGATCAACTGGTCCTGCGGCATGAAGCCGACCGCCAGGCCCATGCCGCCCAGGCGCTCGCGCACATCGGGCTGCGCGACCACCTTGGCCAGCGCGGCCGAGAAGCGATCGAGCTCGGCCCTGGGCGTGCCGGCCGGCGCAAAGAAGGCGTAGTAGGGCACGTCCTCGAAGCCCTTGATGCCGAGCTCGCCCAGCGTCGGCACCTCGGGCAGCGCCGGCTGGCGCTTGTCGCCGAGCACCGCGACGATGCGCAGCTTGCCGGCGCGGTGGTTCTCGATGAAGTCGGGCACCGAGGCCACGCCGGCGGCGATCTGGTTGCCGAGCATGTCGGTGATCATCGGCGCGCTGCCGCGATAGGGCGCGGCCACCAGGTCGAGCTGGTACTTGTCGCCCAGCACCTTGACCAGGAACTCGGGTACCGAGGCCGGGGCCGGCACGCCGACCACGCCCTTGCCGGCGCCCTCCTTCTTCACCCACGCCACGTAGTCGGGCAGGCTCTTCGCGGGCGTGCCACCCGAGAGGCCGAAGGCATTGACGAAGGTCGCGAAGCCCGCCACCGGCACGAAGTCGCGGGCCGGGTCGAAGCCCGGGTTCTTCATCACCAGCGGCAGGATCGAGATCGTGTGGTCGTGCGAGAGAAAGACGGTGCTGCCGTCGGCCGGCGCCACCTTCAGTGCCTGGGCCGCGATCTGGCCGCCGGCACCGGGCTTGTTCTCGACGATCACGGTGCTGCCGAGCTCGTCCTTCAGCTTGTCGGCCAGCACCCGCGCGATCGCGTCGGTGCCGCCGCCGGCCGGAAAGCCGACCAGGATCTTGAGCGCCCTGTCGGCGGCGAGGGCCGGGCCTGCGCCGACCACGAGTGCCAGCGAGCAGGCAAGGGACTGCAGCAGGCGGCGGCGATTGCCGAGGAGACGGGGCATCGGGAACTCCGGTAGGTTGCACGCGGTGGACGCGCCGCAAGCTACCAGAGCCATCGGCCTCGTCAAGGGCGGCGTGACGCCACGCCGCCCTCGACGAGCAAGGCCTTCTTCAGCGCACCCGGCCCTCGCGCCAGGCGGTGAGCAGCTTGTCGTAGGCGATGGTCTCGCCCTTGGGCTTCTCGTTGGCGAGCTTCTTCCACGGCGCCGCGCTGTCGCTCAGGTACTTGGCCGGATCGCCCTTGGGGTTGAGCTTGGGCGGGCAGTTGGCCATGCCGGCGCGCTCCAGGCGGGCCATCACCGCGTCCATCTCGTCGGCCAGCGTGTCCATCGCGGCCTGCGGCGTCTTCTCGCCGGTCACCGCCTGCGCCACGTTCTTCCACCAGAGCTGCGCCAGCTTCGGGTAGTCGGGCACGTTGGTGCCGGTCGGCGTCCAGGCCACGCGCGCCGGGCTGCGATAGAACTCGACCAGGCCACCGAGCTTGGGCGCGAGATCGGTCATCGCCTGCGAGCGGATGTCGCTCTCGCGGATCGGCGTCAGTCCGACGATGGTCTTCTTCAGCGAGGTGCTCTTGGCGGTGATGAACTGCGCGTAGAGCCAGGCCGCGGCGACCTTGTTGGGATCGTGGTCCTTGAAGAAGGTCCACGAGCCCACGTCCTGGTAGCCGTTCTGCATGCCCTGCTTCCAGTAGGGGCCGTTGGGGCCGGGCGCCATGCGCCACTTGGGCGTGCCGTCGGCGTTGACCACCGGCAGCCCGGGCTTGGTCATGTCGGCGGTGAAGGCGGTGTACCAGAAGATCTGCTGCGCGATCTGGCCCTGTGCCGGCACCGGGCCGGCCTCGCCGAAGGTCATGCCGGTGGCGTCCTTGGGCGCGTACTTCTTCATCCAGTCCACGTACTTGGTCAGCGCGAACACCGCCGCCGGCGAGTTGGTCGCGCCGCCACGCGACACCGAGGCGCCGACCGGCGTGCACTTGTCGGCCGCGACGCGGATGCCCCACTCGTCGACCGGCAGACCGTTGGGGATGCCCTTGTCGGCGGTGCCGGCCATCGACAGCCAGGCGTCGGTGAAGCGCCAGCCGAGCGACGGGTCCTTCTTGCCGTAGTCCATGTGACCATAGATCGGCTTGCCGTCGATCGTCTTGACGTCGTTGGTGAAGAACTCGGCGATGTCCTCGTAGGCGCTCCAGTTCAGTGGCACGCCGAGTTCGTAGCCGTACTTGGTCTTGAACTTGTCCTTGAGATCCTGTCTCGCGAACAGGTCGGCGCGGAACCAGTAGAGGTTGGCGAACTGCTGGTCGGGCAGCTGGTAGAGCTTGCCGTTGGGCGCTGTGGTGAAGCTGGTGCCGATGAAGTCCTTCAGGTCCAGCCCGGGGTTGGTGTACTCCTTGCCGGCGCCTGCCATGTAGTCGGTCAGCGGCAGGATCTTGCCGTAGCGGTAATGGGTGCCGATCAGGTCGGAGTCGCTGATCCAGCCGTCGTAGATGCTCTTGCCCGACTGCATCGAGGTCTGCAGCTTCTCGACCACGTCGCCTTCCTGGATCAGGTCGTGCTTGACCTTGATGCCGGTGATCTCGGAGAAGGCCTTGGCCAGGGTCTTGGATTCGTACTCGTGGGTGGTGATGGTCTCGGAGACCACCGAGATCTCCTTGACGCCCTTGGCCTGCAGCTTCTTGGCGGCCTCGATGAACCACTTCATCTCGGCCATCTGCTGGTCCTTGTTGAGGGTCGAGGGCTGGAACTCGGCGTCGATCCACTTCTTGGCCTCGGCCTCGCCGGCCCAGGCACTGTGCCCGGCCAGGAACGCGGTGGCCGCGATGGCCAGTGCGGTGCGGTGCAGCTTCATCCTTGTGTCTCCTCAGGCTGTTCTTCCCCGTCTGCGGTGTGGATGCATCGGCCCCGGGGAAGTGGGTGGGCCGCATCTCTCCGTCTGGAATCGGTGTTGCCGCGTGGCTCGTCAACCCTTTCTCATGACGAGCGCCAGCACGGCCATCGAGAACAGGAAGCTGATCCAGATGCTCGGCTCCTGCTCGAGCGAAAACCATTGCGCGAACTTGCCGGCCAGGCCGATGAACACGAGATTGATGTAGGCCGCGAGCAGCAGTCCGATGAACAGCCGGTCACCGCGGGTGGTGGCGATCGGCAGCCAGCCCTTGCGGGTGGTGGTCGGCGACTTCATCTCCCACACAGTCATGCCGACGAGCATCAGCGCGATGCACGTGAAGAACACGGCCACCGGGAGGGTCCAGACCATCCAGTCGAACATTGCATTCGCTCCTAGACGCGGCCCATCGCAAAGCCCTTGGCGATGTAGTGCCGCACGAACCAGATCACGATCGCGCCAGGCACGATGGTCAGCACGCCGGCCGCGGCGAGCACCGCCCAGTCCATGCCGGAGGCGCTGACGGTGCGCGTCATCGTCGCGACGATCGGCTTGGCGTTGACGCTGGTCAGCGTGCGCGCCAGCAGCAGCTCGACCCAGCTGAACATGAAGGCGAAGAAGGCCGCGACGCCGACGCCGGCCTTGATCAGCGGCAGGAACAGCGTGAGGAAGAAGCGCGGAAAGCTGTAGCCGTCGATGTAGGCGGTCTCGTCGATCTCGCGCGGCACGCCGCTCATGAAGCCCTCGAGGATCCAGACCGCCAGCGGCACGTTGAAGACCAGGTGCGCCAGCGCCACCGCGAGGTGCGTGTCCATCAGCCCGAGCGTGGTGTAGAGCTGGAAGAAGGGCAGCAGGAACACCGCCGGCGGCGTCATGCGGTTGGTCAGCAGCCAGAAGAACACATGCTTGTCGCCGATGAAGCGGTAGCGCGAAAAGGCATACGCCGCCGGCAGCGCGACGGTCAGCGAGATCACCGTGTTGATCGCCACGTAGATCAGCGAGTTGATGTAGCCCGAGTACCAGGACGGGTCGGTGAAGATCGTGCGGTAGTTCTGCCAGGTGAAATTGATGGGCCACAGCGAGAAGCTCGACAGGATCTCCTCGTTGCTCTTGAAGCTCATGTTGAGCATCCAGTAGATCGGCACCAGCGCGAAGATCAGGTACAGCGTCAGGAACACCGTCCGCTTCTGCAGCCAGCGTTCACGCTCGTGGTGGCGAACTTCACTCATGGCCGGCCTCGCCATCGGTGGTGCCGACCCGCTGCATCCAGTTGTAGAGGATGAAGCACAGCAGCAGGATGATCAGGAAGTAGATCAGCGAGAAGGCCGCCGCCGGCCCGAGGTCGAACTGGCCGACCGCCTTCTGCGTCAGGTACTGGCTGAGGAAGGTGGTCGCGTTGCCGGGCCCGCCGCCGGTCAGCACGAAAGGCTCGGTGTAGATCATGAAGCTGTCCATGAAGCGCAGCAGCACCGCGATCATCAGCACGCCGCGCAGCTTGGGCAGCTGGATGTAGGTGAACACCGCCCACTGGCTGGCGCCGTCGATGCGCGCGGCCTGGTAGTAGGCGTCGGGGATCGCGCGCAGCCCGGCGTAGCAGAGCAGCGCCACCAGCGGCGTCCAGTGCCAGACGTCCATCGCCAGCACCGTGAGCCAGGCATGCGTCGCGTTGCCGGTGTAGCTGTAGTCGAAGCCCAGCCGCGCCAGCGTGGCGCCGAGCAGGCCGATGTCGGTGCGGCCGAAGATCTGCCAGATGGTGCCGACCACGTTCCACGGGATCAGCAGCGACAGCGCGACCGTGACCAGCACCAGCGAGGCTCTCCAGCCCTGGGCCGGCATCGCCAGCGCGAGCGCGATGCCGAGCGGGATCTCGATCAGCAGCACCGAGAACGAGAAGCCGAGCTGGCGCAGCAGCGCCGCGTGCAACTCCTCGTCGCGCATCACCGACGCGAACCACTCGGTGCCGACGAAGACACGGCGCTCGGGCGAGATGATGTCCTGCACCGAGTAGTTCACCACCGTCATCAGCGGCAGGATCGCCGAGAAGGCGACGCTGATCATCACCGGCAGGATCAGCCACCAGGCCTTGTTGTTGAAGGGCTTCATGCTGCCATCGCCTCCGGTCGCGGGAGTGCCGCGTTGCAGCGAGCGGTCGGCGCTGCGATCGCATTCGCGCTTCGATCCCCGCTGCGCGGGGCCCCTCTTCCGCGGCTCATGCGATCAGCTCCTCATCCCGGTAGAAGCATGTGTGCTCGCCCACCACCTGCAGCCAGACGCTGCTGCCAACCGTCGGCGCGGCCAGTTCGGGTGCCAGCCGGGCCTTGATCGCGTGCTCGCCGATGCGCGCGCCGAGCAGCGTGTAGGTGCCGATGTCCTGCGCCTGCACCACCTGCACCGGCAGCGCGCCGGTGCTGCCGGGCGCGGCCAGCCGGACGTACTCGGGGCGCACGCCGAGCTTGATCTCGCCATCCGCGATGGCTCGCGGCAGCGGCAAGCGGTGGCCGGCGATCTCGAGCGCGCCGGCACTGACGCGCGCCGGCAAAAAGTTCATGCCGGGCGAGCCGATGAAGTGGCCGACGAAGCTGTGCGCCGGGCGCTCGAACAGATCGCTCGCCGAGCCGATCTGCACCGCGCGACCGCGCGTCATCACCACCACCTGGTCGGCGAAGGTCAGCGCCTCGACCTGGTCGTGCGTGACGTAGATCAGCGTCAGCTTCAGCTCGTGGTGGATCTGCTTGAGCTTGCGCCGCAGCTGCCACTTGAGGTGCGGGTCGATCACCGTCAGCGGCTCGTCGAACAACACCGCCGAGACGTCCTCGCGCACGAGGCCGCGGCCGAGCGAGATCTTCTGCTTGGCATCGGCGGCCAGGCCGGCGGCGCGCTGGTCGAGCTGGGCGCTGAGCTCTAGCATCTCGGCCACGCGGCCGACGCGGGCCGCGATCTTGTCCGGCGCCACCTTGCGGTTGCGCAGCGGAAACGCCAGGTTCTGCGCCACGGTCATCGTGTCGTAGATGACCGGGAACTGGAACACCTGGGCGATGTTGCGCTGCTGCGGGCTCTCCGACGTGACATCGCGACCGTCGAAGCTGACCGTGCCCTGCGAGGGCCGCAGCAGGCCCGAGACGATGTTGAGCAGCGTGGTCTTGCCGCAGCCCGAGGGGCCGAGCAGCGCGTAGGCGCCGCCGTCCTCGAAGCGCATCTTCAGCGGCAGCAGCGCGTAGTCGCTGTCGGCCTTCGGGTCGGGCCGGTAGGCGTGCGCGAGGTCGAGGTCGATGCGGGCCATCTCAGTGCTTTCGCTCGGGAGCGAGCAGCAGATCGCCGCCGGCGTCGAAGACATAGGCCTGGGCCGGGTCCAGGTGCAGCGTGATCGCCGCGCCCAGATCGAAGTAATGCACCCCGGTCAGTTGCGCCACCACATCGCCGACCGTGGTGGCTGCGTGGACGAAGGTGTCGGAGCCCGAGATCTCGGCCAGTTCGACTTGGCCGACGAGCGCGGTGTCGCCCGGCCGCGCCTGCGCGCGCAGCGCCGCGGCGCGCACGCCGACCGTGAGTTCGCGCGATGCGCCTGGCGGCAACGCCAGCGGCAGCAGCAGCCCACCCTGCAGCCGCACGCCTCCCTCCAACGCCTCGGCTGCGATCAGGTTCATCGGCGGATCGCTGAAGGCACGCGCCACGCGCAGCGATTCCGGCCGATGGAAGACCTCGGTCGTCGGCCCGTACTGCAGCAGCTCGCCGGCATCGAGCACCGCGGTGTAGCCGCCCAGCAGCAGCGCCTCGCCGGGTTCGGTGGTGGCGTAGACCACGGTCGAGTCGCCGGCCGCGAACAGCGCGGCGAGTTCCTCGCGCAACTCCTCGCGCAGCTTGTAGTCGAGGTTGACCAGCGGCTCGTCGAGCAGCATCAGCGGTGCGTCCTTGGCCAGTGCGCGTGCCAGCGCCACGCGCTGCTGCTGGCCGCCCGAGAGCTCGGCCGGCAGCCGCTCGAGGAAGGCGTCGATGTGCAGCTTGCGCGCCAGTTCCTCGACCCGCGCCCGCACCGCCGCCGCGTCGAGTCCGCCGCGCAGCTTCAGCGGCGAGGCGATGTTGTCGGCCACGCTCAGCGAGGGGTAGTTGATGAACTGCTGGTAGACCATCGAGATGTTGCGCTCGCGCACCGGCTTGCCGGTGACGTCGACGCCATCGACGCGCACCTTGCCGTGGCTGGGCCGGTCGAGCCCGGCCATCACGCGCATCAGCGAGGTCTTGCCGGCCTGCGTCGCGCCGAGCAGCACCGTCACCGCGCGCGGCTGCAGCGCCAGGTCGAGCGGGTACAGATGCTCGGCGGCGCCGACCTTCTGGCTGATCTGTTCGAGCACCAGTTGCATCAGGCGGTCTCGGTGAGTTGAACGGCTGCGGCGTCGAGCCAGGCACCGACGCGCGCGCGTTCGCCGGCGTTCAGGTGCAGCCCGAGCTTGGAGCGGCGCCACAGAACGTCGTCGGCGCGCGTGGCCCATTCCTCGCGCTGCAGGTACTGCAGTTCGGCCTCGAAGACGCCGGGCACGATCTCGGCGCCCAGGCCGGCCGGCGCCATCGCGCTGCCGATGACGCGATCGACGCGGCTGCCATAGGCGCGCGCCAGCCGGCGTGCCAGCGTCGGCGGCAGCCAGGCATGGCGCCGCCGAAGCTCGAGCAGGAAGCGTTCGAAATCGGCATCGGGGCGCCGCGGCGCGCCGATCCAGGCCGACAGATCGCCGCCGGGCAGGAAGGAGCCCTCGGTCCAGGCCGCGCGCCGCTCGCCGAGCTGGCGACCGATCTCGTCGGCGGCGTCCTCGGCCAGCTTGCGGAAGGTCGTGATCTTGCCGCCCCAGACGGTGAGCAGCGGCGCCTGGGCGCCGGCGCCGTCTCCGACGCCGCCCTGCGCTTCGAGCAGGTAGTCGCGTGTCACTGCGCTCGGGTCGCCCGAGGCGTCGTCGAGCAGCGGGCGCACGCCGGAGTAGCTCCAGACCACGTCGGCCGGGCGCAGCGGCTGGCGGAAGTAGCGGCTGGCCTGCTCGCAGAGGTAGGCGATCTCGTCGGCATCGATGCGCGCGGCACCGGGATCGTCGCCCTCGATCTCGACATCGGTGGTGCCGATCAGCGTGAAATCGCCCTCGTAGGGGATCGCGAAGATGATCCGGCGGTCCGGGTTCTGGAAGATGTAGGCGTGGTCATGCGCGAAGCAGCGCGGCACCACGATGTGGCTGCCCTTGACCAGGCGCAGGCTGCGCGTGGCCAGCGCCTCGCCGGCCACCGGCCTTGCCGTGCCGCGCAGGAAGCCCTCGGCCCAGGGGCCGGCGGCGTTGACCAGCGCGCGGGCGCGCACCGAGAGCACGGCGCCGTCCTCGGTCGCCAGCGTCGCCTGCCAGCCGTCGGCCATGCGCTGCGCGGCGCTGCAGCGGGTGCGCGTCAGCACCCGCGCGCCGCGCGCGGCGGCGTCGATCGCGTTGAGCACCACCAGCCGCGCATCGTCGACCCAGCCGTCGCTGTAGACGAAGCCGCGGCTGAACTCGGGCTTGAGCGGCGCGCCGGCCTCGTGCGTGCGCAGGTCGATGCCGCGCGAGCCGGGCAGCACCTCGCGCCGCGCCAGGTGGTCGTAGAGGAACAGGCCGATGCGCACCATCCAGGCCGGGCGCATCGCGGCGTCGTGCGGCATCACGAAGCGCAGCGGCCACATGATGTGCGGCGCGCTCTTGAGCAGCACCTCGCGCTCGGCCAGCGCCTTGCGCACCAGCGAGAACTCGTAGTACTCGAGGTAGCGCAGGCCACCGTGGATCAGCTTGGTCGATGACGAGGAGGTGTGCGAGGCGAGGTCGTCGCGCTCGCACAGCAGCACGCGATAACCGCGGCCGGCGAGGTCGCGCGCGATGCCGCAGCCGTTGATGCCGCCGCCGACCACCAGCACGTCGCAATCCGGCACCGGCGCGCCGGGCGCAGCGGTGGCAGCGGACAGATCCGTCGACAAGGGGTTCACGGGGCGCGGGCTCCTGCGAGATCGGCGTTCGTTTTACGCCGGCAGGTGCGCTTGGACATCGTCGTTTTCCCGCGTTTTGTTTCGTTTGTGTTCGTTTAGGCTGGCAACGCGCAATCAGCCCCGCCTCGCCCATGACGCCCAACCCCCGCCAGGTCCAGCTGCTCGAGGCCCTGCGTGCCCAGGGCTCGCTCACCGTCGAGGCGCTGGCCGAGCGCTTCGGCGTGACGCTGCAGACGGTGCGCCGCGACGTGCAGCGGCTGGCCGAGGCCGGGCTGGCGGTGCGCTTTCACGGCGGTGTGCGCACGCCCGGCTCGACCACCGAGAACATCGCCTACCGCCAGCGCCAGGCGCTGCAGGCCGAGGGCAAGTCGCGCATCGCGCGCGCGATCGCCGCGCGCGTGCCGCAGGGTTGCTCGCTGATCCTCAACATCGGCACCACCACCGAGGCGGTGGCGCGCGAGCTGCTGCACCACCGCGGGCTGCGCGTCATCACCAACAACCTCAACGTCGCGGCGATCCTCTGCGACAACCCCGACTGCGAGCTGATCGTCGCCGGCGGCGTTGTGCGCGCGCGCGACCGCGGCATCGTCGGCGAGGCGACGGTGGACTTCATCCGCCAGTTCAAGGTCGACATCGGCCTGATCGGCATCTCCGGCATCGAACCCGACGGCACGCTGCGCGACTACGATTACCGCGAGGTCAAGGTGGCGCGCGCGATCCTCGAGCACAGCCGCGAGGTCTGGCTGGCAACCGACGCCAGCAAGTTCAACCGGCCGGCGATGGTGGAACTGGGCCATGTGCGCCAGCTCGATCGCCTGTTCACCGACGCGCCGCCGCCACCGCCCTTTGCGCTGCTGCTCGAGGAAGCCGGCGTGGAGTGCGTCGTTGCCGGTTGAACGAGGAGAAGGTCCAGATGAGCTACCTGCTCGCCCTCGATCAGGGCACTTCGAGTTCACGCAGCATCGTCTTCGACCGCGCCGGTCGGGTGGTCGCGCTCGCGCAGCGCGAGATCCGCCAGATCTACCCGCAGCCGGGTTGGGTCGAGCACGACCCGCGTGAACTGTGGAGCACCCAGCTCGAGACCGCCCGCGAGGTGCTGGCCAAGGCCGGGCTGAAGGCCGGCGAGGTGGCGGCGCTGGGCATCACCAACCAGCGCGAGACCACGGTGGTCTGGAACCGGGCCAGCGGCGAGCCGATCCACAACGCGATCGTCTGGCAGGACCGGCGCGCCGAGCCGACCTGCGCCGCGCTGCGCGCCCAGGGGCTGGAGCCGCTGGTGCGGCGCAAGACCGGGCTGATCATCGACGCCTACTTCTCGGGCACCAAGCTCAAGTGGATCCTCGACCACGTGCCCGGTGCGCGCGATGCGGCGCGGCGCGGCGAGCTCGCCTTCGGAACCGTTGACAGCTGGCTGCTGTGGCGACTCACCGGCGGCCGCGTCCATGCCACCGACGTCAGCAACGCCTCGCGCACGATGTTGCTCGACGTGCACCGCAACGAGTGGGACGAAGAACTGCTGGCCGCGCTGGACATCCCGCGCGAGCTGCTGCCGCAGGTGCGGCCCTCGGCCCATCTCTACGGTCACAGCGAGTCCGCGCTGCTCGGCGCGCCGGTGGCGATCGGCGGCATCGCCGGCGACCAGCAGGCGGCGCTGTTCGGCCAGGCTTGCTTCAGCGCCGGCCTGGCCAAGAACACCTACGGCACCGGCTGCTTCATGCTGATGCACACCGGCACCGAGTTCCGCTCCTCGGCCAACGGCCTGATCACCACCAGCGCGGCGCAGCCCACCGCACGGCCCGAGTTCGCGCTCGAAGGCAGCGTCTTCATCGGCGGCGCGGTGGTGCAGTGGCTGCGCGACGGGCTGCGCGCGATCAAGGGCAGCGGCGAGGTGCAGGCGCTTGCCGAGAGCGTGCCCGATGCCGGCGGCGTGGTCTTCGTGCCGGCCTTCACCGGCCTCGGCGCGCCCTACTGGCGGCCCGAGGCGAGCGGCGCGATCGTCGGCCTCACGCGCGGCAGCACCGTGGCCCACATCGCGCGCGCCGCGCTCGAGAGCATCGCCTTCCAGAGCGCGGCGCTGCTGCAGGCGATGAGCCGCGACCTCGGTGCCGAGGCCGCAGTGACCGAGCTGCGCGTCGACGGCGGCGCCTGCGTCAACGACATGCTGATGCAGTTCCAGGCCGACCTGCTCGGCATCCCGGTGGTGCGCCCGCAGGTGATCGAGACCACCGCGCTCGGCGCCGCCTACCTGGCGGGCCTGGCCTGCGGCGTCTACGCGGGGCTCGACGAACTCAGCCGCAACTGGCGCGTCGAGCGCCGTTTCCTGCCGACGCTGCCGCGCGAGCGCGCGGCCGAGCTGATGGAACGCTGGGAGCGCGCGGTCAGGCAGGCGGTGGCGGGCTGAGCTGCGGCACCTGCTACTTGGAGGCGACGGCGGGCGCCACCTCGCCGATGTTGCGCGCTAGGAACTTCTCGACCCGACCCCAGAAGTCGCGCTTGTTTTCCATCGAACCCCAGCCGTGGCCCTCGTCGCCGTAGGCGACCCACTCGACGTCCTTGTTGTGTCGGATGACGGCGTCGCGGAACGCGGTGCCATGCTTGATCGGCACACGGCGGTCGACGCCGCCGTAGGCCAGCAGCAGCGGCTGGTTGATCTTGTCGGCCTGCTTCAGCGGCGAGGTGGCGGCAAAGCGTGCGGCGTCGGCCTTGGGGTCGCCAAGCATCACCGGCAAACCGTATCGCTTCGCCTCCTCCGAAAAGTCGCTCCAGTGCAGCGAGAACATGAACTCGGGATCCGTCACCCCGACCCAGTTGATGCCGCAGCGGTAGAGATCGGGCTCACGCACCAGTCCCATCAGCGCCGCATAACCGCCGTAGCTGGCGCCGGCGATGCAGATGCGCTTGGGGTCGACGCCGGCCTCCTTGATGGCCCAGTGGGTGGCATCGGTCACGTCGTCCTGCATCGCCAGGCCCCATTGCTTGAAGCCGGCCTCCAGGTGTCTGAGGCCGAAGCCGTCGCCACCACGGAACTCGGGCTCGATCACGATGTAGCCGCGCGAGGCTAGGAACTGCGCATCCGCGTCCCAGCCCCAGACATTGCCGCGCACATGCGGGCCGCCGTGCACCAGCACCACCGCCGGCTGCGGCTGTGTGCTCTTCCCAGCCGGCTTGGTGATGTAGATCGGCAGCGACATGCCATCGCGCGCCTTGATGCGAACGAAGTCCTGGGTCGCCATCTGCTTTGCATCGATCCACGGACGAGCGCCACCCACGTACTCGAGCTTGCGGGTCTGGGTGTCGAACAGCAGGTACAGCGCAGGCTGGCGATCGGAGTGGGCTCGCACCAGCAGGCGCGGTGCGTCCGTGCAGCGGGTGCAGATGATCCGGTTGACCGTGGTCGGCAGCAGCTTGTCGACCTCCTGCTGCGCGGCCTTGAGTTGCGGATCGAACCAGTGCGTGCCGGCGGCATCGGTCGCGTAGTGGATCGCGATGACGCGGCCGCTGCCATGGTCGACCTGGTAGTCGCGTCCGTAGTCGAAGCCGGCGATCGTGAAGACCGGGCCGGGCACGATCTTGCGGGTCGGCACGTCGTAGCGGAACAGCGAACGCGTGGAGGCCGCGCCGGCGCCGGCGGTCACGTAGAGCTCGTTGCCGTCGACCCACAGCGGCGTCAGCTTCTGGCTGAGCCTGGATTCGTACTCGTCGAGCAGAGTCCACTTGTCGTTGCCGGTCTCGCGCCAGTACAGGCGCGCCTTGCCGCCGGACTGGGCCACCGCGACGCGCGCGTCGCCGCGGCTGTCGAAGACCCAGTAGGTGATGCGTGTGTCCGGTACCGGCCCGAGAATGCGTTTGACGCCACTGCGCGTATCGAGGCGAAAGGGCACGCTGCCGACGAAGTCGCCCACGTTGTCCCGTCGCGCCTCGGCGACGATCACGTCGTCGCTGCCGTCGCTCGGGACCGCCTCGATGGCGTAACTCGAGGGCAGCACCTTGCTGACGATGTGCGAGGACTGGTCGGACACGCCGTAGGTGCGCCGCTCGATCAGCTTGCGGCCGTCGGCGCCATCGCGGTCGATCGCCCAGAGGCCTCGGGCGCCGCTCAAGTTCGCGGCTGCCTTGTCATTCTCTGCGGCGGTGTAGATCAGGCGCCGGTCGTTGAGCCATTGAAAGTAGCCGATGTCGGCATCGCTGAAGTTGGCCACCAGCTTGGGCGCCGCGTTGCGCTGCTCGAGGTCGATCACGCCCAGGCCGACACGACCCGTCGCCAGGCCGACGCCGACCGCCAGGTAGCGCCCCGAGGGCGACAGCGCCGCCTGGGCAAAGGTCGGTGCCTTGAAGAAGTCGTCGATCGAGGGTGGCGCCGCCTGTGCCGACGTGCAGAGCAGGGCCAGTACGGCCAGGCCACCGGCGACCAGGCGCGACCAGAGCGCGCCCGCCGGACGATTTGTTTGCATGCTGTCTCCCTGACGAGCTTGTTTGTGATGTCGCCGAACTCTAGACGAGCGCTGTCGCGCCGGGCCGACAATGGGCGTGATGCCCTTCTCGCACCTGCTGCTCGCCCTGGCCGTGGTCGCCGTCTGGGGCACGAACTTCGTCGTCATCAAGCTCGGCCTGGCCGAGTTGCCGCCGTTCCTGTTCGCGGTGCTGCGCTTCGCGCTGTCGGCCTTTCCATTCCTGCTCTTCGTCCGCAAGCCGGCGGTCGCCTGGTGGCGGCTCGCGGCCTTCGGCGTGCTGCTCGGCGCCGGCCAGTTCGGCCTGCTGTTCCTGGCGATGCGCGCGGACATCTCGCCCGGCCTCGCTTCGCTGGTGATCCAGACCCAGGTCTTCTTCACGATCGCGCTGGTCGCGCTGACCACCGGCGAGCGCTTCAAGCCGCTGCAGTTCGGCGCGCTGGCGCTGGCGGTGGCCGGCATGGGCGTGATCGCGCTCAACCTGGAGGCCAGCGTGACCGCCTGGGGCCTGGCGCTGGTGCTGGCCGCGGCGCTGTGCTGGGCGCTTGGCAACCTGGTGGTGCGCGGCGCCGGACGCGGCGTCGACATGCTCGGCTTCATGGTCTGGTCGAGCGTCTTCGCGGTGCCGCCGCTGCTGCTGATGAGTCTTGTCTTCGACGGCTGGCCCGCCATGCGCGATGGCGTGCTCCATGCCTCGACCGGCACCTGGCTCGCGGTGGCCTGGCAGGCGGTGGGCAACACGCTGTTCGGCTACGGCGCCTGGGGCTGGCTGCTCAACCGTCACCCGGCCGCGACCATCACGCCGATGGCGCTGCTGGTGCCGGTGTTCGGCTTCAGCGCCTCGGCCTGGTGGCTCGGCGAGAGCCTGCCGGCCTGGAAGCTCGGCGCCGCGGCACTGGTGATGACCGGCCTGCTGCTCAACCTGCTGGCGGCACGCACGCGCGCCGCCTCTTCCGCCCTGCCCTCCGTGAGTCGATGAGAAAACGATGATCCAGTTGCACTACCACCCCAGCACCGCCAGCATGGCGCCGCACATCGTGCTCGAGGAGCTTGGCGTGCCCTACCAGCGCCTGTTCGTCGACAAGGACGCCGGCGCGCTCGACAGCGCGGCCTACCGCGCGCTCAATCCGAACGGCAAGATCCCGGTGCTGGTCGACGGCGAACTGGTGCTCTACGAGAGTGCCGCGATCTGCCTGCACCTGGCCGACACTCATGCCGACGCCGGCCTGCTGCCGCCCGTGGGCAGCGCCGAGCGCGCGCAGGCCTACCAGTGGCTGGTCTGGCTGACCAACACGCTGCAGGCCACGCTGATCCAGTGCTTCTATCCCGAGCGCCAGACCGAGGCCACCGACGCGGTGGCGATCGCCGCCATCAAATCGCGCGCCACGGCGCGGGTCGGCGAGTTGCTCGGGCAGATCGAGGCCGAACTGGAGCGCCACGGCGGGCCGTGGCTGCTGGGCGCCAACTACTCGGTCGTCGACATCTACGCCTTCATGCTGTGTCGCTGGACGCGCAACTTCGCCCGCCCGGCGCGCAGCCGGCCGGCGATCCATGCCTGGCAGCAGCGCGTGCTGGCGCGCCCGGCGGTGCAGCGGATGTTCGCCAACGAGGGCCTCTCGGAGCCCTGGTTCTGAGGTCGTACTAGCCGGCCAGCGACTCGTCCCAGCACGCAGCCTCGATCTTGTGGCCGTCGAGGTCGCGCACGAAGCAGCCGTAGTAGGGCGCGCCGTAGTGCGGGCGCGGGCCGGGGGCGCCCTCGCCCTGCGCGCCGGCGGCGAGCGCGGCGACCCAGAAGGCGTCGACCTGGGCGGGGTCGACAGCGACGAAGCCGACGTGGCTGCCGTTGCCCACCGTGGCGGGCCGGCCGTCGATCGGCCGCTGGACCCAGAACTCCGGATAGGCCTTGCCCCAGCAGCAGGCGTCCTCGTGCTCCATCAGGCGCGTGCAGCCGAGCGTGGCGAGCACCGCGTCGTAGAAGACCACCGCTTCGGCGTAGCGGTTGGTGCCGAGCGAGACGTGAGATAGCGCGCTCGGGTTGCCGGTGTCGATCTCTTCACTCATCGCGCGCTCCCGTGTCAGTCCTTCAGCATCACCGTCGCCAGCGCCGCGGCGACCGCGTCGACGTTGTTCGGGTTCAGCCCGGCCGCGCACATCCGGCCCGATCGCACCAGGTAGACCGCGTGCTCCTCGCGCAGGCGGTCGACCTGTGTGGCCGACAGCCCGGTGTAGCTGAACATGCCGCGCTGGGTGATGAAGTAGTCGATGTTGCGCGTGTCGCCGGCCGCGCGCAGGCGCTCGCCGAGCCCGGAATGCAGGCGCTGGCGCAGCGCGGCGATGCGCACCCGCATCGCGTCGAGCTCGGCCGCCCACTGCGCGCGCAGCGCCGGCGTCTGCAGCACGCGCGCGACGAGCTGGCCGCCATGGGTCGGCGGGCTCGAGTAGTTGCGACGGATCGTCGCCCGCAGCTGGCCCAGCGCCAGCTCGGCCTGCGCCGCGTCCGGGCAGACCACGCTCAGCGCGCCACAGCGCTCGCCGTAAAGCGAGAAGCTCTTCGAGAAGGAACTGGCGACGAAGAAGCTGATCGGCGTGCCGGCCGTCCGATCGGCCGCCAGCGCGCGGATCGCCCAGGCGTCCTCCTCGATGCCGTCGCCGAAGCCCTGGTAGGCGATGTCGACGTAGGGAATCAGCCCGCGTCGCGCAATCACCGGGATCAGCCGCGCCCACTGCGCGTGCGTGAGATCGACGCCGCTCGGGTTGTGGCAGCAGGCATGCAGCAGCACGATGCTGCGCGCCGGCAACTGCTCGATGGCGGCGAGCATCGCCTCGAAGTCCAGGCCGCCGGTCGCCGCGTCGTAGTAGGGATAGGTTCCGACCTTGAAGCCGGCGCCCTCGAACATCGCGCGGTGGTTGTCCCAGGTCGGGTCGCTGACCCAGACCGCGCTGTCGGGAAACCAGCGCTTGAGGAAATCGGCGCCGACCTTGAGGCCGCCGGAGCCGCCGATGGTCTGCAGCGTGGCAATGCGGCCGCTCTTGACCGCCTCGTGCTCGGCGCCGAACAGCAGGTGCTGTACCGCCTGCCGGTAGTTGGCGGCGCCCTCCATCGGCTGGTAGGGCCGCACGCCGGCGGCCTGCAGTTGCTGCGCCTCGGCGGCGCGCACCGCGGCCATCACCGGCAGCTTGCCCTCGTCGTCGAAGTAGATGCCGATGCTGAGGTTGATCTTGTCGGTGCGCGGGTCGCGGCCGAAGGCCTCGTTGAGCGTGAGGATCGGGTCGCCGGCGTAGGGCTCGATGTGCTGGAACATGCTGATCTCGTTCACGCCGCGAGCGCGGCCTCGATGTCCTTGACGAGCGACTCGGGCTTGTCGGTCGGCGCGTAGCGCGCGATCACCTCGCCGTCGCGGCCGACCAGGAACTTGGTGAAGTTCCACTTGATGCCCTGGGTGCCGAGGATGCCCTTCTTCTCGCTGGTCAGCCACTTCCAGAGCGGGTGCGCGCCGGCGCCGTTGACCTCGACCTTGGCCATCATCGGAAAGCTCACGCCATAGTTGAGCTGGCAGAACGAGGCGATCTCGTCGTTGTTGCCGGGGTCCTGCTGGCCGAATTGGTTGCTAGGAAAGCCGATCACGGTCAGGCCCTTCTCGCCGTAGCTCTTCCAGAGCTTCTCCAGGCCCTCGAACTGCGGCGTGAAGCCGCAGGCGCTGGCGGTGTTGACGATCAGCAGCACGCGCCCGCGGGCGTCGGCGAGCCTGATCGGCTTGCCGGCGATGTCATGGGCTTCGAAGTCGTAGACGGTCGTCATGGCCTGTTTCGGCCCGCGCGGGCCGCTCGTTCGGGGTAGATGCCGCAATGCTAGCGGCACGGATCGAGGCATCCGTCACGCACCGACAAAGCTGTCGCTCCAAGGTGGGATTGCCGCTGTCTTGCGCGCGGCTGACGATCCGGTCATGAGTTCATCAGTACCCACTACCCCGGCCGGTGCCAGCCCGCGCAAGACCGAAGCGGTCGCACTGGTCGGCTTCGGCAGTTTCGAGCGGCAATCGCTCGAGGCCTACTTCCGCATGCTCGTCCGCGACGTGCCGGCCTTCGAGCTGGCGTCGCGCCCGCTGGCGCAGGTGCGCTGGATCGTCGCCAACGCCGACGACCAGGACGCCGTGCAGCAGGTCTGGGCCGCCGGCCGCCTGGCGAGCACCGTGTTCATCGGCGCGCGAGCGCCCGACGGCGCCGGCATGCTGTTGCCGCGCCCGATCGATCCGCTGGCCGTGCAGCGCGCGTTGCGCACGCTGCTGGGCGCGTCGCTGCCGGCGGCAAGGCCGGCAGCACAAGCGCCGGCCATGTCACGCCCGGTCGTCGCCGAGCCGGTGCCCGCGCCTGCGGTCGATGCGACGGCTCCGGCGCACGAGGTGCTGGTGGTCGACGACAGCGAGGTCGCGCGCCAGTACCTGCGGGTGCAGCTCGAGCGCCTCGGCTGCCGCGTCGACGTCGCGGCCAGCACCCACGAGGCGCGCGCCCGGCTCGCCGTGCGCTCCTATGCCGCGGTGTTCGTCGATCTCGCGCTCGACGCCGGCGATGCCAACGAGCTCGGTGGCCTGGTGCTGTGCCACGAACTGCACCACCGTGCCGGCCCGCGTCCGCGGGTCGTCGTGGTCACCGGGCGCAGCAGCGGCACCGACCGCGTGCGCGCCTCGCTGGCTGGCTGCGACAGCTATCGCGTCAAGCCGGTGACGGCGGCGGCACTCGGCGAGGAACTGGCCCGCATCGGCACGCCGGCAGCCGCCACGCCGGCGCCGCTCGTGCTTCCGCGGGCGGTCGCGGACCGCCTCGGCACGCCCCCACGCTCGGCCTGAGCCGCCTTCAGCGCCCGGCGCCCAGTTGCCGGGCGAGCGCCACGCCGACGCCCTGGTTGACGAAGGCGGTCGTCGCCACCTTGCTCAGGTCGACCTCGCCCGGCTTGTAGAGCCCGGCCCTGAGCATCTTGGCGTGGAAGTCGGCGATGCGCTCCGGCCGCATCGCGCCGATGCCCAGCGTCTGCGCGTCGCCCGAGTCGACGATGCCGAGCTGCTTCATCAGCGCCGCAGAGGCGTCGATCGTGGCCTGCGGCATGTCGGGGTTGTCGCGCCGGATCAGCGCGTCGGCCTTGCTGCGATCGCCGTGCAGGTAGTTGACCCAGCCGATGATCGAGGCCTCGACGAAGCGCTTCACCAGCGCCGGGTTCTTCTGCACCGTCTCGACCCGTGCCTCGATCGTGGTCGAGTAGGTGCTGTAGCCATGGTCGGCCAGCAGCCAGGTCTGCGGCTCGAAGCCGCCCTGGCTGCGGATCGAGATCGGCTCCTCGACCGCGTAGCCCTGCTGGATGCTCCTCTTGTTGGCGAGGAAGGGGCCGAGGTTGTAGGCGTAGGGCCGCAGCTGCTCGTCGCGAAAACCATGCTCGGCCTTGAGCCAGGCCCACCAGGAGAACTGCGCGTCCTTGGCGATCCACGCCACCGGTGCGGTGTTGAGTTCGGCGAAGGTCCGATAAGCGCCCGGATGCGAGAACAGCGCCTGCGGGTCCTTCTGGAACATCGCCGCCACCACCACCACCGGTACGCCGTTCTTGACGTTGTCGAAGCTGTGCAGCAGGTTGCCGGTCATCAGGAAGTCGATCCTGCCGGCCGGGAGCAACGGGCGGTTGTTGACCTGCGGGCCGCCGGGGCGGATCGTCACGTCGAGCCCGGCCTTGGCGTAGGTGCCGTCGGCGATCGCCTGGTAGAAGCCACCGTGCGCGGCCTGGGCCTTCCAGTTGGTGCCGAAGACCACCTTGTCGGCGGCGCCGGCCAGCGGCGCGGCGAGTGCCAGCAGGCCGGCGATGAACAGGTGATGGATCGTGGTGCGCATCGGCTCATCATAGAGTCGGGGTCGAACCGGAGAAGCCCATGGGATACGAAGCCAAGACGCAGCCGACGACCGAGGATGCGCATGCCTTCATCGGCCGCATCGAGAACGAATCCAAGCGCGAGGACAGCGCCACGCTGCTGCGCCTGATGCAGACCGCCAGCGGCAGCGCGCCGGTGATGTGGGGCGAGGCGATCGTCGGCTTCGGCCGCGCGCGCATCGACTACGCCGACGGCAGCCAGGGCGAGAGCCTGCTGATCGGCTTTGCGCCGCGCCAGCGCGAGTTCGCGCTCTACCTCGACTGCGGGCTCGAGGACGCCGCGGCCGCGCTGCGCGGCAAGGGCAAGTTCAAGGAAGGCAAGGGCTGCCTCTACCTCAAGCGCCTGGCCGACGTGCAGTTGCCGGCGCTGGAGAAGGCGCTCGACGCGGCGGTGCGATCGCAGGCCGAACGGCGGCTGCCCGACTAGCCGCGCTCGCTGTCGTGCCAGCGCCCGAGCACGCGCCGGGCGAGCGCCTGCATCGCGAGATGGATGCCGATGCCGGTGAGCGACACCAGCACCAGTGCCGCGAACATCTTCGGGATCTCGGTTCTGAAGCTCGCCTCCAGGATGCGCGAGGCCAGCCCCGTTTCGCGGCCGGCGGCTCCGGCGGTGAACTCGGCCACCACCGCGCCGATCAGCGCCAGGCCACCGGCGATCTTGAGCCCGGCCATGAAGTAGGGCAGCGCGCTCGGCACCAGCAGGTAGCGCAGCGTCTGCCAGCGCGTGGCGCGGTACAGCCGCAGCAGTTCGCGCAGATTGGCGTCGGCGCTGCGCAGCCCCTGCAGCGTGTTGGCCATGATCGGGAAGAAGGCGACGATGAAGGCGCAGACCAGCAGCGCCGCGGTGGTGCTGTCGACCAGGATCAGGATCAGCGGCGCGATCGCGACGATCGGCGTCACCTGCAGCACCACCGCCAACGGCGCCAGGCTCGCCTCGGCGCGCCGGCTGAGCGCGAAAAGCACCGCCAGCAGCACGCCGCCGACCACCGCGAGCGCGAGCGCGGCGAGGGTGATCTTCACGGTGAACCACCAGCTCGGCAGCAGCGAGCCGAAGTTCTCGAACAGCGTGCGCGCCACCAGCAACGGGCCCGGCAGCAGATAGGGCGGAATCTCCCACCAGCGCACCGCGGCCTCCCACGCGGCGAGCATCGCCAGCGTGCTGAGCAGCGGCGTCAGCCAGCGTCCGCGGTGATCGATCGCCGGCTCAGCCATCGCTGGCCCTCAGCAGTGCCTGCGAGACCCGGATGCAGGCTTCGGCAAAGGCGGGGGTGGCGCGGAATGCCGCGTGGCGCGGGTACGGCGCATCGAGGCCGATGATCTCGCTGACGCGCCCCGGCCGCGGTGCCATCACGACGATGCGCTGGCTCAGGAACACCGCCTCGGCCACGCTGTGGGTGACGAAGACGGCGGTGAAGGCATCGCGCTGCCACAGCGCGAGCAGGTCCTCGTTGAGGCGGAAGCGGGTGATCTCGTCGAGCGCGGCGAAGGGCTCGTCGAGCAGCAGCAGCGCCGGTCGCGTGATCAGCGCGCGGGCGATCGAGGCGCGCATCTGCATGCCGCCAGAGAGCTCGCGCGGGAAGGCGTTGCCGAAGTCCTGCAGCCCGACAGCGGCCAGCGCGGGCGCGACGGCGGTGTCGATCTCGGCCTGCCGGCGCCGCTGCAGTTGCAAGGGCAGCGCGACGTTGGCGGCGACCCGCGCCCACGGCATCAGGGTCGGTTGCTGGAAGACGAAGCCGGTGTTGCCGACCGCATCGTCGGCGCGTTCGACGCGGCCGGCGGTCGGCGTCTCGAGGCCGGCCAGCAGGCGCAGCAAGGTGCTCTTGCCGCAGCCGGAGCTGCCGAGCAGGCTGGTGAAACTGCCGCGGGCGATCGCCAGATCGAGCCCCTGCAATGCCAGCGTACCGCCCGCGAAGCGCTTGTCGACCTGGTGCAGCGCAAGCAGCGGCGGCGTCATCGGTCGGGGTGGCTCGTGAACCGGGCCGCGCGTGCTGGCGGCTCGTCGAAGGTGGCGCGCCCGGCTGGGATCGAACCAGCAACCCCTGCCTTCGGAGGGCAGTACTCTATCCATTGAGCTACGGGCGCTCGGGGCCGCAAGTGTAGCCGAGGCCCCACCGGCGATCGCGGCCAGGCGCCGGCGGCTCCGTATAATCCGCAGGCTTTGCGTGGCCTGGCCATGCGCAAGAAGACGTGCCGCGCCGCGGCCAGCCATCCAGCCCCCGAACAGACTCGGCGCCCGCCGGCGCCCGACGAGGAAGTCATGAGCGACGCCACGCCGCACGATCCGCATCACGCGCACCACGAACCCAACCACGAAGGTCCGATCCGCACGCCCAAGCAGCTGATCCTGGCGGTGTTGTTCTCGTTCCTGGTGCCGATCTTCGGCATCGTGCTGCTCGTCAACTACGTCTACCACCAGAGCTCGGCACCGGCCGGCTCCGACGCGCTCGGCCCGGAGGCCGTCGCCGCGCGCATCCAGCCGGTGGGGCAGGTGGTGGTCAAGGACCTGTCGGATGCCGGAGCCCTCAAGACCGGCGAGCAGGCCTTCAACGCGCAGTGCGCGGCCTGCCACGCCGCGGGGCTGGCGGGCGCGCCCAAGCTCGGCGATGCCGCGGCCTGGGGCCCGCGCATCAAGACCGGCTACGAGGCGCTGCTGACGTCGGCCCTCAAGGGCAAGGGCGCGATGGGCGCCCAGGGGGGCGGCGACCTGAGCGATCTCGAGATCGGACGCGCCGTGGTCCACATGGCCAATGCCGGCGGCGCCAAGTTCGAAGAGCCCAAGGCCCCGGCCGCTGCCGGCGCTGCCGCCCCGGCGGCAACCGCGGCCCCGGTGGCTGCGCCGGTCGCTGCTGCTCCGGCACCCGCGGCCACGCCGGTGGCAGCCGCCGCCGCGCCGGCAGCCAAGGCCGACGCGACGCCCGCGCTCTACACCCAGAACTGCGCGGTCTGCCATGCCGCCGGCGTGGCCGGTGCGCCGAAGCTCGGTGACAAGGCCGCGTGGACGCCGCGCCTGGCCACCGGCGTCGATGGCCTGACCGCCAGTGCGATCAAGGGCAAGGGCGCGATGCCGCCCAAGGGTGGCGCGGTCGCCGCCAGCGATGCCGATATCAAGGCGGTCGTCGCCTACATGGTGGGCACCGTCAAGTAAGGTTGCCGCGATCGGCAACAGAAGAGGGGGCCGCGGCCCCCTTTTTCGTGGTCGCGACCCGAGCAGGAGCTTCATCGATGGAACCGCAGCAGCAGCAACGACAGACAACCCGATCCAGGCCCGCCGCCGGCCTGGCGCTCCTCGCCGCTGCCGCCTTGCTGGCACCACCGAGCGCGAGCGCGCAATCGGCCGACGCCGAACTGCTCAACCGCAGCAACAACCCGCTGGCCCCGTTCGCGGCGCTGAACGTGCAGAACCAGTACTCGCCGTACCTGCATGAGAGCAGCGCCGAGATCAACGACTTCTTCGTCCGCGGACTGTTGCCGGTGGCGCCGAACGGCTTGATCGGCGTGCCGCAGGTGCTGGGCCTCACGCTGCCGTTCAGCTCGCGCCCGGCACCGGGCGGTGGCAGCACGGTGGGCCCGGGCGACCTGAGCCTGTCCGACCTGTTCGTGCTGCACGCGCAGGGACTGCAGCTCGGCATCGGGCCGATGCTGACGCTGCCGACCGCCTCCAGCGACGAGCTCGGCGCCGGCAAGTGGCAGGCCGGCGTCGACGCGGTCGCGCTCGCCGTCAGCCCGGCACGTCTGCTCGGCGCGCGCCTGCAATGGCAGCGCTCCTTCGCCGGCGACGGCGAGCGCCAGGACGTCGACGCCATCGCGCTGCAGCCGCTGGCCTACTTCAATTTCGATCGTGGCTGGTACCTGCGCTCGACCGCGGCCTGGCGCTTCGATCTGCGCAACGGCGACTACGTGATTCCGGTCGGCTTCGGCGGCGGCAAGGCGATCAAGGCCGGCACCAGCGTGCTGAACTTCTACATGGAGCCGCAGTGGTCCGTGGCGCACCAGGGGCAGGCCTTGCCCAGGTTCACCATCACCGCCGGCTTGAATCTCAGCGTCGGCAACTGAGGCTCTAGACCGCCGGCGCCCCGGTCCCGGTGCGCTGCGGGCTGAGCACGTAGCCGAAGCGCGCCGGCATCTGCGCGAAGTCCATCTGCTGCGGCGTCCACAGGCCGAGCGTCACGGCGTCGGCGGCGGTGTCCATGTCGAGCGAGCGCACCAGCCCGAAGCCGCGCTCGGTGGCGAGGAACAGGCGGCCATGCTCGTCGAGCCAGCTGCTCTGGACTTGCAGCACCGCCAGTCCGGTGTGGGTCTCGAGCGCGAAGCTGGCGTCGTCCCGGCGCGCGACGCCCACCAGCAGCGGGGCCGCTTCAAGCTCGACATAGACGCGCTGCGGTCCGTTCTGGAAGTACCAGCAGCCGTCGGCATCGGCCTCGTAGTTGCGGTGGATGAACTCGCACAGCTTCTCGTGGCGCAGGCGGCTGCCCTTGACCTGCGGAAAGGAGCCGGCGGCCTGGACCCGGTCGTCGCGCATGTACCAGTCGCCGCGCGCGTCGAGGCCAAGCCAGCCGCGGCAGGCCGGCACGTTGGGCCACTTCTTCAGTGCTGCCTTGACGATCTCGTCCATCGCGGGCGATTGTGCGCCGCGCGGCGCAGCCGACTCATGCCGTCGCAGAGCTCGCGTCCTTCGGGCCGTCCAAGCCCTAACTCTCGGGCTTGGAGCCGCGGCCCTCAGTCGCCGACGTGGGTCCGCATCCAGCCCATCACCGCCTGCGGCAGGCGCATCACATGGCCCGGAAAGCCGCCGGCCGCGAAGCCCACATGGCCTCCATGCGCCGGCTGCCACAGCGTGACATGGCGACCGACCTCGTGCTGCGCCGGCAGGCAGGAGGCCGGCACGAAGGGATCGTTGCGCGCATTGAGCACCAGCGCCGGCACCCGGATCGCATGCAGGTGCGGCTTGGCCGAGCCGCGCGCCCAGTAGTCGTCGGTGTTCTTGAAGCCGTGCAGCGGCGCGGTGAAGACGTTGTCGAACTCGTAGAGATCGGCGGCGGCGAGCAGCCGCTCGCGGCTGAACAGCCCCGGATGCTGGGCCAGCTTGGCCAGCGCCTTGGGCTTCATCGAGCGCAGGAACATGCGGGTGTAGACCTGCCGGTTGAAGCCGCGCGAGATGGCGTGGCCGCCGGCCGCGAGGTCGATCGGCGAGCTGATCGAGGCCACCGCATGCACGGTCTGCGAGGCCTGCTCGCCGGCCTCCTCGGCCCAGCGCAGCAGCGCGTTGCCGCCGAGCGAGACGCCGACCGCCACCACACGCCGGCCGGCACGCTGGCGCAGCCGCGCGAGGACCCAGCCGATCTCCTCGTAGTCGCCCGAGTGGTAGGCGCGCGGGCCGAGGTTGAGCTCGCCCGAGCAGCCGCGGAAATGAGGCACCACGATGCGCCAGCCCTGTTGTCGCGCCCAGTGGGCGAAGGCCTGCGCGTAATGGCTGCCCGAGGAGCCCTCGAGGCCGTGGAACAGCACCAGCACCGGTGTCTGGCTGCCGGCGGTCCAGTCGCCGCCGAAGTCGACGTCGATGAAGTCGGCGTCGGGCGTGGCCCAGCGTTCGCGGGTCCAGGTCGGCGTCGGGCCATGGAAGCGGCGCGACATCAGCGCCGGCCAGATGGTCTGCGCGTTGCCGCCCGGCAGCCAGCGCGGCGCGCTGAGGCGGGCTTCGGGGGATTCGGTTGCTTGGGTAGGAAGGACGGCCGACATCGGTGCAGACAACAACAACAACGCCTCAATGCAGCGTGGACGGCGCCTCGCTGATTTCCTGGAGCTCGCGCGCCGAGCCCGGACTCGCATGGTGCAGCACCATGCGCCAGCCGAGCGGGGTCTTGAGGTAAACGTTGGTGACGATCGCGTAAGCCTGTTGCGGCCCTTCCTCGCTCATGATGCGCACCCGTTCCAGCACGTGATGGACCGCGCTGCTGTTGGTAAGGAGCTTGCGCACCTTGTCGGGATGCACGTCGACCGCGCCGTTGGCGAAGATCGCCTCGAAGGCCGCGCGGATCGCCGCCGCGCCCACCATGCGCGGCCCGCCGGGATGCACGCAGGCGATCTCCTCGTCGTCGGACCAGACCGACATCAGAAGGTCGGCGTCACCCTTCTGCATCGCCTCGTAGAAGCTGGCCTCGATGTCGTCGGGCGTCGAGGGCGGAGCCTTTGGTGTCGTGGGCATCGGGGCAGGCAGATGGGGTTCAGCGGAAGACGACCGTGCGCTGGCCGTTGAGCAGCACGCGGTGCTCCACGTGCCACTTGACGGCGCGCGCCAGCACCACGCTTTCGACATCGCGGCCGATCGCGGTGAAGTCCTCGGGCGACAGCGTGTGGTCCACCCGCGCCACGTCCTGCTCGATGATCGGGCCTTCGTCGAGCTCGGGCGTCACGTAGTGCGCGGTGGCACCGATCAGCTTGACGCCGCGCGCATGCGCCTGCTCGTAGGGCCGCGCGCCCTTGAAGCTGGGCAGGAAGCTGTGGTGGATGTTGATCGCGCGCCCGGCCAGGAAGCCGCAGAACTCGCTCGAGAGGATCTGCATGTAGCGCGCCAGCACGACCAGGTCGACCTCGTGGCGCTCCACCAATGCCTCGATCTGGCGTTCCTGGGCGCGCTTGGTCTCGGCGCTCGATCCGGTCGTCAGCGGCAGGTGGTGGAACGGCAGGCCGTAGCCCTCGACCAGGCTCCGAAAGTCGGGATGGTTGCTCACCACGCCCGCCACCTCGACCGAAAGCGTGCCGCTGTGCCAGCGGAACAGCAGGTCGTTGAGGCAATGGCCATGCTTGCTGACCAGCACCAGCAGGCGCGGCTTGCGGGCACAGGCGTGCAGTTGCAGGTCCATGTCGAAGCGGCGGCGCAGCTCGGCCAGCAGCGGCTGCAGGGCCGTCACGCCGGCGACGCTCGGCGGCGCCTCGAAATGCACCCGCATGAAGAACAGGCCGCTGGCGTCGGCGCTTTGCAGGTCGCCGAACTGCTGCGAGTCGATGATGTTGCAGCCGGCCTCCAGCAGCAGGCCCGAGACGGCGTGGACGATGCCGCGGGTGTCGCGGCACGACAGCGTGAGGATGAACTCGGGAGCGGCTTGCGACATCAGGCGGCCATTGTACGAAGGGCGTCATCGCGTCCATAGAATCGCGCCGATGAGCAGCGTCGATCCCGCGCCCGAACTGCAGGCTCTGCTGGCCCGCGTGGCGCTGGGCGACCGGGCCGCGTTTGGCGTGCTGTACCGCACGTGCAGCGCGCATCTGCTGGGCGTGATCCTGCGTATCCAGAACGACCGGGCGCAAGCCGAGGACGTTTTGCAGGAGGTGTTCGTGAACGTGTGGAAGGCGGCCGGAAGCTACAACGCCACGCTGGCCGCGCCGATGGCCTGGCTCGCCAGCGTGGCGCGCCACCGCGCCATCGACAGCCTGCGCCGGCGCAGGGCCGAGCCCGCCACGCTGAGCACCAGCGTCACCGGCGCCGATGGCGAGGAGCAGGACCTGCTCGCACGCTTTGCCTCGGCCGAGCCCGGGCCGCAGCAGTTGCGCGAACAGGCCGACGCGGCGCTGGCGCTGCGCGGCTGCCTGGCACGGCTGTCGGCCGAACAGCAGCAGTGCCTGTCGCTGGCCTACTACCAGGGCCTCTCGCATGGCGAGGTCGCCGAGCATCTGCGGCAGCCACTGGGCACGGTCAAGAGCTGGGTCCGGCGCGCGCTGATCGCGCTGAAGGCCTGCCTCGAGCGCGCTGCCATCGGGGCGGCTTGATCATGATGCCCCCACGCTCACCATGTTCGCTGCCCCCCGAGGGGGCGCCAGTGCGCTTGGGGCGGCCCGGCGCGTACTGACCATGGACTACGCCCGCCCCGAACTCGCCGAACGCCTCGCCAGCGAGTACGTGCTCGGCACGCTGCGCGGTCCGGCGCGACGCCGCTTCGAAGTGCTGCTGCAGGCGCACCCGACGCTGCGCGCTTCGGTGGCGGCGTGGCAGGAACGGCTCGCGCCACTGGCCGTCGCGGCGCCGGCGGTCGAGCCCTCGCCGCAGGTCTGGCACGCGATCGAGCAGCGCCTGTTCGCGGCGGCGGGCGCCGCGGCCGCGGCGCCGCGCCGCTGGTGGCAGCAACTCGGCCTGTGGCAGGGCGCGGCCGGCCTCGCCACCGTGGCCGCGCTGGCGCTCGGCCTCGTCATCAGCCAGCCGCTGCCGGTCGAGCCGCCGATCGTGATCGTGCTGAACGCCAATCCCGACGCCGCCGGTGCTTTACCGTCGTCGATCAAGGCCAGCTTTGTCGCCAGCCTCTCGGCCGATGGCCGCGCGCTGGTCCTCAAGCCGATCGGCGAATTGCCGATCGAGGCCAGCAAGGCGCTCGAGCTGTGGGCGGTGCCGGCCAGCGGCGCGCCGCGCTCGCTCGGTCTGGTGTCCGCGCAACAGGCGACGACCGTGCTGCAGACGAAGCTGCTGAAGGACACCGCGGCCTTCGCCGTGAGCCTGGAGCCCGCCGGCGGATCGAAGACCGGCGCGCCGACCGGGCCGATCCTGTCGGTGGGCAAGCTGCAGACCTGAGCGGCCTTGTGCGTCGCGGCCTTCTGCGGCGGTCAACCAGGTTCCGTTCGCGCTGAGGTATCGAAGCGCTCGCTCCGACGGCTCAGGGCCTTCGATAGCTCAGCCCGAACGGCTCCGGCCGGCCTACGGCCGCTGAGTTGCCGGGCCGTTGAGCGCCTCCGCGCCCACCACCGCCTCTTCCAGCGCCCGCGCGACGCGCTCGGGCGCGATGTCCTGGAGGCAGCGCAGGTGGCCGAAGCGGCACTCGCGCTCGAAGCAGGGCAGGCAGTCCAGGTCGGTGCGGCCGCCGCTGCCGTCCTTGAGCCAGAGCACGCGCGCGTTGGGGCTCAGCGGCGGCGTGTGCGCGGGGCTGGTCGAGCCGAACACCGCGGCCTGCGGCACGCCGAAGGCGGCGGCCACGTGCATCAGGCCCGAGTCGTTGCTGGCCACGCCGCGCGCCTGCTCGATCAGCGCGATTGCCTCGTCGAGCGAGGTCTGGCCGGCCAGCGCCTTGCAGGCGCCCGGCGCCAGCGCGGCGATCTCGTCGGCGATGTCGGCCTCCTTGGCCGAGCCCAGCAGCAGCACCGGCAGCCGGTGCTGGGCGTGAAGCTGGCGCGCCAGCGTCGCGTAGTGCGCGCTCGGCCAGCGCTTGGCCGGGCCGTACTCGGCGCCCGGCGCGAAGACCCAGTACTGCTGCGAACTCAGGCCGAGGCGCGCCAGCGTGGTGGCGCGCAGGGTCGTATCGACCGCGAGCCGTGGCCGCGCGTCGGGCGGCACGGCCCCCTCGCCGGCGAGCGCGCCGTAGAAGGCGACCATCGGCATGCGGTGCGTCGCCGTCTTCGGCGGATTGGGCAGGCGCCGGTTGAGCAGCAGCGGCCGCCCCTCGCCGACGTAGCCGACGCGCCTGGGGATGCGCGCCAGCCACGGCACCAGTGCCGACTTGATCGAGTTGGGCAGCACATAGGCCGCGTCGAAACGACCGCGCAGCTCGGCGGCGGCGGCGCGGCGCGCGGCCCAGTCGAGCTTGCCGTGGGCGAAGGGCCAGGCCACCACTTCGGACACGCCGGGCATCGCGCGGCAGACCGGGGCGATCCACGGCAGCGCCGCCACCGTGACGCGCTCGCCGCGCCGCGCCAGCGCCTCGATCAGCGGCTGCGCCATCACCGCGTCGCCGATCCATTGCGGCGCGACGACGAGGCTGGCGCTGTTCATGGTGGCGAGCTCAGTGCCCGTGACGCGCGCCGCCCTCGAGCCGGTAGACCGTGCCGCAGTACGGGCACTTGCCCTCGCCGGTGGTGCCGACGTCGATGAACACCTTGGGGTGGGCGTTCCACAGCGTCATCTTCGGGTTCGGGCAGAACACCGCGCCGGGGCCGGCGAGGTCCTTCTCGCCGACCATGACGGCCGCCTGCGTGTCTTGGGTGTGGGTGGTGCTCATGGGATTCAGACCAGGCTCAGCCAGTGGGCGTACTTGGGGTTGCGGCCATTGACGATGTCGAAGAACGCGCTCTGGATCTTCTCGGTGATCGGCCCGCGCGAGCCGCGGCCGAGCTCGATGCGATCGAGCTCGCGGATCGGCGTGACCTCGGCCGCGGTGCCGGTGAAGAAGGCCTCGTCGCAGATGTAGACCTCGTCGCGGGTGATGCGCTTCTCGACCAGCTTCAGGCCCAGGTCCTCGCAGATGTGGAAGATCGTGTTGCGGGTGATGCCGTTGAGCGCGCCTGCGCTCAGGTCCGGCGTGTAGACCACGCCACCCTTGATGACGAACAGGTTCTCGCCGGCGCCCTCGCTGACGAAGCCCGAGGCGTCGAGCAGCAGCGCCTCGTCGTAGCCGTCGTCGAGGGCTTCCATGTTGGCCAGGATGCTGTTGGTGTAGTTGCTGACCGCCTTGGCCTGCGTCATCGTGATGTTCACGTGATGGCGGGTGTAGCTGCTGGTCTTGACGCGGATGCCGCGCTGCAGGCCTTCCTCGCCGAGGTAGGCGCCCCAGGCCCAGGCCGCGACCATCAGGTGGATCTTGTTGCCCTTGGGGCTGACGCCGAGCTTCTCGGAGCCGATCCAGGTGAGCGGACGCAGGTAGCAGCTTTCGAGCTGGTTCTCGCGCACCACCTGCTTCTGCGCCGCCTCGACCTGCTCGAGCGAGAACGGGATCTTCATGCGCAGGATCTTGGCGCTGTTGAACAGCCGCTCGGTGTGCTCGCGCAGCCGGAAGATCGCGGTGCCCTTGGCCGTGTTGTAGGCGCGCACGCCCTCGAAGGCGCCGCAGCCGTAGTGCAGCGTGTGCGAGAGAACATGGATCCTGGCGTCGCGCCACTCCACGAGTTCGCCGTCCATCCAGATCTTGCCGTCGCGGTCGTCCATGGACATGGTGGGTCTCGAAGCAGGGATGAAGAACGCGATTTTAGGCGTCGTGCCGCCGCCGACCCCGGCTCCAGGGGGCGCTGTGGCCCGGCGGCCCATGCGCCCTGCGAACACGGGGTGCGTGCACGTTGGCGAGTCGATGCGGGCGGCCGACACTGGCTTGCATTCGCCGGCGCGATTGCCGGCTCTGCATGAGGAGATGGATATGCTCGGTTTCAGGTCTGCAGTGCTCGCGCTCGCTCTTTTCGGCAGTGGGATGGCGCAGGCGGCCGTCACGACGGTGCCGATCGCCGGCGATGTCGGCGCCAGTACCGGCGGGTCCGGCGCCACGTTCTCCGGGCTGGTGAGCTACGACGACAGCACGAGCGTGCTCAGCGTGACGCTGCGCAACGAGTCGCCGTCGAGCCTGGGCGGCTATCTGACGGCGTTTGCCTTCAACGCACCTGCGGCTGCCTCGCTGAGCTTTGCCAGTGCAACGCTGGGCTCGTTCTCCACTTTCCTGACCGGGCCGAACACGGCTCCGTTCAATGGCTTCGAGTACGGCGTCGGTGTCGGCTCGCCCTACAACGGCGGCGGAGCCCCCTCGGCCGGACTCAGCATCGGCGCCGCGGCGACCTGGACCTTCAATGTGAGCGGTGGCCTGTTTGACGCCGATGACTTCCTGAGCGCTGGTGGCGAGAACAAGTCGGCCGTCTTCCTGACTCGCTTCCGCGGTTTCGCCAACGGCGGCAGCGACAAGGTACCCGCGACCGTGGTGCCCGAGCCGGCGAGCTACGCGCTGATGCTGGCAGGCCTCGCCGCGCTCGGCTTCGGGGCGCGCCGACGCCAGCGCTAGGGCACGGCCCTGGTCGTATCCGAGACCCCGCAGCGCGGGGTCTCTTTCATGGCGGGTTCGGCTCCGTCGAGCGCTCCAGCGTCCAGTCGACCAGATAGCCCCCGACGAAGCGCAGCGTCAGCGCATCGCCGCCGGCATCGGCCCAGCGCCAGCGCTCCTCGCCCGGCCCGGCCTCGCACTTGAGACCGAGGCTCCTGGTCAGCGGCAGCACCTTGGCCAGCGTCATGCCCTTGCGCAGCTTGCTGCCCAGCACCGCGGCGCTCTCCACATGACCCTTGGGCCGGTCTGCGGTCTTGCGCAGCACGCGCAGCGCGCGGCTGAACTGCAAGAGCATCCAGAACGCGATCACGGTGCCGGCCAGCACCGCACCCTGCCAGCCGAACTGCGCGGTCGCGAGGCCAAAGAAGACGGCTGCCAGCAACCAGCTCGTCGTGCTACCGACCATCGTTCATTGCTCCAATCTCGTGTTCCATGCGGCCCACACGACCGCTGCGCAGCGCGTCGGCCCAGTCGCCACGACCGTTGTGTTCGGCGCGCCGCGCCGCCGACTCGTGATCGTAGACGGTCGCGCGCAACTGCAGCGACCAGCCGCCCGCGCCGCGCTCGGCCAGCGCCCAGCGCGCGTGCGGACTGCCGCACTCCACCATGTGCGGCAGCGGATGGGCATCGTCGTAGGCCGGCAGGCCGACGCTGCCGGGGTTCAGGACCAGCGGCCCGTCGGCGCACTGCTGCGCGCGCGGCACATGCGAGTGGCCGCAGAGCACCAGCTCGGGGCCGCCGGCCCAGTCGCCCATGCGCTCCCGCAATTCGGCGTCGCTGGCCGCGCGCAGGCCCGGATCGCTGCCGCGCACGAAGCCCGGCGTCACCGTCTCCAGCAGGTAGACCAGGTCGCTGGCCGGCGTGCCGTGGCAGCACCAGACGGCGTCGCTGAAGCGGCGCGTCGGCGGCAGCGCCGCCAGCCAGGCGCGCTGCGCCTCGGTGATCGCGCCGGCCGCGAAGGCGTCGCTCGGGCTCATGCGCTCGGGCGGCTGGGTCAGGAGCTGGCGTTCGTGGTTGCCGGCGATCGTCGGCCAGTCGCGCGCCATCAGCCAGGCCAGCGTCTCGCGCGGCCACAGGGGGCCGCTGGCGATGTCGCCGAGGTTGAGCACGGCATCGACCGACGCACGCTCGATCTCGGCGAAGACCGCCTCGAGCGCCGGCAGGTTGCCGTGGATGTCGGAGACGATCGCCAGCCTCAAGGCTCAGTCCTCGCGCTTGCCGTAGGCGCGCTCGACCTTGGCCACGCGCAGCTCGAAGCCGGCGTACCACTCGCGATGGCCGCGCCGCTGCGCCTCGAGGTGCTCGGCCTGGCGCTTCCAGGCAGCGATGTCTTCCTCGCTGCGCCAGTAGCTGACGGTGATGCCGAATCCGTCGGCGCCGCGCACGCTGTCGATGCCGAGAAAGCCGGGCGAGGTGCTGGCGAGTTCGACCATGCGCGCGGCCGTCACGCCGTAGTCCTCGTCGCCGGCCTCGGTGCGCCGGTTGACGAAGATCACGGCCCAGTACGGCGGCTGCGGGGTCCGGGCGGGCGTCGGCGGCGTGGGCATTGGCGAGCGGCAGGAAACACGGGCCTGCGAGCTTAAGCCCTGCCGTCGGCGGCACCGCCGCCGCGGTCCATCTTCAGTAGCTCAGGTTGATCTGCAGCACCGCGGTCGTGCCGCTGACCTCGTGACCGACCACCAGCAGCGGCTTGCCGTTGGGCGATTGCGCCGCCTGGATCAGCGCCAGCCCCTCCGGCCCGCGGTCGTCGGTGTCGGCGCTGCGGGTGTTGAGGTAGCTCACGAAGCTCGGTGCGCTCGGGATGCTGATGTCGTAGACCATCACGCCGCCGACGCGCTCGAGGCCGATGAAGGCAAAGCTCCGGGCGCCGAAGCGGCCGATCACCACGCCCTCGGGCTCCGGCCCCTTGCTGGCGCTGCGGCTGTCGAGGCTGTTGTTGTCGTGGCTGGCGTTGAAGGCGGCGTTGGGCAGGGCGCTCGTGCGCTGCTCCAACTGGTCGCCGGAATCGAAGACGCGCACCAGGTCGGCATTCCAGATCGAGAACGAGCGGCCGCCGAAGCTGGTGAGCTGGGTGCACTGGCCGAGCGCGTTCTTGCCGCTGTCGTTGCCGTTGGGCGAGGTGGTGATGCGCAGCCGGCCGAGGTTGGAGTCCAGCAGCAGGCGCGCCGCGTCGGCGCCGAAGACCGCCGGGTCGAGGCCGGCGCTGCAGTGCGCACGGACCCGCGTTTCCTCGTTGAAGCCGGGCCAGTCGGCGCGCGCATCGCCCTCGTTGGCGGTGAGCAGGTAGGTCTGGCCGCCGACCATGTAGCTGGCGATCGCGTCCGGCAGGTACATGCCCTTGACCGGCTGCGGGCCGATCTTCAACAGCGGCGTGCCGCTGTTGGTGTCGGTGCCGCCGTCCTCGTCGCTGGCGTCGAGGCCGAAGCCCGCCAGGTTGTGGTCCTTGAGGCCGAGCGGCCTGATCGCGGTCACGCGCGCCGCGGCCACGTCGAGCACCGCCACCGCGTTGTTCTCCTGCAGCGTGATCCAGGCCGTCCGGCCATCGTCGGAGAGCGCGATGTACTCGGGCTCGAGGTCTTGCGCCACGGTCGCGCCGGGACCGTAGATGCGCACGCCGGCCGCGCGCAGCGCATCGATCTGCGTGTTGAAGGCGCCGAAGTCCGCCGTCGCCACCGTCGGCGCGATGGTGCTGCCGCTGCGGTTGAGCGTGACGATGCTGATCGAGCCCTCCGGGTCGGCCGAATCGGGCAGGCCGTAGCTGTTGGGCTCGCCCTCGTTGGCGACCAGCAGCTTGCTGCCGTCGGGCGTGAACACCAGCATGTCGGGCAGCGCGCCCACCGTCACCGAGCCGAGCGCGGCCAGATCGGCGGCGTTGTAGAAGGCCACCTTGCCGGGTGCGGTCTTCGGGCTGGCCTCGACCGCCAGCGCGACCAGGCCGTCATGGACCGCGACGCTGTTGACCGCGGCGCCGAGGCTGGCCACGCTGATCGTGGCGAGCTTGACCGGCGCCGCGGGGTTGGCGAGATCGAGCACGTCGACCGTGCCGTTGGCGCCGTTGACCACGAACAGCCGCTTGCTGCGCGCGTCGAAGGCGGTGATCTCGGCCGCGCCGAGCGCGCCGCCGTCGTAGGCACCGATCTTCTCGAGGCTCAGGCCGACCGGCGTCGGCTCCGGTGGTGTCGGTGCAGCTTCGTCGTCACTGCCGCCGCAGGCGATCAGCGCGAGCGAACCGAGGCCAAGCGCAAGCGCCACGCACGCGCGGCCGATGGCGGGTCGACGACCCGGGACAAACCTACGATTCGATGGCTTCACTGGGTGCCCTCCCCGGCATTCCGGACAAAACCCGGAACGATAGGGATGGCATGTGACGCCGCGGTGAAGGCGCGCCGCGCCGTGGCGCGGCGGCACCGTGCGCGCTCAGCCGTGCAGCAGCTTGGCCTTCTCGACCTCGAACTCGGCCTCGGACAGGATGCCCTGCGTCTTGAGCTCGGCCAGCTTCTTCAGCGTCTCGATCTTCTCCGGCGTCAGGCCACCGGCCGGTGCGGCGGCGGCCGCTGCGGGTGGCATCGCCGCGACCGGCTGTGGTGCCGCCGCCCTCGGCCGGCTGACGGCCTCCGCGGTCTTGACGATCAGCGCGGTTCGGCCCGCGGTCTTGGCGGCTCTGCGAAGAATCATGGTGCGGTACTCCTTGAAGCACGGAAGCAAGACTTGCCCGCGAGGGGAGGCGGGAACGAACCCATCATCGCGGTGGTCCGGCGCTTGTCAAGCAAAGGCCCGCTGCCTCACTTCTGCTGGTCGGCCAGAGCGCGCAGCTTGCGCCGCAGCGCGCGTTCGCGCTGCTGCTCGACGGCCCAGTCCTCGCGCACGCCGCGCCACAGCGCGATCGCCATCAGCACGATGACACCGGCAAAGGGCAGTGCGAAGACGATGGTCGCGGTCTGCACCGCTTCGACGCCGCCCGAGAGCAGCAGGCTGATCGCGATGCCGGCGATCAACGCGCCCCAGGTCGCCTTCACGCGCGCCGGCGGGTCGGGGTCGCCGTCGCGGCTCATGATGCCGAGCACCAGCGTCGCCGAGTCGCCCGAGGTGACGAAGAACACCAGCACCAGCACGGTGGCGACCGCCGACATCAGCATCGACAGCGGCAGTGCGTTGAACATGTGGAACAGCACGGTCGAGATATCGGCGCTGGCCGCGGCGGCCAGCGGCACGCCCTTGAAGATCTCGAGCCAGAGCGCGGTGCCGCCGAAGATCGAGAACCACAGCGCCGCCGCCAGGGTGGGCGCCAGCACGGTGCCGAGCACGAACTGGCGGATCGTGCGGCCGCGCGAGACGCGCGCGATGAACAGGCCGACGAAGGGCGACCACGAGATCCACCAGGCCCAGTAGAAGACGGTCCAGTCGCCGACCCAGCTGCTGTCGGTGAAGGGCGTGGTGCGCAGGCTCATGCGCACGAACTCGCTGAGGTAGGCGCCGAGGGTGGTGCTGAAGGTGTCGATCAGCGCCACCGTCGGCCCGAGCACGAACACCACCAGCGCGAGCGCCAGCGCCACCAGCAGGTTGGCGCTGGAGAGCCACTTGACGCCGCGATCGACGCCCGAGACCGCCGAGCCGATGAACAGCAGCGTGGCGACGACGATGATGCCGATCTGCGAGACCACGCCGGTCGGCAGGCCGAACACATGGTGCAGCCCGCTGCCGATCTGCAGCGCGCCGATGCCGAGCGAGGCCGCCACGCCGAAGGCGGTGGCGACGATCGCCAGGATGTCGATCAGCGGCGCCAGCCGCCGCAGCCAGGGCCACGGCAGCGACGAGGTGGCCGCGCTGACCAGCGCCGGCGCGCCGCGGCGCAGCTGGAAGAAGGCGATCGAGAGCCCGACGATGCTGTAGACCGCCCACGGATGCAGGCCCCAGTGGAAGAAGCTGTAGCGCATCGCCGCGTTGGCCGCCTCCGGCGTGCGCGGCGTGATGCCGGGCGGCGGGTTGCCGAAGTGCGAGAGCGGCTCGCCGACGCCCCAGAACACCAGGCCGATGCCCATGCCGGCGGCGAACAGCATCGCGAACCAGCTGCCGAGCGAGAAGGCGGGCTCGTCGTCCTCGCCGCCGAGCTTGAGGTTGCCGCTCGGGCTGAAGGCCAGCACGAGGGCCAGTACCACCAGGCCCAGCACCACCCACAGGTAGAGCCAGCCGAAATTGGTGGTGACGCCGGCCAGTACCGTCTTGAACACGCTGGCCATGCTGGCCGGCGCGATCAGGCCCCAGAGCACGAAAGCGAGGATGAAGACGACCGAGGCTCGCAGGCGCATGGACCCTCCCGTTCGGTGCGGCGGCACGGCTGCAGGTTAGCCCAGGCGCGTCGCCGCGCCTACAGCCCGCGCATCAGCTCCACCGCCTGCTCGACGCGCTCGACCGCGTGCACCGTAAGCCCCTCGATCGCCTTCTTCGGCGCGTTGGCCTTGGGCACGATGGCGACGCTGAAGCCGAGCTTGGCGGCCTCCTTCAGCCGCTCCTGGCCGCGTGGCGCCGGACGGACTTCTCCGGCCAGGCCGACCTCGCCGAAGGCGACGAAGCCACGCGGCAGCGGCTTGCCGCGCAGGCTGCTCTGGATCGCGAGCAGCACCGACAGGTCCGCCGCCGGCTCGCTGATGCGCACGCCACCGACGGCGTTGACGAACACGTCCTGGTCCATGCAGCTCACGCCCGCGTGCCGATGCAGCACCGCCAGCAGCATCGCGAGGCGGTCGCGCTCGAGGCCGACGCTGAGCCGCCGCGGGCTCGGCCCGCCGCTGTCGACCAACGCCTGGATCTCGACCAGCAGCGGGCGCGTGCCCTCCAGCGTGACCAGCACGCAGGAGCCCGGCACCGGCTCGCCGTGCGTCGAGAGAAAGATCGCGCTCGGATTGGCCACGCCCTTGAGTCCGCGCTCGGTCATCGCGAAGACGCCGATCTCGTTGACCGCGCCGAAGCGGTTCTTGATCGCGCGCACCAGGCGAAAGCTGCTGTGGGTGTCGCCCTCGAAATACAGCACCGTGTCGACGATGTGCTCGAGCACGCGCGGGCCGGCCAGCGCGCCCTCCTTGGTCACGTGGCCGACCAGCACGATGGTGCAGCCACCGGTCTTGGCGGTGCGCGTGAGTTGCGCTGCGCATTCGCGCACCTGGGCCACCGAGCCCGGCGCCGAGGAGAGCTGGTCGGAGTAGAGCGTCTGGATCGAGTCGATCACGCAAAAGGCCGGCTGCTCGGCCTCGATGGTGGCGAGGATCTTCTCGAGGCCGATCTCGGCCAGCACCCGCACTTGGCTACCGCCAAGGCCGAGCCGGCGCGAGCGCAGCGCGACCTGCGCCACGCTTTCCTCGCCGGTGACGTAGAGCACCTTCATCGTCGCCGACAGCGCATCGACGGCCTGCAGCAGCAGCGTGCTCTTGCCGATGCCGGGGTCGCCGCCGATCAGCACCACGCCGCCGGCGACGATGCCGCCACCGAGCACGCGGTCGAGCTCCTCGATGGTGGTCGGGGTGCGCTCGACATCGCCGGCCTCGACCTCGGCCAGCGTGGCCACCGGCTGGCTCTTCGCCAACGACTGGTAGCGGTTCTTCGGCGTCGCCGCGCTTTCGGCGATGCCCTCTTCGAGCGTGTTCCAGGCGCCGCAGCTCGGGCATTTGCCGAGCCACTTCGGGCTGGTGCCACCGCATTCGGTGCAGGTGTAGACGGTCTTTTCCTTGGCCATCGGCCGATTGTGGCGTGCGGGCTGCGGCTACTCGGAAGGGCGTCCGCGATTCGCCTTGGTCTCGCTGCGCTGGCGCTTGTCGTCCACGCGCCGCCGCTGCGAGCCACGCGTCGGCTTGGTCGCGATGCGCTTGCGCGGCGCGGTTGCGACGCTCAGCAGCAGATCGAGCGCGCGTTCGATCGCATCCGCGCGGTTCATCGGCTGGCTGCGATGGCTCTGGGCCTTGATCACCAGCACGCCGGCGTCGCTGATGCGCTGGTCGCCGAGTGCCAGCAGGCGTTCGCGGTGAGCCTCGGTCAGCGGCAACGCGGCGAGATCCAGGCGCAGGTGCACCGCGCTCGAGACCTTGTTGACGTTCTGGCCGCCGGCGCCCTGGGCGCGGATCGCGCTGAACTCGGCGTCGCGCTCGATGAGGGCGCGCAGCCGCTCGGCCGGGGTCATCTGGAAGGCAGGCTCAGATGTCGATCACCAGCGGGTCGGCCGGCGCCTGCAACTGCGGCAGCTGGCGCGCGATCTCCTCGCAGTGGGCGATGTGGCGATCGCAGATGCGCAGGAACAGCCAGCCCGAGATCGCGCCCGAGGCTGCCAGCCCGACCACCGGCGCCAGCTTCGCGGCCTGCTGCGCGCCGATGCGCACGCCGGCCGATTGCAGCACCTGCATCACCACCGCCTGCGTCACGCTGCGGCCGATGATGTAGCTGCCGACCTGGCGTGTCAGCGTCTCGAGCCGCGTGCGCACCGGCGCCGGCAGCCGGGCGATCTGCTCGGGCGACAGGCCGTAGGCGCTGCTGATGGTGCCGAGCGTGCCGGCCAGCAGGTGGCCGTTGACGAAGAGGTCGACGCCGGCCACCGGCATTGCCGAGACGCCGGCCGCCTTGAGCGCGGCCTTGCGCGCCAGGCGCCGGCAGGCCAGCCGCGTCGGCGGCACTGCGGCGGTGCGGGCCGCGGTGGCCGCGCGCCGGCGCGCGATCGTTTCGGCCAGCCCCATCGTGCGCGGCCCTTGCTCAGCCCTTGCCGCTGCGCAACTTGCCGACCACGAACAGCAGCAGCACCGCGCCGAGCACCGAGGCGATCCAGCCCGCCGCCTCACCCTGTGTGTAGAAGCCAAGCATGCCGCCGAGCCAGGTGGCGATCAGCGCGCCACCGATGCCAAGCAAGCAGGTGAGGATCAACCCCATCTTCTGCTCGCCCGGCAGCATGAAGCGCGCCAGCGCGCCGACGATCAGGCCAATCACGATCGTACCGATCCATCCCATCGCAGCCTCCTGGTTGAATGAGCCCTCATCGTAGCGCCGCAGCCTCAGAAGCGCGACGCCGCCCACGCCGCCGCCGTGGCCACCAGCGCGCCGGCCAACGTGCCCCAGGCGATGTCGACCAGCGTCACGCGCAGCGGCCAGTCGCGCAGCGTGGCGAAGTTGCTGAGGTCGTAGGTGGCGTAGCAGAAGAAGCCGAACAGCGCGCCGAGCAGCGCGGCGCGCAGCAGCGAGCCCTCGGCCAATGCCGGCTGCACCGCAAAGATCATCAGGCCGAGCGGAAACAGCAGGTAGAAGGCGAGCGCCGGGCCGATGCGAAAGCCGCTGTCGCGCATCAGGTGGCCGATGCCTTCGCGATAGAAGTCGCGCGCCACCCACCCGAGCCAGACGGCGTCGAGCGCGGCCAGGACGGCGAGGGCGGTGGCGTAGCCGGCAAGCAGGCGGAGGGTCATCGGCGGAAGCGGGCAGTGGCAGGCGCCACGATCATCGCCGCCGGCGCCGACTCATGCAGACGCAGGGACGCTCGCCACCGGCACCCGCGGCGCCAGCGCGCACATCAGCTCGTAGCCGATGGTGCCCGCCGCGTGCGCCACCTCGTCGATCGCCAGCCGCGTGCCGCGCGGGCCCATGCCCCAGAGCGTGACCTCGGCGCCGGGCTGCGCGTTGTGCTGCGCCGCGAAGACCGGCTCGAGGTCGACCGCCAGCATGTCCATCGAAACGCGGCCGAGGGTGCGCGTGCGAATGCCGTCGACCAGCACCGGCGTGCCGGTGCCGGCATGGCGCGGGTAGCCGTCGGCATAACCGCAGGCGACGATGCCGATGCGCAGCGGCTGCTCGGCGACGAAGCTGCTGCCGTAGCCGATGCTGTCGCCCGGCTGCAAGTGCTGCAGCGCCAGCAGCTTCGAGCGCAGCGTCATCGTCGGCTGCAACTGCCAGTGAGCGATGTCGTGCGCCGGATGGTCGGGCGCGCTGCCATAGAGCGCGATGCCGGCCCGAACCCAATCGGAACGCAGGCCGCCGCCCATGTGGCGCAGCGTCGCCGCGCTGTTGGCGAGGCTGCGCTCGCCGGGCAGGTCGCGCGTGAGCTCGTCGAATCGCTGCAGCTGGTGCGCGATGCCGCGTTCGCCGTCGGCATCGGAGAAGTGCGTCATCAGCGAGATCTCGTCGACCTGGGGCAGCGCGTCGAGCCGGGTCCAGGCGGTGCGAAATGCCGTCGGCGCGAAGCCGAGCCGGTTCATGCCGCTGTTGAGCTTGAGGAACACGCGCTGCGGCTGGTGCGTCTTGTGCATTGCCAGCCAGTCGATCTGCTGCTCGCAGTGCACCGTGTGCCACAGGTTGAGGCGCGAGCACAGCTCCAGGTCGCGCGGCTCGAAGACGCCCTCGAGCAGCAGGATCGGGCCGCGCCAGCCCAGGTCGCGCACCCGCTGTGCCTCGGCCAGGTCGAGCAGCGCGAAGCCGTCGGCGCCGCGCAGCGCTTCATAGGCCCGTTCGATGCCGTGGCCGTAGGCGTTGGCCTTGACGACCGCGAACACGCGTGAGTCGGGCGCTGCGGCGCGCGCGCGCGCCAGGTTGTGGCTGAGCGCCTCGGCGTGGATCAGGGCCTGGATCGGGCGGGGCATGCGTGGGCTCTCGTGAACGCGGCGAAACAGGGTCTAGGGTAGCGCGCCAGGCGGTCGCCGCTGTCGCGACTCGGGCCAGTCGGCGTCCAATTCATGCACCATGCGCGGCACTGATCGGCGCGCCGTGACGCAGTGCGCGCCGCATCCTCGTGCAGGGCCGGCACCAGAATGACGCGTGCTATAACCCGCGCCGCATGCCGACACCTCCCTCCGCCCGATGGCTTGCGCTCCGCGCGACATGAAGCACGCCGCATGAAGCGAGGCTTCTACACCATCATGGCGGCGCAGTTCTTCAGCTCGCTCGCCGACAACGCGCTGTTCGTCGCCGCCGTCGAGCTGCTGCGCAGCGGAGGCCAGGCCGAGTGGCAGCGCGCCGCGCTGGTGCCGATGTTCGCGCTGTTCTACGTGATCCTGGCGCCCTTCGTCGGCGCCTTCGCCGACGCCGTGCCCAAGGGCAAGGTGATGTTCTATTCGAACACCATCAAGGTGGTCGGCTGCTTCATGATGCTGTTCGGCGTGCACCCGCTGCTGGCCTACGCGGTGGTCGGCCTCGGCGCCGCGGCCTACTCGCCGGCCAAGTACGGCATCCTCACCGAACTGCTGCCGCCCTCGCAGCTGGTCAAGGCCAACGGCTGGATCGAGGGGCTGACGATCGGCTCGATCATCCTCGGCGTGGTGCTCGGCGGCCAGCTGATGGGCAAGGCGATCTCGCCGCACCTGATGGCGATCGACATCCCGATGCTGAGCACCGGCATCGACACGCCGGCCGAGGCCGCGATTGCCACCGTCGTGGTGTTCTACCTGATCGCCGCGCTGTTCAACCTCTACATCCCGCGCACCGTGGCGCCACTGCAGCCGCTGCTCGGCGCGATCGACCTGGTGCGCGACTTTTCTCAGTGCAACGCGCGGCTGTGGGCCGACAAGCTGGGCCAGATCTCGCTGGCAACCACCACGCTGTTCTGGGGCGTCTCTGGCAACCTGCGCTACATCGTGCTGGCCTGGGCCGCGGCCGCGCTCGGCTACACCACCACGCAGGCGAGCTCGCTGGTCGGCGTGGTCGCGATCGGCACCGCTTTCGGCGCGATCCTGGCCTCGATGGTGATGCGGCTGGACCAGGCGACCAAGGTCATCCCGCTGGGCATCGCGATGGGCCTGCTGGTGATCGCGATGAACTTCATCGGCAACGTCTGGGTCGCGGCGCCGTTCCTCATCGTGCTCGGCGCGCTCGGCGGCTTTCTCGTGGTGCCGATGAACGCGCTGCTGCAGCACCGCGGCCACAACCTGATGGGCGCCGGCCGCTCGATCGCAGTGCAGAACTTCAACGAGCAGGCCTGCATCCTCGGCCTCGGCGCTTTCTATACGGGCATGACGCGCTTCGGCGTCTCGGCCTTCGCCGCGATCACCGTCTTCGGCGTGGTGGTTGCCGGCGTCATGTGGCTGATCGGCCGCTGGCATCAGCGCAACACCGTCGAGCACCGGGTCGAGGTCGACCGGCTGCTGGCGATCGCCCGCAGCGATCCGGGTCACTAGGTCTCCGTTTCCCGTCGCGCATGAGTTCTCACCTGCCGGTGCCGCTGGCGATCGGCGCGCTGCTGATCAACGCCTTCGTCTGGGGCGTCTCCTGGTGGCCGCTGCGCCAGCTGCAGGCCATGGGCCTGCACCCGCTGTGGTCCACGGTGATCGTCTACGCGCTGCCGACGCTGTTCATCGGCCTGCGCTGGCGTGCCAGCTGGCGCCACCTGTTGACGGCGCCCGCGCTCTGGTGGCTGGTGCTGGCCGCGGGCGGCACCAACGCCGCGTTCAACTGGGCGGTCAGCATCGGCGACGTGGTGCGGGTGATCCTGCTGTTCTACCTGATGCCGCTGTGGGCCGTGCTCCTGGCACGACTGCTGCTGCACGAACACCTGACGAAGCTCGCCGGCCTGCGCGTGGCGCTCGGCCTGGCCGGTGCCGCCATCGTGCTGTGGCCGGCCGAGGGCGCGCCGATCGCCGGCTGGGCCGCGCCGAGCCTGGCGGACGGCCTGGCGGTGATCGGCGGCTTCTGCTTCGCGCTCAACAACGTGATGCTCAAGCGCGAGTCGCACCGGCCGCCGTCGGCGCGCGCGCTGGCGATGTTCCTGGGCGGCGGCATGGTCGCCGGCCTGCTCGCGACGGTGCTCGGCGTGCAGGGCAGCGTGCCCTGGCCGCCGGCGCCCAACGTGCAATGGCTGCCGATCGTGCTGGCGCTTGGCGTCGCCTTCCTGTGCGCCAACCTCGCGCTGCAGGCCGGTGCCGGGCGGCTGCGCGCCAACGTCACGTCGGTGGTGATGCTCAGCGAGATCGTGTTCGCGAGCGTGTCGGCGGTGCTGCTCGGCGACCAGGTGTTCACGCGGGCGCTGCTGATCGGCGGTGGCTTGATCCTCGGCGCGGCCTTGTTGGCGGCGCTGGAGGAGCATGAGTAGTGGGACCGTCCGTGCGGTTGTGAGTTTGGAGGCAGTGATCCCGTGGGTTGCCTCACCAGTGGCGTTGCTGATGTCGTGTGACGGCCACGCGCGCGCTCAATACGAGGCAAGACGCGGGGCTCTACTGATGATGGCGGGCGTCAGGTTAGAGAGACTGCTTGCAAGAATTTCGGAAGCACACTCGCCATCGAGAACGACGTTTGCCCCGACTAACCACCCGCTTCACAGCCCCTTCGGAGTAGGCATGCACCGCAAGCTCAAGATCACCGCCGCGGCACTATCCGTGCTCCTTTCCGCCTGCGCCGGCTTGATGGTTCGCCAGCAGGACCTTGATGCCTGGGTCGGCATGCCGGTCGAAGCACTCGACACACATTCGTTCTTCATTACCGTGCCGATGGTTCGTACGAAAACGGAGAGTGGCATTGAGATACGCAACTATGCCAACGGCCAGAACTTCGGCAGTTGCTCTGGGTATGGCTCCGCAAAGGTCGCCGGCTCCTGGGTAAACAGCAGCGCGTTCTCAAACTGCTCCAGCGGATGGGTCGGCTGCAACAACATTTTCTATATCAAAGAAGGAAGGGTCGTTGAGTACGCCCCGACCGGCCGTTGCTACACAGACTCAACGGTTCAGCCGCAAGAGCGCTACAAGCGCCTCAGAGCCGCAGGCTGACGATGGGGCTGGCCCGTGGGTCAGTCGAGCGCGAGTTGCGCATCTGGATCGCCTCGCCCTACGCCGCCCTCAAGCAATCCACGATCTTCAACCGCGCCGCCCGCCACGCCGGGATGAAGCCACCGACAAAGCCCATCGCCAGCGCGAACAGGATCGTCTGAAGCGCGATCTTCGGCGTCAGCCGGAACTGGAACGCTATCTCGGAGAAAGTCTGGAAGTTGGTGGTGGACAGGCTCACCGTCGTCATCAGCGAAGCCGCCGCCAGCCCGACCAGGCCGCCGACCAGCGCCAGCAGCAGTGACTCGCTGAGGAAGGCCGTCAGCACCGCGCCGCGCCTGAAGCCCAGCGCGCGCAGCGTGCCGATCTCGCCGATGCGCGAGGCGACCGCGGCGAACATCGTGATCGTCGCGCCGACCACCGCGCCGATCGAGAAGATGATGCTCAGCGTCAGGCCGAGGATGCTGATGAAGGTGGCCAGCGCGGCGCTCTGCTCGGCGTAGAACTTGTCCTCGCGCTTGGCATCGAGCTGCAGGCGCGGGTCGTTCTCGATCTCGGCCTTGATCGCGTCCAAGCGCTCGGCGTCGGCGAGGCGGAACACCACGCTGGAAAAGCTGTTGCGGCGGTAGGCCTGCATCATCTGCTCGGCATCGCCCCAGATCTCCGAGTCGAAGGCGCTGCGCGCGGCGTCGAACACGCCGACCACGTGCCAGTCGCGGCCGGCAAAGCGCAGCGTCTCGCCCAAGGCGGCGCCGCGAAAGCCCTTGGCCACCGCGCTGCCGGTGACGATCTCGCTGGTGCCGGGGCGGAACATGCGGCCCTCGACGATGCGCACCTGCGGTCGCAGCTCCAGCCCCTGCGGCGTGGTGCCGCGCACCGTCACGTTGGCCGGCTTGCCGGTGTCTCGCTTGGGCAGGTTGTTGAGCACCACCGGCTCCTTGCTGACAAGGCGCAGGCCGGTGGCGTCGGTGGCGATGCCGGGCAGGCTCTCGATGATCGCGGCCTGGCCGCGCGAGATGCCGGAGTTGATCTCGGAGCCGGCGCCCTTGCGCAGCACCATCACGTTGTCGGGCTGGCCGGTGGCGACCAGCGTGGCGCGGATGCCCTCGCTCATCATCAGCACCGTCGCGAACACATAGACCACCAGCGCCATGCCGCCGGCGGTGAGCGCGGTCGTGACGCGGCGCACCCAGAGGTTGCGCGCGATGTAGGACAGCGGGATGGCTTTCACGATGCGGCATCCCTCGCGTGCGGGACGGAGGAGTCGCTGGCACGGTCGGCGCCCCGCAGTCCTACGCCCTTTTGCGCTCCCGCCCCTTCCCCTCCCTCCAGGCGGGAGGGGTGGAGGGCACCCACCCTGTCCCTCCCGCCGGGCGGGAGGGGACGCGTGCCGGCGCCAAGCACCAAAGCGCTACGCGACATGTCGAAGGCCGTCGACGATGTCGATGCGGCTCATCTTCCAGGCCGGCCAGGCGGCGGCGACGACGCCGACACCGGCCGCGGCCACGAGCTGGAGCACGAGCGTGAGCTCGCTCAACTGGAACACCGGGAACAGCGTGCCGGCCGCGGTGCGGAATGCGGCCGCGAGCGGAAAGCTCAGCGCGATGCCGATCACGCCACCGATCAGCGCGATCAGCAGGCTTTCGCCAAACAGCAGCCGCACCACGAAGCCGGGTGGAAAGCCCAGCGCCTTGAGCGTGGCGTACTCGGCCAGCCGCTCGCGCGCCGTCATGCTCATGGTGTTGGCCATCACCGCCAGGATGATGAGGATCACGATCAGGCTGACCGCGCGGATGGCAGCGATGATCGCGTCGCTCATCGCGACGAAGCCGAGCTGGAAGGCCTTCTCGGTCTCGGTCAGCGTTTCGCCGAGCGAGTTCTGGAACAGCTTGTCGATGCGCTGCGAGACGCTGGCGGCGGCATCGGGATCGCGGATGCCGACGACGTAGACGCCAACGTAGTTGGCCGTTCCGGCGCCGCCACCGGCGCGCTGACGCATGCGCTCGGACAGCAGCTTCCAGTGGAACAGCATCTGGCTCTCGTCGGTGCTCGCGTCGGCACCGTCGTAGATGCCGCGCAGCGTGAAGTTCCACGTGCCCGGGTAGATGGTGCCGCGCAGCGGGATCTGGTCGCCGAGCTTCCAGCCGAACTTGTCGGCCAGCTTGCGGCCGACGATGGCGCCCTGGCGGTCACGAATGAAGGCAGTGCGTTCGGCGTCGCTGAGCTTGTACTCGGGATAGAGCGCCAGGTAGCTCTCCGGCTCGACCGCGAACTGTGCAAAGAAGTTGCGCTCGGTGATGTAGACGCCGCCAAACCAGTTGGCCCAGCTGACGCTGGAGACGCCGTCGACGGCCCGGATGCGTTCGGCGTAGTTCAGTGGCAGCGGAAAGGTCAGCGAGATCGCGTTGCGGGTGATCAGCCGTGTCGACGAACTCGCCTCGACGCCGGCGTACCAGGCGTCGACGATGGTGCGCAGCAGGCCGAAGGCGCAGACCGCGACCACCAGGCCGAGCAGCGTGAGCAGCGTGCGCAGCTTGTGGCGGAAGGCGTTCTTCAGCAAGAGGCGGAAGGTGAACATGCGCTCTAGGCCGCCTGCAACACGAACTCGACCTTCACCGCCTCGAACGGGAACACGATGCCGCCGCCTGCGGCGCGGTCGAGCAGGCCGGCATTTAGCAGCGCCGTGACGTCGCCGTGCACCGCCTTCACGTCGCGCTCGACGCGCCGCGCCGCCTCGCGGATCGAGACCGGCCCGGCGCCGCACAGCGCCTTGAGCAGCGCCCAGCGCTTGGCGGTGAGCACGCGCCACAGCAGCTCCGGGCTGGCAAAGCTGATCCGCACCGACTTCTCGGCCTTGCCGGATTGCCAGGTGCGCGCGAAGTCCGACATCGCTGCCGCGGGGGCGCGTATGGCAAGCGTTACTACCTTCATGCCTTCACCTCGTAGCATCGGTGCAAGGGCTTCGATCCCTCAGCCCGAACGGAGTTTGATCCGGCGGGCGGCAACTACCGCTCCGCCTCCTCGTCATCCACCAGCACCCCCTTCTCGAGGTGCACCATCCGCCCCGCCCGCGCCGCCGCCTTCGGGTCGTGCGTGACCATCACGATGGTCTTGCCGAGCTCAGTGTGGAGCGCGTCCATCAGGCTCAGCACCTCCTCGCCGGTGGCGCGGTCGAGGTCGCCGGTCGGCTCGTCGGCGACGATCAGGGTCGGGTCGCTGACCAGCGCGCGCGCGATCGCCACGCGCTGCTGCTGGCCGCCGGAGAGTTCGTTCGGGTAGTGGTCGAGGCGGTCGCTCATGCCGACCATGTCGAGCACCGCCTCGGCCTGCGCGCGCCGTTGCGAGGACGATAGGTTCGTCAGCAGCAGCGGCAGCTCCACGTTCTCGAGCGCGGTCAGCACCGGCATCAGGTTGTAGAACTGGAAGATGAAGCCGACGTTGGCGGCGCGCCAGTCGGCCAGCTCGCCCTCCGAGAGGCGCCCGATGTCGACGCCGCCGATCTCGATGGTGCCGCCGCTGGGCTTGTCGATGCCGGCGATCAGGTTCAGCAACGTGCTCTTGCCGGAGCCGCTCGGCCCCATCAGCGCGACGAACTCGCCGGCCTGTACCTCGAGGCCGATGTCGAGCAGCACCGGGATCGCCTGGCCGCCGCGCACATAGCCCTTGCTGAGCTGGCGGATGCGGATCAGCGGCTCGGCGCCGCCGTTGCTGGCCACGGCCTACTTCCCGGCGGCGATGCGAACCGCCTGCCCGTCCTTCAGTTCGGCCGGCGGGTTGAGCACCAGCTTGTCGCCGCTCTTGAGCGCATTGCCGCTCACCTCGAGCGACTCGCCGAGCATGCGGCCGGGCGTGACCGCCAGCGCCTGCACCACGGGCGCCTCGCCGTCCTTGCCCGGCTTGCCGACCCGGAACACCAGCTTCTTGCCGTCGCGCTCGACCACCGTGGCCGGGTTCACCGCGATCACGCTCCTGAGGTCGGCGTCACTCACCGCCTGCGACAGGAAGCTCACCTTGGCGCTCATGTCGGGCAGGATGCCGGGGTCGAGCTGCTCGAACTGGATCTTGGTCATCACCGTGGCCTTGGCCCGGTCCACCGTCGGCACGATGGTCGCGACCTTGCCGCGAAAGCGCTTGTCGGGCAGCGCATCGAGCGTGATCTCGACCGGCTGGCCGATCCTGGCCTTGGCGAGATTGCTCTCCGAGACGTCGGCCTCCACCTCGAGCGTGCCCATGTCGGCCATCGTCACCACCGAGCCGAGCGAGCCGGCTGCGCTGGAGAACGGCGTGATGATGTCGCCGACGTTGGCGTTCTTGACCAGCACCACGCCGTCGAAGGGCGCGCGAATCTCGGTGAAGTCGCGGTTGACCTGCTGCAGCTTCAACTGCGCCTGGCCCTGGCCCACGGCGGCCTGGGCCGACGCGATGGCGGCGCGCGCAGAGGCGGCCTTGGCGGTGCTCACATCGAGCGCGGCCGGCGACAGGAATCCTTGCGCCACCAGTTGCTGGTTGCGCTTGAGTTCGGCCTCGGCGTTGGCCGCCTCGGCCTGGGCCTGCTTCACGGCCGCCTCGGCCTGGCGCACGCCGGCGCTGGCGGCGTCGATCTGGGCCTGCACGTCGGAGGCGTCGACGCGAGCGATGAGGTCGCCCTTCTTCACGCGCGAACCCTCGCGGACGTTGAGTTCGAGCAGGCGGCCGGTGGCCTTGCTCGCAACCGCGGCACGCCGCTGCGCGACAACGTAGCCGGAGGCGGTGAGCTGCGCGTACTGCTGCGAGGGCGTGGAGAGCAGCACGCTGCTGGTCTGCACCTCGGGTGCGCGCGGTCTCAGTGCGACCGCTGCTGCTGCCGTGATGCCGACCGCGACCGCGATCCACAGCCCCCAGCGGCGGCGCTTGCGGCCGGGCTTGGGTCCGCCGCGGTCGATCTTGAGTTGCGAGAGCCTTGACGCAGGGTTTGCGGCGGCGGGGCTCGAAGCTTGGGCTTCACTCATGGGCGGCGCGGAGGTTGGGGCCGCCGCATTGTGTCCGAGCCCGCCGCGCCGCGGGCGGTCCGATCAGGGGGCGGCGCCGTCGATCACGCCGCCGCCCAGGCAGAGCTCGCCGTCGTAGACCACCGCCGACTGACCCGGCGTGACGGCCCATTGCGGTTCGTCGAAGCGCAGGCCGAAGCTGCCGTTGGCGTTGCCCGCCAGCGCGCAGGCGCTGTCGGCCTGGCGGTAGCGGGTCTTGGCGGCCAGCTGGCCGGCAGCCGGCGGTTGGCCCGCGACCCAGCTCGCATCCTCGGCGCGCAGCGAGCGCGACAGCAGCAGCGGGTGATCGTGGCCCTGCACCGCGACCAGCACGTTGCGCGCCATGTCCTTGCGCGCGACGAACCAGGGCGCGTGGTCGCCATCGGCCGCCGCCACCGGGCGCGCACCGCCGCGGCCGGGCTTGACGCCGCCGATGCCCAGGCCCTGGCGCTGGCCCAGCGTGTAGAAGCTCAGGCCCACATGCTCGCCGATCACGCGGCCGCGCTCGTCCTCGATCGCGCCCGGCTGGTTGGCCAGGTAGCGCGCCAGGAACTCGCGGAAGGGCCGCTCGCCGATGAAGCAGATGCCGGTGCTGTCCTTCTTCTTCGCCACCGGCAACCGGATTTCCTCGGCGATGCGGCGCACCTCGGTCTTGGGCAGTTCGCCGACCGGGAACAGCGTCTTGCTCAGCTGCGCCTGCGTCAGCCGGTGCAGGAAGTAGCTCTGGTCCTTGGTGGTGTCGAGGCCCTTGAGCAGTTCATGGCGCTGCGCCGCTTCGTTCAAGCGAACGCGCGCGTAGTGACCGGTCGCGATTTTCTCGGCGCCGAGGCGCAACGCGTGGTCGAGGAAGGCCTTGAACTTGATCTCGGCGTTGCACAGCACGTCCGGGTTGGGCGTGCGGCCGGCCTGGTACTCGCGCAGGAACTCGGCGAAGACGCGGTCCTTGTAGTCGGCCGCGAAGTTGACGTGCTCGATCTCGATGCCGAGCACGTCGGCCACCGAGGCGGCGTCGAGAAAGTCCTGGCGCGAGGAGCAGTACTCGTCGTCGTCATCGTCTTCCCAGTTCTTCATGAAGATGCCGACCACCTCGTGGCCCTGCGCCTTGAGCAGGTGTGCGCTGACGGCCGAGTCGACCCCGCCGCTCAGCCCCACCACCACCCGTTGCTTCTTCTGGCTCGTCATGCTCAGGATTTGATCTCAGGCTGGTAGATGCTGGGGTCTACCCAGACCGAATCCAGTGGCAGCGTGCGGCCTTCGCGGTCGCTGCAGATGCACTTCCACAGCAATGGGCTGCGGTGGCGCGCGCGCTCGGCGTCGATCTCCGCCGGGGTCAGCCACAGCGTGCGCACGATGCCATCGTCAAGCTTGCGGCCGGGCTCGGGCTCGCCGACGCTGCCGACGAAGGCAAAGCGCAGGTAGGTGATGTCCTCGCCGGTGGCCGGGCGCCGGAAGCGCGACATGCAGACCGGCAGCATCGCCGTCGGCGTGAAGCGGCAGCCGGTCTCCTCGAGCACCTCGCGCTGCACCGCCTCGATCAGCGACTCGCCCGGCTCCAGGTGCCCGGCCGGGTTGTTCAGGCGGATGCCCTCGCTGGTGTGTTCCTCGACCAGCAGGTAGCGGCCATCGCGCTCGATGACGGCGGCCACGGTCACGCTCGGGCGCCAGCGCCTGTCGCCGGGATCAGCAGTGTTTTGCATGCGGCGATGCTAACGAGGGCCGGCGCGCGTCAGTTTCTGTAAGGTAAGCTCGCCTGCAAATTCAAGGGGGCCACGAGCCTGCGGCCGGGCGCGGCGTCGAAGACGATGCCGGGCACCGCCCCGACCCGCGAGAGATGATGATCGGGCCATCCGCGCCGCAGGACTGCGCGGGGCACCATGTTGCTGGAGGAGAGCTCACATGCTGATCGGAGTACCCGCGGAAACCGCCGCCGGTGAAACCCGGGTTGCCGTCACGCCGGAGACCGCCAAGAAGCTGGTCGGCCAGGGCCACCTGTTGCGCGTGCAGTCCGGCGCCGGCCTGCGCGCCAGCGCCACCGACGCCGCCTACACGGCCGCCGGGGCCGAGATCGTCGACGCCGCCGGCGCGCTGGCGGCCGACCTCGTGCTCAAGGTGCGCTCGCCGAGCGAGGGCGAGCGCGCGCAGATGAAGCCGGGCGCGGCGCTGCTCGGCATGCTCGACCCCTTCGACAAGGCCGGCCTGCAGGCGCTGACCGACGCGCGGCTCACCGCCTTTGCGCTCGAGGCCGCGCCGCGCACGACGCGCGCGCAGAGCATGGACGTGCTGTCCTCGCAGGCCAACATCGGCGGCTACAAGGCGGTGATGATCGCGGCCGACAACTACCCGCGGCTGTTCCCGATGATGATGACCGCGGCCGGCACCATCAAGGCCGCGCGCGTCGTGATCCTGGGCGTCGGCGTCGCCGGGCTGCAGGCGATCGCGACCGCCAAGCGCCTGGGCGCGGTGATCGAGGCCAGCGACGTGCGGCCCTCGGTGAAGGAGCAGGTCGAGTCGCTCGGCGCCAAGTTCATCGAGGTCGCCTACGAGACCGCCGAAGAGAAGGAAGCGGCCGAGGGCGTCGGCGGCTACGCGCGGCCGATGCCGCCGAGTTGGCTCGAGCGCCAGAAGGTCGAGGTCGCTAAGCGCGTGGCCGCGGCCGACGTGGTGATCTCGACCGCGCTGATCCCGGGCCGGCCGGCGCCGGAACTGATCACCGAGGCGATGGTGCAGAGCATGAAGCCGGGCTCGGTGATCGTCGACATGGCGGCCGGACGCGGCAACGGTGGTGGCGGCAACTGCCCGCTGACCGAGGCCGGCAAGACGGTGCTCAAGCACGGCGTGACGATCGTCGGCGAGACCAACCTGCCGGCCCTGGTCGCGGCCGACAGCAGCGCGCTCTACGCGCGCAACGTGCTCGACTTCCTTAAGCTCGTGCTCGAGAAGGACGCTGCCGCGCTCAAGATCGATCTCGAGGACGACATCGTCAAGGCCTGCCTGATGTGCCGCGACGGCACGCTACTTAGAACTTGAGGAGCCAAGATGGAAGCCGTCTCTCCCACCGTCATCAACCTCATCATCTTCGTGCTCGCGATCTACGTGGGCTACCACGTGGTGTGGACCGTCACGCCCGCGCTGCACACGCCGCTGATGGCGGTGACCAATGCGATCTCGGCGATCGTCATCGTTGGCGCGATGCTGGCCGCGGCGCTTACCGAGACCACGCTCGGCAAGAGCATGGGCGTGCTGGCGGTGGCGCTGGCGGCGGTCAACATCTTCGGCGGCTTCCTGGTCACGCGCCGGATGCTGGAGATGTTCAAGAAGAAGGACAAGAAGGGAGACGCCAAGTGAGCCTGAACCTCGTCACCCTTCTCTATCTCATCGCCAGCGTCTGCTTCATCCAGGCGCTCAAGGGCCTGTCGCACCCGACCACCTCGATCCGCGGCAATCTCTTCGGCATGGTCGGCATGACCATCGCCGCGCTGACCACGGCGGCGCTGATCGTCAAGCTCGCCGGCAGCGGCCTCGGCCTGGTCTGGGTGTTGCTGGGCCTGGTGGTCGGCGGCAGCTATGGCGCCTGGCGCGCCAAGACGGTCGAGATGACCAAGATGCCCGAGCTGGTGGCCTTCTTCCACAGCATGATCGGCCTGGCGGCGGTGTTCATCGCCATCGCCGCGGTGGCCGAGCCCTGGGCCTTCGCTATCGTCGAAAAGGGCGGCCCGATCCCCGGCGGCAACCGCATCGAGCTGGCACTCGGGGCCTTCATCGGTGCCGTCACCTTCAGCGGCTCGGTGATCGCCTTCGGCAAGCTCTCGGGCACCTACAAGTTCCGCCTGTTCAAGGGCGCGCCGGTGGTCTTCCCGGGCCAGCACTGGCTCAACCTCGGGCTCGGGCTGGCGGCGCTGTTCTTTCTGTTCGGCTTCTGGCATTCGCAGAGCCCGATCGACTTCGCGCTGATCTGCGCCTTGGGCTTCATCCTCGGCGTGACGATCATCATCCCGATCGGCGGCGCCGACATGCCGGTGGTGGTGTCGATGCTCAACAGCTACTCGGGCTGGGCCGCGGCCGGCATCGGCTTCTCGCTCAACAACCCGATGCTGATCATCGCGGGTTCACTGGTGGGCAGTTCGGGCGCGATCCTGAGCTACATCATGTGCAAGGCGATGAACCGCTCGTTCTTCAACGTGATCCTGGGCGGCTTCGGCGGCGAGGCCGCCGCTGGCGCAGCAGGTGCCGCCGAGCAGCGGCCGGTCAAGAGCGGCAGCGCCGACGATGCGGCCTTCGTGCTCGGCAACGCCGAGACCGTGATCATCGTGCCGGGCTACGGCCTGGCGGTGGCGCGTGCGCAGCATGCGGTCAAGGAACTGGCGCAGAAGCTGATCGCCAAGGGCGTGACGGTGAAGTACGCGATCCATCCGGTGGCCGGTCGCATGCCGGGCCACATGAACGTGCTGCTGGCCGAGGCCGAGGTGCCCTACGACCAGGTGCACGAGATGGAAGACATCAACGGCGAGTTCCAGCAGGCCGACGTCGCGATCATCCTCGGCGCCAACGACGTCGTGAACCCGGCCGCGTTGACCAAGGGCAGCCCGATCTACGGCATGCCGATCCTCGAGGCCTACAAGGCGCGCACCGTGATCGTCAACAAGCGCTCGATGGCAGCTGGCTACGCCGGCCTCGACAACGAGCTGTTCTACATGGACAAGACGATGATGGTCTTTGGCGACGCCAAGAAGGTGGTCGAGGCGATGGTGAAGGCGGTCGAGTAGCGAAGCTCCGGAAACCTGTCTTCAAGCAAGTTGAAATAGACGACGCGTCTAATCCAATTTAGCCGCTAATTTGGATTAGCATTGGCTGCTATTCCAATCTCACCCGCTGAATGAACCGTATCCCGACCGGTCGGCTCGAACCCACCGTAGCCGCCGGCATGGCCTGTCAGGGCTTCGTTCCCGATCCCTTGCCGCCGCGTCCGCCGCTGACCGTCGATGCCGCGCTCCAGCAGCGGCTGGATGATGCTCACCTGGCGCTCGGCAGGCTCGACAGCCTGACCACCTTGCTGCCGGATGCGCAGACCTTTCTCTACAGCTACGTACGCAAGGAGGCGGTGCTGTCGTCGCAGATCGAGGGCACCCGTTCGTCCTTGTCGGACCTGCTGCTGTTCGAGGAAGAGGCAGCACCGGGTGTGCCGATCGATGATGTCTCGGAAGTCTCGTGCTACGTCGTCGCGCTCAATCGCGGCATTCAACGCCTGGCCGAAGGGCTGCCGATCTCCTCGCGCCTGATCCGGGAACTCCATGCCGAGCTGATGCAGTCCGGCCGCGGCGCTGGCAAGGCTCCGGGCGAATACCGGCGGGTGCAGAACTGGGTCGGTGGCATGACACCCACTTCGGCCGAACTGGTGCCGCCGCCGCCCCAGTTTGTCGAGTCCTGCATCGCCGATCTGGAGCGCTTCGTCAACGACGTGCCGCAGCGGCACCCGCCACTCGTCAAGGCCGCATTGGCGCATCTTCAGTTCGAGACCATCCACCCCTTTCTGGACGGCAACGGCCGCGTCGGACGGCTCCTGATTCCGCTGTTGCTGATGAAAGAGCGGGTCCTGCAACAACCGCTGCTCTACCTGAGCCTCTACTTCAAGGTCCACCGCGCGCGCTACTACGAGTTGCTGTCCGAAGTGCGCCGAACGGGCGACTGGGAAGCCTGGCTCGGCTTCTTTGCCGACGCCGTCACACATTCGGCCACGCAGGCGGTTCAGACCGCACGCGCGCTCACCGACCTGGTAACGGTCGACCGCAAGCGCATCGTCACGCTCGGCCGGCATGCCGCCAGCGCCATGCTCGTCTTCGACACGCTGGCGCGGCGGCCGGTGCGCAGCATTCCGCACGTCTGTGCCGAAACACAGCAGAGCGCCACCACGGTCGGCACCACCATGCAACGCTTGACGGAGATCGGACTGGTTCGCGAGCTGACCGGACTCAAGCGCAATCGCGTGTTCGGCTACATCGCGTACCTCGACCTGCTAAACCGCGAGGCATTGTTCGACGCGCCGCGCGCAGCGCCTGCCTCACCCTCGATCTGAACTCATCGGCGATTCATGCCCACCCTCGACTGGCTCAACCGCGACGCCGCCTTTCGCATTGCCGAGCGCGTGCCCACCCCGCGTGTTGCGCCCGCACACGGCGGGCTATCAATTCGGCGAACCCGGCAGCACCGACACCCTGCTGATCCGGGGCGACAACCTTGAGGCGCTGAAGGCGCTGTTGCCTCTCTATCGTGGCCGCGTGAAGTGCCTCTTCATCGGCTCACCGTACAACACCGAGAGCGCGTTCGCTGCCGGCACGCCGGTCGAACGGCGCCGCTGGAGCCGAAGGGCACCTTCAGGCAGCCGCTTCGGCCACGACCATCAGCATTTCAGCAACAACGGAGAAGCCGTCCTCGTCCTCGCCAATGTCGATGACGATCGGTTCGAACTCGGGCCGATCGGAGTCAGGGTGCAGGGTAATGCGTTGGTGTCTCCAGTCACCGTACTCGGCAGGGATCTTCTCGCTCGCGTAGCGTTTGATGGTGTATCGCCCACCTGTGTCCGGGTCGGAGATGCTGCGATGCTGAACCACCACCACTTTGCCTTCGCGCGTCCCCGCTGGGTTTGCGCGGAAGAGGCACCACGATCCATTCGGGATGCTGCGGTTCATCGATTCACCCACGACCTGCGCGACAAACAGGCCGGGTTGCGGGCGCACCCAATCGGGAAGAGCTACCCAATCGTCCGCACCGTCCCCGAGGGCCTGCGCGTCGGAAAAGGCGCCGGCAGCAATACGCAGGTCGATGAGCGGCGCCGCCACCACGCCCGCGGCACGTTCCTCCTTCGAGACCCGTCGCAAGGGAATGACGTTCGACGGAGCATGGACCGCCACCGAGGAGACAGCTTCCGCGACGTCAGTGAAAGCGGTCTCCGACACTGTCTGCAACCGGGTGCGCAGGTATGCCGCCAGCGGCGCGTCGACGCAGTACACGTAGCACCCCTTCATACCTCGGGTCATGAGGGTCCGGTACGTGTTCTTGACGATGGTGTCGGCCAGGGCGCGGGCCCCCTCGTGTTCGGCCTTCAGCATCTGCTTGAGCCCCTTGACCGTCTGGTCCGAGGACGCCCGCTTCGTCGCGTCGGTCACGATGCGCCCGTCGCGGTAGGCGAGATCCGGGCCGATGATGACGCCGACGTAGTCCAACTCGAGCCCCTGGCAGGTGTGGATGCAGCCCACTTGCTCCACTGACCCCAGGGCCACGATCCACAGGCTGCCGTCCTTGTCCAGGTTCCAGCGGCGTCGATAGTCGAACTGGGGCAGTTCGATGTCCCAGGCTTGCGCATCCTTCCTGCTCGGCCACTTCCAGCAATATCCCGCGACAACGCGCGACCGGTTGTTGGTGCGGTTCTTCAGTTCGACCAGCGCGTGCAGTTCGGCTGGGTTGTCGAAAACACGAAAGTCGTACTCGACGGCATCGAGGGTTTGGTTCGCGGTCGGGCGTATGTCGAGCGTGTCGTCGAGCCACGCAAGATAGCCGTCGGACCCATTGCATCTAAATTGCGACGAGAGTTCGAGCTCGGTTACCTCGGCGCCGAACTCATGGGCGCAGCGTCGAAGTTCTTCAGTGTGTCCAATATCGAGCAGCGTGACCCGCTGGTCGTCATCGACAAAGAAGACGGTGCAGCGAGCGGACCGGATCAACTCCTTCACCTGGTTGTCGCCGAGGTTGCGGTACAGGCCGCTCTTCTCGTTGAGGCGGTGGGCTTCGTCGACGATCAAGGTGTCATAGGTGTCGGGTTGGTCGTTGACGAACGCGCCGGAACCGCTGAACAGGTTGCTGATTCGCGTCTTCGTGAACGTGCCAGTCAAACGTGCCTCGTACACCGCACGTGGCGCCGCGTTCTTGGATACGTAACGCGCGTTTCGCTTGCGCCCGATGAGGGCTCCAAGCAGGTTGATGGCAACGACCGACTTGCCCGTCCCCGGCCCACCCTGAACGATCACGACCTGCTTGCGCTGCACGGCGCGCGCATCGACTTGCAGGATGCTCTCGTGCACCAGCTTTTGGTCGTCGATCAACACGAACTCAGGCTTGCCCTGGAGCAGTCCGGCCACGCTGTCGATCAGCATCTTTGACGGCCGGATGCGCCCGTTCTCGATCGCGTACAGCGCGCCCTTGCGGTCGCCATGGCACACATGCTCGCGGATGAAGGCCTGCAGCTTTGAGCGCTCGCGCGCCAAGAACAGCGGCGCACGCGCCAGGTGGTCACGATAGTGCGGGTGATCGATCTCACCGTCGCGCGGGTGGTTGTGCAGGTAGGCGCAGGGCTGCAGCGTCATCGCGCCGTCCTGCACCGCGGCGTTGAAGTCCTGCAGGTAGGCGGCATAGGACCACGCCTGATACGAAGGGTGCGGGCCTTCGCGCTCGCCCGCGCGGCCACCGCGACGCGCCCAGACGATGGCGTCTTTGTCGCTGCGCCGCGACTCCGACCACTGCTTGAGCTCGACGATGATGACCTTGGTGTGCGCAGCGGCGTCCTCGCCGGTGATGACAAAGTCGATGCGCTTGGAACTTTGCGGAAGTTGGTACTCGATGGCCACGCCCGCGTCGCCCGGGATCTCCTCATCGTGCAGCACCTTGGCCATCTCCAGCAGGGAGTGCTTCCAGGACTGGATTTCGGATGGCCCTACGCCTCGGCCAGTCGCGTCGCGGAACTGCCGCGACACGATGTCTTCGATGTCGTCGTGGAGTGCGTGCTGGAGGAACAGGCTCTTCGTGGCCTGGTAGATGATCACGGGTGCTTCCTCTATGGCGCCGCACTCATAGTTCGTCGTACTTCTTGCTGCTACCGCGCGCCCGGTCGACCGGGTACTTCAACTCGTTGAGCTTCAGCTTCGACTGCGCTGCCGCGATGGGGTCGATGCCCAGAGCGGCCGCCAGCTGAATCAAGTACAGCAGCACATCCGCAAGCTCGGCACCCACGGCGTCTCGCTTGTCAGGCGCCAGTTCGCGGCTCTGCGCTTCTGACATCCACTGAAAATGCTCCAGCAACTCCCCGGCTTCCACCACGAGCGCCGATGCGAGGTTCTTCGGGGAATGGAATTGCTGCCAGTCGCGGTCTTTGGCGAACAGGTCGAGTTGCTGTGCGAGTCGGCTGAGGGAGTCAGTCATGGATTTTCGAGCGTGCAACTACAGCCAGCTACGGTCGGCTGGCTCCAATAGTGTCGCCAATTTTGAACACGAAGTTGGCACGGTTCGCGCACGGCTTCTACAACTACTTTGCCGATGCCAGCTTCTACCTAAATCTCGTCTGCGAACTCCGCTTGTTCGTTGCCGAGTACAAGGGCGAGCACCTGAGAACGGTGCCGCGCGAGATCGAGAAGGCGCGGGTCGGATAGCTCGGGCGCAACGCAGTGGTGGCCGCCGTGTGTTTGCCATGTCGTGCAAGGTCGAGCGGGGCATGAAACTGTCTCAGTAGCTAGACGTTGCCGCGAAGGCCTGAGCAAAGCCATTGCCGCTCGCAACCAACAAGCGTGAACGATTGCGCGACTTGGTGCGGCTGGTCGCTGGACGCTCGCCCCTACCCTCCGCTATCGAAAGCCCCGATGCGGTTGCCATCGCCACCGACTAAGAATCCAAGACCTCCCGCCAACAACTCGAACGAAGACATCATGGAAGCAACCTGGTTCAAGCATTACCCGGCCGGCGTGCCGCACACGATCGACCCCGATCAGTACAGCTCGCTGGTGCAATTGCTCGACGAGAGCTTCCAGAAGTTCAAGGAGCGTCCGGCCTATCACTTCATGGGCAAGACGCTGAGCTTCGGCGAGGTCGACGCGCTGTCGCAGGCCTTCGCGGCCTACCTGCAGTCGCAGGGCCTGGTCAAGGGCGACCGCGTCGCGGTGATGATGCCCAACACGCCGCAGTACCCGGTGGCGGTGGCCGGCATCCTGCGTGCTGGCCTGACGCTGGTGAACGTGAACCCGCTGTACACGCCGCGCGAGCTCGAGCACCAGCTCAAGGACTCCGGCGCCAAGGCGATCGTCATCATCGAGAACTTCGCGGCCACGCTGCAGGCGGTCTACGCCGCGGTGGCGACCAAGAAGGTGATCCTGGCCTCGATGGGCGACCTGCTCGGCTTTCCGAAGGGCATGGTCGTCAACTACGTGGTGCGCAGCGTCAAGAAGATGGTGCCGGCCTTCAGCCTGCCCGGCGCGACCAAGTTCAACGACGCGCTGGCCGCGGGTCGCGGCGCGAGCTTCAAGGCGCCCAAGATCACGAGCGACGACATCGCGGTGCTGCAGTACACCGGCGGCACCACCGGTGTCTCCAAGGGCGCGGTGCTGAAGCACCGCAACATCATCGCCAACGTGCTGCAGAGCGAGGCCTGGAACGGCCCGGCGATGAAGAAGATCCCGCCCGGCGAGCAGACCATCACCATCTGCGCGCTGCCGCTGTATCACATCTTCGCGTTCACCGTGAACATGATGCTGAGCCTGCGCATCGGCGGCGCCAACGTGCTGATCCCGAACCCGCGCGACCTGCCGGCGGTGTTCAAGGAACTCTCCAAGCACAAGTTCCACAGCTTCCCGGCCGTCAACACGCTGTTCAACGCGATGGCCAACCATCCGCAGTTCAACACGGTCGACTGGTCGAGCCTGAAGATGAGCCTCGGCGGCGGCATGGCCGTCACCGCCGGCACAGCCAAGCTCTGGCTCGAGAAGACCAACTGCCCGATCGTCGAGGGCTACGGCCTGTCCGAGACCTCGCCTTCGGCCAGCTGCAACCCGGTCGACAGCACCGCCTACACCGGCACCATCGGCGTGCCGATCCCGTCCACCGAGCTCAAGTTGCTCGACGACGACGGCCACGAGGTGGCGCCGGGCCAGCCGGGCGAGATCGCGATCCGCGGCCCGCAGGTGATGGCCGGCTACTGGCAGCGCCCCGACGAGACCGCCAAGGTCATGACGGCCGATGGCTACTTCCGCAGCGGCGACGTCGGCATCGTCGACGAGCGCGGCTTCTTCAAGATCGTCGATCGCAAGAAGGACATGATCCTGGTCAGCGGCTTCAACGTCTACCCGAACGAGGTCGAGGACGTGGTCTCGTCGATGCCCGGTGTGCTCGAGTGCGCCGCGGTCGGCGTGCCCGACGAGAAGGCTGGCGAGGCGGTCAAGCTGGTGATCGTGAAAAAGGACCCGGCGATCACCGAAAAGGACGTGCGGGCGTATTGCGAAGCCAACTTGACCGGCTACAAGCGGCCGAAGGTTGTGGAGTTCCGCACCGAACTGCCCAAGACGCCGGTCGGCAAGATCCTGCGGCGCGAGTTGCGCGACAAGAAGCTCTGACAATGGCGCGCGGCCGCCCATGAGGCAGCCGCGCCGCCGCCTGGCATGCGCCGCACATGACGCCGCCGCCGGCGTCATTGATTCGACGACGTTGGGAAGCTGAAGATGGAAGCGCGCTACGCCAAGACCGAGTCCGGTCGCGAAGAGATCCGTACCCGCAGCCGCGGCCTGCCGCGCACCACACGCAACCTGCTGCTGATGATCGACGGCGAGCGCAGCTCGGCCTACCTCCTCGAGAATCTGCAGGGCGTGGGCGTGGCGGACCTTGAGCAGCTGCACGCCGAAGGGCTGATCGAAGCGGTGGCCGGCGCGGTCGAGGCACCCGCTGCGGTGGCGGTGCCGGCGGCGCCGGCGAGCGCCCAGCTTGTAGAACTCGACCTCACGCTCCACAGCATGCCGGGCACCCTCGGCGAGAGCATCGAGGCGGCCGCGCCGGTGGCCGCGGCAGCGCTGCCGGCTGCCGTGGCGTCGTCGTCGTCGCTTGGTGAAGCCTCGCTGCCGATGGGTGGCGCCCTGCGCGCCGAGGACCGTGAGGTCCGGGCCGCGATCGAGGCACTCAACTATGAGCAGCTCTACAAGCTGCTGTCCGACCAGGCGCGCGAGCGGCTCGGCATGATCCGCGGCTACAAGCTGACGCTCGACATCGAGCGTGCCCAGAGCCTCGACGCGCTGCGCGTGCTGGCGATCCAGTTCGTGACCACCGTGCGCGAGCTGCGCGGGCCGGTGATTGCCGGCGAACTGCGGCGCGAACTCGAGAACGCGGCCTGACGCGAGCCGGGGGCCGCCCCGGCGTCGTGGCACCATCCGCGGCCTGCAACCAGGAGCCGCGATGCTTGCCCTGATGGCCGCCCTGCCCGAGGAACTCGGGAGCCTGCGCGCCGCGCTCGATGCGCCGGCCGTCCATCACCACGCCGGACGCGAGTTCACGACCGGCCGGCTCGATGGCTACGAGGTGGTGCTGGTGCTCGCGCGGATCGGCAAGGTCGCGGCGGCGATCACCGCGACGCTCGCGGTCGAGCGCTTCGGCGCCCAGGCCGTGATCTTCACCGGCGTTGCCGGCGGCTTGCATCGCGAGGCGCGGGTCGGCGACATCGTCGTCGCGCGCGAACTGCTGCAGCATGACCTCGACGCCTCGCCGCTGTTCCCGCGCCACGAGGTGCCGCTGACCGGACGTGCCCGCTTTGCCACCGACGCCGTGCTGTCCGACGCCCTGGCGCTGGCCGCGCAGGAGGCGCTCGCGATCGAGAGCCAGGCGCTGGCTGCCTCGTGGGCAACCTTGGGCATCGTTGCGCCGCGTGTGCACGAGGGCCTGGTGGTCAGCGGTGACCGCTTCGTGGCCACCGCGCTCGAGAGCGAGGCGCTGCGCCACGAACTGCCCGACGCGCTGGCGGTCGAGATGGAGGGCGCCGCGCTGGCGCAGGTCTGCCACGACTGCGACCTGCCTTTCGCGGTGCTGCGATCGATCTCCGATCGCGCCGACGAGCAGGCTCATGTTGACTTCGGCCGCTTCCTGCGCGAGGTCGCGGGACCGATGAGCGCCGCGGTCGTGCGGCGCTGGCTGTTCAGCGGGGCGGTGGGGCTGCGCTGAGGCAGCTCAGCGGCTCGGGACCGCCGCGATCACCTCGGCCACCGCGGCGGTGAGCTTCTTGCCGTAGGGCAGGTGCAGGAACTCGTTGGGCCCGTGGGCGTTGCTCTTGGGGCCGAGCACGCCGCAGACCATCATCTGGGCCTTCGGGAAACCCTGCTGCAGCAGGCTCATCAGCGGGATCGTGCCGCCCTGGCCGATGGTGCCGCAGGGCGCGCCGTAGTGGGCATTCGATGCCGCGTCGAGCGCGCGCTGCAGCCAGGGCTCGATCTCGGGCGCGTTCCAGCCGCTGGCGCCCCAGGCGCCGACCCGGCCGTCGGGCACGAAGGTGACCTTGGCGTTGTAGGGTGCGTTGTCCTCGAGCAGCTTCTTGAGTTGCACCGCCGCACCATGGCCGTCGACCAGCGGCGGCAGGCGCAGGCTGAGCTTGAAGGCGGTGTAGGGCCGCAGCACGTTGCCGGCGTTGGCGATGCTCGGAAAGCCCTCGGCGCCGGTCACGGAAAGCGTCGGCCGCCAGGTGCGGTTGAGCAGTGCCTCGGTGCCGTCGGTGGTGGTCGGCAGCACGAGGCCGCCATCGGCGCCACAGGCCCAGGGCATGCGCTTCCAGACCTCGTCGCCGAGGATCTGCGCGGTCACGCGGGCCTGCTCGATGCGGGCCTGCGGGATCTCGCAGTGCAGCGCTGCCGGCAGCAGGCGACCGGTGGCGCTGTCCTCGAGCCGGTCGAGCAGCTGGCGCAGGATGCGCACGCTGCTCGGCACCAGGCCGCTCGAGTCGCCGGAGTGGATGCCCTCGGTCAGCACCTCGACCTTGAGCGTGCCGGTCACGTTGCCGCGCAGGCTGGTGGTGAGCCAGAGCTGCTCGTAGTTGCCGGCGCCGCTGTCGAGGCAGACCACGAGCGAGACATTGCCGAGACGCGCATTGAGCGCATCGATGTAGGCCGGCAGGTCGCCCGAGCCCGATTCCTCGCAGCTCTCGATCAGGCCCACGCAGCGCGGGCGTTCGATGCCCTGCGCGTCGAGTGCCTCGAGCGCCGAGATCGCGGCGTAGATCGCGTAGCCGTCGTCGGCGCCGCCGCGGCCGTAGAGCTTGTCGTCCTCGATCTTCGGCGTCCACGGCCCCAGGTCGGCGCGCCAGCCGCTGAACTCGGGCTGCTTGTCGAGGTGGCCGTAGAGCAGCACCGTCGGCGCGTCGGCGTCGTTGCCGCCGGCGCGCGTGGCCGGCAGCTCGAAGAAGATCACCGGCGTGCGCGGGCTGCCGTCGTCGTTGGGGATGCGCACCACTTCGAGCTTGAGCCCGGCCAGCTTGCGCGACTCGACCCAGGCCGCGGCGCGGCGCACCACGTTGTCGATGTGGCCGTTGGCGGCCCAGTCGGCGTCGAACATCGGGCTCTTGGCCGGGATCGCGATGTAGTCGCGCAGCTCGGGCACGATGCGCTGATCCCAGGCCTCGTCTACAAAGCGTGCAATGGCGGCCGTGTCGAGCACGGGCAGGCGTTCGGGCGCGTTCATGGTGGGGCGACTTTCGGGATTGGGGGCGCTCACGGGCGCAAGCTGTCGATTTTAGGCGCGGGTCTTGCTGCCAATAAGACCTCGCCAGCGAACTGACTTATTGGTCAGTAAGATGCCGCCGGTTCACCCGGCCACGAGCCGGGATGCTCTCCCTGACCGCACCCTCACCAGGAAGTCCTGCCATGCGCGTTGTCCGTCGTGTCGCCATCGTGTCGCCACTCCTTGCCCTGCTCGCGCTTGCCGGCTGCAGTCGGTCGGAGGGTCCGCCGCACGGCGGGCCGCAGGCGGCGCCGGTCGGCGTGGTCGCGGCAGTCAAGCGGCCGGTGCGCGAGATCGAGGAGTTCACCGGTCGCCTGGAGCCGGTCGAGAGCGTCGAGATCCGGCCGCGCGTGGGCGGCACCATCGAGAAGCTCAGTTTCCGCGAGGGCTCCTACGTGAAGGCGGGCGACCCGCTGTTCACGCTCGACGCCAAGCCCTATGCGGCCGAGGTCGCGCGGGCCGAGGCGCAGGTCGCCTCGGCGCTGGCCCAGGGCGAGTACGCCAAGACCGAACTGGCACGCGCGCAGAAGCTGCTCGACGCCAAGGCGGTGTCGCGCCAGGAGTTCGACCAGCTGACCTCCGGCGAGCGCACCACCGACGCCAGCCTGAAGGCGGCGCGCGCCGCGCTGCAGACCGCGCAACTCAATCTTGGCTACACGCGGGTGCTGGCGCCGATCTCGGGTCGCGTCTCGCGTGCCTTCGTGACCGTCGGCAACCTGGTCGACGACAAGACGGTGCTGACCACGATCGTGCGCACCGACCGGGTGTTCGCCTACTTCGATGCCAGCGAGCGCACCTACCTGAGCCGGCGCAACGCCACTGCCGACAAGGGCGCGCTGAAGGTGCGCATGGGCCTGGCCAACGAGGCCGGCCATCCGCACGAGGGCACGATCGACTTCGTCGACAACCGGCTCAACGCCAGCAGCGGCACGATCCGCACCCGGGCCGTGTTCGACAACTCCAAGGGCCAGTTCACGCCGGGGCTGTTCGCGCGGGTGCTGGTGACCGGCGGCGAGCCGGTCGACGCGGTGCTGGTGCCGGACCGCGCGATCGGCACCGACCAGACCAAGAGATTCGTGTTCGTGGTCGGCGCCGACAACGTGCCGCAGTTCCGCCCGGTCCAGCTCGGCGCCCTGCAGGACGGCATGCGCGTCATCGATAGCGGACTGAAGGCCGGCGAGATGGTGGTGGTCGAGGGCCTGCAGCGGGTGCGGCCCGGCATGCCGATCACGCCCGAGAAGCTGGCGGTCGACCCGCGCGGCATGCCGCTGCCGCCGCAGGCGGCACCTCCTGCCGCGCCGGCGTCCAAAGCCGGCTGATCCGCGGGAGTCGCGCGCATGAACATCTCCAACTTCTTCATCGACCGCCCGCGCTTTGCCGCGGTGCTGTCGATCTTCATCTTCCTGGTCGGCCTGATCGCGATCTTCAGGCTGCCGATCTCCGAGTACCCCGAGGTCGCGCCGCCGCAGGTGGTGGTGCGCGCGCAGTTCCCGGGTGCCAACCCGCGCGTGATCGCCGAGGCCGTGGCCACTCCGCTCGAGGAGCAGGTCAACGGCGTCGAGAACATGCTCTACATGAACTCGCAGGCCACCGCCGACGGCTCGATGTCGCTGACGGTGACCTTCAAGATCGGCACCAATCCCGAGGTCGCCGAGACCGCGGTGCAGAACCGCGTCAACCGCGCGCTGCCGCGGCTGCCCGAGGTGGTGCGCCAGATCGGCGTGACGACCGAGAAGAGCTCGCCGAACCTGACGATGGTGGTGCACCTGTCATCGCCCGACGGTTCGCGCGACGCGCTCTACCTGCGCAACTACGGCACCCTCAACGTGCGCGACGAGTTGCTGCGGATCCAGGGCATGGGCTCGGTGCTGACCTTCGGCTCGGGCGACTACGCGATGCGGATCTGGCTCGATCCCGACAAGCTCACCGCGCGCGGCCTGGCCACCAGCGACGTCACCAACGCGATCCGCGAGCAGAACGCGCAGGTCGCCGCCGGCGTGATCGGCGCGCCGCCGGCGCCCAAGGGACTGGAGTTCCAGCTCTCGATCAACACCCAGGGCCGGCTGTCGACGCCCGAAGAGTTCGGCGACATCATCGTCCGCGTCGACCCCAGGGACGGTGCGCTGACGCGGATCAGGGACCTCGGCCGCGTCGAGCTGTCGAGCAACTCCTACGCGCTGCGCAGCCTGCTCAACAACAAGGAGGCCGCGGCGATCGCGGTGTTCCAGGCGCCAGGCTCCAACGCGCTGCAGTTGTCCAACGACGTGCGCGCCGCGATGGAGCGGCTCAAGCCGGGCTTCCCGCCCGGCGTCGACTACCAGATCGTCTACGACCCGACCCGCTTCGTCGCGACCTCGATCGAGAAGGTCGTGACCACGCTGTTCGAGGCGGTGCTGCTGGTGGTGATCGTCGTCATCATCTTCCTGCAGACCTGGCGCGCGTCCATCATCCCGCTGCTGGCGGTGCCGGTGTCGATCGTCGGCACCTTCGCGGTGCTGCTGGCGCTGGGCTTCACGATCAACACGCTGACGCTGTTCGGCCTGGTGTTGGCGATCGGCATCGTGGTCGACGACGCGATCGTCGTGGTCGAGAACGTCGAGCGCAACATCGAGGCCGGACTGCAGCCGCGCGAGGCGGCGATCAAGGCGATGCGCGAGGTCTCGGGCCCGATCATCGCGATCGGCCTGGTGCTGTGCGCGGTGTTCGTGCCGCTGGCTTTCGTCTCCGGCCTCTCGGGCCAGTTCTACCGCCAGTTCGCGGTGACGATCGCGATCTCGACGGTGATCTCGGCCTTCAACTCGCTGACGCTGTCGCCGGCGATGGCGGCGATCCTGCTCAAGGGCCACGACGAGCCCAAGGACTGGCTCACGCGCGGCATGGACAAGGTCTTCGGCCCCTTCTTCCGCGCCTTCAACCGCTTCTTCCACCGCTCGTCGGAAGCCTACGGTCGCAGTATCAGCAAGATCATCACCCACAAGTCGCTGGCGCTGGTGGTCTATGCGATCGCGATCGGCCTGACGGTGCTGCTGTTCACGCGCGTTCCGCCCGGCTTCGTGCCGAGCCCCGACAAGCAGTACCTGATCGGCATCGCCCAGCTGCCAGACGGCGCCAGCCTCGACCGCACCGAGGCGGTGATCCGCGAGATGACCGACATCGCGCTGAAGACGCCGGGCATCGTGGATGCGGTGGCCTTTCCCGGCCTGTCGATCAACGGCTTCGCGGCCCAGCCCAACGCCGGCATCGTGTTCTTCGGGCTCGAGGACTTCGAGAAACGAACCACGCCCGACAAGAGCCTGTTCGCGATCCTCGGCAACGTCAACGGCGCGCTCCAGGGCATCAAGCAGGCCCAGATGTTCGTGGTGCCGCCGCCGGCGGTCGACGGCCTCGGCAACGCCGGCGGCTTCAGGCTCGAACTGCAGGACCGCGACTCGCTCGGCGAGCAGGCGCTCTATGCCGCCGCCTGGGGCGCGCTGGGCCAGATCTACGGCAACCCGAACTCGAGCATCGGCCTCGCGTACTCGAACTACCAGATCAACGTGCCGCAGCTCTACGCCGACGTCGACCGCAACAAGGCCAAGCAGCTCGGCGTGAACATGGGCGATGTCTACGAGACGATGCAGACCTACCTGGGTTCGCTCTACGTCAACGACTTCAACCGCTTCGGCAAGACCTACCAGGTCATCGTGCAGGCCGATGCCGACTACCGCGCGCTGCCGGAAGACATCGTCAAGCTGCGCGTGCGCAGCAGCAGCGGCGAGATGGTGCCGCTGGGGTCGCTGATGAAGGTGACGCCGACCTTCGGGCCGTCGGCGGTGACGCGCTACAACGGCTTCTACTCGGCCGACATCAACGGCTCGCCCAAGCCCGGCTTCAGCTCGGGCCAGGCCCAGGCAGAGATCGAGCAGGTGCTCAAGAACAGCCTGCCGCGCGGCATCAGCTTCTCGTGGACCGAACTGGTCTACCAGGAAAAGATCGCCGGCAACACGATGGCGTTCATTTTCCCGCTCTGCGTGCTGCTGGTGTTCCTGGTGCTGGCGGCGATGTACGAGAGCTGGAGCCTGCCGTTCGCGATCATCCTGATCGTGCCGATGTGCATCCTCTCGGCGCTGTTCGGGGTCTGGCTCAGCCGCTTCTTCGGCCAGCCGGGCGACTTCAACATCTTCACCCAGATCGCCTTCGTGGTGCTGGTCGGCCTGGCCTGCAAGAACGCGATCCTGATCGTCGAGTTCGCCAAGCATCTCGAGGAGCAAGGCGAGTCCACCGTCAAGGCGGTGGTGCATGCCTGCCGCATGCGGCTGCGTCCGATCCTGATGACCTCGATCGCCTTCATCGCCGGCGTGGTGCCGCTGATCCTGGGCAGCGGCGCCGGCGCCGAGATGCGCCGCGCGATGGGCATCGCGGTGTTCAGCGGGATGATCGGCGTGACCATCTTCGGCATCTTCCTGACGCCGGTGTTCTACGTGCTGATGCGCCGGCGGCCCAAGGGTGAGCCGGTGCTCGAAGGGCCGCACCCGCATGCGCCGGGTGGCGGCGGCGGGCATGCGCACGTCGTTCCGCACGACGCCGCCGAGAAGGGAGCCGGCCATGTCTGAAGCACGCAAGCCTGTGCGTCATTGGCTGCTGACGCCGCTCGCCGCGGCGACGCTGCTGGCCGGTTGCGCGGTCGGCCCCGACTATTCGCGCCCGGCAAGCGCGCTCGACGCCGGCTTCATCAACGCCGGCACCGAGCGCAGCAACGCCGCGCAGCCCGGCGCCGAGATCGCGAGCTTCTGGCGCGGCTTCAACGACCCCGCGCTCGATGCGCTGATCGAACGCGCGATTGCCGCCAACGGCGACGTGCGCATCGCCCAGGCGCGGCTGCAGGAGGCGCGCGGCCTGGGTCGCGAGGCCGATGCGCAGGCGCTGCCGACGATCGGCGTGCAGGCCGGCGCCACGCGGGCCGTGACGCCGGAGTACGAACTGCCCGGCACCTCGCGCAGCCAGCGCACGTCGACCCTCTACGACGCCGGCTTCGTCGCCAACTGGGAGCTCGACTTCTTCGGCCGCGCACGGCGCGGCGCGGAGGCGGCGGCGGCCCAGGTCCAGGCCAGCGAGGCCGGGCTCAACGCCGCGCTGACTTCGGTCGCGGCCGAGGTGGCTCGCAACTACATCGAGCTGCGCGGGCTGCAGCAGGCCTACGCCGTCAACTCGGACTCGCTGGTCAACCAGCGCGAGTCGCTGGCGCTGACCCAGGCCCGGCTCGACGCCGGTCGCGGCACCCAGCTCGACGTCGAGCGCTCGCGCTCGCTGGTGGCCAGCACCGAGGCCGGGTTGCCGGCGCTGCAGGCGGCGATCGACCGCTCGATCTACCGGCTGGCGACGCTGACGGCACAGCCGCCGCGGGCGTTGCGCGAGCAGCTCCTGACGCCGGCGCCACTGCCCTCGTTGCCGGTGACCGACCTCGCCACGCTGCCGATCGGCACGCCCGAGCAGTGGCTGCAGCGGCGGCCCGACATCGCGGTCGCCGAGCGCCAGCTGGCGGCGGCCACCGCCAACATCGGCGTCGCCAAGGCCGATCTCTATCCGCGCATCTCGCTGACGGGCCTGCTCGGCCTGGCGGCGCTGGGTGCCGGCGACCTGTTCGACAGCAAGGCCGGCATCTACTCGCTTGGTGCCGGCATCAGCTGGACCCTGCTCGACTTCGGTCGCATCCGCGGCCGCATCGATGCCAGCGACGCGCGCGCCCAGGCGGCACTGGCGAACTACGAGCAGACCGTGGCCACCGCCCTCGAGGAGACCGAAGGCGCGATGAGCCAGTTCACCCGCACCGCCCAGCGCAGCGAAAGGCTGGCGGTGGCGGCCGAGGCGGCCGAGGCCGCGGCGCGGCTGGCGCGGCTGCGCTACGACGCCGGCGTCACCGACTTCCTGGCGGTGCTCGATGCCGACCGTGAGGTGCTGCGCACCCGCGATCTGTACGTGCAGTCGCAGAGCGCGACCGCGTCGGCGCTGGTGGCCGTCTACCGCGCGATCGGCGGGGGCTGGGCGGCGCCGGCGGTGGGCGGCGTGGCGGCCGCGCCGGCGTCGACGCAGCCGCGCTGAGCGTCAGCGCGCCGCCGGGGGCCGGCTCAGCGTGGCGGGAAGCGCGCCTCGAGCCAGGCGACGACGCGGCCGATCGGCCGCTCGCGCTCGGGCTCGTTGAAGAGCTCGTGCGACCAGCCGGGGTAGCACTCGTGCTCGAGCGCCGCGCGCGGCGCGGCGGCGGCGAAGGCGGCGCTGCCGGCCGGTGAAACGCAGCGGTCGGCGCCGGCCCACTGCAGCAGCGTCGGCGTGACCCAGCGCGGCGCCGCCGCGATGACCGCCGCACCGCCATCGACGACCAGGCTGGCGACGGTGGCGCTGACGCGGTCGTGCACCAGCGGATCGGCGAGGTAGTCGGCCACGACCTGCGGGTCGCGGCAGATCCAGGCCGGGTCGAGCCCGTTGCCGACCTGCAGGTGCGGCGCCAGCCGCCTTGCGGCGGCCAGCATCAGCTTCTGATGCGGGCGCAGGCCGGGGTCGAGCGCCGGCGACGAGAGCAACAGCGCGTCGACCGCGCGCGACCACGCAGGCGCCGGCGACTCGAGCGCGGCGGCGACGAAGCGCGCGCTCAGCATGCCGCCCAGGCTGTGGCCGAGCAGCACCAGCGGCGTGCCGGCCGGCGCTTCGGCACGGGCCGCGTCGAGGCTGGCGGCGATGTCGCGCAGCAGGGCCTCGCCATCGGGCGCGTCGCCGCGCCGTCCCGGCGAATGGCCGTGGCCGCGCAGGTCGCAGCCGCTGACGGCCCAGCCGGCCGCGGCCAGCTTGGCCGCGACATGGGCGTAGCGGCCGATGTGCTCGCCGAGGCCGTGCACCAGCACGACGCTGCCGCGCGCCGCGGCGCCGTTGTCGAGCGTGGGCGGCCAGCGGCGGCGCGCCAGCGCGAGGCCGTCGAAGGTGGCAAGGGTGCTGTTCACGCTCGGGAGGGGATCACGCGGATCCGGTGGCTGCGATGGGCCCGAGCATGCCGCGCCGGCGCCGGCGGCGCATCGGCAACTTCTCGCGGTCGGCGCCGGGCGCTCAGGGCGCCGTCACCCGCAGTTGCACGACGTGGTCGCGAGAGCTGCTGCCGCTTTGCGTCGACAGCAGGCCGCGCTCGGTCTGCTGGCCGGCTTCGCTGCTGCGAGCCACCGTGATCCATTGTCCGAGCGGCACCGCGACCGTGCTCAGCGTGGTGGCGCGCGCGACGCTGCCGTCGCGCCCGAGCGAGGAGGCGTCGCTGCGCAGTTCCACCGTGACCGGCGCGTCACCGCCCGGCCAGCTCGGCCGCACTACGACGCTGCGGCCGGTGTCGACCATCAGGCTGGTGCCGACCGGCTTCGGACCGCCCGGCGTCCAGACCCAGCTCAGCCATTGCAGCGGGGTGCTGCTGCCGAGGCCGATCGAGGCGCTGCCGCCGTTGAGCACGCGCAACTGCTGCTGCGCCTGGGCGCCGCTGTCCTGCGAGCGCGCCGCCAGCGTGGCATCGGCCGCGCCGCGCACGGAGCCGTCGCTGCCGATCGCCACGCGTGCGCTGTCGATGCCGGCCGATTGCTGTCCCAGCCGCGCGCTCTCGCCCTGGCGCACCTCGACCAGCAGGTTGCGCAGCGGCAGGCGCGGCTCCTGCGCCAGCGCGGCGAGGCCGATGAAGGCCGGCAGCGCCAGCAGCAGGCCGCGGCGCAGCAGCATCGGATTCAGGCCTGCGCCGCCACCCGCCTGGCCAGGTGCGCCAGCGCCTCCTCGACCTGGTCGACCAGGATCAGGCACAGGTCGCCGGACTGCAGCCGCTCGAGCGCGGCGTCGATGGCGACGAACTCGCCGCGGATCTCGTCGATGCGCTGCGTGCGCGCGGCACCCTTGAGGCCGTCGCGCAGCAGCGCCATCACCTCGCCGTCGGCGCGGCCGCGCTGGGCCGCGTCCTGGTAGAGGATGACGTCGTCGAAGGCGGCGCCGAGGATCACCGTCTGGTCGCGGATGTCCTCGTCGCGGCGATCGCCGGCGCCGCTGATCACGACCGAGCGGCGCCGCGCCGGCATCGCCTCGACCGCCTGCACCAGGGCGCGCATCGCGTCGGGGTTGTGGCCGTAGTCGGCGATCAGCGTGGCGCCGCGGTAGTCCATCACGTTGAAGCGGCCGGGCGCGTTGTCGGCGTCGTTGACGAAGCTGGCGAGGCCGCGCCGCACGGCGTCCCAGTCGAGCCCCACGCTCCAGGCGGCGGCGACTGCGGCCATCGCGTTCTCGACCTGGAAGCCGATCAGCCCGCCGCGCGTCAGCGGGATCTCGGCCAGCGACAGCCGCTCGCGCCACGATCCCTCGGCGGCGACGATCGCGTCGCCCTCGACATAGACCACCCGCTTGCCCTGCGCGCGGTGGGTCGCCATCACCGGGTGCTGGCGATCGGTGGCGAAGAAGCACACATGGCCGGGGCAGGTGGTGGCCATCGAGGCGACGATCGGGTCGGCCGCGTTGAGCACCGCGTAGCCGCTGGTCGCGACGTTCTGCACGATCACGCGCTTGAGCACCGCGAGGTCCTCGACCGTGGTGATGTAGTTCAGGCCCAGGTGGTCGCCGTCGCCGAGGTTGGTGACGACCGCGGCCGAGCAGCGGTCGAAGCCCAGGCCCTCGCGCAGGATGCCGCCGCGCGCGGTCTCGAAGACCGCGGCGTCCACGTCCGGATGGGCCAGCACGTTGCGCGCGCTCTTGGGGCCGCTGCAGTCGCCGCTGTCGATCTGGCGGCCCTGCACGTAGACGCCGTCGGTGTTGGTCATGCCCACGCGCAGCCCGCTGCTGGCCAGCAGGTGCGCGATCAGGCGGGTGACGGTGGTCTTGCCGTTGGTGCCGGTCACCGCCACGGTCGGGATGCGGCCGTCGTCGCCGGGGCCGTAAAGATGGCCGATGATCGCCTCGCCGACGTTGCGACCCTTGCCGTAGGACGGCGACAGGTGCATGCGCAGCCCGGGCGCGGCATTCACTTCCACCACGCCGCCATGCTGTTCCTCGAGCGGGCGCAGCACGCTCTCGCAGACCACGTCGACGCCGCAGATGTGCAGGCCGACCATCTGCGCCGCCGCCACGGCGCGCGCCGCGACCTCGGGATGCACGTCGTCGGTGACGTCCGTGGCGGTGCCGCCGGTGCTGAGGTTGGCGTTGTTGCGCAGCACGACGCGCTGGCCCTTGTCGGGCACCGACTCGGGCTTCAAGCCCTGCACGTCGAGGCGCGCGATCGCGATGTCATCGAAGCGGATCTTGGTCAGCGAGGTCGCGTGGCCCTCTCCGCGGCGCGGGTCGGCGTTGACCTTGTCGACCAGCTGGCGCACCGTCAGCTCGCCGTCGCCGATCACGTGCGGCGGGTCGCGCCGCGCGGCCGCGACCAGCTTCTTGCCGACCACCAGCAGGCGGAAGTCGGCACCGGGCAGGTACTTCTCGACCATCACGGTGCCGATCTCGTCGGCCGCCTTGAAGGCGATGTCGAGGTGCTCGCGGCTGACGACGTTGACGGTGACGCCCTTGCCCTGGTTGCCGTCCTGCGGCTTGACCACCACCGGCAGTCCGATCTCGAGCGCGGCGGCCCAGGCGTCGTCGGGGTCGCTGACCGGCCGGCCGATCGGCACCGGCACGCCGGCGGCCTGCAGCAGGATCTTGGTCAGGTCCTTGTCCTGCGCGATCGACTCGGCGACCGCGCTGGTGGTGTCGACCTCGGCGGCCTGGATGCGGCGCTGCTTGGCGCCCCAGCCGAACTGCACCAGGCTGCCCTCGGTCAGGCGGCGGTAGGGAATGCCGCGCACGACCGCGGCATCGACGATCGATCCGGTGGACGGGCCCAGGCGCACGTCCTCGTCGGTCTCGCGCAGTCGGGCGATGGCGGCGGGCGCGTCGAAGCTGCCACCCTCGACCGCGGCCTTGATGAGTTCCTGCGCCAGCTGCAGCGCCATGCGGCCGGCCGCTTCCTCGCTGTACTCGACCACCACCTGGTAGACGCCGCGCTCGACGGTGGCGGTGGTGCGGCTGAAGGTCACCGGGCAACCGGCCTGGGCCTGCAGCGCGAGCGAGGCGACCTCGAGCAGGTGGGCCAGCGTCAGCGTCGACGGCGCCACGCTGCCTGGCCACGATTCGCCGATCGCCGGGAACAGCGCCCGCACGCGGGCCTCGAGCTCGGGGCGCTCGCCGACCGCTCGTTCGTCGGGACCGCAGTGGACGATGGCCTCGATCGCCGTGTGCCGGCTCCACAGGTTGGGGCCGCGCAGCGCGCGGATGCGGGAGACTTCCATCAGGCGGTCTTTCTGTCCGAGTGTCTTGAATTGGATGTTCGTTGGACATCGTCGCAATGGCCGAGCCACTGGTGCGAATCCTGCCGAAAACGGCCGAAGCCTAGGCACGGCGCGGAGCCGGGTTCGCTACCCGGCGAGCACTGCAACGACGGATGCGGTCGTTTCTCGGCGGGATTCATCAACGAACTTCCGATTCGAGACGCTCCAGCGGGGCACGCAACTCGGCGGGGCGGGCCGGCAGCAACGCCGGCTCGAAGGTCTGGATCCCGGCCGTGATCAGGTCGGCGGTGATGCCCATGGCCCAAGCTGCGGCCACCGCGGCAAGCAGGGCCTCGGCGGCCGGCGCGCTCGGCGGCTCGGTGTGGGCGGCGAAGGGGTTCAGGCGCGGCAGCAGGGTCTCGCTCGAACCCTCGGCCAGCACGCAGCGGTGATCGCGCAGGAAGACCGCGCGGCCACCGGCGGCGAGCTGTTCGGCGAGCGCCGGCAAGCGCTCGTCCAGGGCATAGAGAATCACGCTGCCGTCGCACAGATCGGCCAGGTCGGCGATCCGCTCGTCGGCCGCGTTGAGCACCGCGACGCCGTCGGACAGCACCACGTCGACCTGCGTGCGCAGCACCTTGACCAGCTGGTCCGATTCGCGCACGTCGTAGTGCTCGAGTGTCTCGGCACCGTCGAGGTCGGTCACGATGCCGACCGTGCAGCGGTCGTAGGCCAGGCCGTCGCGCAGGATCGCGGCGGCGTCGTTCTCGAACACCGCGGCCTCGACCGAGCGGTTGATCAGTAGCCGGCGCCCGGCTTCCCAGCGCGTGCAGTCGCTGGCTTCGACCTGGCGCCGGTCGAGGAACAGCCCGTCGCGGCAGGCCAGGCCCACGTGACGGCCGCTGAGGTGCATGACCCAGGCCACCAGGCGCGCGATCTGCGCGGTCTGGCGGGTACCGGCGACGCCGACGATGGGGATCCGGCCACTGTCGTCCGGGTCGGGGAAGAGGTGATCGACGATCGCGCGGCCGACCGGCTGCGGCGCGCCCTCGGCCGGGCGCAGGTGCATCAGCAGGCCGGGACCGGCGTTGACCTCGACCACCGCGCCGCCCTGGACGGAAAGCGGCTTGGAGATGTCCTCGGCCACCACGTCGACGCCGGCGACGTCCAGGCCCACGGTGCGCGCGGCCAGCGAGACCTGGTGCGCCACTTCGGGGTGCACGGCATCCGTGCAATCGATCGCGACGTTGCCGTTGCGCTGGATCAGCACGCGCTTGCCGGCGGCCGGCACGCTGTCGGGCGTCAGGCCCTGGCGCTGCAGGTCGAGCAGGATCACGCCGTCCTCGCGCGGGTCGAGCCGGTTCAGCGGGTGGTCTTCGGTCAGGCCGCGGCGCGGGTCGCTGTTGATCTGCGCATCGACCAGCTCGGCCACGTTGCCGCGGCCGTCGGCCGTGACCCAGGCCGTCTCGCCGCGCGCGGCCGCGACCACCTTGCCGCCGACGACCAGCATGCGGTGCTCGTCGCCGCGCACGTGGCGCTCGACGATCACCTCGCTGCCGTGGCGGTCGGCGACCGCCCAGGCGGCCTCGATCTCGGCCTGGGTGCTGAGGTCGAGCGTGACGCCGCGGCCGTGGTTGCCGTCGGTCGGCTTGACCACCACCGGCAGGCCGATGTCCTGCGCCGCTTCCCAGGCCTCGGCCGGGCTGGCGACGACGGTGCCTTCGGGCACCGGCACGCCGACGGCCTTCAGCAGGCTCTTGGTCAGGTCCTTCTCGCTGGCGATGCCCTCGGCGATCGCGCTGGTCAGGTCGGTCTCGGCGGTCCAGATGCGGCGCTGGCGCTTGCCATGACCGAGCTGCACCAGGTTGCCGTCGTTGAGGCGGATGTGCGGGATGCGGCGCTCGGTGGCGGCGGCGACGATCGCCGCGGTACTCGGCCCGAGGTAGCAGTCGTCGAGCTTCTCGCGCACCGCGGCCACCGCGGCCTGCACGTCGAAGGGCTCGTTGTTGATCGCGCACATCAGCAGCCGGTGGCCCTGGGCCAGCGCGGTGCGGGCGACCTGCTCGTCGCGGGCGCGGAACACCATGCGATAGACGCCGCGCCGGCTGGTGCTGCGGGTCTGGCCGAAGCCGGTCGGCATGCCGGCCAGGTTGAGCAACTCGATCACCACATGCTCGAGCACATGGCCGCACCAGGTGCCTTCTTCGAGCCGCTGCAGGAAGCCGCCGCGCTCGCCGACGCCGCAGTGGTGCTCCATCAGCGCCGGCAGCCAGGCGCACAGGCGCTGGTTGGCCCCGGGCAGGGTGTTCGAGGGATGGTCCTCGAGTTCGCCGAGGTCGAGCCAGGTCTCGAGCACGGCACGGTAGGTCCAGACGTTGGGGCCGCGCAGGTAGTTGATGCGCAGCAGCTGGATGTCGTCCTTCTTGTTCATCGTCAGCGCTTCATTGGGTCCGGGACGGCCGGCGGAGGATTGGAATTGTGCGCCCGCCGGGCGCGGCCGAGGCCCCGCCGCCGGTGCCGGAGCAGGCCCTAGGTTTTGCCGCGCCGGGGGCATCGGCGAGAATCGCCGCGCTGCCGTGGCGCCCGCAAACGCGTGCCGGCGCCTCCTGCCGCTTCATCTCCCCCATGCCGAACCATCCCCCCGAGCTCTTGTTGGACGGTCCCGCCGATGCCACGAAGGCCGCGCTCTGGACCGATCTGCAAGCCAGGCTTGCACCGCAAGAGAACGTGCTGGCCACGCTGCCGGTTGACCTCGACGCGCGCTTGCATTTCGGCGGCGGCCTGCTGGCGCTGACCGAGCGCCGCCTGCTGGTGCGCGAACCCGGCGCCGCCGACTGGTGCGAATGGCCGCTCGGCGCCGGGCTGCAGCTGCGCCATGGCGACCACGGCGGCGTCGGCAGCCTCGAACTGCTCGATGCCCGCGCGCGGCTGGCGCAATGGCGCTTCACGCTGGGAGCCAACACCCAGGCGCTGAAGCTGCTGGAGGCCTTCGAGCGGCGCCAGGCGGTGCTGGCGGGCGAGAGCCAGATCGACGACGAGGCCGAGGCCGACGACGACGCGCTCGGCCCGCGCGAGCAGCAGGGCGCGCCGTCGACCTGGGTGCTGCTGCGCCTGTGGCGCTTTGCCAGGCCCTACCAGACGCAACTGATCATCGGCTTCCTGCTGACGCTGGCCTCGACCGCGGCCACGCTGGTGCCGCCGTACCTGACGATCCCGCTGATGGACAAGGTGCTGATCCCGTTCCAGAACGGGCAGCAGATCGAGCCGCGCTTCGTGATGCTGCTGCTGGCCGGCCTGCTCGGCTCGGCGCTGCTGGCCTGGAGCCTGGGCTGGGCCCGCACCTGGCTGCTGGCGCTGGTCTCCGAGCGCATCGCGGCCGACCTGCGCACCACCGCCTTCGAGCACTTGCTGCAGCTGAGCCTCGACTACTTCGGCGCCAAGCGCACCGGCGACCTGATGGCGCGCATCGGCTCCGAGACCGACCGCATCTCGGTGTTCCTGTCGCTGCATGCGCTCGACTTCGCGACCGACGTGCTGATGATCGGCATGACCTCGGTGATCCTGTTCTCGATCAACCCCTGGCTGGCGCTGGTCACGCTGATCCCCCTGCCCTTCATCGCCTGGATGATCCACCTGGTGCGCGACCGGCTGCGCACCGGCTTCGAGAAGATCGACCGGGTCTGGGGCGACGTCACCAATGTGCTGGCCGACACCATTCCCGGCATCCGCGTGGTCAAGGCCTTCGCGCAGGAGGGCCGCGAGGCGGCGCGCTTCAAGGAGGCCAACCGGCTCAACCTGGCGGTCAACGACAAGCTCAACAAGACCTGGAGCCTGTTCTCGCCGACCGTCTCGCTGCTGACCGACATCGGCCTGCTGGTGGTCTGGGCCTTCGGCATCTGGCTGGTCAGCAAGGGCCAGATCACGGTCGGCGTGCTGACCGCCTTCATCGCCTACATCGGCCGCTTCTACACGCGCCTGGATTCGATGAGCCGCATCGTCAGCGTCACGCAGAAGGCCGCGGCCGGCGCCAAGCGCATCTTCGACATCCTCGACCACGTCAGCAACGTGCCGGAGCCGGTCAACCCGGTGAAGATCCAGAACCTGCAGGGCCGCATCGAGATGCGCGGGCTCGGTTTCCGCTACGGCAATCGCACCGTGATCCGCGGCCTCGACCTCGAGATCCGGCCCGGCGAGATGATCGGCCTGGTCGGCCACAGCGGTTCCGGCAAGAGCACGCTGGTCAACCTGATCTGCCGCTTCTACGACGTCAGCGACGGTGGCATCTACGTCGATGGCACTGACCTGCGCCGCTTCGGCGTCGCCGACTACCGGCGCCACATCGGCCTGGTGCTGCAGGAGCCCTTCCTCTTCTTTGGCACCGTGGCCGAGAACATCGCCTACGGCAAGCCGGGCGCGAGCCGGGCCGAGATCGTTAGCGCCGCGCGCGCGGCGCATGCGCACGAGTTCATCCTGCGCCTGCCGCAGGGCTACGACTCGCTGGTCGGCGAGCGCGGCCAGGGCCTCTCGGGTGGCGAGCGGCAGCGCATCTCGATCGCGCGTGCGCTGCTGATCGATCCGCGCATCCTGATCCTCGACGAGGCCACCTCGAGCGTCGACACCGAGACCGAGAAGGAAATCCAGAAGGCGCTCGACAACCTGGTGCAGGGGCGCACGACGATCGCGATCGCGCACCGCCTGTCCACGCTGCGCAAGGCCGACCGGCTGGTGGTGATGGACCGCGGCCGGGTGGTCGAGGTCGGCCCGCACGAGGAACTGATCGCACGCAAGGGCGCCTACTGGCGGCTCTACGAGGCGCAGGCGCGCCGCGTCGAAGGCAGCGACCTCGACGCCCACGCCGGCGAACCGCTGATCGCGGCCCAGATCGCCACCGTCGCCGCGACCCATGCCTCGGTGCATGCCGAACTGACGCCGGGAGGAGCCTGATGGCAGGCGCGACGAGCAAGAACGATTCCTTTTCCCTGCGCCGCAACGCCTTCGGCCGGCTGGTGCTGCTTGATGCCGCCGGCGTCGAGCACGAGGGCGTGGTCCCGGTGCGCGCGTTCCCGATCGCCGCGCCCGGCGAGGGCCTGTCGCTGGTCAGCGGCGACGGCCACGAACTGGCCTGGGTCGACCGGCTCGAGGCGCTGGATGCAAGCGAGCGCGCGCTGATCGACGAGGAGCTGGCGGCGCGCGAGTTCACGCCCGAGATCCGGCGCCTCGTCAGCGTCAGCACCTTCTCGACCCCGAGCACCTGGCAGGTCGAGACCGACCGCGGCGCCACCAGCTTCGTGCTCAAGGGCGAGGAAGACATCCGCCGCATCGACCGCGGCATGCTGCTGATCGCCGACAGCCAGGGCATGCAGTTCGTGGTGCGCGACGTGCTGGTGCTGGACCGCCACTCGAAGCGGCTGCTCGAGCGCTTTCTCTGAACCCTGGCTCTCAACGACCCCCCCCATGTCGAAACTTTCGCTGGTCCGTGCGCTGCGGCCGCTCGCGCTGTGCGCCGCGCTGCTGGCGCAGGGTGCGGCCCAGGCCGCCAACGGCCTGATCCTGATCGGGCCGCCGCCCGCCGAGGGCTACAAGCTCTCGCTCGGTGCCGACCTGCTGGTGTTCCCCAAGTTCCCGGGCTCGGATGAAAGCCGCGTCTGGCTGATTCCAGGCATCGAGTTCAAGCACCACAGTGGCGCCTTCGTTTCGACCGACAACGGCCTCGGATGGAACTTCGGGCGCGGCAAGGAACTGCAGTACGGCGTGCGCCTGTGGCCGCTGTTCGGGCGCGACGACGACGCGCTGCCGGGCCTGCCCGGCGTCAAGGACCGCATCGGCGGTGGCCTGTTCGCCAACGTCGCGCCGCTCGAGTTCCTGGTCCTGCAGAGCAGCCTGATGGCCGGCTCGGGGCGCAACGGCAGCGGCCTGATGGGCGAGCTCGGCGCCACCGTCGGTGCGCCGGTCGGGCCGGCGATCCTGGCCCTGACGCTCGGTGGCAGCTGGGCCAACGCCGAGTACCGCCAGAGCTATTTCGGCGTCAGCGCGGCCGACGCCGCCAGCAGCGGGCTGCCGGTGACCACGCTCGGCAGCGGGCTGCAGGACCTCAACCTCGGGCTCTCGCTCGATGCGCCGATCGACGATCGCTGGCGGCTCTCGGGCCAGCTACTCGTCGCGCGCCTGATGGGCGATGCCGCGAGCAGCCCCATCACCCAGTCGCGCCAGCAGACCACGCTGGCGATGACGCTCTGGTACCGCTTTCGCTGACGGCTTCGGGCGGCCCGCGCGACCTCGCTAGCGCAAGCGAGCCGAGGCGTGCGAAGCGCCCACCAACTGTGGTGCGGACTGTACGGATCGACACACGAGCGCGGGGGTCGCGTGCTATGGTTCAACGTGCACAAGAAGATCGCGAGTGCACGTCCGGCCCACCGTATCCAAGAGCATGAGCAGCGTCTCCCTACCGAGCACCTGGAGCCTTGAGACCGGTGGCGACCGCGCCAGTGTTGCGCTGGCCGGCGCTCGCTAGCCAGCGCCGCCGATGCCCCCGCCCAGCTCGCATCCATCGGCCATCGAGCTGGAGACTGTCAAGCGCAGTTCGGTTCGCGCTGGCGCGGTGACGCTGAGTGCGCAGTTCGCGTCGCTGGCCATCCACCTGCTCGGCACGGTGCTGCTGGCGCGGCTGCTGAGCCCGGCGGATTTCGGCCTGATGGCCATGGCGCTCGCGTTCACCGCCTTCGCCGGCCTGTTTCGCGACCTCGGCCTGTCGACCGCGACGGTGCAGCGTGAACAGCTGAGCGAGGCGCAGACCAATGCGCTGTTCTGGCTCAACGTGGCCTCCGGCGCGGCGCTGAGCCTGCTGACCGTGCTGATTGCCCCGCTTGTCGCCAACTTCTACGGCCGGCCTGAGGTGCGCGGGCTGCTCTGGGCGCTGGCGCCGGTGTTCCTGCTCGGTGGCCTCGGCGCCCAGCCGGGCGCCTTGCTGCAGCGCCAGATGCGCTTCGGCCGCAAGGTGACGGCCGAACTGGCGGGCGCCGTTGCCGGACTGCTCGTGTCGGTCCTGGCGGCCTGGCGCGGACTCGGCTACTGGTCACTGGCCGCGGGTGCCGTGGCCGGCGCGGCCACCACGGCGCTGCTGATGCTGGCGCTGTCGCCACTGCGGCTGGCGCGCCCGGCGCGCAGTGGCGGGCTGCGCGAGATGCTCGGCTTCGGCGGTCACGTGACCGCCTTCGAGTTCATCAACTACTTCCATCGCAATCTCGACCAGATCCTGATCGGCCGCCAGCTCGGCGCCGAGATGCTGGGCTACTACAGCCGCGCCTACCAGCTGCTGATGCTGCCGATCACGAACCTGCGCGCCCCACTGACGGCGGTGGCCCTGCCCGCGCTCAGTCGCCTGCGCCGCGAGCCGGCGAGCTTTCGCACCTACTACCTGCGCATCACGCGGGTCATGGCCTACGCGTCGATGCCGCTGGTGGCCGGGCTGTTCGTCCTCGCGCCGCCGCTGATCCGGGTCGTGATGGGGCCGGGCTGGGACGAGGTCGTGCCGATCTTCCGGGCCCTGGCGATGGCGGCGCTGGTGCAGCCGGTGGCGACCCTGCGCGGCGTGGTCACGCTGTCCACGGGGCGCGGGGCGGACTACCTCAAGCTCGGCATCATCAATGCCGTCGGCGCCTGCATCGCCTTCGTCGTCGGCCTGCCGTACGGGCCGCTGGGGGTGGCCCTCTGCTACAGCGCGGTCAACTACCTGCTTCTGTGGCCGACGCTGGGCGTGGCCTTTGCCGGCACCGAGATCCGCCGTCGCGACTTCTTCCGCACCATCGCCCGTCCGGCGCTGGCCTCGGTGGCAACGGCCGCGTTGCTGATGCTGCCGATCGTGCAGCAGGCCTTGCCGGCATCCGCGCTGGCGACGCTGCTGATTGGCGCGCCGGCCTTCGCGCTGCTCTGGTTCGGCGTGCTGCTGCTGCTGGGCGGGCGGGCCGACCTGGTCGACCTGCTGGCGATGCTGAAGCTGCTGCGGCGCGATCGCGCCGGGCGCAAGGAGCAGCGGGCATGAAGGTCGGCCTGCTGAGCTTCCAGCGCTCGCTGAACTACGGCGCCTTCTTCCAGTGCCTCGGGCTGCAGAACGCGCTGCGCGCGCTCGGCCACGAGGTCGAGGTCATCGACTACCACCCGCCGCACCGGCGCGACAAGGCCAACCTGCGCTTCAGCCGGCGCCGCCTCTGGTTTCATCGCGTCAACCTGCTGCGCGTGCGGCAGCTGAAGTTCTTCGACGACGCGCTGCGCAACGAACTGCTGCTGGCGTCGACGCGCTGTACCGGCCTCGATGAACTCGCCGCGCAGGCCGCGCGCTACGAGGCGCTGGTCTGCGGCAGCGACCAGATCTGGAATGCCGAGCACACCGGCGGCGCGCTCGATCCGGCCTACTTCGGCGCCTTCGGCACGCCGCAGCTGCGTCGCGTTGCCTACGCACCGAGCTTTGGCGGCGCCACGCTGGACGCCGAGCACCATGCCGCCTTCTGCGCGCTGGCCGCGGGCATGGACGTGGTCTCGGTGCGCGAGCTCAGCGGTGCCGCGTTCGCGGCGCGGATGCTCGGTCGCCCCGTGTCCCAGATGCCCGATCCCTGCCTGCTCTGGCCGGGCTTCGAGGAGATGGCGCGGCCACCGGCCATCGAGCCGGGCTACCTCATGAGCTACCGCATGCAGCCCTCGCCGCTGTTCGACGCGGCCTTGCGTGCGGCGGCCGCCGGCCGCCAGCTGATCCATGTCGACGACGGCTGGCCGCTGGCGTTGCCGGGGCGCAGCGTGCTGCCCGATCCTGCGCAGTGGCTGGGCCTGATCCGCGGTAGCGGCACGCTGGTGACCAACTCCTTTCACGGCGTGGTGTTCGCGCTGCTGTTCGAGCGGCCCTTCGTCGCGGTGCCGCGGGCCGGCGCCTATGCCGGGCGCACCGAACGCATCAGCTCGTTCCTCGACTGCTTCGGCCTGCGCACGCTGCTGTGCGAACGCGAGCAGGACGTCGGGTCGGCGCTGGCCGCCGCCGGCCAGGTCGATTGGGATCGGGTCCGTCGCGTGCGCGAGCAGGAGCGTGCACGTGGCCTCGTCTTCCTCGCCGAGGCGCTGCGCGACTGAAGAATCAGTCGGGGCCGCGCGCCAGGTGCCCCAGGGGCAATGCCGCCCCGGCCTTCACCTCGCCCAGCGAGAAGCTCGTGTGGATGTCCTTGACGTTGGGCAGCGCGAGCAGCTTGTCGAGCGAGAACTTCGAGAAGGCGTCGAGGTCGGTCGCCATCACCTGCAGCTCGAAGGTGCCCGAGCCGCTGATGTAGTGGCAGGCGATCACTTCGGGCAGCTCGCGGATCGCGGCCTCGAGGCCCTTGGTCGCCTGCGCGGTGTTGCGCTCGGCGTCGACCCGCACGAAGGCCAGCACGCCGAGGCCGATCTTGCGGCGGTCGAGTTCGGCCCGGTAGCCGGTGATGTAACCCTGCTGCTCGAGCCACTTGACGCGGCGCCAGGTCGGCGCCGGCGACAGGCCGATGCGGGTGGCCAGTTCGGCGTTGGACAGCCGCGCCTCGCGCTGCAACTCGCTCAGGATGGCGATGTCGTAGCGGTCGAGTCCGGCGCCGTGGGCGCTGTCGTCGGCCTCGCCATCGGACCCTCGTGGTTTCCCTAGTTTTGAGTTTCTGGATGGCACTTGCTTGCTCCGGGCCTGTTTGGCGCAAGAGTATTGCTCTTTGCCATCGATTCAAGGCAAAGAAAGCAAGGACTTCAGCGGGCGCATTTCCTACACTGAGCGCAGCCCGCCGGGGCTTCGCATCGCCGTGCGCCACAAGCGCCGAGATCGGGATCCCGGACCAGCCATCCGCCGGAGATCCCGCATGAACGCCCCGCTGCCAGAACACATCCGCCTCGCGCTCGAAACCGTCTCGCTCGACGACAAGTACGCGCTCGACACCGGCCGCGCCTTCATGAGCGGGGTGCAGGCGCTGGTGCGGCTGCCGATGCTGCAGCGGGTGCGCGATGCCGCGCTCGGTCTCAACACCGCCGGATTCGTCAGCGGCTACCGCGGCTCGCCGCTTGGCGGCTACGACCAGGCGCTGTGGAGTGCGAAGAAGCACCTCGCTGCCAACAACGTGGTGTTCCAGCCCGGCGTCAACGAGGAACTCGGCGCGACCGCGGTCTGGGGCACGCAGCAGCTCGACCTCTATCCGCAGAAGAACAAGTTCGACGGCGTGTTCGGCATCTGGTACGGCAAGGGTCCGGGGGTGGACCGCTGCTCCGACGTCTTCAAGCACGCCAACATGGCCGGTACCGCCAAGCACGGCGGCGTGATCGCGATCGCCGGCGACGACCACATCGCCAAGAGCAGCACCGCGGCGCACCAGAGCGACCACATCTTCAAGGCCTGCGGGCTGCCGGTGTTCTTTCCGGCCTCGGCACAGGAGATCCTCGACCTCGGCCTACACGCCTTTGCGATGAGCCGCTTCTCGGGCGTCTGGGCCGGCATGAAGACGATCCAGGAGATCGTCGAGTCCTCGTCGAGCATCAGCGTCGATCCGGACCGCGTCAACATCGTGCTGCCGGAGGACTTCCCGATGCCGCCCGGCGGCCTGCACATCCGCTGGCCCGATGCGCCGCTCGAGCAGGAGGCGCGGCTGATGGACCACAAGTGGTACGCGGCGCTCGCCTACGTGCGCGCCAACAAGCTCAACCACACGGTCATCGACTCGCCCAACGCGCGGCTGGGCCTGATCGCCAGCGGCAAGAGCTGGAACGACACCCGCCAGGCGCTGCACGACCTCGGCCTCGACGACGACACCTGCCGCCGCGTCGGCATCCGCCTGCACAAGGTCGGCGTCGTGTGGCCGCTGGAGGCGACGATCACGCGCGAGTTCGCGACCGGCCTGCAGGAGATCCTCGTCATCGAGGAGAAGCGCCAGGTCATCGAGTACCAGCTCAAGGAAGAGCTCTACAACTGGCGCGCCGACGTGCGGCCCAACGTGCTCGGCAAGTTCGACGAGCCCGAGGGCGACAACAGCGGCGGCGAGTGGAGCCGGCCCAACCCGAGCGACAACTGGCTGCTGCGCGCGCAGGCCGACCTGACGCCGGCGATCATTGCGCGCGCGATCGGCAAGCGCCTGATCAAGCTGGGTGTGGATGCCGACACCCGCGCGCGCATCGAGTCGCGGCTGGCGATCATCGACGCCAAGGAGCGCGCGCTGGCGGTGATGGACGACAACACCGGCGAGCGCAAGCCCTGGTTCTGCTCGGGCTGCCCGCACAACACCAGCACCAAGGTGCCCGAGGGCTCGCGCGCGGTGGCCGGCATCGGCTGTCACTACATGACGGTGTGGATGGACCGCAGCACCGACACCTTCACGCAGATGGGCGGCGAGGGCGTGCCCTGGGTCGGCCAGCAACCCTTCACGACCGAGAAGCACATCTTCGCCAACCTCGGCGACGGCACCTACTTCCACAGCGGGCTGCTGGCGATCCGCCAGAGCATCGCTGCCGGCGTCAACATCACCTACAAGATCCTCTACAACGACGCGGTCGCGATGACCGGCGGCCAGCAGGTCGGCGAGCGGCCCGAGGGCCACTCGGTGCTGCAGATCATGAAGAGCCTCGACGCCGAGGGCGTCGCGAAGCTCTGCATCGTCACCGACGAGCCGCGGAAGTACGACGGTGTCGCGCTGCTGCCGGGCGTTGTGGTGCACCACCGCGACGAACTCGACCGCATCCAGCGCGAGTTCCGCGAGCTCAAGGGCACCACAGCGATCATCTACGACCAGACCTGCGCCACCGAGAAGCGGCGCCGCCGCAAGCGCGGCACGATGGCCCAGGCGACCAAGACGGTGATCATCAACGAGCTGGTCTGCGAGGGCTGCGGCGATTGCTCGACGCAGAGCAACTGCCTCTCGGTCGAGCCGGTCGAGACCGAGTTCGGCCGCAAGCGCCGCATCAACCAGAGCAGTTGCAACAAGGACTACAGCTGCGTCAAGGGCTTCTGCCCGAGCTTCATCACGGTCGAGGGCGCGACGCTGAAGAAGCCGAAGAAGGACAAGGCGCGCGACCCCTTCGCGCTGCCCGCGCTGCCGGAACCGGTGCTGCCGCTGGCCGAACAGCCCTGGGGCATCGTGGTCGGCGGTGTCGGCGGCACCGGCGTCATCACCATCGGCCAGCTGCTCGGCATGGCGGCCCACCTCGAAGGCAAGGGCATCGTCACGCAGGATGCGGCCGGCCTGGCGCAGAAGGGCGGCGCGACCTGGAGCCACATCCAGATCGCCAACCGCATGGACGCCATCCGCACCACCAAGGTCGGCAATTCCGAGGCCGACCTGGTGATCGCCTGCGATCCGCTGGTCGCCGCCAAGAAGGACACGCTGGCGGTGATGCGCGAGGGCCGCACCCACGTGGCGCTGAACACCCATGGCGCGCCGACTGCGGCCTTCGTCAACAACCCGGACTGGCAATTCCCTGGCGGCAATTGCGAGGCGGCGGTCGAGGGCGCGGCCGGTGCCGCCCAGGTGAGCAAGCTCGACGCCGATGCCCTGGCGACCCAGCTGCTCGGTGACGCGATCTACGCCAACCCGCTGATGCTCGGCTTTGCCTGGCAGAAGGGCTGGATTCCGCTGTCGAAGGCGGCGCTGGTGCGCGCGATGGAGCTCAACGCGGTGCAGGTCGAGAACAACAAGCTCGCCTTCGAGTGGGGCCGCCGTGCCGCGCATGACCTGGCGGCGGTGCTGGCGACCACGACCACCGCGCAGGTGATCCGCTTCGCCAAGCAGCCCGCGCTGGAGGAGACGATCGCGCGCCGCGTCGAGTTCCTGACCGGCTACCAGGACGCCGCCTATGCGCAGCAGTACCGCGACTTCGTCGAGAAGGTGCGTGCCGCGGAGGCGCCGCTGGGCTCGAAGAAACTGACCGCCGCGGTCGCGAAGTACCTGTTCAAGCTGATGGCCTACAAGGACGAGTACGAGGTGGCGCGGCTGCACACCGACCCGGCCTTCCTTGCCAGGCTCAGAGAGCAGTTCGATGACGATCTCAAGCTCAACTACCACCTCGCGCCGCCGATCTTCGGCAAGACCAACGACAAGGGCGAGGGCGTCAAGCAGCCCTTCGGCCCGTGGATGCTGAAGGCCTTCGGCGTGCTGGCCAGGCTCAAGGGCCTGCGTGGCGGTGCCTTCGATATCTTCGGCCGCACCGAGGAGCGCAGGAGCGAGCGCGCACTGATCGGCGAGTACCGAGCCAGCATCGACGAGGTGCTGGTCGGGCTCAGCGCCGAGCGGCTGGCGCTGGCGACCGAGATCGCCTCGATCCCCGAGCAGATCCGCGGCTACGGCCACGTCAAGCACCGCCACCTGGTGGCGGCGCGCGCCAAGTGGGACGCGCTGATGCAGCAATGGCGCGTCGGCGGACTGCAGGCCGCGGCCTAGAGGTCGAAGGACCTTCGTTGCCTGCAGTTGCGGCAGCGCCCAGCTCGACGCCCTGACCTGCGACGCGCTGGCGCTTGCCCTGCGCAACGGTTGCCGGCACCATAGCGAGAAGAGGCCGATCAAGGAGCACACCGTCCCATGCGCTCACGCCCGCTTCAAATCGGAGTCGCGCTGCTGCTGCTGAGCGCAGTCGGCGCTGCCAGGGCGGCACCGGACGCACCGGGCCAGCAGGCCGCCGATGCGTGCGAAGCGGCGGTCGCCGAGACTATCCGCGGCATGCGCGGTCGCGCTGCCGCGCAGGACGTTCAGTTCATCGCGGCGCGCCGCGTCGCGCTGCCCCGGACCGCAGACGAAACTGCCGTCAGGGGCGAGGGCCGCTACAGAGGCGCCGCGGGCCAGTCGCGGCCGTTCACCTACAGCTGCGCCTTCGACACAAGGTCCGGCACGACGAGCGGCATTGTGTTCAAGGAAGCCCTCGCCGCTGCTGCAGCCGGTCCTGAGAAGCCGTGGGAGCCGGACCTGACGCGCCTGTCGCCGGAGGCCTGCGAAACGGCGGTCGCCGCGGAGCTGACGGGCCGCTACCCGCGCGCCAGCCGCATCAACTTTCAGTCCGACACGCGGCGGCTGCGGCCCGCGCCCGACGCGCGCACCAGCCTCGACGGTCTGGGGCAGCTCGAGCGAGCGCCCGGCATGAACCCGATCCGCTTCACCTACCGCTGCGAGTTCGAGCCGCGCACCGGCCAGTTGCTTGCCGTCCAGACGGGCGACTAGGCTCAGAACTCGATCAGGGCCACGCCGACACCCAGGCTGGTCTGGCGGAAGTTGTAGTCGAGCAGGTTCTCGCCATAGCCGGTGAAGAACTGCGCGTACCAGCGCAGCGCGCGCATCGAGTCGGTCTTGATCGGGTAGCTCCAGTCCAGCGTCAGCGAGCCGCGCCGCGGCAGGCCGAAGCTGTACTTGTAGGTGGCGAGCGCCGTGGCCCGCCCCGGCGCCCAGCCCACCTGCAGCTCGTTGCGGCCGATGTAGTCGGTCAGGTCGGGGTTGTCGTCGGTCTCCGGGCTTTCGCTGAAGCGGTGATTGAAGCGCGCCACGATCGAGACATGCTCGTTCTCGAGCCCGAAGCCGACGTAGGCCCGGTTCCAGCTGCGTGACAGCGGATCCTGCTGTCCGTTGGACTGGTGCGCCAGTCCCAACTGCCCGAAGCGCCAGTGCCAGCCGAGCGGAAGTGCACCCAGGCGCTGGGGCACCGGCATCATGTAGATCAGCTCCGGTTGGTAGTCGGTGTTGCGAAACGGCGCCGAGTTCTCGGTGTTGTAGAGCTGCCAGACCGACTGCTGCGTGTAGGCGCCCCACAGGTCGGCACCCGGCAGCAGCAGGTTCTCGAACAGCTTGCTGCGCAGCGAGATCTGGAACTTGGCCTCGACACGCTGGAAGGGTTCGGGCGCGAGGTCGCGCGCCTGGGTCGGACTGCTCGGATCGGTGTTGATGTCGCTGGTCACGTGGACCGGCAGGAAGTAGTTCGGCCGGTAGCCGTTGAAGTTGAAGACGCCGCGCTTGTCGGCGGGCTCGAGTTCCCAGAAGCGCGACAGGAAGCTGGGCGTCGGCGCCCTTTCCTGGCCGGGCGCCGGGGCGATGACGTTGGGCGTGCGCCCGCCCGGCGAATACGGCGCGACGATCGGCGCGGTGCCGGCCGCCGCCGGCCGACCGGCGAGGCGGTCGTAGCAGGCCAGTCGAGCGGCGTCGTCGTCGATCGCGGCGCAGTCGGCCAGCGGCTGCTCCGGGGCCGGCGACTCTTGCGCGGCCACCATCGAAGCCAGCAGGCCGGTCGTGCGGACAAGGCGAGATTGCATGCGCGGATGCTACCGAGCGCGGCCTTGCCGAGGCCTTGGCCGGGCAAAGCCCTTTCAAGGTTTTTGCACCGAGGCGACAAGCGCTCTGAAATACTGGCGCCCGTCCGCGGCCTAAAGTGCCGCCATGAGCGAGACACACCCATGGCGTCAGAGATGAACGACCGCTACTCCGGCACGGCCATTGCGCTGCACTGGCTGCTGGCGCTGATGATCCTGGGCAGCATGGCGTTCGGCTGGTACATGAGCGGCCTGCCGTTCTCGCCGCAGCGACTCAAGTACTACAACTGGCACAAGTGGGCCGGCATCACGATCCTGACGCTATCGCTGCTGCGCCTGGCCTGGCGCCTGACGCACCGGCCGCCGCCGTTGTCGGCGCGCATCCAGCGCGCGATGCCCGGCTGGCAGACCGCCGCCTTCCACACGACGCACCGGCTGATGTACGCGCTGTTCTTCATCGTGCCGCTGCTGGGCTGGGCCTACAGCTCGGCGGCGGGCTTTCCGATCGTCTGGTTCGGCGTGCTGCCGCTGCCCGACTTCGTGCCCAAGGACAAGGCGCTGTCGGAGGCGATCAAGCCCTTCCACGGCATCGCGGCCTACACCCTGCTGGCGCTGGTCGTGCTTCACGTGGCGGCGGCGCTGAAGCACCATTTCGTCGATCGCGACGGTCTGCTGGCCCGTATCGGCCTGGGCCGCGCCTGAATTCAAGGACTCCGGATGAAGACCCTGCTCACCCTCGGCCTGGCGCTCGGCGCCAGCGTCGCCCTGCTTGCCGCGCCGGCGCCGGCCTGCGCGCAGGTCGCCAAGCTCGTTCCCGCGCAGAGCGAGGTGAGCTTCTCGGTCAAGCAGATGGGCGTGCCGGTCGAGGGCAAGTTCACGCGCTTCGACGCCCAGGTCCAGCTCGACCCGAAGAAGCCCGAGACCGGCAAGGTCGGCTTCACGATCGACATCGCCAGCGCGACGATGGGCAACGACGAGAGCGACGCCGAGCTGCCGAAGGCGCCCTGGTTCAACACCGCCAAGTTCCCGCAGGCCACCTTCCAGTCGAGCGCCATCAAGGCCGTCGGGCCGGGCAAGTTCGAGGTCGCCGGCAAGCTTTCGATCAAGGGCAATGTGCGCGACGTGGTGGTGCCGGTGACGCTGAGCCAGTCCGGCGCCAACAGCGTGGCGACCGGAGGCTTCGCGATCAAGCGCCTCGAGTTCAAGATCGGCGAAGGCGAATGGACCGACACCTCGATGGTCGCCAACGACGTGCAGGTGAAGTTCAAGCTCGCCCTCAGCGGCATGCCGCCGCTGTAGGTTCGACCCCTTTCCCACCCCGGAGATAGCCAAGATGAAGAAGTCCCTGACCCTGCTCGCCCTTGCCGCGGCCGCCTTTGCCGTCCAGGCCCAGAGCGCGAGCTACGCGATCGACCCGACGCACACCTTCGTGACCTTCGAGGCCACGCACTTCGGCACCTCGACGCTGCGCGGCCGCTTCGACAAGAAGGAAGGCTCGGTCCAGTTCGACCGCACCGCCAAGACCGGCAAGGCCGAGATCAGCTTCGACATGAGCTCGGTCAGCACCGGCGTGCCGCAGCTCGACAAGCACCTCGCGAGCAAGGACTTCTTCAACGTTGCCGAGTTCCCGACCGCCAAGTTCGTCGGCGACAAGTTCGCCTTCAATGGCGACAAGGTGAGCGAGGTGTCGGGCACGCTGACGATGCTCGGCAAGACCAACCCGGTCACGCTCAAGGCCAACCGCTTCAACTGTTTCGACCATCCGATGCTCAAGCGCGAGGTCTGCGGCGGCGACTTCGAGACCACCATCCAGCGCAGCCAGTGGGGCAGCGGCTACGGCCTGCCCGGCATTCCGGACAACATCCGGCTGCTGATCCAGGTCGAGGCGATCAAGCAGTAAGCGAGTCCTGCTTCCGAATGCACGGCCACCTGCGGGTGGCCGCTTTCGTTCCTGCCACGGGATCAGGACGCGGCCGAGGCCAGGAAGCGTTGCATCACCGCCGCCAGTTGCTCGGGGTGCAGCGGCTTGGCGATGTGCTCGTCCATGCCGGCGGCGAGGCTGCGGGCGCGGTCGTCGGCAAAGGCGCTGGCGGTCAGGGCGACGATCGCCACCGGCGGCCAGCCCTCGTTGAGCTCGATCGCGCGGATACGACGCGAGGCCTCGAAGCCGTCGAGCACCGGCATCTGGCAGTCCATCAGCACGGCGTCCGGGCGCCATTCGCGGAAGCGGTCCACGCACTGGGCGCCGTCGCAGGCGACTTCGACCACCAGGCCGAGCCGTTCCAGCTCGGCGCGTGCGACCAGCGCGTTGACCGGGTTGTCTTCGGCCACCAGCACCCGGCCCTGCAGCGTCACGGCCGCCGGCGCGCGGCCGGGCGGCCGTGCCTTGGTCGGTGCCAGCGCGGCGTCGAAGCTGAAGCACGAGCCGCCACCGGGGGCGCTGCGCACGCAGATGTCGCCGCCCATCGCGCGCGCCAGCTGGCGCGAGATCGTCAGGCCCAGTCCGCTGCCGGCGTGGCGCCGGGTGTTGCCGCGGTCGACCTGGTAGAAGGCTTCGAAGATTCGCTGCTGCTCGGCGATGTCGATGCCGGGGCCGTTGTCGCTGACCTCGACGTGCACGCGGTCCGCATCGCGCCAGGCCCGCACACTGACTTCGCCGGCGTCGCTGAACTTGATGGCGTTGCCGACCAGGTTGTGCAGCACCTGGCGCACCCGGGCGCCGTCGCCCTGCACCCAGTGCGGTCGCGGCAGCTCGAGTTCGAGCTGCAGCGTCAGGCGCTTGTCGGCGGCCGCGGCGGAGCCGAGCGCCACCACGTCGTCGATGGCTTGCGAGAGGTCGAAGGGCGCGGCCACCAGTTCGAGCCGGCCGGCCTCGACGCGGGCCACGTCGAGCACGTCGTTGATCAGCGCCAGCAGGTGCTCGCCCGAACGCTCGATCAGCGCCAGGCGCGAGATCGCCCGCTCCTCGACGCCGCGCGCCGCGCTCTCGCGCCGCAGCTCGCGCGTGAGCCCGAGCACGCCGTTGAGCGGCGTGCGCATCTCGTGGCTCATGTTGGCGAGGAACTGGCTCTTGGCCTGGCTCGACTGCTCGGCCATCTGCTTGGCTGCGATGTTCTCGCGCACCAGCTCGGCGCTGTTGAAGCGAAGCCGCAGCAGCTCGACGATGCGCCGCTCGGCCTTCCAGGCCTCGAGCGCCATCGCGATCGTGAACAGCGCCAGTCCGGCGCCACCGATCAGTCCGAGCTGCGACTCGTGCATGAACTGGTACAGCGTCGCGGGCACGGTCAGCACCAGCAGGAACAGCAGGCTGGTGTTGAAGCGAGCCTGCAGCACCAGCATGCCGACGGCAGCCACGCCGATGATCGCGGCCAGCAAAGCCGCGCTGACGCTGCCACGGACCACCGGCATCAGCAGGGTGCCCATCAGGCTCCAGACGATGGCGTCGATCAGCAGCGCCTGGTGAAAGCGCCGCAGCCAGCGTTGGGGGTCGTCGCGTCGGCGCCGGCGGTACAGCACCACCAAGCCCAGGCGCAGCAGCGCGGTTGCCACCTTCAGCCCGAGCCAGGACCAGAGCAGCGCGGCCGCCTGGTGCTCGCGCAGGTAGAGGCAGACCACGGCGGCGAACAGCAGGCCGAGCACCGTCGCCGTCATCGCATGCTCGTAGAGCATCCGTACCCGCTCGGCGTCGACCCGCTCGTCGAGCGAGGGTGTGGACGAGACCGGCAGGGCAACAGGCGGGAGCGAATGCATCTTGGTCTACGGCGGCGCCTTGCGGATCATTCTGCGCCGACCTTGGCGATGATCGCGCAGCCGGCGTCCGGGTGGCGGTGTTGGCCGACGCGCCCGCGGGGTCGCTGTGGCGCTGTGGCATCGTTCACCCATGATGACGAGAGTTCTTCCCGGCCGGCCGTGGTACGCGGCCACCCTGGCGCTGCTGCTTGCCGCCCCGGTGGTGGCGGCCGCCGAGCCGGTCGACTACGTGCTCGATCCGGAGCGCAGCTGGGTGCAGTTCGAGTTGCTGCACTTCGGCACCTCGACGATCCGCGGTCGCCTGGGGCCGGCGCGCGGCGTCGTCAGCCTCGACCCAGCGGCCGGGCGTGGCGAGATCAGCATCGAGCTCGACACCAGGACGCTCAGCACCGGACTGCCGATCTTCGATGCCCGCATCCGTCGCCCCGACCTGCTCGCGACCGAGGAATACCCCGTGGCTTGGTTCGTCTCGCGCAACCTGCAACTGGATCCGCGTGGCGGCGTGCGCAGCGCGACTGGCGAGCTGACGCTGCGGGGTGCGAGCCTGCCGCTGCGACTGGAGGCCGAGCGCTTCGGTTGCCGGCCCGATCCGGCGAGCGGGCGCGAGCGCTGCGGCGGCGACTTCGTCGGCCGGCTGCGGCGCAGCGAGGCCGGCATGAGCTTCGGCCAGCCCTTCGTCGGCGACGAGGTGACGCTGCGGATCCAGGTCGAGGCGCTGCGCCAGCCGTGAGTGCTGGCCAGCCTGCCCCCGGACTGTCGCGCAGCGCTGCAGTCCGTCGGCCGCAGCGCGCGGTGCGTCGCAGCGCCGTCGCCGGCCCCCGGCCGGGCCCGTAGAGTGCCGGACATGGACAACGCCAACCCTTCCCTGCGTCCCGCCGCCGCCAGCGGCTGGGAGCGTTTCAGAGCTGCCAGCGTGCGCGCCTTTCATGTCTACGCCACCTGGCTGGTCGGCATCAGCTGGTGGCGCTTCGCGCTGCTGTCGATCCTGCTGCTGATCGCCGCCGGCGTGCTGAGCAACCTGCCGCCGTTCAGCTGGACCATCACGCACGAGGTGCACTCGAAGCCGCCGGTTCGGGTGGCGCTGCCGACGCCGCCGAAGCCGCCCGAGCCGCCGGCCCGGGCGAAGAAGGAGCCGTTGATCAAGATCGAGAAGAACCGCGGCGAGGGCACCGGCGTCGAGATCAGCATCGACGAGAAGGGCGTGCGAATCCAGCCCGGCGTCGGCAAGGCGGAGAGGGCGGCGTCGGCCGCCGACGCCGCGGCGTCGGCCGCGTCGGCCGCGGCGTCGGCGGCCGAAGGCTCGCGCGACATCAGGATCGTGCTGCCGCCGGGTGCCACCAGCGACGCGGTCAAGGCCGCGGTCGAGGAGGCGCGCTCGGAGATCAACGCGGCGATCGAGGAAGCCAGGCGCGATGCCGAAGAGGCGCTGCGCGACGCCGAGGAGGCCCGGCGAGATGCCGAGCAGGCCGCGATGGACGCCGCCGAGGCCCTGGGCCAGCCGCATACCCGCATCGAGCGGGTCAGCATGGGCGAGTTCCTGCCGCAGTTGGCGCTGCTGTGGATCGTCGGCTCGATCATCATCAAGAGCACCTACAAGAGCCGCATCCAGGCCGAGGTCAAGGCGGCCCAGGCGACCGAGGTGGCGGAGTCCGAGTCGCTCAAGCGCCAGGTCATCGAGGCGCGGATGGCGGCGATGCAGGCCCAGGTCGAGCCACACTTCCTGTTCAACACGCTGGCCTCGATCGACCACCTGATCGAGACCGACGCCAGCCGCGCCAGCCGCATGCAGAAGAACCTGATCGCGCTGCTGCGCGCCAGCATGCCGACGCTGCGCGAGGCCAACGCCAGCGGCACCCGCGACCTCGGCCGCGAGCTGAGCGTGATCCGGCCCTACCTCGAGATCCTGAAGGTGCGCATGGAAGACCGGCTGGCCTTCAGCATCGACGTGCCCGAGGGTCTGCTGTCGGCCGAGTTCCCGCCGATGATGCTGCAGTCGATCGTCGAGAACGCGATCAAGCATGGCCTGGAACCCAAGGCCGAGGGCGGCCACCTGGGCATCAAGGCCGAGATCCTGCACGGCAAGCTGGCGATCACCGTGACCGACACCGGCCTCGGTTTCGGCAAGGCGGCGACCGCCGGCACCGGCACCGGCCTGGCCAACATCCGCGAGCGCCTGCAACTGCTCTACGGCAACAAGGCGCAGCTCAAGATCACCGAGAACACCCCGAGCGGCACGATCGTCAGCATCGTCGTGCCCTACATCCTGAGGACCGAGCAGGAGGACGCCGCCGCATGAACGCCGACTTCCAGACCCCGGCCATGGCCGCGCCAGCGGCGGCCACTGTGATCCCGACCGCGCTGGCGCGGCGCTGGCCGAAGCTGCTGCTCGCCCTCACGCTGGTCGGGGTGCTGGTGGCCGGCCTGATGCTGTGGCTGGTTGCTGACCTGCGCCACAGCCTGGCGCAGGCGCCGATCTACGTGTCGATCAACGATTTCGAGGTGGAGCCCGGCATGTTGCTGTCCCAACTGAGCCCGATCGAGCAGGTGTTCGCCCTGGCCGCGCTGGCCGGCTCGCTGCTGCTGGTGGCGGTGCTCGTGCCGGTGCTGCTGCTGTTGATGGTCGGCGGCGTGGTGCTTGCGGTCCTGCTGGCGCTGGCGCTGGGCATCGGCCTGCCGCTGCTGGCGGTGTTCGGCGTGCTGGCCGTGCTGGCGTCGCCACTGCTGCTGCTCGGCTGGCTAGTCTGGCGGCTGGTGCGCGGCGGCCCGGCACCGGCGGCGCCGGCGGCGGCGAACTAGGATGGCGGGATGAACAGTCCCCAGACACCAGAAGCGCCGCTGCGCGCCGTGATTGCCGACGACGAACGCCTGATGCGCGAGCAGCTGCGCGCCCGGCTGGCCGAGGTCTGGCCCGCGCTGCAGATCGTGGCCGAGGCCAAGAACGGCCGCGAGGCGGTCGAGCTCGTGGCGCAGCATCGACCCGAACTGGTGTTCCTCGACATCCGCATGCCGGGCATGACCGGCATCGAGGCGGCGCGCGAGATCGTGCAGATGGGCAGCGACGGCACTGGCGACGACTGGCCCGGCTGCGAAATCGTCTTCATCACCGCCTACGACGAGTACGCGGTCCAGGCCTTCGAGCAGGGTGCGGCCGACTACATCCTCAAGCCGGCCGAGCGCGAACGGCTGCTGCGCACGGTGGAGCGCCTGCAGAAGCGGCTGGCGCAGCTTCGGACCGGCGGCAAGGGGGGTGGCAACGGCAACGGCGGTGATGCCGACGAGACCGTGATGCCCACGCTGCCGATGCAGCAGCTCCTGCATCGCCTGACTGCGCAGATCAATCCGGCCGGGCTGAAGCCGGCGCTGCGCTGGATCCAGGCAACGGTCGGCCAGAGCATCCAGATGATCCCGGTCGAGGAGGTGCTGTTCTTCATCAGCGACGAGAAGTACACGCGGGTCCAGACCGCGCAACTCGAGGCGCTGATCCGCAAGCCGATCAAGGAACTGATCGACGAACTCGACCCCGAACTGTTCTGGCAGATCCATCGCTCGACCCTGGTCAACGCCAAGGCCATCGCCGGCATCACGCGCGACTTCCGCGGCCGCCAGATGGTCAGCGTCAAGGGCCACACCGAGAAACTCGAGGTCAGCCGGAGCTATACCCAGCTGTTCAAGGGGATGTGAGGCCGCGGAGCGTGGGGCGAGGGGCCCCGGCACGGGGATCGACCAGCGCAGCGGCCGGGCGAGCGTCGAGGGCCCAACGGCCCGAGGCGCGAGAGGTGGACCGCAGCGAGCCTGATTGATTTCCCTCCGGCTTGGGCGCGCGCCATACTGCGATCTCCAAACCTCAAGGAGAGCCCGATGAAGCTGCGTCTTGCAACCTTGTTTCTCTCGGCTGCCGTGCTTGCCGGCTGCGGCACGACGATGGGCCCGGCGGCGCCCGCCAAGGTAGCCGACGGGATCTACGTGGCCCCCAGCGGCATGACGCTCTACACCCTCGACCGCGACAGCGCCGGCTCCGGCAAGAGCGTCTGCAACGGTCCCTGCATCGCCAACTGGCCGGCCTTCGGCGCCCCGGCCGATGCCAAGGGCGAGGGCGACTGGAGCGTGGTCACGCGCGACGACGGCACCAAGCAGTGGGCCTTCCGCGGCAAGCCGCTCTACTTCTGGACCAAGGACACCAAGCCGGGCGACAAGACCGGCGATGGCATCAACGGCGTCTGGCACGTCGTCAAGCCCTGAAGGCTGGCGTCGAACTATGAATCTGGGGCCGCGTCAGCGGCCCCTCTTCATCTGCCTCGTGGCGGCAGTGCCAGCGCGATCAGCGCCTGGGCCGACCAGTAGGTCAGCAGGATCGCCAGCGGTGCCAGTGCGAACGGGGCCGCGAACTTGTTGAAGGCCAGCGTGGCGTCCGAGGCCACGAACAGGGCGCCGCCAATGGCCGCCGAGCGCGCCGGGCCGTCCGGCTCGGCCAGGGCCCAGCATGTGGCCTGCGCCGCCATGGAGGCCAGCGCCACGACGTAGACCACCACCGGCAGCCGCAGCGCGCCCGGCACGCCAGGCCACAGCTGCCACAGCAGCAACCCGGCCACCACGGCATAGGCGGCAAAGGCCAGCGGTTTCGCCGCCAGCCGGGTGCTGGCGGTGAACGCGACCAGGTAGGCCAGGTGGGCGAGCAGGAAGGCGACCAGGCCGATCAGGAAGCCCTCCTTCGGCCACAGCAGCGCAACGTCGCCGACCAGCGACAGCACGAGGCCGGCGAGGATCGCCGCGCGCCGCCGCGGCAGGCCGCCGCGCTGCCAGGCGCCAGCGATGATCAGGATCGTCGTCAGCGGCTTGGCCACGGCCAGCAGCGGCCAGTGACCGAGCAGCGCGGCGGCGATCGCCAGCGCGCCGCTGAGCGCGGCCGCGGCGAGCCAGGGCCAGGCCGGTGGCCGGGGCACGGCGGAAGCAGCAGTCGTCATCGTCATCAAGCCACCTTCTGTGCAGCGGCAGCGGCGGCCGCGCTCACGGCCGCGCGCTCGGCAAACTCGGCGCGCAGCTTCTTGAGCTTCTCGCGCGGGTCTTCGCGCACGGTGTTCTCGTCGAGCTTCATCTCGGCGATGAAACGGCTGGGCATGCCGGCAATCGTCTCGCGGCCGCGCTTGCGGCGCTTGAGCCAGCTCACCGCGAGCGTCGAGCGCGCGCGCGTGATGCCGACGTACATCAGGCGCCGCTCCTCCTCGATGCGCTGGGCGATCGCGGCGGCCGGCGCCTCGTCGGTGGCGTCGCTGCGAAAGGGAAGCAGCCCTTCGTTGATGCTGGCCAGCACCACATGCGGCCACTCCAGGCCCTTGGCGGCGTGCAGCGTCGACAGCGTCAGCACGTTCTGATCGTCGCCGCGCTCGGCCAGGCTGATGATCACGCTGATCGACTGCGCCACCTCGAGCACGCTCTTCTTCTCGCTCTCGAAGCTGCCGCCCTCGTTCGTGATCTCGCCACCGCAGCGCTTGGCGATCCAGTCGATGAAGTCGAGCACGTTGGACCAGCGGCTGGCGGCGAGCTTCTCGCTGTCCTCGCTGTCGAACAGGTGCTGCTCGTAGCCGATGTCCTTGAGCCAGCCCATCAGCAGCGGCTTGGCGTCCTCGGCGCCGGCGGTCGCGCGGGCGCGGTGTTCGAGGTCGTTCACGTAGCGGCCGAACTCGTGCAGCGAGTCGATCGCCTTCTTGCTCAGCGCCGAACCCAGGCTTTCGGAGAACAGCGCCTCGAACAGGCTCACTTTCCACTTGCCGGCGAACTCGCCGAGCGCGCCCAGCGTCTGGTGGCCGATGCCGCGCTTGGGCGTGGTGACGGCGCGCAGGAAGGCCGGGTCGTCGTCCTGGTTGACCAGCAGCCGCAGCCAGGCGCAGAGATCGCGGATCTCGGCGCGGTCGAAGAAGCTCTGGCCGCCCGAGACCTTGTACGGGATCTGCGCCTTGCGCAGCGCCTGCTCGAAGACTCTTGCCTGGTGGTTGGCGCGGTAGAGGATCGCAAAGTCCTTCCATTCGACGCCCTGGCCGCCGACCGCACCCGCGCCGGCGCCGCCCTGTGCGCGCAGCGACTGGATCCGTGCCACCGCGCGCTCGGCTTCGTGGTCCTCGCCGTCGCACTCGACCACGCGCACCGGCTCGCCGTCGCCGTACTCGCTCCAGAGCTTCTTCTCGAAGATCTTCGGGTTGGCCGCGATGACGTGGTTGGCGGCCTTGAGGATGTTGCCGGTGGAGCGGTAGTTCTGCTCGAGCGGGATCACCTTGAGCTGCGGGTACTCCTGCGGCAGGCGCTTGAGGTTGTCGATGGTGGCGCCGCGCCAGCCGTAGATGCTCTGGTCGTCGTCACCGACCGCGGTGAACATCGCCGGCCGCTGGCTGCCGTCGCCGACCAGCAGCTTGAGCAGTTCGTACTGCTGGGCGTTGGTGTCCTGGTACTCGTCGACCAGCACGTGGCGCAGCTTCTGCTGCCATTTCTCGCGCACCTCGGGGTGGCGCTCGAGCAGCACCACCGGCAGGCTGATCAGGTCGTCGAAGTCGACCGCCTGGTAGGCGTCGAGCCTTTCCTGGTACTTGAGCATCACACGCGCGGCGATGCGCTCGTCGTCGCTCTTGGCCGCCGCCTCGGCCTGGGCCGGCGTCAGGCCCTGGTTCTTCCAGAGGCTGATGTTCCATTGCCAGCCGCGCGCAATCTTGGCGTCGGTGGTGCCGCCGGCATCGCGCAGGATGCCGAGCACGTCGTCGGCATCGAGGATCGAGAACTGCGGCTTGAGGCCGAGCGCGGCGCCATCCTCGCGCAGCAGGCGCACGCCCAGCGCGTGGAAGGTGCAGATCACCAGGTCCTTGGCCGCGCGGCCGCCGACCAGTGCCTTGGCGCGCTCGCGCATCTCGGCCGCGGCCTTGTTGGTGAAGGTGATCGCGGCGATCTGCTTGGGGCTCAGGCCGGCCTGCGGATCGTCCTGCAGCAGGCGCGCGATCTTGTGGGTGATGACGCGGGTCTTGCCGGAGCCGGCGCCGGCCAGCACCAGGCAGGGGCCGCTCAGGTGGTGCACGGCCTGCATCTGGGCCGGATTCAGGGAGGCGGGAGCGGAGGACAAGGGCAGGCGCGGTCGAGGAAGGCGCGGCGATGATGCCAGAGCGTTTGCCGCGCTCACGCGTGCCGGCGGGGGCTGTTCGCGGCGCGCCGAGAGTCGCGCGTCTAGATGTTGGAGTCGGCTGTCGATTCGTGTCGTTTCGCACAATCCACTTGCATCGTGACGACGCGATGCCGCGCCGCCCGGGCGCGCGCCTGGCGCCACCCGCCCCGGCCGCTCGCGGGCTCGAACTCTGGTGCCGCACGACGGCACCGCGACCGATCCCGAATCCCATGAACTTCCGTTTCGCCTGGATGCGATGGCGCCGCCGCGCGCTGAGCGCCGTCGCGGCCCGACTCGAATGGCCGCAGGCGCTGCGCCGCCGGCCCGCGCCGCCGCCGCCGCTGCGCGAGCTCAAGACGCTCTGCGTCGAACTGGTGAACGACCTGCCGACCGACCAGCGGCTGGATCTGGTGACGCGCATCGGCGGCTCGCGCGAGGCGCGTGACCTCTGGTTCATGCGCAGCTGTTTCTTCCGCGCCGTCTCGCTGCACTTCGGCGAGCACGAGGCGCGCCGGCGCATGGCGCGGCTTGACGTCTGGCTTCAGGCCTGAGGAGGCACCGGCCGGCTGAGATACTGAGCGAGGAGACAAAGCCCGACCCGCGCATGCAGGCCATCCTCGCCGTCACCGTTCCCTTCTTCGCGCTGGTGCTGTGCGGCTACCTCGCCGCCCGGGCGCAGGTGCTGCCCGAGGCGGCGATACCGGGGCTCAATGCCTTCGTGCTGTTCTTCGCGCTGCCGTGCATGCTGTTCCGCTTCGGCGCCAGCCTGCCGCTGGTACAGCTGCTGAATCCCTCGGTGCTGGCGGTGTACCTGGCCGCGGCGCTGCTGATCGTCTTCTTCACGATCGCGGTCACGCTGTCGGCGCGGATCCATCTCAAGGATGCCGCCTTCGGAGCACTGGTGGCGGCGTTCCCGAACACCGGCTTCATGGGCGTGCCGTTGCTGGCCGCGCTGTTGGGGCCGCAGGCTGCCGGCCCGGTGATCAGCACCGTGCTGGCCGACCTGTTCGTCACCAGCTCGATCTGCATCGCGCTGGCGCAGGCTCATGGCGCCGGCGACCTGCGTGCGGCCGGGCTCAAGGCGCTGCGCGGAACCTTGAGCAATCCGCTGCCATGGTCGATCGCGCTCGGCGCGGCGGCCTCGGCGACCGGCTTCGAGCTGCCCGGCCCGCTGAACCAGATCGTCAGGATGCTCGGCGATGCCGCGACGCCGGTGGCGCTGTTCACGATCGGTGCGGTGCTCTGGCGTGCCGGCCGCCATGCCCATACGCGCACGCCCGTGGCACTCTTCCTTCCGGTCGCGCTGATCAAGCTGTTCCTGCACCCGCTGCTGGTGTTCGCGCTCGGCGCCGGCGCCATCGCGCTAGGTGCGCCGCTGTCGCCCTTCAATCTGATGGTTCTGACGCTGGCGGCCGCGCTGCCCTCTGCCAGCAATGTCTCGCTGCTGGCCGAGCGCTACGGTGCCGACAACGGGCGGGTGGCGCGCATCATCCTGAGCTCGACGGCGCTCGCCTTCCTGAGCTTCAGCCTGCTGGCCTGGTGCTTCGGTGCCGGCGCCGCGTCGTCCGTCCGGCCGGGGGCCTGACCACCCCCCCACGAATGCGGGCGTTGCGCGCATGCGTCAGTTACATCTGAAGCCATGCAATTTGTCGCCCGAATGCGGGATTTCCCGGCCGGGTGTCCTTAAACTTTCACGACACGTTCATTCCGTGGCGTGACAAGCATCACGTAGCGGGCTCGACCTGCAGATCAACCTCGAAGGATTCACAAGATGAAGCGCATCGCTCTCGCCGCGGCCCTGATGGCCGCCTTTGCCGGTTCCGCCATGGCGCAGTCCAGCGTCTCGCTCTACGGCCGCATCAACACCTCGGTCGAATGGCAAGACAACGACACGATCGACAAGACCGTGATGCGCAACAACGCCTCGCGTTGGGGCCTGCGTGGCAACGAAGATCTGGGCGGTGGACTGAATGCCTTCTTCCAGCTCGAGACGGGCTTCGGATCGGATGACGGCACCGGTACCGGTGGCTTCAACCGCGACGCCTATGTCGGCCTGAAGAGCAACGCGCTGGGTCAGATCCAGGTGGGCAAGTTCAACAGCGCGCTGTACTACGCCACGATCGACTACATCGGGATGTTCAACCACAACACGGGTACGACGTCCGAAGACAATCTGTACTTCCTGCCGGTCGCGCAGACCAACGCGGTCGAGTACACCTCGCCCAAGTTTGGTGGCTTCAGCTTCTCGCTGACCGCCACCGCCGGCGAAGGCAACATCAACGCGTCCAAGAACTACGAAGGCGTCGTCCGCTGGGAAGCCGGCAACTTCTACGTGGCCGGCGGTTATGTGCAGTCCGAGAACGGGCAGACCGGCGCGGAGAACAATGGCTGGTCGGTCGCTGCCTCTTATGGCTTTGGCCCGTTCGTGGTGGGTGCCTCGATGAACCAGCCCGACATCCAGGGTCTGGGCAAGGCCGAGCACTACGCCTTGACCGGCATGTGGACGATGGGCGCGCTGGAGTTCCACGGCTCGGTGGGCTACCTCACCGAGTTCGACATCCCGGGCAGCGAGGAGACGACCCAGTTCACCCTGGGCGTCAACTACAACCTGTCGAAGCGGACCAAGCTGTACGCCTTCTATTTCATGGCCGACAACGGGACCACCGCTGTTATCGGTACCGGCAACGTCCCCGGCATTCCCCAGCAGGACTTTTCTTCGATCGGCGTCGGCATTCGCCACAACTTCTGATCCGGGAGCACGCTCTCGGAAACCCGAAAGCGGCCTGCGGGCCGCTTTTTTTTCGGCAGCCGCTGCCACAATCATTTCTTTCCATCCGCCCTTGGGACCGCTTCCATCATGAAGATCACCACTCGCAAGTTCCTGAAGACCGCCGCCCTGGTTGCCGCCGCCGCCGTGCTCGTGGCCTGCGGCAAGAAGGACGAACCGGTTGCCGCCGCGCCCGCCGCCTCGGCGCCGCCGCCCCCGCCGCCGGCCAAGGTCTACGTGGTCGGCACGGACGCCGCCTACGCGCCTTTCGAGTTCCAGAACGAGAAGGGCGAGATCGTCGGCTTCAGTGTCGACCTGCTGAACGCCGTGGCTGCCAAGGGCGGCTTCGAGGTCAAGTTCGTCAACACGCCGTGGGAAGGCATCTTCAACGCGCTGGGCCAGGGCGACCGCGACCTGCTGATCTCGTCGATCACGATCACCGACGAGCGCAAGCAGACGATGGACTTCTCCGATCCGTACTTCGATGCCTACCAGCTGATCGCGGTCAAGGAGAGCAGCAAGATCGCCAAGTTCGACGATCTCAAGAAGCTCAAGGTTGGGGTCCAGACCGGCACCACCGGCGACGAGGTCGTGACCAAGCTGCTGGGCAAGAACAGCACCAACGTCAAGCGCTTCGAATCGACCCCGCTCGCGCTCAAGGAACTCGAGGCCGGTGGCGTCGATGCGGTGGTGGCCGACAACGGCGTGGTCGTCAACTTCGTGACCAACAACCCAGGCGCCAAGTTCAAGACCATCACCGACAAGGCTTTCCTGCCCGAGCAGTACGGCGTCGCGGTCAAGAAGGGCAACGCCGAAATGCTGGCCAAGATCAACAAGGGCCTGGCCGCCATCAAGGCCGACGGCACCTACGACAAGGTGTTCGCCAAGACCTTCGGCGCGGCGCCTGCGCCGGCAGCGGCAGCAGCGTCCAAGTAAGCGCGACCGCGGCCACCGATGTTCGACCTGCGCTGGAACATCCTCGCCGGCTACAGCGACCTGTTCGTTGCGGCGCTGTGGATGACCATCGGGCTGTCGTTGGTGGCCATGGTTTTCGGACTGGCGCTGGGTCTGGTGCTGGGGCTGGTGACCAGTTCGCGCCAGGCCCCGGCGCCGAAGGCGCTGTGGCTCAGGCTGCTGCTGAAGCCGGCCCAGTGGCTGACGCTGGCCTACGTGACCTTCTTTCGCGGCACGCCGCTGTTCGTGCAGATCCTGCTGGTGCACTTTGCGTTGATGCCGACGCTGGTGCATCCCGAGTACGGCCTGCTGCTGAGCGGCGAGGCCGCTTCGCAGTTCCGTCAGAACTACGGCGCCTTCTTCTCCGGCGCGCTGGCGCTCACGCTCAACGCGGGCGCCTACATCTCGGAGATCTTCAGGGCTGGCATCCAGAGCATCCACACGGGCCAGACCCAGGCCGCCTACAGCCTGGGCCTGACGCATGTGCAGAGCATGCGTTTCGTGATCCTGCCGCAGGCTTTCCGGCGCATGGTGCCGCCGCTGGTCAACGAGGGCGTCACGCTGATCAAGGACTCCTCGCTGGTGTCGGCGATCGGCCTGGCCGAACTGGCGCTGGCCGCGCGCACGGTGGCCGGGGCCTACTCGCGCTACTGGGAGCCCTATCTGGCGATCTCGGCGATGTACCTGGTGCTGACCTTGACGCTGTCGACGCTGGCCAAGCGGCTGGAAGCACCGGCGCATCTGCGCGGCCGCTGAGCGCCGCCGGCTTTCTTCAGATCGCGAGCGGATCGACGTCGATCGCCCAGCGCATCACGCGTGGCGTCTTCAGGCCCTGCAGCTGGGGCAGCCAGCCGGCCAGAAAGCGCTGCAGAGGCGGTCGCGCCGCACATTCGATGAGCAACTGCGCCCGTTCCACGTCGGCGACGCGCTGCATCGGCGTCGGCACGCTCGGGTAGAGCACGACACCGGCCGCGGCGGCGGCCTCGCTACCGAGCGCCGCCGCTGCATCGAGCCAGGCGCGTGCAGCCTCCTGCGTGCGCGCATCGGCGCGCAGCAGCGCAAGATGCGCGTAGGGTGGCAGCCCGGCCTGGCGCCGCTCTGCGAGTTGCGAGTGCGCGTAGGCCTCGCTGTCATGACGGTCCAGCGCCGCGAACAGCGCGTGCTGCGGATGCCAGGTCTGGACCCACATCTCGCTGGCCGCGGCATGCGCGGCGTCACGGCCGGCGCGGCCAGCGGCCTGTAGCAGCAGCGCGAACAGCCGCTCGGGCGCGCGGAAGTCGCTGCTGAACAGTGCTGCGTCGGGTTGCACCGCGGCCACCAGCGTGACGCGGCGGAAGTCATGACCCTTGGCCACCATCTGGGTGCCGACCAACACGTCGACCTCACCGGCATGCACCCGCGCCAGGCCAGCCGCCAGCGCGCCGGCGTGGCGCGTGGTGTCGGCATCGAGCCGCGCCACGCGGGCGCCGGGCAGCGCCTGCGCGAGTTGCTCCTCGAGCCGTTCGGTGCCGCGGCCGAGCGGCTGGATGTCGGCGTTGCCGCAGTCAGGGCAGGCGCGCGGAACGCGTTCGGTGAAGCCGCAATGGTGGCAGCGCAGCGTGCGGTCGCCCTTGTGGAACACGCGCCAGGCGCTGCAATGCGGGCAGCCGCTCTTCCAGCTGCAGTCGAGGCAATGCAGCACCGGCGAGTAGCCGCGCCGATTGAGCAGCAGCAGGCTCTGCTCGCCGCGCGCGATGCGCTCGGCGATCGCCTGCATCAGCGCCGGCGCCAGCGCGCTGGCGCGCTGCTGCTCGCGCGGGACCTGGTTCATGTCGAGCAGACGCACCCGCGGCAGGCCGCCACCGCCGACGCGGCCGGCCAGCACCAGCCTGCGGTAGCGCCCGGCGCCACCGTCGGCGATCGGCAGCGCGTTGTGCCAGGTTTCGAGCGAGGGCGTGGCCGAGCCGAGGATCACCGGCGCGCGCTCCAGCCGCCCGCGCAGCACCGCGAGATCGCGCGCCGAGTAGCGCGCGCCGTCCTGCTGCTTGTAGGAGGCATCGTGTTCCTCGTCGACGACGATCAGGCCCAGCCGCGGCAACGGCGCGAACACCGCCATCCGCGTGCCGAGCACCAGGTCGGCCTCGCCGAGCAGCGCCTGCAGCCAATGCGCCAGGCGCTGGGCAGGCGTCAGGCCGCTGTGCAGCGAGACGATGCGCCGATTCGGAAAGCGCTCGGCGAAGCGCGCCTCCAGTTGCGGCGTCAGGTTGATCTCGGGCACCAGCACCAGCGCCTGGCGGCCGCCATCGAGCACGCGCTGCGCCTCGCGCAGGTAGACCTCGGTCTTGCCGCTGCCGGTGACGCCGTGCAGCAGGCTCACGCCAGGCGGCTCGGCGGCGGCCTGGGCGCGCAGGGCGTCGAGTGCCGCCGACTGGGCCTCGGTCAGTGGGCGCAGCGAGGCCTGTTCGGCAGGCGCCGGCGCAGCCGGGGGCGCGATCTTCTTGCGCAGGCGCTTGAGCCGGCGTTCGAGCGCGGCGGCGTCCAGGTCGCGCAGCGCGGCCGGCAGCACCGCCAGCGCCAGTTCGCCGACGCCGCGCTGGTAGTAGCCGGCCGCGAACTCGACCAGGCTGCGCCAGGCGGCGGGCAGCGGCGGCAACGCGCCGAAGTGCTCGACGATCCCGCGCAGCGCCATCGACTCGGCCGGTGCATCAGCGCCCGTGTCCCAGACCACGCCGAGCACCTCGCGCTTGCCGAATGGCACGCGTACCAGCGTGCCGGGTGCCAGCGCCTGCTCGCTGAGGTAGTCGAGCGGCCGGTCGAGACCACTGTGCTGCGGCGCGTCGACGGCCACGGCCAGACGCTGCCCAGCCGTCGGAGCCGTCACCGCACGGCCTTCTTGCGCGAAGTCCGCGCCGCTCTCGCCAAAGGGCAAAGTCGAAGCTTCAGTCGAGCTTGTGGCCGCAAGTCCTTGATTTCAGACATGTTTTGAAACTATCCACTCGACCTGTGGAAAACTTTGTGGGGAACCTGAGCGAACGCGCGCTAAGTCTTTGATCCGCAACGCCCCGGCTGTCGTTGATCGTTTTCCGGGCACGGGAGAAATTTATTGAAAATCAAACACTTAGCTTGTGGTAGCGAGCTTGCGCTGCTGCGTTGCAATAGGCAGCGTGGCGCTGGGGTACTCGCGGGTTTCTGGGGATAAGTCAAGGATGACGGACCCTGAACACGGGAAAACCCGCGTTGGAACCATGCATCCTGCGCAGTTGTGCTCAGGCGCCGGCGGACCTTTGACGGCGCGAGTGAGCGTGCACTGTGTCGACGAGCACGGACACTGCTTCCGGGGGGGTGAACTGGCTGATTCCGTGGCCGAGGTTGAAGACATGGCCATCGCTGCGGCCATGGCGTTCCGGCGCGCCGAAGCTGTCGAGCACGCGCTCCACCTCGGTGCGGATGGCCGCCTCGCCACCGAACAGCACCGACGGGTCGAGGTTGCCCTGCAGCGCCACGCGGTGGCCGACCCGGTCCCGCGCCGCGCCCAGGTTCATCGTCCAGTCGAGGCCGACCACGTCGCAGCCACTGTCGGCGATCTGCTCCAGCCACAGCCCGCCGCCCTTGGTGAAGACGATCTGCGGGATGCGGCAGCCCGCATGCTCTCGCTTGATTTGGCGCAGAACGCGCTCGGTGTAGGCCAGGCTGAACTCTTGGAAGGCGCCGTCGGCCAGCACGCCGCCCCAGCTGTCGAAGACCATCACCGCCTGCGCGCCGGCCTCGATCTGGGCATTGAGGTAGGCCGCGACGGCGTCGGCGTTGATCGCGAGGATCCGGTGCATCAGGTCCGGCCGGCGGTAGAGCATCGACTTGACGAGACGGTAGTCGTCGCTGCCGCCGCCTTCGACCATGTAGCAGGCCAGGGTCCACGGGCTGCCGGAGAAGCCGATCAGCGGGACCCGGCCCACCTTTCGACCGTTCGCGTCGGCCTGGGTCAGCGCGCGGCGGATCGAGCTCACGGCGTCGAAGACGTAGCGCAGCTTGTCGAGGTCGGGCGCTTGCAGGCGCATCACGTCGGCCTCGTCACGCAGCGGACGCGCGAACTTCGGGCCCTCGCCCTGCGCGAAGCTCAGGCCCAGGCCCATCGCGTCGGGCACGGTGAGGATGTCGGAGAACAGGATCGCCGCGTCGAGCGGGTAGCGCTCGAGCGGCTGCAGCGTGACCTCGGTCGCGTAGTCGGGATTCGTCGCCAGGCCCATGAAGCTGCCGGCGCGCGCGCGGGTGGCGTTGTACTCGGGCAGGTAGCGCCCGGCTTGGCGCATCAGCCAGACCGGCGTGCAGTCGGTCGGCAGACGCAGGCAGGCGCGCAGGAAGCGCTCGTTGGCCAGCGCTGGCAGTTGAAGATTGGGGGTGTTCATCGACCGCGATTGTCGCAGCGCCACTGCCAAGGCGAGCCGTCGACGCCGTATGCTGCGCACCTCGCCGCCGTGGCGATCGAATGACGAGGAGTGCCATGTCCAGCTTTGTGATGACCGTCCGCAGCGTTCGCCTGGTGGCGGCGCTGGCCCTTGCCGCCGTGCTCGCGGGCTGCGGCTACAACGACTTCCAGCGCCTCGACGAGGCCACCAAGTCGGCCTGGTCCGAGGTGCTCAACCAGTACCAGCGGCGTGCCGACCTGATTCCCAACATCGTCAGCACGGTCAAGGGCGAGGCGGCGTTCGAGCAGGAGACGCTGACCAAGGTGATCGAGGCACGCTCGCGCGCCACCGCGATCCAGGTCACGCCGGAGACACTGAACAACCCCGAGGCCTTCCAGAAGTTCCAGGCCGCGCAGGGCGAACTGGGCTCGGCGTTGAGCCGGCTGATGGCGGTCAGCGAGAACTACCCGAACCTCAAGGCCAACCAGGGCTTCCAGGACCTGCGCGTGCAGCTCGAAGGCACCGAGAACCGCATCACGGTGGCGCGCAACCGCTACATCAAGGCGGTGCAGGACTTCAACGTGCTTGCGCGCAGCTTCCCGACCAATCTGACGGCGATGATCTTCGGCTACCCGGCCAAGCCCAACTTCGCGGTCGCCAACGAGGCGCAGATCTCGGCGCCGCCGACGGTGAGCTTCGACAAGCCGGCCTCCAAGTAGAGCCTGCGACGAGTCGGCCGTGATGTCGCTTCTGCTGCGGCGCTGGCCCGCGCTGGCGGCCTTGCTGCTGCTTGTCGCCGCGTGCGGCCTGGCCCGCGCGCAGGATCTGAAGCCGTTGCCGGTGCCCGCGGCGCCGCTGACCGACCAGACCGGCACGCTGACGCCGACGCAGCGCGCGGCGCTCGAGGCCAAGCTGGCCGGGATCGAGCGCGAGCTTGGCACCCAGGTGGCGGTGGTGATCGTCGCCAGCACCGCGCCCGAGGACATTGCCGACTACACGCAGCGCCTCGGCGATGCCTGGAAGATCGGCCGGCGCGAGGTCGGCGACGGGCTGCTGATCGTGGTCGCCAAGGACGATCGCAAGATGCGCATCGCGCCGGCCAAGTCGCTCGAGGGCGCGGTGCCCGACCTCGCCGCGCGCCAGATCATCGAGCGCACGCTGGCGCCGGCCTTTCGCAAGGGCGACTATGCCGGCGGCCTGAACGCCGCGGTCGACCAGCTGGCCGCCCGCATCAAGGGCGAGGCGCTGCCGGAGCCGGGCCGCGACGCCGGCAGTCGCGCGCAACAGGGCCTCGACTTCGGTGACCTCGCGCTGTTCTTCTTCATCGCGGTCCCGGTCGCCGGCGCGGTGCTTACGGCGATGATGGGCCGCAAGCTTGGTAGCCTGGTGACCGCCGGCGGTGCCGGCGCGCTGGCCTTTGTCGCCAGCACCAGCCTGCTCGTTGCGCTTGGCGCCGGGCTGGTGGCGCTGGTGCTGGTCGGCGTGCTCGGCATCGGCGCCAGCCGGCGCGGCTCGGGCATGGGCGGTCACGGCGGGCTGCCGCCGGTGATCTTTCCCGGTGGCGGCGGCGGTTGGGGCGGTGGCGGCGGCGGGGGAGGCGGCTGGTCCTCCGGCGGTGGCGGTGATTTCGGCGGCGGCGGCGCCTCCGGCGACTGGTGAGTGGCTGAGATGGGCATTGCACGCTTCCTGCGCCACCGCTGGCTCGACGAGGGCGACGCCCGACGCATGCTCGGCGCCGGCGCGCTCGAGCGCGTCGAGCAGCGCGTGCGCGCCAGCGAGCAGCGCCACAGCGGCGAGGTCCGCGTCTGCGTCGAGGCCGGGCTGCCGCTCGGCTACCTGTGGAAGGGCCTGGGCGCGCACGCCCGCGCCGTCACGCTGTTCGGCAAGCTGCGGATCTGGGACACCGAGCACAACAACGGTGTGCTGATCTACCTGCTGCTGGCCGATCACGCCATCGAGGTGGTCGCCGATCGCGGCATCACGCGTCACGTGGAGCCCCAGCGCTGGCAGCAGATCGTCGGCGCGATGCGCGAGGACTTTCGCGCCGGGCGTTTCGAGGAGGGCCTGAACGCGGCGATCGACGCGGTCGACGGCCTGCTCGTCAGCCACTACCCGCTGGCCCCGGGCCAGCGCAACCCGAACGAGTTGCCCGACGTGCCCGATCTGCGCTGATCAGCGCGCCGAGCCGGCCACCATGTCGAAGCGGAACAGCCGGCACTCGATCGGCCCGTTCCACATCGGAATGCGGCGGCTTTCCTTGAGTCGCATCGCCTGCGGCAGCTTCGCGTCCGGACTCAGCACCCAGGCGGTCCAGCCGGCGTAGTGGCGCTTCCAGTGCGCCGCCAGGCGACTCGCGAAATCGGCGGCATCGGTGGCGCCCTCGAATCCTTCTCGGGCAGCATGTGCCGCGGCGCTGTGCGGCGGATCGCCGACGCGATGCACGCGCGGCGAGCGACCGGCACCCTTGGGCTCGATGCGCTCGCCGTAGGGCGGATTGAGCATCAGCGTGCCATGGTCCGCGGGCGCTACGCGTTGCAAGGCATCGGCGGTCTTGAACTCGATGGCCTTGAACGTCGCCGTCAGCACCCCGGCACGCTCGGCGTTGCGGGTCGCGAAGTCGGTCATGCGAAACGACACGTCGCCGGCATGGATCGCGACCCGCGGCGCATGCACCGCGGCGCGGGCCTGCTCGCGCAGCTCGCGCCAGGCGGCCTGCTCGGCGGCCTCGCGAAACGGCCGCTGGCGCTCGAAGGCAAAGCGGCGGCCGATGCCGGGCGCGATGCCGCACGCCATCTGGGCCGCCTCGATCGCGATCGTGCCCGAGCCGCAGACCGGGTCGAGCAGCGGCCCGTCCTCCTCGCGGCCCTGCCAGCCGGCGGCGGCGAGCATCGCGGCGGCCAGCGTTTCCTTCAGCGGCGCCTCGCCCTTGTCCTCGCGCCAGCCGCGCTTGAACAGCGCCTCGCCCGAGGTGTCGACGTAGATCGTGGCCTCGAACTCGCCGAGGTGCAGCACCAGCGGCAGGTCGGGGTGGCGCAACTCGACGCTCGGCCGGGTGCCTTCGCGCTCGCGGATCTGGTCGCAGACCGCGTCCTTGATGCGCAGCGCAGCGAAGTTCAGGCTCTTCAGCGGCGAGCGGGTCGCGGTCACGTCGACCCGCAAGGTTTCGCGCGGGCCGATCCAGTGGCCCCAGTCGACCTCGCGCGCCAGCGCATAGAGATGATCCTCGTGGCCGTAGGGGCCGTGCATCACTTCGACCAGCACACGCTGGGCGATGCGGCTGCCGAGGTTGAGCGCCATCGCCTCGCGCGGGCCGCCATTGACGGACACGCCACCGCGGCGCGTCTGCGGCTCGCTGCCCGGCAGCAGGCGGCCGACTTCTTCGGCAAGCCAGGCCTCGGCGCCGGCGGCGCAGGGGAGGAAGAGCTGGGCGGGGCCGTGGTCCTCGCTTTCGATGTTCACAGCGCGGCCTCCGCTGCGGGGCGCGACGCCAAGGCCGAGGTGTCGGCCGCTGGCGCTGTTCGCGCTGCGTCGATCCCCGCTGCGCGGGCGTTCGGCGCAGCAGCCGCGCCTGCGAAGCTGCGCAGCGAAGCCGAACGAGTCAAGCGCCTGCACTGCGCACGTTCCGAGGCGCCACGCTGCGGCGCTTGCTCGCCGAGTGCGCTCACAGCGCCCGCCTCAAATTCGCCGGCGCGATCTTCATCGCTTCGCGGTACTTGGCGACGGTGCGCCGCGCGACCGTGATGCCCTGCTCGCCGAGCATCTCGGAGAGCTGGCTGTCGGACAGCGGCTTGACGCCGTCCTCGGCCGCCACCAGCTGCTTGATCAGCGCCCGCACCGCGGTGCTCGAGGCATTGCCGCCGGCCTCGGTGTTGAGCGAGCTGCCGAAGAAGTACTTCAGCTCGAAGGTGCCGTGCGGCGTGCTCATGTACTTGGCGGTGGTCACGCGCGAGATCGTGCTTTCGTGCAGGCCGAGCTCGTCGGCGATCTCGCGCAGCACCAGCGGCTGCATCGCGATCGCGCCGTGGCTGAAGAAGCCCTTCTGGCGCTCGACGATGGCCTGGCTGACGCGCTGGATGGTGTCGAAGCGCTGCAGGATGTTCTTCATGAACCAGCGCGCCTCCTGCAGCCGCGCGCCGAGCGCGGGCGCGCCATCGCCGGCACCGGTGCGCGCGGCACCGCGCGGGCCACGCTGCTGCTTGAGCGCCTGCGCGTAGAGGTCGTTGATGCGCAGCTTGGGCATCACGTCCGGGTTGAGCGTCACGCGCCAGCCGCGACCGGCCTTCTGCACGATCACGTCGGGCACCACGATGTTGGCCTCGGCGCGCGCGAAGGGCCGCGCCGGCTTGGGCTCGCAGCGGCGGATCAGCGCCTGCGCGGCCTTCAGCAACTCCTCGTCGGCGCCGGTGGCCCCCATCAGCTTGCGCCAGTCGCGCCGCGCGAGCAGCTCGAGGTGGTGCTTGCAGATCAGGATCGCGATCATCTGCGCCTCGCTGCGCGGCTGCTGGCGCAGCTGCAACACGAGGCAGTCGGCCAGATCGCGCGCGCCGACGCCGAGCGGGTCCAGGCTCTGCAGCCAGCCGAGCGCGCATTGCAGTCGCGAGCGCAGCTCCTCGCAGGCCTCGGCGTCGTCGCCGGCCAGGCGTTCGGCGATCTCGGCCGGCGAATCGGCGAGGTAGCCGTTCTCGTCGAGCGAATCGATCAGCATCAGCACCGCGGCGCGGTCGGCGTCCGACAGGCGCATGCCGCGCAGCTGCTCGCGCAGGTGGTCTTCCAGGCTCGGCGCGGCCGTGCTGCGCTCGAAGGGGTCGTAGTCCTCGCCGTCGTTGCTGGAGGACGACGAACCGACGCTCGACGGGGTCTCGCGGATGCCGTCGAAGTCCTCGCGCTCGGTGCCGTTCTCCCAGTCGTCGCGCGCGGTGCTGCCGAAGTCGATGCCGTCGATGCCGGGCTCGCCATCGCCGGCGCTGACGTTGTCGGCGGCGCCGTCCCAGGGCTCGTCGGCCATGCTGCGCTCGCCGGCCGAGACCTCGCTCGAGGTCGCGGCGCCGGCCGCGGCCAGCGTGTCGTAGGGGCCTGGGCCGGCCTCCTCGTCGACCTCGATGAAGGGATTGGTCTCGAGCATCTGCTCGATTTCCTGGTGCAGCTCGAGCGTCGACAGCTGCAACAGGCGGATCGATTGCTGCAGCTGCGGCGTCAGCGCCAGGTGCTGCGAGAGGCGGACGTTCAGCGAGGGCTTCATTGACATGCCCAGCCGGGCGCCGGACCGTCCCAAGGCCGGCTGCGCCCCCCTCGGGGGCAGTGAGTGGCAAAGCCGCGAGCGTGGGGGCCCATGGTCACATCCGGAAATGCTCGCCGAGGTAGACCTTGCGCACGTCGGGGTTCTCGACGATCTGCTCGGGGCGGCCCTCGGCCAGCACGCGGCCTTCGCTGATGATGTAGGCGCGGTCGCAGATGCCCAGCGTCTCGCGCACGTTGTGGTCGGTGATCAGCACGCCGATGCCGCGCGCCTTGAGGAAGCCGATGATGCGCTGGATCTCGATGACCGCGATCGGGTCGACGCCGGCAAAGGGCTCGTCGAGCAGGATGAAGCGCGGCTGGGTGGCCAGCGCACGCGCGATCTCGACCCGGCGCCGCTCGCCGCCCGACAGCGCCGGTGCCGGCGACTCGCGCAGCTTCTCGATGCTCAGGTCGTTGAGCAGCCCGCTCAGCAGCTCGCTGATGCGGCCGTCCGAGTAGGGCTTGCCGTCGGCGTCGAGCTGCAGCTCGAGCACCGCGCGGATGTTCTCCTCGACCGTCAGGCGCCGGAAGATCGAGGCCTCCTGCGGCAGGTACGACAGCCCGAGGCGCGAGCGCTCGTGGATCGGCATGCGCTCCACCGCCTTGCCGTCGATATGGATGTCGCCGGCATCGGCGCGTACCAGGCCGACGATCATGTAGAAGCTGGTCGTCTTGCCGGCGCCGTTGGGGCCGAGCAGGCCGACCACTTCGCCAGCCTGCACCGACAGGTGCACGTCCTTGACCACCTTGCGCGCGCCGTAGCTCTTCTGCAGGCCGCGCGCCTCGAGGCGGCTCTCACCGACCCCGTTCGCGCTGCCGTTGCCGTTGATGGCCATGCTCACGGCTTGCCGGACCCCGTGGCGGAACTCGACTTGGCGTCACGCGGCGTCAGCACGCCGCGCACGCGCCCCGAGGCCACCGGCGAAGCGGGCCCGCCCAGCACCTGGAAGACCTCGGTCGTGTTGTCGAAGGAGATCGTGCTGCCGGCCACCTCGTCGGCCAGCGTGCTGCCGCGAAAACGCCGCAGCGTGGCCTGGTTGACCAGTTTCACGGTGTCGGCGCGGGCGTCGTACTCGAGCCGCTCGGCCTCGCCCTCGAGGAACTCCTCGCTGCCCTCGCGCTTCTGGCGAAAGCTGGCCCGCTTGCCGGGGCCGCCGGTGGCCACCGCGAACTGGTAGCCGTCAGGGCTCTGGCGCACCTCGACCTGGTCGGCGCGGATCACGATCGAGCCCTTGCTGATCTCGACGTTGCCGCTCAGCACCGTGACCTGGCGCAGATCGTCGACCCGTGCCGAATCGGCGGCAAAGTTGAGCGGCAGGTTGCGGTCGGCGCGCTCGGCCCGGACGCCCGGCACTGCGGCAGCAAGGAGCAGGGCCAGCATGAGCGGAACGGCGGTGGCGCGGAACGGAAGTGGTTGCATGAATGGCGGCACGAAACTTGCGGTCCATTCTAGACCCAAGCTTGGCCGCCACCATGCCTCCTGCACGCTGTCGCGTCGGGCCGACGATGCCGGTTGTCGGCCTTGCGGCCTTCGTTCAGCCCTTGGTCTTGCGGATCTGGGCGACCAGGTAGTCGGTCACCGCCAGCGACGCCTCGTTGCCACCGGCCAGCGTGCCGGAGGTGTAGAAGCGGCCGTTGATGCCCATCGCCGGCGTGCCGTCGACCTTGTAGCCCGCCGTCAGCGTGCTGGCCTGGCGCGCCTTGGTGGCAACGCCGAAGGAGTTCATGACGTCGGCGAACTTGGCGCGATCGACGCCGTTCTTGGCGACAAAGTCGAGCACCTTCTCCGGCGTGTCGAGCGGGTTGCGCTCGACGTGGATCGCGGCGAAGACCTTGCGGTGCAGGGTGTCGACCAGGCCCAGGGTCTCGATCGCGAAGTAGAGCTTCTGGTGCAGGACGAACGGCACCTCGCGGAAGGCGACCGGCATGCGCCGGAACAGCACGTCGGCGGGGAGCTTGCGCGACCAGGTGTCGATCGCCGGTTCGAAGGCGAAGCAGTGCGGGCAGCTGTACGAGAAGAACTCGAGGACCTCGATCTTGTTGGCATCGAGTGTCGGCTGTGGCTGCGAGAGCTTGAGGAAGTTGGTGCCCGCTACCGGTTGGGCAACGGCAAGGTTGGTTCCGAGCGCGGCGATGGTGGCGGCGCCCAAGGTCGAGAACTCACGGCGATTCATGCTTGCGGATCCAGTCCTGGGTTTCGGTGAAAGGGGGGCCTTGCCTTACTTCTCTTACTTCTGCACGCGCACCAGCGCCGCCTCGATGCCGTTGCTGGCGAGCCGGTCCTGGGTCGACTCGGCCTCGCTGCGCTTCTCGTAGGGGCCCATGCGCACCCGGTACACGGTGCGCCCGCCCTGCTCGCGCTCGGTCAGCTTGGACTCGAAGCCGGCCAGCGCCAGCTTGGCGCGCTGTTGCTCGGCGTCCTCGGTCCGGCCATAGGCGCCGGCCTGCACGAAATACACGAACGCTTCAGCGGCCGCAGCGGATGACGCCCCCGCCGCCGGCTTCTGGCCGGACAGGATCGCCGCCGGATCCCGGACCACGGGCGTGCCCGGCTTGGCGGCCGGCGTCACGACCACGGCCTTGTCGCCGGGCTTGGGCAGCGCGGGAATGCCGAGGGCCGGCGCGGTGCCGGAGGCCGCCTTCGGCGCGGTCGCGACTCCGTTGCGATTGCCGTTGAGGCCGGCGTTGGGGTCCCAGTTCTTGTTGCGTTCGGCCTCGGCTGCATCCTGCTCGGCGCTGCGCTGCGGCAGCTTGTCGACGAAGGGGATCGGCACCTTGGTGACATAGAGCGCCACGCCGAGCGCCAGCGCCAGGCCGACCAGCAGACCGACGATCAGGCCGAGGATGAAGCCGCCGCGCTGGCGGGCCGGGGAAGTCTTGGGCATGGGTGGTTTCAACAGGAGCTCACATCGATTCCGGGGCCGACACGCCGACCAGCGCCAAGCCGTTGCGTAGCACCTGGGCGACGGCGGCCAGCAGCGCCAGGCGGGCACGGGTCAGTTCGACGTCGTCGGTGAGAAAGCGTTCGGCGGCGTAGTAGCTGTGGAAGGCGCCGCTGAGATCGCGCAGGTAGAAGGCCACGTCGTGCGGCGCGAGGTCGCGCGCGGCGCCGGCCAGCATCTCGGGGTAGGTCGCGAGCTTGAGCAGCAGTGCCGTCTCGGTCGGTGCCACCAGTCGCGCCAGATCGGCCTGCGCCAGGGCCGCGAGATCGCCGCCACGCTCGGCCGCCCAGTCGCGCAGCACCTTGCTGATGCGGGCATGCGCGTACTGCACGTAGAAGACCGGGTTCTCGTCGTTCTTCTTGAGCGCGAGGTCGACGTCGAAGGTGAACTCGGTGTCGGCCTTGCGACTGATCAGGAAGAAACGCACCGCGTCGCGGCTGGTCCAGTCGATCAGGTCGCGCAGCGTCACGTAGCCGCCGCTGCGCTTGGAGATCTTGACCTCCTCGCCGTCCTTCATCACCCGCACCATGGTGTTGAGCACGTAGTCGGGATAGCCGACCGGGACGCCGACGTTCGCCGCCTGCAGCCCGGCGCGCACGCGGGCGATCGTGCCGTGATGGTCGGTGCCCTGGATGTTGACGACCTTGCTGAAGCCGCGCTCCCACTTGCCGATGTGATAGGCCACGTCCGGCACGAAATAGGTGTACGAGCCGTCGGACTTGCGCATCACGCGGTCCTTGTCGTCGCCGTAGTCGGTCGTGCGCAGCCACAGCGCGCCGCCGTCCTCGAAGGTCTTGCCGGCGGCCACCAGCTTGCGCACCGTCTGCTCGACGCGGCCGCTGCTGTACAGGCTGGACTCGAGGAAGTAGTTGTCGAAGCGCACGCTGAAGGCCTGCAGGTCCAGGTCCTGCTCGTGGCGCAGATAGGCCACCGCGAACTGGCGGATGCCGTCGAGATCGTCCGGGTCGCCCGAGGCGCTGAACTCACGGTCGTCGGCCTTGACGGTCTTCTGCGCGAGGAAGTCGGCCGCGATGTCGGCGATGTACTCGCCGTTGTAGGCGCTCTCAGGCCAGCCTGCGTCGCCCGGCTTGAGGCCGTCGATGCGGGCCTTGGTGGAGGCGGCCAGCGTGGCGATCTGCACCCCGGCGTCGTTGTAATAGAACTCGCGCGTGACCTGCCAGCCCTGGCTCTGCTGCAGGTTGCAGATCGCGTCGCCGAGCGCAGCTTGGCGGCCGTGACCGACGTGCAGCGGGCCGGTCGGGTTGGCCGAGACGAACTCGACCATCAGCTTGTGGTCGCGCGCCGGCGCATGGCCGAAACGGTCGCCGCCGGCCAGCACCTCGGCCACGATCTGCTGCTTGGCGGCGGGCTTCAGACGCAGGTTGATGAAGCCGGGGCCGGCGATCTCGAGCGCATCGACCCAGCGCTGCACCGCCGGCTGCGCCTGCAGCGCGGCGATCAGTGCCTGCGCCAGTTCGCGCGGGTTCTTCTTCAGCGGCCGCGCCAGTTGCATCGCGGCGGTGATCGCGAGGTCGCCGTGCGCGGCCTGCTTGGGACTTTCGAAAACCGGGGCGGGCGCGTGCTCGGCAGCCTCGCCCGGCGTGACTGTCACCAGCGCGTCAGCCAGCGCCAGCAACAGTTCTTCCTTGGCGTGAATCATTGCCAGATTCTACGGGGCGGGTGCGCCACAAAACGGCGCCGACCGGTCACCGAATGTCGCCACAATGGGTCCAAACCGAAGCTCGATCCATGAGTTCACTGCCTGCCGTTGCCGCGCCCCCGATCGGTGCCGACCTGCCCGAGCGCATCGGCAAGTACCGCGTGCTGCGCAAGCTCGGCGAGGGCGCGACCAGCGAGGTCTTCCTCGGCCACGACGACTTCAACGACCGGCCGGTGGCGATCAAGCGCAGCCGCCCGCAGGCGCTGGCCGACGGCAGCGAGGGCTCGGGCCACCAGGCGCGCTTCTTTGCTGCCGAGGCGGCGCTGGTCGGCCGCCTGCAGCACCCGAACGTGGTCCAGCTCTACGACGCGGTGCCCGATCCGGCCGGGCCCTACCTGGTGATGGAGTACGTCGCCGGCACCACGCTGCGCCAGTACTGCCGCGCCGACTCGCTGCTGCCGCTCGACCAGATCGTCGAACTCGGCTTCAAGTGCGCCATGGCGCTCGGCTACTTCTCGCGCCAGGGGTTGATCCACCGCGACATCAAGCCGGCCAACATCCTGGCCTCGCTGGCCGGCGGCGAGCATCTGGTCGACGTCAAGATCAGCGACTTCGGCAGCGTGCTCAACCTCTCGGCCGACACCACCCAGGTGTTCCGGGTCGGCTCGCTGGCCTACATGGCGCCGGAGCAACTCGACGGCGACGCGCTCGACACCCGTGCCGACATCTACGCGCTCGGCGCCGTGCTGTATCACCTGATCGCCGGCCGACCGCCCTTCGAGGCGGCGTCGCAGCCGGCGCTGATGACCCAGATCTGCACCGCCGAGCCCGCGCCGCTGCAGGCGCTGCGCGCCGGCGTCGAGCCGGCGCTCGACGCGGTGGTGCGCCGGGCGCTGGCCAAGTCGCGCAACGAGCGCTACGCCGACTGGGACCAGTTCGCGAAGGCGCTGTCGGCGCTGGTCGCCAACCAGCTGGTGCCGCGCGGCAACCTGCAGGCGGTGCTCGACTCGGAGCGCTTCAACCTGCTGCGCAGCCTCGAGTTCTTCGCCGCGTTCGGCGATGTCGAACTCTGGGAAGTGGTGCACCGCGCGCGCTGGCAGCGCTTCCCGCTCGGCCACAAGCTCTACCAGTTGGGCGAGGAGGGCAACACCTTCCACATCATTGCCGAGGGCGCGGTCGACGTGTTCCGCAACGGCAGCCAGGTGGCGCACCTGGGCGCCGGCACCTCGGTCGGCGAGATGGCGTACCTGGCGCCCAACCCCGAGCTGCGCCGCCACAGCGCCGACGTGGTGGTGGTGGAGCCGGCCGCCACGATCGCCTTCGCGCCCGACGCGATGGCGCGCCTGAGCCCGAGCTGCCGCCACCTCTTCGACGACGCCTTCATCCGCGTGCTGGTGCGCCGCCTGCACGCGGCGCACGAGGCGATCGCCCACCCGCGACGGATTCTCTGATTGCCGCCGGCGCCCGGCGCTGCTTCAATGGCTGCCGAGCCATCCGCCCGCAAGGGCCTTCCACTCCGGAGCGTTCATGAGCAACAAGCTGTTCCCCTGCCTGGCGGTCCTGGCCTGCGCCCTGGGCATCTCGACCTCGGCCGCCGCCGCCACCTGTGAAGCGCAGGCGGCCGAGAAGAAGCTCGCCGGCGCAGCTTCGACCAGCTTCATCAAGAAGTGCGAGGAAGACGGCCGCGGCACGCCGGCCGCCAGCGGTGGTGCCTGCGAGGCCCAGGCGGCCGAGAAGAAGCTCGCCGGCGCGGCCAAGACCAGCTTCGTCAAGAAGTGCGAGACCGACGCCAAGGGCGCCACGGCTGCCAGCAGCGCCGCCGCCAAGTGCGACGCCCAGGCGGCCGAGAAGAAGCTGGCCGGCGCCGCCAAGACCAGCTTCGTCAAGAAGTGCGTGACCGACGCCGGCGGCTAGTCGCGCTCGCCTGAACCTTCAGGCGGCGTTCTGCCAGAAGGCCGGATCGCCGTAGCTGTGCTTGAGAAAATCGATCCATAGCCGCACCCGCAGCGGCAGGTGGCGCCGCTGCGGAAAGACCGCGTAGATCCCGTTGGGCGGCGCGGCGAAGTCGTCGAGCAGCCGCACCAGGCGGCCGTCGGCGACCTCGCCTTCGACTTCCCAGGTGCTGCGCCAGGCAATGCCGTGGCCGGCCAGGCACCAGTCGTGCAGCACCTGGCCGTCGGAGCAGTCCATGCGGCCGCTCGGCTTGAGATGCTGCAACTCGCCGTCGACGCTGAAGGCCCAGCCGCGGGTCTGGCTGGCGTCGGAACTCAGGGTCAGGCACTGGTGGCGCGCGAGTTCGGCCGGGTGGGCCGGTGTGCCATGGCGCTTGAGATAGCCGGGTGTAGCCACGCAGAGCCGGCGGTTGTCGGCCAGGCGCACGCTCACGAGACTCGAGTCGGGCAGGTCGCCGACCCGCACCGCGCAGTCGAAACCCTCGTGGACGATGTCGACCACCCGATCGCTCAGGTTCAGCGAGACCGAGACTTCGGCGTGCAGTTCGGCGAACTTCGGCACCAGCGGCGCCACGTGGCGCCGACCGAAGCCGGCCGGCGCGGTGATCCGCAGGTGGCCGCTGGCCTTGACGCCGCCGGCGCTGACGCTGGCCTCGGCGTTGGCCAAGTCGGCCAGCAGGCGCTGGCAGTCCTCGAGATAGGCGCTGCCCTCGTGGGTGAGCGTGATGCGGCGCGTGGTGCGCACCAGCAACTTGACGCCCAGGCGCTCCTCGAGCCCGTCGATGCGGCGGCCGATCACCGCCGGCGCGACGCCTTCGGCGTTGGCGGCGGCCGTCAGGCTGCCCTTGAGGGAGACCGATACGAACGATTCGATTTGCTTGAGCCGATCCATTTTGAAAGATTACCCGCAGTTTGGTCAGCAATCAATGGACGGCGGACTCGTGTGGGCGGTATTCGCTCTGCGAAGCGCATTGAAGCTCGCAATTTCTGGTTGTTTATGTGGCGTGGATCGCCCAGTACATTGAGGCGATGCTGCCGCGTGCCGTTCTCTTCGACGCCTACGGAACCTTGTTCGACGTCTACAGCGTCGGGCTGCTGGCCGAGCAGCTCTATCCGGGCCATGGCGAGCGGCTGGCACAGCTCTGGCGCGACAAGCAGATCGAGTACACCCGCCTGGTGTCGATGAGCGGCCGCTACCGGCCGTTCTGGGAGCTGACCCGCGCCGGCCTGCGCTTTGCCGCGCGCCGCCTCGGCCTCGAATTGCCGCTGGAGGCCGAGGACCGGCTGATGAACCAGTACCGCCACCTGAGCGCCTTTCCCGAGAACCGCGCGGTGCTGGCCGAACTGCGGGCGCGCGACGTGCGCGCCGGCATCCTCAGCAACGGCGACCCCGAGATGCTGGCCGTGGCCGTCAAGAGCGCCGGCCTCACCGAACTGCTCGACCCGGTGCTGAGCGTGCACGCCACCCGCCGCTACAAGACCGACCCGGCGGCCTACGCACTCGGCCCGGCCGCGCTCGGGCTCGACCCGCGCCAGATCCTCTTCGTATCGAGCAACGGCTGGGACGCCATCGGCGCCACCTGGTACGGCTACACCACGCTGTGGGTCAACCGTGGCAACCTGCCGCTCGAGGAACTCGAGGTCACGCCCACCCGTATCGGCAGCAGCCTGCGCGACGTGCTCGATTTCTTTCCCACCTGAATCCGAAACCCTCCTACGGTTAGCACCATGAGCCAACGTATCGCCTGCCACCGACTCCAGGTCGACGCCGAACTGCACCGCTTCATCGAACAGCGCGTGCTGCCCGGCACCGGCGTCACGCCGGTCGCCTTCTGGGCCGGCTTCGATGCCATCGCGCACGAGTTGGCGCCGAAGAACGCCGCGCTGCTGGCCGAGCGCGACCGGCTGCAGCTCGAGCTCGATGCCTGGCATCGCGCCCACCCGGGGCCGATCGCCGACATGCCGGCCTATCGCGCCTTCCTGGAGCGCATCGGCTACCTGGTCCCGCCGCCGGCCGGCGTGCGCGCAACAACCGCCAATGTCGACGCCGAGCTGGCCCTGCAAGCCGGCCCGCAGCTGGTGGTGCCAGTGCTCAACGCGCGCTACGCGCTCAACGCCGCCAACGCGCGCTGGGGCTCGCTCTACGACGCGCTCTACGGCACCGATGTGATCAAAGAGACCGACGGTGCCGAGAAGGGCAGCAAGGGCTACAACCCCGTGCGCGGCGCCAGGGTGATCGACTTCGCGCGCGGCGTGCTCGACCAGGCCGCGCCGCTGGCCGGTGGCGCTTCGCACCGCGACGCCACAGGCTATCGCGTCGAAGGCGGCAAACTGGCGGTTGCGCTGAACGGCGGCGCCAGCGCCGGCCTCGCCGATCCCGCTGCATTTGCCGGCTACCAGGGCGAGGCCGCAGCGCCCTCGTCGGTGCTGCTGCGCCACCACGGCCTGCATCTCGACATCCGCATCGACCGCAACACGCCGATCGGCAAGGCCGACGCGGCCGGCGTCGCCGACGTGGTGCTCGAGGCGGCGCTGTCGACCATCCTCGATCTCGAGGACTCGGTCGCGGTGGTCGACGCGCAGGACAAGGTGCTGGCCTACGGCAACTGGCTCGGCATCCTGCAGGGCACGCTGACCGAGGAGGTCGTCAAGGGCGGCAAGAGCTTCACCCGCGGCCTCAGCCCCGACCGCGCCTACACGGCGCCCGACGGCTCGGCGCTGAAGCTCCATGGCCGCTCGCTGATGTTCGTGCGCAATGTCGGCCACCTGATGACGAACCCGGCGATCCTGCTCGAGGGCGGAAGCGAGATCCCCGAAGGAATCCTCGACGCGGTGATCACGGTGACGATCGCGCTGCACGACCTGCAGGGCAAGGGCGCTGGCGGCATTCGCAACTCGCGCACCGGCAGCGTCTACATCGTCAAGCCCAAGATGCACGGGCCGGCCGAGGTCGCATTCGCGAGCGAGCTCTTCGGCCGCGTCGAGGCCTTGCTGGGCCTGGCGCCCAACACCGTCAAGCTCGGCATCATGGACGAGGAGCGCCGCACCAGCGTCAACCTGCAGGCCTGCATCGCCGCGGCGGCGGCGCGGGTGGCCTTCATCAACACCGGCTTCCTCGACCGCACCGGCGACGAGATGCATACCGCGATGCACGCCGGGCCGATGATCCGCAAGGGCGACATGAAGAGCAGCGCCTGGATCCAGGCCTACGAGCGCAGCAACGTGCTGGTGGGACTTTCCTGCGGCCTGCGCGGCCGGGCCCAGATCGGCAAGGGCATGTGGGCAATGCCCGATCTGATGGCGGCGATGCTCGAGCAGAAGATCGGGCACCCGAAGGCCGGCGCCAACACCGCTTGGGTGCCGAGCCCGACCGCGGCGACGCTGCATGCGCTGCACTACCACCAGGTCGATGTCGCCGCCGTGCAGCAGGAGCTGGAGAAGGTCGACGCCGGGGCGCAGCGCGACGCGATCCTGGCCGACCTGCTGCGCGTGCCCGTCACCGCCGAGCCGAACTGGACTGCGGCACTGAAGCAGCAGGAGCTCGACAACAACGCGCAGGGCATCCTCGGCTACGTGGTGCGCTGGATCGACCAGGGCGTGGGCTGCTCCAAGGTGCCCGACATCCACAACATCGGCCTGATGGAAGACCGTGCCACGCTGCGCATCAGCAGCCAGCACATCGCCAACTGGTTGCTGCACGGCGTGGTCAGCGCGGCGCAGGTCAACGAGACGCTGCAGCGCATGGGCGCGGTGGTCGATGGCCAGAACGCCGGCGACCCGCTCTACCAGCCGATGGCCGGGCGGTGGGATACGAGCTATGCCTACCGCGCCGCGCACGACCTGGTGTTCAAGGGCCTCGAGCAGCCCAGCGGCTACACCGAGCCGCTGTTGCATGGCTGGCGGCTGAAGGTGAAGGCGGCGGCTCGGTCCTGAGGCCGCAGTTCATGCACCCGATTCCACGCTTCGTCGGCTGATTAGACGCGCGCCTCGCCGCGACGGCCGTGGCGTGGCTACAGTGCGGCCCGGCGCCTTTGGCGCCGTCGTCAACGTTGACGCGGGCCGATCGGCCCGCGCCTTCCCACTCCCCTCCGACCTCGCCTGCGTGATCCGCGGCGGATGTCGGAGAACCGCGCTGCGCAGGAGATGTTCGTCGTGAGATCACTGTCCCTCTCGTCCCTGGCGATCGCTGCCGCCCTCGCACTCGGCGCGGCCCTGCCGGCCCAGGCCCAGAACAAGCCGAGCGCGCTGGCCCCGGCCTCCGGCATCGAACGCGGCGCGATCGACCCGGCCGTGCGCGCCCAGGACGACCTGTTCCGCCATGTCAACGGCACCTGGCTCAAGAACGAGCCGATCCCGGCCGACCGCGCCACGACCGGCGCCTTCGACCAGATCTACGAGAACACCCAGCTCAAGCTGCGCGCGCTGATCGACGAGGCCGCGGCCAACCCGAAGAACGCCGACGCGCGCAAGCTCGGCGATCTCTACGCCAGCTTCATGGACGAGGCGCGGCTCGAGACGCTCGGCGTCAAGCCGCTGGCCGCGGAACTGGCGGCGATCGATGCGGTGCGCTCGCGCGACGAACTGCCGGCGCTGATGGCGCGCATGGCGCGTCTGGGCGTCAGCGCCCCGCTCGACATGAACATCCACCAGGACGCCAAGGACGCCACCGTCTATGTGGCCGACCTGGCCCAGGGCGGCCTCGGCCTGCCCGACCGCGACTACTACCTGCAGGCCGACGACGCGCGCTTCGCCGAGGTGCGCGCCAGGTACGAGGCCTACCTGAGCAAGATCGCGACGCTGGCGGGCGTGCCGGCCGAGCGTGCCGCGGCCGATGCCAGGGCGGTGCTCGCGCTCGAGACCGCGCTGGCCAAGGCGCAGTGGAGCCGGGTCGAGAACCGCGATCCGGTCAAGACCTACAACCGGGTCGAACTCAAGGGCTTGCCGACCCTCACGCGCGCCATCGACTGGAACGCGTACCTCCAGGCCGCCGGCCTCGCCGGCAAGGCGAAGTACCTGATCGTCAGCCAGCCAAGCTACGTCACCGGTCTCGGCCAACAGATCGAGGGCGCGCCGCTCGAGTCGTGGAAGGCCTATTGCCGCACGCGGCTGCTGAGCGCCTACGCGCCCTACCTGGGCCGCGACTTGGTCGACGCCCGCTTCGCCTTCGTCGGCACCACGCTGCAAGGCACGCCCGAACTGGCGCCGCGCTGGAAGCGTGGCGTCACGCTGGTCGATGGCTCGGTCGGCGAACTGCTCGGCAAGCTCTACGTGGATCGCCATTTCCCGCCCGGTCACCAGGCCAGGATGGAGGCGCTGGTTGCCAACCTGATGGAGGCCTATCGCCAGAGCATCGACACGCTCGACTGGATGAGCCCGGCCACCAAGAAGGAAGCCAAGGCCAAGCTCGCCAAGTTCACGCCCAAGATCGGCTACCCCAAGCAGTGGCGCGACTACTCGGCGCTGGTCATCAAGCGCGACGACCTGGCCGGCAACGTGATGCGTGCCAACGGCTTCGAGTTCGAGCGCAACCTGGCCAAGCTCGGCAAGCCGGTCGACCGCGGCGAGTGGTTCATGACGCCGCAGACCATCAACGCCTACTACAACCCCGAGCTCAACGAGATCGTGTTCCCGGCCGCGATCCTGCAGCCGCCGTTCTTCGACGCGACGGCCGACGACGCGATGAACTACGGCGCCATCGGCGCCATCATCGGCCACGAGATCAGCCACGGCTTCGACGACCAGGGCAGCCAGTACGACGGCGAGGGCAACCTGCGCGACTGGTGGACCAAGGAAGACCGCGAGCGCTTCGCCAAGAAGACCCAGGCGCTGGTGGCGCAGTACAACGCCTACAGCCCGGTCAAGGGCTACCACGTCAACGGCGAGCTGACGCTGGGCGAGAACATCGCCGACGTCTCGGGCCTGGCGATCGCGCACAAGGCCTACCGTCTGTCGCTGGCAGGCAAGGACGCGCCGGTGATCGAGGGGATGTCGGGCGACGTGCGCTTCTTCTACGGCTACGCGCAGGCCTGGCGCGGCAAGTCGCGCGAGGCGGCGCTGGTGCAGCAGCTCAAGAGCGACCCGCACTCGCCCGAGGAATTCCGCGCCAACGGCGGTGCCAAGAACCAGGACAGCTTCTTCGACACCTTCGCCGTCAAGCCCGGTGATGGCCTGTGGCTGGCGCCGGCCGAGCGTGTGAAGATCTGGTGATGCCGCGACCGACCGTGACGCCCCCAGGGCCGGGCTGTGCCCGGCCCGCCCCCCGAGGGCGTCAGGGAAACTTGGGGCGGTCCGGCGTTTCCCTGGGCGGCTTCACGCTCATCGAACTGATGGTCGTCGTGGCCGCCATCGCGATCCTGGCGCTGTTCGCGGTGCCGAGCTTCCAGGACCGCATCGTGCGGGCCCAGATCGTCGAGGCGATGCCGCTGGCCGATATCGCCAAGCGGCCGGTTGCCGCGGCCTGGGCCGCCAGCGCGCCGCTGCCGGCCGACAACGCCGAGGCCGGGCTACCGCCGCCCGAGAAGATCGTCAGCAACTACGTGCGCGCGGTGACAGTCGAGAACGGCGCGATCCACGTCGCCTTCGGCAACCAGGCCAACGGTGCGCTGAAGGGTCGCGTGCTGAGCCTGCGCCCGGCGGTGGTCGAGGATGCGCAGGTGGTGCCGGTGAGCTGGCTCTGTGGCCACGCGCCGGTGCCCGAGAAGATGACGGCCCGCGGCGCGGACCGCACCGACATCCCGCCGAACTTCCTGCCGCTGAACTGCCGCGGCCGCTGAAGCGGCCGGCCCCTCAGCCCGCGCTGCAGCGGGCCTTGTAGGTCTGCTCGGCGCGCTGCAGGTCGGCCTTCTCGCCCTCGTTCATGCCGGCCGCGCGCTGGCGCTTGCCGTGCAGGATGCGCAGCATCTCGTAGCACTGGTCGCGTTCGAGCGCGCTGCGATCCTGCGCCGCCTTCTGCGCCAGTTGCGCCGACTGGCGCGCGTCGCGCTGCAGACGCTGGTCGCGTGACCATTCCTCGCGAGCCTGCCGCTCGTCCTCGCTGCAGCGGCGCTGGTAGTCCCGGTGCAGGTCGGCCAGGGTGTCGGCGCGAACACCGCGTGCCGGCCCGGTGCGGATCGCCTCGCTCATCTGCTGGCACTCGGCGCCGAGGTAGGGAAGGAAGTCCGATGCGCGCGCCGCCCGCGGCATGTAGGTCGATGACGACAGCGTCGGCGCCTGCTGCGGCGCACCGCCGATCACGCCGAGCCGCCCGCGCGGAGCGCCTTCGCCGCAGGGGCGGTCCGAGAGGTAGGTGGACTGCCCCGATCCGCAGCGATAGACCGCCTGCGCCGCCGCCTCCAGGCCAGCCAGTCCGAGCGCGGCCGCAAGGATTGCGCGCGCCAAAGGGCTCCATGAATTCATCGCTCCGGCCTCCCGTCCGGCCCGACACTGTAGCTTTGGTGCAGGCCGTCACGGTTGCCCCCTTCAAGGGGATCGTCGTCGGTGGTGCGCGACGTCCATCGGCCGCACACCGCGTCGGCGCTGCCTAGAATCCTTGCCGATGAATGATGTTTCAGCCCCCGCGCCGAGCGTCCTGCCGGCGCGCTGCGACGTGCTTGTCGTCGGTGCCGGCCCGGCCGGCAGCGCCTGTGCCACCTTGCTCGCCCGCAGCGGGCTCGACGTGCTGCTGGTCGACCAGCATTCCTTCCCGCGCGACAAGGTCTGCGGCGACGGCCTGATCCCTGACGCCCATCGCGCCTTCGAGCGCCTGGGCGTGGCCGACGAGGTGCGCGCCGCGGCCCACCGCGTCGGCCATGTCGGCTGCATCGCGCCGCGCGGCGGCCGCATCGACGTGCCGGGCTCGCTCGCGGTGCTGCCGCGCAAGGAGCTCGACCACATCCTGTGCCGCAACGCGCAGCGCGCCGGCGCCCGCTTCCTGGCACCGGTGCGCTTCGACGCGGTGCTGAAGGATGGGCTCGGCTGCGTGGCCGGTGCCCGTCTGCGTGCGCAGGCGGCGCTGTACGAGGTGCGGGCACGCTGGGTCGTGCTCGCCACCGGCGCGGTACCGCAGGCGATGCTTGCCGCCGAGTTGTGCGAGCGCCGCACCCCCAGTGGCGTGGCGCTGCGCGGCTACGTGAAGAACGAGGCGATGGTCGACCGCATCACCGAGATGGAGGTCGTCTGGCACAAGCGCCTGAGCAAGGGCTATGGCTGGATCTTCCCGGCGCCGGGCGGGGTGTTCAACATCGGCGTCGGCCTGGCCCAGAGCCATGCCAAGGGCGTCGACGGCCGCAGCGCGATGCAGGACGTGAACCTGCGCCAGATGTTCGACACCTTCTGCGAGGTGCATGGCCATGCGCGCGAGCTGATGGCGGGCGGCGAGTGGGTCGGCGAACTCAAGGGGGCGCCGTTGCGCTGCTCGCTCGATGGCGCGCGCTACAGCCGGCCCGGCCTGCTGGCCACCGGCGAGGCGATCGGCAGCACCTACGCCTTCACCGGCGAGGGCATCGGCAAGGCGATGGAGACCGGCCTGCTGGCGGCCGAGGCGATCCTGGCCGAACCGCAGGACGAGGTCGCCGCGCGTGCGCACTACGCGGCCGCGCTGGCCACCCTCAAGCCCAAGTTCGATCTCTACGAGAAGGCCAACAAGGTCAACGACCATCCTTGGCTGGCCGACCTGCTGATCTGGCGCGCGCGCCGCAACCCGCGCATCCTGCGCCGCATGGAAGGGGTGCTCGAGGAGAAGAACAACCCCGGCCACATGGTCACGCCCAAGGGCCTGCTGCGCCTGTTCATGCCGATCCGCGGCTGAATCCGGCCCGGCGCCGGCTCGCCGCCGCCGCTCGCTTCAGCCCGCGCCCTGGCCCCGCACCACCCGGTGCACGAAGTGCAGCTTGCGCACCACGGTGCGCGACAGCACGAAGGGGCACAGGTCGGGCTGGCCCATGCTGCGCGAGAGCTCGTTGAGCAGCGCCGAGAGCTCGACCCAGGCGCTGATGAAGGCGAGGAACTTGGTCGCCTCCGGGTCGAAGGCCGTCTCCAGCGCATCGGCACCGAAGGGTTCGGACTCGAGCTCGACGTCGCTGGCATCGAGCCCGAAGCCGAGCGCGGTCTCGAGCGTGTCGGTGATGTGCAGGTAGTGCGACCAGGTTTCTGCCCAGTCCTCCCACGGGTGGCTGCTGGCGTAGCCGCTGATGTAGTGGTCGACCCAGTCGTGCGGCGGACCCTGCTCGTAGTTGCGCCGCAGTGCCTCGCTGTAGCTGGCGCGCTCGTCGCCGAACAGGGTGCGAAAGCTCTCCAGCCATGGCGTGCCGTCGACCAGCCGGTCCCAGTAGTAGTGACCGACCTCGTGGCGCAGGTGGCCGAGCAGCGTGCGGTAGGGCTCGTGAAGCTCGGCGCGGTTGCGCTCGCGCACCGCGTCGTCGGCCTCCTCGATGTTGAGCGTGATGATGCCGCCGCCATGACCGGTCATCACGCGCGCGCCGGGCTGGTCGGCCAGGAAGTCGAAAGCGATGCCGCGCTGCGGGTCCTCGCTCAGCTTCGACGCCACCGGCAGCCCGAGTGCCAGCAGTTGCGCCACCAGGCGCCGCTTGGCCAGTTCGATCTTGGCCCAGGCCTCGCGGCCCGCTTCCTCGGCCTGGTTGGGGATCATTCGATTGAGGCGGCAGGCGCGGCACAGCAGCTGCGGTGAGCGCCCGGCGGCCGGTGCTGCCAGCGGCAGCAGCCAGTTGCAGCCGGCCGCGCTGTCGTAGTTGGCGCAGCGCGTGTAGAGCGGGACATCGGCACTCGCGCCGTTGGTGGCAGCGGCCGCCTCCATCCAGGTGCTCACGAACGGCCCCGGCACCAGCGGCAGCAGGGTGCCGCGTTCGGGGTCGAAGCCGAGTTCGGTGTGGCAGGCCAGACACAGGCTGTTGCGGAAGAACACCGGCCGCCCGCAGCGGCAGCGGTAGGCATGGCCGCGTCGGGGCCGCAGCACGGTCGGCTTCCAGGCCGTGCCGAGCTGCTGCGTAAGCGAATCGAAGAGGCGTTGCATGGTGCGGGCCGGAGAAGCTACGTCGCACTGTGGCATGTCGGCGCGCATGGCGCTTGCCTTATCCTCGCTCGACCATCCCAAAACCTTGGCCTCTTCGATCCCGCCATGTGCCAGCTGCTCGGCATGAACGCCAACACGCCGACCGACGTGGTGTTCAGCTTCACCGGTTTCGCCACCCGCGCCGAGGAGCACAAGGACGGCTTCGGCATCGCCTTCTTCGAGGGCGCCGGCGTGCGCTGCTTCGTCGACAACGCCAGCGCCCGCCAGTCGCCGATCGCCGAGATGGTCAAGCGCTACCCGATCCGCAGCGACAACGTCATCGCCCACATCCGCAAGGCCACGCAGGGCCGGGTCGCGCTCGAGAACACGCACCCCTTCCAGCGCGAGCTCTGGGGCCGCTACTGGGTCTTCGCCCACAACGGCGACCTGAAGGACTTCCACCCCAAGCTGCACGCCGCCTTCCGCCCGGTCGGCGACACCGACAGCGAGCGCGCCTTCTGCTGGCTGATGCAGGAGCTGGCCAAGAACCACGCCGGCACGCCCGACATCGGTGCGCTGACCGAGACGCTGCGCGAGATCGCCGCGCCGATCGCGCGCCATGGCAGCTTCAACTTCATGCTCAGCAACGGCCAGGCGCTGTGGGCCCATGCATCGACGCGGCTGCATTACCTGGTGCGGCGCCACCCGTTCAGCGAGGCACGGCTGCAGGACGAGGACCTGACCGTCAACTTTGCCGAGCACACCACGCCGAACGACCGCGTCGCGGTGGTCGTGACCGAGCCGCTGACGACTCACGAAGACTGGATCGCGCTCGCGCCTGGCGAACTGCTCGCCTTCGTCGACGGCGAGCCGCTGCGATAGACGACAAGGGCACCCGCAGGTGCCCTCGTTCAGGTCGCCGTAGATCCCGATTCAGAAACGGTGGCGGATGTTGATGCCGTAGCTGACGCCGTCGTTGTCGATCGTCGCGATCGAGCCGGCGACCGGCTTGAAGCTCGCGAAGTCGATCGCGCGGCCGGCCTGGACCTCCTCGCCCATCACCGCGGCGGTGACGTCGGTGCGCTTGGACAGCGCGTAGTTGTAGCCGAGCGAGGCGGTGATGCGCTTGCCCGAGCCGGTGCCGCTGAAGCTGCTTTCGCCATAGGAGCCGAGGATCTTGCCGGCACCCAGCGGCACCGAGGCGCTGGCCGCCCAGATCCTGGCCTTGACGCCCGAGATGTCGCCGTCGTCGACCTCGCCGTACTGGCCGAAGAGCTTGACGAACGTCAGGTCCCAGCTGCCGCCGAGCTGCCAGCTGTCCTGCGCGTTGGTGCCGGCATTGGTCTGCTCGACGCTCTGCCAGGCGGCGGTGGCCGCGAACGGGCCACCGAACCAGAGCGCGCTGACGCTGTAGTTCTTGCCGGTGCCGGTGGTGGCGCCGACCGGTGCACCCTCGCCGGCTGAGATCAGCGCGTTGATGCTGAGCCCGCCGTAGTTGGGGCTGAGGTAGTTGACCGAGTTGTTCCAGCCCGAGTCGCCGCGCAACTGACCGCCGGCGCTGCCGTTGAAGTACTGGCGGATCGACGGCGACCAGACGAAGGAATCGCCGAAGGGGTTGAAGATCAGCGTCGAGATGAACAGCGGCGTCGTGTTGCGGCCCATGCGCACGGTGCCGAGGTCCTTGCTGGTCAGGCCGATGTAGGCGCTGCGCGCGAACAGGGTATCGAACTGGAAGCGGCCCTGGGCGCCGGTGTCGCCGAGGAAGAAGGCCTCGAGCTTGAACTCGGCGGCCACGCCGTTGCCCAGGTCTTCCTTGCCTTCCATGCCCCAGAAGCTGGTGGTCATCATGCCCGGCTCGACTTTCCAGCGCTGCGCCCAGGCCCGGTTGAAGTAGGAGCCGCCGGAGTCGTTGTTGTTGTCCTCGAACTGGCCGGCGCCGATGTCGACCAGGCCGTAGAGCTTGACCGAGGACTGGGCGTTGGCTGCGGTGGCGGCGGCCGCGAGCAGCGCGGCGGCGGCGATCGAGCGCAGGGCGAGATTCATGCAGGTACTCCTGGCGAGAGGGTGTTGTTGTGGCGATCGGGCCGCGGGAAAACGCGGTGGCGGTGAAGATTGTGTGACAGAAGCACGAGCGCCCAAGCCGCGTCGAGAGCCCGCGTCGACCGCCATGTCGCGGTCAAGCCACAAGCGCGGCAGTCGTGCCGGCGGCATTTCGCGCGACGCACTTGGCCGGCGCAACGGCGCACCGATGGCGAGCCTCGGCGCACCGAAGCGAGGCGGGTGATCGGCGATGCCGGCGTGCTCGATCCTGCGGCGCGTGTCAGCCGCGGCGCGCTGCGTTGAGTTGCTCGCGCGCGGCGATCGCGGCGCTGCGCGCCGCGGCCTGCCAGTCGGCACCGTTGCTCGCGTAGAGCACGGCACGCGAGGAGCTCACGATGATCGGCGCGTCCGCTCGCCAGGCCGCGCGCACGGTCGCAGCGGCGTCGCCGCCCTGGGCGCCGATGCCGGGAATCAGCAGCGGCAGCGTCGGCGCCAGCGCGCGCACCCGCGCCAGCTCTTCGGGATAGGTCGCGCCGACCACCAGGCCGAGCTGGCCGTTGCGGTTCCACTCGCCCTGCGCCAGCCGCGCGAGATGCTCGAAGAGCTTCGGCTGGCCCTCGACATCGGCCAGCGTGCGTGCCTGCAGGTCGGAGCCACCGGCGTTGCTGGTGCGGCAGAGCAGGATCGCGCCCTTGCCGGGCCAGCGCAGGTAGGGCTCGATCGAATCCAAGCCCATGAACGGCGACAGCGTCACCGCGTCGGCCTGGTAGCGCTCGAAGGCCTCGCGCGCGTATTGCTCGGCGGTGGCGCCGATGTCGCCGCGCTTGGCGTCGAGGATCACCGGCACCTCGGGCGCGGTGCGGCGCAGGTAGGCCATCAGCTGCTCGAGCTGGTCCTCGGCGCGATGGGCGGCGAAGTAGGCGATCTGGGGCTTGAAGGCCAGCACCAGGTCTTTCGTGGCATCGACGATGCGGGCGCAGAAATCGAAGATGCGCGAAGCATCGCCGGTCCACGGTGCCGGGAACTTCTCCGGGTCGGGGTCGAGGCCGACGCAGAGCAGGGAGTCGTGCTTGCGCTCGGCGGCGAGGAGTTGGTCGCGGAAGTTCATGACGGCTTGCCCGATCTTGCGTGGGTCGGCGTTGGCTGTGGCCCTGCCTCATCTGGCTTCCAGTTGATCTCATAGATCACTCGCTGGCCGAGCGATCTGTCAGCCAGCAAAGGACGGTGGTCGCGCGACATCGCATGGTCGATCGCCGCAGCGTCGAACAGACGCTCGAAGCCAATTGGTGGCGCACCAAGCAATCCGGGTACCTTGACCGTTCGCTTGACAACGGTCGCTTCGACGGCCTTGCCGTCTGCGCCCACGGTGGCTTCCACCTGAACGCTGCCTTGCACGCCAAACACGTAGGCAGCGAGAGGAACACCGTCTGGCGCCCCCTTGAACGCATCTCGCTGGGTCGCGAGCGTGTCGAAGATCACTTCCATCTGCGCGTCCATCGTTTCGTAGATGAACGCGTCCAGTTCGGCCTTGAACCGTGGCGGATCGGAGAGGATCCGGCGCTCCATCCACTTGCTCAACTCACAGTTCCACTCCTCCTCTTCATTCGAACCGGCCCGCAGCTTGCCGCGCAACAGGCGCACGACGCCGGCCGGTAGCGGCTCTCCTGCGCCGGGCCGCACCAGTTCCGCCATCGCAGCGGCGCTTGCGAGTTCGGAGTAGCTGCTCGACGGTCGCGGCGGTGCACTTTCCTCCAGGCCAATACGCCGCAACTGCAGTGCAAGTACGGCTTCCCAGCGACGGGCGCGCTCGGTGCCTTCTTCGGGCAGGACGCGCAACTCTTCGCTCATCGCCATGCAGGTCTTGCCGCTCGGCGTGGGGCCGGAATTGACCGTGGCCTGCAGGTAGTCCGCCTTCTGGAAGGTGTCGAGATTGACGAGTACCAAGGCGGCCTGGTTGGTGTACCAAGCCCAAAACTCTGGGGCGGAAAACGCAACTCCCCCTGGCTTCGGCGCTGATTGCGAGGCCGCTCGCCTACGCAAGTAGCGCTGCGCAATGTCGTCAGCCGAGGCTTTGGCCACCAGTTGCATTCGAGACGCCAGCTTCCCACTGCCAGGCGCCAAAACTTCGGCGTCAACCAGAAGTCGCTTCTGCAGCAATACAAGGACTTCCGCCGGAATCGAGCTCTTGGTCGCGGATTCCACAGGCGCGGAAAGGAGGATGAAGCCAACTGCGCCAAAAGCGGCGGTTGCGTCGCGCCAGCGGCGCGAAAGCAGAGAGGTGGACCAAAGCATTTGCGATCGTGTCTGGTTGCGGCGCGGGTTGTTCAACGAATGCGCCCGGCCAGCTCCGCCGCGATGCCGGTATAGCTCGCCGGCGTCATCGCCAATAACCGCGCCTTCTCGGCCTCGGGCAGTTCGAGCGTGGCGATGAACTCGAGGATCGACTCACGCGTGATCGCCTTGCCGCGCGTCAGCTCCTTCAGGCGCTCGTAGGGGTTGGGCAGGGCGTAGCGGCGCATGACAGTCTGGATCGGTTCGGCCAGCACTTCCCAGGCGGCGTCGAGGTCCTCGACCAGTGCCGCCTTGTTGATTTCCAGCTTGCCGAGGCCGCGCGCCAGCGAGTCCCAGGCCAGCAGCGCGTAGCCGAGCGCCACGCCCATGTTGCGCAGCACGGTGCTGTCGGTCAGGTCACGCTGCCAGCGGCTGATCGGCAGCTTCTGGCTCAGGTGCGTCAGCAGCGCGTTGGCCAGGCCCAGGTTGCCCTCGGCGTTCTCGAAGTCGATCGGGTTGACCTTGTGCGGCATCGTGCTGCTGCCGATCTCGCCTTCCTTGAGCCGCTGCTTGAAGTAGCCGAGCGAGATGTAGCCCCAGACATCGCGCGACCAGTCGATCAGGATGGTGTTGGCGCGCGTGACCGCGTCGAACAGCTCGGCCATGTAGTCGTGCGGCTCGATCTGGATCGTGTAGGGGTTGAACGTGAGTCCCAGCTTCTGCTCGATCACGCCGCGGCTGAAAGCCTCCCAGTCGACGTCGGGGTAGGCCGATAGGTGCGCGTTGTAGTTGCCGACCGCACCGTTCATCTTGGCCAGCAGTTGCACGCCGGCGATGCGCGCGCGTGCCGTCTGCAGCCGCGCCACCACGTTGGCGATCTCCTTGCCGACCGTGGTCGGGCTCGCAGTCTGGCCGTGGGTGCGGCTGAGCATCGGCACGGTGGCGAGTTGCTGCGCCATCGTCGTGAGCTGGGCGACCAGCCCGTCGAGCGCCGGCAGCAGCACGTCCTGGCGCGCGGCCTTGAGCATCAGGCCGTGGCTGGTGTTGTTGATGTCCTCGCTGGTGCAGGCGAAGTGCACGAACTCGCCGGCGGCCTCGAGCTCCCGGTTGCCGGCAAAGGTGCGCTTGATCCAGTACTCGACCGCCTTGACGTCGTGGTTGGTGGTGCGCTCGATGTCCTTGATCGCCTGCGCGTCGGCTTCGGAGAAACCGGCCACCAGCGCCTGCAGCGTGGCGCGCGCGGCCGGGCTCAGCGGCGCGAACTCGGGCAGGCCGAGGTCCGACAGCGCGATGAACCATTCCACCTCGACCTGCACCCGGCGGTGCATCAGGCCGAACTCGCTGAGCAGCGGGCGCAGCGGGTCGAGCTTGGCGGCGTAGCGGCCGTCGAGGGGGGACAGGGCGAGCAGGGCGGAGGGGGAACTCATGGCGGGCGGGGCCGCGGCGTGGACCGGGGCGCGGAAGGAGGAGGGTGCGGCCGCGAGCTGGGTGCGGCGAAGCCACGATTGTAGAAAGTCCACCGCGACCGTCGCGCCGGCACCACCGTCCCCCAAGGACGCCGGTGGGGCTCCTGCAGACCGGGGGCGGTCGCCTTCCATAGAATGGGTTTCAAACAAGGCGCACCGGATGACCATGAAACTGCTTGGCTCGCTCACCAGCCCCTACGTGCGCAAGGTACGCGTCGTGATGGCCGAGAAGAAGCTCGACTACCAGCTGGTGCTCGAGGACGTCTGGGCCGCCGAGTCGCAGATCCATGCCGCCAACCCGCTCGGCAAGGTGCCGTGCCTGGTGATGGAAGGCGGCGAGGCGGTCTTCGACTCGCGCGTGATCGTCGAGTACGTCGATACGCTGAGCCCGGTCGGCAAGCTGATCCCGCCCTCGGGACGTGAACGGGTCGAGGTGCGCACCTGGGAGGCGCTGGCCGACGGCCTGATGGACGCGGCCATCCTGGCGCGGCTGGAGCAGACCTGGGCCGGCCGCAGCGACGCACAGCGCAGCGGGGCCTGGATCGAGCGCCAGATGGACAAGGTGGACGCCGCGCTGCGCTCCATGAGCCAGGGGCTCGGCGAACGTCCCTGGTGCGCCGGCAATCACTTCACGCTGGCCGACATCGCCACCGGCTGCGCGCTGGCCTACCTCGACCTGCGCTTCGCCCACATCGACTGGCGCAGCGAGCTGCCCAACCTCGCCCGCTTCTACGAGAAGGTGGCGCAGCGGCAGAGCTTCATCGACACCGCGCCGGTGTTGCCCTAGTCCGCGGTCGCGGCGGGCGGCAGCGGCAGTTCGAGCTGCACGCACCAGCCCTCGGCCTGCGGTCCGCTGCTGAAGCTGGCGCCCACGGCGGCCGCGCGCCGCTCCATGTTGGCCAGCCCGCGGCCGCGTCCCAGCGCCCCGGGCACGAACAGCGGCAGCGCCTCGCCCAGCTGCTGGGTGCGTTGGGCCAGGCCGTTGTCGATCACCGACAGCCGCAGCGCGCGCGGCGTGGCCGGCTCGACGTCGCCATCGATCACCGGCTCCAGCCGCAGCCAGACCACGCTGGCCTGGGCATGCTTGATCACGTTGGTCAGCGCCTCGCGCACGATGCGCAGCACCTGCAAGGTGTCGCCGGCGCCGAACTCGGCGCCGCTCAGCAACTCGCTCGGTTGCCAGACCAGGCGCACGCCGGCCGCGCGCAGCGAGGGTTCGATGCGAAAGCGCAGCTCGGCCAGCGCCTCGACCAGCGGGCGCTGCTCGACCTCGAGCGAATCCAGCGCCAGCCGCAGCTCGACCAGGCAGTCGTCGAGCGTGCTCTTGAGCTCGCCCCAGGCCTCGTGCGCATGGGCCTGGGCGGTCTCGGCCGCCTCCGGGTCGGACTCCGGGTCGACGACCGCGCCACCGGGCTGCACCTGCTGCGCCAGCGCCAGTGCCGCCACCAGCCGGCCGCCGAGGCCGTCGTGCATCTCGCGCAGGATGCGGTCGCGCTCGGCGCGCGTGGCCTGCTCGCGGTCGCGCTTGCGCTGGCCTTCGAAGACCAGGTGCAGCTCGCGCTCCTTGCGTGCCACGCGATCGGCAAGGTCGCGGTTGAGCGAGCGCAGCGCCAGCGTCGAGCGCGTGAACTCGTCGACCAGCATCCAGGCCAGCACGCCCAGCAGCACCAGGATCGTGTAGCGGCTCCAGGTCAGCGCGCCGTAGTCCCAAGCGATGCGAAAGACGTAGAAGTCGCGCAGGCCGGCGCCGAAGGCCAGCAGCGCCGCCACGCTCAGCAGGATCGCCGGCTGCGAGCGCTCGCGCCAGGCCGCGTCGAACAGCTGGATCATCAGCGCGACCACCATCAGCAGCATGCCGACCGAGACCAGGGTGCGCAGCAGCGGCAGGTTGAAGCTCCAGTTGAGGACGATCAGCAGGAGGGCCGCGACCGACCAGGCGGCCACCCAGCGGCGCACGCGCGGCGTCTCGCGGCCGATGCTGGCCAGCGCGTAGAGCGTCATCAGCGAGACGAACCACGGATAGCTGACGTAGAAGAAGATGGTTTCGAGCGCCGGGCCCAGCGCCGGGCCCAGCGCCGAACCCGGCGCGCTGGTCGGCGGTGTCAACAGCGATACGCGCCAGGCCCAGAGCAGGCTCGCGACGCCGAAGTAGGCGTAGGTCAGGCGCCGCATGCGCACTGCCAGCAGCAGCGCCAGCAGGCCCATCACGGTGGCCGCCGCACTGACCGCGTAGGCGCTGTGCACGCGGTCGCGCTGGGCGCGTGCGTGCATCGGCCGGAGCTCGGCGAGCGGGCCGAACCAGAGGTCGGACAGCCCCGACTCTCGGCGGCGCTCGCCATGCAGCTCGATCTCGATCACGTTGCCGCGCGGCTGCAGCAGCGCCGAGGGCAGCGGCACCAGCAGCGGCTCCTGCGACATGTCGGGCAGCGGGCGCCGGTCGAAGTCGCCGATGCTGGCGAAGGGCCGGCCGTTGAGCGAGACGCGCAGCGACATGCCGGCCCGGCGCGTGAACATGCCGCTGGCTTCGCCATGCAGCGCGGCATCGGGAATCTCGATGCGGTAGCGCACCGCGCCGTCGCGCTCGGGCGCGCTGTGCTCCCACTCATCGGGCAGGGTCACCGGCTTCGGCGCGGCGCCGGGCTCGATCAGTTCGGCCGTGGTGATTCGCAGCGAGGTTGCCGGTTCGGTCGCGCCGAGGCAGCCGGCCAGCGCCGCGAGCAGCGCCAGCAGGCCCAGCCACGCCGGCAACGGCGCCATGCCGCGCTGCCAGCCGGCGGCGCGCGGACCGGGTCTCAAGCCCAGCCCGGGCGCCGTGGCGCCTGCTCGACGGCGCGCGCGCGCTCCAGCAACTGCAGCTTGCGGTAGACGTTGCGCACGTCGGTGGCCACCGCGCGCGGCGTGGTCAGCAGTCGCTCACCGATTTCCTCGGCCACGTAGCCCTGCGCCACCAGCTTGAGCACCTGGTGCTCGCGGACCGTGACCGCGGTGCGCGAGCCATCGCCGAGCGTGCCCGGCACGCTGACTTCCTCGTGCTCGATCAGCGTGTCCTCGCTGACGCCCCCGTCGCGAAAGCGCTTGAGCAGGTGACGCGCGATGGTCGGCGAGATCGGCGACTCGCCGCGCGCGGCCTGCTCGACGGCGCGCACCAGTTCGTCGGCGCTGCAGCCCTTGAGGAAGTAGCCGTCGGCGCCGGCGGCGATGGCATTGATCACGCGCGCCTCGTCGCCGAACACCGAGAACACCAGGATGTGGGGGTGCCAGACGCCCTCGATCGCCGGCGCGTGGCTGAGCTCGCCGATCAGCTCGGTGCCGTCGCCATCGGGCAGGCCGAGGTCGGACAGCAGCACGTCGGGCCGGGTTCGCGGCAGCTCTTCGCGGGCCACGGACAGCCGCGGCGCATGGCCCACGTAACGCAGCCTGCTCGAGGCCATGATGACCTCGCGCACATGCTGCGCGACGAGCGGATCGTCTTCGACCAGGTAGACCGACAACACCGACATGCGCGTCTCGCTCAGGGTTTCAGTTCGGATCGAGCGCGAACGAGGCGACATTCGCGCGCGGCCAGTACAGCCGATAGACATTGTGCGGCCAGTCCGCCTCGCCCCGTTCGGCCGCCAGCAACGCGCCGGGCTTGACGAAGGGCAGCATCAGCGACAGCAGCCGGACCTCGTGGTCGCTGACCCGCTTGACGATGTGGGCCGCGGTGATCTCGCTCGGGTGGCGCAGCCCGGCCGCCTGCACCAACTCGGCCAGCGCGTGCAGCGTGTTCTCGTGGAAGCGGAACACGCGCTCGGCCTTGTCGGGCACCACCAGTGCGCGCTGGCGCACCGGGTCCTGCGTGGTCACGCCGGTCGGGCAATGGCCGCTGTGGCAGGTCTGGGCCTGGATGCAGCCGAGCGCGAACATGAAGCCGCGCGCCGCGTTGCACCAGTCGGCGCCGAGCGCCATGCAGCGCGCGATGTCGAAGGCGCTGACCACCTTGCCGGCGCAGCCGAGCTTGAGCCGGTCGCGCAGGCCGAGGCCGACCAGCGTGTTGTGCACCAGCAGCAGCCCCTCTTGCAAGGGCGTGCCGACATGGTCGGTGAACTCCAGCGGCGCCGCGCCGGTGCCGCCCTCGCCGCCGTCGACGACGATGAAGTCGGGCGTGATGCCGCTGTCGCGCATGGCCTTGGCGATCGCGAACCATTCCCACGGGTGGCCGATGCAGAGCTTGAAGCCGACCGGCTTGCCGCCCGAGAGCACGCGCAGCTTGTCGACGAACTGCAGCAGTCCGAGCGGCGAGGAGAAGGCGCTGTGGCTGGCCGGCGAGATGCAATCGACGCCCGGCTCGACCCCGCGTGCAGCGGCGATCTCGAGCGTCACCTTGGCCCCCGGCAGCACGCCGCCCTGGCCCGGCTTGGCGCCCTGGCTGAGCTTGATCTCGATCATCTTCACCTGGGGTGCGAGGGCCTGTTCGACGAAGCGCTCCTCGCTGAACGATCCGTCCTCGCGCCGGCAGCCGAAGTAGCCGGAGCCGATCTCCCAGATCAGGTCGCCGCCGCCGGAGTCCTGGAAGGCGCGGTGGTAGCGGCTGATCGAGCCCTCGCCGGTGTCGTGCGCGAAGTTGCCGCGCCGCGCGCCCTCGTTGAGCGCGCGGATCGCGTTGGCCGAGAGCGCGCCGAAGCTCATCGCCGAGATGTTGAACACGCTCGCGGCGTAGGGCTGGCTGCAGTTGGCCGACTGGCCGATCGTCACGCGGAAGTCGTGCGAGGCCAGCTCGGTCGGCGCCATCGAATGGTTGATCCATTCGTAGCGGGTCGCGCCGACATCGAGCTGGGTGCCGAAGGGCCGCTTGTCGGGCTCGCCCTTGGCGCGCTGGTAGACCAGCGAGCGCTGCTGGCGCGAGAAGGGCGCGGCCTCGCGGTCGCTCTCGATGAAGTACTGGCGGATCTCGGGCCGGATGAACTCGAAGAAGAAGCGCAGATGGCCGATGACCGGGTAGTTGCGCAGGATCGAGTGGCGCGGCTGATGCACGTCGCGCCAGCCGACGGCGACCAGGAATCCGAACAGCAGCACCGCGATCAGCGCGCCGAGCGTGGCCTTGATGACCAGCACCAGCAGCGCCAACAGCAGCCCCACGCCGGCGAGCAGCCAGGCGAGGTAGCGGATCGGGAACTGCTCGTTGAGCTTGATGAGCCAATGCGGCATGGCGGTCCTCGTGAAGCGGTTGAGGCCGGACTTCAGCCGCGCTTGGCCTGCCAGGCCTGCAGCCGGGCCGCGGCCTGGCCACGCACCTTGGCGCGCAGCCAGGGCGTCCAGCCGAGCAGCGCGCCGGGCGTGCCGAGCGCCTGGCGCGACCAGCGCCAGAAGTCGAAGCGATCGTGATGCACGGCGATCAGCCCGTCGCGGAACTCGAAGGCGGCGTCGATGCGGTTGAGCACGATGCGGCCATCGGCGCCGAAGCGGTAGCGCGCCTCCCAGTGCGCGCTGCCACGGTTGCGGTCGGCCTCGATCGCGCCGAACTCGAGCTGCCAGACGTCCTTGCCCCGTGCCTGCGTGGCCTCGCACAGCATGCGCCACATCGCGCCGATCTCGTCTGCACCGCGCAGCGAGAAGGCCTCGTCGTCGAAGCGTGCATCGGCCGTGTAGCAGGCCTTCATCGTGTCGGCGTCGAGCGCAGCGAAGGCGCCGTAGAAGCGGCGGATCAGGGCGGCGTTGTCCATGCGATCGTTCTCCTCAGCTCAGGAAGAAGTCGGCGAGCTGCTGCGCGGTCTGCTCGGGCAACTCCTCGGGAATAAAGTGACCGGCCGCCAGCGCACGGCCACTGACCGGCCCGTCGCAGGCGGCGCGCCAGTCGGCGAGCGGATCGAAGAGCCTGGCCACGACGCCGCGCTCGCCCCACAGCACCTGCAGCGGGCATTGCACGCGCTGCTGCGCGGCGCGGCTGGCACGGTCGTGTTCCAGATCGATCGAGGCCGCGGCGCGGTAGTCCTCGCAGGCGGCGTGGATGCCGGCGGTGTTGCAGAAGCCGCGCTCGTAGTCGGCCAGCGCCTGCGGCTCGATGTAGTCGAGGCTCTTGCTGCCCCAGCCCGACAGCGTCCAGCGCAGGTACCAGCCGGGGTCGGCGCCGATCTGCTTCTCGGGCAGCGGCTGCGGCTGGATCAGGTAGAACCAGTGGTAGTAGGCGCTGGCGAAAGCCATGTCGGTGCGCTCGTACATCGTGAGCGTCGGCACGATGTCGATCACGCTGAGCTTGAGCACCGCGTCGGGATGGTCGAGTGCGAGCCGGTGCGCGACGCGGCCGCCGCGGTCGTGGCCGGCAACGAAGAAGCGCTCGTGGCCGAGGCCACGCATCAGCGCCAGCACATCGGTCGCCATCGCGCGCTTGCTGTAGTTGGCGTGATCCGGGGCGCCGGCCGGTTTGCTCGAGGCGCCATAGCCGCGCAGGTCCGGCACCACGAGGCAGAAGCGATCGGCGAGCCGCCGCGCGATGCGCTGCCACAGCGCATGCGTCTCGGGGTAGCCGTGCAGCAGCAGCAGCGGCGGCGCGTCGTGGCGGCCGCCGGTGCGCGCGAACAGCTCGATGCCGTCGGCCACCGGCACCTGCCGCGTCTCGAAGCCCTCGAACCAGGTGCTCTCGGCCATCACGCTGCCTCCCGCTTCAATTGGCCTCCATGCTGCCACGGCCGCGCGACGAGGCAATGCGAGGATTGCGGCTGCAAACCCGTAGCCCTCTCCTCGATGCCGTCTCCGAGCTCCGAAGTCCAGCCCTTCCAGTCGCGCGCCATGCTCTGGGCCATCGCCTGGCCGATGGCGGCCGAACTGCTGCTCGGCATCGCGGTCGGCCTGGTCGGCGTGGCGCTGGCGGCACGCGTCTCCGACGCCGCAGCCGCCGCCTACGGCATCGGCAACACACTGTTCGCGACCTTCTTCATCGTGTTCCGGATCATCGGCGCCGGTGTCAGCGTCGTGATCACCCAGCGCCTGGGCGCCGGTGACCGCGCCGGCGCCGACGCGCTGGCACGCGCCGGGCTCGGCGCCAGCCTCTGGCTCGGCGTCGCGGTTGCGCTGGTGCTGGCGGCAGGGGCAGGGCCGCTGCTGCAAGCGCTCGGCACGCCGGCCGAGGTGCAGCCTCTGGCCGCGCCCTACCTGCGCGTGCTCGCACTCGCGCTCGGCCTCGACGCGCTCAATGCGCTGATGGGCGCGGTGCTGCGCGCCCACCTGCATGTGCGGCGTGCGCTGCTGATCTCACTGGCCACGCACGCGCTGCACCTGCTCGCCTGCCTGCCACTGATGCGTGGCGATGGGCCGTTGCCGGCGCTCGGTCTCGGCGGATTTGCGCTGGCCATGGTGATCAGCCGTGTGGCCGCGGTGGCGTTGCACCGGCGCGGCTGGCGCGAGCACCTCGCGCTGGTGCCGCGCGCCGCCGACTGGTGGCGCCTCGAGCGCGGCGTGCTGGCGCCGGCCCTGCACATCGGCGTGCCGGGCGCGGCCGAGAACATCGCCTACCGCCTCGCGGCGCTGGTCGTGACCTCGGTGGTGGCCCATCTGGGCACCGCGTCGCTGGCGGCGCATGCCTACGCGCAGCAGCTCGGCGGGCTGCTGATCCTGGGCAGCCTCTCGCTCGGGCTGGCGGCCGAGATCCTGGTCGGCCACGACGTCGGCGCCGGCCGCATCGACCTGGCGCGCAGAAGGGTGCGCACCTCGATCCGCTGGGGATTGCTCGTCTCGACGCTGTCGGCGCTGCTGCTGGCCCTGCTCGGCCCGCCGGCGATCGGCCTGTTCACGCAGGATGAGGCGCTGGTGGAACTGGCCGTGACTTTGCTGTGGATCGGCGTCGCGCTCGAGCCGGGGCGGGCGATGAACCTGGTCTACGTCAACGCGCTGCGCGCCGCCGGCGACGTGCGCTGGCCGGTGGCGGTGGCCGCACTGTCGATGAGCATCGTGATGGCCGGCGGCGCCTGGCTGCTTGGCAGCGTGATGGGCCTGGGGCTGGCGGGCGTCTGGATCGCGCTGGTCGCCGACGAGTGGCTGCGCGGCCTGGCCATGGCGTGGCGTTGGCATGGCGGCGCCTGGCAGGAACGGGCGCGGCGGGTGGTGGCGCCGGCCGCCGTCTGAGCGCGGCTCGATATACTGGCTGCACAGCGCCGATTTGTTCCGGCTTGCGGGCGCTCAACAAATGCAGCTAAACAGGGCCAGGGAACCCGGCCTCGCTGCTTTTGCGACGCCGGGTTTTCTGCTTCCTGAGCTCTGGCATTCATGAGATCGGTCGGGATCGTCACACCGCAGTCCATGCACTTCGCGCCGCCGCTGCCGCTGCAGAGCGGCGCGCGGCTGGCCGACTACGACCTTGTGTTCGAGACCTACGGCACGCTCAACGCCGAGCGCAGCAACGCGGTGCTGGTCTGCCACGCGCTCAACGCCAGCCACCATGTGGCGGGCACCCATGCCGACGGCGCCGAGGGCTGGTGGGACAACCTGATCGGCCCCGGCAAGCCGCTCGACACCAACCGCTTCTTCGTCATCGGCGTCAACAACCTCGGCTCCTGCTTCGGCTCGACCGGGCCGATGCATGTGAATCCGGCGACCGGCCAGCCCTGGGGCGCCGACTTCCCGGTCGTCACCGTCGAGGACTGGGTCGACGCCCAGGCGCGGCTGCTCGACGCGCTCGGCATCGAGCGGCTGGCCGCGGTGATCGGCGGCAGTCTCGGCGGCATGCAGGCGCTGTCGTGGACCATCCGCCACCCGGCCCGCGTGGCGCATGCGCTGGTGATCGCCTCGGCGCCCAATCTCTCGGCGCAGAACATCGCCTTCAACGAGGTCGCGCGGCGCGCGATCGTCACCGACCCCGAGTTCCACGGCGGCCACTTCTACGCTCATGGCGTGGTGCCCAAGCGCGGCCTGCGCGTGGCACGGATGATCGGCCACATCACCTACCTCAGCGACGACTCGATGGAGGCCAAGTTCGGCCGCGAGCTGCGCAACGGCGGCCTGGCCTACAGCACCCAGGACATCGAGTTCCAGATCGAGAGCTACCTGCGCCACCAGGGCGAGAAGTTCAGCGAGTACTTCGACGCCAACACCTACCTGCTGATCACGCGCGCGCTCGACTACTTCGACCCGGCGCGCGCGCAGGGCGGCGACCTGGCGGCGGCACTGGCGCCGGCGACGGCGAAGTTCCTGGTCGTGAGCTTCACGACCGACTGGCGCTTTTCGCCAATGCGCTCGCGCGAGATCGTCAAGGCGCTGATCGACAACCGCGCGCCCGTCAGCTACGCCGAGATCGACGCGCCGCACGGGCACGACGCCTTCCTGCTCGACGATCCGCGCTATCACGCGCTGCTGCGCAGCTACTTCGAGCAGGTGGGGGCGCGATGAGTGAGCGGGTCGACCTCGAACTGATCGCGAGCCTCGTGCCGCATGGCTCGCGCGTGCTCGACCTCGGCTGCGGCAACGGTGCGCTGCTGGCGCTGCTGCGCGACAGCCGCGGCTGCAGCGGCTACGGCATCGAGCTCGACGACGCCAAGGTGCTCGAGTGCGTGCAGCGTGGCGTCAACGTGATCCAGCGCAACCTCGAGGAGGGGCTGTCGATCTTCGAGGACAACAGCTTCGACGTGGTGCTGCAACTCGACACCCTCCAACACCTGCGCAACACCGAGGCCATGCTGCGCGAGACGGCGCGCGTGGGGCATGTCGGCATCCTCACCTTCCCGAACTTCGCGCACTGGCCGAACCGGCTGCAGGTGCTGGCCGGGCGCATGCCGGTGACCAAGACGCTGCCCTACGAGTGGTACGACACGCCGAACATCCGCGTCGGCACTCATGCCGACTTCGAGGTGCTGGCGCGCCGCAACGGCCTGCGCGTGATCGAGAGCTTCGGGCTGCGCAACGGCCGCGCGGTGCGGCGCCTGCCGAACCTGCTGGCGCCGACGGCGCTGTTCAAGTTCGAGCGCGGCTGAGGGCTGGCGCGCGATCGGCGTCGTGCGCAGTGCCGCCGGAACCGGCGGTCGCCCTCAGCTCGCCGACCCGCCAACGCGCCAGAGCGCGAACAGGATCGACGCCAGCACCACGACGATGCCCGTGGCAAGGGCCAGGCGGTTGGCGAACAGGCGGCGCATCAGGATCTCCTAGACAAAGCTGTAGCGCTCGGAGTGGTACCGGGACAGCGGCACCTGCATCTCGCCCAGCGCCGCCTCGATCGCGTCCATCATCACATCCGGCCCGCAGATGAAGTACTCGTGGTCGGCATAGCGCGGCGGCAGGTGGCGCTTGAACACGTCGGCGGTGATACGGCCCTGCTCGCCGGTCCAGCCCGGCGGTGGCTGCGTGAGCACGTGCACCACCCTCAGGTCCAGCCGCGCCTGCAGCGCCTCCAGTTCCTCGCGGAAGGTCACCGACTCCCAGTCCTTGCTGCCGTAGAGCAGGACCACGGGGCGCCTGTCGCCGCGATCGGCCAGGGTGCGGATCATGCTCATCATCGGCGTGATGCCGATGCCTCCGGCGATCAGCACGTGCATGTCCGTCGGGTTGCCGATGGTGAAGGCGCCGTAGGGCCCGTCGAGATAGACGCGCCGGCCGACAGGCACCTGGCCGATCGCGCTCGTGAAGTCGCCGAGACTGCGGATCGTCATCTCGACGTGGCCATCCGGCGCCTCCGCGCTCGAGGAGAACGAGAACGGATGGCCGGTGATCCTGAACGGGCTCCCCCACAGCGTCAGCCAGCCGAACTGGTCGGGCCTGAAGCGGAAGCCGGCGTGGCCATCCGGTCGCATCACCAGTGTCAGGCTGTCGCCGCGCTCCGCGCGCAGCGCCGACACGCGGTACGGACGGCGCAGCATGAACAGCGGCTTGACGATGCGCACGTAGAGCAGCAGCCCGATCCAGAAGACCGCCAGGCCGATCCACAGCGCCCGCTTCAAGGGGTCGGCGAGGTAGAAGCCCCAGCCGACCATGTGAAGCACGCCCCCGGCGACGGCCACCACCGCTAGCACGATGTGGGTGGCGTGCCAGGTCTCGTAGCTGATCTTCAGGTGCGTGCGCCACAGCGCCATCGCCACCAGCAGGATGAGCGAGCCGAGCGACAGCACGGCGAAGACCGCGCCGAGCGGCACGTCGCGCAGGGCATCCGGCGGCGCCAGCTTCTCCGAGCCCGCGGCGAGCAGGATCAGCGGATGCGCCACCACCAGGCCGACCGCGATCAGCGAGACCCGGCGGTGGAAGTGATAGATGACGTCCTCGCCCCACGGGTCGGTGACGTACCGGAAGCGTGCGGTCAGGCCGAACTGCAGGCCCATCATCGCCAGCCCGGAGTAGCCCAGTGCGACCGAGAACTCCGTCCACACATCGCGGCTCGGCGGCAGCGTGCCGGCCAGCAGCGCGAGCAGCGGCGCGAGGATGAACAGCAGATAGACGGCCGACCAGACGGCCTTGGTCACGAGCGCACGATGGCTCATGGACTCATCTCACTGCCGCCGGCCGCCGCGGACGTTGCCGATCAGACGCATGCCGTGAGCAGCAGCGGCGGGCCGAGGGCGAGAACGGTGCTCGCGAAGGCGGCGATGGCGGTCCAGACGACGGTCTCGCGCAGGAAGCTTCCGCGCGGGCCGGAGCGCGCGTCGCGGGCGGCGCTGCGCCACATCCATCCGATCACCACCAGGTGCGCGGCGAACACGAGCACCAGGCTCCAGCGCAGCGTGGCGGCCGGCCAGCCAAAGGCGCAGCCGACGGCGTGCAGCGCGCACAGCACCACGAGGGCGATGCACCAGACGACGAAGCCGGCCGCCAGCCACCAGAGGCGCCGGGGCGGAATCGGCGTCGAACTCACGGCCGTCCCCCGAGCATGCCCACCATGGCCGGCAGCGCGAGCACCAGTCCGAGCGCGATGAAGGCCGTCGCCAGCGTGTAGTCGATCCAGAGACGCGTCAGGCGCAGGTCCGTGGACCGCCGCTGCGAGACGAAGCCGGCGCCGATGCGCAGCACGTTGCTGAGCAGGAACAGCAGGCCGATGCCGGCATGCAGCGCCACGTAGAAAAGCAGCGCCGCGGCGGTCGCGCCCAGCGCATGTTCGCGCGGATGCGGCGTGACGCCGGCGATCAGCCCCACGACCGCGGCCACGGCGGCGAGCAGTGCGAGCGCCGTCAGGCCGATCGACCCCGATGCACTGCGCCCGACGACGACCGCCTTGAGCGAGGCGCGGGCCGCCACCGCAGCGACCGCCAGGCCGGCGATGGCGGCCAAGGCCAGCAGCCGGCTCGGCTCGGGCGGCGGCATCGCCTGCCAGTTGGCGCCGGCGAGCCAGAGGTAGAAGGTGCCGAACACCAGCGCGGTGAACAGCGTGCCGTTGGCCACCAGCGCGCAGATCAGCGACAGCCATGCCGGTGCGCTGCTCACCTCGGTGTGCGGCGGCACCTCGACGCCGAGCCCGACAGGCAGCGGGCCATAGTCGCGCCGCAGGCCGGCACGCTGTGCCGCGAGCACGAACAGGCCGAGCGTGGCCAGCGCCGCCGCGAGCGACAACAGGTAGAACTTGAACAGCAGCGCCAGCACGGCGGCCGCGGTGGCGAGGGCGGTGACCAGCGGCAGGTAGGTCGGGTTGGGCAGCACGATCAGCTGCTCGGGTTGGCCGGAGCTGGTGTGCACGCCGAGCGCCTCCTGCCAGCCGTTGCGCGTGAAGCCCAGGTAGCCCTCGCCGCGCGCCAGCGACACGGCGAGTTCGCCCGGTGCCACGCCCTCGGTCCGCGGCCCCACGTGCGGGATCGAGGCAAAGGCATAGGGCGCCGGCGGAATCGGCATCGCCCACTCGAAGGTCGTGGCGCGCCAGGGATCGCGCCGCGCGCGGCGGCCATGGCGGAGCTGCACCACCAGGTCGATCACCAGCAGGCCGAAGCCGATCGTCATCACGAAGCCGCCCACCGAGGACAGCAGGTTGAGCCAGTTCCAGCCCTCGTCGCCGCGGTAGGTGTAGATGCGTCGCGGCATGCCCAGCAGGCCGGCCAGGTGCATCATGAAGAAGGTCAGGTTGAAGCCGACGAAGATCAGCCAGAACGCGGGCACCGACAGGCGATGCACCGCGGTGCGCCCGGTCAGCAGCGGCAGCCAGTAGTAGAGCCCGGCGATCATCGGGAAGGCGAGCGCCCCGGCCACGACGTAGTGCATGTGGGCGACGACGAAGTAGGTGTCGTGCGCCTGCCAGTCGAAGGGCACCATCGCGAGCATCACGCCGGTCAGGCCGCCCATCGCGAACACGAAGAAGAAGCCGAAGACGTAGAGCATCGGCACGTCCCAGCGCGGCCTGCCGTGCGACAGCGTCGCGAGCCAGGCAAAGATCTGCACCGCCGTCGGCACGGCGACGATCGCCGAGCCGGCCGAGAAGAACGCGAGCGCCAGATGCGGGATGCCCACGGTGAACATGTGGTGCACCCAGATGCCGAAGCTCAGGAAGGCCAGCGCGATGATCGCGACGACGATCGCCCGGTAGCCGAGCAGCGCCCGGTTGGCGAAGACCGGGATGATGGTCGACAGCACCGCCGCCATCGGCAGGAAGATGATGTAGACGTCCGGATGGCCGAACAGCCAGAACAGGTGCTGCCACAGCAGCGAGTCGCCGCCGCGGGTCGGATCGAAGAACGGCAGGTCGAAGGCGCGCTCGACCTCGAGCAGGATCGAGCCCAGGATCAGCGGCGGAAAGGCGACGATCATCATCATCGCGGTCACCAGGATGTACCAGCCGAAGATCGGCATCCTGTCGAGCGACATGCCGGGCGCGCGCATCTTGAGGATCGAGACCACGATCTCCATCGCGAGCGACAGCGCCGAGATCTCGACGAAGGTGATGCCGAGCAGCCAGACGTCGGAGTTGATGCCGGGGGTGTAGACGCTCGAGCTCAGCGGCGTGTACATGAACCAGCCGGAGTTGGGCGCCACGCCGCCGATCAGCGACGCGGTGACGATCGTGCCCCCGAACAGGTAGCACCAGTAGCCGTAGGCGGTCAGGCGCGGAAAGGCGAAGTCGCGCGTACCGAGGATCTTCGGCGTCAGGTAGACGGCGATGCTCTCCACCATCGGAATGGCGAACAGGAACAGCATCATCGACCCGTGCATGGTGAAGACCTGGTTGTAGGTCTCCGCGTCGAGAAAGCCCGAGTTGGGCGTGGCCAGTTGCACGCGCGTCAGCATGCCGAGCACGCCGGCGATGACGAAGAACGTGAACGCGGTGACCATCATCCGCACGCCGATGACCGAGTGATTGACGGCGGCAAGGCGCTGCCATCCCGGCCCGGTGGCCCAGATCCTGGTCAGTTGGCGGTGCAGCCGCAGCGCGCGGGCTTCCTGCGGCTGGGGGGCGACGGCGCCGCTCATTGCTGCCCCTTTGCCGCGGCGCTTGCCTGCGCCAGCGCGGCGTCAAAGTCCTCCGGTCGATGCACGATCACGGCAAAGCGCATGCGTGCATGGCCCAGGCCGCAGAACTCGTCGCAGATGCCCTCGTAGCGGCCGGGCCGGTCGGCCTGGATGCGCAGCCGGTTGATCCTTCCGGGCACCGCGTCGACCTTGCCCGCGAAGCGCGGCACCCAGAAGGCATGGATCACGTCCTTGCTGACCACGACCATGTCGACCGGCGTGCCCGCGGGCAGGAGCAGCACGTTCCTGGTCTCGACGCCGCCTTGCTCGGGATAGCGGAAGGTCCAGTTCCACTGCGCCGCCACGGCTTCGATGCGTTGCGGCGGCGCCGAGCCCGGCAGCGGCAGCAGCCGCTCGCCGACGACCAGGCCATAGGCCAGCAGCGGCAGCAGCACCACCGCCGGCAGCACCAGGCCGCCCAGCACGATCCAGCGCGTCGGTGAAACGCTCGAGCCCCAGCCCGGCCGCCGCACGACCTGGATGAAGAGCCCCATCACGAGCAGGAACAGGACGCCGGCGCCGATCAGCATGACCCACCACATCGTGGCGATCGAGGCGGCGGCCGGTCCCGAGGGATCGAGCGTGGACAGCGGCCCGCTGCAGCCCGGCAGCGCCACGAGCGCCGCCACTTGGGACGCCACCAGCAAGACGCTACGATGGCCGCCGGCTTGCTGCATCCGAAGCAAAGGACGATCACCATGGCAAACAAGGGCGACGGCACCCGGCCTCACAGCCAGGTCCTGCTCGAGCTGCAGCGGCTCGACGTCGGCTCGGCGGTCGCGCTGGTCGGCCATCCGATCCACGTGATGCTGGTTCACTTCCCGGTCGCGTTCGTGGTCGCGACGCTTGGTGTCGATGTCTTCTACTGGTGGTCGGGCGACGCCTTCTGGCTGCGTGCCGGCCTCTGGTCGGCCGGCGTCGCGTTCTGGAGCGGCGTGGCCGCCAGCATCGTCGGCACCGCCGAGCTGCTGCTGGTGCGCGGCATCCGCCTGCACGAGGCGAGCTGGTCGCATGCCATCGCCGCGATGACCCTGGTCGCGATCGCCGGCGCCAGCTGGGGCCTGCGGCTGGGCGATCCGGCCTCGGTGCTGCCGCACGGCCTGGTGCTGTCCGTGCTCGCCTCGGTCATGGTCGGCTTCGCCGGCTGGCACGGGGGCAAGCTGGTGTTCGATCATGGCCTGGGCATCCTGGTGTCGCCGAAGAACTGATGCCACAGGCGTGAGAGCCCGCCGGGCTCGAACAGCTGCACCGCGAACTGGTTCGAGTCGATCTGGGGCTTGGCCAGCACGACCCAGACGATGGCGACGATCAGCACCGCATAGGTGCCCGACAGCGCCACGAACGACAGGCGGCTGAAGCGCCCCGCGGGCGAGAACAGCTGGTGCACCACGAGGCCGGCGACCACGTGCAGCATCACCATGATGCCGACCAGCACCATCTTGATGGAGAACCATTCCTCGAAGGTGGCCTGCACGAAGATCAGCGCGGTGCCGCTGCCGATCGCGACGAAGGCGGCCGGCGACGTGAGCTCCACGTAGACCAGGCGGACGATGCGGTGCAGCCGGTCGAGATCGGGCCCGGCCTCGAGCGCACGCCGTTGCCAGAACAGGAAGGGCAAGGCGAGCAGGCCGCCCGACCAGACCGCGATCGTCGCCAGGTGGACGAACTTGAGGAAGGTCGTCACGGTGCGACCTCGACGGGCCGCAGGCTGGCCCAGGCGAGCCAGAGTCCGGTCGCGAGATAGGGCAGCATCGCCGGCACCCACATCAGCAGCCCGGCGAGTTGCTGGTCGGCGAGCGGCGTGAAGCCCCAGGCCAGGCTGCTCGCGAAGTGCACCGGGTAGAGCGGCACCGACGCAAAGACGATCAGGGCGCCGAGCAGGCCCATCTGCCCGATGGTCACGGCCAGCGCGACCAGCGCCGGCCCCGATTGCGTCGCCGGCGACAGGATCGCCTGCCACATCAGCCAGGCGCTGCCCAGCAGCGAGAGCTGCATCAGCCAGTAGGCGGGAACGCTGGCGAGCCCCCATGCGTAGGGACCTGGTGCGTGCCACAGCCACAGAGTGGCCGCATGGACCGCGACCAGCATCGCGAGCGGGATGGCGCCTGCGCGCCGCTGCGGAAAGGCGAGCGCCAGAAGCGGCGCCACCGCGCTGACGAGGATGACGTGGTGCAGCACGCGCGCCGAGAAGAGCGCCGATGACAGCGCGCACAGCGGCGAGACGAAGACCACGAGCATCAGCGCGATCGCGCCCCAGCCGGCTCGGGCGTTCGAGGCGCGGCCGCGAGCGACCGCGAAGGCCAGCAAGGCGAGTGCTGCGATCAGCAGCGGATCGGCGTTCCAGCGCGTCCAGAACTCGTCCGGGACCGCGGCGGGGCCGCAGTAGGCGATCCAGGCGTCCTTCATGGCGCGATGTCCCTTTCCCGGTCAGCGACTCGGCAGCGACGCTGCGGCCGCCCTTGGCTGCGCGACGGTCCCACGCGCGCCACCCATCGTCAAGCGTAGCAACACCAGCAACGCGCCGGGCTCGCCGCGGCGGCCAGCTCCTGTAGGCCTCGACCTACAGCTGAATCAACCCCGGCCTACAGCGCCAACACTGGCCCCTGCCTACGCTTGGTCCATCGGTTCGACGAATCGATTCTTCTCAACCATCGACGAAGGAAATGCCATGAACTGGGACCGCATCGAAGGCAACTGGAAGCAACTCACCGGCAAGGTGCAGGAGCAATGGGGCAAGCTCACCAACGACGACCTCGACGTCATCGCGGGCAAGCGCGAACAGATCGTCGGCAAGATCCAGCAACGCTACGGCGTTGCCAAGGATGTTGCCGAGAAGCAGGTCGACGCCTTCTTCACGCCGCTGGCGAACGGCAAGGACCAGCCGGAGATCGTCCGCTCGGAAGACATCCGCCGTTTCGGCTGAGCCTGCTGTTGGCTTCGAACTGCGGCGCCCCGTGCCATGCACGGGGCGCCGCGCTCGCTTGCGCGAAGCACGCGGGAACCGAACTGGCTCAGCGCGTCGAAATCGGCTTCGCGTCGCCCGGGGTGTGCGCCAAGGGCCACAGCACCCACATGCGCAACGGCTGCTTCATGCGGCCTGCAAAGTCCTCGGCGCCCTCGCCCCAGCCCCAGAAGTAGTCGGCACGCGGCGCGCCGGTGATCGCGCTGCCGGTGTCCTGCGCCATCACCAGACGCTGCAAGGGGCGCGGCGGTGGCGGGGTCGGCGACCAGGGCTGCGGCTCGGTGCTGTCGATCCACACCGGCGTGCCGTAGGGCACCGCGCGCCTGTCGACCGCGATCGAGCGGCCTGGCGTCAGCGCCACGCCCTGGGCCCCGTTCGGGCCGATCGTCGGGTCGGGCAAGGGCTCCTCGCGGAAGAACACGTAGCGCGGGTTCGAGGCCAGCAGCTCGGGTACCTGGGCCGGGTTGGCGCGTGCCCAGGTGCGGATCGCCGGCCACGAGGCCTGCTCGAGCGTGAACGCGCCGCGCTCGACCAGCCAGCGCGCCACCGAGCGGTAGGGCTGATCGTTGCTGCCGGCGTAGGCCACGCGCACGGTCTTGACGCTGCCGTCGGCCTCGGTGATGCGCAGGCGGCCCGAGCCCTGCACCTGCAGCATCAGCAACTCGAGCGGGTCGGCCAGCCAGGCGATCTCGCGGCCGCGCAGCGCGGCCTGGGCGGCCGGCAGGCGTTCGATCTCGCTGCGGCTGTACCAGGGCTTGCGCGTGGCGAGATCGGCCGGCGGCGTGTGCAGCGGCACGGCGTAGGCCGCGCTGCGCTTGCGCGAGGCCTGCACCTGCGGTTCGAAGTAACCGGTCAGCAGCCCCTCGGCCCGCACATCGCTGCGCCCGGCCGCGGCCTCGACCCGCCACGGCTGCAGCCGCTGTTGCAACCAGGCCCGCACGCGATTCGCGTCCGGGCTGTCGAGCGCGCGGGCGCTCGCGCAGCTCGGCTCCCAGCCGGGCGCCGGACGGGCGCAGCCGGCCAGCAGTGCCGGCCAGGCATGCTGCAGCGCGTCGGCCTCCCAGCCCGGCAACTCGTCCCAGCGGGCGGCGCGCCAGACCGCAGCCTCGCGCTGCAACAGCGCGCCCGGCGCTGCCGGCGCCATCGCTGGCGGGCTGGCGGCGGGCGCCGGTGCCGGGCCGCGCTCGGGCGGCGGCGGCGTGCTGCAGGCGGCCAGCAGCGATGCGCCGAGCGCCGCTACGATCCGCCGCATGACCCTGCTGTTGCTCGAAGCTCTTGGCGCACTGGCGCTGCTCATCTTCATCGTCTGGTGGACCATGTTCTCGGGCCGCAAGCGCGGCGAGCGGCCGGACGCGGGCGACGATCCTCGACCCGAGGACTGAGCCGGCTGTTCCTCATGTGGCCTCGCGCGGTGGCCACAGGAAGCTCGCGAAGCGGGTCCGCAACCGGTGGCGGACCGCGGCATAGATGCGCGATCGATCGGCCAGGCGGATGCCGCGCGAGCGCAGCGCCACCTTGAACGCGAGCAGGAAGCTCACGCCGAGGTTGAGCGCGCCGGTCAGCGGGATCGCCGCCACGCACCACCAGAACGCCCGGTCGTGCAAGGCCTCGGTGCCGAGCGTGCCGAGCGCCGCGGCGATCTGGCCGGTCGACAGCGTCACGTGGCGCACCTCGATCGGCAGGCCGAAGAAGGCGCACACCACCGGCACGATGCCGAGCATCATGCCGAGTGAGATGTTGGCGGCCAGGCCCGAGATGTTGGCGCGCCACCAGCGCGACCAGCGCTGCGCGCGCGGCGCGCCGAGCCGGGCCAGCAGGCGTGGGTTCCAGCGGATCGCGCTGTCGAGGCGGTGCAGCACGAACCAGTTCTCGGCCCAGCCGCCGATCAGGCTCGAGGCGAACAGCAACACGCCGGTGAAGGCGGCGAACAGCAGCGTCGGCCCGAGCAGCGTCAGGCTCTCCAGCACATGCTCGGCGTCGTGGTGGCTCACGAGCGTGCTGCCGATCAGCGCCTGCGCGACGGCCTGCACCGCCAGCACCACCGGCACCACCATCGCCAGGTTGCCGAAGATGCCGGCCACCTGCGAGCGGATCAGGTGAGCGACCTCGTCGACGAAGCCCTCGAGCGCCTCGTCGTCGGCGGTGTTCTCGAGCTTGGCGGCGAGCGCCGGCGCCGTCATCGCCGGCTGCTTGGTGGCCAGCGTCCAGTGCGCGAGGTGGATCACGACGAAGCTGGTGGCGTAGTTGATGCCGGCCCAGAAGCCGCCCCAGAACGCGGTGAGGCCGGTGGCCAGGATCGCGAACTTGAGCAGCGTGGTGCCAGCCACCACCGCGCCGCCGCCGAGCGCGCGCTTCAGCATCTGCATCCACTCGGCGCGGTCGCGCGTGATGTAGTGCTCGCCGGTCTCGGCGCTGCGCTCGGCGACCTTGCGCGCCAGCATCGAGTACTGGCGCGCGAACACCGCGCGTGTGCTGCGCCGCTCGTCGGCCACCTGCACCAGGTCGGCCAGCAGGTGCACCACCTCGCGCCGCTGCTGCGGGCTGTCGGGCGGCGCCAGTGCGCAGGCCAGCAGCGAGTCGATGCGCCGCGCGCGGCCGCGCAACTGGTCGACCTGGAACAGCAGGTTGACCGAGATGCCATGTTCCTCGAGATGGTCGCGCACGCTGCGCGCGGCATCGCTGCAGGCCTGCGCGACCGCGCGCAGCATCTGCGCCTCGCGCAGCATGGCCCGGTGGTCACCGGCACGCGCCGCCTCGCGCAGTCGGTGGGCACAGGGCACGATCTGCTCGAAGGGCTGGTCGCGCAGCGCCTCGGCGCTCATGCGCTGGCGCAGCGCGCCCAGGTAGCCGGCCGCCGCCACCTGCAGGGAGAGATAGACGATCGCATCGGCCGCCACGGTGCGCTCGCGGCTCGTGCCGGCCTCGGCGTTCAGCGGTGCCGGCGGAAACAGCGCGACGGCGCGCGCCAGCGTCTCGTCGTCGATGGCCTCGAGCCATTCGGCATCCGTGCTCTGGCTGAACAGCAGACCGAACAGCACCGACAGGTCGGTGGTGTCGGTGCTGCCGGGCAGCAGCCGCAGCCGCAGCCGCTCGCCGACCTCGGCCAGCACGCCCTGGCGCGGCGCGAAGCCGAAGTCGGCCAGCAGCACCGCGCCGTCGATGTCGCGCCAGAACGCGGCCAGCAAGCCCTGTACACGCTCGCGGTGCTCGGGGTGCTTGTCGAGCACGTTGAGCAAGTGCTTCAGGCGCACAAGCGGTTGCGGCGTTCGAGCGGTGTTGCTGCTGCCGTCGTCGCCGTCCTGCTCGTTGGGGCGCGGCGGCGGCGAGCGCCGCAGCCATTCGAGCAGCCGCACCAGCCACAGGTGGCGCTCGGGTAGCGGCGAGCGCGGATCGGCGGCGTTGAGCAGCGCGGTCAGGTCCCAGCGGCGACGGACCGCGGCGGCGTGGCCGGGCAGTGAAATGCGAAGCACTAGTGCAGCGTCGGCGCTTCGCCGAGCATGAACGGCGGGATCTGGGCGTCGAAGGCCTCGGCGTCGGCGCTCATGCAGTGGAAGCTGCCCTGCATCGTGCCGCGTGGCGCGCGCAGCTGGACCCAGCTCGTGTACTCATGCTGCTCGCCGGGCTGCAGCAGCGGCTGCTGGCCGACCACGCCGAGGCCGCGCACCTCCTCGCGGTGGCCGCTCTCGTCCTCGATCAGCCAGCGGCGCGCGATCAGTTGGGCCGCGATCTCGCCGCGGTTGACGACGCGGATCGTGTAGGCCCAGGCCCAGACGCCCTGCTCGGGGTCGGTCTGCTCGGGCAGGTCGCGGACCTGGACGCTGCATTCGAACTGGTGTCGGCTCATGCGGATCATTCTAGAGAGGCCGTCTCTCTAGAATGCCTGCGTTCCACCGTCCGGAGTCCGAGATGAGCTTTCGCATCGCCCCCAGCCTGCTGTCCGCCGACTTCGCGCGCCTCGGCGAGGAAGTGCGCAACGTCATCGACGCCGGCGCCGACTGGATCCACTTCGACGTGATGGACAACCATTACGTGCCCAACCTCACCTTCGGGCCGATGGTCTGCGAGGCGCTGCGCAAGCATGCCGTCACCAAGGACGGCGCGCGGGTGCCGATCGACGTGCACCTGATGGTGCAGCCGGTCGATGCGCTGGCGCTGGCCTTCGCCAAGGCCGGGGCCGACCTGATCAGCTTTCACCCCGACGCCAGCGCGCATGTCGACCGTACGCTGCAACTGATCCGCGGCGCCGGCTGCCAAGCCGGGCTGGTGTTCAACCCGGCCCAGCCACTCGACGTGCTGGAGTGGACGATCGACCAGCTCGACCTGGTGCTGATCATGAGCGTGAACCCGGGCTTCGGCGGCCAGAGCTTCATCCCGGGTGCGCTGAAGAAGACCGAGCAGGTGCGACGCCTGATCGAGAAGAGCGGGCGCGACATCCGGCTCGAGGTCGACGGGGGCATCAAGGTCGACAACATCCGCAGCGTGGCCGATGCCGGCGCCGACACCTTCGTCGCCGGCAGCGCGATCTTCGGCCAGCCCGACTACAGGGCGGTGATCGGCGCGATGCGCGAGCGCCTGAAGTGACGAACTGAAACGCGCCGCCGGCCGTGCGCGGCCGGCGCCGTCAGCGCGCCGCGCCGCGGCGGCACTGGTGATCCGGCACAAATCGTGCTGATGGGCACGCGGCTTCGTTGTGTCTGCGCAAACGTGAAGTTTTACCTTCGCTCGCAACTTGCGCGTGGTGAGAATCCGCGCAGCGAAGCATCGCGTAACTATTTGAAGCACAGGGTCGGAGGGAACATGCAACGCTGCCTTGAAGCGCCGGGGAAGAAATCGAACATCCTGAGCGCGTTGGTGCTGGCGGCCGTGGCCGCAATGAGCGGATCGGCCGCCATGGCGCAGAGCGCGCCGGCCAAGACGTCGGACGAGATGGAACGCGCCCAGCGGGATGCCGACAAGGTGTTCCGCATGATCATCATCAACTCGGATGCGCCGCGCAAGAAGCGCGCGGTCGATGGCGGCACTCCCGCCGCCAACGCGCCTGCCGCGCCCAAGGCGCCGAGCGCCGTTGCCGCATCCTCGCTCTCGCCGGCGGCGTCGGCGGCGCTGGCGGCGCGCCTCGCCGATCCCGGGCGGCCTGCCGAGGTAGCGCGCGTAGAGAGCTCTGCGCCGGCGCCCGCGGCCGTGCAGGTCGCTGCCGCACCAGCGGCTGCCACCGTGCTGCCAGGCTCGGCGGCTGCGGTGCTGGCTGCGCCACCGGCTGCCGCGTCGGCACCTGCCGAGGAGGAGGACGACGATGAGGACGACAGCCCGCTGGTGGTGACGTCCCAGACGCGTCCGAGCTTCAAGCCCGCGCTGATTCAGGAGCTGCGCAAGGGCACCGTGCGGGTGAAGTTCGAGATCCAGCCCAACGGCAGCGTCGGCAAGCAGGAGATCGTCAGCAGCAGCCACCGCGGTCTCAATTCAGCGGCGCTGTCGGCGGTCGGCCAGTGGAAGTTCCAGCCGATCCAGAAGCCGCGCCAGGTGCAGGTGGAAGTCGGCTTCAACGTCGACAACTGAGTCCCGCGGCCCCGAGCCGGCCTGCGCCGGCGTGGACGCGGCGATGGGCCTGAACTCTCTGCGAAAGGACCACGCGCCCGCAAGCGCGTGGTCCTGAGCCGTTGGCCCGACTCAGTTGCTGGCCGCCGGGGCTGCTGCCGTCACGGCCTTGCCCCCCAGCATGGCTTCCTTCAGGCCCGCATCGGCCGGCGACTTGCCGAACCAGATCTTCATCAGCGCGGTGAAGAACTCGGGTTCCTTGACCGGGTCGACCGCCGCCTTGCCGTTGATCGTGATCAGCGTGCCGGTGCCGGGCACCCAGTCGATCATGAAGCTGTCGCCCTTGGCGAGCTTCTTCTGCTCGGCAAACAGCTCGCCCAGGCGGATCGTGCCCGGGATCGCGCGGCCGAACTCCTCGCGGGTGGCGTTCTTCTGCATGCCATCGGTCAGCAGCTTGCCGAGTTCGTTGGCGTCGATGTCGCGCAGCATCACGACCTTGAGCGAGCGCGGTGCCTTCAGGTCGAGCACGCCCTCGACGGTGTTGACCCTGACCGGTACATAGAGCCCGGCGGCGTAGACCTTGATCACGAACTTGTAGCGCGTGCCGGCGCCGTTGAGCAGCAGCTTGCTGCCGCGACTGGTGATCTCGTTGTCGAACTTGACGCCATTCACCTCGGTGAAGGCGGCCTGGGCATGCGCGCCCAGCGCGGTACCCAGGGTCAGTGCAGCGGCGATCGCCGCGATGCTCAGTCTGCGATTCATCGTCTCTTCCTCAGCGTCTGCGGCGCTCGCGGCGCCAAATCTTGTGCGCCGAGTGTCAGCGGGCCGGTGCGCGCTGTCCATGCCTTGCGACCCGCACGCGCGCCCGCGGCGCGCACTAGTGGCAGCCCGGCTGTCCCGCCCGTGACAGTCTTCGGCGTTGCCGGGCGCCGGTGATTCCGATCCGCTTTGCTAGACTCGATGCATGTTCATGCCGCGCAAGCAAACCAAGGGGTCGAACGACCGGGGAGCCTGGCCCTGGCGTTGCCAGCCCAGCTGATGCTGCGCCGGCGGGTCGATCCGCCGGCTTCCCCTGCACACGCGAACAGCGCGCCGACGGTTGAGCCGGGCGCGCACCGGGCCACGGAGGGCCCGCCGGCATGATCACCGAACTCGAGTTCCAGAGCCTGGCCGCGGCCGGGCACAACCGCATCCCGTTGATCGGCGAGGCCTTCGCCGATCTAGAAACCCCGCTCTCGCTCTACCTCAAGCTGGCCGGTGGCAAGCCGCTGAGCTTCCTGCTCGAGTCGGTGGTCGGCGGCGAGCGCTTCGGGCGCTACAGCTTCATCGGCCTGCCGGCGCGCACCTTCATCCGTGCCGCCGACGGTGTCAGCGAGGTCGTCACCGACGGCGCCGTCGTCGAGCGTCACGAAGGCAACCCGCTCGACTTCATCGAGGCCTACCAGAAGCGCTTCAAGGTCGCGCTGACACCGGGCCTGCCGCGCTTCTGCGGCGGCCTGGCCGGCTACTTCGGCTACGAGGCGGTGCGCTACATGGAGCCGAAGCTGGCCCGCACCCGCAAGGATCACGGCATCGGCACGCCCGACCTGATGCTGATGCAGTGCGAGGAAGTGGCGGTGATCGACAACCTCAGCGGTCGCCTCTACCTGATCGTCTATGCCGACCCGGGCCGACCGGAGGCCTACTTCCGAGCCAAGAAGCGGCTGGCCGAGCTGAACGACGGTCTGCGCTACAGCGTCAGCGCGCCGAGCGTGAGGCGCGGTGCGCCGCATGCGGTGGAGCGCGAGTTCGCGCGCGCCGACTACGAGGCCGCGGTGCGCCGCTGCAAGGAGTACATCGCCGCCGGCGACTGCATGCAGGTGGTGCTCGGCCAGCGTCTGAAGAAGCGCTACACCGAGAGTCCGCTGGCGCTGTATCGCGCGCTGCGCTCGCTGAACCCGTCGCCCTACATGTACTTCTACGACATGGGCGAGTTCCAGATCGTTGGCGCCTCGCCCGAGATCCTGGTCCGCCACGAGCGCGAGGCGGCCGGCGAGAAGGTCACGATCCGCCCGCTGGCCGGTACCCGGCCGCGCGCCACCACACCCGAGCGCGACCGCGAGGTCGAGGCCGAATTGCTGGCCGACCCGAAGGAGCGCGCCGAGCATCTGATGCTGATCGACCTGGCGCGCAACGACATCGGCCGCATCGCGCAGACCGGCAGTGTCAAGGTCACCGAGGCCTTCGCGGTCGAGCGCTACTCGCACGTGATGCACATCGTCAGCAACGTCGAGGGGCTTCTGAAACCCGGCACCAGCAACATGGACGTGCTGCGCGCGACCTTCCCGGCCGGCACGCTGAGCGGTGCGCCCAAGATCCGCGCGATGGAGATCATCGACGAGCTCGAGCCGGTGCAGCGCGGCATCTACGGCGGCGCCTGCGGCTACCTCAGCTTTGCCGGCGACATGGATGTGGCGATCGCGATCCGCACCGGCATCGTCAAGGACAAGACGCTCTACGTGCAGGCCGCGGCCGGCATCGTCGCCGACTCGGTGCCCGAGCTCGAATGGGCCGAGACCGAGGCCAAGGCGCGCGCGGTGCTGCGGGCCGCCGAACTGGTCGAGGAGGGCTTCTGAAATGCTCCTCATGATCGACAACTACGACTCCTTCACTTTCAACCTGGTGCAGTACTTCGCCGAGCTGGGCGAGGAGGTCAAGGTGTTCCGCAACGACGAGATCACGCTCGAGCAGATCGAGGCGCTGCGGCCGCAACGCCTGGTGCTCTCGCCCGGGCCTTGCTCGCCGGCCGAGGCCGGTATCTGCGTGAATGCGATCCGCCACTTCGCCGGCAAGCTGCCGATCCTCGGCGTCTGCCTCGGCCACCAGAGCATCGGCGCCGCGCTCGGCGGCAACATCGTCCGCGCCCAGGTCCAGATGCACGGCAAGGCCAGCGAGATCACGACCGACGAGCGCGGCGTCTTCCATGCGCTGCCGCGGACGTTCAGCGTGGTCCGCTACCACTCGCTGGCGATCGAGCGCAGCACGCTGCCGGCCGAGCTCGAGATCAGCGCCACCACCGAGGACGGCGAGATCATGGGCGTGCGCCATCGCACGCTGCCGATCGAGGGCGTGCAGTTCCACCCCGAATCGATCCTCACCGAGCATGGTCACGCGATGCTCAGGAACTTCCTCGACGACCGCCGCTAGAGGCCACGGAGAACCACCATGTCGATCAGCAATTCCGAGGCCCTGCAGCGCGTCATCGAGCACCGCGAGGTGTTCCACGACGAGATGCTCGAACTGATGCGTCGCATCATGCGCGGCGAGATGTCGCCGGTGATGATCGCCGCGCTGATCGCGGGCTTTCGCGTCAAGAAGGAGACCATCGGCGAGATCGCCGCCGCGGCCCAGGTGATGCGCGAGTTCGCGACGCCGGTGCGGGTCGAGGACAAGGCCAACCTGGTCGACCTCTGCGGCACCGGCGGCGACGCCAGCCACACCTTCAACATCTCGACCGCGTCGATGTTCGTTGCTGCCGCCGGCGGCGCGCGGGTGGCCAAGCACGGCGGCCGCAGCGTGTCCTCGAGCACCGGCAGCGCCGACGTGCTGGAGGCGCTCGGCGCGGTCATCACGCTGACGCCCGAGCAGGTCGCGCAGAGCCTGGAGCAGACCGGCATCGGCTTCATGTTCGCGCCCAACCACCACACCGCGATGAAGCACGCCGCGCCGGTGCGACGCGAGCTCGGCGTGCGCACGCTGTTCAACATCCTCGGCCCGCTGACCAACCCGGCCAGCGCGCCGAACCAGTTGCTGGGCGTGTTCCACCCCGACCTCGTCGGCATCCAGGTGCGCGTGCTGCAGCGCCTGGGCAGCGAACACGTGCTGGTGGTCTATGGCATGAACGGCATGGACGAGGTTTCGTTGTCGGGCGAGACGCTGATCGGCGAGCTGAAGAACGGGTCGGTCAGCGAGTACACGGTGCACCCGAGCGACTTCGGCATGCCGGTCTACGACGCGCGCGCGCTCAAGGCCGCCAACCGCGAGGAGTCGATGCAGTGCATCCAGCGCGCGCTGGCCAACGAGGAGGGGCCGGTGCGCGACATCGTGCTGCTCAATGCCGCGGCAGCGCTCTATGCGGCCAACGTGGTCGGCTCGATCGTCGACGGCGTCAAGCTGGCGCGCGAGACGGTGGCCTCGGGCAAGGCGCTGGCGAAGCTGGGCCAGTTCGTCGACGTGACGCGCAAGCTTGGCGTGGTGACAGCATGAACATGTCGCTTGTTGCTGCGCGGGCCGCCGCGCCGGGCCGCCCCAAGCAAGGCCCGACCCTCTCGGAGGGTCGATCGGCGTACCCGGCGATCGGGGTGCTGTCATGAGCGACATCCTCGACCGGATCGTTGCGGTCAAGCGCGAGGAGATCGCCGCGGCCAAGGCGCGGCGCAGCCATGCGAGCCTGCGCGCCGAGGCCGAGGCGCCCGAGTTACGGCGCGAGTTGCGCGGCTTCGAGGCCGCGCTGCGCGCGAAGATCGGCGCCGGTGCGGCTGCGGTGATCGCCGAGATCAAGAAGGCCAGTCCGAGCAAGGGCGTGCTGCGCGAAGCTTTCGAGCCGGCGGCGATCGCCGCCAGCTACGCCGCGCATGGTGCCGCCTGCCTTTCGGTGCTGACCGACGAGCGCTTCTTCCAGGGCCATGCCGACTATCTCGTGCAGGCGCGCGCCGCCTGCACGCTGCCGGTGCTGCGCAAGGACTTCATGGTCGACGAGTACCAGGTCGCGCAGGCGCGCGTGATGGGCGCGGACTGCATCCTGCTGATTGCGGCCTGCCTCGACGATGCGCAGATGCGCGACCTCGAGGCCGCTGCCCTTCACTACGGCATGGCGGTGCTGGTCGAGGTGCACGACGGCACCGAACTCGATCGGGCGCTGCACTTGAAGACGCCGCTGCTCGGCATCAACAACCGCAACCTCAAGACCTTCGAGGTCACGCTGGACACCACGCTCGGCCTGCTGCCGCGGGTGCCGCGCGACCGACTGCTGGTCACCGAGAGCGGCATCCTCGGCGCCGCCGATGTGCGACGCATGCGCGATGCCGAGGTGCACGCCTTCCTGGTCGGCGAGGCCTTCATGCGCGCGCCCGATCCGGGCGTGGCGCTGGCGGCGCTGTTCGACCGACACTGAGGTGGGCCGCGATCTCTTCGCGGACGACGGCCTCGACAACCGCCTGCGCGAACCACTCGACGCCTGCTTCGACCGGGTGCCGGCCGACTGGCGCGCGGTCACCGAGCCGTTCCGGCAGTCTCCCGTCGGGCGCGCGCTGATCGAGTTCGTCGACGCGCGCATCAAGGCCGGCGCCACCGTCTACCCGGCCGCGGTGTTCCGCGCGCTCGAACTCACGTCGCTGCGCGCGGTGCGCGTCGTGATCCTCGGGCAGGACCCGTACCACGGCGCCGGCCAGGCCCAGGGGCTGGCGTTCTCGGTGCCCGGCGGCATGAAGCTGCCGCCGAGCTTGCGCAACATCCGCGCCGAGATTGCCGTCGAGACCGGACAGCCGCCGTCGAGCGATGGCTCGCTCGAAGGCTGGGCGCGCCAGGGCGTGCTGCTGCTCAACAGCGCGCTCACCGTCGAGGACGGCGCGCCGCAGAGCCACGCCGGGCGTGGCTGGGAACAACTCAGCGATGCGCTGATCGCGACGGTTTCGGCGCGCGCCGAGCCTGCGGCCTTCCTGCTCTGGGGCCTGCCCGCGCAGCGCAAGCGCGCGCTGGTCGACGAGCGGCGCCACGCGGTGTTTGCGGCCAACCATCCCTCGCCGCTGTCGGCGCGGCGGCCGCCGGTGCCCTTCATCGGCTGCGGTCATTTCGAGGCTGCCAACCGCTGGCTCGCGGAGCACGGTGCGATCGGTGCGCCGATTGCGTGGTGATCGATCGCGTCGCCGCGTCGATCGCGTCGCCGGTAGTCGTGACGAACCTCTAAAGTTGGCCCGAGCTAACCCTGAAAATCGCTGGCGCTACGGGCTCGCCCCATTGACGAGCCTTGCGTACTGGACCTAAAGTGGTATCGCTCTTTGAGACCTCGAGCCCCGTCCGGATGCCTCGATAATGCCGCGCCTCCCCGGTGCGTGCGCTCCGGTAGCTCACCCTCCCTGTTTCCTGCTATCCCCCTCCCGTTCAGGAGTTCCCGATGATGAAGCTTCGGCAGATGTTCCTTTCGCTCGTGCTGGCCGCGAGTGCCGGTGTCGCGCTGTTCCCCGCTGTGGCCCAGGCCCAGACTCCGGCGCCAGCCGCAACGGCGGCGGCCTCGGAGGCAGCGGTGCCCAACCTGGCGAACGCGCCGGTGGCCAAGGCCGATGCCAAGATCGACAACCCCTACGGCCTGGAAGCGCTGTGGAAGGGCTCGGACGCGGTGGCCAAGGTGGTGCTGGTGCTGCTACTGATCATGTCGATGGGCAGCTGGTACATCATCATCGTCAAGATCATCGAGCAGTCCAAGATCGGTCGCCAGGCCAAGCTCGCCGAGAAGAGCTT